>CAVVOD010000002.1:0-1557440 GCA_963749835.1 uncultured Acidobacteriota bacterium
CCGGGGGCAAACGAGGTCGAAGGGAATCCTCCGCCGCTATGTGGCTGGCGACGGCGATCCTGAAATCGTGCTGATCTGCGGGTTTTTCCACGCATCGTACGGATCGTCACTCGAACTGTTCGGCAATTTGTCCTCGCCTATCGTCGAAAGATTCGACGCCAGGGACCAGCTCGATCACAAGCTCAAATCGGCGCTAGCGGAACTCGTCTCGCAGGAGATTGGATTTGGTGCGATGAGCGCTGCGCTGCTCAAGCAAGTGATCGTCGCTTTGTTGCGCCGCTCCATTGGCTCGATGGAGTCCTGGGTCGAGCGATTCTCGATGCTGCGAGATCCTCAGATCGCACGTGCGTTCTCGGAGATGGCCGCGCAGCCCGGGCGGCATCATTCGCTTCAGAGTCTGGCGCAGTGTGCAGCCCTGAGTCGTTCTACCTTCGTGCAGCGGTTTACTGACCTGGTGGGTCGCCCGCCGATGACTGTTCTTCGCGACCTGCGCATGCGGCAAGCAGGCCATCAACTCGCGTCGGGCACGCTCACACTGGATCAGATCGCAGGTCATGCGGGGTACGACAGCCGTAGCAGCTTCGTGAGGGCCTTTCGCAAAGCGTATGGCACTGACCCGACTGAGTATCGGGAGAGGCTTTCTCAACGACCGGGTCGCATTCACCGCCCGAGCGGAGGCTCGAAATCCAAGGCGGCTAGCTAATATGCCAGCGTTCGTCCCCGCATGGAGGTACCCACCGGCGGCGCGCTAATCAAGCCGCATGGACGAGGTAGTGTCGGGAATCGTCCCTGACACCCAGCCACAGCTTTTCGGAATCGTCTCGCAGGGCCAACATCATAGGCCTCAATATTTTAGCGCGATTCTGTTGAGTTCGAATCCCAGACTGTGTCGCCAATCGACCCGGCCGCATCGAGGCGCGCAACCGCACGGCTATAATTCGCTCGGATGTCACTCGCCACAGGTCAGACGCTTGGGCCGTACACGATCCTGGCGTCGCTCGGAGCGGGTGGGATGGGCGAGGTGTATCGTGCGCGCGACTCGCGACTAGGTCGCGACGTTGCCATCAAGGTGCTTCCCGCCGACGTCGCACGCGATGGCACCAGGCTCGGTCGCTTTCGACGCGAGGCTAAGGCGCTCGCGGCGATCGATCACCCCAACATCGTCACCGTCTTCTCGGTTGAAGAAGCTGCGGGTCCGGGTGAGGATAGCGTCCACTTTCCGACGATGCAACTGGTCGAGGGGCAGTCCCTCGATCACGTGATTCCCGCCAGTGGTTTGCCGCTCGATCAGTTGTTGCGGATCGCGTCTGGGATCGCCGAGGCCCTGACCGCCGCGCACGACAAGAGCATCGTGCATCGCGACCTGAAGCCGGCGAACGTGATGGTCGCCGCCGACGGACGGGTCAAGGTGCCGGACTTCGGCCTCGCCAAGGATCTGGCGGCAAGCGGCCCTACGGACGCCACACTGACTTCAGCTGGACACACCGAATACGGCGTCGTGATGGGTACGCCGGCCTACATGTCTCCGGAGCAAGTCGCGGGCCGGGCGGTGGATCACCGCTGCGATCTCTTCTCGCTCGGCATCCTGCTTTACCAGATCCCAGCGGTGAACGTCCCTTCGCGGGTGCGTCTTCGGCCGAACTGGCGTCCGCGATCCTGCGCGACACGCCGCCGCTCGTCACCGAACTGCGCAGCGATCTGCCCGTCGACCTTGCACACTTGATTCGACGCTGCTTGATTCGACGCTGCCTGGAGAAGGATCCGGATCAGCGTATCCAGGCTGCGCGTGACATCGCCGATGAATGTCGCGACCTGTCGCGACAGGTCGCGCTGTCGAGTGGAACGCCGGCAACCGCACGTCGTGCCGGTGCGAGTGGATCGAGCACGTCGGGCACGCGTCCGGACGAAGGCTTCTGGGTCGCCGTGCTCGCGTTCAAGTACAGCGGCAGCAACAGCGACCTGGCCGCTCTGGCCGAGGGTTTGGCCGAAGAGATCGTGACCGGCTTGTCGCGCTTTTCGTATCTCCGCGTGATCGCACGCAGCTCGACGTCGCGCGATGCCGCGCGCTACGTGATTGAAGGCAGTCTCCGGCAGGCGGGCTCACAACTGCGCGTCGCGGTGCAGCTTGTGGACGCCGCCAGCGGCGCCCATTTGTGGGCGGAAACATTCGATCGTCCGTTTCAACCCGACGACATCTTCAAACTTCAGGATGCACTCGTCCCTTGCATCGTCTCGACCCTCGCCGACGCGTATGGCGTTCTCCCTCACAGTATGAGCCAGACGGTGCGGAGCAAACCGCTCGAGCAACTCAGTCCCTACGAGGCGCTGCTGAGGAGTTTTTTGCTACGCCGAACGCGTCACCGCCGAGGAGCATGCGGAGGCCAAGGCAGGCTGGAGCGAGCTGTCCAACAAGCGCCCGCGCACTCGGATTGCTGGGCCATGATGTCGATCATGCTGGCAGACGAATACGGCCACGGGTTTGGAGCGGCGCGCGAGACGCTCGAGGGCGCGCTGGCAGCCGCGCGACGAGCCGTCGACGCCGATCCATCGAATCACCGCGCGTATCAGGCGTTGTGTTGGGCTCTATATCTCCGAAAGGAATTTGCGTCGTCCCGGCACGCAGGTGAGCGGGCACTCGCACTCAACCCGATGGACGCATGCACGGCCGTCTACGTGGGACAGACGCTGGCCTACTCCGGCGAGTGGGATCGTGGTTGTGCCCTGATCGCGCGGGCGATCGAGCTCAATCCCCATCACCCAGGTTGGTACTGGTACGCGTCATTCCTCAATGCCTACCGTCTTCATGACTATCGTGGGGCGCTGGCCACGGCCCTCAAGATGAACCTACCCGGGGTGTCGCTCGTCGCGGTGGCGCTGGCCGCCACCTACGGGCAACTCGGGGATGTCGCGCCGGCACGGCAGGCCGTTCGCGAACTACTTGCGATTCAGCCGGTTTACGCCGCCGTTGCGGGTCAGGAGCTTGACCAGTGGTTCGACGCGGACATGGTCCAGCACTCGCTCCAGGGACTCGGCAAGGCGGGCCTTGATGTGGCGACTGATGCAGCAGGGGCCGATCCATCTGTTCAGGCCTGAACTATCGACCAACACAGCTGCCACCAAGCGCGCCTGAGAAGGGCTGGACCCGGTCGTGCGGTTCCTCGTGTTGCTCGGCAGCGACGTGGAGATCGTCGTGAAGCCGCACTCGGGCCACAGGTCGGGCGCGGGTCCTGGTCCCTTCAAAGCCTGTCCGAAATTTGTATACATGTTTCGGACAGCCTTCACGAGGGATCGCCGGTCAGGCTCGGAAGTGGCAGGTTATGGATAGGTTGCGGGGAGTGGGGTTCACGCCGCCGTGAATAAGAAGTTGCGAATTCCGTCCCTGACACCCAGCCAGCTCTTCCATGAACCGCGCAAGCCATAGATCTAGAGATCCTTGACGGACCTGAGTGGGGTTCGAATCCCAAACTGTCTCGGCGAAAGCCGCCGGTCCTCAAGGAGCCCCTGAGATCACCGTGGTTCACGTTCACGGCTTCGCGGTGAGTGGTAGCCGCGTGATGTTCTGGTTGACTCGAAACAGGTTGGCTGGGTCGTACTCGTCCTTGACCTGCAGGAGGCGGGCATAGTTCTGGCCATACGCCGCCTGGGCGCGGCCGGGCCCCTCGTCGTCCATCATGAAGTTGACATAGCCGCCGGCCTGATTGAAGGGGTGCACGGCCTGCCAGTACCTCTCGCCCCCATGCTCTCAAGGCCGCGGCACGCGCCGGATCGGGGTCGATGCCGGCGATCACCATCGCCCAGGTCGCATCGCGCGCGCCCCATGCCGTCGCGTCGCTCGCGACGCGCTGCGCGGCGCCGTCGATGGGATAGAGATGCATCAGCGACAACTCTGTCGGCGCCGCTGTGCCCTGAGCGATGTGAACGTCAATCGCCTCGTCCGGGAGGGACCGCACGAAATCGCCCTTCCAGTACCACTGCAGGCCCTTTGGTAGCAGCGGATCAAAGAGCGCCTGCATGGCTGGAAACGGCATCGCGCTCATCCAGTTGAAGATCGGAGTGGGCAAGGCGTCGAGCAACGGCGCCATGGCGCGCCGGCCCTCGACCTCCCGCCCGTTGAAGGCACCAACCACGGCGCACGCGCGCGTGCCCCAGAACTCCCGCGGAAACGGGTCGGTTGACGGCACGGTCTTGAGACCGACGAACAGCCCGAGCGCTTCCGGCGCTCCGGGCAGGAACTCGCGATAGGCGCGCATTACCGACTTGGCGTGACTGGCCTCCCAGAACACCGGCCCGGCAAAAACGCTCGTCACGGGGTGCGCACGAAACAGGAAGCTCGTGACGACGCCGAAGTTGCCACCACCGCCGCGCAGGGCCCAGAAGAGGTCGGCGTGCTCCTGGGCGTTGGCCGTGACGAACCGCCCATCGGCCAACACGACGTCGGCTTCGACGAGGTTGTCGATGGTCAGCCCGTGCGCTCGCGTCAGATAGCCCATGCCGCCGCCGAGGGTCAGTCCGGACACGCCGGTGGTCGAGACGATCCCAAAGGGCACCGCGAGACCGAACGCGTGTGTGGCGTGATCGACGTCTCCGGTCCGGCAGCCCGCTTCCACTCGAACGGTCCGTGTGGCGGGATCGACTCGCACGCCGCGCATGGCCGACAGGTCGATGACCAGGCCATCGTCGACGCTGCCCAACCCCGGCCCGTTGTGCCCGCCGCCGCGAATGGCGATGCGAAGCTCCTGGTCGCGGCCGAACGTCACCGCCGACACGACATCCGCAACGTCCGCACATTGCGCAATCATCAAGGGCCGCTTATCGATCATGCCGTTGTAAAGGCGGCGCGCCTGCTCGTAGTCGGCGTCAGTCCTCTGGACCAGGCGCCCGCGGAGATCTCGTTCGAGTGTCGTGATAGCGTGACTCAGCATAGTGTTCTGCTCCGATAACGCCGCGGTTCGCGCGCGGCCGTCCATTCATGATCGGGTTCTGACCGATCGGGTATGCTCGAAGACTAGGCGCCGCGGAGACCCCCATGCTTTGCCGCGATGCCGAGTGTGTTTGCATCGCTCCGCAATGGCCGAGCAAGGTTGATCAATGGATGCCTTATCCGAGGCGCTCGGCTCCGTGCACATCACCGGCGCCGTCTTCTACGATGCCGTGTGCACGAAGCCCTGGGCATTCGCGTTGCCTCCGCTCAGCACCTATGCGCAGCTACTCGCTCCGGGCACGGAGCGCCTGGTCGGCTATCACCTGATCACGGAGGGAACCGGGATCGCTCGCTTCGGGGACGACGTAGAGTTGTCGATCGAGGCGGGCGACGTCGTTGTCGTGCCGCACGGCGACGCGCACGTCATGTCGGACGGGCCTGTGGTCCGCGTGCTTGACGAGGGCGGCTCGCTGGATCGGTTCCTCGCTGGTGGTGTGTCGGTCTTCGCGATTGGCGGCGGTGGTGCCCCGACGCGATTCGTGTGCGGCTACTTTGGCTGCGAACGGGATGCGGACCGGCTCTTCCTCTCCGGTCTCCCGTGCGTGTTCAAGATCAACCTGCGGTCCGACGACACCGGGCGATGGCTGGAGCATTCGATTCGCCACCTCGTGTCGGAAAGCGAGTCGTCGAGACCGGGTCGCTCGGTGATGCTGGCCAAGATGGCCGAGACGCTGTTCATCGAAGCCTTGCGGCGCTACATGGCGCAACTCCCACCCGAGCAGACCGGATGGCTGGCGGGGGCACGCGACACGGTCGTGGGAGCGGCGATTGCGGCCATGCACAGGCAGCCGGGCGTCCCGTGGAGCCTCGACACCCTGGCGACTACGACGGGTGCATCGCGGTCCGTCCTGATCGAGCGCTTCGCGCGCTTTCTCGGACAGCCGCCGCTCGCCTACCTGGCGATGTGGCGTCTGCAGTTGGCCTCACGGCGTCTGCTCACGTCGAGGAATACCATCATGCAGATTGCGCTCGACGTGGGCTACCAGTCGGAGGCGGCCTTCATTCGCGCATTCAAGCGAGAGTTCGGATCCTCTCCAGGCGCCTACCGCAGGTCCAAAACGGCTGGCGGTTGAGCTCGCACTCAGTCCTCCTCGCCCTCCCCACCACTGTCGGACTCGTCGTCACCATCGAGGACACCGTCGATCCTCCAGATCTCGCCAGCAAGGGACACGACGTATGCGGTGTTGCCGATGAACTCGAGGGAGGTCGGCTGGTTCAAGCCATCCGCAATGACGGTGAACGTGCCGTCCCGCTTGACTCTCAGAAGCGCGCCGGTGTTCGGCTGTGCCGGCGAACCCTCAGGGCTGCCGACCTCGAAGTGCCCTTGCGAGACCGCGTAGAGATGGTGAGCGCGGCCGAACTCCACGTCGACGAGGAGACTCCTGCCGGAGGCCACCTCGGTGGCGGCCCGCCACCCAGGCCGGAGCTTCACGACCTTGCCGTCCTCGGGCAGGTGCGGCACAGGGCCGGCCTGGGCCATGTACACCTTGCTGCCCGATACCGCCAGCCCGGTCGGGACGACGTTTTCGAGCGCGGTCCACTCGGTGATCTTGCCCTCTAGCGTGACGTACAGCACGCGGTTGTGGTGCCCATCGGTGACCAGGAACCCGCCACGGTAGGGTTCCAGCGCGTATTGGACTCCGGTTGGGATGAAAAACGCCGTCTTCGGCGGCTGGCGTATGGAGAATGCACCGATGTCCGCGACGACGGTGAAACGGTCCGAACCATCCACGCGATAGATGCCTACCACGCCGTTGCCGCCGACGTCGGAGCCGACCAGGGTGACCAGCACGTATGCGGTCGTGCCGACGAACGCGACGTCGATCGCGCCGCCGAGGCCGGCGACCGCAGTCGGCAGACCGCTGGCGAACGTCGTGACCTTCCCACTCTGCGGATCGACGCGCGAGATCCTGCCCGCTGCGCCTTCGGTGACGTACAGCGCCCCGCCTGGACCGAGCGTACTGCCCGTGGCGCCCTCTAGACCCTTGGCGAGCAGGACGACGGCCGGCCTGTTGGATGGCGGCGCGCTACCTGCCGCAGACACGGTGAAGGTCGCGCTCAGCAGCGCGGCCGACCATAGGAGCTTGGGCGTAACACTCATTGGACACTTCCTTTCAGTGGTTCATGTTCATGGATTCGCGAGCACACGCATTTGGCTCGTCGAGGAAGTGATCGAACCTGACGGCGCTCATCTGGCAGTCGCGGCTCACGAAGAAGGCTCATCTTGATCCCGAGGGCCATCAGCCTTCGATGCGAGCCTGTATGCTCGAAGGCTAGACGCAGCGAAGTTACGGTGCTTTGCCGGGAGGCCGAGTTTCCTTGCATGGGCAGCTGACGGTGGAGCCAGCGTCAGCCCGTCGATTTTGGCCCGCTCAGCGCAGATGCATGGGGATGGTGCTTCTCTTTGGCAGAATGAACTGAGGACTGCCGTGAGGCGGACGATTGTTCGCGCGGCTCAAGATGTCTACACACACAACCAAGACGTGGGACGATCCGACGGTAGACGACGGAAAACATCGTACCCTTCGCCTTCACCGCGGCATTGGCGGCCTGATTGAGGACGCGCCGCATCTGCCGATTGCCTTTGGGGCAGCGGTGGCTGTAGTTCACGCCCGCACTCTCCTCGTTACCGGGGCAGGCGCCCATCCACGAGGCGAGATGCTTCGGGGAGGGAAACGTCGCCGCGGTGGCGCCGACCTCCGCGATGATCTGCTGCGCGGAATCGACCCCGAGTCCGGGGACCTCGGCGAGGCGCTGCACCGCGTCATGGTGTGCCGCGAGCAGATCGGCCATCTGCTGATCAAGTTGGCCAAGGTGATCCTCGATCACGCGCAGTTCTTCCAGTGTGAGCTTCAGCAGCCGACGGTAGACCGAATGCAACGTCGGACACACCTGGAAGGCATCGCACAATTGCTCCGGCGTGGCGCGCAAACGCGGGGCCGCGAGCGCCGCGAGGGCGGCGGGATCGGTCTCACCATCCGCGAGCGCCTGCAGCATGCGGCGCGCGCTGATGCCGAGCAGGTCCGACACGATACTGGAGACCTTGACGTGCGCTTCCTCGAGCAGCGCCTCCAACCGGTTGTGGAGCTGCACGCGGTTTCGGGTGATCTGGTACTTGCGCCGCATCACGGTCCGCCAGAGCCGTTGTTCGGTGTCCGGCACGAAGCTCAAGGTCAGCTCCTGGGCGACCAGGCGTTTGACCAATCGTTCCGCATGCCGGCCAATCTCGTTGCCGAAGTGGACAAAGTCCGGTCGTGACATAGGCCGCCAGCCTGGTCCCCATCCTTCGCGCGAGGCGAGGCGACGAGGAGCCACGGTCCACCGTGTCGTCCGCCTGAGCCTGGTGGAACCGCAGCAGTGACTCCTGAACGATACTCTCCGCGTCGGAGACGCTGTCGAGCATGCGGCAGGAAATCAAGGGGATACGTAGTCTGTAGCCGCAGAGGTCCTCTTGGCGGGGGGCCTGCCAGATGGCTACGCGCTCGGGGGCATGGGCCGCTCGTGGATAATCATCCAGTTGAGGCCGAACCGATCTCTGAGTTGGCCGAACCCGTCGCGAAAAACGTCTCGCGTATCGGCATAAAGATTTCGCCACCGTCCGAGAGCGCCGAAAAGATGCGCTCCGCCTCGGCATCGCTATCGACATTCAGCGTCAGATAGGCGCTGCGCATCGGCTGGGGCGTTCGGGATGTCAGCGCCAATCAGCTCGGTACCGCCGATGGAGATGCGCGCGTGCAGGATCGCGTCCTTCCAGTCCGTCTTGGCCTGGCTCTGATCCGGCGCCTGCCCGTGCGTCATCATCATCCCAATCTGCCCACCCAGATGCTGCTCGTAGAAGCGGAACGCTTCTGCGCAAGTGCCTGCGAAGTTCACATACGTGAGCATCTTCATTAGTGCTGATCTCCCGTTCAACACCTGTCGGACGAACACTCGCGATGCCGACGCGCCAGAACCACAGTGCCCCGCTCTGAAGTGCTCGGAAGCCCCAGGGCTTCAGAGTCTATGTCGGGCTTATCGACCCGCGAGATCATGGAGGCGGAAGAAGAAGGCGTAGTCCGGTGGCGCGGAAGGACTACATCGCTGCGTCTTCGAGAAAACCCTGAGGGCGACCGCACGGGCGGCCAGCCCGCCTGCCTCGCGGTGTCCCGCCGCGCCGATCGATCCCGTCGTGATGGCCGCAAGGAGCGCCTCGCGAGTCGCATCGGACACGGGACCTGCCGAAGCAGAAACTGACGACAGGTCCGGAGTGGAGCCAGAGACAGCCTCGCATTCAGGCCGGTAGTGCGCCGAGACCAGGTGCGCGTACTGCGCGCGTGTGCCACCGTGCCCGACTGCACTCTCGAGGGGCCCGAGTGCCTGCCCCCATTAGCTGTCTTTGCGGCCGTCCCAGAACAAGAACGGCGATCGCGACGTCGCCGCAATCGGCATCGCCCGCTTCGTTGTGACGCCAGCGCCTCGGCCCAACGAGGTTTCGACCTGGGAAGTCGCGATCGGGTTGATGGCAAGTGCCGCACGCAACCGAGCCGTTGGCGCTTAGCCGGGGGTCGAGGAACAGCAGCTTGCCGAGGTCGGCGGCGCGAGGATCGTCGGCGACGCGGTTGGTTGGATCTGGTGGCAGTGGCTCAAGCGATGCAAGCGACACCCGAGTTCATCCGGTCATTCGCGCTTCTGGGAGTCAGTGGCGGGAAGGAGGATGGGTGATTTCGCCAGCGTCGCGAGCGTACGCACCTCCGCAGGGGTCAGCGCACGCCCGAAGACGGCCACACCGCCGATGTAACCCGTGAATCCCACGTCGCGAGGTGTGGATGACGCGGCCGAAGGAACTGCCGCCGTTCTCGGAGACATGGGCAGCCGAGGCGCTGCTATTGTCGCGGACGTAATTACTGCGTCGAGAAGGAAGTCGTTGTGGTCGCCCGGGGCCTGGTGTGCCGCAAAGCGGTGTGTATGCGGATCGCGCGTGACGAAGTCCCACAGCGCGACAAAACCTGGCACGCTCCGCACCGCCGCCACTCGGCGTGCCCGCTCGCCTGGGCTGGTGATGACGCCTAGGAAACTGCCTGATACGCTCAGTGCCACGTCTGGAGGCGTCAATCGTCGCGCACTTGTCGCCCTCGCCGCGCGGCGGCTCGAACGTGGCGTGGCAGTCGCTCCGCCACGCGCCAGGCGACCGCCGACACCGAGTTAGTTGTACTGACGCCGGTTCGAGCCCGCGATCATCAGGACCGCAACGGGCGCGCTGCGGGTGGCAGCAATCCTTTGGCATCGTCCTTCCGCATGGCGCCCGACCTGTGCGCAGGCAGTGGCATCGTTCAGACCTCAACGCGCCACATCGTTCAACGACCAGTTGTAATCGAGGAAGGCAATCCGCGACGTCCCGTGTTGTGCGGCCGCCGCTGCGCCCGGCGGGCCATACTTGGCGACGGCTCCGAGGATGGCGCGTTCCCTGGCCGGACGGGTGCCGGCCACGAGAGGACTGAACTCGGCGATGAAGTCGGCGCCGTACCAGTCGAACAGACTGGATACCCGGATGACGTCGCCGTCGATCGCGAGGCCCTCGGGGCTCGCGAAGTAGCGGCGCGCAGCGTCGTCCAGTTGCGCGCCGATGGTATCGGCGCGGTACGGTTCGGCAGCCAGCGGCGGGCAGCTGACCGACGCGCAGTTGAGCGCGAAGTGCGCCCGCGCATCCATGAACACCGGCCGTACGATCCGGTGCTCGATGTCGTCGAGGCTCACCCGGCGACCGGCCGCGCGCCAGCGCGCCGTCGTCCAGACACCATCGATCTGGCGGATGCTGTTCCTCGACTGGAGTGTGAACCACCCCGCGCGGATCGGGTAGGCCTCGACGATGGCGCGGAGCGTGAAGGCGTTGTAGGCGTTGATCCAGAACGCCAGACGCTGCGCGGGCGTCCACGCGCTCTCGTTTCGGGAGGAGGGAGCGTCGAACTGCGCGATCGCGTCGTCGAGCGCTGCCCGATCGGCTTTGAGCGCCAGGTAGTCGACTCGGGACCCGCGGACGTGGCGCGCGAGCAGTGGGGCGTATGCCGCGTAGCTGTGGTCGAATGTCTGCACCGCCTGGTGTGGCAGGACGAAGCCGATGACCACGCATAGCGTTGCGACGCAGAGTCCACGCATCATGAGCGGGCGCGATCGAGCTCGGCGTCGAGTGCGCGCCTCGCTGCTCGCGTAGCGATGACGACCACCGCGACCGTCGCCAGCAACCCGACCACATAGAGGGCCGTCCGTGTCGCACTCCCACCGCCTGTGGCGGACGAGAGCGCCGCGGCCGCGGGCGCCAGCGACCCGAGATAGACGTACAACGCCGTGCCCGGAAGCATCCCGATGGCCGAGGCCAGGATGTACCGGCCCAGGCTGACACGCGTCAAGCTGAGCGCGTAGTTCAGGAGATTGAACGGGAACACGGGCGACAGGCGCAGCAGCAACACGAGCTTGAAGCCCTCGCGTTCGACGGCGGCGTCGATCGCGCGCATCCTGGGCGAGCGCTCGACTTGACGCTGCGCCCACCCGCGCAGCGCCGTCCGGCCCAGCACGAACGCGCAGGTCGCGCCGGCGACGCTGGCGGGCGAGGCAACGGCCAGCCCCCACACGGGTCCGTAGGCAAACCCGGCGGCGAGCGTCAGGATCACCCCTGGCAGCAGCGCCACCGTGCTGACGACGTACACGGAGAAGAACACGATCACGCCGGTCGGGCCCGTGTCGGCGGCGTACGCTGCCAGGCGCGTCGTCCAGTCGGCCACCGGAAGCAGCCACGCGGCCAGCGTCCCTGCGGCCACGATTGCGGCTACGATGAGTATGCGAGGCCAGGACATGTCAGCGGCGGCTCACGGCTGGAAACATCCTCATCGTGTCCACCTAAAGTAGCGCGCGAACCACCGGCGAACCGCCGGGGTGAGCCGCGCCCGGCGGTAGGCATCGCCAGCCTTGCGGAATGCTTCGGCCTGAGTCGGATAGGGGTGTATCGTGGCCGAGAACTGGCCGAGCGTGCCGCCGTGGGTCATGGCGTAGACGACCTCGCCCAGCATTTCACCGGCATGCCGGGCGACGATCGTGCACCCGCGGATGACGCCGCGCTCGTGGTGCACGCGCACGAACCCGTCTGTCTCGTCGTCCACGACGGCGCGATCCACGTCAGCCAGATCGATGGTGATCGTCTCGAGCCGGCCTTTGGAGCGCTCGACATCGGCATGAGACACGCCCACGTGCGCGATCTCAGGATCGGTATACGTCACCCACGGAATAACCAGCCCGCTCGCCTTGCGCCGGCCGAAAAACAAGGCGTTCTGCAGGACGAGGCGGGACGCCGCGTCCGCCGCGTGGGTGAACTTGTACGGGGAGCAGACGTCGCCGGAGGCGTAGACGCGCCGGTTCGTCGTCTGCAGGCGATCGGTCACGACGACCCCATCCTTGCTCGCGGTAATCCCCGCTGCAGCGAGATCCAGCCCGGCCAGATTGGGGGCGCGCCCGGCGGCGACGAGCAAGGCATCGCCGAGAGTACTGTGGACTGGCCCTTCGGACGCGCCGGTGGCTCTGGCGCGCACCGTGAACTCACCGCGTGCGTAGTCGACGCGTTCGAGCGCGGCACCCAGCTGCAGGCGCACACCGTCCAGAGCGAGATGGCGCTGCACGATCGCCGCGGCATCGGCATCGTCTCGGGGCAGCACCGTCGGTGTCTGATCGAACAGCGTCACCTCGGACCCGAAACGGGCAAAGGCCTGGGCCAGCTCGCAGCCAATCGGTCCGGCGCCGATGATCAACAATCGGTGCGGCAGCTCGGTCAACGTGAAGATCGTCTCACTGGTCAGGAAGGGCGTGCCGTCGAGCCCGGGAACGGGCGGCGCGGTTGGCCTCCCGCCCGTCGCGATCACCGCGCGCCCGAATCGAAGCGTCTGCTGGTTCACGACGATCGTTCGCGCGTCACCGAAGCGCCCCTCCCCGAAGAACACGTCGATCCCGGCCTGGCGCAGTCGCTCCGCCGCGTCGTGCACCGCGATCGAGGCGCGGCGCTCCCGCATCCGCGCCATGACAGCCGCGAAGTCCACATCAGCGCGGCCCACCGTGACGCCGAGCGCCGCGGCACTCCGTACTTCGCCGACCGCCCGCGCGGATCTGATGAGGGCTTTCGACGGCACGCAGCCGGTGTTCAGGCAATCACCACCGAGCAAGTGACGCTCGACGAGGGCCACTCGAGCACCGAGACCGACAGCCCCCATCGCGCTGACCAGCCCGGCGGTGCCGCCACCAAGTACCACGAGGTCGTAGGATGCCGCCGCCGCCGGATTGGTCCACTCCGGGGGCCGCACGCGACTCAACAGCGCCAGCTCTGCTGCATCTGTCGCCACGGCATCACTCTGATCGAGGCGCTGCATGGTTGTCATTCCGAGAGTGGATTAGCGCGCCCAGGCCCTATGTCCCGCTCGCCCGACTCGGCCGAGCCTGTCGAAGGCACGCGGCCGAGATCCCCTGGCTTTCGGCTGACAGCCGACGAGAAGCTGGTGTCACCGGCCGGTCATCGACCACTTCCTTCATATTCCTCCTTTTGAAGCTCCGACGATGCCCAGTTAATTGATACCTTGGTTGTGGCTGTTTATTCCGCACCCACCTCGACAGGCGACGCGACCGCGGAATTTCTTGAACCCGTGAGGGTATTACTCTTGAAAGGAGCCGCGAGCTCATACGCGGGATCCACGACAGTCCCGCGCCGACGGGTCCACGGTCACCTCGGGAGGACGAGGCATCCATGATGCAAAGACGTACGTTTCTTGTGGCGGCGCTCGCCGGTGTGCCCGCAATGCTTGTCGGCTGCACCGCGGACGCGGATCAGCTATCGCAGGGGACCTCGCCAGGTACGTTCGAGGTGACAAAGACCGACGCCGAATGGCGAAAGGTCCTGACGCCCGATCAGTATCGGGTGCTGCGCAAGCACGACACCGAGCGTCCCGGGTCGAGCCCGCTCGACAAAGATCACCGGCCGGGTACCTTCCATTGCGCAGGCTGCGACCTCGCGCTGTACTCGTCGGCGACGAAGTTCGACAGCGGAACGGGCTGGCCGAGCTTCACCGCGCCCGTTGCGAATGCTATCGGCACCGCGGTTGACCGCAGCCTGTTCGGGGAACGGACCGAGGTCCATTGCCGGCGCTGCGGCGGACACCTGGGGCACGTCTTCGACGACGGGCCGGCGCCTACGGGGAAGCGCTACTGCATGAACGGTGCGGCCATGACATTCACGCCGCAGGGAGCGTAATTCAAATGCCACCGTCCCATCGATCGATGCTCGGGATCGCGATCGCCCTTGGTCTGGCGCTGGCGGCACCGAGACGCGCTCAGACTGCGCAGACCGAAACCGCGACGTTTGCCGCGGGCTGCTTCTGGTGCGTGGAGGAGGCCTTCGACAAGGTTGCCGGTGTGACCTCGACGACCTCGGGCTACACCGCCGGTCGGACGCCGAACCCTACCTACGAACAGGTCTCTTCCGGTGGCACGGGCCACACCGAGGCCCTGCAGGTCACGTACGATCCGTCCAAGGTCAGCTACGACAGACTGCTCGAGGCGTTCTGGAGGAACGTCGATGCCGTCGATGGCGGCGGCCAGTTCTGCGATCGCGGCAGCCAGTATCGTTCGGGCATTTACGTCCATTCGTCGGAACAGCGGCAGCTGGCCGACGCCTCGAAGAAGCGCATCGCGGCACAGCTCGGCAAGCCGATCGCGACCGAGATCGCGTCGGCCGACCCGTTCTACAAGGCGGAGGACTATCACCAGGACTACTACAAGAAGAACCCGGTGCGGTACAAGTTCTACAAATGGAACTGCGGACGTGCGCAACGTCTGGAAGCGCTGTGGGGCAAGGCCTCAGGCGAATGAGCCCGGTATGCGCATCCGCGACGTGATACGCGGTGGTCTCCTGCTCACGGCTGCGGTCGCGGTCCTCGCCCTGGAACGCCGGCGACGGGCGCGACCCTATGTGGAACCGCACGCGACGCACACAACGAGGAACCTGGCGGTAGCCGGCATCGCCGCGGCCACGGTGCAGCTGCTCGAAACTCCGGTCGTCATGCCGCTCGCTCGCGCCGTCGAGGGGCGACGATGGGGCCTGACGCACGCGATCGGCGGGCCACCCTGGCTGCGGGGCCTGATCGCCGTCATCCTGCTCGACTACACGCTGTATCTGTGGCATGTGATCGTCCACCGCGTCCCATGGCTCTGGCGATTTCACCTGGTGCATCACGTCGATCTCGACCTCGACGTCAGCACGGGACTCCGGTTCCACGCCGGTGAGCTCGCCGCCTCGGTTCCGTGGCGTGCGGCCCAGATAGTCGTCATCGGGGTGTCGCCAGGCTCGCTCGTGGTCTGGCAAAGCCTGACCCTCGCATCGGTGCTTTTTCATCACTCGAACTCGAGGCTGAGCGACCGCACCGAGCGCGGCCTTTCGTGGATCGTCGCCACACCGCGCATGCACGCGATTCATCACTCGGTCGAGCCCGCGCAGATGCAGTCGAACTTCTCGAGCGGACTGGCGATCTGGGACCGTGTGCATGGCACCGCGCGCTGTGACGCCGAGGCCCGCGTAGCGAGGGTGGGTGTCGAGGGATTTCTCGACCGCCGCTCCGTGTCGCTGGCGCGCGTGCTCCGGCTTCCCTTCCGGAGAACGCTCAGCGCAGCAGCCGCCACGCCAGATACGTCCGCTGCAACGCCGTGACGGCCAGCGCGGCGACCCAGACCCACACCAGCCAGGGCAACTGCTGCGGAAACACGACCCACAACCCGTACATCACACTCGTCTCACCGGCTTCGGTCAGGGCTGGCGTGAACTGCAACGTGCGATTGGTGGGGCTGATCCGGCGGCCCGACAGGCGCCCGGCATCGGAGAGGGCCAGCGTCGTCGTGATGACGATGATGTATCCGGTCAGAACCGCGAGCCACGCGACCGAGAGTTCCGGGTGTGCCATCGCAAAGCCCAGGACAATGGCAGCGTATCCGGCCATGTCCAGAGTGACGTCGAGATAGCCGCCGAACGGGCTGGCCCGTTCAGTGCGACGCGCGAGTACGCCATCGAGGCCGTCACCGATCCGGCTGACGACCCAGACGGCCAGCCCGGCGACCGGCCTGTCCCAGGCGATCAAGGCCGCGGCGAGGAGCGCCAGTATGAACGTCGTGATCGTGATCTGATTCGCGGTGACACCGAGCCGCGTCAGGGCCGGCACAATCGGCCGCGCCCACGCTTCGAACCGGGTTCTGAACGGCTCGTCAAACATGTCGAGCTACGGGAGTGCGACACAGCGAGTCACCATGGATCAGCAACTGGGCGTCGTCGATGGGATCGGATTTCTGTCGTTGCTTGCCGTGATCATCTGGCACGGCGTGCGACGCGCGGACCGCCAGACCACATTTCTGCTCGCCGACCGCGCCGTGGGACTGTTTCCACTGGTGGCGACCCTCGTCATGACCGAGTTCAACACGAGCACGCTCATCGCCTTCAGCGCCGCCGGGTATCGCGCCGGCCCGATGGCCCTGGCCCTTCCGCTGGTGTTCCTGATCGGACTTGGATTCTACACGGTGACCGTGGCGCGACACTGGAAACGCTTCAATCGATTGTCCGTGGCTGAGTTGTTTGCCGAGCGCTACTCTCGAACCCTCGCCCTTTTCGCGTCGCTGATGCTGCTCGTCGCAATGTCCGGGTTCTGTGCAACCTACGTCAAGTCGCTCGGCCTATTGTTCCAGCCGATGGCCGGCTCGCTGCCTTTTCCCGCCCTCACGGCGCTGCTCACCGTCATCGTGCTCGTGGTGATCCTGCCGGGCGGACTGGCGTCGGTCGTCCGCAGCGACGTCGTCAGCTTCATCGTGACCATCGTGCTGCTGCCCTCGCTGCTGGTCCTCGGCACGATGCACAGCGCCGGGCTGGGTGGGTTGGCGGCGGCGTTTCCCCCCGATCAGCTGAGCGTGGCGCCTGTCGCTCAGTGGTCCCATCCGGCGCTGCCGTTCTGGTTCGTCACTTCGCTGATCGTGCTGACGTGCTTCACCTACATCGCCGCGCCGTGGTACGGACAGAAAATCTTCGCTGCCAGGGACGCCAGCACCGCCGTCACTGCCGTGGCGACCTCGGCGTGCCTGGTCTTTGTGCTCTACGGCTCGATGGTCCTGGCGGCAGCTCACCTCCGCGTCACGGTACCCGCGCTGTCGGATCCACAGCTCGCCGTGCCCACGATGATCCGTGAATGGCTGCCCCAGGGCCTCAGAGGCATCGGCCTCGCGGTACTGTTCGCCGCCGCACTCACCACGCTCGGCGGTGTCTGGAGTGCGATGGCGGCGATGGTCGCTGCTGATTTCGGCTGGGCCCGGGGTCGAGCCGTCTCCGCTCAGCGCGCGTGCCTGGCGGGCTTCGCGGTGGTGAGCTGGCTTGGGGCGATCTTTCTTGTCGACGACATTCTCAGTCGATTGATTCTCGCCAACGTACCGATCGCGGGCCTGGCGTTCGCGTTGCTGGCGGGCTTCCACTGGCCTCGCGCCACGACGGCGGGCGCGTGGGCGAGTACCGTCGCTGGCATCGCGTGGGGCGCGGGTGCGTTTGTCGTGGTTGGCGAGCAAGGTGGATACACCTGGGTGTGGGCGATCTATGGCATCCCTCTGATCTTCGTCACAGGTGTCGTCGTCTCGCTCTTGTCAAAGCCCCGGCCATCGGACCCGCCAACAACGCAAGGTCGCCGACCATCACCCGCTCAGTAAGGAACCGGCGACCTACTTGATGATGCCGCGGCATGTGTGCGTCTATCGTGATCCCTGCCCGTGGACGCGTGTCAAGCCGAACGGCCCCTGTAGGTATACTCGAAGCCGCATCACCAAGGGTGCAGCGGCGTCGCTGCAGGAAACCGGATGGTCGGGCCGCCATCCTCGTGGTCGCGAGATCACGAGGAATCGATTGGCAGGCTCGTTCATTGTGCTGTCCGCGCGTCGGGTGTTCGAGCCCTCCACTGAGGACTGATGGCCCAGACGCGTTCAACGTTCGCTCGATTCATCTTCGACAACTCGCTGCTGCTTCTCGTCGGGACCATCGCGGCCGTATGGGGTCGAGCCGATCTGCGCGGAGCTGCCGATCGCCCTATCCACCTACTTTCGGCACAAGGCCCAGCAGGCCGATCCGACGTGCCGATCGGCGCGCGCGCAGCGGGATGATGAGCTGCGCGTCGAGATTCAACGCGTCTGGGACGAGCATCAGCAGGTCTACGGACCGCGCAAGGTCTGGCGGCAATTGCGGCGCGAGCAGATTGCCGTCCCGCATTGCCGAGTGCGTCGGTTGATGCGGACGCTAGTGGCCTGTACTCGGTGAACAAGGACTGGATTCCGGAGCGCGGCGCCCGGCTGGCAAGGCGCGACGACCGAGAATACAGGGCGTATTTGAGGGAGGAGCAACGCCGCCAGGCGGGATGCCCCGCCCGGAAGCCGGTCCTTGTTCACCGAGTACAGGCCACTAGGGCTCGCCGGCACCGGCCGTGGCCGTGCGTGGATCACGCCGACGCAGACGGAGGCCGGGCCGCCGGATCTGGTGAAGCGCCAATGCAAAGCGAACCGTCCGAATCAGCTCTGGGTGTCTGACTTCACCTCCGTCGCGACCTGGCGAAGCTTTGTCTACGTGGCGTTCGTCATCGATGTCTTCGCGCGGCGCATTGTCGGCTGGCGCGGCTCGCGTCGCTGCAGACTGACTTCGTCCTCGATGGTCGAAACCATGCGGGCGATGGTCGCGCACCTCGAGCGGTGTGCGGCGTGTCGTGCCGAAGTCGAGGGCTTGCGCCGCGTTCGCCGTGCCACGCGCTCGGCGTTCGATGCGGCCGTCGATCTGGCGCCACGTCGAGAATTCGCGGCAGAACTCGCATCGCGGTTGCGGACCGAGACCGTGCGTCGACCGGTCGACACGATGCCGCGTCGGCAGTGGCTGGCACTTGCCGCCCGCGGCCTGCTCGCGGTCGGTGCTGGATGGGGATGGCGCATGTGGTCCGCGAGCCTCTCGGCGCTCATACACGCCGCCGTTGGGGATCATCGATTCTGCGCGCTCACGTTCAAGTTGGCCGAACGGCCCATTCCCCTCGACGAGGCCGCTCGCCGCTACGGCGGGGTCAATGCGTCCATGAGCCTACTACGAGTCGCTGGACATCGAGACCGCGCGTCATCCGCAGTCGTTGATCTGCAGGAATAGTGAGGTTATTCACGTGCGGCCTAGTGAGGTAATCGCGATTGCATCGCGCCGTAGAGCCATGTCCCGGCCAACGCGCTGAGCAGCGCCACACTCATCGATGTCACGCCTGCACCGATCAGTGCGAAGATCGGCCCCGGGCACGCACCCAACAACCCCCACCCCAGACCGAAGACCGTGCCTCCAAGCCAGTATCGAGCGCCACGAGAGGTCATCTCTTTCGGCTGAATCGTGATCGCTTCTCCGTTCAAAGTGCGAAGGCCGCGCCACCGCAGAACCCGAATGCTGAGTGTCGCGACGGCTAAGGCGCTGGCGATCACGAGGTACATGTGAGCGGATTGAAACCGGAACATCTCCTGGATGCGGTACCAGGAGAGCACCTCCGACTTCACGAATACGATGCCCAACAGCACCCCGACACTGACGTACAACAACTGGCCGCCAACCGTCGGAGCGGCAGCCTCGCGTGCGGGAGGGACGAGGGCGGGAGCGACGGCTCTGAATGCGTGGCTGCGGCTTGTCATGGTGTTGAGAACAGGAGCGGCATGACCACATGTGTCATCAGCAGCCCGCCAGCGAAGAAGCCAAAGACCGCGATCAGTGAGGGGACCTGCAACGTCGCGAGACCAGAGATGGCATGGCCAGATGTACACCCCCCAGCCCAGCGAGAGCCGAACCCCACCAGAAGCCCGCCTGCTCCCAACGTCAGCCAGCCACGCCCTGAGGTCAGGGCGTGCCATCCCATGACCTCTTGCGGCACCAGGCCCGAGAGGTCATGAATGCCGAGCGCGCGTAGATCCCTCTGGGTGGCGCTCGAGAGCGTCACCGCATATCCGACTGGCAACAGCACGCTGACGGCGACGAGACCACCGATCGCGATCCCCAGCGCGAACAGCAGGTTCCATCCGCCTTCGCGCTTCCAGTCTGTACTCGAAGAACGGGATCCCGCTCGGCACGGTCGCCGCACATAGGTGACGGAGGTTGGACGAAATGCCGAAGGGTTTACCGCCGATCAGCAGCAGCATCGGCACCATGAGTCCAATCAGGGGTCCGGCGATGTACCACGGCCAAGGCTCTTGCAATATGTTCATCATTGAAACGGTTACTCGTCACTCCGGCTGTGATCAGTCTCTTGCTGGGATCCGCATGCCCGCGCCCCGCGCGGGTTCGGCACTGCTCACGTCGGCACACCGATTCGTGGCAGCACCCACCACTGAAGGGCGATCCACGCCCCGAGAACGGCCAGTGCAGTCAACATCGCATCTCCTTCATGGGTCACGTTCCTTCGTTGCCGTAATCACCTGAACAAGCGAATTGCCGTTGGGGTATTCACGAATATCAGAGCGGCGCCGACGGTCGTGACGAAGCCGGCAAATCCTCGACGCAGGTGCTCGCCGCTGAGATAGCGTGCCGTATGGCTGCCGGCCGCCATCCCGACCAATGCCGCGATCGTCAGTGGGATGGCAAGCCCCACCGATGGCGCATTACCATGCGCGAGGTGCGCAGCCAGACCGGCGACGCTGCTCATCGCGATGACGACGAGCGACGTCCTGATTGCCTGGCACATGCCAAGCCCGCCGACCTTCACCAGCGCCGGGACGATCAAGAACCCGCCACCGACACCGAGAAAGCCCGTCAGAAGGCCCACGAACGAGCCGGCCGTTAACATCAGCGAGGGTCGCTGGGGAGTCGTCGTGACGTTGTTGTTCGCGTCGGGCGAACGCCACATCCGAAAGCCGACCAAGACCAGCAGCACGCCGAACGACAGCAGTAGCACCGAACCGGGGACGAGCGAGGTGAGCCGGCTACCAACGTAGGTCCCTCCCAGCGCGGCGCCCCCGATGAGGAGCGCAGTGCCCCAGCGGATCTCGCCACCGTTCGAATGAACGGCGACGCTCACCAAACTTCTGGTGCCGACAATCGCCAGCGACAACGGCACGGCCGCGTGTGGCTCCACGCCAACGACATACACCAGCACCGGCAGCATGATGATCGAGAGCCGCCGGCACCGAGCAGCCCGAGCGACGCCCCCACCAGGCCGGTCAACGCCAGACCGGCGAGCCACTCCGGGCGCATCGTTGACTCGCGACGGTCGTCGCCTGGTGGGCGGTGTCCCGGGTCGTCTCGAGGCCCGCGTCCGTCCAGGCCTTCATGCCGCCTGCCAGGTTCGTGATCTCTGTGAACCCTCCACGCTCGAGCACGCTCGCCGCGATCGTGGACCGGTAGCCGCTGCCACACATGACGACCAGAGGCCGATCCCGCGGGACCTCGCCAAGCCGCTCGGTCAGGTATCCACCCATGATGTGCAGCGCACCTGGCAGGTGTCCCGCACGCCACTCGTCATCGGTGCGGACATCCAACACATGCGGACGTTCGCCTGCCGTGAGCTGGCGGTGGAGATCCCTGGGAGCAACCTGTGCCGTGTGGGTGACGGGTAGTCCCCCCTCGATCCATGTCGCCATGCCGCCCCGCAAGATTCCGTGGACGTCGTCGACCCCGACGCGGACCAGGGCGCGCGTGGCCTCTTCGATCGTCGATTCGTCTCCGACCAGGAGAAGCGGCGTGTCGTAGGGCACCACCCAGGCGGCCCACATCGACAGCATTTTTCCCGCGCCGATCCCAAAGGCCTGAGGCACGTGGCCAGCGCCGAACGTCGTTTGATCGCGCAGATCGATGACGACGTGCCCCGCCTGCACAGCCCGGTGAAACTCGTCGAGATCGAGTGCACGCGGACCGGGACGTTGATCGAGAAGCGGCGGTCCCTCGGCGTTGAGGCGTTTCATCCTCCGGTAATAGGCTGGGAACGGCGGGGCGCTCGCGAGCACGCGTTGCACGAATGCCTCGCGGGTGAGCCCCTCTTCAAAATACGGGTTCCGTTGGCGCTCTTGCCCCAGCGTCGTGGTGGGAGCCTGGCCCATTCCCGAACCGCACATTGATCCCGCCCCATGACCCGGATGAATCGGCAACGCATCGGGATAGGACTGCAGACGTTGCACGCTATCGTAGAGCTCGCCGGCGAGTTTGGCACTCTCCTCGTCGCCGAGCAAATCAGGACGTCCCACGGAGTTCACGAACAGAAAGTCCCCGCTCAGCATCGCCGCCGGTGCGGACTGGCCGCGCTCGAAGATCAGAAAGCGGGTTGAAGTCAGCGTCGATGGCGGCAAGAAATGGGCAACGGCTCGGCTGACGTCGCCGGCTTTACAGCACGCCTGGCGATCATGGGACTTCGACTGGCGTCCAACCGCCGGGGAGCACGCCGTGATGGTGCGAGCGACCGACAGCCAAGGACGGACGCAGCCCATGGACCGCGACAAGGATCGGCGGAGTTACGAGATCAACCACGTCGTCCCGACGACCGTCGTGGTGCGAGCTTCCGACTAGAGCGGTCCATCGTGGCGGATCGCTTCCGCCAGATGGGATGGAGCCCGTTAGGCCGGCAGTTCGCCCAAACGCCGAAGGAGCTCTTCTCGCTCGGCTTGAATCTCGAACCGCGTGCGGAATCCCATGGGCCGGAACCACAGAGACGGTGGGCACCAGCCGAGCGTCGCGTGCATCATCAGAAACGGCGTCTGCACCAGCGGCCCCCACAGCCACCGGCGATCTCGCGTCGCTGCGGCGAGTTGCGCGAAGACCAACGCCGCGAAGTTCACCATCAGGACGCGGTCGATGTCCCACTCCTGCTGGAGTGCGACGAGCCGCTGTTCGATCGCCGCGCGGCCACCCGCGGTCGCGCGTTCGATCGATTCGCGAGTGGTCGCGTCAATCGCGCGGTTCGCTTTGTCCGTGCTCATATCGCGAACGCGATCGAACTCCTCTAGCTGGGCCGCGTGGTGCGTCAGACTGGTCATCGCATTTTCTCCGGCAATCATGTTCAGTGTCCCTGACTAGTGTATTGGGGGCTTCATGCCGAAGGTCGGAACCGGGCGGGTTGCCGCGTCGCCATTGTTGGTAACGCCAGGAACAGGCTTGGCATTCGGGAACAGTGCTGCCATTGCATCCACACCGCCTTGAGGTTTCGCCAGCGACACGAGGTCTTCACGATCCTTCTTCTCGGCGGCGGTGTCGAAACTCATGCGCCTGTCGCGTTCGGCGACCATACCCGGCATGTCTTCATCGTCGTGGTTGAAGCTCCACTGCAGACGTGGCGGGCCGTACGGAAGCGGATCGGGCTGGTGATCGCGCATACCCGTCATCCACGTGTGCCAGGTCTTCCCGTAGCTGTTCATCTTGCCTTTGAGCGCTTCCTTTTCCGCGACATCGGGGAGTCCGGGCATGCGCAACTGGCCGGAGAGAATCTCGTAGTTGTGCGGATGCCAGTAGGCCTTCTCGTCCGCAGGGAGGGTGTTGTAAAGCTTCTCGGAGATGATGTATTCCACACCCATCATCCGCGCCTCAGCCGTATTCCCATCGAACAACACGCATTGGGCCATGTCTTCGTTCGCCTGGTTGCAGTAGTGGTGCGCCTCCATCTGCATCTTTGGATCGTCCTTGGCGGCGTGGAAACCGTTCAGGTACATAGCAATCTTTTCAACAGGTGCCTTCGCCTGCATCAAGTTTGCACCGGTCTCAAGCGCAGCCGTCTTGGCGGAACGGTCCGCGCCTGGAGCGGTTTCGCCACCTTGCGGCGGCGTATCGCCGCCTCCGCACGCAGCAACCGCTACAGCCAACGCGACCAGCGTCGTCGATATCAGTGTTCTCAGCTCCATCCCCCTCACCGCTACGGCTCGAGCGATACCACGCTCAAACTCGCCGTGATCTGGCCAAGGCGTCCTGCCATTGCCCCCGAATGTTGAGAGACACGGCCAGCGACACTGGTCACATCGCAAGCTGTGCAAAAGATGCGCCGCGCTCCACTGCAGTCCCGAGTGCAGCTACTTGGTGACGCAACCCTCTTAGCGCGGGCACCTGGAGTACGCGAACGGCGACACTCGCGCATGCAGGACTGATGATCGTCTTGCGGAGGTCACCCCGACGGACTGCTGTCCGAAATCTGTATACAAATTTCGGACACGGCTTGAGGTGCCACGCGGCAAACGAGAGCTCCACACTTCGAAACCTCAGAGATTCGCCAAGGTCGTCGGAAAACCGTCAGGCGGCCTTTAGCAGCCAGGGTCAGCATGTGCCGCATCAGCTCGATCGTCCGGTTGATCGATGCCGGTGCCAGCGTCCGCAGGCCCCTTCCGGCGTTTGACGATGCGCGGCTTCCGGAGGTCTGCGATGAAGTCTTCGATATCGGCGGTGCGAATCGACTCGAGCGGCCGATCGCCGAAATGCTCGATGATCGGTTTCAGGCAGTAGTCGATCGACCGCGCGAGTGCGAGGCGTTTCGCGAGGACATGCCGCTCTTTGTAGACCTGGGCGAACTCCCGGAACGTCTGAGGGCTCACCTCGCGCGGGGGATCGATCCCGCGCTTGTCGAAGGCGCCGGCGCGAACGGCGTTCTTCAGTTCGTCCAACGCCGTGTCGGCATCGGTCTTGGTCTTGATATTGCCAATCTGCGAGCTGCGCGCAGGCACCGTCAAGGCCCGAAGGCCGCTCAACCCTGGGCCCCAACGCGGCAGCCGCGTTGGGGTGGAAGTGCGCGGTCGAAGCGACGCGCAGAGCCTTGCCGGTGCCGAGCACAGATCGACCATCGATCGCGTGATGGCCGACGCTTTGCCAGTGGTCTCGCTCGCAGACTTCAACGCAACACGAAAGACAGGTCAGATCGCGTGATGGACGCGGTTGCGATCGATGGAGACATCCGATTTCGAATTGTGCCCTGCGACAACCTCACGTGGCGGTCGAATTGTCCGGGAAGATCAAGACCAGATTGTCCGGACAATTCGAGTGTCGATCCGTGCGCACTTGTGGGCGCACTCGGTGCATTCTCGAATCACATGCTGACGGCTGACAGGGACACGGGCAGCCATGGCGTGAGCGACCCCTCCGGACAGGCGCGGGGCCACGACGAACGCGCGCGACGGGGTCGCTCATGCCATGGTTACCTCCTCTGATCGCTGCATCGGCACCTGCCGAGGGCGGCAGAGAGCGCCGCCCGTGCTGTGGAGCGGTCGCGCGTTCCGTGTAGAACCTGCGGCCAGTGAATCAATTGCGAGTGCGGCTGGCGAAGGTCGTCGCTCGTGGTCGCTCGTCAGGCGATTGGCCAGGGTCGCGTGTGGGGGACGACCTCATTTTCGGAGCTGGTCCCTCCGGTCGTCCTCTGCTGTTGATGTCAGGCGACGTCAACCAGGGGAGAGAGATGCAGGTACTGCCGCGACAGCTCGACGCACTCGACCCGGCCGTGCTCGCGGTCGATCGCCTCGGCCAGGATCGGCGAGCCGGCCATCCACAACGTGTTCCGGGGGTCGTCCGACCACTGTCGGTAGAGCGCTCGAAAGCGCGGCAGGCGGTAGGCCGCCGGAGGCCTTGAGGAAGCGGGCGTCCGCAGGCGCGGCGCCCGGTTCGGCGAGACGCTTTCGTTCGGGGAACAACCAGTCCAAGGTCTCGACGACGACGGGTCCACCGGCGTGGCGAGGTGCTCCCGAGCCGCGTGGAGGTAGGCCAATCTGGCCTTTGCCAGTTGACGCGGCAACAGCAGCCGAACCGTCCATCGGAAGAGCACCCGGAACAGTGCGATGTGTCGCAGCAGGAACAGTCGGAAGTCCATCGGGGAAGGATGTGTCACCAGGTAGACGAAGACGTGCGAGTCCAGGCCCGGCAGCACCCCGATCGGGAGCTTGTCCGGGAAGTACCGGACCGTCTTGGCCGGGCCATCACCGAACAGTACATGCGGGAACTCACCCGTGCCCAACCGGTCCACGAGATGGCGCATGAAGTGACGGCGCTTGTCGGTCGCGCGACCGAGCCAGACGACATCGTGGTCGTCCAGCACCGTATCGAGCAGCATCACGCGCTCGATCATCCGTCCCGGTGCGGTGGGCTTCCGAAAACGGCTGTCGGGCTCGCCGATGGCCGCCCACAGCGGCTTGTAGTGGACGTGGAACCTCCGCCCGCGATGGAGCTTCCCGGTGGTGATCGGCGTCGCAAATCGTCGTGCGACGAGCGTCTTGATGAAGTCCGTGCTCTTCTGGCCGTGGACCGTGCCGGCGAAGCGACAGGTACTGCCGCTCCACGAAGACGCCGGCGTGCAGGAGCACGTGCAAGAGGAACCGTGCCTGGCGCTCCGTGAAGCCGAACGCCGCGATGGCCTCGAGGCGCTCGGTATTGGCTAGGTCGATGGTCCAACGGTCCGGCGGGGATGGCAGCGTCATCGGATCAGCTCCTCGATGATCCGGGGGTGCGCGGTTCGCCCTCCACCGCCGCCGCGTCCACCCACCGAGCATCCAATCGAGATACAGCAGGTGAACCCTGAGCTCGCCGCTGCGCCGGCATGGGCGCCGCGATAGTGGGGGGTGACGATCTCGAGGTCCTCGTGCCGCCGGATACCGTCCCGGTCTTCGTATTCAATGCGGGCATCGGGAAAGCGCACGTGCCCATCGTCGTACGGAAGGCTGTGCTCGCGCGCCCACCGCGCGATCTCCTTCTGGCTCACGATCAGGCCGGCCATCGCAGTCCTTCTTGCCGCGATTGCGCTCGTGCGGAACCCGCTGATAGTCGCGCTTGAGCTCGTAGTCCAGAACGACTCGTCGAACTCGGCCGCCCTGGTCTCGAACTCGCTCCTCGGCGCACTGGTAAGCGCGATAGACCTGGATGTCGTGCGTCAGCTCGCGCGGCTTCCTGAGGCCCGCGTAGAAGGTCTGGCGGGGTTCCCAGCAGCGTTCCTCGCGCGGGAACCGATTCGCTTCGAGGAGGTCCCGGCCCCGCTCCGTCAAGACGACGGCGCGGTCGTCTGCGCTGAGTGGTGAGGTGCGGATCAGCCCCTCGTGCTCGAGGTGCTTGAGACTGCGGTGCGAGCTCTGCGAGTCGTCACGGATCTCGTGCAGGTCTCTCTCGGCGACGACCCGAAACGCCCCCACTGTCGCCAGCGCCCGGCTCTCGTCGCCGTCAATTTCGTAGACGCGGTCACGGTCGCGCACGTGCTCCCGATCCGCCTGCGAGGAAGGTCGAGATCTCGCGTGAACACTTCGCGCGAGCGTTCGTCACGCGCTCGTTCGCCTGCTCCGCCGCGGCTGCCGACGTTGCGGTCCCATGAATCGTCGCGGTCCCTGTCGTCGGCCGATCGAGGATCGAATCTGTCCATCATCACCTCGCTCCCGAGCATCGAGATGGGCACTGGTGTCGCTCTTCACGCGATTCGAGTATGCAAGTCGTGAACGCGCTTCTCAACCGATCCACGGCGTGTTTTGGGCAGCGATGGAGCGTGTTGGGTGCTGTGGAGAAGAGGACCGGTTCGTGCGGGATCCGAGCGAATTGCGTGGCTGGCTGGCGGGCAGTTAACGGCTGCAGGGTACCACCGCTTCCCAGTCGCCTAAATCCAGGGGCACAAATCAACCCACCTCGCGGTGCCCATCTTGCAGACGGCTAGTCCTGCGGGCCGGATGAGGTATCGGCGAGCGCCGCTGCACTTCCATCACTCACGTCTCGACGCCTCCTCCATTCCAAACGATCTGTAATGATTTGTTACCAACCATGTGCCGTTGTGAACAGCTCGATTTATGGGACCAGGATTACTCTTGCAATTACAATTGAAAACGAAGCTCGATGCGGGATCGTTGGTGCACACGACGAGCCTAGGGGGCTTCATCACCGCGAATCGTGACGAGTTGATCCTACGCTGCCAGGACAACTTCATCGCGCGT
Source organism: uncultured Acidobacteriota bacterium (assembly GCA_963749835.1). Lineage (GTDB taxonomy): Bacteria > Acidobacteriota > Vicinamibacteria > Vicinamibacterales > 2-12-FULL-66-21 > JALZOC01. Next base: position 27,920 of record CAVVOD010000002.1, read on the forward strand.
TCAGGGGCGCTATTGAGACACGGGACCGACGCTGAAGGCGTGGCTCTGCTCCTCACTCAACTAGCAGACGAAGTGGGTGCCGGCTTCGGGACGACAGGCGCGATTAGAAAAGGTGCGGCCAAGCACGGGCGCAAGCTCTTTAGTCAGGGCTTCACCGTCGATCAAGTGGTCCACTCGTTCGGCGACGTCTGCCAAGCCGTCATAGGGCTTGCCGTGGAGCGCAGGTCGACCTTCAGCTCCGAAGAGTTCCGCAGACTGAACGGGTGCCTGGACAACGCGATTGCGGCAGCGGTCTCCGAATACACGCGGCAGCAGCGCACGGCCCGCCATGACGCGGCCTTGGATGACACGCTGGAACTGAAGAATCTGGTGTACACGGCCTTGACGGCTTTTGAAGCGCTTCAGAAAGGGACCATCGGTGTCTCCGGAGCGACGGGCGCACTCCTGCATGGTTCACTGATGAGACTGCAAGCCATCGCACTGAAGGGCAAGCTTCGGTGACACGCCTCCCGTCCTCGTCGTGAAACTCGGCCGCGCGCCGGAACATTCCCCCGACTCGGCCTGCGTCGGGGAATGCGGCCAGACGGACGTCGGGACCGGACAATCTCGCTCAGAACGCGAACCCGCACCGCTCGCAAGGTTCCTTCTTCAATCGATGAGCGGTGGGCCTCATGGGGGTTCCGTCTATCAAGACGACCAACGGCGATTGCCGTCACCCAGAAAGCACCCTATGCTCGCGGGCGCAGCGAGATCAGCTTTTTGGCTTGAGCGGAGTTGCCGTCGTCACATGGGGAAGGTGTTGAGAATTGAACGGATCGCGGCTCCAGTTCCTTTCTCTCAGGCGAGAGGTGCGGGACGAGCCGTGATCCGCCTGACACCGCATTCAAGCGTCACGCAGAGTTCGCGGACCATAGATAGGCTCAGCGCACAACGCCATGACCGACTCGCATCACGTCGTGGAATACCGAGTCCAACGCCCGGTGGATGGAGACGCCGACTGCGTCAACACTCGGTGACGAGACGCGTCTGTGGGTTGCCGCGGGTACTGGTGCACATTGATGAGATCCGCATTTCCGAGGTGCCCGTTGGTGAGGTTTGGGGACGCCTGTCGCCGGTGTCTGAAGATCGCTAAACGGGCGCCAGCTGAGGCGCGACAGGGATCGATCATCTTTTGCTCTGCGCAACTCCTGACAAAACTTGACGGTTCCGTAACGAAAGTGCCTTGGCCGACTGGTGACGGCCCAACAATCCGGACCATCTACCTAACAAAAACGATTCCATCCGAAATCACCGACGCCATCGTGTTGTGCCGAGACCGCTTGCGTGCCGCCGGCGAATGGAGTCAACGTCAGGACCCCAGGTGCTGAATTGGCGACCCGCAGAATCGAATTGACGGCCGTAGTCTGCACGATGGTCGTTCCCATAATTTGACTTGTTCCGGTGGCCCTTCCGACGGCAGTGTGCGGCAGCGTGGTGGAATTGAGTGTCAGCACGATCTGGCCTGCTTCGGTGACGCTGGCCTGAAACGTAATGTGGTAGACGCCGATGTTGGCGAGGTTGAAGGTCGACGAGCTGGTGCGGACGATTCCTCCGAGCGCACTGGCAGGCCCATCTTGCGGAAACAGTATGGACGCGCCGTTCGCGACGGTGGCTGGGTTGTCCGACGGCATCAGCGCAAAGAAGCTCGCGAAGTCCAGTATTCCACTGGGACCAGCAGGCCCCGTCGCGCCGGTGGCCCCAGTCGCCCCGGCTGTCCCGACCGACCCTTGCGGTCCCTGCGCGCCTGCGGGTCCCGTCGGCCCGGTACCGCCCGTGGAACCCGTGGGACCTATCCCCCCCGTGGAACCCGTAGGGCCGATCGCACCCGCTGCTCCCGTCGCGCCGGCCTGTCCCGCAACTCCGATGGCGCCCGCGACGCCTTGAGTGCCCTGCGGACCTGTGGCGCCCACCGCACCCGTGGCGCCCACGGCACCTGTGGCGCCGGTCGCTCCCGCAGGGCCGGCGGGACCTTGCGGACCCACTGATCCTCCGCCCCCAACGGCGAGCACGAACGTCGTCGATGCAGTCGTAGTCGCTTGCGAGGCCAGCGGGTGATCCGGAGGAACCCACGCGCCACCGGTGATGCAGATCCACTCCACTCCCGGGCGAGGTGTAGTACACGAGCCCGCGGCCGCAATGCTCGTCGTGATGGATTGATGAACCGTGAGCAACGGTTCCTGTGCGTCGGCGCACCGCGGCATTCGGTGTGATGCCTGTGCACTCCAATGTACACGGCGCCTTGATCGAAGGTTGTGCTTGATTGAACAGGTCGCGGTGCCGCCACCGGGCCGAGACCTCTGTGCAAGAGTGAACACTCGAGGAGAACACAAGGGGGTATCGTAAGTGAATTAGTCTGTCTGATTGCGCCCAGCCGACGCGTCTGAGTGGGAGCCTCCGCAGGCTTACAAGGATGGCATGACGAGGATGCGGAACTCATGACCTTGTCGTTGCAGGAATTGTACGCGGCCAACATCCTCTCCACGGTGCGCCAGCCACTGCTGCTGCTCAGCGCCGATCTGCGCGTGGTCACTGCGAATCCCGCGTTTTACGCCATGTGTCACCTGACATCGCAGGAGGCTGAGCATCAGCTGGTGTATGAGCTGGGGCACGGAGAGTGGCATGATCCGCAACTACGCGAATTGCTCGAAGAGATTCTCCCGGAAAGCATCGAGCTGAGGGACTTCGAGCTTCGGCAGAACATTCCCGGGGTCGGACTGCGGACGATCCTGTTGAACGCCCGGCTGCTCCAGCAGGCGGACGGCGCGGTGGAAATGATCCTTCTCGCCATCGAGGACGTCACCGAGCGACGGCGGGTGACGCAACAGCTCGACGAGACCATGCGTGAACTCGAGCGCCGCAACCGCGAGCTGCAGGACTTCGCGTCAATCGCCTCGCACGACCTGCAGGAGCCTCTGAGAAAGATCCGGGCCTTCTCGGATCGGCTTACCGTCGCGTGCGGCGACGCGCTGCCAGCCGATGCCCGCGACTATCTGGCGCGGATCCAGAGTGCCGCCGAGCGGATGAGCACGCTGATTACCGACCTCCTCAGCCTGACTCGCGTCATGACGCGCGGGAAAGCCTTCGAGCACGTGGACCTTGGGAGGATTGCGGCGGCCGTGATCATCGACCTGGAGGAAGCCGTCGCGAAGGGCGGTGCCGCCGTCGTGATCGGCGAGTTGGGAACCGTGCATGCGGATCCCACGCACATGCGTCAGCTCCTTCAGAACCTGATCGAAAACGCGTTGAAGTTCCGAGGCTCGGAGCCGCCCGCAGTGAACGTTTATGTGGAACAACTCTCGGATGGCTGTCGCCTGATCGTCGAAGACAACGGCATCGGCTTCGCGACGGAGCATGCCGAACGCATTTTCGATCCGTTCGAACGCCTGCATGCGCGGGGCGTGTACGAAGGCACCGGGATTGGACTCGCCCTGTGCCGCCGCATCATGGAACGCCACGGCGGCACCATTCACGCCGTGAGTCGCGCGGCAGGTGGCGCCCAGTTCGTTGCCACGTTTCCGGAACCACCAAGGGATTTATGACACCGGCGCCGCCAAACAGGATGACGATTCTTCTCGCGGACGACGACCCGGACGACCGCCTGCTCGTGCGCGACGCGCTCGTCGCTGGCGGCGTCGTTGGCAGTCTGCACACCGTCGGCGACGGAGAGGAGCTGATGCATTACCTCAATCGTCGCGGTGCGTTCAGCGCCGAGGGCACGGCACCCCGGCCCGGTCTCATTCTGCTCGATCTGTCGATGCCGAAGAAGGATGGCTTGCGAGCGCTTGCCGAGATCAAGGCCGACCCCGCCCTTCGACAAATCCCTGTCGTCGTCATGACCACGTCCAACCAGGATGAAGACGTGGGCCGCAGTTACGACCTCGGCGCGAGCTCCTTTGTCACAAAGCCTGTCACCTTCGAGGCTCTCGTCAGCGTGATGAAAACCATCGACCAGTACTGGTTCGAGCGTCGTCGAGTTGTCTGAGCCATGACATTCACGTCCGTCCTGCTGATGGACGATGATGAAGATGACTATCTTCTGACCCGCTCGCTCGTCCAGGAGGCGACGGCTGGCTGCGTATCGCTCGACTGGGAGGCGACATATCAGGGCGGCCTCTCGTGCTTGCTGGAAGGGGCTCACGACGTCGCCCTGATCGATTATCGCCTCGGCAAAGACAACGGAGTCGATCTGCTGCGGGCCGCGCGCGCGCTCGGCTGCACGACCCCACTCATCATGCTGACCGGCGACGCCGACAGCAGGATCGATCGCGACGCGATGAACGAGGGCGCCGACGACTACCTCGTCAAGGGACAGCTCACCGCGCTGCTGCTCGAACGGTCCCTGCGCTACGCCGTGGAGCATCGGCGGGTGTTGGATCTGCTGAAGGATCGCGAAGAACATCTGCGGGCGGTCCTCGAAAACAGCTCCGATGTGATCGCGCTGCTCGACCCAGAGGGCACGGTGCTGTTCGTCAGCAACGCGATCGAGCGGTTCGTTGGATATCCGGCCAGCCAGATCGTCGGCCGCAGCACCTTCGACCTCATTCATCCCGACGACCAGCCGCGCATTCGGGAGGCGTCCGCGCAGTGCCTGGCCTCGCCGGGAAACCGCATCCGCGCTGAGTACCGCGCCAAGCATGCGCGATGGGACGTGGCGGGACTGGGAAATGATCGCCGTGAACCGGTTGGACAACCCGGCTGTCCGCGCGGTGATTCTGAACTACCACGACGTCACGGACCGGAAGCAGGCGGAAGCTCGCGGCGAATTCCTGGCGACGATTGTGAACTCCTCGGAAGATGCGATCCTCGGCGCCACTCTGGAGGGGATCATCGGTGAGCTGGAACGCCAGCGCGGAGCGACTCTACGGGTACACCGCGGCAGAGATGATCGGCCAGCCGGATCGACCGGCTCGTGCCGCCTGAGCAGCCGGACGAAGTACCCGACATCCTCGCGCGGTTGCGTCGCGGTGAGCGCTTCACGCACTACGAAACGGTCCGCGTCGCCAAGGACGGTCGCCGCATCGACGTGTCGCTGACGATTTCGCCGATCATTGACGCCAGCGGCGTCGTGATCGGGAAGTCGTCCATCGCGCGTGACATTACGGAACGCAAGCGCGCCGAGGCGGGCACAGCGTGACAGCACCGATCGTCTACGGGCACTCCTGTCCAGCGCGCCGCTGGCGCTCTGGGCGCTCGATTCTGCGGGGATCATCACGCTGTCTGAAGGGATGTTGCTGCAGCAGGTGGGCGTGAAGCCGGGCGAGCTGGTCGGGCGCTCAGTGTTCGATCTCTACCGCGACTCCCCGGAGATCATCGCATCCGCGCGCCGGGCGCTTGCGTGGCGAGAACATCAACACCACGATGACCGTTGCCGGCGCCATCCTGGATACATGGTATTCGCCGCTGTTGGACGTGAGAGGGCCGGCCTGTCGGCACGATTGGCGTCGCTCTCGACGTGACCGAGCGCCACCGGCTCGAGGACCAGGTTCGCCAGGCGCAGAGGATGGAGGCCGTTGGCCAGCTCGCCGGCGGGATCGCCCACGACTTCAATAACCTGTTGACGGCGATTCTCGGCTTCGCCGAGATGACGCTCACCGCGCTCCCCGACGGTGAGATGCGGGACGACGTGCAACAGATTCTGAACGCCGGGCATAGTGCGGCATCGCTGACCCGGCAGTTGCTGGCGTTCAGCCGGAAACAGATTCTCGAGCCGCAGGTCCTGGATCTGAACACGCTGGTCGGCGGCATGCAGACGCTGCTTCGCCGCGTCATCGGTGAGGACATTTCGCTGGTCACGACGTTGAGCGACGGCGTGAGCACACATCAATGCCGATCGGGGGCAGATCGAGCAGGTCATCATGAATCTTGCGGTGAACGCCCGCGACGCCATCGCGTCGAACGGCACGCTGCGTCTCTCCACGGAGAACGTTGACGTGGACGACTGCCTTCGTCGCGGCACATCCGGGCGCGGCGGCAGGGCCCCACGTTCGTATCACGGTGAGCGACACCGGTAGCGGCATGGGGCCGGATGTGCTCGCGCATTTGTTCGAGCCGTTCTACACCACGAAAGCAGTTGGGAAAGGGCACCGGGCTCGGTCTCGCCACCGTCGACGGCATCGTGAAGCAGAGCGGCGGGTACATCTGGGTGGAGAGCACGCCGGGCGAAGGCACGTCATTCATGATCAATTTTCCCCGCGTCTCGGTTGCGCCGGGAAGCGTGGTCGCCACAATGGTGGCCGATGCGCGCGTCGTGTCTGGCACCGAAACGATTCTGCTGGTGGAGGATCAGCAGGAAGTTCGGGACGTCGTGCGGCAGACACTGCAGCGCCACGGCTACAACGTGCTCGATGCTGTCGACGGTGACGCGGCGCTCGCGCTGTTACAGTCGGAGGCCGGACCAATCCATCTCTTGCTGACTGATGTCGTGATGCCGCACATGAGCGGGCGAGAGCTCGTCGATGCTGTCACCAAACACGATCGGTCCATCAGAGTGCTCTACACGTCCGGCTACACCGACGATGCGATCGTGCGGCACGGCGTGCTCGATCCAGGCATCGCGTTCATTCAAAAGCCGTTCACCCCGGAGCAACTGCTTGGCCGCGTGCGCGATGTGCTGAGTCGGGCGGAGCCGCGGCGGGAGCAGTGATCCGAATGGCAGACGGGATCCCGGCGCGCGTTGCGCCTCGGGTTCCGGCCGGTGTTCGAACGGATGCCGCGAGCAGCCCTCCCAGAACTGCCGATTGTTGAGCGTCGGCGTGTAACGGGTGTCTCGGCCCCGCCAGGGGCCACCCGCGTTCGATCTGCTCACGCCACTTCACCCGGATCTCGTCGTGCTCATTGAGCAGCCGAAAACCCTCGCGGACCACTTCGCTCGCGCTGTGTAGCGTCCTCTGTACTTTGCCTTCAACGGACTTCCGATCTCCGGCGTGAGCGACACGTTCAGAGGGAACTCGTCTCTTGTAGTGAGTTCGTCGTAACACGACAACGATGGGCATTCTTTGCGTCCGCAACTCTTGACAAAAACTTGACAGATTGCGCACGAAACGGCCTGTACCGAGTGGTCACGGCCCAACGATCCATACGATTTACCTAACAAAAACGACTCCACCCAAAATCACCGACGCCATCGTGGACCCCTCTGAACCATGGTATCGGGGTTCGAATCCCTGCCTCCCAGCCAAGCTCTTCCGCAAGACACACCCGTCCCTCTTCAGTTGAACGCAATTTCGGGACGGAACCTGACACGCCCCCCCAAATTCGCAGCTATCGGCCGGCTGCGGGAGCTCGGTAACCAAATAAGCACAACGCGGATCTCCTGAGCGACTGGACACTGCGACGACGCAGTGCCATCGGTGGCCGGTGAGACGAACCTGACACGGGCAACGAATCGACGGAACGTGGTCGACCGCACTTCTCAAACCGGGCTGTGGTTGCACCGATGAGAGCCCGCATCTACACTGATTGCCAGCGCGAGGGGCGCTTCCAGTCCGCGGAAAGGGCCGTGCCCACCCCAAGGTTGACCGTCACAACGAACCTTCTTTCAGCCTGACCGGGCGGACTCCAGGCGAGGTGAAAGGAGATTCGTATGCCTGCTCGCGATCTGCCGGCCCGTCCGAACCTCGAGCAATACAAGAAACAGGCAAAGGAGCTGCGCGACGCCTATCGCTCCGGCGATACCGATGCCGCGCGCCGAGTCCGACACCAGGTGCGCGCCGTAGACGCATCCGATGCTCGGAAGGTCAAGGCACTCGCGCTCACCGACGCGCAGTTCGTCATTGCGCGCGAGCATGGCTTCGACAGCTGGCCGAAGTTTGCGAAGCACATCGAGACGCTGACTATCGCGCGTGAAGTCGAAGCGCTGGCCGATCCCATTGCGGCGTTCTTCGAGGCCGCCGGACCATCGCGGTCGGGACATTCTTCCGGGACGCTCGAGCGTGCCGAGGCGATCCGTGAGCGTCATCCCGAGATCGCGCGAAGCAGCATTTACGCCGCAGCGATGATCGCCGACGACGAGGCGGTGCGCGATTTCCTCGCGCGCGACTCCGCACTCGCCGCCAGCAAGGGCGGTCCCTTCGGCTGGGACGCACTGACGTACTTGTGCTTCTCCCGCTACCTCCGTCTCGACGTGTCCAGATCGGACGCATTCGTTCGGACGGCACGCCTGCTCCTCGACGCGGGGGCGAATGCGAACACTGGCTGGTACGAGACGATCGACACGCCCCCGAGACAGATCATCGAGAGCGCGATCTACGGTGCCACCGGCGTGGCGCAGCACGCTGGTGTGACGCGCTTGCTCCTCGAGCGCGGCGCCGATCCGAACGACGAAGAGACGCCGTATCACGTGGCGGAGACGCGCAACAACGACGTGCTTCGAATTCTGCTCGAGAGCGGCAAGCTGAACGCCGATAGCATGACGACAGTGCTGCTGCGAAAGGCCGATTGGCACGACTTGGAAGGCATGCGGCTACTGCTCGAGACCGGTGCAGATCCAAATCGGCTGACCCGATGGTCGTACACCGCGCTGCATCAATCCGTCAGACGCGATAACTCGATACAGATGATCGAGCTCTTGATCGAACACGGGGCCGACCCATCGCTGCCGAATGGATCCGACGGCAGATCGGCGACGGCCATCGCGGCACGGCGCGGTCGTCGGTCGGCACTCACGTTCTTTCAACAGCGTGGCGCAGCACCGCTGGCCGGCGTTGACGCCCTGATTGCCGCGTGCGCGCTCAGCGAGCGTGACACCATACATGAGTTGATGACGGAACATCCCGATCTCGGGGCTCAGCTCATTCAGGAAGGTGGAACTCTGCTCGCAGAGTTCGCGGGGAATGGCAACGCCGAGGGCGTGAGGTATCTCCTGGATTGCGGCATCAGTCCCAGCGCGCTCTATCGCGAGGGCGACGGCTATTTCGGCATTGCCACCGACAGCTCGGCACTACATGTGGCGGCTTGGCGCGCGTGGCCGGCGGTCGTAAGAGAGCTGATCGCGCGGGGCACGCCCATCGATGCACTGGACGGACGTGGTCGAACGGCGCTGCAGCTTGCGATCAAGGCCTGTGTCGATTCGTTCTGGACGGACCGTCGATCGCCTGAGTCGGTAGCCGCGTTGCTGGACGCAGGAGCGTCGATGGTTGGTGTGGAGTTTCCGTCGGGATATCCGGAGGTGGACGCGCTGTTGCAGCAGCACGGGGCTCGGTGATCGCCTACGACGCGCGCTGATGAGCTGCGGTGGCCTCGAGCCGGTGCCGCAGCTCCGCAAGTTGATCACGCCGGAGAGAGAGCCTGTCCAAAGTTTGTATACAGACTTCGGACAGTGCTCGTCAGAACAGACCGCGCCCTAACGGCAACTGTTCCCGCGATTGCGGTTGCAGCCACAAGTCGTCACGCGGCGGTAACCAGCCAGTTGCGAATTCCGTCCCTAACACCCAGCCAATTCCTTCGAAGCATCCGAAGTCTTTCCATCGCAGCGAGTTGCCCGGTTCGATTCCGGCTGCTCCGTACGCGCGCCCGGCGGGCCAAAGCGGCGCATGTCGTCGCAACATGCACACTTTCAATGGCTTGGCCAGAATCAAGCGAGTTCGAATCCCAAGCAGGTGTCGCGCACCCCGAGGCGGTGGTCGTCGGATTCGGCGCTGCGGCCGGTCCCATACGAGCTGACGCTAAATGACGGGTCACAGACTGACGTCCGAGAGTACCTGACCGCTGACGGCAAGAACCCGTACCGCGAGTGGTGCGCAACTCATGCTCCTGTTGTTCGGTGGCGACAAGTCCACCCAGACGGCAGAGGTGGCCCGGGTCCATTCGAAGCGCCGGCTGTGTTGCAGCAGATCGTGAGCCGGTGCCTCGCCTAGGATCCCGACCGACGGTTCCAGACGATGGCGGACGTCACTGTGCTGCCGTTTGCCAATCTGAGCCGAGACGCCGACGACGAGTACTTTAGCGACGATCTCTCGGAAGAGATCATCAACGCTTTGACGCAGGTGCCCGGCCTCAAGGTGATTGCCCGCACGTCCGCATTCGCGTTCGGGCGGAAGAACAAGGGCATTCGCGGGACAGCCAACATCCTCGGAGTGACGTGACGCACATCCTCGAGGGAGAATAGCTCATGACCCACCGACGCGCTGTCATCGCTGCCCTGGCCCTCGCCCTGACTGTCTGGACCGAACCGATCGCTGGTCAGCCATCGGCCGACGAACAGTCGATTCGTGGGCTGGCGACGCAGTTCGAGCGAGCCTGGAACAGTCATGACATGAATCTCCTCGGCGCGATTACGACAGAGGACGTCGACTTCGTGAATGTCGCCGGCCTCCACTGGAAAGGACGAGCCGAGGTTGTCAGAGAACACGCGGAACGGCACAAGGTGCGTTTCAAGAACAGCGTCTGGACGACTGAGCGCGTCAGTGTCCAGATGCTTGCTCCGGATATGGCACTGGTCCACGTCGATTGGCAAACACGCGGCGACCTCGATTTCGATTTGAAGCCGTGGCCACCACGCAACGGCATCTTCTCGTGGCTGGTGGTGAAGAACGCGGGCAACTGGAAGATCAGGGCCGTTCAGAACACTGGCAAGAACTGAGTCCAATGCTTTGTGCCGGCGCCGAAGGCGCAGAAGGCGAGCCATCATCAATGGAAGCGAAGACGATCGGTCTCGACCGCCGGCAATTCCTGAGTGGTGTCAGCGTCGCGGCGATCGCCGGCATTCCGTTTGGCGTGTTGCAACCGAGTCGGAACAAGGTGCCGCGCTCTGGACGGGGACCATCCTGCACGCGGCTGACGGTCAGCGCATTCCTCTCGCCGGCGGACGCGAGTTGACCATCAAAGTCGATTCACAACTGACACCCGGAGTTCGCATGTCGATGGTGACCGAAGACCTGCCGCCAGGCGCGGAAATCCAGGTTCATCTGCACGAGCGGGAAGACGAGATCATCTTCATTCGCGTGGGCCGCGGAATGGCGACGCTCCGCGACCGGGAGGTTCCAGTCGGTCCTGGGGCAACGATCTACGCGCCACAAGGGGTGTGGCACGGACTTCGGAACACCGGCGACAGCACATTGGGTATGAACGCCATTTATTCGCCGCCCGGCTTCGAGCAGGCATTCAAGGACTCATTGCGACCGAACCGGACTCAGGCGGAGATCGAGGCGAATAGAAAGAAACACGGCATCGTTTACCGAGACCGCTGACTACTACATTGGTGAGCGGCGCTCGTAAACGGACAGCAAGCCGGAACTCGACCGAGGCCGATTTCTGATGTCCGAAAGTTATATACAAACTTCGGACAACTGGTTCTCGACGCTTGGGCAACAAGTGACCGTCGCGCTGTCGGTTGCTGTCGTTGATGCTCAAGCGGCGGTCACCAGCCAGGGTCGAATTCCGTCTCTAACACCCAGCCAATTCGATCTAAGAACGCCAACCCCTCACGGCGCAGGCCGTTGCGAGTTCCGATCTCGACCGATTTCCGAGACAGATGAAACTTGCTGGCAGTAGTCAGACCAGCAACGCCAATACCAGCAGTATGTTGGCGCGATTCAGTGACGTTCGAATCCCAGACTGGTGTTTTCGTGACAGCTGAGAGGCTACCAGTCATGTGCGGTTCGAGATCATCGCTATCGACAGCCGCCTCGACGACTACATCCTCAACCCGGCGTTGGTCAACCGGAGGTCCGCTCCGAACTCGCTTCGTTCGAAAGGCCGAGCCTCACTCGCGTACCGATTCGATGATTGGCACTGTCGTTCGGCAGAGCGTTATGAGGGGTAGTCCACGAGAGGCCAAGCGGGGAGCGCAACTCCCTCGGACCGCCTACCTACGCACTTCTGGCAGCGACGGTTATTTCACGTGGACGATGTCGCCCTCGAACGACCAGCAGATCGCGAGAACAGGGTTGCGCGTCTGCGTACCGATGCCCACATACGCGAGCGCCGCCAAGATGTCGTCCACGGCGGCCATGTACTCCGCCGGACTGATGTTCATGTTAGTGTGTGCGCCTTCATGTCGCGACCCGCGTAGCGCTCGGGTTCCCCCAGCGTTCGCAATCGCGCCGCCTTCGCGACGAGCCAGTCGCGGAAAGCATACCGGGCAAGCTGAGCCGTATTGGGTTGAAGGCCAGGAGGAAGCCAGGCGTATCATCGGTGTCGAGGGATCCACATGCTTCTTCGCACAACTGTTCTCATCGGGTTGGTGGTAATAACGCGTGCCGCCGCGGCGCAGGATCACTCGCATGCGCACGACGAGAAACTCGGCACTGTGAGCTTCGTCACGTCGTGCCGTGCTGCCTCGCAGACTGAGTTCGTCCGCGCCGCCGCGCTGTTGCACTCGTTCGAATTCGGCCCGGCGATTGCCGGCTTCGAATTGGCACTGAAGGCCGATCCGTCGTGCGCGATCGCGGAGTGGGGCATCGCCGTCGCACGTTGGGGGAATGCGTTTGCCGTCGGCATCCGCTCGCCGCAGCAGGTGCAGCAAGGACTCGCCGCCGTTGAGCGGGCGCGCTCGATCGGCGCGAAGACTCCGAGAGAGCGCGCCTACATCGACGCCGTGGCGAACTTGTATGTCAACGGCGGACGGCCGCAGCAGCAGCGGGTGGAGGCATATCGCGACGCCATGGGGCAGCTCGCGCAGCAGTACCCCGACGACGTCGACGCCGCGCTTTTTTTCGCCCTGGCCCTGACCGCGGCGGAGGATCTGAACGACAAGACTTACGCGAGCCGGTTGCAGGCGGTCGCCATTCTCGAACCGCTCTACGTGAAGCACCCGGACCACCCCGGGATCGCTCATTACATCATCCACAGTTATGACGTGCCGGCGCTCGCGTCGCGGGCGCTCGACGCCGCAAAGCGGTATGCCGTCATCGCGCCGTCGGCACCGCACGCCCTCCACATGCCGTCGCATACCTTCACCCGGGTCGGCCTCTGGCAGGAATCGATCGACACGAACATCGAATCCGCGAAGATCGCGAAGCAGATGAGAATGACCGGCGAGGAGCTGCATGCGAGCGACTACCAGATGTACGCGTATCTACAGACTGCGCAGGACGTAGCCGCGAAAGCCCTTCTTGATTCGCTCCCGGAGATCGCCAGCCGGTTCAATCCGACGGCGGTCGCCGGCGCCGCGCCTCCAGCAGCCGCTTTCTATGCAATCGCCGCGATTCCGGCGCGGTGGGCCCTCGAGCGAGGGGCGTGGGCCGACGCGGCGCGGCTCGAAGTGGAGCCGAGCCCGCTCCCGTACGCGGACGCGGTGACCGAGTTTGCCCGCGCGCTCGGCGCCGCCCGGTCGGGCGACCTCGCGGCGGCACGATCGGCGGTGGATCACCTCGAGACGCTGCGTCAGCGCATGGAGCAGATGAACGAGGCGTACTGGACGCAGCAGATCCGGATCCAGCGTGACGCAGCGGCGGCATGGGCCGCTTTTGCAGGCGGGAATAGGATCGATGGCGTCGCCCAGATGCGGCAGGTTGCCGACGCGGAAGATCGGACGGAGAAGGCGGCCGTGACGCCTGGTCCCCTCGCGCCGGCACGTGAACTGCTCGCCGACATGCTGCTTGAGTCGAAAGACATGCGCGGCGCTCTGAGGGAGTACGAGGCGACGCTTACTAAGGATCCAAACCGCTTCCGCGCATTGCTCGGTGCGGCGAAAGCGGCCAGCGAGTCGCGCGAAGCCGCCAAAGCGAGGCAGGTACTACACGCGGCTGGTCGAGATATCTTCGCGCGCCGGAACTCCTGCGCGCCCCGAGCTACAGGCGGCCCGTGCGGCCATTGCTCGCTGAGTCGTGAGCGGGTTGCGAACACGACGCCCAGCATGGAGCGATGCTCGTGAAACACTCACTTTGAGCACGCCCCCGGCACTTGTCGATAGCTTTCGAACAAACCTCGCGCGGGAATCATCAGAATTCTGGTGGCAGTCGCTCGCCAGCAGGGATTTGGGACCGCCGTCGGGTCATGCCGCGGCCAGAAGCCAGCTGCGGAATTCGTCCCGAACACCCAGCCAGACTTCGCTCGGCTGCGCCGAGCCTCGTCTAGTCAGGCAAGCGGGCCGTCAGGCCCGTTTCTGCCTTCTCCAAGCGAGTTCCAGCAAGCGAAGTCTGTCTCGCCTAGTGTCCTGACCGCGTGGATCGTGGCATAAGTCCCGGAGCGCGGCGCTCGGCGGGCAAGGCGCGACGACTGAGAGTATTGGGCATATTTGAGGGAGGAGCAACGCCGCCCCCCGGGATGCCTCGCCCGGGAATGATGTCGCGATCCACGCGGTCAGGACACTAGATGAAACCTTTCCCAGCCGCTCGCGGCTCTCCTCGACCGAGCCTCGCGCCTCGGAGGTGCCCTACGAACGACGAGGGTCGCTCTGCACTGTCGTGTCAGTAGATGGAGCCGCCGTCACACCGGACTTTGAGGAAGGAGCCCGCAGCAGCACTGTCAATAGCGACTTGTGAACGTTCAGCGTGCCGTTCTGCGCGATGAACCCGAGCTTCCGAAACTTGGTCATGAACGCGTTCACACGCGACCGGGTCGTGCCAATCGTCTGGGCCAGAATCGTCTGCGAGACCATGGGGAGCGTGCGGTACGACGCCTGCTCTTCACCATAGCGGGCCATGAGCAGGAGTGTCTTGGCGAGACGCTTCTCCGCGTTGTTGAACAGCAGATCGACCAGGTCCTCCTCGATGCGGACATTCCTGGTGAGCATGTGGGTGAGAAACTGCCGCGCGAGCGCCGGGTTTGCCAGCATCTGCCGCGTCAGCTCCTGCTTCTCGATCTCCACCACCGTGCAGGTCGTGACAGCGGTCGCGGTCGCCATTCGTTTGGGCTGGCCAGCCAGGCAGCCCTCACCGAAGAAGTGGCCCGAATCGAGGACCGCGACGGTGCCCTCCTTGCCCGCGTGCCCGACGACGGAGAGTCGCACATTGCCCTGCTCGATGAACAGGACCGTCCCAGCGACGTCGCCCTGCTCGAAGACGATTGTCCCTCTCTTATGCCGGACGCGTCGAGACTGTACGCCTGTCCAGTCGATTGTTTCGTGGTGCGTCATGTGTTCCCCGCGTCCGCCAAAACCGAGAGCATACAAAATTGAATTCCCAACAGATGTTCAATAGTGAACACGTCCGGTGAGTGGGGACGTGTGGGTGTTCAGTTCCGGCCGAGCTCTTTGAGCCATCTGCACGATGGGGCGGGTTCGTCACGTGAAGCGCAGGAAGTGGCAGTGGTTCATTCCCGCCTAAAGAGGTAACGCAGGTTCCGCCGCGGCTTCCGTCGCGAGTTCAAGGCTGAAGATGGGGCCCTTCCCGGGCATGTTGCGGAGGGTGATATGGCCACCGAGCGCCCGGGCGGCCTGTCTGGCGCGGGACAGCTCCAGGCCGTCGCTCAACCCCTCATCGGGAGAGCGAATCGGATCACTCACGCTGCGTTGCATGCCTTCGCGATCGTCCTCCACTTCGATGAGGAGTCGACCGAGCGCGATTTGTGCGCTCAGAGCCACACGCCCGCCAGTCGGCGTGAACTTGAACGCATTTTCCAATAGATTGGTCACTGCCGATCGGAGCAACTCCGAATCCACATGGATCACCAACGCCGGATCGACAGCTGCGAGCTCAAATCGGAGACCGCGGTCCTCGGCGCGCAGGCGGGCCGTCAGGGAGAGATCCATCAGGAAGAACGACACCGACGTACGCTGTCGGCGTTGATGGTCGGCGTCCTGTCGGATGTCCGACAACGCCGCCTCCACCAGGGTCTTGAGACCGAGAAGATTCCGGCTCAGCACCGTCCCCGTACTGCCGTTGATGGCAACGGCGCCGCGCTTGACCATTTCCAGCGCCAGCAGCGCACCCTCGACCATCCCTTGAATGTCATGACCGAGGTGTCCCATCCGGACACTTCGTCTGTGGCCCGGATCGCCAGGGTCATGCGGGTGCGCTCCGTCACCGCTTCGGCAATTGCGGTATCCAGGCAGCGATTGAGCGTATGAAATTCTTCTGTGCTGATGGGGGCGTTCTGCTCGATCGCGAGTTCGGTGATCGCCTGGCAGATGTCTCCATAATCATGAACGACCTGGGAGACCGTGAAGCCCAACGCGCGCAGGTCGCGCCCGTGACGGGTGGCTGCGTCCGCGATCGCCTCGACCGGTAGGAAGCGCCCCTTCTTCCGCGCGCAGCGTCTCGGAGAGCTGCATCAGGAAGAGGGGTACGCCGTTCTCGAGCTCGTTGACGGATGCGGACGGCCATGGACGGGCGGTCAGCTTCTTCTGCGCGTTCGCGATGATGGCATCGCGCTGGGTCACCACAAACTCGTACAACAATGAATGCCGTCCTTGGGTGCGTGAGGGAGGACTGGGCGGGCACCTGCGATGACGGTAGCGCCGAGCTCGGACATTGTATGTCTCGGATTGAACACGCAACGTCGGTGCTGGCCTGAGGTCTCCTGATCGGACTGCTGAGCAGGACTTGGCAGCCGAACAAGAAAACGCCGTCGGCGGGCAGGTGGATCACGAACCAAGGTGCCCCCCGTGACCGACGAAGCGTGCTCGAACGACCAGACTGCACCTCCTGTCGCGTGCGAGGCCGAAGGCGCACCGGATGTGCAATTTTGAACAGCCGGCAGAGGGCAGGCGGGGCAAAAATCTCGCGGTCAACCTCCCCTTTTGGCCTGTTGCCTGGGCTGGACGCCCTCGCCGGAGGACTCTGATGCTTCAGGACTTTCTCACGCTCTACCGGGACGCGATTATCGCCAAGACACGAGAGAGCGTCGCGACGCGGACGTCCCCGCCGGCCTCCTCACTCGAGCTCGAAGAAGGCATCCCCCTGTTTCTGACGCAGCTGTCCGAGACCATCGGCCACGAAATGGCGGGACGCGCGGCGCCCGATGTCATTAGTCGGTCCGCGACCCGGCATGGAGGCGAGCTGTTCGCCCTCGGATTCACGCTCTCGCAGGTGGTCCACGACTATGGCGACGTCTGCCAGGCCGTCACGCAGCTGGCGGTGGAGCTGAAAGCGCCCATCGCGGCCGAGGAGTTCCATATCCTGAACCGCAGCCTCGATACCGCCATTGCGAACGCGGTGACCGAGCACGGACGGATCACGGCGGCAGCCCGCGGAAGCGACGAGCAGGCGCGGTTGGCACGCCTGGTGGCTGAGCTCAAAGCGATGTTGAACACGGCTGTGGCGGTGTTCGAAATCCTCAAGGCCGGTACGGTGGCCGTCAATGGCAGCACCGGCGCGGTCTTGGGCAGGAGCCTTGCCGGCGCCATCGACCTCCTCGACGCCACGCTGACTGAGGCCCGGCTGGCCGCCAATCGGGAAGCCCACAGCGACGTGCGGACCGCCAGCGACCGCCACGAGTAAGCGCGATCTGTTTCCGATGCTGACCTCTGTCCCGCCGGGGTGGACCTCACCAGAACTGCACCGGTCCCTGCTGTGACGGACGCAGTCGGAGCGTCGTTGGTCCGCGGCGAATGTCGAGCGGAATGGCATTCTCAACGACCGCTTGACTCTCCTCCAGGGTCGTCTCGGAAGAAGTACTTCAGTGAACGGGCATGGAACAAGGACGTCGCGCTGAGAAGTCGCAGCCCTGAAGAGGTCTCCCGTGCATGGCAAGCGCACGTCGATCTGTTCCGGGATGTCGAAGCCGCGCTTGGTGTAGACCCGACGAGCGACACAGCACAGGCGCTCGCCACTCGTTGGAGATCCTTGATCGATGAAGCCAGTGGCGCCGATTTGGAAGTCCAGGACGGATTGATGAAGATGTGGAACGACCGCCGTCACTGGTCCGCCACGCTGGCAAATCGAAGCGTTCCACATAATGGAATCCGAACGCTTCGAGAAGGCCGCGGACTTCATCGACGCCGCGCTTGGCCTGCCTGTGGGCGGTCGAGATCGCGAGCTACAGGGCGGCTGACGTTCCGCCCCAGACGCCAGTTCCTTTCACAATGTCAATCGGTGTGGGCCATTGCCCATCCCAAGCGGAACGTGGCCGCATGCCGGACGGTTAGCAGGTGAGCGCCACGGCCTGGTGTCGACGCGACCGCATCCTGCGAGAGTTTTTTGGTTCGCTGGGCCCGCTGCATCCGGTACTTTGCATGTGTGCGGTCGCTGAGAGCGGTTCAACACCAGCTTGACCCAATCACCAGTCGGAGGATTGCCCGCTGGGCGGGATCCGCCCGCCAACGCGCCCGATAGCCCTTTTCAGGAGACCATCGCCGATCCCAGGATCGATATCCACGGCGACATCGCGCCCCGTCGTCATCCCCGCGATGAGAACTCGAGGCAGGTGGGCGGCACCCGACTCTTCCCGCGGTGCGATGGGGCCGCTACGGCTCGGCGTCCCAGAGCTTGCTGACGATTGACCAGCGCTCGCCCACCTTCAGCAGGTGGAAGTGGTCGATCACCACACCATGATGATCGCGTTCGCGCACCTTCACCGTGGCAACGCGGCCGGTCAGTTCGATGCCCAGGGTCTCGCACGAGAACGGGTCGCCCGGGGCGAAAGGCGCAAAACAGATCCGGCCGTGTCAATCGATGGTAAGGGTTGGGCGAACAGCCGCCGGCCCGGCTCTCACAAATGCCGACGATCATGTGCACGCGGAGCCTTTGGGGCTCCCTTGGGGGTCGCGGTCGGCTCCCTCAGAGAGGGCCGGCCCGCTCGGAACGGGGAAGGCTCTGTGCCTGGTCAACAAGGGAGCTCGTCACGCGGGAAACCGCCCTGGCCGTCGGTCTGGAAGAAACGACGTATCTAACGGTTGTATTTCCACTGCTCGGGTTGCCTGAGTTCTTGCGCTCGTTCGCGGCTTCGGTCGCAACGGCGCTCGAGGCGACCGGAGTGTCGCGTGCCGACTGCGAGCGCGAGGCATGGGCCATCATCGAGGACGCCAGATTCGCCAGGAACGACAATCGCAGCTTGCTTGGTTCGCTCAACGACGTGGCATTCCACGTCGACGCGCTGTTGGAAAAAGAGCGTCGAGTGACTCTGGCCGCACTCGAGCAGGTTCAGGTGGAGCTGAATCACATGCCGCACGTTGGCCGTGAGCCTGCGTTCTCAGATCAAGCGACGCGACTGCTGTTTGCCCTGTAGCCTCTGCCTCAGAACCTTGTTGGGGAGCATTTGGATGAAATCCGCAGCGCCTGGGCGAAGCACTTCGGAGCTGGATATCGACCTGGCCGACGAGTCGCTCACACATCCGGAACGGTACCCTTTGGTCAGCCAATCGCAGCCTGTCGAGCGCGTGCAGCCGAAGAAGGCGCGTCGCCCGCAAATGGCGAAACCCGGCGCTCGAAAGCGCCTTCGCGACTGAAGCGCGGGACCTTGGGCAGACGAGCTCTTGGAACTTCTTGAGCGTTGTCGTTCCACCAGTCAAACAACCCGACGCATCGCTCTCCGACGAAACACACTCTCACTGACCCGCCAAGCGGAAGAAGTCTCCCTCGAAATCGAGGACGAGAATGCTGCTGTCTGCTCCGCGCACGATGAGCGGGTCGGCAGCGGCGCCTGACGCTCCCACGGCGAGCAACACAGGCACGGCGAGAACAGCGACAAGTCTCCTCACGGCGCACACACCTTCCTGCCGGCGGGCCTCATTGTGGAGTCTGGCTGGGGATGTACGGAAATCCCCTTCCATCCAGGGGCGCTGCGAAGACCGTGCCTGCAAGTGCAGCAACCTGAGCCGGGGTACGCGCGGGTGACACTCTGGCGGCACGACCACGCGGGAGCGAAGCGAAGGCATACTCGTAACGGACTGAATTACTCGAGTGACGCCTGAGGAGAGATCATGACTACGCGCATCGACGAAATCGCCCCTGACCTCTATCGGATCTGTCTGTACATGCCGGCCTTCGATCTTCAATTCAATCACTTCCTCGTCAGAGACGACGAGCCGTTGCTGTTTCACACGGGCATGCGCGGGATGTTTCCGGCCGTACGCGAGGCGGTTGCGACGCTGCTGGATCCCGCGAGCCTCCGCTGGATCAGCTGGAGCCACTTCGAGGTGGATGAATGCGGCGCGCTCAACGAATGGCTGGCCGAAGCCCCGAACGCCGTCCCGGTGTGCGGAGAGCTCGGCGCGATGATCAACATCGCCGACTTCTCCAATCGGCCGCCGCGCGCGCTGAAGCCGGACGAGATCCTCGGAACTGGACGCCATCGCTTCCGCTTCGTTCCGACACCGCACCTGCCGCATGGGTGGGACGCGGGCGTGTTGTTCGAGGAAACCGACCGCGTGCTGTTGTGCTCGGATCTGATGCATCAAATCGGTGACGTCGAGCCGGTAACGACCGGCGATGTCGTGGGCCGGTTTCGGCACGCCTTCGAAACCTACCAGCGGTCGCCCGTGCTGATGGACTACGTGCCGTACACGGAGAACACGAAACGGCAACTGGCCAACCTGGCGGCGCTGCAGCCGCGTACGCTGGCGGCCATGCACGGCTCTACGTTCGTCGGCGACGGCGCGGCGGCGCTCATCGCGAGCGGAGAGGTCATCCGGCAGGTGACCGGTGTGTCGGGGACGGTCTGACCGGAGGGAGTCCGATTGACCCCACGCGCCGGCAGGTCGTGCCGTCTGCGTCGGACGCAGACGCGGCACTCGGGCCCGTCGTCCGTCGGACGACATCCATGCGACTGCAAATGACGCTCGCGTCCGCCGGCGCCACGCGCACCGAACTCGGCAGGTACGTGGTCTGATGAGGCGCCGCGCGAACAGGCGCATGTCTCCACGCAATGAAAGCTGAACGCTTCGAAAGATGTCGTGGCGGCAACACGGCGTCTGTTCCGTCTCAATCTGATAGTATCTGCTTATGGCAGATATAAACCTGTTGTCGCGCTCGGCCGCGAGCTGAAGAGAAAGCGGGTCACGCGAGGGGAACATGCCTGATTGGAAGCCGCACATCCGCTCACGCCTGTCGTCGCTGAACCTGTCGCCGAGCCGTGAGCACGAAATCATCGAGGAGCTCTCGCAGCATCTCGAGGACCGCAGGCGGGAACTGATGGCGGGTGGAACCTCGGAGGACGAGGCGACGAAGCTGGCGCTTGCCGGGTTCCGAGAGGGGAATCTGTTCGCGCGCAACCTCGCGCCGCTCCGACAGGCGCGCGCACCCGAGTCGATCACCCCGGGTGCTCCCGCCGGGCGACTGCTGAGCGATCTCTGGCAGGACGTGCGCCACGCCACCCGCACTTTTGTTCGACAGCGCAGCTTCGCGGTCGCAGCCGTGCTGACGGTTGCACTCGGTGTCGGTGCCAACAGCGCGATCTTCAGCGTCGTCCGTGGCGTGCTGCTCGAGTCCCTGCCGTTCAAGGACGCGGAGCGGTTGTATCGCCTGCGGATGGTCTATCCGGACGGAAACGCGTACACGACGCTGTCGGCGCCGGACTTCACCAGCATTCGCAAGACAAACCGCGTCTTCGATCGGGTCGAAGCGTACACCTCCGGTGTCGTCACCATGCTCGGCGGTGGAGAGCCGCGGGAAATCCGCGCGGTGAGCGTCAGCGACGGGCTGTTCGAGCTGCTTGGCCTTCGGACCGTCGCCGGCCGCGGCTTCGTGGGGGAGGAGCACGAACCCGGGCGGAATGCCGCCGCCGTCCTGGACCACGGCTTCTGGCACCGGACATTCGGCGGCGACATGGGAGTGGTCGGCCGGGTGATCACCATTGGCGGCGCTCGCTACACCATCGTCGGCGTGCTGGCCGAAGGCGAACGGTTGCCCGCCGACGTCCCGGGCGCGCCGGTTCCGAGCGAGGCGGACGTGTATCTGCCCATTGCCTACGACGAAGCCTTCAGCGCGGCGGCGGCCCGGCGGCGCGCAAACTATCTCGCAGTGCTGGCCCGGGCCCGGGCGAATGCGACCCCGACCGTGATTGACGAGGACCTGCGCCGAATCGCCTCCGAGCTTCAGACAGCCTTCCCGCAGACGAACGCGGGTCTGAGGATGAACGCCATCTCGGCGCGGGAGCTGCTCGTTGGCGATGTGCGAAGGCCGCTCCTGGTATTGCTCGGCGCCGTGGGCTTCGTTCTGCTCGTCGCGTGTGCCAACGTTGCCAGCTTGATGGTCGCACGGGCGTCGGCGCGACAGGAGGAGCTGGCGGTTCGAACGGCCCTCGGCGCACGGCGCGGGCGGCTGGTGCGCCAGCTGCTCACCGAGGCGATCGTGCTCGGCGTCTCGGGTGGCGCGCTCGGTCTGGCGCTTGCGTACGCAGCGACGAGGGCGCTGGTCGCTGCGGATCCTGCCGACATTCCCCGCCTCGGAGAGATCGCGCTTGACTGGTCTGTCGTGCTGTTTACTTTGGTCGTCTCTCTCCTCGCCAGCGTGGTACTCGGCGCATTGCCGGCGCTGCAGGCGACGAGGCGGTTCGCGTCCGGGCTGCGCCCTGGTCATCGTGGTGGCACGCCGGACAGGAACGCACAACGCCTGCGGGCTGGCCTTATCGTCACCGAGGTCGCTCTTGCCGTCGTGCTCCTCGCCGGCGCAGGCCTGTTGCTCCGCAGCTTGATCGCGCTGACACACGTGGCCCCCGGATTCGCCATCGAGCAGGCCATGTCGTTCCGTATCGCGTTGTTCGGCCAAGGCTACGACCCGGACACGGTACGGGCCCGCGTGACGGATTTCGAGACGGCACTCCGCGCACTGCCTGGCATTACCGCGGCTGCGACAACGTCTGTGCTCCCACTGAGTGGACCGGGTCCGCGGTTGGCGTTCAGCGTGGAAGGTGTGCCATTGCCGATGGGTGTCAATCCCGAGATTGGCGTCGTCAGCGTCACTCCCGGCTATCGCAGGGCCATCGGCGCAACGCTCGTGACCGGGCGTGATTTCACGAACCATGACGACGCCAGCGCGCCGCCGGTCGCGATCATCAACGAGGCGGCGGTTCGCCGCTGGTTCCCCGACGGGAACCCAGTCGGGAAGCAGGTGCAGATGAGCGGCACCCGGGAGGTCGTGGGGGTGATGGCCGACGTGCTCCAGGGGGACCCGAGACAGCCGACCGCGCCTCAACTCTTCCTTCCGTATGCGCAGCGTCCAGCGCGCGGGCTCTCGCTCATCGTCCGAACGGCCGCACAGCCTCAAGTGCTGGCGCCGTCGGTCCGCGACGCGATTCGCCGGTTCGACGTGAATCTGGCCGTGTCGGAATTGACGGTGCTCAGTCAGCTCCGCACAGGCGCAATCGCGCGCCCGCGGTTCTACACGGGGCTCCTGACGCTGTTCGCGGTGCTCGCGCTCGTACTCGCCGCGACCGGCATCTTTGGCGTCATGAGCTATACAGTCGCAGCTCGCACTCGCGAGATCGGCATCCGCATGGCTCTTGGTGCGCACCCTGGGAGTGTCGTCCGCATGATCGTGGGCAGGGCCGTGGGGCTCGCGCTCACGGGCGCTCTCATCGGTGTCGCCGGCGCTCTCGCCATCGGCCGCGTCATCCGCAATCAGCTGTTTGGTATCGAGGTTCTCGATCCGCTGACGCTGAGCGTCGTGATCCTCATCCTGCTCACGAGCGCGGTGGCGGCCAGCGTTCTGCCTGCGCGACGGGCCGCGCGGCTCGACCCGGTCAGTACGCTCCGACACGGCTGACCCTTGACGAGTTTATTGACCGAATATGGATAGTACGATATCGTAACAACAGGATCGTGCTGTTCGGATTGTTTCCTCCAATGCGCGCTGGCTCAGCAGGCCCTCCATTGGGGCGAGGCGATCACAGAGGTCCTGAAACGGTGCGGCGGTCATGAATGACGCTGCGTTTGCGCGAGCCTTCGAGCGCGGCGAAATCGCCGACACCGACTTTCATCACGCAGCGCACGTGCGGCTTGCGCTCGCGTACCTCGAGGAATCGACCTCGGTGGATGAAGCGGTGGAGCGCATGGCGTCGTCGCTGAAGCGTTTCGCGACGGCGCTCGGACATCCCGAGAAGTATCATCACACCATCACGGTGTTCTGGATTCGCCTGGCGGCGCGGTTGCTGGACAAGAACCTCCCGCTCGCGTATTACTCACGTGAGCGCCTGTGGAGCGACGCGGCGCGCACTGGCTGGCTCGAACCTGACCTGCACACTATCGATGCCCTTACGCCTGGTTCCCCCGATCCATCGTGCGACACATCGCATCGGCCTGTATCTCGCTGATCTCCGCGAGCACGGGTTGTCGCAGGGAGAAGCGCACATCCTCGCGCACCTGGCGACCTCCGCGCCGGCGACGATCGCGGAGCTTCACGCGGGACTGGCGCACAAACGTTCGACGCTCACCAGCATTCTCGACCGGCTGACCGAGCGAAGATTGATCACGCGCGAAGTCGGCACCGAGGACCGACGCACGTTCGTCATCAACACGACGGCGAAGGGGCGCAGGCTCGCGGCGCACATCCACGATCACCTGACGGCGCTCGAGGATGCCGTGGGCCGCCGCGTCACACCAAAGGACGTCGAGGGTTTCCTGCGCGTCTTGAGTGCCGTCGAGGAAATCGCACGCGAGGCACTCGAGAAGCGCCACTGACATCACGCGGAGCCGACGCGATGCGGTTCGTGAACCCGTGCCTCGACATCGCGTTGCCCATGGTGCACGTGATCCGTCGACAGCGTTGTCGCAGTGCTCCTGTTGCCTTCGATCGGGGTCCGGGGCTATATTCATCCATAAGGGTGAATATGTGAGCGGATCTCCGGCCAACCTCGACGACATCCTGATCGCTCTGGCAGATCCGACCCGCCGCGCCATTCTCGAGCTCCTCTCTCGCGGTGACGCCCGGGTGACGGACGTCGCCGAGCCATTCCCGATTTCTCTCAACTCGGTATCGAAGCACATCCGGCTGCTCGAGCGGGCCGGTCTGGTGCGCCGGGACGTGCGCGGTCGAGAGCACGTCCTGTCGTTCAACGTACTTCCACTCGACAGTGCCGCCGGATGGATCGAATCGCATCGGGCACTGTGGATCGGACGGCTGCGCGCGCTCGACGCGCTCCTGAAGCAAGAGGATCGCGAGCGCCGCCGCAGGCCCAGGAGAAGTGAGGCGACCCATGACAGGATCCGATGACAAAGTGCTCGTGCGTGTGACGCATCGCTTCGATGCGTCGGCCGAACGGGTGTACGACGCATTCCTTGATCCCGGCCGGGCCAGCAAGTTCATGTTCGCGACCGCGACGGGACGGATCGTTCGCTGCGACATCGACGCGCGCGTAGGCGGCACGTTCACGATCGTCGATCGACGGAACGGCGAAGACGTCGCCCACACGGGCACGTACCTCGCCCTCGAAAGACCTCGCCGAATCGTGTTCACACTGGCCGTCGAGAAGTACTCCACGGACACGGACACGGTGACGATCGAGATCACCCCGCTTCGCAAGGGATGCGAAGTGACGCTCACCCACGAGATGGGGGCCAGATACGCGCCGTTCCGGGATCGCGCGCGCGAGGGCTGGAGCGGCATCCTCGACATTGGGGCGGAGCTCCTCGTGGACGACGCGCCGACGTGTGGCATCGGGCTCGCGCAGCACGCGACGATCCCCGCGAGCATCGGCGTGATGTTCGAGGGACTCGCGGACACCCTCGAGCTCCACCGCAAGATGCTGGATCGGGACGACCCGCACTCGCGCCAGGAAGACGAGGCCTACCGGGAGCTGGCGGCAAGCTGGAAAGACATCGCGCAGCTGGTAAAGAAGACGGCCGCGCAGATGGCCGCTCAGCACGAGCTGCCGATGGGAGCCCACGACGAGACCGCGTGGGGCGAAGCGCACCTGAAGGCGTTCGAGAAATTCGTGAAGGCGCAGGCGCAGGTGCTCGCGCTCCTCCGGGTGTCCGCCGAACGCGACGAAACGATGCTCGCGTCGATGACGAAACAAGCGTGAGAACCCGGGACCCATCATTCACTGATGGCAGTTGACGGGCCGTCGACTCTGGCGATATATTCCCATCAATCGCTGATGGGACTGACTCCGATCTTCTGCCCGGCCCGCTCGAGCTCCTGCTCAAGGGGTGATGCCATGAAGACGCTCTTCCGAAGGCTGCTGCACCTCCTCCGTGGGTCGCGCCACGACGCAGACCTGCGGGAGGAGATCGAGACGCACCGCTCTCTCAGGCAGGATGCACTGGAGCGCGACGGCCTCGGACCAGACGATGCGGTGCAGGTGAGTCGGCGGGCGATAGGCAACATCCCGCTCGCGATAGAGGATGCCCGCGAGGTGTGGGCGATGCGTGCGCTCGACCACACGCGACAGGATGTCCGCCACGCCGTTCGCGGGTTGCGCAAGAGCCCTGGTTTCGCGCTCGTGACCATCCTCACGCTCGCGCTCGGTATTGGCGCGAATACGGCGCTGTTCTCGATCTTCAACAGCCTCATCATGCGCCCGCTGCCTGTGCGGGATCCAGGCAGCCTCGCACTCGTCACCGACGGATCCTG
Organism: uncultured Acidobacteriota bacterium; assembly: GCA_963749835.1. Taxonomy (GTDB): domain Bacteria; phylum Acidobacteriota; class Vicinamibacteria; order Vicinamibacterales; family 2-12-FULL-66-21; genus JALZOC01. The sequence continues at coordinate 54,289 of CAVVOD010000002.1, forward strand.
GTCGTACCCCGTGTGGCGGGAGATCAGCGCACGCGCAAACGACCTCTTCGACGACGCCTTCACCTGGTCGGGTGAGCGCTTCGACCTCACGCAAGGCGGCCGGCCCGCGCCCGTGGAGGGTGCCTACGTCAGCGGAGGCTTTTTCGACGGGCTCGGCGTGCCGGCGTTCCGCGGCCGGATGCGCACACCAGCCGACGACAGCGCCGCCCCGCCGAACGGCCCTGTCGCGGTCGTCAGCCATCGCTTCGGGCGCCAGCACTTCGGCGGCGCCGATGATGCCGTGGGCCGCCAGCTCACCGTGCTGATTCAGCGTCGGCGCTTCCGGTTCACCGTCGTCGGCGTGATGCCGCCCGGCTTCTCTGGTGTCGACGTCGGCCGGATGGCGGACGTCATACTGCCCTTCGCCTCGGAGCCACTCCTGCAAGGCCGGGACAGCGCGTTGCCGACCGTCGGCCGGTCGTGGTTGGAGATCATGGTGCGTCTCAAGCCCGGCCAGACCATCGAGCAGGCGAGCGCTGCGCTGCGCGGCGTGCAGCCGCAGATTCGTGCCGCGGTACTGCCCGGGTTGCGAGGAGACCCGGCGTTCGCGGCCCGCTACCTCACCGCTCCGCTGACCCTGGCGCCGGCCGCCGCCGGTGCCTCCCGACTGCGCGCACGGCCTCCCAGATTCGACTGTTGGCCGGAGGCGGGTGGTTCACCAACAACAGGGTGGCCGTGGGCGATGGTCCGATGCTTCCGGAGGACCGCCGCAATCGCGTCTGGCGGAACGCCATCACGCCAGGCTGGTTCGAGACGATGGGTATCCCCCTGCGGGGCGGGCGGGACTTCACTGACCGCGATCGTGTCGGCAGCGCGCCTGTGGCCATTGTGAATGAGGCGTTCGTACGCCGGTATCTATCCGGTCAACAGCCAATCGGCCGGACGCTGCGTGTGGATTCTGACGACGGGCCGCGCTACGAGATCGTTGGCGTCGCTGCCGATGCCGTCTACACGACGCCGCGCGCCGGCATGCTGCCGACAATGTACGAGCCCCTGGCGCAGCGCCAACCGGGGGAGTGGAACTCCTGGCGCAACGCCGTCCTGACCATCAGGGCAGCGTCCGGACAACGTGCGCGGGTCGAGCGCGACGTCGCGACGGCCCTGACGCGGGCCGATCCGACGCTTATCTTCAAATCGGGCACGTTCGATCAGATGCTTGTCGCAACGATGACGCAGGAACGGCTCGTTGCGATGATGTCCGGATTCTTCGGGGCGCTCGCGCTCCTTCTTGCCGGACTTGGGCTCTACGGAGTCGTGGTTCAGGCGGTGAACGCGCGTCGGACGGAAATCGGGCTGCGCATGGCGCTCGGCGCGCACCCGGCGGGCATCGTGCGCCTTGTCTTCCGTCGCGTTGGCGTCTTCATAGTGACGGGCCTGGCCGTTGGCTTGGCAGGAAGCTGGTGGGCCGCCAGGTTCATCGCGCCCCTGCTCTTCCAGGTCGAAGCGCGCGATCCGATGACGTTCTCGGGGACGGCCGCTGTCCTGGTTGCCGTGGGCGTGCTGGCGGCGTGGGTGCCCGCAAGGCGCGCCGCCCGGCTCGACCCCGCGACCGTGCTACGCGAGGGTTAGTGGCTTCGGCGCCAACGACGGTCGCAGTAGACTGACGGGACCCGCGCCGCTCGCGGGTCCTTCCGATGACACGACCCAGTTCGATTGCGGCTGCGATCCGCGCCAGGGGCGTCGAGGTCGCGGGGCTGGCGATGGCGGCCGCGGGGCTCGCGGTGTCGTGGTTCGTTCGTGGGACCAGCGCGCGTCTGCCACCCGGTGTCGTGATCCTGATCGCGGGGATTGCGATCAGTGTCATCCTGCGAGGCAGATCCGGCTCGTTGATCGTTCTCCTCGCCGCCGGCCTGGTCGCGCAGCGATTTCTCTTCGGCGGCCAGCTGCCCGAGTTGTTCGGCAGCGACGGGGTGGCCGTCGGCGCGGCACGCTGGCTGCAGGCGGCCGGCCTGCTGATTGCGGGGGTCGGCGCGATTCGGAGTCTCACGCGTCCTGTTGCACCAGCATCGGTCTCCGCTTCGGGAGGCGGCGCGGCTGGCCCCGACAGCACCGGATCCGCGGCGCAGGTGCTCGGGCTCCTCTTGCTTTGCGCGGTCGGCGCCGAGCTGCTCGCGGCCTACGACGACAGCACCGGGCAGGTCGGACCGTTGTTGTTCGCGGCCGTGTTCTTCGGCGCGCTCTACGGCGCACCGGCCCTCCTGATCCGCGAAATCGTGCGACGGTCGGGCTGGGGCTGGCCGTCGATGATCCTGCTGGCGTTCGCTCTGGCCATCCTTCAACCTGGCGTCATCGACCAGTCGATGTTCAGCACCGGCTATCGAAGCATCGACAGTTGGGAGGACTCGCGACGCCGGACCTTCATCGAGCCGCTCGGTCTGAGTGCCCACATGGCCGTGAACTTCATTCTGGGCCATGTCATTTACAGCTTCTGCGCGCCCATCGCCGTGGCCGAGGCCTGGCGGCCGCGGCAGGTCATGCGCGCCTGGGTGGGCTTTCCCGCGATGGTCCTCTCCGCTATGGCCTATCTCGGCGCGGCGCTCCTCATCATCATGGATCCGGAATCGGCGAGCGCGTCGCCGGCACAACTCGGTGGATCCCTGGTGACGGCCGGGGCATGCGCAGTGGGGGCGGTCCTGGTCGGCCGACGCGGCGCGTCGCCCGACGTGCACCACGGGTGGGCCCCCGGTCTCACGACAACACTCGTCGGCACGCTGGTGCTGGCGCTGGTGTCAGGCGTAATGGACGAGACCTGGACGGGTGTGGCCATCAACATCGGCGTCACCGGGCTCATCGCGATTGCGGTGGCCCATGCGGCTCGCCGCCCGGACTGGGGTGCCCGTCACGCGGCGGCTGTCGGGCTCGGCTTTCTGCTGTGCCGCGGCCTGCTCGCGTTCACTTACTTTCCGCTGGTCGGCGAAGTCTCGGCGGTCCGCAAGTCCTCTCACAACGCGGTCATGCTCGCCGTCGTCGGGCTCGCCGGGTGGCTGGCGCTGCGCCGCGTCTCCCGCCGGTCGTGATGGAGCCGCCGGATCAGCGCGCGCTCGTACGGCACGCGTTGAGATCGACGGGTCACGGCCGCCCTCGCCCCGCAGCCATCTCCGGTCCCGAATCAACCATTTCGGCGTCCCCTCGTCTGACAGTGTATTATCTGCTTATGGCAGACATTGATCTCTCGGCGCTCGATCGCGAACTGAAGAAGGGGGCCGCTGAGCTCCTCCTGCTGTCGGTGCTGGAGGCCAGGCCCCGGCACGGCTACGAGCTCGGCAAGCAGATCGAGACACAGTCCGGCGGGCGGCTGGTGTTCCACCTCGACTCGCTCTATCCACTGCTCTATCGCCTCGAGGAGCGCGGGTGGATCAAGGGGACGTGGGTCGAGAAGGCGGGCGAGCGCCGGCGCCGCTTCTATCGGCTGACCCCGACAGGGCAGCGCGTGCTGGCGCGACAGCGCCAGACCTGGGACGAGTTCGTCGAGGCCGTCCGGCTGGTCACGCGAGGTGAACATGCTTGATTGGACGTCGCACATCCGTCTCGGCGCTCAGAGCCGTTGTCGCACAGGTGCTGCCGCAGGTTCCGCTGCGGAACGTGGCCCGCCTCGAGGGTCTCCTCGCGGCGCAGACCGCTGAGCGGCGGCTGAGCATGCTGATGTTCGGCCTCTTCGGGCTCCTCGGGCTGGTCATCTCCGCGGTGGGCATCTTCGGCGTCATCGCCTATCTGGTGTCCCAGCAGACGAGGGAGATCGGCATCCGCATGGCGCTCGGCGCCACCCGATCGCGCGTCGTTGCCGGAGTGTTCGGCCACGTGGGGCGGCTCGTGACCGCCGGACTGATCGTGGGTGGCTTCGCCGCCTGGTCACTGTCGAACGCGGCCGGTCGATTCCTGTTCGGTCTCGAGCCCAGGGACCCGCGTGCGTATGCCGTCGCGATGATCACACTGCTGGCGGCGGCGTTCGTCGCGACGATGCTGCCGGCTCGCCGCGCCGCGAGCATCAGCCCAACCGAAGCACTGCAAGAGAAGTAGGCGCTGGACCGCGGCAGGGCTATGAGCGGGCACCGCCGGCACCTTCACACCACTTGAGGTTGTCTGAGCCTGCGTCTTTGGCGACGATAGTGTTACGGGATCTTGCCCGTAGACTTCTGCCATTGACGGGGTGGTCTTGACGTCACAGCTCACTTCGGGACGACCGGCCCATCACACTGCGAGGCACGTCCTCATTGCCGTTGTCATCGCCGCCGGCGTCGTAGACGCCCAACTCCCAGGTACGCGTGTTCCCGGGAGCTGCGATGCTCCTGCCTCGGCGAGATCCAGCGAGGTCGGATGCTACCTGACGGCGATTGAAGTGCTCGAGAAGCTGCCCGCCGGAGAGATCTTCTGGCACATCTACCAGTATCCGACGCGCGCTGCGGCGACGGCGGCGAAGGAGAGCTTCGGCGGTGTCGTCGTCGAATCGCTCGGCAAGGTGTGGCTCTTTGCCATCGCCACCGCCGAATGGCGCGCCTCAACGGGTGACCGCATCGCGGTGATTGGCCCGCTGCCGGTCACTCCCGCGGAGCGCTATACGGCGCGTTTCATGGAAGCGGTGTTTCCGTCGAACGAATCGATCCAGACGTCGGTTCATCGTCATTCGGGACCGGAAGCGTGGTTTGTGTTGAGCGGTGCGCAGTGCTTACGGACTCCCGACAACGCGATCGTGATTCGAGCGGGGCAGGGTGGCTTCGTGCCCTCAGGTCCGCCGATGGTGTTGACGAGCGTCGGGACCGAGACTCGGCGCGCCCTGGTGCTGGTTCTCCATGACGTCTCCCAGCCATGGATGACGATTACATCTGATTGGACCCCGACGCGCGCGTGTCCAGATTGACCTGGAGTGATGTCCTGGTTCTCGGGACGTCGGCTTCGGCGCACCCTGGCGCTGTGAGTTCAATCAAGAAGACAGTAACGGAGGAGAGGAGGTCGTATGTGGCCGACATTCGTCCGCGTTACATCGTTGACGATCGCGATGGTGACCTGCCATCCGCAGATCGGCGGTTCTCAGGAAAAGGTCGCCGCCTGGCTGGACGAGCCGAAACCCGCCGCCTGGAACAAGACGAGCCTTTCGATCCCGGCCGCGCCGAAGAGTCCAGGGACCGTCGATTCCAGGTGTCGAGAGCTCGCGCGCCCATCGGAGTCGGACGAAGACACGCGACTGCGAGACCAGGGCTGGGATCTCGTCGGCGCCTATCAGGGAGGCTGGCAGATGCGCGTGATCCGTGGGACCGCCGGCTACGATGGGATGTGCCGACCGCGCCAGTTCCAGGACTTTGTCTTCGTGCGCGGGGTGTTCGCCGGCACGCTCTCGCCGCAGCTGATGGACAGCCGCACGGACGGTCAGCCGGGTGTCTCTTCGAAACAGCCGCGAGTTGATCGCTGAGTACGAGCGATACGCTGCGAACGACCCGTTGTGTTGCCCATCGAGGACGACAACCATCGTGTTCAACGTTTCGAGCGACCCGCCGGTCGTGCAGCCCGTCTCGGCCTCCACGAGCGAGCCACGCGCCAAATCAGCCGCTTCCTTCACCCCACGTGACCAGGGGGCCGCTCCAGCCTCAGCTGCCGGACTCGCAGGGACGTCCTGGCAACTCGTCGCATTTCGGGGCGGTGATGACACGACGCTGACGCCCGATGACAGGGCGAAGAACACCGTCGAGTTCGTGGCAGGGGGCAGGCTGACCGCGCGCATCGACTGCAATCGGGGCCGCGGGACCTGGAAGTCAGGCGGCTCCAGTCAGATCGAATTCGGACCTTTGGCCCTGACGCGCGCGAAGTGTCCAGCCCGTTCCCTGCACGATCAGATCGTGAAACAGTGGGCCAATATCCGCTCGTACGTGATCAGGGATGAGCATCTGTTTCTGTCGCTCCTCGCCGACGGCGTCATCTACGAGGTCGAACCGCTCGCGGGGATGGAGAAGTAGGGCGCGCGGGGAGTCCTCTGGCTGGTCGCTCTGCGCGCGGCCAGATGACGCAGTACGCTCCACCCGTCAGGGCTGCAGCTCTCGCGCGACTGAATCAGTCGAGTGACCGACCGGGTGACCGCGCCGAGTTCAATCCACGCGCCTGCGCCAGTCGGCCGCGCAATCCTGACTGTCTCGCCCGATCGACGCAGCGCGCGTGGGACGACGACTGTACGCAACCTCATCGCCGTGGCTTCGCCGCGGCCACGTTCTCCGCCACGACGTCAATCGTCTGCTGGTACTCCTTCCTCGGGCTGAACTCGAGAATCTCGGTGTCTTCCTCAAAGACCGGCACATGTCCAGGTTCGAGGTAGTACACGTCTCCAGTCTTCAACACTACGTCGCCATCCTTGCGCTTGATGCGCGCCCGACCCCTCAGCAAATAGCCCCAGTGCGGTGATTGACACATGTCGTCCGGCAGCCCCTTGAACAGGTCGGTCGCATCAACACCCTTCGGGAACGTTTCATAGGACACGATCATCCCACCCCATTCGGCCAGGCGGCTGCAGAAGCCATCTCCGTAGTTCTCCACTATCGGCAAGTCTTTCATTGGATGATGCATCCTCGATCTCCTCGTGATCTCCTCGCCGCGACGATACGGTCATCGTCCACGCCGCGGAAGTGTTCGAGCGACGGCACGGCCGACGCGCTCTCCTGCCGTCCAGCCATCTTCGACAGCGTGGAGGAAATGAATGCCGCCAAAGACGCGCGACATGCCCGCTTCGCGCGCCGCCTGCGAAAAGCCCCGGAAGTGTCGCGTGACGCCTGGCAGGGTGTCGCTCGTCACCGCAAACGGCACCGATGCGCCCAGATGCTTCGTCAAGACTTCAGCCGCGGCGGCCGACGTCATGGCGGCTGCGGACGGATAGTCGGGAATCGGCGGAATGAGGAACAACAGCGGCTGATCCGGCGGCGTCCACAGCAGCGGCAGCCAGTCGGGGTCGGCGTCGGTCGCGTCGTTTCCGTCCTCGCCGGCACGACGGATCGCCGTGTAGGGCCGCCAGAAGCGGAACTGATATTTGGCGTCGAAGCACGCGATCCCCGCATCCATGGCCGCGAAGTTCATGAGCGCCAGCACGCGGGCCGCACGCCACGGGCTGGCCTGTTGCCGTTCCAGCACCGTGGTGGCGATGTCGTTCCAGATCGCGAATGGCTCGAACCAGAAGAACGCCGTATCGGTCTGGTCCTCGGTTCGCGACGAACCCTCGCGTCGGCCGTATGCCGTGAGGAACTTGACGTCGCGCGCGTAGCGCTTGCTGCGCAGGGGGTCCGGGCCTTTGACGCGATGACGCGCGAGATCGATGACAAAGGGCGTGAGCCGGCCTAAACCCGGAAAGAGGGCGACGGGTCCAAGCGGCGGCGCGTCGAATGGCGGAGTGAAGTCGTAGTCGCCGGGCTTGCCGGTCGGTACATAGATCGGTTTCGTGATGGGACCCTCTTGCGGAGGCCACGGACCGGGGACGATGCCATCGTTGGCCCGCCGTTCGAGATTCGCGTGGGCCGCCTGTTGCCCGAGTAGCACGCCCTGATCCTTGGCGGGCCCATCCGGCACGTCAGCCAGCGCGGCGGCGTACTCCTGTTCGATTCGTGGCGTCTGATTCGGTGTCAGCGCGAGCATCACGTCGCGAGCGGCGCTGGCGACGGCAGCATGGACCGAGGCTCCGGGAGACGAGAGGGCGGCGGTATAGGGCTCGTAGCGGGGCTCGACGCCATTGACCGCATCGTGAATCGCGGCGTGAAGGATGGCCATGGCGCGTGAGTCGATGACGGGACCCACGTTGACGGGAAAGATCTCGTTGGCGATGCGGTTCCAGTGAAGGACCGGATTGCTGTCGCTTCGTTTGTCTTGAACGCCCAGGATCGATCCGCTGCTCACAGCGTTCCCGCCGGCGTCTGGCTGCTGGTTGGTCTGTGGCTCGGCCGACGCAGTGAGCATCAGGCAGCTCAATATCAGAAGTGCTTTTCGCGTTTTGAGTGGCGGCATCTGCTTCTCCGGCGCGGCACAGGGGTCCGCGCGACAGTGTTTGTTCCCAACAGGAACCACGGTATGGCTCCCGGAGAACGGACACATCGGGGTGAACCCCTATTTCGCGCCGGATTCTGTCGAGGGGTTGCGGAGGGCCCAGGCCACCACCTCAGCCCGACTGCGCAGTCCGAGCTTCGAGAGGATACGGCCGACGTGGTGCTCGACTGTTTTGGGGCTGATGAAGAGGCGTTCGCCGATTTCGAGGTTGGACAGGCCGTGACTGACGAGGTCCATCACCTGTCGCTCTCGCGACGTCAGTGGGCCCGCCACGCGAGGGCCCGGTCGGGTGCCAGCGCCCAATCCTCGCAGGAGCGCCGCCGCGCGGTCTGCGTACGGTCGCGCGTCGAGCTGCTCGAAGACAGACGAGGCCAGCCGGGCGTCCTCTGCCGCAATCTCCCAATCGTCCGCCGCGAGGACCTGAGCCCACTCGAGACGGGTGACGGCCGTGTCGAACGGCATCCCTGAGGCTTCGAAGAGCGTGCAGGCTTTCTCGAGAAGCGCTTCGGCAGCGTTGCCGGCCGCCAGCTCGACGCGGGCACTCGACAGACACGCCTGCGCATGAATGGGCGGCTGCCTCGCGCGTTCCGCAATTGCGGCCAGTCGTGCGGCGACGGTCCGGGCAACCTCGAGCTCTCCAAGCGCCAAACGGACCTCGACGAGCAGTCTGAGCAAAGGGACGGCAGGCAAGCCGTCGCCGAGCGCGTCGAGCCGGCGCTCGAGGACTGCGCCAGCGAGAGCGGCCTGCCCCCGCGCCAGGTGCAGAGCCGCCGATGCCTCGGCGGCCACGCCGTGCGTCTCGAGACCCGCCAGGAACTGGCTGGCCTCTTCGAACCGTCCCCGCCGCACACAGAGGAGGGCCAGACGACTCAGGCTGTGGACCTTCTCCGCCGGGTACTTCTGTTCGACGATGCGGAGCGCCGCGAGCAGCTCGCGTTCGGCCTCGACCCAGCGGCCCGTCGCGATGAGCACGCCGCAATAGACGACGCGGCAATAGTGAAAGATCGCTATCGAGTTGTACCGGCGTGCGAACGCGTCCACGACCTCGCACCACTGGACCGCGCGGGCAAAGTCAGCCGCGCGATCGCAGGCCGACAGCATGTTGCAGCAGGCATCGCCGACGACGATGAGGTTGCGGCCTCCGGCGGTGGCCGCCGCCACGGCCTCATCGAGCATGGCCAGGCCTGCGTCCACGTCTCCCAGGGACACCAGTCCGCGCCCCTGCTCGGACAGGGCCCAGACTTCCAGATCCAAATCGCCGTGCCGCCGCGCGGTCTCGAGGGCGTCCCGCGCGTGACCGACCGCCGTGGCTGCGTCAGGCGTCATCTTGCCCCGCAGCTGCACGAGCCAGCCGCGCTCGGCACAGGGCCCCGCGTCCTCGAGCAACCGTTCAGCCCGTTGCAGCCAGCCGTTCCCGGCCGCACCGTTGCCGAGCGCCGAGAAGTAGCTCATCGCCAGCCACAGCGCGGCCCGGGCGGCGCGGCAGGCATCGCCGCCTTCCTGATAGATCACGCAGGCGCGCGTCCGCCGTTCGATGCTCGTGCCAAACTCCTCGAGCCAGAACAGCGCATCGCTCAGCCCCTCGAGCGCCGCCGGGCTTTCCTCACGCTCGAGAACGGCTTCGAAATGCCCCCGCGCACCCGTCCAATCCCCGCGCGCGAGCGCCGCGGTACCTTCGGCTACGAGGTCACCCGAGCCCATGGCTTGATTATGCTGCTGACGCGCGCCCGCGGCGATGCGCAGGGCCAGGTCGCTCCGGTCGACTTACCGGCGACGAGGTCGAAGCAAAACCCAACCCGATTGCGATCACGGGAGTCATAACCCTATAGGCGATTTCCTGTGCCCGGCGGGCGCACCTGGTGCGCCACCTGCTGCCCGATCCCTTCGCCTCGACAGCCATATCCCGCGCGAATGCCGCGGCGCGATCGCCGCGCGCCCGAGTTGCGCACACAACGAGCACCGTCATGCATGCCTTGAGTGAACCGGCCACGACCATTCTCGAACGGATGGATCCGAACCGTATCTATGAACCATTGGAGCTGCGCGAGCTCGTGCCCGATACGAGCCCGGAGAGTCTACGTGAGCTCATGCACGAGTTGTGGGTGAGCCGGTACGTCGAGCGGTGTGGCTATTCCGGCTGGCGGCGCGAACAATCGACGTGCGGTGTCAAGGCACCGCCCGATTCCGAGGGCCACCTGGATCCGATGGGACGACGCCCGGGCCGGGATGTCGAGCTGTCGCAGCCGGAACCGGTCAGGCCAGAGGACCTGTTCGACCACGATTCGTTCCCGGCGTTCTTCAAATAGCCGATGCCGCCCCCTCCGACGCGGTCGCTTCAGAATTTGAAGCGGATCTGCAGCTGCACCTGGCGGGGCGTCTGGTAGCCGTTCGCGACGCCGAAACCGGCACCGCGGGGCAGCGACCGGGAGGCCACCACGTTGCCGTTGGTGTCGTACGGCAGGTTGGTGGCGGTGACCGGATCGTTCGGGTTGACGAAGTTGACCGTCGTGTTGCGGCCGGTGACCCTGTCTTCATTGAACACGTTGAAGACGTCGGCGCGCAGCTGAATCGTCCGGGCGCCGCCCAGGCTGATGTTGCGCTGAATGGACATGTCGAACGCACTCTGGAAGCAGCCCGTCAGGTAGTTGTTCCCGGACTCCAGGCCGAGGCTTCCCGAGAGCGGCCCCTGGAACGCCGCGGCGTTGAACTGGCGCAGCCGGTCATCGCTGCAGCCGTTGCCGGTGTCTCCCACGATTCGGATCCGGCCGCCGTAATCCGGCGACCCGGTCAGGTTCACATTGCCCCCGCCGTTGTTGTAGCTGTAGCCGACGGCATACGCGCTCCCGGTTGCCGCAGTCCAGATGCCCGCCAGCTGCCAGTCGTTGGCGATCGCGCCGATGGTCTTGAGCACTCCCGACTGTCCCCGCATGTCCGGCAGATCCCACACGAAGTTCGCCTTCATGATGTGGGCCTGTGGGTTGTTGTCACCGAGCAGGCGATCCGCTTCCGCCTGGTCCGCCCTGACAGACACGACGCCATTGGCATCGTGCTGCAGCCGTGGCGTCGTGTTCTGGCGATCGTAGAGCCCGATGGTGTCGTTGAACCCGAACGAGAGCCCGTTGCTGAACCGCCGCTGCAGCGAGAGCTGCAGTGAGTGATAGGTCCGGTTCAGCCATCCGGACGTCTGCGTAATCGAGCTGAATCCCTGGAACGGGCGCATCAGGTCGCTGACGACCGCTGCACCGCCTGGCGTGGAGGTCGCCGCGAGTGAGGGATCCCGATTCTCCGGCAGGAACGCTTCCCCGAAATCAGGGCGATTGATGTCGACGTTCTGGAGGATGTCGTACTGATGCTGGCCGACGTACGACACGTCGAGCGCCATCGCCCACGGCAGCGCCATCTGCACGCCGCCGTTCCACTGAATCGACGAGGGCAGGTTGCTGTCGTACTCGAAGACGTTCAGCGCGGGCGGGGTCTGCGTGGTCACGCTCCCAAGCGTCTGCAGCTGCCCGTATCGGACCGTCACGTTCTGAAGGTTCGGCGGGTTCAGCACCTGCGCGAACACCGAGTTGCCGCTCGGCCGGTCGAAGAAGAGGCCGCCGCCACCACGGAGCACGAAGCGCTGCTGGCCCGTCAGGTCGTAGGCCATGCCGAAGCGCGGCGCCACGGCGAGCGCGGGCCACTCGAACGCCGTCTTGGTGATGCCCTGGCCCGCCGCGAAAACGCCGTTCAGGAGATTGCCCGTGTTGGGCACGATGGCGCCGATGGAGGCCGTCGAGTTCGGCCCGAGGAACTGACCGGTCGTCGGGTCCATCGCCTGGCGGTTGGCGCCGGAGCACGGATACACACCGTTCGCACAGCCGGCGAGATAGAGCAGCGGCGCGGCGCCCGGCGAGTACTCGCCCGGCAGGAAGTTGGAGGCCTGACCGGTGGTCTCGTACTGCGGCTGCTGGTGCACGAACCGCAGCCCGTAGTCGAGCGTCAGCCTGTTCGTGACCTTCCAGTTGTCCTGAATGTACGCCTCATCGTTCGTGTAGCTGTACTGCCCCTCGACGAACCGTGACGCCTGGTTGTAGGAGCTGAAGATGCCGAGCATCGCGTTCGCGTATCCGAACCCGGAGTCGAGCGGGTTGTTCGCGTCGTTGGCGAAGTTGAGGGTCCCGAACGGGTTCCCCTGGTTCTGCCGCTTGGCGGCCGACTGCTTGTAGTACCCCGTCTTGAGCGTGTGGCGGCCGAACACCTTGGTGACGCTGACGGCAAAATCCTTGACGGCGGAGTAGTCCGCGAACCCCGGATACGCGTTGCTCGGCGGTGCATTGGCGATGCGGCTGCCCCACTGGAACGTCGGTGGCAGGGTCACCCGGGTCCCGTCGAAGTTGATCGGACTGACCTCGTTCAGGGCTTCGTACTGGTAGTAGCTCGGGTCGATGACGTTGGCGTCAGGGAACAGGGTCGGCAGTCCGCTCAGTCCGTTGGTCAACTTATTCGACAGAGGGTTGACGGGAAACCCGGCGCTGCAGAAATTCGCGCCGTTCCCGTTGAGACCGCAGCCGGCCTGCCGATGCGAAGCGCGCCCGAATGTCGCCTCGACGAAGGTCGTCGCATTGAGCGTGTAGTTCAGGGTGGTCGACCACAGCGGCACCACGGGATCGTTCATCTGCGTGTCGTTGAATCCCGGAATGGACCCGAGAATGGCATCGTTCGGCTGCCCCCATGCGGCGTACTTGAACGTCCCCCTCAACGAAGGAATCGGCTGGTAGTCGATGCGCACGACCGGCTGCCACGACGTCAGACTCTGTTCGGGCCGGGTCAACTGGTAGTTGTAGTTCTGTCCCGCCGGCACATTGTCGATATTCGGCAGGGGGTACAGGTTGAGGATGTTCTGCCCGGTCTGGTACAGACGATTTGCCGGGATCCTGCCGAGCACGCCGCCATCAGCGAAGCAGGCCGACGTATTCGTGGCCGAGCACGTGCCCGAGAGCAGCGGGTCCTTGATGTACGGGAACGGGTTGCCGTCGTTGTTCGTGGTCTGCGAGAAGTCCCCCTGGCGCTCGAGCGCGGTCGGCACGCGGAAGCGCACGACGTTGTTCCCCGTGGTCCGTGGCTGGAATTCCTGGGCGTAGAAGAAGAACAGCTTGTTGGTGCCGCCGGGCTTGCCGGCGGGACCGCCAATCGAGAAGCCCCAATCGCGTTCCCTCAGCGTCGTCTTCGGATCGCCGTTGAGGATGTTGGTCCGGCTGTTCGCGTACCAATCCGAGTTGCGCTCCACGTCGTACAGGGAGCCGCGGTATCGATTGGTGCCGCTCTTGGTCACGGCCGTCACCTGCAGACCGCTCGAACGGCCGAATTCGGCCTGGTAGCTCGACGTGAGGACCTTGACCTCCGCAATCGACTCCACGTTGACGGCGACCATCAGCCGGTTGCTTCCCGGTTCCATCGTGGACACGCCGTCCATCATGAAGTTGTTCGAGCCTCCGCCGGTCGACGCGGAGTCGCCGGCCCGGTTGCCGTTGACCACTCCCGGTGTGAGGTTGATGAGATCGGCGAAGTTGCGGGTCGCGATCGGCAGGTTCGTGACCTCGGCCGTCGTCACGCTGAACGAGCGCTCACCGCTGTTCGACTGGACCTGCGGCGCATCCCCCTTGACCGTGACGGTCTCGGCGGCGCCTCCCACCTCGAGCGACAGGGTTCCGACGGCGACCCGTGTTCCCGGGCTGACCGTGATGCCCGAGCGCTGCGACGTCTTGAACGACGCGAGCGTGACCTCGACCGTGTAGGTGTCCGCCGTGACGTTGGCGAACACGAAGTCACCGCTCTCGTTGGTCACGACTGGGGCTGACCGCGTGCCCCGGGCTTCGCTGATCAGCGTGACCGTTGCACCAGGGATCACCCCGCCTTGCGCATCCGTGACCGAGCCCAGCACGGTCCCCGTGTTTATCTGGGCAAACGCCGGCCTTGCGCCCGCGCCGGGCACGAGCCCGAACGCCGCGCAGAGCGCCGCTGCAACCGTCAGCTTATGTGTTCTCACGTCTTCCTTTCACTCGATGTGGTCCTTAGGTTCTGCGACACACGCTCTCGCTCTGATGGCGGGCCAGCGTGAGGCGGCTTCCCGATTTGGCGGCAGACGATCTGAAACGTGCAGGAGGGGATCGCCGAGGCGTCCGCGTCACTCCGACGATACCAATGAACCGGGCGGTGCACCGGCTGGTGAGAGGCGAGTGACTGCCGCAAAACAGATACGCTGTCTCCGACGTTGCTGTCAACCTGATCTGCTGTCGTTCATGCAGGGCGCTGCGCCGTTCGAGCCGTCGCTGGCGGGCAAGCGGGCGCTGGTGTACGGACCATGCGGATGACATAATCCGCGGACTTGTCCGGCCGAACGGCCTCGGATGGTCGTCGACGGCAAACCACTTCCCAAGCCGAAGGAGCACGCGGCACATGAACCGTCCCAGACACCTCTCGGAACCCGCCGACGCCAGACCCTCGGTGCGCACCTGGGCATGGCCGTCGCTGCTGGTCGCCATCCTCGCGTCCGCCTTCGCCATGGCGCCGGCTGCCCACGGAACGGGAAGCGCGCAGGCCCCGGGTAACGCGGCTCCCCGCCCCATCCGGGGGCTCTATGTCACCGGCGGTGGCTTTCACGAGTTCGTGAAGCAGGAGACGATCCTGCCGCCGGCGGTGGCCGAACGCGTCAAGATCGACTGGACGATCGACCACACCGCAGGCACGTCCACCGAAGTGCTGATCGAACGCCACCGGAACACGAACTGGACGAAGGACTTCGACGTCGTGCTCTACAACATGTCGTTCTCGCACGTGGTGGACGTCGAGTGGATCGAGCGTCTTGCCCACGCGCATCGCGACAGCGGCGTCGGCGCCGTGATCCTGCACGGGGCGGTTCACAGCTACCGCCGCTCGGAGTCGAGGGCCTGGGGGGAATTGATGGGGGCCTTCAGCCTGCGCCACGACAGCCAGCGCCCGCTCACGGTCGAGACTGTCGCGCCCGATCACCCGGTCATGCGCGGGCTCCCTCAGAACTGGGTGACGACGAAGGAAGAGCTGTACGAGCTGCAAAGGACCTGGCCGGGCATGACGCCGCTGGCGGAGGCGTTCAGCGTCGAGTCGAAGAAACGCCACCCGATCATCTGGACGAACACGAGCGGCAAGGCGAGGGTGTTCGTCACGTCCCTCGGACACAACACCGAGATCATCGCGAACCCCGTCTACCTCGATCTCGTCACCAGGGGTCTGCTGTGGACGGCCGGCAAACTGCAGAACGACGGCACCCCTGCTGCGGGATACGCCGCACGCTGATCGCGCGCGCGTGATTGTCGCCGCATCGCGGTACAGAAAGGGCCGCTGGCAATCATGGCTCGAAGCCGTCATGGGTTTCGTATCACTGCCGTTGTTCTCACCTCATGGTTCGCGCTGTGTGGATGCGCCCCGCGATCCTCCGGGCCTGCCGTAGCCGTCGGCGGCGGTGGCTCCGAAGGCGCTACGTCGGACCTCTGGCGCTATGCCCAGACGATTACCCTCGACACGACGGCCGACGGCGCGAATGTGCCGGAAGCTGTCGTGAGCTAGACGTGTGTGCGGACGCTTGCCTATCATCTGTGCGCGTACAACTTCGCCGGGCAGGGGCTCGTCACGAACGAGTGGCTCCACTTCATGGTGGTGCTCGAAGAGCCGGGTATGAAGCTGTACATCAACGGCGAGCTGAACGCGTCGGAATCCGCCGGGCCGTGGAACAAGGGAGATCACGATCTCGGCATCGGCAACCAGACGCAGCATCTCGGTGGCCGGCGACCATGGGACGGCATCCTGGACGAGGCGCGAAATCATGCAAGTCGCTCGCAGCGGGAGCTGGGCGAGGCTCGACTACCAGAGCCAGCGGCAGGCGCCGACGCTCCTCAAGTTCGGCAAAGTCCGGACGATGAGGTGAGGGCGCGCAGGCACACCCTCAGCCTTCTGCTGTCAGGCCGCGGGTACGTCTTCAGTCGGCACGATGAGCAGCACGCGAGCGCCGTCCGGTGTCCACAACTCGCTGTGATCGGTGTCGGCGTCAGCGTGCAGAAAATCCCCTGGTCCAAGCCGCCGGCCCAGCGTGTGTACCGACCCCGACAGCACGTAGCACTCCTCGTCCCCCCCGTGATGATGCGCGGGAAATCGGACGCCGGGCGCCACGTCCAGGAGCAGAGTGGCGTAGCCGCTCCTGCGATTCATGGCCAGCACTTTCATGCGAATACCGGCTATTGGATAGGGACGCCAATCCTCGTCGGCGGCAAGACGGAACACAAATCCAGGATGAGCGGCGTCCTCGGACACTCGGGCTAGCAACGCAGCCCGCACGTGCGCACCCGGGATCGGTCCAGTCGTGAGCTCCGCGAGCGCAAGTGTGACAATCTCGTCAAATTCAACGGCGTCGTCGTATTGCGTCATGATTCGCTGAAAGTGTGCTCGAGGCTGCTGCGCAGTCCCATCAGCCCCGTCCGCATCCGTGTCTTGACGGTGCCGAGGGGCAGGTTCAATTCGGCGGCGAGCTCCGACTGCGTCGCTCCCGAGAAATACGCCCGTTCGATCAACTCGCGTTGCTCTCCGGGCAGTGCTGTCAAAGCGTGCTGTACGACGCTCCTCCGTTCCGACTCCCAGGCGCGTTTCTCCGGCGTCTCGACTGGCTCGGGCAACGGCGTGGCTGCAGGCGCACGCCGCGTACTGGCGCCTGCGCGGATGCGGTCGATTGCGCGGTGTCTGGCGATGCCGATCAGCCACCCAAGAGGGGAACCGAGTTCAGCCTTGAAGGTGCTGGCACGCGTCCATGCCTGCACGAACACGTCCTGCAGCACGTCCTCCGCGTCGTTGTGGTTGCGCAGCATGCGAACGAGCAGGCCGAACAGCAGACGACTATGACGGTCGTACAGCTGGCCGAGCGCCTCCTGGTCGTGCGCCGCCAGCCGATGCAGGAGCAGGGCGTCCGTGTGTGCTTCGTCCGTACTGTGCATGTCGCGCGTCCCGCACATTGTAACGCTGCGGCGTGACGGATTGGCTCAGCTGTTTCAGCCCCCTGCTGGACCGGATACGGCTGTCTTCCGCAGTCCGAGCTGCCGCTTCAGTACAGGTCGGTCGAGCGGTGGCGTGGAAAGGAAGGCCTCGTCAGAAAATGAACCTCAAACCGACCTGCATCGTCCGCGGGTCGAACGCCTGCGTGGACCTGCCGAAGTTGGAGACCGCGAGATCCGCATTCGGCAGGAAGAGGTTCAGATTGTTGAGCGCATTGTAGATATCCAGGCGCAGCTGGAGGTGACGACCGCGGCCGGCGGCAAAGTGCCGCGTGACTGACAGGTCCAGCGTGACGTTGCGCGGACCTCTGAAGGTGTTGCGTCCCAGCGTGCCGTTGGTGCCGGGTGCGGGCTTCGGGAAGTCGCTGGCGTCGAACAGCCCGTTGAGGAAATCGCCGTTCGTGAACTTCTCCGGCACCGTGCCGGGAGCCGGCGCGTTCGGGCGATCGTAGAATCCGCCGCCCACCGCGCCGCCGCCGCCGTCGGCGTTGAAGTCCCCTCCACTGGCGAAGTTCGCGCCGTTCCAGACCGAGAACGGCCGCCCCGACTGCGCGCTGAAGATGCCTGACACCTGCCAGTCGCGCGCGAGGAAGCTGAGGAAATCGTGCCGGCCGGCCAGCCACGTCGGCGCCCACAAGGCCGTCGCCGAGAAGCGGTGGGGCACGTCGAAGAGCGAGCGGCCAAGCTCGCACTCGAGGCAGGCGATGTCCTGCGCGCCCTTGCCGGGCTCCGAGTTGTCCTGGAACTGGCTCGTTGAGGTGTCGGAGCTCGTATCCAGCCATCGCGAGAAGCGGTAGTTGGTCTGCATCGAAAAGCCCGAGCTGAACTCGCGCTTCAGGTCCACCGTGAAGGCGTCATACGTGGAGTCGACGCCATTGGTGACGAACAGCAGCACCGTGAAATTCGGATTGAGCCGATCTTCCCTCCCGTCCAGCAGATCTCCCGCGAAACTGTTCACATCGTCGATGCGTTCGAGGTCGCGGCCGCGCGTGCCGACGTAGCCTGTTTCCACCATCCACTTGTCGCCGAGGCGCTGCTGGTGATTGACGAACCAGCTCTGGGTGTACTGCGTGGCGATGTCGGGGTTGATCACGAATCCGATGGTCCGGATTGGGGGCTCGCCGGGGCGGCTGATGACGCCCCCCTGCGGATTCAGGCCGCGGCCGAATTCCGGGTTGTACGGGACGGGGATGTCGTACAGGATCCGCGTGCCGATGTTGGTGGACGGCTGGATGACGCCCTGCAGCGCATCGGTCGGGAGCGCGCGCGCGCCGCAAATCGACTGGCCGTGATGCGGCTGGTACGCGCGGCTGAACCCTGTGCGCACGGAGGAGCGGCCGTTGCCGAACAGGTCGCACGCGAGGCCGACCCGCGGCGAGAAATTGAGGCGCTCCGGTCGATACAAGCGATCGACGCGTCCGACCGAGGCGGTCGCCACCTGCCGGGCGAACGTGTCGCCGGGCCCGAGAATAATGGACGACAGCTGGCCGTTGCGTTCGGTGACCGTGCCGAAGTAGTCGTGGCGCAGTCCCAGGCTGAGGCTCAGCCTCGAGTTGACGTTCCACTGATCCTGAAGAGAAACGCGCCCGTTTCGTAGAGTGTGAAGTAGCGCGGGAAGCCGACCGGCTGGCCCGTGGACGGCTCCACGGTGAGCGTCTGCTGGAACGGCACGTCGTTCGCGAAACTCGTCATGTTCGTGAACGAGAACGTGCCCGTGGACGCAGGGCCGATCGCCAGATCCTTGTTGATACGGCGGACTTCGACGCCCATACGCAGGGAATGGCGCCCGCGTTCCAGCGTGAAGATGTCGCGGAACTCGAGGGTCTGGAGCCGCGTGCCCGACTCGAACACGTCGCCGAACGGCGCGGTCATTCCCGTCACCGAGATCGTCGGTACGATCGCGTCAGGGGTGCCGCGCATCGTGTCGGTGATCTGCAGCGCCGTCCGCATGTCGTTCACCGCCTTCTTGAAGACGTGCATGAAGCCGATGTTCAGGTTCGAGAAGTTGCCGTCGAAGGGGCCGCGGAACCCGCGCATGGCGCGGCCCAGCGTGGCTGCCGACGAGCTCGTGCCGCCGTTGTCGCGCTGCCATTCGGCAATCCAGCGCACCGAGAGACGATCCGTTCCGGTGAGTTGATGATCGGAGCGCCCAAGCACCAGATCGAAACGAAGATGATCGCCGATGAATACCTGTGCGCGTCCGATCGCGGGAATCACTCCGTCGGGCGTCGTGATGTTCCGCTGATCCAGGGTACTGCTGCCCGTTGACGCCCGGGAGCGGCGTCGGCGCAGGGAACTGGTTCAGCAGTTGCGCCGTGACGCCGTTCGGCGCGACGCGGCTGGCATACGCGCGGAACTCGGGGGTCTCCACCTGAAACGCATAGGGGCGGCTCACTTTCTCGCGGGTGCCCTCATACGATCCGAAAAAGAACGTGCGATTGCGCACCACGGGACCGCCAAGATTCACGCCGTACTGGTTGAACTTCTGCGGAGACTTGACCGTCGCGAAATGGTTCTTCGAATTCAGCTTGTCGCTCCGATGAAACTCCCAGGCACGGCCGGTGAACGTGTTCGTGCCGGACTTGGTTGAAATGTTGATGACGGCGCCGTTGCCCCGGCCGAACTCCGATCCGAAGTTCACGGTCTGCACCTGGACTTCCTGCACCGATTCGAGGCTGGGCACGATGGCCGGTTCGCCCGTGTTGTTCGGGTTGGAGTTCATCGCGCCGTCCAGCACGTAGTTGTTGCCGCGGTAGCGGTTGCCGTTGACGGTGATGACAGGCGAGCTCGAAAGCTTCGTGGAGCTTGCGGCGCCGGGAATGGCGGTCGCGCCGACCGATATAGTACGAATCCGCTGTCGTAGGTTTCGGTGGCGCGCCGTCATGGCGCGGTATGCTCCGTGTCCAACATGCAGGAGCCCGGTGTGAGTTACGAGGGCATCGACACCGGAAACGGCCACATCTACGTCGCGCAGCGGCAGAAGGGGTTGGGCATCTATCGACGCGACGTGCGCGGGCGCTTCCTCCGCGTGGGCGCCAGCCGCGATCTGAACAACGCGTGGGGCGTGCGCGTTCGGGGCACCACGGCGTTCGTGTCGGACGGTCTCGCCGGCCTTGCCATCCTCGACGTGGCGGACCCGCGGAAGCCGGTGCTGCTCGGCCGGGTGAACACCGGCGGACAGGCGCGCGGACTCGCCCTCGACGGTAGTACCGCCTACGTCGCCGCCGGCTCCGCCGGCCTGGTCGTCGTGGATCTCTCGGACCTTCGGCCCCGCGCGTCGTGGCCAAAGTTCCCACGCCCGGCAGTGCCGTGCGCGTCGATTACGCGAGCCATCAGGTCTTCGTGGCTGCGTGGAACGACGCGCGCGTCTACGACGTCTCGACGCCGGCCACCCCGAAATTCATCGGCGCGGTGCGCATGACGCGCGACATCAGCGCCCAGGGCCTCCAGCCGGGCGCCGCGCCTCCGCCACCCGACGGGCGTCCCGAAGTGACATCGCGCACCCTCGGGGTCGCGGCAGTTGGCGACGTGATGTTCGTCGGCAACTGGCACCAGATCTACTCGTACGGCGTGCATCGGGACCGCACCGCGCCGAACATGCGTCGCAGCGATTCGCACCATAACAGCTTGATCACCAGATCGGCATCCGGTCTGAACCGCATTCGTCCCGAATCCCTCCCGCAAATCTCACGGCTGTCTCCGCGATCTCGATCCTGGAGCTCGAGTTACAAAAATGTGCTCGAGCGGTGGCCGGGTTCCTTCTGTGCGCTCAGTTCCACGAGTTTCCGGCGGTCTTCGACTTGCAGACTCTGACGAATTCATGCGGTTCCAGCCGGCCACTGCCGTGGATGTCGATATTTCCGCGGCGTCTATCGAGCTCTCCGTCGTCATGCCCTGCCTCAATGAGGCGGACACGTTGGCGACCTGCATCCGCAAGGCGCGGCGCGCCATGGACGCGGCGGGCATCGTGGGCGAGGTGGTCGTGGCTGACAACGGAAGCACGGATGCGTCGCGACACATCGCTCTGGCCGAGGGTGCGCGGGTCGTCCCGGTCGAGGCCAGAGGCTACGGCGCCGCGCTGATGGGCGGCATCGAGGCGGCGCGGGGGCGTTTCGTCATCATGGGAGATGCCGACGACAGCTACGACTTCGGCGAGATCGGGAAGTTCGTCGAACGACTGCGGCACGGATACGACCTCGTGCAGGGCTGCCGGCTCGAGTCCGGCGGCGGAAGCATCCTGCCCGGAGCCATGCCACTCCTCCACCTCTGGCTCGGCAATCCGATGTTCTCGCGCATTGCCCGGAGCTGGTTTCAGGCGCCCGTTCATGACGTCTACTGCGGCCTCCGCGGTTTCAACAAGACGTTCTATGCGCAGCTCGATCAGCGCTGCACTGGAATGGAGTTCGCGACCGAGATGATCATCAAGGCCAGCCTGACGCGGGCGCGGATCGCGGAGGTGCCGATCACGCTCCATCCGGACGGCCGCAAGAGTCATCCCCCGCATCTGAAAACGTTTCGCGACGGCTGGCGCACGCTCCGATTCTTCCTGGCCTGCACGCCGCGTCGCCTGTTCCTGTGGCCGGGGTTGATCCTGCTGGTGCTCGGTCTCGCCGGCTACACCGTGGCCATGCCCGGCATGACAATCGGGCGGCTGACGTTCGACGCGCACACGCTCCTGTTCGCCAGTCTGCTGGTCATCTGCGGACACCAGAGCATGATGTTCTCCGTCATCGCGAAGACGTTTGCGATCACGGAGGGCCTCCTGCCCGCTGACGCACGCGTCGCGCGATTCTCGCGCCTGCTCCCGCTCGAGCGCGGCCTGGCCATGGGGCTTGTCGCGGTTCTCGCCGGACTCGTCATGCTCGGCGCCACAGCAAACGAATGGCGTGTCCGTGACTTTGGCCGGCTGAACTACGTGGACACGATGCGAGTGGTCGTGCCCGGCGTGACACTGGCGGTGCTCGGATTTCAGACGATGCTCTCGTGCCTGCTTCTGAGCCTCCTCGGGATGCGGCGACGCTGATGAGCGCTCAGTTCGACGCATACGCACTGAACTACGACGCCGCATTGAATCGGGGGCTTTCGCTTTCGGGAGAATCGAAGGACCATTTCGCCCGCGAGCGCGTGCGATGGATCGCGGCACGACTGCGGAAACTCGGAGCGCAACCGGCTCGCGTGCTCGACTACGGGTGTGGAACCGGGAGTGCCGGTCCCGAGCTGCTTCGCCAGCTCCACGTGCGCTCTGTGACCGGCGTGGATGCATCGCCAGAGATTCTCGCCGCGGCGCGACGAGAACATCACGACCGGCGCCTGGAGTTCAGTCTGCTCACCGACCTGGAGCCATCCGACTGCTTCGATCTGGCGTTCTGTAACGGCGTCTTCCATCACATCGAGCCGCTGCACGCGGCCCGACGTACTGGCGTATATCCATCGATCCCTCGTCCCCGGCGGCTACTTCGGCTTGTGGGAGAACAACCCGTGGAATCCCGGAACGCGTCTGGTGATGAAGCGGATCCCGTTCGATCGTGACGCGAAGCTCCTGTGGCCGTCTCACGCGCGACACCTCCTGCGACGAGCAGGGTTCCGGGTGTTGCGCACCGACTTTCTGTTCGTGTTCCCTCGCGTGCTCGCGGCATTGAGACCGCTGGAAGCAAAACTCGTGTCGATACCCGCCGGAGCGCAGTACCTGGTGCTCGCCCGGAAGGCCTGATGCCAGGTCCACCTTCCGCGCTGGTGTTCGCGCTCGCGATCGCGGTGTTCGCGGGTGTGATCGGCATCGCATACCGCAGCCGGCAATGGACCAGGCACCCGGATGGCATTGGCCGCTGGCTGTCCGGGCCGTGGGCACCGGTCGTCGCGGGCATCCTGACGGCTGCGGCCGTGCGCTTCGTCTGGGGCTCGTTCAACGCTCCCGGTGTCATCCACGACGAACACGCGTATCTCGTGCAGGCGCAGATCTTCGCGCAGGGTCGCTGGACCGCCGCATCCCCGCCGATCGCGGCGTTCTTCGAGCAGATGCACGTCTTTGTCGAGCCGGCGGTCTTCGCGAAATATCCTCCCGGACACGCGCTGATGCTCGTGCCGGGCATCTGGCTGGGACTGCCTGGATTGATGCCGGTGCTGCTGACCGGCATCTCGGGCTCTCTGGTGTTCTGGATCGCGCGCAGATTGTCCAACGAGTGGGTGGCGCTGCTCACGTGGTGGCCATGGACGACCGCCGGGGCGACGCTGCTCTGGTCAACGTCGTACCTGTCGGAAACGACGAGCATGACGATGTGGCTGACGGCGACGTGGGCCACCATACGCTGGATTGATTCGGGGCGCAGCACATTCCTCTCGGTTGCCGCCGCAGCGATCGCCTGGGGGCTGATCACCAGGCCCTTGACGATGGCGGGGCTGGCATTGCCGCTGGCGTTCGTGATCCTCCGCCGGCATGCTGCCGCGAGATCCTGGCGTCCGCTCGTCGTCCCCGTGCTCGTCGGCGCAGCGGTCCTCGCGCTGGCGCCGGTCTGGAACCAGCAGACGCTCGGAGACTGGCGTCGCGATCCGTATTCGTACTACTCGCGCGTGTACTTTCCATTCGACAAGCCAGGGTTCGGCGTGGATGCCTCGCCGCCGCTTCGGACGGTGCCACCTGAGATGGCCGCCGTCGGCGACTGGTCGCGCGAGTTGCACCAGCATCATGAGATCACGTCACTTCCGTCAGCGCTCCTGCTGCGCGTCGTGGCGATCCTGTTCTGGTTTGCCGAGGGCTGGCGTGTGGTGCTGGGTGCGCTCGTGCTGGCCGCGGTGCTCTACGGTTCAAGGGCCGAGCGGCTGGCCTTGATTCCTGCTGCGATCCTGCTTCTCGCGTATCTCTCGTTTGCCCATCCGCCGATGTGGGTTGTCTATTACTTCGAGGTGCTGCCGATTCTCTACTATCTTGCTGCCCGCCAGCTTGGCCGCCTCTTTCACAAGTTCGGAGCCGATCTCGAGTCCGCCGCACGATGGCCGGCATCCGCGGCGAACGCGTCCATCGCGACGGCGATTCTCTTGCTGCCGCTCGGTCTCACGGACATCGGGCGCGTCCGCACGGCCGTGGATGGGCGCGACCAGTTCAATCGCGCCGCCAGGGCTGCGATCGAATCGATCCCTTCAGGCAGGGCGATCGTGTTCGTGCGGTATGCTCCCGGACACAGTCCTCATCGCGCGATCACACGGAACGAGGCGGAGCTGGAATCAGCTGAGCGGTGGATCGTGCACGATCGAGGACTCCACAACGCCGAACTTCAGGCTCTGGCTCCAGACAGAGCCGCCTACCTCCTGGACACGTCGACGTTCAGCGTGGAGCGGCTTCCGGTTCTGCCGGCGCAGGCGCCCGCGCTCAACGCGGGAAGCGCACGCGGATCGGATCCGACCGATACAATGCACGCCCCCAGACGCGCCCATTGACGACATACATCACGGCGCGGCCGTCGTACCACAGGCTCAGCTCATAGCCGTCCACTGTGCTCTGTGGTCCCACGCCGAGCTGGATGCCGTCCATCGTCACCCGATCGATTACCGCCGGCTCGCCGAAGCGGTTGAGCAGCACACCGGCCGCGACTCCCATGTCGATGGTGTCGAAGGCTTCGCGGGACAGGTCCACGTCGCCGATCGGAACCCGCTCGATCGCCGGGCCCGTCCCGCTTCCGCCCGGCCGGCGTGCCACCACCTTGTCGACGGGATGACAGTGAATCGGGATGCCGGGATGCTGATCCCACTTCACGTAGCGGTCGTGGCGGACCGGCGTCCAGTCCCGGTACATGCCGGCCAGCTCGTACTGATCGACGGAGTGCTTGAACCTCGCGTGCCGGAACTCCGGCGGCGCAGGGAATTCGTCGGTGAACAGCATGCAGGTGTAGGCATTGAACCCGCCCGGCGCCGTATGCGCCTTGATCTCGCTCACCAGCCGGTGCCACTCGGCGCGCTCGAGATAGTCGATGACGCCGTGCGCCATGACGAGATCCCAGTCTCCCTCGATGGCGTAGCGGCTGATGTCGGCGACCGCCGTCTCGATGCGCAGCCCTGCGCCGGCGGCGAGCGCCGACAGCTTCTCGATGCCCGGCGCCGAGATGTCCACCGCGGTAACGGCATGGCCGCGGCCCGCCAGGAAGAACGCGTTGCGCCCTTCGCCGCATCCGAGGTCGAGCACCCGCGCGGCTGGAGGCAGCGCGTCCAGCAGCTCGACGATGTCGTGATTCGGGCCGCCCATGGTGGACACGGCCATGTCGCGGTACCCGCGGTCCCAGAACGGCGGATCGGTTGCGGCGCCGGCGGTTGAGGAAGATGGGCTCGTCATCGGCTGCTCGTCTCAGGCGGGAACATAATCGGTTTCCAGGTGACGCACGACGTCGGACGTGAACAGCGTGGCGATCACGCTGCTGTACTTGAATCCCTTGCGCGTGAGCCGATATCCATCGCCGGCGCAGGCGACGCATCCCTCCGCTTCCAGCGCCGCGAGCTCCGCGCCGAAGTCGTCGCCAGGCCGGCTGTGAAAGCGGCGCTCGTACGCGGCCGGATCGAGATGGCCGAGCGACAGGTTCAGGATGCAGTACCGCCGCTTGCGCTCCTCGAGACCGAGCACGAACCCGAGGCTCGGCACGTCTCCGGGCCGCGGCTCGTGCTCGACGAAGGCGGCGATGATCTCCTCGGTCGGGCGCCGGCGCACGGCGAAATCGGTGCTGTAGTGCACGTCCGGACTGTAGCTGCGCGAGCCGGCCCCGAAGCCGATGAGCGGCGTGCCGGCGAAGTCGGAGGCCTCCTGCCTGAGCCCGTCCGCCTCGCACCGCGAGAAGCGGACGACGCTGTTCTGCTGGAATCCGCGCGCCGACAGGCAGTCCACGCTTTCATCGTAGATGGCGTACTTCGACGCGTTCTCCATGAACCGATCTCCGCGCAGCGTCTGCTGTCTGGCGATTGCCGTCAGCGGCCGCAGCACGACCGGGTAGAGCGTCACCGTCTGCGGGCCGAAGCCCATCGTCTCGTGGAGGCTGCGCAGCCAGCTGTCGCGCGTCTGCCCTTCCAGCCCGTAGATCAGGTCGTAGTTCACGTTGTCGAAGCCGACCGCCTGGATGCCGTCAACCGCCGCGCGGACGGCGTCGACGCCGTACCGGCGGCCCGCGCGCAGCGCCTCGGCGGGATCGAGGGTCTGCAGCCCCATGCTGACCCGGTTGACGCCGAGCGCCTTGAGCGCGGCGAGCAGATCGCGGCGCATCGTGTCGGGCGACCCTTCCACCGAGATCTCGCCCCCGGCTCGCCACGCGGGAAAGACCTCGCGCAGCGCCTCGAACAGCCGCTCGAACTCCCGCGGCTCGAGAATCGTCGGCGTGCCTCCGCCGACATAGAGCGAGACGACCTCCACCTGTCCGAGCATCCGGCCGTACATCCGGACCTGGCGGACCAGTGCATCGACATAGCGCGCGCGGAGATCCTCACCGTGCGACGTCGTCAGGAACAGGGTGCAGAACGAGCAGCGATATCCGCAGAACGGTACGTGGACGTAGAGGTTGATCGGTCCGGTCAGCCCGCTCCAGATCTGCTCGAGCGTCGTGCCGTCGTCGAACGGGCGATAGGCGCGCTTCGAGGGATAGCTGTAGACGTACACGGCCATCTCGCTCGCTGCGATGGCGGCCGCCAGGCGCTGCGCCGGCGAAAGGCCTGGAGAAACCTGGAGCGTCATGGCTGGAGGTGTCCGACAGCCGCCGGCTGGCCCCGATATGTGTTGACGATGTACGCCACCGCGTCGTCGAGCGTGGCGAAACCGCGGGTCACGATGGCGTCGTGCGCCGGGCGTCCGGCGAGCGGGCTGCCGAAGACGATGACGGGTAGCCCGGCCTGGTGCGCCAGGAACATCTCGCCGATGGTGAAGAACGGGATGTCGCGGCTTCGCAGGGTCTCCGGTAGCGTGAGGTTCACCAGGAGCACGTCCGAACGCGCGAGATTCCAGCGGTCGTTGGTGAACACCTCGTTGGCGATCGGATGGTAATCGGTCTCCTCCCGCATGACCCGCGTCGGGTCGTAGACGTCGAAGCCGTGGTCAGCGAGCCGCAATGTGGCGGTCTGCCTCCAGCCTGCGGCTTCGTCCAGGTCGACGCCGTCGATCCGGCCCGACAGGAACACTCGAAGCCGCAACAGCCCGCCGGCCACCGGAACGCGGGCGCTCATTTGGAATCGTAGGGCGGCACGGCGCCGGCGGCGCACGGCAGCACGGAAAACAGGAGGGTGCCATCCGCGCATCGCCGCGCGAGTGCCGGATGACGATGGAAGAGCACGTCCACGAGCCGGTCCACCACCTCCGCCACGCGATCGGTGTACATCCACGGCGCGTAGCGCATGCCGAGCCTGACCGTGATCTGCTCGGGTGCTCCGTCCGCGGCGGGTTTGTGGTGAACGTCGTAGTGGAGATCGCCCGTCAGCTCGAGGCCGGCGCCCGCCTGAAGATCCGGGAACCGCGGGCTGACGGCCACGTCGGGCGTGTCGACGAGCGCCTCGTACAGGGGGCCGGACAGCAGCAGCGGCTCGACGTCCGGTCCCGAGTCGTCGAGCACCGATCGCGCGAGGCGCCCCACATAGCTGATCTGGAGCCCTCCCGGGCTGTCGGGCTCCGCGAGCACTTCGACCAGGTCGCCTGTGAAGTAGCGCACGAGCGGCATCTGCTGCACGAAGGGATAGAGACCCGTGAGCAGGAGCACGCCGATGCCGCGCGAGATCGGCTGAAGCGTGCGCGGATGCACGACCTCTGGAACGACGTGCGGGTCGAAGATCCAGGGGCCGCCGATGCCGCACTCGCGCGCTCCCCCGAAGATCTCGGTGAGGCTGTACTGGTCGCGCACGTGCGCCTGCCAGAGCCGCGAGAGCAGTCGCTTCCGCGAGAGGGGCACATGGCCGCCGAAGAGCGCGATCGTCCTCACTGGACTCTTCGCCAGATCGAAGCCGTCAGCCATCAGGTACGCGGTGAGCGCCATGACCATGCGTTCGGTGCCGGACACCACCGAGACGCGTGGCTCGATCCCCGGCAGGTCGTAGGTGCGCTCGATCACGCCGCGCGCCTGAGACGCCTGCGCCCGGTCGAACACGCCGACCGGGAGAACGTAGGCGCGACTGGGCACGTTGAGCAGCGTGCCATGGTAGGCATTGACCAGGTTCAGATGGAGCGGCCGCACGCCTTCCGGCGCGGACGCCTGCAACTGCGCGGAGAAGAATTCCCAGATGAACGCCTGTTCGGCGGCGCTGCGATAGAGCTGCAGGAACGCGCCGGTCGTCCCCGTCGTGTGCTGGATCGCCGAGGGTAGCGACGCGTCGCAGCGCAGCGCGCCGTGGTGCTCGATCACGTCCCGGCGGAACAACACCGGCAGGCGGGGCAGATCCTCGAGGCCCGAGAACGCCGCGACGTCGGCGAACCGTGCCCGATAGAACGGCGATCGCGACCGGCACCAATCGAATGTCTGGCGGAGCAGGCCGTCCTGAAGCTCCCGCATCGAACCGGCGGCGGTCACTTCCCGCCGCCACCTCCCCGATTCGCGTTGACGAACGCTTGGAGGGCAGCGTTGAACGCCGTCGCGGTTGTTGCCGCCACTGGTTCCGCCGCCGCTGGTTCTGCCGCGAACGGTTCAGCCGCGAACGGTTCAGCCGCGAAGGGTTCCGCCGCGAATGGCTCTGCGGCGAACGGTTCTGCCGCGAACGGCTCTGCCGCGAACGGTTCAGCCGCGAAGGGTTCCGCCGCGAATGGCTCTGCGGCGAGCGGTTCTGCGGCAAGCGGTTCCGCCGCGAACGGTTCTGCGGCGAGCGGTTCTGCCGCGAACGGCTCTGCCGCGAACGGTTCTGCGGCAAACGGCTCGGCCGCAATTGCTTCCGCCGCGATGGCTTCCGCGGCCATGGCCTCCGCGGCGATCGCGTGCGCGGCGTCGGCGTCCGAAGGGTTCTTCAGTCCGTCTGCCACGGCACGTGCCGCCCCGACGATCTCCTTCCGGGCCTTTGCCACGAGCGCCTTGTTCGCGGCAGCGACACGGGCGTCGGGGTTGGCCGTCTCCGGCTGCGCGTCGATCATGGATTGCGTGGCGGCCAGCGTTGCGACGGCGTTCGACAACGTCTCGCGCACGGCCCCGTCCTGAATCTGCAGGGCGCGCTTGTACAACGCAGCTAACTCGGCTATTTCCATGACGTCCTCCTCTGACGGCCGTTGTAAAGGCCCCTCTTATATCAGAGGTTCATGTTGGCGTCACGCGGAGATGAACAGTATCGGTGGGCCAACTCCGCGCGGGCTGCGATGCGGCCGCGCAAAGGCGCGACGATCGCCGGGGGTGTTGCGCCGCCTTTGAGAGATGGATTCCAGCGCTTCGCGGAGACCTGTTCGCCGCCGCCAGGCGGCCGCACCCGATCTACACTGCCGAAATGCTTCTCAGAGTGTTTGCGGCGGCATGGCTCGCCGCATTCATGGCGACAACGATCGTCGGTCAGGAGGCGACCGGGACGCGCC
The DNA here is from genome assembly GCA_963749835.1 of uncultured Acidobacteriota bacterium. GTDB lineage: Bacteria > Acidobacteriota > Vicinamibacteria > Vicinamibacterales > 2-12-FULL-66-21 > JALZOC01. The sequence continues at coordinate 83,887 of CAVVOD010000002.1, forward strand.
AGTTCTGGCTCAGCCCCGGCCCCGGGACGATGGACTACATCCGTTTATTCGATCATCCCGAGGAGTGGACGCTCGCACGCGATGTGACCGGAGTGTTCAAGTTCTATCAGCAGCACACGCACACACTGGCCGACCCGATTGTCGGGCCCAACACCTACGACGCGCTGGTTCGTGCGCAAGCTTTTCGTCGGCTCATGCAATGGCGAAAACAGATCGCAGTCGAGGTGGGCGCGGTGAAGACGTACTGACTGTACGGCTGACGCCAGCGGAATGCGCAACTCGATTGCGGACTCCGTCGCGGCCGTGCAGGCCATCGAACGGGCGGGCGGCACGGTGTCGTATCTCGCCATGGACGAACCATTCGTCTCGGGCCGGGATCGCGTTTGTGACGGCCCGGCACTCGAACCGACCGCTGACCGTGTCGCGATCTACGTCGCAGGCTTGCGCGCAGCCCGCCCCTCGATTCAGGTCGGCTTGATCGAAGCGTACCCATTCTCGAGTGCGAGCGCGATCGAAGCCATGCTGACGTTGCTCGACTCACGAGGTGCGAAGCCCGCCTTCCTGCACATGGACGTCGACTGGCACCTGTCCGGCGGCGATGCGTTCAGGCGGGACATGAAGCGGCTCCAGACGTTCTCCGTCGCGAAACAGATTCCGTTCGGCATCATCATCACCGGTTACAACGGTGATTCCGACGCGCTGTACGCGGACGATGTGGGGGGTATCACCGAGCTCACGGCGGAGACGTTCGGCACGTGGACCGCGATGCCCGACCACATCATCCTGCAAAGCTGGGTCGAATCACGGACCGGACTGCGCATCACACCGACGAACCTTCCGGGAAGCCAGCCCTACTCACACACACACATGCTTTTCGGTGTCTTCCGTCGCTTGCTCGCGGGTGGTGCAAGTACGGGCAGGGCCATTCCACGTTGATCGGATGATCAATCCTGTCTGAGCGCGGCGATCGGATCGATCCGTCCTGCGCGCAGCGCAGGAATCAGCGCCGCACCGGCGCAGGCCGTGACGATGCAGAGCAGGCTTGCCGCGTAGGCGACCGGATCGAAGAGCCGCACAGACGAGCCGATCTGTTCCGCCGCGGGCGTCGCCAGGAGCGCGGCGCCGAGCGCGGCCGTGAGGCTTCCGCCGATGAGGAGCCCGAATCCGACCGGACGCGCCGACTGTGACAGCAGGAGTGCGCCGATGCTGCGGCGCGTCGCGCCGAGCGCCATCCGCACGCCGATCGAGCCCAGGCCACAGCTGGCGCGCGACGCTTTCCGACACCATCGCCACTGCGGTGCCTGCGCTCCGCTCGGTGTTCGTGAAGCCGCGTCCGCGCACGAGATCGATGCCGAGGACGCTGAAGTGCTCCGGCGAGACGAACTTGTACGCGACTGTCGATCTCCCGGTCGTACCGTCGGCAAACGCCGCGAGCCCGCTCACCCCGCCCGGCCACGAGGCCGCAATCGAGGTGACTGACGGCTCACGCCTCACGACTTCGAGGATGGTTGCCCGCCGCTCCTCGTTGAGGACACCTACATTGACGACATCGGCCGTGGGGATGCCGGGATCGGCCGCTGCTGCTGCCCACGTGCTGCGCAGGAAGACGGCGGAGCAGATGAGGAGCAACACGGATCCGGTCACCTGAAGCGCGACGAGGGCGTTCCGGGCGCGGCCTGGACGGGCATCACGCACTACCTCGCCGCGAATCGCCCGCACCAGTTCGAGGCGGGTCGCTTGAAGCGCGGGCGCGAGCGCGAACGACAGCGTCGATACCATCGCGCCGCCAACCAGGAACAGCGCCACCCGCCAGTGCGCTGCCGGCACTGAGAGACGAATATCGCCGAAGTCGGGCGGGAAGGTGCTCGTCACCACGTAGACGACCGCCGCGAGTACGAGCCGTGACACGCCGAAGCCGAGCGTCGCCGACATCAGTGCGAGCAGCAGGCTCTCGGTGAGCAACTGCCAGATGATGCGGTGCCGCGATGCGCCAATCGCGAGCCGGATGCCGATTTCGCGCTGGCGCGCGACCGCTCGCGCCAGCAACAGGTTGGCGACGTTCGCACACCCGATCATCAGGATGAGACCGAACGCAAAAAAGAGCGGCATGAACACCATCATGACGTCGACCGACAGCGGGACCGTGCCGTGCCTCGGTTCGAGCATCAGGCTCGTGGCGGGCCGCTGAAGAGCACGTTCAGCCGCACGCTGCGAGTCCCACACGAGGAGCTGCGCGAGCGCCTGGCCGCGCGACAGCCCGGGCTTCAGCCGCCCGACGATCTGGAGGCCAACGGCAACGTCTCCCCCCGGGTGGCCGCGGCGGAAATGGCCAAGGAGGGAGAGCGGCGCCCAGTAGTCCGGCGCAATGATCGTGAGTCCTCGAAAGCCTTCCGGGATCACGCCGACCACGTCGAACGTGGCTCCGTTCAGCAGGACCGTGCGGCCGAGCACGCCGGGATCGCTCGCAAAATGCCGGGCCCAGGCGCGATGGCTGAGCACAATGGCCCGACGGCCCCCGGGCTCGTCGTCTGCTGGTGTGAGCGCGCGTCCATACGCGGCGCCGACGCCGAGGAGATGGAAGAAGTTCCCGGTGACGAGCGGGCCCTCCATCCTGCGTCCATCGATCCAGCTGTCGATCTCCGGCGTCATCGCGAATGCATCGGAGAACACGCCCGTCTCGCGGACCAGCGCTTCGTACTGCTGCGCGTGAAGCCCTCGGGCTCGGCATTGGCCGGTCGCTGACGGTCGACCGCGAACAGCTCCTGCGGATTGCGCACCTCGTCCGCGCGAAAGATGAAGGCGTTGAGGATCGTGAACACGACGGTCACCAGCCCGAGGCCGAGTCCCACCGTCGTCACGATCGTCAGGGCCACGAGGGGCGTCCGGCGGAAGGAGCGACACGCGTAGCGGACGTCCCGCACCACGCTCTCGAGGAGCGCCGTGCCACGCGCGTCGCGGCAGTCGTCAGCGGCCACCGTCACCGAGCCGAAGCGCGCCACCGCGCGCATCCGGGCCTCGGCGGGGTTGATGCCGTTGGCGATGTGCTTCTGTGTTTCGCGCGCGATGTGAAACGCCAGCTCCTCATCCAGGTCGCGCTCACGCGTCGTGGAGCCAGGACCGCGCGCACCCGTAGTTTCAGATCGCGAAGATTCATGAGTGGTACGCCAGCTTCATCACGCGCCCGATGATCGTGCACAGTCTTTGCGACGCCCCGGTTTCGACCGCGAGTGTGCGGGCGGACGGAGGGCGTGAGTCGGCAGCGCCCGGATCGCCGATGTCGAGCGTACCTGGCAGAAAGTCTGGGTTGGCCCGGTGCGCCATGGTGTCGCCTGTCGACACTAACGCGTACGGTCGTCAGCTGTCAAACGCCGAGGCGTTAGCCACTTGACCCATCGAGCTACTGGCGGCAACACTCTCGACTGAGCACGTGCGCAAGGGAGGCTCGCCATGCTGCGGTTCGGTGCAGGCTGTGTTGTCGTGCTGCTTTCGGTCGTCGCGACTGCGTCATCGCGCTCGCAGCGGGTGGTTGAACGGGACATCTGGGTTCTCCCGCCGCCGCTCCACCCGTGCGTCGTGCCGGAGACTGCCGGCCATGTTTTCGAGTCCGGCCTGGTCCCTGGCGGCGTCGAGTACCTGCCGGGGCGCTGCGGCGAGCTCAAGGCGACTGCCACGGGCGAACGCACAAATCTCAGGGGATTGACCGTCCCGGAGGCTCTCAATCGTCTCGTGCAGCGTGATCCGCGGTACCGGTGGGAGGAGAGGGACGGCGTGTTCGTCGTACGCCCGCTCGACGCGTGGAATGACAGGAGCCACTTCCTGCATCGGACGATCGCCCTTGCCTTCACCGACCAGAACGTCGGAGGAGCGCTTTTTGCGGTGTTGACCGCCATTGGCCCCACTCGGTTCGTCGGTGAGCCGCGGACGTACAACACCCCCGATATGAATCGACAATTCTCAGTGGCTCTCGGCACGACGTCCGCGCTGGACGGGCTGAACGCTGTCGTGAGAACGCATGGGCGCCTGAACTGGAGCGTCAGTTTCTGTCAGCCGCAACGTCGAGTCGACTCTGCGAGTCTCATGCTGCGCACCTACGACGGAGGAGGACTGGGTGGGCAACCGGTCGGCTTCGTGACCGACGAGAGTGGACGAAGCTACAATCCCTGCACGACCCCATCCCGATAGGCTGCTGCTTTCGGCCCCGTGATCTCCTGATCTGCTCAAAAACACGCTCGCGCCGTTCTGGGGGCAAGAACAAGAGGTCATGAGGCAGGAGGATTGTGAGGAGGGCACGGAGACGAAAATTCCACCACGGAGGAACGGGGACACGGAGACGCACGGAGAGAAGAGCGGTCGGCCGCCGGCCCTTGGCAGCCGTTGGCCGGCGAAGAGAGGGCGTGGATCTCGCGAACACAAACCCGGGTGAATTCCGCCGGGCTTGTGTTCGTGAGATCCACGCCCTCTCCACCGCGCATCGCGCGGGCCGACCGCTGTCTGTCTCCGGGAAAGGCTCGATTTCGATCCGTGGCCAGTGCCACAAGCCCGCTGGTTCCCTCCGTCCGGGCTCCGTGACTCCGTGTCCCCGTGGTGATCTTCCGTGATCACTACGGCACCTTTCCGCAATCACTACGGCTTCGCCGGTGGAGGAAGAAATTCCGACGGCGACAGCGCACGGCGTGTGAACCGCGCGAGGTGAACGGCCCCCTTGAAATAGAACACGCGATTGATCCGCACGCCAACGGTGGTGTGACCGGGGCCATGGGGGGCCAGCTGGATCTCGGCCGCGCCCTCGCGAACTCCGTTGACGTAGTTCCTGAATTCTCTGCCGTCGTAGACCGACGCGACGTGGTACCACACACCAAGCGGGTGAAGCGCGGTCCGGTTCATCAGCGCCTTGCTCGCACTCCCTGACTGGTTGAAGCTGTCGAGGAACCACTGGTCGCCCGCGACCCGGATCTCGAAGAGCATCCGGTTGTCGGTGTCGAGACCGGTGGCGGGGTCGCGCTCGCTCAGGTGGAACCATCGCTGCTCCGTCTGTCCCCCGTCGGGACGGAAGACGGCTTCCCACGTAAACGTCTCGGCTCCGGCCAGCGGATGGTTGTCGATGTCCAGGGCATCGTCCACGCCATCGAACTGGACGGCCTTGCCCACGGACGAATCGATGACCGCAGGCTGCCCGAGGACGGTGGTCTTGTGACCACCGATGTTCTCGAGCCGGTCGAAGAGCCAGACCTCCGGAGCACGCGCCGTGCTCTGACCCGGTCGCAGCGAGCTCAGATAGGCCACCAGATTCTCCACCGCGCCCGCCGGCAGGGACGCATAGCCGGGCATCATCGACTGTCTCGGCAGCGTCATGCCGGTGAGCTCGCGCTTCATGAACGAACGCAGATTGCCGCTCATGTCGCGCAGGTGCACGGAGTACTCGTCCTCGTTGAGATGGATCCCGTTGATGCGGCCGCCTTTCCGATCGACGATCGACACGGCCCGATAGTCGAGCGCAATGTCCGCGCTGGGATCGAGGATGGATTCCCGCAAGTGCCTGATGGCACGCCTGGACCCGATGTCGGAGAGGTCCGGTCCCAGGGTGGCTCCGCGACCGTCGATCCTGTGACAGGTTGCGCAGCCGTTCGTCTGGTAGGCGGCGGCGCCGGCTGCCGGGTCACCGGGATTCGGCTCCGCTGCGCCCTGCCTGCCCAGCTGCTGGACGTGCGCAACGATGCGCCAGACTTCCTTTGACGGAAGGTTGGGCGCCCCAGGCATCTCCGTGTTCGGGATCCCGTTCCGAACCGTCATGAACAGTTCGCGATCCGAGCCACCGTAGCGGAAGCGGCCGGCATTCAGCACGGCGCCGCGTCCCCCCTCGCCATTCTGCCCATGGCAATGGCCGCAGCGGCCCTCGAACAGGCGTTTGCCGATCCCGACGTCGGCCGGTGATGCGAACGGATTCGTCTCCGGCAGCTCCGACGCCAGGACCCGTGGTTGCCTTGCCGCATTCTGCGCCGTCGCCGGCCAGGCGCAGGCGAACGACAGGCAGGCCATCAGCAATATCGTCCGCATCAGTCCAGGCCAAAGGCGATCAGCACGTCGCCGATCGGGATCGTGATGAGTTGCCTGCCCCGGCTCAGAAACGTCACCGGACTCGCAAACACTCGATCGCCGCCGTTGAATTGCCACAGCTCTTTGCCCGTGCGGGCGTCGAGCGCATAGAAGTTGCCGCTCGGCGTGGCGGAAAACACGAGGTTACCTGCCGTGGAGAGCACGCCGGCCCAGGGAGGACTCAGGATCCGATGCTCCCACTGCACTTCCCCTGTCTCCGGCCTCATCGCAATCAGCTTGCCCCAGCTTTCTTCAGGCCTGAATCGTGCCCCGCCTCCGCCGCCCCCTCCGAAGAAAGGCTCGCCGGGTCGAAACTCGGGCGCGTCCGTTTTGAAGAATCGACGACGTTCTTCGCGCGCGGAAAAATACAACAGGTTCGTGCCGGGGTGATAGCTGGGTGACATCCAGTTGTGCCCGCCGTCCACCCCGGGAAAAATCGAGTCGTTCCCCTCCGGTGTGGGTTGCTGCCCCGGGTTGACGACCGGCCGGCCTGTCTTGTCGATCTCCTTCGCCCACGTCACCTTGACGAACGGCTTCGCAAACAGAAACTCTCCCGTCACCCGGTCGAGTGCGTAATAGAAGCCGTTGCGGCTCGGCATCACCACCAGCTTGCGCGGGCGGCCGGCGACTGCCGCATCGATCAGGACCGGCACCTGCGTCGCGTCCCAGTCGCGCGTATCGTGCGGCGTGAACTGGAAGTGCCATTTCAGTGTGCCGGTGTCAGGATCGAGCGCGAGCAGCGAGCAGGAGTACAGATTGTCGCCGGGACGCACATCACCGTTGTAATCGGGGCCGGGATTCCCCGTGCCCCAATAGAGCAGGTTCAACTCCGGGTCGAACGAGCCCGTCACCCACGTGGACGCTCCACCGTTGCGCCACGCGTCGCCTTTTCCCCACGTGTCCGATCCCGGTTCGCCGGGTGCCGGCACCGTCCAGAAGCGCCAGGCGCGCTGTCCCGTCTTCGCATCGTAGGCGTCGAGAAACCCCCGGATGCCCCCTTCCGCCCCCGCGATGCCGACAATCACCTTGTCTTTGACGATGAGCGGCGCGCCGGTCGCGGTGTAATTCAGTTTGGGATCCGCAAGCTCCGTCGTCCACAACACGCGGCCGGAACGCGCCTCGAGCGCGATCAGCTTCGCGTCGAGCGTGGTCAGGAACAGCGTGTCTCCGAGAATCGCCAGCCCCCGATTGACCTCTCCGCAGCAGACATAGACCGTCCCGGGGAGCCGGTATTCGAACGTCCAGAGCGCTCGCCCCGTCTCCGCGTCGAGCGCGATCACATCGCTCGGTGGACGCGTGATGAACATGACGCCGTCCACCACGATCGGCGTGGTCTCGACTTTCTGCTTGTGCAACTGGTAGATCCACCGCGCGCGCAACCGGTGCACGTTGGCGGCGGTAATCTGGCTCAGGCTGCTGTAGTGATGGCTCCGGTAGTCGCCGCCGTACATCAGCCAGTTGCCCGGCTCGCTCGCGGCTTTGAGCAGGCGCTCGTACGTGATCGGCATCCCGGTCGGAGACGCCGGCTGCGCCATCGCCGCGGCGGTCAGCGTCAGACCTGCGGCCACGAGCGCGAAGACTGTCTGTCGGTTCGGCATGAGGCAGACCGGATCCCCGCTACCGGCGGGCCGCCAGTTGCCTCTCTATCGACGCGCGGGCCGACGGCAGGTACCGCAAGGCGTTGGCGTAGTAGACCTTTCGCAGCACCTCGTCCGGAAGTCCGATCCCGGAGATCTTCCACCGGCCGTGAAGCGGGGCGCCGGTGGGCGAACGAATCTGCGCGGGATGATCGAAGTGTTCGTCGTACGTTTCGAGGAACCTCCAGTGAGGCACCCAGAACTCTTCCGCCCCGCGACCCGGGTTGCCGTCCGATCCGAAGAGGATGCGGTCCTGGTATTTGAGAAAGAACTTGCGAATCAGGAGCGGCGCCCGACCCAGGTCCTGCACGGCGGCTGAAATCTCGACGTCGGCGTTGGGATACTTGTCGAGCAGCGCCGTGACCTTGTCCATGTCGTAGTACAGCATCGCCACGTGCGCGTTGACGAACCGCGTCTTCGGATGTTTCGCGTGCATGTTCTCGCGCGCCTTCTCGATCGCGTCGGTCGTCGGCTGGCCCGTTTCGTAGTAATTGCCCTCGGGGCTGCTGCGCCACAGGCCCGCTTCGTAGCGCTCGTTCTCCGGACCGATCGGGAGGAACCGGCCGTACGAATCGCTGATGTGGATCATGACCGGCTTGCTGTGCTTCGCGCACATCTCCCAGACCGGATCGAACCGCGGGTCGTCTGCCTGGATATAGGTGCCGTTGGCGTTCTTCAGGTCCAGGCCAAGCACCTTGTTGATCTTCAAGCCCGCCGCGCCGGCCAGAAAGTCGCGCTCGAGCTCCGAGACGGTCCTGGCCGACCATCCCGGCTCGTTGATGCCGTCGAAGTTCAGCCTCGCGAACTGGATGATCCGATCCCGAAACGGCTCTCCCACTTTCATAGCGCGGTCGAACTCGGGTCCGAATCCGCCGTCCATGTTCGCAATGACCCCGGTCCCGGTCTCGTCCATGACCTTGATCAGCTTCTGATAGTCGTCGGCGCTCCGTAGCTCTCGCCCGTGGAAGTGGAAGTCGACGACGGGGAATTTTGCGCGGGTGATGGGTGTCCGCGGCAGCTTCATCAGCGCCTTGGGCATGGCCGGCACTTCTGGCGAGGGGCGAAAACCAGGACGGGCCTGCGCCTGAAGCTCCCGCGATTCGCCCCCCGAAGTGAAGCAGGCAGCGATCAGCAGAACCGGTAGCCAGCGCGACATGTGAAGCTCCTTCGAGAAAGAGTGCCAGCCGGAGGCGGGGGATGCCGCCGCGGGCCATTCTATGGTCCGCGCCCATTTTTTTGAAGCCCGCCCATACACGAGGAGACATACGAGAGACAGTGCGAGAGAAAATGCCACCCCGTGACGCCGTGACTCCGTGGTGGAATTCTCCGTGTGCGGCTCCCGGCGTCCTCTTGCGCGCCGCGTCCCTCCTGTCGTAGTATGTGCCCAGGGCAATTACTTGCTTAAAGCAAATACAGTATCCATATGACGGACCGCACTCCCGACGCCTTTCTTCCCCTGACGACCGTGTCGTTCGAGATCCTGCTCGCGCTGGCGGACGGGCCGCGGCACGGGTACGACGTCATGGTGGCCATCGAGGCGCGCACGACCGGCCGCATCAGCCTCAATCCAGGCACGCTGTACCGGGCGCTCGATCGTCTCGCGGACCAGGGGCTGCTCGAGGCCGGCGAGCGACGCGTCGGCACGAACACCCGCCGGGTGTTCAAGCTGTCGCGGCTCGGGGCCCGCGTCGCGGCGGGCGAAGCGCGGCGGCTCGCCGATCAGGTCAGCGCCGCCCGGGTTCGACGTCTGCTCCCCCAGGCTGGCGACCTCTGATGCGCTCGCGGCCATTCCTGGCGTGCGCCGTGCGGCTGTATGCCGCGCTGCTCGCGCTCTGTCCGCCTCACTTCCGTACGGCCTATGGCGCGGAGATGACGGCCCTCTTTCGCGCCCGATGCGAGCGTGCGCGTCGCCAGCACGGGCGCGCGGCGCTCCTCGCGTGCTCGGTGGCTGGCGTCGCCAATCTCGTGGCGGTCGGCCTTGCGGGCCGCCTGGCGCGTCTCCGCCCGTCACGCCGTTCCGTACCCGGCTGTCCCTCGTCCCGAGGTGATTCCATGTTCGCCAATGCCAGGATGGACCTGCGCGTCGCGCGCAGAGCGTTCGTGCGTCAGCCCATGTTCACCGCCGTCGTCGTCGTCACGCTCGCGCTCGGCATCGGGGCGACCGTCACGATGTTCGGGGTTGTCGATGCCGCCGTGCTGCGTCCCGTGCGTTTCCCCGACGCGGATCGCATCGTCTCGCTGGTGCACAAGGATCAGCGCTTCGGTACGGCGCCCTTCGCGCCGCCGTACCTCGCGGACCTGCGCGAGCGCATGCGCGGCGTTGAGCACATCGCGGGCTTTTCGCCAAGCTGGCAGTTCGTGTCCACGGGCCTCGGCGAACCCCGGGTCGTGACCGGAGCGTACGTGTCGGACGGCCTGTTCGAGCTCTTTCATGTGGCGCCCGTGCACGGGCGCACGTTCGTCGACGATGAGTATGCCCCCGGAGGGCCGCTGGTGGTCCTGGTCAGCGAGGCATTCTGGCGGCGCTCGTTCGGCGCGGTTGCACTGAAAGGTCAGACCATCCTGCTGGATGGTCACCGGCACACGATCGTCGGGACGCTGCCGGCCGACTTCCGGATGCCCATCACGGCATCGACGGTTTCGCGAGCGTCGGCCAGCGCCGAGATCTGGTTGCCTTTTTCGCTGAACCCATATCAGGCGTCGCGCGCGATACCGGTGATGCACATCGTCGGTCGGCTCGGCGACGGTGTGAGCCACGCGCGAGCGCAGCAGGAGCTCGCTGCGGTCGGCGCGTCGATGGCGCGCGATTATCCGGACGCGAGCACGGGCGCTGAGCTTCAGTCGATTCCACTGCGCGATCTCGTCAGCCGTGACATACGAACGCCGCTGACGGTGCTGCTTGCGGCCGTCATCCTTCTGCTGGGCGTTGCCTGTGCCAACGTAGGCCACATGCTCCTGGCGCGCTCCGCGGAACGCGACAGCGAGATGGCTGTACGCTCCTCGCTCGGCGCGACGCATGCCCGGCTCGCCGCCCAGCTGTTCGTCGAGAGTGCGACGCTCGCCACGGTGGGCGCTGTGGCCGGGCTCCTTTTCGCCTGGTGGGCGCTCGGCGTGGTCTCGGCATTCGGCTGGGCCGGTCTGCCGCCGAGTGCACGTGTGGGACTCGACTGGCGCATCGCAGGGTTTGCGGCGGTGACGGCGATGGTGACCACGCTGCTCGTCGGCGCCGTCCCCATCCTTCGCGTGACGCGGCGCGCTCCCCGGGAGCTCCTGGGTCAAGGAACACGCGTCACCGGCGGCCGGGCCGCTCGCGTCCGCGACGCACTGGTCGTCGTGGAAGTCGCGCTTGCGGTCGTGCTGCTCGTGGGTGGCGGTCTGCTCGCGCGAAGTTTCCTCGCGCTCACCTCGGTCAATCCGGGGTTCTCAGCGGACCAGGTGCTCGCCGGCAGCGTCTCGCTGCCCGCCGCCCGGTATGGTGAGCCGGCTGCGCGCCGCGCGTTCGCCGACGAGGCGCTGGCCCGGTTGTCCGCACTGCCGGGAGTGGAACGCACGGCGCTCGTCAATCGCCTGCCATTCGGAGGGGGCAACGTGCTCGTGGGCGTGGAACCGGCGGGAAAGCCGCAGCCGGACGGCAAGCCCCTTCCCGTGGATCGCCGCGTCGTCTCTCCCGGATACTTCGACGCGATGGGCATCACGGTGCTTGACGGAATGACGTTCGGCGTCGAACACCGGGCGGATTCCGACGATCGCGTGGCGATGCTGAATGCGACGCTGGCGGCGCGGTTCTGGCCCGGCGAGAGCGCGCTCGGCCATCGCGTGCGGTTGATGTTGCGCAGCGGTCCGGGACCATGGCTGCGCGTCGTGGGGGTCGTCGGCGACGTGCGGCACCACGGCCTCGATCAGGCCGCGCAGCCCGAGGTCTACGTGCCCTACAGCCAGGCGTCCGTGGAGTCGTTCGTGCTGGTGCTTCGCACTTCGCGGGAGCCGCGTTCGCTCGCGTCGGCGATGCGGGCAGAAATCCAGCGGCTCAGCCCCGACCTTGCCGTCGATCCACTGGCGCCTGCGGGGGATGCGATCCGGGCGTCCGTCGCTGAGCCGCGCCTCCGCACGTCGCTCCTGAACGCCTTCGCGGCGATCGCCCTCGCGCTGGCGGCGATGGGTGTGTACGGCGTGCTGTCTCTGTCGGTCGCGAAGCGCACACGCGAGATCGGCATTCGCATCGCCCTCGGTGCCGAACGGGGCGCAATCGTGCGGCTGGTGGTCGGCCGCGGGCTGAAGCTGGTGGCGGGCGGCGCCGCAGCCGGCATCCTGATGTCGCTGGTCGTCTCGCGACAGCTCGAGCGATTACTGTTTGGCGTCAGACCGACCGATCCCCTGACGTTGGCAGCGGTGGCGGGCCTGCTGCTGATCACGGGCCTCGCCGCATCCTACTTCCCGGCGCGGCGCGCCGTGTGCCTCGATCCCGTGCAGGCGCTCCGGCTCGATTAGACGCGCAACGTTCACGCGCAACTTTCACCTGCTACGTGCTACGTGCTACGAATGCGTCCCTGTTCAGCAAGGCGACGGCAAGGGTGAGGGCTTACCGACGGGCAACACCCCGGCGGACGACGATCGCGCCGACGATGCCGGACAGGAGCGATCCGCCGAGAATCCCGATTTTGGCTGAGTCGAGCAGGGCCGGGGCGTCAAATGCGAGCGTGGCGATGAAGAGTGACATCGTGAAGCCGATGCCCCCGAGCCAGGCGCATCCGTGCAGCGCCGTCCAGTTGACGCCGTCCGGGAGCGAAGCCACCCGCAACCGTACGGCCGCCAGCGCCGCGCCCGTGATCCCGAGTGGCTTCCCAATCGCAAGCCCCAGGATTACGGCAAGGGCCACGCCGCCTCCGGACCCTCCGGTCAGGCTGACGCCGGCGTTCGAGAATGCAAAGAGTGGCATCACCACGAACGCTGAAAACGCATGAAGGGCATGTTCCAGTCTGAGCAGGGCGGCCGTGGCCCCTTCGCTGGCGCGCTCCAGCCCGATGATTGCTTCCTGCTGGCCCCTGCTCGTCAGCACCAGCCGATCGCCCGTTTCGGTCCGATCGAAATCGTCCAGCAGGCCTCGAGCCTTGACCGAGAATTCCGCGGCGTCGATGCGCGTTCTGGTCGGAATCGTGAGTGCCAGCAGGACGCCCGCGATCGTCGCGTGCACGCCGGACTCGTGGACAAAGAACCACAGCGCCAGACCCAGGACCAGATACGGCGTGAGACGCCGTACGCGAATCACGTTCAAACCGATCAGCAACAGCAGGATGCCGCCCGCCATCGCCAGGGCCCCCCACGCGATGGTGCGCGTGTAGAAGATCGCGATCACCAATACCGCGCCCATGTCATCCACGATGGCCAGGGCGGCCAGGAATATCTTGAGCCCGGTCGGGGCTCGGGGCGCCACGAGCGCGAGTACCCCGAGCGCGAAGGCGATGTCGGTCGCCATGGGAATCGCCCACCCGCGCGACTGGCTCCCGCCGCCGTTTGCCAGGAAATAGATGGACGCCGGCACGACCATGCCGCCGATCGCGGCGGCGATGGGGAGGGCGGCTTTGCGCAGGGATGCCAGTTCGCCCGCAAGCGCCTCGCGCTTGATTTCGAGGCCGACAAGGAGGAAGAAGACCGCCATGAGCCCGTCGTTGATCCACTGATGAACGGTCAGCGACAGCGCGTGTCCGCCTCCGGTGACGGCGATCGGGGTCGCCAGCAGGCGGTGGTAAGTGTCCGCCCAGCCGGAGTTGGCCACGAACAGCGCGGCCGTCGCGCAGGCGACCAGCAGCGCTCCACCGGCCGCCTCCGTTCGGAAGAACTCCTGAAAAGGACTCGTGGATTGGGACACGTGAAGCCTCGGCCGTCATTCTCACACACGCAGCTATCAGCAATCAGCAATCAGCTGTCGGCCATCAGCTGTAGAGATGCGCTATTCGTTACTGTCGGTCTGCTGCAGCAGTTTCGCGACGAGCGCGGTCCACCCGGTCTGATGGCTTGCGCCCAGGCCGGCGCCCGTATCGCCATGGAAGTATTCGTGGAAGAGGATCAGGTCGCGCCAGTGCGGGTCGGTGTGGAACCGTTCGCAGTCCCCGTTGATGGGCCGCTGACCGCTGGTGTTTCGGAGGAACATCCGCGAAAGCCGGCGTGAAATCTCGGCCGCCACCTCCCAGAGCGTCAGCAGATGGCCCGAGCCTGTCGGGCACTCGACCTTGAAGCCATCGCCGAGGTAGTGGTGGAACTTCTGGAGCGACTCGATCAACAGGAAATTGACTGGGAACCAGATGGGCCCCCGCCAATTCGAGTTGCCTCCGAAGAGTGCCGTGCTCGACTCGCCGGGTTCATAGTCCACGCGGTGCTCGGTGCCGTTCACGGAGAGCACGTACGGCCGCTGGCGATGCGCGGACGAGAGCGCGCGGACACCAAACGGCGACAGGAACTCGCGCTCATCGAGCATCACGTCGAGGACGCGCCGCAGTTGCGCCGGATCGAGGACGCTCAGGAGCCGGCGTTCACCCCGGCCTGGCGCGTCCATGCTCGCGACGCTCGCGGCGAGGTCGGGCCGGTGCTCGATGAACCACTCGAGCCGCCGCTTGAACGCGGGTAGCCGATCCAGCCGTTCGGGTTCCAGCGTCTCCACGGCAAACAGCGGGATGAGTCCCACCATCGAGCGCACTTTGATCGGAATCTGACGCCCGTCCGGAATGTGCAGCACGTCATAGAAGAACCCGTCCTGCTCGTTCCAGAGTGATTGCCCTTCCTCGCCGCCGCGATGGCTCATGGCTTTGGCGATATTCAGGAAGTGCTCCCAGAACTTGCTGGCCATGTCTTCGTAGGCCTGGTTGCCGTCCGCCAGTTCCAGCGCAATGGCCATCATGTTGAGGCTGTACATTGCCATCCAGCTGGTGCCATCCGATTGCTCGAGATGTCCTCCCGTCGGCAGCTCCGCGCTTCGGTCGAACACGCCGATGTTGTCGAGGCCGAGAAAGCCTCCCTGGAACACGTTGCGCCCCCTGGCGTCCTTCCGATTCACCCACCACGTGAAATTGAGCGTCAGTTTCTGGAAGACACGTTCGAGGAAAATGCGATCGCCGACACCGCGTCGCCGTTTCTCGATCTTGTAGACGCGCCAGGCGGCCCAGGCATGCACAGGTGGATTGACGTCACCGAACGCCCATTCATAGGCCGAGAGCTGGCCGTTCGGGTGCATGTACCATTCGCGCAGCATCAGCACGAGTTGCGCTTTGGCGAACTCCGAGTCGACGAGGGCGAGCGGGACGCAGTGAAAGGCCAGATCCCAGGCGGCATACCAGGGGTACTCCCACTTGTCGGGCATCGAGATGACGTCGGCCGCGTAGAGGTGCGTCCACTCGCGATTCCGTGGGTGTCTGCCGGCCGGCGGCGCCGGCTGCGCCGGATCGCCTTCCATCCAGTCTTTCACGACGTAGTGATAGAACTGCTTCGACCACAGCAGGCCCGCGAACGCCTGACGCATGACCTGTCGCGTTTCCTGAGTGTCCGATGCCGGGGGGAGCCTGTCGTAGAACTCGTCGGCTTCCCGCCTCCGTATCTCGAGCGTGCGATCGAACGTTTCTCCGAAAGGCCCCTCGGTCCAGGTGTCCGCCTCCCTGTCGGTGAGCCTGAGGCGCACGCGCACATGGCCATCCGGCGATACGACCATCCGCGTATGCGCCGACGCCTTGGTGCCTCGGCGCTCGGGATTGACCGTGTCGCGGCGTCCGTGCACGACGGCTTCGCTGATGCCGTCCTTAACGAATCGTCCGCTTCGAGTTCCAGCGAATCGATCGTGGTTGGTGTCGTTCTCGGTGAAGAGCAACGCCGGAGTCCCTTCGCAGTGGAGCCACCGCCGGCCGTAGGTCGATTCGTCGATCTCGATGGTGACGCGGTGCGGATCGGTCCCTGCGCGAAGGGACGGCCGCCGGCCGCCGCTGGTCCATGACCAGGTATTCCTGAACCACACGGTCGGGAGCAGGTGAAGCGGCGCCGCCTCCGGGCCCCGGTTGAAAGCGGTGATCTCGATCAGGATGTCTTCGGCATCGGCCTTGGCGTACTCCACGAACACGTCGAAGTAGCGGTTGCCGTCGAAGACACCGGTATCCATCAACTCGAATTCGGGTTCGTCTCGACCTCGACGCCGACTCTCCTCCAGCAGTTCGTCGTACGGAAAGGGGGCCTGCGGGTACTTGTAGAGCCACTTCATGGACGAATGCGTCGGCGTGCTGTCCAGATAGAAGTAGTACTCCTTGACGTCCTCCCCGTGATTGCCCTGGTTGCCGGTCAGCCCGAACAGGCGCTCCTTGAGGAACCGGTCGCGCTCGTTCCACAGGGCCAGCGCAAAGCAAATGCGCTGGTGCCGATCGCAGATGCCCCCCAGCCCGTCTTCGTTCCAGCGGTACGCGCGCGAGCGGGCGAGGTCGTGGGGGAAATAGTCCCAGGCCGTGCCGTGTGGACTGTAATCCTCGCGGACGGTCCCCCATGCCCGCTCGCTCAGATAGGGTCCCCAGCGGCTCCAGTGCCGGCGATGCTGGCGCTCTTCTTCGAGTCGAAGATCCTCGGCGGTGGGCGGGATGGGAGAAGAGGGACCGCTCATGTTTTCTCTGTGGGATCGCGTGCCGGCGGACGCCTCGGGATCATAGCAGGAAGACCTGCGAGGGGGCGGCACACTCAAGCCGACAGCCGCGAGGCCGATTGCCATACTGGAACAACCATGGCTATGGATACGCACCAGAAGGCGCTGCAAGTCAACCTCGACCCGAGCCTCTACGGCACCTTCGCCGAGATCGGCGCGGGCCAGGAGGTGGCGCGCTGGTTTTTCCGCGTCGGCGGAGCGGCAGGCACGGTCGCCAAGGCCATGTCGGCCTACGACATGACCTTCAGCGATGCCATCTACGGCGTGAGCGACCGGTACGTCAGCAAGCACCGTATCAATGCGATGCTCGACCACGAGTTCGCGCTGCTCGTCGAGCGGCTCGACGTCAAGCGAGGCGACACGACGAAGTTCTTCGTGTTCGCGGACACCGTCGCCGCCAAGAGCTTCACGCGGCAGGACGACCCGCACGGATGGCTGGGCGTACGCTTCCAGACCTCACCCCGCACCCCGGCCTCGCAGATCATCATGCACGTCCGGCTGCTCGACAAGGAGACCGTTCAGGAACAGGAAGCGCTCGGTCTCATCGGCGTCAACCTGGCGTACGGCGCCAGCTTCCTGCATCACGATCCGGCGGCGCTCATCGCCTCGTTGATGGACGGTCTCACCAGTGAGCGCGTCGAAGTCGACATGATCGAGTTCTCGGGTCCGGATTTCGCGCACGTGGACAACCGTGTCATGAGCCTCAGGCTCGTGCAGAACGGGCTGACCAACGCGGCGATGTTCACCGCGAACGGCGAAGTCGTGCGGCCCGCGGACTTCCTCTACAAGAAAGCCATCCTGATCCAGCGCGGCAGCTTCTGCCCGGCGACGAACGTCTCCCTCGACATGCTGCGCTGTGCGCAGGCCCAGTTCATCCAGGAACCGCGGCTGCACGGCGAAGAGACCGTCACCATCATGGAGATGACGCTCAAGAACCTGACCGCCTCGGACACGATCGACCACCAGGACTTTCTCGACCGTGTCGCCATCCTGAGCGCGCTCGGGAAGACCGTGCTCATCTCCAACTACGCCGAGTACCACCGGCTCGCCACGTACTTGTTCCGGCACACGAAGCAGATGATCGGTATCGTGCTGGGTGTCCCGACCCTCAAGGAACTCTTCGACGAGAAGTACTACGCGGACCTCGAAGGCGGCATCCTCGAGTCGTTCGGACGCCTCTTCAAGAACGACCTCAAGATGCACGCCTATCCGCTGCTCGACCAGGCGACAGGATCGCTCATTACCGCCGGCAATCTCCGCGTGGCGCCGCATCTCCGGCATCTCTACGCCTACCTCGTCGAGAACCGCATGATCGAAAGCGTTCGAGACTACGA
Organism: uncultured Acidobacteriota bacterium; assembly: GCA_963749835.1. Classification (GTDB taxonomy): domain Bacteria; phylum Acidobacteriota; class Vicinamibacteria; order Vicinamibacterales; family 2-12-FULL-66-21; genus JALZOC01. The sequence continues at coordinate 101,616 of CAVVOD010000002.1, forward strand.
CGAGCGTCTTCTCTCGGTCTTTTCGCGCGAGGTGCTCAAGCGGATTCGCTGCGGCGATGCCTCGTGGGAGGCCATGGTGCCGCCGGCGGCCGCGCTGGTCATCAGGGAGCGCAGGCTGCTGGGGTACGTGGACAGGGCGGCGGCGTAGACTCTCGACGGCCTCGGCTGGTTCATTCGGTCCGGACGCTTCGTTCATTTCAACGAACGCACGCGTCGGATAGGATGGACGTATGATCTTCCTCCGTCCTCGCGTCACCCTCTGTGCCGTCCTTGCCAGCCTGCTGGCCGCCGGGCTGGTCGGATCCGCCCAGACGACGCCCGCCGGCCGCGAGACGTCCGCTGCCTCGGTGGCTTCCCATGCACTGTCGCAGCAGATGCCGGTGGACCCGGAGGTCGCCACCGGCACGCTGCCGAACGGCTTGCGCTACTACGTGCGCGCCAACGCGAAACCGGCTCACCGCGCCGAGTTGCGGCTCGTCGTCAAGGCCGGGTCGGTCCTGGAAGACGACGACCAGCAGGGGCTGGCGCACTTCGTCGAACACATGGAGTTCGAGGGCACGCGGCACTTTCCGCGCCAGAGCCTCCTCGACTTCCTCTCGTCGCTCGGCTTGAGCATCGGCCCGGATGCGAATGCGGCGACGAGCTACGACGACACCCAGTACACGCTGCGCGTGCCGACCGACGTGCCCGGCGTGCTCGACCGTGCGCTCCTGGTCCTCGAAGACTGGGCGCAGGGCGCCACGTTCGACCAGGCCGGCATCGACCGCGAGCGGGGCATCGTCCTCGCGGAATGGCGGATGCACCTCGGTGCGGGCGAGCGCACGCAGGACAGGATCCGCCGCGTGCAGCTCGAAGGATCGCGCTACGCGGATCGCCCCCCCATCGGCAACCCCGACATCATCGAACGCGCCGGACGCGAGCAATTGTTGCGTTTCTACCGCGACTGGTACCGCCCGGACCTGATGGCCGTGATTGTCGTCGGCGACGTCGATCGTGACGCCACCGTCGCGATGATCAAGCAGCATTTCTCGTCCCTCACGTCCCCTTCACCCGCGCGGCCGCGGCCGGCGTTCGACGTGCCTGACCATACCGCCCCGCGCTATGCCGTCGTCACCGACAAGGAAACGACAGTGACGGCCGTCGAAGTCAGCGACCTTCCTCCGGCGCGCAACCAGGGATCGGTCGGCGGCTACCGCGCGCTGATGCTCGACCAGTTGTTCGCCGCCATGCTTGGCGCCCGGCTCGATGAGCTCAGCCAGCGTGAGAACCCGCCGTTCATCAGGGCCGCGGCAAATCGCGGGCTGTTCCAGACGCCGCGCACCAGGGATGAGGCCTCCCTCCAGGCGCTCGTTTCGAACGACGGCGTGACGCGCGGTCTCGACGGACTCGTGACCGAGCTCCAGCGGGTCACACGGTTCGGCTTCACCGCGACGGAGCTCGCGCGCGCGAAGCAGGCCATGATGCTCGGCTACGAGCGCATCGTGACGGAAAGCCCGGACCGTGAGTCCGAGAGCCGCGCGGACGAGTACACGCGCAGTTTCCTCCAGGGAGAAGCGCTGCCGACGATCTGGCAGGAGCTCGCCTTCCATCGGCGGTTCGTCCCGGGCATCACCCTGGCCGAGATCAATGCGCTCGCCAAAGACTGGTTCCCCGATCGGAACCGGCTCGTCATCGTGTCCGCGCCGGACGCGGCCGGCGTCGTCCTGCCCGATCAGTCACAGCTCGCGGCTACCGTGAAAACCGCTCTGGCGAAGCGGCTCGAGCCCTATGTGGATGCCGCAGCGGGGCAGACGCTCATGAAGGCGCCTCCCGCGCCAGGCACGATCGTGAAGACAAACGTGCGGGCGGAAGCCGGGATCACCGAGTGGACGCTGTCGAACGGCGCGACTGTCGTGCTCAAACCGACAAAGCTCAAGGAAAACCAGGTCCTGTTCCGCGCCACGGCGCCCGGGGGGACGTCGCTGGCGAGCGACGAGGATTTCATAGCCGCTCGTTCCGCGGACGACGTCGTACCGGCGGGTGGCGTCGGGCAACTCAGCGCGGTGATGCTCGACAAGATCCTGGCGGGCAAAGCCGTCGGCGTCACACCGTTCATCGGAGAGATGCTGCAGGGTATGGGCGGCGGCAGCACACCGCAGGATCTCGAGACGATGTTTCAGCTGATCTATCTGCGATTCACGCAGCCGCGCGCCGACCCGACGGCGTTTGCGGCCATGGCGTCGCAGGCCAAGGGGCTGCTCGCGAACCAGATGGCAAGCCCGGATGTCGTGTTCGACCAGGCGCTGGGTGCGGCTCTGAGCCGGAACAGTCCGCGTAGACAGCCCGAAACACCTGCCACGGTCGATCAGTGGAATCTTGCGAAGTCGATGGCGTTCTACAAGGCGCGCTTCGCTGACGCGAGCAACTTCACGTTCGTCTTCGTCGGCAGCTTTACGCCGGAGGCGATGAAGCCGATGGTCGAGACGTACATCGCCAGCCTGCCGGCCACCCGCGCACGCGAAACCTGGCGGGACCTCGGGATCGCACTTCCCACCGGCGTTGTCGAGAAGACGATCGAGAAGGGCATCGCGCCGAAGAGCGCGGTGGCCATCGTCTTCTCCGGGCCGTTCGAGTCCGACGACGCGCACCGGCTGGCGATGCGGGCGATGACTCTCGTGCTGCAGTCGCGGCTGAGCGACACGATTCGGCAGCAGCTCGGAGGCACCTACAGCATCACCGTCAACCCGGACACGGACAAGGTTCCCCGGCCGGAATACACGCTGCGGATCGACTGGACGTGCGACCCCGCACGCACGGCGGATCTCGTCAAGCGCGTGTTCCAGGAGATCGAGTTCGTCAAGGCCACACCGCTCTCAGCAGAGCAGGTGACCATCATTCGCGATGTGCTCACGCGGGAGTTCGAGGCGAACAGCCAGGACAACGGCTTTCTCCTCAACCAGATCGCACGCCGCTACGAGGACGGCGAGACGTCGGACGTGGGGTCGATCGCCAGCGTGCCGGCCCAGATCGCGGCGCTGACCGGCGACGCGGTCAGGCAGGCGGCGCAGACGTATCTCAACGCCGGGAACTATGTGAAGCTGACGCTGATGCCCGACAAGAAGTGACACGAGACGCCCATGAAGCACATCGCCACGATTGCACTCGTCCTCGTCCTGCTGCCGTTCGCCCTCGCGGAACACACGACGGCGCAGACTGAGGTCCCCCGGTTTCAGGATCTGTTCAACGGCAAGGACCTGACGGGCTGGGTGAACATCAACACCGCTGAGGACACCTGGAAGTACCGCGACGGCATGCTGATCTGCTCCGGTCGCCCCATCGGCGTGATGTGCAGCGAGAAGCAGTATGAGAACTTCGTCCTCCACATCGAATGGAGGCACATGGAAGCGGGCGGCAACTCCGGCGTCTTCGTCTGGAGCAACGCCCGGCCCGATGAGCGCGACAGGTTGCCCAACGGCGTCGAAGTACAGATGCTGGAGCTCGACTGGCCGAACCTGCACAAGCGCGACGGCGTGACGCCACCCGTCGCCTACGTGCACGGCGAGGTCTGGGGCGTCGGCGGTGTCCACACCACGCCCGACAACCCGCGCGGTGAGCGCAGCATGTCGATCGAGAATCGCGCGAAGGGAAAAGGGGAGTGGAATACCTACGACGTGGTCGCCGTGGACGGCACGATCAAGCTGTCCGTCAATGGCAAGTTCGTCAATGGCATCACGCGCTCGACGCAGAAGAAGGGCTACTTCTGCCTGGAATCGGAAGGCGGGGAGATCCACTTCCGCAACATCCGCATTCTGGAGCTGCCGCCGGGCGTGACGACGCCGGAGCAGACAGCCCCGGAACGCCGATAGCGCTGATCGCCCGTCAGGCCAGGAGCGCCCCGTAACTACAACAGGGGAATCTGGATCTCGCGCCAGTTCTCGAGCGTGGCCCTGTCGATCTCTTCACGCAGCCGTCTTGCCCGCTGGCCCAGGCTCTTGATCTGAAAGACCCGCTGGGACGCCACCCAGCGCTCTTCGAGCCTGTCGCAGTCCGCGATCAGTTCATCGACCTTCGTTGTGAGCTCTTCTTTCGATCGTCGGAACCGTTGCAGCTTCCGCTGCAGCAGGACATCATCGATGCCCTGGGCCTGCGGGCCTTCAGCGTCGTCACCGAGGCGCCGGGTCGCGGCGGCGATGCGCACCCACGTGAGATCCACATCCGGTCGATTGAACGGGCGGGGGAGAAATCTGTCTGCCTGATCGACGTACTGGTCGAGCCCTGCGCGGAGCTCCCGCCGTTTCGGTTCGTTTCGTTCAATCTCGAGGAGCATCGTCTGGAACTGCGCGCGCAGGAGGTGCGCCCCGCCGCTGACTTCACGCAGGTGGATGGCGGTCTCGGCTTCTGCAAGGCCTTTCTCGATGGTGACCCGGCTTCCGAGGTCGAGGCCGATGTTGCCGACGCGCCGGAGCAGTATGCCGGCGAGCAGTTCGTGGCCGTAGTAGTCCGACGGGTTCGCTCGGATGGCCCGTTCGAGATACTGCTCCGCAATGTTCGGGTGCATTCCCTCGCGTCGTGGTTCCGAATACACGAGGCCCAGCAACTGGAGCACGAGGTAGTTGTTCGGATGAGCGGCATCGGCCTTTCGAAGATCCCTGCTGGCGTCTTCCAGCCGCTTGTCGAAGGTCTCACCGAAGATTGTGTCGGCGGGGCCCGGGGCATCGTTGCGTTCCAGCTCCGCCATCCGATAGTGGCCATATCCGGCGGCCAGTTGCAGCCGCGCAGCGAGCTCGGCCCTCCTGCGTTCCGGGTCCGCGAGCTGTCCCCACTGCTTGTCGAGCGCGGTTTGTTCCTGCTCCGCCGACCGGATCCACTTCCTGTGCTCGGTGGCGATCTTTTTCATCGTCTCGCGGACGAGCGCCTTGGCGGCATCTGGCGGCCCTTCCCGCAGCACTTTGAGCGCTGCGGCATCGGCCACCCGCAGCCCGCCCGGAGCCTCAGCGTTTCCGAACATGTCGGCGACTGTGTGCTGGCGGACATAAGACAGGTAGAGCGCATATGTATAGGCAAGCTGGACTGCGGCCTGAGCCTTCAACTCCGTGTAGGCGGCACGCTCTTTCTCAGAAAGCGCCGTGGCTGATTCGGTTCGCAGCGTCTCGCTGAGTGCCAGCAGCCCGCGGATGGCCTGGTGGGCCGACTGCCAGGTGTACAGCTTCGCCGTTGCGGTCGCCTTCAGCAGATCGACCGACAACACGCGGCGTTTCTGCGCGGCCGGGAGCGTGTCCCAGCCCGTGTCCTGAACGAGAACCGAGCGAAGCTGCTCATAGACATGAATCGCCTCGATCTCGTTGCGCTTCTCGGCCAGCGCCATGGCGAGGAGCTGAAGACCGTCAGGGTACTCGGGCATCTGCGCGCGGAGAGTCTGGAGTCGATCCAGCGCGACATCGAGATCGTTCCAGCTGCCCTGGGCGTAGTACCGCCCGAGGGCCCCCTTCGACTCGTAGTAGGCCGCGACCGCGGCAGCGCTGGGAAAGCTGGTCGGCGCAGGCACCACGTCGCGCCACTTGTGAAGGTCCGGATCCGAGTCCGCTTTGTTTCCAAAATCGTAGACCAGCTGAAAAATCGCATCGTCGATCAGCTTGTCCAGGATCGATTTGTCCACCGTTGCATTTCCGGGTCGCTCGAGGTACCAGGTTCGGATCAGCCTCTCGCCCCTGCTCAGGCGCAGCGCGAGGACAGCGCGATCCGTTTTGGTCTGAAAGTCCCCCTCGACGATCCATTGGTCGGGCTTCGCGAGCTGATTGGCGAAGCGAACGAGCTTGGCCACGTCCACCCCGGACACGTCGACCGTCATCTTCTCGAGGGCACTGGCACCGTTCATGCCTTTCTGCTGGAAGAGTTCCGGCGAATCGAGGGTCACCGTTTCCAGAAAGCCCGTTTCCTTCGAGATGGCGACGGGGCGCCGGAAGTGATGGTCGAAACGGGTGCGGAGAAGCTCCGCGTGACCGCGGCTTTCGACGCCGTCGACCGTCATCTGGCCGATGGACATGTTGTGAGGTTTGAAGCGATCGACCAGCCCCTCGAAGCGCAGGAGGAGGATCCAGCACCCCACACCGAAGAACAGCAATCCGATGAGCCAGGCGACCATGGAGGCCATCAGCTTTCGTGCTCTCTTGAGAAAGACAATCGGGTGCACGCGCGCCGGTTTGACCGTCCGCGGCGCCCCTGGCTCGACGTACTCATGGAGGCCCATGTGTGTTCTTCGGCCACGTGCCGATCACGTAGCTCACAGCTCTCAGCCGTCAGCTATCAGCGAACCCGGAGCGCGAGTCCCGAGCCCAGAAGCCCGAGTCCCGACCACGGCCGACTGGATTGTGCAGGACGAATTTCGGCCGATGTTCTCGCTGTTGAGGCGGCGGGTCAAGTCTTTTGCAAGATTCGACCGTCCCGGCAGCTCAGGACCCGGACGCGGGTGCCAACAGGAGACGAGGAGACCACGAGACTCCTGCTTTCACGTTGGGGACCTCCTGACCTCGTGATCTCATGTGCGCCGTTGCAGCGCACAGCCCGGACGCGGTCCTAACAGGAGACCAGGAGATCACGAGGCTCCTGATCTTTCACGTTGGGCCTTCTGACCTCGTGATCTCGTGTGCACCCATTGCCGTCATCCCGGGTCAGCCACTGAAGCGGGCGAGATAGTCCGCGACGGCGTACCACGTCTGGGTCGTGCTGATGGGCAGTCGCAGAACCTGGAGAGCGACAATGATGACGCCGCCGACGACGTACGCGGGATGGACCCTGCCGCGCGTGCGCAGGTCGTACATCACGCCGGCGAGGATCAGGGCATCTGCGACAAGCCCGGTGATCAACACGGACTCCACGGTGCGGGGTGGGCCGAGACCTGGTCGCAGGCCGGGCCCTATTCCCACGTTTATGGCGAAGAACAGTCGTGCAATCGCGGGAGGCAGCATCGCAACCGTCGCAAGCAGCATCAGCCGCTTGTGCACCTCGGGTCGTTTGACATAGACGATGGCGGCCACGACGAAGGCGCCGAACAGCGTGATCATCGACGTCGACACGATGTGAAACGCGCGCGCCCGGTCGCCGTAGCCGGCGGCCAGCCGTTTGGCGAGCACCTCGTCCGCGGCCGCGAAGCCGACGAGCACCATGGCCGTCGCGAGCGAGATACCCAGAAGACCCCAGGAGCGATGACTCTGGATGCGTCCCCGGGCTGCGAACGTCGTTTGCAGGAGCAGGAAGAGCGGCCAGGCGGAGAACAACAGGGCGTGCAGATGCAGGAGCGGCGAACCGATGAACGTTGGCGGCGCCAGCTGCAGCCAGTACGTGGGCGCAAACCCCCCGAAGGCAATGAGGATAAACGCCCCGGACATCCACACATAGAACCACCGCGTCGCATCGCGCGCCAGGCGTCCATTCATCACCGCGCCACTCATTGGAACCTCCTCGAACCGTTCTGCCTGACTGACGCGTAAACGCGCAGGAAACTGCCTCATTGGCCCCTGGAGCACGGATGACGCGCCACCCGGGTCCCGGGATACAGGGGAGTGAGACGCCGTATACTCGGGACCGCGAAGCTCCCCGGTTGGCACGATGAAGACGACACACACCCCGCCAGTCAGTCAGCTGCTCCAGGCATGGGGACGGGGGGACCTGCAGGCGCGAGAGGATCTGGCGGCTCTCGTCCACCACGACCTTCGCAAACGGGCGGCGGCGTACCTGCGCCGCGAGCGCCGCGATCACACGCTGCAGCCGACGGCGCTCGTGAACGAGGCGTACCTACGCCTCATGGGCCAGGACCGCGTGACGTGGATCAACCGCGCCCAGTTCTTTGGCGTCGCCGCCCAGATCATGCGGCGAATCCTCATCGATCATGCGCGCGAACGTGACGCGGCGAAGCGTCCGGGCGGCATCAGGGTCACGCTGGACGAAGGGATGCGCGCGGCGCCACCGCTCGACTGCGACGTGCTGATGCTGGACGACGCGCTGCAGGCGCTTGCGCGCATGGACGAGCGTCAGGCGCAGATCGTCGAATTGAAGTACTTCGGGGGACTGTCCGAGGAAGAGGTGGGCGCCGTCCTGTCGCTGTCGCGCGCCACGGTCACGCGCGAGTGGCAGTCTGCGCGGGCGTGGCTGTATCGCCGCATGACCACCGGGCGGGTCGCGCGATCATGACCGACGAGCGAGCTCGATGGCCGCGGGTCAAGGAGATTTTTCAATCGGCGCTGGAGGCTGTGCCGGACCAGCGCGCGGCGTACCTGTGTGACGTGTGCGGCGAGGATGCGGCGCTCAGGGACGAGGTGGAATCGCTGCTTGCGGCGCATGCCGACGCGGGATCCTTTGCCGAGGGTGCCGCGATCGATGCGCTGGCGTTCCAGGGTTCGGGAATCGCGAAGTACGGTGTGCCCGCGATGACCCCGGGGACCGAGCTGGGACCGTATCGCATCCTGAGTCCGCTCGATGCCGGTGGTATGGGTGAGGTGTATCGCGCGCTCGATGCGCGACTGCACCGCGAGGTCGCCATCAAGGTCCTGCCGTCGGATCTTTCCTTCGATCCGGATCGCGTTGCGCGTTTGCAGCTCGAGGCCCGGCTGCTGGCCACCTTGAACCATCCCCACATCGCCACGATTCACGGCCTCGAAACCGCCGGGGGTCTGCACGCCATCGTCATGGAGCTCGTCGACGGGCCTACGCTGGCGGATCGTCTCTCCACCGGACCACTCTCGCTGGACGAGGGGCTCGGGATCGCGCGACAGATCGCCGAGGCGCTCGAGGCCGCGCACGAGAAGGGGATCATCCACCTCGATCTCAAGCCGGCCAACATCAAGTTCACCGCGGCGGGAACGGTGAAGGTGCTCGATTTTGGCCTCGCGAAGGGGAGGGATCCTGACGCGCGCGAGGCGCACGAGGCGCCAGGCGTTTCTGACGGTGCGATCCAGGAGGGCGTCGTGACCGGGACGCCCGGCTACATGAGCCCGGAGCAGGTGCGCGGTCGCCGCGTGGACGCGCGCAGTGATGTGTGGGCCTTTGGCTGCGTGTTGTACGAGATGCTGACCGCGCGCGCAGCGTTCGCGCGAAGGAGCGAGGACGAGACGCTGGCGGCGATGGCGGAGCGCGAGCCTGACTGGGGGCGGCTGCCATCGAATGTGCCGTCCGGCATTCGGCGCGTGCTGCGCCGGTGCCTGGAACCCGATGCCAGCCGGCGTCTCCACTCCATCGCCGACGCACGCATCGAGATCGAGGATGCCGCCAGCGACCCCGAAGCGGAAGCCTCTGTTCTGGCTGCGGCGTCCAGTCGCCTCCGCGAGCGCGTGCTTGCCGTCTCGACCGCGGTACTGACGTTGGCGCTGGCCGCGGCGGTGGTCGCCTGGTGGCTGCGCCCATCGGTGGCTGAACCCGCGTTGCGCGTGGTCGAGATCACGACACCGCGGTCATCCGATCCCTGGTCCTTTGCGATATCACCCGATGGGCGGAGCCTCGCGTTCGTGGCGGACCACGACGGGCAACCCGCCCTGTGGGTGCGGCCCCTCGACACCGCGAACGCACACGCGTTGCCGGGCACCGAAGGGGCGCGGCGGCCGTTCTGGTCGTCCGACAGCCGCGCGATCGGCTTCTTCATGAACAGCGAGCTGAAACGCATCGACGCCCGGGGCGGGTCGGCGCAGACCGTAACGTACGCCCTGGCGGGGACGACAGCGGCGTGGGGACCCGACGGCACCATCCTCTTCTCCAGTACCGCCGCACCCTCGCTGCGCCGCGTCAGTGCCGGCGGAGGAACCGTGGAGGGGGCAACGGCGCCCGGCGTGGAGTCCACCGGCCACCGGCATCCGCAGTTCCTGCCGGGGGGCCGGCAGTTCCTGTTCTTCGTGGGTGGTCCGGATGCCGTGCGCGGCGTGTATCTGGGTTCGCTCGGATCACCCGACGTCACGCGTCTAGTGGTGTCCGACACACAGGCGGCATACCTCGAGCCAGGCCGGCTCCTCTTCATCCGTCAGGGAACGCTCTGGGCGCAACACTTCAATCTCGCACAACGGAAGACGAGCGGCGAGCCGGTCGCGGTTGCGGACTCCGTGGCCTTCGATCCCATCGACGGCACCGGAGCGTTTTCAGCGTCGAATGCGGGCGTGGTGGCGTATCGAGCGGCGCAACCGTCGGTCACCCGGCTCTCGTGGTTCGACCGGTCCGGCAAGGCGCTGGGCACACTCGGACCGTCGGAGCAGCTGGGATTGTCGAATCTCAGGTTGTCGCCGGACGGCCGTCGCGTGGCCGCCGAGCGCTCACTCAAGAACGAGACCGACCTGTGGCTGCTCGCGTCCACGGGCCAGGTGCGCTTTACCCACGGATCCGATGGCAGTCTGACGCGCCTCCCCGTCTGGTCACCCGATGGCCGCCGGATCGCGTTCGAATCGATCCGTTCGGGGTCGGTCGCGCTCTCCGTGAAGCCATCGACGGAGGATGGCGCCGAACAGGTGCTCTTCGAATCGCCGGAGGTCAAGATCCCGTGTGACTGGTCCGTTGACGGCCGATCGCTGGTGTACTACGTCCCCGATCCGAAGACGGGCACCAATCTCTGGGTGCTGCCGCTGGCGACGGGCGTACCGTTCGTCTTTCTCAAGACCGACGCCAACGAGCTGTGGGGTCAGTTCTCACCAGACGGGCGCTGGATGGCGTACCAGTCGAACGACACCGGCCGGTATGAGATTTACGTTCGGCCGTTTCCCGGGCCGGGCGCGGCGATTCCCATCTCCACGGCCGGCGGAGTCTATCCGCGATGGTCCCGTGACGGGAAAGAGCTGTACTTCATTGCGCCTGACGCGAAGATGATGGCCGTCCCGATTGACGCCACGGCGGCGACGCTCGAGGCGGGCGCGCCGGCGGCGCTGTTCCAGACGCGCAGGCTGGGTGGCGGCCTGAACGTCATCGCCCGCAGTCATCAGTACCACATCACCCGGGACGGGCGGTTCCTCATCAACGTGGACGTCGAATCCAGCGCGGCACCGATTACGCTCCTGCTGAACTGGAAGCCATGATCGCGCGGACGACACACTTCTTTCATTCGTCGCCGCGCGTGATGAGCGCACCTTCGCGGTCACGGTGTGCCCACCGCGGGATTCACGACCCGGGAGGACGACCGCCGAGGTAGCGAACCAGGTGATCGACGACGTCCCGCGCGTCGTCTTCCGCGCCATGGATGAAGGTGGACTTGCGCCGGCGGAGGACAGGCAGCCCCATCGCATACAGTCCCGGCGCATCGACGACCCCGCCGTCGTGCCGCAGATGCCCCTTCCGATCGACGACCGGAACGTCGAGCCAGCTGTAGTCCGGCCGAAAACCGGTTGCCCAGATCACGGAACGGATCTCACCGCTCGTCAGGTCGAGTGCGAGTCGTGAGGAGGCCGGCGTGCGTGTGGGTTCGAAACGCTCCGGAGCACCGACGTCGGCCTCGCGGCCGTGGCTTCGCGCCCAGTCGTCGAACGTATCCAGCAATCGATGCATCTTCAGATCGGCCAAAGCAAACTGGTTGCGAAGGCCGCCGGAAAACAGCGCCCGGCCGTCGCGCACGGCAGCCAGCCGCCCGACGATCTCCACACCAGACGCGCCGAGCGTGTTGAGATCCAGCGTCGTGCGCTCCGGGGTTCCGACGAGCTGCGGTGACGGCAGGCCCCGCGCGCGCGTCAGGTCGTCGATCTCGTCATAGCGCTGGTTCCAGACACCGGACGCGTCCATCCACCACAGGACGTCGCGCCCGCGGTAGATCCGCGGCAGCCGCACGTGCTCACCGACCGATAGCGTGACCGGGCGCCCCGAGCGCTGGATTTCGTCGAGCGAGCTGCACGCCGGTGGCCGACGCGCCGACGATCAGCACACCGCCTTCGGGCAGCTGGGTGGGATTGCGATAGTCGAGCGGCGTGAAGGATTGGACGGACGCCGGCACCGCCTCTCGCAGCGCGGGCACGCTCGCGACATTGCAGGCGCCGCTTGCCAGCACGACCGAGCGGCACCGGAGGTCGCCATTCTGCGTGCTGACCTGGTACCCGTCGTCAGTCTGCTTCACCGACGTGACGGTGGTGTGCGTGCGCACCGGTGCGGCGGAGACCACTGCAAAGCGCGAAACGAACTCGACGACTTCGCCCATCGCCATGAAGCCGTCGGGATCGTCGCCCGCATATGCGATAGCCGGGCAGCCGGCTCTGCCAGTTGGGAGTCAGCAGCCGCAGCGAGTCCCAGCGCTCATGGCGCCAGGAGTTTGCGACCTCCCCGCGCTCGAGCACCAGATGATCGATCGAGCATGCAGTGAGACAGCGGCTCGTCGCGAGTCCCGCGTGTCCAGCTCCGATGACGACCGTCGTGACGTGTTCGATGGTGTGCTCCGCTGCCGCCGTACGCACGTCGAGACACTGGAACCCATCTCACAAACGGGGGCGCAGCACCGAATGCCCGCGCGTTTATGAGATGGGCTTCAGCTCACGAATGGCCGATCCGCGTCAGGCGACCACGACCGTCACGTTGGTCGGGTTGGTGACGATGTCGTAGACAGCCGAGCGCTTCTGCGATTGCGCGACGATCGCTTCGATGTCCTTCTTCGGCGCGTCGGCGTCGATCTTGTAGGTGACCTTGATGTCGTCGTAGCCATTGCGCACGTCGCTGTCGATGCCGAGAATGCCCTGGATGTCCATCGAGCCCTCGATCTTCGCCTCGACCGACCTCAGCTGAACTCCGCGATTCTGCGCCACCGCCGCGACGCCGGCCGTGAGGCAGCTGGCGAGACCGACGAGCACGTACTCCACCGGTGTGGCGCCGAGATCCTCGGACGCGAAAATCTCCGGGTGATCCGCGTCGAACGAGAACTCGGTCTTGTGCTTCTGCTCTTCGCCGAGCCCGCGGAAGCCCTGGACCTTCGTCTGGGTAAACGTGCCGTTTTTCCACTTGCATGACGCCCGCCACGTGAACTTGGCCGCCTGCGGGGGCGCTCTTCAGCGCTTCCCGCGCAGCCAGCAATGCCTCTACGTTGACGCCGTTGTTGACGCTCGCCTGAGCCATCGTGACCCCCTCGATAGTGCGGTTAAGGATTTGCGCAAACCGTTCGCGCGAACTTCGGATCATACACCTGCCGCGTGCATCGTGGTCACTCGGCCGCCGAAGGTACCTCCCCGTCCGTCCCGCAGAAGATATGATCGCCAGCATGAGCACGCCCGCGCCGAGAAGCGCCGCCGGATCGGTCGGTACGGTCGACACGCAGTTCATCGATCTCCCGGCGCCGCTGCGGCTCGAGTGCGGGCGTGAGCTGCCGTCGGTCCGCGTCGCTTACGAGACCTATGGGACGCTGTCGCCGGCGCGCGACAACGTCATCCTCGTGTGCCATGCATTGAGCGGAGACGCCCATGCGGCCGGCTTTTCGACACAGCCCGTCGCCGGGAGCACGCGGGACGGCTTTCGCGCAGACGAGCGCGACGCGGGCAAGGGGCGCGGCCTCGGCTGGTGGGACGGCATGATCGGCCCGGGCAAGGCATTCGACACGAATCGTTTCTTCGTCGTCAGCTCGAATCTGCTGGGCGGTTGCCGCGGCACCACGGGGCCTTCGTCCACGAATCCGGGAACGGGGCGGCCCTACGGGTCCGAGTTTCCTGTCATCACGGTTGCGGACATGGTGCGGGTCGAGCGCGCGCTTCTGGATGTGCTCGGCATCCCACGCCTCGCGGCCGTGGCCGGTGGGTCGCTCGGGGGCATGCAGGCGCTCGAGTGGGCGGTTCAGGGCGGCGATCAAGTCGACGCGATCATTCCGATCGCGAGCACACACGCGCTCCATCCGCAGGGAGTCGCGTGGAATGCCATCGCGCGAAGCGCGATCACTGCCGATCCCGGCTGGCAGAACGGCCATTACCACGGGACTGGCCGTGCGCCCAGCGCGGGAATGGGCGTGGCCCGCATGGTTGGACACATCACTTACCTGTCCGCGCAATCGCTCAATGACAAGTTCGGACGACGGCTGCAGACGGGGGATGCCATTCGTTACACGCTCACGGAGCCCGAATTCGAAGTCGAGAGTTACCTGCGCTATCAGGCGGACGCTTTCGTGAAGCGCTTCGACGCCAACACGTATCTCTACACGTCGCGGGCGCTTTCCTACTTCGACCTCGCCCGGCAGTACGGCGGCGGCCGGCTCGCCGATGCCGTCCGGAGGATGTCCGCGAGGACGCTCCTCATCGCGTTCAGCTCGGATTGGCTGTACCCGCCGTCAGGCTCCGAGGAGCTCGCGGCCGCGCTGCGGACCGCCGGCAAGGACGTCGAGCTGCAGGTGATCGATGCGCCGTACGGCCACGACTGTTTTCTATTGGAGGAGGCGCGCCAGACTCCTATGATCCAGAAGTTTCTCGCGCGCTAACCGGAGGAATTGGAGGCAGCGTTCATGGAAGAGTCGCGCCGCTTCGGGTTCGACACACGTCAGGTTCATGCAGGGCAGCGCCCGGACCCGAATACGGGGGCGCGCGCGGTGCCGATCTATCAGACCACGAGCTATGTCTTCGAGGATCCTGAGTCGGCGGCCGCGTATTTCAATCTCCAGGAATACGGGAATACGTACTCGCGAATCATGAACCCGACAGTGGCCGTGTTCGAGGAACGGATGGCCAACCTCGAGGGTGGATGCGGCGCCGTTGCGTTCGCCAGCGGGATCGCGGCACAGGCGGCGGCACTGTTCACCATGCTGTCACCCGGTGATCATGTCGTGTCCTCGTCAGCGCTCTACGGGGGGACGGTCAATCAGCTGAAGCATGTCCTGCGCAAGATGTCGGTGGACCTGACGTGGGTCGACCCCGACGATCCAGATGCGTGGAAGGCCGCCGTCCGCGACAACACCAAGGCCTTCTACGGCGAGACGATCGGGAACCCGGGCGGCAACGTGCTCGACATCGAAGCCATCGCGGCCGTCGCGCACGCCCACGATCTCCCGCTGATCGTGGACAACACGTTTGCGACGCCGTTCCTCTGCCGCCCGATCGAATGGGGCGCGGACATCGTCCTGCACTCGGCCACCAAGTTCATCGGCGGGCACGGCACGAGCATCGGCGGAGTGGTGGTGGACTCGGGTGAGTTCAACTGGTCGAACGGCCGCTATCCGGTGATCGCGGAGCCGTCGCCGGCCTATCATGGGCTCCAGTTCCACGAGACGTTCGGCACGTATGGGTACCTGATGAAGCTCCGGGCCGAGACGCTCCGCGACCTCGGCGCGTGCCTGAGCCCGTTCAATGCCTTCCTGTTCCTCCAGGGGCTCGAAACGCTGTCGTTGCGGATGGAGCGTCATGTCGCGAATGCCGCCGCCGTGGCTCGCTATCTCGAGTCGCACGAGCTGGCGTCGAAGGTGACGTACCCCGGGCTCGGCACGAGCCGCTACCGGCCACTGGTTGATAAGTACCTGCCGTCGGGTCCGGGTGCGGTCTTTTCCTTCGATTGCCGCGGCGGCCGCGCCGCGGGACAGGATTTCATTCGCGGCGTGACGCTGTGGTCCCACCTCGCGAACGTCGGCGATGCCAAGAGCCTGATCATCCATCCTGCCAGCACGACGCATCGTCAGCTCGAGCGATGACGAGCTCCGCGCCGCCGGTGTCGGCCCGGGGACGATCCGCCTCTCTGTCGGCATCGAAGCGGTCGACGATCTGATCTGGGACCTCGAACAGGGCTTTGCCCGGATTGCGGCGCCGGCGACAACCGAGGTGGCGTCGCGATGACCCAGTCATTCGATCTGAGTCGCTACCAGGATCCGTTGACGATCCAGCGCGTGATCCACGGTGCGAAGACGATCGCGATCGTCGGGCTGTCGAACAATCACCTCGAGCCAGCTATTTCGTCGGCTTCTATCTCAGACGTCACGGTTACCGCGTGATCCCGGTGAACCCTCGCGAGTCGGAGATCTTCGGCGAGAAGAGCTTCGGCAGCCTGCTCGACGTCCCCGTCCCCGTGGACATCGTCAACGTCTTCCGCGCGCCGGACGCGCTGCCTGCGATCGCACGGGACGCCGTGACAATTGGCGCGGCGAACCTCTGGTGTCAGTTCTCGGTGATCAACGAGGAGGGGGGCCGGATTGCCGAGGCCGGCGGACTCTCGGTCGTCATGGATCGGTGCCTCAAGGTCGAGCACGCGCGCTACGTGGGGCGCATGCACTGGCTCGGCTTCAACACGCAACGCATCACGTCCGTCCGGGGCGGCCTTCAGTAGAGGCGTCATGAAAATGGGGACACTCACCTTTACGGTAAGTCATTGAAAACAAGAGCCAAAAAACAGGACCGTTCATTTCTGGCGCAAAATCATCAAAACAGGCCTCCAAATAATCGGCCTGTGGAATCAATGACTTAGCGTAAAGGTGAGTGTCCCCATTTGACGCTATTTCGATGACGCTTGCGTGACCAGCGCATCGCCTGGGCGAACAGCCCCTTCCAGCAGCTCCGTCCACGTGTCATTCGCGAGGCCCACGCGCACGGTGGTCCCTTCGAACCGGCCGTCCTTGAACATCCACACGCGCGCCAGCCGGCCGGGACGGGGATCCTTCGCGTCCTGTCGTGGAACCGGCGGTTCCTGCTGCCCGAGGGAATCCAGAAGATCGACGGTCGGTCGGAACGTGAGTGCGTTGTTGGGAATGCGCACGGCGCGCTCGCGCTGCTCCCCGACGAACGTCATGAGCCCCGTGCCGCCCGGAGCGAACGCGCCATCCGGATTGTCGACTTCGACGACGGCGGTGTAAGTCACCACGCCAACTTGTGGCGTGTTTGTCGACTGGGGCGTGTTTGATGTCTGTGACGTGTTCGTCGTTTGTGACGTCTGGCCTGCAGTTGAACCTGATGCGGCTTGCGTGGTGCCGCCGGTACCCACGGCCGCAGGAGCGCTTGCCGAGCCGGAGCCCGTCGCCCCTCCGGCCGTTCCGACGGTTCCAGCGGTTGCGCCAGTCGTCGCGACGCCCGTGGTGGCGTTTGTCTGGTCGACAAAAGGCAGCAGCCGCACGTCACTGACGATGCCGGTGTGCTGCTCACCGGCGCGGGATTCGATTTCGAACGTCACGGGCGCACCCGGACGGACGGCGCCCATCTCCGCTTCGTTGATCTCGCCGAGCAGGAGCATGTGCCGGAGATCGGCGATCGTGAACAGCGTCGGAGCGCTCATCGCGGCGTTCAGCGTCTGACCGACTTCGACCGGACGATTCACGACGACGCCGTCGATGGGCGATCGGATGATCGTGTGAGCGCGATTGGTTCGAGACTGTTCGAGCCTCGCACGGGCGGACCCGGTGGCCGCGTCCCCGGCCCTCACATCGGCGGCGGCCTGTTGGAACGCCGCTCGGGCGGTCTCGAGATCGGCTGGAGGGACGAGATCCTGGGTGGCAAGGGTCTGTGCACGAGACAGCTTCACCCGCGCGTCATCCGCGATCACCCGGAGCCGCGCGGCTTCCGCCTGGCTTTGCGCCAGCGCCGCGTTGGCTTGCATGAGGTCCGCGTCGAAGGGCCTCGGATCGAGGCGCGCGAGGACTTCCCCGGCACGGACCGGCGAGTTGAAGTCGGCGCTGAGTTGCTCGACAGTTCCCGACACCTGCGCCCCGACATCGACGCTCTTGGAGGCCGCGAGCGTGCCGGTGGCGATCAGGGTTCTCGTAATCGGTCCCTCAGTCACGGTCGAGGTCGTGACGTTGACCGCAGGTCCGCGTTCCGCACGGACGACCACGAAGAAAACGATCAGCGCGAGTGCGACTGCCCCTGCGAGCAAGCCCGCCAGCCGGGTGGACTTGCGGTTCATATTGGCCCACATGGCGACTGCTCGGTGACCGGGTGGCTGCAGTACTTGACCCGGGGACACGTGCGACTGGCCGATTGCTGCCACTCGCTCGGGTGCGGGTACTTCGCCCATACCGAGAGAGGCTGCAAGAACCATGACGATCCGGCTCTACCGCTGTTGACATCATCGTCCACGTTGCTTCAACATGACGGCAGCGCGCTCGGGGGCGCCACCTGTCCGCGGCAAGGGAGACGACTCCCACCCCATCGGTTCTGACCACTCGCGTCGAACCTTCTTCCGGCCTGTTTCAGCGGACGCCAGGCAATCAACGGAAGGAAGGTTTGCATGACCCGCCGACTCACTCCTGCGAGCACCCTCGACAATTTGAAAAAGGAAGCCAGGCGCTGGCTGCGAGGCCTGCGCGCCGGCGACGAACGTGCGCGCGCGCGTCTGAATCGCGCGTATCCCCAGGCGTCCGCGACACCTGGCCTGCGCGACGTGCAACACGCGATCGCGCTCGAACACGGCCTCGCGGGTTGGACCGCGCTCAAGAAGCAGATGCTCGAGCACGCAGTCTCCGGCGGGGAGCGCGCAGATCTGATCAAACCTGACGAACTTGGATCTGAGCAGGCATATGGACCGTGGCTCAGCCGCGGCTGCGACGTCTGGGACATCATTCACGCCGCACGTACGGGAGACGTGGAAGCGCTTCGCCGGTTGCTCGAGCGGGATCCGAACCTCTCACGCTATGGCGAGCCTCTTCACTTCGCGGTCCGGGAGGGTCACCTCGATGCCGTGCAGATCCTGATCGGCGCGGGTGCGGATGCCGATCTGGTGGGTCCCGGTGGCGAGAACCTGGCCACCGTCGCACGCGATCGTGGTCACGAAGCGGTCGCCGTGTTCATGGACACTGTGCGCGCTCGAGGCGCCCATGCTGTGCCGGCCGATGTCACGGCGCCCCACCCGATATTTGCGGCTGCGATCTCGAACGACGTCGAGAGCGTGCGCCGGATGCTCGACGCCGAGCCGCAGCTCGTTCACCTCGGCGATCATCAGGGGGCCACGCCGCTCCATCGCGCCGTGATGGCGTCGGCCCGTGCGGTGATCGAGGTGCTGCTCGATCGGGGCGCCGATATCCATGTTCGACACGGTTCGGGTCCGGGGGATGACTCGGGCTACGCGGCGGTCGATTTCCAGCCCATCGATCTCGCGCTTTTCTGGCGCCGCCGTGGAGACATCGAGACTGCGCAGCTGCTGCTGGCTCGTGGCGCCGTGTACGATCTGTCGATCGCCGCAGCCCTCGGGGATCTCTCTCGTGTGACCACGCTTCTGGACGAGGATCCGGGCCGGATTCGTGAGGCGAGACCGTGGGGAAAGCGCCCGCTCTCGGCTGCCGTCGAGTTCGGCCACGACGCCATCGCCCGGCTGCTGCTTCAGCGAGGCGCAGATCCGACATGGCATGAAGGAGCCGAGGCGCCACGAGGATTCGCGCTGCACTCTGCAGCGCGCGCGGGCAATCGCGCGATGGTCGAGCTGCTGCTGGACCACGGCGCTGACCCGAACGCCCACGTGGATTCTTCCGGCAATGCAACGTGGGCCGCGAAAACACCCGAGCTGCGAAGCGTGCTCTTCTCGCGTGGAGGGACGCTCGACTGCTACGACCTCGTCTGGCTCGATGAGGACGACGAGGTGGTTCGTCGTGTGACGGCAGACCCGAGTGCCGCGAACGCCGGATGCGGCGGCGTGTTCACCGCGGCAGCCACGCGGCACAAGAAGGATCTGGTGGTGCGACTGTTGAAGGCGGGCGCGCGGGTCCCACATGTGTTGACGGCATGCCGTTCATATCTGCTGGAGGACATGGAGATTCTCCGCCTGCTGCTGGCAAGCGGCATGGATCCCGATCTGCCGAACTGGCAGCGTGCGACGCCTCTGCACGACCTGTGTGGGCGTGATGGCCGCGGACGGCCGCGGGCGCACCGGACGGAATGCGCGACGATCCTGCTCGACGCCGGCGCGACGATCTCGGCGAAGGACGAGGAGTACCGTTCGACGCCGCTCGCATGGGCCGCACGGAGTGATCTGCCGGACATGGTCGAGTTGCTGCTCGGCCGCGGAGCTCCCACCAACCTGGCGGACGACGAATCATGGGCCACGCCGCTCGCGTGGGCGATCAAACGTGGACATGTCCGCATCGTGGAAATTCTCCGAGCGGCCGGCGCCAGATCGTAGGCGGGTCGGATTCACGAGTGAAGGAGGCAACACCGGCGTATGCGCAAGGGTATGTCACCTCGGAAGTCCTGATAGCGGATGAGCAGCTGGCTGCGGAGTATCGTGAGCTCGCCGCGGCATCGATTGCCGAATACGGCGGGCGGTACCTGGTTCGCGGCGCGGATATCGACGTGGTCGAAGGTCAGGCGACCAACCGGCGACTGGTGATCGTGGAGTTCGCATCGCTCGAGCGAGCCCGGGCCTGGTCCGACTCGGCAAGCTACGCACCGGCGAGGCAGCTTCGCGACGTCGCCCTCGATCGCCGGCTGATCTTTGTCGATGGGGTCGACGCCGGTGCCCCGGCCGGATAGTGTGCCGCGCCAGCCGGCTTGAACACCGGTTCCAGGCGGCCTGCCCACATTGTTGAGGTCGTGGCGCCCGGCGTTGGAACAAGTCGTAGACGGTCTACGTCTATGGCCGTAGACTGTCTACAGCTATGGCCAAGACCCCCGACGACAAGCGGCTGGAGCTCCTGCAGGGCACCCTCGACATGCTCATCCTTCGGACCCTCCAGTGGGGGCCCCAGCACGGCCACGGTATTGGCCAGGCCATCCGCACACAGTCCGAGGACCTGCTGAAGATCGAAACCGGTTCGCTGTACCCCGCACTGCACCGCCTCGAGAAACGGGGATGGCTGAAGTCCGACTGGGACGTGAGCGAAGCCAACCAGCGGGCGAAGTATTACGAGCTGACCGCCGCGGGCAAGGCGCAACTCTCTCGCGAGCGCGATCGATGGGCCCAGATGGTGCACGCGATCGGCCGCATCATGAACCCGGCGCCCGGGAGCGAGGGCTAGCCCATGCGCCCCGACGATACCGATCTCGACGCGGAAATTCGCGGCCATCTGGCGCTCAGCGTCAAGGACCGCATCGATCGCGGCGAGGATCCCGAGGCGGCCCGCCTCGCCGCCCTCAGGGAATTCGGCTATGTCCCGGCCGTGCGCGACTCGATGCGGCGCATCTGGTACAGCCGCTGGTTCGATGCCGCCGCGGCTTTCGGTCAGGACATGCGAGTCGGCGTGCGCTCCCTCCGGCGGGCCAGGGGGCTGACTGCCACCGTGGTGGGAACACTCGCGCTCGGCATTGGCGCCAACGCCGCCATTTTCAGCGTCGTCCGCGAGGTGCTCCTTCGCCCCCTGGTCAATCGCGATCAGGATCGGCTGGTCTACCTCCGTCAGAGCGCGCCGGGCCTCGGCGCCGAGAACACCACGTTCTCCGTGCCGGAAATCAGCGACCTCCGATCACGCGTCACCACGATCGGCGCCTTCGGAGAATTTTCGACCGTCGAGTTCACGATGATTGGCTTCGGCGACCCCCGCGTCGTGCACGCGGGCGTCGTGAGTGGCTCGTTCTTCGACGTGATGGGCCTGCGTCCCGTACTCGGCCGGCTGCTCGATGCGGGAGACGATGGCCCCGACGCGGCGGGCGTGGCGGTGCTGACGTACCGCTTCTGGGCCAATTCACTCAACCGTGACCCGACCGTGCTCGGCAAGAGCGTCCGCCTCGGGTCGCGCACGGCCACAGTGGTTGGTGTCCTCGAGCCATCGGTGCCCTATCCCGCCGACACCGAGATCATCGCGAACGTGGTGACGAGCCCGCATCACCTCGGGGCGACGATGGTCACCGAGCGCACGCATCGGATGACGGAGCTCTTCGGCCGCCTCGAGCCTGGCGCCACTGTCGAAGGGGCGCGCACGGAGCTCACAGCCGTGCACGCCGCCATGATGCGCGAGCACCCCGAGGCGTACTCGGCGAGCGCCGACGTCCGGCTGCGCGTCACGCCGTTCCGCGATCAGATCACGGCGCCGGCGCGGACGGTCCTGCTCGTGCTGCTGGCCGCCGCCGGGATCGTCTTCGTCATTGCCTGCTCGAACGTCGCCAACCTGATCCTGGCTCGCTCGGCACGCCGCGAAGGTGAGCTGGCCGTACGCGCCGCGATTGGCGCGAGCCGCGGTGCGCTGCGTCGGACGCTGCTCGCCGAGAGTCTGGTGCTTTGCGGCGCGGGCGCCGTGCTGGGTGTGGTGCTGGCGCGCCCATTCGTGGCCCTGGTCGCGCGCTATGCAGCGCGTTTCTCGGTGCGCGCGCTCGACGTCACGGTGGACACCAGCCTGCTCTGGGTCGGCGCCGGCCTGGCGATGGCCGCGGCCGTGCTGCTGGCATACGTCCCGCGCCTCCCGTCTCACGATGCACAGTCCGCGTGGCGGGGATCCCGGCCGCGATTTCCGCGTGCGTCCGCGTCCGTCGCCTCGTGGCTGCGGCGGATCCGCCACAGCCTTGGCGAGGGGGCGCGAATCACGCCCGGCACGAACCGCCGCCTGCGGGTGTTCGCCGTGATCCAGATTGCCTTCTCGTTCGTGCTGCTCGCCGGCGCGGGCACACTCCTCGCCACGCTCGTCGCCATGCAGACCGCAGAGACCGGATACGACATGCGTCGCGTGCTGGCGCTCGACGTCCCGATGCCGCTGGAGACCACGCATGCGCAGGTGATCGGTTTCGTTCAGGAAGTGACGCGACGTATCGAGAAGCTGCCGGCTGTGGAGCGCGTGGCGGTGGGGAACGTCGTGCCCTGGCGAGACGCGGGCGTCTTCGGCCCCGGCTTCCAGTTCGCCGTCGAGGGTCACACACCCGGGAATGGCGAGAATCCGTATGCCCGGCTGCGAAACGTCGGGCCTGGCTTCTTCGCCGTGCTCGGCGTCCCGATGCTGGCCGGCCGCGACTTCACAGACGATGACCGCGGCGGCAGCGAACCGGTGGTGATCGTGAGCCAGAGCATCGCACAACGGCTGTTCCCCAACGGCCAGGCCCTCGACCGACACCTGTGGTGGACCGATCCGTACTTTGGCAAGCCGGCGCCGCGCCGCATCGTCGGTGTGGTGGCAGACGTCGACGACGAGAACGTCGTACCAGGGGCGGCGCTCACTATCTATCACCCGTTCCGGCAACTGCCTTACGCCGGTCGTCTGTTCGTGCACACGACAGGAGACCCGTACGCGCTCGTGACCCCTGTGACGCGCATCATCCGCGAGATCTCGGCCGATCAGCCGGTGGAGCGAGCCGCAACGCTGGCCGACGTTCGGGCGGACGTGCTGGCGCCGGAGCGCTTGAACGCCTTCGTGTTCTCCGGATTCGCCGGCGTCGCGCTGCTGATCGCCGTCGTCGGCGTGGCGGGCGTGCTCGCGTTCTCGGTGAGCGCGCGCACGCGCGAGTTCGGCGTGCGGCTCGCCGTCGGTTCGACACCGCGGCGCCTGCTGATGGGTGTCCTGGCAGAGGGCGCGCTCATCGTGGCGATCGGGATCGGCGCCGGCACGGCGGGCGGCTACGCGTTCGGCCGCGTGGCGGCGAGCTATCTCGAGCACGTGCAGCTGCCCGGCGCCATGCCAGCCGCTGGTGCGGCAGCTGTCCTGGTGCTCGCAGCCCTCATCGCTTCACTGATGCCTGCGTCGCGGGCGTCGCGAGTGGACGTCTTACAGGCGCTCAGATCCGAGTAGGCCCTCGCGACACAAGGTGGATACATGACGCTGGCCCCCGTTCACGTCATCTGTGGCGTCATTGCCATTGCCTCAGGTTTCGTCGCGCTCTATGCCCGCAAGGGGGGAACGCTGCACCGCAAGAGCGGGACGATCTTCACGTGCGCGATGCTCGTGATGTCGCTGAGCGGCGCGGTCATGGCAGTCGGGCATCCCGGGGCGGCGGTCAACATCCCTGCGGGGCTGGTGACGGCCTACCTCGTCGTCACGTCCTTCGCCACGGTCCGCGCGCCTTTCGCGGGATCGCGCCGGCTGGATCGCTGCGCGATGGTGGCGGCGTTCGCATTCGGCCTTGCCAGCATCGCCCTGGCACTCGCCGGTGCTGCCGGGAACGGGGGCCTGACAGTTCCGCTGGTGATGTTCGGCGTGATCGCACTGCTGGCGGGCGTGGGCGATCTTCGGATGATTCGGGCGGGGGGCCTTCAGGGCGTGCCTCGGCTCAAGAGGCACCTGTGGCGCATGTGTACGGCTCTCTTCATCGCAGCGGGTTCGTTCTTTCTGGGACCGGTCAGACGAATTCCCGAGCCGCTCCGCATCCCTGCGCTACGCCTGATCCCGCTCGTGGTGCTCGTGACCATGGTGTATTGGCTGTGGCGCCTCCGTCGCAAACGGATCGCCCGAAGCGTCATCGTCAGCGAACCTGAGGCAATTTGAATGGCAGATACCACCGACCAGAAGAGTTCGACCAGCAAACCTCCTCGCACGGCGCTCCGGCTGTGGCCAGGCGTCGTTGCCGCGGTCCTTCTGGTGCTGGTCAGGTTTGCCGTCCCGGCCGTCGCATCCGAGTCCATGCCGGTTGCGATGATTGGCGCTGTCGTGGCCGCACTGGTGATTCTCGTGTGGTGGGTCTTCTTCAGCCGGGCACTCTGGTCCGAGCGCCTCGGTGCGATCGCTGTGATGATCGGCGCGCTGTTCGTCACATCGCGTCTCGTTCATCCGTCGATTGCCGGGGGCGCGATGGGGGCGCTGCTCTACATCTGGGCGATTCCGCTCTTGACCCTGGCCCTTGTGGCCGCGGCCGCAGCCGGCCGCCGGCTCGCCAGCGGAGCGCGCCGCGCGTCGATCGTGGCGGCCATTCTGCTGGCGTCCGGGTTGTGCACGCTCGTCCGGACCGATGGGACCACGAGCGACTTGATCGGCTCGGACTTTCACTGGCGGTGGACGCCGACTGCCGAGGAGCGGCTCCTGGCCCAACCCCGTCGCGAGCCGCTGGCGCCTGCCTCGGTCCCCGTTGCGTCCGCACCTTCGGAGGTCCCGGTCCCGGCGGCCGGCGACAAGCCCCTCGACTCTGCACGGACTGCGCCGACGGCGCCTCCGTCCGCGACGGCCGTTGCGAAGACTCCTGAAGAACGGCCCGCGGCCAAAGCCGTAGACACCCTCGCGACGCTTCCATCGGCTCCGCCCGCAATGAAGACGCCGGTCAAGTGGCCCGGTTTCCGCGGCTCGGATCGCGACGGTATCGTCCGCGGCGTGCGCGTCGCGACCGGCTGGTCCGCGACGCCTCCCCTCGAATTGTGGCGCCGGCCCATCGGACCGGGCTGGTCGTCGTTCGCTGCAGGCGGCGACCTCCTCTACACGCAGGAGCAACGGGGTGAGCACGAGGTCGTCGTTTGCTACGACGCGACCACGGGTGAGCCGGTGTGGATACACCGCGACGCGGTCCGGTTCTATGAATCGAACGGCGGCGCCGGCCCCCGCGGAACGCCGGCGCTCAGTGGCGGCCGGGTGTACACCGTTGGTGCGACGGCAATCGTGAACGCGCTCGACGCCCGTACCGGCGCCGTCGTCTGGTCGCGCAACGCGTCGTCGGACACCGGCGCGAAACTTCCCGTGTGGGCGTTTACGAGCTCGCCGTTGGTGGTTGACGACCTCGTCATCGTCGCTGCCTCCGGCAGGCTCGTCGCCTACGATCTCGCGACCGGCCGACCGCGCTGGAAGGGGCCGACAGGGCGCGGAGGAAGCTACAGCTCGCCCCATCTGGTGACGATCGACGGAATCCGGCAGATCCTGCTGTTGAGCGGCGCCGGCGCGACGAGCGTCGCGGTTGCTGAAGGCGCGCAGCTGTGGGAGCACGCGTGGCCAGGCAGCCCCATCGTCCAGCCTGCGGTGACCGGCGACGGCGACGTCCTGGTCACCACTGCAGACGCCATGGGCGGAGTCGGCACACGCCGCCTCGCGGTCACGCAAGGGCCCGGCGGGTGGAAAGTCGAAGAGCGCTGGACCTCCAGGGGCCTGAAGCCGTACTTCAACGACTACGTCGTTCACAAAGGCCATGCCTTCGGCTTCGACGGAACCATCCTCTCCTGCATCAACCTCGAGGACGGCGAGCGCAAGTGGAAGGGGGGACGCTATGGCAACGGCCAACTGGTGCTGTTGCCGGATCAGGACCTGATGCTGGTGCTGTCAGAGGAAGGAGAGCTCGCGCTCGTCACGGCCACTCCCGACAAGTTCAGCGAGCTTGCGCGGTTCAAGGCCATCGAGGGCAAGACGTGGAATCATCCGGTGCTGATCGGTGATGTGCTCCTGGTTCGCAACGGCGAAGAGATGGCCGCGTTCCGGCTGACTCTCGAGAGCCACTGATTGCATTGTCAGTCGATGAACGCGATGACCGCATCAATCAGAGAGAATCACGACAGAGCGGAGACGATTCTCGAGGCGCTCGGCATCGAAGTGGACTGGTGGCCATCCGCATAGCCACACGACCGCGGCGCGCTACTGAAGCGGTCAGGTTACGCGCCACGACGTGTGACTAAACGGGCGCCTCGCTCCCGCGCGGGTGCTATCCGGCGATTGCCGCGAGGTCGGACTTCGCGGCCCTCCGAGCCCGGATCACTTCGGCCTTCGCGTCGATCTCCGGCTTGAATTCGTGAATGGCTGCCGCGAGCGTACGCCCCTCAGTCACGACACGGTGCTTCAGCACGACGAATGGCACCTTCGTGTTTCGGGCTGCGTGGGCGATCGTTGCAAAGTCTTCGGCGTTCTTGAAGCCGTCAGCTGCGACCTCCATCCGCGTGCCTTCGTTGAGCACCGGCTTCAGCCGCCCGTGCAGTCTGGGCTCGGAGACCGAGATACGTGATGTCGTCTCCTCAGTCCTTCTCGCGTTCACTCTGGCGCGAGGCACACGCGCCCGCGTTTGAGTCGCGACTGACGACGGTGACTTGTCGGCGACCGCCTGGGCTGGTTGAGACTGGGCAGGTGCCCCTTTATCCGAGAGTCTGTCCGTCACCGACGGACCGATCGCGATTCCGAGGATGACGGCTCCAACGAATCCGGCCGTCAGAGCTGTGGCTTTGCCAACCGTCATAGCTGACCTCCTCTGGTTCAGGTACGTTGTGACCACCAGTCCAGACAGGTTGCTGCAAAAACCGTGACGAGCCGACTCCGCCGTAAGCGCTATTTCTCATCGGGCATCAGGAGCTCGTCGGTTTACGGCAGTTTCTTCCACCCCCATAGATGCATCACGTCGTCCCCCGTGAACTCGTGGCCGAGCGCGCGAGCGAGCGAACAGATCTGGCCCCGGTGATGCGCGTCGTGCTGAACGAGGTAGAGCATCATGTTGACGACGCGGCGGGGCAGGCCCTTGATTCGACCATCCCCACGGGCCAGCGCGCCGGCGAAGAGTTGCGCGAGCGCTGCGTTGCTCTGTCGAAGCGCCTTGATAGCCTGGGCCGGAGTCGATGTCGCGCGGTGCAGCGGTGGAAGGGCCACGGTGGCGCCACCCATTTTTGCGAATGTGCGTCGCACACCCTGGATGTGCGC
Source organism: uncultured Acidobacteriota bacterium (assembly GCA_963749835.1). GTDB lineage: Bacteria > Acidobacteriota > Vicinamibacteria > Vicinamibacterales > 2-12-FULL-66-21 > JALZOC01. Next base: position 128,917 of record CAVVOD010000002.1, read on the forward strand.
GACGATCCCCGCGATCGTACGGCCACGGCCGTCCGGCGGTGAGGCGCGCCACACGCCGGGCGGCAGCACGCGCACCAGGTGCTCCGTGACGCGTCCGCTATGCTCGAACGCGTCGAGGAACTCGCGTTCCAGATCCAGGGGCTTTCGGACAGCCATGTTCCCGTTCCTCCGGCCTGACGTTATTGCCCGGGAGCCACTTGTTCCCCGGTCTCATCGGAACATACACTCGTGAAAGCTGTCACGAAAACGAGATCACGGAGCAGGAGAATTTTGTGCGAGTGCACGGAGGAAATTCCACCACGGAGTCACGGGGACGCGGAGACGCACGGAGAGGTCCGGATGGCTTGGTTCCGATCGGCGTGCCAGGCAACACAGCTCGATATCGAGCGATAACTCTTGCCTGAGACAGACAGCGGTCGGCCCGCGCGATGCGCGGTGGAGAGGTCGTGGATCTCTCGAATATAAGCCCGGAGGAATTCACACGGGCTTGTATTCGAGATCCACGACCTCTGCTCGCCGGCCAACGGCCGGCGGCCGACCGCCGTTCCCTCCGTCCGGGCTCCGTGCCTCCGTGTCCCCGTGGTGATCTTTCGTGATCACCCACAGACCGGCCGATCACGGCTTCGAGATCGCCGTCACCCACTCCGTCAGTTGCCTGGCGGCAGGCGAGACATTGCGATAACTCCAGTCGCCGCGGACGTCGAGCTCGATCTCTGTGTACGTCTTCGCGGTTTCGTCGTAGAGATAACAGGAGATCACGGTGGCTCCGGCATCGGCGCCGCGCTGCACCTTCTCGGAGTAAGGCCCCTTGCTCGCGTCCGCGATCAGCCGCCGCATTCGAGCGATGTCCTCGGTGGGAACAGTCCGCAGCAGCGTCCGCCCCTGGCTGTGCTTCGCTTCGAGCTCGGTCTCGGTCAACGCGCCATCCTGTTTCGGCGTGACCTGACGTTCGGCCTTGTAGCGATAGACGTGCCCGTCGTTGTCGACATACGTCCCGGAGTGCTGGTATCCCCACGCGAAGTTGGTGTAACTCCGTTCACACAGGGATTTCTGTTCGACCGATCCCGGCACGCCGAGGTCGCCAGTCGGCTTCGAGCCCTGGGCATCGATCGAACAGATCGCCACGCCGAGCGCGATCGCCAGAACGCCGTTGGAGATGATCGTACGATTCATCGCCAGGCCTCGGCGGGCTCAGCGCGATTCGCCGGATTTAGGGGCCGGCGTGAAGCAACCGTACTTGTCGTCCTTCTGTCCGAGCTCGATGCTCTTAGTGCAGCGATCGACAAGCGTCGCGCGCCCCTCGGGCGACTTGGCGATGGGCACCATCAGCCGCAGGCGATCCACGTTGGCCTGTGCGGCCTTCTTCTCATCGGCACTCATCTTGTTCGTCGCCAGGCAGGCGTCGACCATGGAGAAGTACTTGTCGCATTCCGCGATGCCCGTCTTCTCCTGTTTCTTCGCCGCGCCGGCGGCCGGCGCCTTCTCGCCAGGCGACGCCTGCGGGGGTTGCGACTGCCAGGCGCCGCCCGTGGCGGTCAATGTCAGCGCGACCACCGGAGCCAGCATGAGGGTCTTCCTGAACGTCATCGTGTACCTCCTGTTGGTTGTTGTTGACGAGTTCAGCGCACCGATTGCGCGTGGGTCCCTGGAGCGTATCGTCGTAAGTCTTCCTGTCCTGGCAATTCGTGGGAGTCGCCGGACTGGTTGCCGCGCGGCATGATGATCGACTCAGGCGAGCCGCGCCAGTCTCCTGAGCTCATGGACTACGGGATCTTCCTTCCAGGCCCAGCCCCACTCCCGCGCCGGCTGAAATCTGATTGGCGATCCGGCTGCCGAGGACGAGCGCAGGTAGACCGACACCGGTCGCAGCTGTTTGCCTCGACGCTGCGTGACACGAACGATCTGATCGAGAGGAATCGCCACTTCGGCTGTATCGGAGGGGTCGGACACATAGAGAAAGCGCTCGTCAACCGACACGTGCCGGAGACTTCGGCGCAGCCGCTGGTCCATCACGATGAGAACGCCGATGGCAAGGATCATCAGGATGGCGACTGCGACAAACTCCCACTGGGCGCCGGTCGCCGCCTGCAGCCTGAACACGACATAGAGGCCGGCCGCCAGGCCGATCACCCCTCCGGCGCACCTGGAGACAAAGAGCAGCGCGCGGGGCCGAGTGGACAGTGTGCGCTTCACGGTCATTCCCTCCAGCGGAGCTGCACCGGTTGCCGTGTGCTGCCGAGGCTGGCCACGTCTGCAATACGTCTGGCCGCAGTTCTGATCCTACAACGCGACTCCCCGCGTACCAGCTCGTGCGCGGCGCGTCACACCACTGGTCGATCACTTCGTCGAGGATCCTTTGACGGTTGACGGCGGACGCCGGTGATGTGTCGCGCGCTCATAGGCGGCGGCGAGATCGAGCAGGCGCCGATCGTCCCACATCCGCCCGAGCATCGAAATGCCGACGGGATAGCGTCCGCCGATGAAGCCCGCGGGCACTGTCACCTGCGGCAGGCCGGTCACGGCGCTCTCCTGGCACGTGCCCGGTTCGGAGCCGTAGCGTTCCAGCCCTCCTTCATGCGTGTGCGGCCGCGCCTGGTTCGCGGGATACAACAGCGCGTCGAGATGCTGCTGATCCATCAAGTCCAGGAAGATCTGGCGGAACGCCTCGCGGGCCGCGTCGAACTTCTTCGTCGCGGCGTCGAGCTCGGCGCCCGCGGGAGCCGGTGCGAGTGCGTCTTCGAATCGTCGTGCGCTCACTGGTGCGAGTTTCCCGGAGTCGAGAAGGTCCTTGATCGTCACGACCCTGTCGCCCGGTTTCGCCCCTCGCGCGAGATACGCTGTCCACGCAGCCGCGAGCGAGCCCGGTGCGGTTCCACGTGCGGGGCGGTACCTGGCGTCGTAGTCCGGAATCGCGATGTCGACCACAGTTGCGCCGGCGGCTTCGAGCTCCTTCACCACGCGGTCCATGTGCACCGCGACCTCACGCTCGCCGGTGATGCCCACGAATCGCTGGCGCAACACGCCGAAGCGTTTGCGTGTGAGGCTGGCCGCATCGAGACCCTGCGCGAACGATCCGCTGACGTGCTGGGCGGCCTCACTCGTCGCCGGATCCGCCGCGTCCGGGCCCGTCACGAAGTCGAGCGCCAGCGCAACATCGCGAACCGACTTGCCCATGGGTCCCACGGCATCGTTGAACGTGTTGAGCGGCATGACGCCCGCCCGGCTCGTGAACCCGCGGGTGGTGCGGATCGTCGCCAGAGACGCGAACCCCGCCGGGTTCGAGAGCGAGTTGCACGTGTCGGTGCCGAACCCCAGAGCCGCGAGGCTGGCCGTCACAGCCGTCGCGCTCCCGCCGCTCGAACCGGCGGTGCTGAGTGACGGATCGTAGGCATTGCCGACGGTGCCTCCGAGGGTGCTGATCCCGAAATCACCAAACGGGAACTCGTCGAGATTGGCCTTGCCCAGCACGACGGCGCCGCCACGCTTCATGCCGGCGGCGACGTGCGAGTCGAGGCGCGGACGATGATCGACCAGCGCCCGCGATCCACCGGTGGTGGGGAGTTCGACGACGTCGATATTGTCTTTGAACACCACCGGGACACCGTGAAACGGCCCGAGCCCCCGGCCTGCCGCTCGCTCGGCATCCCGGGCGCGCGCCTGCGCGATCGCGCGCGGGTTCAGCGCCAGCAGGGCACGAAACGTCGGACCGTTGCGGTCGTACATCGACAGCCGCGCGATGTACTCGCGGACGATGTCCTCGGACGTCGTGTCACCTCGAGTCATCGCCTCCTGCAACTGCGCCACGCTCTTTTCGAAGACCGTGAATCGCGGCAGCGGCGCCGCCGCCGGCAGCCTCCAGTTCACGATCTGCGCACGCTGGCGGGGCGTCAGCCCGCGCAGGTCGGGATTCCGGGCAAGCTCGCGCGCCACCGCGGTGACGCGCGCGATCTCCGATCCCGCCGCGGGAATCTTCGGGTCGGCGCCAGCGAAAATAGGTTCCGGGCCGATGAGGGCGTCCTTGACGGCGACCGGGAATCCGCCCCGCGGATCGTAGACCTCGCTCAAACCCTTGACGACGAAGGTGACGAGCGCCATCGACTGGCCGGGCCGCAGCCGCAGCGTGAAGACGTAGCCGATGTGGGCAGGATCGAATCCCGGCCATGTGTCCACGAACGGATCGCTGTACATGTCTCCCACAGACGTGAGCAGGCCAGTGGTTCTCGATCCGAGCACGTGCGCCGACGGTCCGTGCCCTGAGGGCCCCCGCATGGGATCGGACACTTTCCGGGCGTTTTGCATCACCGTCACGAAACTGTCCGTCGGATCGATCCGGCGATCGCCGCTGGAGGTCGTCGCGACCGTCACCCTGCCGCCATCGTCGAACGCACCCGAGGCGCCGCCCCACGCCACTTCGACCACGCGGTCCTCGTCGGCGGTGTTCGTGAACGTGTCGAAGTAGCGGAGATAGTTCGTGTCTCTGGGGGCCATGATCGCCCGTGCGACCACGATCCCTCCGTGGAGCACCGGAGTGATGGAATCGAAGCGGTCGACGCCGTCGTACGAAAGACCGAACCCTGTCAGGTAGTGGTTCCGCAGCAGCCGCGTGCCGCCGGCGAGCCGGACCTGCAGTTTCAGATAGCCGAAGCCGTTGAAGGGGTTGGACCGGCCGCCGGTCGCGATACCGCCGCTGTCTTGTGCCCAGGACGAAGTGTCCTGGATGTCCCAGAACTGGCCGTCGGCCGACGGCACCGGCGTCACCGCGCCGATATGAGCCACCAGGATCAGCGTCGCAAGCACTATGGCCTTCACGCGTCGAAACATGCGCGTCCTCGTTGAAACCGACGGATTGCGGAGCACGGTGACGTCCAGATTGTATAGTTCCAGGTGCTCGTGAAGCTGCAGTGATGGGCGGCTGCTCCGCGTCCCGGCTGCCTTCAGCGCTTCATGGTTCGCTTGCGCGAGCGTGGTGCGGGACTGGCCGGCGGGACCAGTGCCCTCCGAACGACCTCCGGATAGATCGTCCAGTCGGTGGGGAGAGTACCAGGTGCTTCGTGCGCCAGCTGCAGCAGCCCACGATACGCGGCGTACGCGAAGAGCGCCTGTGACCTTGCAACGGTCGGCGGGAGGCCCAGGTGGCTGTAGCAGGTTTCCAGGTAGGCGATGCGCGCGGACGCCACCCGGTTGAGCACTCGGCGTACGACCGGATCCTCTGCCGCTTCAGCGAGCGCTGCGTAGAGGGAGCGCGCGCGTGGCGGCCGCGACGCCGCGTCCAGTATCAGTTCGAGCCGTCGTCGATGGTCGGTCACCGCGTCGAGCCCTCTCATCGCTTCCGTCGTCGCGCGCTGCTCCCACTGCGCGAGTGCCGCGGCCAGGAGGCCCGCTCGCCCTTTGAAGTGCCAGTAGAAGCTGCCCTTGGTGACACCAAGCCGGTCTGCCAGCGCCGCGACGGTCAGCCTGCCCAGCCCTTTTTCCGCGATGAGCTGCAGTGCGGCCTCGGCCCAGTCCGCCGCTGTCAAGGTCGGCGCCCCGAGTCGCGTCCCGCCCGTCCGCGTGCCACTCATCGAACCTCATTCTCTCCATACCCTGAGGTATTGACAACACGATTCTCCGTACTCTAGGGTATGGAATCATGCATGGAAGTATCGCAGCCGACATCCTGGCCCTCGAAGACGCGCTGGACGCGGCGGAGCGCGATGCCCGGGCGCTCATCGCCGGACTGACCGAGGACCGGGGAGCCTGGCGCGCCGGCACGGGTTCGTGGAGCGTCGCGGAATGCCTCGACCACCTGGCAACCGCCAACCGCGTCTACCTGCACGCGATGCGGCCGCCCGCCGATCGCGCGCTCACGGAGGGGCGCCGCCGGCGCGGGCCCGCCAGGCCGGGGGTTGTCGGCCGCTGGTTCGTGGGGACGCTCGAGCCACCCGCGAGGCCTCTGTTCAAGTCACAGGCGCCGCGGACGATCCGGCCGCGCAGCTCGCCCGCGCTCTCCGATGCGGCCGCTCAGTTTCTGGCATCCCAGGACGAGGTGCGTGCCTTCCTGCGAACGTTCGCAGACATTGACCTTGCCGGAGTGCGCTTCCCGAATCCTTTCATCGCCGGCGTGCGGTTCAGCCTGGCCACGGGCCTGCACGTCATCGCGGCCCACGAGCGACGTCACCTCTGGCAGGCATGGCGTGTGCGTCAGGCCGCGGAGCGCGCGGCCTCGTAGTCGTCGGAGCTGGAGAGCCGTCTCTGAGATCGGTCAGCCCGTATCCTGAACGGGGATATCAGACGAGCGGCTGTCGCGATCAATTGATGGATCGATGCGACTGTTCGTCAGGGACGAGGATCGGCCAGATCGATTTCGTACCGCTGTGTCGGCACGGCCAGCGGGCCGGCTTCGGTTTCGGCCATGTAGGACAGCGGGCCCGCGTCGCGCCATCCAAGGCGCGCGTAGAACGAACGAGCCCGCTGGTTCCCGGCGACCACAGCCAGCCACGCGGCTCGATGTCCCGCGCTCCGGATCTCGGCTTCACCCTTGCGAAGCAGCATCGCCGCGACGCCGGCGCCGCGGGCCACTCTGTCGACGTAGAGCTGCTCCACCTCATCGCCCTTCACGACAACGAATCCCACGATCTGGCCCTGACGCTCGGCCACCCACGTCCCTTCGACCCGCTCACATGCGCGGGATACGAACTGCTCCCTGTTGCGATAGCGGACGAGCTCAGGCGGGACGTGCCCGAGATGACCGTCCGCCCAGCCGGTATGCCAGATCCCGGAGACGACTTCGACATCGTCAGGCGTGGCCTTGCGGATCACGAACGTCTCGGCCGCTGCGGCCTCGTTTACCTGCATTGACACCTCATATCTTGGAAGAAGAGTACATTGATTTACAATACTTCCGGCCGACACGGGCGGCCCACGGTCCGCGTCAAGGGTCGAACCCACCCGCGCACGACTTCGTTGACCTGTCAGAGACCCTGACTTCCTGCCCGAGACCTGCGGACACCGGGCGCGCATGGAAGGAAGGTGTCTCAAATGCCCCTCAATCTCCCCGAACGCGCGTCATACGAGTATCTCAAGAAGCGCGCGAAAGAGCGGCTGGCTTTGCTCCGGACGACGAACCCCGAGGCGAAGCTGGCCGAGGCTGCACGCGGCCTTCGCTCCACCCGATGGGCTCGGCTTCCTGTCCGGGGAACCGGACTACGCGATGCTGGAGCTTCTCATCGAGCTGCGTGCCGATCTCGAGGCGACAGACGACAAAGGACGCACGCCGCTGGCGGTGGCAATGCTGCGCGGCGATCGCGAAGCCATGCGTCTGCTGAGAGCGGCTGGAGCGGCGGAGCCCGGCAATGTTCCGGCAGCGGATCTCGCGACAGAGATGTCCGCGCTCGCGGAGTCCGTCAAGAAGGGCAATCCCATGTTCTTCGTGTCCGACATGCGCGCGACGGTCCGATGGTACGAATCGATTGGTTTCAGGGTCGTCGATCGCTATGAGGACAGCGGGGACCTGATGTTCGCGAGGCTGGCATTCGGGAAGAGTGAGTTCTCCCTGAGTCCGGGAGGACAGCCAGGCCCCCGCGATGTGCGCCTGTGGTTCTGCACCGATCGTATCCAGGACCTGTATCAACTGCTCAAGGACCAGCAGCTTCGCGTCGCGCAGGGTACTCCGACGAGCTGCAGCGACAAACCCGAGATACGGTTCGAAGAAGATCTGTATGTACCCTTCTATGGAGGGCGCCAGTTCAGCATTCAGGACAACAACGGCCTGTCCCTGATTTTCTGGCAACCCGATTGGCTCTCTCCGGACACCGTGCCGGCGCCATAGGCCACGTCACGCTTGAAGAACTCCATCAGGATCGGCACGTGCGCCCTCGCCTTGACCATATGGGTCTGGCCTTCGAGGGTCAGGAATTTCGCGGTCGGCAGAACGTTCGCGAGCGCCCGGTTTGCGCGCCGAATCCACTGCGGGCTCTTCCCACCGTCCATGACGAGGGTCGGTATCGTGACCGATCCCCATCGGCCGGCGGGTAGCGGCCGGCCCTTCTGGTTCTCTCTGACGATCGCGCCGTCGTAGGGGAGCGTGTGCGCAACCGCCTTGAGCTTCGACCACACGGGCAGCAACCGCATCAGTGAGAGCACGACGCGGGGCAACCCGACCGACTTCAGGAAGGACGTGACCGCATCGCCTCGGCGGCCCGCGGCCACCGCCTCGTCGATCCGGACCCACTCCTCCTCGGTTGACGGGCGGGTGTCGTCCACGATGAACGGCGCCTCGTACAACGCGAGTCTCGTGACGCCCGTGATGCGACTCGCCGCCTCTAGCGCCAGCACGGCACCCGAGGAGACTCCCCAGACGGACGCGGCACCACCGGCCTCGTCGACAAGCGCCTGGAGGTCTTCGATCTCGCGGCCCACGGCATAGGGCGCCTTGTCACCACTGTCGCCCCGGCCTCGCCGGTCGTAGGTGAACACGGTGAAATGCGGCGCCAGCAGTCTGGCCAACGGCCCGCACGGCCCCATGGCTCGAGAGCAAAGCGCGCCGTCAACTAGGATGACCGGCGGCCCCTGACCGATGCGATCGAATGCGATCGCCGTTCCGTCCTTCGAATGCACCGTGTTCACGATATCCGTCCTTTCGATCTGCGTCTTCGGCGTTCAGGAGAGGGTCCGGAGGTATTCAGCAAGGTTTTCAAGAGTTCGAGCCGTACCGGCGTCGACGCGCATCTCGAGCATCGCGTCGCGATCCCCGACAGACTGGCACTCGATCGTCATCGTGAGTGTCGTCGTTCCCGATTCCTCGACGATGATGAGCGTCGCGAGCGATTCGGGGCCCGACGGACGGTTGCGCGCGGAGAACACGAGCCGTTCGGGTGCTGCGACTTCGCGAAACGTGCCTGCGAACGGATGCTCCGCTCCGCCGGGACCTCCATTGACCCATCGAAACGCTCCGCCGGGCCGCAGGTCGATTTCGCAGACGGCGAGCGGCAGCCCGCTCGGATCCCACCAGCGTGCGACATGTTCGGCGGTGGTCCACGCTTTGAAGACCACCGACCGCGGCGCATCGAACGTGCGCGTCATGACGATCGTGGGCTTCCCGGGCTCCGCGACCACCCTAAGGTTTCCGAGCACGCTTCTTCTCCTTCTTCTGCATGTCTTTCAGGTAGCTGTCCAGGCCGATGAATCTCTGCTCCCAGAAGCGCTGATAGGGCTCGATCCACTCCGCGACGCTCTTGAGCGGCTCTGCCACCAGCGCGCGCGGGCGTCGCTGGGCGTCACGGCCGCGTGTCACGAGGCCGGCGCGCTCGAGCACCTTCAGGTGTTTGGAGATCGTTGGTTGCGTCAGGGCGAACGGCTTCATGAGCTCCGACACGTCCGCGTCTCCGGACGCAAGACGCGCGAGGATGGCCCGCCTGGTGGGATCCGCGAGCGCGGCGAAGGTGAGATTGAGGCGCTCGGTCTGTGTTTCAATCGCCATATGGATATATTGCCACATGGCGATTATATCTGTCAAACGCGGCCGTCGCCGTCAATTGCTTTCCTGATGTGCGCCAAACATGGCATTGACCTCGGCGAAGGGTAGGCTGTCTTCAGGCGTGCCATAGGTGCCCTGTTCGAGCAGCTCACGCGCCGCTCGCATCGTCGCGGCAAGCGCGGCCTGAGCGATGCCCGGCCCCACGCTCACACGCGCGACGCCGAGTTGTCCGAGCTGCGACGTGGTCGGTGCGCCAGGCATGGCCATGACGTTCAGAGGACCGTCGATCGCCCGAACCAGCGCCGCAATCGTGCCGGCATCGATTACGCCAGGCACGAACAGGCAATCCGCCCCCGCCGCGCGGTAGAGGTTCGCGCGCTGCACCGCCGCGTCGAAGCGCGTCTCCGGTCTGCCGACCTGGAACAGATACACGTCCGTCCTGGCGTTGATCACGAGATCAGCGCCCACGCCCAGTGCGGCTTGGCGGGCCGCGCGGATGCGCTCGGCGTGGACGGCGGGCGCCAGCAGCAGCTCCCCATCGCGCCCCGGCGAGTCCTCGAGGTTGATGCCGGCCACGCCGATGGCGATCAGGGCCTGCACCGTCTCCGCCACATCCTCCGTGGAGCCGCTGCCGTAGCCGCTCTCGATGTCGGCCGTCACCGGAACGGCGACGGTCTGCACGATGGAGCGAATGGCCCGGAGCATCTCCTCACGCCGCAGCTCCTGGCCGTCGCTGCGACCGTGGGACCATGAAACGCCGGCGCTGGTCGTGGCGATCGCCAGCCCGCCGGCGAGCTCGATCACCCGCGCGCTGGCTGCGTCCCACGCGTTCGGCAGGACCAGGGGACGATGGGTGTGCAACTGCCGGAAATAGGCGGCGCGATCTGTTTGGCTCACGGTAATGCTCCTTCTGTCTGCTTGATCAACGGATGGTGGAACGCCACTCCTTCTCACCAGGCGGCGTCCGACCGATCCACGCTGCAACGGTATGAGAGGATCGAGACGCAGGGCAATGACGTCGAAGGTCATTGCATTCGGCCGCGAACACCTGCATCGTTCGAGCATGGGCTCAGCTGATTCGCCTCTTTCGATCCCGCGGCAGTCCGACGCCGATGTCGGCGGGCTCCTGCGCCAGTGGCGGACGGCTCGCCGCCTGAGCCAGCTCGATCTGGCGCTCGATGCCGACGTCTCCTCGCGTCATCTGAGCTACGTCGAAACAGGCCGCTCGCAGCCGAGTCGTGAGATGGTGCTGCGGCTTGCGGACGCTCTGGAGATCCCGCTGCGCGAGCGGAACGCGCTGCTCCTCGCCGCCGGCTACGCGCCGCGCTATTCGGAGACCAGTCTCGCGGCGCCAGAGATGGCACAGATGCGAAGCGCGATCGAGCTGATCCTCCGGCACCAGGAGCCGTATCCGGCCTTCCTGCTGGATCGTTACTGGGACATTCGCATGTCGAACCAGGCCGCGCCGCGCTGCACCCGCTTTCTCCTCGGCGCCGAACCGGCCGAGTCGAACATGATGCGGCTGGTCCTCCATCCGGACGGCCTGCGGCCGACGATGGTGAACTGGGAGGAGACGGCTGGAGACCTGATCCGGCACCTTCACAGCCAGATCGCGGCGTCACCGTCGGACGAGCGTGCGAAGGGCCTGCTGGCCGAAGTGCTCGCTTACCCGGGCGTTCCGGCGCATTGGCGAACACGCGAGATCAGCCCTCCGCCGACACCGCTGTTGACGACGATCTTCAGAAAGGGGGATGTCGAGCTTCGATTCTTCTCGACCATTACGGCATTCGGTGCGCCGCATGACGTCACGCTCGAAGAGCTGCGCATCGAGTCCTCGTTTCCCGCTGACGAAGCGACCATCGTCGCGTGCCGGCAGCTCTTCGGCTCGTGATACAACCATGGCCGCGCCGCAGGAGCCCCGGACGACGCGCGTGCGACTGAGGCGATGGCTCTCCTCAGATCGCCGGCGCTTCCAACGCTGGTGACGTTTGTGTCAAAAGCCCCTCCGTATTTCGAAACTGAGCGACTCGTGTTGTCCCGGCCTCGCCTCACGGACGTCCCCGCGATGTTCGAGCGCTACGCGGGCGATCCCGTCGTCACACGCTTCCTCGGGTGGCCTCGGCATCGCTCGATCGCGGACACAGGGACATTCGTGCGATTCAGCGACTCGGAATGGGATCGATGGCCGGCAGGTCCGTACCTGATCAAGTCGCGGATCGACGGGCAGCTCCTCGGGGGCACCGGCCTCGGATTCGAAGGAGCCGACCGGGCGACCACCGGGTACGTGCTGGCGGCGGATGCGTGGGGGCGCGGGTACGCCACTGAAGCACTCCGGGCGATGATAGACGTGGCGAACCGGACCGGCGTCACTCGGCTCCAGGCTCTGTGTCATCCTGAGCATCGCGCGTCGTCGCATGTGCTCGAGAAGTGCGGCTTCATTCGTGAAGGCGTCTTGGTGCGGCACGTGGAGTTTCCGAATCTTGCGGCCGGGGAATTGGCGGACGTCGCCTGCTATGCCATCATCCTCAGACCCGCAGCAGGTCACGGTAGCTGAACGGCCGCGCTGTGCCGCATGCATTCGTTCGAACCATAAACATGCCTGACGAAGCTGTTTACCTGCTCGTTGTCGATGGATTCGCAGACTGGGAACCCGCTCACGCCGTCGCGGAATTGCGGCGTCAGGGGCACTATCGGGTGGAAGTGGTCGGCCTGACATCGGGTCCGGTCCAGTCCATGGGCGGCATCCGCGTGCTGCCATCGACAGGTATCGCCGACGTCGATCCCGCGGATGTCGCGGCGTTCTTGCTCCCCGGCGGCGACCGATGGGAGAGCGCGCCCGTCGAACCGGAAATCGAACAGCTGCTGAACCGTCTGGATGCGCAGGGTGTTCCGATTGCCGCAATCTGCGGAGCGACGGTAGCGATCGCGCGCCTGGGTCTCCTCCGCGGTCGTCGTCATACGAGCAACGGGCTCGAGTATCTTCGTTCACAGGTTCCCGGCTACGCCGATGCGGCGCACTACGTGGACACCCTGGCCGTACGGGATCGCGGGCTCATCACGGCGAGTGGTCTTGGAGACGTCGAGTTCGCGCGCGAGCTCTTCGAAGAGCTGAACGTGATGACCCCCGACGACCGGGCGGCCTGGGCCTCGATCTTTCGGAGCGGGCGTTTACCCGAGAGTCAAGCCTGACATGCGAGCTGACGAATGAGGATGCTCGAGAGAGGCGCGATCTGGCTCACGGCACTGATCGTCGTCGCCGCGTTCTCAGTTGTCGCTGTGCTCCTGGGGCTCACGCAGATTTCTCCATATCGGCCGCGCAGCGCCATCGGATGGCTGGTCTTTGTTATTGGCCTTCCCCTGGGATGGCCTGTATCCGAGGCCTTTGGCAATTTCCTCGGACGAGAGCCCGTCGGGCAGTGGGTAGATCAGCGGACTTCAGAGAAGGGATTCTCCTGGGTTCGAGTCTTGTACCTGTTGCTGCGGACGTTGTTCGTCCTGGGTCTCATCATTCTCACGATTTGGGCAGGCGCGACGTACGTGCCCGGGTTGCGAGATCTGGTCGCGCGACATTTCGGGGCAGGCGTGTAGCCGCCGCACCGGCTACCTCGCTGGCATGGGGCAGGCCGACCTTGGGCGAGGTCGGCTGAGTGCCCCTTTTAGCACGATCCGAGGGCACAATGACTGCACGGACAGTGTGGTGGCTGACGGCGCCTCTTGTCCTGTTCTTCGTGACGCTCTGGGTTCCGGCCCGTGCCGAGACGTTCTCAGCATGCGCCGAGCGCGCCTATGCTCAGGCCGTGGCCGCCAGTCAGGAGTGGCAGCGCAGCTTTCGCGACCTGCTGGTGAAGGTCCGGCCCGACCTGGCGCCGCTGGCGACACTGGAAATGGATCACCAGCTTGCGCTGATCGACCGCCGCCAGGCGCGGTTTCGATTTGCCCTTCTTAGCGATGCGGGCAGGGTTCACACGCGCCAGGGGCTGGCAGCGTTTCGCAATTTCGACTGGACCGAGGCGGACGCCGGTGTCCTCCGGCAACAGAGCCCCGGCTACGCCGCGATCGAGCGCAACGTCGCGGAGCTCGAACGTCAGGTGCGCGCGCACAGCGACTGGCCCGCCATGCGCGACTACGTGCGGACGACGTTGGGCGCGAATCTGCAATTTCAGGACTTGCTCAAACGGTCTCAGGAGCGAGAACGCGGGATTGAGCCGGTACTCAGGACGTGTCAGCCCGGCGCGTGACACGCGCCTTTTCCCTCGATCGATCCACGATCTCGCCCGGAGCGTGCATGCCTGCCAGGACCGTGAGAAGGAAGCCGCCGACGGCCGGGAAGCCGGTCCGATCGCGACAGGCCGATCTGAAAGAGCTGGTTCAGGGGGCGCTGGCATCGCTCGAGAAGATGAGCACCAGGCGCGACCGGGACAACCTGGCGCGATTCGGCATCACCGCGAGCCAGGCCTTCGGGGTGTCCGTGTCCAACATCCAGGTGCTCGCCAAACGCCTCGGCCGCAACCACGAGCTCGCCGCCGCGCTCTGGGACACGGGGTGGTACGAGGCCCGCATGCTGACGTCGTTTGTCGACGACCCGTCGCGCGTCACGCCCGCGCAGATGGATCGCTGGTGCCGTGACTTCGACAACTGGGGCATCTGCGACACCGTGTGTTTTCACCTCTTCGACAAGACGCCGCACGCCTGGGGAAAGGTCGCGCAGTGGGGGGACAGCCGTCACGAGTTCGTCAAGCGCGCGGCCTTTGCCCTCCTGGCCAGCCTCGCCCTGCACGACAAGCGAGCCGGCGACGACTCGTTCGTGCGGTGCCTGCCGCTCATCGAGCGCGCCGCCGCCGACGAGCGGAACTTCGTCAAGAAGGGCGTGAGCTGGGCCCTGCGTCTCATCGGACGCCGCAATCCCGCGCTGAATGCCGCCGCGGTGGCGGTGGCCCGGCGTCTGTCGACGTCTCCGGAGGCCGCGGCGCGCTGGGTGGGGAAGGGGGCGGTCAAGGAGCTCACGAGCCCGCTGGTGGCGCGCCAGCTCGCCGCGCGACGTTCGTCCTGACCGCTCCAATCCCCCACAGGAGATCACGAGGTCAGGAGGTCCCAACGTGAAATCTCTTGACCTCCTCCTCTGGTCAGGAAATACCCTCGGCACCACACGGAGACACGGAGACGACACGGAGATAACCAGCTGGCTCGTGGCTCTGACCACGGGTCGAAATCGAGAGAGCTCTTTACCGGAGAACAGACAGCGGTCGGCCCGCGCTGTGCCGGCCAAGTGGCCGGCGGCCGACCGCCGCTCCCTCCGTGTCGTCTCCGTGACTCCGTGTCCGTGGTGATCTTTCCGTGATCACCATTGCCTCTCCTGATCCTCTGAACTCTGTGAGGTGTGGCGATCCGAGGAAGACGCAGCGCATCAGCGGGGAAGCGCAGGGGACGGGTTCGAGTCCGGTCCGGTATCGGCCTCGCCGGCGGGCTCGTGGCACTGGCCACGGGCCGAAATGGAGACGCATTTGTCGGAGACAGACAGCGGTCGGCCGACCGCCGTTCCCTCCGTCCAGGCTCCGTGTCCCCGTGGTGATCTTTCCGTGATCACCTCCGCGGTTACGAAGCTGGTCACGATCGGCGATGCATCATTGACAGATACGGCATGCCGACGAGAAGCAAGGCGCCGATGAAGATGAGACCGAAGACGAGCCCAAGCCTCCAGAAATCCCGGCGCGCGATGTACCCGCTGGCAAAGTAGACGGGCGCCGGCCCGGTGGCATACGGCGTCAGCACCCCCATGATCCCCAGCGAGAACACGAGCAGCATCACGAAGTCGCGGACCGGCATCCCCGGCATCGCTGCACCCGCCGCCACGAAGACAGGCAGCAGCGCGGTCGTATGTGCGACAAGGCTCGCGAACATGTAGTGCAGCAGAAAAAACAGCCCGACCAGGATCGTCATCGCGAACATGGGTGAGTGCCCGGCCAGGCGCGCGGACGCGCCGCGGCCAATCCAGTCCAGGACGCCCACCTTGTTCAGGCCGTCCGCCAGCACGACGAGCGTCGCGAACCACACCAGCACGTTCCACGCGGCCCTGTTGCCGACGATATCGTCCCAGGAGACGACCGCGAAGACCAGCATCAGCGATATGCCGACGAGGGCAACCATCGTGGGATCGATCACGCGCCCGCCCGCGATCCACAACCCGAGCGCGACGATCACGAGCGTCGCCATGATCATCTCCCTAGAGGTGATCGGCCCCAGTTTCGCGAGCTCCTCTCCCGACCACCTCGGCACCTCCGCGCTCGTAAGAATCTCCGGCGGATAGAGCTTGTAGATCAGCCAGGGCAGCACGAGCAGCAGAGGCACTCCGACCGGCAGGAAGCCGATGAACCATGCGCCCCACGTGATCTCGATGCCCGTGGCCTTCCGGACCAGTTCGAGCGCGAGGAGATTCGGCGCGAGTGCGGTGACGAACATCGAGCTCGTCACGCACGTGACCGCGAATGCCACCCACATCAGATACGAGCCGATCCTGCGCGCCGACTCGCCAGGGCCGGAGCCGTAGAGCGCAGGAATGCTGGCAATCACCGGGAAAATCGCCCCCGCGCTGCGAGCGGTATTGGACGGCGTGAAGGGGGCGAGGGCAAGGTCGGACAGCGCGATCGCATAGCCGAGCCCGAGCGTGCGTCCGCCGAGACGCTTGACGAGCATGAGCGCGATCCGCCGGCCAAGTCCGGTTTTCTCGTAGCCCATCGCGAACACGAACGCCGCGAAGATCAGCCAGACCGTGCCGTTGACGAAGCCGGCGAGCGCCCATCTCAGCGCTTCGGCAGGAAACCTGAAGGCGGGATCCGACAGTTGCGCCGGGCTGAAGACGAGACCGAACGTCGCGGCGAAGGTCACGCCGATGAAGCCGACAGCCGCCGAGGGGAGGGGCTCGGTAATCAACGCGAGGATCACAGCGGCAAACAACGCGAAGTAGTGCCACGCGTGCGGCGCCAGGCCATCCGGCGCGGGAATCACGGCGAGGACGATACCGGCGAGGACGGGGACTCCGGCGCGCCACAGAACGGACGAACCGCCACGCGGAGAGACGTCGCGCGCGGTGTCCGCTGTCATTCCAGGTGTTTCACGATGGCATCGGTAATGGTGGTCGTCGTCATGCTGCCGCCGACATCCGGCGTCAGGTTCCGCGCGTCGAGCGCGCGTTCGACGGCGGTGCGAATGGCAGCCGTGGCGTCGGCTTCGCCGAGCCACTCGAGCATCATGGCGGCGCTGAGGATGGCGCCAGTGGGATTGGCGATGCCTTTTCCGGCAATGTCCGGCGCCGAGCCGTGAACGGGTTCGAACAGCGAAGGAAAGCGCCGCTCCGGGTTGAGGTTCGCCGACGGATTCAATCCCAGGCTGCCCGTGATCCCGCCGGTGAGATCGCTGAGGATGTCGCCGAACAGATTCGAGCCGACGATGACGTCGAACGTCTGCGGGCGCCGCACGAGCTCCAGCGTCGCGGCGTCGATGTGGAGCTTCTCGACGGACACATCCGTGAACCTGGGCGCGATCTCGCCGAGCACACGATCCCAGAGCACGTAGGCATAGCGCTGCGCGTTCGACTTGGTGATCATGGCGAGACGCCGCCGTCTCGTGCGCGCAAGCTCGAACGCGAAGCGCAGGATCCGCTCGACGCCACGTCTCGTATGCACGGCGGTCTGCAGGGCGACCTCATTCGGTGTGTCTACCGCGAGGACGCCGCCATTGTCGACGTACTCTCCTTCGGAGTTCTCGCGCACGACGACGAGGTCGATCGGGTCGGCGCTGCGGAGCGGCCCCTGGACGCCAGGGAACGTGCGCGCGGGACGGACGCACGCATAGAGATCGAACGCCTGCCGCAGCTGAATCAACGGCTTCAGCGTGACGTGATCCGGCAGCCGCGCCGGCCAGCCCACGGCCCCCAGAAAGATCGCGTCGAACCCGCCGAGCGTCGTCAGAAAGTCCTCCGGCGCGACCGAGCCATGCCGATCGAAGTGCGGCATGCCCCAGTCGAAGCGCTCGAAGTCGAGCTGGAATCCGGCGCGTTTCGCCATGGCCGTCAGCACGGCGACGGCGGCGTCGGTGACCTCTGGCCCGATGCCATCTCCCGGATACAGCGCGATGCGGTGTGTTTTCATGTCAGCGGCCGATTATGGATGGGGCGAGCGGAATTGTTCAAGCCTTCTGACCACGAGGAAGGTTGCGATGTGGCTGGAGCGTCAGCGTGCCCGGGTAGGCAGGGGAGGAAAGTGGGCGTACCATGAGGATCGTGGCGGGTCACCTCGGGATCGCCTGCGCGCTCGTCATCGCCGGTCTCGCCTGCGGCACCAGGGGAGCCGGGAATCAGCACGGACCGCGCGACTGGGACACGGAGCGCAGGCGTATGGTCGAGGCGCATCTCCGGGCGCGCGACATTCGCAGCCCGCGGGTGCTCGACGCCATGTTCCAGGTGCCGCGTCACCTGTTCGTGCCCGAATCCCGGCGCGCCGAGTCCTACAGCGATGCTCCGCTGCCGATTGGCCACGACCAGACGATCTCCCAACCCTACATCGTCGCGTTCATGACGCAGGAGCTGGATCTTGCGCCCACCGATCGCGTGCTCGAGATCGGAACCGGATCCGGCTACCAGGCGGCAGTGCTCGGCGCGCTCGTGAAAGACGTGTACACGATCGAGATCGTGGCCCCCCTGGCCGAGCGGGCGCGCGGGATACTGTCGACGCTCGGCTATCGCAACATTCACGTGCGCACCGGCAACGGCTACCTGGGCTGGCCCGAACACGCGCCGTTCGATCGCATCATGGTGACGGCAGCGCCGGACGAAGTGCCCCCCGCCCTCGTGCAGCAGCTGAAGATCGGGGGATTGATGGCGATTCCGGTAGGTACGGTGACCCAGGAACTGCGGATCCTGCGGCGGACGGCCGGCGGACTGGAGACGCTGCGCACGCTTCCCGTGCGGTTCGTGCCGATGACGAGCAAGCCGAAAGAGCACGCGCGGAACTCGGGACGCTGACCGTTCGTATACGCGACTACGATATGTTGGAGTCAAGCATATGGTAGCCAGCGACGATGACCGCGAATGGAAGAAAGGCTCAGCAGAGCTCCTCATCCTTTCCCTGCTCGAGGCCCAGCCGCGCCACGGATACGAGATCGCGAAGCTCATCGAAACGCGGTCCGACGGTGACCTCCGCTTCCGGGTGACGTCGTTGTACCCGCTGCTCTATCGGCTCGAGGACCGTTCGCTCATCGAGGGCCGGTGGGTCGAGAAGGCCACGCAGCGCAGGCGGCGCTACTACCGTTTGACGAGCGCAGGACGCGCGCTGCTGCAGCAGCAGCGCCAGAGCTGGAAGGCATTTGTGGAGGCCGTCCGACGCGTGACGGGAATCGAATATGCCTGATTGGAAGAGCCTCATAAGCGAGCGGCTCCGGCAGCTCTCTGCCGACGGGGACGCTGACGTCATCGAAGAACTGACCGCACATCTGCAGGATCGCTACGAAGAGTTCCGGTCCGCCGGCATGAACGAGGCGGATGCGGTGAACACGACACTGAGTGAGTTGAGCGAGCGCGATCAGTTCGACGGGCGACGGAAGCCTCGCCCGCACGCGCGACGCGCACCGGTCCCGGAAGCCCCCGCGAGCGGCAGCCCGATCACCGACCTCTGGCGCGACCTGCGGTACGGCGCCCGGGTGTTGCTCAGAAATCCAGGATTCACCGCGACCGTTGTCGTCACGCTGGCCTTCGGCATAGCGGCGAACACCATCGCGTTCACGGTGATCAACAGCCTGCTGCTGCACAAGCTTCCTGTCGAGAATGCGTCTGCGCTCGTCACGCTGTCGACGCGGGAGACAGCCGACCCCGCGAATGCCAGCGCAAAGCTGCCGCTCTCACACCCCAACCTGGTGGATTTCCGGACGCGCACCGATGTGTTCAGCAGCCTCGCCGGCTACTCGAGCACGCTGGGAATCACGCTGACGGGCGGTCCGCAGCCCGAGCGCATGTTCGCCGAGCTCGTCACGGCGAACTACTTCGAGACGCTCGGGGTGAAACCGCGCATCGGCCGCTTCTTCCTGCCGGAGGAGGACCGTACGCCCGGCGGACACCCGGTGCTGGTCCTCGGATACGCGCCGTGGCAGCGGCGCTTCGGCGCCGCGGCCGACATCGCGGGCCGGACCATCGAGATCAACGGTCTGGCATTCACGGTCATCGGCGTCGCCCCGGAAGGCTTCAAGGGACTCGATCCGGTGTTCGGTCCGGACGTGTGGATTCCGTCGATGATGACGGCACAGGTTGCCGCGGCTGAGATGCGCAACTGGCTGAGCGACCGCGCGGCGCCGGCGTTCAACGCGGTAGGACGCCTCCTTCCCGGCCACGCGATTCCCCAGGCGGAGTCGAGCCTCTCGACGATTGCCGTCCAGCTCGAACGCGAGCACCCGGCAATGAACCGTGGACGCGGGATTTCCGTCCAGCCGCTCTCGCGCGCGACCCTCATGGGCGTGAGCCCGCAGCTGGCCGTACTGGGCAGCGTCGCGCTGATGGCGATCCCCGGACTGGTCCTGCTGATCGCCTGTTCGAACGTGGCCAATCTTCTGCTGGCGCGGGCGACCGCGCGACGACACGAAATCGGGGTCCGTCTCGCTCTCGGAGCGGGACGATCGCGTGTCGTGAGGCAACTGCTCACAGAAAGCGCGCTGCTCGGTCTCGTCAGCGGGGTGGTGGGGTTTGGCGCGGCGTCGGCCGGCACTCGCCTGCTCTCGTCTCTGCGTCCGGCCGAGTACGCCCAGAATCTCGTCGATGTCTCCGTCGACCTGAATGTGCTGCTGTTCGCCATGCTGCTCTCCGCGATCACGGCGGTCGTCTTTGGCGCGGCACCCGCCCTGCAGGCATCTCGCTCGAATCTCGTCGCGGCCCTGAACAATGGAGCCCGGACGGCGGGGCAGCAGAAGGGTTCGGTGAGGATGCGTCACGCACTCCTTGTGGGCCAGGTCGCGCTCTCGCTCATGGCCCTGATCACGGCGGGTCTCTTTCTCCGCAGCATCCAGCGCGCATATGCCGTCGATCCGGGCTTCGAACGGCAGCATCTTGGAATCGTGCTGCTGAACCCGGGACAGGCCGGTTATGACCGTCCGCGTGCCGAGCAGCTCTATCGCACCGTCCGGGATCGGATCTCCGTCATCCCCGGGGTGACGTCTGTCGCCTGGGCCACCAACCTGCCGCTCTTCACCGGGCCCTCCCGCAAGCTCTCGATCGAAGGACGGACCGATGCCGTCGAATCGAGCGGAGCCCTGACCGTCGTGAACACCGTGGATCACGAATACTTCGACACCGCCGGCGTCGCCATCACGCGCGGCCGCGACTTCGCCGACACGGATCGAGACGCGAATCTGCCGGTCGCGATTGTGAACGAGACGCTGGCGCGGCAGTACTGGCCCGATCGCGATCCAATCGGCCAGCGCGTGATCTTCACCGGCGAGAGCGTGGCCCGCCAGATCGTCGGTGTCGCGGCAACGGTCAACTACGACGAAATCGGGGAAGGGCCGCAACCGTGCGTGTACATTCCGCTGGCGCAGAACTTCGCCGACCGCGTCGTACTCTACGTCCGGACGAACGCCGATCCTGCGCCGGTGCTCGCAACGGTGCAACGGGAACTGCGGGACATCGACCCGCGTCTCGACGTCGGCGATACCAGGACCGCCCGCAAGGTCATCGATCAGGCGCTCTTCGGCGCGACGATGAACGGCGGGCTGCTCGGCGTGTTCGGATTGATCGCGCTCGGTCTCGCAAGCCTCGGGATGTACGGGGTGATGGCCTACAGCGTGAGCCTTCGACGACGTGAGATGGGTGTCCGGCTGGCACTGGGCGCGGACCCGAAGAACGTGCTGACACTGGTATTGCGCGACGGCCTCACGCTCGTGAGCATCGGCCTCGTCGTCGGGGCGGTGGGCGCCCTGGCGCTGGGTGCGACGATCTCGAGATTCCTGCACGGCGTGAGCCCCGCCGACCCCGCGAGCTTCGTCAGCGCCTCGGCAGTCCTGCTGGCCGTGGCGGGGCTGGCGTGTTATCTCCCGGCGCGCCGTGCCAGCCGGGTGGACCCGCTCACCGTGCTGCGGGCCGACTGAGCGCTCCCTCCGTCGCGCGATATCATGGAGGTCACTCAGGTGCCAGCGAATCCATGACTTCCAATATCCCGGACGGCCTCCCGATCACGGAGCAGGACAACCCTCGCACGCGGGAGATCTCGTCGCTCCCGGTGGCCGAGATCCTCGCGCTGATCAATGACGAGGATGCCGGAGTCGCCGAAGCGGTGCGCCGGGAGATCGGCGCGGTGGGACGCGCAGTCGAGGCGATCGTCGGACGTCTGGAGCGCGGCGGCAGGCTTCTCTACGTCGGGTGCGGAACCTCGGGACGTCTGGGTGTGCTGGATGCGTCAGAGTGCCCGCCGACGTACGGCGTTTCTGCGGAGATGGTGCAGGGGATCATTGCCGGAGGCTACGAGGCGTGTCACCGCGCCGTCGAGGCATCCGAGGACGATCGGGCCGCGGGTGCACGCGACCTCGCTGCGCACGACGTCACGGAGGCGGACGCGGTCGTGGGGCTTGCGGCGTCTGGCCGCACGCCCTACACCATCGGCGCGGTCGAGTACGCCCGGCAGCTCGGAGCCTTCACGGCGGCTGTGACCTGCGTCCCCGGGTCCGAGATCACGCGGGTGGCGGAGGTGCCGATCGTCCCGGTCGTTGGCCCGGAGGTGTTGACCGGCTCCTCGCGGATGAAGGCCGGGACCGCGCAGAAACTGGTGCTGAACATGCTCTCCACTGCCACGATGATCCGGCTCGGATACGTCACCGGGAACCGCATGTCGAACATGCGTCCCGGCAACGTCAAGCTGCGCGGACGCTCGGTCCGGATCATCACCGCCGAGACCGGCGCGAGCGAGGAATCGGCGCTCGAGGCACTGGAGGTCGCCGGCGGCGACCTCCCCGCGACGATCGTGATGCTCACGTCGGGCCGTTCGCTCGAAGACGCCAGGCGTGCGCTCGATGCATCCCGCGGCGTCGTCATCCACGCCGTCAGGATGCTCGCGGAACACTGAGTCGTGTCAGAACGGCCGACGCGTTCACCCAGCAATCGAGGCGCAAATCCAGCACATTCCGCTGTTTGCCTCCGGAGCCTCGCCGTTCGACCAACGGCGCAGATTGAAGGTCAGTGCCCGGAAGGCTGGCCCATTTGTTGGTGGCGCTGATACTGCTGCCGGCTGGACGCGATCGACTGCGACAGGACTGCCGCCGGAGCGCGAACGAGTGCGGCTCGAAACTGCGTGGGCGTCATTCCCAGCCAGGCCCTGAACTGACGATCGAGTTCTGCCGGGCCCGCATAGCCAGCGGTGTAGGCGATCTCCTTGATAGAAGCCGTCGCAGTACCCGAGGAGCACCACCGCGCTCAACACCCTCCATCCACCCAGGTGCACGTGAAATGGCTGCTGGGTCTCGGCCGCAAGCAGTCGAGACAAGCGCCAATGATTGATACCCACGCGCACCGCGAGGGTCTTGAGCTCGATACCACGCGCGCCATGTTCGAGGCGCAACAGAGCCACCAGACTTTCCACCCGGGCCCTCGGACCGCTGTTCCTGCTGGTCCATGATGCATTCTCGGTACGGCGGAGCACCTCCACCGCCATTCGCATCACGGCTGACGCGAGCACACTTCTGTCGGCAGGAGTTCGGGATTCCGGGATGACTCGAAGACACTGCCAGACACTGGTGACCCTGCCCACAAAGTCTCGAGACCGCCAGTCTCCAGCGACGCACTGACAACGCTGGACGAAGTCCAAACATTCGTCGCGAACTCGATTGTCATCGTGCACGACATGTCCCCAACGTCACGTCACCACACCGTGAATGAACCACCCTCCGGGACTGCAGGAAAAATCACGAACGCAGTCGGGCCGTCTCGTTCAGACGTGGGACTTCGGGCCACCTGGCCACATTCTAGTCCCCTGGGCGCGTGAACCGTTGCCTAAGTACCGGAGCGCGGCGCCCGGCGGCAAGCCAGGTCAATCGCTGCAAAGCGTTTTCGCGAGGAGGGTCACCAGATGCAAAGGCGTTATGTCGCGCACCGGCGACCGCTGGAATATCGTTGCCTTCTGGCGGCGCGTCAAGGTGACACCGGAGAGCCCCGCAACAGCGTGCTCTGCAGCCGCTGACCGTCGAACGGTTGAGATCGAAAAGTCGCAGGCGCGATCATTGACGAAAGCTGCTGACCGTCCGTTGCTGCTGTATTTCCCTGATGCCGGATACCCGGGAACAGAGCCCGCGGCGACCCGTCACAAAGGGGTCCCGATGTCCCGGGAAGGCGCCAGGATGTGGAGAGAGACACTGGCGTCTCTGTGCATTTCGACACGCGAGTTCCCGATCATCGAGAGCATCGTCGCGTTCGCGGACGATGAAGCGTCCATCGCCGCGAGACTTGGCATCGCTCCATCCAGGGTTCACACACGTCTCGCGCGACTCTATCGAAAGGTCGGCGTCACGAATCGCTGGCAGCTGCTGGTGAAACTGCTGCTCGCTCATATTGCCACGCGCCGCACCTACGTCCTCAGGATGCTCGCCGAACACTCGCGGCCTCTCCCGCCGCCTCCAGAAAGACCGAATCGCCGAACTCGTGCGTCGTGTATCCAAGCTCGTTGAGCTCCCGGTTGATCCGGCTCAGCGTCCCTTCGTCGGCAAATGCGCGCAGCATGTCGTAGTGGCTGGTCCCGGGTTCGTGCGTACCGGAGAGAATCGCGTCCACGATCCTCAGGCGGCTTGACCCATCGATACGCTGCGACGCCACGCCTTCGCCGGCCTGCACGACAGGGTTGATGGCCGCGGCGTGCTCGAGCGCGCGTACGACGGTGGTCCCGATTGCGATGATGCGTCCCCCTCCTTCGCGAGCCTGCCGGATGGCCTCTGCGGTCGATGCGGGGATCCGATAGGGCTCATCGAACGGCAGCAGCGCATCGAGGGTCGCGTCTCCGGTCGAGGAGATGCCCGCCGCATGCGTAATCGTCATGAAGCGCACGCCTCCCTTCGACATCGATGCGAGCGCATCCCAGTCCAGCACGAAACCTGACGAGGGAGGCTCGAAGGCGACCGGCGGTCCGGCGATGGCCGTCCATGTGTCCCAGAGCGCCAGCGGCGTCGTCAGGTGTGAGGACCTGGATCGGCCGGCCGTGCCGCGCGAGCCCCTCCCAGATCGTGCCGGGTGAGCCGTCGAACTCCAGCGCGACGAGACGCGGGTGATCGTGCAGCCCGACGACTCGCGCGCGGAGAGGACCGAGCGCCAGGATGTCGCCGGGGTTGACCGGCGGTGGCAAGGGGCGATCCTCCGTGCGCGTCCGGAAGTCGCCGGGCCCGAACAACACCGCCGAAAAGCGCGTCACCTGCTCCAGCGAATCACGCCCGGCGAGGCGCACTTCGATGTCGCGGCCGGTTGCGACGTGCTGTCCAGAGAGGCTGGCGGGCAATGTCGCGGCGTCATTCGCGATCACGAGGTCTCCGTGGCGGAAGAGACGCACGAAGTCCGCGCGTCGCCAGTGCTCGATGTGTCCGTGCCTGCGGGCCACGAGGAGCCTGGCCTGGTTCGGACGTTGTACCGGCACGCTCGCGGCGATCATCGGCGGACCTCCTGCAGGCTGGCTGATGGTGTACGCCGCGAGAGAGCTGCGGCGAGCGCGTCGGCGAGCTCCCGGGCCGCGGTCTCGGGCCGCTTCAACGCCGATCGATCGGCATCCGGCACGGCCGCCGCATGAAAGGGTGTATCCATGTCGCCAGGGTCGAGCGTGAGGACGGCGATCCTGTCGGCGTTGAGCTCTTCGTTCCAGATCCGGCTCATGTGGCCCAGCGCGGCTTTGCTCGCGCCGTATGCGCCCCACCGCGGATACGCCTCGATGGCGGCATCGCTCGAGATGTTGAGCACCACGGCCCCGGAGCCCTCCCGCGCCGCCGCGGCGAGCGAGCCGAGCAGCGCCTTTGTGAGCCTGAACGGCCCGAGCACGTTCGTGTCGAGCGCGCGCACGAGATCCTCGCACTCGGTGTCGGCCAGGAGCGCCAGCGGCACGGGTCCCAGATCCGACGCATTGTTGATGAGCACGTCGAGCCCGCCAAGCGCGCCCAGGATCTGCATGGCGATCGGGTAGATGTCGTCCTTCCGCGACACATCGCCGGCGATGCCGTGGACGCCGGGATGCTGTGCGGCCACGCGCGCGACGTCGTCCCGTCGCCGCGCGACGAAGGCGACGCGTGCGCCGCGATCGTGCAGATGCTGGACGAGGGCGAGACCGAGTCCGGACGTGCCGCCCGTGATTGCAACGCGGAGGCCCGTGAACGGATCGTGCCCGGGACGGCGCGCTGCGGAGGAGAGGTCCGTGAAGTCGTGAGGCGTGAGGGTCATGTGGGTTCCTGTTCTACCAGCTACCAGCTACCAGCTACCAGCTACCAGCTACCAGCTACCAGCTACCAGCTA
Organism: uncultured Acidobacteriota bacterium; assembly: GCA_963749835.1. Taxonomy (GTDB): domain Bacteria; phylum Acidobacteriota; class Vicinamibacteria; order Vicinamibacterales; family 2-12-FULL-66-21; genus JALZOC01. The sequence goes on from CAVVOD010000002.1 coordinate 154,872, forward strand.
CCAGCTACCAGCTACCAGCTACCAGCTACCAGCTATCAGCTACCAGCTACCAGCTCAGCTACCAGCTATCAGCTATCAGCTACCAGCTACCAGCTACCAGCTACCAGCTACCAGTTATCAGCCATCAGCTATCAGCTATCAGCGTTCACTGATCCTACAAGTTAAAGTTAACTTGAAGTCAAGGCCCTGGATCGATATGCTGGCGGTGTGCAGGATGTACTGACGATCAGCGAGGTCTCCCGCCGCAGCGGAGTCGCGGCTTCTGCGCTCCGGTTTTACGAGGAGCGCGGCCTCATCCGGTCGGAACGCGCTGGATCCGGGCATCGCCGCTATCCGCGGGCCGTGCTGCGCCGGATTGCGTTCATCGTGTTCGCGCAGAAGATCGGGTTGTCGCTCGAGGAGATCGGCGTGGAGGTCGGGCGCCTCCCGGGTAACCATGTTCCCGTGAAGGCCGACTGGGCGCGACTGTCCGGGAGCTGGACGGCGCGCATCGATCGACGCATCGCCGAGCTCGAGCGTCTCCGGTCGTCCCTCACGCAGTGCATCGGGTGCGGATGCCTGTCGCTCAAGGATTGCCAGATGTCGAATCCCGGCGACCGCGCCCGCCGTCTTGGGCCCGGCCCGCGCTACTGGATCGAGCCGGAGCCATCCCGCTCGTGATCGGGTCATGCACTCCGCTGAAGGAGTGCGCCTTCGTCAGGTGGCCAGCAGGCGCTCCTTGAATTCGCGGGCCCGGTCACGGGAGACGGTCAGGTCGGTGTCCCTGCCGTCCTTCAGGCGCACATTCAGCCCGTCGCCCGGCAACGACGCGACTTCCTTGATCCACGACGTGGTGACCAGCGTGCTCCGGTGGATCCGGGAATCTCTGCGGATCCAGTTTCTTCTCGAGCTGCACGATCGGGTAGTCCAGGCAGTACGCCTTGTGACCCTCGACCCGGGCGACGAAAGGCCATGGATGCCGACGAACGGCGGGGAAGGGAGGACGACCGGAGCCTCACCGACTCGGAACAGCGAGCCAGTTGACCACGACGCTGATCGGCGGCGCATTCGGGTCGCGCGCTCTCACAGCGGCCAGGAAGCGCCGGCCGTCAGGCGTCGCCAGATAGTTGTTGGACGTCGGCATGAGCAGCCGCCCCTCCTCAATCAGGTTCGGCATCTGGAACAGGGCTTTCGGCGTGCCGACGTTGACGCCAGTCTGGCCGGCGGCGACCGGCGCCATCAACTGCCTGTCGAGGGAGAGGTAGAAGAGCTGGCGTACCTGCGGAAGCTGTAGGATGCTCGCCTGATGGGCGCTCGCGCGCCAGTCTGGCTCGCGTATCGGGACTCGAGATTCGGGACTCGGGGCTCGGGACTTGGACGACGTAGCTGGCTTTAGCCGGAAGAAGATTCGGGATCAGGGATCGGGTTCTTCGAAGTCTGCGCGACACGAATCCCGAGTCCCGAATCCCGATCCCTGATCCCTGATCCCCGGATCCCGGATCCCGACAGGCGAGCCTGAGAGGCAGGCGAGCTTACTTTCGAAACACGATCAGGTCTTCAACGCCGACCACCGTGCCCTTGCCGGGATACATCTCTTCGCCCTTCACCACGACACGCAGTGTGTGGTCGCCGGGTTTGAGGCCGAACGCGTGCCAGATCGCTTCCGAATTCTTCGATTGCCCTTCGTCCGAATTCGAGTCGACCGTCCGATTCAGCCGTCCATCGAGATAAATATCGGCCTTGCCGCCGTCGGCCAGGTACGGGCCGACGAGTACTGCCCCTGTCCCGTTGAACGTCACGCTCGCCTCGACCCCGCCGGCGGACGCTCGCCGCACCTTGCGGCCGTCGGCGGGCGACCAGGCGCCGGTCCACGTCCACTTCGGGTCCGCCGCCGCGATGCGCTCGGCGGGCGAGCCGTAGTCATCCCAGATCTTCAGCGCCGCCGCCTTGGGCGACTGCGTTTTCACTATCACGGTGTCTCCATCGAGACGGCCACCCGTCGCGCGAATCAGCGCGAGCGCGCGCTTCTCGGTGCTCTCGACGATGCCGTTGAAGGAATAGTCGGTGTAGTTGAATTTCGTGTTGGCAATCGCCGGAATGCCGCCTTTCCACTCATCCGGAATCCGGGCGTACCCGAGCATGACGCCGATGATGCCTGCTGCACTCGACGGATTGCAGTCCGAATCCTGGCCCGCGCGAGTCGAGATCTCGATCGTCTTCCCGAAGTCCCCTTGTCCGTAGAGCAGGCCGAGGGCGATGTAGCCGCCGTTCAATTTGGCGTCGATGTTGAACGGGCGTGCGGCTCCCTCGGGGCAGGGCTCGCGCGTGTCCCACTTGGCTTCAATCAGGTGCCACACCTTCTTCCAGTCGTCCGGGTGCTGGCTGGACCAGGTGAGGACATCGGCAATCAGCCGGCCGTACGGGCTGGCCGCCGGGATCGACGCCAGTCCAGCCTGGACGATGCGGCGCGGATCGGTCTCGAAGAACGCGGCGGCGTACATGCCGGAGACGAACATCCCGCCGTAGATACCGTCGCCGTAGTTCATGACGCGGCCGGCGCGGAGACAGAAATCATTCGCGGCGGCCGGGAGCCCCGGCGTCATCAGACCGATGAAGTCGGATTCGATCTGGAAGTCGATGTCGTTGGCGTGCACGTTGTAGCGGGGAGTGCCGGTCAGCGTTGCCGGGACGCCGCGCCGCAGGGCGCGCCTGGCCGCCAGATTCGCGTGCCAGAGGCGGTAGCGGCTGTCGCGGAACATGTTGCCGAAGTCTTCCGTTGTGGCCGACAGTCCCTTGTCGTCGAGCACCCGGGCGAAGGTCATGTCGACGTAGAGGTCATCCTGATCGATCGCACCGGCGACGTTGGCCGGCTTCCAGTCCGGCAGGGGGCCCTCGATCATTTTGGCGAGCGAGCGGAATTCAGTGGGCGCGCCGAAGCTGACGCCGATCATCTGGCCGGCCCAGCCGCCGGCGATGCGATCCCGGAGCTCCGCCAGGGGGATGCGGCGAGTGCCCGGCCGCGGTTGCGCGAGCACCGGGAACGCCACGATGAGCAGGAGAAGCGTGTATCCGATCCGTTGGCGCCTCACGATGTGCCTCCTTGTCAGCCGATAGACGGAGCACTTTACATGAACTCGGACATGATCGGTGGCAAGGTGCAGCCAGATGTCAGGGTGCCAGGGGTGCCAGAGTGCGGGGTGCAGTGCCCCGCGCGTTGTAGACAGTCAATAGTCCGTCCGCAGGAACGACAGGGCGCGAGGCGCACTTTTTCACCGACGACCGTAACCGCACGCACCCCGACGGGTACCGGATCGCCGAGCTCGGCCCACCGCGTCCGGTCGCCGCCGAAAAGCGGCAGGATGAACAGGGATCGATGGGCGCCTAACCGACGGCTGTCGCGATGGCCTCGACGAGCTCGGCTCGGCCGATCGGCTTCGAGATGTATCCGTCCATGCCGGCCGCGAGAAAGCGCTCCTTGTCCCCGGGCATGACGTGCGCCGTGACGGCAAGGATCGGCAAGTGCGTCGTGAATGACGACTCTCGCTGCCGTATCGCCGCGGTCGATCCGAGGCCGTCCATCACCGGCATCTGAACATCCATGAGCACGAGGTCGAAGATCCCGGCGGAGACGAGGTCGACGGCTTCCTGCCCGTTTGCCGCGAGCGTGACGACGTGACCGAGCTTCTCGAGCAAGCGCTGGAGCAGCGTCCGGTTCACCGCCACGTCGTCCGCCACGAGAATCCGGAGGGGCCGTTGCGGCGGCATCACGATGGATGCGACCGCCGGAACCGGCGCCGCGATGGGAGCGTGCCCGCGACTCAGGATTTCCAGAATTGAGTCGCGCAGGTCGGCCTGGCGAACGGGCTTCAGCAGATAGCGGTCGATGCCCAGCTCGCGGCATCGCGACATGTCGTCCGGCCGTCCCGCTGACGTCAGCATGATGACGGGTATTCCCGCTATGTCGGGATGTTCCCTGATTCTCTCGATCAGCGTGAATCCATCCATGACCGGCATCTCGCAATCGACCAGCAGCACAGCGACCGGCGTGGGCGTGCCGCCGGCGTCCGACAGGCTGGCCAGCCCCGACGCGCCATCGCTCACGGCCGTCGTGGCCATCCCCCACTTCTTCAACATCAGTTCGAGGATGCGACAGTTCGTCCGGTTGTCGTCGACGATGAGCGCGCGCACACCCTCCAGTGCCTGCAGTCCGGCGGGCACGAGCGTCGCCCTTCCCTCCGACGGCTGCAACCACGCCGTGAACTGGAACGCGCTGCCTTCCCCCTCACGGCTCTCGACCCAGATGCGGCCTTCCATGAGGTGAACGAGGCGCCTGGAAATCGCGAGGCCGAGACCCGTGCCGCCGTACTTCCGCGTCGTCGAGCTGTCGGCCTGCGCGAACTCTTCGAAGATCACGGCCTGTTTGTCCGCGGGAATCCCGATGCCGGTGTCCCGGACCTGAAACTGCAGATGGACGCCTCTCTCGGTGATTTCCCTGGTTTCGACGGAGACGACGACCTCGCCACGCTCGGTGAATTTCAAGGCATTGCCGACAAGGTTGATGATCACCTGGGCCAGACGGCCGCGGTCACCCACCACCCACTCGGGCACATCGTCGTGAATGTCGCAGGCGAGCTCGATGCCCTTTTCCTGCACGTGCATGGACATCGTTTGCAGAATCTCGCCGAGCGCATCGTGCAGATTGAAATCGGTGGGATCGAGCTCCACCTTGCCGGCCTCGATCCTGGAGAAGTCGAGGATGTCGTTGATGAGCGACAGCAACGCGTCGCCGGAGCCCTTCACGATACTCAGGAACTCGCGCTGTTCCGCGGAGAGCGGCGTGTCGAGCGCGAGCTCGGTCATGCCGATGATGCCGTTCATCGGTGTCCGGATCTCATGGCTCATGTGCGCGAGGAAATCACTCTTTGCCCGGTTCGCGCTCTCGGCCTTCTCTTCGGCAGCCTTGCGTTCGATGACTTCCTGCTGCAGATCGCGGGTGCGCTCCTCCACGAGGCGAACGAGCTCGCGCTGGCGGCTGCGGGCGCGCTTCACCTGCAGCTGGTAGCCGGTGAACGCCGTTCCAAAGCCCCCCACGAGAACGACGGCGGCAAACCAGGTTGTCTCGTAGAAGTGCGGCAGCAGCCGGAGCGCGACCGACGCGCCGCCGGAGTTCCAGACGCCGTCGCTGTTGGCGGCAATCACCTTGAAGGCATACTGCGCCGGCGGAAGATTCGTGTAGTACGCCGCGCGGCGCGGACCGACATCCTGCCAGTCCTTGTCGAACCCTTCCAGCTTGTATTTGAAGCGCACGGCGCCGGGGTTCACGAAGCTGAGCCCGGTGTAGCGGATCTCGAGCTCGCCGCTGCCTGGCGCGACCGTGATCGGCTGGTTCGCCGGCATCGACCGGCCGTCGATGGTCACGAGCTCGACGACGACGGGCGGTGGCCGCAGGTTGCGCAGGAGGTGCGCCGGGTTGATGCGCACCACGCCGAACGTGGTCGAGAACCACACCGTTCCGTCGGCCAGCCGCACGGCGCCGGGGTTGGCCAGCATGCACTCCGCGCTCATCATCCCATCGGGAACACCGAACAGGCGCGACGGTACCGCAGCAAGCCGGCCGTCGGCAAACGCGTCGAGGTCATCGATTCTCGCGGCCCGGACGCCTTTGTTCGACGTCATCCACAGCGTGCCGGCCCCGTCATCCAGGATCGCGAATGCCTTGTCGCTCGGAAGCCCGTTGGGTCGATCGAAGCGGATGGCCGTGCTGCCACGAATGCGCCACACGGTGGCGGTCGTGCTCACCCACATCGAGCCGCGCGGCCCGCCGATAATGGCGCGCACGTCGTGTGGAGGCGCCGCCCCGTCCGGCCAGGCATAGGGCACGAGCTCATCTCCCTGAACCCGACTGAGTCCCCCGGCCATGGAGCCCACCCACACCGTGTCCTCTCCATCCTGATAGATCGTTGTGATGAACCGACCCGGGTTTGCCGACGTCACTCGCATCGCCTGGCAGCCGGTCCCGTCGAGGCGAGCGAGGCCGCGATTGGTTCCCACCCACAGGCGGCCCTGTCGATCTCTCAGGAGGCTTCGAACATTGTTGGACGGAAAGCAGGACTGGTTCGGGACGAGCGTGAGCACGCCGTCGTGCAGCCGGAACAGGCCATCGTTCGATCCGATCAGCACGCCTTCGTCGCGATCGTCGTACAGCGCCCGCACGCTGTATTCGCGCAGGAAATCGAGCGCGGGATCTGTCGTGAACGTGCCGTCCGTCGAGCGAACAGCGATGCCGGCTCCATCGAGGCCAACGAGGAGGCGGCCCGACCGATCCTGGAACAGGGCGCGGACCACATCTCCACGCAGGCCCTCGTGCCTGCTGAATGTCGTGGCGGAGCCGTCCCGCATGCGTAGAACACCGTTCGCGACGGTCCCGACCCAGAGACCGCCTTCGGTTCCCTCGAACATCGCCCGTACACGCTCGTTCGCATGGATCCTGTCCTTCGGCAGCGTTTCGACGCGGTCGCCGCGAACCCGGCCGATTCCGGCGCCGTCGGTTCCGAACCAGATGCTGCCGTGCTGGTCCTCCAGCACCATCCTGAGATCGGCGGCCGGCATCCCTTCCGCCGCACCGAAGCGTTTGAGGCCGTCCCTGGATTGCCGCAGAAGGACGCCCTGGCCGCCGATCCAGAGCGATCCGCCGCGGTCGACATACAGCGCGCCGACAGCCATGAGTGGAATCTTCGGGTTTGCCGAATCGGAGATCGTCCCTCGGTCGAGGAGCTTCAATCCCAGGTTCGTGCCGATGAGGATGGTGCCATCGGTGTTCTCGATGAGCGACGAGACCACCGCATTGAACACGGCCTGTCCAAAGGGATGGTGGCGGCATCTCCCGTCTGGCGCATACGACATCACGCCGCCGACAGAGCCGCTCCAGATCGCGCCTGAGCGATCCTCGAGAATCGGCGTGAAGTCGAGGCCGACGGAACGGCCGGAACAGACCGGACGAATGCCGCCGGCGGTGGAGCGGTAGAGCGTGTCGTTGGTGCGGATCCACAACGATCCGTCCCTTCCGGAGCGCAGACCGGAGATGTAGTTGTCGACGAGTGCGGAATTGGTGGTGTCGAAGATCGTGAAGCGAACGCCGTCGAAGCGAACCAGGCCTTCTTCCGTGGCCAGCCAGATATAGCCGTCGGTCGTCTGAGCGACGGCGCCGACCGACGCCTGCGGCAGTCCGTCGCCCGTTCCCCACTGGTCGAACGCGTACTGCGAGAGCAGCGTCCTCGGATCGAGCGCGAGCGACGCTGCCGGGAGCGCCAGCATCAGGCAGAGCACAAGGGCTGCACGCCGTGTCGACGGCACGAGGGCGTGACTCAAGCGCGAAAGCCGGTTCGTGTGGTCTTCACTGGACGTGGCGCTGTGAACTCTCGAGTGATTTCGAAGGACGCGTACCCGAGCGCCGATGCCACATGCGACGGTAGCGGATCGAGCGGAAACCTGTCTGTGCAATATTGACCACCCGGCGGCCGTCTGTCGCGTTTTTGGGCCAGTTTCGCGCGGCGCCGGATGCATTTGCATTGAAATGACCTCCTGAACTGGCAGGGTTGTGGCGGTCTGCAGAGTTGCTACGATACGAAATGGCCGTGCTGACCTTTCGATCGGCAATCAAGATCCGCGAAGGCAACCCCTATATTCCGGTCAGCGCTGCCCGGGCGAGAGCCATCAAGCCGGATTGGCGAAGGCCGCTTCCCGTTCTCGTTCGCCTGAACGGCAAGCCCGCGGAGGCGTGGCGGATCAACATGATGCCGGCTGGAGACGGCAGCTTCTATCTGTACCTGCACGGTGACGTCCGCAAGGCGTCGCACACGAAGGTCGGCGATCGCGTCCTGGCTGAAGTGGCGTTCGACGCGAAGTACACGAACGGTCCCATGCATCCCATGCCGCCGTGGTTCGAGGCGGCGCTCGGCAACCATCCAAAGGCCATGGCCAATTGGGACGCGCTCATCCCGAGCCGGAAAAAGGAAATCCTCCGGTACTTCTCGTGGCTCAAATCAGAGGCGGCGCGTGCCCGCAACCTGGAACGGGCGCTCCACGTGTTGTCGGGGCGCAAGGGGCGTTTCATGGCGCGCGCCTGGACGCGCGGCGTGTAGAGCTGCCGCGCATGGCCCCCGTCACCGCCGCTTCGCTTTGACGGTGCCGGCTTTCCGCCTGGTTCCTGGTTTCCCGCTTTTCGCTTTCGGCGTCGCGCGTTTCGCAATCGCCGCTGCCACACCTGAAAACTCGTAGGCTTCCCGGAGCCAGTCGGTGATCGGGGGTTCCACTTCGTCCCGGTGGCGGATGTGAAGGATGTGGGCCACCTTGGTCTTCGACGCGGGCAGGGTCCGTCGGATCTGGCTGCCCCTCAGTGTTCGGCCCAGGAACAGGCAGGCTTCGAGGAAATTCCTCTTGGGACGCACGAAGAAATAGCAGGAGGCGCGGGAGAACATGATGGACCTGTGCGAGGCATAGATCCGCTGATCCCCGAGCGACACCGCCGCCTCGCGAAGCCGTTCCCAGGCTTCCTGCAGATCCTCGGACAGGTCCGCCGTCAGGGCCGCCTCGGTCGTCGTCCAGCAGTCATGGGGCTCGCCTTCGTTCACCCACTGCTTGCAGTGATAGCACTTCCGACCAGCCATAACGCGATTGTAGGGGGAATCTCACCGACCCGATTGGACCGGGCCGGTGGCTGCGCTACACTGCGGCCGCGAGTCCAGATGCCTGGTTCTTCCCCCCGGGGAAGGAACGCCGCGCAGACGAGGATGCATTTCAACTGGAAGGCCCTGAGCCATGAGCTCGAAGACTTTCACGACCACCATCGTCCGCGAGGGGTCGATGTGTTTCGTGCCGCTGCCCTTCGATCCCAAAGCCGTGTTCGGCAAAGTGCGCGCACCGGTCAGAGTCACGCTGAATGGGTACACGTACCGAAGTACGATCGCGGCGATGGGAGGCCCGCCGTGCATTCCACTGCGGAAGAGCAATCGGGAGGCCGCGGGTCTGCAGGGAGACGAGACGCTCGATGTTCGACTCGACCTCGACACTGGAGCCCGCGAGGCCGTCCCTCCCGCCGACTTCGTGAAGGCACTGAAAGCGACGCCTGGCGCCTGGGATCGTTGGCGGGAACTGAGCTACAGCCATCAGCGTGAGCATGTCGAGTCGATTGAGGGAGCGAAGAAGCCAGAAACACGCGCACGGCGTATCGCGCGTGCGGTTGATGCGATCCGGTCGATGCCGAAACGACGGCGTTAGCCTCGAGACGTGCAGCATCCCGGGCGGCCGTCCCGCGAGTCAATCCATGGTCGTTATATTCGTCACGCGTGCGGTCCACGGGCAGTACTGGCCGTTGCCAAATGCGGTTCCGGCTTTTTCGACATCGGACGGTATGCCGTCGCAGAGCTCGATCGTGACCTCGGCGAACGTCACGTCTTCGAGATGCCAGGTCCAACCCGTGTTCACGTCGGTCCCAGCGACGATGCGTCCGACAGGAATGCGAGCCTGTCCCCCGGCCTGCGCCGCCTCAGCCCCTTGAACCTGCGCATCCGTTTTCAGAAGGACCCGGAAGGATTCACTGCCCACCTGGATCGTCGCGACCGCGGGCGCCGACGGAGCCGTGGGGCTGTCGTTGCACGACATCGTTGCCACGACGGCGGTGGCGGGGATAATTGTCGACCTCGAGATCGCGAGGAGTAATCGATGAGTCATTCGATTGGATAAGCTCATGGTGTCAGCCGTGCGGACCGCAATCCGATCGGTGCATCCGAAACTCATTCACAATATGTACCAGGTACCAGTTGTGTCACGGGGGTTGCGAAGTGATCGTTCGTCCTGCGCATGAGCGCGTCCAGTTGATTACCCAGCCCGATCATGCGCACCTCGCGCGGACGATCATGGAGCCGTGCGTGGACCTTGGGGCCCGGCCCCGGCGCGACGCGATTCTCTACGCCATTGCCGAGCACGACAACGGGTGGGCAGAGGAGGACGCGGCCCCCAGCGTCAGTTCTGATACCGGCCGCGTCATCGACTTTGTCACTGCGCCGCTCAGCGTGCGCCACGCGGTGTGGCCGCGCGGCATCGCTCGACTCGCAAGCGATCCATGGGCCGCGGCGCTCGTGGCGCAGCACGCCATCACGGTCTACGACCGATTCCGATCCGAGGCCGAGTGGCAGCCGTTCTTTGCGGAGATGGAAGCGGCGCGCAGTGCGATGCTGCTCGCGAGTGGGTTGCCCCTCGACGATCTCGCGGCTGACTACCCGTTCGTGCGTCTTGCCGACCTGATCTCGCTGACCTTCTGCGTCGGCTGGACGGAGGAGCAGAGGTTCGGCGCCTGGACCATCCGGCTCTCCGGCACGGGCGTGGTCGTCACACCGGACGTGTTTGGCGGTGCGACGATCCCGATTCAGATCGAGGTGGTCGAAATTCGCGATCAGCCGTTTCGATCGGATGAGGATTTGCGAGAGGCATTGAAGAACGCAGGCGCGACGACGTTGCGGGGAGAGGTCGCGGGCGGGCCGAACTGACACGGCGCGCCCGCAAACCCGACACCTGCGCTTCCTTGAGTTGTTCAGGGCCGGCTGTCGTCCTCGACGAAGGCTTTCAGACGCCCGATCGTGGCATCCCATTGATCGGAGATCTGATCGAGGGACACGCGCGCCCGCACGAGGCGCCCTGGCTCGAGCTCCCAGATCCGCTCGCGCCCACGGCGGCTGTCTCGCACGAGCCCCGCATCCGCCAGCGCGTCGAGGTGCTTCGTGACGGCCTGACGCGTGACCCCAGCGCCGTCGCTGAGGCGCACGATCGAGAGCGGCCCCTCGACCGAGAGTCGCGCGACCAGGCTCAAGCGCGTGGCGTCCCCCAGCGCCGCGAAGACCGGCGCGGACTCCGCGAGCCTTGCGGCTGCCGCGCTACGGCTGCGAGACATGGCGCTCGATGTTCTTCAGCTGCCCCGCCCATCCGCTGTCGTTCATCTTGAACGCTTCGGCGCGGCGCGCGAGCGGGATGCGATCGAAGCCGGACTCGACGATCGTCAGGACGGTTCCACCGTCCGCCTCCTCGAGCCGGAACTCGACGAGCGTGGTGGGCTCGGTCGAGTAGTCCACGGCAGGGTCGATCGCGTAGGGATGCCAGCGGTACGAAAAGTAACGCTCGGGATCGATACGGTCGACCTGTACCTCCATCGTCACGTGCTCGTAGCCGGGAATGGTGATCTTGCCTCGCACCGTGGCTCCCTCGGCGAACGCTCCGTCGAGCTTCACCCCGAACCACGCGCCGAATTCCTCCACGCTGGTGATGGCACGCCAGACGCGCCCGCGCGTTGCCCGAAGCGTCACGGTCTTTTCGATACGGTCGGTGTTGGTCATGATCATTATGCAACCTCCTGATTGCATATCATATCCAATCATCGACGGACATGCAACCTCATGGTTGCGTTAACGAACAGGGCACGCTGGCACTCCTGGCACCTTGGCACCCCTGGCCCGCCTACGCCGCGAAGCGGCTACGGCGAGGTCTCGCCATAGCCCGCGCGGAGACTCGAGCGGGCGGAGGCGGACACCCTGGCACCCTATTCAGCCTTGAGCGAGATCAGCGGGTCCACGCGTGCGGCACGACGGGCGGGGATGTAGCTCGCGAGCAGGCATGTCCCCGCAAGCACCGCGACCACGCCGGCAAATGTCGGCACGTCCGTCGCCGCAATCCCGAACAGGAATCCGGATACGAGCTTCTGCAGCGCCAGCGCCCCGGCGATGCCGGTCATGATCCCGATGATCGCAAGCAGCCCGGCCTCTCTCAGGATCATCGACAACACGGTGCCTGACTGAGCGCCGAGCGCGATGCGAATGCCGATCTCCCTGACCCGCCGTGCGACGCCGTACGCCATCACGCCGTAGAGTCCGACTCCGGCGATCGCCAGTGCCACGAGCGCAAAGCCTGCGACGAGGAGTGTGCGGAACCGGGGCTGCGCCACGGACTCGTAGAGCAGGTCGTCCACACGGTGAACTTCCGGAAGTGGAATCCTGTTGTCGAGAGCTGCTACCTGCTGCCCGACAGCGGTGCGAAGCGACGATGGCGGCAGCGAGGTCCGCAGGACGAGATACATCGAGCGCATCGTGTTCTGCGTGTGCGGCACGTAGAACACCGGTTCGACCTTCGCGTCGAGCCCGCGATACCGCACGTCTCCGACGACACCGACAACCTCGAGCCACGGTGCGTCGGGCCGCTCGCGTCCGCCGATCTTCAATCGCCGTCCAACGGCGTTCTGATCCGGGTAGTAGCGCCGGGCCATGGTCTCGCTGATCACCGTCACCCGCGGGCTCTCCGCGGTGTCCGCGGCGGTGAAATACCGGCCGGCCGTCAACGGAATGCCCATCGCCCGGAAGTAATCCGCCTGGACGATAGGCAGCAGCACGATCGGACTGTCCGTCTGCCCGGAGCCTTCGATCGTGATGTTCTCGGAGAAGCCCCCCTGACCCGGAGGAACCGTGCTGGACAGGCTCGCAGCTTCCACGCCGGGAATCGCGGACACGCCGTCCAGCAGCTCGCGGTAGAACGTCCGGGCGGCAGTGTCGTCCCTGTACCGTTCGCCGGACAACGACACCTGGCCGAGCAGCAGCTGCTCGCTCCGGATGCCGGTGCTCACGTCCTGAAGGGCCATGAAGCTCCTGATCAGAAGGCCGGCGCCGATCAGCAACACGCACGAGAGCGCGATCTGCGCGGTGGCGAGACCCATGCGCAGACGCCCGTGGTCGCGGCCCTGGGAGCCGTTCCGCCCTCCCTGACTCAGCCAGTTCACGCGGTTCGGCGTTGTCCGCAGCGCCGGTGCAAGGCCGAACAGGACTCCGGCGAGAATCGACACGACGACGGCGAAGAGCAGGACCGTCAGGTCCACGGTCACTTCATCCACGCGCGGAAGGTTCGCCGGCGCCGCCCACCGCAACAGCCTGACCGTGGCGAAGGCCAGGATCACGCCGGCTGCGCCGCCGCTGAGGCTGAGGAGCAGGCTTTCCGTCAGCTGCTGACGCGCCAGCTGGAGTCGAGTGGCGCCGATGCTCAGCCGCGTCGCGAACTCGCGCATGCGGGCAGCCGATCTCGCGATCTGCAGGCTGGCGACGTTCGTGACGGCGATGAGGAGGAGCAACCCGACGCTCGCGAGCAGCAGCCACAACATCGGCCGCACCTCGCCGACCATCTCCTCCCGCAGGGGAACGACCGTGAACGTCAGCGCTTTCTGCTCGGGACCGGCGCCGGCGCGGATGCTCAGGGGGACGGCTCGGAGCTGCGCTGCCGCCTGGTCCGAATCCACGCCGGCCTTCAAGCGGCCGATGCCGCGAAGGTAATAGGGGCCACGCCGGACCGGTGTGTCGAGACGAAGTATCGTCCAGACGTCGACGTCGCGAAATGGATAGCGGAAGCTCGAAGGGGCGACACCGCTGACGATGTGCGGTTCACCATTGATGGAGATGAGAGAGCCCACGATACGCGGGTCTGCGCCCCGGCGGCGCCAGAGGTTCTCGCTGAGCACCACCGTTCGAACCCGGCCGGCCTCGTCGTCGCCGGGCTTGAAGAGATCGCCGGCGATAGCCTTCACCCCGAGAATCGAAAAGAAGCTGCCGGTCGCGTAGACGCCACGGACCTGACCGGGTTCGCCCAGCCCGTTCAAAGTGAACAGCCGGCCGAAACCGCCAAAGGCCGCGGCTTCGTCGAATGCGCGATCGTGGGCCCGCCAGTCGACGTAGTCGGCAAGCGAGAAGTGTCTACGAGGCGCGCTGCGTTTCGCGTCGTTCAGGTAGACGAGCGCAAGGCGGTCGGGATCGCGGAATGGCACCGGCTTGATCAGCACGCCATTCACGACGCTGAAGATGGCGGTCGCGGCGCCGATGCCGAGCGCCATGGTGCCGATCGCGATCGCGGCGAACCCGGGGCTCTTGCGGAAGGTCCTGACGGCAACGCGTATGTCCTGCATGAGAAGTGAGATGTGTTCCATATGGGCTACCAGAAGCAGATCGGCCAGCACTCCCACCCACAGCGTCAGGACACCGCGCCAACCGTGGGTGTGGCGGGCGGTTCGGTGTTGATCGCGAAAAACCAGCGTCAGCTGATCGCCGAATTCGTCACGGAACCCGGAGGGATAACAGAACAGCAGGAGGCGGTATACCGCCACCGAGATGGACCGGCGTCGCTCCGTCACTCGCGCGACCCGAGCCATAAACCGGAGGCACGCGCCTGCCGAACGAGCTCCGCCAGGCGCCTGGCTTCGGCGCGCGCTCGCTCCCGTCCGACCTTTGTGAGCTGGTAGTAGCGGCGCCGCGTGTCGCCGCTGTCTTCATCCGGCCGCTCGTCGAGCTCGCGGATCAGTCCGTCCGCGAGCAACCTCTTCAACGTCGCGTAAAGGGTGCCTGCGTGCAGCTGAACTTCGCCCCCGGTGCGTTCCGCGACTTCCTGCATGATGCTGTAACCGTGACGCTCTCGATCCGCCAGGGACACGAGGATGTGAAACGCGGCCGGCGGCAACGGGAGGTGCGGAGAGGTGGATTCGTTGGCTGCCATCTGCGTTAACTATAGTTGACGCAGATATAATTGGGAAGTTCCATTCCAGGGGGCCAGGGGGCCAGGGGGCCAGGGGGCCAGGGGGCCAGGGGTGCCAGCGTCAGCGCACTACAACGGCTCTTTCCGATATTCATCCACGTAGATCGACATGGGTTGCGCCATCCGGTCGCGGTAGAGCCCGATCTTGAAATAGAACCGATCGTCACTGGTGTAGCCGCCGGCGCGGGGATAGGCATTGACGCCGGTATAGTCGATGATCGTGTCCCCGCCCAGTGACGCCTTGATTTCGCCGCTCGCGTCTGCCGCAAAGCGAATGATGAACGTGAAGTCGAGCCAGCGGTTGCGGATTTCCGCAGTCGTGCGATAGAGGACGCGATCCTGCTCGCTGACCTTGTGCGTGACGTACAACTGGCCGGAAACGTACCGGATGGCGATGGTCGGATTGTCCGGTGTGCAATTCTCGATGGGGCACGCCTGTTTCCACTGGGCGATCACCAGCCGCGTGGATACGACAGGAAAGTCCTCCGGCAGAAAGAGACTGAAGGCGTATGAATGCCTGGAATGTTCCGGCGACCAGAGCTCCCTGGATTCCACGAGCTCGGCACGTTCCACGATGGAGCCCCGCTCTTCCGGAATCTGATCGCCTTCGCGAAGCGTGATGCGCGCGGCGCCATTCCCGGCACGCGTCACCGCCGACTGGAATGCGACCGCTCCGGGGAGGAACTTCCGGGAGTCCCAGACGGGCGCCAGAGAGCCGGATTCGAAACCATCGTAGATGCCCCGGCTCCGGCTGCATGCCCCGGCACCGAGAATGACGACCCCCCCGAGCGCAGCAATCGTCAGGCAGAATGATCGGCTGTCCCGCACGGGCCACAGGATACCTGAAGCACGACGATGGACTTCGGCTCGACTCCGAGGGACCGTGATAGTCGTGGCGGCGTCCAGGTGCGGCAGAATCCGAGGCGGATTGAGGCGCGTGAGGAGTCAGCACCAACGGCTCGATCACGCCGGTTCTCCACGCTGACCAGGGGTAAGACTGGCTTCGTAGTCGGGTGGTCCGTTTTGGGACAGCTCTGAGAACGTCCTCACACCTGAAGTCAGAAAATCCGTGTAGATCTGCGGTGTCGCCCGCTCCTCCCGCGGGCCTCAAAATTGCTCTCCTTCACGGTGTTTCCCTGACACCGAGAAGGCGGCGGCCCGCCGGAGCAGTACGAGTCATGAACACCATCCTGTCCCGTGCCACATCTACAGCGAGAGGGCGGATCCTCTTCATCGAACCAGACGAGCGGACGGCCGCCGATCTGGGGGAGATTCTCCGTGAGCACGACGGCATGGATGTCGAGATCGTCGAGAGTGTGGCGGCCGCTCTTCGATCGCTCGCGCTGCAGATCCCGGACCTGGTACTGACATCGACGTTCCTGCCGCCCGCAGACGAAGCGGCTCTGACCGCGTATCTGAACCAGCTGCCGGCCGCCCGGCATCTGCAGACCATCACAGTTCCCTATTTCATCGACGCGGAAGAAGAAGCGAAATCGGAGACGTCGAGCGCGAGGGTCCTCAAATTTCTTCGACGACGACAGGCGTCGGTCCGGCCGCGGTGCGATGTGGGGACGCTGCGGAATCAGATCGAGGAGTACCTGTCGCGTGCCCAGGCGACCCGGCTGGAAGCGGACGGCCGTCCGTCGAGCGATGCGCCGGGCGGCGGGGACGGCGCCTCACTGCCGCCGGAGCGGACACGCGAGGTGTCGCGGCCGCCACTGCTATCCGCGACCGGCGTCGTGCCGCCGGCGCGAGGCCGCGGCGCAGATATGCGATCGGCCTCCGGCATGCCGTCGGACCGGCGGGGCGCTCGTCGTCGCGCGCGTGGCGACGTGCCGTGGCTGTGGTCGGTCAAGTTTCCGGGCGGCTCCCAGGTCAGTGTCGTGGACATCTCGACCTCCGGAGTGCTGCTCGAGACCGCCTCCAGGATGACTGACGGCAGCACCGTTGACCTGCAGCTCGTTGGTCAGGACACGAACGTGACCGTGCCGGCGCGCATGATCAGGGTCCAGGTGGCAGACGTCAATGGCCTGGGGGTCAAGTATCGTGTGGCCGCCGCGTTTGCGCACGACGTCGCTCTTCCCGGCCTGCAACCGGTCTCTGCGCCGGCGCCACTGCCCAGGGTGCTCGCCGACCTGCTGCGTCGCGTGCTGACCGACGCCGATCGTGGCTCCGACGCGGCCGTGCTGCGCGCCACCTTCGAGCAGGAACTGCGGAAACTCCTGCCGGTGCGTGATATCCAGATCCGTCAGAAACCGCTGATCGCGGAGCGGGGAACCGAATCGATCTATTTCACCGTACCGTATGGCTCCGATGCGCAGCCCATTCTTCAGGCCATCTTCGAGCCGGACTACGCTCCCACAGCCATGGACTTCCGTCTCCTGAAGGCCGCCGCCACGCTGGCGGCTGTCATGCTGGAGTTCGCGCCACGACCGTCGAAAGACGTGTCTCCTTCCGGCTGAAGCCGGAAGCTACGGCGTCGCGAATCCCGAGTCCCGATCCCCGATCCCCGATCCCCGATATGTCCGTCTACGATCCGATGCCTCCCAGCGCCTTGTAGACCGCCACGACGGCGGTGAAGACGCCGGACTCGGCCTGTGCGACAGCGTCCTCGGCCTGCAACTGCGTCCGTTCCGCGTCGAGGAGGGAGAGAAAATCCGAGACGCCTTCGCGATAGCGTGTGCGCGCGATCGACGCGGCTCTCGTGCTTTCCCGTGCCTGGTCTCCGAGCTTCACGAGGCGCTCCTGCTCCTCGCGGTACGCGACGAGCGCGTTCTCGGTCTCTTCCAGGGCGCGCAGCACCGTCAGCTCGTACTCGGCAAGCTGCTCCTCGGTGCCGGCGTGCGCCCCCCTGAGCCGCGCACGGGCGCTGCCGAGATCGAAGGCCGCCCAGGTCAGCGCGGGGGTGACCGCCCAGGCACGTGAGTCCGATCGCCCGAACAGGTTGCCGCGTCCGGCGAGCAGACCCAGGAAGCCGGAGATGCTCACCCGCGGAAAGAGATCAGCCGCCGCCACCCCTTCACGCGCGGCGGATGCCGCGAGACGCCGCTCGGCCGCGCGCACGTCGGGCCTTCGCTGCAGGAGCTGACCGGGATCGCCCACGGGCAGCTCCTTCGCGAGCGGAGAGTACGCACGTGGCGACAAATCGACAGCAAGCTCGCCCGGTCGCACACCTGTGAGAACGGCGATCCGGTGCTGCCGCGCGGCAAGCGCGGTCCGCAGCGGAGGCACACTCGCTTCGACGGCGGACACGCGAGCCGCGGCACTCGCGACGTCCTGCTCTTCGCCGACGCCGGCGTCCCTGCGCACCTGCGTCAGTCTGAGGGTCTCCCGCTGGTTCGCGAGGCTGCGCTCGGCGACGGCGAGTTGCTGCTGCAGGCCGCGGAGCTCGAAGTAATTGCGCGCGACCTCTGCCGCCACACTCACCCGCACGTCGTCCAGCGTCGCTTCATACGACTGCGCGGTCGCCGAGGCCGCCCGGACGGCGGAGCGCACGCGGCCGAACAGGTCGATCTCCCAGAACGCATCGAAGCCGGCGCGGTATGTGGTGGTCCGGATCGGTTCATTGGTGAAGCCCGGCGACGCCTGTTCGCGCCAGTCGACGGACGTCCCCGCGGTGACCTTCGGATAGCGGTCGCGCGACGTCTCGTCGAAAACGGCCCTCGCCTGCATCAGGCGGGCGACGGCTGCCTGCAAATCGAGATTGGCTCCCAGCGCGCTCGCCTCGAGCTGCTCCAGGACGGGATCGTCGAACTGCCGCCACCATCGCGCATCGTAGGGCCGTGCGGCGAAATGCGCCGGATCGGCCTGCTTCACGGCGGCCGGCGCGGTCTGCGGCGCGTGGTACGGCCCGCGAGCGGCGCACGCGCTCAACACCCACAGGGAGATCAGCACGCCCGCGCGTGCCACCCGTTTCCAGTTCTCAGGTTCCGAATCCCCAATCCCCAATCCCGCGTCCCGAGTCCCGATCAAACGCGCGGCGCGTTTCTGAAGCCGCTTGACTGTCATTGCCCCTCCAGAATCGGCGCAGCCGGCGGTGCCGGCGCCTCCACCGGGCGTCGCCTGGCGAAGCGCTCGGTGACCCGGCCGACGGCCACGAAAAACACCGGCGTGAGGAACAGCCCGAACACAGTCACCCCCAGCATCCCGGCAAACACGGCGACTCCCATCGCATAGCGGATCTCCGCGCCGGCGCCCGACGAGAACACCAGCGGCACGACACCCATGATGAAAGCCACGGACGTCATCAGCACCGGCCGCAGCCTGACGCGGCAGGCGGCGAGAATCGCCTGCACGTGACTCTCTCCGTGCTCTTCGCGATGCTTCGCGAACTCGACGATCAGGATGGCGTTCTTGCAGGCGAGCCCTGCAAGAACCAGGAAACTGATCTGCGTGAACACGTTGCTGTCTCCCCCGGTCAGCCACACGCCGGAAATCGCGCACAGCAGCGTCATCGGCACGATCAGGATCACGCTGAGCGGCAGCGCCCAGCTCTCGTACTGTGCGGCGAGGACGACGTAGACGAGCAGCACGCAGAGCGGGAACACCACGATCATCGTGTTGCCGGTCAGCATTTCCTGGTACGCCAGCTCGGTCCATTCGAACGACATTCCCGGGGGCAGGCTCGCCTGAAGCACGTGCGCGATCGCCTCCTGAGCCTGGCCCGAGCTCGCGCCGGGAGCGGGCCCACCGTTGATCTCGGCGGCGGGAAACCCGTTGTAGTGCATCACCTGGTCCGGTCCGTAGCTGCGCTGCACCTTCACGAGTGACTCGAGCGGCACCATCGCGCCGTCAGCGTTCCGCGTCTTCAGCCGTCCGATCTGTTCGGGCTGCAGACGGAATTCGGATTCCGCCTGGACGTTCACCTGATACGTCCGTCCGAACCGGTTGAAGTCGTTGGCGTAGAGCGACCCCAGGTAGACCTGCAACGTGTCGAACACATCGGTGAGCGCCACGCCGTACGACTTGGCGCGTTCGCGATCGACATTCGCGTCAATCTGCGGGACGCTGACCTGGAAGCTGGAGAAGAGGCCTGCGAGCGTCGGCACGCCGCGTCCCTGCCCGATCGCTCCCTGCACCTGCGTATACAGCTCCTCGAACCCGAGTCCGGCGCGGTCCTCGACGTAGAGCTTGAACCCGCCGACCGTGCCAAGCCCCTGCACCGGAGGCGCCGGGAAGATGGCGACGAACGCCTCCTGCACCCCGGCATACTTCGCATTGAGCGCCTGCACGATCGTGTCGGCGGACAGCCCCTCCGCCTCCCGTTCCTCGGCGGGTTTCAGGATGACGAACACGATTCCGGCGTTCGACGCATTCACGAAGCCGTTGATCGACAGCCCTGGAAACGCCACCGCGTTCGCCACACCAGGCTGTTCGAGCGCGATCGTGGACATCTGCCGGATCACGGCCTCGCTTCGATCCAGCGTGGCGGCGTCCGGGAGCTGCGCAAACGCGACGAGGTAGCCCTTGTCCTGCACCGGCACGAAGCCCTGCGGCACGTTCGCGAACCCGACGAACGTCAGGCCGATCAGGCCGACATAGCCGACGAGCGCGACCGCCGCCACGCGAAGCACCCGCGCCACGCCCGCGCTGTAGGAGCTGGACAGCCGCTCGAAGAACCGGTTGAACAGCCGGAAGAACCATCCGAACAGCCGATCGGCCACACGCTGCACGCGATCCTTCGGCGCCCCCTCAGGCCGGAGCAGCCTCGACGCGAGCGCCGGGCTCAGCGTGAGCGAGTTGAACGCCGAGATCACGGTCGAGATCGCAATCGTCAGCGCGAACTGCCGGTAGAACTGTCCCGTCAGCCCGCTCACGAACGCGGTCGGCACGAAGACGGCGCAGAGCACCAGCGCGATCGCGATGATCGGCCCGGACACTTCGTCCATCGCCTTGCGCGTCGCCTCGATGGGCGTCAGCCCCAGATGGATGTGCCGCTCCACGTTCTCCACCACGACGATCGCGTCGTCCACGACGATGCCGATGGCCAGGACGAGGCCGAAGAGCGAGAGCGTGTTCAGTGAGAAGCCGAACGCGAGCATCACGGCGAACGTGCCGATGAGCGAGACCGGCACCGCGACGAGCGGGATGATCGACGCACGCCACGTCTGGAGGAAGACCATCACGACGATGACGACGAGCAGGATGGCTTCGAAGAGCGTTTCGACGACCGCGCGAATGGACTGACGGACGTAGATCGTCGGGTCGTAGACGATCCGGTAGTCCACCCCCTCGGGAAACGCCTTTTTCAGCGTCTCCATCTGCGCGCGCACCTGCGACGAGGCTTCGATGGCGTTCGAACCTGGACGCTGGGCGATCCCGATGGCCACGGCCGGACGATTGTCGAGCAGGCTCCGGAGTGCGTACCGATTCGAGCCGAGCTCGACGCGGCCGACATCGCGCAGGCGGGTGATCTGGCCGTCCGCCGATGCGCGGACCACGATGTCCCTGAACTGGTCCTCCGTCTGCAAGCGCCCCTGCGCGTTGATCGACAACTGGAAGGACGTGTCCGAGGGCGACGGTGGCGCGCCGAGGACGCCGGCCGCGACCTGCAGGTTCTGCTCGCGGATCGCGTGGATCACGTCAGTGGCGGTCAGCTGCCGTGCGGCGAGGCGGTTCGGGTCGAGCCACACGCGCATGCTGAACTCGCCGGCGCCGAAGATCTGCACGCTGCCGACGCCCCCGATCCGTGCGAGCTCGTCTTTGACGCGCAGGTGGGCGAAGTTCGAGAGGTACAGCATGTCGTACCGGTCGTCCGTCGACAGCAGGTGGACGACCATCATCAGGTCCGGCGAGGCCTTCTCGGTCGTGATGCCGACGCGCTGCACTTCGGCCGGGAGCCGCGGGATCGCCTGCGCGACGCGGTTCTGCACCTGCACCTGTGCGTTGTCGAGATCGCTGCCCAGCCCGAACGTCACCGTCAGCGTGAGCAGGCCGTCGGCGGTCGACTGCGAGAACATGTAGAGCATGCCCTCGACGCCGTTGATCTGCTGTTCGAGCGGGGCGGCGACGGTCTCCGCGATCACCTTCGGGTTGGCGCCGGGGTAGGCGGCCCGCACGACGACCGTCGGCGGGACGACACTCGGGTACTCGCTGATGGGCAGGCGGAAGAGCGCCAGCGCGCCAGCCGCAACGATGAGGAGCGACAGCACGGCGGCGAAGATCGGCCGGTCGATGAAGAAGCGCGAGAATTTCACTGGACCGTCACCTTTTTCTGCGAATCATCCGCGCCGGGTGTGGCGGGTGGCGCGTCCATCGCGACGAGCACCGGCGCGACCTTCGCGCCTGGACGCACTCGCTGGAGGCCGCTGACCACGACGACGTCCCCCGCCGAGAGCCCTTCGCGCACCACACGAAGGCCATCGACGATCGGGCCGAGCGTCACGGTGCGGTACTTGATCGTGCCGTCGGCCGCGACGACATACACGAAGCGCTTGTCGAGATCGGTGCCGACGGCGCGGTCCTGGATCAGCAGCCCCGGATACGTGGCGCTGCCGGGGAGCTGCAGCCGGACGAAGAGACCGGGAGTCAGGCTGCGATCCGTGTTGCGGAACACGGCGCGTGCCCGGATGGTGCCGGTTGACGGATCGATCTGGTTGTCGAGGAAGGTCATCCGCCCTTCCCGCGAGAACTCGTGCTCGCTGGCCAGGGCGAGTTGGATCGGCATACCGGCCTGACCGGCGGCCGGCCGCGCGTTCGCGTGCTTGAAGAATGTCTGCCCGTCGGCGTCGAAGGCGGCATAGATCGGATCGATCGAGACGACGGTCGTCATCAGCGTGCCGTCCCCGGGACCGCTCGACACGAGGTTCCCCTGTGTCACGATTGCACGGCCAACCCGTCCGTCAATGGGAGACGTGACGCGCGTGAACTCGAGATTCAGCTCCGCCGCGCGGAGCGCCGCCTCGACGCCGGCGACCTGCGCCGCCGACTCCTGCACGAACGAGGCGCGCCGCTCGTGCTCCTCGGGAGTCATGGCGTTCTCTTTGGCCAGGCGGTCGGCGCGTTCGCTCTCCGACGTGGCGCGCCGCACGGTCGCTTTGGCGCGCGCGAGCTCCGCACGCAGCCGATCGGCCTCGGCCTCGAACACGCGCGCGTCGATCAGGAAGAGCGGATCTCCACGGCGCACGATGGCCCCTTCCTCGAACCGCACGGCCTGGACGTACCCCGAAACGCGAGGACGGACGGCCACCGTGTTCACCGCTTCGAGCCGGCCGGTGAACTCCTCCAGCTCGGTGATGTCGCGGGCGACCGCCTTCGCGGCGGTGACCGCGGGCGGCCCCGGGTCTGCCGGCTGCGCCGCCGGGCGCGCGCATGCCGCGAAGAGCGTGGCCGCGAGCACCGCGATGGACAGGCGGAAGAAGACTCGGGGCGTGACTTCCGGCTTCAGCCGGAGGGAGAGGCCGGGTTCAATTTCGCGCCCCGATGGATCTGAGTCGAAATAACGAGTCAACATAGTCGGAGATCATGGCAGCCGCAGAGGGCTGTCACAATCGGGCAGTGGGCCCATAACACCCTCGCTCGAATGACGTAGCCGTGCGGGGCCCGAAGGGACGGGGCCGACCTACGACTTTTGGCCCAGCCCGTCCTGAGCCCTCTGCCCGACGCGCGGAATACCGAAAGGTGCTGGATAATCTAGGGATGGGACAAGTCACCATCCCCGGAGCAGAGACGGACGCACCGCCCGACCACCTGCGGGAGATCGTCGATCTTCGCGAGGCGCTGGAGCGGGAGATCGGCGAGCGCCGGCGCGCCGAGTGCATGGCGACCATCCAGAGCGATGCCGTTCAGCTCGCGCTCGATCTGCTGGTCAGCGAACCCGACATCACGGGCTTCTTCCGCGCCTTCATCACGAACATGGTGAAACAGTCCGAGAGCCAGGCATGCGGAGTCTGGCTGCTCGACGGCGACGGCGTCACCTGCGACCCGTGGATGGTGCAGATCCAGGAAACCTTCTACATGAAAGGAACGCCGAACTGGGACGAGCTCCGGCTGCCCAGGGACAGCTTCGCGGCGCACCTGCTTGCCCATACCGACGGATGGAAGGCGACGGTCGAGTATCTCGGTGACGACGCTCGTCTCCCCGCGGCGGTCCGGGAGTTCAATCAGTCTGCGGGCATCGCCTCCGTCGTCGTCGCGCCGCTCGTGCTGTCGACGCGCAATCTCGGTTGGGTAGCGCTGTCCGCACAGGACGTCGATCCGTGTGAGACCGGGTGGCGGCGAGCGCTGCTGGAGGCCATGGCGCGGCAGGCGACGCTCGCGCTTCACCAGAGCCAGATGGCCGAGCAGAGCCGCCTCGAAGAGCGGCGCGAGGCCGTGCTCGAAGAGCGCAACCGGATGGCGCGCGACATCCACGACACGCTCGCGCAGGGCTTCGGCGCGATCCTGATGCAGCTCCAGGCGGCGCAGCGGGCTGCCGGGACGCTGCCGCCGACGGTGGCGAAGAGCCTCGAGACCGCCGTCCATCTCGCGCGGACGCATCTCGTGGACGCCCGCAGATCGGTGGCCGGGCTCAGGCCGCAGACATCGGACGAGGGTGACGTCCGTGCCGCGTTGACGCGCATGGCCGATCTCGCGCGGCGCACGACCGACGTGCCGATTGAGCTGACCATCGCGGAGCTCCCGCCCTTCGGCGGCGGCGTCGGCCGCGAGATCGCCGGCATCGCGCAGGAGGCGATCACCAACGCGGTGCGCCACGCGAGGGCGCGGAAGATTTCGGTCCATGCCGGTGCCGTCCGTTCCGTCGGATTCCGGCTCTCCGTCGCGGATGATGGGCGGGGGATTCCGAAAGAGCATCACGGCGACGGCTTCGGCATGACGAGCATGCAGGAGCGCGCCGAGCGGATCGGCGCCTCGCTCACCATCGTGACGGCCCCCCGCTCGGGCACCGAAGTGCTGCTGGCCTGGGAGCCGCCGTCATTCTCGATACCGGCAGGAACCCATGCTGCCCGGTGAGATCGCCGCAACCGGTACGGCCACCGCGTGGGCCAGCGTCCTCGTCGTGGACGATCACGCGCTGCTGCGGACCGGCGTCGCGAACATCATCAACCACGAACCGGACCTTCGCGTCATCGCGGAAGCGTCGAACGGCCTCGAGGCCGTGGCGGCCTTCGAGAAGTTCCACCCGGACGTCACCCTGCTCGATCTGCGGATGCCGGTGATGGAAGGGGTGGAAGCGGTGCGCCAGATTCGCGAGCGGGATCCGCTGGCGAAGGTGATCGTGCTGACCACCTACGACACCGACGAGGACATCACGCGCGCCTTGAAGGCGGGAGCCAAGGCGTACGTGTTGAAGGACATCTCGGCCGATGCGCTGGTCGCCTGCATCCACGACGTCCTGGCGGGGAACACCTACCTGGCTCCGGCCGCGGCCGCCAAGCTCGCCGAAGGGGTCACACGCGTCCAGCTCACGCCGCGTGAGCGATCCTCCCTCCAGCTGATCGCCGACGGGAAATCCAACAAGGAGATCGCCAACGATCTCGGCATCAGCGAGCGGACGGTGAAGACGCATCTCGGCCACCTGTTCGAGAAGCTCGGCGTCACGAGCCGCACCGAAGCCGTCAAGATCGCGACGCGCCGCGGGCTGGTCAGGCTGGGCTAGTTCAGCTGTCAGCTATCAGCTTTCAGCGAATCTCCTTCCGCCTAAAGGCGGAAGCTACGCCGTCTGAGCCCGAATTCCGATCCGATCTCCGATCTCCGATCCCTGATCCCCGATCCCTGATGCCTGATCCCTGATCCCCGATAGTCCGTTCATCCCCCGTTTCACCACAGCGAAAACGTCACGCCGCCGCCGGCGGGAGGGGCGGCCGTGAGAACATGCGTTTAGGAGGCCTTCATGAGCCGCTTGTTCGCGACGATCAGCCAGGGTGTCCTGCGGACCACGATCGCAGCCGCGTGCGTGCTCCCCGTTGTGTCTGCCGCGCAGACGATCCACGAAGCTCCGGCCGCGGCACCCTCGACCGGCCGAGTCGCGCCGCAAGGCGAGCCCGGCACTCCGCTCCGCGTCAGCGGGCTCGTCGTCGGATCCGGCGGGGCGCCCATCGGCGGGGCATCGCTCTATGTCTACCAGACGGATCGGGAGGGGTACTACGGCGTCAAGCCGGTGAGCGACAATCGCAACCCTCGTCTCAAGCTGTTCCTTCGCTCAGACGCGCGCGGCGCGTGGTCGTTCGAGACCATCAAGCCCGGCTCGTATCCCGACAGCCGCGCACCCGCGCACATCCATTTCGAAGTGTCCGCCTCCGGCCATGCCCCGAAGATCTTCGAGATCGTGTTCGAAGGGGATCCGTTCGTGACGCCGGAGATGCGCGCGAACCCCGCCTTCTCGGTCAGGCAGGTAGAAGCGGGCGCCGTCACTGAGCGGATCGTGATGAAGTAGAGAACGAACCGATCGGGATTCGGGGCTCGGGATTCGGGTCCGAGTGACTTCCGCTCAAAGGCGGCAGCTACGAGTTCCTGATCCCCGATCCCGATCCCCGATCCCCGAGTCCCGAATCCCCCGCCTACGCCGCGAAGCGGCTACGGCGCGGCCGCGCCATGGCTCGCACGGATTGCTGAGTGAGCGGAGGCGGGCGAGCCCCGAGTCCCGCTCCCTGAGCCACTACTGAATCGCGACGATCTCGATTTCCCCCTGGCGGTCGAGCACGGTGATGCCGACGTCGTGCGTGTGGCGCGTCAGCAGCAGATCCACGCGCGCATCGGCGACGGCCAGGTTCGTGAGCCGGACCCATTCGACGTTGTCGGGCAGGACCGCGCGCCGGAGGAAGATCGTCCGGTCGGCGGCACTGATGTGAAGGCCGAGGCAGGCCTGCAGCAGCATGTACACGGCGCCGGCCGCCCATGCCTGTGGAGCGCATGCGACGGGGTACAGGGTCGGGTGCTCTCCGGCGCGTCGATGGAAGCCGCAGAGCAACTCGGGCAGGCGATAGAAATCGACCGACTGGCTCAGGTCGAACATCGCCGTCGTGATACGGGCGGCCGGTCGCGTGAAGCCGTAGCGTGCGAGCCCGGCTGCGACCAGCGCGTTGTCGTGCGGCCAGACCGACCCGTTGTGGTACGACATCGGGTTGTACCGCGCCTCCCCGGACGCGACCGTCCGCACACCCCACCCGGCAAACATCGAATCCGCCATCAGCGTGTCCGCCAGGCGCCACGCGCGCTCGGGACGGGCGATACCGGCAAAGAGACAGTGCCCGGGATTGGACGTGCGAACCCGGCACGGTCGCTTGTGGCCGTCGAGCGCCAGGGCATACGTGCCGAGATCGTCGCACCAGAAGGCCTCGTCGAACTGCGCCCGGAGACGCATCGCGCGTGCCTGCCATTCGCGCACGTGCTCGTCGTCGCCGCGCATTTCCGCCAGCGTCGCCGCCCCGATCCAGGCTCCATACGCATAGGCCTGAACCTCACAGAGCGCGACAGGTCCATCGGCCAGCGCCCCGTCCGCGTGAAAGATGGAGTCGTGCGAGTCCTTCCATCCCTGCTGGAGAAGCCCTGATTCGCTCTGCCGGGCGTACTCGATGAACCCGTCACGATCGGGGTCGCCGGACGTCGCCATCCAGTCGAGTGCGGCGAGGATGTGCGGCCACAGATGGTCGATGAAGGCGCGGTCGGCCGTGCGCTCGTAGTAGGCGTGCGCCAGCATCACGAACAGCGGCGTGGCGTCGGCGCTGCCGTAGTACCGTCCGAACGGGATCTCGTGGAGCGCGGCCATCTCGCCGCTGCGCATCTCGTGCAGAATCCTGCCCGGCTGCGCATCCTGCGCGTCCGAGACGGTCGTGGCCTGCGTATCGGCAAGAAACGCGAGGACGCCGCGGGCGGTCTCGGGTGACGCCCACAGCATCTCCATCGCGGTGATGATCCCGTCACGTCCGAACGGGGTGCTGAACCACGGGATCCCCGCATAGGGATAGGGACCGCTCGGCGTGTCGGTAATCATCATCCGCAAATCAGCGGCGGACCGTCGCATCCACCGATTGAACGTCTCGCTCGAGCTGACCACGGAGGTTTCGTGGCCTTCACGGACGGTCACGCTCTCTTTCAGCGCGGCGAGCGCGGCGTCGTATCGCGGCGCACTCCGGGTCTCGGACCCGATCTCGCACGTGATGGAGATCTCGATTTCCGTCGAAGCGTGCGGATCCAGCGACAGCGCGAAGACGACAAATCCGCTCTCGACACGATCGGGCAGCCCGCTCCATCCCACGCGGGTGCGGCGCTCGACCTGGTCGAGACCCTCGTAGCGCATGACGGCGCCTTCGCGCGTCGTGAGATTGTCCAGGCGCAAGCCGCGCCGGGCGCGACGGGTCCCGCGCACTTCGAACACATCGGCAAAGTCGGCGTAGATGTGCAGCGCAATCGGTAAATGGATCGGATGCCTGGCGTGGTTCGACACGCGGATGCGCTCGAGGCAATGGCCGTCCCACAACAGCCGAGCGCGAAACACGTGCAGCGCGCCGCGCGGGAGGATGACCTTCGTGTCCTTGACCAGATCGGGATTTGTCAGACTGACGGCGAGGATCGTGTTGTCTTCGCTGATCGTGGAGCTGAGGAGCAGCGGCCGGCGGTGCCCGATCAGCAGGTCGTATCTCGAAACGAACCGTGTCCCGGCGTGATACAGCCCCTGCTCCCCTGCGTCGGCGGGAATCACATCGCCATGCTGATCGAAGACGCCGAACGTGTCCCCCTGTTTGAGCACGCGCGGCGGAGCGCCTGCGCGGTCCGTGTCGGTGATGATGGCAAATTGTTCGTCGATCCCTGCGATGTCGGCCATGTGCGCTTCTGTGTCAGGCCACCTGCGGAGAACTGTCGGCCATGAGCTCGCGATAGATCTGCACGTACCGTGTCGCCATCCGCGTCGCCGTGAATCGTCGTTCGAACGTCGCGCGACAACGCCTGCGATCGATGCGCCCGATGTGGCGCGTCGCGTCAATCGCTTCGTCCAGCGTCTCGACGATGAACCCGGTCTCTCCGTGCTCGATCACCTCGCGGACCGACCCGCCGGCGAAGGCAATCACCGGCACACCGCAGGCCATCGCTTCGATCATCACGAGGCCGAAGGGCTCGGGCCAGTCAATCGGGAACAACAGGGCTTTCGCCCCCCCGAGAAAGGCGCTCTTCTGATCTTCACCGATCTCACCGATGAATTCCACGAGCGGATGATCGAGCAGCGGCCGGATCTCGGTCTCGAAGTAGTCCCGGTCGGCGGCGTCCACCTTCGCGGCGATTCGAATCCGGCAGCCGCACGCAAGCGCGATGGCAATCGCACGGTCCACGCGTTTCTCCGGCGAGATGCGTCCGAGAAACGCCAGGTAGCTGCCGGGACCAGGGTGGAACTCGAGGAGCCCTGCAGGGAGCCCGTGATGCACGGTGGCGGTCCATCTCGCCTCCGGTAGAGGCCTCCGCTGGGCATCCGAGATGGAGACCACCGGAACATCGCTGAACTCGCGATAGAGAGGGCGCAGCTCGTCGAGGTCGAGCCGTCCATGCAGGGTCGTCACGTGTGGACGGTCGAGACGACGGACGACGGGGAAATGGAGCTGCGCAATGTGGAAGTGGATGACGTCGAACTCATCGGCGCGTTGAGCGACCTGTTCCAGCATGAGCACGTGCGGGGCAAGGTGGTCGCGACAGTCTGTGTTCAGGCGGAGCGCGGAGCCACACACCGGCACGAGCTCGGCCGTCGTCCTGGAATCACCGCTCGCGAAGAGCGTCACGTGATGACCCAGCCGCACGAGCTCATCCGTCAGGAACGATACAACCCTCTCGGTACCACCATACAGCTTCGGTGGAACACTTTCACTCAGCGGTGCCACTTGCGCGATTCTCATCTCAGGTTTCCAAACAGGTTTGAAAGCGATGAGCGAGCTCTTGAGCGACCGCCGAAGATCGCAAGCGAAACGTATGCCGAACAGAACAGGATGCCAGGGTGCCAAGGCCAGGGTGCCAAGGTGTTCGAGTGCCATTGCGACGAAGCTGAGCTCGTCCTCAGCACCCTGGCACCCTGGCCCCTGTCTTACGCCTCGCGCAGCGCCACCAGCGGATCGACGCGCGTCGCCCGGCGCGCCGGCAGGTAGCACGCGAGCAATGCAACACTCGACAGTATCAGCGCCGCTCCGATGAGACTGACCGGGTCCGCCGAACTCACGCCGTAGAGCATTCTGCGGAGCAGGCGGCCAACGACGAACGCGGCCGAGAGACCAATCAACACCCCCGTCAGGACGAGCGACATGCCCTGCTTGAGAATGAGCCTGAGCACGCTCTGCTGGCTTGCCCCGAGCGCCATGCGCACGCCAATCTCTCGATTCCGCTGATGCACCGCGTAAGCCAGAATCCCGTACAACCCGAGGCTTGCCAGGCCGAGCGCGAGGAGTCCGAACGCACTCAGCAACGCCACTCCGACTCTGGCCTGGAACAAACCCCCGTCGATGATCTGCCGACCGGTCCGTACCCCGCTCACCAGGACCTGCGGTCCGGCGGCCTTGATTTCGGCTCCGACCGGGATCAGGATCTGCCCCGGGTCGCGCGCGCTGCGCACATACAGCGTCATCGCAGGCAAGTGGTTCTGTTCGAACGGCACATAGAAGCACCGTTGCGGCGCCTCTCCCCAGCTGGTGTAGTTGGCCGTCCTGGCGATGCCCACAATCTGGCGCATCTGCTTTTCTCCGGGCACCTGAAGGCGCTTCCCCAGCGCGTCCCCGCCCGGCCCTGGAGATTCGGGTACGAGATGGGCAGCGGCGCACTCGACTGCGAAGTGCCTGCCGCGTCGCCCGTTGCGATCGCGGCCAGCTCATTGATTTCGTGAACCGGCAGCGGATTCAGGATCAGCGTTCGGATCAGGGTGAAGACTGTCGTGTTTGCGCCGATCCCGAGCCCGAGCGTGACCACGACGAAGAGCACGAACAGCGGGCTGGTCCGCATCGTGCGCCCGGCATAGCGGAGATCTCTCCAGAGATCATCCATGAAGCGGCCGCGCCTTGCGTCTCCGGCCGGGACCAATTCGTGCGCCGGCATGCGCTGACTCCTGTCCATCCCCGCCCCAAGCGGGTACGTGTCGTCCAGCTCCGCGATGGTCCTGCGGTATGCCTCTTCGTGGCTTGTGCCGCCGCTCCGCAGTTCGCGATACTGGTCTTCGAGATGCTCCGCCAGTTCGTCCGCGAGCTCCGACTCCGCGGAGGCGGTCATGCGCAGCGATGCGAGCCGCGATCGAACGAGAGCTTTCCAGTCAGCCATGCTCAACTCCTGTGACCCGGCTGATCAGGGCGACGAAGTCCTTCCAGCTCTCTTGCTTCGCCCGCAGCGCCGCTCTGCCCGGCGGGGTCAGACTGTAATAGCGCCGTCTGCGCTGTCGGCCTTCTCCACCCAGCGCCCGTCGATCCAGCCCTGTTTCTCGAGGCGGTGGAGCAGTGGGTAGAGCGAGGTCACATGGAATGTCAGGGCGCCGCCGGAGCGAAGCTGAATCAGCTTCGAGATGTCATACCCGTGACGGGGCTGATCCTCGAGCAACGACAGGACCAGCAGCTCCGCGCTGCCCTCCAGGGGCAGCTGACAGCTGACAGCTGTCAGCTATCAGACGTCAGACGTCAGCGCGTCCTCGCACGCGCTGAGCCGCTTCTCGAGCGATCGACGCTCCATCGGGTTTCGCGCGAGGGCCAGCGCGGCTGAGAAATGCGTCCGCGCGGCCTGGCGATTGCCCCGGCGGAGCTCGAGCTCGCCGAGCGCGGCGGGATAGAAGGGGTAGCGGTCGAGGCGGTCACGATCCGCCATCGAACGAAGCGCCTCGATGCCTTGCTCGGCGCCGTCGCGTTGCGCGATGGCGATGGCGCGATTGAGCGCGACGACCGGCGACGGTGCGATGGTCATCAGGCGGTCGTAGAGCGCGACGATGGATGTCCAGTCGGTCTCGTCCACGCTCGACGCGCTGGCGTGGGCGGCAGCGATTGCCGCCTCGACGTGATACGCAGACACCTCCAGGCCTGCGGCCGAGCGTTCGAGAAGCGCGAGCCCCTGCGAAACGAGCCGGGTGTCCCAGCGGGATCGGTCCTGATCGAGGAGCGGGCTCAAATCGCCCGCGGTGTCGAGGCGCGCGGGCAGACGCGCGGCGTGCAGGCACATCAGCGCGGCCAGCGCGTTCGTCTCCGGCGATTCCGCCGGCGGATGTTCGCAGAGCAGCGCCGTGAGACGCATGGCCTCATTGCACAGCTCGACGCGGATCGCGGATTCGGCGGACGCGCCGTGATAGCCCTCGTTGAACAGCAGGTACAGCGCGCGCCTGACGGCCGACAGGCGCGCCGCGAATTCGGCATCCGCCAGATCGAACAGCCGCCTGGCGCTCGCGAGGACCTTCTTGCCACGCGAGATCCGCTTCTCGATCGCCGCACGGCGCGTCAGGAAGGCGCCGGCGATCTCGTTCGCGCCAAATCCACAGAGAATGTTGAGGATGAGCGCGACCTGCGCCTCCTCGGCCAGCCGCGGGTGACAGCACGAGAACATCATCCTCAGCTGCTCGTCCCGAATGGTATGCGCCGCGAATGCCTCGTCGACGACCGGGGCGATCGTCCACTCGGTCTCGAGCAGCCGCCCTATCTCCGGCGCAAAGGTGCGCGCGGTCCGCTCGCGCCGCACGACGTCGAGCGCACGATTCTTCGCGGTCGCCATCAGCCACGCGGACGGGTTCTGCGGCACGCCGCGCACCTTCCACACGTCCAGCGCGCGGCAGAAGGCGTCCTGGACCACGTCTTCTGCCAGCGCCAGGTTGTGGACGCCGAAGATCCTCGTGAGCGCCGAGACCATCCGTCCCGACTCGCGCCGGAAGAAATGTTCGTTCAGATCCAGGCCGACCTCCCCATGCGCCGGCCCGCCGGCCGTCTCCATACCTCCGCTATTGTCCCTCTCGATCGGGCGCCCGACGTTCTGAGGCTACGACGCGGTCTCGAATGGCGAGCTCGTCACGGGCCGGATCTCCACGGACCCGGTGCCTTCGAGCATCGGGCAGCTCCTCGAGAGCTCGACGGCCTGGGCCAGGTCACGCGCCTCGACGACCATGAAGCCGGCGACCAGGTCCTTGACCTCGACGAATGGACCGTCGGTGACCACCCTGGACTTGCCACGAACCACCTTGCCGGTGCGCTCGAGCGGCTGCCCCGGGTTCTTCAGGTGCCCCCTTGATTCGAGCTCTCGAACCCACGACAGCCACGCCTGCATGCTCTGCTGCGCCCGCTCGGGCGTCCCCATGTGTTCCAGTTGCTCCGATTCGCTCGCCCGAAAGAGATAGACGAACTGGCTCATGACCGTGACTCCTCGTGGTTTTGCACCGAAATCTGGCCCGGACCCGCTCCGCGCCTCCGTTCGACGCTTCAACTGTTCAACGTTTCACCCAGCTGTCGCCGGACATTTCTTTTCAGGGGCCGGAGGCATCTCGTCGTGCGGGGCCGGCTGGGTTGCAGTACCTTGTGTAGGAGGGTAATCGCTATGAACACAGAGCCCGGACGGCGCCTGGATCGGCGGCAGTTCCTGGGAGAAGCGGCGCTGGGCGCGTTCGTGGTGGGCGGGCTCGCCATGCCGCTCGAGGCAAGGGGCAGGGTTGCGGATGACCCGCCGAACACGCACAACATGCTCGTAGTCGGCGAGCGCAAAATCTACCTGTCGCACCTGCCGATGTTCGACGGGCTCGACAAAGCGAAAGCGGGCTTTCGATCGCCCCACCGCTTTCAGGTGATCGTCGAGGCGGCCTTCACGAACACGGGCAAGGACGTCAGCGATCTGTATGTGAAGGATCGGCAGGCGAACCCCGGAACCCGGATCTATACGCTCAATCCGGAGAACTTCGTTCTCACGCACCTGTTCGCGCCTCGAGATCAGCCCCAGCGCAAGACGTTTTCCGCGACGGTCTTCCGCGGCCATCTGGAGAACGGAGGCACGCCGATTCCAGCCCTGGAGAAGACGCAGGTCACGGTCAGCCGCGTCGTCCACGGGCGCATGTTCGAGCCAGGCGTGAAGAAACCCGGCGAGCTGGAGTACGTCCTCTTCGGGACGCCGTCGGAGCTCTTCCTCGCGCATACCATTTTGGGACCGCCCGACTTCGATCACGTGCTGTCCGTCAAGCTCGCCGACCGCGAGCTGACCGAGAAGGATCTCAGCCAGGACGTGCGTGTCGTCTTCAAGGAGCGGAAGAACGCTGCCGCCGATCGGCTCCGCGACAAGGAACGTGTCCCTGCTGCGCTCCTGGTGGGAGCCGCGGCGGCTCCGGCAAACGTGCAGGTGGAGGCCGGTCCCGATTTCTATTTCGAGGAGGGGGAGCTGCTCGTGCCGCCCACGTTCGATCCGACGGCCGAAGAGAGCAGGCAGCGGTGATGGAGCATGAGCATGACGCCTGCGTGAGCTCGGGAGGCGTGACTGGACCACAGCCGGGAACAGGGCTATGGTGGTAACAAAACAAGGGGGATCCGTGAGAACTTGCCGAGTCTGGTTTGGTGCTCTGGCCCTGGTGCTCGCCGCATCACCGGCGTTCGCCCAGCAGCCGACCGCTGCCGGACGAATCAAGGTCGCATCGGGCTCCGTGTTCATCATGCGGGCCGGAGCCCTCGTGCCCGCGCAGGCCGGCCAGGTGATCTTCGAAGCCGACTCCCTGAAGACCGGTCCTGACGGACGGCTCGGCATCACACTCAAGGACGACACGCGGGTTTCCCTCGGGCCAGGCAGTGAAGTGCGCGTGGATCGGTTCGTCTACGCACCCGCCGAAGGGCGCATGGGCCTCGTCCTCAACGTCGTCCGGGGCGTGATGGCCTACGTCTCGGGACGGATAGCGAAGCTTGCGCCCGACTCCATCCGCCTCGAAACGCCGTCGGCCGTCGTCGGCGTCCGCGGAACGACGCTGGCGCTTCGCGTCGCTCCCGAATGAACCGCGCACGCCTGATCGCCATTCTGATCGCGACGCTCGCGGCCGGTACGGTTGCCGGCTGCGGTCCGAAGCGCATTCGGACTCCCGTGCGCTCTGCGCCGGACCTGGTCGTGCTCCTTCCGGACCCTGGCGATGGCACGGTCGGCGGTGCGGTCATCTCGAATCCGTCCGGCACCGCGACTCTCGCGGCCGCCCGCGAGTCGGTATCGATTTCTCCGAACCAGGCGCCCGGTCCCGTCACCGTCATGACCGAGGCCGAGGTCATGCGGACCTTTGGGGACGCCCTGTCCTCGCTTCCGATTGCGCCCCAGCACTTCATGCTGTTTTTCCGATTCGAGTCGGACGGACTGACCGACGAGAGTCGCGCCCTCTTCTCGCAGATTCTCGCCGCCGTCAAGGGGCGGCCCTTTCCTGATGTCGTCGTCATCGGGCACACGGATACGACAGGGACGCGGGCCGGCAACATCGAGCTCGGGCTCAAACGCGCCGGAGCGATTCGCAGCAGCCTGATCGACGCCGGCATCGGCGCATCGCTCATCGAGGTGACGTCGAACGGTGAAGCCGATCCTCTGGTCAAGACGGCCGACGGAACGCTCGAACCGCGAAACCGCCGCGTCGAAATCACGGTCAGATGAGGTTCGCGCCTCGTCGCCTCGTGCTCCTGTGCGGTCTGCTGCCCGCCCTCCTCACGGCCGTGGTCTCCCTGTACCGCCCGCCGTTCTTCACAAATTTCGAGTACGCCGCGTACGACAGGCTCCTGCGCGCCACACCGACCCGGCCACCTGCCGGACATGTCGTGATCGTGGACGTAGACGAACGAAGCCTGTCCGCGATCGGCCAGTGGCCGTGGCGCCGGGACATCGTCGCCAGGCTGATCGCGAGGCTGCGGGAGCTCGGCGCGTCCACAATCGCCCTCGACGTCATCTTTGCGGAATCCGACCGCTCAGAAGCGGCTGGCGTTGCCCCTGACCAAGCGCTCGCGGACACACTCCGGGCCGGCGGTGTCGTGCTCGGGTACGCGATGACGTTCGACCAGCCGTCCACCCGGTCGGCCGCGTGTGTGCAGCATCCGCTCGGCATCGCGCTGATTCGTCGCGGAGACGAGATGGCAGACGATCCGTTCTTCCAGGCCACCGGCGCGATCTGCAGCCTCCCGATCCTGACGGAGGCCGCTGGCGCCTCGGGTTTTCTGAACGCCGCTCCGGATCCCGACGGCCGTCTCCGGCGCGTCCCCATGCTGCTGGCGCTCGACGGGCGCGTCCTTCCAGGGCTCGCGCTTGCCGCGGTCATCGCGGCGACGAGAGCGCATGACATCAGCGTCCGTGTGATCAACGTGAACACGGCGTCATTGCTGATCGACAGGAAGAACGTGCCGCTCGACGGCAAGAGCAACCTGCTTCTGCGATACAGAGGCCCAAAACACACCTTCCCCTACGTCTCGGCGGCCGATGTGTTCAACGGCCAGGCAGGGCCGGACGCCTTCAAGGACAAGATTGTGTTCGTGGGGACGACCGCGCTCGGCACGCGCGAGGTCGTGGCGACACCCATCGATACGCTCTTTGCGGGCGTCGAAGTACAGGCGACGGTCGCTGACAATCTCCTCCAGGAGGATTTCATTCGCCGGCCGGAGTACGGGCCCGCGCTCGAGACCCAGATCGTCCTGGCCCTGGGGCTCCTGGCGGCGCTGCTCGTCGGGCGGCTCGGTCTCGCCTGGGGAGGACTCGGGGTGGCCGTGAGCATCGCGGCCGTGTGGGGCGGGGCCGTCGCGCTGATGTCGGGCAGCGGCGCGTTCGTGTCACCGGTCTTTCCAACCCTGGGCTTGATCGCGGCGTACGGCACGATGGCCGTCGCCCGCTTGACCGTGGAGCGCCGCCGCGCCGATCAGTCGGGCCACGACCGCATCATTTCGCAGCGCCTGATGGTACAGACGCTGCTTTCGCTCACCGAAGTCAGGGATGCCGAAACCGGCAGCCACTCGCGCCGCACGCAGCAGTACGCCAGACTCATCGGCGGCCAGCTCGCCACGCACCCCGAGTTCAGGGACTATCTCACCCCGGAACGGCTGGACCTGCTGGCCAGCCTCGCGCCGCTCCACGACATCGGCAAGGTCGGCGTCCCCGATCGGCTGCTCCACAAACCCGGACCGTTGACGGATGAGGAGATGGTGGAGATGCGCAAGCATCCTGTCCACGGCCGCGATGTCATCGTGCACGCGGAGCGGGACGCCGGCGCGGCTGACGATGTGATTCTCGCGATGGCCAAGGACATCGTCTATACCCATCATGAAAAGTGGGATGGCACCGGCTATCCGCAGGGTCTGCGCGGCGCGGCGATTCCGATCGTGGGGCGGGTGATCTCGATCGTGGACGTGTACGACGCCATCACCTCGCATCGAGTCTATCGGGGGCCCATGTCGCACGACGACGCCGTGGCCTTCATCGTCGAGCGAAAGGGCACGCACTTCGATCCGGCCGTGGTTGACGCGTTCGTCGAGATTGCGGCCGTTCTGGGCAGAGTGGTGGCGGACAACGCGGTCGCCCGGCGCCAGTAACGGTTGCGGCGGCTTCGTCCAGCGATCACAGGGCCGTCTACGGAATGCGTTCGCGGAGGCGGGCGTCAGAAAAAGTGAGTGACTGCGCGCCTGGACGGCACGCAGCCACTCTCCCGCGATGTGCGCAGCCCGTTGAACAACGGAGTGCGCGGGAGTGCGGATGGCTCAGTTGATGATGAGCCCGCCGGCGTTGAGGAACGCGCCCGCGCGGCTCTTCATATAGAGCTGACCGTCGGTGAAGTAGTCATTTGTGTACTGGCTCATCCCGGAAGCGCCTGCTCCGAAGAAGAGACCAATCACGCCTGACTTCACGAACGCCTCTCTGCGAACAGCCCCGTTGCTGCCGAAGAAATACTCCGGCCGGTTGTCCTTGTATCCCTGCCTCGCCGCGCCGTTGTTGTAGACGTTCAGGTGATTCGAGTTGCCCAGCGGGATCTGCCAGAGCACCCAGCGCTTCTGCGCTTTCACGTTCCACAGCCGAAGCCATTCGGCGAACCGGTTGAAGCTCCTGGAGTTGATCGAGGCGGAGCTGCTGGCGTCCCACCACCGGTTCTGTCCGAGCGTCGTGTAGTAGTCCGAGTCCCGGTCGAGCGGATTGTTGGCGAGCAGATCCCAGGTCCGTCCCGTCACGTTCGCCTTGAGCCCGAGCGGCGCCAGGAAATTGTAGGCCTTGTCGACTTCCGGTCCGAGCGGATCCGTCACGTTGAAGTACAGGAGATCCTTCCCGGTACCCCAGCCGGAAATGTCCATGGCCAGCACTGCGTTCGTGGCCCCGACAGCCTCGCGCATTTCGAGGAACGCCAGGCCCCAGCCCGCCACGGTATTCGGCAGACCGGCGAGCTCCGGCAGTCCAGTGGCCGCCACGGCTGCGTACGCGGACGAGTTATGGCCAGTCTGCTGCTCGAGGAAACCAAAGCCGTCGGCCTCCACGATAATCACTACCGGCTTGCCGAAGTCCTTCACGCGCTGCATGAGGATCTTCCACTGCCCGAAGTAGTCGGCCATCTTCGACGCGTTCTGGGCGGTCGCGAGGAACGCGCTCTCGTTGTAGTTCGAGACCCCATTCATGACGTAGGTACTGGACCACCGGCTTGAATCCCTGGGCGTCGCTCTCCTTCAGATAGCTGAGACCCCAGGAGCCGTCCCTCGGGCTCCAGCCCCAGTTGTTGACCCAGCCCGAGACGAAATAGCGATACCGCATGTCCCACTTGACGCCGCTGTTCTTCATCCATGCGGCGCCGTTGTCTTCGTTGAGGCCCACGGCAAGGCGGCTCGGATAGCCGCTGGGAATCAGCCCCGCTGCATCTCCTCCCGAAGGTGGCGGCGGTGGAGGTGGCGGTGGCGGTGTGGTGGTGTTTCTGACGGTCACCGAAA
Source organism: uncultured Acidobacteriota bacterium (assembly GCA_963749835.1). Taxonomy (GTDB): domain Bacteria; phylum Acidobacteriota; class Vicinamibacteria; order Vicinamibacterales; family 2-12-FULL-66-21; genus JALZOC01. Next base: position 193,271 of record CAVVOD010000002.1, read on the forward strand.
CCGCGGTCCGGTTCGTGATCCCGGATGTGTCCGTCGCCTTGGCGTACACCGTGTGAGTCCCATTCGGGATCGACGACGTCTTCAGTGAATAGGACCATGTCGTCGTACCGGTCGCCGTGGCATACGAGCCGTTGTCCACCTTGACCTGGACTTTCGCCACACCGCGATTGTCGGATGCGGTCCCGCTCACCACGACCGTGCCGCTGACCGTGGTCCCTGTCTTGGGCGCCTTGATGGAAACCCCCGGGGCCTGCGTGTCCGTCTGCGCGTAAAGGACGGACGCGGTGAGGACCGGAATCGATGCCGCCATCAGGGTCGCCGAGAGCAATCGTACGTGTCTCGTCATGAGTGCCGTGACCTCTTGCGTTGCAAGGCTCTGGCGATGCGGATGCCTCGCCAGATGCCGGTTCAGTTTGAGCGCTGTTCGGCGCGCCGGTCCGGGCGGAGCCGCACCGGCCGAGAGCTGAACAGCGAATCTGTCAGAGTTGCGTTCTGGCGGCTGCAACCGAAAGGCCAGCCGACGCGGAAGTTTTTTCGCGTGAAATGCGGCAGAGCCGTCACGCCAGGCTGTCGAACTTACACGAACGCTTCAATGGCTATGTGAAATGTTCATAGGGTGTTTCGCAGCGCGCGGGCAGTGAAGAACGACGTGCCTCGCGCAGCGCAGGGCGGGTCAGATTGGGTCTGCCGTGCGTGAACCACCCCAACGGTGTATCATCCGCGGGCCATGAGCCTATTTCTACCGGCGGTCATGAGCGCGGTGCTCGCCGGCGGGACGCTTCTGACTCAGACAGCGGTCACGGAAGACCGTTTCGAGAAGGCCGTCAGGGCCTACGAGGTCAGCGACAGGACGGCGCCGCCGCCGCAGGGTGCGATTCTCCTTGCCGGCGATTCTCAGTTCTACCGATGGAAGACGCTCCACGAAGACCTTCCGGGTTACACCATCGTCAACCGCGGCATTGATTCATTGACGACCGAGGACCTTGTCTCATTCATCGATCGCCTCGTTCTTCCGTACAAGCCCCGGCTCATCGTCCTGCACGTAGGCGGAAACGATGTGACCCGCGGCAAAACGCCGGAGCAGGTGCTTTCGGCCTTCCGGACGTTCGTCCGTCAGGTCCGCGCGGCGCTTCCCGGGGTGCCGATCGCATTTTCGAGCCTCACGCCAGGGCCCGGGCGGTGGAATCAGGCCGCTCAGCGCACGCAGACGAATCTGCTGATCAAGAACTACGTGGCGACCGAGCCGGGCCTGACGTTCGTGGACCTCTGGGACGCGATGCTGACGCCGGAAGGGAAGCCGCGCGAGGACTTGTGGGTCGAGGATCGCATTCACCCGAACCACGACGGGTATCTCCTGCGCGTGAAGATCATGAAGCCAATCCTGGGCTCGCCCGATCAGAAAACGCAATGATCGCGCAGGTCGTGACACAGCTGTCAGCTGTCAGCTTAATCTTCGACTGTCGGAAGAAAAATCGGCCCTTTCGAGAAGGCGCCTTGCTGGAGGATGGATGTCAATGATTAGCCGCCGTGATGTTCTCGTCGCGGGAATCACCCTGGCCGTCGGAGTATCGCTCGGCGCGTACGCGCAGCCGCAAACGCCCGTCATGCACTCCATGGTTTTTGACTGGAATGCCATGGAGGTCAAGAAGACGGCTGTCGGAGAGGGCCGGGCGGTTGTTCGCGCCCCCACGGTCACGCTCGACGAACTGGAGATGCACGTCACCACGCTCAACCCCGGTCAGACGTCGCATGCGCCGCATCAGCACCAGAACGAGGAGCTGATCATCATCCGTGAAGGCACCGTGGAAACGCTCTCGCGCGGGGAATGGAAGAAGCTCGGACCGGGGTCGATCATCTTCAACGCCTCGAACGAGTCGCACGCGATCCGCAATGTCGGGACCGGCCCGACGACGTACCACGTGGTCAACTGGAAGTCGCCGGGAGCGAAGAAGTAGAGCAGGAGGATCCGTTGTCGATCGATATGACTGTGCGTACGCCCATTCTCGTCCTTGCCCTGGCATTTGCCGCCGCAGCGCCCGCTTCCGGGCAGGGCGGCCGGCTCGGCGCGTTCGATGGCCACAGCGACGTCGGGTCGCCGAAGATCGCGGGCACCGCCGAGTACGATGCCGCGACGCAGGCGTACACGCTCGCGGCCGGCGGCGTCAACATGTGGGCCGAGCGTGACGAGTTTCATTTCGCCTGGAAGCGGATGACCGGCGATTTCATTCTCCAGGCGCGCGTGGAGTTCCTCGGCAAGGGCACGGATCCACACCGCAAAGCCGGCTGGATCGTGCGGCCGAACCAGGACGCCGACGCCCCCTACATCGACGGCGTCGTCCACGGCGACGGCCTGACGTCGCTTCAGTACCGGCGGACGAAAGCCGCGGCGACGTCTCAGCTCGAGCTGATGGTCAAGGGACCCGACGTCATTCAACTCGAACGGAAGGGGCAGACGTATACGTTCTCCGCCGCCAAGTACGGCGATCCCTTCACGGCCGCTTCGATCCTCGACGTGCCGCTTGGCGACGATGTCTTCGTCGGACTCGCGCTGTGCTCGCACAACCCTGACGTGATGGAGCGCGCCGTCTTCCGGGACGTGCGGATCATCCGGCCCGCCAAAGATACCTTCGTGCCGTATCGTGACTTCATCGGCAGCGTGCTCGAGATTCTCGATGTGAAGAGCGGCCACCGGCAGGAGATCCTTCGTCCAGAGCAGCCGATCGAGGCACCGAACTGGACGCTCGACGGTGCCGCGCTCATTTACAACCGGAGCGGTCGCGCACCCGGCTGGGGCGGGCTGTACCGGTTCGACCTGGCGACGAAGCAGTCCACGCTCATCGACACGGGCACCGCCAATCGCAACAACAACGATCACGTCCTGTCGTTCGACGGAAAGATGCTCGCGATCAGCGATCAGAGCCAGGCGTCAGGCGGGCGATCGACGGTGTATACCGTTCCGGTCGGGGGAGGCACGCCGAAGAGGATCACGACGCTGTCGCCGTCCTACTTGCACGGCTGGTCGCCCGACGGCAAGGATCTGATTTTCACGGGCGGGCGGAACAACGAGTACGACATCTACAGAATCCCGGCCGATGGCAGCGGACCGGAGGCCAACCTCACGAACTCGAAGGGGCTCGACGATGGCCCGGAATACACGCCGGACGGGAAGTACATCTATTTCAACTCCGTCCGGAGCGGGACGATGCAGATCTGGCGGATGAAGCCGGACGGCAGCGGTCCCGAGCAGATCACGAACGACGAGTACAACAACTGGTTCCCGCACATTTCGCCTGACGGCCGCTCGATAGCCATGATCAGCTTCCCGAAGGATGTCGATCCGACTGATCATCCGTACTACAAGCACGTCTATCTGAGGCTGATGCCGGTCACCGGAGGAACGCCGAAAGTGATCGCCTATGTGTACGGAGGGCAGGGGACGATCAACGTGCCGTCGTGGTCGCCCGACAGCACGAAGATCGCCTTCGTCAGCAACACGGACGTGTACTGACGTTCAGTCTTTGACGGGCTTGATTCGCACGTTGCGGAACTCCTGCCCATTTTTGAGAGTCCAGATGCGCGGGCACGGCGCCCCGCGCCGGGTCTCCCGCTTCGCGCCGTGGCAAAACGGGCCCTCCAGCGCCGGTTCACGAGGAGGCGCCGCCTGGGTTTGCCGATCGCCGGTGAGCCGACTGTTCATCGAACGGGTGAGCCGATCGCTGGTCGCGTACTCATCGGCGTCGCCACAAGGACCGCATTGCGGACCCGTTTTGGTGCAGCAGGATCACGTCGCTCAGAGGTCGACCCGGCGCGGGCCGCCGTGCCCGCGGCAGCGCACCGCGAAGCAGAGACGCTCAGACCGACACTGCCCTCTACATGTGAGGTTCAGTCTTTGACGGGCTTGATTCGCACGCTACGGAACTCCTGCCCACCATTGAGAGTCCAGATGCGCGGGCACGGCGCCCCGCGCCAGGTCTCCCGCTTCGCGCCGTGGCAAAACGGGCCCTCCAGCGCTGGCTCACGAGGAGGCGCCGCCTGGGGTTCGCCGATCGCCTGTGAGCCGACTGTTCACCGGGTATTTGGTGAGCACTTCGAGCGCCAGCGCCCCGCCAGCCATCGTCACGATCTCGGCAGAGACGAGGCCGCCGTGCTTCTCCGTCGCCTGTGCTCGCTGCTTCCGCCGGACCGCGTCCAGATCGATTTCGTCCGCCGTCCATGCTGGGATGTCGTCCCTTCTGAGCGTCATCGTGCCGCCAAAGGCGCCGACCCAGGACATCTGCGTATCCGTCGCCTCGGACAGGCGCCATCCGCCGGTCTCGAAGTAGACGCCCGGTATCGTCCACTGATCGCGCGTCGGGCCGTCCCAGGCGTCCGAATCGGGTGGAGCAGCGGCTGTTGACGGTATGTCGTTGGACCGTTTGAATCGCCACTTGAACATGTGGGAAAGGATACGCCGGAAGACGCCACTGCCGCAGGACTGCCGAGAGGAGCGGAAGGAGAATTCCTCGGACCTGGGTGCTCCCTCGAGCTGCCTGCTCCCGAGTAGTCGCACGTGGCGAGTGACCGTTGTACATCAGTGCTCCGGGTCGCCGACGCGTCGTGCGAGTATCAGGTACTGCCACACCGCGATGCCGAGCGCGAACCCGGCCACAATCCCGTACGGTGGGAAATGACTCTTGGCCAGGGCCCATCCTGCCGCTGTCAGCGGCACCGAAACCCGCCAGCCGTAGTCTCGCCACAGTGCGAGGGCGGCCGCCAACGCAGCGATCTCCCAGGTGAGGCTGGCTGCCTGGTCGAGCCAGTCGATGGCCGAGGGCTCGAAGAAGAGAGCGTTGAGTGCGCCGTCCGCGCCGGCGCGGTCCGACGGCGCGAGTCCCTCGCGATACTGGACAAGGACGGCTGACCCGAGTCCGAGCACGGCATCGACCGCGACGTAGAGCGGCATGTACAAGATCAAGGCGACCTTGCTGACCCTGCTGACGAGCCCAATCGGTGGCAGCATCCACCATATGGTCATGCCCAGCAGCGGAAAGAGGGCAACACCACCGAGGTGCGCGGCGAGCCAACGACCATGAATATTCGTCAGGTGTTGAATCCATTCGTCGGGGCCCGCGTTCCGAAGATGCTGCGTTTCCGACCAGCTGAGCGTGCCGTGCAAGAGCGAAAAAATGATGAGGCCGACGGGTGCCGAGATCATGGCGATTCGTCGGGCCGTTTCGACTGTAGTCACAGTGACGGGTCCTTTCGATCGAAGATCCGCAAGAATGGCCTGATAGCGAGTGCTACGCTCTCTCCGCCAGGTGCGGCGACATCAAGCCTGCGAAGACAGGCTGAAGGATTACACATGGCGGCGCGGGCAGCATGACGCTGATTCGAATTCGTGTCGCGGCAATCGTGGTGAGTATTGCCTTCGTATCTGTTGGCGGCGCCGGCTCGACCGAGCGGTTAGCCAAAGACCAGAACGTATCCGGCACGATCGCTTCCTCCAGGCGGATGGCGGAGGGTAAGGAGTGGACGACTGACAATCTCAACGTCAACGCGTCGCCATCTTATTGTTACGACGATGCCGAGCCTAATTGCCGTCGATACGGTCGCTTGTATACGTGGGAATCGGCTCAGCGGGTGTGCCAGTCGCTCGGGGGTGGCTGGCGCTTACCGACTGATGACGAATGGTGGCAGATGGCGAAGCGCTATGGCGGAGTCAGCGCCGATTCGGCTGACAAAGGTAGAGCGGCGTTCACGGCCCTGCTGAGCGGAGGCAGGTCAGGCTTCAATGCGGTGCTGGGAGGCAACCGCTCTGCCGGACAGTACGCGAGGTTAGAGGCGCACGGGTTTTACTGGACGGCATCAGACAACGATCCGGCCAGCGCCCCGTTTTACAACTTCGGCCAAAACGGGGGAGCTCTCCATCGTCAGCCCCAGGGCGAGAAGCAGATGGCTATTTCCGTGCGGTGTATCAGGGAGTGAGGGCCGAAAGCTGTGGCCGCCGCGCCCCGGCGCATCAAGCCTGTCGCCGCAGGCTGGCGCAGCCGCCGTGCCTGGCGCGAGCGGCTGTTCCCGCGGTCTGGACTGACGGGCGGATTCCCGGTATCGTGTCACCCGAACGAAGTCAGCTCGTCCAGCCGCATCACCACGGTCATCCTGTCGCCTCCGGGAGTAGAGAATGTTCCGACGTGTTTCGTCAGCCACTTTTGCCGCCATGCTTTTCACGGTCAGCGCCGCGGCGCAGACGGCTCCCCCGGCGGCCGGCCCCGCCCTGGAGAGCTATAGCCTGCCGTCTGAGGTCACATTTCCCGAAGGAGTCGCGCACGACCCGGGCGCCGGCACGATCTACACCGGCAGCGCCCTGAGCGGTACGCTGACGCGCGTCAATCTGAAGACGCGCGCGACCGAGATCGTCGCTCCGGCGGGCGTGCTCGTGCCCGGCGGCGTGACGACAACGTTCCCGGCCGTCCTCGGGATGAAGCTCGATGGAAGCAAGCGCCTCTGGATTTCAGGCGGCCGGTCGGGCAAGTTCTTCATCGTGGACTCACAGAGCGGCAAGGTGATCAAGGAGCTCGCGGTCCCCGATCCGTCGAAGAGCCTGATCAACGACGTGGCGATCGTCGGCACCGCCGGGTACTTCACAGACACGCGGACGCCAACGCTGTGGCGCATCGAAGCGAAAGGCAACGAGATCGGCAGCGTGGAGCCGTGGCTGGATTTCACCGGCACACCGCTTCAGTACTTCGAAGGGGCCAACCTGAATGGCATCACGGCCACACCGGACGGTCAGTCCCTCATCGTCGTGCAGATGGGGAAGGGCCTGCTGTACAAGATTGACGTCAAGAGCAAGAAGGTCAGCCCCATCGACACGGCCGGCGCGGATCTGACCGGCGCCGACGGGCTCGTGCTCGACGGACGCACGCTCTATGTCGTGCGTCAGACCGCTGTGGAGATTGCGACGGTTCAGATCTCCGATGACCTCGCGAAGGGGACCGTGGTGAACCGCTTCAAGCATCCGCAGCTCGCGTGGCCGGCGACGGCCGTCAAGGACGGCAACCGGCTCCTCGTGGTCAATACGCAGTTCAACACGCGAAACGACAAGAAGGAGACGCTCCCGTTCACCGTCGTCGGCGTTCCGCTCTCGCAGCTGGCTCCTACCAAGTAACGTGCTGCGTGCTCCGTGCCGCGTGCAACGTGCCAGGGGCCTGGAGGCTGAAATTACTTAGCGTCGCCAGGTGCTGCTCACCGCTCAGTGTGAGCTGCCGGCCATCTCGAGCACCCACGTGACGAGCCGATCGTCAGGCATGAGCGCCTGGTCGGCCAGGGTGTAGGGCAGGCCCTCCAGTCGCTGGGCGATCCCCCGCTCGATGCCGCCGAACGACATCAGCAGCGGCACGATCAGCACGCGGCGCCCTTCTGCGATGCGTCTGGATACCAGCACCCGGAGCTCGGCGGTTGCGGCATCGCGCACGGCCGCCGGCGCATCATCACGCAGCGTCAGGCAGTCGATTGACGCAAATGGCACGTTTCCAGCGATGCTGGCGGCGAGGCCCCGCATGTCCTGAAGCCATCGCTGATTGTCGTCGTCCGGTCCCGGGCCGTGCGCGACGATCACGACCGCTTCCTCGGCTGGATTGCGGCTGAGCGCTCGCGCGCGCGTCTGCAGGATGTCGGCCGTGATCGGATGCGCATTCAGCGCGGGCGTCATCCGGGTGATCCTGCCTTTCGCCTCCACCGGTGTCGTTCCGGACGGCGGTGCCTCCATCTGGTGTCCGGAGTGGGCCATGGCCGGCGCCGCAGAATCCGCGTGATTCATCCGCGAGAACAGCGCGAGGTCCTTGGGCGCTTCCGCCCGCAGGCCGAGGAGGTACTCGGTGGACGTCACGACCGAGCTCCACGACGAGACGAACAACGGCACCGCGACAATCTCCGTGACCCCGCGCGCCGAGAGGCGATCGACAGCGGCCTGGATGTTGCCGCGGGTGGCCATTCCAAACGCCACTTCGACCGGCCGAGCCCGATCGATCTTCTGCGCGAGGTCGAGGACACGCGCATTCCACTCTTTGCTGCCCCCGTGCGCGAGCAGCAGAATCCCGGGATCGGCCGACGATGTCGCCGGAACGATGGCGGCGACGATCAGCAGCAACACGATTCGTATCTTCAGCATGACACGTCCTTTTGTACTCCGTGGCAGTCCGTCAATTCGGTCGCGCACTCGACGCGCGCCGGGTTCCTGCCTGCAGCAGGCCCTCACACGCTTTGTGCAGGAGATCGCGCAGCGCGAAGAGCTCGACCTCCGTGAAGGTGAGCGTGAGGCGGTCGAGCGTGATGTGCACGCAGCCGTGGGAGCACCGCTGCACGCTCCACTCGCGCTCCTGATCCAGTACCGTCATCTCGTGGTCGATCGCGTGTTGAACAGCCATCGGGTTCAGCCTTACCTCGTCCAGGAAACTCGAATGCCGGCACGTGCCGTCCGCCCGACATCCAGCCGATACAGAGTCGCGGCGGAGCCCGTTGCGGTGAGCACGCCGGTGTTGGGGTCCTGACTTCCTGTCAGGTTGTCGACCGCGACGAAGGCGCTCAATCCTCCGGCCACGCGCTTGGACACGAACGCGTCCCACAGGACGAACCCCGCTCCGCGCGTTTCCTGTGACACGCCCGACACCACCGTCCGTGCGGCAATCCACGGGCTGTAGAACGTGCCACGGACATTCGCGTGAAGGCCGAGGCGCTCGGCCACCCACGCGAGGCGAACATGACCCTGGTGATCGTGCCTGCCGGTCAGGGCCAGGCCGGTGAGGTCGTCGCGTGCGTCGAGCGCCGTGTAGGCGCCGCCGGCCGACACGCCGCGCGCGATCGCCAACTCTCCATCCAGTTCCACACCGCGAGTCACTGCCTCAGCAACGTTCTTGTATGTGAAGAACAGCCGTCCGGTGACCGGGCGGAACGTCGGGTCGAGCCCTTCGCGCTGGAGGAGCGCCGTCAACTGGTCCGGAGACGCGACGAACCCGAGGTTCACGGAGGTGATGAGATCGCGCACGCCATTGCGGAACAGGTTCACGCCAAGACGGGCGCGGCGGCCCGGCGTCGTCAGCTCCCCGCCGATCTGCACCGAGGTCGCGTACTCGGGCTGGAGCGTGGGATTGCCGATGACCTGATACAGGTTCGACGGGTTCAGGAACCGGTAGTACAACTGACCGAGATCCGGCGCACGAAATCCCCGGCCCACCGACGCCCGCACGTGTACCCAGTCGGCCAGACGCGCGTTGGCAGCGACCTTGGGTGAGAACGCGGTGCCGAACGCCGAATGGCTGTCGACCCTGGCGCCGGCCGTGGCGACCAGGCGGCTCCCGGCACTGACGCGGGTACTGCCCCCATCCCACACGTGTCGTCGCGCGCTCGCCCCCCTCGTTCCGCACTCTGTTGAGGCCCTCGTACTGATCGCGCCAGAATTCGACACCGGCCTGCAGCTGCTGGCGGCTGCCGATCACCTGCGAGAGCGACGCGTCGATCTTGACGAGCTGTTCTTCGAGCCTGCCGGGCACGAGCTCGGTGGATGCGGGTGGCGCGAGCCGGCCCGTGGAGCGTTCGTCGTATCGCCCCGTGTACGCGCGCGCCTGCAATGAGGTCCTCTCGCGCGGCCGCCAGTCCACAGCCACGTTCACGTTCACCGTGTTTTCGTCGGCATCGTCTTCCTGGGGCCCGAGCTCGCCATTCGAGCGTCCCGTGGAATGGTTCGAGTAGCCGCTGACGAGCGCGGAGATCCCGAACGATGAGGACTGTTTCCGACCGCGCGCCAGGTAGTCGTGGCGCGTGAAGGGTGCCGCCGTCGTGTCGAACGTGGTCGGTGTCAGGTCGAAGCCGTTCTGCTGATGACGCTCGCCCACGAACAGGCCGCTCCATGGCCCCTGACGCCATCCGATGTCACCGACGGCGTTGACTTCGTCAAGGGAGCCTCCCGACAATTCGCCGGTCACGCTCAACGGAGTCGTGACGTCGCGCGAGATCAGGTTGATGACGCCGCCAATCGCGTCCGACCCGTACAACGCGGAGGAGGCGCCTTTCACGACCTCGACACGCTCCAGTCGTGCAGTGGACTGGCGATCGAGATTGAGCACGCCGCTCTTGATGCCGCGCGCCCCGACGAGCGGCTGGCCGTCGAGCAGCACGAGGACCTGCCTCGAGTCGAGACCCTGGATCTGTTCGCCGGCTGCACCAGCCCCTTCGGAATTGCGTCGGGAGAGCACGCCAGGCAGCTCGCGCAGCACCTCGCCGACGGTCTGCGATCCGGAGTCCTGCATCCGATCGCGGCTGATCACATCCACGCGGGTGTTGAGGGTCTCCCGCAGCTCCTCCTGACGGTTGGCGGAGACCACCGTGACTCGTTCGACAATCGCCGCCGGGACGAGCGTGAAGTCCAGAGATGACGCACCCGGAAGGTTGACGATCTGATCGACTGACGAGAGCCCGGGCGCGAACGCGCTGACGCGGTACTCCCCGGGAGTGAAACCGCGGAGAGAAAAGCTGCCGTTCGCGGCCACGTCGATCACGCCCAGAAGGCCCGAGGCCTCATGTCGGACAATGACCGTCGCGCGCGGAACCGACGCCCCCGAGGCGTCGCGCACCGTGCCCGCGACGACGCGTTCCTCGATGCGGCTCGAGGGGCCCTGGGCGGCCGCCGTCGAGCTCGCGGTCCCTCCCGACAACAGGACGACCGACCCGCAGACGAACGGGATGAGGGCGTGACGACGGACAACTGCACTTCGCTTCATGACTGTCTCCAGCTTGCGCGTCATGAAGCGAAGCCCGTAAGATACGGACGTCGAGCGTTTTCATGCGCACATCGCGTGAATGGTTCCCGTGAGAGGACCGCGTTCGATCTGCCCGTCGGGTGTTCGCGCACCCGCCGGGCAACTTTGTTTGCGTCGCTATCGAATGTCTGTTTCCCCCATTCGGGTTCGTCTCGCCACTTGTTCTGCGGTTCCAGCCGTCATGATCCAGGTCACCGCTTCTCGTAGAATCAACAACTTACCGTAAAGGTGAGTGTCCCCATTTGTTACGACAGCTCTCCTTCTCCCACCGACGCGTCGGACGGCGACACGCGCGCGGGGACGAGAACGGCAGACCGGCGCCGACGCCAGGCCCAGAGGCGCCGCCACGCGAGCGCGAGCCCGGTCCAGACGAGCACCGCCGCGCCGGCCGACGCGATCCCGGCGATGGTCTGGCCGAACAGGCCCAGCACTTCGCCGGTATGGGCGAAACGCAGGTACGAACGCAGCCTGCGCCCGGCGCTGAGGCTCGAGAAGGGTTCCCATCGCACGATGGCTCCGGTCGATCCGTCGAGGGTGAGCGTCGAGCGCTTCTGCGGCTGCCCGCCGTCCCCCTCATCGATCGTGAACGCGACGGGTGCCGCCGGCGCCGCCGGCAGGCGCAGGGTGATGCTCTTCCAGCCGGCGACCTGCTGCTCGGCGCGTGCCCACAGGGCGTCCACGCTGTCGAAGGACTGCGGTGCCGCTGCCGGGCGGCCTTCCGTCCGCCCACCTTCTCCACGGCCGCGGCGCTCTCCGGCGCCCTCACGCCCGGCTGAAACCGCCGGAACAGCGGGTCCGCCGCCACGTCCGCCGCCGCCCGGACCGCCGGGCGTCGCACGAGGCGGTGGCGTTTCCCCCACTGCGCGGTAGACCAGGTTGCTGGCCCACGGGTATGAGATCACCACGCCGCTCAGCACGACGATGAAGAGCGGCACGGCGGACCACAGTCCGATCGTGTTGTGCCAGTTGAAGTCGCGGGCCTTCCCCTGGAGCCCGCCGCGGAACCATCCGATGGCGCGCACCTGGCGCCATGTCCAGGTGCGTGGAAACCAGAGATAGAAGCCGCTCACGACGAGGAAGAGAAAGGCCAGGTTGCAGGCGCCGGTGATCATGCGCGCGGTCGCGCGGCCTTCGCCCGCGACACCGAGCCATCGATGCCAGTCGGTGATCTTCCGGAAGAACGCGCGCGGCTGCGGGCTCGCTTCGCCGAGGACTTGCGCCGTGTAGGGGCTCACGTAGATCGTGCGCTGTCCCACGAGCACGGACCCGGGCGACCGCGGATCCGCCCACAGGGTCATGCCCGTCACGCGCGCTGACGGATCGCTCGCCTGCACGGCGGCGAGCATGGCGGACGGCGCGAGACGCGACGATTGCGTCGAGTCCGGTCCGGATCGGTACGCCCGCGTGTCCGCGCGCAACAGGATCTGCCGCTCGTAGGTGAGCAGCACTCCCGTGACCGACATGATCAGCACGATCGCGCCGGCCACGACGCCCGAGCAGAGATGGCACCAGAAGATGACCCGGCGTAGCAGCTGCACCCTACACCTCCGCCCAGCGCCGCAGGAGATTGTGATACACGCCCGTGAGCGGCACGGCGGCGGGATGATCGACGTTCGTCTGCGACAGCTGCTGGATGGCGGTGTCGAGGTCGAACAGCAGCGTGCGCTCGCCGTCGTCGCGCACCATGCTCTGGATCCAGAAGAAGGAAGCCAGGCGGGTGCCGCGTGTGACGGGCCGCACGTGGTGGAGACTGGTGGACGGATACAGCACGAGGTGCCCGGGGGGAAGCTTCACGGCGTGCACGCCGTAGGTATCCTCGATCACGAGCTCGCCTCCGTCGTACTCATCCGGGCCGGTGAAGAAGAGTGTGGCGGAGAGGTCGGTCCGGATCCGGTGCGGCGTGCCCGGGATGTACCGGATGGCGTTGTCCACGTGATTGCCGAAGGAGTGTCCGCCCTGGTAGCGATTGAAGAGCGGCGGGAACACGCGGGCCGGCAGCGCCGCCGCGATGAAGAGCGGACTGCGCTGAAGCGCCGCGACAATCTCGTCGCCGAGCTGCCGCGCTTCCGGTGCGTCCTCGGGCAGCTGCAGGTTGTCCTTGGCGCGTGCGGACTGATGGCCCGCCGTGACACGGCCGTCGATCCAGGAAGCCGACTCGAGCCGGCGCCGCGCGTTCGCGACTTCGTCCGGGCTGAGCACGTCGGGAATCTGTAGGAGCATGGTCCAGGGTCCGTCAGAACTTGAAGCCGGCCGTCAGCGACGCCGACCGGCCCGCGCCGGGAATGAAGTGGCCGCCACCGACGCGATCGACGTACTCCGCACCCGAGATGTTGTTCGCGTTGGCGCGCAGCGTGAGGTGCCGGCCGACATCGTGCGCGGCCATCGCGTTGAAGACCCAGTAGCTCGGCACCGAGGTGGTGTTCAGCGTGTTTCGGAAGACCGTGTCCATGAACTGCGCGCCGCCGCCGACGGTCGTTTCCCACGGCAAACGGAAGGTCGTCCACAGATTGAAGGTCTGACGCGGTGTCAGCGTGAGGTTGTTGTCGACCTCCGCCTGCGTGTTCGATCCGCGGATGTCGCTCGACATGAAGGCGTACCCGCCGTAGATCTCCCAGCGCGACGTGATCCGTCCGGCCGCGCCGGCCTCCACGCCGTCCACGCGCTGGCGCCCCTGGAGCACCGTGGGCGGATCGCCGGGATTGATGCCGGGCGTTCGCGCGTTGGTCTTCTCCGTGCGGAATATCGCCGCGTTGATCGACATCCGCCGGCGCGGCAGATCCCACTTCGTGCCGACCTCGTAGTTGCGCGTCTTCTCGGGGTCGAGCTGGACCGTTGCGGCGCTCAACGACAGCCCTTCGGCGGATGGATTGAACGACGTCCCGGCGCCGAGGTACACGCTGCCGTTCGGGCGCGGCTTGAACACCGCGCCGCCGCGCCAGCTCACCATGTGATCGGTCCGTTCGAAGGGAGTGACGACGCCGGTGGTGGCGACCGAGTCGTACTCGATGCCGAAGGAATCCCAGCGCGCGCCGCCGGTCAACTCCCACTTGGCCCCGAGCTTGACGGTGTCGAACGCGTACGCCGCAACCGATTTGGCCGTCCCCTTGGTCCCCGCGCCGTTCCTCACCAGCGAGCCGGTGTACGGATCGTCGGGAGTCGGATGGAAGAGGTCGGTGTCGGGCGCCGGCGGTGCGGTTTCCACGCGGGTGAGGTTCTTGTCGATTTCGTGCGAGAGATCGACGCCGGTCACGAGTGCGTGCGCGATGCCGGCGGTCCGGAACCTGGCGGTGAGATCGAGCTGATTGGCCACGATCTCGTCCGTCTGATCGCGCGACTTCCAGTCGGTCCGCCGGATGTTGGTGCTGTCGTTGCTGACGAAGCGGGGCGCGGTGATGAGCGAATCGCGCGTGGTGTGCCCGTAGCGGACCTGGTTGCGGAGTGTCGCCACGTCGCCGAAATCATGGCTCGCCACGACAGTGCCAAGATCTGTTGCCGTCTTCTCGTAGTCGCGCTGGCGCATGCCGTAGAAGTTGCGGAAGTCCACCGGGGCCGCCTGATTGGCGTACGCGGCGAGCGGCACGTTCGTGGCAGGCACCCAGGGGATGCCATAGTCCGGTATGCCGTCCTGCTGGAGGCGGAAGTAGCTCGCCGTGAGCCGCGTCGGCTTTCCGAGACCGAACGCGATTGACGGCGCGAACCCCCATCGTGTGTTCTCGACCACGTCGCGTCCCGGCGTCCCGCCGTCCTGCCACATGACATTCATGCGGACGGCTGCACCCTCAATCCCGCTGACCGGGTGGTTGATGTCCAGGACGCCCCGCTTGTACGAGGCGTTGCCGCCGCTGGCCGAGAGCGTCCGGTTGGAGGCCAGCGTGGGGGCCTTGCTGACCATGTTGATCGACCCGCCCGTGGATCCGCGTCCCGTCGTCGCCGATGCCGGCCCCTTCGTCACCTCGACCTGTTCGAGGTTGAACGCGTCGCGCGAATACCCGCCGAAGTCGCGGACGCCGTCGATGAAGATGTCCGTGCGCGCACTGAAGCCGCGAATGGCCATCTGATCGCCTGCGGGCGTGCCCCCCTCACCGGCCTGCATGGTGATGCCCGGCACGTTCCGGAGCACATCGCGCAGCGTCGTCGCCGACTGCGCCTCCATGAGCGCCTGCGGAATGACGGTGATGGTCTGCGGGATATTGCGAAGAGGCTCGGTGAATTTTGGCGAGGCGACGCGGGTTGCGGCCGTCACGTTCACCGATTCGCTCGCGAGGCGCACCTCGATCATGGCCGCAAACGGCGCCGTGAAACGGAAGCGGAGCGAGGTGCCCGTGAGAAGGTGCTCGAGCGCCTTCTCGGCGGTGAACATGCCGGAGACGCCTGGCGAGTTTCCCTGAACCAGCTCTCTGGCGACGGTGACCGTGACGCCGCTGGCCGACTGATAGGCCGCGAGCGCGGCTTCGAGAGTCCCCGCCGGAATGTCGTAGCGCCGGACGCCCGAATCCTGCGCGACCGGATGAGCGGTCGCGGGATCGATCACCCGCGACAGCGACGGTCGCCACGGGTCGCCGAACCGGCGGTCGAGCCAGAGCGCGATCGACTGCGAGAGGGCGCTGTCGTCGGCCGGGCGCACCGGATGCGCACTCGCGGAGCGCGCCTGAGTGCCCCCCATGACGCCGACAGCCATGAGGGCCGTCAAAGTCCGTCGGGTCTTGCTCTTTCTTCTGACCGCCATGGGGCGAGCTCCTTGCGTGCCATGGCAGCTGACCCTAAAATACGGGGGTCGGATGCCACGCGCGACGCGCGTTGAAGGTTCCAGTCGGACCTCGGTGTTTGACTCGCCCGCCGGGTGTGCAACCACCCGACGGGCGTTTTCGCTCACGGTGCGTCGATCAACCGTTCGCGCAATGTTGAGACTCGTCTCAACATCGGAATCCTATATCCGACCAAAAAGGTCGGTCAAGGGGAATCCGCGCTGGACGGCCGGCGGGTTTGTAAGAGTTTGGTGCCAGCCAGGCAGCGGTCAGCCATCAGCTGTCAGCTTTCAGAGTCGCTGAAGGTGAAGGGCTGATAGCTGATGGCTGATGGCTGATAGCTGATAGCTGCCAGCCATCAGCTGTCAGCTTTGGGCCGCAGGGTCCTCAGCGCCAGGATCAGCGTCAACGCAAAGAGCAGCAGCACCAGGACGCGATCGGTGTGCATGAGGACCTCCATCGAGCCGCTCGAGAGCGGTGTGAGCGCTCCGAACCGCCGCAACAGGCTGGGAACGTCGAGCATCAGCCCCAGCTGCAGAATCCAGAACACCGTCCGGCGGAGTGCGAGCGTCCCAGCCTCCTCGGCATAGATCAGCGCCGGAGCCATCGGCAGGAGCATCAGAAAGCCGTTCGTCAGGTGGTGAAATGTCAACAGGCACCACATGGCGGCGAGCGCCGGCGCGCCGTACCAGGTGACCTGCCCCTTGCGCCCCTCGGCGTATCCCAGCCAGCCGATCATGGCGAGCAGCGCCAGCGCCGTAGCGAGAACCACGCCGTCGAGGAGCCCGATGTCTGAAATGAAGACCGCGAGCAGTGGCCGGAGTTGTGCCGCGCCGACCATCGGGGCATCCCCGGTATACAGGAATCGCAGGATGTGGATGTAACCCCGCGTCACCGCGACAGGATCGGCGCCGGCGCGCAGGCAGAACACCAGCAGCCCGGCGGCGATGACCGCCAGCGAAATTCCGATCATGCGGAACCGGCGGGTGAACAAGGCCCAGAGAAGAATCGGGAACGTGATCTGGGGCTTCATCAGCGACAGGCCGAGGCCGATACCGGTCGAGACTGGCCGTCGCCCCTCCGCCAGCGCCACGGCGACGAGACCGCATGCGAGCGCCAGCAGGCTGAACTGAAGAAGCGTTCTGAAGCCGCCCCAGCACAGCATCATCAGCATGGGCACCAGGGCTTCGCCGACGGTTGTGGACGGCCGAACCACCCGGATTGCGAGATAGGGAATCACGAGCGCAAGAATCAGGTTGAAGCCTGCCCACAGCGGGACACTCGCACCGGCCGGAAGCAGCGCAAGCGGTGACAGGGTGATGAGCGCATGGGGAGGATAGTCCGGCCAGCTCCCGTCGAATCCGTAGACATCCCGTCCTTCAATCAGCCACTCGATTCCCCATCGCCGAATCGTGTCGAGATCGACTTGACGTTCAGGCCACGTCGCAATCACGAGGCCCGCGCCGAGGTTCGCGGCAGCCATGAGCGCCCAGAGAGTGATGGTGGTGCCGGGGTGTGCCGCAAAGCATCGCGGAAAAAATGCGCACTCCGTCCCGGCCGGCGCTTCGCGCTCCGGGGCCTCGACGTTTGTTGTCACTGAATCTGCGGACTGCCGGCGGAACGTCCGGTTCACCTGGAGGAATGAGTGTCGAGCGGACGGCCGTCACGCTCTACGCGAACCGCTGCCGCGCTTCCGGCGGCGATGGTGCGGCCTCGCATCCGCGAGGCTGTCTGCATGCAGAACACCGCAGCACGCCAGGCTACGCTTCCGGCGCGCGAATAGGCGAAGGGTGCCTGGAGCGCGCGCCCGTTCCTCCACACCGTCAGCACCTGACCGAGCACCTGATGCGACGCGAGCGGCTGGTCCTCGTCGCGATGCGTGTCTCCCCTCGTCACGAGCATGAGATGACCCGCGCCGTCTCTCTCAGTGCGGACGACGCGGTGAGCGAAGAGGCGATTGTGCAGCGTGAACAGGACAATGTCGGCGATGCGGATGTTCTCGAGTGGGCGCGGCTCGACGACCAGCGCGTCGCGAGGCCGGATGGCCGGAAGCATGCTCGTGCCGGCCACCTGGATGGTGACGGCGCCGAACCGGTGCAGCACTTCGGCGACCAGCGCAGGGCCTGCGGCGGTCAGGAGTTCTTTCGGACCGACCTGCACGGGCCGCTCGTGGGGTTGATCTTTCCGCACGCGAGCGCCATCGTCTCGAACACCTGCTCGCGGATGAAGGCAGGCTTCTGGTACGCTTTCTTGGCGGACTCCTGTACCGGCGCCTGTTCGTGATCCGGATCGGGTGGTTTCGGCAGTGTCATTCGGACGCTCCTCCGAGCTACGCGGGCAGCGACGGCAGCACGCCCGCCCGCAACTGCGATTTTTCGCAGTCGGCGGACGACGGGCCGCGCATGTTCCCTTCCATATAGGCGAGCCCCGGGCACCGCGTACACGAGGACACGTGGCCACAGCCGGAACAGGTCGGCAGATCCCTGACCCGTATCGATCGCACTTCCTCGAGCTGGGGAGACCCGCCCCAGATCTCCGCGAACCGCTGCTGACGCACATTGCCGCTCGGCAGAGGGAACTGGACGCACGGGTAGACGTCGCCGTACGGCGAGATGTAGCAGAACGTATGGCCGGCGCTGCACGGGCGGCCGTCGAGCGTCTCCTCGTCAATCGGCTCGGATGCCGGCGTCATGAAATCGTTCCCGACCAGCGACTTGTCCCTGAACACCTGCAGGAGCTGCGGCGCCGGGAGGCGCAGCGCGATCACCGAGGTGTCACCGTTCATCATCGGCGTGATCGTCGGGTCGATCGTGCAATCGACGCCGAGCTCTTCGGCGAGTGCGCGCACGCCCGGGTAGTCGGCGGCGTTTTGTCGCATCAGCACGTTCGCGATCATCACGCGGACCCCGGCCGCGGTCAGCAGCCTGATCGCCGCCAGCGTGCGCACGAGCGATCCCGGGACCTTCGTGATGGCATCGTGCACTTCGGGCCTGTGCGAGTACACGCTGATCTGGAGCTGCCGCACCCCGAGCTCCCGGATGCGGGCGGCGTCGCGTTCGCGGACGAGCACGCCGTTGGTTTTCAGCTTGACGTCGAACTGCAGCGCCCGCGCGTACGCGACGAGCTCGAACAGATCCTTGCGCAGGAAAATCTCCCCGCCGCTGAACGTGAGGAAGAACGTGCCGGCGGCGGCGAGCTGATCGAGCACCCCTTTCACTTCGTCGGTGGTCATCTCGCCGTGGTCGTCGTGATCGAGATAGCAGTGGACGCAGCGCTCGTTGCACCGGTAGGTGAGATCGAAATGAATGGAGAGCGGAACGTGGGCGTCCATGGCCCGGTCCCACACGCGCTGCATGAGCTCCGCCATCAGCCAACCTCCGCCAGGACGCCGTGCGACATGAGCCCGGCGACGAACTCCTGCACATCCCGCAGCGCGCTGTCCCGATCCACCTCGTAGTCTCGACAGACCACGTCGTCCACGATCGTCGAGAGGGGAGTCCGGCCGTCCACGGCCTCCCAGACAGCGGTGCCGATGTCGTTGAGGACGTACAGGCTGGAGTCGTCCGCGCTCAGGATGACCATCTCGCCTGCGACCTTGCGCGCGGCCACCCGGGTTCCACGGGCCACTATCAGGTCGTTCATTGGATCGTGCTCCAGACTCTCGCGTCGGGTGCGAACGCCAGCCGGTACGCGGGGACCCTCGCAGCGAAGTCGCAGGCCGCGTCGAGCAGGTGCCGCGTCAGCGTTCGATCGGTGGCGAAAAAAAGAATGTTCCGCATCAAGGTGCGGACCGTTTCGGCGTCGCTCAAACGCTGGTGCAGATTGTCCCCGCGATCGAGCCGGAAAAGCGCGGCGACCGGCGCGGAGGTGCTCTCGCCACTCTCACCGAGCTCTCCGGCGAACGGTGTGCCGAAGGCCGTGTAGCCGTCGCCAGTGCGCCGAACGTAGGAAATCTCGTCCGTCAGGAGCGTCACGTCAGATGGGGCGAGACGTGCGATGGTGGTTTTTCCGGATCCTGATGGCCCGGTGAAGAGCACTGCGCGGCCGCCGCGCACGGCGCTCGACGCATGGAGGAGGAACCCGCCTTCGGCCGCGAGCACGAGCGTGTGCACGATGCGCAGGACCGAATCGATCGCGTAGGGATTCAGCGTCTGCCGGATCCAGCCGCGGCGCTTGCCCGTGTCCCACTCGGCGCGAAAGTCTCCGCGTCGGAGGGTCCAGCGGCCGTCGCTCGCGACCACGGTGAGATCGGCGTCCGGATCGAAGGTGCCCTGCGGCACAACAGTGACGTCGAAGTGAAATGCGGGGATGCGGTCCGGGCGGAGGAAACGATCGAATCGATGTTCGAGAAGGCTGACCAGTGCGGGGTCAGAAGTGTTCAGTGCGACGGGAATGTTACCGACTTCGATGACGACGCCCGAAGGCAAAGGCACGGCGGCGAGTATATCGCCCCGGCTCTGACCGGCGCAACCAGCCTTCGTCGTCATTTGAGGACTGCTGAGCGAGTTAGAACTGCTGCGCGAGCTGAACAATGCGGCTCTGCGTCAGCGAGGATTGGACACCGATTGTGCCGAAGTAGACGTTGGCCGTGGCCGTTGTGCCGGTTACCCCCGCCGTGCGCGTGTCGATCACGATCCCCGAGATCACACCGCCACCGCCGACCGGCTGAAAGGCGCTGGCCATCCCCACAGGCGATCCATCCGATCCGCCGAAGCCGCTGCTGATGCGATTGATGTACCGGTAGTTGGTGGTAGCGCCTCCGATGTATACGAAGTCCGGGTTCGAGAGCGTGCTCGCCGTGAGGAACTCGGTCACGGGGCTGGTCGCCACGGTCTGCGCCCCTCCACTGCGGCTGAGCGTCGCATAGCCGGCCGGGGTGCCGAGCGCCGTGCCATTGTACGGAATGCGGATCAGGTAAGTGCCTGTGCCGGAGCCGGAGTATGGTTGACCAGGCGCGTAGATGTTGCCGTTGTTCGTCGACCAAAACGCTTCGTCGAACGACGGGGCCTGGGGGGCGATGCTCGTGCTGCCGGGTCCGAGGTCCACTCCCCCGATCAGCGGGGTCGTACTGGTGAACATCAAGTCGAGGACGCCGACGCCGCGTATCCCGAATCCATCAGCATTGTTGCTCGTCACGATGATATTGGTGTTGCTGACGTCGATGACCGGGGCAGACAGGCCGCCGCCGACGCCGCCGCTCGTGCCTTCGCCGCCCTGCACCGAGCCGATGCACGTGTAGGGGCCCGCCCCGCTCATGTTGATGCGGTAGACGCGACCATCCGCGCTGGTGGTGATTAGTTGGTTGTCGACAAACACGGGCGACTGCAGCGCCGCCGTGCCGCACCGGACTGGGAAGCCGTTCGTCGTGTACCGGGTCGCCGTGGTCTTGTCCACGTTGATGACCCGGTGGATGTAGCCTGCCGAATCTCCGAAGAATATCTGTTTGGTGTCGTAGTCGAGATAAGGCGAGGCGTTGTTGTTGGTCACGCCGGTGTACGTGATCTGGAACAACTGCTCGCTGGTCGAGAGACCGGTCGGCGCCGCAAGGGCCCGTGCCCCGGACCACACGCCGGTCCCGAAGTTGTAGGTCCCTCTGTTCGAGACGATATTGTCCACGTTGATTGCGTGGAGAATGACGCCGCCCTGCGCGGACGGGCGCGACTCGAGAAAATAGAGCACTTTGCCGTCGAGGCTCGGCACCGGTGAGGTCGCCGTTCCGTAGGCCATCGCGAGGCCGAACTTCACGGTGGGTGTCATCCCCCCCGCATTGCCCGGGCAGAACCCGTAGGGATTCGTGATGGCAATGGTGTTGACCCTCGCCGCGGTACCAGCCTGGTCGACCGTGAAGTAGATCACGTCGTCGCACCTGGCCACCAAGATGTCATTGCTGTATTTCGCCGGCGAACCGATGACGGAACCGTACCCGCCGGTCGCGAGATTCCAATCCAGCTTCGATCCGTTGACGGGCGACGGTTTCTTCATGACGCCGCGGGTCAGGCCCCCCAGCCAGTCGTGCCTGTCGACGCGATTGGCGCGGGCGCGCTCGAGCTGCGCGTGCTTCATATAGGTGCGCCAGTTGCGGCCCACGTTCGCGTCGAGGTCCGGCCCGAATTTGGTCGCGATCACCCGGCCTGCCGACCAGTCGCGCGGGCCGCCGCGTCGGGCGACGCGGTCCTCCGCCTGACCGTGCATGGCCGTTGCGGCCATCGCGAGGCCAAGCGTCAGCAGCACGATGCGAGTGGACGGGGAATCGGGACGCTTCACGATCGGGCTCCTGCTCTGGGGTACACCAATTATCTCTAAAGGACTCTTGAGCAATCCAGGTGCCTGCACAGACCAGTGGATTCATTGGCCTTTCGCCGTGGACGAAACGTCGGGAAGTACCATTTCGGCACAGCGCTCGCAAAATTGCAGATGGGCTGGAAAGCTTCCCGCGCCTGCACGAACGGCTCATAATCGCCGTCGTGGACCGGATCGCCGAGGCCGACCGTGCGCTGTGTACCCGTCTCACCGGAGGGCGCGGGGGCCTGACCGAGGAAGTGATCGCGGCCGCCCGGCGCCATCGCGTGCACCTGCTCGTAGCCGATTCACTCTCGGCCGAGGAGCGGACGGATCCGGCGACGACGGAGCTGACTCGCGAGCTTCGACAGGCGGCGGCGCTCGATCTGCGGGCGTCAGAGACGATCGCCGCGCTTCTGGACGCGTTCGCGGCAGCGGGTGTGGACGCGCTGGTGATGAAGGGGGCGGGCCTGGCCCATACCGTCTATTCCGCCTCGCATCTGAGGGCCCGGGCCGACACGGACATCCTGATCGAGTACGGCGACCTGGCGTCTGCGGAACGGGTGCTCGTCGATGAGGGGTGGCATCGGCCGGTCGAGCGGCAGGTGGCGCTGACCGCTGCGCAGTATCACTACAGCCGGCGCCGGGGCCCGGCTCACCACATCGATCTACACTGGCGCGTCGCCAATCCGGTGATTTTCGCGCAGGCGCTGTCGTTCGCGGAGCTGCGCGCCCGCGCGGTGTCCGTGCCGTCACTCGGTGCGCACGCCCGGACGCTGGACCTCGCGGATGCGCTGTTCCTGGCGTGCCTCCACCGGGTGGCACATCACGACGACGAGATCCAGCTGCTGTGGCTCTGGGATCTGCACCTGCTGATTCAGCGGGCGTCGCCGGAGGACGTTGACGCGTTCGTTCGCCTGGCGGCGCGCGAACGCATGGGCGCAGTCTGTGGCCGCGGTGTGGCGTTGGCGGCGGAGTGCTTCGGGACGCCCGGTGCGTCAGACCTGGGTGACGCACTCCGTCAGCGAACGGCCGCCGGCGAGCCGTCCGCACGCTTCATCCGCGATTCGCGCCCCGTGACCGCTTTGCGATCGGATCTGGAAAGCCTCCGCGGGTGGCAGGAGCGCATCGCGTATCTCGCGGAGCACCTGTTTCCCTCGCGCGCCTACATGCAGTCGGTGTATCCGGGTTGTCCGCAGGTGCTCCTGCCGTTCGCGTACGGATACCGGATCGCGCGCGGCGCCCCGAAGTGGTTCAGGTCCTCGAAAAGTACGTAACCGACGACCGGGGTCTGACCCCAGTGTGCGTTTGTGGGACGCGGGGTCACTTCTTCACGATCCTGGCGAGCCCAAGCAGCCTCGAGCTGATACGGAGACGCGCGCGCTGGAGCGCGTCCACGTTGACGGCGAACTTCATCCGCTCACTTTCTGCATACAACTCGATCACGCCGGCGGACTGCGAGAAGAGGGATTGATCGCTCACGGTCAGGATCGGGGACTCGCGGACCGATTCGAGAAGGGGCTTGGCGCTCTTGACGGCCGTGCTGCTGACGAAGAGCAGGTGGCACGTAGGCCACGCACCGGCGACGGTCATGCGCGTCACATGGATGTTGTGGTCGTTGACGCGCTGCGATCGCGCGGCCACGGTCAGGGCCTCGAGCACCGGTTCGTCGCCCAGTACACACAGGAGGAGTGGCGTCGCCGGCGCGATCGCCGGCCACTCGGTGAACCTGGTAAATTGAGAAGAAAGAGAGCCTTCAGCTCCGGCGCGGTCACCGCCTGCGCCCGCATCGTCCCGGACGCGCCGCTGCCCGCCGCGACGATCGCGATCAGGAGACGCACGAAGAGACGAGCCGTCGAGTCACGGAGTCTCGGTTCCGGGCGGGGATGAACCGACGCCGAACCTGATGCGCGTGTTCATCGCTTGCCGAGGTTCCACCGAATGCCGATGCGCGCGGTGCGGCCGTTCTGCTGGATGACGTCCGGCAGGTGCTCTCCCGATGCCGGATCGGCATGCGATTGATTCTGAGTTCCAGTGAGCTATTGATGCGTGAGCTGAACGTCACGTTCGCGACCGCGGCGCCGGCCACGCTCGAGCCTGCCACTGTCCGGCGCGACGAGATGTACTGACGCGATCGAGTGCTTGATCGGTCCCGGCATACTGAGGCGGAACTTGGCCATCTGTCCAGGAGAGTTCGTCAGCCGCGTGCCGGTCGCGTCCTCTCCACGCTGCAGCGCATAGCTGCCGATCGCCTGGATCCCCCGCTTCGAGCGGACTTCCATCTCACCTTCCAGACCCTGTGCGCCTACGGTCCCCGAATTGGCGAAGCCGTAGGCATCATGGAACTGCGCATTGGGATCGATGACATCGAACGTGATGAGCTGCGACGCCGTGTAGCGATAGGCCGAGACCGACGTCCGAAGCCGCTCGCCGACATACTGCTCCCACACGACCTCGTGTGTCCCGATCGATTCCGGCTGGAGGGCGAAGGGCGTGCCGGTCTGGTAGAAGTAGAGCTCGTAGGCATTCGGCGCACGAAAGGCACGGCCGTACAGATACTTGAACGTTCGATTCGGCGTGGGCATGACGATGACGGCCCCGCGCGGTGTCGTTCTCGCAAACTGCTCGTACCGGTCATAGCGGACACCCCCGTTGACGAACAGCCACGGGCGGATCCGGACTTCGTCCTGCAGGTAGAGCGCGCTCTGGTTCGATGATTTGTCGATCGTGAAGGGCGAAACGAACGGGTCGTCGTACGTGTCCCACTGGTTCTGGTTGACGTTGGCCAGGAACTCCGCCCCAATCGTCACGGTCTGGCGCCCCGCCAGCGGTCGCGTCACGTGTACGCCGGTTCCCCACCGCGTGCCGAGTGACGAGTCGTCGTTGACGAGCACCAGCCCCTCCGGGACCGCGTTCGCATACGGGTAGACGCCGTGGTAGAGCATACAATCGAAGGACACCTCCGCCGCGATGCGCCTCCGGCCCGCCAGGTGGTCGTACTGGCCGAGGACCATTGCCTGTGAATCCGTCGTCTGTTCGCGTGAGGTCTGGCTGTTGAACAGGGTGTCGAAGGATGCCGTCGGCACGTACTTGTGCCGGCTGCCGAAGGCGGCGGTGATGGTGATGTCGCGTGCTTTGAGGCGGCCGTACACGCCGCCGTGCCGCTCGGCGTCGAGATTCTCCGCAACGCCGCCGTTGGTCTCAGGCGCGTCGAACGCGGGAAATTGCAAGCCGCCCATTCCGTTGCTGTGCTCGAAAGTCCCCGACAGGGCCAGATCCACTCCGGGCGCGAGCACGCGGCCGTAAGAAGCCCTGGCGAGCCCGGTACCGAGCGTCCCGGCGTCCGCATCGAAGGACGCACCATCGAGCGACGCGCCCGATCGCGTCATGACGTTGACGACGGCGAAGAAGGCGCTCGTGCCGTACAGGGATGACGCGGGTCCGCGGATGACTTCGACGCGATCGAACATCGCCACGTCGATGGCGAGCTCGGCGCCGATATGCGCCTGATCGTAGACGTTGTCGTTGATCTTGTGGCCGTTGACCAGAAGCAGGACGCGTGAGTTGTAGTCGCCGGGCTGGCCGAATCCGCGCACGCCGACGTAGCTGTAGTTCCGATCGTTGGTCACGTAGAACCCGCGGACGCCCGCCAGGATCTCACCCAGCGTGCGACATCCGTAGCGCCGGATGTCCTCGGCGGAGATGATCGTCACGGACGCCGGCGCCTCCGTGACCGGCTGCAGGCGCTCCGATGCGCCGAAGACGCGCTGAATGCCGAGCCCCATCAGGTCCTCGATGTTCAGGTCCGGGAGGTGAGCGCCGCCGATTCGTCTTGTGCGTTTACGGCTCAGGCAGGGCCGAGACGGGCCACTACACCTGCACGCTGACGATCCGGCCCAGACCGCCTCTGAGCCGGAGACCGTCGGCGCGATCGACGAAGTAGCGGGCGTTCAGATCGTCGCGGCCAAAGTCCTCGATCGAGCGGAAGCCGATGCGAGCGAGGCGCCCTCGAAGGTCCGGCGGGTCGAAGAACGTCCCGAACGGCTCGCCGGCCGATGCGACACGGCTGGAAAGCGTGTCGAACGCCACCCGTTCCATCCACCCGAGCGACGCGCGGGGCACGGCGTAGTCGAAGACCCGTCCTCCCCCCGGGGCGGGCCAATCGGATCAGATCGAGCGTGGAGGCAATCGCTCCCTCCGTCAGGTACATCGTGACGCTGAGCCAGTCGAAGAAGGCGGGTTGGCGGGGATCGAATCGCGCGAGCTCCAATCCATGCGCCAGCGTCTCTGTCTCGAAATTCACCGGGACGAACGTCAGGGAGCGAGGAACGGCGATGCCGGCCGCCGCGAGCCTGTGTTGCTTCTATGGATGTGTGGCGGGATGATCGACCTCGAAGATCCGGAGGGCGGACCCCGGGTACGGGCGGCGGTACGCAAACGTGTCGAGACCGGCGCCCAGAATCACCTATTGCGCGGTGCCGCGGCTGACAGCTCTGGCGAGCTCGTCCTCCGCGAGACGGCTCCGAACGGCCATGAAGGCTCGTATCGAGCGGGAGACGGTGCCGCTCTCGGTGCGGGCGTCGGCCGTCAGTTGAGACGCGGCCTCCGAGCCGATGATCGCGACAGCCAGCGGATCGTCGAGCACCCTGGGCGAATCGAAAAGCTGGTGAGCCGCGCGCCGCATCGCGACGCGCATCGCCGTGCGGCTCGGGCGGGCTTCGTGCATCGGAGCGTGCCGACCTGCCGCGTTACTGCGGGTCCAGTTCCCTGACCGGCCGCACTTCGATGCTGCCCTCGCGGGCCGGCGGGATCTTCGATGCCACCTGAATCGCCTCGTTGAGATCCCGGGCTTCAATCAGGTAGAAGCCCGCGAGCTGCTCCTTCGTCTCGGCGAACGGACCATCCGTGATCGAGACCCTGCCGTTGCGGACCCGGACAGTCGCCGCGGTGTTGACGGGCTGAAGCGCTTCTGCAGCCACGAGGAGGCCGCTTTCCCTGAATCCCTTGCCGCAGGCGGCGCACTCGCGGTCCGGCACGGCGTGCAGCTTCTGTTCCTCGAGGTAGACAAGGCACAAGTACTTCATACGTCTCCAGCAGGGACTCGGTGGGACGGTGGTCACACCGGATAGTCGTTCGTGCAGCGCGCGGATCGACAACGGGGCAGCTAACAGCTGACAGCTATCAGACCTCAGTGCACCCTGGCACCTCTGGCACCCTGGCACCCCTGGCACCCCTGGCACCCCTGGCACCCCTGGCACCCCTGGCACCCCTGGCACCCTGTTATAGCTCCGCCAGCCTCCGCTCCAGAAACCGCCGTTCCGGCTGCTGCCGCGTGGTCGCGAGGGCGCGCTCGTAAGAGACGCGGGCGTCGGCCGTCCGGCCGAGCCTCCGGCACATGTCCGCCCGCGACGCATGCGCGAGACGGTAATCCTTGAGATCCCCGCGGTCGAGGATCCCGTCGATGATCGCCAGTCCGGCGGCCGGTCCATCCCGCATGGCCACGGCTACAGCACGGTTCAGCTCAACGATCGGGGACGCGTCGGCCCTCATCAGCAGATCATACAGACCGACAATCTCGTTCCAGTCCGTCGCATCCGCGGAGGCAGCGTCGGCGTGCACGGCCGATATGGCCGCCTGAATGGTGTAGCTCCCGAACCGTTGTGACGTCAGGGCCCGCTCCACGAGCCTCCGGCCTTCGGCAATCTGCCCACGGTTCCACAGCGAGCGATCCTGCTCGTCGAGGACGATCAGCTCGCCCGACGGAGACGATCGCGCCGCCCGCCGCGACTCGTGCAGCAGCATGAGTCCGAGCAGCCCGAGCACCTCAGGCTCAGGAAGGAGCTCGACGAGCAGTCGCCCGAGGCGGATCGCCTCCGCCGACAGGTCGTGCCGCGTGACGGACGCGCCCGAGGACGCGGCATATCCCTCATTGAAGACGAGATACACGACCCGCAGCACAGGATCGAGCCGGTCGGCGAGCTCGGCTTCAGTCGGAACCTGGTACGGAATACGGGCGTCGCGAATCTTGTTCTTGGCCCGCACGATCCGCTGCGCCAGTGTCGGCGCCGGCGTCAGAAAGGCCTGCGCGATCTCCTCTGTCGTCAATCCGCAGACCTCCCGCAGTGTGAGCGCGACCTGTGCGTCCGGCGGGAGCGCCGGATGGCAGCAGGTGAAGATCAGCCGGAGACGATCGTCGCCGACGCTCTCCTCGTCGGCCCACGCAGCCGTGTCTTCGACCGCCAGGTCCGCCTGGTCGCTGTGCTCGTCGAGCGCGTCGAACCGGGCGCGCCGGCGGATACCGTCGATGGCCTTGAAACGGCCGGCGGACACGAGCCATGCCCGCGGGTTCCCGGGCACGCCGTCGCGCGGCCACTGTTCGAGCGCGGCCCTGAAGGCGTCGTGCATCGCCTCCTCGGCCACATCGAAGTCGCCGAGCAACCGGATGAGCGTGGCCAGGACGCGTCGCGAGTCGGACTCGTAAACCGTGCTCACCGCCTCGCGGATAGGGTCGGGTGCCTCCACCACCCCTGATCACACCACCTTAGCTGTGCCAAGCGCAAGACCGGCCGAGGTGACCCTGGCCATTCGGGACTCGGGATTCGCCCGCCTCCGCTCGCATCCACACCTGTGCGAGCTACGGCGGGGGCCTCGGGACTCGACACGTAGTTTCCGGCTTCCGCCTTCGCTGAAGCTACGGCGGACCGCCGAAGCCTTGGCGAAGGCGGTTAGCCGGAAGGTGATTCGGAACTAGTGATCGGGGATGCTGATGAGTATCATCGCCACTCCGGGACACCGACCATGAGCTTCATCACCGACCTCAAGTTCGCGCTGCGATCGCTCTCCAGGGTCAAGGGACTCGCGATCACCGTGATCATCACGCTGGCGCTTGGCATCGGCGCCAATGCCGCCATCTTCAGCGTGGTCCGCGGGGTGCTCCTGCGGCCGCTCGCCAACCGTGATGAAGATCGGTTGATCTACGTCCGGCAGAGTGCCCGCGGCATCGGTGCGGAGAACGCGAATTTCTCGGTCCCCGAAATCCAGGACCTTCGAGGGCGCGTCAAGACACTCGCGTCGTTCGGTGATTTCTCGGTGATCGGGTTCACGATGGTCGGACTCGGCGATCCGCGGGTCGTCCGCGCGGGGGTGGTTGGCGGCTCCTACTTCGACGTCATGGGGCTTCGTCCCGTGCTCGGCCGCCTCCTCGGTCCTGCCGACGATGGCCCGCAGGCTGCGGGCGCGGCGGTGTTGACGTACCGGTTCTGGACGACGTCGCTCGGGAGCGATTCGGCGGTGCTGGGAAAGATCGTGAGGCTGGGCGACCGCTCGGCGACGATCGTGGGCGTCCTCGAACCGTCGGTCCCGTACCCGTCCGAAACCGAGATCATCGCGAACGTCGTCACGAGCCCGCACCACCTGGACGCGACGATGGTGACCGGCCGTGTGCACCGGATGACGGAGCTCTTCGGCCGTCTCGCACCCGGCGCGGATCTCGACGCCGCACGCGCTGAGCTGCGCGCGGTGCACGGGGCGATCCGTCAGGAGCATCCGGAAGCGTATTCACCGAAGGCCGACTTCCGCATCGACGCGGTCCGGCTGCGCGACCAGATCGTCTCTCCGGCGAGGACCGTCCTGCTCGTGCTGCTCGCGGCGTCCGGTCTCGTCTTCATCATTGCCTGCTCGAATGTCGCCAATCTGATTCTGGCGCGGTCGGTGCGGCGGGAAGGGGAGCTGGCGATCCGCGCCGCCCTTGGCGCGACCAGCGGCGCGCTGCGCCGGACGCTGCTGGCCGAGAGCCTGGTGCTCTGCGGAGCGGGGGCGCTCCTGGGGGTTCTCCTCGCGCGCCCGATGGTGGCCATTCTCGCCAGGTATGCCTCGCGCTTCTCGGTGCGCGCCCTCGATCTGACGGTTGACGCCACGCTGCTGTGGGTGGGTGTGGTCCTGGCGCTTGCAGCCGCCGTCATGCTGGCATTCGTTCCGCGTCTGCCTTCGTCGGAAGCATCGACGGGGTTCGGGCTGTCGAGCGGCGGCGTCAGGATCACGTCAGGCACCAGCCGCCGGCTGCGCCTGTTCGCCGTCACGCAGATTGCGGCGTCGTTCGTGCTGCTGGCGGGGGCCGGCGCACTCTTGACGGCGCTGCTTGCGCTTCAGTCTGCACCCACGGGAATGGACATGCGCCGCGTGCTGGCGCTCGCCGTGCCTGTCATGGCCCAGGGGCGGAATCCCGATCAGGTGATTGGTTTCTACAAGGAAGCCCTGCGGCGAATCGCGGAGCTTCCGGGTGTGGATCGCGTCGCCATCGGGACGCAGGTCCCGTGGCGGGACGCCGGCAGCTTTGGTCCCGGTTTCCAGTTCTCCGCGGAGCGATACGTGCGGGCCGATGGCGAGGAAGATCCCCGCGCCCAGTTCCGCACGATCTCGCCGGGATTCTTCGCGGCGCTCGGGGTCCCGCTGATCGCCGGCCGTGACTTCACCGATTCCGACAACCGGACCGGCGAGCGCGTCGTGATCGTGAGCCAGAGCCTCGCGCAGCGGATGTTCCCGAATCAGGACGCGGTGAACCGCCGCCTGATGTGGACCGATCCGGTGATGAAGTTCATCGACGTCAGCACGGAGCCTCGCCGGATCGTCGGAGTCGCCGCGGACCTGGATGATGAGAACGTGGTGCCGGGGCCGGCCCTGAACGTCTATCACCCGTTCGAACAGGAGATTGGCGGCGGCCGGCTGTTCGTGCACACCCGATCGGACCCGTACGCGCTCGTGACCCCCATCAGACAGGTCATTCGCGGGCTGTCCGCCGACCAGCCCGTCGAGCAGGCGGCCACGCTCGAGGACGTGCGCGCCGAGGTGCTGGCGCCGGATCGGCTGAACGCGCTCGTCTTCGGTGGATTCGCCGCTGTGGCGCTGTTGATTGCGGTCGTAGGCGTCGCGGGCGTTCTCGCGTTCTCGGTGAGCGCGCGCACCCGCGAGTTCGGCATCCGGCTGGCCATCGGGTCAGCGCCGCGTCACCTGCTGACGCGCATCCTCAAAGAGGGTGCGGTGATTGCGGGAGTCGGCGTAGCCGCAGGCGCAGCCGGGGGAATCGTGCTCGCGCGCGTCGCGGGCAGCTACATCCAGGATGTGCGCATTCCTGGTGCGCTGCCCATTCTTGGCGCCGCCCTGCTGCTCGTCGCGGCGGCCATGCTCGCGTCGTTGATGCCGGCAGCCCGGGCGTCACGGGTCGATGTGATCCAGGCGCTCCGGTCCGAGTAGCGTAAAACGGGATCGCCTCGGGCCGGCAACGGGTGCGGCCCGAGGCGCGCCTGCTACTTCTTCTTCGCCATCTCCGCGCGCAGGCGGTCGTCCTGCTCCCTGAGCTCGGGCGTCAGTTCAGCGCCGAAGTCCGCCGTCTCGAACACCTGGCGAATTTCGATCTCCGCCTCGGTGTCCGGCATCGGGTTGGGGCAACGCTTCACCCACTCGATCGCCTCCTGCTTCGACTTGCACTCCCACAGCCAGTAGCCTGCGATGAGCTCCTTCGTTTCGGGGAACGGCCCGTCGATCACCGTCCGCTTGCTTCCCTGGAATCTCACGCGCGCGCCCTTCGAGCTCGGGTGAAGCCCCTCGCCGTCGAGCATCACGCCGGCATTCACCAGTTCTTCGTTGAACTTTCCCATATCGGTCAGGAGCTTCTCGTTCGGCATCTCCCCCGCCTCGGACTCTTTCGTCGCCTTGATCAGAACCATGAATCGCATCGTCGTATCCTTTGCAATTTTGCGTTGAGGAGCGACCGCAAATTGAGCGCCGGCGCCCCCTTGAACTGTTTCGGGCCAACCAGCAAATCCTTCGCTTTGGCTAACCCCCGCGCTCTGACTAGCAGTCGAACAACGGACCCCCGGATCGACACCAGCCTTCGCCGCGGCCGCTCCCTCCCGCGGCTTCGGCGCGGCAAGCTCCGCCGTCGCCGCGGCAGTTCCTTATCGCACGTTCGGCGCGGCAAGTCCGTGTCGTCGCGGCGACACTGACGGCTGTCCCGTTTACGGCCCTCCCTGATGTCGGCCTTTCGTATCAACAACTTAGGCTAAAGATGAGTGTCCCCATTTTTTGGCTCAGGCGGTATCATCTGCCATGCCCAGCTGGCCCCGTGTCAAGGAGGTGCTCGCGCTCGCGCTCGAGGCGCCGCCTGAAGCGCGTGCCGCGCTGCTCGACACACTGTGCACCGGCGACTCCGATCTTCGTGCAGAGGTCGAGTCGCTTCTGACGGCGGAGTCCACGGCCGCCAACTTCATCGACACACCCGCCGTCCCCTGGATGGATCTCGTCGAAGACGATGACCCGCACATCGGCAGGCAGCTTGGGCCTTATTCGATCGAGCGATGCCTCGGCGCCGGGGGGATGGGCGCCGTGTACCTGGCGCGGCGTGCCGACAAGGAGTTCGAGCACAGCGTCGCGCTCAAGATGATTCGCCGCGGCATGGACTCCGATCTCGTGGTCCGGCGATTCCGGCACGAGCGCCAAATCCTCGCGTCGCTCAATCATCCGCACATCGCCCGGCTGTTCGACGGAGGCACGACTCCCGAGGGACTCCCGTATTTCGTGATGGAGTACGTGGCCGGGATCCCGATCGATCGCTACGCGGACGAGCACCGCCTCACGACGCACGACCGTCTCAGGTTGTGTCTTGGCGTGTTCGACGCCGTGCAGCACGCGCACGACCATCACATCGTGCATCGAGATCTGAAACCGACCAATGTGCTGGTGACGGCCGAGGGACAGCCGAAGCTGCTGGACTTCGGTATTGCGAAGCTCCTGGACCCGGATTCCGACGGGGATTCCACACTCACGTCGCTGGCCCGGCCGATGACACCGGACTACGCGAGCCCCGAACAGATCCGCGGTGAGCCGATCACCGTCGCGACGGATGTGTACACGCTGGGCGTTCTTCTGTACGAGCTGCTGACGGGCCATCGTCCGTATCGGTTCGCCACGCGGACGCCGGAGGAGATGGCCCACGTCGTCTGCAACGTCGAGCCAGACCGCCCGAGCATCGCCGCGGGCCGCACCGAGACGAGCGTCGGCGCGGATGCCACCACGCAGATCAAGACACCGGTGATGGTGAGCGACACCCGCGACGGCTCGCCCGAGGCGCTCCGCCGCCGGCTCACGGGGTCGCTCGATGCCGTCGTGTTGAAGGCCCTTCGCAAGACGCCGGATCTCCGCTACACGACGGTCGCGGCATTTGCAGACGACATCCGGCGGTACCTGGACGAACAGCCGGTCTCTGCCGGGCGCGACGCCTGGCGATATCGCGGGACGCGCTTTCTCCGCCGTCACCGATCCGCAGCCGCGGTTGCCGCCCTGCTGCTGGCGACGGTAGCGGCCACGACAGTCGCGTCGCGGTGGTGGTCGCCATCGCCGGTATCCACGGGCACCAATCACACACCGGCGCCGGCCCAGGTGGCTGCACGTCCGTCTGTCGCCGTCGCAGGATTTGCCAATCTGTCCGGCAGGCCCGCCGACCAGTGGCTGTCAACCGCGATGGCCGAGATGCTCACCACCGAGCTTGCGGGAGGCGGTCAGCTTCGCGTGGTCCCGCCCGATATCGTCACGCGCGCGGTCCGGGATCTCGGGTACGGCGGCAACGAACCTCCACCGGCCGGCGCCGTTGACCGGCTGCGCGCCGTTCTCGCGACCGACTATCTGGTGCTCGGTTCTTTTGCGACCAGCGGGGGAGACGCCGCGCGGGCGCTGCGCATCGACGTTCGCGTACTGCGTCAGGCGGATGAACCTGTCAGCGTTGCGGGAACCGGTGACGAGTCGCACCTTTTCCCGATGATGTCGGATACAGGGCGCCAGCTGCGGAGCCGGCTCGGGCTGGAGGAGAGCACACCCGATGCGGCAAGCGGCGTCAGGGCGGCATTCCCTCAGGACCTCGAGGCTACGCGGCTGTACTCGCAGGGCCTCGTGCGACTTCGCCTCCTCGACGCCGTAGAAGCACGCACGCTGTTCGAGAAGGCCGCTGCGATCGAGCCTGGGAATCCTTTGATTCAAACCGCGCTCGCGTCCGCCTGGACGGCGCTGGGGTACGACAGCAAGGCGACAGCCGCCGCGCAGAAAGCATTCGACGGATCCGCCGCGTTGACCCGCGAAGCCCGCCTCGCCGTGGAGGGACGCCTGTACGAGGCGCAGAGGAACTCCGCCAAAGCCATCGACGTGTATCGGAGACTCTGGGGCTTCTTTTCGGACAACGTCGAGTACGGCCTCCTGCTGGCGGCCGCGCAGACATCCGGGGGGCGCGGCGCCGACGCCCTGTCCACCGTCGCGGATCTGCGGCGTGCCCCGGCCCCGCAGAACGCCGACCCGCGGATCGATCTCACGGAAGCGCAGGCGGCCGCCGCCCTTGGCGATTTCCCCCGGGAGCTGGCCGCGCTCCAGCGCGCGCTTCGAGGTGCCGAACAGGCCGGCGCCCGCCTGTTGATCGCGCGGGCGCGCCTGTTCGAAGGCCGGACCTACTACAACCAGGGCCAGCCGGCGAAGGCCGAGAAGTCGCTGGAAGCGGCCCGGAAGGTGTTTCTCGAAGCAGGAGATCTCGCGGGCGCATCCTTCGCGCTCAACAGCCTGGGTTCAGTGCTGTCGGATCAACAGGACATCACGCGTGCGCAGCGCATGTACGAAGAGTCGCTGAAGACCAGCGAGCAGATCGGCGATCGGCGCGCCATGTCGGCGGCGCTCAATAATCTTGGCATCCTCCTCAAGGACCAGGGCAGGCTCAAGGAGGCGCTCGAGCTCCATCAGCGCTCGCTGGCGCTCAGGCGTGAGATCGGAGAACGCAACTGGACGGCCGTCTCGCTCAGCAACATCGGCGTCGTCCTCTTCGAGGAGGATCGGCTCGGAGAGGCCACCAGGTACTACAAAGAGTCTCTGGCCGTCTCGCGCCGAGATCGGCGACAAGCGTGGACTTGTTCGCGCGCTCCACAACCTGGCCATCGTCGAGCGCGAAGTCGGCAACCTCGCGGCCGCCCGGGCGGCACTCGAGGAGTCGCTCGTCACACGCATCGAGATCGGCGACAAGCGAGGCCAGGTCGCCGCGAAGGTTGAGCTCGGCATGGTGCTCCTGCAACAAGGGGAGCTCGCCGCCGCCAGGAAAACAGAGGAGGAGGCGCTGCGACTGGCATCCGACATCAAGCTGAGGCCAGGCGTGGCACACGCGTCGTATCAGCTCGGCGAGATCGCGCTCATGGCCGGCGACCTGCCCGCCGCCCGCCGGCACCATGACGACGCAATGGCTGCGCGGCGGGAATTGAAGGAGACGCGCACCATCGCGGAGAGCCAGCTTGCGCTGGCGGCGATTACGCTGGAAGAGGGGAAAGCGGCCGAGGCCGAGCGACAGGCGGCCGCCGTCCTGGCACAGAGTCAGGGTACCGCGCCACAGCGGGCAGCCGGGGAACTGCTGATCGCCCGCGCGCGGCTGGCGAACCGAGACCTCCCAGGTGCGTCGAAGGCGCTCGCGAATGCGCGACAGGTGTCCAGGCAGAGCGAGCGCGTCAGCGTCCGCAACGGTGTCGCGATGGTTCAAGCCGAGATCGATGCGGCGCAGGGACGCACACGCGAGGCCCGTGAAGGCCTCGCGGCCCTTCAGCGAACCCTGTCCCGTTCGGGCATGGTCCTCGGAGAGCTCGAACGCCGCCTCCTGCTGCTCAGAATCGATCGCGCCGCGGGGCGGCCGGCGGTGAGGGCCGAAGTGCGCAGCCTCGAGAAGGACGCCGGTTCCCGAGGCCTTGGCCTCATCGTTCGTCGCGCGCAGTCCCTCTGACCACGAAGATGACCGGGGATCCCGATCCGCAGCTCACACAGTTGCTGCAGGCATGGCAGCAGGGGGACGCGCCAGCGGGGGAGCAGCTGGTGCCACTCGTGTATGCGGAGCTGCGCCGGATCGCCCGGATGAAGCTCGGTGGAGAGCGCTCGGGCCACACCCTTCAGGCGACCGCGCTCGTGCACGAGGCCTGGATGCGTCTCATGCAGCAGCACGGAGCGGGATGGCAGAACCGCGCGCAGTTCTATGCCATCGCGGCGCAGGCGATGCGCCGCATCCTCGTGGATCACGCCCGTCGCCGCGAGGCCGCCAAGCGCGGAGCGGGGGAGTCGTTGGCGGACGTCGACGAGCTCGCGGACGTGCTCGCCAGTCCTGTTCCGGACGAGCAGCTCGTGGCGCTCGACACGGCGCTGGAGACGCTGGCGGCCCTGGACGAACGCCAGGCGAAGGTCGTCGAGCTCCGCTTCTTTGGAGGCCTGACCGTCGAAGAGACCGGGGAGGTCCTTTCGCTCTCACCGACGACCGTCAAGCGCGAGTGGGCGACAGCCCGCCTGTGGCTCTTTCGGGAAATCCAGCAGCAATCTCTCTAAGAAACCGGGCGGCGCCTCCCGAATGGTCCCGTTTGTCGTCTTCCTGCGCGTAAGGGGGTAGACGGCAGAAGGTTTTCCGGGAGGTCAGTCATGAATTCGCTCCGCGTCCTCGTTGCTGCAGCCATCTGTTCCGCATCGATGGTGGCTTCGGGAGAAGCCCAGGAGAAGCCCAAGGCGCCTGCCGCGCGAAAGGCCACAAAGAAGGTCCCCGTCAAGGCGCCAGAGGCCCCCCCGGTCGTCGCTCCGGAACCTCCCAAGCCTGCCACGGACGTCCGCCTCAAGACCGCCCAGACGCAGGGGGCGCAGATCTCGTACAACACCACCTACATCCAGGGGGCGCGCCAGCGCGTCGAGTTCCCCGGAGTGATCGCCATCGATCAGTGCGATCTCAAGCAGTCGGTCCTGTTGAACGTGGACGCGAAGCGATACCGCGTGCAGCCGTACACCGAGGTCGCCAGTCCTCCGACTTCTGATCCCCGGCCAGCCGATCCGACCGCCGAGCAGATGGCACAGATGTCCCAGATGGGAATGGGCATGCCGGGCGCGCCGGCAGCCAAGACCCGCGGCGGGACCGTCACGCTGACGACGACGCTTTCGGACACGCTCGAGCGCCAGCAGATGCTGGGATTCGAGGCCCGGCGCATCAAGACCGTGATGATCAAGCAGTCGAGCCCGACGGCGTGCGACAAGGCGCCGCTGAAGGTGGAGGTGGATGCGTGGTACGTGGATCTCCCGCACCAGGCCGGGTGCGCGAGACCGGCGGCGCAGGCGCCTCCGGCGCCCACCCCCGATCCGGAAGCGTGCACGGACCGGGTCGAAACCCGCGTCGCCGGCGACGTCAAGCTCGGGTTCCCCGTAAAGAGCGTGACGACAACGACGACGGGTGAGGGGGACAAGGTGGACGTGACGTTATATACGCAGGAAGTCACTGAGCTCGAGGTCACGCGGCTCGACGGCAGCCTGTTCGAGATTCCGGCGGGCTTCGAAGAGGCCAAGAGCGGCGCGGAGATCGTGCCCTCGCTGGCGCACGGAGGCACGCTGGCGGACGCGCTCTTCGGTTCGACTGCCGACGGCAGCAGCGTCGCTGCCCCGAAGAAGCCCGGCGTGATCCGCATCGGCGTGCTGGAGCCGCTCAACAAGACGACCCGCAGCCTGCCTCCCGCGGGTCTGCGGCAGGAGCTCGTGACGAAGTTCAACAAGGCGCCGTACGAAGCGATTCCGCTGAAGGGGTCGTCGCCGTCGGAGATCGAGCAGGAAGCGTCGAAGCTCGAGTGCGACTACCTGCTCCTCAGCGAGATCACCGAGTTGAAGTCTTCGAAGCCCGGCAAGCTCGGGGGTGTCATGCGGATGACGGGCAGCGC
Organism: uncultured Acidobacteriota bacterium; assembly: GCA_963749835.1. Taxonomy (GTDB): domain Bacteria; phylum Acidobacteriota; class Vicinamibacteria; order Vicinamibacterales; family 2-12-FULL-66-21; genus JALZOC01. Next base: position 230,828 of record CAVVOD010000002.1, read on the forward strand.
GCCCAAGGACAGCCACGAGGTGAAGCTGGACTACAAGATCTTCGCCGTCGGCGCGACCGGGACGCCGAAGGTCAGTGGAAACGCGAAGGCATCGAGCGGGGGATTTGGGGTCGGTTCGGCGTTGAGGCTTGCGGCGTTCGCAGGGCGCCTCTACATGGGCATGGGGATGATGGGCGGGATGGGCATGGGGATGATGAATCCCATGGCGGCCATGTCGAGTGCGGGTGGGCTGGGTTCGATGGGCGCGAGTTTCTTCGACCCACGAGCGAGCGCGATGAGCTCGCTGGCGTCAGGATTCGGCGGCGGGATGATGTCCGGAATGGACGGTATGTCAGGCATGGGCGATCCGTCGGAGACGGCGATGCGCGAGACCGTGTCCGAGGCGTTCGAGAACGAGGCGAAGTCGGCGATGGAGCAGCTCGGCAAAAGCAGCAAGATCACCAAAAAGTAGCGGACCATGATCACAGACAATCTGCCGGACACCCTGGAAGCGTGCCATGAACTGATCGACCGTCTCAGCGAGGAGAACCATCAGCTCCGTCAGACGGCGTCGGTGTTCGGTCAGCTCGCCGAGCGACTCAATCACGAGCTGCGGGTCGAACGCAACCTGTACTCGAACAGCAGCATGCTCCAGGGGGCCGAGGGGCCGCAAAAGTGGGGACAGTCACCCTAATCCTCCGTCTCAGGGGCCATGTCGTTCGGAGCACACGGAGACCGCGCCAGCGGCTCATGTTCGAGAAGCCTCTGGCGAAGATCACGGAAGATCACCACGGAGTAGCGGAGACGCACGGAGACGCAGGCAGCCGCGCGGGCCGGCCTGTGGGCCGGCCTCCGAACGGACGCACGAGCGGATCCACAAGCGGCAAACAATCCATGGCCGTTTGTGGATCCACTCGTGTGCCCGTTCGACGGCGCATAGCGCCGCGCGCGGCTGGTAGCCATTCGATGGCAAGAGGGCTGCGCCGACCACGTCCCAATCATCGTCAGCAGTTGTCTCGGTGCAACTAACGAGCTGGTTCTCTCCGTGCGTCTCCGTGTCCCCGCTGCTCCGTGGTGATCTTAAGTGATGGTCAGCTGCCGATCGCGCCCGCCTTGACCCTGACGTAGCCGTAGTTGAAGGCGAGAGCGTTGAACTTCGCGGCGCGACGGGCCATCGCGGCCGCGCCGGTGCTGTCGCCGGCCTTCCCGAGCGCAACGGCGGTCAGGTAGAGGATCCGCGGATCCAGCTGGTTCGCCTGGGCGAGCTCTTTCGCGGCCGCGGCGTATTGCTTTTCCTCCAGCGCGATCATGCCCGCGAGCTCGTGCTGTTGAAACACCTCGAACGGACGCTTCTCGGCGCCGATGGCGCTGGCATACGCCGCGGCTTTTGCCTTCGCCTGCGCGACGTCACCGCGCGCGGCGGCAACCCGCGCCTGCTCGAACAGATGATTGCGTCGCGCGGCGGCCTTCACTTCGTCCGGGACCTGGCCCTTCTCGATGACCTGGATCGCCGCGCCGTACTGCGCGAGCGCCTTGTCGTGTTGCCCCGCCTCGCGCAGGACATCTCCCATCTGCGTGAGATCACCGGACATCGACGCCGCATCCTTCTCGGCTTCCGCGAGCGCGTACTGCGCCTTCAGCTCCGCCAGGGCCTTGTCGGTGGCTCCCTCGTGCACGTATGACGCGGCGGTCCAGAAGCGCGCCTGGCGGCGCTCGCCCGTGTTCCGCGCAACACTCGTCACCTTCGCGAAGGCGGCCCGCGCCTCGTCCGGACGTCCCGCGGACAGATGGTTGCTTCCGATGCCGACGTACGACGCGACGAAGTTGGGATCGATGGCCAGCGCCTTCTGGTACATCGCGATCGACTCGTCGAAGCGCCCCATCTTCATCAGCAGTTCGGCGTACGAATCGTACGGGTTCGGATCGTTGGGAATGAGCTCCGTGTATTTCTTGAAGGTCTTCTCGGCTTCCGGGTACTTCTCCACGAACCGGTACGCATAACCCAGCTGGTTGTAGGGAACGGAGAACGACGGGTTGACCGTCGTTGCCCGCACGAAGTACTTGATCGCGTTGTCGTAATCCTGGCGGCCGAAGTAGACGATGCCGAGCAGCGTCAGCGCCCGTTCGTCGTTCGGGAACAGCTTCACCAGGTCGTTGTAGTGCGCCAGGACCCCGGCGGGGTTGCCTTTCATCCCCGCTTCGACGGCGAGGATGATGTGCCGTTCGCCTTCGCTCACACCCCCCGCCAGCGAGGCGGCGCGGGTCGCCGCATCGATGAATTCCTTGGTCGTCCCCGAAGTGTTGGCAAGTCCGATATAGGCGAGCGCGAACGTGCCGTCGGCCGCGACCGCCTGGCTGTACAGACGCCGCGCGTCCGTGAGCCGGAGCTTCTCCGCGAGGTCTCGACCTTCAAGGTACAGACGGCGCGCGTCGGCGGACGAAGTGGTGACCGGCACCTTGTCCGGTGAGCCAGCCGACTGCGCCCATGCGCCCGGGGCGCCCGCGAAGGATGCGACGAGCACCGCGGATCCAAGTGTTCGTGCCACGAGCGTGCAATTCACCATCGGTCTCCTCCCGGAAGATTGAGGAGGAAACGTATGGCCGTCCCATGCGCGCAGCCACTGTCATGGTACCGGGCCCCGCTGGCGAGGGACGGATGACGGGTTGCGAGTGACGGACGTTCGAGGACGCCGCGATGCGCTGCCCCTTGCGTGGCTGGAACGTTCAGTATGATGACGCTCGAGGGAGCAGCTGAATCTCATTCTTCTGGAGCCCGGTGAGATCGCGCGCGACGGCTCGGTCAGTCTGAGCGGCCCACGGGCGGAGCACATCGTTCGCGTCTTGAGGGCGACGGCCGGCGACAGCGTTCGCGTCGGCGTGCTGGATGGCAGCGCGGGCTCTGGCAGGGTCACGGCCGTACGCGATCGCAGCGTAGACCTGCACTGCGAGCTCGAGCCCACGGTGCCGCCGCGCCCGGCCGTGGACCTGCTCATGGCCGTGCCGCGACCGAAAGTCATGCGCCGGCTGTGGGCACAGATCGCGGCGATCGGCGTCGGACAGATCATCCTGACCCATGCGTCCCGGGTGGAGCGCAATTACTTCGACACGCACGTCCTGGGCGAGGCGTGCTATCGGCCGCTGATCGTCGAGGGCCTTCAGCAGGCGCGCGACACACGCGTCCCCCGCGTATCCATCCGTCGTCAGCTGAAGGTCCTGGTGGAGGACGAGCTCGACACGCTCTTCGCGACAGGACTTCGCATCACCGCGCATCCGGCGGTGGGCAAGCCCCTCATCGACACGATCCGGGAGCGTGCCCGTCAGCGCGTCCTGGTGGCCATCGGCCCCGAGGGTGGATGGACGCGGTTCGAGCTGGATCTGCTCGCGGCGCATGGATTCAAGACCGCAGACGCCGGGCCGCGCGCGCTCCGGAGCGACACCGCGTGCATTGCGATCCTCGCCCTCGTCCACGAAGGGCTGAGAGCCGGATCATCGTCGGTCGAGTGACGAATGCCGTGCGTCGGGACGACGGGACAGGAGCTGCAGGTAAGAGAGACCCGTCACGGCCGGCACCTCTCCCTGCGCGACGAGCGAGCGAAAGAACTCCATTTCCGCCCGGCCCGCCTCGCTTTCGGACGCCCCCTCGAGATGACGCGCCTCGTGATGGATCACGGCAGCGAGGACCTTCACGTAGAAATCCGACCCTGACGCCCCCGCCTGCACGATCGGGGATCGCCGGTTGATGTAGATCGCCGGACGGAGCGTACCGTCGTCCTGCCGGACGGTGAATGCATCCAGCGATCGAAGCGCCTCCGGATCCGGCGCGAGCTCGGGCTCGATGAGGACCACTCTGACGGAGGGATCGAGCTTGACGAGGCGCAGTGCCCGCTGCAGCGCGGCGGCCTCGCTACGCTCGTCCGCGGCCAGCGTCGCGATCGACGGGCTGCCGATCGCCAGCCATGCCAGCACCACCATCACCACCATCACCCACCTGACCTTTCGACGACGACCTGCCGAATGCATGATTCCTCCTGTGCGTTGGCGTGGTAGCAGCACGACGAGGGCCGATCTGGTAGAAACCCGTAACTCTAAGTAATTGCTTGTGTTGTGACCGCATTCGCGGATTGGGACCAGGGCGACATTAACAAATAGTTGCGAATACACAATTGAGCTGATACGTTGTGACAGCCATGACCGACGATCTGACGGAAGCCTTGCCCAGCACTGCCGCCCGCACACTTGCGGCGCCCGCACCTCCCCTGTCCGCTGCGCTCGCTCACGCCCCGCTCGTGCTCAAGATCTGGGAAGCGGTCAGCTCGGAGCGTTCGCTCAATCACGTGCTCGAGGCGGCCGCGGATGTTCTGCTCCCCTTCGTCCCGTTTGCGAGCGTAGGGGTCGTTTCGTTTGCGGACCAGTCGCACGGGCTCCTGTCCGTCCACATCGTGGGGTTTCGCCGTCGCGACGATGAGAGCACGACGGATTATCTCGGGAGGCCTGAGTTTGCCGGGCGCGTGCCCATACCCGACAAGCCGGTGATGACGTACGAGGGTATGGCCCCGGTCCTCACCTGCTACCCGGGGCATGCATTCATGTGTGCGGATCTGCTGGCTCGCGACAGCTGGTATCCGCACGAACGGGAGATGGCGGCGTCGGGGATCCGGGCCTACGTGTCGATTCCGCTTGCCGTCAGCGGCGCGCTCATCGGAACGGCCGTCTTCACCCGCCTCGAGCCCATCGCCTTTCCCCCTGAGGAGCTGTCGGTGCTCACCGCGGCTTCGCGCGCGCTGAGCGTCGCGGTTGCCAATGCGGTCGCGAACGACGAGATTCGGAGCCTGCGCGATGAGCTCGCGGCGGAGAACGTGGAGCTGAAGTCGCAGCTCGGGCAGTCGCCATGGTTCGAAGACATCGTCGGCGACTCCGCACCCATGCGGGCCCTTCTGGCGCGGATCGAGCAGGTCGCGCCGACCGATGCCACCGTGCTCATCACCGGGGAAACGGGAACGGGGAAAGAGCTCGTTGCCCGCGCGCTCCACAAGCGATCGGGGCGCGCGGCGGGGCCGCTCGTGAAAGTGAACTGCGCGGCTGTTCCGGAAACGCTGCTCGCCTCGGAGCTCTTCGGGCACGAGCGCGGCGCGTTCACGGGAGCCATCGAGCGGCGGCGCGGCCGGTTCGAGCAGGCACACGGCGGGACGATATTTCTCGACGAGATCGGGGAACTGCCCGAGACCATGCAGGTGCTGCTCCTGCGCGTCCTCCAGGAGCGTGAGTTCGAACGGCTCGGCGGGACGCAGTCCGTCAAGGTTGACGTCCGTGTCGTGACGGCCACCAACAGAAATCTCGCCGCCGACGTCGAATCCGGGCGCTTCCGCCGCGACCTGTACTACCGCCTGAACGTCTTCCCGCTGCACGTGGCGCCGCTGCGCGAACGTCCGGACGACATCGCACCGCTCGTCGCGACATTCGCCGCGAAGTACGGCAGTCGTGTCGGTCGTCCAGTGACGCGTGTGGACGCCCGTTCGCTCAGGGCGCTCGCCGCGTATCCGTGGCCCGGCAACGTCCGTGAGCTGGAGAACATCGTCGAGCGCGCGGTCATCGTGTCGCGCGGAGGCACGCTTCGCATCGATCGCGAGATCCTGCCCGGTGCTGATCTCGGGGCGTCACGGCTCGTGGATCATCTGCAGGAGAGCGAGCGGACCGCGATTGAAACCGCGTTGTCGGCCTCAGGCGGCCGTGTCTCCGGTCCGCAGGGGGCCGCGCGCCGGCTGGGTCTGCCCGCATCCACGCTCGAGTTCCGCATCCGCAAGCTGGGGATCGATCGATTCCGGCATCGACGGGCGAGGGGCTAGGGCTCGCCCGCCTCCGCTCGCTGTCCAATCGGTGCGAGCTATGGCGCGGCCCGCGCTGTAGCCGCTTCGCGGCGTAGGCGGGGGAACTCGGGGATTCGGGATTCGGGATTCGGGATCAGGGATCAGGGATTACTGATTCGGAATCTGGCGGACAGAAATCACTGCCGCTTCTGGTGCGCCGCTCGTCCACGCGGATACCAGGCCGGTCGAGGCAGTGGCCATGACGGGATACGTGGCACGGCCGCTCTCCGCCAGCCTGACGATCGGGCCGAACGCGATCGTCCCATCGCTTTGCGGCTTCAGTTGACGGAGGGCAGCCACGCGCTCGCCGTTGACCAGCTCGTCCCAGGCGACGGTGATTCGACCCGAGGCGTCCACGGCAATCTGCGGATGGGAAGGCCTGAGGCTGCCAAGGTTGGGGATCCGCATCCGCGTCGTGAATGCGCGTCCATCGCGTGAGGACGCATAGAAGAGCGCTCCTTCCGGCGCCGCTCCTCCGACCACCGTTGGCCACACGATGTGCACCACACCGTGCGTGTCCACGGCCAGTGCGGGCCCATCGTCCGGACAGCCATCGATCGCCCACCTGTCTTCGCTCACGCGCGCAGGGGACGAGAACGAGCGCCCGGTGTCACGCGAGACGCTGAAGGCGATGTCCCGCAGATTTCCGGGATACACATGGCGCCACGCGGCGAAGAGCGCACCGTCTGCGCCAGCCGCCAGCGCGGTCTTGCAGCAGTAACAGACCCCCGTGGTCAGTTCCCGCTCGCGCGCAGCGGTTCGCTTGCCCGCCGCCGCGTAGTAGAGCCCTGACCGTCCCGCCATCTGCACGGCATCGCGCGGAGCGGCGGTCTTGTGCTCGGCGTGGTTCATGTGTCCGCCGCTGATTGCCGCGAGCCCGCGATGATCGAGCCACATGACGTGCGCCGTGCCGTGGCTGTCGAGGGCGAGGGATGGCCATCCGCGGTTCCCGGGTGCCCCTTGCGACTGCAAGGGGATGGGCGTGTCGAACGTTCTGCCGCCATCGCGCGATCGTGCGGTCTTGATTGCCGTGGAATCGCCGCGCGCGGTCCAGAGCACGACGATGTCGGGATCGGCCGCCCTGCTTCGTCGCGCCAGCGCAATCCGCGGCGGCATCTCGCCGCCCAGGTGCGCTTCGCCGGCCACGGCGTTCACCTGCACAGGCCGGCTGAACGTCTGGCCGCCGTTGCGACTGACCGCCGTAAAGACGTCCGTCTTTGCGCCGGCCGTTGCACCCCACGCGACCGCCACGAAGCGCCCGTCGGCAGCGATCGACGGCGTGCCATTCGAACGTCCCGCCACGCCTAGCGTTGTCGGTTGCGAACCAGCCGGTGCGGATGCGGTGAGCGCGAGTGCCGCGCAGACTGCCAGGACAGCACGTCCCCGCATCAGAACCTCACCCGCAGGGCGAACTGGAACGACCGTGGGTCGCCCACGGCGGTGATCTGATTGAACGTCGGCAGTGGACTGGCTGGATACGCGCCTGAACCGAAGTTCGCGTTACGAGTGAGATTGTTGCGCCGGTTCGTCAGGTTGAACGCTTCGGCCGTGCCCTCGAGGCGGATGCCCTGCCCGAAACGGAACGAACGGCTCAATCTCAGGCTCACCGTAAAGAAATCGCTACCTGCGCCGACGTTGCGGGGGATGAACGCGCCGTTGACGATCGGCCGGCCCGCCGTCCCCTGCACGGTCGTGACGCCGGACGTGATGTTGAAGGGCAGCGTGGAGTACGACTGGAGCAGTGTGCTCAACTGAAATCCGTGCGTCAGCAGCTGCCACGCGGTGGAGGCTGGCTCCATGGAGGTGTTCACCGCGCCGTTCAGCACAAGACGATGACGTTGATCGTCGTCGGACCGCCCCCAGTCCTTGGAGAGATCGAACGGGTCGATGGGGCCACTGAAGAAATTCTCGCCCACGTTGTTCATCGACTTCGAGTACGTGTAGCTCACGCGGTAGTGGCCCCAGCGCGCCGGGCGCTGGACGAACGAGAGATGCAGGCCGTGGTAGTTCGACTCGGCTTCAGACGAATACTGGCTGTTGTTCGCGTACGTCGGGTCCGGGCGGCAGCCGTTGTTCGCCCCGGCGGCGACGCAGGTCGGCACATTCTGGTTCATCGAGATGATCAGGTTGAGGCCGCGCACGTACTGATATCCCACGCTGTATGTGGCGTGCTGCCCGAGCTGGCGCTCGACTTCGATGCTCGCCTGCCTCGAGTAGGCATTCTGCATCCCGCGATCCATCGTCGTCAGATTCGGCAGCGTCACGGACGGGACGACGGCGTCGAGGACGCCCGGAAACACAGGGGCTCCCGCCTGGGTAGGCGAGAGGCCGATGTTGATCTGCCGGATGTTCTGAAGGTCGGTCGTGTTGCCGGCCGACAACAGCGCGTTTGCGACCGCGCGAAGAGGAACACGATCGAAGAACAGGCCGGCGCTGCCGCGGACGACCGTGCTCCGGTCGTCGAGCGGCGACCACGCGAAGCCGGCGCGCGGCGAGATGTTGTTGCGATCCGTGTCGATCGCCTCGAGGAACTGCAGGTCGTACCGGAGCCCCACGTTCAGCGTCAGCGCCGGCGTCGCTTTCCACTCGTCCTGCGCGTAGATCCCCACATTCGGGTTCGTCTGCGAGACCGTCGTGTCGCCGAATGTCTGCGTGAACCCGGCGTTGTTGTAGGCGCCGGCCAGAAAGTTCGCCAGTGAGCTGAAGCTGTAGGACCCGCGAACCGAGCGAGGGTACGTGATGGTGTCGTCGTTGTACACGACATCGACACCGGCGCGCAGCGCGTGGCCCCCCGCCTGGTGCGACAGGTTGTTCACCACCTGGAACATCCTGTTCAGGCGCGCCCGCGGGCTTCCGGACTGCGTGCCGAATGACGCCACGCCGGCAATGCTGACGGCCGGCCCGACCAGATCGCTCGGGAGGGCGGTCAGATCTCCGTATGCAAACTGCGCACGGGTTTCGTTGACCGTCCGCGGCGAGATGGTGAACGTGTTGCTGACCGCGACCGATTGATCGAGATTGTCGAGCCCCGCCGATGCCGATGGGGCGTTGAGTCCGCCGGCCCCTCGTGAGTTGGTTGACGTGACGTCGTAGAGGCTGTATCGGACCGAGAACTGATCCTTGCCGTTGAACTGATGATCCACTTTCCCGAGGAGATTCGTGCTGTCGACCGGATTCGCATAGCGACCTGTCGTCACGCGCGATCCGGGATAGCCGACAGCCGCCAGACGGGTGTTGATGATGTCCACGGTCTCGGGAGCGATCGTGGCGAGACCTGTCTGATCCAGCCGGCGCTGTTCGACGTTCGCGAAGTAGAACGTCCGGTCACGAATGATCGGTCCGCCGACACTCCCTCCATACTGCTTTTGCGCCATGGGCAGCGCCGTACCCGACAGCGCGTTCCGCGCATTGAAGCGCCGGTCACGGAAATAGCCGTACACGTCGCCGTGCATCGCGTTCGTCCCGCTCTTGGTCAGCACGTTGACGTAGCCGCCAAGCGCCCGACCGAGCTCCGCCTGTCCGCCCGAGGTGACCACCTGGAACTGATCGACGGCGTCAACGCCGTAGGGAATGCCGCTCAGCCCCGCCGCGTCGTCATTCGCGGACAGGCCGTCGACGATGAAGCTGTTGGAGAAGTTCCGCTGGCTGCCAATCGAGATCCCCTGCCCGGGAACGGCGGACGTTTCCGCGAACAGCTGCGTGCTCCCGATATTCGTCGGCGACACGCCCGGGATGAGCAGCGCCAGATCGAGAAAATTCCGGCCGTTCAGCGGCACGTCCCTGACTTCCGTCTGCGAGACCGTGCCTGCGATCTGGCTCCGCGCCGTTTCGAGAACCGTCGCGTCACCGGTGACCGTCACGCCGGTCGTCAGTTCGCCGATTGAGAGGGCCACGGGCAGGTCGAACGCGGCGCCGATGGTGAGCGTCAGCGCGCGCGTGGCATCCGCAAATCCGGCGATGCGCACGGTGACGGCATACGGTCCGACCCGCAGATACGGAAAGCGAAAGCGTCCTTCCGAATCCGTCACGGTCCCGGCCGTCAGATTCGTTTGCGTCTGTCTCGCCGTGACCTGCGCGCCGGGCACGACGCGCCCCTGCGGGTCCGTGACCCGTCCGCTGATACTGGCGAGATTGACGTTCTCCTGCGCGTAGGCCGGCGGGACCAGCGCGGCCCCCCAAAGCATCAAGAGCGCGAGTCTGATCGCATGGCGCAGCCGCATCCGTTCATTGTTGCTGCGGTTGAGCCGAAAGCAGCTGCGACACGTTGTCGCAGCCCCCCTTCGGAGCTGTCAGTTTTCAGCTCTCAGCTGTGAGCGCTGAAAATGGGGACACTCACCTTTACGCTAAGTGACTGATTCAAAAGGGCCAAAAATCGACCCCCGGGCGAGGACGACGATCCCGGGACCTTCGGCCCGCGAGATCATGTTGCAGCCCGTGCGCGAGACGTCACAGGTTGACGGGATACTTGGAAATCTTGCGCTGAAGGGACCGCCGGTGCATGTGCAAAGCGCGGGCGGCCTCCGAGATGTTGCCGCCGCAATCGGCGAGCACGCGCTGGATGTGCTCCCATTCGACGCGCGCCAGTGACGGGACGGTGAAGCTTCGCGTGGACGACGTGCGCGCATCGTCGTCGCGCTCGAACGCCGCCATCAGCTGATCGGCGTCGATCGGTTTCGTGAGGTAGTCCGACGCACCGAGCTTCAGGCTTTCGACCGCCGTGGCTATCGCGCCGTACCCCGTCAGGACGATGATGCGCGTGGTCTCGTCGATCGAGTGCAGATGTCGAACCACGTCGAGCCCGTGACCGTCCGGGAGCCGCAGGTCGACCACGGCGAGCTCGGGACTGTCGGCGTCCGAGATGCGCAACGCGGACGCGAGCGTCGTCACGTGAGTCACCAGGAGGCCGCGCGACTGCAGTGCGCGCGACATGCGCTCTCCAAACGTCTCGTCGTCGTCCACGAGCAGCACCGTCCGGGAGTCGTTGCTCGTCATACGTGCTCCACCGGCAGATCGAGCGTGACCGTGGTTCCCCCGCCGAGCGTCGAGGACAGCTCGAACCGGCCGCCCCATTGATCCGCGAAGGTCCTGACGAGAAAGAGTCCGAGGCCGAAGCCGGCCCCCGGGGGACGTGTCGTGTAGAACGGCTCACCCGCCCGCGCCATGACGTCCGCGGTCATGCCCGACCCATCGTCGCGTACTTCGAACCGGACGGACCGGTCCCCCTGCGCCACGGTGACGCGCACGTCCTGCCCGTCGGTTGACGCGTAGAGCGCATTCTTGATCAGCGAACGTACGACCCTGGCAGCGGCCTCGAGCGGGAGCCGCATGGGAGGCAGCCCGGGCTCGACCATGACATGGACCTGTTGCTGCTCGATGGCACTGATGCCGGAGAGGGCACGCGCGACAATCATCGCGGCTTCGAGGCTCTGTGGCTGCTGGGCGATGGACGGATCCGCCCGGCCGCTCATCTGATCCAGAATCTCGCGGCATCGCTCCACCTGGCTTCGCACCAGCCGGGCATCCGCGAGCGCGCCGTTCGACGAGCCGGCCGCAAGCTCGCGTTCCAGCTCCACGGCCGCCGTCGCAATCGTCGCGAGCGGCGTGGCGAGCTCATGGGCCGCACCGGCGGCAAGTGTCGTCAGCGATGCGAGTCGATCCTGGCGTGCCGCGATCCGCCGTGCTTCCGCGAGCGCGTGCTCGCGCGCTTCGAGCGCAACGCGAATCCTCGTCACGAAGGTCGCCGTCAAGGCAGCGGCGGCGACGAACGCCACGCACATCCCCACCTGGTGGCCGAGGCCCGGCTGCATCGCGCCGTGGATGGCGTGCGGATCGAAGAAGGCCCGCAACGAGGAGACGAACAGGAGGCCATATCCTCCGATGCAGGCGGCGGTCACCGCCCACGTCCACCACGTGCGGAGCGTCACCGCCGCGAGCGTGATGTACACGAGGTAACTGATCGTGAAGGGGTTCGAGGGACCTCCCGTCGCCAGGACCAGCACCGTGAGCAGCGCGACGTCCAGCAGGAGGACGGACCCGAGCGTCCGCTCGACCGCACCGGCGCCCGCGCGCGTCCGCCGGGCGAGCCATACATTGCTCGTCAGTTGAACGCCGAGCGCCGCGGCGACGATGGCGACGGGAAACCGGAGGTCGAGGGTCAGCCATGTGGCGCCGAGCGCCAGCATCGCCCCGGCCGTCACCGCCCACCGAAAACGCACCAGCCATTGCCCGGTGATGACCGGGGTCCGTTCGGGCGCGCTGGCTGTCGGGTCGTGCATTTTGTCGGGCGTCCAGCGCTATTTCACCATGTATTCGGGATTCGGGATCAGGGACTGACTCGGGATTCGGGACTCGGGATTCGACTCGGGATTCGGGATCAGGGATTGGGAATTCGCACGCCCCGCAAACCTATCCATCGCCAGTTCCGTCCAAGCACCCAGCATGACCACCATACTTGCCGATCTGCGTCTCGCGTTCCGCGGCCTGCGCCGGAACCCCCTCTTCGCCACGGTCGCGATCCTCTCCCTCGCGCTGGGCATCGGTGCCAACACCGCGATTTTCACGCTGATCGATCAGATCCTGCTCCGCAAGCTGCCTGTCACGGCCCCGGACCAGCTGGTCATGCTCTATCAGGAAGGCATCCACAACGGCAGCAACATGGGCGGGCGGATGCACTCCTATCCGATCTACCAGGATCTGCAGCAGCGCGCCGAACCGCTCGCCGAAGTGCTCTGCCGACGCCTGATCGCCGCGTCGGTGAGCATCGACAACCGCACCGAGCGGCTCGAGGCGGAGGTCGTTTCCGGCAATTACTTCTCCATGCTTGGCGTCAAGCCGGCGATCGGCCGGGTGTTCAACTCCAAGGAAGACGATCAGGTCTACGCCGGACACCCGGTCGTCGTGCTCAGCTACGGCTACTGGGTGAGCCGCTTCGCCAGCGATCCAGGCGTCGTCGGCAAAAAGATTCTGGTGAACGATTTCCCGATGACGATCGTCGGTGTCTCGGCGGCGGGCTTCGCCGGGATCGATCCGGCGCAGTCGCCGCAGATTCGAGTACCGATCCAGATGAAGCCGGTGATGATGCCGGACTGGGGCTGGATTCACATGGACGACCGGCGGGCCCGATGGGTGCAGGTGTTCGGACGGCTGAAGCCTGGCTACACCGTGGAGACCGCGCGCGGGCCGGTGCAGGGGCTGTTCACGCAAATCCGCGCCTACGAGATGACGCTGCCGGCCGCCAAGGACTGGTCCGCGTATTCCCGCGAGCGGTTCATGAAAGGGCAGCTTCACGTCGTGACCGCGGCGATGGGCTACTCGGGACTCAGAAACGATTTCTCCACCGCCCTGATCGTCCTGATGTGCATGGTCGGCCTCGTGCTGCTCATCGCGTGCGCCAACGTCGCGAATCTCCTGATCGCGCGAGGGTTCATGCGGCAGAAGGAGATGGCGATGCGCCTCTCGCTCGGCGCCTCGCGACGTCGCCTCATCGGGCAGCTCCTCACTGAGAGTCTCGTGCTGTCTTTTGCAGGAGGCATCGCAGGACTGGGTCTGGCGGTGCTGCTGACGAGGGGCCTCCTCGCGCTCGTGCCAACTGACGGGCAGCCCATTCTCATCAGCGCGCATCCCGATCCCCGCATCCTGGCGTTCACCCTGTGCCTGACCTTCCTGACCGGGATTGTGTTCGGCCTCGTGCCGGCCCTGCGCGCCAGCCGGCCGGATCCCTGGACCACGCTGAAAGACACGATGGGATCGATTGCCGGCACGACCGGCTCGGTGTTCCTGCGAAAGGGGCTCGTCACCGCGCAGGTCGCACTGAGTTTCCTGCTGCTGTTCGGGGCGGGCCTGTTCGTCAAGAGCCTGCAGAACCTCAAGACGACGGACACTGGCGTGGCCCTGGACAATCTGGTCACGTTCCAGATCTCCCCCTCGCTCAATGGCTACGACAATCCGAGGGCCGTGCTCTTCAGAAATCAGTTGCTCGACCGCCTTCGCTCGGCTCCGGGCGTCAAGTCAGCCGCGTTGGCCGCGGTCCCGATTCTCTCGGGGAACGAGTGGGACAATTCCATGTCCGTGGAAGGCCACAAGCCGAACGACGGCGAGGACATGCAGGCGTTCATGAACGCCCTGTCTCCCGGCTACTTCGAGACCATGAAGATTCCGTTCATCGAGGGGCGGGATTTCACGCCGATGGACATCAAGGAGAACTCGACCGTCGCGATCGTCAATCGTCGTTTCGCCGAGCACTTCTTCCCCGGGCGAAGTGCCGTCGGCAAGCGTCTCGGCAATGGCACCGGCCCCAAGTCGAAGCTGACGATCGAGATCATCGGCGTCGTCGCCGACTCGCTCTACGAGGGCCCGCGCGAAGGGGTGCGGCGCCAGGTGTTCGTCCCCAACTGGGGCAAGGGCAGCACCGCGTTCTACGTCCGCGCGCAGACGGGTTCGGCCGGCATCTTCAACATCGTCCGCGACCAGGTGAGGCAGCTGGATTCCTCGCTGCCCGTCTACGAGATGAAGACGCTCGAGGCGCAGCTCGATCAGACGCTCCTGACCGATCGGCTGATTGCGATGCTCTCGGCGGGCTTTGGCCTGCTCGCGACGCTTCTGGCGTCGATCGGCCTGTATGGCGTGATGGCGTTCGTCGTCGCCCGGCGGAGGAAGGAGCTCGGGATCAGGCTGGCGCTTGGCGCCCAGCCAGGCCTCGTCATCTGGCTGGTGATGCGGGAGGTCCTGCTCCTCCTGACGATCGGCCTGGCTGTAGGCATCCCGGCCGCGATGGCGCTCGGGCGATTCGTGGCGACGCAGCTATACGGCATTCAGCCGCGCGACCCGTGGGTCGCCGGTTCCACGCTGCTCGTGCTCACGCTGGTGTCGGCCGCCGCGGGGCTCATCCCCGCGCACCGCGCAAGCCGAATTGACCCGATCCTCGCCCTGCGACACGAGTAGGGGCGAGGCCCTGGTTCCGGGTTCCGAGTTCGGGGTTCGGGGTTTCAGGTACGGTTCAGGGTTCCGGGTTCACCGGCGCACCCTTGCTGGAATCGGGAGCCGGAAACCCTGAACCTTGAACCCGGAACCCCGAACCCCGAACCCGGAAGATCACAGCATTGCCTTGCATCCCGGCCGGCAGCCGCAGGGGATCGTGTGGTCGCCAACAGTGGCATAGTCGTACGTCAACTCCTCGCCCGCAGCGATGAAGCGCGACGCGCGAATCCAGATCGTCGTGTCCACCACCTGGAACCAGCAGTTCGGCCGGCACGCGTGGTTGATGAACCGGGCGACGTTGCCGCCGACGCCGGCGTCCCGGCTCCAGCGGCGATTGACCCGGAAGACCCAGATGCACCCGTCGGCCAGGTATCGTGCCTCGCGCGCGGCGACCTGGTCGTTGCGGACGAGCTCGCCGGCGTAGTCGATGATCCGCTTGTTCTTGTTGATCGGTTCGGCCGCGAAGACCCCGAAGCCGTGCAGCTTCGAGCGGCGGCGGACGATGCGAGGAAGAGGGATGGCTTTCGGCATTTCCAACTGCCTGAAGACTATCGCAGCGGCCGGCGGTAGTACAGCCCGCCGTCGTCCTTCTTGATCCGATTGCCCGCCGGTGGCACACTCCCCAAGCCGGGCCCGCGTGCCCGTGGAATACCGGGATGACTCATCTGAAGCGATCCATCGCGATCGGCTGCGCGGCAAGCCTGCTTGCCGGGTCGGGCTTCATCCGCGCCCAGTCGCAGGCAGGGTCGGCCGCCGCGCCCGGACGCATCGACTTCGTCCGCGATATCCAGCCGATCTTCAAGACGTATTGCTCCGAATGCCACGGAACGAAGAAGGGACGCGGCCGCCTGCGGCTGCACGCGCCGGACTTCATCAGGAAGGGCGGGGAGTCAGGGCCGGTCATCGTCCCCGGCAAGAGCCATGACAGCCTCCTGATCCGCCGGGTGCTCGGCCTCGATGGCGACGATCGGATGCCGCTCGATGCCGACCCCCTGCCCGAGGACGTGGTGGCGCGTCTCCGCGCATGGATCGATCAGGGTGCGCCGGGCGCCGGCATCAACGGTCAGGTCCTCGCTGCCGGTCCCGCCGCGGCGGCGGACGCGGTCGAGGAACACTGGGCGTATGTGAAGCCCGTGCGTCCGGAGCCGCCGTCCGTGAAGAACGCGGCGTGGGCTCGGAACCCGATCGATCGCTTCGTGCTCGCGCGGCTGGAGGCAGAGCAGCTCGCGCCGTCCGCCGAGGCGAAAAAGACGACGCTGCTGAGGCGCGTCGCGCTGGATCTCACGGGGTTGCCACCAACTCCAGACGAGCTCGATGCATTCCTGGCCGACGCGTCACCCGATGCCTACGAGCGCGTCGTCGATCGTCTGCTTGCCTCGCCGCACTACGGCGAGCGGTGGGCCAGGCCCTGGCTCGATCTCGCGCGATACGCGGACACGAACGGCTACGAGAAGGACAACCGGCGGGCGATCTGGAAATACCGCGACTGGGTGATCGATGCGCTCAATCGGGACCTGCCGTTCGACAAGTTCACGATTGAGCAGATCGCGGGCGACATGCTGCCGAACGCGACGGTGGACCAGAAAATCGCCAGCGGCTTCCACCGCAACGCCATGTCCAACGAAGAGGGAGGCGTCGATCCGGAGGAATCGCGGTACGAAGTCCTGGTCGATCGCGTGAACACGACCGCGACCGTCTGGCTGGGATCGACGCTCGGCTGCGCGCAGTGTCACAACCACAAGTACGATCCGTTCAGCCAGAAGGACTACTTCCGGATGCTCGCGTTTTTCGCGAGCACCGACTACGACAGCCGGACGTTCGGCGACGGGACGCGCTTTTACGAACCGACCCTCGATCTGGCCACGGCCGAACAGGAGACCGCGCGCAAGAATCAGCAGGCGGAGATCGACAGGCTCGACCAGGAGCTGAAGGTCGTCACGCCCGCGGTCCGCGACGCCCAGACGAAGTGGGAAGAGACGATGCGCTCGGCCGACACCGGGTGGACGCCGCTCGCTGCCGATACGGTAACCGCCACGAATGGTGTGGTCCTCAAGGTGCTGCCGGATGGCTCCGTGCTGGCCTCGGGCGACAACCCCAAGCTCACGTCCTACACGCTGACCGGGTCCACCACGCTGCAGGGCATTACGGGCGTGCGGATCGACGCCCTGCCGGATCCATCTCTCCCGAAAGGCGGCCCAGGCCGCGACGGGTACGGACATTTCCGGGTCACCGGAATCGAGGTCGGTGTCGCGCCGGCGGCAGACGCTCGAACACAGCCGGAGCCCGTGAAGTTCCAGACTATCAAGGTGGACGACTCCGCAGCCCCGTTCGAGCCGGCGGACTTCCTCGCCGGGCAAAGCGAGAAGCGGGATCGCATCCGGGGCTCGTGGGCCATCAACGCGATGCGGGACACCGAGCGCCTGCCCCGGCGCGCGGTGCTCGCGGCCGCCGCACCTTTTGGATCCGCCGGCGGAACCCGTATCACGGTGAAAGTGGATCATCTGGACGGAACGATCGGCCAGTCAATCGGGCGGTTCCGAGTCTCGCTGACGAACGCCGCCAATCCGCTCGAGGGTGTGGAGCTCGCGCCGCGGGTGCGCCGGTTGCTGGACGTGCCGGCGGGTGAGCGCACGCCGCCCCAGGTCGAGGAGCTCGCGGCGGCGTTCCGCGCGACGAGCCCGCTCCTGAAACCCACGCGCGAAGCGCTCGCGGCCGCGCGGAAGGCGCTCACGGCACTCGACATTCCATCGACACTCGTCATGCGCGAGCGGCCCGACTTCGAGCGCCCGTCATTCGAGCTCCGGGTCCGCGGAAGCTTCGCCGCAAAATCCGATCGCGTCTACGCCCGCACTCCCGTCGCGCTCCACCCGATGCGCGAAGATCTCCCGGTGAACCGGCTCGGGCTCGCGCGGTGGCTGGTCGACGAAAACAATCCGCTCGTCGCACGAGTCGCGGTCAATCGTCTGTGGGAGCAGATGTTCGGACGGGGGATCGTCGAGACCAGCGAAGACTTCGGGACGCAGGCACCCGCGCCGTCGCATCCCCAGCTGCTCGACTGGCTCGCGACCGAGTTCATCGCCAAGGGCTGGAGCCAGAAAGCGCTGATCCGAGAGATCGTCCTTTCCGCCACGTATCGACAGACCTCCGCAGTCCAGCCAAAGCTCGCGGAGCGCGATCCCTATAACCGGCTGCTGGCGCGCGGTCCGCGCGTCCGCATGGAAGCGGAGATGATCCGGGACGTCGCCCTCTCCGCGAGCGGTTTGCTGAGTCCGAAGATGTTCGGACCGAGTGTCTATCCCCTGCAGCCTGACGGCATCTGGAATCAGCCGTACAGCTCCGACAAATGGATGACGAGCAGCGGCGACGATCGTTATCGCCGCAGCCTCTACACGTTCTGGCGCCGCACGTCGCCTTACCCGAGCTTCATGACCTTCGACGCGACCAGCCGCGAGCTCTGCACGGTGCGTCGTGTTCGGACGAATACACCGCTCCAGGCATTGACGCTCCTCAACGATCCGGCGTCATTCGAATCCGCGCGCGCGCTCGCGCGCAGGATGACGGCGGTGCCCGGCGGGCCAAGGCTCCGCGCCGCGTCAGGCGTCAAGCTCGTGCTCTCGCGGGAGGCGACGTCCGCCGAGATCGATCGGTTGGTCGCCACGTACGAGCAGGAGCTCAAACACTACCGCACGCGTGCCGATGCGGCCGCGCTCGTGGCCTCACTCAATGACGAAGATCCGGCCGACATGTCTGCGTGGACGATCGTCGCCAATGTGCTGCTCAACCTGGACGAAGCGGTGACCATAGAATGAAGCCCGGCCTCCGCCACATCACGCGGCGTCACTTTTTCGAGCAGGCCTCGTTCGGCATCGGCGGCCTCGCACTGGCGTCGCTGATGGACAACGTCGTGCTCGCCAATGCGCAGGGCGCATCACCGGTGCGCGGACTCCAGTTTCCGCCGAAGGTCAAGCGCGTCATCTATCTCTTCATGGCCGGCGCCCCTTCACAGATCGATCTGTTCGATCCCAAGCCTGTCCTGACGCAGCACGACGGGCAGGACATCCCCGCCGAGTTCATCAAGGGTGAGCGTTTCGCCTTCATCAAGGGCACACCCAAGCTGCTTGGATCGCCATTTCAGTTCAGCCGGCATGGGCAGTCGGGGGCAGAGATCTCGGAGCTCCTGCCGAATCTCGCGAAAGTTGCAGACGACATCGCGATCGTCCGCTCGATGCAGACGACGCAGTTCAATCACGCACCGGCGCAGATCTTCATGAACACCGGCCATCAGGTGATTGGCCGTCCAAGTCTCGGCTCGTGGCTCAGTTACGGGCTCGGCAGCGAAAACAGCGATCTCCCGGCGTTCATCGTCCTCCTCTCCGGCGAGAACAATCCTGACGGCGGCAAGTCCTGCTGGGGGAGCGGCTTTCTGCCGACGACGCACCAGGGGGTCGAGTTCAGGTCGAGCGGCGAGCCGGTCCTGTTCGCCTCGAATCCACAGGGAGTCGACGCGGACGTGCGCGGTCGATCGGTTGCCGCGATCAACGATCTCAACCGGCAGCACTCGGTGAACGTGGGCGATCCGGAGGTGCAGACGCGCATTTCGGCGTACGAGCTGGCGTACCGGATGCAAACGAGCGTTCCCGAGCTCACCGACATTTCCAAGGAGCCGGCGTCCATCCACGAGTTGTACGGCACCGAACCCGGGAAGCCGTCCTTTGCGAACAACTGCCTCCTCGCGCGGCGCCTCGTCGAACGGGGCGTCCGCTTCGTCCAGCTCTATCACCGCGGCTGGGACACCCATGGCGCCTCCTTCGGCGAAGACATCGTCGAGAAGCTTCCGCGCCTGTGCCGGCAGACGGACCGTCCGGTTTACGGGCTGCTCACCGATCTGAAGCAGCGCGGACTGCTCGAAGACACGCTCGTGGTCTGGGGTGGCGAGTTCGGGCGCACACCGATGAACGAGGCGAGGAACGGTTCGAAGTTCCTCGGACGCGATCATCATCCACGCGCCTTTACGATGTGGCTGGCCGGGGGAGGCATCCGCCCGGGCGTGACGATCGGCAAGACCGACGAGCTCGGCTACAACGTCGTCGAGGATCCCATCGACGTCCACGATCTGCACGCCACGATGCTGCGCCTGCTCGGTGTCGATCACGAGCAGCTGACGTACCGCTTCCAGGGGCGTGACTTCCGTTTGACGGATGTGCACGGCAAGCTCGTGACGAAGCTGCTCGCGTAGGCGGGGCCGGGACCGCAACGTCATGACACCTCGCGCGCCAACGACCTTTCTGTCAGGAGTCATCGAGGGGTTCTACGGCCAGCCATGGACCGCATCCGAACGCATGCAGTTGTTCGACTGGATGGCGGCGTGGGGGCTGAACACATATTTCTACGCACCGAAGGACGACCTGCACCATCGCGCCCTCTGGCGCGAGCCGTATTCCGCCCTCGACGCTGAACCCCTTCGTCTGCTGACGAGCGCCTGCCGTGAGCGCGACCTCCGGTTCGTGTACGGCCTCAGTCCCGGGCTCGACATCCACTACGGCCGGGAGGCGGAGCTGAGCCGGCTGCACGCGCGCGTCGAACAGATGATCGCGCTCGGATGCGATGATTTCGCGCTGCTGTTCGACGACATTCCCGACGCGATGGACGCGGGTGACCTCGAGCGGTGGGGCTCTCTGGCGTCGGCGCAAAGCCATGTCGCCAATGCGCTGTTCGCGTGGACGCGGGAGCGCAGGCCCTCGGCGCGCTTCATGTTCTGCCCGACCGCCTACTGCGGGCGGATGGCCGCCGCGAGACTCGGCGGCGATGGGTATCTCGAGACCTGCGGTCGCGAGTTGCTGCCGGAGATCGGCGTCCTCTGGACGGGCCCCGAGATCGTCTCCCGCGAGATCACCGTGGCACACGTTCAGGCGATGCAGGCGGTCCTCTGCCGGAAGCCGATCATCTGGGACAACCTCCACGCGAACGACTACGATGGACGCCGGTTCTTCTGCGGTCCGTACTCAGGACGGCCAGCGGAACTGATCGGGGAGATCGACGGGTTGCTGAGCAATCCGAATACGGAGCTCCCACTGAACTACGTCCCATTGCGAACGCTGGCACGGTTCGTCGCGGGACCCGGCCCGTGGGATCCGCGCGGCGCCTACCGTGCCGCGATGGAGGAGTGGGCGCCTTCGTTTACGACGATCCGGGAAAGCCTGCCGCTCGAGGATGTGATCCTGTTCGGGGACTGCTACTACCTGCCGTACGAAGAAGGTCCGGAGGCAGAGGCGCTCTATGGCGATGCCTGCGCGCTGGTGGATCGGTCTGACGTTTCCGCCGCTGCGGCGTTCCGGGGTCGGGCGGCCCGGCTGCGGGCCTTCTGCCGCGCGGTGACCGAGCTTCGCAACCGGCCGCTCTTTCATGCGCTGTGCAGACGCACGTGGGATCTGCGCGAGGAGCTGGAGCTGCTCGAGCGTTTCGCGGCTCGTGGCGCCGACGAGAACGGATCCGGACCGGCCGTGACATCCGATTTTCACCTGCCAGGGACCTACCGCGGCGGGCTCGTCGCGCGTCTGCAGCAGCTGCTCGTGCAGCGACGGGATGGCACCTTCGTCCGATCCCCCGGGACGCCGGCGGATCGTGTCGGCACGGAGACCGTTCACGCAAGATGAGTGAGGGCGTCATTCGACCCGCGCGTCCCGGTGATGAAGCAGGTGCGTATCACGTGTGCCTCAAGACCGGAAACTATGGCGAGGACGGCGAGCCCCTCTACGCGGAAGATCCCGATGCCCTCGGGCGCATCTTCGTCGGCCCGTACCTCGCGTTCGAACCGGAGCTGAGTCTCATCCTGGAAGACGACCAGGGGATATGCGGCTACGCGCTGGGCGCCCTCGATTCGCGTGCCTTCTACGCTCGATTCGAAGCGGAGTGGCGCCTGCGGCTGTGTGCTCACTTTTTACCCCCGCAGGGAGATCCGGCGTCCTGGACGCCTGTGCAGCGGCTGCATCACGGTTACCATCATCCCGACTATTTCTGCCCGGAGCCTTACGATGCCTATCCGTCACACCTGCACATCGACCTGCTGCCGCGCGCGCAGGGGCACGGTCATGGACGCCGCATGCTCGAGCACGTGATGGACATCCTCACCTGGCATGGCTCTCCTGGCGCGCATCTCGGCGTCAGTGCGCCGAACACACGCGCCCGCGGTTTTTACGAGCACCTGGGATTTCGCGAGCTGACGAGCGTCGGGTCCGGGAGGGACCGATGCATCTACATGGGGTTGGCCCTGAATCCGGAGCCGTCGGGGCCGGCGAGCCACGGTCCACAGGTCTGATCCCGCGATCCTGTCACCACGCAACACGAACATGCCCCAGGCCCTCGCTCTTCTCGGTGGGACGCCGACTCGCACCAAGCCGTTCACGGCGTGGCCCGTGTTCGGCGCGGCCGAGGAGGAACGTCTGCTCCGTACGCTCCGAAGCGGAAACTGGGGGCGGCTCGACGGGCTGGAGGTTGCGGAGTTCGAAAAGCGGTTCGCGGTGTTGCACGGATGCACCCACGGCATCGCGGTCGTGAACGGCACGGTGTCGTTGCGCATTGCCCTTCTCGCGGCGGGGATCAGCGCCGAGGATGAAGTCATCGTGCCCCCGTACACGTTCGTGTCCACGGCGACGGCCGTGCTCGAGGCCAACGCGATCCCGGTGTTCGCGGACATCGATCTCGGCACGTTCAACCTGGATCCAGCCGCCGTCGAAGCCGCCATCACGCCGCGCACCAGGGCGATCATCCCGGTGCATTTCGCGGGACAGCCGGCCGACATGGACGCGATGATGACGATCGCGGCCGACCACGACCTTTTCGTGCTGGAGGATGCCGCTCACGCGCACGGAGCGACGTATCGCGAACGCCCTTCCGGTTCGCTGGGCCACATCGCCTCGTTTTCCTTCCAGTCCAGCAAGAACCTCACGGCGGGCGAAGGGGGCATCATCACGACGAATGACGACCGGCTCGCCGAGGCGTGCCGTTCGATTCACAACTGCGGACGTGTTGCGAACGGCGTGTGGTACGAGCACCACTTCGTATCCGGGAACTACCGGCTCGGTGAATTCCAGGGGGCCGTTCTCAATTGCCAGCTCGATCGGCTGGATGCGCAGACGAGGATTCGCGACCTCAATGGCCGTCGTCTTGCCGATCGCCTCGCGGTCCTTCCGGGTATTCATCCTCAGGCGCGTTCCGCGGCGTGCACGCGTCACAGCTATCACCTCTTCATGATTCGTATCGATCCCGCGCAGTTCGGTGCGACCCGCGCGGCCGTGATGGCCGCGCTGCAGGCGGAGGGCATCCCCTGCTCCGGAGGGTACGGATACTCGCTGCCCGACCAGCCCCTGTTTCGGAACAAGGCGTTCGGCCCGTTCCTCCATCGCGCGGCCGACGCGCTGGACTACGGGAAGTGCGAGTGTCCGAACAGCGATTTGATTTGCCGGGAACAGGGACTCTGGCTCGAACAGAATCTGCTGCTGGGGTCCGAGCAGGACATCGACGACATCACGCTGGCGTTCGAGAAGGTTCATACGCATCGCGCCGCGCTCGGTGGGTTCGACGTCCAGGCCGGATGATGGAAGTACCGTGACGCCCCGGGCCGGGACGCCGAGGGAAAGGCTCGCGCGCTGGGTGACCGCGCTCAGCGAGAATATTTACCTGTCGTCCATTCGCTCGGGCCTGGTGGCCGTCGTCCCGCTGACGATTGTCGGCGGGATCTTTCTGATCGTCGCGTATCTGCCCGTGAATGGCTGGGCCGAGCGCGTTGCGCCCTATTTGCCGGTCCTGCAGGTGCCGGTGACCGCGACGTTCGGCCTGCTCGCGGTCTTCACCTGCCTCTCGGTCGCCTACGATCTCGGCAGGCGCCTCGGGCAGGAAGCCATCGTGAGCGCGTCGCTGGCGGCAGTCGTCTTCCTGATGATTCAGATCGCGCCGGCGGACCTCACACTCCGCATGGACGGACTGGGCTCGAAGGGCCTGTTCACCGCCATCCTCATTGCGCTGGTGAGCGTTCGCGTCCAGAAGTTCTTTGCCGACAGCGATCTCGTGATCCGGCTCCCCCCGGGCATGCCCCCAATCGTCCACCAGTCCTTCCTGTCTCTGACACCGCTGTTCTTTCTCGTCACGTCGTTCTGGCTGCTGCGCTTCGTCGCCGGCATCGATATCGATCAGGGAGTGCAGAGAGTCTTCGCGCCGCTGCTGTTCGCGCTCAACACCCTGCCCGGCATCCTCGTCTACGCGCTGGTGGTCACGGCGCTGTGGTCGGTCGGCATCAACGGCGACAACGCGGTGGACGCGATCGTCGCGCCGGTATTTCTTCAGTATCTCGCCGCCAACGTCGCTGCGACGGCCCAGGGTCAGCCGCTGCCGTATGTGACGGCATACGGGTTCTTCACCACGTTCGTCAATGTCGGCGGCACAGGCGCGACGATTGCGCTGGCGCTCGTGCTCTGGCGCTCGAAAGACGTCGGATACAGACAGATCAGCCGCCTCTCCCTCCCGACGCAAATCTTCCAGATTAACGAGCCGATCTTCTTCGGTCTGCCCATCGTCCTCAACCCGGTCTTCATGATTCCGTACGTTCTGAACGCGATGATTCTGACCGCGGGCAGCTTTCTCCTGATGCAGTCGGGCGTGATCCACAAGCCGTTCGTGAACGTCCCATGGACGACGCCGCCCATCATCGGGCACTACCTGGTGACAGGGGGAGACTGGAGGGCATCGTTGTGGGGCGTTCTGTCCATCCTGATCGCCGTGCTGGTGTACCTCCCGTTTGCGAGGACTGCGGAACGCCAGCGCATGCGGTCACGAGCGGAGGCGATCTGACCCTTTTCCCCTGTTCCCGTCGACACTACGAAGGAGTCCCGACTTGACGACCGGATTTCGCCTGGCTCTCACCCTGCTGATCTCGTCGTGCGGAGCGCTCGCATCCTCGGCCCAGGGAACCGATCCACGAACCTACGGTCAGAAGGTACGCACGTTCCACTCGCCGGAGGAGTTTGCGCGCATGACGGCCGGAAGTGTCCGCATCGACCGTCGTGTCGATTCGACTCAGGAAGCCCTTCTGCGAAAAGCCGGGGTCCAGCTTCCGAACACGCAGGTCACAGTCGTCAAGGCTACGCCGGAGTCAGGAATCTGGATCGGGACGCGTGAAGGAGCGGTTCGGGTGAGCCCGGACTATCGAACCCGGGAGTACTTTGGCGGCATGCGGTGGCTTCTTGACGATCACGTCACGGGGATCAGCTTCGAGCGAGAGGCGGCGTGGCTCGAGACACCCCGCGGCTACTCGCGAATCGCGTACATGCCCATGACGCTCGAAGCGAAGTCGAAGGCCTTCGTGGATCGGGTGCAGGCGCGCCACAACCGCTGGGGGCTGACGGCGGACTCGCATCTGACGACTCCGGGAGATCTCTCGACCAGCAAGGCCGTCTCGACCGACAACGACGGTCTGTGGACGGCGATGTACGTGGCTGCCGAGAGCTTTCGTTACAAGGTCACCGGAGAGGCCGACGCACGTGTGAACGCACGGCGGGGCATGGATGCTCTCGTCCGCCTGGAGACGATGACCGGCATTCCGGGTTTCCCTGCCCGCTCGTTCATCAAGGTCGGCGAAGACCAGCAGCCAAAGGACGGCGAGTGGCACGACACACCCGACAGGTTGTGGCGCTGGAAGGGAGACACGAGCTCGGACGAGATCGTCGGTCACTACTTTGTGTATCCCATCTACTACGACCTCGTGGCAGAGGATGCCGAGAAGCCGGCGCTCCGGGCCGTTGTCGAGCGCATCACGAATCACATCCTCGACAACAACTACCGGCTGCTTGGACCAGGAGGGAAGCCGACGCGCTGGGGCTGGTGGGGACCCGACGCCATCTGGGAGGATCCGGATGAAACCGGCTTGCGCGCGCTTCACCTGCTCTCGCACGTGCGCGTCGCACTCCACTTGACGGCCAACCCGGCGTATCGGGCGCGCTATCAGGCGACATACGACGATCTGATCAAGACGCACAAGTATCACTGGCTGACACGCAATCAGAAAGTCATGGTTCCGGGGCACGTGAACCATTCGGACGACGAGCTGGCGTTCCTGTCGTTCTATCCGCTGCTTCGCTACGAAACGGATCCAGCGCTCGTGGCCGTCTACAGGCAGAGCCTGGAACGCAGCTGGCAGATCGAGCGGCCGGAAAGGAACCCGCTGTGGAACGTCATTTACGCCGTGGGCACGGGCGCGGCGGAGTTCGACCGCGATGAATCCGTGCGGACGCTGCGGGAAATTCCGATGGACCTCGTCGCCTGGTCGGTGAAGAACACGAACCGGCTCGACGTGCCATTCGACCCACGCGCAGACCGCCATGAGCGTCGCCAGGCGCTTGTTGTGCTGCCCTACGACGAGCGTCCGATGTGGAAGTGGAACGAGAATCCCTACAGGCTCGACGGCGGCGCCGGCGGGCTGAGCGAGGACGACGGGGCGTACTTCCTGCTGCCGTACTGGATGGGGCGTTACCACAAGGTTCTGGATGAATAGCGTCGTCTGTGCAGGGTCGTACACTTATTCCTTGAGCTTGACCGGCAAGGTACTCCACAGTTCAACTACACGACATGCAGGGTGACAATCGGTCCAGGGTTCCTTTCGACGATCGCGCCGCTCTCGAGGAGCTGGAGAGACTGCAGCGATCCATTCAGGAGTATCGACGCCGGCGCGAGGCTGCGGAGGGCGCCTTCGAGGAGTTCGTCGGATCGTTCCGAACCCCGGGCGCTCAACCGGCCGCCGCGGCACCGGCTTCCCGCGTCGCGCCTTTGACCGGGAAACCGGGCGGTGCGCCGATGCCTCGGGATCGGACTCCGGGACTGGACATTTTCAGGATCGCCGAGCCGCCGCCGGCCGCTCCTGCCGTCCCGGAGCCTGCGGCGGTCGCAGTGGCTCCGGTCATGGACGTGCCGTCGTCAACGCCCCCTCCCGTCCTGCTTGCCGACACGTTCCTGGCTTCCGGGCCGGTTGCCCCCGGCGAGGCCGTCCTCTCGACCAGCGAGCGACCAAGGACCCGGCGTTCGAGGCGGGGCCTGATTCCGCTGGCGCTCGGCGGGGCCGCGATTCTGTTCCTGGCCGCTGTGCTGATCTCGCGGTACCGGAACGCGCCACCCGATCCGGTGGTGGCTCAGGCTCCAGGAATCGTCGAAGCACCCGCAGCGGCGCCGGCAGCCGCGCCCGCCGCGACTCCGCCGCCCGCGCCCGTTGCCGCGCCCGCCGAGGTCCGGGCCATACGCACTGTCTGGGTGCGAGTCATGGTCGACGGCACCACGCAGGTTGAGCGGGAACTGCAGGCGGATGCCGTCGTTCCGCTCCCTGCGGGCCGGACATATGTCGTCCGCGCCGGGGATGCAGGGGCGGCGCGGTTTGTCCTCAACGGCCAGGACCAGGGCCCGATCGGCCGGGATGGGTTCCCGGCGACGCGTACGTTCTCCGCCCCCGCGCGATAACGGCCGGCATTCGCCAGTCGCGCCTGTCTGAACAGCCTCGATCTGCCCCCTCTTTCCCCGGCGCGGTACAATCAACCTGTCCGTGCCGGTGTGGCGCGGTTCAACACGTCACCACTAACGGGAGCGAGGAATGTCAGCAGGGAGTTCGAGCGCGTTCGCGTCAGCCGCGGGACGCGGCAGGTCGGAGGGGGCGCGACGTCTGCGGATCGCCATCGATATGGACGAGGTGATGGCGGATGCGTTGACCGAGCACGTGCGGCGCTACAACGCTGCCTTCGGTGCGGACGTGAAGATTGCCGATTTGGACGGGCGGCACCTCGAGGATTGCGTACCTCCGGAGCACCGCGAGGCCGCGGAGTCCATGTTCGATGCGAGCTTTTTCGAAGACCTGGCGCTCTTCCCGGACTGCCGGGACGTCATCCGGGAGCTGGCGGAACGGCACGAGGTGTTCATTGTCACGGCGGCGATGGACGTGCCGCTGTCGTTCGATGCGAAGTTCCGATGGCTGCGGCGTCATTTCGACTTCATCCCGACATCGCACATCGTCTTCTGCGGCGACAAGAGCATCATCGACGCCGACTACCTGATTGACGATCGGCCGCGGCATTTCCCCCGATTCAAGGGACGTCCCGTGCTGTTCTCCGCGCCGCACAACTCGGGTGAGTCGCGCTATCCGCGGGTCAGCTCCTGGGCCGAGGTGCGGCAGCTGTTCAAGGAGCTGTAGGACCAGCAGCGGTCGGTGCGAGCAGCGGGATGAGATCACGGAAGATCACCACGGAGGCGCGGGGACACGGAGACGCACGGAGAGTTCGGGGTGTATTCGGCGCGCTGGCTCTTCGCGGTGTGAAGCTTCGGTCTTGTTGAAGTGAAGTTCTGGGGTGGTCGGGGCGCCGGCCTTTTTGGCCGGCGCTGACAGGGAGGCGATCTCCCACACGCAAGCTCCATGTCTCTTGTATGGGAGCTTGTGTGTGGGAGATCACCTCCCTGTCCACCGCGCAAAGCGCGGCCCGACCACCGGTTCGTCTGCCTCCGTCCGATCTCCGTGTCCCCGTGTCGCCGTGGTGAATTGCTCCGCGAGCTCCGTTGCCTCCGTGACCGGACAGGGCACGAGCCTTACGCCGCAACTTGCGCCGGCGCGGTTTTCCGCAGCGCCAGGTTGGCCACTCCGCCCACGACCGCGAGAACGAGCGCGGTGACGACCACTCCTGGCGTCCACAGCGCCGTCAGACCGAACGCCGCGTCGAGCGAATAGGCGCCAGGGCCGGTGAGCGCCAGTGTCGCGGCCACTACGCCGTACAGCAGGGGCACCTCGATACCGTTCGACATCGCGAAGAGTCCATGCTGCCAGTGCACGCTGACCGCCGCCACGATCATCAGCGAGACGATCAGCGCGGCTGCGAAAGGTTCGAGCAGCCCCACCGCGAGCAGCAGGCCGCCGCCGACCTCGCTGACAGAAGCCACTGCGGCAAACAGCTTCCCGGGCCGGAACCCGAGAGCCTCGAAGAATCCTCCCGTGCCGGTGAGCCCGTAACCGCCGAACCATCCGAAGAGCTTCTGCGATCCGTGCGCCGCCATCAGCAGTCCGATCGCCAGCCGAGCCAGTAGCAAACCTGCGTCCATTGTCCTCACTCCTTGTTCAGGCGGCCATCAGCCACCATTGATATAGTCACTATATAAACAATAGTCACTATATGTCAAGTAGCTGCTTGCGACACCGGTCTTCTGGCGGTATTCTGGAAGTGCGTATGAAACACACGGCCAACACACCGCCGGAGCTCTGCACGCGGTTTCACCGGGCGAGCGAGCTGATCGGCCGCCGCTGGACCGGGGCCATCATTTTCGTGCTGCTGAAGTCGCGCTGTCGCTTTGCCGTCCTCCGCGATGCGATCCCGGAGATCACCGATCGCATGCTCAGCGACCGGCTACACGAACTGGAGCTGGAAGGGATCGTCGATCGGACGGTGATCCCGGAGACGCCCGTCCGGGTGGAGTACGCGCTGACCAGGAAGGGGCGCGCCCTCGCAACCCCGATCGATGCGATTGTGGAGTGGGCGCACAAGTGGAGTGACGCGGAGGCGCCGCCGGCCAAACCGGTGAAGAGTCCCCGGGCCCGGCGCACGGCCTGACCGGTCGTCCGCAGACCGGCTCTCGACAGACGATCAGCTCGAAACCGGCAGCGACGGCCCGCGCCGCCGCATCCCCCTGAGCAGCTTCATCACGTCATGGCCGCCACGGCCGAAGTGGTCGGTACAGGCGCTTGTACTCGCCATACAACACGTCGTACCGGCGCCGGTTCTCGTCAATCGGCTGATAGACGTGCGTCGGCGCCGGAGCCATCCGTGCGACCGCCTCCCCCAGAGACTCGTAGCCTCCACCGGCAGCTCCCGCCGCGACGGCGCCGAGCATCGCCGCACCAAGCGCCGACGCCTGGGGCGCGCCGGCGACGGCGATCGGGCGTCCGGTCACGTCCGCATAGATCTGCATCAGCATCGCGTTCCGGGTCAGGCCTCCACCCGCGACGATGGAGGTCACCGGCAGCCGCTGATCGGTGAACGACTCGACGATGGCCCTCGTGCCGAAGGCCGTGGCTTCGACGAGCGCGTGGAAGATCTCTTCCGCGCGCGTGCTGAGCGTTGATCCCACGATCAGGCCGCTCAGATCCGATCGTCCGAGCGTCGAGCGGTTGCCCTGCCACCAGTCGAGGACGAGCAGGCCGCTGCTGCCAGGGCCGAACCCTTGCGCCTTCGACGTGAGCAGCGCCTGAATCGACACGCCCTGTTCAGCAGCCGCCGCATGGTACGAAGGCGGAACCGCGTGATTCGCGAACCAGGCGAACAGATCACCGACGGCCGCCTGGCCGGATTCGTAGGCGACGTGGCCCGGTACGATGCCGTCTTCGACCACGCCCGCCATGCCTTCGACCGGCCGCTCCGCCTCCGCCATCAGGAGATGACAGGTCGAGGTGCCCATCATCATGACGAACGTGCCCGGGCCGGCAACGCCACCCCCGAGCACCGCCGCATGCGCATCGATGATCGGCGCTGCGACGGCGACTCCGCGCGGAAGCCCAAGACGCGCACTCCACTCTTCGGTCAGCGTGCCCACGTTCGTTCCCGGCGACACGACCGGTGCGGCCGCCCGCGTGTCGTAGAAATCCCCGAAGCCTTCTTTCACCGCAGCGAGGTAGTCCCGGCCGGGTGGTCCGTCCTGCTTGTGCCACGTGCCCTTGTATCCGGCCGCGCAGGCGTTCCGCGCCAGCACGCCCGTCAGGCGCCAGACCACCCAATCTCCCGCCTCGATGATGCGGGCCGCCGCGTCGTACACCCGCGGCGCCCCCTCGGCGATCTCCAGCGCTTTGGGCAGCAGCCACTCGGACGAGATCCGCCCGCCGTAGCGGGGGAGCCAGCGCTCTCCGCGAGCCGCCGCCACGCTCGTGATGCGGTCCGCCTGGGCCTGCGCGCCGTGATGCTTCCAGAGCTTGGGCCACGCGTGTGGTTCAGCCCTGAACGACTCGATCTCGCAGAGCGGCGTCGCGTCCACCGTCGTCGGAAGCACCGTGCACGACGTGAAGTCGATGCCGATGCCGACGACCTCCGCGGGATCGATCCTGGATTGCGAGAGGATCGACACGATCGTCCGCTCCGTTCCGATCAGCCAGTCGGCGGGGTTCTGCAGCGCCCAGTCCGGTGGCAGCTGCTCTCCCGCGCCCGGCAGCCGCTCGTCGATGACCGCATCCGCATACGGCTCGACTGCGGTGGCGACCGCCTCGCCGCTCGCGACGTTCACCAGCAGCGCGCGCACGGACTCCGTGCCGAAGTCGAGGCCAATCGAGTAGTTGCTCATCGTGTGATCAAGGCCGTGCCTCGGACGTCGTCGCCGAATCCGGGCTGGCGCTGCGACTCACCGCAGGACACGGCAGTCGATATCCAGCACGTTGCACAGCAGCTCGAGCTCGGGGACCCAGTCGCCGTACACGCCGTGGATGTGGTTGCAGTGGAAGCTGGCAATGAACGTCTCCACCGAGCAATCGAACCGCGCGAACGCGTGCGGCCAGTTGTCCTGGCTGATCGCGGCGATCTCATGACTGCGCGCGCCGAAATCGGCGAACTCCGCCGGCACCACGTTCATCACATACCGTCCGTCGTGACGCGTGAGCCGCGCGAGCGTCACGCGTCCGGGTGCGGCGATGTGGTACACCGCGGCCCCTCCAGCAGGGAAGTAGAAGCCCTGCGGACGGAGCTCCGTGAGCGCGAGGTTCACCTCCGCATCGAGGCTCCGCCCTGCGAAATACGTCGCGTGTTCGCCGCTGTTGCACAAATCCCAGACGCCAAGGTCCTTGTGGTAATGCCGGACATCGGCAAAGAGCACCGGCGTTCCCGACAGGTGTTTGAACACCTGCATCGTCAGCGCAGCGTCGGAGTCCGCCTCGGTCGCGCAGACAATCGAGGGCTTGGCAATGCCGTCCGGCCCGTACGGGTCGTTGAGGAACGCCTCGGCGACGTCGGCCGTGGCGAAGTGCTCCGTCAGCTCGCGCTGGCCCTTGATGCCGCACAGGTCATACTTGAACTCATCAATCAGATCGACGGCTGCGTAGTACATCCCGAGCTGGCGGCGGAGCAGATCTTCGGTGAGCCTGAACGTCGCGTCCGGCTTCGTCCAGTGAATGCGCCCGACCGTCTTTTTCAGATACGCGAGCGCCGGTGCGACCCGGCTGCCGCTCGTGAGCTCGCGCTCGGCGCGGCGCACCAGCTCGAACTGGTCCACGTGATCGACGTCGACGCCGAACTGCTTCATCCACTGCGCCGGATCGATCACCGTCGTATCGATGCCGAGCGAACGTCCGCCGATGAGGCAGTACGTGAGCCCCCGCAGGCGCCGTGCCGCCGCGACGGCCACGATCTGCGACCGGAGCCGCGCACACACGGCCTCGTCCTCGATATCGCCAAAGCTCTTCGTGAAAGGAATGCCCGCCTGATCGAGCGATCCGGAGTTCGCGAGCATGCCGACCAGCCCGGGGTACTGCGGATTCACGTTCGAGAACATCACGATGGGCTGCGGGCAGAACTGGGCCGCGACCCGCGCGTACTGCGGCCACGCCCAGACGGAGAAGTTGAACACGACGACGTCCGCTTCTGCGGCCGCCATCCTGCGGCCGTTCCGGACGGCGATGTCGTTCTGCCAGATCACCTCGTCGGCCGCGATCACCTCGAAGCCGCAGGTTTCGAGACGACGCACCAGCTGCTCGCGGAATTGCCGGTTGATCGGCTCCAGCGGTTCCTGGAGATAGTGGCGGCCATCCCCGAAGTCGAGGACGCCGACGCGGACCTTGCGTGGTTGCAGATGCTCGAGCACGTGACTCCTGCTAACTACCAGCTGTACCAGCTACCAGCTACCAGCTACCAGCTACCAGCTTCCAGCTACCAGCTTCCAGTTTCCAGGTTGCGGGGGAGGCTCGGCTCCCTGGCTGCCGGCTGCTTCAGATCAAAAGCTGGGAGCCGGAAGCTGGGAGCTGGGAGCCTCCATTATCCACGCTTCATTGAAGTGCGCGTGTTTGATGGATTTCCTGGGCAGACGCTTCTCGGCGTCCGGCGTGACCGAGCCGGGCGGGGCGAACAAGCTGTACGTCGCGTGCAGCGAGCCGTCGGCCGCCTGGATAATCGACGGGTAGTGGTACTCGCCGAGCCGCTGCCGATCGGTGGACTCGGGGTCGCGCTCCAGGTGACGCGTCCATCGCCATGTCTGTCCCTCGTCCTCGGAGAGCGAGACCGCGAGGCTGTACCGGCCTCGCTCGAGATCGTTGTAGATGATCGCCCACTTCCCGTCCTTGAGCACCAGCACTTCCGCCCCTGCGCCGGGGTTGGGGAGTTGCGAGTCGTCGACCTGGCTCCAGGTGTCGCCGCGATCGGTGGATCGGCTGATCATCAGCCGCTTGGGCGGCGGACCGTTGTCCCTCATGTAGGC
Organism: uncultured Acidobacteriota bacterium; assembly: GCA_963749835.1. Lineage (GTDB taxonomy): Bacteria > Acidobacteriota > Vicinamibacteria > Vicinamibacterales > 2-12-FULL-66-21 > JALZOC01. The sequence continues at coordinate 264,103 of CAVVOD010000002.1, forward strand.
GACGAGCGTTCCGTCTTTCTTCTTCGCGATGGACGGCTGAATATTGCCGCGCCCGACGAGCGGGGTGCTGGTCTTCCACGTGGCGCCCCAGTCGTCCGTGATCGCCATGAGCGAAAAGCTGAACCCGTCTGAGTAGAGCGGGACGATGAGGCGCGTGCCGTCCAGCACGTACGGGTGCGCGCGCGTCATCCATCCCAAACGGCGATACAGTTTGTCCGCGGCGTGCGTCTTGAGCTCCGCGGCGCGTGCGGTGACCTGCTCGCTCCGAGGTCCCGACGCCAGCATGCGGTCGACTTCGCGATTCACCGTCTGCGCGAACTCGTCGCCCGGGGTCACGTGCAGCACTTCATTGACGTCCCACTTCGGCGCGCCGTCCCCGCCATAGGCGGATGCAATGCGGTACTTCATCAGCGCCGTGTGCCACTCGTTCGCGAGAATCGTCGGCCAGAGCAGCCAGAGGCGCTGCTTCGGATCGAGAAAGATCGTCGCGTTCGTGTCCGGATAACCGGGCGTGTCGGCCATCAGGAACGCCGGGCTCCATGCCTTGCTGCCTTTACGGAGCCGCGCCCCCCGCACGACCACATCGTCAGCTGTCCGTTCGCCGGATCCGTGGAACCAGCAGACGAGCAGGTCACCGCCAGGCAGCTCGACGACCATCGATGCGTGGTTGTGCCAGTGCTCGAGCGGAAAAATGAGCTCCGAGGTGAGGAACGGGCGATCGGCCGCCTGGCCCGGCGGGCTCGACGCGCCGGAGCCGGAAACCGCCGCGATGACCGCCGTCAGAACGAGGAGGAGTCTGCGCATGGACGAGGAAGGTAACAAGCCTTGCGTCTGTTTGGCAACACGATTCCGAAACGACATTCCATTTTCGTCACATAAATGTCAGATTCTGTTGACTTCCGGAATCACGCTGCGGTCTACTCGTGGTCCCGGCGTCTTCTCACGCCCGGGCCACGTCCGCCGGGCGCGAGATCTCGCACCGCCGGGCGGCGCCAGAACATCCGGATGAGGAGGATCCATGTTTCGCAAGACCCTCAGCTTCATCGCGTGGCTGCTCCTTGTAGCGGCGGTCCCCGCCTCCGCCCAGACGACGACAGGTGGGGTGACGGGCGTCGTCCGTGACGCCGGCGGCGGTGTGCTGCCAGGCGTGACCGTCACGGCGACCCACGAGGCGACCAACGCCGTCACGACGGCGGTCACCAACGAGGTCGGTATCTACTCGCTCCGTGGCCTCCCGGTCGGCCGATACCTGGTTGTGGCCGCGCTGACGGGCTTCCAGGGGTCGAAGAACACCGACGTCGTGGTCCGCGTCAACGAGGATGTCCGGCTCGACATCGCACTCAGCGTCGGCGCGGTCACCGATTCCGTGACCGTGAGCGGCAAGGCCTCGACCGTCGACACGACGACGGGAACGCTCAAGACCATCGTGGACCAGGAGCGGATCGAGAACCTGCCGCTCAACGGCCGCAACGCCGCGCAGTTGATGACGCTCGTCGCAGGCGTGCTGCCGGACCGCACGGATCTCACCTCGGGCGCGACCTATCCGGGTGTGCAGCCGGTGTCATCGAGTGGCGCACGGGGCAATACCACGAACTACGTGCTCGACGGCGGATCGAACAACGATCACTACACCAACGGTCCCAATCCGATGCCGAACCCGGATGCGCTCCAGGAGTTCAGCGTTCAGACCAACAGCTTCAGCGCCGAGTACGGCCGAAACGTCGGCGCGATCGTCAACGCAGTGACCCGGGCAGGCACCAATCAGTTCCACGGACTCGGCTTCGGCTACTTCCGGCACTACAAGTTCAACGCGAACAATTTCTTCAATCCGGGGATCGACGACGGGCTGAAGCGGTCGCAGTACGGCGCGACCTTCGGCGGGCCCATCCTGCGCAACCGCACGTTCTTCTTCGGCTCGTACCAGGGCACGAACCAGCGCCGCAAGCCGACGACGCGCTCGGGCCTGGTCCCGTCGGCGGCGATGCGCAGCGGAGATTTCTCGGCGATCGCCCGTCCGCTTCGCAATCCGTTCACCGGGGAACTGTTCCCGAACAACCAGATTCCGACCTCGCTCTTCAGCCCGGCCGCCGTCAAGATCGCCAGCGACTGGCTGCCGCTGCCGAACCCCGCCGGCTCCGACAATCCCTTGACGCTGCGCTTCGCCCAGCCGCAGGACGACGACGACACGCAGTGGCTGGGGCGCGCCGATCACACCTTTACGGACAAGCACCGGATGTACGGCCGGTTCTGGGTCTCTCGCGCGTCCACGCCGGCGGTGCTGCTCGACGGCAACATCCTCAGCAGCGCGTTTGGCCGGACGTGGCAGAACACGGTCGGGTCGATCAACGACACCTACATCATCAGCCCGAGCGTACTGAACAACCTGGTGGTCACGTTCAACCGCACGAACAACCGTAACTTCCAGATCTACCCACCTGACTACTCGACGCTCGGCATCAACGCCTACAACGACAAGACGCCGCAATGGTTCTTCAACGTCGCGGGGTATTTCGGCATCAACAGCGGCGACACGAATACGTTCCTCCGCAACGAGATCCAGTTCCTCGACACCGTCCGCATCACGAAGGGGCGGCACGAGCTTGCGACCGGAGTGGACTACAGCTACGGCCAAGGGGACACGGTCAACAACTTCCGCGCGAACGGCCGGTTCTCGTTCTCGAACGCAGCGGGCTACACCGGCGATGCCCTCGCCGACTTCTATCTCGGGAGGTTCTCGACCTTCGAGCAGGCCATCGGCGAATACAAGAACACCCGGATGCACGCGTTCGCGACCTTCATCCAGGACACGTATCGGGTGAACCGTCAGCTCACGCTGAACCTCGGTCTGCGCTGGGATCCGTTCTTCCCCTATACCGACGTGAACAACCGGCTGGGCTGCTTTCGTCCCGGGGAGAAGTCCCAGGTGTACGTGAACGCTCCCGTCGGCGTCGTCTACCCTGGTGACGCCGCGTGCCCGAAGGGCGGGTACGACCCGTCATGGGCCGACCTCGGACCGCGCATCGGCCTGGCGTACGATCCCATTGGGGACGGCAAGAGCAGCATCCGCGCTGGATACGGCATCTTCTACGACCGGCCCAACACGATTGCGACCAACAGCCCGGCGAACCAGGCTCCGTTCGGCACGCTCGTGTCGTTCCCGGGTGACAGCTTCAACACCGTGACCAATCCGTATGCCGGCAGGACGAATCCGTTCCCGACCGACCCGTTCGATGTGTCGTCGGACGTCCAGTTCTTCCTTCCGAACGCGGCGTTCAGCTACGACCCGAACCTGAAGAACGGCCGACTGCAGTCATGGAACCTGACGCTCGAGCGCGAGATCATGCCGAGCTACCTGGTGCGAGCGGCCTATGCGGGATCCTCGGGCGATCGGCTCGCGATCGGCCGCGAGCTGAATCCGGCCATCTACGCGCCGGGCGCGACGACCGCCACGACCAATCAGCGGCGTCCGCTCTTTCCGAACTTCAGCACCATCACGACGATGGAATCCACGGGCCGGTCCGAGTATCACTCGCTGCAACTGACCCTCGACAAGCGCATGAGCCGAGGCTTCTCGGTGCTGGGCAGCTACACCCTGTCGAAGACGCTCGATCATGCGAGCGAAGCCAAACAGACGGGCACGACCCAGACGAATCCGTTCGATCTCGAGTACGACTGGGGCTATGCGAACTCGGATCGGCGTCACCGCCTGGTCACATCGTTCCTCTGGCAGATTCCAGGCTCGTTTGCCAGCGGGGCCGCGAATGCGCTTCTGAGCAGATGGTCGCTGACCGGCATCCTCGCGCTGCAAAGCGGCAACGGCATCACCGTGTTGAGCGGTGTCGACAACGCGCGGACGGGGACCGGCAACCAGCGGGCCGACGTGAACGGCGATCCGGTGCTGTCGTCGGATCGACCGACCTCCGAGAAGATTCTGCAGTGGTTCAACACGTCGGCCTACAGCGCGAACGCGCTCGGCACATTTGGCAACGCCGGGCGCAACACACTGCGCGGACCTGGATCGCGGAACGTGGATCTCGGCCTCCACAAGACATTCGCGACCGGCGGCGGGACGCGCGTGCAGGTGCGCATCGAGGCGTTCAACGCCTTCAACTGGGTGAACCTGAACCCACCGAACACGAGCCAGAACTCCGCGAACTTCGGACGCATCACGGCCGCGGGCAACCCCCGCGTGATGCAGGGCGCCTTGCGGTTCTCGTTCTAGTCCGCAATGTCTGAGACGAACCCGCTGTCGTATCACGGGCCCATCGCCGGCCTCTTTGCCGCCGTCGTCACTCCGATCCAGGAGGACGGACGGCTCGACCTGCGGACCTTCGATCGGCTGGTCGAGTTTCTCGTCGACGCAGGCGTATCGGGCGTCTGCATTGCGGGCGCGACCGGTGAGTACCCGCATTTCGAGACGCACGATCGGAAGGCCGTCATCCGGCGCGCGGCGGAGCGCCTGCCGGAGAGACTCGATTTGCTCGTGGGGATTGGTGCCCCGTCCATGCACCATGTCGTCGAGCTCGGACGGACCGCGATGGACGCGGGCAGCCGGGCGCTGCTCCTTCCGATGCCGATGTTCTTCAGGTACGAGCAGGAGGATCTGGAGGCGTTCTCGGCCGGGATCATCGACACGCTGCGCGCGCCGTGCCTCCTCTATAACCTCCCAGGGTTCACGAATGGACTCGAGGTCGCCACGATCCTCAGCCTGCTCCGGAGGGAAGAGTTCATCGTCGGCGTCAAGGACAGCAGCGGGCAGAGGCGCAATCTCGACGCCATCGCGCAGGCGCGGGCTGACAATGCCTGGTCGCTTCTGGTCGGCGACGATCGTGTGCTGAATGCGGGCCTTGGCGCGGGATGGAACGGAGGTATCTCCGGTGTGGCGGGGTTCTGCCCGGAGCTGCTGGTGGCCCTTTACCGGAGTCACATCGAGAGCAGGCCGCACGACGCAGCCCGTCTGCAGGGGCTGCTCGACGAGCTGATTGTCCACATCGCGCCCTTCCCGACTCCCTGGGGGATACGCATAGGGCTGGCCGCCCGGGGCATCCCCACCGGGCCACTTCCCCTCCCGCTGACCGCGAACAGGCGGCGGCAGATCGTCGAGTTCACCGAGTGGCTCCCGGAGTGGCTGCTGCGCAACAATCTGGTGAGCTTGTCGGGCGGCGGGGCGGCCGCGCTCGGGCGGTTGTAACTGCACTCGCAGCTGCTGGCGCTGGTCAATGAAAGGAACGCCTGGATGCATGACGGCACACGACTCACGGCCCTGGCGCTGGCAGGCGTCGGCACACTAGCGATTCTGAGCGCGGACGCGCCGGATCGTCGCGGCGGTTCGCAGGGCGCGTCCACGGCCGCGCCGGTGCACGTGGAGGTCGCCCGCGCCGCCGGGAGGTACGGCGGCTGGCCCGCCAACCACGGCATCTGGGCCTGGGGAGACGAGATTCTCGTCGGCTTCAGCTGGGGTCATATGCGGAGCGGCGGAGCGGAGAGCGGCCACCCGATCGACCGTCAGCAGCCGGAGGAGCACATGCTCGCCCGCAGTCTCGACGGGGGCAGCACGTGGAAACACGAGAAGCGTGCGGATCTGACACCGCCGCCCTCGCCAGGCAACATCGCGGGCGTCCCCACCGAGAAGGGGGGAAAGCCGGTGACGCCTCTGGTCACGCCCATCGATTTCACCGCTCCCGGTTTTGCGCTCACGGCGAGAATGAGCGACATCAACGTCGGTCCCTCCTGGTTCTTCTACACGACCGATAAGGGCCACTCGTGGAGCGGACCGCATACGCTGCCGGACTTCGGGCAGAAGGGCATCGCGGCGCGGACGGACTACCTGGTGGACGGTCCACACCAGCTGACGATGTTCCTGACCGCGGCCAAGTCGAACAGTCGCGAAGGGCGCGTGATCGCCGTGCGGACCGAGGACGGCGGGCGCACCTGGCGGCTCGTCGGCATGGTCGGGCCGGAGCCGGACGGCAACGATTTCGCGATCATGCCGTCGTCCGTGCGGCTGTCGCCGTCATCCATCCTGACGCTCGTGCGGCACCGGCGATGGATCGAGTCGTACCGCTCGGACGACAACGGTGCGAACTGGGCGCACGTGATCCGCACCGTGCCTGATACCGGACGCGGCAATCCACCCAGCCTCGTGAAGTTGCGCGACGGCCGGCTGATCGTGACGTTCGGCTACCGGGCGGCCTCGTTCGGCATTCGCGCGCGCGTCAGCCGCGACGAAGGGCGCACCTGGAGCGACGACATCGTCCTGCGCGCCGACGCTGTGGACTGGGACCTGGGCTACCCGCGAAGCGTGCAGCGCCCTGACGGCCGCGTCGTGACGGTTTACTACTACAACGACGCGAAGTCGACCGAGCGCTACATCGGCGCGACGATCTGGACGCCCTGAGACCCTGTGTCGAGCACCCACCGACGTCGGTCCCATCTCACGCTCGAGAAGCGGAAAGACTGAAAAGATCGCCTGTCGGTCGGCGTAGTTGAAGAACGAAATCAGCCAGAGCATCGCGACGACCCACCACTTGTAGTTGGGCCCCGCAGCCATCGCTGGCGCGGAAGGGAACGTCATGGAATCAGTACAACGTGCGCTGGCGTCGCGCCGGCTGGATGCCGTGCGGACCGAGAAACGCCTGCGCACCAGCCTCGAAGAGCGCAAGATCCGACGGGGCCTGGAAAAAGAGAAAGCCCTGGTCGATGTATCCCTGCGTCTCGCCTGCAGACCCGGCGGGCCGGCCCGCGATCTTTCCATGCCGTTTCGCGGCCGCGAGTACGACGGCCGCTGCCTCTTCGACACGAGGGTGCTGTTGCTGCCCGCGCAATCCGAGTGAGAACGAGAGGTCGCCCGTGCCGACGAAGATCACGTCCACACCCGGCGTGGCGGCAATCTCGTCGATGTGTGCGAGCGCGTCAGCCTCCTCAATGACGACGACGGCCGTGATGGCGCGATCGGCGGAGTCGTAGTAGTCGTCCGGATCCGGCCAGGATGACGTGGCGAGGCTGGCGCCGGATCCGCGCCGCCCTTCAGGAGGGTAGCGGCACGCGGCGGCGGCCTGCCGCGCAAGGGCCGGCGTGCTGACGAACGGAAACACGACGCCGTGGACGCCGGCATCGAGGACGCGCTTGGCCGTCCAGATCTTTGTGATCGGCAGCCGGGCAAACGGCACGGCCGGGAGACCGCGCGTCGCGAGCACGATGTTCCGCACGGTCTCGAGCGTCAGCGGCGAGTGTTCGAGTTCGAGCCACAGAAAATGGAATCCGGCGGACGCCGCCCGCGCGGCGACGTCCAGGCTGGTCGTCGTGATGGTGCAGCCGAAGACCGGCAGCGACTCACGCAGCCGGCGCTTCACCGGGCTTTCCCACGGTGTGTCCATGGACTACTGCTTTCTCATCAGCCAGACCTCGGCGACCTGGTTGCCGCGGCCGGCGCTGCCAATCCCGGGAGGACCGCTGAAGGTCAGCGTGAGCTCTCCGCCTCGTGTGGCGTCGATCGGGACATCGAACTCCAGCGGTTGAATCGGCGACGGCTTCCGGGTGGGCGGGTGAATCTCGTAGTTCTCGTTGGCGACGAGCCTGATGAGGGTGTCCATGCTGAAGGCGTCTCCCGCGTAAACGACGCGGAGTCGGTAATGGGCTGTCGGGTCGAGGCTGGTATACCGCATACGGAGTGGCGTGTCCCAGAACGATTCCGCATGCGTCATCGAGGACAGTCGCCAGTCCGGGCGATAGCCGAAGCCCGTCAGCGTGGACTTGAAGCGCTGTGGATCCTCCGCAAACGGCAGCCCCTGCACGAGGTGCGGCTGTCGCGATGGGTTGCCCAGGTCGTCGTAGTAGCCGCCCGGCCCCGGGTCGGTCCAGCGGAGGATGCGTTCGATGGCCGCCAGCCGTTCCGGCTCTTTCTCGAGTGCGGCGGCTTCCGCGAATCGCGGGAGCAGCCAGCCGCTGTTGTTCAGCGATGTCTCGAGACTGTCGAGGGTTGCGCCTCGCCCCACGGCGATCGCCCCGTATCGCTGGACGCTCAACTGCTGCCGGATGCTTTGGAACAATGCTTCCGCAAGTGTGTAGACACGCAGACGCCATTCCGCGGCGGGCCTGTTCTGCGCCTCGCCAAGGATCGTCGACGCGTCCGCCAGCGCGCGGCGCGAGTCCCCCGTTCCAATACTGCGCAGCCGCTCGAGGGCCCGCTCCTCGATCGCCGTCTCGTGCAGCAGGCGGCTTCGTACGTACGCGTCGTAGTACGCGCGATAGAGCCCCTGCTGGAAGCGCCAGTTGCGGAGATCGCCCGGTGGTGCTGATCGCTCCATGTCCTGGAACTGTTCGAGCGTCGTGTAGACCGACGCGTTCGACGCGAGCGGTCCCCGCCAGTTGCCTTCCAGCGCGAGCAGGCCCTGCGCGAACGGATCGGCGTAGCGTTCACCGAGAAAGTAGCGGCTGTATTCCCTCAGGATTTGCACCACGTCGGTCTTCGAGTCCCACCCGAGCCCGCTCCACACGAACTTGTTCACGTCGTCGTTCGCGCCTTCCGAGTACGTGATGAAGTCCGACGCGAACGGCACCAGCGCCCGGAAGATGACGGCTTCAGCCTCGGGCCGCGGATTGATCTGCTCGCGCTGCGAGGTCAATGCGTGGGCGACGTCCCAGTCCTGGACGGGGTATTGACTCCTCAGGCTGTGCGTGATGTCCGGGTACCGGCGGATGCGGTACCGCTTCGGCACCTTCGAGCGCAGCACGGGCAGACTGTCGCGCACCTGCGGGCCGAAGACGATCCCCGTGAGCCACGCGGGTTGGGTCTCGAGAATGGCATAGAATTCGTCCATCCAGGCCTTCGTGAAACCCTGGGGCGACATCCACATCTGCGCGGCCGGGTGATGTTTGTGGATGCTCGCCGTCTGCCGCTCCAAGAGGGCCATCAGGTGTTTAGGCTGCGTGTGGCCAGGATCGCCGCCCGGAACGAAGATCGCGTTCAGGCGGGGAAGCTTCGACAAGACGTCGGCCCATTCCTTGACGGCGGCATCGACCTGCTGCGGGTTGCCATAATCCGGGTCCAGTGCGGGATACCAGACCCAGACGTCCATGCCGTATTCATCCGCGATGCGCGACATCTGCACCATCATGTCCATCTGCGGCAACGGAAAGTGAGGACTGTCGGCGGCATCATCGGTCCGGGGCGGCATCAGCTCGATCGCGTTCGTGCCGAAGATCGCGAGATCGCGGATGTACTGTTCCCACGTCGGCACGTCCCACGCGTCGTAGGCGTTGGTCTTCGGACGGTAGCCGAGTTGATGTCCTCGCAGGGCGACCTGCGGCGTGGAGACGATCGAGAGCGAGGTGGAGGCGCGCAGAGTCCCGGTTCCCATGCGAAGCTCGCGGAGGAGCCGGCCGACGCCGAACAGCGTCCCGCGCGCATCGGCGCCGAGGACGAGAACCGTGGGGGCTTTCCGCGCGCCGGCGTTGACGACGAGGCGGTAGCCTTCACGGCCCGGCGCGGCCGCGGAGGAGAGACCCCGTAGCCCGGCGCCCGCCCATTTTGCGGAGGTCGCGAGCGGGCCCACGGCGATGGCCGGAATGTTCTCGGCCGGCCATTGCGCCGAAACAGGCAGATGGACGCTGGTGCGCTTTTCGATCTCTTCGACGAGCACCCGAACGGCCGTGCGCTCCTGAATCGTCAAATTGCCGGGAACGACGATCGCGGCTCGGGTAAGGTCCACCCACGACGGCTCGGTGGCGGGCCGAGGAGCCGCGGCTTGTTGAGAGGCCGCAGTCGGAGCGCCGGACGCAGCCCAGATCAGCGCAAGGGCGAGGATGAGGCGGCGGACGGAGGGGCGCATCGAACACATCGGTGAGTCTCCAGACAGGGGCCGGTTCGACGGATCCAGGTTTCAAACGACGTTTCATTTTTACTATACCCGTTTCATTTATTACAATACACACCTCCGGAGGTCCTGTGCCGCGTCTGACGCCCGACCAGTTCGCCGAATTGCAGAAAATCGACAGTCCGACCGTTTCCAACGCGATCGAGCGCTTCACGATGCGTCCGCGGCTCGAGGGTTTCGCGGGCTGGGACCTCCGATGCGCCTTTCCGGAGCTCGGGACCATGATGGGGTACGCGGTGACATGCACCGCCGACACGACGACCGAGGCGCGCGCGGACGAGCGGGGCCTGATGAGGCTCTGGGCCGCGATCGAGGCCGCGCCGAAGCCGGCCGTGCTCGTGATCAAGGACATCGGCCCGGAGCGCAGCCGATCGTGCCACATGGGAGAGATCATGGCGACGACAGCGAAAGCGCTCGGCGCCGTGGGGTGTGTATCGGACGGTGGCTTGCGGGATGTCGTGGAGGTCAGGGCGCTCGGCGGATTTCAGTACTTCTGCCCGGGCTTTGTCGTGTCACACGGCAATCCGATCATCTGCGAGGTGGACGTTCCGGTCACGCTCGAGGGCATGGCCGTCAAGCCGGGCGACCTGCTGCACGGCGATGCGAACGGTCTGCTGGTCGTTCCGGATGCCGTCGCGGACCGCGTGGCCGCCGAGGCGGAGCGTGTGCGTGCGGACGAGCGCGAGGTGCTCGCCTTCATTCGGGCCCCCGGGCTGACGGTCGAGAAGCTGCGTCAGTTTCAGGCGCGGTTCAAACACTAAAGATCGGGATTCGGGATTCGGGATTCGGGATTCGGGATTCGGGATTCGGGACGCGAGGATCGGGGATCGGGGATCCGTAAAGTCCGAACCGACAGCGCGTCCGAGCAGCCGCCGAGACTCAGCCGCGAGCGACGGTGGCGGAGACGGCCTCCGCGGCCCGGCGGAGGGTGGCGATGAGGCGCTTCTGGAGCGGTTCGTCGCGCATCCGCATCTTCGGCGAGGAGACACTGATGGCGGCCAGGGAGTGGCCGTCCGGGTCGAGAATCGGCGCGCCGAAACAGCAACCCTCGAGCACGCTTTCTTCCGCGTCGGTGCTGTAACCACGCGAGCGGACGCGCTCGAACTCGCGTTTGAGCTCCATTTCGTCGGTGATCGTGTGATCGGTGAAACGGTGGATGCCGTAGCTGCGGATCAGCCGGTCGCGCACGTCTTCCCGCTGAAAGGCGGTGATGGCCTTCCCCAGCGAGCTGGCGTGCGGGGGGACGATGCGTCCGACGGTGTTGCCCATGCGGATCAGGTGCGGGCTCTCCAGCGTGGCGACAACCTCGATGCGGTTGTCGAAGTGCATGGCCAGCGTGACGGTTTCGCAGAACTCGCGGCTCAATTCGCGCAGCGCCGGCGTCGTCGTGTTCACCAGCGAGACCCGCAGCCGTCCCGGCGCCGAGTGGCGGAGATCCGCCCCCACGGTGTAGCGGCCCGCGCTGTCGCGTTCGACGTAGCCCGACACCTCGAGTGTGTGCAGAATGCGGAAGACGGAGCTCTTGGCCAGGTCGAGCCGCGTCGTCAGTTCGTTCAGCGACAGCGGCTCTGCGCTCGACCGGAGGATCGCGATCAGGTCCAGCGCCTTTCCGATCACTTTCGAGAAGTACTTGTCCGAGCGCTCCCGTACAGCCTTTGTGGTCTTGGTCGACGACGGGGCGGACCGGGCGGTTCGAGGCATATAGTGCGGCTGTGAAATGCCGTTTCAAAGCACGGATGGGGCATCGTACCGAAACAGCCCGGGGGCACGCAAGCTCTGTGAATCGAGGAGAGAACGGATGCGAAGCCTCGTTTTGATCGTGACAACTTTGTCGCTCCTGGCGGCGGGTCCCATCGGGGGACGCGAGGCTGCGGACAGTGGCCTCCGGCTCGAGCGCGTCTTCGGACCTGAAGTGCCGACGGGACGTTATAAGCACCCGGCGAGCATGACCGAGCTTCGCAACGGCGACCTCTATCTCGTGTACTACGGAGGTGATGGAGAGTATGCGCCGGGCACCGCCGTGTTCGGGTCGCGCCTGAGAAAGGGGACCACGATCTGGCCGGCGCCGCGCGCCATCGCGCATGACCCGTTCCGTTCGCTCGGGAACGCGGTCGTGTGGCAGGCGCCGGATGATGTCGTCTGGCTGTTCTATGTCGTGCGGTACGGCGCCACGTGGTCCACCTCCCGCATCCAGGCGAAGATCTCGCGCGACAACGCGGAGACCTGGTCAGACGCTTTCATGATCACCCTGGACGAAGGGATGATGGTGCGCAACCGTCCGATCGTGCTGACGACCGGCGACTATCTCCTGCCGATCTACCAGGAGAAGGGGCACGACACGGAAGTCGTCGGTCCGGACAGCACGTCGATGTTCCTTCGATACGACCAGAAGGGGAAGCAGTGGTTGCCGGCTGGACGGATCGCCTCGAAGACTGGCAACATCCAGCCCGCTGTCGTCGAGCTCACGCCCATGCGGCTCATCGCGTACCTGCCGCCGCGGCGGCGGATACGGTCCGACCAAGGACGGCTTCATCGTCCGCTCGGAGTCGCGGGATGGCGGGGCGACGTGGGAGGAGGGACGGAACTCCGCGTTTCCGAACCCGAACTCGGCCATCGAGTTCATGAAGCTGCGCAGCGGAGCGCTGCTCCTCGTGTACAACGACAGCATGACCGAGCGCACACCGCTGACAGCCGCGCTCTCGACCGACGGCGATCGGACCTATCCGCAGCGTCGCAACATCGCCGAGGGGCGAAACAGCTTTGCGTATCCAATCGGATTCCAGGCGTCCGATGGCCTGATCCACATCGTGTACACGTCCGACCAGCGATCGGTGATCAACCACGCCGTGTTTGGCGAGGACTGGGTGAAACAGGGGAGACGGTAGCCTGAACGCGGTTGTCGAGAGTTCGTTTGCCGCCGGGCTCATCGACTGCATGCATATCGTGGTGGTCCCGATCCTGCTCGGCCGAGGCGTCCGGGTCGACTTAGGCAAGCCGTTCCATTTTTCCCATACGAGCCGGCGGGCTTCTCGTAGAGTAATGGCGTGGACAGCGAAGAGCGCACGCTGCGAGGAGTCAAGGCAGTGGTGACGGGCGCCACGAAAGGCGTGGGGCGCGGTGTGGCTCAGGAACTGGCGCGCCGTGGCGCCAGAGTCTTCGTGACCGGGCGATCGGCCCCGGAGGAGGACACACATCAGGGCGAGATGACCATGCTCCGATGCGACCATCGGAATGACGATGACGTCGATGCGGCGTTCGAGCGGATTGCCCGAACGGCCGGACCGATCGACATCCTGGTAAACAGCGTCTGGGGCGGGTATGAAAACATGGTGGACAATGGCGAGTTCACCTGGGGAAAGCCGTTCTGGGACCAGCCGCTGTGGCGCTGGGACGCCATGTTCGCGGCCGGCGTGCGGGCGCACTACCGGGCGAGCCAGAACGCAGCGCGAACGATGGTCGAGCGGAACCGAGGCCTGATCGTCAACATATCGCACTGGGCAGCCCGAAAGCGGATCGGCAACGTCGCATACGGCGTGGCCAAGGCTGCGACCGACAAGATGACCGCAGACATGGCCGAGGAGCTGAAGCCGCACGGTGTGGCAGTCGTTGCGCTCTACCCCGGGCTGGTTCGGACGGAGAAGGTCATGGAGGCGGCTCAGTGGCTGGACCTGTCCAACTCCGAGTCGCCAGAGTTCACGGGCCGCGCGGTCGTCGCGCTTGCCTCCGATCCCGAGGTGCTGCGACTCACCGGAAAGGTGCACGTTGTGGCGGATCTCGCGCGCGAGTACGGCTTCACCGATATCGATGGCTCCAGGCCTCGACCGCTGACGCTTGCCGATGTCTGAGGCATCCGGTCGAGCACTCGCGAACGAGCGCGTCGGCGAGTTCAAGCCACTGCGGACGGCCGTGATGAGGTACCTGGCTCGACCGCGGCGATCCGGTCAGGCTCTCCATCGACAGCAGCGCGTCAACGGTGCGTGGCGACTTGCTCACACGCATTGGTCATTGACTCAGCCCAACGTGGCCCCACCACCGATCTAGCGTCTTGTCGATGACATGTGCGACATGCCGCGAACCCTTCGGTCGGCTGCGCCGAGTGCGTCCTGAACTGATGCGCCTTCGGAAGCCATGATGGATCGAAATGCAGCGTGCCGCCCTTCGACATCGGGATCCGGAGCTCCTGCGACTGCCGGGAGGCGAGCTCGCGCCTCAGTCAGTTGCGGAAATCGTCCCTGACGCCCAGCCAAGCTCGTCCGCCAGATACATCTCTCCGTCGTCTTTGGCTCCTTGTGCGCGCGACCCCTCGAGTAGTAATTTGGAGCGGGCGTGCAGGACGCCTCCCGTCCGCGGACAGGACCGAGTCCACCTGACCAGACCGACAGACGTTCGGACTCGACAGCCGAACCTCCTTTGCCCGGCGCCAGCGGACCACGGGCTCTTCGAAGGAGGCTCGTCATGTCCGTCCGCCGCTTGCCCGTCAGGCCCGATCTCGATCAGCTGCACCGCCAGGCCAAGGAACTCCTCCGCGACATCCACGCCGGCGACGCAACCGCTACCGCCGAGTTGCGGGAGCTCCACCCCGAATCGATCGACCCCGCGGCCGTGAAGCTGGCCGATGCGCAGCTCGTGCTCGCGCGGAGCTATCGGGCATCGAGCTGGGCGCGACTCGTCCACGCCGTGCAACTCGCCGACGCGATCTGGCGCGACGATGTCGAGACGGTGCGCACGCTCGTCACGCGGAATCCTGCTTTGCTCCATGAGCACGTCCTGATTCGCACCGACAGCGACTGGGGGCCGCCGATGACGTACGCGGCGAACCTCGGTCGCGATGGCCTCATCCGCCTCCTGCACGAGCACGGCGCCAGAGATCTCGAATCGGCGGCGGGACGGGCCGCGCTCCAGAGCAAGCCCGACACCGTGCGTCTGATCTACGAGCTGGCGGGGCGCCCGTCGCTCGAGAAGTGGACGCTCGCCGGCCCCGCGTACACGCTGAGTGTCGAGGGCACCGCCGTCCTCTTCGTGCTCGGTGCGCGTATCGTCGGCCCCGACGGCGTGGACGCGAACACCATGGAGCACTTGCTCGGGACCGACAGCCGTAACCCGGCCGCGAAGCACCGCATCCTCGAGATGTGGGTCGATCATGGCTTCGAACCCCCCGACACGCCGGTGATGGCACTGCATCGCGGGCGCATCGACTTATTGGAGACCCATCTCGCGGGTGATCCCGACCTCCTCACGCGGACGTTCGACAAGACCGACATCTATCCACTGGCGCCGGCCTGCGCTCGCGAGCCGTATACGGGTCAGGGCACGCCGGTGCACGGCACGACCCTCCTGCACGTCGCGGCGTACTTCGACGAGCTGGAGATTGCCGACTGGCTGCTCGATCGGGGCATGGATCCGAACGCCCGATCGGCGCTCGACGCCGATGGCTTCGGCGGTTACACGGCGCTGTACCTCGTCGGTCGTCAGTCAGCGTGGCTTCTGGGTCAACTACGGCAAGGGTCAGCCCGACGAGGCGCGCTTCACGCGTCTGCTGCTGGACCGCGGCGCCAATCCCACCGTTCGCGCCTCGCTGCGCGCGCGCCTCGAAGAGGGACACGGCGGCGGGCCGGTGCACGAGTACCGAAACGTGACACCGCTCGGCTGGGGCGAACAGTTCCACGCGCCCATCTTCGTGAGTCGAGAGGCGCTTCGGTTGATCGAGGCGAAGGGCGGTGGCCGATGATCCTGTCTGAAGTCTGTATACATCCCTCGCCTCGTGCTTCGGCGCGGAGTCTCGAGGGTCCGTGAAAGGTTCTCGTGCGCTTCGGCTGGGCCGGATCCGCCGGGCAAGCTCACTGCGAGCCTCAGACGATGGGAAGGCTGGCGGATCTCCAGCAGTTCGGTCCGATATTGTCCGAACGCCGTGTGGGCGCGCACCCTACGCGAGTGCCTTCGCGTCTCGTAAGGGCGACGCCTCGACCTCCCGCGAAGTCCCGTCAATCCTGCCCTGCATCAGGCCTCTGGTTCTCGAGGCAACCATTGCGGGCGTTGCTTCGTCTGAGAGTTTAGTATCTGCTTATGACAGACATTGACGACGGCGCCAGACCTGGGAGGAGTTCGTCGAGGCCGTGCGCTTGATCACGCGAGGGGAGCATGCCTGACTGGAAACAGCACATTCGCCCACACTTGACGGCGCTGCGCCTGTCACCGACGCGCGAGAACGAGATCATCGACGAACTCGCCCAGGATCTCGACGATCGGTGGCGAGACTCGCTGGCCGGCGGCGCCTCGGACGAAGAGGCGACGTCCATAGCGCTCGCACAGTTGCGGGACGAGGTGCTGGCGCGGAACCTGGCTCCGTTGCGGCAGGCGCAGCTCCCTGATCTCGCGCGCGAAGACACGCCAGGAGGGGCGTGGATCGAACGGCTCGTGCAGGATGTTCGCTATGGGGTGCGGATGCTCGGTAAGCATTCCGGCCTGACATCCGTTGCCGTCCTGTCCCTCGCGTTCGCGATCGGCGCCAACACCGCCGTCTTTGCGCTGGTCGACGCCATACTCGTGCGGCCCCTTGGATTCCCCGAACCCGATCGCCTCATGCTCGTCTGGGAGGCAAACGGGTCTGCGCGGCAACGTCGCACCTGGGAACTACAGGGACTGGCCGGCGCAGAACCGGACGTTCGACGACGTCGCGGCCTTCGGATCAATCGCCGTGACCCTTTCCGGCAGTGGCGAACCCGAATGCCTCAATGGTCAGGCCGTGACGGAGAACTTCTTCGACGTCCTGCGCGTTCGCCCGATGCTTGGCCGTACGTTCGCCGCTGCCGACGTCCGAGACAGCGTCGCCCCCGGGCGCCGCCATCGTCAGCCATCGTTTCTGGCAGCAGCGCTCCGGCGGACGCTCGGACATCATCGGCACCGACCTGCTGCTCGACGGAAACCGGGTGTCGGTGATCGGCGTGATGCCACCGAACTTCCAGATCATCGACGCGACCGCCGATGTCTGGCTGCCGGCGATGCCGCCTGCCACCGACAGGGGATCACACTATCTGACGGTGGCGGCACGACTGAAGCCGGGCATCTCGCTGGAGCGGGCGCAGTCGGACATCGACGCCATCACGCAGCACATCGCGCGCGACTTTCCGAAGCATGCCGAGAACCTGCGTGGCCACGTCATGCCGCTGCGTGAGCACCTCGTCGGAGAGGTGCGTCCGACGCTTCGCGCATAAGCCTGCCGGTGTTCGCCTTTGCCTTGCTCGTGTCGGTTCTGACAGGCATCGTGTGCGGGGTGCTCCCCGCGATCCAGGTCACGAGACGAAACTCGTTCGACGTGCTGCGGCAGGCTGGCGGGCGCGGTGCTGTGGGCGCCGGACGAGGAACGCTGGGCAGTGCCCTCGTCGTAACCGAGGTGGCGCTCAGCGTGATCGTCGTCGTGACCGCCGCGCTGCTGATGCAGACATTCGCACGCCTGCGCGCTATCGAACCAGGATTCCGGCCCGACTGCGTTCTCTCTGCCAGCGTGCGTCTGCCCCGGGCCACACACGCCGACCTCGCGCGACGCTCCGCGTTCTACGCACAGGTGCTCGACCGGCTGGCCGCGATGCCGGGTGTCACGGGCGCTGCGGTCACGACGACGGCGCCGCTGGCATGGAAGGGTGGTTCCAACAGCCTGTCGATCGACGGGCGAGCCCAGCAGCCGGGACAGGGCGCCCTGCATCGCCAGGTCAGTGCCGACTACTTCGGTCTCATGCAGATCCCGCTACGGGCGGGCCGTGCGATCGATATCGGCGACAACGCCGGGTTGCTGCCGGTGGCGGTGGTGAATGAGACCATGGCGGGGCAGTTCTGGCCAGACGAAGACGCGATCGGCAAGCGATTCAAGATCGGACCGTCCGAGTCGCCCAATCCCTGGCTGACCGTTGTGGGCGTGTCTGGCGACGTCAAGAACATGGGCGTCGATGCCCCGGTCAGGTCGGAAATGTATCTGCCGTACGAGCAGGTGTTCTACAACGCGAGCTTCGCCCCGGCCGTCCTGCTCGTTCGCGCGAGCGGCGATCCTCTCAATCTCGTCGCGGGCGTTCGACAGGCCGTGGCCGACGTCGATCCGAATCAACCGCTGTCGGACGTCAAGACGCTCGGCGAGATTCTGGAGACGGAAACATCGGCGCGCCGCGTGGGTGTGTGGTTAATGGGGGGATTCGCCGCGTTATCGCTGCTGCTCGCCGCAGTCGGCCTCTATGGCGTCCTGTCCTACACGGTGTCGCAACGACTTCCCGAGCTTGGCCTTCGCATGGCGCTCGGCGCACAGCGGAGGGACGTGCTCACCCTGATTCTGAGCAACGGCATGCGCCTGGCACTCGGGGGCTGCGTCATCGGCATCGTCGCGTCGCTGGGGCTCGCACGCTGGCTGAGAAGCATGTTGTTCGAGGTCAGCCCCTCGGATCCGGCCACGTTCGTGTCGGTCGTCGTGCTGCTGTCCGCCGTTGCGCTCGCCGCATGCTACGTTCCAGCCAGAACCCCTCAGCCCGCATGGACGCGGTCGTGTCGAAACCCGTCCCTACTCCAGTAGGCTTCGCGCACGATATTTGTATGCAGTCCTCGGACACGATCGAAAGTCAGTCTTCTCAGACGGATAATGCCCACGCGAATCGCGCGAGACAACGGGGGCAGATGGCGAGCAGGGTCCGGCGGCTGGTTTCCCCACGATCGGCATCGGGCTCACCTGTGCGCTCGGAGCGGCCGGCTGGTTTGGGGGGCCGGCGCTGTCAGTCGGGGTTGGCCACAAGGCACGGGTGCTCTGCTCCGGCGTGTTCGTCTCCAAACGCGCTCCAGCGGCGGTCCTGGCCGATCTCCAGGTTGACGATCTCTCGGTCTTGCGGTACATCAACGCGTCAATCGACAGCGTCGCGCACACCGTCACTGCCCGCGCGCTGGGCGTCGAGCGCCGTGCCGTCTATCGTGAGGGTCTCGGGTGCGCGCTGGAGCTCGACAACCTCACGCCGCCCAGTCTGCCGGAAAGCCATCGCGATCCTGAACAGCCCACCGGATCCAGCGACAGCAGACGACTGACGCCGACGGAGGGGAGCGGTAGCCGGCCATGCCCGCGCGCAGTTGGACGCGGTGGTTGCACGAGCATTCGAGGAACCGGACCCGCGGTATCCGCGACGATCGCGCGCCGTCGTCGTGACGCAGAGCGGAAAGATCCTCGCCGAACGCGCGATGCGCGTCAATCCGGTTGACGTGCTGCGGCACGAGTAGGGAAGTATTCCTGCTTCGACAGGTCACCACGAACGGAGCTGACAGCCTGACCGCGAACGGATGCGGTATGAACGCAAGTTCGGGGCGGACCCTACAGGCGGATCCGCCCCTGCAGCGCGCGCACGTCAGCCCCGCCGCGCTGCCTCGATGGCAGCGACGTCGATCTTCTTCATCTTCATCATCGCGTCGAAGGCGCGCTTGGCCTCAGCGCCACCGGCCGCCATCGCCTCGGTG
The DNA here is from genome assembly GCA_963749835.1 of uncultured Acidobacteriota bacterium. GTDB lineage: Bacteria > Acidobacteriota > Vicinamibacteria > Vicinamibacterales > 2-12-FULL-66-21 > JALZOC01. The sequence continues at coordinate 283,452 of CAVVOD010000002.1, forward strand.
AGCACGCGCGGGGTGATCTGCCAGGAGAGACCCCAGCGGTCCTTGCACCAACCGCACTCGCTTTCCTTGCCGCCATTGCCGACGATCGCGTTCCAGTAGCGGTCCGTCTCCTCCTGATTCTCGGTCGCTACTTGGAAGGAAAAGGCCTCGCTGTGCTTGAACGCCGGGCCGCCGTTGAGACCCAGACAGGGAATGCCCAGAACAGTGAAATCCACCGTCAGCGCCTGGCCCTCTTTGCCGCCCGGGAAGTCACCGGGCGCCTTGTGAACAGCGTTCACTTTACTGTCCGGAAACGTGGCGGCGTAGAAGCGCGCGGCCTCCTCCGCGTCCTTGTCGAACCAGAGGCAGATCGTGTTCTTTGGCGTCATGTTTCGTGTGCTCCTTGTGCTCGGTCAGGGTGAATACCGCACTCTCCGCGTCGACGAGTGTATGCAAGTTCTGGGCTTCCTGGCCTGGCCATGTGAGCCGCTCGCGCGGACCCTTCCGGATCGATCGATTCGGCACTATGACCGATCGACGACGAGCTCGCGAACGTCGAGGCGCGCGACCGAAACCTCGTCGAGCAACAGCCTGCGAACGCGGCCGTGCCGGAGTGTGAGCGTGCCAACCGCCAGCCGTCCGATCGCAAGTGCGCCAACGGCCAGCGCTCCGATCGCGAGTGCGCCAACCGCGTACGCACCAGTTGCCATGGCTCCGGTGGCCATCGCCCCAAGCGCCATGTGGCCGGGAACGGATCGGCCACCCCGCACTGCCGCAACTTCGTAGACGTGCGGGTCGACGTTCGTTGCCAGTTCGGTCGCCTCTCTCAGGTGCGGCATCGCTTCGGGATGCCGCAGCATCGCATCGAGATCCGTGCGGCTTCGCCACTGAGCGTAGTTCGTCACACGCACGCCATCGACGCTCTTGTGAATGTTGGCCGAGATGAATCCGGGCAGATGACGAACCGTCTCATCGGTCGCACGAGTCAGCAGCGTGACAAGGGCATCTTGCTTCCCCGGCTCGACGGTAAACACGTTGATGACTGTGACGACGTTTCCGCGCGTACTGATGTTGGTCACGGCACCTTCCTTCCACTCGAGCGTCTTATTCCGAACGGGTGCTCGAGAACGCCCAGATGCAGGTTACGGTCCAAAACCCTCTGCATGTGCTGTGACGACCGCCAGCGTCCAGACGTCAGCCGAGGCTCGTCACGCACCAGTGATGAGGTCGTTGCGAATTCCGTCCCTGTATCGAAGTCCTTTGACGCGTCCTTTGTGATTTCTCACGCGACACGAGGGGGTCAAGACGGGACCTTTGCCCGGAACTTCCTGGCTCGCGCGGCGAGCGTCGTCAGCCACCGGATCTCCAGGTCGGTGCCGGTGCGGAACAGGTCGATCCACTCTGGCGGAAGCACCGAGAAGTCGATCTTGTGGCGCCCCCAGTCGGGCCGCCGGCCGTCGTAATCGCTGAAGCCATACTCGCGCGCGAGCTCCCACGAGCTGAGGAGCAGGCCTGTGCGCTCTCGCACCTTCGGATCCGCGACCAGCGCGGCGATCGCGCGGCCCACGAACAGCGGCGACTCGGACACCAGGAAATTTGGATCCTGCCTGCCCGCCTCGCGCCAGGTGTCTTCGGTTACCCCGAAGTGCTGCAGCATGGATTCCGAGCGCAGGAAACCTGGCGTGATGGCGAGGACGGTGATGCCATGCGCCGCCAGTTCGGTGGCCCACTGGAGCGGGAGCACCTTCTGCGCGGTCTTGACGGCATGGGCCATCGGGTTTGCGCCGCCTCCGATGATGTCGTTTTCCGTGACTTCCACGATCAGGCCACGCTTCGTCGGCATCATCGCGCGCGCGGCATGCTTCGCCGTGATGATGCGCGAGGTGAGCCCCTGCCGGAACATTGCGTCGGCGTTCCTGAGGTCCACCTGCCAGAGGAAACCGTGCGGCTTCAGCAGTGGATCTTCTCCCGCCACGCTGTCGACGACGACGTCGAGGCGGTGGTGGGAACGGAGGATCCGGCGGAACAGCGCCGCGACCTCGCGCTCGCTCGTGTGATCGACGCGCACGGCGATCGCGGTGCCGCCCGCGGCCTCGATCAGCGCCGCGGTCTCGTCGATCGTCTCCGGCCGCCCGTACGGCGACGGCTTGCCTTTGACGCTGCGCCCGGTGGCGTAGACCGTCGCGCCGGCTTCCGCGAGCGCACGTGCGATGCCGCGGCCGGCGCCGCGCGTCGCTCCAGCCACGAGGGCCACGCGTCCAGCCAGGGGCTTGCGGGATCTCTTCGCCATCGTTGACACTCGCTTCCGCGTCATGCGCTGCAAAATACACGAGATCACGAGGTCAGGAGGCGGTACTTCTGAGCGGGAGACACAAGAAAGAAAATGCCACCAAGGAGTCACGGAGGCACGGGGACGCACGGAGGCCCCACGAAGTGGGTGGTCGGGCCGCGCTTCGCGCGGTAGGCAGCGAGGAGATCTCCTCACTGCCCTCGCCGGCCGAACGGCCGGCGCCTCAGACCACCCGGAGTCACGCTGCTACGACATCGGATACTTCGACGTTCAGAATAACCAGGACCCCGAGTACACCCCGAGCTCTCCGTGCGTCTCCGTGGCGCCGTGTCCCCGTGGTGGAATCTTCCGCCGAGCGGTCTCACAGAACTCTCCTGGTCTCCTGTGAGCACTCACCCGCGGGGCATGCGCTGCGCCGCCACTACTGCTGCCGGAGCGCCGCCAGTGCGTCGAGCTTCATCGCTCTTCGGGCGGGCACATAGCTGGCCACGCTCGCCACGGCTAACAGGAGGGTGCTTGCGAGCAACAGCGTTGTGGGATCGAACGCGGAGATGCCGTAGAGCAAGCTCGAGACGACGCGGGTCGTGGCGAGTGCACCAACGGCGCCGATCGCGATGCCGACCGCGGTTGACACGACCCCTCTACCGGCCACGAGCGCCAGGATGTCGCCCGGCCGGGCACCGAGCGCAACTCGCACGCCGATCTCCGCCGTGTGCTGCGCCACGAAGTAGGAAATGAGCCCGTAGATGCCGACGACGGCGAGCGCCACGGCGACGGCAGCGAATGCCACAATCACGATTGTGCCGATGCGCCGCGACGCAACCTCCCTGTCGAGCAGATCGTCCAGAGGCACGATGTGGGTGACGGGCAGGGTTGGATCGACAGCATGGACTTCGCGGATGATCCCGGGCACGAGCTGCGTCGGGTCGCCAGTCGATCGCACGACGAGATCCCTCGGCGCAAACCAGGCCTGTAAGTCGAATTGCCGATACGGCACGTACATCTCAGGTTTTGACGGCAGGTCGAGGCCCATCTGGCGCACATCCCCGATCACGCCCACGACGGTGAGCCAGGGCGAGCCCGCTTGATCGGTGGGCTTGAAACGGCGGCCGATCACATGCTCGCCGGGCCAGTACGTCCGTGCCATCGCTTGATTGATGACGACGACCGGTTGAGCGCCGGCTCGGTCGCTCTCCGCGATATGACGACCCTCGAGTAGCGGGACGCCAATCGTCTGGAGATACGCAGCGCTGACCTGTCGGAGGTTGGCTTGATATCTGGCTCCCGGCCGGGGAGCGCGGCCCTCGATGACGAAGTCGGTCGTGGCGCCTTTCCACGCGAGAGGCACTGATGTCGAATAGCCGACCGCGACGACCCCCGGCAGGTGCGAGACCCGCTCGATCACGTCATCATAGAAAGCCACGCGCTTCTGATGCGTCGGATACGCGTCAGACGGAAGCGCTGTGCGCAGGGACATGACCTGCGCCGGCTGGAACCCGAGATCGGCATATCGGAGTTGATAGAGAGTCTGAATCAAGAGACCAGCGACGACGAGCAGAACGAGTGTCATCGCGACCTCGGCCACCACCAGCACCCGGCGGCCGGCGTTCGGCACCCAAAGGCCTCGCCCACCGGACTTGAGTGCCGCGCTGAGATCGACCCTCGTCACGTAGAGAGCCGGTACAAGGCCGAACAGGATGGCGGTCGACAACGCGACGAGGGATGTGACGACCAGCGTTCGCCCATCGAGTGCCGGCTGCGCAAAGAGCAGCATCTCTGGTGGCACCAGCTGGGCAAGGAACACAAGCGCCCAGCGGGCGAGCACGACGCCGGCGAGCAACGCGAGCACGCTGAGGACGAGGCTCTCGATCAGAAGCTGACGCACGATTCGACTCCGCGTGGCCCCCAGCGAGCGGCGGAGGGCAATCTCGTGCTGACGCGTCGCGCCGCGAGCCACCAGCAGACCGGCGACATTCGCACAGGCGATCAGCATGACGAATCCGACCGCTGCGAGGAGTACGACCAGCGGGCGTCGGGCGTCGCCCGCGACTTCATCGTGAAGGGAGACGACGTTCAATCGAAACCCTTCAGAAGCCGGTGGCAGGACCGTCGCCAGCCGCGCCGCCAGATGATCGAGGTACAACTGTGCACGCTCGACTGTCGTGCCGGGCGCCAGGCGTCCCACGATCGAGAGATAGTTCGCACCTCGCGTCAGTTCGTTCGAGCTGAAGGCTGCCGGTGTCCAGAGACTGGCGTTGGCGCCAAGGAATTGAAATCCAGAGGGCATCACGCCAATGATCGAATAGGGCTCCTTGTTCAGAACGATGTCTCGGCCGACGACGCCCGGATCGCCGCCGAAGCGCTCGCGCCAGAGCCCGTGACTCACCACGACAACCCGGGGCGCTCCAGGACGGTCCTCCTCGGGCCGAAACGTGCGCCCGAGCGCGGGGGTGATGCCAAGCACGTCGAAGAAGTTGTGCGTGACGCGTCTGCCCGTGACTTGTTCAGGACCGCCACCGCCGCTCAGCGTCGCGCTGAATCCGGCCACGGCGGCAACCGAGGTGAACGCCTGGTGGTTCTTCGTGAGGATGTCGTAATTGACCGGTGCGACCTCGTTGTGCGATGTCCCGGCGTCCGGCTGCCTCTCCCAGATCACCACCAGGTCGCCCGGATTGCCGTACGGAAGCGGCGCGAGCAGGACGACATTGATGAGACTGAACACCGCCCCAATCCCACCGACAGCGAGGCCGACCGTCAGCACAACGGTGAGCGCGAATCCAGGATTGCCCGCGAGCCGTCGAGCGGCGTATCGCAGATCGCGCCGCACTTCGTCCACCCAGATGAACGATCGCGCATCGCGATGGAGCTCTTTCGTGCGATCGAGGCCGCCGAGCGCGCGTCGTGCCGCGCCCCGGGCCTCGTCGTCCGACAGCCCGCGGCGTCTGTACTCGTCTTCGAGCAGCACCAGGTGTGACGCGACCTCACGTTCCAGGCTGGCCTCCGCGCGGTCCGGCCTGATCGCGTTGCCGAGCCGGCGGAAGAACTGCCGGATGCGACCCACTATTCCGCTCTTTCAGCGAGCAGCCGGTTTACGAGCGTCGCGGAGCGTTCCCACCACGCGGCCTGCTCGGCGAGGGCGCGCACGCCGGCCTTCGTGATGTCGTAGTACTTCGCGTCCCGGTTGTTCTCAGTCGTTCGCCATGTGCCTTTGATCCACCCCTTGTGCTCGAGCCGGACGAGGGCGGGGTAGAGTGTCCCCTGATTCAGCCGGATGACCTGCTCCGCAATCTGCTCGATCCGCGCGGCAATTCCATAGGCATGCTGAGCGCCCATCGTGGTCAGCGTGCGAAGCACGATGATCTCGAGGGTTCCCGGTAACAGATCGATGCGAGGGACGTCTCCACTTGGCGACATAGTGGAGAGCATGGAGCGTCTTCACTTGTTTGTCAAGTAAAGTGCAGGCGCACGGTGCGTTTCCTTCGAACCGTATCGCTCGGCCAATGCCGCTGCTGTCGGCCCACTCCCTGGTTCAACCGGGCGAACGCCGACCTGTGCCGCCGAACCGCGGGGTCCGGTTCACCTGGCTCCACCGGGGCCGTTGCGAGCCGTCCCTGGCCTCGCGGAGGAGCGCGAAATTATTTGGGATGCAGTGAGGTGAATCCAGGTGTCGGCTCGTTCCTCAAAGAGCCATCTTCTCGAAACGAGGTCCGATCATGGTTGTGTGGAGGGGTTACGGTATAGTCGTCGCGCTGCTCGCCTTCGCCGCGCTCTTGCTGACGGAGGTCACCGTTGAATCTGTCTTTGGGGACCAGACGTACTACCAGGCGCATGGCTGGCCCAAGTTCCTCGCCCTCGTTGTCGCTGCCGGTGCGGTGTGGGCGCTGGCACGCGGGCTTCAGGGCCGGGATCGCGTCGTGATGGACAAGGTGACCGGTGAAGAGTTGGTTCTTCGGGACCGTCACGACCTCTTCTTTGTCCCGCTGCGGTACTGGCCCGGAATACTCGTGGCGGTCGGCGTCGGGGTCGCCCTGTTTGGGTGAGCGCCTCTAGTCCGGCGGATCCTTCGGACGCGGACGCCAGAGGATGATGACCTTCCCGACCCGGTGCACCGCCGTCGCACCCGTGCGGGCGCAGATCTCATTGCCGATGGCGGCGCGGTCCGCGCGATCGTCCGTCCCGACCTTCACCTTGATCAACTCGTGGGCGGTGAGTGCGCGATCGACTTCCGCCACCAGCGTATCGGTGACCCCGGAGTTGCCGGCGTGCACCACCGGTTCGAGCGCGTGCGCGCGGGCTTTCAAATGCGCGCGTTCCCGATTGGTCAAAGCCGTAGACATATCTCATTGTAGCCGTCTCAGGTCTTCCCAACCTGCTTGGCAGGATCGCTCGACAAGCGAACATCAAGACCCTGAGTGCGCAGGGACTCTTCCGGTGACCGCCGCGTACTCTCCGGAAACGTATGCGATGACGTCAGCGGATTCCTTTCTCTCCCTCAGCGTCGTCAACAGATCGCTGAGCGCATCCGCGTCGCCTGCGCCGTGGCCGGAGGCCACCACGTACAGCGGACTCTTGCCGCCGTCGAAGACACTGACGTGGGTCGATGCGTCGGGCAGGAATGGGCGGTCCCACTCGAGTGCAAATCGCTGTTCGTCCATGATCACACCTTTCGATTCCGCTCTTCTACGGCTGAGCGTACCGCGAACCTTTCTCTGATTATGACGGGACCGCCGCTTCGAAACGACTGAGGTAGGACTCGACCATATCGAGCGCGGGGATGTGTCGGATGTGAGCGCACCCGTCGTCTTGGGGATCAGTAGGTCGCGATTACGGATGGTGCCACGAAGGCGCGGGCCACCCCTTTCGGCGTGCCGTGGTCAACGAGGATCAGCACCTGTGGGGACGGGGTCGGCGCGGAGGCTCTGGGCTACGAAGTCGAGAATGGGACCTCCTAACCTCGAGCTTACGGGATGCCATCCCCGCCGTCACGGCCGTCTCTACCCTTCGCGCAGCACCGCCGCCGGATCGAGCCGTGCGGCGCGGCGGGCTGGCAGCCACCCGGCCAGGACACCCACCGCGACGAGCACCGCGGCCGCGCCGGCGAACGTCAGCGGGTCGCGTGCGTCCAGACGGAACAGCAGCACCTCCACGAAACGCGCCGCCCAGAGGCTGCCCGCCAGGCCGAACGCGAGGCCGGCCGCGATCAACAGGCCAACGCGATGGAACACGAAGCGCACAATGGTGGACGGCGCTGCCCCGAGCGCCATGCGCAGCCCGATCTCCATCTGCTGAGCGCGCACCGCGTGCGAGACGGCGCCGTAGAGGCCGACCGCCGCCAGCAGCAACGCGAGCCCGCCGAAGAAGGCCGAGAGCATCGCGATGAGCCGCTCCTGAGTCACGGTCGCCTGGACAAGTTGATCGAAGTTGCCGAACGTGAATGCGACGGTCGGGTCTACCCGCGTCAACGCTGCAGCGACGTCGCGCTCGACGGCCAGGCGCGGGCCTGCCGCCGCGTTGATGGTCAGGAACACCGTCGGCCAGAATGTCTCCGGCGCTCGCTGTGCCACAGGCACGTACATCGTCGGCAGCATGCCCTCGCGCGGAGTCGCGTAGACGGCGTCGCCGACGACGCCGACGATCTCCAGGTGCGTCCTGGCATCGAATCCCAGACGCACGCGCTGCCCGATCGGCTGGTCGCCCGGCAGATACTGGCGGACGAACGCGTCGTTGACGATGGCAACGGGGCGGTCGCCCACGCCGTCGCCGGCGTCGAAGTCCCGGCCGCTGCGCAGAGACATGCCCATCGTCTCGAACCAGCCAGGTGTCGTGGCGTTCAGCCAGAGGAAGGGCCGGCCGAGGGCCCTCAGGCGTACCATCGGCCCATCGCCGACGCCGACCAGACCGGTTGACCAACCGCCTCCGGCGAGCAGCCGATTCGCGGAGACGGATGCCGAACGCACGCCAGGGACCGCCGCCGCCGCGTCCCGCAGGCGCTCGACGCGCGCACCGCGCTCTTCGGGCGGACCGCCTCTCGCCTGGAGGTTCAACTCCACGACGAGCAGTGGGTCCGGCTCGAAGCCAAGCGGCAGCCGGTTGAGCGCCGCAAACGTACGAAGGAACAGTCCGGCCGCGACGACCAGGACCAGCGACACGGCAATCTGGGCGACGACGAGCGTACTGCGCACGGCAAAGCGCCGGTCGCCGGCAACTCCGCGGCCCGCGTCCTTGAGCGCCCCTCCCGCGGTGACGCTCCGCAGCCCGATCACCGGGGCCACGCCGGCGGTGATCGCAGAGAGACACGCAAGCGCCGCTGTGAACGCGAGCACCCGCCAGTCGAGCGCGAGGTCCAGTGACACCGTGCTCTCCCACGTGCTCAACTGGTGCACGAGGAGCGCACTGCTCCACTTCGCGAACACCAGCCCGAACGCGGCACCGGTCGCGGCCACGATGAGACTCTCGATGAGGAGCAGCCGCGCGATCCGCCAGCGTGAGCTCCCCAGCGCCAGGCGCACACTGAGCTCGCGGCGTCGCCCCAACGCCCGCGCGAGCAGCAGGCTGGCGATGTTCGCGCACGCCACGAGCAGCACGAGCCCCACGGCCACCACCATCGCGAAGAGCGGCGTCTCGAAGCGCCCGCGCAGCGACGAGTTGCCGGTCGCCGCCGGCGCCAGTGTGAGCAGCTCCCTGAGGCGGCTGGGGTTCGTTCGTGTCGCGCTCTCGAGTATTTGGGGTTGCACGGTCCGCAGCGCGGCGTTCGCCTGCTCGAAGCGCTGCCCCGGCTTCAGGCGCACCATGATCTGCAGCCACCACGAGCCTTCGCCTGCCAATCGGCTCTCCGGGCCTTCGATGAGCGGCTCGGCGGCGAAGGGCAGCATCACGTCCGTCATCCGGCCGACGTCCGGACCGAAGAACCCGGGCGGCATCACGCCGACGATCGTGAACGGCACGCGCTTCACGGTGAGCTGTCGCCCGACGACGTCCCTGACGCCGGCGAAGCGCTGCCGCCAGAGGCGATGACTGATGACGGCGACAGGGCCGTCCGCCGCGGCGCCGCCATCGTCGGCGGGGGTGATCATCCGGCCCCGTATGGCAGTGACGCCGAGCACGTCGAAGAGCCGGCCGCTGACGTACGCGCCGTCGACGAGGTCGCGCTGGCCGCTCACCGACAGGTCAAACGTCTGGGGGGCCCACGCGAACGCGCCGTCGCACAGCTCGGTCTCGCGTGCCCTGACTTCTTTCCAGATCGGATAGGACCATGACCCCGACCCGTCGGTGAGCAGCGCGAGGCTGCCGGGATCGCGCACCGGCAGCGGGCGCAGAATCAGGCTGCTGAAGATCGAGAACAGCGCGGTGTTGGCGCCGATGCCGAGCGCGAGCGTGCTGATGGCCACGAGCGCGAAGCCCGGGCTCTTGCGCAGCCCACGCAGAGCCGCACGGACGTCCTGCCAGAGGCTGTCCATCGTGCGAATCGTCCAGACGTCACGCGCGTCGTCGACGGCGAGCGCGACGTTGCCGAGCGCGCGCCGGCTCGCGTGTGCGGCATCCTCCGGCGCGAGGCCGTCACGCTCGAGCGCGTCCTGACGCAACGCGCGGTGCGCCTCGATCTCCTCCCGTAGATCGGCATCGCGACGCGAGCGACCAAGGAAGTACCGCAGGCGGCGGAAGATCGTGGCCATGGAGGAGCTCCTCTTTCTGCTTCATGTCTCGTGGGTCAGGGTGCGCGACTAGGTGGTCGCCAACACCTGCTGAATCGCACCGACCATGCGGTCGAACTCGGCGCGTTCGGCGGCGAGTTGCCTTCGGCCGGCGGCGGTCAGCGTGTAGTAGCGCGCGCGGCGATTGTTCGCCGATGTGCCCCACTCGGCCTTCACCCAGCCGTTCAGGAGCAACCGCTGGAGCGCCGGATACAGCGCGCTCTCGCCCACGCGCAACACGTCGTCCGACGCCAGGCGCAGGTGTTCGACGATGCCATAGCCATGCGTGGGTCCACCGACGAGCGTCTTCAGGATCAGGAGCTCGAGCGTGCCCGGCAGGAGGTCGGAAGGAGTATTGGTGAGTCCCATCAGCTCTTGATGGGACTATATACCCTTAAGGGCGGCGCTTCGTCAACTGCCATCAATGGGTGAGGGGACAATCAGGCGTACACAGTATTGCCGCGAGTGCGCTGAATCCGGGCGACTCGGGGTCCCCGTCGTCTCTGGAGACCACTCACCGAACAGGCCGTGCGTGCAGGCAAATCGAACCTTGACTGGAGACGGGCACCGTCTTAGGCTATGTGTCGAAGGTTGATGCAACGAAGGTTGATGCAACACGAGGGAGAATAAGCCGTGGGCAGGATTCTCAATCTCTTCCCCTGGAGACGCGACCGGCTGGAACGGGATCTCGACCGCGAGTTGCGGTACCACATGGACCGCCGCGCGGACGACTTGATGAAGAACGGCTGGAGCGAAACCGAAGCCCGGAGACAGGCGGGGATCGAGTTCGGCGGCCTGGCCCGGGTCGAGGAAGAGGTGCGGGACACGTGGATCTGGCGATCGCTGGATGCATTCGTGCACGACATCCGGTACTCGATTCGCGGCCTGGCCAGGAGCCGGGGCTTCGCGCTGGGAACCGGCACGGTGCTCGCACTGGGCATCGGTGCCACGATCTCCATCTTTTCGGTGGTCAATACGGTTTTGCTCCAGCCGCTTGCCTACCCGGACGCCGAGCGCATCGTCTCGGTCGAGACGTTCTGGACCAACACCGGACGCCCCAGCCAGGACGTGTCGGGACCGGACTTTGTCGATTGGCGGGCGCAGAACGACGTGTTCGAGACGATGGCGCATTTCAGCGGTGAAGAAGATGTCGCCATCGTCGTCGGTGACCGCGCCGAGTTTGCCAACGACATGTACGTTTCCCCCGACTTCTTTGCGGTCTTCGGCCAGGGGGCTTCGGCGGGGCGCCTGCTGATGGAGCGAGATGTTCCGGCCGGCGATGCGTCGCCGTCCGTCGTCGTCGTGCGGCATCACTGGGCGCAGACACACTTCGGCAGCGCCGAGGCCGCGATCTGTCAGACGCGCTGAAGCAGGGCGGATCGAAGGGGACCACGTCGGGGAACGGCCCTCGCCTTCGCGCGGCGCTCGTGGTGGCGGAAGTCGCACTGTCCGTCATCCTGCTGTCGGCCGCGGGACTGCTGCTCCGCTCGTTCCAGTTGCTTCAGCGCGTGGACCTCGGGTTCACCACGGAGCGGGTGCTCGTTGCCTACACCCAGTACGCCGTCAACAATGCAGAGGACAGGCGAAACAGGCCGGAGTTCTATGCGGAGCTGCTCGAACGCCTGCGGGCGGTGCCTGGCGTGAGCGCGGCGGCAGGGGTGGCCTTCCTCCCGATGGGAAGGGAGCTCAGGCCGGCTCGCGACTATTTCGTTCAAGGCAGGCCGGAGGGACAACCGGGGGAGCGGCCGAAAGCTGAGTTCAACGCGATCACGCCGGGCTACTTCAAGACACTGGGGATTCCGATTCGCGTCGGGCGTGACTTCGACCACACAGATGCGGTGGAGCGGCCGCGGGTCGCCATCATCAACGAGACCCTGGCGCGCGCCGCATTCCCAGGTGAGTCACCGCTGGGTAGGCATCTTCGGCGAGGCCCCCCCAGCGCACCGTGGCTGGAGATCGTGGGGGTGGCCGCTGACACCCGCTGGCAGGAGCCGAGCCAGCCGCCTCCGTCGGTGATCTTCGCGGCATCGGCGCAGGGCGCGGGCGGATCGCTTTCCATTCTCGCTCGGACGTCTCGGGACGAGGAGTCGCTCGCAAGCACGCTCCGCACGCGGGTGAGCGACGTCAACCCCACCGTGCCGGTCCGATTCGAGACGATGGAGAAATTGTTTACGGACGCACTGGCGTATCCGCGGTTTCGCACGCAGGTGATTGGCGCGTTTGGCGCTGTGGCAGCCCTCCTTGCCGCCGTGGGCATCTTCAGCGTGCTGTCGTATCTGGTGGGACAGAGAACCAGAGAGATCGCCGTCCGCCGGGCCGTGGGAGCCCAGGCCACCGATGTCGTCCGTCTCATCGTCGGCCAGGGACTGCGACTCGTCGCGGTCGGGCTCGTCCTGGGACTTGCAGGTGCGCTTGCCCTGGCGCGGTTGCTCGAGGGGCTTCTCTATCAAATCAGTCCGTGGGACGTCGGCACCTACCTTGGTGCGTTGACTGTGCTCGGCGTCGCGTCGCTGCTGGCGACCGTGATTCCCGCGATTAGAGCCGCCACGATCGCTCCCCTCATCGCCCTTCAAGAAGACTGATCGCGAGGTCCGTGCGACGGCGGTGGCCAATCGCACGGACTCACGCACGGCTGGAGCTACTTCGTGTAGACCGCGACGTTGTGGACGGCCTGTCCTTTGTGATCGGTCCCCGTCGCCGTCAGGGTCATCGTCTTGCCGTCGGAGCTGATCGCCACGTTCGTGGTCATGGCGACCTTGCCGCCCTTCTTGTACACGTTCGTGCCGGCGGTCGCGCTCGTCCGAGTGCTCGTCACGACATCGAACATCGGATTGCCCGTGACAGGGGCCTCCTCTTTGCCGTCACGCAGCGTCGTGAAGCCCCACTTGAGGGGCGAGCCGTCGCCGTTCACGGCATCGATGGCAACTTTCAGCCCCTTGCCCGCCGGTTCGATTGTCAGTGTCGAGCTTTTAGGCGCCGGACCTGGTTTGTACGTGGACTTCGCGACATCCAGCTTCCAGGTGCCGATGATCGGCTCGGCCGTCTGCGCACTCGCAGCAGCGGCAACGACTAGCGCAGCGATTCCGACGAACACTCCGACGGATCTCTTGGACAGAATCTGCATTGCACCCTCCAGTGAGAGGACGATACGTCAATCGCAGGCAGGCGTCCAGAGGCGCCGTGGTATTCTCCGCCCACTTTCCACTGGAGGAGATTCGCATGCGCCCTGTGTCGCTCGCGCTGACGGCCGCCTGGCTGGCGGTTGTCGTCGTGGCTGCTGAACAAACGCCGACGGCGCCGGCGGGCGGAGGGCGCGCGGGCGCGCCGGCGGCGCAGGCTCCGCCCGATCCCACCGTCCTCGGTCGCACGCCGGAGGGCTTCACGCTGCGGCTGGCGCGGAAGACCAATCACATCTCGAACTACAACGAGTCGATGATCCCGGCCTACACGCTGCCCGATCCGCTCGTCATGGCTGACGGCCGTCCCGTCAAAACCGCCGCGGACTGGAAGGCGCGCCGCGCGGAGATCCTGAAGACGTACGAAGAAGACATCTACGGGCAGGTACCGGCGAACGCGCCGAAGGTCCGGTGGGAGGTCGCGTCAACCGTTCCGGCCTCCCGCACGGGGGCGGTCCTGCGACGGGTCGTCGGCACGATCGGCACGGCCGCCGACGGGCCGAAGATCCACGTCAATGTCTACACGCCGGCTGGCGCCACGCGTCCGGTGGCGATGATTCTGCTGGTGAACTTCGGTGGAGGGGCGCGAGGCGCGGGACCCGGTGCCGCGGCTGGCGCGGTGGCCGGTCAGGCCGCTGCGGGGCAAGGTCCTGGCAATGCCGCTCCCGGCGAGCCTCCGGTCGCCGCCGAAATTCTGGCGCGCGGCTGGGGCTATGCCACGGTGCGCTACACCGACATTCAACCGGATCGCGCCGGCACTTTCACGGAAGGGGTCATCGGCACGACGCTCGCGCCGGGGCAGACCAGGCCGGCGCCTGGCGACTGGGGCACGATCAGCGCGTGGGCGTGGGGGGATCAGCCGGATCATCGCCTACTTCGAAACCGATCGTTCGATCGACGCGAAGCGGGTGGCGGTTCAGGGTTTCTCGCGTCTGGGTAAAACAGTGCTGTGGGCCTCCGCCATGGACGAGCGCATCGCGGCTGTCTTCTCAGGGTGCGCGGGGGAAATGGGTTCGTCCCTCGCGCGCCGCGACTTCGGCGAGACTGTTGACGACATGGCGCAGAACTATCACTGGCAGTTCAACAGCCGGTTCCAGCAGTGGGTGGGCCGCTGGAATGACATGCCGGTCGATGCGCACATGCTAATGGCGCTGAGCGCGCCGCGCCCGGTGTTCATCACCGGCGGCACGACCGATCAGTGGTCCGACCCGAAGGGGGAGTTCCTCGCCCAGGTGGCCGCCCCGCCGGTGTATGAGTTCCTGGGCGCCAGGGTTGTTGGCGCCACCGAACTGCCGCCGGTCGACACGACGCTCGCAACGGGGGACCTCGGCTGGCACTACCACACCGGTGGCCACAGTCTCACGGTTGATGAGTGGAAGGCGTTCCTCGTGTTCATGGATCGGTATTTCAAGAAGTGACCGACGGCACACCTGGGAGCCAGCAGCCGTGCTTCATTCAGAACGCAGGACAGTCAGCGGATCGACTTCGGTCGCGCGCCGTGCCGGGAGGTAGCTCGCCACCATCGCGATCGCCAGGAGTCCGGCCGCTGGAACGACGAGCGTGAGAGGATCATTCGGTTCGACCTGGTAGAGCAGGGTCTCCAGCAGGCGCATTCCTGCGAGCGAGACTGCCAGACCGACGCCGATGCCCGCGGCGACGGCCGTCATGCCGCGGCCGATCACCAGCCGGAGAATACTGCGCCGCTCCGCGCCGAGCGCCATGCGCACACCGATCTCGCGCGTGCGCTGCTGGACCGCCTGTGCCATCACGCCGTACACCCCGATGACCGCGAGCAGCAGCGCCAGTGCCGAGAAGGCCCCCAGCAGCTGCGCGCTCAGACGGATGCGCCAGGTGGCATCGGCGAAGCGCGCGTCCATCAGCTTGATATCCGTCACCGGCAGGTCGCGGTCCAGCGCCGCCACTTCTCTGCGCAGGCCGGGAACGATGGCGGACGGATCCAGCTGCGTGCGGATGAAGAGCAGTCCACCGGCACGCGGCCGCTGGAGCATCGGGATGTAGGTATCCGGCGTCGGCGCCGACTCCACCGAACCGTACCGCACGTCGCTGATCACGCCGACGATCTCGGCGCCATTCTGGAAGCCGCCGCCTGTCCCAAGGGCAATCCGTCTGCCGAGCGGATCCTCCTGGCCGAAGTGCGTGCGCGCGAAGGACTCGTTAATCACGACGACCAGGGGGTGGCCGTCTCTGTCGCTTGCGGCAATGGTTCGACCCCTCAGAACCCGTACCCCGAGCGTTCGAAAGAGATCGGGCGAAGCGTAGTGAATACCCGTGATCGGTTCAGAGCCACTCGGCACGGGTGGACGATCCAGAAACTGCACACCGGTCGCGTCGCATCTTCCAGACACCGGTGCGCACTTTCCATACGCGACCGACTCCACACCCGGCAATGCGCGGACGCGGTCCATCAGATCGACGAAGAAGCGGGTCGATCGGGCTTCGTCGTAGTGCGCCTGCGGCAGCTGGACTCGCGCAGTGAGGACGCCATCCGGATCGAAGCCGAGCTCCGTGTGCTGGAGATTCCGGACGCTCTGCAGCATCAGGCCCGCTGCGACGAGGAGCACGAGCGCGAACGCGGTTTCAGAGGCAACCAGCAGGCCGCGCACGCCAATCCCGCGCGGGCTCCCGATCGACCCGGCGCCTCCGGCCTTGACGATGCCGACGATATCGGCGCGCGACGCGTGCCAGGCGGGCATCAGGCCGAAGAAGATCGCGGTGGCGGTGGCGATCACCAGGGTGAAGCCCAGCGCAGTGAGATCGATCTCGATCAGGCCGGCTCCGATGCGCGTCAGGCCGAAAGTCTGGCTGCGCAGGACCAGGCCGGACTCCGGCATCATCGCGGCGCCGACGCGCAGTGCGCCGTATGCGAGAGCCAGGCCGCCGACCGCACCACTACCGCTGAGGATCAGGCTCTCCGTCAGGAACTGCCGTACGAGACGGCCGCGGGTCGCGCCGATGGCAAGCCGCAGCGCCACTTCCCGCTGCCGCGCGACGCCGCGGGCGAGCAGCAGGTTGGCCAGATTGACGCACCCGATCAGGAGCACGAAGCCCACCGCCGCAAACAGCACGAGTGCGGATTGGCGAATGAGCGGATCGACACGCACCCTGTCGAGCGGGACGGCGAGAGCGGTCATGGCCGGGTTGACGACGCCGGGAGGCTGGCCGATCGCTTCGTCCACCCGGTGCCCGAGCAAGGCAACGGCGCTTCTGGCCTGTGCCTCGGAGATGCCGGCACGCCGGCGCGCGACCAGGTAGGACCAGTGATTCCACTTTGCCGAGAGATCCCTCGCGCTAGCGGTCATAACGGGGACCCAGAGCTGTGCCTCTCCGGTCAGCCCCCGGAATCCAGGTGCAAGCACGCCGACGACGGTGTAGGGCCTGGAGTCGAGGTGAATGACCCGGCCGAGCACGTCCCGGTCGCCGCCAAACCGGCGCAGCCAGAGCTCGTATCCGAGCATGACGACGCGGTCGATGCCGGGTGTCCGATCCTCGGCCGCGCTGAAATCGCGGCCGAGATGCGGCGTCAGTCCGAGCGTCGAGAGATAGCGTGCGCCAATGACCTCGCCGCGCACGCGCTCGGCATCGCCGCTGCCTGTCAGGCTCCATTCTGTCCGGGAGAACAACGCGAGCTCGGAGAAGACGCGCTGCTCGTCGCGAAAGACCTCGTACTTCGGATACGACCAGGCCAGCTCCCGGAGGCCCCCAGGTCCGCCCTGCCGGCCGCCGAACATCCGGTCGGGCGCCAGCAGGTGCACCATCGTCAGCTGACCGGGCGCCGCGAAGGGCAGCGGCTTGAGCATCAGCCCGTTGACCAGCGTGAAGATCGCCGTGTTCGCGCCGATGCCGAGCGCAAGCGTCGCCACGGCAATGAGTGTGAACGCCGGCGTCTTGATGAAACCGCGGAAGGCGTAGCGGATGTCCTGTCGAAGTCCGTGCATGATGTCACCGTGGCGAGGGGCCTCGAGGGGAGGCCGGGTGGGGTGTGCGAGCAGCCGTGCGGACGCGATGCTGAGCGATTGACGCCAGAACCAGCGCCGCGCGTGCCGGAGGCCGGCATGCGGCAGGACTTCCTGCCGGAACATCTCCTCGAGATCGCCCGCGATGGTCTCGTGATCCTCCGCCGGCAGCACGAGCCGCAGCAGCCAGCCGGCAAGCCGTGGCGGATTCTGCATCATCGTCTCCAGCCAGGCACGGGCCGATCAGGAGAGCAGGGACTCGAGCCGGGCGGTCATGCCGCTCGCCATCTTCCTGAGCGCCGTGTACGAGCGCGTCAGTGCCCGTGCCCCCGCGGGTTCGATCGCATAGAAGCGTTTTCGCTTGCCGCCGCGCGCCGCGGTAGGCTCACCGAGACGCGAGCGGAGAAAGCCGCGTGTCTCGAGGCGGTCGAGCGCGGTGTACAGCGCGCCCGATGAGATGGTCCGCCCCGACCGACTTTCGATCTCGTGGCGGATCGGAACCGCCGAGGCATCCGCGTCCAGGCGGAGCACGGCAAAGAGGATCAGCTGTTCGAACTCCCCGATGGATTCACCCATGGCTCATCATACTCACAGTGTAGGGAAAATATGATCGCAACATCAAGAATGTTCGCATCAGGTCCCTCCGGGGCCCCCTTGCATGCGCCGACTGTTGAGAAGGTGAGTTGATCGAGGCTGCCAGCGGCCACATGATGAGGGAGGGGATGAAGCTCACCGTACGTCCGGTCACACCTGATCTGTGGCCAGCGCCCGCATGAAAAAACCTCACCTGATCGGGCCCGTCGGGCGCACGACTCCCTCGAAAGCCGCATCGTCACGCGGTCCGCGCACGCTGCCCGGCGATCTGCTGAGGGACGCCTCACGCCGGCTCGAAGTCATGTGCCTCGTGGCGGCCGGACTGTGGACGCTCGCGACCGGCCTGGGTCATCTCGCGGCCCGCTCGATGAGCCACGACGATCCTCAAAAATGGCTTCACCTGGGCGTTCCAGACGCCATCGCGGCATCGGCCGTAGCCGCCTCCCTGTTGCTGTTCGTCTACACACGCCAGCCGAATCGCGACCCCAGGCGCATTCTGGATCTGGGGCTCGCCTATCTGGTGCTGACCGCAGTCGACCTCGGGTTCGTGTTCCACTGGGGAATGATCCCTGTCGACATGCCAATCGCGCCGGGGATCTCGTGGATCGGCGCCGTCGTGCTGATGTTTGCGGCCATCGTCCCGAGCACGCCGGCCAAGACCGCGATCGCCTCGCTCATCGCGGTGTCCATGAACCCTGTGGCGATGCTGATAGCCAGGGCCCGGGGAACATGGAACTTCAATACGTCCGACGCTCTGCTGATGCACTACCCGGACTTCCTGCTCGCCGGTGTCGCCGTCGTCATTTCGCACGTCGTGACGTCGCTCGGCCACCAGGTCGCGAAAGCCCGGGAGCTGGGAAGTTATCAGCTGGGCGAGCTCCTGGGGCGCGGCGGAATGGGGGAGGTGTACAAGGCGACCCATCGCATGCTCGCCAGGCCCGCGGCGATCAAGCTGATCCGCCCCGAGATGATCGCCGCGGGCGATCCCGCGGGCGCGCAGCTCGCGGTCCAGCGTTTCCGGCGCGAGGCGGAGGTCGCCGCCAGCCTCCGCTCGCCGCACACCGTGGAGCTCTATGACTTCGGGGTGACCGACGATGAGACGCTCTACTTCGTGATGGAGCTGCTGGAGGGCATGGATCTCCAGTCGCTGGTGCAGCGGCATGGTCCCGTCGATGCACGACGGGTCATTCACATCATCAGGCAGACGTGTGCCTCACTCGAGGAGGCCCATGAGCGAGGCCTGGTGCATCGCGACGTCAAGCCGGCGAACATCCATCTGGGACGGCTCGGGCTCGTCTACGACTTCGTCAAGGTCCTCGACTTCGGACTCGTGAAGCCCGTTGCCGACAGGAGCATCGAGCAATCGCTGAACACCCAGGCGGGTCTCATCATCGGCACGCCCGGCTACATGGCACCCGAGATGGCGTTCGGCGACAGGGTTGACGGCCGGGCCGATCTCTACGCGCTCGGGTGCGTGGCCTACTACCTTCTCACCGGCGCGCAGGTCTTCGAGGGCGCCACGGCGATGCAGGTCATGTCGAAGCATCTGCAGGCCGCCCCGGCGCCGCCATCGGCGCGGGGTACGTTCACGATACCGGGGGAGCTGGATGCCGTCGTCCTGTCCTGCCTGGCGAAGGCGCCAGAGGAACGGCCGCAGAGTGCCGCGGAGCTGGCCCGGCGGCTGTCCGCGATCGACGTCGAACCGTGGACGGACCTCCAGGCGAAAGACTGGTGGCTGGCGACACGGCCGACGCTGGAACCCGCAGACGACGCGGAGGTCACGCGTCTCCAGCCTGTGACTTCAGGCGAGAACGAGACGACAGCGGACGGTGTCTGAGCGCCGATGCCTGTCTGGCTGCGGTGATCGTCAGTGACGGTGCGGCCCCGTCGAATGCGCCCCGTCGAATTGCCCTCCCGCGATGATTGTGGTAGCTTGCGCGCGACCAATCCAACCCGCAGCCGCCCGCGGAGAGTACATGACGGGACGCCGCAAAGAGCTCATTGAACAGGCGCGGCTGTTCTTCCGGGCTTTTCGTCGCCTCGGCTTGAGGCAGTCACGCCGGTTCTGGATCGCCCTGATCCTGTCCGTTGTCCTGTCATTGGTAATCGAGCAGTACTGGGACTCGCTTGCGCTTGGTCAGCGAGGGGCCGTCGGCCGTGCCTTTTCGACTGCGGGAGGGATGTATCAGCAGATCCTGACCGCGGGACCTCGCAGCACGGCCATCCGCTATACAGCGATCGTCGAGCTCACTCCGGGCGTGGAGCCCGATTCGGTCATCCAGAATGTCTGCGAGCAGAGACGGTTCGTTGCGAAACTGGTCCAGGTCATCGAAGCCGTCAAGCCATCCGTGATCGTGCTCGACAAGTACTTCAGTCCCACCGCATGTGCGCCGAACTCAGCGGAGACGGAACAGCTGCGCGCGGCGATTGGCGCATCGATCCGAACCGGCACGCCGGTGGTGATCGGTCGACAGATCGATCAAACCACGCGCCGCGCTTACCCCACGCTCTCGCTGCGAGCGGGAAATGAGCAGCCGATCGAGGGGTACGTGAACCTGCACGACGACACCAGGAGGGTGGCGTTGCGCTGGATCGCACAGCAGGAAGGTCCGCAGCCAAATCTGGAGCTGCCGACGATAGCGGTGGTAGCGGCGAGCGCTCATCGCGTCGAGCTTCTTGAAGAGCCCCGGGTGCATGCCGCCTACGCGAGCCACGCATATCCGTACGCGAGCTTTCTTTCACCCAACCAGTTCGGCGCGTACCGACTGTCCGCGCTGAACGTGCTCTGCGGACATCCGACCAGCCCGATCGATTGGGCCAATTGCACCGGTAACCCGGAGGCCCTGAAGCGTCTCCGGCACCGGGTCGTTCTCGTCGGCGAGAACAATCCTGACCGCGATCAGCATGCGACAGTTCTTGGCTATCTGCCCGGGGTGCTGCTGCACGCCAACTACGTGGAGGCTCTTCTCGATGAGCGCGTGTTCGAAGGCGTGCCATGGTTACTCGAGTTGTCCATCGCTGTTCTCGTTGCCGTCGCCTTCGAATACATCTTCATCGTTTCCAACGGCGCCAGGCAGTTGGTGTTTCGTGTGCTGCTGTTGTCCTGCGTGGCGTTTGCGCTGTCCTATGCGACCGTCATGTCGGCAGGAAGATATCTGAATCCATGGTCGGTCAGCATGGGCACCCTGGTCTTGAAGATCCTGGGCAAGGTTCCTGAGTGGGCGCGAGCGGAGAAGAAGGCGGCGCCTCCTGCGGCGGTGACGTAGAGACAGTTGCTTGTGACGGCAGTAGAGCGAGTCACGAAAGGGCTACCTTATGCACTCCTACCTCTTGTCGATGGCTGTCCTGATTTCCCTTGCCTCAGTGCAAACACCTCCGGCAGCCCCACCGCCCAAGCAGCCAATCGGGAAGCCCGGCGGCACTCCTGGTCGGGAGGCTGCGAAAGAGGCTCCCGATCGGCCCCATGATTCTGTGACGGTCACAGGCTGTGTGCGAACGGCCAGCAGTCAGACCGCTGAATCCGGGAGCGCCGGGGCGACAGCGTCCTCTCCCTCCGGGCCGATCACTTACGTATTGGTGCAGGATCCCGACAGCAGCGCCTCGGGAAGTGGCACCTCTGGTTCTGTGGCCAAGATGGGAACTTCAGCGAGCGCCGCGACACGCCGGATCCGTCTGGAGGGTGGCCGGGATCTGAATCAGAACGTCGGGCACTATGTCCAGATTACTGGAGTCTTGACGGATGTGCCCGAAGGGACGGCGGTGACAGGTTCTGACGCCAAGGCCTCAGCCGCCTCTGGAACGGCCGGCGACGCGACCTCGGCCAAAGACGGCAAAACGCCAACGCTGCGGGTGACATCCATGCGAATGATGGCCAGCGGGTGTCCGCAGTAGAGTCGTCGGCGCCTATGTAACATCCATCTGGGACGGCTCGGGCTCGTCTACGACTTCGTCAAGGTCCTCGACTTCGGTCTCGTGAGCCCGTTGCCGACAGGAGCATCGAGCAATCGCTGAACACCCAGGCGGGTCTCATCATCGGCACGCCCGGCTACATGGCGCCCGAGATGGAGTTCGGCGACAGGGTTGACGGCCGGGCCGACCTCTACGCGCTCGGGTGTGTGGCCTACTACCTTCTCACCGGCGCGCAAGTCTTCGAGGGCGCCACGGCGATGCAGATCATGTCGAAGCATCTGCAGGCCGCCCCGGCGCCGCCATCGGCGCGGGGTACGTTCACGATACCGGGGGAGCTGGATGCCGTCGTCCTGTCCTGCCTGGCGAAGGCGCCAGAGGAACGGCCGCGAAGTGCCGCGGAGCTGGCCCGGCGGCTGTCCGCCATCGACGTCGAACCGTGGCGGACCTCCAGGCGAAGGACTGGTGGCTGGCGACACGGCCGACGCCGGAACCCGCAGACGACGCGGAGGTCACGCGTCTCCAGCCTGTTGCTTCAGGCGAGGAGGAAACGAAGGCCGGATAGTGCACGCGCCACGCATGCCGCGTTCAACGTGGATCTGCCCTCGCGTCGGGTGAGATCAGGAGACAGATCGCCCGGGTGGACGCACCGGCACGCTTGCCTGAACCCAACGACGAGAAGCCGGGCGGGTATCCATGAGAAGCCACGCCGCCGGGAGTGCAACCTTCCTTATTCCTGTCGACTTTTCACGGCAGGCTGCTAGACTTGCGCTGCCCCATGGCCGTACTCGCGCAAGCCGACGTCGCGCTGCCGATGGCCGTCACCACTGGCCGGCACTTCTACGTTCGCATGGCGGCCGCCTGCGTCGCGGTCGCGGTGATTGGATTTGCGCCGACTTACTGGTTGCCGCTGGTTCGCGGCACCCTGAACGTCCCGCCAATCGCCCACCTACACGCGACGGTCTTCTATGGCTGGACGCTGCTGTTCCTGCTCCAAACCTGGCTCGCCGCCAACCGCCGTCTCGCCCGGCACCGCGCGTGGGGCGTATTCGGCGTCGCGCTGGTGACGACGATGTGTTTCGTCGGGATGGCGACTGCGATTACCAGTCTGAAACAATTGACGGCCGACGGGTTCGGCGCCGCCGCGCGGGCTTTCTCGATCGTTCCGGTCTCGGGCATCGTATTCTTCGCGGCACTGTTCACGCTCGCACTGATCAAAGTCAAACAGGTCGAGACCCACAAGCGGCTGATGCTCGTCGCGACAGTGTCGCTGCTGCAGGCCGCGGTAGGGAGAACGTTCCTGACGTTTCTCGCACCGATTGCAGTCGGTGGCGGCCCAGTCAGCCCACCGCCGGTCTTTGTCACCATCATGCCAGGCCTGATCTCGGATCTCCTGATTGTTGCCGCCATGGTGCACGACCGCAGGACCATCGGCCGTGTCCACCCCGTGTACTGGATCGCCGGAGGCGCACTGGTCGCCCAACAGGTGCTGCGCGTGCCGCTGAGCACGACGACTGCGTGGACACAGATCGCCTACTGGCTCTCGACGGTATCGCTGTAGCGATCCGGCTTGTTCCTCCAGAGTGCGCTGTTTCCTATGGAGCCGGCGTGGGTCGCCCGACTGCACGTGCGGCCCGCGGCGCCAGCTGTTCGAGCAGCGACCGTGCGTCCCGCAGGTCTGGTGTGTCGAGCCCCTCGGTGAAACGGTCGTAGACTCCGGAGAGCGCGCGCCACGCCTCTCTCAGATTTCCCTGACTCTGCGAGAGCCGTGCGAGACTCATGGTCGCCCTCAGCTCGAGCGCGTTGGCGCCCTGCTCGCGGGCGACATCGATCGCAAGACGGAACGACTCTTCCGCTCTCGCACCCGTCCCCGCGAGGCGCAGCAGCTCACCCCGCGTCCGATGCAACTCCGCTTCCCACCATCGCTCTTCGGTCTTCCGGATGTCCTCGAACCCCTCGTCAACCGCACGAAGGCCATCGTCCACACGCGCGATCCGTCCGCAGGCCTCGGCGAGAAGTGACCGGTAGTACGGCAGCCGCAGACGTGCTGTTGTTTCGAGCACTTCGACTCCATGCCGAATATCCGCAACCGCGGGTTCCCCTCCGCCCTGTACGACCCGGCTCCAACCCTGAAGGACTTCGGCCCAGGCGAGATAGTAGGTAAATCCGTGCTCCGAGGCGTCAGCGATCGTTGCGCAGGTCAATCGATCGAGCTCGGGGAGGTCTCGCAGAAACTGGTGGAGCATCGATGCGTATGCCAGCGTCATCGTCCGCGTGAAAGGATGATCCGTTTGCGCAGCCGCGCGAATGGCGTGTTCCGCGTCCGCACGGGCATGGTCTGCGTACCCGAGTAGCCACGTCACATGCGTGTGCCAGACGTGAGCGAACACTCCGATGTCTATCCCGAAGGCGGCCACGAGAACGCGGTGCTGGCCCGGGTCAGTGAGGGCCTCGGCCAGCTGGAAGTGTCTTCGTGCCGATGCGGGCTGCCCGAGCGCGAGCGCCGCTCCGCCCAGCTCCGTGTGCGCCGCCATCCTGAATGGGGTGTTGGTCGTGTTCTTCGCAAGCCTCAGCAGAGCGCGGCTCAGTTCCTGCGTCCTGCGGAACTCGCCTCGGACAAGGCTGACTGCAATCGAGCCCCATGTGGCCTGAAGCAGTCTCGGTTCATCGTGCAGCGCGATGCAAATCTCCCGTGCACGGGCATACGTGCGTTCGACATCCGCGGCGCCCCATCCCTGCGTCGTCTCGAGTGCCTGCGCGAGAAGAAGCAGCAGTTCCAGCTGGCGTTCGAGGCGCTCGTCCTCGTTCCCGAAGGCCTCCACGATCTTCAACGCGCGAACCAGATGTGCGTGTGCTTCGACGTACGCCGACCGGCTGACGGCGTTGCGTCCGGCCTGCACCAGGTACGTCACTGCCTTCTCCGGATTCCCTCCCTGTTCGAAGTGCATGGCAAGCTCGGTCGCGATTGCCGCGCCCTCCGGGCCGTACGCACGTTCGAGGCGACTGCCTATGAGCAGATGAAGCCGGGCTCGCCGTGCCGGTGAGATCTGCGCATACGCCGTCTCGTGATACAGGGCATGGCGGAAGCGGTAGCGTCCGCCCAGGGTCCCGTCAGGCCAGCGAGCAATTCCGTCGGCCAGGACGATGCGGTGGGTTCGCGCCCATGCGGCGCAGCGCGCCTCCACCTGTGCGTCCGGCAGTGCCGCACCAGCGGCGGCGGCGGGAATGCAGAACAGATCTCCGGCGACGCTGGCGGCCTCGAGTATCGCCTGGTCTTCTTCCGAGAGTCGATCGATCCGGCGTTCGATGAACTGGCGCACGTTGGGGGGAGTGGCCTGCGCCATCGCGCAGAGATCAGGACCGGGGGAATTTCCGTCTGCCCGCAGCGCCAGAATCAGCGCATCCGTGATGCCGGCGAGAAAAAGGGGATGCCCCCCCGTCCGCCGGTGCAGCACCTCCACAAGAGAGTCGAGTGCGGAAAAGCCGCCACACCGTTGACGCACGTACGCATCGACGGCTTCTCGAGAGAGATGGTCGAGGAGGATTTCGGCAGTCTGCGGCCGATCCCGCAACTCCGCGACGACATCCAGCAGCGGGGACGGCAGCGCACCGGCTTCGTTCGGCCGGTACGTGCCCAGCACCAGGAGGTGGGCGGCATCGCGGCGCCGGGCGACGTAGGCCAGCCACTCCAGTGTTGCCCGATCGCTCCAATGCAGATCCTCGAGCACCAGCACCAGCGGCTGATCGGCCGCGAACGCCTCGACGGCTTCGCTGAGCTCGCGAAGCATCCGCTCTGGAGCGACTCGCGCGGACGCGACAGCCGGATCGCTGACGAGCCATGGGAGATGTGCCAGCCAGCTGGGGGCATATCGTCGAAGGACCTGTACGATCGGCGCGTCGGCGTTGCGCCCCAGCCGTCCGAGCGCCTCGAGGATCGGCAGGTAGGCCTCCCCTGCGCCGTACTGCTCGACACATTGCCCGCGCGCAATTCGAACGGTCTTCGTTGGCCCGACTGCCCGCACGAACGCTTCGACGAGGACCGTCTTCCCGATGCCCGCTTCACCGCCGATCAGACCGATCAGGCGTGCACCGTGCTGGATGCGACCGTCACCATTCCCACAGCCGCGTCAGCTCCGTCTCACGCCCGACGATGCTCTCGTCATCTAGGATCGACGGCGCCTGGGAAGCGGGCGTCGCACCGCCGGCGGAAGCGGCAGCGACTCCCGCAGATGCCGGATCGTCAATCTCCGCGACCGCTTGAATGAACCGGTAACCGCGCCCGTGGACGGTCTGGACGAACTGCGGCGTCCGGGCCGTGTCGTCGAGCGCGACACGGATCTGGCGCATGGCGGTCGTCAGCACAGCCTCGCTGACAGCTGTGTCGGGCCACACGCGCGACAGGAGGTCCTCTTTCGTGACGAGCTGGTTGGCGTGGCCGATCAGTTGGGCGAGTACCGCGAACGCCTTGTGGCCCAGGGGCACGATCGCGTCGTGCTTCCACAGCCGCTCGTCGAGGAGATCGAGCCGGAACCGACCGAACGCCAGGCACCGCGATTTCCGCATGGTCGCCCAATTGTCTCAGGTCCGGGCCTTCGAGCACTCTCAGAGAATCCTCAGAATCGCCTCAGGACATCAGGTTCGTCCTGGCGCCACGATGCATCTGCGCGGGGACCGCCGATTTCCGACGGTCCGACGCGCAACGAGGACACCACGATCATGACAGGCGCTTACACGCTGAAGCCAGGAGCGGCGACCCGACGTTTGCAGCAGGCGGTGACCGGCGCGGTCGTCGCGCTGATGGCGAGCACCTCGATAGTCTCGGCCCGGAGCGAGCACCAGGACATGGCTTCGACCGGGACGGCGACGGCCGAGTCCGTCAGGCCCCGCCATGTTCGACCTGACGCGATCGTCCACTGGAACCACCTGGCCCACGATATCGCGGTCGCGGAGGATCAGTTTCGGACGTTCAAGGGACAGCGTGCGCTCGCGATGATGCATCTCGCGATGCACGACGCGCTGAACTCGATCGTGCCGCTGTACGAACGGTATGCCTACACCGGTCCGCTCCGCGTAGCTGCCGATCCGATCGCCGCGGTAACGCAGAGCGCCTACGACGTGCTCGTTTCGGAGTATCCCGACCAGCAGTCCACGCTTGCGGGCGAGCTCGGCGCCTGGCTGGCCAGAGTGCCACACGGCCGTCGTCGTGACCGTGGTGTCGAACTGGGCCGGGCGGCCGCCGCCGCGATCCTGAATACGCGGGCCGCTGACGGATGGAACACTCCCGGAGAGTACGAATTCCGCACCGGTCCTGGCCAGTACCAGACAACGCCCCCGTGGAACGGCTTCGTCGCGCAACCGGGCTTTCGATTCGCGAAGCCCTTCGTCTCCGGCCACGGGAAGTCGTCGCGGTTTGCGTCTCCACCCCCGCTGAAGAGCGCAGCCTACGCGCGCGCATTCAGCGAAGTCAAGGAGTACGGAAGGATCGACAGCGCGAGTCGCAGCGAAGACCAGACGAACTTTGCCGTCTGGTGGATGGAGTTCGCCGAGGGGTCCGTGAATCGCCTGGCGCGACGGCTCACGACGGACCGCAACCTTCATCTCTGGCCGGCCGCCCGTCTCTTCGCGCACATCGGAGTGGTCCTCTTCGACGGCTACGTCGCTGTCTGGGACACGAAGTATGAGTTCAATCACTGGCGTCCGTATACCGCCATTCGGGCGGCGGATACCGACGGCAATCCTCGCACCATCGCGGATGAATCCTGGGAGCCGCTCCGTCCGACACCGCCGTTCCCCGAGTACGTCTCGGCGCATGCGACGGGGTGCGCGGCGTCCTTCAGAATTCTCGCGCAGTCGTTCGGAGGAAACGTCCCCTTCACGATGGACACGACGACCGCACCACCAGAGATGCCCACACGCACGTTCGCCCGCTTCCACGATGCCGCGCTCGAATGCGCGGATTCACGGGTGCAGCTCGGCTGGCATTTCCGGTATGCGACCGACGCCGGCCTTGTCCTCGGCCGCCGCATCGCGCGACAGACACTCCGCCGCTCTCTGCGACCGCTGACGGGCCGCTGACGACGATCGGGCGCCGCCGGGACAGATTTCGCGCCGTGAGGAGTAGAGGTAATTGGTCCATGAAACGAACGTGCCTTGCAATCGGCAGCGTCCTGGTCGTCGGCGCCTGCGGTGGAGTCACCCATGGTCTGGCCGCGGCGCGTACTCACGGCATCAGTGACAGCCGCCTCGTGGAGCGCGTCGTCGACGGACGTTCACTGGAAGGCAATCCTCTCGGCGAGGAGGAAGACCGAAGGGTATTGATTTACCTTCCGCCGGGCTACGACCGGGATCGCCACCGGCGGTATCCCGTGGTGTACATGCTGAGCGGCCTGGGGGGCGACCATCGCAACTTTTCCGCGGACGGCACGCCCAATCGGATCGGTCTGATGCGCTCGCCGCAGATCGACGTCGGACTCGACATGAAGGCGACGGCCGATACGCTCATCGCGTCGGGAGCGATTCCCGAAGCGATCCTCGTCGGAGTCAGCGGGATGAACGGGTACGCGAACCACTGGTTCGCCTGCTCCCGGGTCATCGGCGACTACCGGTCCTGGGTGGCCCGAGACATCGTGCGATTCGTCGATCATCATTACCGGACACGGCGTGGCCGCAGCCACCGCGCCATTCTCGGCCATTCGAGCGGGGGATTCGGAGCGCTCTCGCTGGCGATCGAGTACCCGGCGACGTTCGGCGCGGTCGGGATCCTCTCGCCGTCCGGCAGCGACTTCGAAGCAAAGGCTCCCGGTGCCTCGCTGCCCGCACTTGTCGAGCGCTTCTTCCTTGCGAATCCGTCCACACTCGGGACACCCCTGATGACGCCGGTCGCGGCTCCCGTTCCGGCCGACCAGTTCGCTGCGCTGTGGGGAAGCACGCCCGGCGGCGGCAGCTTCATCACCAACGTGGTCTATTCGCTGTCCGCCGCGTTCTCTCCCAATCCCGGGAAGCCGCCATTCTTCCTCGATCTCCCCTTCAACTATCCGGGAAGGGTGCTCGCGCAGGAGGTCTTCAATCGGTGGATCGACGATGATCTCGTCAGCCAGGTCCAGGCGGCTGCCGGAAATCTCGCGCGCACACCGGTCTACCTGGCACGCGGCACCGGCCCCACCCTGATGCACCCGGAGGTTGGGGACATTCCACTGCTGAGGAACGCCCTCATCGCGAACGGCGTGGTCCACACGTTCGACGAGCTGCCGGGAGACCATTTCACCGTCCTCCCACAAGCGCTCCACAACGCACTCATTTTCGTGCTGAACAATCCCGGCGCTCAGGACGACGCGGCGTTCACGGTCGACCGGGGGCCGCGCGAAAAGCATCGCGAGTGCAGCCGAGCACTTCGGCGCACAGCCGGTGGGACGTTCTCAGGCAGGTAGCCGTCGGGGTTACAGAGGGAGGAACGAATCGAGAGGGCTCTGAGGCGGCGCGGCGGCCAGCGCGTAACTGGTCCTGCGTCCTCCGGCGGCATTCCGAATCAGGACGCCGCGATCGACGAGTTGCTGGATGTCCCGGAGGGCCGTGTCCTGCGAAGACTTCGTCAGCACCGCCCACTTCGAGGTCGTGAGATTGCCTTCGAATCCATCGAGCAGCCGATTGAGCACCAGGCGCTGACGCTCGTTGAGCGGCACGTCGCGCAGCTTCTCCCAGAACCGCGCCCTGCCGATCACGCCGGCCAGCGTAGTGTGGGCCCCCTCGATCGCGCGCGTCAGGCATCCCAGAAACCACTCCACCCACGGGGTGATATCCATCGACCCCTGTTGCGTCCGTTCGAGGATTCGGTAGTAGTCGCCGCGCTCCTGCCGGATCTGCGCCGACATGCTGTAGAAGCGCTGCGGACTCTCCTCCGAGCGCGCGAGCGCCATGTCGGCAATCGCCCGCGCGATTCGGCCGTTGCCATCGTCGAACGGGTGAATGGTGACGAACCACAGGTGGGCCTGGGCAGCCTTGAGCACGGCGTCGGTGGTCGCGTCGCTGTTGAACCACTCCAGGAATCCGCGCATCTCGTCCACAAGTCGCGCGGCGGCCGGCGCCGCGAAATGGACCCGCTCGCGGCCAACCGGACCGGATACGACCTGCATGGGCGCCGTGCTGTCGTCCCGCCAGGCACCGACATTGATGCGGTTCATGCCGCTGCGCCCCGTCGGAAAAAGCGCCGCCTGCCACGAGAAGAGCCGTGATTCGGTCAGGGGTTGCTGATAGTTGCGGGAGGCGTCGAGCATCATCTCGACCACGCCGTCGACGTTGCGGTCCGGGGCCCTCAGGCCACCGACGTCCATGCCAAGACGACGGGCGATGGACGAGCGGACCTGATCGGGATCGAGCGTCTCGCCTTCGATCTCGCTCGTCTTGACGACATCTTCGGTGAGCGTGCGGAGAACGGCCTCTTCCGTGACGGTGAAGCCAAGGGCCTCCATCTGACCCATGAGGCGGCCCTGCTTGAGCCGCGCAGCAGCCAGCGGCGTCGTCAAGGCTTCGTGGTCCCAACGAAACCTGGGCCAGTCTCTTAGCTCATGAATGTAGTCAGCCATTATCCGCAATACTTGCGGTTATTATAGCGTGTATTCACCGCAATGGGTAACTAATCGACGCATGTTGAGCGGCGATCAGGCGGACAATTCTCCGCTCAAGCGGTTCGGAGAACCTCAGCCATGCGACCCGAGGGTATATCTGTCTTCCAACCACCCCCGGATCAAGCAGACCGATCTCAGCGTTCCCTCGCGCATCGGGGAGTACTACGTCGCTGCCGTTGACGACGAGCGAGTGGATCGAGTGGGGGAATCCGAACGAGAAGGCCGAATTCGACTACATGATCAAGTACTCGCCGTACGACAACGTGAAAGCGCAGAACTATCCGGCCATGCTGGTGCAGGTGTCGCTCAACGACAGCCAGGTGCCGTACTGGGAAGGCGCGAAATTCGTCGCCAGACTGCGCGCGCTGAAGACGGATGCCAATCCGTTGTTACTGAAGACGAACATGGGCGCCGGGCATGGCGGAGCCTCCGGCCGCTACGACGCGCTGCACGAGACAGCCTTCACGTATTCGTTCATGCTGTGGCAGTGGGGACTGGTCCAACGCGGAACAGCCACGCTCGACTCGCATTGATCGCCCGGCGACGACATGGCGCCGCAGCGCGCGGCCGCTCAGTCAGCTCAGGTGCTTGCCCACGATCCCCGCGAGCTCGAACATCGTCACCTGCGGCTTGCCGAACACGGCCAGCAGCGGCCCGTCGGCGTTGATCGCCCGCTTGTTGGTGGTGTCCTGCAGGCCGTTGGCCTTGATGTAGTCCCACAGCTTCTTGATCACCTGCGTCCGCGCGACCGGCTCGCTGCCGATCACGGCGGCGAGGGCCGGGCTGGGGGTCAACGGCTTTCCTGGCTTGCGCGGAGCCTTTGGAGCGGCGCTCTTGTCTTTGTCCATAGTCTTGGTTTTTTTCGCAGACGCTCTCGCCCCGGCCTTCGTGACCTTCGCCGCGGCTGCCGGTTCGCGTCGTGGTGGCCTGGCGGGCCCTTTTCGCGGAAATTTCGACGGCGTGAACTCGAAGTTGATCTTCCCGGCTTCCTTGTCCCATGCGAGGAACGCCTTGAACGGGCGCCGCGTGCGCATGGAGACGAACTTGTCGAGCAGGTCGGTCTTGCCGGTTTCGAGCAGCTTGATCATCTGCCCGCGTTCGACGGGCTGCTGCAGGATGATCTTCCGGCTCTTGAAATCACAGGTCGGGTCGGGCTGCGCTTCTGTGCGCACGGCATTTTCGCAGATGTAGTTGCTGCCGAGCTCGAACACGCGGCCGCCGTCCTTGGGGCACACGCCGAGCGGTTCCTGACCGGAGAAATCCACGAGCTCGCCCGTTTCGGCGGCGTCGTTGCCGAAGTCGAACTCGAGCTTCCAGTTCTTGTCGTCCTCGTTGTACTTGAGGACAATCTCAGCCGTGAACGGCCAGCCCGCCTTCGACCGAAATCCGTCGAGCGGCCCAATCCGCTTGTCGCGCAGGAACTGCTCGACCTCGGCGGTCTCGAACGTGCGTCCCGCGGGGGTCTTGCCGAACGAGAAGCCGCACCCGTCCCCGGTCCCCCCCGGGCCGGTGCATGCATAGCGGCGATAGTTTTCCTTCACGACACCGCCGCAATTCGGGCAGGGTGTCTCGAGCGTCGCATAGTCGCCCGGCACCGTCTCGTGGTCGTACTCCTTCGCCTTCTGGACGATGTGCCGCGTCATCTCGGCGATCTCGTGCATGAACTCCTTGCGACCGAGCTTACCGTGCTCGATCTGCGCGAGCTTGAATTCCCATTCGCCGGTCAGCTCGGGCTTGGACAGCTCCTCCACGCCGAGCCCCCGCAGCAGCGTCATGAGCTGAAAGGCCTTCGCGGTCGGAATCAGTTCCCGCCCCTCGCGGACCATGTACTTTTCGTTCAGCAGGCCTTCGATGATCGCCGCGCGCGTCGCCGGAGTGCCGAGGCCCTTCTCCTGCATCGCTTCGCGGAGCTCGTCGTCTTCCACGAGCTTGCCCGCCCCTTCCATGGCGCCGAGCAGCGTGGCTTCGGAATATCGGGCCGGCGGCCGCGTCTTGAGCGCCTTCGGTTCGACGGTCTGCGCACGCACGGTTTCGCCCGCCTTGACCGGAACCAGGCTCTGGGGACCGGCCGCATCGTCGTCCTGCGCCTCCTTGCCGTAGATCGCCAGCCAGCCCGGCCGGACGAGCACTTTCCCTTCCGTCTTGAAGCTGTGTTCGAGCGCGCGCGAGATGCGCGTCGTCACCAGGTACTCGGCCGACGGGAAGAACACTGACATGAACCGGCGCACGACGAGATCGTAGAGCTTCTGTTCGGCGTCCGAGAGACCCTCCGGCGCCTGCAGGGTTGGAATGATCGCGAAGTGATCGCTGACCTTTGCGTTGTCGAAAACTCTTCGGCTCGGCTTGATGTAGTCGTTGGCCAGAGCGGCCTGCGCGTACGGCTCGAGGTGTTTCATGCCGCTCGTCGCGAGCATCTGAAATGTCTCGCGCACGACCGGAACGTAGTCTTCGGGCAGGGCGCGTGAGTCCGTCCTGGGATAGGTGAGCGCCTTGTGCCGCTCGTAGAGACTCTGGGCGATCGAGAGCGTGCTTTTTGCCGAGAAGCCGAACCGGCCGTTGGCTTCGCGCTGCAAAGAGGTCAGGTCGAACAGGAGCGGGCTCGCCTGAGTCGTCGGCTTCGACTCCTCGGTGACGGTGGCGGTCTGGCCACGGACGGCATCCGCGATCGCCTGTGCGTCGCGCTCGGTCCAGACCCGATCGGCCTTCAACTCACCGTCTTCTTCTGTCCTCTTCCAGGCGGGATCGAACCACTTGCCCGGATACTCTCCGGCTTCCGCGAGAAAGCTTGCGTGGATCTCCCAGTAGTCGCGGCTCACGAATCTGCGAATGCGCTCTTCGCGCTCCACCACGACGGCGAGCGTCGGCGTCTGCACCCGCCCGACGGTCGTCAGGAAGAAGCCGCCGTCGCGCGAGTTGAAAGCCGTCATCGCGCGCGTGCCGTTGATGCCGACGAGCCAGTCGGCCTCCGAACGCGAGCGCGCCGCGTCGGCCAGGCCGTGCATCTGCTCGTTGGTCCGCAACGCCGTGAAGCCGTCGCGAATCGCCTGCGGTGTCATCGACTGGAGCCACAGCCGCCGCACCGGCTTTCCGAGCGGCTTGTTCGTTCCCGCGTACTGCTCGATCAGACGGAAGATCAGCTCCCCCTCTCGCCCGGAGTCACAGGCGTTCACGAGCTGGGTCACGTCCTTGCGCTTGGCCTGGCGGACGACGGCATTCAGCCGGCTCTTGGACCGCTCGACAGGCTTCAGATCGAAGTACGGGGGGATCACCGGCAGGTGCGCAAAGCTCCACTTCCCGCGCTTCACGTCGAACTCTTCGGGGGCCTGGATTTCCAGCAGGTGCCCGACCGCGCTCGTGACGACGTACGTGTCGTTCTCGAAGTGATCTTCGTGTTTCTCGAACTTTCCCGTCACCGGCGTGAGCGCGCGGACGATGTCCTGCGCCACGGACGGCTTTTCTGCAATCACCAGCGTCTTCGTCATAGAAAATCGTCAATCCGTCAAGATCCGGCCACCCGGGCCGGCCAATCCCACCCTACAGACTTAGCCCAACGCGGGGCCGGGTCAAACACATTCCGTATGTCGCCAGTTGGCCAGCCGGACCTGTTCGCAGGGTAAAATGCCGTCACGGAAGGCTGACTCAACCTTAAAACTGGCCTGAACACCTATAGTTGTAGGTGTCAGCCCCATTCTCTCGAACGTTCGCCTTATTGTCGCGCGCGAGAGTATACGTCAGGGCGCGACCCTCGGGCCCTGAAGCCGATCCGTTTCCCTTCCCTGGCGTTCAGTTCTATAGTCGCGACACGCCGCTCGCGCGCGCGGCGCATTCGGAGGAAGGCTATGTCTCACCGCATACGAATCGCCCTGGCGCTGGCCTGGTTACTGACGGGGTGCATCCCCGCCGCGGCACAACAGGCCCGCATGAAAGTCATCCTCGATACCGACATCGGCACCGACATCGACGACGGGTGGGCGCTGGGGTATGCGTTGAAGAGTGCGTCGTTCGAACTGCTCGGAGTGACCGTCAGCGACGCCGACACACCTCAGCGCGCCAGGCTGGCCTGTAAGCTGCTCCATCGTCTGGGACGCACGGACGTGCCCGTCGCGGTTGGACGCAAAACGCCTGCGGTCCCTCCCGATCGCATCGACTACCAGTTCACCTGGGCCGAGGACTTCGTGGCCTACAAGCCTGTCTCGGCGTCGGCAGTCGAGTTTCTGGCCGATGCCATACGCAAGAACCCGGGCCAGGTCACGCTCATTGCCGTCGGGCCGCTGCAGAACATTGGCGATCTCGTCCGGCTGCATCCGGACGTCATCCCCATGGTGAAGCGCGTCGTCCTGATGAGCGGATCCGTCGGCCCGAATGCCTCGAGCCCCACCCCCCTGGCCGAATGGAACGTGAAACTGGCCATTCCGGAAGCGCAAGCCGTCTACTCGGCCGCCTGGCCGCTGACGATCGTGCCTCTTGATTCGACGACGTATGTGCGGCTCGAGGATCCCGAGCGCGAGGCGCTGCGCAAGGCGGGGACCCCGCTCGTCATCGCGCTCGAGGCGCTGCTGCGGCTCTGGGCGGATCGGCCGACCAGCCGGATGACGCTCCACGATCAGCTCGCGCTCGCCGAGGCGCAGCACCCGGGACGCTTCTTCGGCCGATGCGAACCGATGCCACTTCGGGTGGACGACAAAGGATACACGCGCGTCGCGACGACGAACGGGCGGCCGGTGACGGTCTGTCTCGAGCCGAAACGCGACGAGTTCATGAAGCACTATCTCGCGCAGCTCGCCATGAAGTAGCACGTAGCACGTAGCACGTAGCACGTAGCACGTAGCACGTAGACGTTGCACGTAGCACGTAGCACGTATTATGTGTCCATGAATTTCCTGCTGATCACCCTTGTCACGCTGCTGCAGACCGTCCAGCAGACGGCTCCGGCGACGCTGGCCGCTGACGTGGCGGGCCTGGCCGCGTCGACGACAAACGAGGCGCGCTTCGATGCGCTGACGGCGCTGCTCCGCGCGCGGAACCTCGCGTTCACGGTGGAGCCGTTCACGATTGAGAAGCCACTGCGGGGTGAGCCTCGCACCGCCGGACGCAACATCGTCTTGACGCTGGGCGCCGGCGCCGAGGAGATCGTTGTCGGAGCCCACTACGACGCCGTGCGGTTGCCGGACGGCTCGCTCAGCAAGGGAGCGGTGGACAACGCCGCATCGAGCGTGATCCTGGTGCGTCTGGCGGAGGCGATCAAGGCCGAGTCGCTGCCGGTGCGCGTCAGGATCGTGTGGTTCGACATGGAGGAGCTGGGCCTGCTCGGATCGGCGGAGTACGTGAAAGCGCATGCCTCCGACCGAGTCACGGCGATGCTCAACCTCGACATCAACGCGTATGGCAACACGATTCTGTTTGGTCCATCCGAGCGGCCGGACAACGCGGCTCTGCGCCGCGTGTTCGTTGAGACCTGCGCGGCCGAGGACGCAGCCTGCATCGGGTTGCCGCAGATGCCGCCGGGCGACGATCGTTCATTCATGAAGGCTGGGATTCCGACCATTTCCTTTGGGATGATCGGTGCCATCGAGGCGCACCAGGTCTGGTTGATGATGAATGCCGGAAAAGAAGCCGGCTTGGCCGAGGGAATGGTCCCGGGGATTCTTCGCACGATCCACACCGCGGCGGACACGCCTGACAAGGCCGACGAAAAGCGTATGGCCGCGATGCTGCACTTCGCCCTCACGCTGGTGAAAGGCGTCGCGCGACGCTGAGATCAGGAACAGACGGTGACGGAGATCACGGACAGATCACCACGAAGACGCGGAGACGCACGGAGAGGCCCGGATGGTTTCGGCGCGCAGTCTCAGGAACCAGGGTTCATGTTTTGCTGCCGGAATGCAGTCGGACTGTGGTCGGGCCGCGCTTCGCGCGGCGGACGCTGTCCGGCGCCGGACGAAGGCTGAGCGCCGAGGACAGCCCATCCGAGATCCATGCATCGGAATCGATTGCACAAAGCGTGGTCGGGCGCCGGCCTTTCGGCCGGCGAGGGCAGCGAGGAGAGCTCCCAAACACAAGCTCCCAGAGATCAGATGGACGGCCCATCGGAATCAAGCCAGCCAGTTCTCTCCGTGCGTCTCCGTGTCCCCGTGGTTCCGTGGTGAATTTTCCTCCGTTCCCTCCTCAGGTGCGCTCCTGAACTCGTGATCTCCTGTTGTCGTCGTCGCGGCCTCAGGGCGTCTTCACAGGCACCCGGACGCGCCGGCGGAGCAGCAGCTTCAGCCAGAGGAACCCCACCGCGACAAACGGCAAGACGTACAAAATCACCAGCCAGCGGGCGGGCCTGATGTCGTAGGTCGCGTCCACGGTCCCGTCCACGACAGCGGACCCGCGCGCGCCGGAGATCGTGGCCCGCACGGCAAACGGGCCTTCGTGATCCATGACGAGCGCGGCGAACTGGCGCGACGTGTCGCCGTCCACGGGGGACGCGGCTGCCGACCGCTCGGGCCCCGGACGATTCAGCGGACGGATCGCGACGATGGCGTGTGTGTCCGGTGGCGCCTGGCTCCCGTCCGCCAGATGAATCACGACCCAGAACTGCCCGGCCGCGGAGCCATCGTCCGTCGTATCCGGATCGGTCCAGAGCGAGAGTCGATACGGACCCGCCACGCGATCGGAGACAGCGGGGAATGGCGGGCCGGAGTGTGCGAACACGGGCGGCGGGTGAGCCGTCAGCAGCACGAACAGCCACAATGTGTGCGTGGCGCGTCTGATCCGTGTCATCCCAGGAACCCGACGCCTCTCATCTCCATCGGATTCGAGAGCACCCAGAGCGCCGCTGCGGCAACGAGGACCACGACGACGGCCCATGGTGCGGTTGCGGCCAGGGGGCGGGCCGGATGTTCACGCTCCGAGATACCGTGCGCGACGGCGATCGAACCGACGGTGCCGAGAAGGACGAAGCCGATCTGAACGGGGAAAATCGCGCCCGGGCGAGCGCCGGCCCATCCCCACCAGGGATCCCCGAGCGCCGCCCATCCGAAGAGGTCGGCCGCTGCGCTCTGCGTCACCGGCACGACGGTCAGCATTCCCGTCAACAGGTGAAAGGCATAGTGGGCGATCCACATGCCGAAACCGAGCGGGATGAGGGCGACGGCATACTGCACCATCCGGCCGGGAATGGAGGCGCCGCGGCTCTCCGTCAGCAGCCGGCTGACGAATGCCGCCGCGGTCAGCATGAGCAGTGGGGCGACCCCGAGCGCGACGAGGAAGACGATGCCCAGGACCGGTGCTTCCGATGACAGCCCCATCACCCGCGCGAGCCACTGCTCGGCCGCATACACGGGGCTCACCATGGCGAACGCGTTCAGGAGCGCACCAAACGCGAAGAGCACGGCGAGCGCCGCGATGTCGGGCCGCGCGGTGAGACGGCCGATTCCCGAGCGCCGCCGGCCGTCGATCAGCTCCGCGCCCGGCAGGCGCCCCGCAATCTCGACGTTGTCGTGCGGGCACGCATGCACGCAATCGAGGCAGAAGGTGCAATCCAGGTTGCCCACCTTCCGCGGAAGGAAGAGCGACAGCTCACAGCCCCGCTGGATCGTCACCTCCGGCGCGTCCTTGTCGCGCCGCCCCTTGATGCAATCCACGGTTCGGCAGGTTGCGCAGACGTCGAGCTCGCGTACTCTGACCTCGAGCGGCGACAGCGTGGACGCGGCAAAATTGAACTGGCCGATCGGGCAAAGATACTTGCAGAATGTCGCGCCCCTGAAGAACAGATCGATGGTGAGCGCGGCGGCAAAATACCCGATGACGACCCATGCCGTCGCGCGCGGCAGCCCCCAGAGATCGAAGAGCTCGTAGGCGAACAGCACGCCAGCGAAGAGTGCCAGCGCAAACCACTTGTTCCGCAGGCGTCGTGGCCAGTGCAGCGTTGGCAGGTGCGCCCGCCGCGCGACATCGCGCACCATCACGAACGGGCAGCCGGTACAGAAGAAATTGCCGGCAGCCAGCAGGGCCACGACGAGCAGGCCGCGGTAGTGAACCCACGTCAGGACGGTGGCCAGGTTCCTCGGCGCCTCCTGCGGCCCGAAGAGACCGTGCAGGATGATGATCGTCGCGATGACCATCGCCACCGACTGCAGCATCGTCCTCGCATGCCGCCATCGCAGCAGTCTTCCGATCAGCGGCCAGCGAAGCACGTCTACCGTTGACGACGGGCGCTGGGAACAGCTCATGGCGGATGCGCGTCAGGAGGGTCGTACGCCGGGTATGTCGACCCGGTACTCGACCTTGTCGCCGTTCGACAGATTGCCAGTGACCAGCACGAACCAGTCGCCTGCCATCGAGAACCGCAACTTTGCTTGGTACACGCCATTCCCGCGTTCGGTGGCTGTGGCGAGAAAGGGGGCCATGCCGGGGTGCGACATCTGGGCCTCGACGCGGAGATGAGCGCCGAGCACCGGCCGGCCGGCGGCGTCGAGCACACGCAGTTCCAGGAGTGCCGGGCGGCCGACAGCCACCAGCCGCGGCCAGAGGCTCGACTCGAACCTGAGATTGCGTGCCTGTGGCGTGCGATGACACGCGGCGCCGAGCGAGCAGGCCCACAGGGCCAGGATCACGAGTGAGAGATCGGTCTGGAGACGCTTGCGCCGGCTGACGGTCAGGCGGCGTCCGCCATGGGCGGGTGCCACGCGCACGTGCACTGGTGTCCTCCAGCCTCTTCCGGCGCCGGGAACAGGTGGTAGTACATCGCGATCACCATCGGGATGAAGACAATCGTGTTGTAGAACAGGTGCAGTTCGACGCGCGGGATCCAGAGCTGCACGAGGCTCGTCGGGACCGGACGGCCGAACAGGTTGTACCCGAGCACCGCCTGCGCGAGGAGCAGCGCGTGCTCGACGTGATGGAAGAACTGGATGGACAGCGCGACCGTCCACCATCGCCGATCCCGCACGCCGGTGAACCCGGGGCGCAGCATCCAGAGACCGGCGAGCATCACGATCGCGTAGCCGTAGTGGAGCGTCTCGGACTTGATCAGCCACGGATAGAAGTAACCGAGCACGCCGCGGGCTTCGGGCACGGGCCAGCCGAGCACGTAGATCTGGAACGCCTGCAGCAGATGCTCTGCCCAGTGCGCCAGTACGATGACCATGAACGTCCGCAGCGCGAGCTCATGGCGCGGCCCGTTGATGCGTTCCAGGAAACCTGCGGGAGCGGAACGAACCGCTGCGCTCATCGCGGTCATGTTTGTCACCTCTGAAAGGATGCGCGAGGCAACCCGCACTGTAACGCGCACTGTAACGCGGCGACCCGCACGCGGTCAACGGCTTCTCCGGGGAAACGGGTGCGGCGCCGTCTCCCCCCGGCCGGACTAATACAAAGGTATTAGTACCTGCGTCCGAGGGTCGGGCGACGGTGACGCCCCGGCAGCCCTGGTCTATGATCACCCGATGCTGCAGCACGCTGAGCGTCTCGTCGATCTGCTGGATCCCGGTCTGAACGTCATTTACAACATGCCGATCGCCGAGGCGCGTCAGCGGGTGCTGTCGGGCGACCCCGCGTCGGTCCGGGCGATTGACGGCTCGTTCGCGATCGTGGCGAAAGACGGCATCACCCTGCGGCTGGCGCGTTCCCTGGATCGGCCGATGCGGTACTTCCTCGCCAAACGCGCTGAGGGCCCCGCGCTGTTCGTGGCCGATCGGATCGATACGCTGCAGCGGGCGCTCGAGGCGGAGGGTCTCGGCGGGCAATTCCATCCGAGCTACACACGCATGGTGCCGGCTCACTACGTCGTGGAGCTGCGCCTCGTCGGATGTCCCGATCCGGATCCCGCCTATACGCGGTTCTTCGATCCGGCACGCGCGGTCCTCCCACCCGATCTGGACGAGATCGGACGCCGCTACATCGGGGCGCTGTCGGGGGAGATCGCGAAGTGGCTGACCGGGATCGAGACGCGCACGTCCGGCCCGCGCGAACCCATTGGGGTCGCGTTCTCCGGCGGCATCGACAGTGGGGCCGTGCTGCTCGTGACGTATCACACGATGTTGCGCCTCGGACTGTCGCCGACACGCCTCAAGGCGTTCACCCTCGACCTCGGGGGCGGCCGTGACCTGGAACAGGCACGCACATTCCTCGAGCGCCTCGGACTCTCGATGTTCCTGGAGGAAATCCACGCCGACCCTGGCGACCTCGACGTCACCGAGACCCTGCGCACCCTGGAGGACTACAAACCGCTCGACGTCGAGTGCGCCGCGATGGGGCTCCTCCTGAGCGCGGGCATCCGCGATCGCTATCCTGACTGGCGTTACATTGCCGACGGCGACGGCGGGGACGAGAACCTGAAGGACTACCCGATCGAGGAGAACAGCGAGCTGACGATCCGGAGCGTCGTCAACAACCTGATGCTGTACCACGAGGGGTGGGGCGTCGGCCGCATCAAGCACTCGCTCACGTACAGCGGCGGGTTGAGCCGCGGGTACGTGCGGACCTACGCACCCGGCCGGCGATATGGCTTCGACGCGTTCAGCCCCTTCACGCGGCCCGATGTCGTCGAAGTCGCCGAGGGCATTCCGTTCGCGGACCTGACCGGCTACGACGAGGCCGCGCTGTACTCGCTCAAAGGCGAAATCGTTCGTTTAGGGGTACTCGCGGTCACCGGGCTCGAGATGCCGGTGTTTCCAAAACGGCGCTTTCAGGACGGCGTCGCGGCGGGTGATATCCGGCGCTCCATTCTCGGCGGCAACGAACAGATGTACCGGCAGCGTTTCCTGGCCATGTACGCCGGATGAACGTCGCGGCTGTCTATCCTTCCTCCCGGGGCGATCGCGATCGGTTCGTGCTCGATCGACGCGGTGCCCGTCCTGCGCACGATCCGTGGCGCCACCAGGGTCTGCTGGTGGAGGACGAACGCACCGCCGAGGGCACCATCGCGCGCGTCGTCACGATTTTCCTGACCGGCCGCGAGTGTCCGTGGCGCTGCGTGATGTGCGATCTGTGGCAGCACACCATTCCGGACGACACGCCGCCTGGTGCGCTCGTCCGGCAACTGGACGACGGGCTGGCGACGCTCGCAGCTCAGGGACCGCTGCCTCGCCAGATCAAGCTGTATAACGCCGGCA
Organism: uncultured Acidobacteriota bacterium; assembly: GCA_963749835.1. Lineage (GTDB taxonomy): Bacteria > Acidobacteriota > Vicinamibacteria > Vicinamibacterales > 2-12-FULL-66-21 > JALZOC01. Next base: position 324,782 of record CAVVOD010000002.1, read on the forward strand.
ACTTCTTCGATCCGCGCGCGGTGCCTGAGAGTGACTACACCGCGATCGCAAACCGGCTCGGGTCCTTCGCGAATGTGATCGTGGAGTCGCATCCTTCCCTCATCGGCGAGAGGCTCTCCCGGTTCGCAACTGCACTCGCGGGCGCCGCGCGAGGCGCGGGCAGTCCCGGCCTCGAGGTGGCGATGGGGCTCGAGACGGCGCATCCGGACGCCCTCGCGCAGCTGAACAAGGGGTTCACGCTCCGTCAGTTCGCACACGCAGCCGACCGCCTGCGCCGGGAGGGGGTTGGGTTACGCGTGTTCCTGCTCGTCGGCGTGCCGTTCGTGAATCCGTCGCAGCAGCAGGAGTGGATCGCGAGATCCGTGTCGTTCGCTTTCGCGTGCGGCGCGACAGCGGTTTCGCTCATTCCCACGCGTCAGGGGAATGGCGCGCTGGAGGCGCTTGGGGCCGTTCGGCCGACGCTCGCGGATCTGGAGGAGGCGCTCGAGCGAGCGCTTCAACGCACACCAGGCCGGGTGTTTGCCGACCTGTGGGATCTCGGTCGGTTTGCCGGCTGCTCATCCTGTTTCACCGCACGGCAGGATCGGCTCCGCCGCATGAATCTGGAACAGCGTGCACGCCCATCGGTTGTCTGTGCCGAGTGCGGAGACCTCGGCGAACCCGCATGACACGGTCCGGAAGCCTCTTCGCGACGGCGGATGTCGCGATCATCGGGTCGGGATTTGCCGGGTCGCTGACGGCCCTGGCGCTCCGGAGCATGGGACGATCCGTGGTGCTGCTCGAGCGCGGCCGGCATCCGCGGTTTGCGATTGGGGAGTCGTCCACGCCTCTGGCCAACCTGCTGGTCGAGGAGCTCTGCGATCGCTACGCCCTGGAGCGCGTCAGGCCGTTCTCGAAGTGGGGCACGTGGCAAGGGCGCTACCCCGACGTCGCCGGCGGGCTCAAACGCGGCTTCAGTTTTTACCGGCACGAGCTCGGAGAGCCGTTTCGCGATCGCGACGATCATGATCGGCAGCTGCTCGTCGCCGCCAGCCCGCATGACGGCATCGCCGATACGCACTGGTATCGACCGGACGTGGACCACTTCCTCGTCAAGGAGGCCGCCAGCGCCGGAGCCGAGTACCTGGACGAGATCGAACTGACCGCTTTGCGCACCGACGCGCGAGGCGCTGAGCTCGAGGGCCGCCGGCATGGACAGCCCCTGCAGATCCGCGCCCGGTTCGCGATCGACGCGAGCGGTCCGCGAGGGTTCCTGCATCGGGCACTGAGTCTGGGCGAGCGGCCTCTGCAATGGCTGCCGCCGACCCAGGCGCTCTTCACGCATTTCTCGGGCGTCGAACAATGGGATCGCACGGTCGCCGTCGGAGAATCGCCTCCGTTTCCTGTGGATCTTGCGGCGCTCCACCACGTGTTCCCGGGTGGCTGGATCTGGGTGCTGCGCTTCAACAACGGGATCACGAGCGCTGGAGCGGCCCTCACCGACGCGGTGGCCGCCTCGATCGACATCAGCGTGGAGGGCGCGTGGGATCGCCTGCTGTCGCAGCTGCCTTCGGTGGCGCGCCAGTTCCAGGACGCACGGGCCACACGTCCTTTCATCCACACGCCTCGTGTGGCGTTTCGGAGCGCCGTCGTCACCGGTCAGAACTGGGCATTGCTGCCGTCCGCAGCGGGCGTCATCGATCCGCTGCTCTCCACCGGTTTTCCACTGACGCTGCTCGGGATCCAGCGCCTGTTGCGAGTGCTCGAGTCCGATCGCTGGGATGGTCAGGCGTTCGCGAGTGCCTGTGCGGACTACGCCGCGCAGACGCAACGTGAGCTCGACGCCACCGAGCAGCTCGTCGGCGCGTTGTACGCGAGCATGGGGGACTTCCAGCTGTTCAAGCGGCTGTCCCTGCTCTATTTCGCCGCAGCCAGCTACAGCGAGACGGCGCGGCGGCTGGGAATGGGAGAGAGGGCGAAGGGCTTCCTTCTCTGTGATGACCCGGTCTTCGGGCAGGAGACGCGCGCCTGCGTGGCCGCGGCACTCGCGGACCCGGTGGGAGATCGGCGGGCGGCGCTCGTTGCGCGGATCGATCGGGCGATCGAGCCGTTCGACGTCGCGGGGCTTGGCGATCGTCAGCGACGGGACTGGTATCCGGTGCGCGCCGACGATCTCGTCGCGGCGGCCCCCAGGCTGGGGGCGACGCCCATCCAGATCGAACGGCTGCTGGAGCGCTCGGGATTTGCCGGTCTCTCAGGCCTTCGAAATCCGGGGGCGCCTTCCGGCTAAACGCCTCCGCACACTGTCCGAATCCCCCGCCTACGCCGCGAAGCGGCTACGGCGCGGCCGCGCCGTAGCTCGCATGCCCTGCAGAGCGAGCGGAGGCGGGCGAGTCCCGAGTCCCGAGTCGAATCCCGAATCCCGAATCCCGAGTCGAGACAGGCTATGATGGTCCGGTCGCTCAACAGGAGAATGCATTGCTCATCAGCTCTCAGCTCGCCAAAGCCTTCAACGAACAAATCGGCCATGAATTCGGCGCCAGCATGCAGTACGTCAGCATTGCGGCACACTTCCACAATCGTCACCTGACGCTGCTGTCCAAGCTGTTCCTGGAACAGGCCGAAGAAGAGCGCCAGCATGCGATGAAGTTCGTGAAGTACGTCCTCGACACGAAGGGGCCGCTCCAGATTCCGTCCATTCCGGCGCCAAAGGTGTCGTTCGGGTCAGCCGAGGACGCGGTGCAGGCCGCGCTCAACTGGGAGAAGGACGTCACGAAGCAGATCACCGGCCTGATGGACATCGCCGTCAAGCAGAGCGACTACCTCGCACAGAGCTTCCTGCAGTGGTTCATCGACGAACAACTGGAGGAGGTCGTGAAGATGGAGCGCCTTCTCGGCGTCATCGCGCAGTCGGGCGAGAAGAATCTCCTGATGGTCGAAGCGTACCTCGTGCACATCGAGAAGGCCGGGTAGCCGCGCACCGCCGGGTCGCCGGCGTCACTCGTTCCGCAAAGCGATGATGGGGTCGATCCCGGCGGCACGGCGCGCCGGGATGTAGCCGGCGAGCATCGCCGCCGCGACGAGCACGGTGGCAAGCGCCGCCTGGACGCGCAGGTCGTTGGGAATGGCGCCGAAGAGACTCGACTCGAGGAATCGCCCGAGCAGCATCGACAGCACCAGCCCGACGGCGAGACCAACCGCCGTCAGGCGTCCGGACTGGCCGATGGTCAGCCTGAACACATCGCGCCGGCTCGCGCCGAGCGCGATGCGTACGCCGATCTCGTGGGTGCGCTGCGTGATGAGGAACGCCATCACGCTGTAGACGCCAACCACCGCCAGCACCAGCGCCAGCCCGCCGAAGACCACCATGATCGCCGCCACGTACTGAAGCCCGATCGTCCGTTCGTGCAGCATCTGGCGCATCGACATCACGTCGAACACGGGCTGCACCGGATCGACCGCCCGCACGGCCTGCGTCGCGGCCAGCACCAGTGACGGCAGGTCGCCGTCGGTGCGCGTCACGAACACCACGTTGCCCGTCGGGGCCTGCGGATAGGGCCGATACACCGTCGGGTAGCTGCGGCGCCCGAACCAGTCATGGACGACGTCCCCCGCGACCCCGACGATACTGAGCCACGGGCCGTCGCCGAGACGCAGCCGCTTTCCGATGGGATCCGTCCCCGGAAAGTAGCGCGCCACGGCTGCCTCCGTGACGATGGCGACGTTCTCCGTGCCGGCCCTGTCGGCCGGCGTGAACGCGCGCCCACTGCGGATCGGAATGCGCATGGTGTCGAAATACGCGGCGGTGGTGGCGCGGAAGTCCACGAGCGGCGGGTTCGCACGGTCGGGATTCGGCCGTCCCTCGACCCCGATCGGCCGGCTGCTGTTGCCGGTGCCTGACGGCGCGACGTTCGTCACCGCGGCGGACCGCACGCCGGGGAGGGCCGTCACGCGCTGGAGAACGCTGTCGACGAACTGCCGGCGTGGTTCCGGCTGTTCGTACCGCTCGTCCGGGAGTACGGCGCGCATCGCCAGCACACCATCCGCGTCGTAACCCTGCGGGCCGTTGAGGAACCGGTTCGCGCCAACGGCGCTCAGGGCGGCCGCAACCAGGAGCGGCAGCGACAATGCGATCTCCGCGACGACCAGGCCGCGCCGGAAGCGCTGACGGCCGGCTGTGGAGCTCCGCCCGCCATCCTTCAGGGCTTCGGCGACGCGGGGTCCCGCCGCCTGCAGCGCAGGGACGAGGCCGAAGACGACCGCGGCAGCGATCGCGAGGAGCGCGGTGAAGAAGAAGAGACGCCCGTCCACGCCCATCGTCTGCCAGCCCGGCACGAATCGGAGGATCCGGGCAGGCATCGACACGCGGATGGCATGGAGCGATCCGGAGGCGACGACCATCGCGAGAGGAATGGCCACGAACGCGAGCAGCATGCTCTCGCTGAGCATCTGGCGGATGAGCCTGCCGCGGCTGGCGCCGAGCGCGAGCCGCACCGCCAGGTCGCGCTGCCGTTCGGCACCGCGTGCGAGCAGGAGGTTGGCGATGTTGGCGCAGGCGATGAGCAGCACGAACGCGGCCGACGCCTGCCACAGCAGCAGGATGGAGCCGAGCCCGACATCCTGCATTCCGGTGACGAAGGTCAGTGCGCGCGCGCCGCGATCCTTGTTGGCCTCGGGGTATTGCTGTTCGAGACGCTGCGCCACGACAGCCAGCTGCGCATTCGCGTCGTCGACCGAGCGCCCCGGAGCAAGGCGGCCGATGACGGTCAGGTAGCGCTCGCGGCGCTGGGCGGCCATTTCCGACGTCATCGCGAATGGCGCCCAGATGGCGGAGCCCATCGGGAAGTCGAAGCCGGCCGGGGCGACGCCGATGATCTCGAATGGCTGGCGGTCGATGTCGATCGTGCGGCCGATGATCGCAGGGTCGCCGCCGAAGCGCCGCTGCCACAGCGTGTGGCTCAACACCGTGCGGCGATGCTGTCCCTGGATCTCGTCACTCGGCTGGAACATCCGGCCGATTGTCGCGTGCACGCCGAGCACCGAGAAGAAATCCGGGGTGACGAGGAATCCGCTGACGCGCTCCGGATCGTCGGCGCTGGTGATGCTGGCGTCCCACCAGCCGAATGCCGCGAGCTGTTCGAAGCTGTCGGCCTGCTTCTTCCAGTCGAGGAAATTGGCGGGCGCGACAGTCTCTTTGACGTAACCGACGTCGCCATTCTTCGTTTGCGCGACGACCGCCAGCCGATCGATGTTGGAGAAGGCGAAGGGGTGGAGGACCAGGGCGTCGATGACGCCGAAAATGGCGGCGTTGGCCCCGAGACCCAGCGCGAGTGTGAGCACGATGATGGCGCTCGTCGACGGGCGCTTCACCATCGTGCGCACCGCATACCGCAGGTCGAGGACGAGTGAGCTCATGATCGTATCTCCGGGGTGGGGAAGCGGGGCCGGGATCGAGCCCGGTCGCGCGAAGGATGCGGCCGTGCGCCGTGAGGCGTAGCGCCAGCCCAGTTTTGCCGCCTCGACGCAGTACCAGATCTGCGCGCGGGGAATCGACATCGGGCGCGGACGGCGCGCGCGGTGCGAGTACCTCTTCGTACAGATCGCCCAGGATGCCGTCCGCCGATCCGCCGGCTCCGAGCACGAGCGACAGGACGCGTTCGGGGATGCGCGGGGGGGTGGATGTGAGATTCATGACCGTTCGAGCTGGGACTCGATGCCGTTCCAGAGCTGCAGCAGCGCGTGCCTCGATGCGCGCAGGGCGCTGAGCCCGGCCGGCGTGACGGTGTAGTAGCGGCGCGACCGCCCGCCACGCTCGGCCAGCGGTTCGCTCATCCGGGACGTCAGGCAACGCTTCGCTTCCAGGCGATCGAGCGCGGTGTACAGCGCGCCGCGCGCCACCGATCGAGCGGTTCGCGCTTCGATCTCCTCACGAACCGGCACCGCATACGCCTCGTCCTTGAGACGCAGGATCGCCAGCAGCACGACCTGTTCGAACTCTCCGAGGTAGGCGTCGGACATAAATACGTGCTACGTACTACGTACTACGTACAACCGGTTGCACAGAGCCGGATTGTCGTACCGAGTAAGACTGCATTGTAGGCCTTATACGCATTGTCCGGCTGCAATGTTCCTCGTCGGCCTGAATCGCCTCGCCCGCTCGATCGTCCGCGCTTGCCGTGTTTTTTTCCGATGTGCGCTAGGATGGGGCCATCCCCTCGTCGGCCGGCCGCCTGCTGAGCCATGAACGAACAGCATTTTCTGGATGAATCACTCAGTCAGCTCCGAAAGCTGAAGGAGCTTGCCGACAAGGCGCTCGCGCAGATTGGTGACGACGACCTGTTCAGGGTTCTCGATCCCGAGTCGAACTCCCTCGCGCTCATCATGAAGCACATGGCGGGCAACATGCGGTCGCGATGGACCGATTTCCTGACGTCAGACGGCGAGAAACCGGACCGCAACCGGGACGCCGAGTTCGATATCGACGCTGACGACTCGGCGCAGGCGGTGAAGGCTGCCTGGGAAGCGGGGTGGGCGCTCGCGCTCGGGACGGTGGCGTCGCTGACCCCGGAAGACCTCGACCGCACGATCCGCATCCGCGGTGAGGCGCACACCGTGACGCAGGCCATCTACCGCCAGATCACCCACTACGCGGGACACACAGGGCAGATCGTGCTGCTTGCGAAGCACTACGCAGGCCCGCGCTGGCGCGCGCTCACCATCCCGCGCGGGCAATCGAAGAACGTCCAGCCGTCGACAGCCGGTCCGCCGAGCCGCACGCTCCGCGGCGCCACGTGATCGACATGTACGCGGCCCTCATTCTCAATCTCGCCCTGCTGATTGCGATCAGCGTCGTGTCCGGCTTCATCGCGCAGCGATGGCACCGCCGATCCGTAGCCGGGGCGGCGATGCAGGGCCTTCTCTTTGGCGGCGCCGCCTGCATGGGCATGCTGCGTCCCGTCGTATTCGGACCCGGCCTCATCTTCGACGGCCGGTCGGTCGTCGTCAGTCTGTGCGCGTTGTTCTTTGGACCAGTAGCCGCGGGCGTCGCCGCGCTGAGCGCCGCGGCCTACCGGACGTGGATTGGCGGGGACGGCATGCTCACAGGGCTGCTGGTGATTGCGTGCTCGGCGGGAATCGGCGTCGTGGGGTATCTGTGGCAGCGATCTCGAGCACAGCCGCTCTCGAGCAGGCAGCTCTATCTCTTCGGCGTCGTGGTGCACGTCGTGATGCTCGCGATGATGTTCACGCTTCCGGCCGGCACGCGGGAAACCATCATCCGGCAGCTCGCGCTGCCGGTCCTCCTGACCTTCCCGATCGCCACCGTTCTTGCCGGCAGGATCCTGTCCGACCAGGCGGCCGCGGGGCAGTTTCTCGAGACGCTGCAGCGGGCGCGCAAAGATCTCGACATCACGCTCCGATCGATTGGCGATGCGGTCGCCTCGACCGACATGGACGGACGGATCGTGCGCATGAATCCGGTCGCGGAGACGCTCACCGGCTGGCGTGAGCACGAGGCGCGCGGCAGGCCCATCGGCGACGTGTTCCACATCGCGACCGGCGCGGACACGGGCGAGCTCGTGAGCCGCACGATTCGCGAGCAGCACGTCACCGCAGCCGCGGATCCTGCTGTGCTCGTCTCCCGGGACGGCACCAGCCGGCCCGTCGCGCACACCGCCGCCCCCATCCGCGATGACGACGGGACCGTCTATGGAGTGGTGCTGGTCTTCAGCGACCGGACCGTCGAGGAGGCAGCCCGACAGCAATTGAAGGACGCGCAGGAGCGGCTGCAGCGGGCTGTCCGAGCCGGGGAAGTCGGGCTCTGGGACTGGGATCTCCGAGCCAGGTCCGTCTACTTCTCGCCGGAGTGGAAGCGGCAGATGGGGTACGAGGACCACGAGCTCTCCAACGACAATGCCGAGTGGGACGGCCGTCTGCACCCTGAGGACCACGACCGGGTCGTCGAGAGTGCGAAGGCGCATCTCAAGGGACCGAATCTCGCGTGGTCCGCCGAGTTCCGGCTGCGCCACAGGGACGGGACCTACCGTCACATGCTGGCCCACGCCTCCAAGCTGCTCGACGACGCCGGCGCGCCGGTGCGATTCGTCGGTTCGAATGTCGACATCACGGACCGCGTCGAGCTCCAGGCGCAGCTCCTCCAGGCGCAGAAAATGGACACCGTGGGCCGCCTGGCCGGCGGGATCGCGCACGACTTCAACAACCTGCTGACGGTGATCAACGGCACGGCCGATCTGGTCCTTGGCGCGCTCCGTGAGGGCGACCCGGTTCGGGCAGATCTCGAGCAGATCCAGCAGGCGGGCGATCGCGCCGCCGCGCTGACGCGGCAGCTGCTGGCATTCAGCCGCAAGCAGATCATGGCCCCGTCCCTCGTGGATCTGGCGCTGCTCGTGAGCGGCATGGAGGAGATGCTGGCCAGGCTGCTCGGTGTGCGCGTCAAGCTGGTGGTCGAACAGCCGGCCAATCCCTGCATCGTCCGGGCGGATCCCGGACAGGTCGAGCAGGTGATCATGAATCTCGCCGTCAATGCGCGGGATGCCATGCCTGACGGCGGGACCCTGACGATCAGGACGATGGACGTGGATGTCGACGCCGCATCGGCCGAGGAGCACACTCCCGTCAAGCCGGGCGCATACGTGATGATGGAGGTCGTCGACACCGGCACGGGCATGGACGAAACGACGTCGACGAGAATCTTCGAGCCCTTTTTCACCACGAAAGAACCAGGCCGGGGAACCGGTCTCGGACTCTCCACGGCGTACGGCATCATCGAGCAGAGTGGCGGCACCATTTGCGTGCGCAGCAAAGGGGGCGTCGGCACGACATTCAGGATCTATCTGCCGCGTCGCAGTGAAGTCGCCGACGCGAGCCTGCCCGGCCCCTCGCGGGCAGCCTCACGCGGAACCGAGGGGATTCTCATTGTCGAGGATGAGGACCTCCTGATCGAGCTGACATCCCGCATCCTCCGGTCCGCCGGCTATACCGTCTACACGGCGCGGAGCGGCAGAGAGGCGCTGCAGTTTCTCGAGCGTCAGCCGGAGGGGGTGCAGCTCGTGCTGACCGACATGGTGATGCCGGGCATGAGCGGCCGTGAGCTGGGCGCGCGGATTGCCAGATCCTATCCCTCGATCCGGATCTTCTACACATCCGGCTATTCGAGCGATATCGGAGGCGACCCGGGTGGCGTACCCGAACACTTCATCGGCAAGCCTTACAGCAGGGCGGAGCTCACGCAGCGGGTGCGGGAGCTTCTCGATTCGCCGCTCGGCTTGAACAGATCCCGGGCACGGTGACAGAGACGACGAGCCCGGGCAAAAAAAACGGCCGGCGTTTCCGCCGGCCGTAACCGTACAGAGAACCGCCGGCGTTTCCGCCGGCGGTGTTGAGGGAGAGTCTTATCGACTGCCCCCGGTAGTGTCTGCCATGCATGCACCTCCCGGCCGCGACCGAATTTTGTAAGTGCCCCGGGTATCAGGACGTGGTCGCTCGAGCCTTTTTTTGACGCCGTCGCTTCCGTTGCGCGGCGAACCGACCCCCCCAGAATATCACGCGTTTCGACCGGATCCAACGTCCCGGCCGCCCTTCGGGTGCTCCGTGCGGTAATCTTGAGGTGATGCTTCAACCGACAGACGACCTCCGGATCACCCAGGTACGCCCGCTCATTCCCCCCGCCATCCTGCTGGAAGAGATTCCGATCAGCGAAGGTGCGTCGAACGTCATTTCGGACGCCCGGACCGCCGTCGCCAATGCGCTGGCCGGATCCGACCCCCGGCTGGTCATCATCGCGGGACCCTGTTCGATCCACGATCCGCGTGCCGCACTCGAGTACGCCGGCAGGCTGAGGCTGCTCGCGAAGCGCTACTCGGGGGAGCTCATCGTGATCATGCGGAGCTACTTCGAGAAGCCGCGGACCTCGGTCGGGTGGAAGGGGCTCATCAACGATCCCGATCTCGACGAGACATTCCACATCAACAAAGGCCTGCGGCTCGCGCGCCAGTTGCTGCTCGACGTGAACAATCTCGGACTGCCGACGGCGTCCGAGTTCCTCGACACGCAGATACCGCAGCACATTGCCGACCTCACCTCCTGGGTGGCGATCGGCGCACGGACGACGGAGAGCCAGGTGCACCGGGAGCTGGCCTCGGGGCTGTCCATGCCGGTGGGATTCAAGAACACCACCGACGGCACTACCAAGACCGCCGTGGATGCGGTTCTCGCGGCACGGTCGCCGCACTGGTTTCCGTCGGTCACCAAGCAGGGCGTGGCGGCGATCTCGCACACGACCGGCAACGACACGTGCCACGTGATCCTGCGCGGCGGCACGCGCACCGGACCGAATTACGGCGCCGAGCACGTCAGAGACATCAGCGCCGGGCTCGCGGCACGGGGACTGCGCGATACCGTGATGATTGACTGCTCGCACGGCAACAGCGACAAGGACTACCGCCGCCAGACGGACGTCGCCGCCTCGATCTGCGATCAGGTGGCGTCGGGATCGTGGCAGATCTTCGGCGCGATGCTCGAAAGCAACATCGTCGAGGGGCGTCAGGACTACGTGCCGGGACAGCCTGCGGTGTACGGTCAGAGCATCACCGACGGATGCATCTCCCTCGAACAGACAGAGCCGCTCCTCGAGCGGTTCGCAAGGGCGCAGCAGGCGAGAGGGAGCAAGCCTTCCCGGTAGATCACTCCGTCTGACGCCGGCGCCGCGATCATGCGGCATCGGTCTTGCCACCTGAGTCTCTCCCCTCGTCTTGCGCACCGCGCTCTTCCTCTGGGCGAGCGCTGGTGTGGTGAAGGAGAGACTGCACAAATGTCTCCGCACTCGCGCGCGCCCGACGAGAATGTCGTCGCCGCCGACGCCGCCATCATCGGCGGCGGCCCCGCCGGATCGGCGGTCGCGCGGCTGCTTGCGTCCTGGGGCCACCGTGTGGTCGTCGTGGCGAGGGGCGGCACCGCGACTCGCGCGCTCGCGGAATCAGTGCCGCCCAGTTGTCGTCCCGTGCTGGCCGCGACCGGGATGCTCGGCGCCGTGGACGCGGCCGGCTTTCTTCACACGACCGGCAACACAGTGTGGTGGGGCGACCGCGATGGACAACCGGAGCCATTCGGCGGCGCGGACCTCTTCGGGTATCAGGTCTTCCGTCCCGATTTCGACAGCCTGCTGCTGGCACAGGCGGAAGGCGCAGGCGCACGCGTCTGGCACGATGCGAGCGTGCGGCACGTCGATCTGGAGGATGGGTACGCACGGCTGCAGGTCGCGTGCGGTGACCACGAGGTGCGCACGATCCGCGCGCGGTTCGCGCTCGACTGTTCCGGGCGGACGGGCGTCATCGCGCGCCGGGGCTTCCGCCGGCAGCAGGACGGCTTTCGTGGACAGGCGCTGATCGGTGTCTGGCACCGGCCCGATGGGTGGGCGATGCGGGATCCGACGCACACGCTCGTCGAGACGTACGACGGCGGCTGGGCCTGGTCCGTTCCCGTCTCCGAGACCGTTCGGCATGTCGGGTTGATGGTTGACGCCGCCGTCGGCCGGATCGCTCGCGGCCGCACGTTCGAGGGCACCTACATCGCAGAGCTCTCGACGGTGAGACAACTCGGCCGGCTCGTGGACGGCGCCCGGCTCCAGCGCGCGTGGGCCTGCGATGCATCCGTCTATCGCTCGGCGCGCTACGCAGGCGACAGCTTTCTCCTGGTCGGAGACGCCGCCACCTTCATCGAGCCGCTGTCTTCTTTCGGCGTGAAAAAGGCGCTGATGTCGGCATGGGTCGCTGCCGTGGCGGTCCACACATCCCTGGGGCACACGGAGCGGCGCGCCATAGCGCTGGACTTCTTCGCGAAATGGGAAGCGCAGGTCTTCGCAGCCAGCCTGCGCCGCTCATCGGCGTACGCCCGGGAGGCACACGCGCGCCACCGGCATCCGTTCTGGACGGCGCGCGCGGCCGCCGAGGTCGCCCCGGCCACCGAGCCGCTCGACGAAGACGCCCTGATCCGCGCGCCCGACGTCGTCGACGCGTTCCGGATGATCCGGGAGAGTCCGAGCTTCGAGTTCACCGTCCGCGGCTCTGTGCCGCTCGAGCAGCGGCCGGTGATCCGGAACCTGACGATCACGCTCGAAGATGCGTTCGGTCTACCCGGCATCGCCGAAAGTGTTCGTTTTCTCAAGGGCGTGGATCTCCTGTCGCTCCGCGACGTCGCCTGCCGTCATCGTCAGATCGGCGATCTCTTTGCCGCGTATTGCCGCACGCACGGCGACGTGCCGCTGCCGCACGTGCTGGCGGGACTCTCGCTGCTCGTGGCGCGCGGTGCGCTGACGCGCTGCAGTTAGCGCCATTCGACATTTTTGTCCCGAGGTCGCGCGCGATCCCACACGCGTGTCGGTCGTACGATTCTCTCCACGCCTGCACCGTCCTGTCGTCCGCGCCCGGCTTCATTGACGAAATCATGCGGTCCCGTACACGCGCAGCCGTGGTTCGCATTTTGCTCAGACGGGTGCATCGCTCGCCGTCGGTTGTTCGACCACAATTTTGTTTTTTTGCAAGTCCGGTGGGCGTGAGGAGGAGCTCGATGAAGCGAGTGTGTCTCGTGGCCGCGCTGTGGCTCACGGTCGCCCTGTGCGTGCCGGCGTTTGCGCAACGCACGACCGGAGAGATCATCGGCAAGGTGGCCGACGAGTCCGGGAGCGTGCTGCCCGGCGTCACCGTCACGCTGCGCGGCGCCGGCGTGGCGGGCGCGCCGATCGTCGTCACGTCGGAGACAGGGGCGTACCGCTTTCCCGTGCTGCCGCCGGGGACGTACGAGGTCGAGTATGCGCTCTCGGGCTTCACGACGCTGAAGCACACCGGCATTCAGGTCGCCGTCGGCGCGGTGCTCGATCTGAACGTCACGCTCAAGCTGGGTACACTTTCGGAGGTTGTCACCGTCGCGGGCGACGCGCCGGTCGTCAGCCCGTCCTCCGCGCAGGTCAGCACCACCTACAACCGGGAGTGGGTGCGGAACGCGCCGGTCAAGCGGTTCTCCTATTTCGATCTGGTCAACTCGGCGCCCGGCGTCAGCGCGACGTCGAACGTCGGCCAGAGCACGTCGGCGCAGTCGCTCGGCAGCAGCACGAACGAGAACTCCTACCAGATCGACGGCACCGACATCAGCTCGACGCCGTGGCTCAACACCGACGCGATCGAAGAGGTCGAGGTGCTGCAGCTCGGCGCGTCGGCCGAGTACGGCAACGTCCAGGGCGCGGTCTTCAACATCGTGACGCGCCAGGGCAGCAACGTGTTCCACGGCGACGCCAACGTCTACTTCCAGACCGACGCGCTGACCGGCCGCAACACCACCGCCGCGGCGGACCGCGGGTTTCCGTACCACCGCGACACAGTGGCGGGACGTGACGGTGCAGGCCTCCGGCCCGTTCATCGCTCGATCGGTTCTGGTTCTTCGGCGCGCTGCAGTATCAGCGCGACTGGGACTCGCAGCCCGGCGTCGATCCGCGCTATCCGGCGCAGAACGACACGCGCCGGGTGTTCTGGAAGTTCAACTACAACATCAGCCAGAACCACCGGATCGATGCACGGCTATCACGACGACTACTACTTCATCCCCGGCATCGCCTCGTCGTTCACGGCGCCGAGCACGATCGACCTGAGCCACGGCGACAATCCGACGCCGAACCTGGTCTATACCGGCGTGCTGTCCGCCAAGACCGTCATCGAAGCGCGATTCTCCGGGTTCTGGCTGCACAGCTCGAACGACCCGAACGAAGCCGGCCAGCCGCGCGTGCAGCCGCGCTTCGAGGATCAGGACACCGGCCAGATCACCGGCGGCATCAGCAGCTGGGCCGAGAACCGCAGCTGGCGCTACGGCTGCGCAGTCGAAGATGTCGCACCTGACCGATCGCTTCCTGGGCGGCAGCCACGACTGGAAGGTCGGCGTGCAGTACACCGACTCACGGCAGCGACAACCTGAACGGGCCCGAACGACACCTATCTGACCGACGAGCGTGACCGGACAGCCCGACCACCGGCACGACGCAGCTGCCGTTTCACCAGGGCGCGAACGCGTGCTCCGCTGGCGCCTATGTCGACGACACCTACCGCCTCGGCCGCGCCGTCGTGAACCTCGGCGTCCGCTACGACTACAGCAAGGGCATGTTCCCGTCGTTTCCGCTGCTCGACGCCTCGGGGCTGCCGACCGGCGCGATGTCCGCGGCGAACGACGACGTCTATCACTGGAACACGTTCTCGCCGCGCGTCGGCGTGAACTACCGGGTCAACGCGTCGGGACGATCGTGCTCAAGGCGCACTACGGGCGCTACTACAAGGCGCATCGAGGCCGGACGAGTTCCGCCCGGCGGTGCCGTCGATCACGCCGGCGTTCAATTCACGCTCGACGCCGCCGGCAACCGGATCAACGTCGTGCAGGTCTCGAGCAACGCCAACCTGCGAATCGATCCGGACTTCAAGTCCGCCTACAACGACCAGTACATCGTGCAGATCGAGCAGGAGGTGATGCGAGACCTCGGCCTGCAGGTGAACTACGTCCACAAGCGCGGCGAGGACTACGGCGCGCTGGCAGGACATCGCCGGCAGCTACGTGCCGGTGCCGTACGTCGACAGCGTCGGCACCGACGCGACCGGCGAGACGGTCACGGTCTACCGCCTGGTGAGCAACCCGGCGGACCGCGTGTTCCTGCAGACGAATCCCGGACGGGATGTACATGCGCTACAACGGCGTGACCTTCACGGCGACCAAGCGCATGTCGCACAACTGGCAGGGGGTCGTCTCGCTCGTGCTGTCGAAGTCGAAGGGGCGGCTCGGCATCGAGCGCGCGGTTCACGCCCGAGCACGGCCCAGAGCAGCCAGGCCGGGACGTTCGGGCGCGACGCCGCCGGTCCGAACGACTTCGTCAACACGCGACGGCCTGCTGATCGGCGATCGGCCGGTGGTCGCCAAGGCGCAGCTGCGTCTACCAGGTTCCCGTGGGGCATCCTCGGCTCGGTGAACGTGCAGCACCAGACCGGGCGGCTCTATTCGCGCGCGGTGCGGGTCAGCGGCCTGGGCTTCCCGTCAGCGCCGCAGATCAACATGGAGGCGAACACCGGCGATCGCCGCGTCGCCGACATCAACCTGCTGGACGCGCGGGTGCAGAAGGAGTTCTCGCTGCCGAGCAGCCCGATCCGGTTCGACGTGTTCATGGACGCGCCTGAACCTGACCAACAGCGACCAGGTCGAAAGCGATCGGCTCGTCGCTCGGCACCTCGTCGGCGTTCGGCGTGGCCGACGCGGTACATCGCCCCGCGACGGCGTGCAGCTCGGCGCCAAGTTCCGCTGGTAATCGCTCAAAGGAGTCCGTCATGAGAATCCAACGCACGCTGCTCACCATGTCCCTCGTGTTCGCGCTGGCGACTCCCGCCGTGGCCGGAGACCTGCGGGCCGAAGCCGCCAGGACTCCGCCGCCGCAGGCCGCCGAGGCGGTTTCCGGAAAATCGAAGCCCAGCCCGGCGACCTGGGCCGGCGTCGGGCTGTTCGCCGGCGGCATGGCGGTCGGGCTGTACTCGTTCATCAACAACAAGAACGGCTCGTACGCCGAGTTCGGCGAAGCCAACGCCGTCAACAAGCAGCTGGGCGCGGCGAGTATCGGCGCCGCGTTCGCCGGCGGCGTGCTGCATCTTCGTCGGCACGCGGAAGGCGCAAGTTCGCGCCGGACGTCAAGGCCGGCCTGCGGTGCGGTCACGGTGTCGAAGCAGCTGTCGTGGTGACGATTGATGCCAATGCGTATCGTGTGGATGGTGTGCGCGATTGGTCTGGCGTTCGGTTCATCGGCGGCCGCCCAGGACGAAGGCATTCCGGTTCAGAGCGAGGTGGTGAAGGACAGGTGCGGCAGCTGCCACAAGGTCGACGAGCAGATGCGGATGTCGCGGATCTCCTACCGGCGGGCGAGCCCGGAGAACTGGGAGCGCACGGTCAAGCGCATGGTGACCCTCAACCAGGCGAGCTCTCGCCGGCCGACGCTCGCGCCATCGTCAAGTACCTCTCTGACCACAACGGCCTTGCGCCCGAGGAAGCGCAGGGCGGGCAGGTCAGAAGTCGAGCGGCGGCTCGACGGACTTCACCTACGCTGCCGACAAGGACACCGCGGACACGTGCGGGTCCTGTCATGCGGTCGCGCGGGTGCTCGGCGAGCGGCGCACCACGGCGGAGTGGGAGCTGCTCGTCGCGATGCACCGCGGCTACTACCCACTGGTCGACAACCAGCCGATGAACGGCGGTCAGGGATTCCGCCGCACGCGCGCCGCGCAGACGGAGCCTGGGCCGGACGGCCGGCCGCCCGACAACCGTCACCCGATGGAAAAGGTGCTCGCCCATCTCACGAAAGCGCTTCCGCTCGAGACAGCCGGAGTGGGCCGTCATGGTCCGCCGCGATGCAGTCGCCGCGGCTGGCCGGCCGCTGGGCGGTCTCCGGCTACCAGCTCGGCAAGGGGGCCGTGTTCGGCGAGATGG
Organism: uncultured Acidobacteriota bacterium; assembly: GCA_963749835.1. Classification (GTDB taxonomy): domain Bacteria; phylum Acidobacteriota; class Vicinamibacteria; order Vicinamibacterales; family 2-12-FULL-66-21; genus JALZOC01. Next base: position 341,273 of record CAVVOD010000002.1, read on the forward strand.
TCGTGACCGCTGACGCCAGCGCACCCGACACGTTCATCACCGACACGCGGCTACGTCGCCGCCCGCACCGGCGAGACATTCACTCGCATGGGCAAGGCCGTGGTCTACACCGGCTACCAGTGGCGCGGCCGCGGCGCCGACCGCCGCGGCGCCGCCCGATGCAATGGCCTGGCGCGAGGTCATGCAGGTCGAGCGCGGCTGGAAGGAGATGACGGGTCGCTGGTTCACCGGCGGCTACGACGAGACCGGCATCGACGTCACGCTGGTGCGTGTGGCAAGTGAGCCGATGCTCTTCGGCACGAGCGTCGGTTCGCTCAAGACCGGATCCACCGCGCAGGCCGTCAAGATCTACGGCGTCAATCTCCCCACGCCAAAGATTGAAGACATCAGCTTCGGACAGGGTGTCAAGGTCACTCGTGTCGTCTCCAGCAAAGCGGACGAGATCGCGGTCGAAGTGGACGTGGCGGACCGACGCGCCAGTCGGTCCGCGTGACGCCGCTGTCGGAGGCACGCTCAAGGCGGCGTCACTCGTGGTCTACAGCAAGATCGACGGCATCAAGGTGACACCGCTGTCCGGCATGGCCCGCCTTGGCGGTCCGGCGTTTCCAAAACAGCTGCAGCAGTTCGAGGCCCTGGCCTTCGTCAACGGTCCTGACGGAAAGCCCGGCACGCCGGACGATCTCATCCTCGGTGCCGCAGACGTCAAGTGGTCGCTCGAGGAATACACCGCGACCTTCGGCGACGACGATGTGAAATACGTCGGAACACTCGACGCGAAAGGGCTGTTCACACCGAACGCCGACGGCCCGAATCCGAAGCGTACGGGCAACAGGAACAACATCGGCGACGTCTGGGTCGTCGCCGAGCTGGCCGCACCGGCGGCGGGCGCCAAACCGCTGCGCGCACGGGCGCACCTGCTCGTGACGGTGCCTGTCTACATGGCCTGGTATCAGGCAGCAGGGGAGAAACCATGAGCGCGTGGGGACCTCGCGAGCACCATCGGTTCGAGGCGGCTGGACGGCCGTTCGTCTACCTGGTGCCGAGCGCGGCCGTGTTCGCACTGGATGAAGCGGCCGACGCGGTGATGCGGGCCCTCGGAGAGCGCCCACGCACGCGCGAGGAGCTCCTCTCCCAGCTGGCGCCGCTGCACGCCTCGGAGCGCCTCAGTGACACGTTCGACGAACTGGCGCGGGTGCGGGCGATCGGCGAAGTGGCGGTCCGCCAGCAGCCCCCGCCAAAGGTTTTCCCGCTCACGCCGTTTCCGTTGACGACGATGGTGCTGAACGTGACGAACCAGTGCAACCTGAACTGCACGTACTGCTACGAGTACGGCGAGGACAAGATCGTCGACACCGAGAACGGCAGGAAACCGAAGTTCATGTCCGAGGAAACCGCTCGGGAGAGCGTGGACTTCATGCTCGAGGAGGCCGGGAACAACAGCGTCGCGCATCTGACCTTCTTCGGCGGCGAGACCCTGTTGAACTTTCCCGTGCTCAAGAAGACCGTGGCGTACGCGCTCGAGCGCGGCGCGCAGGTGGGGAAGGCCGTTGACTTCAGCCTGACGACCAATGCCACGCTGCTCAAGCCCGACGTCATCGACTTCATCGTCGAGCACCAGATCGGCGTCACCATCTCGATTGATGGACCGAAGGCGGTTCAGGACAAGTTCCGTGTCTTCCACAACGGCGTCGGCAGCTACGACATCGTCCTTCCGAGGATCCAGGCGCTCTTGAAGCGGCATCGGACCCGTCCGGTGGGCGCGCGGGTCACGCTCACGTCCGACACGCTCGACATCCCCGAGATCTTCCGGCACCTCACCGAAGACGTGGGGTTCTCCGAAGTGGGGTTTGCCCCCGTCACGACTTCACCGTCTCGTGCGCATGCGATTGCGGACGGCGGCTACGACCGGATGCTCAGCGGATTCCGGACGCTCGCGTACGACTTCCTCGACGCGGCCGTGGCGGGCAGGCACCACGCGTTCTCGAACGTGAAGGAGACGCTCGAAGAGATTCACAAAGGGATGAGCAAGCCGTATCCCTGCGGCGCGGGGCTCGGGCTGCTGGGAGTCGCGACCGACGGCGACGTCGCGCTCTGCCACAGGTTCGCGGGGTCGGACGAGCACAAGCTCGGGACCGTTCGCGACGGCATCGATCGGGACGTGCAGCACGCATTTCTCGACAAGCATCACGTCGCGAACAAGACGGACTGCAGCACGTGCTGGGCGCGCCCCATCTGCTCAGGGGGCTGCTACCACGAAGCCCACACACGCTACGGCGACACCGCCCGGGCGAACCTCCACTACTGCGACTGGATTCGTGGATGGACGGACCTCTGCCTGCGGATCTACGGCGAACTGGCTGAACGCAACCCGGCGTTCCTGGCGCGTTTCGACGACGGGCCGATCCCGGCCGAACGGGTGAGCTGAGACCTGACGAGAGGACACATGAATCATCTGAAGCCAATCAATCGCAAGGCCGCGCGGATCGAGGAAGCGACGACTCCGCCGCAGGACGTCGTCGCCCTGCAGCGCGGTGGTCCTCCGCAGCAGCCCGAGCCCGCCCACATTCCAGTCGGCTGTTCCCTCGTCTTCTCGCCGGGGTGGGAGGCGGACAGGCTGGGCGGCACCGCCGGTTTGTGCCAGCCGGTGGAGCGCGATCTGTTCGACTGCCACGTCGGATGCTACTGGCCGGCGCAGGTACCCGATCAGCTGAATCACGCACCGGACTGGACGGCGAAGTGTGCCGCGGCCCAGAAGGACTGGCGCAAGATCGACCTGATTTTCCCCTGAGAGACATCCACCATTGAGAGACAGCCGCATGCGTCCCACTCTTCATTCGCTCGGTCTGGCCCTTCTGGCCGTGCTCATGCTCGTCCTGGCGCTCGCGGCGACGACCGCCGGAGCGGCGAAAGCCGCGGTCAGCGCCGGCAACGGGACCATCATCGTCGCGACGTTTCCTCACCAGTTCTGGATCATCGACGAAGCGACCGAGAAGATTGTCGGCACGATTCCGTACAAGTCGGGTATTCCCCGGCGGACCGCGCTCTCGCAGGATCGGTCGCGGCTCTACACGATCGAAGCCGGCATGGAGAAGGTCGAGGTGCTCGACATCGCCACGCGGAGCACGCTCGACACGTTCACGCTGAGCGAGGGAAAAACGAAAATGCGGATCCGGAGCATCGAGCCGGACCCGCTGCACCGGTTCGTGATGCTGCTCATCACGCCCACGACGAAACTCATCGATCGTTTTGAGATTGGCGCCCCGACGCTGGTGCAGTACGACCTGAAGACGCACAAGGTCGCGCGTACCATCCCGTGGCCGAAAGGCGAGGAGCGGATGAACGTGCAGATCCACTTCGCGCCAGACGGGAAGCTGATGTACATCTTCAGCGACCAGGACGTGCTCGTCTACGAGACGACGAACTTCACGCAGGTGGACAAGTGGGAGCTCTCGAAGCCGATCGAGGAAGGGTTCGGCAGGCTCGAGTTCGGATCGACCGACTCCATCAACGACGAGCCCGGCTACTACACGGCGCTCTTCAACGTCTCGGATCCCGTGCAGCACCGCCGGACGATGGGGATCGGACGGGTGAACCTCGGGGCGAAGACCGTGGACTTTTACACCCTGGGACCGTCCACGCAGGTCGGCTTCACCATGGCACCCGGGCGGAAGGCGGCCTACGGCATCGCGCAGGAAATCGGCCGGTACGAATTCTGGAAGTTCGATCTCGAGCATCGCAAGCTTGCCGGACGAACCGAGTTCGCGGGCCGGCCCCGGATGTCGCTCAAGACAAGCTCGAACGGGAAGGTGCTCTACATCTACAACGCGGGCAACACCATCGATCTCTGGGACGCCGCGACATATCAGTATCTGCGCACGATCACGCTCGACGGCGACATGACGAGCGAGATGTTCGTGCTCCCGACGGCCCCCGGACGGACGGCGTCGCGATAGCCCGTGGATCGCGATCTCCGGCGCGCACTCGAGATCGTCGGCCCCTACTGGCGGAGGCTCGTGCTGGTGATGGCGCTGAGCCTCACCAGCACGATCGTATCGCTCTGCCTTCCCCTCCTCTCCCGGGACGTCGTCGATCGCGCGCTGCTCGGACGTGACGGCTGGTCTCTCATCCGGTTCGTCGCGATCTTCGGCGCCGTATCGCTCGTGAGCTTCGCGGTCAACGTCATCAGCGGTCTTCGCTATACGCGCGTATCGGCGGACATTCTGTTCGACATGCGGCTGGCCATGTACCGGCACCTCCACCAGTTGTCCCCGCGCTTCTACGCGCGGACGCGTCTCGGGGACATCATGTCGCGCATCAACAACGACATGAGCGAGATCCAGCGCATCGCCGCGGAAACGGCGCTCGCGTGGTTCGGCAACGTGCTCTTCCTGGCGGGTACCATCGCGATGCTGGCCTGGCTGGACTTCCGGCTGTTCCTGCTGACCGCGGCGACGGCGCCGCCGGGCATCTGGGCGCTGGTCCGCTATCGGCGGGAGCTCGACGGCCGCGTCTCGCTGCTGCGTCAGTCCAGCGCCGACATCGGGAGCTTCCTCATCGAGACCCTGCAGGGCGTGCGGCTCATCGTGACGTCGAACGCGCAGGACCGCGAAGTCGCCAGGTTCCGCGCGAACAACGACCGGTTCGTCGACGCGTTGATGTCGATGCAGATGGTCACGTACCTGTCCGGCGGCCTGCCCGGCATGGCGCTCTCGTTTGGGACGGCCCTGGTCTTCTTGTACGGCGGCCTTCGCGTCATCAACGGAAGCCTGACGTTCGGCACCTTCCTGGCGTTCATGGCGTGCCAGATGCGCTTTCTTCCGCCGGTTCAGGCGCTGATGGGCCTCTACGGAAACCTCGCGACGGCGCGGGTGTCGCTGCGAAGAGTGTCCGAGATCCTCGATGTGCCCGTCGAAGTCAAGGAGCCGGCTGCTCCGGTGCCACTGCGGTGCGTGCGCGGTGAGATCCGGTTCGAGGACGTCACGCTCGCCTTCGACCGCGGCTCGCCCGTGCTCGATCGTCTGAGCTTCGTCGTGCGCGCAGGGGAGACGATCGCCATCGTCGGTCCGAGCGGGAGTGGAAAGTCCACGATCGCCGATCTCGTCCTGAGGCTTCTGGATCCGGACTCGGGAGTCGTCCGGCTCGACGGACACGACCTCCGGACGCTCGGACTGAACGATCTGCGGCGGCACGTGGCGCTGGTCGATCAGCAGCCGTTTCTCCTCCATGCCACGATTGCGGAGAACATCCGCTATGCCCGTCCTGATGCGACGGATACGCAGGTCACCGAGGCCGCGCGTGCGGCATCTCTCGATCTGTTCATCGACAGGCTTCCGTTGAAGTACGGCACCGTCGTCGGCGAACGAGGCGCCGCGCTGTCGGTCGGTGAGCGGCAGCGGCTCGCGCTGGCCCGCGCCTTCCTGATGAACCCGGCCGTGCTGGTCCTGGATGAGCCGTCGTCAGCGCTGGACCCGGCATCGGAGAGCCGGATCGTGTCGGGTTACGAAGGAGTAATGCGCGGACGCACCACGATCGTGATTACACATCGAGTGGATCTGGCGCGGCGGGCCGACCGGGTCGTCATGCTCGACGAATCCGAGCTTGTCGAGCTCGTTTGAGGACATCAGGCGTGAACGTTGCGATCATCGACAGCGGCGTCCACCCATCGCACCCACATGTCGGTCGAGTCGCGGGAGGGATCGCCATCACGGACGACGGGGATCCTTCCGACTACGTGGACCGCCTCGGGCACGGGACCGCGGTGGCGGCCGCCATCAGGGAAAAGGCGCCGCGCGCGGAACTGTTCGCCGTCAAAATCTTCGACCGGACGCTTTCGGCGTCAGTGCCTGTGCTCGTTCGCGCGATCGACTGGGCGGTCACCAACGGGATGCACGTGGTGAACCTGAGCCTCGGCACCGCGGCCCTGCATCATGAAGAGGTACTGCGCCGCGCTGTCGATCGCGCCGCGTTGGCGGGTGTGTCGATTACGGCCGCGCGCGATCACGACGGCGTCCGATGGCTTCCGGGCAGCATTCGATCGCCGGCCATCCTTCCGGTGCAGCTCGACTGGGATTGCCCGCGAAGCGAATGGCGCGTGGGGGAGGCGGATGGCCACAGGGTGTACCGTGCCTCCGGCTTTCCTCGTCCGATCCCCGGTGTGCACCCCCGGCGAAATCTGAACGGAATCAGTTTTGCCGTCGCGAACGTCACCGGGCTGCTCGCCGGTCACTCCTTGCGTCTGCGCACCTGAAGCTTTCCGGTTCGCTCGCCGCTCGCGACCGTGCCCTTCAACTGGCCGTCCTCGAGTGTCAGCTCAACGCGGAACTCCCGCCCGCTTTCCTTCTTTGCCACGAGCGTGATCTTGTTCCCTTCGACCGTTCCGCTGGTGATTGGGAACTGATCCTCCTGGTTGCCGCCGACCGTGCCGGTGACCGTCGCCTCCTTCTGGTCGAGGATGAGGAGCGCCGTGTCCTCTTTCGGGCTCCCGTCGTCATTGAGACCGGTGAGCGTGCCCTCCCACGTTCCCTTGACGTTGGCCGGTGCGGCTTGAACCAGTGTGAGCAGCAGGCTCGCGACTGCAAATATCATCTGCGCCTCCTCGTGCACCTGCCGATCAACCGGGGCAGGACTCCACAAGGGACGAAGGCGGGAGGCAGAAGGTTCCTCTCAGCTCACAGCTTTCAGCTGTCAGCTATTGGTTTTGCTTCCAGCTTCCAGCTTCCAGCTTCGGCTTCCGGCTTCCGGCGACTCTCTTCTTCTGGCTAAAGCCGGAAGCTACGTCGTCCGAGTCCCGATCCCCGAGTCTCGCGTCCCCCGTCGCGAGCCCCGAGTCCCGAATCCCGAATCCCGAGCCCCGAGCCCCGATCCCCGATCCCTGATCCCGATCAGAAGTACAGCTTGAGTCCGAGTTGAATTTGCCGCGCGACTGACGTCGTGGTGATCGCGCCGAACGAGCCCGACGACCGGTTGCCGTTCGCGGCGCCGAAGTTCGTCTTGTTGAGCAGGTTGAATGCCTCGATCCGCGCCTCGATGCGGGTCTGGTCGCGACCCAGGCCGAAGTTCTTGTGCAGCCCGAGATCGAGCTGGAAGAAGGGGTCGGCCCGCGCGACGTTGCGGGGTGCGTCGCCGAACGGCTGCGTCCGGTCGGTGGGAATTTCGACCGTTGCGGGGTTCAAGTAGTTGGCGATCGTCCGCTGGCCGCTCGGCGTCACGGGGTCGCCGCTCAGATTCGGACGATAGGTCGGGCTGCCGCTGACGGAGAAGGCGGTCGCGGGACTGTATGAGAGGTTGATCGGCACGCCGCTCGTCATCGTGTTGATGCCGACGACGCGCCAGCCTCCGAGGATGCCTTCGGCGACCGGATGGAGGCTCGTGGCGAACTTGCGGTCCTTCCCGAACGGCAATTCCCACACGAAGCTGGTGGTGTTGTTGAGCGGCTGATCGTATCCGGACCTTCCGAACTCCGCCTCGAGATCGCGATAGTTCACGCGGCTGTTGTCGTTGTTCTGCACTTCCAGGTGCCCCGACGCGTTGTCGCGGGCGCGCGACCACGTCAGCGAGTTCAGGAGGTACAGCCCGCGTGCGTAGCGCCGCTCCACCTTGACCTGCAGCGCGTGATAGTCCCCCTTGCCGCCGGCCCACGCGATCTGAATCTCCTGGAACCCCTGGATCGGCCGGCGCGACTGCAGCGTCGCATTCTCCGTCGGGCCGTTCGGCCGCGCCTGGTTGAAGTCCCCCAGGATCATGATGTCGGAGCTCTTGTTGCCGACATATCCCACGTCCACCAGCAGGTTCGGCAGAACCTCGCGTTGAATCGACGCGTGCCAGCTCTTCACGCTGCCTGTCGGGTTGTCCTTCGGGATGTAGTTCACGCGCACGTTGAGCGGATTGAAGTTCGCGGGGCTCGTCAGCCCCTCCGGGTATCCCTGCTGCGTCGTCCGGAAACAGCTGGTGGGTGCGCTCGTCGGCGTGCACAGGCCCTGCGACGGCTGCTGGGTGATGTTGGCGCCGACCACGTTGGGGCCGTTGAAGGAGAGAAGATTCTCGCCGCCCAGGCGATTGAAGTGGATGTAGCTCACGCCGTAGCCGGAGCGGATGACGGTCTTGTCGTTGACGGAAAACGCGAGTCCGAGCCGGGGCGCGAAGTTGTTGCGATCCGGATTGACGAGGGCGCGATCGTAGATCGAGCCGTCCTTCGCCTGGATGAGCGTGTTCGTCGCGGGATCGAAGTTCGTCAGGTAGTTGTCCTTCTCCCACTGCGGCGTCGCGAACTCGTACCTGAGCCCGAGGTTCAGCGTCAGCCGCCGGTCCACCTTGATGTCGTCTTGCAGATATCCGAAGTGCATCCGCTGGCGGAGGTTGGCGATGAAGGGATTGATGATCGCGTACGTATTCCGCGCGCCGAACAGGAAGTCGGCGAGGTTGTAGGTGGCCGGGTCGTTGATCGTCGAGTTCGCCGGGCGGCTGAACTGACCGGCGTAGGTGTCGCGGCCGTACTTCGGGTTGAAATCGTCGATCTTCGTGTTGATCGCCTGGTATTCGTACCCCGTCTTGAAGCTCTGGCGCCCCTTCACCCACGAGAAGTTGATGCGCGGATTGAGGACGGACGGATCCTGGAATTGCGGATTGCTGTTTTGGCGTCCCCAGGTCGTCCACCCGGTCACGCCCTGTTCCGTCAGGCCGCCGGCAAAGCGCGGATCGGTCGGGAGTCCCGAGATGCCGTACGCCTCGAGCATCCCGGGCTCGCCCACGCCGGGAGGCTCCTTGCCCGCCTGTGTGCGCGAGACACCAAGGCGGAACTCGAGCAGGGAGCTCGGCGTCGGCGTGTAGGTGAGCCCGCCGGCCACCTGTTCGTTCAGGACGTGCACGAACGCGTTGCTCGGGCTGCCGGTCGCACCCGGGATGGGTGATGGCTCGAAGTTGTCCAGCTTGCGGCGGCTCACGCGGACGAAGGCCGTCATGCGGCTGGAGAACTGGTGATCCACTTTGACGTCGAACTTGTCGTTGAAGTCCTCCCGGCGCGGCAGCGAATCAAAATTGCTCGCGGTCCCCGGCAGCGTGGGCGCCGGGAGATCGGCCAGCACCTTCTTCGCAAACGCCGAGATCGCGCCGGATGGAATGACGCCGTTGGCGTAGAGCTCGCCCGTCAATGGATTCTGAATGGGTATCCTGAGGATGCCCTGCCGCTGATCGAGCGTCGGGATGCTGGCAAACGTCAGCGTCCGCGAGATCTGCCGAAACCCCTCGTAGTCGGCAAAGAAGAACGTGCGATTGCGGACGATCGGTCCGCCGAACACGGCGCCGAACTGATTCCTCAGCAGCTTGGGCTTCACGCCGGTCGTCGGCTTGAAGAAGCCGACGGCATTGAGCGCCGTGTTGCGATGAAACTCCCACACCGTCCCGCGAAACGCATTCGTGCCGCTGCGCATCGACGCATTGATGACCGCTCCACCCGTGCGCCCGAACTCCGCGCTGAAGTTGTTCGTCTGCACCTTGAACTGTTCGACGGCATCGGGCGAGACCTGCACCAGCTGATTCGAGAACCCCTGGTTGCTGGTGCCATAGGAGTTGTTGTCCACGCCGTCGAGGATGAAGCTGTTGACGGCGCTCCGGAGACCGTTGACGTTGAAGGACGCGTCGCGCGAGTCCGCGATCGCGGAGCGGCGCACACCGGGGCTGAGGAGCGCGAGGTCCGCATATGCCCGTCCGTTGAGCGGCAGGTTGACGATCTGCTCCTTGTCGATGATCGTGCCCCGCTCGCTCGACTCGGTCTCGAGCAGTTTCGCGGCGCCCGTGACGACGACCGTCTCGCCGACGTTGCCGATCTTCAGCGTCAGGTCCACCCGCTGCCGCGCATTGACGGCGACCGCAAAGCTGTCGGCTTCAGCGGCCGAGAATCCCTGGAGCTCCGCGCGCACGTTGTAGGTGCCGATGCGGACGTTCAGGAACTGATAGTTGCCGTCCTGATCGCTGACCGTCGTGGCCGAGATGCCCGTTTCCGTGTTCTTCAACGTGACCGTGGCGCCCGGCACCACCGCGCCCGACGAGTCCCGAACGGCGCCAAGGACCGTGGCCGCATCGAACTGCGCGTGCGCGACTGCCGCGGGGGCGAGGACGGCCAGGAGTGCGGCTGAAAAGATGCGGGCGAGCCGCGTGAGATGTTTCTGCGGGGTCATGACATTCTCCACCTTGGGTACTGAAGGGATCCGCGACCTGGCGTACGGCGCACTGCCACTGAGTGGCAGCCGCCCGCCGCGACGCGGCGCCAAGTATACGTCAGCGTCACGGCGAACCTGTAACGCGCTGCATAGCTGACAGCTCCTACGTGCTACGTGCTACGTGCTACGTGCTGCGCGCGCGAGAAGTAGCCAGCTTCCAGCTTCCAGCTTCCAGCTTCCAGCTTCCAGCTTCCAGTTTCTGGGAACTGGTTACTGGTTACTGGTCGCTGTCAGCTATCAGCTGTTAGGTGGCGAGTGCGTGATCAATCGGGAAGGCTTGTCCTGACCAGGCGCGCGCGGACGTCCACGGCTGTGCGGCCCCGGACCAGAACTCATCCGAAGCGGGAAGACCAAGCGGCAGGAGCGCGACGGCGCAGAGGTACAGACTTCCGGTGGAGATGTACGTTTCGCCGACACCGGGTTGATGTCCGCAGAAACCGATGCGAAGCCATCCGTTCGCATCGAACGTCTCCGGTGCATCCATCGTCCGCCGGATGACGGCGGTCAGTGCGCCTCGTACCTGCGCCGGCGCTACGCCATCCGGGAGTACACGGCGCAGAGCGGATTGCGCGAGCAGGTGGAATGCGCCACAGCGGTAGGCGAGCGAGCGGCCGATCACGGGGAACGTGCCGTCGGGTCCGATCATGCGCTCCTGGACCGCCGCATACCGTGTCGCGCGCGTCGCGACACGGGCCGTCAGGTCCTTCCACGCGGGCATCCCGCCACCGCACGCCCCGAGGACGTCCACGAGCATCGGATGAATCACGAAGCTGTTGTAGTAGTCCCAGTGGAAGCTCGGGCCGTCGCCGTAGGCGCCGTCCCCCTTGTACCACTGGTCGTGCTGCCGCAGCGCGTAGTCGACGCGCACGCGATCCCACGCGGCGCCAAGCTGCTTGAGCCCGGCTTCCACCGTGGCGGAGAAGAGCAGCCAGTTGTTGTAGCCCGGGACGATGACGCGGGTCGATTCGAGCGCGGCCACGAGGTGTGCGCGTGTGGCGGGGTCGAGCCCGGCGACGAGCGCGCGCGGTGCGCGCAGCAGACCTTGCGCCAGAAAGGCCGCATCCACGAGCGGCTGGCGCTCCCGCGTGAAGTTCAGAAAATCGGGCGACCCCGGATCGACCGCGCGACCGATCGCGCGTCGGGCGAGATCGGCATATCGTGTTCGCAACCGCCCTTCCGGCGTGTCGTCGGTGGGCAGATCGAGCCACGGCGCGATGCCCGCCACCAGGCGCCCGAGGGCCTCCAGGTGCGTCACACCCTGGCGGCTCGCACCGGCGGCCTGTTCCACCGGCATCCTGGCCTTCAGCGTTCCGCCGGCAAGATTCGTCAGCACCGGGTCCGCCAGTCGCTGCAGGACGCCGGTCCAGACGCTTCGATCCGACACCGCTGTCGCGGGCTGGCCGGCTTCCCCTGATGACCCCGGCAGCGCGACAAGCGCACCGCCCGCACCCGCCGTCTTCAAGAACTCGCGTCGATCCATGACGTGGAAGCTACACCAAAATCGGGATTCGGGACTCGGGATTCGCCCGCCTCCGCTCGCTCTGCAGGCCCATGCGAGCTACGGCGCGGCCTCGCCGCTTCGCGGCTCGGGGAGCGGAGCGGGAAGCGGGATTCAGGATTCGGACGCCGAAGCCTTGGCGAAGGCGGTTAGCCGAAAAAAGGCCTTTCCGAAAGCTGGAAGCTGGAAGCCGGAAGCCGGAAGCATCAGCAGACGTTGCCGTCCCCGCGGCACCTGCAATATCGTCTATGCACCCATGGACCTCAAGACCCTGAAGTTTCCCATCGTCCAGCTCTCGCTGGATCTGACATCGCTCGACGAAGCGCTCGAGACTGCCGCGGTCGGCGTCGCGGCGGGCGTGGACTGGCTGGAGGCGGGCACGCCGCTCCTGCTCGCCGAGGGGCTGCACGCAGTCGAAGGCCTGCGAAAGCGCTTTCCCGATCACCCCATCGTCGCGGATCTCAAAACGATGGACGGCGGCTATCTCGAAGCGGAGATGATGGCGAAGGCCGGGGCCGACTTCGTCGTCGTCATGGGCCGCGCCCACGAGGCGACGATCAGGCGCGTGGTCGATGCCGGGCGGGACTTCGGCATCAAGGTGATGGGGGACAACATGGCCTCTGCCGATCGCGTCGAGAACGCCCGCTGGCTGGAGAGCCTGGGCGTGGACGTCATCGTGCACCACATCGGGTTCGACGAGCGGGGCATGATTGCCGGCCTCAGCCCGCTCGACGAGCTGGACGATGTCGTGCGCGCGGTGTCGATTCCGGTGCAGGCCGTCGGCGGGCTGTCGATCGAGCAGGCCATCGAGTGCCCGAGTCACGGCGCCCCGCTCGTCGTGATCGGCGCGCCGCTCGTGATCGACGGCGCCGCGTTCAAGCCCGCCGACGCCAACCTGTACCCGACGCTGAAGCGGATCTGCGACGACATCCGGCGTACCCGTACCGGCGGCCATCCTGATGGCGTCCTTCGAGAACAAAGTCGCGATCGTGACCGGATCGTCGTCCGGCATCGGACGTGGAATCGCGGACCACTTTGCCTCCCTCGGAGCGCGTGTTGTCGTCCACGGGCTCGACGAGGCCGAGGTGCTGGCGGCCCGCGATCGCATCCGGGACACCGGTGGTGTGGCGACGGCGATTGCCGCCGACCTCACGGACGTGACCGCATGCCGCAGCGTCGTGGCGTTTGCGGTCGAGCAATACGGTGGTGTCGACGTGCTCGTGAACAACGCCGGGAGCGTGGCGAGGGGCTCCATCGAGCAGGCGCCCGTGGAGCTCTGGGACGCCATCATGGCGGTCAACCTGCGGGCTCCCTTCATCTGCCTCCAGGAGGCGGCGAAGTCGATGAAGACGCGCGGCGGCGGCTCGATCGTCAACATCGGATCGGTGAACGCGTACATCGGGGAGCCAAAGCTCGGCCCGTATTCGGTGTCGAAGGGTGGCCTCATGACGCTCACCCGCAACGCCGCCGCGTCCCTGAACCGCTATCGAATCCGCGTCAATCAGCTGAATGTCGGTTGGACGCTGACCGAAGGCGAGCATCGGGTCAAACGGACCGAAGGCAAGGGGCCGGAGTGGCTGGACGAAGCCATCGCCACGCGCCCCTTCGGCCGGTTGCTCAGCCCGCACGACATCGCGCTTGCCGCGGCGTACTTTGCCTCGGACGACAGCGCCCTCATAACCGGTGCCGTGACGGATCTCGAGCAGTATCCCGTCGGCGCCCCTCCCAACTGGTAGGTGATCACCGCCATGGTTCCGCGCATCAGCGTCTTTCCGAAATGCTATTTCGACGAGTTGACCGACGGCCGCATGCCATTCGAGCAGTGGATTCGCGATGCGGCGTCGCTCGGCGGCGAGGGAATCGAGCACTACGACGGGTTCTTCCGCAGCTTCGCGCCCGGGGACGTCGACCCCATCGTGCGCGCGATGGAGGAGACCGGGCAGATCACGTCGATGATGTGTTTCTCGCCCGACTTCACCCACCCGGATCAGGATGAGCGGCACCGCCAGGTCGAGCGGCAGAAGCACGCGATCGATCTGACGGTGCGAATGGGTGCACGCCACTGCCGCACGTTGAGCGGCCAGCGTTATCCCGAGCTGTCGCGCCGTGACGGCATCGCCCGCACGGTCGAGGGGATCAAGCGCTCACTCGAGTATGCCGAGAAGCGGAGCGTCGTCCTCTGCATGGAGAATCACTACAAGGACGGGACGTGGCGCTATCCCGAATTCGCGCAGCCCGAGGACATCTTTCTGGAGATCATCGGGCAGATCGAGTCGCCGTTTTTCGGCGTGCAGTACGACCCTTCCAACGCCTTCGTCGGCGGGTTCGATCCCGTCCGCTTCCTCGAGAAAGTCCGCGACCGCGTCGTCACCATGCACGCATCGGATCGATATCTGGCGCCGGGTGCCACGCTCGACGATCTCAAGAGCGGGGACGGGTCGCTCGGATATGCCTCAGCGCTCCGCCACGGCGAGACCGGCAAAGGGTTGAACGACTACGATGCGATCTTCCGACTGCTCGCCGAGGTGGGCTTCGAGGGGTGGATCTCCGTCGAGGCCGGCATGAACGGCCTCGACGAGATCGCAAGATCGGCCGCGTTCCTCAGAGAGAAACGCGCGAAGTATTTCAGCTGAAGCCCCGCTTCCAGCTTCCAGCTCCCAGCGGGTTTCTTCCGGCTGAAGCCGGAAGCTACGTCGTCCGAATCCCGAATCCCTATTGCGCCGCCACATACGCGGCGATCGCGATCATGTCGTCCTGGGTGAGCTTGTCCACCACCTGCTTCATCAGAGGCGCCCACGTCCCCTTGCGGGCGCCTACCTGGATGTCGTACAGCTGCCGAACGATGTAGCTCGGCGAACGGCCCGCGATGCCCGGCACCGGACCGAGGCCCTTGAGGTCCTGTCCATGGCAGATGCCGCACGGAAGGGTCTTGTTCTCCCCACTCGCGACCAGCGCCGCCCCCTTCTTGAGGCTGCCTTTCGGCACATAGGCCGTGAAGCCGGAGTGCGGATCGCGAAGCTCGAAGCGAGTGTTGTCCAGCGGTGTCTCGACGATGCGATGGCCAATCGGCTCGGTTTCGCCGTCCTCGAGGGAAAAGTAGACGTTTCCGGACAGGCGCATCCTCGGGATGGTGTCCGCTTCCACGACCTTGATCCACGGCTTCCATGGCAGCGCCGCCAGGTAGGTGGCAGCCGCCTTGACCTCCTCGTCGGTCATGGCTTTTGCGGCCTGGATCATTTGCACCGTGTTCGTCTTTCTCGGCTCCGCGCTCGTCCTCAAGTCGTTCTTGAAATCGGCCAGCTGCTGAACGATGTAAGCGTAAGGGAGTCCGGCGACGGGCGCATTCTCAGGACGCCCGAGGCCATTCGGCATGTGGCACATTCCGCAGCCCCGCACGTCGGGGGCCCGGCCGTGAACGACGACTTCCGGCATCGGCGGGTGTTCGCCAGGGAACCAGTCAGCCACGTTGAAGAAATCACGGAGCTGCGCCATCGTGAACGCTTCGGTGCTGTCGGGGATCCGCTTGAGCGATGTGTCCGGCGCTGGGCGCACGCCGGCGGGCTTCGGCGTTCCACCTGGAACCGCGGCGGCTGGTGTGGGGGTCGCGGCTGGCGGCAGCAGACCGTACGCCCAGTAGGGAGGCTGTTCTGCCGTCCCCCGTGAAGGGGCCGCCGCCTGCCCCTGCGCGATGGCGATCGACCCGGTGACGACTGCTGCCGCGAGGGCCAGTGTGACGCCCCCCAGAACCTTCCCCATCAATTTGTCCCTCGTAAGCCGTGAGGATGCGCGCTCGACCGTAAACGTGCCGCGGACACCGGCGCCGCTTACGATACACGATCGGCGGACGTCCGCCGCTGAGCCGTCATCGTCATGGTTTGCGAACGTCCCGCGCCGCAGGTATGCTCCACCCCTGGAGGCTGGGATGGAACGGAAAAAGGCAAGCGACTTCGACCAGGAACTGCTGAATCTCTTTGATCAGTACGTCCACGGTCAGCTCGACCGCCGCGGGTTTCTCGATCGGGCCGGGAAGTTTGCTGTCGGCGGCTTGACCGCCGGGATGCTCCTCGATGCGCTCAGCCCGAAATTCGCCGAGGCGCAGCAGGTGCCGAAAGACGACAAGCGCCTCAAGACCGAGACCATCGAATTTCCATCGCCTCAGGGCTCGGGGAAGATGCGCGGCTATCTCGCACGTCCGGCGAATGCGTCTGGCAAGCTGCCGTCGATCCTCGTCATCCACGAGAATCGCGGGCTGAACCCGCACATCGAAGACATCACCCGTCGTCTCGCGCTCGACAACTTCATGGCCTTCGCCCCCGACGCGCTCACGCCGCTCGGGGGATATCCCGGTGATGAGGACAAGGCCCGCGAACTCTTCGGGAAGATCGATGGGCCGAAGACGCGGGAGGACATGGTCGCGGCCGCCAATTACCTGAAGGGCCGGCCCGATTCCACAGGCAAGCTCGGGGCGGTGGGTTTCTGCTGGGGCGGCGCGATCGTGAACATGCTCGCGGCGCTGCTGCCCGATCTCGCAGCGGGCGTGCCCTTCTATGGCAGTGCGCCCCCTGCCGAGGAGGTGGCGAAGATCAAGGCCCCGCTGCTGATTCAATATGCTGAAACGGACGAGCGGATCAATGCCGGCTGGCCGGCATTCGAAACGGCGCTGAAGGCCGCCAACGTGAACTACACGATGCACAAGTATCCTGGCACACAGCACGGGTTCAACAACGACACGACACCACGTTACGACGAAGCCGCCGCCAAGCTCGCGTGGCAGCGCACCGTCGATTTCTTCAACAAGAATCTGAGGGGATAGGCGTCTCATGCCAATCAACAGCCACGTTTCGCGTCGTTCGTTCCTCGCGCTTGCGGGCGCGCTGCCCTTCGCCCTGAAGGCCTCGGCCGCACAGGCCGGAAAAGTGCCCGTCGGCCTCGAGCTCTATAGTGTCCGCGACGAGCTGACCAAGGATCTGCTGGGCACGGTGCGGGCCGTCGGCAAAATGGGCTACGAAGTCGTCGAGTTCTACTCGCCGTACTATTCGTGGACGACCGAGAAGGCGAAGGAGGTCCGCAAGCTGCTCGACGACCTCGGCGTCAAGTGCCGCTCCACCCACAACGACTCGACGACGCTGATGGCGGAGAACCTGCCGAAGGCCATCGAGCTCAATCAGATCATCGGCAGCCAGAACATCATCATGGCCAGCGCCGGGAAAACGACCGGCATCGACAGCTGGAAGGCCGTGGCCGATCGACTCAACGCCGCCGCGGAGAAGCTCAAGCCGGTGGGGATGGCGACGGGGTTTCACAATCACCAGACCGAATGGCGGCCGATCGAGGGGCAGCGTCCGATGGACATCATCGCATCGGGCACGTCGAAGGACGTCGTCCTGCAGCTCGATGTCGGCACCTGCGTCGAAGTCGGCGAGGACCCGGTTGCGTGGATCAAGGCCCATCCCGGCCGAATCAAGAGCATTCATTGCAAGGACTGGGCTCCCGGGAAGGGCTATGGCGTGGTCTTCGGTGAGGGGACGTCGCCGTGGCCGAAGATCTTCGAAGCCGCGGAATCCGTGGGCGGAGTCGAGTTCTACCTGATCGAACAGGAACAGGGGCCGGCCACCGAGCAGCTCCAGCGCGCGGAGAAGTGCCTGGCCAACTACAAGAAGATGCGAAGCTGATGCGGCCGGTGATCACCCGAAGAGACTTCCTCGAACGCGCCGCGTGCGCCGGGGCTCTCTTCGCAGTCGGTTCGCGTGTCGGCGAGGCGCAGGTGAGCGCCGGGCAGATGTACGTGTCCCTGAACTCGTCGGTCACCAGGGGCGTCGGCTGGCCGGATCTGGCCCGGCTGGCTGCCCGGGTCGGCTTCGACGGCGTGGACTGGAGCCTGGGGGCCGCGCGAACCGCCGGCGTCGATGCGACGAAGGCGCTCTTCGCAGAGCTCAAGATCAGGCCGAGCATCACCAATCTGCCGATGGCGAGGCCGCTTCCATTCCAGGCAGAGCAGGCCGCGTTCGATCAGGCGCTCGTGCAGCTGGCGGACGAAGCGGCGTTCACGGCTGCGATCGGGTGCGACAGGATGATGCTCGTGCTGTCGCCGACGGGGCCCCTGCCGAAGGAAGAGTGGCGGAAGGTCGTCCGGGATCGCATGGCCGCCATATCGCAGGTGCTGCAGAAATCGAACATCCGGATCGGTCTCGAGTTCCTGGGTGTGCAGTCGTTCCGGGCGGGGCGTGAGGGCGGGCCGCCTCCCAACCCGTTCATCTGGACGTTGCCGGAGACCGTCGCGCTCGCGAAAGACTCCGGTCCCAACGTCGGCGTGATCCTCGACGTGTGGCACTGGCACCATTCGGGGGGGACGACGGCCGAGATTCTCGCGACCCCCAGGGAGCGCATCGTTCACGTCCACGTCTCCGACGCCAAGGCGCAGCCGCCGGCGGACGTTCGTGACAATCAGCGTGTGATGCCGGGCGAAGGGGTAATCGATCTGGACGGCTTCTTCCAGTCGCTCAAGAAGATCGGATACGTGGACGGCGTCAGCCCGGAGCCGCTCGGACGCGTGCCGTCGGACATGTCGGCCGAAGACGGCGCGCGTCTGGCGCTCGAGACGACGCGGGCCGCGATGAAAAAGGCCGGCGTGCTGGCCTGACGGGATTTTCCCGGACGTGCGTCGGAAATGGGGACACTCACCTTTAGCGTAAGTTATTGAAAATACAGGTCTAATTTTTTGACCTTTTGAATCAACAACTTAGCGTAAAGGTGAGTGTCCCCATTTCAAATGTGCAGCATTTCGGCTACGTCAGCCCGCTTCGCTTGAGGGCATAAGCGATCGATTCGGTGGGCTCCGGATAGCTCGCGAGCGCGGTATTTCCGCGGTAGTCGATGTCGCGGATGCCGATCTCGCTCGTGTAGAACGCATCCACCGTCATGCGCCGCGCCCATGTGAAGAACTGGATGCCCGGCGCCAGCTCCGGCGTCGTGTTCCGCCGGTAGGCGATCAGATCGAGCAGTTCGGTCTGCACTGCGGGGGAAGCCGACAGGAAGTCCTCGGCGCCACGCTGCTTCGTCGTCGAGTCGAGCCACGCGAGGCCGGTGGTATATGTGGTCTTCAGCTGATCGCTGACGCTCGTGAGCATGTCGATCCACGCAGCCGCGCCGGCAGCGACCGCACCGGGCGCGCCGTTCTCGACGGGAATGATCAAGTCGGTCAACCGTTCGAGCGTCTTGTACTCGTGCGGTGTCAGTCCTTTCGGGGTGTAAGTCCCACCCGCCGCGGCCTGGGCCAGCGACGTCATCTGGTGGACCTCTTGTGCCGCAACCCGGTCTACGACGCCGGTGGCCGTCAGGACGAGCGCCAGTCGCCGGAGCGCATCGCGTCTGGTGATGTCAGACATTGCCCTTCCTCAATTCTTCCGCGAGATACTCGGCCGTGCGCCAGGCGAGCGCCACGATGGTGTGCGTCGGGTTCTTGTCCGCGTTGCTGACGAACGGCGCCGCGTCGGCGACGAACAGATTCTTGACGTCGTGGGCCTGGCAGAACCTGTTGAGGACGCTCGTCTGGCGATCGTCTCCCATGCGGACCGTGCCGACCTCGTGGATGATCGCCCCGCCGCGTGAGATGGGGACACGGGCCGCCGTCTCGGCCTGCGCCATCGGCTGGCCGGTGCTCGTCGGCTGCCCGGCGGGCGCATTGGTCTGACCTGTCTGAGGGCCGGCCTGGCCGGTCTGCGGCGTCTGCTGCCCGCCCTGCGGGCCGGTGCCGCTCGTCGTCTGGGCCTGCCCCGCGCCGCCGCCGCGCGCGCCGCCGGCGACGATCTGTCCACCCATCGACTCCAGGATCGCGCGGAAGGTCTGCTGCATGTGGCGGACCTGGTTCAATTCGTGTTCGGTCCAACCCCAGTGGAAGCGCAGGACTGGAATCCCCCAGCTGTCCTTCACCTCCGGATCGATCTCGCAGAAGGACTGCTCGTTGGGAATCATCTCACCGCGGCCGGAGAGGCCGATCGACGTGCCGTAGTCGTCGCGGATGGCCTGCTTCATCTTGAGGCCGTAGCCTTCCGCGCGGTTCACCGATCCGTTGAATGAGCCGATCCCCGGCATGCCATAGCCGCCGCCCACTTCGATGTGGTACCCGCGCGGGAAGTTGAGGGTCTTGTGCTTGTCCCAGAGCCACCAGGGCACGTAGAGGTGCGAGCCATACCCGTCGGAGTTGTACCGGGGCATCCCGGAGAGAGCGGGCACCTGCGCCGAGAGACTGGAACCGACCGTGTCCATCAGATACCGGCCGACTTTCCCGGACGAGTTCGCGAGCCCCTGCGGATGGCGCGGCGACTTCGAGTTGAGGAGCAGCCGGGCGGACTCGCACGCGCTCGCGGCCAGCACCGCCGTGCGGCATCGCACCTGCTTCTCCGTGCCGGTCGTCTTGTCGATGTACGACACGGCCCTCACGTTTCCCGTGTCGTCCGTCAGCAGCTCACGAGCCATGGCGTTGGCGATCACCTGCACGCGACCCGTCTGCATCGCCGGAAAGATCTGGACGTAGCTCGCGGCGTAGTTCGAGGCCGTCTTGCACCCGCGGCCACACTGGCCGCAGTAGTGGCACGCGGGTCGCCCGTGCCGCGCGACTGTCGTGACGGCCTGTCGTGCCGCCACCGCACGGATCCCCTGCTTCGCGCACGCGCGCTGAACGAGCACGTCGTGTGCGCGCAGCGCGGCCGGCGTGTTGAAGATGCCATCCGGAGCGCTCCGGATGCCCTCAGCCGTGCCGGTGACGCCGATGAACTGCTCCGCCTTGTCGTAATAGGGGGCGAGATCCTGATAGGCGATGGGCCAGTCCCAGCCGAGTCCATCGGTCGACTTCGGCTTGAAGTCGTAGTCGGACATGCGCAGCGTTACGCGCCCGTAGTGGTTCGTCCGGCCGCCAAGAATCCGCGAGCGGAACCAGGAGAAGTCGCTGCCGGGCGCCACGGTGTACGGTTCCCCCTCGAGCTGTGCTCCACCGTATGTGGCGCTGTACGTGAAGCCCGTGCGGCCGCCGGTATACGCCTCCCCATGCGGACCCGCCCCCCGATTGGGCGCCTGATACGGCCACATGTGCTCCTTCAGATCGACGGGATTGAGCATCGGCCCGGCTTCCAGCAGGAGCACCGACACGCCGAGATCGGCGAGCACCTTGGTCATCGTGCCGCCGCCGGCCCCCGAGCCAATGACCACTACGTCATGAACCGTCGAGCTCGTCGTGACCTGCGCCATGCTGCCGCTCCTCGTTCGTACCGTGCCGTTTATCGCACTCCGACACTAGCGAATTACTCGCACGACTTCAACGATCCCGATCGCCAATCGTGAAGCGGACACCGCGACGTGCCGTGTACTCGCCTTGCGTCGCCTCGAGCGTGAGCAGATACTCGCCGCCGCTCAGCCGCTCCACCGGAAGATCGATGCGGTGATCGGCACCGTGGCCGGTGGCAAACCGATCGGCTGTCAGCGTGGCGACCTCGTTCACGAGAACCCGGTCGGTGACGTCCACGATACGCACGGTCATGGTGGTGGGCTGCGCAGGCTTGCCGATCCGTTGATACACGCGCAGGAAAGCCGTCACGTGGTCCGTGCGCGCAAAGTGCCGTTGCGCGGTCGGTACGACCGGCATCAGATTCGCGAACGCGTCCTTCGGAGCCGAGAGGACCGACGGTGTGGCGGCGAGGACGATACCGGACAACGACAGCGGCTGCTGAGAGAAGTCCGGCACGTCGACGTAGGTGTAGACGCTCGCGCGGCCGCTGGCCGCTCCGTCCAGCGCCACCCGGACTTCATAACGACCGGGCTTGAGGGTCAGTCGGGACACCACCTCATACGGCATGCGCCCTTTCGCGTCCGGCCGCCAGGTCACGCCGACGGTCTGCGTCTGGGACTGGACCGATCGTCCGTTCCGATCGAAGGCGGCCGCAAGGACTTTGACGGGTCCGTTCGGCTGCGGCCGATCGGCGGCGATCTCCTGGCGGACACCGAGCACGACGGCGACAGCCGCGTCCGTCGCGTTCCCGGGCATCGCGAACGGCGCCACGCTCACGCTGAGCGGCACGTCTCTCCTCGGCAGCACACCCTCGAGCGCCGCGGCCGTCTCGGGAGACACGATGGTCGTCCCGCGGCCGGGCCCACGCGTCTCGCCCGCGTAGTATCCCGATCGTGTTCGAACGGTGACATCCGGGCGGCCGACTTTGACCTCGATTTTATGGAGCTTGCCGTTGGCCCTGGGGTCGGCGGGCGCGAAGGCGAGCAGGTAATACGAATGGCTCTCGGCAAACAGTGCGGGAAGGTGCGCCTCGGGCGCTTCCGTGTTCATCACTGTCCGGCCGCCCGTCAGATCCGCCAGCACGGGCAGGTCGGCCTGGCGTTCCTGGATGCCTATGAGGGATCCGCCCATCGGACTGTTCAGCGACGTCTCGATCCCGACGGGATCCAGTGTGTGGATGGTGAGATTTGCCAGAGACGTGGCGCGCACCATCTTCTGGCGCGCGTCCTTGAGGCGCGAGGCGCAGGCCATCGTGTAGACGCTTGGCCGGATGCCCGGAACGGTTGCCAGTGGCCGCAGGCCGGGCGTCGGGGCGGACCCTGGTCGCGATATCGGCCCCTGCGGCGACTCGTAGCTGCGGAAGTACGTGCCGATGAAGAGCAGCGTCTTCCGCCGGCCCTGAACGTCGCGGACGGCGTCGGCGACACTCGTGATCATCTCCGGCACACAGACCCGGCAGAGGCAATCGCCGCTCTCGTACCCCTCCGGGTCGTCGATCATGACTTCGTTGCCGTTGCGGGGATCTTTACCCGGTCCGACGGGCGGGTTGTGGAGCGCCATGGCAAACGGGCGATTGATGGCCGCCAGGAGACGGGCGCGGTCCGCGGTGAAGTTCTGCGGGGTGCCGCTGTTCGCGAAGGCGCTCGAGAAGACCACGGCCGCCAGATCGTGTGGTCCCAGCTGATCGACCGCCGCCGTCGCGATGCGCCTGGCCAGCTGCTGATCCTCAAACCTGATCGACCAGTCCAGCATGATGACGACAAGCCGGCCCTCGGGCCGTACGTCGTTCGTGACGACGTCAGGCGCCACGTCGCGCACCCACGACGCCTGTCCCGCGACGCGCGCGGGTTCCGCGAGCTCCACCGGCACGAACGCCGCGATCGGTCTCGGCTTGCCGTCTTCGAGGACCGTGAAGTCTGCCGCCGTCAGATTGCGAACAGGCCGGCGGTTCTTGTCGAGCACCGACACGTCCACTTGCACGACATCGACGCCGGCGCGGAAGGTCGGCGGCGGTTGTTGAGGCGGCTCCTGGGCAAGCAGCGCGACGATCCCCGAAGCGCCGAATGCAGCGGCAGCCGCGATCCTCACACCTTCATCGCTTTGAGCGCCGCGACGCTCTCCTTCGTCAGCTCCATGTTCTGTTCGACGAAGTAGTTCTTCACGCCTCCGACCTTGGCCGCCTCGAACGTCTTCACCCAGTCGATGCTGCCCTTGCCGACTGCCACCTGTGTCGCGCGCCCTCCGCCAGCGGCGCCCGCGGGCGCGGCCGCCTTCAGGTCCACGTCCTGGACGTGCATCGAGAAGAAACGCCCAGGGTATTTCGTGAAGTAGTCCGCGCCCACCATGCCGTTCGAGATCTCCGACATCTGGAACTGGAACTTCACGAGCTTGGGGTCGAGCAGGTCGAGCAGCACATCGTAGGTCCGCTTGCCGTCGACCATCGACGCTTCGAAGCCCTCGTTGTGCAGGCCCTGCTGGAGGCCGGCCTTCGCCGTGATGGCGGCAATCCCGTTGTATTCCTCGGCGGCCTTCTTCACCTGGTCCATCGTCGGCTTGGAGCCGCCGTTGCCGTCGCTGAGGGTCGCGGTGAGGATCTGCGTGATGCCGACGTCGGCGGCCCAGGCGAGGCTCTCGGACTGCTTGGTCCGCAGCTCCCGCAGGGTGAAGTGGGAGCTCTCGCACCCGACACCATGATCCGCGAGGATCTTCTTGACGGCCTTTCCGTCGGCGAGCGACGAGAATTCGGCGCCGTAGCCGATCGGCGAACACAGCTCCAGCCGGGTCACCCCCACGGCCGCCATCGTCTTCACGAACGCCGGGAAGTCCTTGAGCGTCGCCCGGTGCGGCCAGGTCTGACTGCCGATGGGAAGCCCAAGCGGATTGGCGCGCAGCTGCACTGCGCCTGCTGCGATGACACTCGCGACCGCGGCGTCCACCGCCGCCTGCCTCAAAAACTCACGCCGGGAAATTGGGGACATAGGGGGATCTCCACAATGAGCGGTTCAGGGTTCCGGGTTCCGGGTTCAGGTTCAGGGTTCTGGTTCGAGGTCCAAGGTTCAGGGCTCCAGGTCCAGTTTTCAGATTCTGAGCTCAAGGCGATTTCAGGTTCTCGATTCTAAACTCCGCGGGCGCAACAGGAACCGAAACTTGGCTCCGAATCCCGAATCGCGAGTCTCTAACCCGAGTCCCGAGTCCCGAGTCCCGAGTCCCGAGTCCCGAGTCCCGAACCCCGAATCCCTATCCCGATACCAATCCCGACTTGCCCACTTCGACCACCAGCGTTCCCCCGACCCGTCCGGGACTGTCCGGAACCGTCACACGGTCGAGGACCTTGAAGTCCGCGCGCATCTCCCTGGGAGACGCGGTGCAGGCAATGTAACCCCGGCGGGCGCTGTGATACTTGATGTGCGGGTTGGCGCCTCGAACCGCCTCCCAGTTGGCCGCGACCTCCGCGCCGTCACTGCCGGACGTGACCGACGTATTCGTGAGCTCGACACCGATCGCCTGAGACGCCTCGTTACGGAAGTCCATCTTGAGATCGGCTCCGTAGTGCACGTGCACATCGCCTGAAAGGACGACCGGATTGGGCGCTTTCGTCTCCCGCAGCCGGTTGAACAGACGCTGACGCGCGGACGTGTAGCCGTCCCACTTGTCCATCGAGAAGCGTCCCAGCGGATTGGAGCTGGCCAGGTCGCGGGCGAACGTCGGAACCTGCTGGCCGAGTATCGTCCATGTCGCCTTCACCGTACCGAGCTGAGCGAACAGCCACTTCTCCTGCTCGGCACCCAGCATTGTCCGCCCCGTGGCGTCGGCTTCCGCGCAGTCGGTTGACGTCACGCCGCTGCACGCCTGATTCGAGCGGAACTGCCGCGTGTCGAGCACGCTGAGATCGAGGAGGCTGCCGAACTGGAGCCGGCGATAGAGGCGGATCCCCGGTCCCGCCGGGAACGTCGCGGCCCGCAACGGCATCGTCTCGTAGTAGGCCTGGTAAGCTGCCGCGCGGCGCAGGAGGAATACCTCCGGCGGCGTGTCGTTCTCGTCGATGTCGCCGGCGTAGTCGTTGTCCACCTCGTGATCGTCCGGGGTGGTGACGAACGGCGCCGAGGCGTGCGCGGCCATCAGGTCCCGGTCCGATTTGTACAGCGCGTACCGGTTGCGGTAGTCAACGACCGTATAGATCTCGGTCCCTCGATGCTGACGCACGACCGCGGGGTTGCGCCCGCCGTCGGCGCGTCCTTCGTAAATGTAGTCCCCGGTGTGGAAGACGAAGTCGAACTGCTCCTCCGCAATGCGGCGGAACGCAGTGAAGTATCCGGCCTCGTAGTGGCTGCACCCGCACACCGCAAAGCGCAGGCGATCGACGGCCGCACCTGCAGCTGGAGCGGTCATCGGTACGTCCGATCTGGCTGATCTCGACTCCGGCGCGGAATCGATACCAGTATTCGCGCGCGGGCTCGAGTCCGGCGACCTCGACGTGGACGCTGTGCCCGAGCTCAGGCCGCGCCACGGTCGTGCCCTTCTGCACGATGGTCCGGAACGCGGCTTCACGGGCGACTTCCCAACCGACCTCGACGTTCAGTGCCGGCATCCCGCCGCCGTCGAGCGGCTCAGGCGCGAGGCGGGTCCAGAGGACGACGCCGTCCGGCCAGGGATCGCCAGAAGCCACGCCGAGCGTGAACGGATAGTTCATGAAGATCGGCTGCGCCATGACCCCGCGGGGCACGACCGGCGGCACGAGCGCCGCGAGCCCGAGTTTCCACGCGGCGTTCAACAGCTGCCGGCGGGACAGCCGGCTGAGGGCTCGATCGTAGAAGCGAATGGACGTGGACATAGTTCAGTTCTCAGCTGTCAGCTATCACCGTATGCTGTCCGCTATGAGCTAGGAGCTATGTGATGCGCCTGTTTCTGCGCCTGGAGCGCGAGCTCCATCGCGAGGAAGGTTTGCGCCTGCGACCCCGACGTCTCCGTCCGGTTGATCACATCGTCAACGAGCCGCTCTCCATAGGGGAGCGCTACGCTGCTGCAGTCGACGTACCGCGTTTCCTTCTGATCGACGACGAACAGGTGATTGCCGCCGGGACGTCCGCCGATGTCAACGTTCTTGCGCAGCTCCATGTAGCCGTCGGTGCCCAGGATCGTGAGCCGGCTGTCGCCGTAGGTCTTGATGCCGCCAGGCGTGAACCAGTCCACCCGGAGGTAGCCGGAGCCGCCGCTCCCGCGCAGCATCACGTCGCCGAAGTCCTCGAGGCCGGGATACTTCGGATGGTTCAGGTTGCCGACCTGCGACGCCACCACCTCCGCGCGCGTCGATCCTGTGAGGTTGAGAAAGGCGTCGATATTGTGCGACGCGAGATCGCACAGGATCCCGCCGTAGCGCTCGCGCTCGAAAAACCATGCCGGCCGGCTGTCGGGGTCCATGCGATGGGGAGCCAGTCCGACCGTCTGCAACACGCGGCCGATCGCGCCGGCCTTTATGAGCTCCGCGGCTTTGTTGATGGTCTGGCTCTCGTGCCGCTCGATGAGCACCGAGTAGATCCGCTTCGTTTCCGACTGCACCCGCCGGACCTCGGCGAGCTGGCCGGCCGTCGTGGCCGCCGGCTTGTCGACCATGAAATCCTTGCCGTGGCGCATGACGTCCGCGCCGAGCGGCGCGCGCTCATTCGGGATCGCCGCGCTGACGACGAGCTGGATGGACGGATCGTCGAGAATCTCGCGTTGACTGCGTGCCAGCTTTGCGGTCGGGAAGCGTTTCGTAAAAGCGGCGGCGAGGTCCGGCTCCGCAGCAAAGAAGGACACGAGCTGCCCCCCGCCACGAATGATGGTGTCGACCTGTCCGTTGAGGTGGCTGTGGTTCAGGCCAATGGCCGCAAAGCGGACCCGCGGGGGACGTGCCGGCTGCGGCGAGCCCTGCGCCGCCGGCGTCGCACCCGTCCAGGCCAGGGCGGCCGCACCCGCGAGAGAGGAATTCAGGAACTCACGACGGTTGGTCTTCATGGTCAGCTGTCAGTTATCAGCTATCAGTTTTCAGCTCGGTTCCGTTCCGAGTCCCCCGCCTGCGCCGCGAAGCGGCTACGGCGAGGCCACGCCGTAGCTCGCACTGATGGCCCAGCGAGCGGAGGCGGGCGAACCCCGAACCCCGAATCCCGTCTGGCGATGCGGTTGTACCGTTGACCCAGCAGGCGTGTCAACGGAGCGTTCTGCACGGACGTCAGGCGCGCCCGGCGAACTCCCGCGTTTCCGTGTGGACCTTCACCTTCTCTCCCTCTTTGATGAAGAGCGGCACGCGGATTTCCAGGCCGGTCTCGAGCGTCGCGGGTTTCGTCACGTTGCCGCTCGCCGTGTCGCCACGCGTTCCCGGCTCGGTGTACTTGACCGCGAGCTCCACGATCGCCGGCAGCTGAAGACCTATCGGATTGCCGTTGTACTTGTGAATCTGCACGGCCACGTTGTCCATCAGCAGCTGCGCGTCCTCACCGACCATGTCGGTCCCGAGCGTCAGCGTGTCGTAGTTTTCCTGGTCCATGAAGTTGTAGCCCTGCGCGTCGGCGTACAGGAACGTCGCGGGCACCATCACGAGATCCGGCTCCTTGAACTTCTCTCCGGCCTTGAACGTCTTGTCGAAGACCGCGCGCGTCAGGAGGTTGCGCATCTTGATCCGTACGAGCGTCTGCCCGCCGCGTGCGGTCGGCTTCGACACTTCCACGTCGATGCAGTGATACGGCGCGTTCTCGAACTCGAAGAACATCTTCCGCTTGATGGAGATTGCTTCAATCAGGCTTGCCATGCACTCCTCAGGTCAGCTCACGGACGGGCAGCTGACAGCGCAGCATACTAAGGATTACATGGGGTGCTACGTGCTACGTGCTACGGGCTGCGTGCTACACGTGCGACGTGCCAGGCACTGAGAGCTGACAGCTGACAGCTGAAAGCCTATGCCCCCGCGTCGCGGGAGCTGCGGGCGGACCAGGTGGCGGCTGCGGCCGCTCCCAGCACGAGCAGATTGGCGACGATCACAGGGTGGGCGTTGACGAGGACCCCGTAACCGATCCACATCAGGGCGGCGATCATCTGGACGAGCCGGAGGGAATCGGCCCGTTTGAACAAATATGAGGACGTAAACACTCCCGTCGCGATCCAGCCAATCCACTCAGACATTGTGCCTTCCTGTTATCCAGAGCCCATCCACGCGTGCCTCAGGCGACGGACGCGTCCTCTTCGCCGTCGTGAGACCCGATCGTCAGCCAGTCGGTCCTGACCCTCTCCCACTCGCGCACCGGAAGCCCGAACGAGTCGAACACGTTCCGGATGGCCGCTGACCGCCACCCGATCCGGCGAAGCATCGGCACGAGCACACTCAGCGCGCTGTCGCTGAGGACCGTGCGCTGCGCGATCCGCGACAGCAGCTGGTTCTCGGACACGGCAATCGTGAACCCGTCACGGTTGTTGACGTGCAGCATGACGTGCACGTCCGAGCTGCCGTCGCCGACGTAGATCGTCCGCTCCGGGCTGATGCCGAGACGCTGCTCGATCCCCTCGATCACCTCCACCTTGCCGTATCCCGCGGGAACCTGGCGCACCGACATGATCTCCCCGGTGTCATCGTCGTAATCGAACTCGGTCCCGAAGATGTGATCCGGGGGAATGATTCCCTCGAGAGCCGATTCGATGACCTCCCGGGGGGCGGCCGAGACGACGTAGAAGGAGAAGCTGTAGCCCTCGATGCCGTTGGTCAGGAAATCAACGAGCTCAGGAATGTGATTCTTGAGCCGGACACCGCGGCCGGCCTCCGTGAGATGTTCGCGCCGGACACTTCGAAACTCGGGGTCGTGCCGGATCAGATACGCCAGCTCTCCGCCCTGGTGCACCAGGTTGCTGCACCGCAATCCCTCCACCTTCTTTTCGAACGCCGAGACGCCAAGGAGTTCGCTCAAGACGATTCCGGAATCGTTGAAGCTCAGGGTTTGATCGAAGTCCGAGGCGACGAGAAAATGCTTTGTGTCCGGGCCTTGCTTGATAACCATGAATCATATGATATATCAGCTTATTCGCTTGGTCAACGAATGAACGGCACTTTGAAATGGACACAATTTAACCTGATTTTGCTCATTCTTGTGACATTTCTGTCGCACACCCAACCTTAATTGTTATATCATCTTTACATGACAGGTTCTGACTCGGCCCAGATTCCGAAGTATCGCCAGGTCTACAACGCCCTCCGCGCGGAGATCGCAGCTGGCGCGTTCGACTCGGGCCGGCGCCTACCGAGCGAAGCCGACCTCGTCAAGACCTTCGGTGCGTCGCGGATCACCGTGGGACGGGCCCTGCGGGATTTGCAGCAGGAAGGGCTCGTCGAGCGCAGGGCGGGATCGGGGACCTACGTGAGGCAGCATCGCCCGCTTGCGGGCGCCGGGCGATTCTCGTTCGGGCTGTTGATTCCGGATCTCGGGGAGACCGAGATCCTCGAGCCGATCGCGCGAAGCCTCATGGCCGCCCCGGCGGCGCGGGAGCACGCGTTTCTCTCGGGCGGCGGGCCCGCGGATCTGTCGCCGGACCAGAAGGAAGAGGCCGCGTGGGAACGTTGCACCCAGTACATCGAGCGGCGCGTCGCGGGAGTGTTCTTTGCGCCGCTCGAGCTCACGCCGCAGAAGGACGCGATGAACGCGCGCATCATCTCCGCACTCGAAGACGCCGGCATGTCCATCGTCCTCCTCGACCGCCCTGCGGTGCCTTACGGCCGCCGCGAAGGGCACGATCTGGTCGGCATCGACAATCGCCGGGCCGGCTACCAGATCACCGAACATCTGCTTCGCGTCGGTGCACGCCGTGTCGCGTTCGTGAGTCTCGCCAATGCGGCCACAACCGTGGACGCGCGGCGCGCGGGCTACCGTGAAGCCCTGCACCGCTACGGCGCGCCCGTTGAGCCCGGGCTCACGATGGAGCTCGACCCGGCCGAGATGGGTGACGTCGCGCGGCTGATGTCTGCCGCAGGTCCGGACGCGATCGTCTGCGCCAACGACCGCACCGCCGGCCTCGTCATGCACACGCTCCAATCACTCGGGTACATCGTCCCGAACGACGTCCGGATTGTGGGGATCGATGATGTGCACTACGCCAGCCTGCTGCCCGTGCCGCTGACGACGCTGCGGCAGCCATGTCGGGAGATCGGGGTGGCCGCGATGGCGGCCATGATGGAGCGTGTGAGCCGTCCCGCACTGGCGCCACGCGATATCTTTCTTCACACCCCACTCGTGATCCGCAAGTCCTGCGGCGCCGGCCTCGTCACCGCGGCGTAAGACTCAGGCGAGAACTGAGCGATCGCTTGACTCCGGTGCAGCTCTCAGCTTTCAGCTCTCAGCCGGCGTGGGAGAGAAACTGACAGCTGAGCAAAAGAGCTGGCGGTACGTACAACTTTGCTGCACGCTCTACGTGGATCAGCGGCGCCGACCCGGCCGCGAATCCGTCAGGAGTACGATGTGCCGACTCAGATCTCTCCGATGCTCGCGGTCACCGACGGGAACGCGGCCATCGCGTTTTACAAAGCCGCCTTCGGCGCAACGCTCCTCTGGCACCTGGATGGAGGGCACGTCGTGGCAGGACTGTCCATTGACGGCGCCCCGTTCTTCCTCGCCCACGAATCGCCGCCCCACGGCACGCGCAGTCCCGCCTCCGCCGGTTTCACGACGGTCAGGATCGAGCTCTTCGTGGACGATCCCGTCACCGTCCACACGCGCGCGATCGACGCCGGAGCCACCGAGCACAGCCCCGTCACCGAACACACGCACGAGACCGTCGGACCGCATCCCATCATGCGGATGCAGCAGGGAGCTGTGACAGACCCGTTTGGCCACCTCTGGCTGATCGGAAAGATCCTCGAATAACCCGCCGTCGTCGCTTCGCGGTGTCGGCGGGCGGGCGGTCGGGATTCGGGATTCTGGACTCGGTCGAACAAGAGAACAAAAGCGGCGGGTGAGGCGGAAGCTACGAGTCCCGAGTCCGAGTCCCCGATCCCCGATCCCCGATCCCCGATCCCCGAATCCCGATCCCCCGTAGCCGCTACGGCGGGCGGCCGAGTTATCATCCCGTCGATCAGGAGGCTCTGATGCATAAGCGTTACGGAGTGGTGGTGGCAGCGCTGGTGTTGTGCGGCGGATGGGGACAGGTCGCGGCGCCGCAGAAGCCTGCGCCCGGGGGGTACGTCCTCGAGCGCGACGCGGACGTTGCGACGACGGAGCCCGGGACCCACAAGGGAGGCGGCGAGACGATTGGCTACTCGTTCTTCAAGAAGACACCCCGCCTCGGCGTCGTGTTCCGGAAGCGGGCGCTGAAGCCCGGTTCGGCCATCGGCTACCACGAGCAGAAGGAAGACGAGATCTACTACGTCCTCAGCGGCCGCGGCACGATGACGATCGACGGCAAGAGCTTCGAGGTCGGCCCCGGCACCGCCGTGCTGACGCGCCCCGGCAGCTCCCATGGCCTGAAGCAGATCGGCGACGAGAACCTCGTGATTCTGATCAACTACGAACAGAAAGTTTCGTAGCCCGGCATGTTCGCATTCTTCTCGAGCCGTCTCGGGTGCCTGGGCTCGCTCGCAGTCTCCATCATCGGCACCGTGCTGCTGACGCTCCTCGTGCGTGCGTGCGCCGGTTACTAGAGACGCCGCGCGTGTACGCTACGATGACCCTTTTCACCGAGGAGACAGCCGCACATGTTCGTACATGCCGTGTATTTCTGGGGACAGCCCAACCTGACCGACGCCGACAAGGAGGAGTGGCTCAAGGGCCTTCGTACGCTGCCGGCCATCGAGACCGTTCAGCAGGGCTTCGTCGGCGTGCCCGCCGACACGCACCGGGACGTCGTCGAAAACACCTACACGTACGCGTTGATTTTGATTTTCAGTGACAAGGATGGGCACGATCGCTACCAGGCACATCCCACGCACCTGGCCTTCGTCGAGACCTGCGCGCAGTACTGGCGCAAGGTGATCGTGCACGACTCCATGACGTCCTGAGCGCTCGGAGTCTCCTTCCGGCTGAAGCCGGAAGCCACGGCGTCGCGATCTCTGATCCCTGCGCAGCCGGAGACATCGGTAACGATCCCTGATCCTGAATCCCGATCCCCGATCCCCGATCCCAGGTCCCGAATCCCGAATCCCGAATCCCGATCCCCGATCCCCGATCCCCGACCGAAGACCCTGAGCTCGGTCCATTCTCGAACGAGTAGACTCTTCACCATGATCCGCCGCTGCCTTCTCCTCTCACTCGCCGTCGTCCTCAGCGCGAACCCTGGTCGCGAGGCGGACGCACTCGTGCCGGGCACTCGCGTCCTTCTCGATGCGCACAACTGCTATCCCTACGACGGCAAGTGGCCGGAGCGGATTCAGCGTGCGCTTGGGACCGGCGTGCCGCTGGCAATCGAGCAGGACCTGGCGTGGTTCGTGGACCCGCGAAGCGGCGTGGGGCGATCGGTCGTCACGCACGGAGAGCCGTTCACCGGCAGTGAACCGTCGATGCGCGACTACTTTTTCGAGCGGATCCGCCCGATCGTGGAGCAGGCGCTGCGGGAGAACCGGCGCGAAGACTGGCCCATCATCACGCTGAACCTGGACTTCAAGACGGATGAAGCCGTGCACCACGACGCGGTCTGGGCGCTGCTCGGCGAATACGAAGCATGGCTGAGCACGGCGACAAAGACGGCATCAGCGACGGACGTGTCCCCCATCACGCCGGGTCCGGTGCTGGTGCTGACCGGTGAGCAGGACGAACAGGAGCGGGACTTCTACGATCGCCTGCCTGTCGGAGGGAAACTGCGTCTCTTCGGTGCGGTGCGTCGGACCGGGCCCAACGCCTCTCTGACGAAGACCAGCTACCGGCGATGGTCGAACAACCCGTGGTCGGTCGTCGAACCGGAAGGGCAGCGGAAGGCCGGTCCGTGGACGGCCGAAGACGCGGCACGGCTCGACAACGCCGTTCGAGCCGCGCACGATGCCGGTCTGTGGATCCGCTTCTACACGCTGGACGGCTTCGATCCGCTGGACGCATCGAACGGCTGGTCGCAGTCGTACAACTTCGGAACCCTCGAGGCCGCGCGCGAGCGCTGGCGTGCGGCCATCCGGGCCGGAGTGGACTTCATCGCTGTTGACCAGTACGAAGACTTCGCGCGCCTGCTGCACGCGCCCGCCGCTCCAAAGTAGCCGAACTACCTTTCAATCGCGGCGCGGAGCCGTACCACGATCTCTTCCGGCACCGCGATGGCCTCCAGCATGCCGTCCCGCCTGCGGGCGCAGACCGCCGTGAGTGTGCCCGTGCCGATGAGCGTGGCTTCGCGTGTCAGCGTGAAGGTGTACTGGATCGTGCGGCGTGTGGTCGCGGTGAGCTCCACGCCCACCACGAACTCGTCTTCGAAATGGAGCGGGCTCTTGTACTCGAAGGTCGCGGACACTCTCGGCCAGCCCGCCTCGTCTGCCCCTTCGACGATCGAGAGGCCAGCCGCCCGCCACAGTGCATGCTCCGCTTCTTCCATGTAGCGGAAGAACATACTGAAGTGGACGATGCCGACGAGATCGGTGTCGGCGAACTGCACGCGGCGCGAGTAGCTGAACGCCATGGTCGAGCGCTAGCGGCGCTCTTCCTCGGGCAGCTCGAGGTGGGGCGCCTTTTCCTGCACGAGCTCAGCGGGCGTGCCGGCATGCCACGGCGGGATTTCCCCCTTGCCTTCCCTGTAGAGCGACTCCATGGGACCCCAGACCGTGTCCACACGATCGCTGAACAGATCGCCGATGAGCAGATCGGTGACCGTGTTGCGGAGGTGGGGGTACTGCCGCACGAAAGCGCCAAAGCTGAAGCCGTCGTAGTACTCGCAGACGAGCCGCCGCATGCGGTCCACGCCCTCGTTGAATCCCGGGCCCCACTGTCCGAGCTGCGCCTCGCTCACGTCGCCGCGCTCGAGCCCGTCCACGATGGCATCGGCGGCCAGCTCACCCGACTTGAGCGCGAGCAGTACGCCCGACGAGTACAACGGATCGAGGAAGCCGAACGCGTCTCCGACGAGGACCCAGCCGTCTCCGGCCACCCGCGTCGCCCGGTAGGAGTAGTCCCGCGTGACGTAGAAGCCCGTCACGCGCGTCGCGCCCGCGATGCGCTCCTTGACCGCGGGGCAGCGGTCGACCTCTTCGAAGTACGTCTTCTCGTGATTCGCGCCGCGTCCCTTGAACATGTAGTCGAACGGCCCCACGATCCCGACCGACACGATGTCGTCGTGCTGGGGAATGTACCAGAACCAGCCGTTGCGATTGTCGGTCTGCAGCACCATCGTGGCCCCTTCGTCACGCCCGCTGTCGCGATAGGCCCCCTGCCAGTAGGTCCAGATGGCTCCCTTGTTGAGGACGGGATCCCAGACGCGGAGCTTGAAGCGGTTCTGGAGCAGGGCGGCCTGTCCGCTGGCATCCACGACCACCTTCGCACGCACCTCGCGCCGCGTGCCGTCCGGCTCCTTGATCGTGACGCCGACCGCGCGGTCCCCCTCGAAGATGACGTCGATGACGTGGACCCCTTCGTGCGCGTCCACGCCGTGCTCGCGCGCGTTCGCCAGCATCATCTGGTCGAACTCGCTGCGGACGACCTGCCAGGTCTGCGAGCATTCGTGCGGCTTGTTGTCGTGGAAGTAGAAGGGAGCCGACAGCTTCCCGCTCGCGTTCACGAACTGCACGCTGTACTTCTTGACGAAGTGACTCTTCTGCATCTTCTCGAGCATGTTGAGCCGCTTGAGCACCCAGTACGTCTCGGGGATCAGCGATTCGCCGATGTGAAAGCGCGGAAAGCGCTCACGCTCGAAGAGACCGACGCGGTGACCCCGCTGCGCAATGAGGGTGGATACCGTCGAGCCCGCGGGCCCGCCGCCAATGACAATCACTTCGTACGAGGATTCAGGCATGAGATCGGGTTCAGGCTGTGTCAGGTTTCAGGGGTCGGCTCGAGCTCCAGGGTCAACGCCGGTGAGACGACGATCCCTGAACCCGGGCGCATGGTCGTTAGGTATAGCGAATCCCGGTGTGCTGAGGGAGAAAGAAGCGTGGAAGCAGCACGTCCACGCGGAGCAGTCCGTCTCGCGTCAGGGCGATGGTCTCCGCGTCGGCGCGTTCGAGATAGCCGCCCGCGTCGAGTGAGGCCAGCGGCTCGCGGAAGCGGCTCAGCACGTCGACGGCGTATTTGTCCCTGAAATAGCGTGGCTGGAGCTTGCCGCGTTTCAGCTGCAGGACGAACTCGCGAATCATCCGTTCCTCGCCCGTTGGTGTGTAAGCGCGCGCCAGGGGGATGTCTCTCCGATCGATCGCCGCGCTGTACGTCTCCCACGTGTCGAGATTCTGCATGTGGACGCCGTTGATATGGCCGAACGACGCCACGCCGAGCCCGGCGAGATCGGCGCCCTGCCACAGCCGGTCACGGTAGACAAACGTCGTCTTCGCCGGATTCCTGACAGCCGTATAGGCGCTGCCGATGTGATAACCGGCCGCCTCGAGTGCCACGAAGGCTTCGTCAACCCAGCGCCGCTTCGTGGCCCAGTTCGCCACCGGATCGGTGAACTGTCCTTTGTGCTTGAGGATGTCGCTGCTGATCGTCGTGTTGTACGGCAGCTCCATCTGGTAGATCGTGACACTGTCAGGGTCCAGGTCGAGCGTCCGCTGGATGCAGACGCGCCAGTTTTCGTCCGTCTCCCCGAGCATGCCCG
This sequence comes from uncultured Acidobacteriota bacterium, assembly GCA_963749835.1. Taxonomy (GTDB): domain Bacteria; phylum Acidobacteriota; class Vicinamibacteria; order Vicinamibacterales; family 2-12-FULL-66-21; genus JALZOC01. The sequence continues at coordinate 376,989 of CAVVOD010000002.1, forward strand.
CGATCAGATCGATGTTGATCTGCGGAAAGCCAAGCGAACGCGCAAACGCGTACGCCCGGCCGATCTCGGGAGACCGGTGAGCGCGTCCGTTCAGCTCGAGGATGCGATCGTCGAAGTTCTCGACCCCAAGGCTGAGACGGGTGACGCCCATCCGGCGGATGGCTTCGAGCTTGGCTTCCGTGAGGGTGCCAGGCTCGCACTCGAACGTAATTTCGCTCGCATTCGCCCAGGAGCTCGTCGCGGTGAGCCGCGAGACAAGCCCTTCGAGCTGACGGGTGGACAGAAACGACGGCGTGCCGCCGCCGAAATACACGAAATCAATCGGGCGTCCACGGATCGCGGCCGTGTCCGCGTACAGGTCCCACTCACGGGCGAGGAGATCCAGATAGGATTCCACTTCCTTGGCATTCCGGTCGGTGTAGACGCGGAAGTAGCAGAAATGACAGCGCTTCCGGCAGAACGGGATGTGCAGATAGAGTCCGAGCGGCACACCCGGGGCCGGGGGGGCCGACAACGCCTCGAGCGCGTCGCCGGCGGCCGCCTCCGCGGTCCAGACCGAGAATGGCGGGTAATTTGCGACAAAGTAACTGCCGACCTCGGTTTGTTCAACCTCGGGGGCGTCGGGACCCGTGAGCATCCTTCTATCTTACCGGGCCTGAATGGCGCCCGGAAGGGAAAGGGTCGGAACACGGGGATATAGGGCGAAACCGCTATAATGTTCGTTTGCAACCCATGGACAGGCAGACCCCGGACGCGACCCTCGGCGGCGTAGAACGTGACCCTGCGCCGGGCGTAGACTTCGTCCGCGCGATCGTTTCCGAGGACGTCAAGGCCGGCCACGGCCGGCGCGTCGTCACGCGCTTCCCGCCGGAACCCAACGGTTATCTGCACATCGGGCATGCCAAGTCGATTTGCCTCAACTTCGGAGTCGCCGCTGAGTTTGGGGGTACGTGCAATCTGCGTTTCGACGACACGAACCCGACCAAGGAAGAGGTCGAGTACGCGCAATCGATTGCGGAGGACGTGCGCTGGCTCGGGTTCACGTGGAACGGGGAACCGCGGTACGCCTCCGACTATTTCGAGAAGCTCTACGAATATGCCGTGCACCTGATTGCCGAGGGGCATGCGTATGTGGACAGCCTGAGCGGAGACGAGATCAGGCGGCTTCGCGGAACGCTGACCGAGCCCGGCACGGACAGTCCGTACCGCGCGCGGTCAATCGAAGAGAACCTGGATCTCTTCGCGCGCATGCGGGCGGGGGAGTTCGAGGACGGGGCGCATGTCGTGCGCGCACGGATCGACATGGCCTCGCCGAACATCAACATGCGTGACCCTGTCCTCTACCGGATTCGCCGGGCGCACCACTACCGGACGGGCGACACGTGGTGCATTTATCCGATGTACGACTTCGCGCACCCGCCGTCCGATGCGATCGAGCTCGTCACGCATTCGCTCTGCACGCTCGAGTTCGAGGATCACCGGCCGCTGTACGATTGGCTCATCGAGCATCTGCCCGTCCCGGCGACTCCGAGGCAGATCGAGTTCGCGCGGCTGAACCTGACCTACACGGTCCTCAGCAAGCGGAAGCTGCTGCAGCTCGTGCAGGAGGGGCGCGTCACCGGCTGGGACGATCCCAGGATGCCGACCATCGTCGGCATGCGCCGGCGCGGTTACACACCGGGAGCCATCCGTGCTTTCTGCGATCGGATCGGTGTCGCGAAGCGAGAGAGCACGGTTGACGTTGCGCTGCTCGAGCATGCCGTCCGCGAGGATCTCAACCGCACGGCTCCCCGGGTGATGGGCGTTCTCAATCCGGTGCGCCTGGTGATCGACAACTACCCGGAAGGGGAATCGGAAACGTTCGACATCGCCAACAATCCGGACGATCCGTCCGCTGGCACGCGGGCGGTTCCATTCGGCCGGAAGCTCTATATCGAGCGCGACGACTTCAGGGAGAGTCCGCCGAAGAAGTTCTTCAGGCTGGCGCCCGGCCGTGAAGTGCGGTTGCGCGGCGCGTATTTCGTGACCTGCACGCGGGTGATCAAGGACGACACCGGTGAGATCGTCGAGCTCCGGTGCACTTACGATCCGGCAACCCGCGGCGGCGACGCGCAGGACGGCCGGAAGGTCAAGGCGACACTCCACTGGGTCTCCGCTGCCCACGCGCTCGACGTCGAGGTGCGTGTGTACGACCGGCTGTTCACCAGCGAATCGCCCGGATCAGAGGGCGATCTCCTTGCCGATCTGAATCCTGCGTCCCTCGAAGTCCTCGACCACGCCAGGGTCGAGCCGAGCGTCGCCGGCGCCGCGCCGGGCACCCGATATCAGTTCGAGCGGCTTGGATATTTCTGCGTGGACCGCGATTCCACTGCGGCGCGGCTGGTCTTCAACCGAACCGTCACCCTCAAGGACGCGTGGGGGAGAATCGAGCGGCGGCACTAATTGCTCGAGACGGTCTTCCTCGACGCCGGTGGCGTCCTCGTGTTTCCCAACTGGACCCGCATCAGTGACGGCCTCGCGAAACACGGTGTGGTCGTGGACCCTGCCGTTCTTGCGCGCGCGGAGGCCCCCGCGAAGCGCAAGCTGGACCGGGGCGAGACCATCACGGTCACCAACGACGCAGGCCGCGGCTGGATGTACTTCAACCTCATTCTCGATGAAGCGGGAGTGACCACCGGTCCCGCCACCGCAGCCGCACTGGCCGAGCTCCACGCGTACCACATGGAATCGAACCTCTGGGAGCTGATGCCGCCTGACGTCATCCCGGTGCTGGCCAGGCTGCGCGCCAGGGGACTCCGCCTGACTATCGTTTCCAACGCCAACGGAAAGCTGCGCAGTCTGTTCGATCGGCTGGCCCTCACCGTGTGCGTCGACTGCGTGCTCGATTCGAACGACGAGGGGGTCGAGAAACCCGACCCGCGCTTTTTCGAGATTGCGCTCGCGCGCAGCGGCGCCAGGCGCGAGACGACGATTCACGTGGGCGATCTCTACCACGTCGATGTCGTGGGCGCCCGTGCCGCCGGGCTTCGTGGTGTGCTGCTCGACGAGGCCGGGCTCTACCAGGATGCCGACTGCCCCCGCGTCCAGTCGCTCGGCGAGCTGGCGGACCGGATCGAGAAGGGGGAGTTTGACTGATTCGCCATCCGGGCGCGGAGGGGACGGAGGGCACGGAGAAATTCCACCACGGAGCCACGGAGAAACGGAGCTTCAGCCAGCCGTGCGCCGGCCTTCGCCGGCCAGGAACGAGCACACGCGTGAAACCACAAACGGCCAGTGCATTTGTAAGCCGCTTGTGATTTCACGCGCGTGCTCGTTCGACGGCGCGGAGCGCCTGCGCGGCTGGCGTTTGATGCGGAGAGCTCGGGGTGTACTCGGCTCCTGGCGATTCGGCGGGCGCCATTATCCCTCTGGTCGTATTTGCTGCGTTGACTCTCGGGTGGTCGGGGCGCCGGCCGTTCGGCCGGCGAGGGCAGCGAGGAGATCTCCCCAAACACAAGCTCCCGTTAATCAGATGGAGTTTGTGTTTGGGAGATCTCCTCGCTGCCACCGCGCGGAAGCGCGGCCCGACCACCCATTTCGTGGGGCCTGCGTCCGGCCTCCGTGTCCCCGTGTCCCCGTGGTAGATCGTCCCGTGTCCTCCGTCCCCTCCGTGCTCTCTACTGATCTGTGAGCGCGGCCATGGGGTCAATTCTTGCGGCACGCTGGGCAGGGACAGTGCACGCGATAAGCGCAACGAGCCCGAGCATCACGGCGACGGCGCCGAGTACCAGCGGATCCATCGCGCCGATGCCGTAGAGCTGTGCCTCCATCGCGCGCCGGATCGCGAAGGATCCGGCGAGGCCGGCGACGAGTCCGGCGGCCAGCATCGTCATGCCCTCGCGCAGGATCAATGTGAAGATGCTGCGGGTGCCGCTCCCGAGCGCGATCCGGATGCCGATCTCTTTCGTCCGCTGCGATACCTGGTAGGCCAGCACACCGTAGATCCCTATCGCCGCCAGGAACAGCGCAACGACCGCGAAGATCACGGCCAGGACCATCGGCGTGCGCCGGTCCGCGAGGGACTCGCTCAGGCGTTCGTTCATGGTCCGCACGCTATAGAGCGGCAGTTCCGGATCGAGCGCGCGCAGTTGCCCGCGAACCGCCGTCGCGATCGAGACCGGGTCGCCCGGCGTCTTGATCGTCAGCGTCATCGCGCGCTCCGTTGCCTGGCGCAAGGGGAAGTAGTAGGTCCCCACTCCTTCGTCCGAGGCGAGTCCTCCCGTTTTAGTGTCCCCGACCACGCCGACGACGGTGATCCAGCGCGTGTCCTTGTCCGTCCCCATGATGTTTTTCGCACTGCCTGGCTGGAAGATCCGCCGGCCGATCGGATTGGTTCCTCGCCAGAACTTACGCGCAAGCCGCTCGTCGACGATCGCGACCGGCGGCGCACTTTCAGTGTCGCTCTCGGTGAAGAGACGTCCCGCCCGCAGCGGGACGGTCAGCGCTTCCAGATACCCCGGTGTAATCGTGACGCGATATGGAGAGATCAGCGATTCCCCCGGAGCCATCTGGTACCCCTCGGCGAGGATCACGCTGTCGTTGAAGGATCCGCCGAACGGGATGTTCGATGTGAGTCCGACACTGGTGACGCCCGGCGTCGAGCGCACCCTCTCGAGCATCCGATCCCAGAACACTCGGAGCTCGGCGTCACCCGCGTATCGCGAACCCGGTGGCGACACCCGGGCCGTCAGCACGTTTGCTGGTTTGAATCCCGGGTTCACCGCCAGCACCCGCTGGAAGCTCGCGAGCAGCAGCCCCGCACCGATGAGCAGCATGAACGCGAACGCCACCTGACTCGCCACGAGCAGCCGCCGGAATGCGCGTGCCCCTCGCCCCGTGGTGCCGCTGCGGCCTTCTTCCCGGAAGGCCTGGTTCAGGTTCATATGCCGCAGGTTGAACACGGGGACCAGGCCGACGAGCACGCCGACGGCCAGCGCCAGCGCCAGCGCGAACGCGATCGCCGCCGGGTCCATGCGGATCTCGTTGCTGCGCGGCAGGCTGTCGAGACCCGAACCGCCCAGCAGCCCCAGGCATGCATATCCAATGGCGATGCCGGCCAGACCTCCGAGAACGGTCAGGAGGACGGTCTCCGTGAGCAGCTGCCGGGTGAGTCTCGAGAGCGCCGCACCCAGCGCATGCCGCGTCGCGAGCTCACGCATCCGCGACGACGATCGGATCAGCACGAGGTTGGTGATGTTGACCGCCCCGATCGCGAGCACGAACAGTACGGCGCCCCAGAGGAGGAGCAGCGTCGGCTTGACGTCCCGGACGAGGTCCCGCTGCAGCGGCGCAACGACTGAGTGAAAGCCCGCATTGATCAGGATGTCTTTCATCTCCGGGAAGCGATCGAGATTCCGGGCGTTGAGCGCGTCCACCTGCTGCTGCGCGTGCTGCACGGTCGCGCCCGGCTTCAGGCGTCCAATCATCGTGTAGCTGTTGCTGTGCCGCGCTTCGTCCGACTTCTGCTGTGCGGTGAACGTCAGGGGCGTCCAGAGCCTGACGTCCGGGTCCATGAAGTAGAACGACGCGGGCATCACGCCGACGATCGTGTGCGGGTCTCCGTTCACCCTGAGCTCGCGGCCAATCGCGGTATCGCTGCCACCGAACACCTGCTGCCAGAGCGCGTAGCTCAGGATGACCTCGCGATCGCGGCCGAGCTCTCCCTCTTCTTCGTGGAAGACGCGGCCGCGAAGGGGAGCTGCGCGGAGCAATCGGAAGAGCGACGGGCGCGCCGCCATGCCGGAGAGCCGCTGCGGGTCCGTTTCGCCGCCGACTGTCTGGCCGCGAATCTGATACAGCGCGAGCTCCTCGAACGCATCGGTCTCGCGCAGCCGGTCGTAGTAGTCGGTGACGCCGCTGGACCCACGATCGACCCCCGCACGAGGATAGAGGTTGTACAGGACCACGAGGCTCTCAGGTTGCGGGACTGGCAGCGGCCGCAGCAGCACTGAGTTGACAATCGCAAAGATGGCGGCGTTCGCGCCGATGCAAATGCCAAGCGTCAGCAGGGCCGTCGTCGCAAACCCGCGATCCTTCCACAGCAGCCTGGCGGCAAACCTGATGTCCTGGAGAAGTCGTTCCATAGCGTTCCTTTACGGGTGCCCGCAGTCGAACGTTCGCTCTCGTTGCGGCGGCCGCAGCTTTCGCAGGAGCAGAATTTCGGAAGTCTTTACATCGCTTCGTTAAACCTGCCGCCCCGATACGGAGTCTAAACAACCGTGATGCGTATCCTGCGTGGACTCTCGAGCAAGTTCCTGCCTTGCGGGTGCCTGACGGGCGTCTACGAAACGTACGATGGCCAGGTCGTCGGAATTCTTGACGCGAAGTCGGGCACCTGCACAATCGACACCCACCAGAACGGCAAGCCACTTCCCGGTGCACCGGCCGGCGAGTCGTACACTGGACCGGTCGGCTCATCAGGCCGCTCGGCGCGGGAGTAAACTAATCCCTAATTCCGAATCCGAAATCCCGAATCCCTGATCCCCAATCCCCGATTCCAGCTCATCCCTAATCCCTAATCCCTAATCCCTAATCCCGAGTCCCGACTCCCGACTCCCGAACTCCGAATCCCGAACCCCGAGTCTGGCCAGCCTATGAAGATCGCGACATGGAACGTGAACGGGATCCGCGCGCGGCAGGCGCAGCTGCAGGAGTGGCTCGAACGGGAGCAGCCGGACGTGGTGTGCCTGCAGGAAATCAAGGCGTCCATGGATCAGCTCCCCGTCTGGGTCTGCGAGCTCGAAGGCTATTGGTGCTACTGGCATGGCGAAAAAGGATATTCAGGAGTCGGACTGCATGTGAGCAAACGCTTCGCCCCGACGCGGCCGGAGTTTGTCCACCCGGCGTTCGACTACGAGAACCGGATCGTGGTCGCCAAGCTGGAGCAACTGACGGTTGTCTCGGTGTACGTGCCGAACGGCGGCAAGGACTTTCCCGCGAAGATCCGGTTCCTCGACGCGCTCGAGCGATTCGTCACCGACGCGCGCAGCGATCCGCGGCCAGTCGTCATCTGCGGAGATCTCAACATCGCGAGGACCGACATGGACGTGCATCCGAAGGAACGCAAGCCCATGTCGATTGGGCAGCTTCCGGAGGAGCGCGCGCAGCTGGAACGGATCATCGCGCACGGGCTGGTGGACGTCGGTCGCGCCCTCGAGCCGGAGAACGATCAGCTCTTCACGTGGTGGGCGCCGTGGCGCAACATGAAGCAGCGCAACATCGGCTGGCGTCTCGACTATCTGCTGGCCAGCGAGGCGCTCTTCGCCCGTGTACGCAGCTGCACCGTGCAGCGGGAATTCGGCACGAGCGATCACGCACCCGTGATCGCCGACTTCGATTTGAGCTGAACGCGCTGTGCGCTACTCGGCCCACCGCCGGGACAGGCCGACGATCACTTCGACGGCCTTGTCCATGTCCTGCGCCGACACCCACTCCAGCCGCGAGTGGAAGTTGTGCTCTCCGGCAAAAAGGTTCGGCGTGGGCAGTCCCATGAACGACAGGCGGGATCCGTCCGTCCCGCCGCGGATCGGACGCTCGATCGGTTCGAGACCCGCGCGGCGGATCGCATCGCGTGCGTGGTTCACGACCTGCGGATGGTGCTCCAGGACTTCCCGCATGTTTCGATACGACTCCTCGATCACTGCCTCGAACGATGATCCGGGATGCTCCGAGACGACGTCCCGGGCGATCTGCTCGACGAGGGCCTCCTTCCCGGCGAGCGCTTGCGTGACGAAATCCCTCACCAGCACTTTCACGCTCGTACGATCCGCTCCCGCCTGCATCTGGTACGGATGCAGATACCCTTCATACCCATCCGTCGTCTCCGGCGACATCCCGTTGCGGGGAAGGCGGCTGACGAAATCGGCAGCGACGCGAATGGCATTGACCATGCGTCCCTTCGCATAGCCGGGATGCGTGTTGAAGCCCTTGAACGTCACCATGATGGCGTCGGCGGAGAAGCTTTCGTATTCGAGCTCCCCGAGACCGCCGCCGTCGAGCGTGTAGGCGCAGACGGCATCGAAGCGGCGCACGTCGAAGTGATCGGCACCGCGTCCGATCTCCTCATCCGGCGTGAACGCGATCCGTATCGGGCCATGCGGGATCTCGGGGTGATCCACCAGGTGCTCGGCGGCTGCCACGATCTCCGCGACGCCGGCTTTGTCGTCTGCTCCGAGGAGCGTCAGGCCCGAGGCCGTGACGATGTCGTTGCCGATCTGCGACCGGAGCGCGGGATTGTCGGCCGCCCGCAGCCTGATCGAGGGATCGTCGGGGAGCACGAGGTCCCTGCCGTCATAGTCTCCGTGCACGATGGGCCTGACGCCGTCGCCGGGCATTTCCGGCGACGTGTCCACGTGCGCGATGAAGCCGATCGCGGGTATGTCGCGCCTCGACGAGGTCGCCGGGATGGTGGCCATGACGTATCCGAACTCGTCGAGGGATACATCGCTCAAGCCGATCCCGGTCAGTTCCTCCACCAGCAGACGAAGGAGAATCAGCTGCCCCGGCGTGCTCGGCGTCGTGGTTGCGTGCTCGTCGGAGCGCGTGTCGATCGTGACGTATCGCAGGAATCGCTCGAGTGCTGTCGTCTTCATCGCGGTTCCGGTCCCTCGAGTGCCATCGCCAGCCTCGCAAAGGCCTGTGTGTCGATCACGTGGAGGAGCAGCAGGTCGCTGATGCGGAACGCATCCACCAGCTCGCGCCCGGCCGGCGGCGACTGGAGCCCGAGGGCGTTTCGCAGTGCGTGGTGCCGGACGGCAGCCGCGCAGGTGCGGAGCCATTCGACGATGGAGCGCAGGCCCCGGCCCTGATAGGCGATCCAATTTCCGAAGACTCTCGCAGCGAGGTAGTTCTTCATCGCCCGATCGAACTGTTCCGGCGACGGCCCCGACAGGCGACGCCAGTCGTCATCAACTGTGTCGATGTCCTGGAGGCCGTCACGGGCGTCGCCGCTCGAGAGCGACCGCAACGTCCGCAGCGCGCGGTCGTGCGCGCGTGGATCGGCTCCGCGTTCGTGCCGGGCCTCGCGAAAAGCGGTGTGCACGTGCTCGCTCAAGGTGCAGGTCCCGGGCCGCCAGCTCCGGACGCGCTCGGTGGCATCGGCCACATGGTCGAGCGCGTCCTGGGAGCCGAGATCCGACCGCGCGAAGGCCGCAAGGCACGCGCGCTCCCAGGCCGCATAGCCTTCGAGGTCGCTCAACACGCCTGGCCGCACCAGCGGTGGCAGCGCACCGAGCGCACTCAGGCCTTCCATCGGTTCCTGAAGCCGCAGGGGAGGACCGGCTTCGACGATCTCCAGCGGATCCGCATCCAGCAACATCGCCGCGGCAGTCGGGCAGAAGTGAGACAGGGAAATGAAGATGCCCCTCGCGTCGCGCAGAATCATCCGCGGGAAATGCCGGCAGGCCGTCGGGAGCGCCCCGGGGCCCGCGGACTCGTGGATGACACACAATCGCCCTCTGTCGCGATCGAAGAATACGCAGTTGCCGTCTGTGTCCCGAGCGACGCTGAATCGCTCGTCGCGATTCACGGCCGGCACGAACAACGCACCGTCAAAACCTCTGCGCCTGATCTGCCGTGTCTCGACGGCTGCCCGCACGTGCGGCTCCGCCGTCACCGTCCAGTTCCGGCAGCACTCCCCCGTATGCCGGCAGCGGTAGCCGGCATGGAGCGTCAGGCAGAACGTGGACATGTAACGATGATGTCAAGCGGCCGGCAGAAAGGCAAAACGCCAACGCTCGACCGAGCGACGGTTGGCACGCCACGCGCGCGAAAAACGGGATCGAAAAACCAAGAAACCGGATGCCGAATTTGGATCTGCGTTACAGAACTGCCGCAGTGCTGGAGGGAGCTCAGCACAATCATTGGACATAACGAGCTCAGCCGGTCGGCGCGAGAATTGCTGCCGCACAGTGAGCCGCTATGTCGGAACACCATACCTTCGGACCCAGGCTGCGCAGCGAACGCGAGCGTCGCGGCATCACCCTCAGTACCGATCGTCACCGTCACAAAAGTTGGAACCGACCTCTGGGTCGGTCTCGAGCGCAACGACTTCTCGAAGTGGCCGTCAGGCATCTTCGCGCGGGCGTTCGTGCGCGACTATGCCAGGGCCGTCGGCCTCGATGCCGACGAAGTGGTGGACGAGTTCTGCCGGCTGTTCCCGGCGACCGGCGATCGTCGTGTCGGTCGCATCATCAAAGCCCAGGCCGAGCTGATCGGACACGACCCGGCCGGCGTCGACGACGCCACGCAACTGCCGCCGGAGGGTGACCGCCGTTCGATCGCGCGCGAGCGCAAGGCGGAAACCAGGGCCCGGCGCATCCGGCTGGCGCCTCGCGCGCTGTCGGCATCGATCGATGTCGCGTGCACGCTCTCTCTCGGGGCCGCGGGGTCAGCGATGACCGGTGCGAACTTCTGGAGCTCGACGGGCGCCGCGGCGATCGGCTACTTCACGATTTCGACCATCCTGACCGGTGCGGCGCCTGGCAGCCATGCCGTCGCGTTCCTGCGCCACCGGGTCCCCGCGCTCTTCGCCGTTCAGGACCGTCGCGTCCACGCCGCCTGAGCGCGACCGGCTCGCGCAACCACCTCCACAACGTTCGGGCGCTTTCCGGTTTCTGGTGTCTAATCTCCCGAGGCACTTCCTGTTCCCCTCTTGGCACCGTGCTCGTCTCCTTCCGGCTAAAGCCGGAAGCTACGGAGTTTCGAATCCCGAATCCCGAATCCCGAGTCCCGAGTCCCAAACCCCGAGCCCCGAATCCCGATCCAAGCACCCTGGCACCCTGGCACTTTGGCACCTGTATGAGCTTCCTCCTGTCGGTGTTTCTGGCGGCGATCTGTACATCCGAAGCCCCCGCGTCTGCCCAGACCGGTCGTGCCCAGCCGGGCATTACTGTGCTCCAGACGGCGCCAGCTGGAGAGATCGCGTCAATCGCCGAAGCCAGGGAGATCCGTATCGTTTTCTCCGAACCGATGGTGACGCTAGGCAGGATTCCCGCGCGGGTTCAGCCCGACTTCATCAAGACGAAACCGGCAATAGCGGGAACTTTCCGGTGGTCCGGGACGACCATCCTGATCCTGACGCCTGACCCGAAGCGTCCTCTCGCGCATGCGACCACATACCAGGTGACGATCGCCGGCGCGGTCGCGGCAAGCGGACGGAAGCTGGCGCAGCCGGTCACCTTCACCTTCACGACGCCGACGCTCCGGCTGGTGAAGACCGAGTGGTATCGACGCGGGAATCGTTTCGACGGCCGGCCCGTGATCGCGCTTCGCTTCAATCAGCGCGTGAAACCCTCCGACGTGCTCGAACACCTGACGGCCCGGTTCACTCCGCACCCCTGGTCACTCGACGATCTCGAGCCGCTCAGGGCCCGTCTCCGCGGCGCTCCGCAAGATCTCGCACGGCTGAACACCAAAGTCGAGGCTACGCTCGCGGCGGCACAGGCCCGAGGACCGATTCAGCTTGCACTCACGACCGACTGGGACAAGAAACGCATCGCGCCCGGAGCCGATCTCGTGGTGCTGGAGGCGACAACGGTGGTGCCGCCCGAGAGCTGGGTCACCGTCGCCCTCGACGCGCAGGCGCCGTCTCCTGCTGGCTCCGCGACACCCGGCAAGGTGCAGGACTACACCATTGAAGTCGAGCCGTCGTTCTTCATCGATCGGTTCGCGTGCAGCAAGGCCTGCGATCCGGACGATGCCAATCCGTTGAAGATGCGTGCATCGGTGGCGATTGCGGACTTCGCGAAAGCCGTGGGTGTAAGAGAAGTGACCCCCCCGGCGCGCGAGGCCGCGGTTGCGGCGGCGCACGCGCCGCGCGAGAAGGATGCATACGGCAACAAGTACGACGTCTCGGCGGACCCCACGCTGGAGGACGCCGGCTTCGACGCGCAGCCGCCGGCGCGCACGTACGCGGTCACCGTCGGCTCCGAGCTTCAGGCGAGTGACGGGCAGGTGCTCGGATACACCTGGACCGGCACGGTCGAGAACTGGCACCGCCGCGCGTTCACCAGTTTCGGGGACGGCCACGGGGTCTGGGAGCTCGGCGGCGGCCCCCTGTTGCCCTTCTACGCCCGCAACTTCCGGTATGCGACCGAGTGGGCGCTGCCGGTGTCGCCACGAGAACTGATGCCGACGCTCCGGCGGCTGCAGGACAGGCACTTTGGCGTGCGGCCTCCAGGAACGGGCACGTCGCGTACCTTCAACGTGACCCCCGACCGGATTCAGTCGCATGGTTTGAACATCGAAGCCGCGCTCGGCTCGAAACCCACCGGCCTGGTGTGGGCCGCGGTGCAGCCCGGGCCGACGATTCCCCAGTCGAAACCGAACGACGGAGGCGGCCCGCGCGGGTCGCTCATCCAGGTCACGAATCTCGGCATCACCGTGAAGGACAGCCCGCACAACACGCTGATCTTTGTCACGCGCCTCGACACCGGCGCGCCGGTGCCTGGCGCCGCGGTGTCGATTGTCAGGCTCGACAACAGCGTCTTCTGGAAGGGCGACACCGGCTCCGACGGCGTCGTCATGGCGCCCGACACGGCCCTGCGCGACGCCGACGAGTGGTGGAAGTTCGCCTTCATCGTCATGGCCGAGAAAGACGGCGACGTGGCGTACGTCGGCAGCGACTGGAACGAAGGCGTGCAGCCATGGGACTTCGACACGCGGTTCGACCTGGGCGAGTCCCCCGCGCTGCTGCGCGGATCGGTGTTCACGGATCGCGGCGTATACCGGCTCGGTGAGGAGATTCATTTCAAGGCCGTGCTCCGGCAGAACAGCGCGTCCGGCGTCCGGTTGCTGCCGGCGGGTACGGCCGTGGTCATCAGCGTCCGCGACAGCCAGGATCGGTTGATAGACGACCGGACGGTCAAGGTGACGGCGTGGAGCAGCGCCGAGTGGACGATGACCCTGCCGCAGAACGGCACGCTCGGCGACTACTCGGTGCGCGCGATCCTCGAGAGCGATCGTCCGAAGCCGAAGGCGCCGGAGAGCCTGAAACCCGGCGAACACCCCGGACCTCAGACCGACGACGCAGTGTCCGATGCGCGGCGCGTCTCGGGATCGTTCCTGGTTGCCGCCTACCGGCGGCCGGATTTCCGCGTCGACGTCACGCTCGCAGGAGAGACCGCACGTCCGGACGCGCTCGTTGCGGGCTCGCCGCTCAGCGGCAACGTGACCGCGCGATACCTCTTTGGCGCCCCCATGCAGGCCCGGCCGGTGAAGTGGACGCTGACGCGATCGCCCGTGTGGGACGCCGCTGCGCCGGTGCGTGAGAAGTTTCCGGCGGAGCGCTGGGAGTTCGTCGGGTCTCGCGAAGACGACGAGCGGGGAACGGCCAGCGTGGCGGGGCAGGAGACCAGGCTGACGCGGACGGGGACCCTGCCGCTCAAGCTCTCCACCATGGCGAGCGACGGCCTGCCGTGGGAGTACTCACTCGAGGGCGATGTCGAGGATGTGTCCCGGCAGCACATCGCCAATCGGGCCGCTGCGACCGTGCATCCCGCCAATTGGTACGTGGGCATCCGGCGGCTGCCGTACTTTGCGGAGCAGAAGAACGGCGTCAGGACCGAGATCGTGGCGGCCGCTCTCGACGGGACGACGGTGGCCGGTGTTCCCGTCGAAGTGAAGCTCACGCAGATCCAGTGGGAGAGTGTCCGCCGGGCGGAAGGCGGCGGATTCTACACGTGGGACACGGAGAGGAAAGAGATCCCGATCGGCTCCTGGACGGTGACGACTGGCGACCAGCCCGTCCCCTTCGAGACGACCCTGCCCTCGGGAGGCAACTTCGTCCTGGTGGCCACCGCCCGCGGGGAGGCCGGACGCTTCGCCACGACGCGGACATCGTTTTTCGCGCTGGGGGACGGCTACACCGCGTGGGCGCGTTTCGATCACAACCGCATCAGCCTGGTGCCCGAGCGCAAGACATGGAAGCCCGGAGAGAATGCCCGGATCATGATCCAGTCGCCATGGGAACAGGCGACCGCGCTGGTGACGACCGAGCGCGAAGGTGTCCGGACGTACAAGCAGTTCGCCCTGACGTCCACGCAGCAGTCCGTGACCCTGCCGATTGCCGAAGCCGACATTCCGAACGTGTTCGTGTCAGTGCTGCTGGTGAAGGGGCGCACGAAGGTTGCCGCAGCGACCGGCGCGAAGGGTCCCGGTGTCGAGGAGGCGGACGGATTCGATCCCGGCAAGCCGGCGTTCCGGCTTGGATACGTGGAGCTCAAGGTCGAGGACGCGGCCAAGCGCCTGACGGTGGCGATCAAGGCGAACAAAGAGGAATACCGTCCGGCAAATGCCGCGACGCTGGATGTCGACGTCACGGACCGCCTGGGGCGCGGGGCCACGAGCGAAGTCACGCTCTGGGCGGTGGACTACGGCGTGCTCTCGCTCACGGCGTACAGGACTCCCGACATTCTCAAGTCGGTGTATGTCGAGAAAGCGCTCCAGGTGATGAACGTGGACAGCCGGCAGCGCATCGTGTCCCGCCGGGTGCTGACGCCCAAGGGCTCGACGGACGGAGGCGGGGGCGGAAGCGACGCCGGCGCGGGTACGCTGCGGAAGGATTTCCGCGTGCTGGCGTTCTGGCTCGGATCGGTCACGACCGACGCGGCCGGGCACGCACGCGTGGACGTGAAGCTGCCGGAGTCGCTCACGACGTATCGGATCATGGCGGTTGCCGCCGATCGGGCGTCGCGGTTCGGTTCCGGCGAGAGCGAGGTCCGGATCAACAAGCCGGTCACGCTGAAGCCTGCGTACCCGCGATTCCTCGCCGTCGGAGACACGGCGCTCTTCGGCGCCGTCGTCACGAGTCAGCTCCCGGTCGGCGGCACGGCGGTCATCACGATGAAGAGCCTCGATCCCGACGTGCTGCAGCTGGCCGCGGCCGGCGAGCAGTCCGTGGCGATTGGCGCCGGTGGCTCGGTCGAAGCGAGGTTCCAGGCGGCGGGCCGGTCGATCGGCCGGGCCCGTGTGCAGATGACCGTCACCGTCGGCACTGAAAGCGACGCCTTCGAAGACATCGTCCCCGTCGAAGTGCTCGCGTCACCGGAGACCGTGGCGGCATACGGCGAAGCGACCGACGCAACAGCACTCGAAACGCTGACGATGCCGAGCGGAGTCGTGCCGGGTTTCGGCGGACTTCAAGTCGAGATGGCGTCCACGGCGATGGTCGGGCTCGGCGAGGGTGCGCGATACCTGGTCGAGTATCCCTACGGGTGCGCGGAGCAGAAGGGCTCGCGGGCGCTGGCGCTGCTCCTTGCCGCGGATCTTGGGGACGCGTTCACGCTGCCGGGGATGGAGACAGGGAAAATGCGTCCAGCCGTGCAGCAGACGCTCAAGGAGCTCGAGACGTTCCAGTGCGACAGTGGCGGGTTTGCTTACTGGCCCGGCCAGTGCTGGTCGACGTCACCCTACCTGACGGCGTACCTGCTGCACGTGTTCCAGGTGGCGGACGATCTCAAATACCAGGTAGATCCCGGCGTGCGGGCGCGTGCGTATTCGTACCTCGAGACGGAACTGGGGAAGGCGCCTCCGCAGAACGACGGCTGGTGGCCTTCGTACACCGCCTGGCAGGCTTTCGCGGTGAAGGTGCTCGCGGAAGGCGGACGGAACCAGGACTCCAACATCAATCGCCTGTATGGCTACCGGGACCGCATGCCGGTCTTTGCGATCGCGTATCTGCACGATGCGCTGCTCGCCAAAGGAGAGAGCTCCGGCGCACGGGCGATCGACTTGAGACGCCGCATGTCGAACGCGGTGCTGCCGGAAGCCGGCAGCGCGCACGTCGAAGAGTTGAGCGATCCGTACTTGCTCTGGTTCTGGAACTCGAACATCAGGTCCACCGCCATTGTGTTGAACAGCCTGGTCCGCGCCGGCGCAGCCGATCTGGCACCGCGCCCGATGGTGCGCTGGTTGATGGCGGCGCGAAAGGACGGGCGGTGGGGGAACACCCAGGAGAACGCGCATGCGATGGAGGCCCTCGTCGCTTACTACCGGAAATATGAGCCCACGGTTCCCGACTTCCGGGCCGTCGTCATGCTCGGGGAGACGGAGATCGCTCGACAGCAGTTCACCGGGCGATCGTCGTCATCGGTCTCGAAGGATGTCCCGATGGATCGCGTGCTGGCGGGCGCGGCTCCCGGCGCCAGGAGCCCCTTGACGTTCACCCGTGAGGGAGCCGGCACGCTTTTCTACACCGCACGGCTTCGGTACGCCGCTGACGCACTCTTTCAGGAGGGACTCGACAGCGGGTTCAGGGTCGAGCGCTCTTATGCGCCGTACGTCGAGCAGGGGAGCAAGCCGGCTGCGACGAGCTTCAAGGCCGGAGACCTGGTGCGTGTGACGCTGACGTTTGCGCTGACGAAGGAGCGGCGGTTCGTCGCCGTCACCGACCCGCTGCCGGCCGGGTTCGAGCCGGTTGAGTCGTGGTTCGCCAGCACGGCGCGCTCGCTTGCGACCGAGCAGGATCGACAGCCGGAGCAGGACGGCAACTGGATGTCGTGGTGGCAGCACGGCGGCTTCGATCACGTCGAGCGGCGGGACGATCGCGTCGAGCTCTTTGCCACGCGCCTGAGCGAAGGCACCCACAGTTTCACGTACATCGTCCGGGCCACGACCGCCGGCACGTTCCGCACGGCGCCTGCCCGGGCCGAAGAGATGTATGCCCCGGAGATCTTCGGCCGGACGGGCACGGCGATCATCGAGGTGAAGCGGTGAACGAGCCCCGAATCCCCCGCCTACGCCGCGAAGCGGCTACGGCGCGGCCGCGCCATAGCTCGCATGCACTGCAGAGCGAGCGGAGGCGGCCGAGTCCCGAGCTCCTTCCGCCTGAAGGCGGAAGCTACGATCTGGAGCCAAGTCCCGAACTCCGAATCCCGAGTCCCGAGTCCCGAATCCCGACAACGTTCATCCGCCGCTACCCGCGCCGCGTCGCTGCCATCGTGGTGTGTCTGTGCGCATTTTCCGGCATCGTGTGGCTGCGCTTCGGAGCGATCCCTGACGGTCTCCTCGACGCCCGGCCGGCGACATCGACTGTGGTGGTGGATCGCCGCGGCGTGCCGCTGTACGAGGCGCTCTCGGGCGTCGGCACGCGCAACACGCGGCTGGAGGCGACGGAATTGCCGGCGGCTCTCGTCGCCGCCACCATCGCGGCGGAGGACCGGCGGTTCTGGAGCCATCCCGGGGTCGATCCCGTCGCGATGCTGCGCGCCGTTGTGCGAAACGTTCGCGAGCGGCGAGTGGCTGAGGGCGGGTCCACGATCACGCAACAGGTCGCGAAGCTGCTGCTGAACCGTCAGGAGCCACGCCGCCACCGCGGCGTCCGCGCAAAAGTCCGGGAAGCCGTCCTGGCGCTGCGGCTGGAGCACCGGCTCACCAAGAGCGAAGTACTCGCCTGGTACCTGAACCTTGCGTCGTATGGCAACCAGATCATCGGTGTGCGCCGGGCGAGCCGTGAGTATTTCGATCGCGATGTGTCGCTCCTGACGCCGGCGCAGGCCGCGTTTCTCGCCGGGCTGCCGCAGCGGCCTTCCGGGTTCAATCCGTATCGGGCCCGCGCGGCGGCACTCGCGAGGCAGCAGGCCGTTCTCCGGCGGATGGCATCGTCGGGCCTGCTGTCGCCCGATCAATCACGGGAGGCTGCGGCGGAGCGGCTCGTGTTCACCGCAGGTGCTGCTGCCCTCTTCAAGTCGCCGCACTTCGTCGAGATGGTGCTCGCGGCCGCCGGGCCCGATCGCCCCGCCACGATTCGCACCACCATCGATGCGGCGCTTCAGGCAGAGATCGCCGGCATCGTCGAGAGCCGGCGGGATGTCCTTGAACAGCACGGTGCGTTCAACGTGGCGATTGTCGTGCTCGACAACGCGACCGCTGAGTGGCGCGCCTGGGAAGGATCGGGCGACTATTTCGACGAGCAGCATGGAGGCACGATCAATGGACCGGTCATGCCACGCCAGCCCGGGTCGGCGCTGAAGCCCTTCACATACGCGCTCGCGTTCGAGAGCGGGCGCAGCCCTGCGAGCGTACTTCCGGATGTACCGTCAGCGTTTCCAACCGCAGAGGCGGGAGTGCTCTACACTCCGCGCAACTACGACGGGCGCTATCGCGGGCCGCTGCTGGCACGCCGTGCGCTGGCAGGTTCGGAGAACGTCCCGGCCGTCGCGCTGGCGTCAGAGCTGGGCGTGCCGAACGTCATGCGGTTCCTGCTCCGGGCAGGATTCACCACCTTCGATCGCAACGCGTCGTATTACGGGCTCGGGATCACGCTTGGCAACGCGGAGGTCCGACTCGACGAGCTCGTGACGGCGTATTCAGCCTTCGCGAGGGACGGCGTCTTGAAGGCGCCCGTCTATCTCGCGGGGCCGCCCCGCGAGGCCGGCCGGCGCCTTGTCGGCGCCCGCTCGGCGTTCTGGATTACCGACATCCTGTCCGATCCCGGCGCCCGCGAATACATCTTCGGGCGCGGAGGCAGTCTCGAGTTTCCGTTTCCCGTGGCGGTCAAGACCGGCACGTCGCAGGCATACCATGACAATTGGACCGTCGGCTATTCCCGGCACGTCACGGTCGGCGTCTGGGCGGGCAACTTCGATCGCACGCCACTGCGGGACTCGAGTGGCGTGACGGGCGCTGCACCCATCTTTCACGCCGTGATGCTCGCGGCTGAACGGCGGGCGGCGAAGGACAGCGACGACTCGGGGCTTTCTACGGGCGCCGCCCCTGATGCCGCCGGCGTCGTACGCCGGGAAATCTGCGCGCTCTCGGGGATGGCGGCGAATACGTGGTGCCCGACGCGGCAGCAGGAGTGGATCGAGCCGGACGCGTCGCCACTGCCGTGCAGCTGGCACCATCTGTCGGATGAAGGATTGCTGACCGTGTGGCCGCCGGAATACCGAGAATGGGCGCGGACGCAGGGACTTCGGGACGCTCCGGGAGTCGAACGCGTACGGAATGTGAGAGGCGTGGCTGCCGCGGCGCCCCAGCGCGGCGTATTCCGAATCTCGAGTCCTCCGGACGGCGCCACGTATCTCATCGACCCGACGCTCCGGCGTGATTTCCAGGCGCTACCGCTTCGCGTCGTGACATCAGTCGCGGGGGAGATTCAGTGGTTCGTCGACGGCCGCGACCTGGGCCCTGTGAGCTCTGAACGGGCCATGACCTGGCCGCTGCGACCGGGCCGGCATGTCTTCGAGGCGCGCGACCGCGCGGGCCAGTCCGCACGCGCCATCGTCACCGTCCGCTGAGCCTGGCACCCTTGACACCTCGCACCCTGGCAGTCTTCCGGCTAAAGCCGGAAGCTACGTCGTCCGAATCCCGAATCCCAAATCCCAATCCAGAGTCCCCTTGGCACCCCGGCACCCCGGCACCCCGGCACCCCGGCACCCTCGCACCTTGGCACCCTGCCACTCTGGTACCTTGGCACCCTGGCACCTTGCACTCTGGTTCGTGATCTCCTGGGACAGGATGGCAGAATAGAGAGATGATCGGCCTTGCTACGATTCCGTCTCCCGTCGGACCGCTAACGATCGCGGCCCGCGATGCCCGCGTGTGCGTGCTGCACTTCGGAGCTGACCAGGAGACCGTCCGGCGCAGCCTTGGACGGTACTATCCAGGTGAACCGATTGAGCCGCACGGCGATCCAGGCGGCGCGGTCAGCGCGATGGCCGCGTACTTCGCGGGCGACCTTGACGCGCTCGACGCGCTCGAGGTCGAACTCAACGGCACTCCCTTCCAGACCCGCGTGTGGGAAGCGCTTCGACGCGTTCGTTCCGGCACGACGGCCACTTATGCCGAGCTCGCCCGGTCGATCGGCGCGGCCAGGGCCGTCAGAGCCGTGGGTGCGGCAAACGGCGCGAACCCCGTTGCCGTCATTGTGCCCTGCCACCGCATCATCGGCACCAACGGCACCCTGACCGGCTACGGCGGCGGGCTCGAAAACAAACGCTGGCTGCTCGAGCACGAGGGCTGCCGGCTGCGCTTTGCCTGAATTCTGTTCGAGTTCTCGGTTCCCAACCGCTCATTCTCCTCCCTGCTCGAGCTGGAAAGCTGAGCCAGTGCGGCTTGGTCGCACGCTTGCATCTCCTCGAGGCGAGGACAAAAGGGAGGACGAGCGATGGCTATTCTGTCGTGGATTCTGTTCGGGCTAGTGGTTGGGATTATCGCCAAGCTTCTGATGCCCGGAAAAGACCCGGGCGGCTTCATCGTCACGATGCTGCTGGGCATCGCCGGTTCACTCATCGGCGGGTTCATCGGGCGCGCGTTCACGGGCAGCAGCCCGGAATCAAGCGCGGGCGCCGGGTACATCATGTCGATCGTCGGCGCGATTATCCTGCTGGCGCTCTACCGAATGATGGTTCGCCGCCGCGTCTGAACGCACTGGCCGCACGAAACTGCAAGAGCGCGTGGGCCCGGCTATCCGCCGGCTCACGCGTTCTCGCATGTACGCCTGCCTTTGACGGTAGCAGCCAGTAACCAGCCCCACCAGCACGTAGCACGTAGCACGTAGCACGTAGCACGTAGCACGTAGCACGTAGCACGTAGCACGTAGCACGTGTGTATGTGTGTATGTGTGTACAATCGAAGAGCCGGGCCTGTCCGTTGGAAGGAGATCGTTTCATGCGTCGCACGCTCACCGTGATTTCTGCCGTCGTGATGGCAGGGGCCGTCCTCGTGCCTGCTGTGGCGCGCGCCCAGACGCTCGACGACATCATCGCGATGAACCTCAAGGCCAAAGGGGGTATCGAGAAGATCAGGGCGACGACGACTGTGCGGATGACTGGTCACGTCAGCGCGAAGGACGACCCGTCTGCTGAGGCGAAGACCGCCACGATCACCATGCTGGCCAAGCGCCCGAACATGATGCGGCGCGAACAGACGATTGACGGGGAAAAGATGGTCAGCGCCTTCGACGGCAGCTCGTTGTGGATGTCGCGCGGAACGATGCCGCCCGAGGAGGCTCCGGGGCCGGCTGCCGCGTACGCGAAACAGGATGCGGAGTTCGACAGCGTGTTCGTGGACTACAAAGAGAAGGGCACTGCGATCCGGCTAGTCGGGACGGAAAAGCGCGATGGTCAGGACGTGTTCCACCTGAAGGTCACCAAGAAGGGGGGACCTCCGCAGGACTTCTACCTCGACGGGGCCACCGGCCTGGAGAAGGTAGTGGCAGTCACGCTGGCGCCAGGTGGAAAGCCCACCACCATCACGACGGAACTCAATGACTATCGGGAAGTGGATGGCCGAATGGTGCCGTTCGTCATCCGACAGCTCGTCAACGGCGCGGTCAACGCCTCGACGACGATAGACAAGATCGAGTTCAACGTTCCGGTGGACGACGCGCTCTTCAAGATGCCGTCGGAGAAGTAGCGGCTTCGATCTCCGCGAGGAGCCCGCCCTGCGTGAGCGGGCGCCCGACCACGCCCGGTGTGGCGGGGGTTCCGGGCTCGGCGAGAAAAACCACTTTCAGGCCGGGAAGACGCCGCCGGAGCCTTTCCGCGAGTGCCGTTCCACGCATGTCCGCGAGGGTGGACTCGATGAAGGCGACATCGATGCGGCTGCCAGTCAGGCACGCCAGCAGCGCGTGGCCTGAATGCGGGGCCGACATGACTTCGTGTCCCTGACTCTCGAGCATCTGCTCGGCCGCGGCTCGCAGACCCGAGTCACCGATGACGATCAGCACGTTCAACCGGGGCGCGTGCGGGCTTCGCACGGTCCACTCTTGAACCAGCCGATTCGACACGCGGCGCACTGCAAGCAGGTCCATCGTCTTCTTGTCGCCTCTGGAAAGGACGATGAAGCTGGACGCAAGCCGGGTGCCGAATGAATTCTCAAGGAATTTGGTCCCGATCGGGCGTTCAGACCCGATCGGGCATTACAAACCTGACCGCAGATTACGGTTCAGGTGGAGGGCGTTTACGCTCGCAGCCGGTCCTGGAGTTTTTCGCGGTAGCCGCGGCTGAGGGTCAGACGGGTCCCGGTCCGGAGCAGCACCGAATACTCTCCATTCAGCCAGGGCTGCAGCTCCTGGATGCGCTCCATGTTCACGATCCTCGACCGGTGGATCCGGAAGAATTTCTCCGGGTCGAGCCGTCCTTCGATCGCGTTCATGGTTTCGCGCAGCAGGTGTGAGGTGTTCCCGACGTGCAGCCGCACGTAGTTTCCGGCGGCCTCGATCCAGTCGATCTCGTCGGCGCGCAGGAAGAACAACCGTCCGCCGGACTTCACGACCAGGCGCTCAGCTCTGGGTTGATCCTTGCGCAGATCCTTGACGAGCGCCAGCAGCCGGCGGCCGAGGTCACCGGTTTCCTCCCGCTCGATCTGCTTCCGCGCCCGCTGGAGCGCCTCCGAGAACCGCTCGCGATCGAAGGGCTTCAGCAGATAGTCGAGCGCGCGCACCTGGAACGCTTTCAGGGCATGCTGGTCGTACGCCGTCACGAAGATGACGAGCGGCATGCGGTCGCTGCCCACCGCGTCAATCACCTCGAACCCGTTCATCTGCGGCATCTGGACGTCGAGGAAGACCAGGTCTGGCGACAGGTCTACGATCGAGGTGACGGCTTCCTCTCCGTCCCGGCAATGCCCGACGATCTCGATGTCAGGTTCACCGGTCAGCAGTCCGTTCAACCGCTCGCGTGCGAGCGGTTCGTCATCGACCACAAGGGTCCTGATTTTTTTCATGTCCGTGTTCCCATTGCTAAGGGCCGGCCGTCAGGCCGGCTGTCCAGGGGCCAGTCCGCCTCCGCTCACCGTGCTGATTCCTTCGCCGTCGCGCTCGGTACCCGTCCGAGTGTGCCCGTCATGATCCGTGGCTTGCGCGGTGTCCGGGGTTCGCCGCTCGATCCGCCAGGGAACGGCGACGACGACCGCCACACCCGGCTCCTGCCGGTGGAACTCGAACCGGAAGTCGGCGCCGAATTGATGCTGGAGCCGTGCTCTCGTGGTGGACACGCCGATGCCCTTTTGCAGCGCCGCCAGCCCGCTCTCCGAGAGCCCCTCGCCGTCGTCGCGAATCTCGATCCACAGCTTGCCGTGCAGGTTCTTCGCGCTGATCTCGATGTGCCCGGGTCCGGCCTTCCTGGCGACGCCGTGCTTGATGGCGTTCTCGACCAGCGGCTGGAGCAGCAGCGACGGGACGAGCGAATCGAGCGCGACCGGGTCGATGTTGAAGGTGACGATGAGTCGATCGGCAAAGCGCGTGCGCTCGATCTCGAGATACTTGGAGACGAAATCGAGCTCTGCCTGGAGCGTGACCTCCTGCTGCCCGACGTTTTCGAGCGTCATTCGGAGCAGGTCGCTGAGTCTCATCAGGGTCCGGTCGGCCGCCTCGACGTCCCTGTGCATCAGAGTGGAGATCGCGTGAAGAGTATTGAAGAGGAAGTGCGGCTGCAGTTGCTGCTGCAGCGTCGCCATCTGCGCCTCGATGAGACGCGTCTCGAGCTGTGAGGCTCGAACCGCGCGGTCCCGCGACTCGCGATAGTAGAGCACCGCGTGGCTGAGGCCGGCGATGGCCCAGTAGGTCATCATCTCCCAGTCGAAATTCTGGAGAGTCGAGCGCTTCACCTCGAGCCACCACGAGAGCGAGCGGCCTGCCGTGGCGGCCAGCCACCACTGGACCGCTCCCATCACAGCAATATGGGCGAAAGAGAAGAGCGCCACGGCAGGCACGTGGACGGCCACTGCGAGCCATAGCGACTGGCGTTCCAGCCTGAAGTGCTGCGACAACCAGACGATCGCGGGAGTGAAGAGCGCCCAGATGTACCAGTAGCTGAAATTGAGGACCACGATGGAGCGCCAGTACGTCGCCGGCTTTCCCATCGACAGCGTCAACTGCACCGCCAGGACGGACGATACGATGCTGAGCATCGTCGCGACGAGCAGCACGAGCGGCCACCGCAGGCCGTAACGGGGCCGCGCCGGTGCGGGCAGGTCCACACCGCTCCCGTTCACGTCGAGTCGTCGGTCTGCGGGCGGTTTCATGACGGTCCGTTTACCTGTTTCCGATGACGCTCACGTCCGTGGGTTAGACGTAGGTGGCGAGCGTTTCGTCTTGTCAAACTGCGATTTTCGGAGTGCATTCGACCGGCCAACCGGTCCGGATTGGCCTGCCGCATCGCGCTTGCCGCGGCCGGTCCTGCGGCTCGACCGCGAAATCTGGCGTTTCGTCCCTGACTTGCCGCATTCGTCCCCGAAATGCCCGTCCCTGAGGGGGCGAATGGATGGACGAACCGCCGCCCCGATTCCGGGCCTTGCCCACCAGAAATTCGCGCTGGCGGACACCTCCCCGCCCGAATCCGGACAATCGCGACCCCGAGTGCGGCCGCGCACACCCTGCCACCGTCCGAGGTGGGGATGCCTCCGGCGAGTCCAAAATCCGAGGCGGCGGTGCGTGAACATCTGCCCCGCCGCGAGACACGGAGACGCGGAGACGCGGAGATGCCGAAGGCGTAGTCGTCTTCGGGCTGCCGGGCCCCTGCGCTTCGCGCGGGAGCGGACGAAGCGATCGCAGGATACGAGCCGCGTGACGATCTCGGGGCGGTTCGTATCCTGCGATCGCCTCGTCCGCTGAACCGCCGACCGTGGGTCGGCGGTGGCCGGCAGCCGCTGGCATTTCTCCGTGACTCCGTGCCTCGCAGCGCCGTTCGGACGCGGCGGCGCTGCCCTTCCGGAGAAAAGCAGCCGCACGCGAGAAAGCAGCCGGTATTCATACGCGTTGAGATCGGTTGGCCTGGAGCCGTAGCGACACGGTTCGCTGCGTCAAAATCGATGTCGCCGTGCTCGGGATGTCGCAGGAACGTCACACCGAGACGACAACAGGTGGCGCCGACGATCGCCTCGGGCATCGGCCGCGGATTCCGCGCAGTGATTGGAAAAAACGTGTGTATCATGATCACGTGAGCAGTGCCATCACTCGCGGTCACCGCAATTGGAGAGCCGGTGAGGCTTTTACCGTCGCCGATGCCACTGATCTGTATGAAGTGGACCGCTGGGGGAAAGGTTATTTCTCGATCTCGGCCGCCGGGCACGTCCTCGTGCACCCGACGAAGGATCCCGCGCGATCCATCGATCTCAAGCAGCTGACCGATCATCTCCTGCTGCGCGGCATCGGGCTGCCGGTGCTCCTTCGCTTCAGCGACATCCTTCGGCACCGCGTCGGCGACATCCACAACGCGTTCAAGACCGCCATCACCCAGCACCAGTACGACGGCAAATACATCTGCGTCTACCCGATCAAGGTGAACCAGCAGCGGCAGGTCGTCGAGGAAGTGCTCGATTTCGGGCGCGAGTACGGGTTTGGCCTCGAGGCGGGCTCCAAGCCCGAGCTCCTGGCCGTCATGGCCCAGGCCTACAACGACACCCCGATCATCTGCAACGGCTTCAAGGACGCCGAGTTCATCGAGATGGCGATGCTCGCGCAGAAAATCGGGCGAAACGTCATCCCGGTGGTCGAAAAGTATACCGAGCTGGGCCTCATCCTGAAATACGCGGAAAAGGTCGGCGTCCGGCCCCAGATCGGCATGCGGGTGAAGCTCGCGGCCCGCGGCGGCGGCCGGTGGCAGGGATCGGGGGGTTACCGGTCCAAGTTCGGGTTGACGGTCGCCGAAGTGCTTCGCGGCCTCGACGAGCTGAAGGCCCTCGGCATGCAGGACTGCTTCAAGCTCCTGCACTTTCACCTGGGCAGCCAGATCCCCAACATCCGCATCGTCAAGGGGGCGCTGAACGAGGCGGCGCGCGTCTACACGGAGCTCGTCAAGGCGGGGGCAGGCCTCGAGTTCCTCGACGTGGGCGGCGGGCTGGGTGTCGACTACGACGGATCCCAGACGAACTTCGAATCGAGCGTCAACTACACGCTCGAAGAGTACGCGAACGACGTCGTCTATCACATCCAGACCGTGTGCAACGACGAGAAGGTCAAGCATCCGACGATCATCTCGGAAAGCGGCCGCGCGATCGTCGCGTACCACAGCGTGCTCATCTTCAACGTGCTCGGCGTCTCCTCGTTCGGCGACGAGAAGATCCCGGAGGTCATCAAGCCGGACGAAGCGGAACAGCCGGTCATCGACCTGCTCGAGACCTACCAGAATCTCTCGGCCCGCAACGCCCTCGAAAGCTTCCACGACGCGCAGCAGGCGCTCGACATGGCGCTGAACCTGTTCACCGGCGGCTACCTGCCTCTGGTGCAGCGCTGCCAGGCCGAGAACCTGTACTGGGCGATCCTGGTGAAGCTGCGCAAGCTGGTGGCCCAGATGGACGACGTGCCGGAGGACCTGCAGGGGCTCGACGACACGATGGCCGACACCTACTTCTGCAACTTCTCGCTCTTCCAGTCCTGTCCCGACAGCTGGGCCATCAAGCAGCTCTTCCCCGTGATGCCGATTCACCGGCTCAATACACCGCCCAGCCATCACGCCGTGCTCGGCGACATCACGTGCGACTCGGACGGAAAAATCGATCAGTTCATCGACAGGCGGGACGTGAAGCGGACGCTGCCGCTCCACACGGTGAACGGGGATCCGTACTACCTCGGCGTCTTCCTGATCGGGGCGTATCAGGAAATTCTGGGTGACCTCCACAACCTCTTCGGAGACACGCATGCCGTGCACGTCAGCCTCGACGCGCATGGCAGCGTCGTCCTCGACGCCGTGATCAAGGGTGACACCGTCAAGGAAGTGCTCGACTACGTGGAGTTCGACGCCGAGACGCTCGTCCGCAAGCTTCGCCAGGACGTCGAGCTTGCCGTTCGCGAGGGAAGGATCAGCTACGAAGAGTCAGGCCGTCTCCTCGAGTTCTACGAAGACGGCCTGGGCGGTTACACCTACCTGGAAGATCCCAAAGAGCGATAGCGCAGACGAGGCGTCAGCCCCGTCCGGATCAGGCCGTCTGCTTCACGCAGAACTTGTCGAACGCCTGCGTCAGCTCCGCCGCAATCATCTGTGCATTGCGGGTCTCGATCTGGCTCCGCTCCATCATGTAGAGCAGCTTGCCGTCGCGCAGCAATCCAATCGAGGGAGAGGACGGGGCGTAGCCGGTGAAGTACTGGCGGGCGCGATCCGTCGCTTCCATGTCGGCTCCCGCAAACACCGTGGCGACCAGGTCGGGACGGTTCGCGTTCTGCAGTGCGGCCGCGAGTCCTGGACGCGCCTTGCCGGCGGCGCACCCGCAGACCGAGTTCACCACCAGGAGCACCGTACCGCTGCTGTTCTTGACCGTGTCGTCCACAGCGGCGGCGGTCCGCAGCTCTTTGGCGCCCATTTCAGTCATTTCCCCGCGCATGGGGGCAATCAAATATTCGGGATATGGCATGTGTCTATTATCCTCCACTTGTGACGGCTGAAGGGTCGTCTCTTCAGTGTGCGGAATGTTTCAACGTTTCGTCCCGCTTGGCCTTGAACTCGTTGCCCGGGGCCCACTCGGGGAACTTCGCAGCGTTCGCGAGGCGATACCCGACCGCCAGGAACAACTGCGCATCCTCCACCGCACCCGACAGATCCCAGTCCGGCTTTATCTGATCCGACGGCGCGTGATAGTCGTTCTTCGTGTACTCGTCACGCTTCGCCGTGGAGTAGTCCGCGCTCTTCCCGATGTAGTCGACGCCTGAGTCCGGATCGAGCGCAGGAACGCCCTGCTTGGCGAAGTTGAAGTGATCCGAGCGATAGTAGAGTCCCTTTTCCGGTTCGGGATCGGGGCGCAATGTCCGCCCCTGCTCAGCCGCCGCGACCCGCGCGTACTCATCGAGCTCCGAGGCTCCCATTCCCACGAGTGTCAAATCCTTCGTGCGGCCCCACTGGTTGACGCCGTCCAGGTTGATGTTCGCGACGGTCTTCGCGAGGGGATACAGCGGATTCAGGGAATAGTACCTGCGAGCCGAGCAGCCCCTGTTCCTCCGCGGTGACCATCAGGAACAGGATGGATCGCCGGGGCGCAGGCTGGACCTTGGTAAACGCCCGCGCGATCTCGATCACCGTGGCGACGCCCGACGCGTTGTCGAGAGCGCCGTTGTAGATCTTGTCTCCCTTGACGGGCTCTCCCACGCCAAGATGGTCCCAGTGCGCAGAGTAGACGACGTACTCGTCCTTCATGCGCGCGTCGCTTCCCTCGAGCTTTGCGACGACGTTCTGCGAGTCGATCGTCCGCAGCGAATTCGTGATCGCCAGTGACGCCTTCAGGCCCAGCGCAACCGGCTTGAACTCCCGGGTCAACGCCTGCTTCTTGAGCGCATCGAAGTCCTGGCCTCCCATCGCAAGAATCTTCTTCGCGGTGTCGAGCGTGATCCATCCCTCGATCTCTGCGCGCCCCATGTTCTTGTCCGGTGTGACGAGATCGAACTTCTCGCGGAGGTTGCCCTGAACGACGTTGAAGCCATATCCCGCAGGCTTCTCTTCGTGGACTACCAGGATCGCCGCGGCCCCCCGCCGCGCCCCCTCTTCGAACTTGTAGGTCCACCGGCCGTAGTACGTCATCGCGTTCCCACCAAACACCTTGGGATCGAGCTTTGACGGATCCGCGGGGTCCGCCACCGCCGGGTCGTTGACGAGGACGATGATGGTCTTGCCCTTCACGTCCACGTCCTTGAAGTCGTTCCACTTGAACTCGGGGGCGTCGACACCGTAACCAGCAAACACGATGTCGGACTGGTCGATCGATGCACCGTCGGCCACATGTTTCGACCACGCCACGACGTTGTCGGCCCATTTGAAGGTCTGCTTCTGCCCCCCCTTGGTGACCGTGAGCGGCCTGGCCTCTTTCGCGGTGATTCCGACGAGCGGCACTTTCTGGGAATAAGTGCCGTCAGGATTGCCCGGTTTGAGACCAAGGGGCTTGAACTGGGCCTCGATGTACTTGACCGTCAGGTCTTCTCCCTTCGTCCCCGGCGCGCGTCCCTCGTACTCGTCCGATGCGAGCACCTGGATGTGCTCCAGGATCGGCTGAGCCTCGATTTTCGGCAGCGACGCGAGTGGTGCAACCCCAGGCTCGGCCGCAGACGGCTGGGCGGACGCGGCAGTGTCCGGCGTGCCGCTGCACGCAGTCAGGCACGCCAGCAGGGCACTGAGAAGGAGAAGTCGGCTCATGGGTTCATTGTACTGCGAGCTTCCGGCTTCCGGCTTCCGGCTTCTAGCTTCCCAATCCCCGATCCCCGATCCCCGATC
The DNA here is from genome assembly GCA_963749835.1 of uncultured Acidobacteriota bacterium. Lineage (GTDB taxonomy): Bacteria > Acidobacteriota > Vicinamibacteria > Vicinamibacterales > 2-12-FULL-66-21 > JALZOC01. Next base: position 406,160 of record CAVVOD010000002.1, read on the forward strand.
CCCGATCCCTGATCTCTGATCTCTGATCCCCAATCCCCGATCCCGAGGGTTCTTCCGGCTAAAGCCGGAAGCTACGAGGCGAGTCGGCGCCCGAATCCCGCGTCCCGAACCCCGAACCCGGAACCAACCGATCTCTCTCCCCCCCGTCCAACGTGCATGCTGGCTTCAGCCATTCAGGACGTCTCGTTCGCGCTCCGATCGCTCAGGCGATCGCCCGGGTTCGCCGCGGTGGCGATCCTGACGCTCTCGCTGGGGATTGGCGCAAACACCGCCATTTTCAGCGTGATCAACAGCGTGCTGCTGCGGCCGCTGCCCTATCGGGACGCACAAGGGCTTGTCTTCCTGTGGATGACGGATGGCCCGGGCCGCGGTCCGCTCTCGCCCGCGCGCTTCGTGGACTTCCGCGATCGCATGACGTCGGTCTCTGCAGCCGCGGGCATCTGCCAGTTCGGCGTGATTCTGACGGGGGGCGGCGCTCCCGAGCAGATCGATGCCTCGAGCGTGTCGTCGAGCTTCTTCGACGTGCTGGGCGCGCGACCGCTGCTCGGTGATCCCTTCCACACAGGATCCGCCGACGAGCGCGCAGTCGTCTTGAGTCACGGCCTGTGGGTGCGCCGGTTCGGCTCGGACGGAGGGATCGTCGGACGGGAGATCACGGTCAACGGCGCCGCGCGACGCGTGGTCGCGGTCATGCGGAAGGACTTCAGCTGGCCCGGCGTCACGGGCTGGTCAACGGGCGGCAACATGCCGGAGCTGTGGATTCCGGGTGCGGCGCGCGACATCCCGCGGACTCCGGCCGACAATCCGGCGGAGAACCTCTCCGGCAACCGGCGTCTCGGGATTCTTCGCATGGTGGCCAGGCTGCGCGACGGGACCAGCATCGAACAGGCGCAGCGCGAGGCCGAGCTGATCGCAATCCGCCTGGCGGAGGAGTACCCGGAGACGGACCAGGGCCGGGGCGCCGTCGTCGTGCCGCTCCGGGAGCAGTTCTTTGGTCCGGTGACGCGACCCCTGGCGGTTCTGATCGGGGCCGTCGCGTTCGTCCTGGCCATCGCCTGTGCGAACGTCGCGAGCCTGCTGCTCGGCCGCGGCACCTCGAGACGGCGGGAGATTGCGGTGCGCCTCGCGCTGGGCGCGACGCGCCCCCGCATCGTGCGTCAGCTGCTGACCGAATCGGTCGTGCTCTCGCTGGCCGGTAGCGCCCTCGGACTCTGGCTCGCCTGGTGGGCGTCGAAGGGGCTCGTGCGGTTGAGCCCTGGCGGCGTGCTGCGGCTCTCCGACACCAGCATCGATCCGTTCGTGCTCGCATTTACGCTGATCACCGCGGTCTCGACGGGACTGATCTTCGGCGCGCTGCCGGCGTGGCAGGTCTCGCGCTCTGCTCCGAACGAGGATCTGAAGGACGGTGGCGCGCGTGGCTCAGAAGGCACGCGCGGCGGACGCACGCGTGACGTGCTCGTGGCCGTGGAGATCGCGGTCGCCCTCGTGCTGCTCGTCGGCGCAGGCCTCCTGCTTCGCAGCTTCAGCGCCCTCTCCGCCGTTGACACCGGCATCGGTCTCCAGAACCTGTTGACGTTCTCAATCACGGCCCCGGGAGGGCGCGCGACCCCCGCCGCCGGGCAGCGCGCATTCTACGATCGGCTGCTGCAGCGCATCGAGTCCCTGCCCGGAGTCGCTCGCACGGGCGCCGCGGTGACGCTCCCGATCGGCGGCGATTCCTTTTCGACGCTGTATCTCGTCGACGGGCAGCCCGTGCCGCCTTCGGGGCAGGAGGCATCCGCAGGATGGCAGGTTGTCTCCCGTGGGTACTTCGACGCGATCGGGATGCACATGGTCACGGGCCGTGGATTTCGTGACGGCGACACCGCCGACTCGACTCCCATCGTGGTGGTGAACGAGACGCTCGCGCGATCGGAATGGCCCGGCGCCGATCCTGTTGGCCGCCGCATTCGCCTCGGCCGCGATCGCGACGATCCATGGCTCACCGTCGTCGGCGTCGTGTCCGACATGCGCCATCACGGCCCCGCGTCGCCGCCACGGCCGGAGGTCTACCAGCCGCTCACGCAGCGCGCGTTCTCGTCCATGGCGATTGTCGTCCGCACGACCGTCGGGCCGCTCTCGATCGTGCCGCTCGTTCGCGCGGCAGTCGCGGGCCTCGATCCCGCGCTGCCGATCTCGCATGTGGCGACGATGGAGGAGCACGTCGGGCGGGTGCTGTCCCGGCCGCGGTTCATGTCGACGCTGACGGCGGCGTTCGGCGGCCTGGCAGTCGTCCTTGCGCTGGTGGGCATCTATGCGGTGATGGCGCATTCGGTGGCGGAGCGAACGCGGGAGATTGCGATCCGGATGGCCGTCGGCGCGCGAATAGCGGACGTCGTCTGGCTCGTCGTGCTCAAGGCGGCCTCACTGGCCGGTGCTGGGGTGGTGGCCGGTCTGCTCGGAGCGTGGGTCGCCTCCCGGGTGCTCGCCGGCCTGCTGTTCGGCGTCACCGCAGGTGATGCGCCAACATATCTGGTCTCGGCCGTGCTGCTTCTCGTCGTGGCGGTCACGGCTGCCGTCGTCCCGGCGTTCCGCGCCGCGCGCATCGACGGCGCTCGGGTCCTTAGGTCTTAGGTCGGCTCTCAGCTCTCAGCTGTCAGCTCTCAGCTCTTGCTCTGGCTTGGTCATCGCATCTTCGCCCTGGGCGCATAGCCGACCCCCGCCTGCCTTGCGCTATGCTACGGAGTACGGCGCGTGGACGTGCTCCCGCCCTGCTCACTGCCCCCAACCGCGATCGCCGCGCTATTCCGTTTGTTTCTTAGAGGAGTTCGACATGGCTATTCAGCTTGGAGATGAAGCCCCCAATTTCAACGCCGAGACCACACAGGGTCCCCTCGACTTTCATCAGTGGAAAGGAAACGGCTGGGCCGTGCTGTTCTCACATCCGAAGGACTTCACCCCGGTCTGCACCACGGAGCTCGGCGCCGTCGCGGCCCTGAAGGGGGAGTTCGACAAGCGCAACACGAAGGTGATCGGATTGAGCGTGGATCCGCTCGCGTCCCACACGAAATGGGAAGGGGACATCAAGGATGTCACCGGGCAGACGGTCAACTTCCCGATGATTGCGGATCCCGACAAGAAGGTCGCGGATCTCTACGGGATGATCCACCCGAACGCCAGCGATACGATGACCGTCCGCTCCGTCTTCATCGTCGGGCCGGACAACAAGGTGAAGCTCACGCTGACCTACCCGGCGAGCACCGGCCGCAACTTCCAGGAGTTGCTGCGCGTGATCGACTCGCTCCAGCTGACCGCCACGCATTCGGTGGCGACGCCGGCCGACTGGAAGGATGGCGATGACGTGATCGTGGTGAATTCCATCAGCGACGAGGACGCGTTGAAGAAGTTCCCCAAGGGCTTCGTCGCGAAGAAGCCGTACCTGCGCGTGACGCCGCAACCGAACAAGTGACGATCAGGGGCCGGTGGGTTCATCGCCGAGCAGGCAGATGAACTCGCCGAGCACCATCGCCGTGGCCCCCCAGACCTGATGCCCCAGCAGGTCGAAGTATGGATACTCCACCGCGACGCCTTCACGGAGCCTGGTGCCGTGCCGGATCCGGGAAGCGTCGCGCAGGTCGTGCAGCGACACCTCGAGAATCGCTTCGACCTCGCCGGGTGAGGCCTGGAACTCCGGGCGCCGATCCGTCACACCCACGATGGGGTGCAGCGTGAAACCGCTCACGAGCACGTGGACCGGCGTGAGCTCTCCGAGGACTCTCACGCTCGCCGGGTCCACGCCAATTTCTTCCGTCGCCTCGCGCAGGGCCGCCTGAACCAGCGTCTCCCCCTCATCGGCGGCACCGCCCGGCAGGCTGATCTGGCCGGGATGCCGCGCAAGGCCGCTCGACCGGACCGTCAGTGCGACGGCGGGGCCAATGGGCGTGGGGTAGAGCAGCAGCAGCGCGGCAGCCCGCCTCGCGTCCGCCGGGAAATGCCCCGCGCGCCATCCCGCGTGCGCCGGCGATGGGGCAAAACGCATCTGCGCTTCGATCCCCGGCAGCGTACCGCTCAGGCCATCGCGCAGTCGTTGCTCGATCTGGCTTAAAGGCACAAGTCTCTCAGCTATCAGCTCTCAGCTATCAGCTATCAGCACTGATGGCTGACACCTGATAGCTGATGTCTGCCTCAAGTATGTAGTATTGACGGCATGTCCGCATTCCCCGCCATCGACGTGGCCATCGGCCGCAGGGTGCTCGAGCTCGTGCACGGTTGCACGTTCGATGACTTCATCCTGTCGCCTCAGCGGAGCGTGCTCGAGCGCCGCGATCCGTCCGTCATCGACCTTGCGTCGCAGCTGTCGCGCGGCATCACGCTGAAGCGGCCGATTGTCTCCGCGAACATGGACACAGTCACGCGCGCGCCGATGGCGATCGTGCAGGCGGAAGAAGGGGGCATCGGCATCATCGATCGCGGGTTCCGGCCCGGCGAGATCGAGCCGCAGGTGCGCGAAGTCGAGATCGTCAAGCGAACGCAGCACGGCGTCATCACCGATCCGTCGAGCATCGCGCCGGGCGCGTCGCTCGACGAGGCGGCGGCCCTCATGGCGCGTTCTCGTGTCGGGACACTGGTCGTCGTGGACCAGCATCGCCGGCTGGCGGGCCTCCTGACGGAACGGGACATGCGCTTCGTGTCGCGCCACGGCTCGCGTGTCTCCGACCGGATGACACCGGTCGCACAGCTCGTGGTCCACGAAGGCCCGCTCGAGCCCGACGATGCCGAGCGCGTGATGGTCGAGCGGAAGGTCAAGAAGCTGCCCCTCGTCGATTCGGCAGGCGTGCTCATCGGGCTCATCACGTCGCGGGACCTCGTGCGCCAGCGGCGGATGCCGTTTGCCACGCGTGATGCGCGCGGGCGCCTGCGCGTCGGGGCAGCCATCGGCGCGACGGGCGACTACCTGGAACGCGCCGCGGAGCTCGTTCGCGCGGATGTGGATGTCCTGGTCATCGACATCGCCCACGGGCATTCGGTCGTCATGGAACGGGCGATGAAGCAGTTTCGCAAGAGCTTTCCGGATGTCGAGCTGATTGCGGGCAACGTCGCGACCGCGGACGGCGCAAGGTTCCTGAGGGACCTCGGTGCCGACGGCATCAAGGTCGGGATCGGACCCGGCGGCGGATGCACCACGCGCATGACGACCAGCTTCGGCGTGCCGCAAGTGCAGGCCCTGGTGGACTGCCGGCTGGCGATCGCCGGTTCGGACGCCGCGATCATCGCGGACGGCGGGGTCAAGCGTCACGGGGCGCTGCTCGAGGCGCTCCTGTTCGGCGGGGACTGCGTGATGCTCGGCAGCGCGTTTGCCGGCACCGAGGAGGCTCCAGGCGAGGTCGTCCACAAGTCGGTGGTGCTGTCCGAATCGCAGAAGACCGTCAAGGTGCCGTTCAAGGTCCTGCGGGGCATGGCGTCGCTCGAGGCGATCCGCGACAGGCTGGACGTGGAGGACGCCGACAAGGTGGAGCTCGAAGCCATCGGCGCGGAAGGGATGGAGATCAGTGTGCCCGCGCGCGGCTCGGCGAGAACCGTCGTCCGAGAAATGATCAAGCACGTCTGCTCCTCGATCAGCTACGGAGGCGCTTCATCCCTTGGCGACCTGCGAGCGAGCTTCTGGGCGAACCCGGAGCAGTTTCTCATTCGCCAGTCCCCTTCCGCGCGGCGGGAGTCGTATGAGCGGTAGACCTCAGCTCACAGCTGACAGCTCTCAGCTGACGTCTGATAGCTGACCCATTCATGCCGAAGGCCATCAACTCTTCACCTCCGGTCACGGCGGCTTGGATCCGTAAGCGTCTGAAACAGCATGCGGACCCCGCGGGCGTCGCGATAGTCCAGGGCTTTTTCAAGACCGGTCCCGGCGAGTACGGAGAAGGCGACATCTTCATCGGCGTGCGAGTGCCCGCGATGCGCGCGATCTGCCGCGAATGCCGAGGGGCGACGCTCGAGGCCGTCGAGCCGCTGCTGCGCTCCCCCGTGCACGAAGAACGGGCGCTGGCTCTGCTCCTGCTCGTGGACGCGTTCAAGCGGGCAGACGATCGCGAACGCCGGCGCATTTATACCTTCTACCTGGCGCACACGCGATACATCAACAACTGGGATCTCGTGGATGCCTCCGCCGCGCAGATCGTGGGCGGCTGGCTTCACGATCGGAGCCGCACCCCGCTCGACAGGCTCGCGAGATCCAGCTCACTGTGGGAACGCCGCATCGCGATCATCGCGACGTTCCACTTCATCAGGCTTGGAGAGTTCGACGACACCTTCCGGATCGCCGATCGGCTGCTGACAGACCCGCACGACCTGATTCACAAGGCGGTCGGGTGGATGCTGCGGGAAGTCGGCAATCGTGACGGCGCCGCCGAACGGCGCTACCTGGCCGCACGCTACGATCGGATGCCGAGGACGATGCTGCGGTACGCGATTGAAAAATTTCCCGAACAGGAACGGCTGGACTACTTGAAGGGGCGGATCATCGTCAGCAGATCCGCCGGCCGATCGGCAAACAGCTCGTCGCCACGGAAATCCGCGTCGGTGAAGCGATAACCGAAGCCGTACCGGACGAGACAGATGCGGGTTCCGGCCTTCCGCGCCGTCTCCAGGTCGATTGGCGAATCCCCGACCATCAGCGTGCGTTCCGGAGCGACGTCGGCAGCGGCGGCCAGGTGCAGCAGCCCGGCGGGATCCGGCTTGCGCCCGAAGGGTGTGTCGCCGCCGATCGCCTCGCCGAAGTATTGCCGGAGGCCAAGCGCTTCCAGGATCCGATCCGTTGGCCGCTGGGGCTTGTTCGTCAATACCGACAGGCGAACTTCGCCGAGGCGTTCGAGGACCTCGACCGTGCCCTCATACGCGGCCGTGTGTTCGAGCAGCCGCACATCGTAGAGCGCCAGGAACCTGTCGAGCGCTCCTGTCGTTTCCGGGTCCAGCCCCGCGGCCGCCAGCGCGCGCCGCACGAGGAGCGCGGCCCCCTCTCCCACCATGGCGACAATGGCGGCATCGGCCAGGCGCTGACCGCCGAGCTCCTCGACGAGCGCGTTCGCCGCATTCGCGATGTCACGATGGGAATCGACGAGAGTGCCGTCCAGGTCGAAGACGATGAGCCCGATCATGCGGTGCCTGGAGGATATCACCGCTGTTTTGACGCGACAGTGGATAAGATGCGCATCAGCAGAGAGGCGGACGCGCATGCCGAACGGGCAGTTCAGGATTGCATCGGGGGCAGTCGTACTGGGTGTGCTTGTGATCGGCCTTGCCGCCGGGCCGCAGGCTCAGGGCCAGAGGCGCGCGAACGCAGACGACCTGCGGTCGGCCTACGCCACGTTCCGCGCCATGGCCGACATGTCCCCCTACGCGTCCATTCCGTGGCAGTACCTCGGCCCGCTCAACATCAGCGGACGCGCGACGGACATTGCGGTCGTCGAGAGAGCCGCGGGACGCCGTATTTACGCCGCGTATGCCACGAGCGGCGTGTGGGAGTCCGACGATCGCGGCGCGACCTGGAAGTCCATCTTCGATCACTATCCATCGACGAGCATCGGAAGTCTTGGGGTTGATCCATCCAATCCAGACGTGTTGTGGGTTGGGACCGGTGAACCGAACATCCTCCGCGCGTCGATGCCCGGCGTGGGCATCTACAAATCGAATGACGCCGGCAAGACCTTTGCGCACATGGGGCTGGCCGACACCCAGACGATCGCGCGCGTGGTCGTCCATCCTCGAACGGCGGATGTCGTGTACGTGGCGGCATCGGGCCACGCGTGGACCGACAACGCGAACCGGGGCGTGTTCAAAACGACCGATGGTGGACGAAGCTGGAAGAAGGTCTTCTACCGGAGCCCGAGGACCGGCGCGATCGATCTCGTCATGGATCCCGCCGATCCCAACACGCTCTACGTCGCGATGTGGCAGCGGATCCGGCGCAAGTGGAGCGACCCGCGGGTGGAACCGGGTTATGCCGAAAGCGGCGTCTGGAAAACGACGGACGGCGGCAACAGCTGGTCCGACGCGAATACGGGACTGCCTCCGGCTCCGTCAAGAGGCCGCATCGGCCTCGACGTGTCCCGGTCGAATCCCAGTGTGCTCTATGCGTTCGTCGACAACCATGATGCCGGCGCGCCGGCGCGCGAGGGGGAGCGGGACTCGTACCAGCGTCCCATCCTCGAACCGAGGATCAAGGGCGCCGAGATCTACAGGAGCGACGACAGGGGCGCTCGCTGGCAGAAGGTCTCCCCGTCGAATGCAGTCATGTCGAACCACTCCGGCACCTACGGGTGGGTGTTCGGCCAGATTCGAGTGGACCCCATCGATGACCGGACGATCTACACGCTTGGCATCGGGATCAACGTGTCTCGCGACGCTGGACGGACGTTCACGTCGCTGAAGGGCACTCACGCCGACCATCACGATCTCTGGATTGATCCGGCGGACCCCTCGCATCTGTACAGCGCCAACGACGGCGGCGTGTACCTCTCCACGAACGCGGGTGTGGCGTGGACCCATGCGGTGTCTGCAGGAGGCGCGCTCTTCTACAACGTGGCGCTCGATCCCGGTGCCCCGGCGTGGGCGTACGGATCGATCCAGGACATCGGCAGCCGGCGCGGCAAAGTGGATCTCGGCACCGGACGCGATCGCATCCAGCCCGTGGACTGGGTCGACGCACCCGGCGGTGAAGGCTCCCACCACGCCATCGATCCCACGAATCCCGCCATCGTCTATTCGCACTCGTTCTACGGACACTTCACGAGAGAAGACATGACTCTCGCGTCGACGCCGGGCGGAAGAGGGGCCGCGGGCCGGGGACGACGCGACGGACAGGGCGCTCTGCCGCGAAGCACGGCCATCCGCCCCAGAGATCCAGACCTCCGTGCGCAGTGGATGGCTCCAATCCATGCTTCCGTCCACAAGCCGGGGGCGATTTACGCCGGTTATCAGCATGTGTTCCGCTCACTCGACCGTGGCGAGACATGGCAGAAGATCAGCGATGACCTGACCGACAGCGATCCAGCCAGAATGCTGCGCCGCAGCTCTGCGGGGGTCCCGTACCAGACAATCGTCGCGCTCGCCGAGTCGCCGTACCGCGCGGGCCTCCTGTATGCGGGGACGGACGACGGCCGGCTGCATGTCACGATGGACGACGGCCGGCGATGGTTGGAGGTGACCGCGGGGCTCCGCGTTCGTAAGTGGATCTCGCGAGTCGTGCCATCGCAGCACGCTGCAGGCACGGTCTACGTGACCCAGCGTGGCCGCGAAGACGACGACTTCAGCGCCTACGTCTACAAGTCTTCAGACTTCGGCCGCACCTTCACGAGCATCGTCAACAACATCCCCGGCGGGTCGATCAACGTGATCCGCGAGGACCCGACGGACCCCAACATCCTGTATGCAGGAACGGACTACGGGACATTTGTCTCCGTTGACGGCGGCCGCCGGTGGCAGCCGCTCGGTGCGAACCTGCCGTCCGTCCAGGTGTCGGACCTGCAGTATCAGCGAAGAGACAACGTGATCGTCATCTCCACATACGGCCGGGGTATGTGGGCGCTCGACGCCGCGCGCCTGCACGGGCCCAGATAGGGCGGCGAGATAGCGCGCAGGCCCGAAGTCTCGCCGCTCTCAGCTGTCAGCTGTCAGCTCCTGTAGGGTTCGGGGAGCGTCTCACGTCCTCTGTGAATTGATAGAGAACTGATAGCTGAGAGCTGATGTGAACCATTGCGTCACGCGGAACGTAGACACCCGGTATGCCCACCGATCGCACTGTCCGGCACTCGTGGCTCTGGCTCGAGCAGCTCGCGTCCGACCTTCGATATGCCTGGCGCGGCCTCTGGCGCAGCCGCGGCTTCATGGCAACCACGGTTCTGACGCTGGGGGTGGGGCTGGGTCTCATCACCGTCGTCTTCACGATATTCAACGCGTATGTGCTGCGTCCCTTCGCCGTGCGCGACCCCTACAGCCTTCAGGTCGTCGGGTGGGAAGCCAGAGATGCGCAGGGGTGGCGCTTCAACTGGCGCGAGTTCCACGATGTCCGCAGCCGGACCGATCTGTTCGCCGACGTGAGCGCCGAGCGGACGCAGTTCGTGACCTCCGGAGGGCGTCAGCTCTCCGCAGGCTTCGTATCCGGGAACTATTTCGAGATGCTTGGCGCGCGCGTGTCGCGCGGACGGCCTCTGGCGGACTTCGACGTGAAGGCGCCGGGAGGGGCCGCAGTCGCCGTGCTGAGCGATCAGGCATGGAGCCGGCTGTACGACCGCGATCCTCAGGCGATTGGCCGCACCCTCGAGTTGAATGACCAAACGCTCCTGATCGTCGGCGTGATGCGTCCCGAGTTCTCCGGCTTGGACGACTCACCGAGGGACGTCTGGGTGCCGCTGACGATGTATCAGCCGGTCGCGAAGCTGGACCTGTTCGGCCCGGACCAACCGCGGGAGGTCGTGCTCACGGCCCGCCTGAGGTCGGGCGTGACGGCAGCGCAGGCGCAGGCAGCGCTCACGCCCTTCATGACCGCGTCGAGCGGCCGGTCTGACGCGGTACGTGCCAGCGTGTTGCTCCGGGCCACTCCCGCGCCTATTTCGATCGAACTGATCGTGATGCTCGCGCCGGTCTTCGCGGCGTTCGCACTGGTGCTGATTGCCGCGTGCGCGAACGTGTCGAACGTCATGCTGGCGCGTGCGAATGCGCGGCACCGCGAGATCGGCGTCCGGCTGTCACTCGGTGCGAGCCGCGGCCGCGTGGTGCGGCAGCTTCTGACTGAAGGGTTCGTGATTGCGGGCCTCGGGGCGGTCGCCGGCCTTGGGCTCGCCGCACTGGCGCTCCGCGGCGGTCTGACCGTCTTCCTGGCGATGATGCCGCCATCCGTCGCGGCGCTCATACGTGTCGTGCCGCTCGAATTCGACTACCGCGTGTTCCTCTTCGCGCTCACGGCCTCCGGCGCTGCGACGCTGATGTTCGCGCTGCTGCCAGCCCTGCAGGCGACGAGGGGCACGCTCACGCACGCGCTCCGCGGCCAGGCCGGTGCGACCCTGCGCGCCTCGACGCTGCGCAACCTCCTCGTCACCAGCCAGATCACCGTGTCACTGGTGATTCTGATCGCAGCGGCCACGCTGGTGCGAAACGGCATGGCGCTCGCCAAAATCGACTTGGGGCTCCGGACGGACGGCGTCATCTCGATCAATGTGCACAAGGATGACGCATCGATCGTCGGCCGTGCGGCGGCCGTACTGGCCGCGGACCCGAGAGTCGAGGCGGTCGCCGTCACGACAGTCAACCCGCTTTTCGAGCAGTCCCGCCAGACCCTGGTCACGCCCGCGGATGCGGCTCACAGTGTCGCGACGCGTTATACGTTCGTCTCGCCGGAGTACTTCCCTGTTCTGAATATTCCGATCGTCCGTGGCCGGGAATTCACGCCTGCCGAAGCGGCCTCGGAAGCGCACGTCGGCATCGTCAGCGCCGCCACCGCCCGCGCGTTCTGGCCCGGCGCCGATCCGATTGGCAGGACCGTGCGAGTCGAACGTCCGGAGGCGGGCGCCCCGGACAAGCTGCCGGGCTACAGCGATGTCGTGATCGTCGGGGTCGCGAAGGATGTCGTGAGCGGGTTCGTGTACGACGGACAGGACCGCACGCACCTGTATCTTCCGACGAGCGGGGCCGGCACGCACGCCTTCGCGCTCCTCGTGCGAGGGCGGAACTCCACCGAGTTTCGTCGCGAGACCCTGCCGTCGCTGCTCCAGAGGGTGAATCCGGATCCGTTTGCGTTCGAGGCGCTGCCGTTGACCGAGGTCCTTGCGCTCCAGATGTTCCCGCTTCGCATCGCGTCGTGGATCGGGGCGTTGCTCGGGGCCATTGCGACGGCGCTCAGCGTCTCGGGGCTGTATGGTGTGCTGACGTATATGTTGAGTCAGCGGACCCGGGAGATCGGAATCCGCATGGCGCTCGGCGCCACGTCGGCAAGAGTGGTGGGGCTCGTCATGCGGCAGTGCGCGCGGTTGGCCGCCCTTGGCCTGGTCCTCGGTGTCGCCGTGGCCTTCGTCGTCATGAAGCTCCTCAGCAGCGCGATCGAGATGCGGAATGTCTCTGTCGTGGATGCCGCCTCGTTCTCCATGGCTGTCGCGCTCGTGAGTGCGGCGGCCTCCCTGGCCGCATTCTTCCCCGCACGGCGTGCCTCACTTACCAACCCGTCGGAGGCGCTCAGGGCGGACGGCTGATTGGACGACATTCCGGTTTCAGCAGGGACGTAGGTTCAAGAGTTCGGGAGAGATCACGGAAAGATTCACCACGGAGTCACGGAGTCACGGGGTGGCCGGACGGCCGCACGGAGAGATCCGGATGGCGTCGCGCGCAGTCTCAGAAATCAGCGTTCGGGTTTTGTTTCCGGAATCGATGTTGGGAGGGTGGTCGCGGCGCCGGCCTTTTCGTCCGGCGCAGGACAGAGAGGCGAGCCCTCAAAACGCAACGCCAGCCCTCCCTACATCCGCGTTGTGTTTTGAGAGCTCGCCTCTCTGTCAGCCGCGCGAAGCGCGGCTCGACCACCGCCGATCGGGACCGGACCAGCCAGTTCTCTCCGTGCGTCTCCGTGGTCTCCGCTACTCCGTGGTGAATCTTCGTCACGTCCCCACGAGGGCTTTCCCGTAGTCAGTTGCGCAGCATCACGGCCGGGTCCTGCTTCATGGCCCGGCGCGCGGGCACGTACGAGGCGGCGAGTGCCAGGGCCACGAGAAGCGTCGCGACGCCGGCGAATGTTGTGGAGTCGGTCGCCGTGACGCCGTACAGCGAAGCTTCCAGCGCGCGTGTTGCCGCGAGAGCCATGATGATCCCCCCGGCGGCGCCGACGACGGTGATCGTGGCCCCTGCGCGCATCACGAGGCGCAGAATGTCAGCGGGGCGGGCCCCGAGCGCCTGCCGCACGCCGAACTCATGGCTGCGCTGCGCAACGCCTTCCGCCATCACTCCATAAATGCCGACTACGGCAAGGAACAGCGCGACTGCACCGAACGCCCCGACGAGCCACACCGACAACCGGCGCGTGGCGACGGCATCGCCGGCTACTTTGTCCAACGGCTGAACCCGCGCCAGCGGGAGCTCCGGATCGAGCTCGCCAAGGACACGGCGAATGGGCTCGACCAGAGGCGATGGATCCGTCGCGGATCGCACGACGAGGAACATGTCCTGTGGGTACCACTGCTGTGCCTGCGGATAGTAGAGTGCCCCGGCCGAGCGAACGTGCCAGGGCATGTCCTTGACTGAACCGACGACCCCCACGACAGTACGCTGGGCGCCCCACAGGTCCAGCCGTGCGCCGACGGCATCGTCGGGGCTCTTCCAGTACTCACGCGCGAGTGCCTCGTTGATGAGCACGACAGGCGGCGCCTTGGTGTTGTCCGCCGGAACCAGGTCGCGGCCGGCGACCAGAGGAATGCCGAGCGACGTGGTGAAGCCCGGCGTGACGAAGTGGTATCTCGCCGAAGGCCCTTCGCCGGAGGCGAAGCGGCGGCCGACAATATCCAGGCTCGTGTTCTCGTCGTAGCCGGTCCATGGCAGGTCCGACACGAATGCCGCGCTGGTGACCCCTGGCAGGGTACGCACGCGATCCAGGAACCGGGCGTAGAACGTTGCCGCTGCCGGCCTGTCGTACCGGGCGGGCGGCAGGGTCACGACCGCGGTGACGGCGTGGTCGGCTTTGAAGCCGGGATCCGTGTTGAGGAGACGCACGAAGCTTCGCAACAGGAGCGCCGCTGACGCGACCAGCACGAACGCGAGCGCGATCTCCACGACCGTCAGCCCGGCGCGGAGGCGGCGGTCAGAGGAGCCCGCAATCGTGCGGCCACCTTCTTTCAGTCTTGCCGTCACACCGCCGCGCGCGAGCTGGACCGCCGGCGCCAGACCGAAGAGCAGCGACGTGGCGAATACCGCGGCCACGGTGTACGCGAGGACGGTGCCGTCCACCGTCACCATCTGCAGCCGGGGGGTGTCGGCAGGACCGAATCGCACGAGCGCCGCGACTGCGCCATACGCTCCCGCAAGCCCGATGGCGCCTCCGGCGCATGCGAGCACGAGACTCTCGACGAACAGCTGGCCCGCGAGCCTCAGGCGTGTGGCGCCAAGCGCTGCCCGAACCCCCATCTCCCGCGAACGCGCGGCCGCCCGCCCTAGCAACAGGCTCGCGACGTTGACGCACGCGAGCAGCAGCACGAGGGCCGCCGCCCCCAGCAGCGCGACCAGGGTGGCTTCGGCCGTGCCGACGATCTCCTGTTTCAACGGCGCTGCGCGGCTCGTCCACGGGCTCTTGCCGCCGGGATAGCGAGCGGCAACCCGCACTCCAACGGCAGCCAGTTCTCCGTTCGCATGTCCAATGGTGATGCCGGGCCCCAGCCGTCCGACGACGTTGAAATAGTGCGAGAAGCGGTCCGACGGGCGCTCGTCACGTGGGACGGGCAGCGGCCACCAGACATCCACGGTCTGGCCATGGGCATAGCTTCGGAACGTGCCGCCGATATGCTGAAACCCTGGCGGAAGGACGCCGACGACGCGGAACTGTCGGCCTGAGAGACGAATCGGCCGGTTCAGGATTCCCGGATCCGCATTGAAGCGCCGCCGCCAGATCGCGTCGCTGAGGACGACGACGGCGTTGGTCTGTTCGCCCTCTTCGGACTGGAGAAACTCGCGGCCGATTGCGGGACGATACCCGAGCACGTTGAAGAAGCCGGCCGTGACCTGCATGCCGCGCAGCTGCTCGGGCCTGTCACCCTCGGCAAGCTGGAGATCGTTGCGCATGTAAGCCGCGATCCCTTCGAACGACTGCAGCGCTGCGCGATAGTCGCGGAAGTCGGCGGGGGACATGGGAAAGGAGTGGGTCTTCTCCGCTTCTTCGTAGATTCGCACGAGGCGATCGGGTTCCGGGTAGGGCAGCGGCGCAACAAGCACGCCGTGGACCGCACTGAAGATGGCCGCGTTCGCGCCGACGCCCGCCGCCAGCGTGAGCATGGCCGTCAGCGCGAAGGCCGGCGACCGGCGGAGCAGCCGGACCGCGTAGATGGCATCCTGGATGAGGGTTCGCATCAGACCGTCTCCTTCCGATGTGCGCGTCAAAGCGGCGAGCCGCACCCCGGACTGGTGCCGGACGATGCGAACGGCCTCGCCGATGATCCAGCGGCGGGCCGCCCCGGCGCCGCGTGCGTCTGTAATCGCGCCGAGCTCTTCCTCGATGTCCCCGATGATCCATTCCCGATCCGCAGATGGAACGATCAGGGCGATGAGCCGGAGCATGAGCGTCATAGCGCTTTCAGTCGCGCCTCAAGGCCGGCGGTCATGCCGGCGTACGAGCGGTAGGCGGTCTTGAGTGCGCGCGCCCCCGCGGGCAGCAGCTCGAAATGCTTCCGCCGCCTGCCACCGCGCTGCGGTGTCGGATCGCCAATCCAGGAGCGCACGCACCCTTTTTTCTCCAGCCGGTCGAGTGTCGTATAGACCGCGCTGATCGAGAGCCGACGCGCGGTTCGTGCCTCGATGTCGCGGCGCACGGTCGCGCCGTAGGCGTCTTCGTCGAGGCGCAGAATCGCCATGAGCACGAGCTGCTCGAACTCACCAAGAGCGGGCGTCATGTCGCCAGTATATTCCACAGCGTGGAACAAATAGAAGCCGCGTGACGGGCGTCACGGCACCCTCGGCGCGGTGCCACGTTTGTGAGATGGGTTCTACCCCTTCAACTTGGCGAAGGCGGCGCCCAGCGAGGTCTGCGGGGCGGCAGGTTGCGGGGTGTGAGGCCCGGTCGGCTGGACGCGCACTTTGGGCGGCGCGGCTGTTGAGGCCGCGACACGCTCCTGCAGCTTCATCGTCAGCGCGATCCGCTTGCGCGGCAGGTCGACCTCCACGATCCTGACCTTCACGATGTCCCCTGCCTTGACGATGTCGCGGGGATCCTTGACGAAGCGATCGGCGAGCTGCGAGACGTGCACGAGGCCGTCCTGGTGCACGCCGATGTCCACGAATGCACCGAAGTTCGCCACGTTGGTCACCACGCCTTCGAGCCGCATGCCGGGCGTGAGATCCCCAATCGTGTGTACGCCGTCCCTGAACGCGGCGGTCCTGAACTCCGGCCGCGGGTCGCGGCCAGGCTTGTCGAGCTCGACGAGGATGTCGTTCACGGTCGGCACGCCGAACTGCGCATCAGCGAACTCTTCCGCCTTCAGCCCGCGCAGCACGGCGGACGTCCCGATCAGATCCCGGATCCCGATGCCGGTGCGGGCGACGATACGCTCGACCACCGGGTAAGCCTCGGGATGCACGGCCGACGCGTCGAGCGGGTTGTCGCCGTTCATCACGCGCAGGAATCCGGCGGCCTGCTGGAACGTGCGTTCGCCCACACGAGGCACCTTCAGGAGCTGTCGGCGGTTCCTGAACGCTCCGTGCTCGTCGCGGAACGCAACAATGTTCTTCGCGAGCGCATCGCTGAGCCCCGAGATCCGCGCGAGAAGCGGCACGGACGCGGTGTTCAGATCGGCGCCGACTGCGTTGACGCAGTCCTCCACCACGGCGTCCAGCTGCTTCGCCAGGTGCACCTGATTGAGATCGTGCTGGTACTGGCCCACGCCGATCGCCCTGGGCTCGATCCGGACGAGCTCTGAGAGCGGATCCTGCAGGCGGCGGGCGATCGAGACCGCTCCGCGCAGCGACACGTCGAGATCGGGGAACTCCTTCGCGGCGAGCTCCGATGCGGAATAGACGGACGCGCCCGCCTCCGAGACGACGGCCTTCGTCAGCGCGAGCTCCGGGTGCCGCGTGATCAAATCGGCGGCCAGCGCGTCGGTCTCCCGTGAGGCCGTCCCGTTCCCGATCGAGATGAGCTGCACGCCGTGACGCGCGCAGATCGAGGCCAGCGCGCGGAGCGTCCCTTCCCAGTCGTTACGCGGCTCGTGCGGATAAACGGTGGCCGTGTCGAGCACCTTGCCGGTCCCGTCCACCACGGCGAGCTTGACGCCCGTCCGAAGCCCGGGGTCCAGTCCCATCGTGGTACGCTGCCCGGCTGGCGCCGCCAGCAGCAGGTCGTGCAGGTTGCGGCCGAACACGCGAATGGCTTCCGCCTCCGCGAGCTCCCGCAGGCGCTGCTCGGCGTCAAGCTCGAGATGCGTGAGCATCCTGACTTTCCACGTCCAGCGCACGGTCTCGGCGAGCCAGGCGTCCGCCGGCCGACCCTTCTGCTCGAGGCCCGCCTTTGCAGCGATTCGTCGCTCGGGCTCTGTGGGACCGGCCGTGCCCTCCTCGTCCGGCAGCACGACCGCAAGGCGCAGGATGCCCTCTTTTCGCCCGCGCAGGAGCGCGAGGACGCGGTGTGACGGCACGTTCTTCAGCCGCTCGCTGGCACTGAAGTAGTCGGAGAACTTGACCCCTTCGGTCTCTTTTCCCGGTACGACCGTCGATCGCCACTCGCCGCGTTCCCACACGAGCTGCCTGAGCCCGCCGATCAGCTCAGCATCCTCGGAGAACTGCTCCATGAGGATCCAGCGCGCGCCGTCGAGCGCCGCACTGGCGTCCGCAATGCCACGCTCAGGATCGACATAGGCGGCCGCCGCCTGCTCTGGGACGAGCAGCGGATTCTGCACCAGACCGCGCGCGAGCGGTTCCAGCCCGGCCTCCCTCGCGATTTGCGCCCTGGTTCGCCGCTTCGGCTTGTAGGGTAAATAGAGATCTTCGAGTCGCGCCTTCGTGTCGGCCGCATCGATCGACGCGGCGAGCTCGGGCGTGAGCTTCCCCTGCTCCTCGACACTCTTGACGATCGCGGCACGCCGGTCCTCGAGCTCGCGCAAATACGTCAGCCGCTCGTCGAGCGCGCGCAGCTGCGTGTCGTCGAGCCCGCCAGTGGCTTCCTTGCGATAGCGGGCGATGAAGGGCACGGTGGATTTGCCGTCGAGCAGCGCGATGGTGGCTTCGACCTGAGTCACGCGCACCTGGAGCTCGTCAGCGATTCGCCTGGCGATGGGGATCATGTGTTCGATTGAGGGGATACGACGGCGAGGATATTGTACGGGCGGGGCTCACGCGACTTCAAGGCTCGTGGTCAATCCAGCCTTCCTCTATTCGCTCGTCAAGGCCCCGGTTCGCACGTTGCGTGACTCGCGCTGTCATTGCAGCGCGAGTCCGTCTAAGATTCGACCGTGCGGTTGTCTGCCGGACGAAGACGACGTCGGCGCTGTTCGGTGCTCTACGCGATGCGGGCGGCCCTGGTCGTGTGCATCGCGGCGTTGACCGGTACGCGAGCCGCGGGGCCGTTGCAGGCCGCCGCGGCAGCCGGCCCTGACTATCAGGCTCTCTACAACGGGGGCATCACGTTTGCCGAGTTCCTCGAGCGCACACGCGCGCGGCGTGACGAGTGGCGGGAGCACTACAACGATGCCGTCGTGACGCCGGACCTCGTGACGCGAATGCGCGCCCTCCCTGACCGCCGCCTGATCCTGGTGGTTGCCGAGGACTGGTGCTCGGATTCCGTCAACACCGTTCCGTACGTGGCGAGGCTCGTGGACGGTGCGCCCGAGCGGCTGTCCCTGCGCATCATCGATTCGAAGGTGGGCCGTCCGGTCATGAAGGCGAATCGCGCGCCCGACGGACGCGCTGCCACTCCCGCGATCGTCGTCCTCCGTGAGGACGGCGGCGTGCTCGGCTCGTGGGTCGAGCGCCCGTCAACGGCGCAACGCTGGTTCCTGGAGCAGCGGAAAACCGTCAAACATGATCCGCTGCACGAGCGCTTGATGCACTGGTACGCCGAGGACGCCGGGCGTACTACCCTGGCGGAGATGGCCGCCCTCCTCGAACGCAAGACCGCATTCTAGAGAACACGACACGATGTATTCAGCAGCGCTCTTCATGCATTCCTGGATCCGCTGGGCGGTCGTCCTTGCGGGCCTCTACGCGTTCGTGCGCGCCGCCCTTGGCACGTCGCGACGCAGTCCGTGGACGCCGGCAGACGATCGCGCCGGGTTCTGGTTCGGGACGGTGCTCGATCTGCAGATGCTGGTCGGCCTGATCCTGTATTTCCTGCTCAGCCCGCTGACCAGCGCCGCGCTGCACAATTTTGGCGGCGCGATGAAGGACCCGATCCTCCGGTTCTGGGCCGTCGAACACGTCGTCGGCATGATCATCGCGATCGCGCTCGTCCACGTCGGCCGGGCGCGAGCCCGTAGGACGGACTCGCTGCGCCGGCATCGCGTCGCCGCCATCTTCTTCGGGCTCGCCCTCGTCGTGATCGTCGCGTCGATCCCGTGGCCGGGCTCGTCACACGGACGGCCCTTGTTTCACTGGTAGACGGCTCGTCTACTTGCGCAAGATCTTGATGCCGCCGTTCGACGTCTGGACGCGCAGCGTCGGTCCGCCACCGCCGATATCGCTGCTGAGCGACCGTCCCATCCGGCCGTAGACCGTGACGGGGAAGTCGACGCTCACGCGTCCGTTCGTGGTGCCGGCCTCGAGATGCGCGGAGTAGCCGTCCGGGATCTCGAGCTTGACGCCGCCGTTCGTCGTCTGGACGTCCAGGCCTGTGCCCTGCCACGTCCGGCCCTCGAGCTCGACGTCGACTCCGCCGTTGGTCGTGCGTCCTTCGACCTCGCCGGCCATGCGTGAGAGCTTGATGCCGCCGTTGACGGTCCTGAGCTCCACTTTGCTGTCGATGCTGTCCACGGTGATGCCCCCGTTGGTCGTCCGGAGGGCGAGGGGTGTCGCTGTCGGAACGGCGAGGCGATAGCTGACCTGCCAGCCTTCGCGCCGGCCGAGCCCGCGCGGGCCGTCTGCATTGACCCGATCGGCGGTCGCCACGATCTGCACCTGTCCGACGATCGCTCGTGCATCTTCTTCTGTTCTGGCTGTGCCGACAATCCGGGCGCGGACGAGAATGTCACCGCGCGGCGAGCCCTCAACCTGGATTCCGCCGTTGGGCGCTGCGTCCACCGTCAGGACTGCGCCGGCCGCCGGGACCGTGTACTCGCGCACCTCGCAGAAGCCCTGGCGATCGTCGCCCCAGTCTTCGCGCTGGCACCACTCGTCCGAACTCGAGGCGCGCTGCGCCGATGCGCTCACACCGAGCGTCATCCCCAGCCCGGCAATGACCAGCATTGCCCTCATTCCGTTCACGCCGTGCCGTGCAAACCGTGCGCTCATAAGCTGATACTCCCATGCTCGGGATTCGGGGTTCGGGATTCGCTTGTTCTGCGATCGTCCCGAATTCGGATCCCGATGTCCTGTTCCCGAATGCCGACTCCCGAATCCCGACTCGCGAGTCCCGATCCCCGAGTCCCAAGTCCCGAGTCCCGAGTCTCCCGAGTCCCGAGTCCCGAGTCCCGAGTCCCGAGTCCCGAGTCCCGAGTCCCGTCACCTTTGACGAGAACTCGGGTCCACAGGTTGACCGGGGCTTGAAACAAGTCATCTCGGGCAGCTGTCTACGCCACCGCCTGTGCCGCGCGGCCGGGTCGGACCCCGAATCCCGGTGTTATCATGCGGGCGACGCGTGCAGCTCGACCTTCCATTCCTCCGTGCGCCTCAGGGTAGTGGTGTGCCTCGCCGGGCGTCGCCACCGGCCCAGCCGAAGCCTGAGCCTCAGCAGCTTCTCCAGCCGGCCCGCGACTATCCGGAGATCGAGTTCGTGCGGATGCGCCGGGCCCGGCGCTACATTCTTCGTGTGCGTCCCGGCGGCGGGCTGCGCGTGACGATTCCCCGCGGAGGATCGCGGCTGGAGGCCGCGCGATTTGTCCAGCGGCAGGCGGAGTGGATCCAGCAGGAGCGGGCGCGCGTGCTGTCGAGCGCGGTGCCGCTCCGGTGGCGCGACGGCGACGCCGTCCTGCTGAGAGGTGAGCCGGTCCGCCTCGAGGTCTCGGTCCTGGAGGGGCGTACTGTTGTGCGCTATGGCGAGCGGTCGCTGCGCGTGCCGGCCGGTGCGCCGGATCTCCGGCCGTACGTCGAAATGGACCTTCGCGTCCTGGCGCGTGCGGAGCTCGGCGCACGGCTGCGTGCGCTGGCCGCCGTCCACGGCCTGACCATTGCGGGTATGTCCATCCGCAATCAGACGTCGCGGTGGGGATCGTGCTCGCGCGAGGGACGGATTGCGCTGAACTTCCGGCTCGTGCAGATGCCACCCCATGTCAGCGACTACGTGCTGCTGCACGAGCTGATGCACTTGAAGCAGCAGAATCATTCCATGCGCTTCTGGCGGCTGGTCGAGGGCGTGTGTCCCGGCTTCCGTGCCGCGGAACGCTGGTTGAAGACGGACGGCCGGGCGCTCTTCTGAAAATGCCGTACACGGATGCGACGGAGGCCACGGATTGACACGGATAAGACCGTGCTGGCCGCACGCCGGCCTCCGGCGGCCTCCGGCCGGCGTTGTGAGGGAACTTGATCACGCACGCGAGCACCACGTGAGCATTTGGTGTTCGCGAGCGTGATCTCAGGTTCACTCACCGCGCGACGCGCGGTGCGGCCAGCTGACGTTTTATGTTTTCGATCCGTGTTCTTCCGTGCTGGTCCGTTTCATCCGTGAATGTGCCTCAACGTGGCGACAGGTCTCCATCCCTTCTGACATGCCCATGAGACTGGAAGGCAAGCGTTGCGCGGTCCGGCCGTGGCAGCTCTCGGACGCGGATGCCGTCGTTCGCCATGCGAACAACGCGAACGTCGCGCGGCAGCTGCGTGACAGATTTCCCCATCCGTACGCCCGGGCGAACGCGCTCGCATTTCTGAAGGCCGCTCTTTCCTCGTCCGACGAGTCGAATCTCGCCATCGAAGTGGACGGTGAGGCGGCCGGGGCGATCGGCTACGTCACCGGAACCGATGTCGAGCGCTACTCGGCCGAGATCGGGTACTGGCTGGGGGAGGCGCACTGGGGTCGGGGGATCGTCACCGAGGCGCTCGTCCTCGTGACCGAACACGTGTTCGCCACGGCTGGCGTGCTGCGGCTGTTCGCCCTTCCCTTCGTCGACAACGGCGGCTCCATTCGTGTGCTCGAGAAGGCGGGGTACGTCCGTGAAGGCGTTCTCAAGTGCAGCAGCGTCAAGTACGGCAAACCGCGTGACCAGGCGCTCTACGCCCGGATCAATCCTGACTGGCGCGGCTAAACAAGGTGCCAAGGGTGCCAAGGTGCCAGGAGTGCCAATGTGCCAGGAGTGCTGAGCCGCAGCTCGAATTCGTGACAACGCTCGTACTCGGAGCATCAGAGCACTCTGGCACTCTGGCACTCTGGCACTCTGGCACTTTGGCACCTTGGCACCTTGGCACTTTGCCTGCAGCACCCTGGCACTTTGGCCTTGTCCGGTGCGCTATGATAAGGGCCCGTGGAATATCTTCTGAGGCAGTACGCGCTCCAGCAGGGGGCGCTCGAAATTCAATATATCGAGGAGTTCTTCCTCGACTTCCGCCGCAAGAAGACCGCCGCCGAAGTGGTGCAGCGGCTTGCCGACCGCGATCATCAGATCCTGATGGCGGAAGCGCCGCTTCCGTCCGATCCCGGAATGGTCGTGCCGGTGTCGTTCAAGGTCTCGCACGAGCTGCGCGCGAACGAGAGCGATCCCAAGCTGGCCGATCTCGTGGCACAGCTCGAGGATTGCGTGCAGTTCGACGGACGCCGCGTCCTCTATCAGTGGATCGGTGGCACACGGAGCGACTGGCGCGGCCAGGGGCACTTCCGCGCGCTCACGGAGGAGCAGGAGGTCTGGGCGCTCGCCAACGGGTTCGACGAGATCATCGTCAAGACCAAGAACCGTTTCTACGAAATGCGCAGCACGCTCGCGCAGCTGCATTTCGACGTCGTCCGCTTCGTCGAGCATCCCGTCGAGACGGCTGAATCGAAAGTGTTCCTCAGCAAGCGCCTGGGGCAGCACGTCATCGATCGGCACCGCAGCCGCCGTTCGGTCGTGCGCACCGAGTAGTGGCCGAGCGGCTCGCAGGCCCCGACGATCTCCGCGCAGCCGACTACGCTCACATCGGAGATCCCGCCTGGCTCCGCGATCGCGGGCTGTTCGTCGCCGAAGGGCGCCTCGTCGTCGAACGCCTGATCACCGCAGCGCGCTTCACACTTCGGTCGATCCTTCTGACATCCCCCGCTTTCGAAGCGATGGCCGGAGCTCTTGCCGCTGTGCGGTGCCCCGTGTATCTCGTCTCGCGTGAAGTGATGGAGACGCTGACCGGCTTCGATTTCCATCGAGGCTGTCTCGCGCTTGCCGACCGGGAGCCCGCAGTGAGTCCACTTCCTCCGGTGAAACTCCAGCGACGCCTTCTTGGGATGGAGGGCGTCGGCAATCCAGACAATGTCGGCGGCTTGTTCCGGGTCGCGGAGGCGTTCGGGGCGGGAGCGGTGCTCCTCAATCCGACAAGCGGAGACCCTCTATACCGAAAGGCCATCCGGACGTCCATGGGGGCGGTCCTCCGCCTGCCTTACATCCGGCTCGCATCCTGGCCTGCGGACCTCGACAGGATGCGCGACGAAGGTTTCAGGGTCGTGGCATTGACGCCGCGGCTTTCCGCCGTGCCGCTGGATGAGTGCTCACGATCGATTCGGCAGGAGGATCGTCTGATCGTGGTCGTCGGGGCCGAAGGACCGGGACTGTCCGAGCCGGTGCTGAGGCTCGCGGACCGACTGATCCGCATCCCGTTGGCGGAAGGCGTGGACTCGTTGAACGTCGTCGTTGCCGCGGGAATCGCTCTTGCGGCTCTTTCAGAGTCCTAACTTCCGGCCTTCTTCAGCAGCGTGGCTGCGCGGTCCACGTCGTCCGCGAGCCTCGTGACGGCGCCGGCGACGATGGGGACGAACGCGGCGGCCTCGTCCCACTGCTGCTGCTCGATTCCTTCGCGAATGCCCGGAAGCGTCTTCACTCCGTAGCCCGTATACAAACCAGGAGCGTACGCCAGGTGCTTGAACCACGGGCGCCGCGGCAGCCCTGCCTCATGCCGGAAGGCGCGCTCCGTCGAGTACAGGATGCGGTTGACCTCCGCAAGCTGCGGCGGCTGCGGTGCGCGACGAGAGGTGCCCGTCACGTGCGCCATCGCGCGCTCGTACGTGTCGGCCGCTTTCGAAAGCTTTCCAATCGCTGCGCGGAGGGGGTCGAGATCCAGCTTCCGGCCCGTCGATGCCGTGCCCTCGGAGTCTGACCCGGTTGCCGCCAGCTTGTCGATTTCATCCACGTACCGTCGCAGCGTCTCTGTGGTGCCGCGGAACTCGAAGGGCAGCACGTCAGCGTTCGCCAGTCTCAAGAGCGCCGTGCCGATGATCTGCGAGAGCGCGACACCGTGCGTGAACTTGCCGTCCGAGAAGTTCGTGTACCAGTAGAAGGAGTCGTAGACCGAGTGATACACGCCGCCGCCATCCTCACCGCCGAATCCCAGATCGAGCGATGCAATCTGCAGATAGTCGAGGAAGACCGTGTAGTCGGACCCTGATCCGAGCGCCTCAATCGCGACGTCGCGGCGAGAGCGTATGGTGTCCCGCTCCGCGCTCGTCTTCGCCTGGTCGGCCAGGCGCGCCCGCTTCGCCTCGAGCACACTCATGCCGGAGCCACGCGGGTCGCTCACGTCACGTGCGACCTCGTTGACGAACGCCTGAAGCGAGTGCGAGCCGCTCATCCCGAGCCAGCCCTTTCCCGTGCTGTCGCTGTTGATGTACACGACCGCCTTGCGCCTCAGATCCTCCTGGTGCTTCTCTGCCCATTCGGTGGAACCCATGAGGCCCCACTCCTCGCCGTCCCAGGAGGCGAGCACGATCGTCCGTTTCGGTTTCCACCCGGTCTTGAGGAGCTCTGCCAGCCCGCGGGCGGTTTCCATCAGCGCGACGTTTCCGCTCGTCGGATCGGATGCGCCGTTGACCCAGGCGTCGTGATGGTTGCCCTCGATGATCCATTCGTCCGGAGACTCCGCACCCGGGATGCGCGCGATGACGTTGTAGAGCGGGCGGACCTGCCAGTCGAAGGCCAGCTTCAGATGTACTTTGGCGGGTCCCGGACCGACGTGGTACGTGATCGGAAGTGCACCGCGCCACGCCTCGGGAGCGACGACACCCTTCAGATTGCGCAAGAGCGGCAGCGCGTCTCCATAGGAGATCGGCAGCACCGGGATCTTGAGCAGCGTCACAGCCTCGCTTCGATTGAGCTTGCGGCCGCCGGCCTCGGCTCCCCATCCGGGCGTGAGCGGATCGCCCGGGTAAAGCGGCATGTCCATGACGCTTCCGCGCTGCACGCCCTGCTCCGGGCGCCATGCGCCTTCCACGTACGAGTCGCCCTGGAAATAGCCGTCGTCGCGCGGGTCCGAGTAGATGATGCAGCCGACCGCCCCGTGCTCCCACGCGACTTTCGGCTTGATGCCGCGCCAGCTGCGGCCGTAGCGCGCGATGACGATCTTTCCCTTCACGTCGACGTTCAGCTTGCGAAGCTGCTCGTAGTCCTCTGGAATGCCGTAGTTCACGTAGACCAGATCGGCCGTGACGTCGCCGTCAGCCGAGTAGGCGTTGAACGTCGGCAGCTGACCCTCGTCCGCGGAGTCCTTGTCCGCCGCGATCGGCGGCTCCTTCAGCGTCGCGACGAACCGCTCAGGGGCGACGAGCTCGACGCTGCGCTCGGTCGGAAACGGCAGAAGGGCCTCGGTCTGCTCAATCGACGCATCGAGGCCCCATGACTTGAACTTCGCCAGGATGTATTCCGCGACCTTGCGGCTGCCGGGGCTCCCTGCGTGATGCGGCTCCTCGGTGATGTCCCGCATGTACTGCCGCAGCTTCTCGGGATCGGGCACCGCACGGAATTGCCGTTCCAGCGCCCGCTCGGCGCTCGCGCCGTCCGACGTGAATCCGCGGATGCCCGGCTGCTGCTGGGAGTGGATCGCGGGAGGAATCAGCAGGATGGCTGCGATCGAGAGTGCGGCACGGCGAAGAACCATGCCGAAAGCTTACAGGATCATCCCTGGAATCCTCGTGTCGTGTTCTTGACGCCTCTCCACGAGGTATCTCTGAGCAGAAGATACAAGAAAGAAAATGCCTCCGCTCCTCCGTGGTGGAATCTTCCGCCGTTCCCTCGAAAATTCTCCCTATGTCTCATGTATGACGGGTGTGGTCGTATCCCGCGCCACGCTATTCCAGGAGAGCCTTGTGCACGAACGAGACGGCGATCGATCCTTCGCCGACGGCCGAGGCCACACGCTTGATGTTGCCGCACCGGACATCACCTACAGCGAACACGCCTGGCAGGCTGGTTTCGAGAAGGTGCGGCGTCCGTCCGAGAGGCCAGTGCGCGGCTACCAGATCTTCGGGTGACAGGTCCGTGCCCGTCTTGATGAATCCCTTCGCATCGAGCGCGATGCATCCGTTCAGCCATCGGGTGTTCGGAACGGCGCCGGTCATGACGAAGATGTGATTCATGTCGGTCGTTTCGACGTTCCCGCTGCTGGTATTTCGCCACTGCATGCGCTCGAGACGACCGTTCCCCTCCAGGGCGACGATCTCGGAGTGTGGACACAGCTCGATTGCGGGGTTCTCCTCGATTCGCCGAATCAGGTACCGGGACATGCTCTCGGCGAGACCGCTCGATCTGACGAGCATGCGCACGCGCGTCGCCGTCTGCGCGAGAAACACGGCCGCCTGCCCGGCGGAGTTCCCGCCGCCGACGACGACCACCTCGTTGTCGCCGCACAACTGCGCTTCGATGGACGTCGCCCCGTAGTAGACACCGCATCCTTCGAATCGCGCCAGGTTCTCGAGCGGCAGCCGGCGATATTCGGCGCCGGTCGCGATGATGACGGTGCGGGCCGGTAATGTGTGCCCCCCGTCGATGGTGATGCCGAACGGCTTGCGCTCGCACGTGAGCGCGGTCGCTACCTTCGCGATGAGCACCTGCGCGCCGAACTTCTCGGCCTGTGTAAATGCACGCCCGGCGAGATCCTGGCCCGAGATACCCGTCGGGAATCCGAGGTAGTTCTCGATGCGCGAGCTCGAGGCCGCCTGCCCGCCCGGCGCGTTCGATTCCACGACGAGCACGTCGAGCCCTTCCGATGCCGCGTAGACCGCCGCCGCGAGTCCCGACGGGCCGGCCCCGATGATGACGACGTCCCGGATGTGGGTCTGGTCGATGGCCTCGTTGAATCCGAGGCACTCGGCAATCTTCTGGTTCGACGGATTGCGAAGCGCGACTTCGCCGCGGCAGATGAGGACGGGCACCTCCGTCACCGACACGTCAAAGCGATCGAGCAGCAGCTGGAGATCCGGCTCGGCTTCGAGATCGATGTACGCATATGGATGACCGTTCCGGCTCAGGAACTCCTTGATCCGGAGCGTGTCCGGTGAGTGCGTGGACCCGACGAGGACGACGTCACCGATCCCGCGTGCGATGAGCTCCACGCGTCGAAGGATGAACGCTCTCATCAGGATCTCGCTGAGCTCCGAATCGGTCTGCACTACGGCCAGCAGCTGCTCGCGACTGAGCTCGATGGCCGCTCCCGCGCTTCTCGCGCGTGCCCGGACCAGCGTACGGCGGCCTGACAGCATGTTGGTCTCGCCGGTGAATTCCCCGGGACCATGCACTGTGATCACGGTCGCCAGCGCGCCGGACGGGCGGATGATCTCGATGTGCCCGTCCGTCACGACGAGGAACGGCACATTCGTGTCGCCCGCTTCGATGAGCACCTCTCCCTGGCTCATCCGCCGCTCGCGGCCCTGCGCGGAGAGCCGCGCCACCTGCTTGCTGGTCAGTGTTGGAAAGACATGTGCGCGGGTCGACCGCATGAGCGGCGCCGCGCCCGGCGTGTCAGTCGTCGTCATGGCTGCCTGCATGTCGTGAAGTGAAATCGATCATGATTCAGAATCTACTATGAACGCGTGGCGTCTGCGCCGCCCCTTCACGTGCTACGTGCTACAAACTGGGAGCTGAGAGCTGAGGGCTGAGCGCTCATGGATTGCAGTTGCAGTTTTGGCGGCGCGAGCTACGCTACCAGCTTGGACTTCTCTCCCGCTCATCCGTACCGCTCGGCGCTCTGCTCACGCGCGGCGATCTGGACGGTGGTGTGTCTTGTGGCGGCGGCGTGCGGGCCGGCCCGTCCGGCCCCGGCGCCGTCCATCGAGTTCAGCACCGTCCCGGCGGCATCTGCCGGAGGCTCGGACAGGGTGGCGCCGATCGAGGGCCGCGTCACCGGCGCCCAGTCGGGTGACCAGATCGTTCTCTTCGCGAGGAACGACGCCGGTGTCTGGTGGGTGCAGCCACTCGCCCGCGAACCGTTCACCACGATCGCACCCGACTCGACCTGGAAGAGCACCATTCACCTGGGTGTCGAGTACGCGGCCGTGCTCGTCAGACCGGGCTATCATCCGCCCGCCACGACGGAGGCGCTGCCGGAACCCGGAGGCGCCGTGGTCACCGTCGCCACGGTGAAGGGGACCGGGTCCTTCGTGCCGAAGTCCCGCAAGCTGCTGACCTTCAGCGGCTATGAGTGGGAGGTGCGTCAGGTGCCGAGCGATCGCGGCGGCGCGAACGACTACGATCCGGAGAATGTGTGGACGGACGCCGAGGGTCTGCTGCATCTCGCGCTGAGGCATCGTGAGGGCCGGTGGACCAGCGCCGAGGCGTTCCTGACCCGCACGCTGGGCTACGGCACCTACGCATTCGTAGTCCGTGATACGTCGCGTCTCGATCCTGCCGCGGCTATCGGCATGTACACCTGGGACGATCAGGGCGCCGACCAGAATCACCGGGAGATGGACGTCGAGATCAGTCAATGGGGCGACCGCACCATCGCGAACGCACAATATGTCGTCCAGCCGTACTACGTGCCGGCCAATGTCGCGCGATTCGCCAGTCCGCCGGGGCGCGTGACACATGCGTTCCGCTGGGAGCCCGGGCGGGCTTCGTTCCGGAGCGTGCGTGGCCCGGGTCCTGCCGCGAAGGGACCCGCCATCGCTCAGCACGAGTTCACGTCCGGCGTGCCAATCCCTGGCGACGAACGTGTTCGAATCAGTCTCTATTACTTTCGATATGCACCGGCCCCGCCGCAGAACGACGTCGAGATCGTCCTTGAGAAGTTCCAGTACTTCCCCTGAAGGACCGGCGCGGAGACCGGCCTGGCTTCTGGCTGCGGCGGCGGCGATCTGCCTGGCTTCGGCAATCGATGCGCTCGCCCTCGATCCCGAACGCGCACCGTCCCAGTACATCCGCACTGCGTGGGGGAGCGAGCGGGGGTTCCCGGGCGGCCCTGTCTACGCCCTGACACAGACCAACGACGGGTATCTGTGGATCGGCGCGGAGAAGGGGCTCGTTCGGTTCGACGGTCTGACGTTCCGGCTGTTCGAGTCTTCCGCTCTGACTGGCGCGGCGGGGCCCGCGGTCTTCGGTCTCGCGGCCGCCGCTGACGGAAGCCTGTGGGCACGGCTGCGCGGGGCGGCGCTCGTCCGGCTCCACGACGGCGTCTTCGACAACCTCCTCGGCGTGCCAGGCCTTCCCGTATCCGTCGTCACGGCGATGCTTCGGGAGCGCGACGACGGAATGCTGCTCGCGACGATTGCCCACGGCGCTGTCGCCTATCGCAACGGACGCTTCACGACCATCGCGGCGGCTGGCACCATCCCGACCTCCTCATTCATCATCTCGATTGCGCGGTCTGCCGATGGTGACATCTGGCTGGGCACGCGCGACGCCGGTCTGCTGCGGGTCCAGGGGACGGGTGTCACGCGGATCGTGGAGGGTCTACCGGACCTGAAGATCAACAGTCTTCTGACGGGCGAGGGCAGCGATCTGTGGATCGGCACAGACAAGGGCGTCGTGAAGTGGACCGGGTCCGCGATTGCGGGATCAGGTATTCCGGCGGCGCTCAATGACGCTCCGGTGCTGGCCATGATTCGGGACCGCGAAGCCAATGTGTGGGTCGCTGCGGGATCCCGAGGGCTGATGCGGGTGAACGGTCAGGGCGTCGCGATGTTCGGTGACGCCTCGCACAAAGGCGTGGCCGCTACAGCCCTGTTCGAGGATCGGGATGGCAACATCTGGGTCGGGACGACACAGGGCATCGAGCGCATCCGGGACGGCGTGTTTACGAGCTACGCCGGCGCCCAGGGGCTGTCGTCCGACAGCGTGGGACCGGTGCACGTCGACGCCACCGGGCGCACCTGGTTTGCTCCCGCGGACGGCGGCCTGTTCTGGCTGCGCAACGGACAGATCGGACACATCACCCAGGCTGGTTTGAGCGATGACGTCGTCTATTCGATTGCGGGGGACGGCGCTGACGTCTGGATCGGCAGACAGCGGGGGGGATTGACGCGGCTGCACCCTCGTGCCGACGGAACATTCGAGTCCGATCGTTTGACGCAGGCCGACGGACTGACGCAGAACAGTGTGTACGCGGTGCACCAGGCCCGCGATCGCGCCGTGTGGGCGGGCACGCTCAGCGGCGGCGTGAGCCGGTTCAAGGATGGCGTATTCACGACGTACACCACGGCAAACGGGCTGGCCTCGAACACGGTGGCGGCCATCCTCGAGAGCCGCGACGGCACGATGTGGTTCGGGACGCCAAACGGGGTCAGCACGTTGTCGCAAGGTGGCTGGCGGCGTTTTGCCGTGAAGGATGGCCTGCCCTCGAATGACGTCAACACGCTGTTCGAGGACTCTGACGGCATCGTCTGGGTGGGAACGGCGGGAGGGCCCGCGTTCTTCCGCGCCGGGAAGCTCCAGAAGCCAGCCAACCTCCCTGCAACGTTGCGAGGATCCGTTCTTGCGCTGGCTGAAGACCACAACGGATGGTTGTGGGTCGCGACCGCCGATCGCCTGCTCCGCGTGCAACGGGACGCCTTGACCGACCAGCCATTCGGCGAAGCGGTTGTCCGCGAGTACGGCATCGCGGATGGACTGCTGGCGCTCGAAGGGGTGAAGCGCCACCGGAGCGTGGTTGCGGACGCTCGCGGTCGGATCTGGATCGCCACGAATCGCGGGCTCTCGATGGCCGATCCGGTGCGCGGCGAAGGGCGTGCGATGCCGGCGCTCACGCATGTCGAGGAGGTCTCGGCGGACGGACGGTCGATCGACAGGCGCGGCCCCCTCCGCATCCCTGCGGGCGGGCGACGCATCGCGCTGACGTATGCGGGTCTCAGCCTCGCCGTGCCGGAGCGCGTGATGTTCCGGTACAGGCTCGACGGCTTCGATCGCGACTGGAGCGAGCCGGGCACGATGCGGCAAGCCGTCTATACGAACCTGAATCCTGGCTCGTATGTGTTTCGCGTCATCGCGTCGAATGCCTATGGCGTGTGGAACGGCGCTGAAGCGGTGGTCTCTTTTCAGGTTCAGCCGAGCGTCTGGCAGACCGTCTGGTTCCAGACGTCCGCGGTGTTGCTCTTCGTGTGCGCCGGATGGGCGGCCTATCGTCTGCGCGTGTACCATGTCTCGCGGCAACTCAACATGCGCTTCGAGGAGCGGCTGGCCGAGCGGACGCGGATCGCGCAGGAGCTGCACGACACGCTGCTGCAGGGGTTCATCAGCGCGTCGATGCAGCTGCATGTCGTGGCGGATCGCGTGCCGGCGGAGTCCCCCGTCCATGCGTCGATCACGCGGGTGCTCGATCTGATCGGACGTGTGATCGAAGAAGGCCGGAACGCCGTTCGAGGGCTGAGGACGTCGACCCACACCCCGCATGATCTGGAGGAAGCGTTCGCCGGGATCCGGCAGGAGGTCGCGGCAGCTGAGCACACGAGCTATCGCGTTATCGTAGAGGGAGAGGCCAGACCGTTGAACCCGGCCATCCGCGACGAGGTGTACCGCATCGGGCGCGAAGCTCTCGTGAACGCGTTCCGGCATTCGGGCGCTGGGAGCATCGAGCTCGAGCTCGACTACGCCTCCGCCAACCTGCGCATGTTCGTGAGAGATGACGGGTGCGGGATCGATCCCGCCGTCGTCCGAAAGGGGACTGAGGGGCACTGGGGGCTGCCTGGGATGCGGGAGCGCGCCGAGAGCATCGGCGCCAGCTTCAAGGTCAGGAGCCGCGCGGCGGCCGGGACCGAAGTCGAGTTGACGGTGCCGGGGAACGTCGCGTTCGATCGCGGCCCGGAGAACCCCAAGGGCGGGGGCACCAACGTTCATCGTGAAGCGGTCAGGGCACGGGACCACGGCCGAACGGAGAAGAAATCATGAGCGACCAGCGCCAGATTCGCGTCCTGAGCGTCGACGATCATCCGCTGCTGCGCCAGGGCATCGATGCCATCATCAGCAGCCAGCCGGACATGCTCATGGTCGCGCAGGCGTCAACCGGCCGGGAGGCCATCCAGCAGTTCCGGGACCATCGCCCTGACGTCACGCTCATGGATCTCCGGCTCCCGGACATCAGCGGCATCGACGCGATGATTGCCATCCGCAGCGAGTTCCCGGACTCGCGGATCGTGATGCTCACGACCTTCGAGGGGGACGTCGAGATCCAGCGCGCGCTGGCGGCGGGAGCCCGAGGCTACCTGCTGAAGAACATGCCGCCCAAAGAAATGGTCGACGCCATTCGGCAGGTCCACGCCGGCAAGAAGCGCATTCCTCACGAGGTGGCGTCGCAGCTCGCGGAGCACATCAGCGACGAAGCGCTGACGGAGCGTGAGATCGACGTGCTGCAGCATGTGGCCGGAGGGAATCGCAATCGCGACATCGCCGAACAGCTGTTCATCTCGGAGGAAACGGTCAAGGTGCACGTGAAGCACATCATGCAGAAGCTGGGTGCGAGCGACCGCACGGCCGCGGTGGCGATTGGCGTGCGACGGGGGATCATACGGCTCTGAGCTATCAGCCATCAGCCATCAGCTATCAGCCATCAGCTGTCAGCTGAGAGCTGACTGACACTTTCCGGCTTACTCGAAAGTGTTACCCGACTGTCCCAACGTCGAGGGATTCGCGCGGCAGCCACAGCCGCTACCCTCGTCCAGGGACGTTCGACAACGAACGTCCGGTTCAGAAGGGGTGCAGACTGCAGCGATTCTTTTCGACATTCCCGGGGCGGTGGCCTGGCGTCGGGCTGCTCGTGCTGCGGATAGTCGTAGGCGTCACGGCGGCGGTCCAGGGAGGGATGACCCTCTCGAGCGCCGATGAACCGACGATCGCCACACTGGCGGCCGCGCTGCTGGCCATCGTCAGCGGCGCGGCATTGCTGATTGGCTTCGTCACGCCTGGCGCGGCGGCTGTCGCAGGCCTGAGTCTCGCCTTCCTCGTGATTGCCTCGTTCCCGGCACCCGCCACGGGGCTGCTCCTCGATCGCGTGGGCGCGCTCTGCGTCGCGGCGGTTGCCGGCGCGGTCGCCCTCCTCGGCCCTGGCGCGCTCTCACTCGATGCGCGCCTCTTCGGCCGACGGGAGCTCGTCTTCCCGCACGATTCACCTCGGACACGTTCCTGACGGCGAGGCGCCACTCGCGTCGGTGAGTGCGCCCCTGTTCGCACACGCGAGCGAAGCGCGGAATTTTGCGCGGGCTGGGGAATTTCCCCCGGCTCGTGACCCCGGCATCCAAATGCGCGGGGCGAATCTGCGCCTGAACCCTCGCTTGTCACCGCTGACGCCGGGGCACGAGCGTTGCACTTGTGAGGTGCAACAACAGGAGGCCCTGAATGAACGTGCGCCCATCGATCCTCTGTCCTGTCGACTTTTCGGACGCATCGGCGGGCGCCCTGCTCTACGCAGTCGCGATCGCCTCGCACCTTGACGCACACGTGGTGGTTCTCACGGTGGAGGAGCCGCTACTGACAGAGGCGCTCGACTTCGGGACCGGCGCCTCCTGGACGCCGGAGCATTGCCAGCGCGAGATGGAGCAGTTCGCGGCGAAGACCTTCGGGGCCGCCTCCCCGATTCTTGCCACCCTCGAGTACGAGATCGCCGTCGGCAAGCCCGCCGAGGAAACGCTGCGTGTCTCGCGCGAGCGATCGTCTGCACTCATCGTGATCAGCACGCATGGCCTCACCGGAATTCGCAAACTGTTCTTCGGATCCACAACCGAGCGCGTGCTGCGGGAGACGACCTGTCCGGTGCTCATCACGCCGCCGCTCGATCCGGGGCACGTGGGCATCGAGGATGCGAAGCGCCTGGTCCGGCGGATCCTGGTCCCGGTCGATCTGTCGCCGGCATCGCATCACCAGACGCAGGTGGCCCGCGGGCTCGCCGAGGCACTGGGGCTCCCGCTCATCCTGGTGCACGTGATCGAGCCGCTCAAGAGCCGGCTTGCCGCGCGGCTTCACCTGGAGGGCATCGAAGCCGATCGGCGATCGGTGGCGGAGGACGGGATGACCGAGCTCCTCGCGACCATTCCGACGACCCTTCGCCGGGAGGCGCTTGTCGTCTACGGCGATCCCTCGGAGGAAGTCGCGAAGGTGGCGAGGGACCGCGATGCCGGCCTGATGGTCGTGGGCCTGCACGGTTCACCCATGCTGAGCCCTCGAATGGGCTCGGTGACCTATCGCCTGTTGTGCCTCGCGCCGACGCTGGTGCTCGCCCTGCCGCCGGAGCACATCGAGCGCCCGCTGTCTGCCATCACGCCGAGGGCGACGGCGTGTGCGGTCGGCAGTTGCTGACTCTCGTCTGGCGTCGTGATGTTGTGGCCTCCATCCTGTCGCGGCGCTCACGCGTCGAGGAGCCCGTTATGGCATATCCCGTCCGTGGATTCGCGCGACAGAGTTTCTGCGACGAGGACTGTCCCGTCTCGCGCCCGACATTTCCCCACCACGACGTCGAGCGCCGGTCGCTGGGGGTCCTCGTCGTCGAAGACGACCCGTTGCTTGGCTGGGCGATCGCGGAAACACTCAGACTGGCGGGGCATCGCGTCACCGAAGCCCGGGATGTCGCCGGCGCCGAACGTGAGATCCGCGACCGGATCGCTGCGATCGACGCCATCCTGTTCGACGGCGACCTCCCTGACTTGCCGCGCCGGGATCTGCTCGGGGCCGTCCGCGCTCTTGCGCCAGGCCGGGTCATGGTGATGATGGCCGACGATGCGTCGTCCGTGAGCACGACCGAGGCGATGGGATTCGGCGTCCATGCCGTTGTCGGCAAGCCCTTCGAGATGGGCAGCATCGAGCGGGTTCTGCTGAACGCCTGCCACGCGTACCGCGCCGAGGCGGGGCCAGACAGCCTGCCAGGCTGACCCAGCGCCCTCGAGCGCTTCGCTCGGCACATCTAATTCACCGCCACGGCAGGCGCGAAGTCCGCGTTCTTCCATGCCGGTACCCCTCCTGAATGTTCCGCTTGCTCCTTCGCCCCGGCAGAGGTGGATGCTTCAACCTGTCAGCTGCTACCTCAGCATTATTCAACTTCCGGTCGTGCCCCACAGCCCGCCCGTGCGCCCTTTGACTCCTGCGACCGCGTCGTGAGCCGAAGCATTGGCACCGCAGTTGCCTCAGCCATGTGAAGCAGATCAACCGTCGGATCAGGAGGAGCTCGTGAAAGTGAACGCGTCTGACGCCCATTGGCTCTCTTCCGGGACTACTGTTCAAGCCCCGTCCACACGTCTGGAACGCCGGCTGCTGGGCCGGATTCAGCAGACGATGCCGACTGCGGCCATCGGCCTGGCGCTGTGGGACGGATTTGAAATGGCGCCGGGCGTTCGCCCGCCGGTCGCGACGATCGTCTTCCGGAATCGCCGCGCGCTTTTCAGCTGGCTCTGGGACTCGCACCTGAACTTCGGTGAGACATATATGTTCGGGGGGATCGAGATCCGGGGCGATTTGGTCCAGCTTCTGGAGGAGGGCTATCGCGCAGTCACGACAAAGCCGAGGCCCTGGTGGCGATTCCAGAGGGAAAACAGCCTGCCGGCCGCGAAGGACAACGTCCATCACCACTACGACCTCGGCAACGAGTTCTACCGCCTGTGGCTCGACGAGGAGATGGTCTATACCTGCGCCTACTTCTCAACGCCGGACTGCAGCCTGGAGCAGGCGCAGATCGCAAAGATGGACCGCGTGTGTCGGAAACTGCGGCTCTCGCCGGGCGAGCGGGTCATCGAAGCCGGCTGCGGCTGGGGTTCCCTCGCCCTGTTCATGGCGAGACAGTACGGCGTGCGCGTGACCGCGTTGAACATCTCGCGCGAACAGATCGCATACGCTCGCCGCCGCGCACAGGACGAGGGCCTCGGCGGCCTCGTCGATTTCGTCGAGGACGACTACCGCAACGTACGGGGCCGATACGACGTCTTCGTCTCGGTGGGCATGCTGGAGCATGTGGGGCCGGCGGCGTACCCCGCCCTGGGAGACGCCATCAACCGGTCGCTGACGGCGGACGGCCGCGGCCTGCTCCATTTCATCGGCCGCAACCAGCCGGCGCCGCTCAATCCGTGGATTCAGAAGCGGATCTTTCCCGGCGCCAGCACGCCCGTCCTGCGCGAGGTCTTCGAGCACGTCCTCGAGCCGTACGCCCTGTCGGTGCTCGACGTGGAGAACCTGCGGCTCCACTACGCCAGGACGCTCGAACACTGGCGGCAGCGGTTCGAGCGGGGGGCCGCCGAGGTCGAGCAGATGTTCGACGAGACGTTCGTGCGCGCGTGGAGGCTCTATCTGGCCGGTTCCCAGGCGGCATTCTCGACGGGTTCGATGCAGTTGTTCCAGGTGGCGTTCGCCCGGGGCGCCAGCAACGAGATTCCCTGGACCCGCGTCTGACCGGGTGCGACGGCGATGGACAGCTGTGATGCGCTCATCATCGGCGGAGGACCGGCGGGCTCCTCGTGCGCCTGGAAGCTCGCCGGGGCGGGGCTCGACGTGGTCGTCATGGACCGCGCGGTCTTTCCGCGCGACAAGGTCTGCGCCGGATGGATTACACCGCCGGTCGTCGCCGCGCTCGATCTGGATTGCGC
This sequence comes from uncultured Acidobacteriota bacterium, assembly GCA_963749835.1. Lineage (GTDB taxonomy): Bacteria > Acidobacteriota > Vicinamibacteria > Vicinamibacterales > 2-12-FULL-66-21 > JALZOC01. The sequence goes on from CAVVOD010000002.1 coordinate 442,944, forward strand.
CGACTATCAGCGCGGACGGACCTTTCAACCCATCACCGCATTCCGCGTCGGCCTGCTCGGCGGCGGGCGGGACGTCGACACTCAGTACCGCCGTGCCGTGAGCTTCGGGATCCGGCGGTGTGAATTCGATCACTACCTCCTGGAACGCTCGGGCGCCAGGCTGAGGCTCGGCGCGAAGATCTCGTCTCTGCGCCGCGACGGTGATCGATGGATCGTCAACGACGCCATCACCACCCCCGTGCTCGTCGGCGCCGGCGGACACTTCTGCCCCGTGGCGCGGCAGCTGAATCCCGTACAGAATCGGTCCACGCTGGTTGCCGCGCAGGAAGCGGAATTTCCGCTGGACAACGAGGGGATCGATGCCTGGGATGTCAGCCCGGAGATGCCCGAGCTGTACTTCTGCCGTGACATGAAGGGCTACGGCTGGTGTTTTCGAAAAGGCGCATATCTCAACGTCGGTATCGGGCGCCTGGATGGCGGGTCGCTGACGGCGGCGCGTGCCGGGTTCGTCGCATTTCTCCAGTCGCGGCGTCAGGTCGCGGCGGATCCGTCGATCCGCTGGCGTGGGCACGCCTATCTCGTCGCGCAGCCGCCACGACGGAAGGTGGCCGGTCCGGGTGTGCTGCTCGCAGGGGATGCGGCCGGACTCGCGTATCCCGAGAGTGGAGAAGGCATCCTGCCCGCGATCGAGTCGGGTATTCTCGCGGCGGCCACGATCGTGGCGGCACAGGGTCGCTACAGTTTGGAACAGTTCGAGTCCTACGAACGAGCGCTCCAGGAGAGATTCGGACGATCACTCGGGCTGCTGTCGCGCGCGATCCCCTCGGCGTTCACTGAAGCACTGGTACCCCGGTTAATCGCGACACCGTGGTTCGTCCGGCACTTCGTCCTCGATCGCTGGTTCCTGCACGCCGGGCGCCAGCCGTTCTCAGTGTCCTGAATCGGTGTGGTCGTTCGCGGTCCGCGCCCATGTGGAATCACGGTGCGTCCTCACGCGTGAATTCGCCGTGGGCGCGTCAGTAATCGACGCGCCGCCCGGGTCGCGCCGGCGTCTCGGCTCCGATGCGCAGGCGGACATCGGCGACGAATGCCCCTGATGCGAGGACGATCACCGGGTTGAGATCGAGCTCCTGAATCTCGGGCGCGGCGGAGACCAAGTCCGAAACGCGGAGGAGCACGTCGCGCAGAGCGGCCTCGTCTGCGGGTGGGGCGCCGCGGTAGCCGCGCAGCAGCCGCGAGCCCCTGAGCTCGTCGATCATGTCGCGGGCATCGGACGCGCTCAAGGGGTGCAGCCTGAAGGCGGTATCCGCCAGCACGTCAACGAGCACACCACCGGTTCCGCAGGCGATGAGCGGGCCAAACAGCGGATCCTGGATGGCGCCAACGATCATCTCCACACCCGTGGCCACCATCCGCTGGACGAGGACCGCCGTCATCTCTCCGCCGAACCGCGTCGTGAAATCGGCGTAGGCCGACCGGACCCCGGCATCATCCGACAGGTTCAGACAGACCGCGCGGCGTTCCGTCTTGTGCAGCAGCGTCGGCCCCAGCGCCTTCAACGCGACGGGATAACCGACGGCTGCCGCGGCCTTCAGCGCTTCGTCGAGACTCATCGCGACGCGCGACTGAGCGGTCTCGATCCCCGCCGCAAACAGGATCTCGGCCCCTTCTGTCGCCGACGTCCACCCGCCGCCCCGGCTCAGCACACGATCGACGACGCGGCGGATCTGTTCGCGGTTGACGGTATCGATCGCGCGGGGCGGATCGACCGGTGTGGCACGCCACTGACCATAAGTCGTGACGCGCGCGAGTGCCAGCGCGGCGGATTCCGGAAATGCAAATGAAGGGATCGGCGCCAGTGTCGCGGGGGCTCCCTCGGTTCTCATGAAGACCCCAAGCACCGGCTTGCCCGGGACCGCTCGCGCAGCCTGCGCGATGGCGGCTGCGACGGCGCTCGGATCCGTGACCATCGGCGGGATGAAGATTCCCAGCACGCTGTCAACCCCTTCGTCGGCGAGGATGGCCTCGAGGGCACGGCGGTAGTGTTCGGGAGAGGCCGACGCCAGCATGTCCACGGGATTGCCGACGCTCGCGGCTGCGGGAAGAAAGGCGCGCAGCTCGGCGCGCGTGGCCTCACTGAGATGCTGAAGCTGGAGGCCGTTCGCCTCGCACGCGTCCGCGGCGAGGATCCCCGGACCGCCGGCGTTGGTGAGAATGGCAACCCGGGGGCCTCGCGGCACCGGCTGGTGCGAGAGCAAGGCCGCGACATCGAAGAGTTCCTCCAGCCGTTCCGTCCGGATCACCCCGGCCTGCCTGAACAGGGCGTCTACGACCGTGTCGCTCGTCGCCAGGGCGCCCGTGTGCGATGCGGCGGCACGCGATCCCGCGGTCGAGCGTCCGGCCTTGACCGCGACAATCGGCTTGGTTCGCCCGATGCGCCGGGCAATCTCGCTGAATTTCTTCGGGTTGCCGAAGCTCTCGAGGTAGAGCAGGATGACCGACGTCGCCGGGTCGTCAGCCCAGTACTGGATCAGATCGTTCCCCGAGACGTCAGGCTTGTTACCCACCGAGACGAAGCTCGAGATCCCGATGTCGAGGCGCTTCGCATAGTCGAGGATCGCCAGCCCCAGTGCTCCGCTCTGCGTGGACATCGCCACGCCGCCGGCGGGCGGGTACACCGGCGAGAACGTCGCGTTCAGACGCACGGCCGGGTTGGTATTCAGCAGGCCCATGCAGTTGGGCCCGACCAGGCGGCAGCCTGCCCGCCGGACGCGATCCACCAGCACCGCTTCGCGTGCGCGCCCTTCGGCATCGCATTCACCAAACCCCGCGCTGATGACGCAGATCGCGGGGACGTTCTTGGCAATACAGTCGTCAACCGCTGCCAGCACCCGCTCGGCAGGAACGACGATGACGGCGAGATCGACCGTCCCGGGGATATCGATCACTCTCGGGTACGCGGTGAGTCCATCGACCACCGCGGCCGTCGGGTGCACGGGCACCACGGTGCCCGTGAATCCTCCGGCGACGATGTTGTGCAGGATCTCGGATCCGATCTTTCCGCGTTCTCGATTCGCCCCGACAACCGCCACGACACGCGGTTCGAAGAACGCCTTCATCGACGCGGTCGCGGCGGACCGTGAACGGGCAGCCGCCTTGTCGGAGAACCCGTCGGTGACCGACAACGAGACGGTCACATGGCAGATACCCTGGTCGGTGCCGGTCGCCACGGCAAAGCCCGAGTCGCGGAAGAGATCCAGCATCCGCCGGTTGTCTCCCATCACGTAGGCATCGAAGGTCGTGATGCCCTGGTCACGCGCAATGGCCGCGAGGCGCTCCAGGAGCCGCATGCCTATCCCGTGCCCCTGCAGTGCGTCTGCGACGGAGAACGCGACCTCGGCGCGATCGGCCGCGGTGGGGTCCCTGTAGAACCCGGCAAACGCGACGATGCGGCCACAGGACTCGGCGACCAGGGACGCGGCTGCCCGGCCGCCAACCGTGGTCAGATCCCGGACTTGTTCTGCGTTGAGCGAGGGCAGGCCCAGGAACCGGAAATACAGACTGGCTGGAGAGAGCGAGCGGAGAAACTGCCGCAACGAGTCGAGGTCGTGCTCCTCGAAGGGTCGCAGGCACACAGTCGAGCCGTCCCGCACGACGACATCGGTCGTCGTCACGTCATTGATCATTGGAGTCTCGGTTCCGGAGGTTCGACGTGACTCAGGGGGCTGTCGTCAGCCCGAACTTCTCGATGCGATAGCGAATCTGATCGCGGTTCAATCCCAGCAGCGTGCCGGCCTTCGTCTGATTTCCCCCGCTCCGTTTGAGCGCCTGGATGACGAGGGTGCGCTCCAGTTGTTCCAGGTCCACCCCTCCCGCGGGGAGCTCGAACTCGTCGCCCGCGCTGACGGCGGCGGAGAGCGCCGAAAAATCCCGGGCGTCGAGGCGGTCGCCTTCCGAGAGCAGCATCGCCCGCTCGACCACGTTGCGAAGCTCGCGCACGTTGCCCGGCCAGCCGTACCCCTGCAACAGCGTGAACACGGCCGGCGTCGCGCCGAGCACGCGCTTTCGGAACTCCGTGTTGAAGCCGTCTATCAGGTACTCGACGAGCACCGGAACGTCCTCCGCGTGCGCCCGGAGCGGCGGCATCACAATCGGCAGCACGTTGAGGCGGTAGAACAGGTCCGATCGGAAATGATGCTTCGCGACTTCTTCCTCGAGATTCCGGTTCGTTGCCGCGACCACCCGGACATCGACCCGGATGTCCACGGAGCCGCCGACCCGCTTGAAGCTCTTTTCCTCCAGGAACCGGAGCAGCTTCGCCTGAAGCCCGGGCGTCATCTCGCCGATCTCATCGAGGAACACCGTCCCGCCGTCGGCCGTCTCGAGAAGTCCCTTCTTCTGCGTCCGCGCATCGGTGAAGGCGCCCCGCTCGTGACCGAACAGCTCGCTCTCGAGCAGGTGCTCAGGGAGCGCCGAACAGGTGATGTTCATGAACGGCTTCGCGCTGCGGTCGCTCGTGTAGTGGATGATCTTCGCCACCAGGTCCTTGCCCGTGCCGCTCTCGCCCGTCAGGAGGACCGTCGACGCGGGACTGACCGCGACTTTCGCGACGAGCTGCCGCAGGGCGGTGACCGTCGGGGACGCGCCGATAATGCGCTGAAGACTGTATGGGCGTCCCGCGCTCGTGCGGAGCTCCCGCACCTCCCGTCGCAGCCGGGTCGTCTCCAGCGCGCGTTCGACCGTTGTCGCGACTTCGTCCAGGTTGAAGGGCTTGTTCGCGAAATGGTAGGCGCCGAGCTTCATCGCTTCGACGGCGGTCTCCACGCTCGCAAAGGCCGTCAGGAGGATGACCAGGATGTCCTGATCGAACTCCTTCATCTTGCGCAGTATCGTGACGCCGTCAGTGTCCGGAAGCCGATAGTCGAGCAGGACGAGGTCCACCCCCTCAGGCAGCTTCTCCAGGGCGACGCGCCCGGTGCCCGCCTCCAGGACGTCGTACCCTTCGGATTTGAGGCGCTCCGCCAGAGACCAGCGGATGAGCGCCTCGTCATCGACAACGAGAATCGTGGCTTTTTGCATGTGGGATGAAGTCCGTACCTGACTACTGCAGCACGGGTGCCGGGTCCAAACCGCCAGATTACGCCTGTTTTCGCGTGGTTCGTCCGGGGGGTGGGGAATTTTCCGCGGTGGCGGGAAAATTCCCCTCCTGACAGCCCGAACCCGAACCCGAACCCCGAACCCCGAACCCCGAACCCCGAGTCCCGAGTCCCGAATCCCGAGTCCCGAATCCCGAATCCCGAATCCCGAGTCCCGAATCCCGATCTTCAGGACAGGATGGGAAGCTGCACCGTGACAGTCGTGCCGCCGGCAGGAGGACACTCGATGAGCACCTGTCCGTGATGCGCTTCGATCAGCCGTTTCGTGGTGGGCAGGCCCAGTCCGGAACCCCGCGATTTCGTCGTGAAGAAGGGGACGAAAATCTTGTCCCGGATCTCCGGCGAGATTCCAGGCCCGCTGTCGGCAAATGCGATATGGCAGGCGGCGCCTTCCGTACGGATCGCCACGTGGATGCTGCCGCGGTTCTGGATGGCGTGGGCGCCGTTCATCAGCAGATTCTGAAAGACGATCTTCAGCATCTCGGCGTCAGCCATGACCGGCGGCGCCGATCCGGCAACCACGACCTGCACATCCTTCATTGAGGGATCACGGCACATCAGCTCGGCCGTCATCGTGACGAGGGCCGCCACGTCCACGGCAACCCGACGCGGCTCGAGCGGCCGCGCATAGAGAAGCAGGTCCTTCATGAGGCCGTCCAGCGCATCGATGCGCGCGACAATCTCGGTGAGGATTTCCGCGTCACGGCTGGTCTCAGGCAGGCGGCCGCCAATCACCTGGATGGCGCCGCGTATCCCCGCCAGCGGGTTCTTCACTTCGTGAGCGATGACCGCGGCCATTTCTCCCACGCGGGCCAGCGCCGCGCGCTCGCGGAGCTGTTCCTCGATGCGGACGCGCACACTCAGGTCGTGCACGATGCCGGTGAACTTGCGCGCCCCGGCGACAGACATTTCCCCGACCGACAGGTGCAGCGGAAAGACGGTCCCGTCCCGCCGCAGGCCGGAGACCTCACGTCCGATCCCGATGATCTTGGCCATTCCAGTGGTGAGGTACCGGCTCAGGTAGCCGTCGTGCTCCTCGTGATACGGCGAAGGCATCAGGACGTTCACGTTTCGCCCGATCACCTCTGACTGCGGGTATTCAAAGAGGCGCTCCGCGGCGGGGTTGAAAGACTCGATGGCGCCGTGCTCGTCGATCACGATGATCCCATCGACGGCGGAGTCGATGATCGAGCGAAGCCGCGCCGTGGTGTCGCGAATGTCGGCGGTGCGCGCCTCCACCTGCGCCTCGAGTGTCTCGTTCAGGCGCTTCAATTCGTCGGACCCCAGCTGCCGCCGGGCCGCGTCCCGTTCGAATCGAGCGAGGCGCCCTCCGAGGACGCCGGCCGCCGCAACGACGATCGCGAGCGCGATCCATTGAAAGGCGGGGACCACCGACAGGAGGGCAGCGGCCGTGACGATGGCAACCAGGAGCGCCGCGCGCAGGGACAGCTTCAAAAGATTGGACGGCCGGAGGGATCCGGCGCAGGCCTAGTCTGCTGCCACGCCAGGGTACTGTCAATTCGGAGGGAACCATTCGTGGTCCCAGCCCAGCCGGCGCCAGGACCCCCGAAACCGCACCTTTGGCTACAATTGACACGGCATGTCCACCTTTGACGCCTCCCCGATGCTGCTGGCGGCGATCGTCTCGTCCTCGGACGATGCGATCATCAGCAAGGATCTGCGGGGCTACGTGACGTCATGGAACCAGGCATCGGAGCGGCTGTTCGGCTATACGGCCGCCGAGATGATCGGGCAGCCGATTACCCGCATCATCCCCGCCGCCCGCCTCCCGGAAGAAGACTACGTGTTGTCGCGCGTCCGGGCCGGCCTGGGCGTTGACCACTTCGAAACCGTACGGCAACGCAAAGACGGTTCGCTCGTCGAGATCTCGCTCACGGTGTCGCCGGTCCGCAACGGAGACGGCCGGGTGATCGGCGCATCGAAGATTGCGAGGGACATCACCGACCGGAAGCGCCTGGAGCGCGATGCGGTCCGACTGTCCGCCATCGTCAACTCGTCCGAAGATGCGATCGTCGGGAAGGACCTGAACGGAATCGTCGAGAGCTGGAATGCCGGGGCGGAGCGTATATTCGGCTATACGGCCGAGGACATGATCGGCCGCTCCATCACAACCATCATTCCCCCCGATCGTATCCAGGAAGAGGAGGACGTACTCTCACGGATCCGCGCGGGCCAGAGCGTCGAGCATTTCGAGACCGTCCGACGGCGCAAGAACGGGACGCTTCTCGACGTGTCGCTGACGGTCTCTCCAATCCGCCAGAAGAACGGCGAGATCATCGGCGCGTCGAAGATCGCGCGCGACATCACCGAAGAGAAAGCGCTGCGTGTCGCGATCGCGGATGCCAGCCGGGCGAAGGATGAATTTCTCGCGACGCTGTCGCACGAGCTGCGGACGCCGCTCAACGCTGTCCTGGGGTACGCCCACATGCTCCAGAAAGGTGCCATCCCGATGACGGACCTGCCGAAGGCGCTCGACGTGATCGGACGGAACGCCGAGTCGCTGACGCGCCTGGTCAACGACGTCCTCGACACGTCACGCATCGTCACCGGCAAGCTCCGCCTGAATCTCGAGGACTGCGACGTCACGCAGATTACGGAAGATGCCCTGAGTCTCGTCGTGCCCGCCTGCCGGAGCAAGTCGGTGCACCTCGTCAGCAACATCGACAGCGGCCTGATGGTGCGTGGGGATCCGGATCGGCTTCGACAGGTGTTGTGGAACCTGCTCTCCAACGCCGTCAAGTTCACCGGCGAGGGAGGAACGGTGAAGGTCACGGCGGTGCGGGAGGTTCGCACGGTCCGCATCACCGTCGAGGACACCGGCATCGGCATCTCACCGGAATCACTGCCTCATGTGTGCCGCCGATTCTGGCAGGCGGACCATACCCACACTCGCGCACATGCGGGACTGGGGCTCGGCCTCGCGCTCGCGCATGACTTCGTCGAGCTGCACGGCGGACAGCTCGACGTCACCAGCGAGGGGATCGGGCGAGGCGCGCGGTTCGACGTCCTGCTCCCGGCGCTCGTCCGAGTGGCCGCCAGCCAGTAACCTGCGCGACTACCTGCGCCGGCCCGGCGGCGGGTAGTGTTTCGACTCGTCGTCCAGTACGAGCACCCAGTCCAGCATCTCCCCCCTGTCAGGCGGCGTGAACGTGCGATCGCTGGTGTTCACAAACGTACCGATCGCCGTGCTCTCGCCGGTGCGGGGATTGAACCACCACGCCTTGACCTTTGCGCCCGTAATGGCGGACATCCGCACGGTGAATGGCCGTCCCACCGGGGCATACACCATCGCGTACGTGCCGTCCGTGTCGCGCGTGGAGGTGAACTGATAGCGCCCCGCGCCGGGGACGCTGGTTGGCACCGGGCCCGTCACGATGACCGATGGATCTGGGATACGTGTGAGAAACGGGCGCGACTCGATCAGTGCGCGGCCGTGCTGCATCTGGGCGGCACCTGGCTGATTGATGGCTTCGGTCCACGGCATCAGAGGATTGTTGACGGGGGGCCGCGTCGGCGACGCCATCTGCCACACGGAGTGATGGCCGTAGGTGTGCCCGAATGCGCCGCCGAAAAGATCCCAGTACAAGGGCCTCCTGACGTCTGCGGAGATGGAATGCCCCATCTTCGGCGCGTCGAACGAGACGGGATGGTCCTCGTAAATCGGCTCGCCATCGAGGACCGGCTTGATCGGCGTCCGGTCGTAATCCACGCGGGTCTGGTCGTACCGCCCCGTGAACTCCACGGCGTGCCCGTTCTGCCGCATGTTGAAATCGAGCCAGTCGTCATTGTGGAACCAGGTGGACGAGCTGTTCGCGCCCGGGGGATGCAGCGTCATCAAGTGCGCGCCGCCGTCTCCGGCACGCAGCCCCGCGGCCATCGCCCGCACGATGGCGAGGCGCGCGTCGGTGTCGACCCTCCGGTCGCCACCGAGAATCCAGATGATGCCGGCGTCCTTGTAGCGGCGCCCGAGCCATTCACCGTAACTTCGGGCGTTGTCGGGCGTGAAGATTTCCGGCCCGACCCCCTTCTGTTGATTCCACTTGTCTCCCCACGTGGGAAGAAACCCGACGTACATGCCGAGCGCATTGGCCCTGGCGACGATCCAGTCGACGTGCGCGAAGTACTCCTCGTCGGGCTGTGTCGGGTCGTTGTTCCGCAGCGGTGTGCGCCCGTACGCATTCGGCTGGCCCAGGCCGTCGAACTCCGCCAGGGCAACCGCCTGGATGACGGTGAACCGCAGGTCCGCACGGTTCTTCAGATATTTCTCCGCGTCCTCACGGGTGAGCCGATGGAAGAGCTCCCATGCCGTGTCGCCGAGCCAGAAAAACGGCTGCCCGTCAGCGGTGACGAGGAAGCGTTTGTTCTCCGAGACCTTCAGCCGTGGCAGCCTGGGGTGGAGCCCGGGGCCTCCGCCGCGCGTGTTTTGCGCGCTGAAATGGAGCGGACCGCCCGATACAGGTGGGGCTGCGAGGAAGAGAGAGGCCGCGCTCGTGAAGAGCACGACAAGGGCGCGCGAGAAGATGGCCAGCATGGCGCCATCCTACGCCACTGTCGGGACTCGGCGCGCGGGATTTGGGATGCGCGCGGGATCTCGGCTTTCGTCCCGCAGCTTCCGGGCTTCCGCCTTCGCTGAAGCTATGGCGGTCAGCCGGAAGGAACTCACTCGGGAAGCAGGAAGCAATAAGAGGGAAGCCGAGGACAGGCGTCAGTCCGTCGCCTTGGCCACCGCGACGGATGCAGGCCGCAGGACGTCGTCGCCAATCGTGTATCCATGCCGCACGACGCCGACAACCCGTCCATCCTGGTCGGCCGCCTGGGCCGGCACCGTGGAGACCGCCTCGTGGACCGACGGGTCAAACGAGGCGCCCGCCACGTCGATGCGCCTGACCCCGAACCCTTCGAGCTTCGCGAGGAACTGACGCTGCACCATCTCGACTCCCTGCAGCAGGGCGTCAGGTGACGGAGACTGCCGCGCCGCGTCGAGCGCGCGATCCAGATTGTCCACGACCTCGAGGAGGTCCGCCAGGATCTCGCGGCGGCCGCGCTCGACGTCCTTCCCGATCTCGCGCCTGAGACGCAGCCGTGATTCTTCGAACTCCGCGGCAGCCTGCCTGAACTTCGCGATGAATTCCTGGGCGATGCGGTCCTTCTCCGCGAGCTGTCGCTCGAGATCCTCGACGTAGGTGGGTTTCGAGGCGGCGCTCGGCCCCGGATCGCTGCCGTCGTCACCGCGCGCCCACCAGCGGCGATCGACGACCTTCACCGGGATGTCGTGTTCTTTGTCGGACATGGGGAGCAGTTCTCAGCTGACAGCTGTCGGCTGTCAGCGTTGATCGGAACAGGTTTACTTTTCAGGTGTGAGATTACAACAGAGAGCTGAAAGCCCAGGTCTGATGGCTGTCAGCTGATAGCTGATAGCTCGGTGTCATTCCGCCGGAACGGGGGCCGGCGGAGTGCGCGCCTCGAACCCGAAGGCCAGCTTGCCGTCTTCGATCTTGATCGTCACCGTCCCACCCTGTTCGAGCCGGCCGAACAGGATCTCGTCCGTCAGAGGATCCCTGACCTCGGTCTGAATCACGCGGGCGAGCGGTCTCGCGCCGTAAACCGGGTCGTAACCCTTCTGCGCCAGCCACAGGCGTGCTTCGGGCTCGAGTGTGAAGGCGATCGTCCGCTCCGCGAGCTGGGCTTCGAGCTGCAGGATGAACTTCTCGACGATGGTCTCCATGACGGCAGGCGTGAGCGGGTCGAACGACACAATCGTGTCGAGCCGGTTCCGGAACTCCGGGCTGAACACCTTCTCGATCGCCTGCTTTGAACGCTGCTGGGCCGCCTTCTGCCTCGAGTCGAGTACCCGCTCGGAGTCACCCGACTCCGAGAAGCCGATGGTCGCGTTACTGAGCTCACGCGATCCGGCGTTCGACGTCATGATGACGACGACCTGCCGGAAATCGGCCTTCCGGCCGTTGTTGTCGGTCAGCGTCGCGTGATCCATCACCTGAAGCAGGATGTTGAAAATGTCAGGATGCGCTTTCTCGATTTCATCCAGGAGCAGCACTGCATAGGGATGCTGCCGGATCGCGTCCACGAGCAGTCCACCCTGCTCGAAGCCGACATACCCCGGAGGCGCGCCGATGAGCCTGGCGACGGCGTGCTTCTCCATGTACTCGCTCATGTCGTACCGGATGAACTCGTTGCCGAGATGCATCGCGAGCTGCTTGGCGAGCTCCGTCTTGCCGACGCCGGTCGGGCCCGTGAACAGGAAGCAGCCCGCCGGACGATCCGGCTGACCGAGGCCCGCGCGCGATCGCTTGATTGCACGAGCGACGCCGCGGACGGCTTCCGCCTGGCCGAACACCACGCGTCCCAGCGATTCCTCGAGCCCCTTCAGCCGGTCCTTGTCGGAGGACGACGCCTGCTTGGCGGGGATGCGGGCGATGCGGGCGACGACCTCTTCCATGTGGTCCGCGCCGATCACCGCCGGTTCGAGCTGCGACTTGTCGTCGCTTCCGCGCAGTGCCGCCCCGACCTTCAGCCGCATCTTGGCGCCGGCCTCGTCCATCAGATCGATGGCGCTGTCGGGCAGTTTGTAGTCGCGGAGATGCCGTGCCGCGAGCTTTGCCGCGGCTTCAAGCGATGCGTCGGTGTAGCGCACACGGTGGTGCCCTTCATACCGCGACCGCAGGCCCTGAAGGATCCTGACCGTCTCCTCCGTCGTGGGCTCGTCGATCGTGATCTTCTGGAGGCGCCGCGCGAGCGCGCGGTCCTTCTCGATGTGCTTGAACTCTTCGTGCGTGGTCGACCCCACGACCCGCAGCTGGCCGGCCGTCAGGATCGGCTTGATGAGGGTCGCCAGATCCATGGTGCCGCCCGTGGTCGCGCCGGCGCCGACGGTCGAGTGAATTTCGTCGATGAAGAGAATCGGCATGGTGCGCTTGGCGAGCGCATGGATGACCGCCTTGAAGCGCTCTTCGAAGTCGCCGCGGAAGCGCGTGCCCGCCAGCAGCGCGCCGGTGTCGAGGGAGAAGACTTCCGCGCCTTCCAGCAGATCCGGAACATCGTCCTGCAGGAGCCGCGTTGCGAGGCCTTCGGCGAGCGCCGTCTTGCCGACACCGGCGTCACCCACGAAAACCGGGTTGTTCTTGCGCCGCCGGCAGAGGATCTCCATCGTCCGCTGCAGCTCGTCGGTCCGGCCGATGAGGGGATCGAGCTCGCCGGCCCTGGCGCGGGCGCTCAGGTTCATCGCGTACGCGGCGAGCGGATCGCGCGCGGCTGCCGTTCCGCGCTCACCCTGGCCGGCCTCGGCTTCACCCGACTCGGCGTCGTCCCCCGGGATGCCGCCGGTGGAGGGTACCTTGCTGATGCCATGCGTGATGAACTCGAGGACGTCGAGCCGCGAGATGCCCTGATCCGCGAGGAGCTGCGCCGCGTACGATTTGTTCTGCTGAAGGGTCGCGGCGATCACGTCCCCGGACTGGACCTCCTGCCTCCCCGCGCTCTGGACGTGGAGCACGGCGGTCTGTAGCACCCGGCGGAACGCGAGCGTCTGCTCCGGTTCCTTCTGCTGCCCGCGGCCGTACTGTTCGACCGAGTCCTTGAGGTACTTGTCGAGATCACGCCGAAGCTTCGGCAGATCGGCACCGCACGCGGCGAGGATGCGCTCGCCATCGTGATCGTGCGCGAGCGCATAGAGCAGGTGCTCGAGCGTCAGGTGCGTGTGACGCCTCGATGTGGCCTCACGGTACGCCACCGTCAGGACGATCTCTAGAGCCTGGCTGAACATCGGTGAATGAGCTTCCTTTGCCTCTTAGACCCGCCGCCGCGTTATTCAGGTTCCATCGCGGCTCTCAAGGGGAACCCGTTCTCGCGGGCCCGCTCCACGACCGCATCCACCTTCGTTTCGGCAACTTCATGCGGATAGACGCCACAGAGACCCTTGCCCTGGGTGTGCACAGCCATCATGATGCGAAACGCTTCCGCGGGCTGTTTGTGGAAGATGGCCTCGAGCACCTCGACCACGAAGTCCATCGTCGTGTAGTCGTCATTGAGCAGCAGGACCTTGAACAGCTCCGGCTTCTTTGTTTCCTGTATCGTACGTTCGAGTACTTCCCCGTCAGTCTGACGATCGGTTCCAGCCATGGCGGTCTTATGATTCTAACAGGCTTGGTCCGTCCGGGCGCCGAGTCCGCGACTGCTCGAGTCGGACGGATGAGCTGTCGGCCCTGGCACTTCCGGGCTCCTGGTAGCGATTGGAAAATAGCGCATGACGACGTTGGCCTCAGGCCTTGACTACATCGATCTCGACTTCCTCGGCATTCCGGAAATCATTGCGACGGCGGTGCTCCAGGGGCCTACGGGCGTCGCACTGATCGACCCGGGTCCGTCCACGACGCTCGCGAACCTGACGTCCGCGCTCGCCCGCAAGGGCATCGGCATCCAGGATGTGCGGCACGTGCTCCTGACACACATTCACCTGGATCATGCGGGGGGCACGGGATCGCTCGTGCGCGAGAACCCCGCGATCGAGGTGTTCGTCCATGAGCGCGGAGCCAGGCACATGGTGGACCCGGCAAAACTGATGTCGAGCGCGACACGGCTCTACGGGGCAGACATGGAGCGGTTGTGGGGAGACTTCCTCCCGGTGCCGCAGGCGCGCGTCAGGGTGCTCAAGGGCGAGGAAACCGTCAGCGTGGGCGGACGCGAGCTGCAGGTGGCTTACACGCCGGGGCATGCATCACATCACGTCAGCTACTTCGACCCGTCCAGCCGTGTGGCGTTCGTCGGCGACACCGCGGGAATCCGTCGCGGCGATCTGCTGTCCGTGATGCCTCCCACGCCGCCACCGGACATCGATCTCGAGGCTTGGCGGGCGAGCGAGGAGCGGATCCTCGCGTGGGATCCGGACACGTTGTTCCTGACTCATTTCGGGCCGTTCCACGGGGCGCGCCTGCATTTCACCGATCTCGCGGAGCGCCTCGCGCTGTGGAGCGGCATCGTCCGCAAGCTGCTGGCTGACCCTGCGCTCGACGATCAGCGAAGGCTCCAGGCCTTCGAGGAATCTGCGCTTCTCGAGCTGCAGCGCCACGTGGGGCAGCAGGAGGCTGAAAAGTACAGCCGCGCGGGCCGGCTCGATTATTCCTGGCAGGGACTTTCCCGGTACTGGATGAAGAAGTCAGCCGCCTGACGAGAGCGGAATGTTGGCACGCTGCTGGTATCACGTGATTGAGGAGAGTCTCATGAACGGAACAGCTGGCCTCGTCATCTGGTGCACATTCTCCGTTTGCCTCGTCCAGCCGGCGTTCGCGCAACTCACCGTGAGGGACACGCGCCCGCCCGCGGTGACGGCCGAGACCGAATTGTGGTACCTGAGCGGCACTCCAATCACCTACGACGGCAACTACTACTACCCGGCGGGACCAAGGGTTCATTTCATTCCGTCGGAAATGGTTCGGACCGGCAACTTTCGAGGGATCCCGCTTTACTCCAGGACGACGATCGAGCCGTACAGCATCGTGTTCCTGCCTGTCGGGGGCGGGATGATGCAGCCGTACGAGCGGCGCCGGGAGGGGGAGCTCGCGGGGACCGAAGGAAGCTCCGCTCCGTCGTTCCCAATCGCCCCGGTACCCGATTCGTCGCTCGATGAGACCTCTTCAGCTCAGGCGGCTGGACCCCCGGTTTTTGTCGGCTTCGCGAATGCCGGAGACCAGCTGGTCTCCACCGTGCCGCAACCCGCGGGCACAAACGGAATCGCTAGGACCGTGGAGCCGACGACCGCGACCTCGAGCACCCGTTTGCCTGTCGCACAGCGAGTCCGGCCCCGAGCCGACTCCGCGAACGGCATCTTCATCCGGTACGAGGATGCGCGATGGTTCAGCAGCGGACCCTCTGTTGACTTCGACTCGTCGCGCTTCGTCCGCTCGGGTCAGATGGACGGCTTTCCTGTCTACACAGACCGCACCGGGACGGGATCGACAATCTATGTGCCGATCGCCATGGGCACGACGGGCCTGCTGGCCCCCTACACGAAACGCGATCGGTAAGGGTCACGGCCGCTGCTCGTTCCTGTCCACGAGCCGCGGGCTCTGCTAATGTGGACTCCGGATGCCCGTGTGAGTCTCGCGCGCCGCGTCGCTTTTGGAGCCAATCCTCGCCGCACTGCCATTCGGATCGTCGTCCTCGCGGCGGTGAGCTTTGTGGTGTTTCGCTGGGTGCTGATACCGCTTCGTACGCAGGGGATCAGCATGCGGCCGACGTATGAATCCGGGCAGCTCAACTTTTTCAACCGTCTTGCTTACGTCCGCCACGGTCCTCGTCGGGGAGACGTCGTCGCGATTCGGCTCGCCGGCCCGCACGTCGTTTATGTCAAGCGGGTCATCGGGCTACCGGGAGAACGGCTGTCGATTCTCGAGGGGCAGGTCTACATCGGCGGCGCCCCGCTCGTCGAGCCTTATGTCCGCAGCCGCCTGCCATGGGACGTCCCGGAGGTCACGCTGACGGGTTCCGAGGTACTACGTCATCGGAGACAATCGAACGATGCGTGCTGCCGATCATGACTTCGGCCGCGTGGACGCCGCGCGCATTCTCGGCAGGATTGTGTTTTGACGGGGTACGCGAAGATCGCTCTCGCCTCCCTCGCCGTGCTCGGTATCCTGCTCGCGTGGCGAACCTGGGGATCGAGCGATGAACGCGCGATTCGGCAGCGTCTCGAGGCCCTGACCGTGGACATCAATACGACCGCGGGCGAAGGGTTGGACGGCGTCGCTCACGCGGCGGCCCTCGCCGGCTTCTTCAGCGATGACGTTGTCGTGGACCTCGGGGAAGGGGCGTCCCCGATTGTCGGCCGGGCGACGCTCGTCGGGATGGCGTCGCGGCTGCAACGGCGGACGGCGGCCTTTCGCCTGCGGTTCGATGACGTCGGCGTGCGGCTTGGACCTGACAGGACCACTGCGGATGTGGCGCTCACCGCCAGTTTTGTCCAGCGCGCTGACGGAACGGGCGCCGACTCGATGGATGCGCGGGAGTTCGCGCTGACGCTGACGAAGCGGTCAGGTGAGTGGCGGATCGCGCGTGTCACGGCCGTGGAAACCCTGCGATGACTGGCAGGTTTGACCTGGAGGACAGATGGCGTTGAAAGCGGGCGATGAAGCCCCGGATTTCGAATTGCGCAGCCACCGCGGAGGCACGGTGAAGCTCTCGAGCTTCCGCGGGAAGAAGAACGTCGTCCTCGCGTTTCATCCCCTCGCGTTCACACCCGTGTGTGCGAACCAGATGTCCGGTTATCAGGAGGACTTATCGCGTTTCGAAGCCGCCGGCGCGGTGGTCCTTGGCGTCAGCATCGATGCGCAGCCGGCCAAGGCGGCATGGGCGACGTCGCTCGGCGCGCTCTCGTACGACCTCCTGAGCGACTTCCATCCACATGGTCACGTCGCCGAGCAGTACGGCGTCTTCCGCCCGGTGGAGGGATTTTCGGAACGCGCGGTGTTCGTCATCGACCGCGACGGGAAGATCGCGTGGTCCCGGGTCTACGACATTCCCGAGTTGCCGGGACAGGACGAGCTCTTTGCGGCGCTCGGAAATCTGACGTGAGGTCGGTGTGATGTGGTGTCGAAGAGAGAAGGAGTACACCTTCCCTCTTCGACGAACCTTGGCCGCGGGCGCTGTCCGCCCGGGAACGAGGATGCGAGCCGGCATGCACAGCTGACGAGGCAGGTAGTCAGCTAGCCGGCACCGGCGGGCGAATCTACGAAGCCACCGCGAGCGTCGGGCCATGGCCCGATGCGAGATGGGTTGGGCGGGCGCCTTCGTTCCGGATGAAAGCGCCGTCCCGGGTCAGCGTCAGGAATTTCGCGTCCACCAGTGCCCCCAGGAGTGCGTTGCAGACTTCCTGCTCGAGCCCCCAGAGTCGCTGTGCCTGCGCCGAAGTCAGACGCAATCCCGGCATTTCGACGAACTCACCCTGAATACGCTGGAGCATTTCATCGATCCGCATGGATAGGCCTCCCCCCGGGTCGCTCAACTGACCTGTGCAAAATAGCACAGCAACGCGCGTACCCGGAATTTCTCGGCCGTTTCCCCGAGACGCCGCGCGAGGGAAACCTGTTGAGGGGAGAGCTAACCTGTTAGCCGCTTGGTACTTGCTGCGTCGCGATCAATGAAGGGTTGATGAGATGTGAGGATGAGGCGTGCCCGTAGCGTGTCTGACGCCTTGTCGCGGATGTCAAGAATCACTACGCCAAAATGGGGACACTCACCTTTACGGCAAACGATTGAAAACAAAGGCCCCAAAATTGAGGCCCTTGTTTTCAATCGCTTAGCGTAAAGGTGAGTGTCCCCATTCTCGATGACCTACAGCTGACGGAGGGCGGTCGCGATGGGGAGGCGGGCAGCCTTGATGGCCGGCAGCAATCCGCCGAGGACCCCCATGATCACCGCGTAGAACAGGCCGCGCGCCAGCAGCGGCGGAGTCACCTGGAAGGCGAAGGCCACCTGGCTGAACGACTGGAAGTTCATGGTCGATGTCTTGAACCCGTCGAAGGCCGCATACGCCAGCAGTCCGCCGATGAGGCCGCCGATGAGGCTGAGCACGACGGCCTCAGCCAGCACCGACACGACGACCGGAATGCTCCCGAACCCCAGCGCGCGCAGCGTGGCAATCTCCCGCCCACGGCTCGCGACGGCGTTGTACATCGTGTTCACGGCGCCGAAAATCGCGCCGATCCCCATCAGGCCCGCGATGGCAAAGCCGACCGTGCGGATGACGGTCTGCAGCGTCTGCGACTGCCGCGCGTAGTACTCCGGCTCGCGGATGACCATCACCGTCAGCCGTGGATCGGTCGTGAGCGCATCCTTCAGCGTGGCGAACGAGTCGTGCGACGCCAGTTTGGCGATGACGGACTGATACGAGTTGCCCCTGCGATACGCGGGCTGCAGCACCTTCGCGTCACACCACAGCTCCGACTCCGCGGCCGATCCCCCCGCCTCGAAGATCCCCACGACCTGCCACGTGTTCTCTCCCCACTTCACATTCGATCCGACGCTCAGGCCCTCGAACTGCCCTGTCGCGGCCCTGCCGGCGATGATCTCGTTCCTGCCAGGCTGGAAGTTCCGCCCCTCCACGATCTTGACCTTCGTGTGGACCCTGAACGCGGCCGGCTCGACGCCCCGCAGGGGTACGTTGGCGTCGGTCCCGCTGCGCCGCAGCGGGTGATTGACGATCACCAGCAGCTCCGGCGAGGCGACTGGCCCTGATGCGTCCTTCGCGATCCCGGGCTTCTCCAGGACGAAGCGGGCGTGCTCTCCGGCCAGCCCGCTCGTCATCTCGCTGTCGGCCCCCGAGCGCATCACCATCACCGTGTCCTCGTCGCCCGTCGCCTGCATGGCGCTCCGGAACCCTTCCGCGATCGAGAGGACGCCGACGAACACGATGACGACGCCGACGATCCCGAAGATCGCGACGGCCGATGACCCGAGGCGCTGGCTGATCGACCGCAGGTTGACGCTGGTGACCGCGATAATCTGAGAAATCATTAGCCTCTCCGCAGTGCGTCCACGATTTTGAGCCGGCTCGCCTGCAGCGCCGGCACGAGCCCGGTTGCGATCCCGAGCGTCAGCACGATCGCAATCCCCAGCGCCAGATCGGTCTTCGGCAGGTAGAGCGGCGGGATCATGCCGTGCGTCGGATCGCCCGCGTACGAGATCGCCAGCCACGACAGCCCGAGGCCCACCGCGCCGCCGAGGAACGCCACGAGGCAGGATTCGGCGAGCACGAGCCCCAGGATCCGGCCGTCGCTGAAGCCCAGCGTCTTCAGGACGCCCAGCTCGTTCGTCCGCTCCCGGATGGCCTGCGCCATCGTGTTCGCCGAGACGAGCAGGATCGTGAAGAGCACCGCGGTGGCGATCCACACCATGATCTGGCCGATGTCGCCAATCTGCTTCGCAAACCCCGCCACGAATGCTTTTTCCGTCGCGGTCTTCGTTTCCGACGGAGAGTTGGCGAACATCCCATCGAGCCGCTGCGAGAGCGGCTCCGACTGGCTCGGGTCGGCGACCTTGATCACGTACCAGCCCACCTGGTCGTGGCCGTACGCCGTATCCCTGAGCGTTTCGTTCATGTAGTTGTAGTGAAAGAAGAACTGGCTGTTGTCGAACCCTTTTTCGGGGGACTGATAGATCCCCCTGATCGTGAACTCCCAGGGCCCGCGGTCGGGCCGCTGATAGATGACTCCCTGCAGCGGCACGCGATCGCCGATTTTCCAGCCGAATCGCTTGGCCGTATCGACGCCGACCACCGCGCCCGTGCGATCGGCGAGCCACGCCTTCTTCTGATCCTCTGGCATCGCGACTTCCGGATAAATGCGCAGCCAGCTCTCGGGATCGACCGCCATGTTCGCGAAGAAGTTCTTCGGTTCCTGGTAGATGCCCCCGAACCAGTTGGCGTGCGTGATGTCCTTGACGCCTTCGACGGACTGAATCCGCTGCTGGTAGCTCAGGGGAATCGGATTGATGAGTGAAATCTTGTCGATCATCACGAGCCGCTCGGCGCCGGAGACGGTAATCGTGCCGCTGAACGCCACACGAATCGCCATCAGGATGCCGAACAGCACGAACGCCACGAACACGGACAGCAGTGTGAAAATCGTGCGGATCTTCCGCCGTCCCAGGTTCCGCCAGATGAGCGGCAGGAACTTCATGCGACCACCTCCTCGACGAGGGTGCCCTTCTCCAGGTGCAGCGTGCGCTTCGCGCGCGCCGCGGCGTGCGGGTCGTGGGTGACCATCACGATCGTCTTGCCGTGCTCGCGGTTGAGCGTCTGCAGGAGATCGAGAATTTCATCACCCGACTTGCGATCGAGATCGCCCGTGGGCTCGTCGCACAGGAGCAGCGTCGGATCGGTCACGATCGCGCGCGCAATGCCGACGCGCTGCTCCTGGCCGCCCGACAGCTGGCGCGGGTAGTGCTGCGCCCGCTCGGCGAGGCCGACGACGGACAGCGCCACGTTCACCCGGCGCTTGCGATCTGCGGAGCCGAGCTTCGTCAGCAGCAGCGGCAGTTCGACGTTGCGCGCCGCAGTCAGCACGGGCAGCAGGTTGTACATCTGGAACACGAACCCGATGTGCCGCGCGCGCCATGCCGAGAGCTTGCCCCCCGACATCTTGTCGATGCGATCGCCGCCGACTTCCACGGTCCCTTCGGACGGCGTGTCGAGACCGCCCATCAGGTTGAGGAGCGTCGTCTTGCCCGAGCCGGACGGGCCCATCAGCGCGAGAAAATCGCCGGACGGAATATTCAGCGTGACGCCTGCCAGAACGTCGATGCGTTCGTTGCCCCGGCGATAGATCTTGTGCAGCTCATTGATCTTTACCAGCGTGTCCATTCACCGCTCCTTGACCGTAACTTTGTCGCCGTCCTTCATCGTCGCCGGACCCTCGACGACCACCTGTTCGCCTGCCGTCACGCCGGAGACGATCTCGACCTGGTCGCCGTCGGCATTCCCGGCCTTGACGGCTCGCCGCTCCACCCGCCCGTCCTTCACGACAAAGACGATGTCGTGACCGTCCGCCGAGCGGACCGCCGTCTTCGGCGCGACCAGCCGTGAGCGCGGGACGGCCGCGTCCGCCGCCGGCGCCCGCTCGGTCAGGAACGACACCTTGATCCCCATGTCCGGCAGGATGCGCGGATCGAGGTGCTCGAATCCGATTCGCACCTTGACCGTGGCCTTTTGCCGGTCCGCCGATGGCACCGTCGTAATCACGTGGCCGGGAATGCGCCAGTCGGGATACGCATCGAGCACGGCTTCGACCGGCTGATTCGGGTGGACACGGTTGATGTAGCTCTCGCTGACGTCGACTTCGATCTCGAGCGACGACATGTCGACGATGGTGCCGATGCCCGATCGCGTGAAGCCGCCACCCGCGGAGACCGGCGAGATCATCTCTCCCGGCTGGGCGTCCTTCGAGATCGCCACACCGTCGAACGGCGCCCGCACCGACATGTCGGCGAGGTCGGTCCGGCGCTGGCTGACCAGGCTCTCCGACACTTTCACCTGCTGCTGCGCCATCGCAATCCGCGCCTTCAGCGATTCGACTTCCGCGCGCGCGGAATCGAGCTCCGCCTTGCCGATGACCTGCTGCTGAATCAGCTGCTCGCGGCGGCCGAGCGTCAGCTCCGCTTCGCGCAGGTGCGCCTCGTCCTCGGCGGCCCCCCGCCGCGCGGCTTCGAGCTGCGCTTCCGCAACCGCCAGCGCCGCCTTGACCTGCGCGTCGTCGAGCCGCGCCAGGACCTGTCCGGCGCGCACGGGCTTGCCCTCCTCGACAAAGACCTCGAGCACCTTCCCGGTCACCTTGGAGGACACCGTGGCCCGGCGGCGTGCGGTGACGTAGCCCGATGCGTTCAGGACCGCACCCGGGGCGGACGCTCCGCCGGTCTGCGCCGCGACCGAGGCGGTCTTGACTTCGGCCGCCTCCACGCGCTGCGACCAGTACCAGCCCGCCCCGCCGAGCGCGAGCACGAGAAGCAGAACCCCCACCCAGACCCCGCGGCGCGTGGTGCCGGCCCGGGAGCTCTGATCGATCCGAAGGGTTGCGAGGTCGTCTGTGAGATTGGTCACTGTATTGCTGTTTCCGTGTGCTGGTTGCTGACAGGGCGGACCGAGCCGCTGCGCAGGCTCCATCCCGGTGCTTTCGAATCAGTATAGCCAGAGTTTACGTTGTCGTCCGGTCTCCCGTTCGATGGGTCCGGCCAATGGCGGATTCGCGGCGGTGAACCGCGGTCAGACGCCTGAAAGGACAAAGGGCGCGCCAGCCACCGGCGCGCCCCTCGAGTTCGCAGATTCGGCCGCACCTGGCAGCCCGGCCCTCAGCGCAACGTGCCCTGAATCCATCCCCGGGTCAGGTAGTCGCTCATCGTCACGCCGAACAGGATGAGGAGCCAGAAGAAGCCCGCCATGGCGATCACCCACGTGAGACGGCTGCTCCACCGCACGTGCATGAAAAAGAGGATGACCAGTGTCGCCTTGACGAGCGCGATGAGGAGCATGACCACGTTGTTCATCGCGCCCATGTCGACGAACGCGGCCCCGACCGTCAGTCCCGTGCCCACGAGGAGGGCCAGGAATACGAGGTAATACATGCTCTTCGGCGCGACGTGACCAGCAGACATAGCTCTCTTCTCGTTAGGCCGCGTGATAGTGACGGCCGATCAGATACAGCAGCGGGAACAGGAAAATCCAGACGATGTCGACGAAATGCCAGTAGAGGCCCGCCACTTCGACCGGCGTGTAGTAGGACGCGTCGAAGCGCCGGCGTCCCGCCATGATGGCGAGCCACGTCATGATGCCGAGGCCGATCACCATGTGGAGCGCGTGCAGCCCGGTCATGCAGAAGTAGAGCGAGTAGAACATCTCCGCGCCCTGCGGATACTGACCTTCCCACCGGAAGCCCGGGCCGGGGACGATGTGATCGCGGAACTTCTCGGTGTACTCGATGGCCTTGATGCCGAGGAAGACGGCGCCGAGCCCCATCGTCGCGACGATCCACCCCACCTGCGTTTTTGGCGGCGCGCTCGTCTGCGCCGCGCGCACGCCGAGCGCCATCGTGAGCGAGCTGACGATGAGCACCGCGGTGTTCAGCGTGCCCCAGTAGACATTCAGATGATGGCTGGCTTCCTGGAACGCCATTGGCGAGGCGTGCCTGTAAACCAGGTACGCCATGAAGAGCCCGCCGAAGAAGAGGATCTCCGTGACGAGGAACGTCCACATGCCGAGCGTGGACGCTTCGGCCTGCTGCTCCATCGTGTCGAAATGGTGCTGCAGTCGCGGGTGGTGCGCGAGGTGTGCGTGAACCTCTCCGCCGTGCAGATGCGAACCAGCATCCGTCTGGATAGGCTGGTGCGTCGGGCCCGGGTAGTGTTCCGCGCGCGCGTTGCCCTCAGACAATGCCGACCTCCTTGCTGGGGGCGTACTGATGCGTGCCCTGGGTCACGATCGGTGTCTCGAAGAAATTCTCGGTTGGCGGCGGGGACGGGATCTCCCATTCGAGTCCCTTGGCGCCCCACGGGTCGACGGGTGACTTGGCCCCCCGGAAGATCGACCAGGTGAAATACACCATCGGGAGCACGTACCCGACGGCCAGGATCGTGGCCCCGAGCGTCGACGCGACGTTCAGCACCTGGAACTCGTCCGGGTACGCATGGTAGCGGCGCGGCATCCCCAGATAGCCGAGCACGAACTGCGGAAAGAACGTGAGGTTGAAGCCGACGAACACCATGAGCGCCGCGAACTTCGCCCACGCCTCCGGATACATGCGTCCCGAGATCTTCGGCCACCAGTAGTGCAGCCCGCCCAGGTACCCCATGATCGCGCCGCCCACCATGATGTAGTGGAAGTGCGCGACGACGAAGTAGGTGTCGTGCATGTGGATGTCGAGGCCCATCGCGGCCAGGAACAGCCCCGTCAGCCCGCCGATCGTGAACAGCCCGAGGAACCCGAACGCGTAGAGCATCGGCGAGTCGAAGCTCACCGATCCGCCGTAGATCGTCGCCGTCCAGTTGAAGACCTTGATGGCGGACGGCACCGCGACGACGAAGCTGAGGATCGAGAAGAGCATGCCGGCGTAGACCGACTGTCCGGCGACGAAGATGTGGTGTCCCCAGACCAGGAAGCCGACGACCGCGATCGCGAGCGACGAGAAGGCCACGAACGAGTACCCGAAGATGTTCTTCCTGGAGAAGGCCTGGACGATCTCGCTGATGACGCCCATCGCCGGCAGGATCATGATGTAGACCGCCGGGTGCGAATAGAACCAGAAGAGGTGCTGGAACAGAATCGGGTCGCCGCCGAGGGCCGGGTCGAAGATGCCCATGTGCAGGAGCCGTTCGGCCGCGACGAGAAGCACCGTGATCGCGATGACCGGCGTCCCCAGGATCATGATCAGGCTCGTCGCGTACATCGACCACACGAAGAGCGGCAGCCGGAACCACGTGAGGCCCGGCGCGCGCATCCGGTGGACGGTCACGATGAAGTTCAGGCCCGTCAGAATGGACGAGAACCCCGTGATGAAGATGCCGAGCGCCGCCGTGATGACGTGGCTGTTCGCCGCCGCCGTGCTGTACGGCGTGTAGAAGGTCCAGCCCGTGTCCACGCCGCCGCTGAGGGCCGCAAAAAGCGTGAACAGTCCGCCGAGGACGTAGATGTACCAGCTCAGAAGGTTGATGCGCGGGAACGCCAGATCCTTGGCCCCGACCATGATCGGGATCAGGAAGTTGCCGAGCACCGCGGGAATCGACGGGATCAGGAAGAAGAAGACCATCACCACGCCGTGCATGGTGAAGAGCTTGTTGTAATTGTCCGACGAGACGAAATCCCCGGCCGGCGTGAGCAGCTCGAGGCGGATGACGAACGCGAACATGCCCCCGAGGAAGAAGAAGGCGGTGATCGACGCCAGATACAGCAGCGCGATTCGCTTATGGTCTTTGGTCAACAGCCAGGACGCCAGCCCGTGGCCGTTGTTGATGTAATTCAGGGTTTCCATGATGTTCCTCGCGGAGCTGAGGCTCCACGCTCTGTCCCCGCGTCTCTGCCGCGCGTGCCGCGAACGAGAAGCGCGCCTCGACGTTCGATCATCTCGCCGGCCCTGTCGGCACGTTCAGCGACCGCACGTAGGCGATGAGCTGCAACAGCTGTTCTTCGGTCACCAGCCCCTGGAAGGTCGGCATGATCGGCTGGAACCCGGCGACCACCTTGGCCTGGGGATTCACGATCGACTCCCGGATGTACGCCTCGTCCGCGACGACGGTCGTTCCGTTCTGGAGCTTGACCTGGTGCCCGAAGAGGCCCGCCAGCTGGGGCGCCTGTGACTGGGCGTCGCTGCGATGGCACGAGATGCACGCGAGATCCTGGAACAGCTTCGCACCGGCGGCCGCCGGCGAATCGGACGCATTCCCCCCGCCGAGCCACGCCTGGAAGGCGCTGGGCTCCATCGCGATCACGGAGCCAATCATGCCGGAGTGCTGGGTGCCGCAATACTCGGCGCAGAAGAGGTGATACCGGCCGGGCACCGTCGCGGTGAACCAGAGCGTGTTGTATCGACCGGGAATCACGTCGGCCTTCACCCGGAACGCCGGTATGAAGAAGCTGTGGATGACGTCCTCTGAGCCCATGATGAGCTTTACCGGGCGTCCCACCGGCACATGCAGCTCGTTGATCTCGCGCTGCCCCTCCATGTGCTGGGCTTTCCACATCCACTGCTTGCCGACGATGTAGATCTCCATCGCGCCGGCCGGCGGCCGGTACAGGTCGAAGAACACCTTGGCGCCCCAGCCGAACATCACCATGGTGATGAGGAAGGGAATGATCGTCCACAGCAGTTCCAGCGCCAGCGCGCCGTGGTTCGCGACGCCGACTTCGTCCTCGTGCCGCCGCCGGAACTTGATGGCGAACGCCACGATGAGCGAGGCAATCAGCAGCGAAAAGAACGCCGTGACGGCCAGCATGAAGAAATAGATGCCGTCGACGGAGGCCGCCTGAGCCGAGGCCTGTTGCGGAAAGAACGGAAAGTTCGTGAACATCGTTAGGTTCGTGTAACGGTCACAGTGCCGCGTCCCTGTGCGACGCGCGCTCGCGGCGGAGACTGACGAAGAGAAACGAGAAGAACGCCACCATCGTCGCGACGGCGCCGATGCGGACGGCTCCAATCGCGGCGGCGCCGTACTTTCCCGTCGACGGGTCGTAGTGATAGCAGAGCATCAGCGCACTGTCGACGACCGAGCCGATCCGCTCGTCGGACGCCTCGATCAGCCCGAACTTGAGGTCCCGGGGGAAAACTCGATCCCATAGAAGTACTTCGCGATGACGCCGTGCGGCGTGAGGATCTCGATCCCCGCACCGTGCGCGTACTGCTGAATCTCTTCGTCGAACGCGTAGCGGAAGCCGACCGCGTCCGCGAGCCGCTTGATGTTCTCTTCCTTGCCCGTCAGGAAATGCCACCCGTCGGCGGTTCCGGGGCGCTTGTACCGCTCGAGATACGCCTGCTTCTTCTGCGCGGCGAGCCCGGGCCCTTCCTTCGGGTTGATGCTCACGGCAATGACGTCGTACTCCTTGCCGACGTCGAACGTCAGCACGCTGAGCGCGCTGACGGCCCCGTTCAGCACCTGGGTGCAGAGCATCGGGCACTCGTAGTACACGAGCGCCAGCACCACCGGACGCTTGCCGAAGAACTCACCGAGCCTGACGTCCCTGCCCGTTTCGTCCTTGAACATGAGATCGAGCGGCACCTGCGCATTGAGCCGTTGATCGATACCGACCTTGTTGAGCAGCCCGGGCTTCGCCTTCGCGGGATCGCCGGGCTCCTGCCCGCCGGGACGCGGCGTCTGCGCGCGCAGGGGCGCAGCGGCCATCAGTGCGGCCGTCGTCGCGAGCGCCGTGAGCGTCTTACAGAACAAATTCACGTGACTTCCACTTCTACTTCTTGCCGGCAGCGTCTCCCGGCGGAACCGGAGCCGGAGCCGGAGCTGCTGCGGGCGGCGTCGGCTCCGACGGTCCGGTTGCGGGCTTCGACGGAATGGTCCGGCCGCCGGAGGCCTCACCTCTCGCCGGCGCATGGGTGCCTTCCAGCGGATCGGCAGGGCCACTCCGGGTCGGCAGCCCCCGCTGCGCGAGCAGCTTCTTCGCTTCGGCGATCGGGATGTGCGTGACGCCTCCCAGCTGATTGACCCATCCGTACCCGTCCAGCGCCTTCTCGTCCTCAGCCCTGTACTTCGCCAGCGCCGCGGGCTCGTTGATTTCGAGGCGGGGCGCGCGGGGCAGCTGACCGGCCGGACGGGCGACTGGAGAGATCTGCGGGTCGCGCGCGGACGCCTGGCGCTCGAGGAGCCGGAACACGCCCCACACGATCACCGCGCAGACGACGACCGTCATGAAAAGCCCGCCGCCGAACCTGAGGATCGTCGCCACGTCGATGTCGCTGTCTTCGTGCGCGACGGCGGGATTGCGCGGTTCGTCCTCCCCGTGGTCGAGCCCGTGCGACTGGGGATCAGTGGACGTCATGCGCGAACGCCTCCTTGAAAAACGGATCGTTGAGCGGCAGCAGCGGCCGGCTGCGCAGCTGGCGCGCAAACAGGAAGAACCACACGCCCACGAGTCCCGCCGGCACCGCCAGGTTCAGCCAGTGCAGCGGGAACCCTTCGTGGCCGAACATCGGCTCGACCAGCCACACCAGATCCAGGTAGCGGAAGAGCAGGATGAAGATCGCCACCTTCGCCAGGAGCCGCGGACGCCGCTTGAGGTCGCGCGAGAGCAGCAGCGTGAACGGGAGCGCGAAGTGCCCCAGCAGGATCGCGGCAGACAGGTACTGCCATCCGCCGCGCAGCCGGTCGACGAAGAACGGAATCTCCTCCGGCAGGTTCCCCGCCCAGATGATGAGGAACTGCGAGAACGCGAAGTATGCCCACAGCATCACGAAGGCGAGCAGCAGCTTGCCGAGGTCGAGGAAGTGGCGCTTGTTCAGGTACGTGGCGTACGGCTCGGTATCGGTCAGCGTCGAGAGGACGGCAATCACGAGCGCAAAGGCGGCCAGCCCGTGGCCGGCCACGAAGATGAACCCGAAAATCGTCGAATACCAGTGCGGGTCGAGCGACATGACCCAGTCGGTCGACGCGAACGTCACCGTCAGCACGTAGATGATGAGGCCCGGCGCGCTCAGGACCCGGAACCGGCGCGAGTCGGCCGCGGTGACGGCGATCTCGCCGCGGTCCTGCCCCGCCGACCACTTGTTCAGCAGCCAGGCGCCGCCAATCCAGATCACGAAATACAGCACCGCGCGCGCAATGAAGAACGGTACGTTCAGGTACGGCGCCTTGATCTGAAGAATGTGATCCGCCTGCACGGCCTCGGGACGCGCCCAGTCGTAGAGGCGGGGCAACCCGATCAGGATCGGGATGAACAGCAGCGCGACGAACGGGAGATTGCGGCTGGCGGCTTCGAAGACGCGGCGCCCCACCAGGCCCCACTGGCCACCGGACATGTGCTGGAGCATCAGCAGCGCGAGCGATCCCAGCGACAGCCCGAGGCAGAACAGGAACCCGATCAGCCACGACCGCAGGAACTGATCGGGATTCTGGATCGCGCCCAGGCCGCCTGCCGCCACGCCCAGAACGCCCACGATGAGCGCCCGCTGCTGCAGCCGGGCCAGCGCCGGTACCTCGGTGTTCACCGCGTGTGTATTCATTCGCTCGTCAAATGCCTCTGCAGCCCGTCGCCTGCGTTCCGACGCACGGCGGTGACGGTCAATGTTTCTCGGGTGGCTTCTGGCCGCCCGCCTCGGCGCCGCCCGGCTGGGGCACCTTCGCCGGATCGCCGCCGGGTACGTCCGCCGTGGTCGCGTGCTGACTGAGCTGCAGTGCGCGGATGTACGCCACGATCGTCCAGCGGTCGCGCGGCGAGATCTGCACGCGGTAGTCCGGCATCGCCCCGAAGCCGTTCGTCATCACGTCGAAGAAGTACCCGGCATCCGCCTGCCGCAGGCGGTCGACATGGAAGGAGGGCGGCTGCCGGTAGCCACGCTGCACGACCATCCCGTTGCCCGTGCCCGTCTTGCCGTGGCAGGGGGTGCAGTAGATGTTGTAGCGCTCCTGCCCGCGGTCGATCACCGTCGTATCAACCGCGAACGGCAATTCCTTGACGAACACCTTATTGAGCTTCCCGGTGAAGAACGCCTCGTCCTCCTGCAGCGTGCCGCGGGCGACCGTGCCCTCGACGCGCGGACGCGCGCTCATGCCGTCGGCGAACAACGTACTCGGCCGCAGCCCCTTGTACTTGGGCTGATCGTGCATGTCCTGCCGGCACGCCGTGGCAGTGATCAGGCAGAGGGCGGCAAGCGTGATCCGGCCTCGCCGTAGCTCGCCCTGAGCCAACAGCGAGCGGAGGCGGGCGAATCCCGAGCCCCGAGTCCCCCGCCTCCGCCGCGAAGCGGCTACGGCGCGGCCTCGCCATAGCTCGCACCGATTGACAAGCGAGCGGAGGCGGGCGAGTCCCGAGCTATGCCTCGACGTCATTGATCTCTCTCGCCCCGAGGCCCTGGAGAAACGTCCGCGTCTCTTCGTGATTGAACTTCGGATCGGTCACCTCGATGGCCAGGAAGAACTTGTCCTGGCTCGCGTGCTCCACGAACCGCGCCACGTTGAACACCGGGTGGTACGGCATCGGCAGCCCGTTCAGGATGAACATGCCGAACACCGCCGCCAGCGCCGCGAACAGGATCGTCAGCTCGAACGTCACCGGCACGAACATCGGCCAGCTCAGATACGGACGGCCGCCGATGTTCAGCGGGTACGCCACCGCCGAGACCCACACCTGGAGCCCGAGGCCCGCGACGAGCCCGGTGATGCCGCCCCCCAGCACGAGCAGCGGCACGCGCCGATCCTCGATGTGCATGGCCTCGAACGTCTCGTGGATCGGGAACGGCGAGAACGAGTCGAACACGCGGTACCCCGCGTCGTAGGTGCGGCGCGTCGCCTCGACGAGCGACGTCGGGTCATCGAATTCCGCCATGACGCCGTAAAGCGCCGGACGTGCTGGTGTGTGCTCCATGGCTCAGACCGCGCTCAGTGCGCTTTGCCTCCCTTCACCTTGGCTTCGGGCACCATGGTCCGCATCTCGAAGATCGAAATCATCGGCAGCACCCGGATGAACAGGAAGAACAGCGTGATGAACAGGCCAATCGTGCCGACGAACGTCATGATGTCCCACCGCGTCGGCCAGTACATCCCCCACGACGACGGCAGGAAGTCGCGGTGCAGGCTGGTGACGACGATGACGAAGCGTTCGAGCCACATGCCGACGTTCACGACCATCGCAATCATGAAGAGGAAGACGGGGGTCGTGCGGATCTTCTTGACCCACAGCAGCTGCGGCACGAGCCCGTTGCAGAGGATCAGCGTCCAGTAGAACGGGGCGTAGGGACCGGTCATCCGGTTGAAGATCATGAAGCTTTCGTACTGGTTGGCGCTGTACCAGCCGAAGAACGCTTCCATCACGTAGCCGTAGAACACGATCAGGCCCGTCACGAGCATGACCTTCGCCATGTTCTCGAGATGCCGCATCGTCAGGAAGTCCTGGAGCCCGTAGAGCACGCGCAGCGGAATCGCGAGCGTGAGCACCATCGCGAACCCGGCGTAGACGGCCCCGGCGACGAAGTACGGCGGGAAGATCGTGGCATGCCAGCCGGGAATGATGCCGACCGAGAAGTCGAAGCTCACGACGGTGTGCACCGAGAGCACGAGCGGCGTCGAGAGGCCCGCGAGCAGCAGATATGCCGCTTCGTAGCGCTCCCAGTGGCGCGCCGAACCGCGCCAGCCGAGCGCGAGCATGCCGAAGAGGCGCTTGATGTGAATGGTCTTCGCGCGGTCGCGCAGCGTCGCCAGGTCGGGGACCAGGCCGACGTACCAGAACAGCAGCGAGACCGTCAGATAGGTGGAGACCGCGAAGACGTCCCAGATGAGCGGGCTGCGGAACTGCGGCCAGATGCCCATGGTGTTCGGGTACGGCAGCAGCCAGTACGCCGCGAGCCAGGGACGGCCGGTGTGGATGAGCGGAAAAATCCCGGCGCAGGCGACGGCAAAGAGCGTCATCGCTTCCGCGAACCGGTTGATCGACGTGCGCCAGTCCTGCTTGAAGAGCAGCAGAATCGCCGAAATCAGCGTGCCGGCATGGCCGATGCCGATCCACCAGACGAAGTTGATGATGGCGAAGCCCCACCCGACCGGGAATGTTGACGCCCCAGATCCCCGTCCCCTTGAAGAGCAGCCAGGTGATCGACCAGAGCAGGACCATCGACAGAAGGAACCCGATGCTGAGGCCGAAGAACCAGCTGTAGCGGATGACGCCGCGTCAGGACGATCGCGGCCATCTTTCGGTGACCGAGGCGAACGTGTGCCCGGGTTCGATGACCGGCGGCGGCGCGTAGGCGGTTTTCGAGTCCATCAATGTCCCGTCGTCGAGTGCCCGGCTGGAGGTTCGAGCTCGGGATTCGGGTTCCGCAACGCGGCGAGATACGTCGTGCGCGGCCGCGTGTTCAGATCTTCGAGCAGTCCGTAGTTGCGCTCCTGCGCCTTGAGCTTGGCGACCTGGCTGTTCGGGTCGTTGAGGTCGCCGAAGACGATCGCGTCAGACGGGCAGGCCGACTGGCAGGCCGTCACGATCTCGCCGTCGCGGATCGCGCGGTCGTCGCGTTTGGCGTCGATGCGCGCCTGGTTGATGCGCTGGACGCAGTAGGTGCACTTCTCCATGACGCCGCGGCTGCGAACCGTGACGTCCGGGTTGCGCAGCGGCTCGAGGCTCGTCGTGGTCCAGTCCTGATAGAGCAGGAAGTTGAAGCGGCGCACCTTGTAGGGGCAGTTGTTCGAGCAGTAGCGCGTGCCCGACGCAGCGGTTGTAGGTCATGTCGTTCAGACCTTCCGAGCTGTGGGTCGTCGCGGCGACCGGGCAGACCAGCTTCGCACGGCGCGTTCTCGCACTGCATGCAGGGCACCGGCTGGTGATACGCCTCGACGGCGGTGTCGAGGTCGTTGCCGGCGAAATAGTGGTCGACGCGGATCCAGTGCATCTCGCGTCCTTCGGCCACCTGCTCCTTGCCGACGACCGGGATGTTGTTCTCGGCGACGCACGCCATCGTGCACGCGCCGCACCCGGTGCAGGAGGTGAGATCGATCGCCATGCCCCACTTGTTCCCGTTGTACTCGGATGATCGGGATACATCGTCAGCGTCTTCGGCGGCGTCTTCGCCCATGCTCTTTGATGATGGCGGGCTCGCGCCTTGTACTGCTCGAGCGTGGCGACGCGGACGGGCTGCGCCCCTCCATCAGGTGATGCTCCTGCGTCGTCGCGAGCAGATACCGGCCGCCGGTCTTGGCGATCTCGAGCCCGGGCCGAACCACGGCGCGTCCGACGTGCGCAGCAGGAAGGCGTTGAACTCCTCGCGCCTCCTTCGCGGCCGTGCCGACGCGGCCCGGCCATCTTGCGGCCGTAGCCGAAGAACACCGTGACGGACTGGCGCGGGATGCCCGGCGACGCGGAAGACCGGCAGGCGCGTGGTGTTGCCGCGGTAGCTGCAGCTCGATGACGTCGCCGTCGCCGCAGTCCGCGCTCGTTCGGCCAGCTGCGGGCTGATCCAGGCCGTCGTGTCCCACGTGATCTTGGTCAGCGGCTTCGGGCAGCTCCTGCAGCCAGCCGTTGTTGGCGAAGCGGCCGTCCCAGATCGTCGGATCGGGCCGGAAGATGATCTCCAGTCCGCCTTCGGGAGCCGGCGCCGGCGCCGGCTGAGCCTGTGCGGTTGGCGCAGCGGCAGCCGGTGCGCGGAGGAGCGGCCTGGGCCGGTGGCGCATTCGGGACCGCCAGCGTGTTCTCGGGCGCGGGCTGCACGGCCGGAGCGGCAGTGCCTGCAGCGGTTGCCGTGCCGGCGGCAGTGGCGGCCGCCGCCGGGGCAGCGGCCGGTGCAGCCTTCGGCGCCGGCGCGAACGCCGTAGCCGGACCTCCGTCGGCGAACGCCGTACCGCGCGATGAAGCCGTCGTGCAGCGCGCGGCTGCCAGAAGGTTTCGGCATCCTTGAACGCTTGACCGCCGCTGGCACGAATCGTCCAGCCGCCCCCGCCCGACGAACGCGCGCGTCCAGTAGTCCTTGACGATCTGGTAGCCGCGGCGATCCGGGCTGCGCGGTCAGCGTGCCGAACAGTTCGTGGATCGAGCGTCCTTCGTACAGCGGCGCGATCAGCGGCTGGATGATCGTGACGGTGCCGTCGTAGGCCCGTGCGTCTCCCCAGCTTTCGAGCGGATGCGTGTCGGCGACGTTCCAGTGGACAGAGATCGCGGTCTCGTCGACGTAGAGCCCGTGGTAGACGACGAGCGGGACCTTCGCCGAGCCTCTCGGCGAACTTGAGATCGGCCGGCGCGCTGAAACACCGGGTTGCCGACCGAGGATGACGAGCAGCTCGACCTGTCCGGCCTCCATCGCGGTGACGAGCTCGTTCAGCGACCCGCGCTGATCCTGCGGCGACGCTCGATGGCGGCGCCGTAGGTCGACCGTGCGCCGACGTTGCCGAGCGCCTGGTTCATCGCGTGGGCGAGGGCATGCACGGACGGCAGGCTGATAGTCGCCGGCGACGACGAGCGACCGGCCGCGGTGGGCCTGGAGATCCTTGGCGACGGCGGCGATCCACTTGGCGGTGTCGGGAGTGCCCGGTCGAGGTGTGCTGCCCCCCGCTCCCACGCTGCCGGCGAGCTCGCGTGCGAAATTTTCGATCTGTCCGACGCGCGCAGCGGAGTCGATGATCGGCCTTCGCTCCGGTCAGGGACGGCGTGCTCTCGACGGCGTAGAGCCGGTTCATCGTCTTTGTGGTCGTCGGTCACGCGGCGCGCGGTCGGCGAAGTCGCGCTGATAGCGGACCGTGCCGGGACCGCAGGTGAGGAAGTCGGAATCGAGCGAGACGATGACGTCGGCCTTGTCGAAGTGGTAGACCGGCTCCGCCGGCGCCTGCTGCCTGCCGGCCGCGTGCGGACGCCGCCGTGGCGACACGGATCGTACTGATGCCAGTCGACCTGCGGGTACGTCCGCGAGGATCGTGGCGAGGATCTCGGCGAGCGACGGCGAGGTGATCGGACCGGTGAGGAGCCGGAGCCCCGCCCCCTTCTGGGCCTTCTGCCGGTTGATCGCCGACTGCATCTCGCCGAGGAATGATCCCCACGACGCGCACTTCGCCCCGGTACGTGACGGTCTTGGCGCGGTCCGGGTCGTACAGGTCGAGCACCGACGCCTGCGTGATGGCGTCGGTGGCGCCGAGGCTGGCCGGGTGCTCGGGATTGCCTTCGATTTTGGTCGGACGCCCCATGTGGCTTTCGACCAGCACGGGCTGCGCGACACCAGCAGAACGGGATCGCGCTCGCAAAGAACAGCGGCCGGCCCGGGACCAGATCCTCGGGCTGCCGGACGTACGGGACGATCTGCTTCGGGCGGCTGCTTCGTGCAGGCGCCGACACCCGGCGAGCGCCAGCGAGGCGCTCATCAGCTTCAGGAACTGGCGGCGGCCCTTCGGGTCGTTCCACTCGGAGGCCTGCTCGGGGAACTCCCGGTGCAGGTATTCGCGGAACTGCGGCGTGTCGGCCAGCTCGCCGAGGCTGCGCCAGTACAGGCGGCCGTCGGAGTCGGCCAGACGCGATCGGACAGCAGAGGAATCCATGCTCGTAGTCAGCTTCCAGCTTTCAGCGTCCGGCCGGCCAGACCCAGGTCTGCATCCGGCTAACTGGTTCATCATGAGCGGCTTGGCTCGCCAGGAGACTCACCGGTGGCACGTCGAGCAGCTCGTCAGCTGATCGACGCCCGCGATCTTGTATTCCTTGACCAGCCGCTCGCCAAGTCCCGGGTCGTCCGGCGGGCCGCTCCCAGGCCATGTTGAAGACCTGATCCTTCGGCCGGACGTACTTCGCCGGGTTGCGGTGGCAGTCCAGGCACCACTGCATCTGCAGCGTCGCCTTCTGGTACATCAGCGGCATCTGGTCGACGCGGCCATGGCAGGTGGCGCAGCCGACGCCCTTGGCCACGTGAATGCTGTGGTTGAAGTAGACGAAGTCCGGCAGGTCGTGCACGCGCGTCCACTGCAGCGGCTTGTTGTCGCGGAAGCTGGCGCGCACCGGCTCGAGGATGGGTGCGGTGGCCCAGATCTGCGAGTGGCAGTTCATGCAGGTCTTGGTCGGCGGGATGTTCGCGAACGCCGACTCCTCGACCGAGGTGTGGCAGTAGCGGCAGTCGATGCCCATCGCCGCCGACGTGGTGCGCATGGCTGAACTGGATCGGCTGCTCGACGAACACGTCCTGGTTGGTGTTGTAGCCGGACGAGGTTGAGCAGCCCGACGACACCGCCGAGAACGGCGGCGAATCCGACGGCGCGCCAGGATGCTGAGTCGGGAGTAGATGTTCGCGTGGCGATGGAAGATCTGACTCATCGTGTCGACGTCCGAGCCGCGTTCTCCAAGAGACTACTCGAAACCGGGGGATTGCAGAACACCGTGCTGCTGATCTTTTCTGCTCGGGGACAGAGCGTTCGCCGTCACAATCGCTCGGACCCTTATGATGTGAAACTTTTCACAATGTGTCAACAGATGCGCTGGAACGCAGAGCCGAGGACGGCCGGGGTCGCGTCGTGGTGCGCCCCTCCATGCTACTGTCGCGATCCGGCTCCCCCTAACTGTGCCGCCCGTTTTCACCTATGAGCGATGCCATCGTCCTTCGCGGCGTGACGAAGCGGTTCAACGGGACGCCGGCCGTCAGCGATCTGTCGCTCGCCGTGCCGACCGGCTCGATCTACGGCTTTATCGGCCCGAACGGATCCGGAAAGACGACGACCCTGCGGATGATCATGGGCATCCTGCTGCCCGACCAGGGGGAGATCCAGGTGCTGGGCCCGCACGGCACCGCCGCCGGCGCGCGATCGCGTGAGCTACCTGCCCGAGGAGCGCGGCCTCTACAAGAAGATGACCATTCGCCGGCTGCTGCGCTACTACGGCCGGCTGAAGGGGCGGATCGCTCGCGAGCGTGGACCGGGCGATCGACGAGTGGATGGCGCGCATGGGGTTGCCGGGGCTGCAGGATCGGCAGATCGACACCCTGTCGAAAGGCATGTCGCAGAAGGTGCAGTTCATCGCCGCCGTGGTGTCGAATCCCGAGCTCCTCATCCTCGACGAGCCCTTCTCGGGTCTCGATCCGGTCAACGCGCAGGTCGTGAAGGATGCCGTGCTCGAAATGCGGCGCCGCGGCACGACGGTCGTCTTCAGCACCCACGACATGACGACCGCCGAACGGATGTGCGATCGCATCTTCATGATCTTCAACGGGCGGAAAGTGCTCGACGGCTCTCTCGAGAGCATTCAGGACCAGTACGGCGCAGACACCGTGCGGCTCCGCACATCCGGCGGCGCAGTGGCGCTCGCGGGCATGGCGGAGGTGGAGGCCGTCAACGACTTCGGGCAGCTCCAGGAGGTCCGCGTCGCCGGCGATCCGCAGATGTTCCTCGCGCGCCTCGCGGCGCGCACGGTCGTCTACCACTTCGAGATCACGCGCCCGTCGCTCCAGGACATCTTCGTCAGAATCGCGAAGCCGGTGTGAGTGAACCATGCGAAAGATCCTGATCGTCGCCCAGACCGAGTTCGCCACGCTCGTCCGCAGCAAGGCCTTCATCGCGAGCGTGCTGCTCCTGCCCGTCATGATGGTGCTGTCGGTGGGCCTGACGCGCGCGACGAAGAGCGTGTCGGATGACAAGGACCGCAGATTTGCGGTCGTGGACCACACGGGCGTCCTTGCGCAGCCGCTGGTGACCGTCGCCCGGGCGTTCGACCCGGGATCGGCGTTCGGGGCGCTCCGACCCGGCGGTCCGGCGACGTCGCGATTCATCCCGGTCGAAGTCACCGCCTCCGGCCGGCAGCCCGACGAGCTGCGCCTCGAGCTCTCGGACCGCGTCCGCAAGGGCGAGCTGTTCGCGTTCGTGGAATTTCCCGCGAACGTGCTGGACCCGGGCGGGGAGGCGCGGATCCGGTACTACTCGGATCACCCGTCCTACGCGAACCTGCCGACCTGGCTCTCGGCGATCGCCAACGGCGTCATCATCAACGAACGGTTCCGCCGCGCGTCGATCGATCGCGCCCTCGTCGCGCGCCTGACGAAGCAGGCGTCGGTCGAGAACCTCGGGCTCTTCGAACGCGATGCGTCGGGGGGCGTCAAGCCGGCCGAGGCGGTCGACAGCGCGCGTGCGTTCGGCGTCCCTGCCGCTGTCGTGTTCCTGATGTTCATCACGATCATGTCGAGCGGGCCGGCGCTGCTCAACAGCGTCATCGAGGAAAAAATGAGCCGCATCAGCGAGGTCCTCATGGGAGCTCTCACGCCCTTCGAGTTGATGGCCGGGAAGCTGCTGGGGAGCGTGAGCGTCTCGATTCTCCTCGCGGTCCTCTACGTCGCAGGAGGACTGGCGGGTGCGCAGGTACTGGGGCGGCTACGCGAGTGCGATCACGCTCTACCTGCTCGCCTGGTTCTTCATCTTTCTGGTGATGTCGATCCTGATGTTCGGTTCCGTCTTCATCGCGGTCGGGGCGGCGTGTTCGGATCTCAAGGACTCACAGGGCATGATGACGCCCGTCATGATGCTCCTGATGGTCCCGATGTTCCTGTGCGTGCCGATTCTGCGCGCGCCCGACGGCACGATGGCGACCGTCCTGTCGCTCGTGCCGACGGCGGCGCCGTTCCTCATGATGCTGCGCATCTCGCTGGCGCCGGGTCCTCCGGGCTGGCAGATCGCGCTCTCGGCAGCCTTGATGGCGGCGACGACGGTGGTGGCGGTCTGGGCGGCGGCCAAGATCTTCCGGACCGGCATGCTGATGCAGGGAAAAACAGCGACGCTGACGGAAATGGTACGGTGGGTCAGGGCCTAGGGAGTCATCAGCTATCAGCTATCAGCTATCAGCTATCAGCTATCAGCCAACAGCTGTCAGCTGAGAGCCGACATGCTACGATCGTGCTTTCCCCTCCCCCGAGGCTACTCCATGCGCCATGTCGTCCGCTCCGGCCGGGTTCTCGCCCTCGCACTGCTCCTCTCGATCGTCTCCGCCGGTCCGGCGCTGGCACAGGATCCGGTGGAGTACAAGCTGTCGTTTCCGGCGCCGGAGCATCACTACGCGCAGGTCGAGGTCACCTTCCGCGCCGTACCGGCGGGGACGCTCGAAGCCAGGATGAGCCGTTCGTCTCCGGGGCGCTACGCGGTGCACGAGTTCGCCAAGAATGTCTTCGACCTGCACGCGTTCAGCGGAGCGGGGACGGAGCTGAAGCCCACGCGTCCGAACCCGTATCAGTGGAACATCTCCGGGCACGACGGCACCGTCCGCATCCTCTACAAGATCTTCGGCAATCGCGTCGACGGCACGTATCTGGCCATCGACACGTCGCACGCCCACATGAACATGCCGGCGACGCTGATGTGGGCGCGCGGGTTCGATCTGCGCCCGGTGAGAATCAGGTTCGAGCGGCCGTCGAGCAGCGACTGGAAGCCCGCGACGCAGCTCTTTCCCACGGACGACCCATGGACGTTCACGGCCCCCAATTTCCAGTATCTGATGGACAGCCCCACCGAGCTGAGTAACTACACGCTCCGATCGTTCAAGGTCCATAACCCCGACGGACGTGAGTTCACCATTCGGACGGCCGTACACCACGACGCCGATGCGTCGGCTGTGGACGTGTATGCCGCCGGTGTCGAGAAGATCGTCAACGAGGCCGCGGCGGTGTTCAGAGAGTTCCCGAACTACGACACGGGCACCTACACCTTCCTTGGCGACTACGTGCCCTGGGGGGGCGGCGACGGCATGGAGCATCGCAACAGCACCGTCGTGGCGTCCGCGACGACGTTCAAGGATCCCGAAGCGGTGCGTGCGGCGCTGAGCACCGTCTCGCACGAGTTCTTCCACGGGTGGAACGTCGAACGGATCCGCCCGAAGACGCTCGAGCCGTTCAATTTCGAGGAGGCGAACGTGTCCGGCGAGCTGTGGCTCGCCGAGGGCTTCACGCAGTACTACGGACCGCTGGTGATGGCGCGTGCCGGGCTCATGCCCGGTGAGCAGGGCGCCGGACTGGTGCGCAATGTGCTGGAGGTCATCAACGCGCCGGGCCGGCAGTTTCATTCCGCCGTCGAGATGAGTCAGATGGCCGCCTTCACCGATGCGGCCACTGCGGTGGACGAGACCAACTTCTCGAATACCTTCATCTCCTACTACACGTACGGGGCCGCGATTGCGACGGCCCTCGATCTGAGCCTGCGTGAGCGCTCGAACGGCCGGATCACGCTGGACGATTTCATGCGCGCGATGTGGATCGCGCACGGGAAGCCCGATGGTCCGAGCCCCGCGATCATCGCCCGGCCCTACACCCTGAAGGACGCCCGCGATCGCCTCGCCGAAGTCTCCGGAGATCGCGCCTTCGCGGACGATTTCTTCGACAGGTACATCGAAGGCCGCGAGGTGCCGGACTACGCGAGGCTCTTTTCACGCGCCGGCCTCGTTCTGCGGAAGCGCAACCCCAACGTCGCCTGGGTCGGGCTGTTCGATCAGAGCGGCGTGTCCGACCGCCGGCGGGGACGCCGGGCCACCGCGGCGGTTGTCGCGTCAGCGGACGGGCTGAGGGTTCCCGAGCTCGTCGCCTGGGGCTCGCCGGCCTTCAAAGGCGGCCTCGAAGAAGCAGACGTCATCACGGCGGCGGACGGGAAGCCGATCGCCGGCATCGGGGACTGGCAGGCCGCGCTTCGCGCCCGGAAGCCCCGCGATCGGATGACCGTCGCGTACACCCGCAACGGGACTCCGGCTCGGACGACACTTGTCGTGGCGGAAGACCCTGAGCTCGAGGTCGTCACGGTCGAATCCACCGGCGCGGCCCTGAGCGCCGGGCAGAAAACCTTCCGCGAGGCATGGCTCAGGTCCGGAAGAAAGGAAGATTGAGTCATTTTGCGGGAGTAATGTACGCTCCTCGGGGAGGGGACTGACGCCCGGTCTCACGCGTCTCACATCAGGTGGTAGCCAAAACCGTCCAGCACTATCGGATCATCGACCGCCTTGGGGCGGGCGGGATGGGCGAAGTGTATAAAGCCGAGGATTTGCGGCTGGGGCGCCAGGTTGCCCTCAAATTCCTCCCGGCCGGCCTCAAATCCGACCCTGAGAGCCGCGCGCGTCTCCTGAACGAAGCCCGCGCCGCCTCCATGCTGCGGTCTCCCAACATTGCCGTCACCTACGACATCGGGGAAGATGGCGGCACCGACTTCATCGTCATGGAGTACGTGGACGGCGAGCTGCTGTCGACGCGGGTGGCCAAGGGCCCGCTCCCGATGCGTGACGTCATCGAAATCGGACTGCAGGTGGCGGACGCGCTCGACGAAGCGCACTCGCGCGGCATCGTCCATCGCGACATCAAGAGCGCGAACCTGATGCGCACGGAGCGCGGTCTCGTCAAGGTGCTGGACTTCGGTCTGGCGAAGTTCCTGCCGACCGAGGCGGCGGCAGAAGTGACGCACGCGCAGATGACGATGGCGGGGATGGTCGTGGGCACCGTGTCCTACATGGCGCCGGAGCAGGCGCTCGGGCGCCCGATCGATCATCGGGCCGATCTGTTCTCGTTCGGCGTCGTCCTGTTCGAGCTGCTGACGGGCCAGATGCCGTTCGACGGCACCACGCCGACCGAAATCATCGACCATATTCTGCACGAGGTGCCTCCGCCGGTTTCGCGATACACCACCGGCATACCGCCCGCGCTGGACGCCATCGTCGCCCGCGCGCTCGAGAAGGATCCCGAGTTCCGCTACCAGTCCGCCCGGGAGGTGCACCGCGACCTGCGGGACGTGCGCGAGATCCTGGACACGCCCGGGCGAAGCTCCGGCCGCATGTCGGCGGTGATGCCCGCCGGCCATGTGCAGAACTCCGTCGCGGTGATGACGTTCGCCAACATCACGCGTGAGGCGCAGGACGACTGGATCGGGACTGGCGTTGCCGAGACCGTCAGCTCGGACCTGAAGAACATCCACGGCCTCACCATCATCGGGCGCGCGCGTGTGTACGACGCGCTCCGGAATCTGACCAGCGGCGCTCACCTGAAGGACTCGCTGGCGATCGACGTCGGCCGCAGGCTCGGCGCGACGTGGGTCGTCGTCGGCGGCTACCAGCGGATGGGAAACGTCGTGCGGATCACGGCGAATTTCGTCGAGGTGGGGACCGGCGAAGTGAGGCGGACGGTCAAGGTGGACGGCCGGATCGACGACATCTTCGCGCTGCAGGACAAGATCGTCTTCGAGCTGAGTCAGGGACTGAACGTGGCGCTCCGCGGATCGGAGATCGCCGACATCGAGCGTCGCGAGACGCGATCGGTGGAGGCGTACGAGAGCTACGCGCGCGGCATGATGAACCTTCGTCAGGCGACGCGCGATTCCATCGATCGCGCGATCGCGGCGTTCGAGGACGCGACACGGCACGACGCCGACTACGCGCTGGCGTGGGCGGCCCTCGGCGGCGCCTACGGCTTGAAGGGGAACTTCCTCAGCATTCCGGAGATGTCCACCCGCGCCATGGAGATGGAGAAGCGCGCGCTCTCGATCGATCCGGAGCTCGCCGATGCCCACAGCTGGCTGGGCGTCACGATGCTGTCGCTCGGCAGGACCGACGAAGCCATCGTGGAGATCCGCGAGGCGCTGCGGCTCGAGCCCGACAACGCCCAGGCGCACCAGGGGCTCGCCCGTGCCTACTGGGTGGGGAAGGGGGACTTCAAAGCGGCGATCCCGCTCTTCGAGCGTGCGATCACGCTCAATCCGGATGCGGGCTATTCGTATCTGCAGCTGTCTCTCCTGCTGGCGTGGGACGGTCAGCTCGCACGGGCCGAAGACGTCAGCCGCCGTGCCGTGGAATTGCAGGAGCAGTACATCTCGGGCAATCTCGGTCTGCAGATAGTCGGGGCGCACTCGCGGCTCGGCTATGTGAAGTATCTGATGGGCAGCTACGACGAGGCGCTCAAGGAATACGAACGCGAGCTGGCGTTCATCGGCGCCAGCGATCACGCGCTGCGCGACCGGACGCTCCTCGAGCTGAACGTGAAGATTGGCGCCACCTACTTCCGTCAGGGCCGGACCGAGGACGCCGAACGCCACTTCGGCCGCGCGCTGAAAGCCTTCGACGCCCGCGTGGCGACGGGCGCCGACGATCCCTTCACCCGGTACTACGTTGCGTGCCTGTACGCCCTGCGCGGGGATGCCGCGCACGCCCTCGATTCGCTCGAGCGCGTGGCCGGTAAGCTGCCGGCGCTCACGGCGGCGCGCGCCCGCGTCGATGTGGATCTCGAGTCGCTTCGCGGCGAGGAGCGGTTCCAGGCGATTGTCCCCGCCGCGTAAGCGCTCCCTCGCCAGTCCCTGAAGCGCGCCGAGGCTCCATGAGTCAAACGTTCGATGTCGTGGTCGTGGGGGCGGGGCCCGCCGGGCTCAGTGCGGCACTCATCCTCGGGCGCTGCCGGCGATCGGTGCTCCTCTGCGATACCGGCCGCCCGCGCAACGCCGCCTCGCAGGCTCTCCACGGTTACCTCACGCGCGACGGCATTCCACCGGGCGAGTTCCTTGCCCTGGGACGGAACGAGCTGGCCAGGTACGACACGGTGCGCCTCACGTCCATCGGTGCGGTGGCGGCGGCGTGCGAGGACGGCAAACGGTTCACGGTCACGCTCGACGACGGTGAGGTCGTCATCGCGCGCAAGCTCCTCATCGCGACCGGCGTGGTGGACAATCTGCCGGAGATAGACGGCATTCGCGAGCTGTATGGCAGGAGCGTCTTCCACTGCCCGTACTGCGACGGATGGGAGCTCCGCGATCAATCCCTCGCCATTTACGGCCAGGGCAACCGTGCTCTGGGCCTGGCGCTCGAGCTCACCGTCTGGAGCCGGGATCTCGTCCTCTGCACGGACGGTCCCTCCGATCTCGATGCCGAGAGCCTCGCCACGCTCGAACGCAACGGCGTCACCGTACGCGAGGACCGCATCACGGCTCTCGAAGGGCGCGACGGCATCCTGGAGCGCCTGGTGTTCGAGCATGGAGATCCCCTGCCCAGGCGGGCGATGTTCTTCACGACGGGGCAGTCGCAGCAGTCCGAGCTCGCCATGAAACTCGGGTGCGTCATGAACGACAAGGGGACCGTGGCGACCGGCAAATACGAGACGACGCACTTGCCCGGCCTCTTCGTCGCGGGGGATGCGTCCCGCGCCGTGCAGTGGGTCATCGTCGCGGCCGCTGAAGGGGCCGAAGCGGCCTTCGCCATCAACACCGATCTGCTGAAGGAAGATCTCAGCTGACTCACGTGCACGCAGCACGCAGCACGCAGCACGGTAGCACGTAGCAGGTAGCACGTAGCACGTCGCACGTGATTGGACTGCCTGAAGGCCGAATTGGACCACCCTCGGCCGAAGGCTCATCACAAATTTCGCCCCTGATTTGACGATCCTGCCGGAGCCAATGAATGATTGGACCTCACATTGGTTTGCCCGGCGGTGGAGACTGATCTCTCCGGCGGGGAGGAATGATGATCCAGCAGATCGAGCGTCAGTTCGTTCGGACGGCCCGTCCCCTGTATGGGCACTTGGTCCACCTGTTCGAGTCCGCAATCGCCCGGGGGGACGTGCCGTCAGGAGCCCGTCTTCCGCCCGAGCGGGAGCTTGCGCACCGCCTCCGGATCAGCCGGACGACGGTGGTGTCCGCCTATCGGGAGCTCGAGTCACGAGGCCTGTTGCGCGGGTACGTCGGCCGGGGCACGTTCGTGTGCGCCGCGCCTGAACCGGCCGGGACGCCATTCGCCTGGCGCGGGAAAATCGCGTCCGCGGCGCTGCGTTCGAGCGATTCGACGCTGCGCGACGCGCTTCGGCACGCCACCGACGACCGTCTGCTGTCGCTGGCCGCGGGCGAGCCGGCGATCGACTGTTTCCCGACTGCGGTCTTCCAGCAGGCCGTGGATCAGGTGTTCAAGCGCGACGGGCGGGCCGCTTGGCGCCATGGGCCGACCGAAGGCCAGCCGGCCCTTCGCGAGGCGATCGCCGAGCGCTTCAAGGTGCCG
Organism: uncultured Acidobacteriota bacterium; assembly: GCA_963749835.1. Taxonomy (GTDB): domain Bacteria; phylum Acidobacteriota; class Vicinamibacteria; order Vicinamibacterales; family 2-12-FULL-66-21; genus JALZOC01. The sequence goes on from CAVVOD010000002.1 coordinate 486,759, forward strand.
GCTGAGAGTGTGCTGATCCTCGCGGGTGCGCAGCAGGGGCTCGATCTGCTCGCGAGGTGCCTCATCGATCCCGGCGATGCGGTGATCATCGACCGCCCCGGGTACCTCGGCGCGATCCAGTCGTTCCGCGCGGCGGGGGCCAAGCTGATTGGCTGGGACATCGCCCGGGCGGACGTCGACGAGCTCGAGGATCTCATCGTCCGGTATCGTCCCAAGCTGATTTACACGAATCCGACGTTCCAGAACCCGACGGGCGCCACGATGCCGATCCGCGCGCGGCGGGAGTTGCTGCGCCTGGCGGAACGCTACCGGCTGCCGATCGTGGAGGACGGCACGTACAGAGAGCTGTACTTCAACGAGGTGCCGCCGCCGTCACTGAGGGACCTGGACAGCCAGAACCTCGTCATTCACCTGAACAGCTTTTCGAAGGTCATGGCGCCAGGGCTTCGTCTTGGATGGCTCTCGGCGGCGCCGTCGATCATCGACCAGATCGCCATCATCAAGCAGCGGCTCGACCCGCACACGCAGAATCTCGTGCAGTTCGCGATGGCCCGTCTGATCCGCGAGCGGAGCTTCGACGCGCACCTCCGGACGCTCCGCGCCGAGCACGCGCGGCGCTGCGGGCAGATGATGGCCGCCATCGCGCGGTACGTGCCCGCGGGAGCGCTGCGCTTCGCGAGGCCGCAGGGCGGGCTGTATCTGTGGTGTCGCCTCGCCGGGGGCCTCAGTTCGCGCGCGCTGCTGGACCGGGCGCTGGGGGCAGGCGTGGCCTTCATCGCCGGTCACGCCTTCTATCCGGACCCGGCCGGGGAATCGGAGCTGCGGCTCTGCTTCTCGAGCGTTCCCCCTGACGCCACCGACGAAGCGGTGAAAAGGCTGGCAGGGTGCCTGCAGCAGGCCATCCGCGCCGGGAGCTCGGAGAGGCGAGAGCTGCGGCCGATAGCATAGAGTCATCAGCTGACAGCTGACAGCGAAGAGACCCCCGGCGAAAGGACCCCCGCGTGCGTGCGATCGGTATGACGGTTGGTTTGCTCACCTGCTCGAACGTGTTCATGACGTTCGCCTGGTACGCTCATCTGAAGGATGCGCGGGGACGCGCGTGATACGTGGCGGCGCTCATGAGCTGGGGGATCGCGCTCTTCGAATACCTGCTGCAGGTGCCGGCCAACCGGATCGGATATACCACGCTGTCCCTGCCCCAGTTGAAGATCGTGCAGGAGGTCATCACCCTGAGCGTCTTCATGCCCTTTGCCCTGCTCTATATGAAGCAGCCGCTGAAGCTGGATTTTCTGTGGGCCGGCCTCTGCCTGCTCGGAGCGGTGTATTTCATGTTCCGGTCGTAGCACTCGACCCCAGCCACCGAGATACTTTGAAGAGACTCCTGTTTTCGCTCCTTCTCCTGGCGGCCGTGGCGTTCATAGGCCAGGCGCCCGCGGCGGTTGCCCAACGCGCGGGTCCGCCGAACATCCTGCTCATCCAGGCCGACGATCTCGGCTACGGAGACCTCGGCGTCTACGGCCAGACGAGGTTCGCGACGCCGAACCTCGACCGCCTCGCGCGCGAGGGCACGAGGTTCACGCAGTACTACGCCGGCAGCACGGTCTGCGCACCATCACGCGCGGCGCTCATGACCGGGCGGCACACGGGCCACGCATCCATCCGCGGAAACGGGGCCCCGGGCAGCGGCGATGTGCCCCTGCCGCACGAAGACGTGACGATCGCGGAGGTGCTGAAGGACGCCGGATATCGAACCGCCCTCATCGGCAAGTGGGGACTCGGGCAGCCGGGAAGCACCGGCATGCCGGACAAGCAGGGATTCGACCACGCGTTCGGGTTTCTCAATCAGCGGCATGCGCACCGGCAGTACACGGACCATCTCTGGCGCAACGGCGAGAGCGTGGCGACAAACCTCGACCGGGACTACGTCAATGACCTCTTCACGAAGGAAGCCGCCGCGTTCGTCGAGCGCGCCGACGCGCGGCCCTTCTTCGTGTACTTGAACTACACCGTCCCGCACGCCGAGCTGCGCGCCCCCGAGGACTCCATGGCGCCCTTCCGCGGCCGCTTCGACGAGCGTCCATTTGCGAACGCGACCGCGGACGCCAGGCAGACCGGCGCACGTCCTGAAGGACTGTCGCTCGGATATCGCTCCCAGCCAACGCCGTTCGCAGCCTTTGCCGCGATGATCAGCCGGATGGATCGCGACATCGGGAGCCTCGCCGACCTGCTGCGCGCTCGAGGGATCGACCGGCGGACGCTGATCCTGTTCACCAGCGACAACGGACCACACAAGGAAGGGGGAGCGGACCCGGAGTATTTCAAGAGCTCTGGCGGCCTTCGCGGCATCAAGCGCGATCTCTACGAAGGAGGCATTCGGGTGCCGATGATTGCACGATGGCCGGGAACCATTCCCGCCGGCCGCGTGAGCGATCAGGTGTGGGCCCACTGGGACATGCTCCCGACCCTTGCGGATCTCGCCGGGGTCCGCGCGCCGTCCGGCATCGACGGGGTGTCGATGGCCCGAGCGCTCCGCGGAAATGCGCGCCTGCCGCACGCGCCGCTCTACTGGGAGTTCCACGAGCGCGGCTTCCAGCAGGCTGTGCGGATGGACCGCTGGAAGGCCCTCCGCCTCAAGCCCGGCGGCCCACTGGAGCTCTACGACCTCGACACCGATCGACAGGAGCAGCACGACATCGCCGCCGCCCACCCCGACGTCGTCGGCCGCATGGAGCGCTACCTGAAGACCGCGCGCACGGAATCGGAGCGGTGGCAACCGCGATGAGGCCGCTGTCAGCCATCAGCCATCAGCTGAAAGCTGAGAGCTGAGAGCTGGTGCAGTATCATCCCCTTGATGGCGCACCGCTTCACGGTCGGCGTGGAGGAAGAGTTTCAGATTGTCGATCCTCAGACGTGGGAGCTGCGGTCCCACGTCTCCGAGCTTCTGGCGTCGAGCTCGCCGGCCCTGGGCGAGCAGATCAAGCGCGAGCTGCATCAATCCATTGTTGAAGTCGGGACGAAGATCTGCGCGAACGTTCCGGAGCTGAGCGAGGAGATTTTTCGTATCCGCCGCGAGCTCACGAATGGCGCTGAACGTGTCGGTCTGGCGGTGGCGGCTGCCGGCACCCATCCCTTTTCCCACTGGAAAGACCAGGTCCTCTCGCCGGGCGTCCGCTACGACAGCATTGTCGAAGAGCTGCAGCACCTGGCCAGGTCGCTGCTCATCTTCGGCCTGCACGTCCATGTGGCTGTGCCGCCGGGCCAGACCATGATCGATTTGATGAACCAGGCGCGGTACTTCCTCCCGCACCTTTTGGCGCTCTCGACGAGCTCGCCGTTCTGGAATGGCCGCGACACCGGCCTCAAGTCGTACCGCACCACCATCTTCAGGCGCTTTCCACGCACGGGCGTGCCGGATCATTTCGGCTCGTGGAGCGAGTACGAGGACTACGTCAAGCTGCTCGTCGACCTGCACTGCATAGACGACGCGCGGAAGATCTGGTGGGACGTGCGTCCGCACCCGACCTTCGGTACGCTGGAATTCCGGGTCTGCGACGTGCCGACGCGTCCGGAGGCCGCCGTCATGCTGGGCGCGCTCGCCCAGGCCATCATCGTGAAGCTGCATCGGCTCTACTCGAAGAACATCGGCTTCCGTCTTTATGCCAAGCCGCTCATCGAAGAGAACAAGTGGCGGGCGGCGCGATGGGGCATCGACGGAAAGCTCATCGACTTCGGCAAGCGCGAGGAAGTGCCGATGCGCGAGCTGGCGGTCGAGCTCCTCGAGTTCATCGACGATGTCGTTGACGAGCTCCAGAGCCGCGAGGCCGTCGAGTACGTGCACACAGTGCTGAGAGAAGGCACCAGCGCCGAGCGGCAGCTTGCCGTCTACAAGGAAACGGGCGACTTGAAGGCGGTCGTCCGGCACATCGTCGAGGAAACGCGTGCCGGAGTGGATCGTCGCGAACAGGATCGAGTATGAGCTCCCCGAGTGACACGATGCGCGTTGGGCTGCTGGTGGGCCGCGAGTACAGCTTTCCCCCCGCGTTCATCGACGCGGTGAATGCGGCTGGTGCATCGCACGGGATCTCCGCGGAGATGGTGAGGTTCAGCGGAACGAAAATGGACGATCCCGCCCGGTATCGGGTGATCGTGGATCGCATTTCCCACGAGGTCGAGTACTACCGGGGAGCGCTGAAGCACGCGGTACTGCAGGGCACCTACGTGATCAACAACCCGTTCTGGTGGACGGCGGACGACAAGTATTTCAACTATTCGGTGATGGCGAAGCTGGGGTGCGCGATCCCGCGGACCGTGCTGCTCCCGCAGAAGGGCTACCCGAAGGACATCGATCTCACCTCGGAATCGCTGCGGAATCTCCAGTATCCGCTCGACTGGGATGCGCTCCTCGACTACGTGGGCAGACCCGCGATCCTCAAGCCGTACTCGGGTGGGGGCTGGAAGCATGTCTACAAGGTCAACGACAAGCAGGAGCTGCTCGAGGCGTACGACATCACCGCCCCCTATTGCATGACGCTCCAGGAGTTCATCGATTTCGACCTCTACGTCCGGTGCTTCACCTTCGGCAAGACCGACATCACGCCTGTGGCCTACGATCCGCGCGAGCGGCGGTATCTGGTCGATCACAACTACCTGTCGTCCGAGCTCGGTGCGCGCGTCGTGCGTGACGCGCAGACGATCAATCGCGCGCTCGGCTACGAGATGAACACGATCGAGTTTGCGATGCGCGACGGCGTGCCCTATGCCATCGATTACCTCAACCCGGCGCCGGATTTCGAACGTGCCCGAATCACCGACTTCTACTTCGATCACGTCATCGAGAAGATGACATCGCTCGTGATCGATCGTGCCCTCAACAACGATCCGTCGCAGTGCTGGCCCCGCTGGGAAGAAATGCTTGGCATCGGGAAGGCCTCGGGGTTCACCGGGGCTCCTGGACTCAAGTAGATGGATGCCGCCGCGGCCTGGCACGCGCTGCTCCGACCCGGCGAGGAGCTGAACCGCCGGTTCACATCAGGGCTCGCCGCCTCCATGCGCGAGCGGAAGCTGACGTTCGGCGATCGGATCCATTGCCCCTTCCTTCGCCCGTTTTTCCTGACCGAGCGCGACGAAGCACGGATGCGCACGGCAGCGGAGCGCGTTGCCGCGCTGGGGGAACGCGTCACCGACGCCGCGCTGAAGTCGCGCGACGTCCTCGATCAACTCGGCCTCACCGACACAGAGATCCGGCTGGTCGAAATCGACCCCGGTTACTCCCGTGCGAGCACGGCCTCGCGGCTCGACGCCTTTCTCCTTCCGGATTCGCTCCACTTCGCCGAGTACAACGCCGAATCACCTGCCGGTCCTGCCTATACCCAGCGGCTCTGCGAGCTGTTCGATTCGCTCGACGTCATGGCCCGCTTCCGGGAAGAGCGCCGCGTGCGCTTCAACCCGACGATGGCGCCGCTGCTCGAGGCGCTCGTGGCGAGTTACCGTGAGTGGGGAGGGAGGGCGCAGCCTCCCCTGATGGCGATCGTCGACTGGCGCAACGTGCCGACCTGGACGGAGTTCGAGATTCTCCGCGACGCCTTCATAGAGCTGGGCGTTCCGACCCTCGTGTGCGATCCGCGCGATCTCTCGTTCGACGGGAAGGCCCTCACGGCCGGAGGACGACGCATCGATCTCGTCTACCGGCGCGTCCTGATGAACGACATTGTCGCCAGACCGGATGAGTGCGGCGCACTCGTGAAGGCGTACGAGTCCGGCGCGGTCTGCGTCGCGAACACGTTTCGCTGCAAGCTGGCGCACAAGAAAGCGTTCTTTGCCGTGCTGACGGATGACCGCAACGCGTCACTCTTCTCGGACGCCGATCGTGCGGTGATTCGTGCCCACGTGCCGTGGACACGCCTGGTGAGCGATGCGGAAACCGTCAAGGACGGCCGCCGATCCGGGCTGCTGCGGCTCGCGGAAGACGGCCGCGACAGCTTTGTCCTGAAGCCGAACGACGAGTACGGAGGGGCCGGCGTGAAGCTCGGCTGGGAGATGACCGGAGCCGACTGGAGCGCCGCCCTTGGCGCCGCGTTGAGCGATCCTCCGGGCACGTGGGTGCTGCAGGAGCGAATTCCGGTGCGCCGCGAGGTGTTTCCGCAATTCGACGCCGAGGGCGACGTGACCATGCGCGACATGCTCGTCGACTTTGCGCCGTATCTGTTCCGAGGGCGCATGTCGGGCTATCTGACCCGCCTGAGCGCCACCGGGCTCGCGAACGTGACCTCCGGCGGGGGGCAGGTGCCGGCGTTCGTCGTCAGTGATTGACGCTGATACACTTCCCGGGATGGTCTTTGGTCCAGCGGCTTCAGATCTGCTCCCCGGCGCGCACAATGCGGTCCAGACCTGTCTTGCGATCCGCAGGGGCGAGCGCGTGGCGCTCATCGCCGACGAGGCCAGCCGTGCCGTGGCTGCGAGCCTCGAGCAGGCGATCTCGGATGCAGGCGGCAAGGCGGACTGCCTCCTGATTGAATCCGTCTCGACCCGGCCGATGACGGTCGCCCCCCCTGCGATCCTCGACGCGCTCAATACGGCGGACGCCGGCATCCTGTGCGTTCAGCCCCAGGAAGGGGAGCTGCCCGCGCGGATGGCCATCGTCGGTCTCGTCGAGCGCCGGCGCATCCGCTACGCGCACATGGTTGGTGTCACTCCGCGGATCATGCGTGAAGGCATGCGTGCGGACTACCGGCAGGTCGATCGACTCAGCCAGCAGCTCTGCGAACGGATGAATCATGCGGGCTCGCTCACGGTGCGGACTCCGGCCGGAACGAACTTCACGGCGACCTTCGATCGCGCGCTCGCGTGGGTCAAGACGAGCGGAATCATCAATCCCCGCTACTGGTCGAATCTGCCGGCAGGCGAAGTGTTCACGACGCCGCATTCGGTTGACGGCACGTTCGTTTGCGACGGTACGGCGGGGGACTACTTCAATGGGAAGTACGGCGTGCTCGGTCGCACGCCGCTCGTGCTCGAGATTCGCGCCGGGCGGCTGACGTCCGCGCGGTGCGATCGCCGCGATCTCGAGAGCGATTTCTGGAGCTACTGCCACACGGACGAAAACAGCGACAGGGTCGGCGAGCTCGCATTCGGCACGAACCTCGGCCTGCGCGAAATGATCGGCGTGCTCCTCCAGGACGAGAAGGTTCCCGGCGTGCACCTGGCCTTCGGCGATCCCTACGGCAGCCAGACCCACGCGAACTGGAAGTCCCGCACGCACGTGGACGTCCTCACGCGCGCCTGCGACGTCTGGATCGATGAGGAGCAGGTGATCGCGGCCGGTCAGTACCTGCTGGACCGGTTCGACCTCGCTCCCGAACCCGCCCGCGGCTGAAAATGGGGACACTCACCTTTACGGTAAGGTGTTGAGCCGTAAGGGCAGTCTCTGAGAGCTATCAGCTCTCAGCTTTCAGCCCCTGGTTCGCTTCACCAGCGCGAGATGTACTCGCGCAGCTGCTCCTTCCAGTACGGCCAGTCATGACCTCCACGGTGTCCCCAGTCGTCCAGATGATGGCGGATGCCTTTTCGATCGAGCACAGCCGACATCGCGTATGAGTATCCGCTCTGTTCATGTGGCCCTGAGCCCGTGACGAGCCGGATCTCGCACGTCGACAGCTGCTCGAGGAACCATGGATCGTCCAGCCCCGCCATGTAGTCGATCGGATTCTGAAAGTAGAAGTTGTCGTCGTACATGCCGCCCATGAAGTTCCGCAGGTCGTAGATGCCGGACAGTCCGTAGCATCGTTTGACCAGGTGCGGATACCGGAAGAGCGTGTTCGCTGCATGGTACGCACCGAGCGACGGACCCATCGTGCCGATGGGAATACCGGGCGTCTGGCAGCTGTCGTAGATGTAAGGGATGACCTCGTCGCGGACGTATTCGTCGAACATCCGCTGCCGCCAGCTGCGGTGCAGCGGGTGCGCATCGCCGTTCAGGAAGGACTCGTGATTGTTCGACCCGACGCAGAACACCCTGAGCCGGCCGGCTTCGACCAGATCTCCGATGGCATCGATCAGCCCGTGGCGCTGCAGCTCCCATTCGTCCCCGTGGCTCGTCGGGAAAGCCAGCAGGGGCGGTCCCCAGTGCCCGAAGGCCGCGATACCCATATCGTGCCCGAGTCTCGGTGAGTACCACGCCTGATGTGTCGTATGCATCCGGTCTTCGAGTCTATCGCAGCGTCTCCGTCGAACCGGCGTCTCCAACCAGCACGACGGCGAACCCGTCGTACCCTTTCGCCCCGACGGTCTGGACCGCTGTTGCGGTGACGCGCGGTTCCCGCTTCAACCCGTCGAAGAACCGACGCATCCCCTGCACGTTCGCGTCGGACGTCGCGGGATCCGCGACCGCGCCGTCACGGACGACGTTGTCGACGATGATGAGACTTCCGGGACGCGACATCTTCAACGCCCATGCGAAGTATTCGGGTGTGTTGACCTTGTCCGCGTCGATGAAGACGAAGTCGAATGGCGGGCTCGATTCCGCAGCGATGGCGGGAAGGGACTCCAGCGCCTTGCCCATGCGTATCTCCACCACGTCGTCCAGCCCGGCGCGGCCGATGTTGGCGCGCGCGACGGCGGCATGCTTCTCGTCAGCCTCGAGGGTGATGAGACGTCCGCCCGCCGACAGCGCGCGGCCAAGCCAGATGGTGCTGTAACCGCCCAGCGTTCCGATTTCCAGGATGCGGCGTGCGCCGCACAACCGCGCGAGCGTCTGCAGCAGTTTCCCCTGTGTGGGGGACACGTTGATGGCCGGCAGCCCCGCCGCCTCGCTCGACTGGAGCGCGGCATCGAGCACCGGATCAGGAGTCAGCAGCTCGCCGGCGAGATACTGATCGACTCGAGTCCATGTTTCTTTGTTCATGTTCGCTTCCAGCTTCCAGCTTCCAGCTTCCAGCTTCCAGCTCCCAGCTTCCAGCTCCCAGCTTCCAGCTTCCAGCTTCCAGCTCCCAGCTTCCAGCTTCCAGCTCCCAGCTTTCAGCTCTTTTTTCCGCGTCCCCAGAGTGCCCGGCCGGGCCGTGCCCCGGTGTGTTCGCCGGCTTTGAGGACATGCACCCCATTCACGAAGACGTGCTGCATGCCCACGGCATACTGATGCGGACGCTCGAACGTGGCGCGATCGGCGATCGTCGCCGGATCGAAAACGACGACGTCGGCGAACATGCCGTCCTTGATGAAGCCGCGGTGTTCGAGGTCGAGGTTGGTGGCGGGCAGGCCGCTCAACTTTCGCACCGCATCCCTGAGAGTCAGGGTCCTGTCGGTGCGGACGTACTTTCCGAGGACGCGCGCGAAGTTGCCGTATGCACGCGGGTGGGTCGCCGAACGGGTGAACGGCAGTTCGGGAGCCATCGACGCCGCATCGGAACCGAACGAGACCCAGGGCAACACGATCTGCTTCCGGATGTTGTCTTCCGACATCATGAAATAGACCGCACCCACGCGCGACTGGTCCTCGACGATCAGGTTCATGATGGTGTCAACGGGATCCTCGCCGCGCAGCCGGGCGGCTTCAGCGAGCGTCTTGCCAGTCAGGGACTTCAGCTGCTCGGATCTGAACTCGATCAGCAGCACCGATTCCGGTGACCCTGCCGCGAGGTACAGATTCTCCCAGTCCTCGCTTGGAGTCCGGATGGCCAGCGCGATCTTCGGCCGCACGGCCGGATCGCGCAGCCGCGTGTATGCCGCCTCGTATCCACCGTCCAGCACCCAGGGAGGCATCGCGGCATCCAGGCCTGTCGAGCCTGCGGTGTAGGCGTACATGTCCGCCGTGATCCTCAGCCCTTCTGTGCGTGCCTTCTCGACCCTGGCGATCACGGCGTCCATCTTGTTCCAGTTGGCCTGTCCCGCCGCCTTCAGGTGATAGATCTCGGCGGGAATGTTGGCGCCGCGGGCGATGGCGATGAGCTCGTCCACGGCCTCCAGCAGACGGTTACCCTCGCTGCGCAGGTGGGAGATGTACCGGCCGTGATGCTGCGCGGCAACCTTGCAGAGCTCCGTCAGCTCCTCCGTGTCCGCGTAGAAGCCTGGCGCATAAATCAGCGATGACCCGATGCCGAGCGCCCCGGCCTCCATTTCCTGGCGCACGAGTGCTCGCATCTCGTCCATCTGTGCAGAGGTCGCCTTCCGATCGTCGAGGCCGATCACGTGCTCGCGGATGGTGGCTGCGCCGATGAACGACGCGACGTTCTGCGAGACGCCCTTCCGTTCGAGCTCTCGCAGATACTCCGCCAGCGTCGTCCAGGTGATGTCGTACTTGATGTCGCCCATCTGCTCGACGGCGCGACGTTTCATGTCGGGCGTCAGGGGCCCCATCGAGATGCCTTCGCCGAAGATCTGCGTGGTGACCCCCTGGCGGATCTCACCCTGGGATCGTCCGTCCGCAATCAGCGAATCGGTCGACCACGAAAGCATGTTGATGAACCCGGGGGCCACCGCCATGCCCGAGGCATCCACCACCGATGCGGCCGGCGCGGCGCCCAGGTCTCCGATCGCGGCAATCCGGTCTCCGCGGATCGCGACGTCAGCCCGGCGTCCCGGCGCGCCGGTGCCGTCGTACACCATGCCGCCTTTGACGATGACGTCGAATGGAGCCGTCTGCGGGGCGCGCGCGGGCACCGCTGCGGCCAGGGCCAGGAGTGCCGCGAGGCCGAGCAGGAGGATGACGCGAGCGTTGCGCATGCGGAATTATATGACCCGACCTCGAAGCCTGCGTTGCGGGACCATGTATTGCGGAACTCCGCGGTGGCGCTTCACGTCTGGATTCCCGAGCGGTGCGAGAAGGATTCGTGAGTCCCGAAGTCCTGGCCCCTGGTGCTGAACCCATCGGCTAAACACGCCGGCATTCGGCCGACGCGGCATCCCGTGGCGCGGCGTTGCTCGTCGGTCGAATACTGCAGTATTCTCCCTCCGCGCGCCTTGCGCGACGGGCGCCACGCCGCCCTCGGTGCTGCGCCGTGTTTAGCAGATGGGTTCTCGTATTCGCGAGGGAGGCGTCATGCGTAAGAGCTGGATTGTGTGTCTGTTGATGGTGACGATGAGCGCGTTCGGCTACGCGCAGGGAAAAGACAGTCATCTTGGGGCCTGGGCCGGAACGTGGGCCGCAGCTGAAGGGGACGGGACCGGCGGGCTCGAGATCACCATCGAGAAGGGCAAGGACGGCGCCTTTGCGGGACAGGTGAAGGCAACGGGTGGCGAATCGGGGCATTCCGCCGCGTTCAAGTCATTGATCTTCGAGGGCAACAAGATGACGGGCAAGTACGAGTATCCCCTCGGGGACGGTGGCCAGATCGTGCTGGAAGGAACGTTCGACAAAGCTTCTGCCAAGGGGACATGGACGCTGACGCCGACCGGGCAGACGAGCGTCGGTCCCCACGGTACGTGGACGGTCTCGAAGAAATAGACAAGGATCAGCTATCAGCTGTCAGCTTAGAGGAACAGCGACGATGCTCTCGAGACGGGCGGTCCTCGTCAGCGGTGCGTCGGCGGCCGTTGCGGCGGCGGCGCAACGCCTGACTGCCGGCCAGCGCACGTCGTCCTCCCTGACTCCCGTGAGCTTCGAGGTGCCGGCGGGCGCGTGTGATTGCCACACGCATATCATTGGCGACGCGCGACGCTTTCCCTTCACGCCGGCTCGCACCTACACCCCCGAGCAAGGGACAGTGGAGGACTTGCAGGCCCTCCACCGCGCGCTCCACATCACCCGCGTGGTGATCGTGCAGCCGAGCGTTTACGGAACCGACAACGCGTGCACGCTGGATGGGATTCACCGGCTCGGTCCAGGGGCGCGCGGCATCGCGGTGGTCGACGAGAAGACGCCCGCCGAAGCTCTCGATGAAATGGAGCGCGTGGGGATTCGCGGTATCAGGATCAATCTCGCCACCGCCGGCCAGACCGACCCCGATGTGGCGCGGACACGATTCGATGCGGCGGTTCGGCGGATTGGCAGCCGCAAGTGGCATATCCAGATGTATGCCACGCTCCCCGTGATTGCCGCCATTCGCGCACAGGTTGCGGCAGCCCCGGTTCCTGTCGTGTTCGATCACTTCGGCGGCGCGCAGGCCGCCGGCGGCGTCGGACAGGAAGGATTCGATGTGCTCCTGGATCTGGTGCGCACGGGGCACGCCCACGTCAAGGTGTCGGCTCCCTATCGCGGCTCGGCGCAGGCGCCCGCCTTTGCCGACATGGGTCCGCTGGCGAAGGCCCTCATCGCCGCCAATGTGCAGCGCGTTCTCTGGGGAACTGACTGGCCTCACCCCGATACCTCCACGGTACCGGGCCGAACCGCCATGGACGTCTCACCGCATCGTCGTGTTGACGACGGCCTCGTGTTGAACCAGCTGGCGACGTGGGCTCCCGATCCGGCGATGCGCCGGACGATCCTGGTGGACAATCCGGCCGCGCTCTATCGCTTCTGAGTCATCTGCCACCGCACGGCCCCAACCCAACGATCGTGCCAGGGCTTCTCCGCCTCGAGGACCGACCCGAACCGGTACGCGATTGTCCGACGCGTCTCGTCGCCGTCCACATTGATCATGATCGGCTGTGCTGGGGGGTTGCACAGATGGCGTGCCCGGTGTAGAGTCGCCCCACTCCAGGCGGGAAGCAGCGTTGACCGTCATGGCGGACACGAAGTTTTTGCGATGACCAAGGAGCCGAGCATGCGCGCGACAGGGAACAAGTTGTGGCTGGCCGCCGGGCTGGTCGCGTTGTCAGTTTGGCCGGGCGTCGCCTTTGCCGCCTCGTCCGTCACCGGAACCGTCACCTTCACCGGGAAAGCCCCCACTCTCAGGCCGCTCGCCATGGACGCCGATCCCGCGTGCGCCAAGAAGCATACGGGACCGGTAGCAAACGAGATGCTGGTCCTCGGCACCGCCAACGCCATGGGGAACATCATGGTGTATGTGACGAAGGGGCTCCCGGCCGGGAAGACCTGGCCCGCTCCCAAGGAGCCGGTGGTCATGGATCAGAAAGGCTGTCAGTACGTGCCCCACGTGATGGGGGTCATGGTTGGTCAGCCCTACAAGTTCCTCAACTCCGACGGCATCCTCCACAACGTCCACACGCTCCCCAAGGTCAACAAGGCATTCAACCAGGCGATGCCGCCGACGCGCAAGGAGGCGTTGACGTCGTTCGACAAGCCTGAGGCGATCTTCCACACCAAGTGCGACGTCCACCCCTGGATGAGCGCCTACGTCGGCGTCTTCACCCATCCGTTCTTCTCGGTGACGAGCACGGACGGGAAGTACACGATCTCGGGTCTCGAGCCAGGGACCTACGAGATCACCGCCTGGCACGAGAGGCTGGGGACGCAGACGGCCTCGGTCACGGTTGGCGCCAGCGATAAGAAGACCCAGGACTTCAAGTTCGCCACCCCCGCCGCCAAGTAGCGATCGGAGATCAGCCGCATGAGTCAGCCGGGAGCTGTCGCCGCACCCACATCGCACGGCGCGCACGAAGCCCATCACGAGGAGCTTGGCTTCTGGCGCAAGTACATCTTCTCCGTTGACCACAAGGTCATCGGGATCCAGTACGCCGTCACCGGGCTCCTGTTCCTGCTCTTCGGCTTTTGCCTGATGATGCTCATGCGCTGGCAGCTCGCCTACCCGGGCGCCGCGCTGCCGCTGCTCGGCGCCCTCTTCGGCGAGGCGCGTATGCCGGGCGGGGCGATGCTCCCTGAGTTCTACAACGAGCTCGGGGCGATGCACGGCACCATCATGGTCTTCCTCGGTGTGGTCCCCCTCGCCGTCGGAGGATTCGGGAACTTCGTGGTCCCGCTCCAGATTGGAGCCCCGGACATGGCGTTCCCGAAGCTGAACATGGCGAGCTACTGGTTCTTCTTCCTCGGCGGCCTGACGATGCTGGCCAGTTTTCTCGTCCCCGGGGGAGCCGCGCAGGGGGGCTGGACGTCCTACACGCCTCTCGCAATCCTGGCGGGCACGGGCCAGACGGTGTGGCTCATCGGGATGATCTTCCTGATCACCTCGTCGCTGCTCGGAGCGGTCAACTTCATCACGACCATCATCCAGCTGCGCGCCAAGGGTCTGACGTTCATGCGATTCTCCTTCTTCGTGTGGACCCAGTTCGTGACGGCCTTCCTCCTGCTCCTGGCCTTCCCGCCGCTCGAAGCCGCGGCGACCATGCAGCTGATGGATCGTCTGGCCGGTACGAGCTTCTTCCTCCCGACCGGGCTCGTCGTCAGCGGCGAAGTCCTCACGCGGGCCGGCGGAGGAAACCCGCTTCTCTGGCAGCACCTGTTCTGGTTCCTGGCGCACCCGGAGGTCTACGTACTGATCCTTCCGGCGATGGGAATCGTGGCCGAGATCATCGCGAACAACACGCGGAAGCCCCTGTGGGGCTACCGTTCGATGGTCTATTCGCTCGTCTTCCTCGGCTTCATGTCCTTCATCGTCTGGGCGCACCACATGTTCATGACCGGCATGGGGACCGCGATGGCGGCGTTCTTCCAGACGACCACGATGATCATCTCGATTCCGTCGGTCGTGATTCTCACGGCCCTGATCATCTCGCTCTGGGGCGGATCGATACGCTTCAACACGCCCATGCTCTTCGCGCTCGGCTTTCTCCCGATGTTCGGCATCGGCGGGCTCACGGGGCTTCCGCTCGGCTTGAACGTCGCGGACATCCCGCTGCACGACACGTACTACGTCATCGCCCACTTCCACTACGTGGTCGCGCCGGGGACGATCTTCGCCCTGTTCGCGGGGATCTACTACTGGTTTCCGAAAGCCACCGGGCGGAAGATGAACGAGACGCTGGGGAAGATCCATTTCTTCGGCTCGCTCGTCTGCATGAACGTCGTCTTCATGCCGATGTTCCTCATGGGGCTGGCCGGCGTCTCGCGGCGACTGTTCGACGGTGGGGCGAGCTACGAGTTCGCGGCGCCGGTGCTCCACATGAACGTCATTTCCTCCTGGGGCGCGTGGATCATGGCGCTCTTCCAGCTTCCCTTCATCTTCAATTTCTTCTGGAGCATCTGGAAGGGGGAGCAGACCGACGCGAATCCGTGGCACGCCACGACGCTCGAGTGGGCGGCTCCCTCGCCTCCGCCGCACGGTAATTTCCTCGTGACCCCGGAAGCGTACCGGGGGCCCTACGAGTACAGCGTTCCCGGCGCGGCCAAGGATTTCCTGCCGCAGTACGAGGCCTGATCGAGATGGAGATTCCGTACACAGTAGAGGTCCGCCCCGACACGGGTCTCAACAACGGCAAGATCGGCATCTGGCTCTTCCTGGCCTCGGAGGTGATGCTGTTCGGGGCCCTCTTTGCGAGCTACATCCTGATCAGGGTGGGCGCGCCAACCTGGCCGCGGGGAGACACGATTCTCAACGTCCCGCTCGCCACGTTCAACACGATCGTCCTGATTACGTCCTCCGTCACGATGGTCATGGCGTGGGCGTCGCTCATGCGCCACCGCTTCGGGACCTTTCGGATCTACATGGGGGTGACGATCCTGCTCGGGTTCGTCTTCCTCGTGGTCAAGTACTTCGAATACAGCCACAAGTTCCACGACGGGCTCTTTCCCAGCACCAACAACTTTCTCGCCATCTACTTCACCCTGACTGGCCTGCACATGCTCCACGTGGCGGGCGGGATGGCCGTGAACGCCTATTTCTGGGGCCCCGGCGCGAAGCTCTGGAAGACGAACCCGCAGTGGTTCACCAACCGGGTCGAGAACTCGGGCCTCTTCTGGCATTTCGTGGATCTGGTCTGGATCTTTCTCTTCCCGACCCTCTATCTTCTGTAGGCGGCATCCATGACGAGCGACCACGCAGCAGCCGACATCGACCGGCACGTCAAGGTCTACATCACCGTCTTCGTTGCCCTCATGGTCTTGACAGTCGTCACGGTGGGAATCTCGTACCTCCACCTTCCCGTGGCGATGGCGGTGACCGTGGCGCTGCTCGTCGCGACCGTCAAGGGATCGCTGGTGGCCTGCTATTTCATGCACCTGATCTCCGAGAAGAAGCTGATCTACGCGGTTCTCGCGGTGACCGCTGCCTTTTTCGTCGCGCTGCTGGCCCTTCCCATCCTCACCGTTCAGAACGGCTACTGGATTCCCTGATGAACCTCAGGTGGGTCCATGCGGTGCTGATTCTCCTCTCTGCGGCCCTCGCGGTGCTGTTCGGAGTCTGGTGCCTCGGCCTGTACGGGCGAGGGGGCGGGGTCGCACCCCTGCTCGCGGCCATCGCGGCGTTCGCCGTATCCGTGGGCCTGGTCGTCTACGATTCGTGGTTCCTGCGCAAGACGAGGACGCTGCGATGAATCTGGAAACGACACGCGACCGGGGGCTCCGACAGGCCTGCCTCGGCATGGCAGTGCAGCTGCGGAGGCGGGCTCTCACGACAGCGGCGGCCGTGATGATCGGCGGGGGCTCGAGCGTCCTCGCCTGCCCGGTCTGCTTCGGGGCGGAGGAGACCTCGATGATCGACGGGGCGAAGCTCGGCGTCCTGGTGCTGCTCGCCATCACGCTGGTGGTTCAGGGTTGCTTCGTCGGCTTCTTTCTCTATCTCCGCAAACGCGCGAAGCGCTTCGCGGACCTCGAGCTCGACAATGAATGGTCGAAGCTCCAGGGGGCGTCGAGGACATCATGACTGAATGGCTTGGACTCCCGCCGCTCGCCTCGGCTCACGGCGCGCAGATCGACGGTCTGATTGGCTGGACGCACGTGTTCATGCTCCTCCTGTTCGTCGGGTGGGGAGGGTTTTTCTGCTACGCCCTGATCCGTTTCCGGCGATCGCGGCATCCTGTGGCGAACTACACGGGTGTCAAGTCGCACGCGTCGAACTATTCCGAGATCGGCGTCGCAGTGGTCGAAGCCGTTCTCCTCTTTGGATTCGCGATCCCGATCTGGGCCGCGAGGGTCGACCGCATGCCCCCGGAAAGCGAAGCACTGGTGGTTCGGGTCACCGCCGAGCAGTTCGCCTGGAACGTCCACTATGCCGGTCCCGACAGGGTATTCGGCCGCACGGACTACAAGCTGCTCGACCTCCAGGCAAACCCCCTCGGCCTCGATCGCACCGATCCTGCCGGGAAGGATGACATCACCACGCTGAATCAGCTCTATCTGCCCGCGAACACGCCCATCATCCTGCGGCTCATGAGCAAGGACGTCATCCACAGCTTCGGCGTACCGGAGTTTCGCGTGAAGCAGGACGCCGTGCCCGGACTGACGATCCCCATCTGGTTCGTCCCCGACGTCACGACTGCGGAGATGCGGACCCGGACGGGGAATCCCCAGTTCCAGTACCAGATCGCCTGCGCGCAGCTCTGCGGCATGGGCCATTACCGGATGCGGGGATTCGTCACCGTCCAGACCCCCGAGGAATTCCAGAAGTGGGTCGAGGCCGAAGAGGAAAAACTCAAGGGCGAATCGGACATCTTCCGGTGAGTTGGCCTGAAGTCAGCAGCTGACAGCTGACAGCTGTCAGCTACCCGAACATCTTCGGCGTCGGCATCCGCGAGCGGATCCGGTCGAGCTCTTCGACCGTCACGCGGTCGAGGCCGTTCTTGCGGCACGATTCCTCCACGGCGCTGACGACCATCCCTCTCACAAACGCGGGCACTTTCTTCATGCGCGCGGCGGCCGCGTCGTCCCACGCGATGGTCGTCGGCGATTCGTGACCGTACTCGATCGCGGACGCTCGATCCGCCCCGCCGACGGACGCGCGGTCGCGGATGGCTCCGCCTTCGCCAGCGCTACGCCGGACGAGGAGAAGAGGGGACCCGGCGAACCTGCCGGGCGTGTGGGTGCAGAGAGGGTCTTCGGACATCAGATCGCCCGTCATCCCGTAGGCCCGGGCGCGGCAGCCTCCACAGTGGCCGTTCATCTCGCACTCCCCACATCGCCCGCCGAGTGAGGTGCGGCGGCGAATGTCGGCGAACAGTTCGGAGGACGTCCAGAGGTCTTGGAGACTGGAGCTGCGAAGCGTCCCCGCGAAGACCGGGAGGTATGGACAAGGGGTGACATCCCCGTTCGGCCGTATCCCCATGTAGTGCGTCCCGGCGGGGCATCCGCCGGCCCCTCCGGAGTAGGTCCTGATCCCGGAGAGACCCGCCTCCGCCAAGGCTACGGCGGGCAAGCCGGGCGACGAGGGCGTGCCCGAAGCGGCGTCAATTTGCGTGCCCTCCGATTCGGCTTGCCGCGCCGAAGCGCGTTCCACGTCCTCCGCGCGAAGGCGGGCATTCTCGAGGATGGTCTTGATGTAGTGCGGAGCGCACTTCGCGTTCACCAGCATCCGGCGGTCGTACTTCCGCTGGATGCGGTAGAGCGAGGCGAGAACCTCGTCGTACTGCGCGGGGGTGATGTCCGACACGAACTGTCCGCGTCCCGTCGGCACCAGGAAGTAGAGGTTCCAGACCCTGGCGGCGAGGCGATCGTGCGCGAAGTCGGCGATCGCGTCGAGCTCGCCGATATTGTGCGAGCCCGCGGTCGTCTGCACGATGAATGGGAGGCCGGTCCTGTTCAGGATCTCCGCTCCGTCCACCGTGTTCCGCCAGGCGCCCCGCACCTTCCTGAAGTGGTCGTGACGGTCGGCATCGAGCGCATCGAGAGAGAGCGAGAGCCCCCGCGCGCCGGCGTCCGCGAGGCGCCTCGCCACGTTCTCCGTGATGCTCACCCCGTTGGTGCCGACGACGACCCAGAGGCCGCGCTCCGACGCGCGCCGGACGATCTCGAGGATGTCGCGCCGCAAGAGCGGCTCGCCGCCCGTCAGGATCGTCAGGCACTCAGGCGCGAAGGCGGCGATTTCGTCGATGACCCTGAAGCACTCGTCGGTGCCGAGCTCGCTCCGGTCCGCGAAGTTCTCCGTGCCGACCTGAGGCGCGCCGCCTGCGTCGAGATAGCAGTGCTCGCAGGCGAGATTGCAGCGGTAGGTGAGGTTCCAGGAGACGACGTAGGGCCGGGCGAACGGGGTCGTATTTGGTTGCATGTTCACATGCCGAAGAAATCGCGGGCCGCGTCGAGGATCTGCTCGTCCACTTCGAGGGTCCCTCTCTCCCGGGCAAATCGCTCGATGCCTGTTCGCGCCATGGGGCGGACGAACTCGGGAATGTTCGCCAGCCTGGCTTCCGCCGCGGCCGTCCAGCGCACCGGGATCGCGTCAGCCGGCGCGCGCTCCGCGGCGCCCTCGTTCCCTGGAATCATCGTGGGGAACGGACACCGACCGCCGGACGTGCTCGACGCCGCTGCCGCGGCCTCTGGCCCGAGCCGGACGCCGAGTGACTGAACGACCTGTGTTTCGTACGCATTGGTCAGCATCGCCATCTCGTAGCCGCACTCCGGACAGGCGTAGACGACCGAGAGCGAACCGCGCTCGGGTGGGCCGACTGTCTGCAGCTTCATCGGGCTATCGCAGGGGACGCACAGGAACTTCATTGGGGACGCTCCTTGCCGAGCCGTAGCTCACCGGGTTCGTGAGCGGAGGCTGGGGTAGTCGATTCGAGGCTGTCCAGAAGTCGCAGGGCGACCTGGTCCAAGGCCCGCCCAACGGGCGTCTCGGGCAGCTCCGCGAGAGGGATCCCCGTATCGCAGTGCCGTGCAAGCTCGGGATCGAATGGGACACTCCCGAGGCAGGGGATCTCCAGGCCCGATGGCTGGTCTGGTGAGACGAACAGCGGCTTGACGGCGTTGCAGTCGCGGCAGTAGTAGCCGCTCATGTTCTCGACGTAACCGAGGACGCGATTGGGTCCCTTCGACAGAGCTGCCACCGAGCGCGCGACCACGCCCCGTGCGACCTCGGAAGGGATCGTCACGAGCAGGAAGGAGGTCCGCGGCCCGAGATAATCGGCGTACTGGACGGTCCGCTCGGCTCCAGGCGGGAGGTCGAACATCAGCAGATCGAGCGCTCCCCACTCGAAGGCCCTGAGGATCTCGCCGAGGAGTGCGAACTCCCTCGTGGCGCGCCACGTGTGGGACTCTCCGTGTGCCGCGCTTTCGAACTCGAGCGCCTCCGACTCCGGAATCAGCGAGCCCATCGAGAAGACCGCGATCCCGTTGCTGGTTCGGGGGAGCGCGACCTTGTGGCTCCCGGGAACGAACAAGGCCCCCTGGACACCTGCCATGCGCGCCTGTGACGGGCCGTTGAAGTCCGCATCCAGGATCCCAATCCGAAGTCCCCTGGCGCGCAGAGCGCCCGCGAGATGCAGCGTCAGGGTGCTCTTGCCGACGCCCCCCTTGCCCGAGCCGACGGCCACGAGATGGCGGACCCCGGCGAGCCCGTCGGTGATGCGGGTACGCTGCTCGGCAACCTGTTCGAGGATTCTGGATCCTCCGTCGCCGACGATGTCGTAATAGCGCTTCATCGTGCTGCGTTGCTTCCGGAATGTTGAACTAGTTGGACCGCGCCGTCGCGGCATAGAGCACATGCCCGCCTGCAGGACGGAACCCGAGCGTCTCCAGGCACTCCTTCGAGACCTCCGCCGGGTGGACCTTCGGGAACCGGAAGGTCCCCATGCCTTGCGCGCGGAGTCGAGAGAGCAGTTGCTTCAGACGAGCGCCATCGTCCTCGATCAGCGAGCGGAGCGACACGATCTCCGTCGCCGCACCCTGGGTCGGGGCACCTGCCGGCGCAACAACCTCCGGATTCTCTCCGTGCTTCACGTACAGAAGGTAGGCCTCGATTCGCTCGTCGGAGGCGACGGCGAGTCCTGCGATCTCGTCCTTCCTTGCGGTGAGGGTCTCGACCGAGCGCTCCCAGCACACTGGCGGATCGGCCTCCTCGAGGAGGCCATTGGCGGCGAGATCGTCGACCGTGACAGGAATCAGGAACCGGCCCTCCACCTCGCGGGCATCGGTCTCTCCACCCTGCAGGACGTAGTCGACGAGGACCGATTCCTGGACGTAGGCGCCCGCGCTGAACAGCCCGCAGGCGGGGGCGAGAGTCTCGGGGACTTCGGCGACGATCCGCGGGGGGCCGAGAATCGCGAGCTTCGATCCGAGGGACGTGAGCAGGTGACGGGCATGACCCTGTCGTCGATGATCGGGATGGACGGCGATCTTGTGGACGAGCGTACCGGAAGGCCGCTTGGCGCCGATCAGGACGCCGATCGGCTCGGAGCCCGAGAAGGCAACCATGCAGCTGCTGCACCAGACCTGACGGTCACGGATCGATCGCTTGAACGCGGCCGGAGTCATGAGCGGCTCGTCGGGAAAGTACGGCGGCCAGCAGTGATTCAGCGCGTTGACGAGAAGCGCGATGTCGTCCGTGCGGCAGAAGCGATAGGCACTCATCCACCCTCGGCGGGTCGCGCCGTCAGCGGGCTGACCTCGTTGAGGTTGTGCTTCGCGCCAGTCGCTGCGGGAGCGGAGTAGGTCGCGATCATTTCGGCCATCATCTTCTTGCCCATCTCTATGCCATCCTCGACGAGCGCAAGGTCGATCGCTCCCGCCGCGCGCTCCCGCGCGAGCTCCTCGATCCGCTCCTGCGTCTTGTTTCGCATGAACCCGGCCGGCACGCGCAGGATTCGTTGCGTGGCTTCCGCTGTCCAGTCGAAGGTCGAGATCAGCGGGTTCTTCTTGTCGTCGCGAGCAATCAGCTTGGCCTCGGTTGATGCCGGAGCGGCGTCGGTGGCCTGCGCTCCCTTCACGTCGGATCGCGCCGCGACGCCGATCTCCAGCGGCGCCCCCGTCTCCTCCTCGATGACGTGTCGTGCGAATTCGAGCGTGATCGCGTCGAGCTTCGTCATGCGCGCGCGCTTCTCGACACGCGCCTTGACGCGGCGGCGCTGATACGCGTTCTTCATGGTCCAGAGGCCCTTCCTGGCGTCCTCCGTCCAGCGAACCTTGCGCCCGTCGTACGTCGTCTCTTCCTGAAGACCTCCCTCCACCGCTGCGATCTTCTCGATCATCTCCTGTGAAATCACCTCGAAATCCGCGGCGCCGCAGACGGAGCACTTCACGGCACCGCTCTGCGTGGCCGTGACGCCGCACGCCCGGCACATCGACACGGGGCCGGACTTCGCGCGCTCGAGCGCGACGCCCTCGGCCAGCGCCTTGGTCAGCGCCGAGGCGCTTTTGGGCATGAACCGATCCATCGCGTCGTCGATCACGGCGCTCGTGATCACTGAATGCCCTTTCTCGAGCGCCAGACGAAGGACGCCGGTTCGGGCGATCCCCTTGACCTGCTCGGGAACGTGCGTCATGCGCTCCTCGGCTTCGGGGGTCCACCGGATAGTCTCCTCGGCGCGCACATCGAGCCGGGGCACCTCGAGACGCGTGGAGAGCAGGACATCGCAAGGCGCGGCCCGGAGGATGTTCTCCGTGTTGCTTCCCAGCGCCGTCTCGTCGCCCGGGCTGTGAACGCCGATCCGCCCCAGCACGATGAGCCAGGGATTCGTCTTGCGCGCGTGGTCGATGATCTTCTGGAAGGGCTTGCCGTCGAGGAGCGTCTTCTTGATCTCGATGCCCGCCTCGTTCCCCATCCGCTCGCCCACTTCGAGATGCGACTGATAGATCTGCGCGAGCCCGGTGTCGATGATCTCCTCGTGGAGCTGATTCTGCTCCTCGAAGCGGAAGACCTTTGCCGCCTGCTCGGTGAGGACGTTGACGATGCCGTTGAAGACCGAGTAGTGAAGATAGGGGTCGTACACGGCGATCGCTTCGACTTTCTTGCCGAACGTGCGGGCCAGTTCGAACGCCGTCATCAGCGCGCCGAACGACTGAGGACTTCCGTCGACGCCGACCAGGATCGTGTCCCGCTCCGCCTCGCCTGGCTCCGGGACGTGCTTGACGACCCAGACATCGCGGTCGGACTGGCGGACGACGCGCTCGCAGACCGAGCCGATCACGCTGTCCCGCGCGCGCCCGATCCCCAGAGCGCCGATCACGACCAGGTCGTGCTGTGAGCCGACGAGATCCTTGAGGATCTCGATGTGATGCTTTCCGTCCATCATCCGAGGCTCGAACTCGAGGCTCGACTCTCTGCAGATGCGCGACATGCCGTCGAGATAGCTGTCGGAGATCAGCTTGAGGCCCATCGTGATGAGACTGTCGTGGATCTTTCGCTGGCGCTCCAGTTCCACCTCGTCGATGTACTCCTCGGGAAGCGTGTATTCCATCTGCCTGAAGCGATAGTCGTGGAGTTTTGCCGCGTAGACATGGCAGCCGACCAGCTTCGCGGAATACGCCTTGCCCAGCGCGATGCTGCAGGCAACGGCGCGGTTGGAGTGGTCTGAGTTATCGACGGGAACGTAGATGCTCTTGTACATCGAATCCTCCGGATGGCCCCGGCTCAAACGCCCGTGGCCGGCTGTTGTCTGCGCGTCCGCCTCCGCCCGCCTTCGCCAAGGCTTCGGCACGGTCTCGCCGGAGCGCTTTGTGCGAAGGCGGATACAGCTACGGCGGACCCGCCGTCGCGCCTCCGGCGCGAAGGGAGGCCCCACCGAGCTCGTCGCGGCCCCGCCGCCGCACCCAGCCGATCACGGCCAGCTCGATGGCCAGAATGAGCAGCGCCGTCTTCACCATCGGGCCGACGGCCGATGGGACCACTTCTGGCTCGATATAGACGGAGTACCAGAGCGTGAGACCTCGCCGGTTGCCACGCTCGCGCGAGAACCCGTCCCAGACCGAGAACGCGATCGGCATGAACTCTCCGGTCGTGAACGGGGCGGCCGAGGCCCCTGTGAGAGGCCGCTTGAAGATGACCGACCATTCGCCCTGGTCGTAGCTCGCGACCCCGCTGAGATCGCCCGTGGCGGCGGGAGCGACGTCCCCGCTTCCACGGCCGGTGAACCGAAGGGGCTCGGGGCGGGCCAGATCGAAGAACCAGAGATCCACCGAGTTCTGGCCGTCGCCGAAGATGAAGTAGGGTTTGCGAGCATCCGCCGGCACCTGCGAAGGCGTCTGGATCGCGACGGCGTCGGAGAACTCGGATGGCTGGCCGGCCGGCGCCGCTTCCGCCTCGGCAAAGGGATCACCCGGCGGCTGGGTACCTCCTGGCGTCTGCGCCTGTCCGGCGGGACTCGGCGCAACTTCGTTGTCGCCAAACACGCTCCCTGTCGAGCCGCCCGCACCACCGCTCTCGCCCCCGGCGGCAGCCGCCGGCTCCTCTTCCTCCTCCGGTGGCACGGGGAGCGACGGGCCGTTCTTTCCTGTTTTCTGCGGGCTCATGTC
Organism: uncultured Acidobacteriota bacterium; assembly: GCA_963749835.1. Taxonomy (GTDB): domain Bacteria; phylum Acidobacteriota; class Vicinamibacteria; order Vicinamibacterales; family 2-12-FULL-66-21; genus JALZOC01. The sequence continues at coordinate 510,922 of CAVVOD010000002.1, forward strand.
ATGCCATCGAACGAGGAGGGCGATGTTGTCCGCGTCGTGAATCGCCTGAACGGTGACGCTGGTGGCGGGCGGATGGAACGCGCGTCCCGGCTCCATGATCTGCCCGACGATTGGAAAGCGGACAACGGGAGCGGACGCGAAGCTCGCGGTCCCCTTGGCCAGGTCGATCGGATCCTTGACGTGCCTGGCGATGACGAGGTTGGAGTAGCCAGGCCCGTTGCTGCCGGAGAGTGAGGCGATGAAGTCTGTGATCGCCCATCGTTGCTCGGGCGCCAGGGCGTCGAGGAACGACGGCATGGGCGTGCCGTTCAACCCCGTGCTCATCGTCCTGAAGACGTCCTCGCGGGACGACCCTCCCCGGAAGGTCCAGCTTTGGGAGAGGTCCGCCGCGCGTATCGGATGGCCCCAGTCGTCCACCAGTGTTGGAGCCGAAGGTCCGTCGCCCCGGCCGACCGTGCCGTGGCACTTCACGCAGCCGTTCTCCTCGTAGAGCTTCTTCCCGAGCTCGACTGTCTCCTTCGTCATTTTCGGCGCGCTCGGAAGCGGCACGGGCTGGGCGGCGTCTTCGGCCTTGGAGAAGTCGGGGGAGAAGGTGGTGATGAAGTGCGCGAGATCCGACACCTGCTGATCTGAGAGCTCGGGCCAGGCGGGCATCGACGTATAGGGCATACCGCGCCTGATGATGTTCACGAGATCCTGATGCGTCGGGAGCGCTCCGTTGGGAGTGGTGCGAACCTTGAATTTTCCCGTCGTGAAGTTGCGCGGCCTGGGGCGCAGATGGACGGCGGCATATCCTTCACCGTCCCCGTTGTCGTTGTGGCACTGCGCGCAGTACTTCGTGTAGAGCGCTTTGCCCGACTCCCGCTGGGACTCGGTCCCGATATCCTGCGCCGCCGCGCGTACCGATCCCGGCGGCACGACAGCCAGTGCAGCAATCAGGAGCGCCAGGCAACCGGCCGCGAGATACGACCGTGCACGAATGGGGCGAGAGGTCATGCTAGTGGACCTCCTCTTTGGCGCGAGGTTTCTGGCCTGTGAAATCGTAGAGAAAGACGATCACATCCCAGATCTCTTCTTCCTTCAGGATCTTCTCCCAGGCCGGCATGGCCGTGTCCCAGGGACCTCCTTCGTCGGGAAGCCCCGGCCCTCCCTTGGAAATGCGCCAGAAGAGAAACGTGTCGCGCAACATCGCGATCGCCCCCTGGTCGGTGAAATTGGTCGGGATCGGGTCCAGCGCGTGCGCGAACATGCCGTTGCCGGCCAGGGTGTCCCCGTGGCAGAACACGCAGTTTCGGTAGTAGACCCGGCGACCGTTCTCGACGTGTTTGCGGAACTCCGCCGGGTTCGACGTCGCGAGCGGCAGGAACGGATTCTCTCCGGTGTCGAGATTGATCTTCTTGTCGTGAACGGTGATTTCGGAAGGCGATGCCGGGTGGACCGTGCGCGGGAAGAACGGAGGCTCGAGGGGAACGTTCATCTTCACGTAGACGTTCGCCGCCGCGAGCGCCGGGATGGCGACGACGGTTGCGCCGAGGAGCGTCGTGTACCGCTTGTCGGTCATGAACCGGACGAGCGGGCTCGAGACTTCTTCGCGGCGCTCCTGGCTGGAGGAGACGTACGCCAGGAGCGCAATCGAGATGATGCCCATGTAGAGCGAGACGACGGAAGAGGGAATCGGGGCGGAGAATCCGAATCGGAGGAGGACGTAAATCCCCGCCCACCAGGCGACGGCCCACGTCAGCAGGCCGGCCCGACGGAAGCGGAGAAGCCCGAACGCAGCGGCTACGGCAGAGGACGACGAGAATGTTCATCGTGCAAACGCTCCATCGATTCGCGCCGCCGCCTGGTGCGTGACAACCGGTCTCAGTTGCGCGCCCTTCTTGGGAGGTGCTGGAGGCTGCGCCCGCCCGGCGCCGCCGGGCCGCCGGAGTAGTGGTGAGTCGTCTTGAGCGTGACCGTCGGCGTGCCGCCAAGCGTCTGGAGGGCGGCGATCACGCAGAGGATTTCCTTGTCGGTGAGGCCGATCGGTGGCTGGTTGACGGGGGGCATCGCCGGAGGGAATCCAGGCACGACGAAGGCGCTCGGTTCGTACAGCGATTGGGCCAGGTACTCGACATCGCTCATGCCCGCGATGCGGCTCTTCGCGCTGGGCGCCGATCCCCCCAAGGTCGGGGAACCGGAGCGCGCCGGTCTTGCCGACCGTGTGGCAGGTCAGGCAGAGGCCTTTGCCCTCCATGATCTCGCGGCCGACTTTGACCATGTCGGCTGTGGTCATGTCGCTGCCCAGGGCGGTCTCCTTGGGAGGCAGCACTTCCTTCTGAGGCACCATCTGGCCGACATAGCCATAGAACGCGGTGGTCGCGATGACGAGAGCGCCGACCCGGACGATGTGCGGGATCCTGATGACCATCCGGCTACGCTCCCCGAGTCGCGGCCGGGAGCTCCGGCGAGACCTCGCCGGCGCCCGGGCGGCGGCGGGGTTTGGTCCGGCTCTCGAAATCGGGCCGGTCGTGGAGGCTCGTGATCCAGAACACAAAGCCGATCAGGAGGAAGAACAGGAGCACGGTCACGGAGACGACCTTCGTCGCAAAGCCGAGGGTGGGCGTGAACGCGTCCACCGACTGGTCCCGAATGACGCCGTAGACATGCCAGTGCTGGCGGAGCCCGGAGCGAACGTAACCCATGAGCCCCATGAGCCAGGTGAAGGTGACCGCGATGAAGATCAGGACGTACTGCGAGATCGCCGGGATTTTGCCCCAGCGCACCTCCCCGGTCTTGCTCGCGCCGCGGAAGAGAAACAGGTCGATGATCGTGATCGATATCATCGCGAGAAGGACCGAGAGGACCTGCGGCACGGAGAGCTTGATCCGGACCGTCGCCTCGACGAAGTACCCGTAGACGCCGAGGAAGATGACGAACACCGCGACCGCCGCGAAGATCGCGAGCTGCGCCGCATGGCCCTTCTTCGCCCACGCCACCGTCGCGACCTTCCCCGTTCGCCGGTAGAGGAGGAAGCTCATGAAGGTCGTGAGGATCAGGATGTTCACGGCGGTGTTCTTCGCGGACATGACGCCGAGGAAGCCCAGAATCGGGTGTGACGAGCCTCCCATCGCCCGGAGCTCCGAGACGGTCGCGATAATCGATCGCGGCGTCGCCCAGACGATGAAGCAGAGCGCAATCCCCATGAGGAGGTACTTGATGAACTTCTGGACCGGCTGCCTCCCCTCGACCCGTCCCATCCCGAGCCAGAGGTAGTAGTTGGCGGCCAGGAAGAGGTTCCCGATCAGGATGGCCTGGATGATGAACAGCCACGAGAACGCCCCGCCCATCATCGTGAGTCCGAGCGTCTGTGAGTAGGCGTAGATCTCCTTCGCGAGCCAGTAGCCGGCAAAGGGGAGCGGAAGGAAGGCGCTGATCGCGACGAAGTTGCCGATGTACCCATCCAGTCGTAGTGCGCGCGCTCCTCGTCGGTTTCCGCCTGCAGGAACTTGAAGGCCGCATAGGCGGCGGCGACCGATCCGCCGAACGCGATGTTCGCGATGACCCGATGGACGTTGATCGGCATCCAGGTGAAGTTGTAGACCGCGTCCCAGACGGAGGTCACCGCCCCCGTCGTCGAGATCCCGCGCGGCGACATCATGAACGTCAGCCAGGCATTGGCGATGAACATGATTGCCGTACCGACGATGTTGAGGCCGAGTCCGAGGCCAAGATGCACCAGGGGATGGAACTTCCCCCAGCCGTAGTAGTAGGTGTAGAGGAAGAAGGCCTCGGCGAAGAAGAGCAGGACGTACGGGAGAAACGTCGGGGAGAACACGCTCATCATGTAGTTCGTGAACTTCGGATACAGGATGATGAGCATGAACGTCAGCGCCGCTCCGAAGGTCGCGGTGAGGGAGAAGGAGACGGAGAGGAGCTTCGTGAACTCGTGCGCGAGCCGGTCGTATCGCACATCTCCGGTCTTGTAGCCAATCGCCTCGACGATGAACGCGAAGATCGGGACGGCAAGGACGAACGCCGCGAACAGCAGGTGCAGCTGCGCGACCATCCAGATGGCGACGCGGCTTCCGACGACGGGGAACCTCCGGTACTCCGCCTCCACGTAGGGCTTGTCCGGGGCCTGCTTGGCCGCGGCGGACGCGTCGCCGCCCGCTGCCGGGGGAGCGGGCGTCTGGTCCATGGTCGCGGCCGAAGCCGAGATCATCGTGACCGTCCCCGTGAACATCACGAGCGCGGTGACGAGACCGAGGAGGACCAGCAGTTTGCGGTACGTCACGACGCCTCCGTCATTGGGTCTCCGCGGGCGGGTATTTCAGGATCGTGTCCTGATGGATGGAGGCGGTGGGGACGTCAAGAGGCCCGCGATCGCGAGGGTCGGGCCGGGGCTGCCCGCGAACGGGAGCCTGTTCCACCAGGGGGAAAAGCTCTGGCCCGCCGGCCAGGACTCCGGGATGCCGGAGGAGACTGGCCCGGGCTGCGAGTCCGGATTTGAGTGATGCCACATCCCTCGCTCCCCGAAGAATTCTTCGGACGACCGGAATGCCGTCGATCGACGGCGGCATCTTATCCACGAACTCGGACCACGGTCAAGCGCGATAGGGAGCGCGCAGCGGTCAGCGCTCAGCTTTCAGCTGATGCGGCAAGGATCGAGGGAGGCGTGATCGGGGCACGCAGATCACTGGCGTGCCCTGGACGCCACGCGGTGGTCGTCCGGGTCGTGCCGAACAGTGCATGGGGAAGGCGCACTACGCCGGCGCCGACGGCGGGTTCGGATTGGCCGACGTCAGGAAGCGACGTCGGCTCGTGATCTCGGGGTCACCACATCTGACTGATGAGCGCCACGATCATGATGGCGGAGACGGCGACAATGGAACCGATGGTGACGAGGCCGACAGGTGTTAGTGTCTGCATTGATGAAAACCTCGGGTTACGATCCGTCTCGATGCGTGCGCGCGATGGGCAGCCGTGCTCGAATATCGCCTCGGACTGCCGGATGTGCAGGGGTGGATTACCACACGGTAACACGTTAGTCAAGTTCCACAAACGACGAGCCGAGATTCGCTGGCGGTTCTGGACTGTACACTTGGATTCATGGCTGACTGGGACGCAGCGAAATACCACCGGATCTCGGATCCGCAGCTGGCGTGGGGACGAGTCGTCGTGGCCAGGCTCGCCCCCGTCGAGGGTGAGCGCATTCTCGACGTGGGCTGCGGCACGGGGCGCCTGACGGAGGAGATCGCCGGGGTCCGCGGCGTGACGGTCGTCGGGCTCGACGCGTCGGCGGCGATGCTGGCGGAGGCGAGCCGGCGCGCCCGCCTGCGGGGTCAAACCCCGGTCGCCGGATTACACACATTTCCGGCGTACGTGCAGGCCGATGGATCGGCGCTCCCTTTTTCGGCCGCCTTCGACGCGGTCTTCAGCACCGCGACGTTCCACTGGGTGTCCGATCACGATCGCCTGTTCCGAAGCGTCCACGCCGCGCTCAAGCCGGGCGGTCGCCTCGTCGCGCAGTGCGGCGGCGCCGGCAATCTCCGTCAGCTGTACGGCCGTGTCCGCCTCTTGATGGCGGATCCGCGCTACGCGCCGCACTTCCCCGGCTGGACGGACCCCGTGCGATTCGAGGGAATCGACGCGACCGACGCCCGCCTCCAGGCGGCCGGCTTCACCGGCATCGACGTGACCCTCGTGCCGGCTCCGACCCGGTTCGACACGCCCGCGACATTCGCCGAGTTCATCGCATCCGTGTGCCTGCGTCACGAGCTTGCCCGCCTGCCGCCCGATCTGCGCGACCCCTTCATCGACGAACTGACGATCACGGCGGCGGCCGACGAGGCACCGCTCACGCTGGACTACTGGCGCCTCAACATCACGGCCCGGACACACGCCTCGTGACGGCCTCGTACGAGGCCCGGAGCCGCGAGCACGCCGCACGCCGTGACGTGGAACTGCGGCTATCGGTTCGCATCGCCCGCGGCCGCCTGGCGGTCTTTCTCGCCGCGATTTCGCTCCTCATCTGGACGCTGGCGACGACCGCGGATCCGCTCCGCCTCGGCGCGGCCGGCGGCCTGTTCATCCTGTTCGGCGTGCTCGTGTTCTGGCACGCCCGCGTGGAGGATCGGGCCGCCTGGCACGACGCGCTCCGCGTGACCTGCGAGCATGCTCGCGCGCGGATCGAGCGGCGCTGGGACGATCTTCCGCCTGGCGATCCCCCGCTCGCGCTCGACATCGCGCACCACCCGTACGCGCTCGACCTGGATCTGTTCGGCCGCGCATCGCTCTTTCAGTGGCTCGGCCCCACCGCCACGCCGCGCGGCAGCAGCCAGCTTGCCGGCTGGCTCCTGAAGGCCGCTTCTCCCGGGGAGATACGACGGCGCCAGGCGGCGGTCCAGGAGCTGGCGTCACACGACGAGTGGCGGGAGCAGCTCGCCGCCCACGGCATGCTCGCGCGCGGCGCCCGCCAGCATGAGATCGACGCGTTCATCGCCTGGGCGGAGGGGCCTGCGCTCTTCGGCGCCCGTGCCGGTCTTCTGCGGGCGGCGGTCTTCACCCTCCTGGGATCCATGTGGCTGCTCATCGCCGTCAGTCGGTCGTCAGGATTCTGGCTGATTCCGCTCATGGTCGGCCTCGTGCTGTCGTTTGCGATGACGAAAGCGATCGCGGTGGCCCTGGATCGCGCCGGCGTGGGCCAGGCGGCGCTGAGCCGGTACGCGGCGATCTTCGAGCATGTGTCGTCAGCTCGCGTCGAGAGCGCGGCACTGCAGGACCTGCGCGCGCGCCTCTCGGCGGGAGGGCTCGCGGCGCCGGCCTGTATGCGCCGGCTGAACCGCATTCTCGGGTTCGGTGAGCTGCGAACGTCGGCCGCGCTCCTGCACGTGCCCATCCAGGCCTTCACGCTCTGGGACTTCCACGTCCTGTTTGCGCTCGACCGCTGGCGCCACGTCGCGGGATCGCGTGTGCGAGACTGGATGACGGCCATCGCTGAAATGGATGCGCTCTCGGCGCTTGCGACGGCGCGTCGCGACAATCCCGACTGGGCGAACGCCGGCATCGAGGACACGCCGGTGTTTGCGGCGCAGGCCCTGGGGCACCCGCTGATCCCTGCCGCGCGTCGCGTCACGAACGACGTCGACGTCGGGCCGCCGGGGACGCTGCTGCTCGTCACGGGCTCGAACATGTCAGGGAAGAGCACGCTGCTGCGGGCGATCGGGCTGAACGCGGTCCTCGCGCAGGCGGGCGGGCCCGTGTGCGCGTCGCGCCTGCACATGCCGCCGACCGAGCTCCAGACCAGTATCCGGATCCAGGATTCTCTCGAGCTCGGGATCTCGTATTTCATGGCCGCGCTCGCGCGGCTCAAGGGCGTCGTGGATGCGGCGGAACAGCCGCGGGACGGACGTGTGCTCCTCTATTTGCTCGACGAAATTCTCCAGGGCACCAACAGCGCCGAACGCGGCATGGCCGTTCAGGGCGTCGCGCGCCACCTGCTGGCGGCACACGCCATCGGCGTCATGACGACCCACGACCTGAACCTCGCCGGTGAGGAACCGCTGAAGTCCTCTGCCCGCCTCGTCCACTTCACCGAAATCGTGGACGAGGATGGCGGGATGCGCTTCGACTACCGGCTCCGCGAAGGCATTGCCACGTCACGCAACGCGCTTCGCCTGATGAAGATGATTGGCATCGATCTGGAGGTGAATTGAGGTGTCCGTGATCGCACGCCGGCTCGCGCCGGTCGCACTGTTCGCGCTGCTGACGGCCATCATGACGTGGCCCCAGGTCACCCGGCTCGCCACCCACGCCACGGAGCACCAGGACGTCTACTTCAACATGTGGCGCTTCGGCTGGACCGCGCATGCGCTCGCCACGGCGCCTTCGAAAGTGCTCGACGGCAACATCTTCTATCCCGAGCGCCGTGCGCTGACGTTCTCGGACGCCATGCCGGTGGAGTCGGCGCTGGCGGCCCCCCTGCTGTGGGCGGGCACCCCGCCCGTGCTCGTGCACAACCTCCTGCTCCTGTCCGCCATCCTGCTCTCCGGTTCGGGCATGTTCGTGCTGGCGCGCCGGCTGACCGGCAGCGCCGCCGCCGGTGTCACGGCCGGCGTCGTGTTCGCCTTCGTGCCGTACCGGTTCGATCACTACATGCACATGGAGCTGCAGTGGACCGTGTGGATACCCTGGGCATTCTGGGCGCTGCACCGGACGATCGAGACAGGCAGGCTTCGCGACGGCGTGCTCATGGGTGCGTTCGTTGCGCTGGAGTTCATGTCGAGCATCTACTACGGCACCTACCTGGCCACGCTGATCGGGCTCGTGACGGTCCTCCTCCTGTTCACGGTTCGCCGGCCGCAGTTGAAGAGCCGGCTGATCGCCGTCGCGATCGCCGGCGTCACCGGTTTCGTCATGTGCGCTCCTTACGCGCTCCAGTACGCCATCACCAAGAAGCGGCTCGGCGGCCGTGCGTCGGAACAGGTGCTGATGTTCAGCGCGAAGCCCTCGAGCTACACCGTGGCGTCCGAGACAAATCTCGTCTATACCGATCGGGAGAATCCGCGCAGCCGGCCCGAGCGGCGCCTCTTCCCGGGCCTCCTGCCCATGCTCCTGGCGCTGGTGGGCCTGCTCCTGCGGCCGCCTCGCGACGAAGCCATCGCGTATTTTCTGGCCCTCGCCGTCGCGTTCGAGATGTCGCTTGGATTCTATGGATACATCTACCCCGCGCTGTACAGTCATCTCCCGGTGTTCGATGGCCTGCGGGCCCCTGCCAGGCTCGGCATCTTCGTGGCGTTTTTTCTCGCGGCGCTGGCCGCCTACGGCCATGCCGCCATCGAACAGGGCCTCCGGGGAGATCAGCAGAAGACCCGCCGCTCCCGGATCGCACCTCCCGTGCTCGCCGTTGCGATCTGCGCAGTGCTGATGCTCGAGTACTGGGTCGCGCCGCTGCCGCTCGTTCCCTATCGAAATACGGCGCCGCCGCTCTATGCGTGGCTCGCGAAGCAGCCGCGAGGCGTCGTCGCGGAGCTGCCGGTGTCTCCTCCCCAAGCTCTGCCCGGTGACGATCCGCGCTATTCGTACAACTCCACGTTCCACTGGATGCCGATGATGAACGGATATAGCGGGTACTATCCGCCGTCGTACCTCGACAATGTTCACAGGCTGCAGCGGTTCCCCGACGGGCACGCGACGAGAACACTCCAGCGCGCGGGCGTGCGATACGTCATTGTCCACACCGATGCCTACCCATTCGTCAAACGTGGCCCGCTGCTGGATGCCCTGGCACGCAACCATGCGTTCGTCCCGCTCGGCGTCTTTCCAGATGAGAAAGGTACGGCAGTCGTTTTCCGTCTGCAGTAACGGTTGGTCATGGCATCGACGTTGCTGTTGAGACTTGCAGGAGGAACCCTTGAGCAGACAAACCTACGGAATTCTTGCAGGCGTGATTGGATCGGCAGTGGGCGCGTGGTTCTGGTCGCGCCAGCGTAGCAAATTGGGAGCGCGGCCGCCGGCCGACAGTCGGGGGACGGTCATCTTCCACAATACGCCCACGCCGACGGCCCTTTCGGAGGCAGAGACTCTGTAGTCGGACCGCCAGCGCAGCAAAGCGCGTAGTGCCTGCGCGCGGTGGCCCTCTGCTTGCAGATTGACGCTGCCGAGGATGGAATGAGAGCAATCCGCCACAGCGCGCACACCGCTACCGTATTCGGGGTTGCCGTCGTCGCGGTGCTGCTCAGCCTCTTCGCCTGCCGGCCCGGGACCCCGGTCATCGACACGACTCCCAAGCCCATTCAGGCGGATGGCACGATCAGCGGGAACGTACGCGGACCCGAAGGTGCCGCCGCGATCGAAGGCCGGATGGTCGAGGTCGTCAACGTCGACACAGGTGAACGCCAGCGCGTCGCCACGAGCAACACCGGCGGGTTCACCTTCAAGGTGAGGCCGGGTCGCTACCGCGTGGAGCTCACGCTTCGCGAGGGTGAAACGCTCGTCAAGAAGCCCGGCGTCATCAACGTGAATCGCAGCGATGTGGACGCCAACGCCGATTTCGTCATCGGCGCCGCCTCGGTTGTGCGTCCGCACAACCACGGCCCCCGCGCTGACGATGGCCTTGGGGCTGCGATCGCGTGAGCGGTGTCGATCAGCTATCAGCTTTCAGTTCCCGATCCGAGAGGCAAGCTGACAGCTGATAGCTGTTAGCTGTCGGCCCGGCCGCCGCAGGCCCCCCTCACCGCGTGCTACGATCCGCGCGAATGTGGCGCCCCGCGCTGTCCGCCGGCGTGATCCTGACCGCCCTTGCCTCGCTTGCCGGCATCCAGGCGCCTCGGTACGACCTGATCATCACCCGTGGAACCGTCGTCGACGGATCGGGCGCGCCGGCGCGCGTGGCCGACGTCGCCGTCAGAAGCAAACGGATTGTGGCGGTCGGCACGCTCCCCAGGGGCGGCGCGTCTCAGACGATCGACGCAGCCGGCCTCGTGGTCTCGCCGGGATTCATCGACGTGCACACTCATGCGGACGATGTGGCGGAGACGCCGCGCGCCGAGAACTTCGTGCGCATGGGCGTGACGTCGATTGTCGCGGGCAACTGCGGCGGCTCAGCCCTGGATGTCGGGGACGCGCTCACGACCATTCGGCAGACCGGCGTATCGGTCAACTATGCGACGCTCATCGGACACAACACCGTGCGCCGGGCAGTCATGGGGACTGAGAATCGGGACGCAACCGTCGCCGAGACGGGCAGGATGCGATCGCTCGTCTGGCGCGCGATGGCGGACGGAGCCGTCGGGTTCTCCACAGGGCTGCAATATGTGCCGGGCACGTACGCGAAGACCCCGGAGATTCTCGACCTCGCGCGGATTGCGGGGAACGCCGGGGGCGTGTACGCGTCGCACCTGCGCAACGAGGGGACAGCCCTCGAAGATGCGGTGACGGAAACGATCCGGATCGGCGAGGTGGCTGGATGCCGGGTCCAGATTTCACATCTGAAGGTCGACAGCCCGAGCCGGTGGGGCTCGAGCGCAGGTGCGCTGGCGTTGATCGATGCGGCGCGCGCCCGCGGCGTGGACGTGCAGGCGGATCAGTACGCCTACACCGCAGCGAGCTCGACTCTGGGTATCCGTTTCCCGGCCTGGGCGCTCGAGGGCGGCCCGATTGCCATCTCCGGCCGGCTGAACGATCCCGCCACGTGGACGAAGATCAAGTCAGAGATGCGCGGTCTGCTGGCAGAGCGCGGAATCGCGGATCTGTCGTTCGCCGTGGTCGCGTCGTACGCGCCGGATCCGCTGCTGCAGGGTCTTTCCATCAAGCAGATCGCTGCACGGCTGAAAGGATCGGAGTCCGCGGACGCCCAGTTCGAGGCCGCGCGTGAGCTGATGCTCGGCGGCGGCGCCTCCATGGTCTATCACCTGATGCAGGAAGGGGACGTCGCACGAATCATGCGGCATCCCTGGGTCGCCATTGCGTCGGACAGCGGCGTCCTGACGCCCGGAGATGGGACGCCGCACCCGCGGGGATACGGCAACAACGTGCGCGTGCTCGGCGACTATGTCCGGAAGCGTCACGTCCTGGGCCTCGAGGAGGCCATCCGCAAGATGACGTCGCTCCCTGCGCAGCACTTCCGGTTCGATCGGCGGGGTCTCGTCAAGGAGGGTTACGCCGCCGACGTCACCATCTTCGACCGGGCGACGGTGATCGACACGGCCACATTCGAGAAACCGCATGCGTTTGCGGCCGGCATCGTGCACGTCATCGTCAACGGCGTGCCGGTGGTCAGGAACGGCGTGCACACCGGCGCACGTCCCGGCGAGATTCTCACCACGCCCGTCCCGGCGAGATGAGCGGTCTACTCCTCGCGCAAGGCTTCGCGCAGTCCGATGAAGAGCGCGACCGGCACAAGAACGAGTGACACGCCAACCGCGATCAGCATCGGGAGTCCTCCGGGGACGGACGCCGCCACGGCGGAGAAATCGGGGACCTTCTCAGCGATGCCGGTGGCCCACCCGCGCCAGTTCAGTCCGACCTGAGGAGGAAATGCCCGCAGCAGGGAGATCGCGACCCAGAGGGCACACGTGGCCGCAACGCCCTGCACGAACGCGATCGGTCTCGCCGCGGCGCGCGCCGCTTCCTCCCGCGCACGCACCTGGGCGCGCCACCACACCACACCGGACGCGGGGACGCGGGCCTCGCCCCACGCGGACTCATGCTCGTCCAGCAGCGCCGCTGCGGCGCTCGTGAGATCCCCGCAGATGGCGCATGCGCGGATGTGCGCCTCGAGCTCCGGCTCGCAGCGGTCAGGCCAGCGCCGTGCCGCGAGCATGTCGAGGACGTCCTGCTCACGGGCGCAATCGATGCTCGTCATCGGTCACCCCTTCCAGGCGGCGCGCCGCCACCCAGGAGCGTCGCGAGCTTGTGTCGCGCCCGGAACAGCAGGAGCCGGACGCTGGCGGCCTTGACCCCCAGCGTGCCCGCGATGTCCACGTGCGTCAGCCCCTGTGCGTAAGCGAGCCAGAGCATTTCGCGCTCCCTCGGTTTCAGGCGCGCCATGGCGCGCGCGAGGTCGGTTCGGCGCTGGGCGTCACCGGCAACGTCCACCGACGCTGGCAGCTCCGGCGACCCGTCGGCGCCGCCCGGAAGCGCCACCAGGTGCGCGCGTCGCCCGCGGCGGCGGCCGTCACGCGCCAGGTTCGTCGCGATGCGGAAGAGCGAGTTGCGACGATGGGCCTCGCCCTGGTGCCGGGCGTCAGCGCGCAGGAACCGGTAGTAGGTCTCCTGCAGCAGATCGTCGGCGAGATCGCCGCGGCCCGTGATGCGCGAGAGGTATACCCACAACGGACGCGCGGTGCGGTCGTAGAAGGCGCGGAAGGTCTCCTCGTCCATCTCGAACACTGCGTCCGTCTCAGCCGCCTCTGAGCGAAGCCGCTCGACGTCGGACAGCGTGATGTCACGCATGCTCGGCCGCAGGAGGATCGAGAAGGCCCAGCTTGCGGGACAGGGCATACGCGGCGATGGCCGACACGATGAAGCCGCCGCCGAGCGACAGCGTGATGACGCCCGTCACCGTCAGGAACTGCTCCGGCTCGTCGACGAACCGGCCGCTCACCTGCATGAGGCCGATGCCGAGGACGGCGAGCACGATCCCGGCCTGGACGGACCACAGAATCCTCGAAAGAGGCGCGGCAATGGTCTGCTGGAGATCCTGCACGGGAATCGGCCCCGATTCGAGGAACCGCCTGCCTGCCGGCGTCTGCACGTAGGCCAGGAGCTCGTCGTTCGACGTGAACCGATCGAGGATCTTGCTGTGAGTCTCGAACTGGACCTTGGACAGCCGGTTCCACCGCCGGTGCGTCACGACGAGCCGGATCACCCAGGTCGCCACGCCGATGGTCACCAGGAACGCCAAGAAAAGGCCCAGACCGGCAAGAACGCTGAGCATCTCCTGTCGTTGCTGCCGCTTGGGGTCGTTGTTGTCGTAGTTGGGGGTGTTGACGTGCTCGAGGAAGTAGCCCGGATTGTGCACGATCTCAGGATGCTGGGTCAGGAACGCCGCCAGCAGCGGATACGGCACGAGATACGCCGGGTTGTTCATCAGAGAGGGATCGAGCTTGAAGACGCGGGCCACCGCCGGCGGGTAATTGTCGAACAGCCGATCGAGCTGATCGCGGGTCTCTTCCGCCGTCTGCTGGTTGCCCGGAATCGTGACGGGCGGCGGGGCCTCGGCGGCCGGTCGGGTTCCCGGGTTCGGGGTCCGCTGGGCGCTTTCGCCCCGCGCCGGCACTCCGAGAGCGGCGGCGGCCACCAGGACGATGATGCCTCGACTGACGGTTGTTCGACTCATGCGTAAAAGGCTCCTCACACCACCTATTACGCAGCGGGGCCCCAAAGGTTAACAGCGCACTCATTGAGCCGCTCGCTCCCGCCGCAGCTTCTCCAGCCTCTCCATCGTCACATTTCCCCCGCTCACGATGGCGACGACGGGGCCGTCCACCCGTGCGTGCCCCGCCAGCGCCGCGGCGACGGTCGCTGCGCCAGACGGCTCCGTCAGCACGGACGCCCTGTCGAACAGCCACAGCACCGCATCCGCTATCTGGCCGTCGTCAACCGTGACGACGGCATCGATGAAGCGGCGGACGTGGGCGAAGGTCAGATCGCCGGGACGAACGGGCATCAGCCCGTCGGCAATGCTCTCCGTGCGGTCGAGCGTGATGGCGTACCCCGCCTCGAGGGACGCTTTCATCGCCGCCGCTCCTGCCGGCTCGACGCCAATCACCTTGACGGACGGGCGGGACAGCTTGATGGCCGTGGAGACGCCGGCCGCAAGGCCGCCCCCGCCGATCGGCACGACTACCGCGGCAACGTCCGGACACTGCTCCAGGATCTCCAGCGCCGCGGTGCCCTGGCCCGCAATAATCCACGCATGGTCGAACGGCGGCACGATCGTCAGGCCGCGCTCGGCGGCCTCCGTCTCCGCGCGGATGCGGCGCTCGACGGACGTCGTGCCGGCAAATATCACCTCGGCGCCGAAGGCGCGGGCGCCGTCCACTTTGATCTGCGGCGCCGTGGTGGGCATGACGACGACGGCGTGGGAGTCCAGCTCGCGCGCCGCCAGGGCACAGGCCTGACCGTGATTGCCGGAGGAGAACGTGATGACGCCGCGGCGCCGTTGATCGTCCGTCAGCTGCGCGATCATGTTGTAGGCACCGCGAATCTTGAAGGCCCCCCCGGGCTGCATGTTCTCGCACTTGAGGAGGAGCGGACGCCCCGCAAGGCCGGACACGTCCAGGAGCGGTGTGACGCGCGCGACGCTCTTCACGCGCTCGGCCGCCCCGTGGATGTCTTCGAGGGTGACGAACGGCACTCCGGCGGCGTTCATCGGATTGCCCCGCCGATCGGCTCGCCGGCCGGCGTAGGCAGCGGTGGCGTGCGTTTCTGCGGGGCGTCGGGCCGCCGGAGAAAGCGATCGATGTCGTCCCGTGTGCCGGCCGCGTGGGCCGATGTCGTGGCTTTGGTGAGGGCAAGAATCTCGCGAAGGCCGGCCGCCGCGGCGGATCGGACCTGAGGTCCCGCGTCGGCGTTTGCGGCAAGGTCCATCAACCGGGTGGCCGTGAGGCTCTGGATGTCGCGCTGGATGGCGCGTCCGTAGCCGTCGGCCGGAACCGCTGCCTTCCACGTCCTCCCCACGAGCGCGGTGACAACCTCGGAGAAGCTTGGGCTCCGGGCGTCGAGCCCGGACTGCTGCACCAGGCGGGCGGCGCGCGCAGGATTCAGCAATGCGGTGACGGCGAGATCGGCGGCGATCGTCGCGGCGCCGATCGGATCGAATGTCGGATCCGTCCGGCTGGCGAACGGTTCAGCCGTGCCGCCGCCATATCCGAACGCCGTCGGCGGAATGAGGTCGAGGATCCGTCCGGGAATACGCAATTCGTCCAGCGACAGCGTTGCCAGCACCGCGCGGAGTGCCGCGCGCTGCGCCTCGGGTGAAACGACTTCAGCGACCCTGGAAGGATTGGGTCCGCTTGCGGTGCGTACGGCGTAAGTGAAGTACACACCGCCGAGCGACTTGACGGCCGCCTGCAGCTGATACCGGTGATGCAGGTACAGCGGGAGCAGCTGACGCTCCAGTTCGGAGAGCGGTGTGCCGATCGGAATGTTGCGCAGTCCGAACGCGGACAGGCCGATGCGGCGCACCTCCATCTCGTGCTTCAGCGTGGCGACGGGATCGCTGCCATTGTCCCAGAGACTTGCCAGCGGGTGCGCGGAGCCCGCGGGACGCGCATCGCCGTCGGTCACGTACAGCATGCCTTCCGCAACGCCGGCTTCGAGAAGCGTTTCGAGCTCGCGCGGCTCGTCGGCCCCGGGCCGGAATTGCGAATAGGCAAATCGCGCGGCGAACTTGTCGAACTCTCCAATGCCCGTCGCATACGCGTTGGACAAATCGAGCTTGCCCGCCTTGATGTCCACCCACGGCGCGGGATAGTCCATGACCGAGCCGCGCCCGTAGGTGCTGGCGGCAAAGTTGTGGGCGAACCCCAGCGTGTGGCCGACCTCGTGCGCGGAGAGCTGACGGATTCTCGCGAGTGCCATGGCCGTGACGTCGATCGAGGGGTCCAGTTGCGCCAGGTAGTCGTCCTCGGACGTCATGCCGAGCAGGCACGCGCCGGCGCCGCCGTCGCCCGCGGAGTAGGCGGGCGAGAGCCCGATGCCAATCAGATAGTCCTGCCGCACGCGCAGCGAACCGAGCGTCACGTTCCCCTTGATGATCTCGCCCGTTCGCGGATCCGTGATGCCGCTGCCGTACGACCAGCCGCGCGTCGCGCGGTGGACCCAGTTGATCATGTTGTAGCGCACGTCCATCGGGTCGGCATCGGCCGGCAGCACCTTGACCTGGAACGCATTCCGGAACCCCGCCGCTTCGAACGCCTGGCCCCACCACGATGCCCCGTCGATGAGCGCGGACCGAATCGGTTCCGGGGCGCCGTTGTCCACGTAGTACACGATCGGCGTCACCGGGTCGGACACTGCAGCCGCCGGATCTTTCTTTTCGAGCCGGTGCCGTGAGATCCAGCGCTTCTCGATGGGTTCGCTGATTGGAGAGGCGTAATCGTAGAACTCGATGCCGAACGACGGGGCACGGGGGTCGAGCTTCCGCGGTTTGTAGCTCGCGTCCGGCAGCTCGACGAACGAGTGATGCTCCCGGAGTGTGACCGCCGCCGGACTTGGCGTGGTCTGCCGCATGTATCGCCCCGGTTCATCGCCGGTCGTGAACGTCAATGTGGCCTCGACCTCCGTATTCTTCGGAAAGCCCTTCGTGCGATCGAGGTAGAGGGCGCTGCGCGACTCGTCGAGTCGATAGCTGCCCTGGTCCGTGCTCTTCAGCCGTTCCGCGACGCCATGCGCGTCGCGCATGAAGAACGCCGTCGCATCGACGAGCACACGTCCACTCTCTTCCGCGTCGATCTTGAAGCCCCACAGCACCGACCGCGCAAAAGACTCGTCCACAGCACGCCGCTCGGCGGCATCCGTCGTGACGGCGCGATATCGGTAGTTCGGCTCGGTCATCAGCACTTTCTGACCGATGCGATCGAAGAACACAATCGCCGAGTCTCCGAGCTGGCCGCGATCGAGCCCGACGGGGTTGGAGCCCAGGCCGGCCGGAAGCGAGACCTGATAAAGCAGCTCCTGCCTGAACCGCCCGATCTCCATGAAGAGCTTCCCGCTCGATGCCTGCCAGTAGAGGGGCATCAGCCCGTCGAGCTTCAGCATGCCTTTGGTCTTTTCGGAAATGACCGGCAGCTTATCCGGTGGATCGGCCGGCTTGTCCTGGGCCGCGGCGGGCCTGACGACCACGCACAGTACAACGGCCGACAGCAAGTGCATCGAAAGCTTCATGGCGCGTCCTGAAGGTGTGGAGAAAGAGTGAGTCAAAAGTATATGGCGTCAGGCCGCAGCACGTCAGTGGGATTGACGGACTGGCCCGGTGGTTGCACGGCAGACGGGAGAAACGGATCAGGATCAGCAGCTGATCTTCACATCATCGCAGGGGGCACAACATGGGGCTGATGAGCCGTGGCTGGAAGCCAAAGAAGCTGCACGAGCAGACACTTGTTATCACGGGAGCGTCGAGCGGCATCGGCCTGGCCACCGCCAGGATGGCGGCTGCGCGGGGCGCGCGGGTCGTCCTCACCTCCCGGAACGAGGAGGATCTCCGTCGAGCGTCCGAAGAGATCAACGCGCGGGGCGGACGGGCGACCTGGGTCGTCGCGGACGTCGCGGAACCCTCGGAGCTCGATCGCGTCGCCGACGTCGCGCTGCGCGAGTTTGGCGGGTTCGACACCTGGATCAATGACGCCGGGATCTCGATCTACGGCAAGCTGACAGAAGTGCCGCTCGAAGACAAGAAGCGGCTCTTCGACACGAACTTCTGGGGCGTCGTCAACGGATGCCGCGCGGCTGTCCGGCATCTCCGCCACACGGGCGGCACCATCATCAACATCGGCAGCATCGTCTCGGATCGCGCGGCTCCTCTGCAGGGTATCTACTCGGCCTCCAAGCACGCAGTCCTAGGTTACACCGACGCACTTCGCATGGAGCTCGAATACGACCGGCTCCCGATCGTCGTCACGCTCGTCAAGCCGTCTGCCATCAACACCCCGTACGTGGAGCACGCGCGGAACTACATGGAGCGTGGCCCGTCTCTTCCGCCTCCTGTCTATGCGCCCGAAGTCGTCGCGGAAGCGATTCTGCGCTGCGCCGAACGGCGCGTGCGCGAGATCACGGTCGGCGGTGGAGGACGCGTGATGACGGCGATCGGGCGGGTCGCCCCGCGCATGATGGATCGCTACATGGAACGGACGATGTTCGAGCAGCAGAAGGACAAGAGCGGCACCGTCATCTCGCGGGACAGCCTCTACGAGTCAAAGGGCGACGGGCATGCCACCGGACCCTACCAGGGGCGCGTCTTCCACTCGAGCATGTACACGAACACCAGGCTCTCGAAGGTCGCCCGCGTACTGCCCTACATCGCTGCCGGCGCGATGCTGGCCGCGACGATCAGACGACGGAGGTCGGAGGCCGCCTGATGGCCGTTGTTCTCCGAATCCGCGGCGTCAGCCAGCGATTCAGTGGGTCGGGACGACTAGAATGGTCGGATGCGGATGGCGTCGATCGTCTCGCTAGTACTTGCGGTCGTCGCCATACCGATCGGAGGCGCGGCCCGTGCCCGGCTGGCGGAGCCGTTCGTCGCCGTCTGGTATCCGGCGGGGCCGTCGAATCCGCCGGCGCGCGGCTCGATGGCCGTCCGCGCGTCACGCGCGGACGCGGACACGTGGCGCCGCGACCTGGCCGCGATCAAGGCTGCCGGGTTCAACAGCATCAGGACCGGAATCGACTGGGCGAGTGCCGAGCCGGAGCGCGGGGAGGTACCGCCTCGAGCCCTTTGCCGAGCTGCTTTCCGCGGCTGACACCGCCGGTTTGAGGGTGATCGTCCAGCTGGACACGGTCGCCGCGCCGGACTGGTTGCACCGTCGTTATCAGGACTCCGTCGTTGTTCCTGAACCTGGTGCGCCTGCGGACATGCAGGCGCGCGGAGCCGGTCAGCCGAATGACTACTGCATGGACCACCCGGGCGTTCGTGCGGACCTTGAGGCGTTCATCGGCACCGCGGCGTTGGCTGCGTCCAGGCACAGCGCCTTCTATGCGATCGACGTGTGGCGGAATCCTGGAGTGTCGTCGCGCGGCGCGCAGTTCTGTTACTGCCCGTACACTCGGGCCAGGTTTCGCGACGCGCTCCAGCGAAAGTACCGCACCCTCGACGCGCTGAACCTTGCCTGGACGCGCTCCTTCCGTGCCTGGACGGAGATCCAGGCGCCTGCCGATCCCGCACGCGCGACGACCGATGCTGCCGACTGGAAATATTTTACTGCGGTGAAGCTTCAGGAGGATCTGAAGTTCAGGGCGGATGCGTCGGCGCCGCGGGGGGCCAGGGCCGTAACGGCTCACGCGGACGCTCTCTCCCGCTCGCGCGTCGACGACTGGCTGATGACGACCGTTGTCGATCACTACGGCACGTCGATCCCCTCGCTGAGCACCACGGACCCGATCGCGCGGATGGCTTCGCTGGACGCGATGCGCTCGGCGGCTCGCGACAAACCGTGGTGGGTCGGAGCACTGCAGGCGGGCCCCGGCGCCCCCTCGACCAGCCCGCCGACAGGTGCGGACCTGCGGCTGCGGGCGTGGGCCGCCATTTCACGAGGGGCCGGCACTCTCAGCTTCGACAGCTGGCGTGTGCTGAGTGGTGATGGGGCCGCGAGTCCGTCCGCGCCGGAGCGGTTGCGCGCCGCGGGCGACGTGGCAGGCATCATCGGCCGCAACAGCTCGTTGTTCTGGTCCCTCCGTCCCCACGCGTCGAAAATCGCCATCGTGGCTTATCCGCGCTCGCCGTCCGGGGGATCAGGCACGAACACCGGCGCTTCTCAGGTTGACGTCTATCAAGCATTTTTCGATCGCAACCTCCAGGTGGACTTCGTGCACCCGGACGAAGTGCTCGCGGGCATTGCCTCACGGTACGATCTCATCTATGCAGGGGACGTGGCGGCTCCATCGGCGTCCGTCGCCGCGCTGCTGAAGGCATTCGTGCGTGCCGGAGGAACGCTCATCGCGGAGACATCGACCGTGTCATCCCGAATGCCGATCGTCAATGGTGGCGCACAAGGCATTGCCGAGATCTTCGACACTGCGCCCTCGCCGCGTGATCCACGCGCCCGCGAACAGGACGTGGTGGCTGGAGGCTACGGCGCCGGACGCACATTCCTCATCCGCCATCGTGTGGCTGCTCCTGGGCAGGAAGGCGGCGGTGCCCGGGACGTTGCCGGCCCGCTGCAGCGGGCGATTGCCGCCGCCGGCGTCCAGCCGGAAGTCGGCATCGACGTCACCGGGCAGCTCGTCGAAGCGCGGTTCCTCGAGTCGGCCGACGCGATGCTGCTGGTGGCCATGAATCACGGCGGCACGCCGCACAAGGTGACGTTCAGGTTCGGTCCGGATGTGCCGGAAGCGATCTGGCAGAACATGGAGTCCGGCGCCGCAGTAAACTTCGTGCAGGGAGCCGAGGGGCCAACATATACACGGACGCTGGCCGCCAGGGACGTGATGGTGCTCGTCAGAGGCAAGAGGCTGCGGTAAGAGAGCTGGTGAATATGACGTCCATGTCGAGGAGAGATCGTGTGCAGCCCCTGTGTCTCGTCGCCCTTGCCCTTGCGATGGTGATCCCGGATGGCCGCGCGTCCGCGCAGGCGCCAAAACCGAGTCAGCACGGATCGGTGACGCAGCGGATCGCGAACACGACCGTCACCGTGGACTACAACCGGCCGGTCGCGCGCGGCCGGGCGCTGTTTGGCGCCCTGGTGCCGTGGGATCGCGTGTGGTGCCCCGGTGCCGATATGTGCACCACGATCGAGCTGTCGACCGCCCTGCGGGTGAACGGCCAGCCGCTCGCTGCCGGCACCTATTCGCTCTGGGCTGAACCGGGCGCGGATCGCTGGACGATCATCTTCAGCAAGGCACACCCCGTGTTTCACACGCGATACCCCGCGGACCAGGATGCGCTGCGGGTGCAGGCGACGCCGCGGCAAGGCGCGCACATGGAGACGCTCGCCTTTTACTTCCCGGTCGTCGAAGGCAGCCATGCGGAACTGGTCCTCCACTGGGGAACCGTCGTCGTGCCGCTGCTGCTCGACGTCGATGCAACAGTTGAACAGGCCTGTCGGGGACATAGGTAACACATATCTCTGAGGACATGGGTAACACGTGATTGAGGTTTTTGAGGGCAGGCGCGAGGCGACGCCGTCGCCGAGCGCCCCGTCGAAGACGTGGATGAGTGTGGCCACGTCGGCACCAGGCGGCTCCTGGCTACCACGGGAGCTCCGTCACGTCATGGGTGCGCGCGTCGAAATGTGCGATTGGGAGTGGGCCGATCTGCACCGTCCAGATTCCGTCCGCGATCTCTTCAAAGCCGACGTCGTGGCCTTGAAGGGCGCGGCCGAGAAAGAGGATCTCTTGCGACCAGGCGACACACCCGTTGGACCCGACGCGACGCACCTCGAAATGTCCTGGATAGTCGAAGGGCGGCAGATGCGCCGGCAAGGGTCGGGGCGAGGCGTGATAATGCGTCGCGGGCGTGGTCTGCCCGAGGGCCTGATGGGGCCGATCGTCGTTGTATTCGCGACGAAAGCGACCAAACCGCCGCTGTTGCGCGAGGGAGGTGCGTGCCGGCGGACGCGCCGTTTCGGCTTTGAGGACGGCGTGAAACTGCTCATGCGCGCCGTTCTGCTCCGGATGCCCCGGCAGAATCCGTTCCGGCCGAATGCCCAGTTGCAACCACCAGATCGCGAGCCGCGACAGCCCGCCCAGCCCCGTGCTGGCGAACGGCGAGCCATTGTCGCTCCGCAGGCCGAGCGGCAGGCCGTACTCGGCAAAGGCCCGCAGGAAGCGGCGCCGCGTCGCTGCGTACGTCGTGCCGGCCAACGCATCGATGCGCAACACATACCGACTGGCCCCATCGCGGAGCGTCAAGGGATAACACCACCGCGCATCGCCCGTGCGGAATTCGCCTTTGTAATCCACCGTCCAGAGATCATTGGGCGCCACCGGCGCACTCAGCCGGCGCTCCCGCGTCACCGCGGGACGCCGCGGGCGGCGCGTGCGCACCAGGCCGGCCTGCTGCAGCAGGGCACAGGCCGTCGAACTCGCCGGCCACGCGTCGCTCGAGTGGTGAACGCGCAACCAGGCAATCAATTTCGGTGCGCCCCACGTGGGATGGCGACGGCGCGCGTCAATCAGCGCCTGGGCGATCGCGGGCGGCGTCGCATGCGGACACTGATGCGGGCGGCGCGACTGATCCACCAGCCCGACGAGGCCGCCCTGCGCATAGCGATCGACCCATTTGTAGGCCGTCTTGCGGCTGATCCGATACGTCTCGGCCAGCTCCGTCATCGTAAACAACCCGCTCTCGAACTCGCGGACCAACTGAATCCGAAGATCCATGGGCGACCTCTCCTGCCACGGCATACGCGCACGCTCCTGCGTGACTGTGGCTGAAAAGTGTTACCCATGTCCTCAGAGGTGTCTGTTACCCATGTACCGGAAAGAACCGAGCTGATAGCTGATAGCTGATAGCTGATAGCTGATAGCTGATAGCTGACAGCTGATGCCTGATGAGAGGTGAGAGTGACGGCGATCGATGCGACCCTGAGCGGCACGTTTCGACTGGGCGGCGAATTGCCCGTGCATCGGCTGGGTTTCGGCGCGATGCGGATCACGGGCAAGGGAATCTGGGGGCCGCCCAGGGATCGGAAAGAAGCGATCGCGGTACTTCGTCGGACGGTGGAACTGGGCATCACCCTGATCGACACGGCGGAGTCCTACGGTCCGCACGTCAGCGAGCAGTTGATTGCGGAGGCTCTGCACCCATATCCGCCGGGACTCGTCATCGCCACCAAAGCGGGGCTCGATCGCGCCGGGCCCGATCAATGGGCTCCCAATGGACGGCCCAGGCGTCTTCAGGAATGTCTCGACGGCAGCCTGCGCCGGCTCAAACTCGAGCGCATCGATCTATTTCAGCTCCATCGGATCGATCCGGCCGTGCCGGAGGCGGATCAGTTCGGATTCCTGCAGCGCGCACAGCAGGACGGGAAGATCCTCCACGTGGGCCTGTCAGAAGTCACTGCCGAACAGGTCGAGCGGGCACGGAGGTTCTTCAAAGTGGTGTCGGTGCAGAACCAGTTCAACCTCGTCGATCGGAAGTGGGAATCCGTGCTGGACTATTGCGACCGGGAGAACATCGCCTTCATCCCGTGGTATCCCCTGCAGATTGGCACCGCAGGCGACCGGCCGGAGATGAAAGCGATTGCGAAGCGCTACGGGGTGGGTGCGTCGCAGGTGGCGCTCGCATGGCTGCTGCGGCGGTCTCACGTGGTGCTGCCGATCCCCGGCACATCGCGCGTGAGTCATCTCGAAGACAACGTGGCAGCCGCGAGCATCTCGCTCACCGACGCAGAGTTCAGGTCGCTCGCCTGAGCGAGCTCGCCTTTCGGGTCTCCAGTCGGGATCGGGGATCGGGGATCGGGGATCCGGGATCCGATCAGGGTCGGATTCGCGACGCGGGAAGCTGATAGCTGATAGCTGATAGCTGATGACTACCCCTGATGCAGATCGTTCGAGTGGTCGATCCGAGCCGTCAACCGCCGAACTGGACCGACATCATCCGGGCCGGGCAGTTCGTGGCGTTCTCGAAGAACATCGACTCCGGGGTCCCCTGTGATGCCGCCGGATTGCCATTCGAGTCTTCGGACAGCCTCACCTGCGTCATCTTCGACAGTCTGGCCGAGGCGGATGCCTTCTGCACCGAGAGCGTCCAGCGCGTGCCCGGCCTCCGCTTTGACGTGTTCGATTCAGCCGGCCGCACCCAGCCCGCGCTGCTCACCGTCGTCCACCCGTCGCGGGTCGCGACGCTCGATGGAAATCCGCGATCGGCGCGAATCAACGCGTGGGCGTCCATTGTGCTGGTCGGCGCCGCGCCGATCCTGTTCTGGGTGGACTGGTGGAAGTACGATGGGCGGCTGATCCTGCCGACGATCCTCGGCATCAACATGCTGATCATCGCGGCGCGACTGATGCAGCTGAATTTCGCGCACGCCGCCGCCGCGCGCGCCCGCCGCGAGCGCCTCCAGAAATCGGGACACTCACGTTAAGCCGGGCGGAGCTATCAGCTATCAGCTATGAGCTGTCAGCAAGAACTGAAAGCTGAGAACTGAAAGCTGAGAGCTGAGAGCTGCTCAGCGCAGCGCCTTGCTGAAGAAAAGATCATGGTCCCCGGGTGGCTCGAGACCATTGACCCGCGCGGCAAGCGCGATTTGCGCCCAGTGGCGGATCTCGTGCAGCAGGATGTGGAACAGCAGCTTGCGCGGCGACATCGGCCACTGCTGCTCGCGAACCTCGAAGACCCGGATCTGGTCCGCCACGTCGTCGTCGAGATCGGCGACATACTGCTCGAGCTCCCGGCGGACGGAGGCGCCGTAATCGAAGAGCGGCGGGGCATTGTTGCCGGTCAGGCCCGTCCGGTCGACGATCGGAACCTCCATCAGCCGCTGCAGATGCCGGCGTTCCACGAGAAAGATGTGGTCGATCAGCTTGCCGATGGTCGGATAGCGATTCCCGGGTTGGACCGGGACCTCCATCGCTTCCGGATGAACGAGCAGCCACGCCCGCCATTTCTCCCGCTCCCCATTCGTGTAGCGGAGCAGCTCATCGAAGTTCAGTGTGAGCGGCATGTGTCACGATCGTCGACGCGCAAGAGGTGTGACCACTTCGCTACTTCATCACCTCGTCTATCGTGACCGTGGTCACGGGTCCGAGGTTGAGCGCCCTGATCCCCGGTTCGATGGTCTTCAGATCCCCCACCACGACGACGGCGAACTTGTCGGGCTGGATGTAACGCTCGGCCGCGCGCTGCGCATCTGCGGAGTTGACGCTCCGGACGTGCTCCGTGAAGGTCTCGAAGTAGTTCGCGGGCAGATTGTAGAGGAACATCTGCGCGAGTGAGCCTGCGAGGCTCTGAGTGGTTTCGAAGCTTCGCGGCAGCAGGAGCGCGACGTAGTTCTTCGCCTTCTCGAGTTCGGCAGCAGGGATCGGCTTCCGGATGCCGTCGAGCTCTTTGAAGAACTCGGAGATGGCCTCGGCCGTCTTGTCGGTCTGCACTCCCGCGGCGGCGTAAAAAGGACCTGCCGCGCCGCGCATGTCGAAGGACGAGGTCGCGCCGTAGGCGTAGCCGTGCTCCTCCCGCAGGTTCTGATTCAGGCGCGACGTGAACGACCCGCCGAGCACGGTGTTCAGGACTCGCAGCGCGAAATAGTCCGGGGACGAGCGGGGCACGCCGACCCATCCGATGCGGATCTGTGACTGCGGCGCGCCGGGTTTGTCGATGAGATACACCTTTCGCGCCGTGAGCTGTGGCGCGTCGCGCACCGAGAAGGGGGCCGCCGTCCCCCCCTTCCACTTGCCGAACGCGGTTTCGAGCTGTGCGACAACCGCAGTCGGATCGACGTCGCCTGTCACAATCAGCGTGGCGTTCGACGGCGTGTACTGGCTCGCGTGGAATTGCTTGAGGTCCGCGATCGTAAAGCCTTTGATCGCGGTGGCCGTTCCAATCGACACGGTCCCGTATCGATGTTCCGTGCCGTAAACCAGCCGCGGAAACGCGAACTGCATGAGCGCCGCCGGATTGTCTGCCGCCTGCAAAATGGAGGTCAGCAGCTCCTCGCGAACGCGCTTGAGCTCCGCCTCTGGAAACGTCGGTCGCAGGGCCACGTCGGACATGATCGGGATGGCATCGCCCAGCCGCGCGACCGGCACGTGCAGCTCCACGAGCGCCCCGTCGGAGGAGCTCGACGTGGACAGGTTCGCACCGAGGTAGTCGACCGCATCGGCGATCTGGAGCGCGTCGCGTGCGCCGGCCCCCTCATCCAGCATCTCCGCCGTGAGACTTGCGAGGCCGTATTTATCCTTCGGGTCGGATCCGCTCCCGGCCCGCACGGTGAGCGTCACGTTCGCGACGGGCACCTTGTGCAGTTCCACGATCCAGACCGGCAGCCCGTTCGACAGCGTCCGCTTGTGGATCGCCGGCAGCTTCAGGGACGGCACGGGGCCTGGTTTCGGCGCTTCGGTTCGAACCGGCGCCTGCTGCGCCAGCACAGTGGTGGTGAAGGCGCGCTGGCCTGAGACCGCGACGCCGGCGAGCGCGAGCATCCGTGCGAGGTTTTTCATGGCGCTGGTTCTGTTCATCATTTGCCCGCCCCTGGCGCAGGTTCCTTGCCGGCGGCCTTCGCCGGCACGACCGACAGCTCGCCTCGTCGTCCCGCGGGAAGCCAGAACGAGGCCGCGGCCTGGATATCAACCGCCGTGAGCGCGCGGTAGCGCGACAGGTCCTCGTTGAAATAGTCGGGATTGCCGGTGGCGAAGTAGTACGCGTTCAGCTGATTGCCCTTTCCACCGAAGCCGCCGACGCTTTCCATCCGGTTGTAGAACGACGCCTCGACCTGGTTGATCGCGCGCTCGAACTCGCGCGCGGACGGCGGGGTCTTCTTGAGCGTCGCGATCTCCTCGTCGACGATCGTGCGGATGCGATCGAGCAGCGCTTCCGAGGTCGTGCCCGCATCCGGCGGGCGAGCCGTCACGACGATCTGGAACTGCGAGCCGAGCGCGGCGGACGCCTGGTACGCGCTGACGTCCTGCGCGATCTGCATGTCGTACACCAGGCGCTTGTAGAGCCGCGAGTTCTTCCCGCCCGCGAGGATCTGCGACACGATGTCCAGTTCCGCGTCGCCGGGGCTGTAGAAGGGTGGCGTGAGCCACGAGATGTAGAGCCGCGGAAGCTGGACGCGGTCCTCGATCGTCTTGCGCTTGACCTCCGTGAGTTGCGCGTGCGGATAGTCGATCGGGGGGATGATGCCGGACCCTGGCTTGACGTCGCTGAACCACTTCTCGACCTGCGCGCGCGTCTTCACCGGGTCGATGTCCCCGGCGATCACGAGGCTGGCGTTGGACGGCTGATAGTACTTCTTGAAGAATTCGACGACGTCTTCGTAGCTGGCGGCGGTCAGGTCCTCCATGTATCCAATCGTCGGCCAGCGATAGGGGTGACCTTCCGGGTAGATCATCTGGTCCATCTCGATGGACGCCATGCCGTACGGCGCGTTCTCGACGCTCTGGCGCCGCTCGTTCTTGACCACGTCACGCTGCCCGTTGACGCGCTCCGGAGACATCGATTCCAGCAGAAAGCCCATGCGATCGGATTCGAGGAAGAGCGCCAGGTCCATCGCGCTCGAGGGCACGTCGATGAAGTAGTTCGTCCGGTCCCCTTCGGTGGACCCGTTGTTCGTGGCGCCCGCCGCCTCGAGGAGCGTGTCGAACTCTCCCTCCTTGACGTGGGCCGACCCTTCGAACATCAGGTGCTCGAAGAGATGCGCGAAGCCGGTGCGTCCAGGTTTTTCGCGCGCGGACCCGACGTGGTACCACACGTTGACCGTCGCAAGAGGGACCGTGTGGTCCTCGTGCAGGATGACCTGCAGCCCGTTGGGCAGTGTGAACTGCGTGAAGGGCACGGTGAGCGGCGCGGGACGCGGAGCGGCCGGCGGCGGACCTGCCGCGGTCTGCGCGGTGGCGGCCGTGACGATGATCAATGTGCTGGAGAGAACAAGAGCGCCGACGGTGCAGGCTCGGGTCATGCGGTACCTCTGAGGTTCCTATAGTCTATCAAGCGAGATGTTCTCGTCCCGTATAAGCGGAGCGCTGGAAACGAACCGGCTCACACAACAGATTCGGCGTGCGCGAGCGACCGGACGGGAGCTGATCGATCTCACCGTCACCAATCCGACCGTCGTCGGCATCGAGTACCCCGCGTCGCTTCTTGCCGCACTGGCGGATCCCGCAGCCGGGAAGTATGACCCGCATCCGCTCGGATCCTGGAAGGCGCGGGAGGCGATCGTGCGCGACTACGAGCGGCGCGGCATCCCGGCGGTCCCCGAGCGCGTGGCGCTGACGTCCAGCACCAGCGAAGCGTACTCCATCTTATTCAAGCTGCTGTGCGATCCGGCAGGTCATTCGGTGCTGGTGCCGGCGCCGAGCTATCCGCTGTTCGATCATCTCACGGCGCTCGACGGCGTCTCTGCCTGCGCGTACCCGCTGGAGTATCACGGCAGGTGGACGGTTGACTTCAGTGCTATTGACGAGCGCTGGACGACAGGGGTTCGGGCGGTGCTGGCCGTCAGTCCGAATAATCCCACGGGCTCGGTCCTCGCGTTGGAGGAGCTCGACGAGATGATGCGCCGCTGCGCCGAGCGCCGCGCGGCGCTCATGCTCGACGAAGTGTTTGCGGACTATTTGTTTCGAACGGCAGCCATCCCTGTCTATTGCGGTTCGTCCCCGGCGTTGTCATTTCGTCTCGGTGGTCTCTCGAAATCGGTGGGACTGCCGCAGGTGAAACTGGGCTGGATACTGGTTGACGGACCCGACGATCTGGTCGCGGCGGCGCTCCACCGTCTGGAGCTGATTTGCGACACGTACCTCTCGGTGTCCACGCCCGTCCAGATTGCTGCCTCGCGGCTGTTGACCGACGGCGGAGTGGTGCGGGAACGCATTCTGGCTCGCGTTCGCGCGAATGACGCGACGCTCCGGCGGATCGTCTCGTCCGTCCCCTCGATCGAGGCGCTCCATGCCGATGGCGGGTGGTCAGCCGTCCTGCGGGTACCGGCAACGCGGTCGGAAGAGGCTCTCGTCCTCGAGCTGCTGGAGCGCGACCAGGTGCTCGTCCACCCGGGATTCTTCTTCGACTTTGCCCACGAGGCTTTTCTGGTCGTCAGCCTGCTCGTCGACCCTGCCGTTTTTGCTGAAGGCGTGAGCCGGCTCGTCGCGCGCGTCCACTAAATGGGGACACTCACCTTTAGCGTAAGTTGTTGAAGCTAAAGGCCGTGATTTTGGGCCTCATGGAATCAATGACTTGGCGTAAAGGTGAGTGTCCCCAATTCGGCTGTGTGTTTTCAATCACTTACCGTAAAGGTGAGTGTCCCCATTTATGCCCGATCCCGAACGTGCGATAACATTCCCTCCCATGTCTGACTCTGCCATCATCGCGGCCCGCGAACGGCTCGACGCCCATGTGCGCGAAACGGTTCGCTGGCACTTCGACCCTGCCACCGGCTGCCCCTTCTGGCTCGAACGCGCCAGGACGCTCGGGTTCAACCCCGTTGACGCCATCCAGACCTACGGCGACCTCGACAAGTTCCCGCCGTTCGAGGATGAGTGGCTGCGCGGCGGACCGGTCCGCCGCTGGGTCCCGAAGGCCTACGCGAACGCTCCCGTTTTCACGTTCGAGACGGGCGGCAGCACCGGCGTGCCCAAGTCGCGCATCGCGGTGAACGACTTCCGCATCGACTACGAGAACTTCAGCGACACGCTCCCGGACGCGTCGTTCCCGAAGGGATCGGACTGGCTCATGGTCGGTCCGAGCGGCCCGCGCCGCCTCCGCCTTGCCGTGGAGCACCTCGCGCAGCACCGTGGCGGCATCTGCTTCATGGTGGATCTCGACCCGCGCTGGGTCATCAAATTGATCAAACAGCGACACATGGATCAGGTCGAGTCGTACAAGCGCCATGTAGTCGATCAGGCGCTGACGCTCCTGCGCGCCCACGACAACATCAAGTGCCTGTTCACGACACCCAAGCTGCTCGAGGCGCTGTGCGAAAAGGTGTCGCTGAAGAAGATGGGGATCCGGGGCGTGTTCTGCGGCGGCACGGAGATGACACCCCAGTTCCACCGGTTCGCGGTCGAAGAGCTGCTCGACGGCGTGTACTTCGCCCCCACCTACGGCAACACGCTGATGGGCCTGGCGACGCACAAGGAGCCCCGCGATCCGGCCGACAACTTCGCGGTCATCTACTACCCGCCTGCGCCGCGCGCGATGATTGAAGTCGTCAACCCCGATCGGCCGGATCAGGTCGTCGGGTACGGCGAGACCGGCCGCGTCCGGCTCACCACGCTCACGAAGGAATTCTTCATGCCGCGCTTTCTCGAGCGCGACGAGGCCGAGCGCGAGAAGCCGTGCGAGCGCTACCCCTGGGACGGCGTCCGTAATGTCCGCCCGTTCTCACGCTTCGCCACCACCGTCGTCGAAGGGGTCTACTGATCAAGTCGGGACTCGGGACTCGTCCGCCTCCGCTCGCGGAGAAATCCAGGCGAGCTATGGCTCGGGATTCGGGGTTCGGGACTCGGGATTCGGGGCATCTCACGGCACGTGCAACCGGACGGGCCAGCGCTCGCCAGGGACCCGCCAGAAGGGTCCCGACATCACATTCGACAACCTCGTAAGCTAGACTGGCGTCTTAGTCGTAAAACGATCCAGTCCCGCCGGACCCGAACCCGGCACTGAGTTCCCCATGCTGCATATCCCGATTCTTCGTCACGGCGTCGCCTACAGGAGCCTCGATATCGTCCGGGTCCCTCACCACCGGACGCGCGAGCCCTTTGTCGAAATCAGCCAGGCCAACGGGGGCCTGATCCGGCGCGATCTTCGCGAGGAGGGTCAGGAAGCCGCGAGACGCGCGCTCGCGGCGGTCCCCTTCAACAGGCTGATCGACATCTGCTCAGCTGCGGCCGACCACTTCATGACGGCCACCCTCGACCTGGGTGGCTCCGGCCAGTCGCCCGAGGACTACGTGCTCCAGCTGTCGGCGACCACCGGCATGCCGCATGTCCTGGTGCGCCGGAACATGGACAAGATCGCCGGCGTGCTCAGGGAAATGCGCTCGGTCCTCGGCGGACTGACCCGCGGCCTGGACCTGTCGCTGCTCGATGCGGGCCACGGGGATCACGGCGGCCAGGCCCTCAGCTTCTATCCCCGCACGCAGGCGCTGGGTGTCGTGCTTCCAAGCAACTCGCCGGGCGTCCACTCGCTCTGGGTGCCCGCCGTCGCGCTCAAGATGCCGCTCGTCCTGAAACCCGGCAGCGCCGAGCCGTGGACCCCCTTCCGTCTCGCCCAGGCGTTCATCAAGGCGGGGTGTCCTCCGGAGGCGTTCAGCTATTACCCGTGCGATCACGCCGGCGCCGGAGAGATCCTCCGACGCACCGGCAGGAGCATGTTCTTCGGGGACGTGTCCGCTGTCGGCGCGTGGGAAGGCGATCCGCGCGTGGAGCTCCACGGGCCCGGCTACAGCAAGGTGCTCATCGCCCCGGATGCCGACTGGAAGCCGCACATGGATCTGCTCGTCGGATCGATTGCGGACAACGGCGGCCGCTCGTGCGTCAACGCCTCCGGTGTCTGGGTGGAGGCCGCACAAGCGGAGTCGCTCGCCGAGTCCCTCGCTCAGCAGCTCGCCCGCATCGTCCCACGCGCGTCGGACGACCCCGAGGCGCTGCTGGCGCCCTTCGCGGATGCCAGGGTCGCGGAGCGCATTTCGCAGCAGATCGACGCAGGCCTTCAGACCCCGGGGGCGATCGACGTCACGGCGTCGATTCGTCGAGGGCCGCGCGTCGCGGTGCTGGACGACTGCACCTATCTCCAGCCGACGGTCGTTCTCTGCGACTCGCCCGATCACCCGCTCGCAAACCGCGAGTTTCTCTTTCCGTTTGCGGCGGTCGTCAAGGTCACGAAGGATCAGATGTCGCGGATGCCCCAGCCGCTCGGCAAGACGCTCGTGCTGACCGCGGTCACGTCCGATCGCGCACTCGTCGAGCGACTCCTGGCGTCGCCGCTCGTGGACCGTTTGAACGTCGGCGCGATTGCCACCAATCGCATCAGCTGGGATCAGCCCCACGAGGGCAACCTGTTCGAGCATCTCTACGCGCGCCGTTCGTTCCAGTCCGCCTGGGAACGCCGTGAAGAAGCGCTCGCGCCGGCGGGCGGGGGCTGAGAAGCGTTGAGGATCCTGTCATTCACGGGCGGTGCAGGAGCGATGTACTGCGGCAGCTGCCTGCGCGACAACGCGCTCGCGTCGGAGCTGCTCGCGCGGGGCCACGACGTCCTGCTCACGCCGGTCTACACGCCGACGCGGACCGACGAGCACAACGTCAGCGGCGGCCACGTCTTCTTCGGCGGCATCAGCGTCTTCCTCGAACAGCATGCGGCGATCTTCCGATACACCCCGCCCCTGCTGGACCGTCTCTGGGACTCCGACTGGGCGCTCCGGCTTGCGACGAGCCGTCAGATCAAGGTCGATCCCAAGAATCTCGGTGAGCTCACGGTGTCGATGCTCCGGGGTGAGCGTGGGTTTCAGCGCAAGGAAATCCGCAAGCTGCTCGACTGGCTCGTGACGGAACCCCGCTTCGACGTCGTCAATCTGCCCTACTCCCTGCTGCTTGGCATGGCCGGGCCCATCAAGAAGGCCTTGAAGGTGCCGATCTGCTGCACGCTGCAAGGGGAGGACCTGTTCCTGGACGGTCTCGGTGATCCGTACCGTCAGCAGTCGCTCGACCTGATCCGCGAGGCGAGCCAGTACGTCGATGCGTTTCTGCCCGTGAGCCAGTATTACCTCGACTACATGACGGGCTACCTGGGCGTGCCTGCCGCGAAAATGCGGCTCGCGCCTCTCGGCATCAATCTTCACGGTTACGCGCCGCGGCCTGCCGGGCGCACCGATCCATTCACGATCGGCTACTTCGCCCGGGTTGCGCCGGAGAAGGGGCTGCACGTGTTGTGCGACGCGTATCGCCGCCTGCGCGCCCGCGAGAGTGGCCGTGGCGCGGTGCGTCTGGTGGCTGCCGGCTACCTCGCACCCGAGCACCAGGGATACCTCGGGGAGATCACGCGTCAGATGCGCGAATGGGGACTGGCAGACGAATTCGAGTACCGCGGCGAGGTCGATCGCGCGCAAAAAATCGCCTTCCTGCAGAGCCTCGACGTGATGTCCGTGCCCGCGACGTACGAAGAGCCGAAGGGGATGTTCCTGCTCGAGGCCATGGCGAGCGAGGTGCCGGTCGTGCAGCCTCGACGCGGCGCCTTTCCCGAGATCATCGCCAGGACGGGCGGCGGCCTGATCGTGGACGCCGACGACCCCGAGGCGCTCGCCGACGGGCTGCTGAAGATCCGGCAGGATCCGGCGCTTGCGGCGTCGCTCGGCGCCGCCGGCGCCGCCGGCGTGCGCGAGCATTACGACGCGGGGCGGATGGCCGAAGTGGTTGAGTCCATCTACTGCGATCTGACAGGACACTAACCCTGGCGTCATGCTGATCGCGAAGAACATCGTCAAGTCATACGCCACGCCCCGGGGAGAGCTGCCGATTCTCTCCGACGTCTCACTGACGCTGGAGCGTGGCGACGCCGTCGCGATCATGGGCCCGTCCGGCAGCGGCAAGAGCACGCTGCTCTACATCATGGGCGCCCTCGAACCGCCGACATCCGGATCGATCACGCTCGACGGCCAGGATCCATTTACGCTCGGCGAGCGCGCCCAGGCCGGGTTTCGAAATCGTCACATCGGGTTCGTCTTTCAGGATCACTCGCTCCTGCCGCAGTGTTCCGTGCTCGAGAACGTCCTCGCCCCGACGCTCGCTGCGCCGGCCAGGAAAGACTCCGCGCGCGAGGACGAGCAGCGCGCCAGGCAGATCCTCGAGCAGGTGGGTCTCGCGGACCGTCTCGACCATCGTCCCGGTGAGCTCTCGGGGGGCGAGAAGCAGCGGGCCGCCGTCGCGCGGGCGCTCATCCGGGATCCGGTGATGCTTCTCTGCGACGAGCCGACAGGAAACCTGGACCGGGCGTCGGCGGAAGCGGTCGCGAACCTGCTGCTGGAGCTCCATGCCAGGCGTAAGACGATCCTCGTGGTCGTGACGCACAGCGCGGCGCTCGCCGGGCGCTTTCCGGTTCGATACGACATGGACGCCGGCAGGCTCGTGAAGCTGGCGGACACCGCGGAAACCGGCGGAACGCGATGACGTCGCTGGGACTGGTCCTGCGGAGTGCCAGGTACTATTGGCGGACCAATTCTGCCGTCGTGCTCGGTGTGGCGGCCGCAGTGTCCGTGCTCTCCGGGGCGCTCGTCGTCGGCGATTCGGTGCGGGGAAGCCTCCGTGACATTGCCGTCGGCCGGCTGGGACGCGCGGATTACGCGGTGATGTCCACCGGCTTCTTCCGCGACGGTCTCGCAGGCGATCTTCGAAAGACCGGCGGCCTCCAGGCCGCACCCCTCATTGCCACGACAGGGTTCGTCACGCTGGAACGATCCGGCCGTCGAGCGGCTGACGTCCAGGTCTACGGGGTTGACGCGCGCTTCTGGGAATTCCACGGGCTCCCCGCGCCGTCCGGCACCGTCGTGTCGCCGGCGCTCGCCGCGGAGCTCGGGGCCACCAGCGGCGACGTGCTGCTCGCTCGCCTCCAGAAGCCGTCAGCCATTCCGATCGAGTCGTTGTTCGGCCGCAAGGACGACATTGGCCGGACGATGCGGCTCGATGTCGAGGCGGTGGTGCCGCGCGAGCGGCTTGGTGAGTTTGCATTGCGTCCCCAGCAGGCTGAGGTCCGCGCGCTCTTCGCACCGCTCAATCGCGTACAGCGGGATCTCGCAGTCGCGGGCCGGGTGAACACCATCGTCATCGACGGTTCTGGGAGCAACGCGTCCTCAGGCGATCAAACGGTTGACGCCACGGTCCACGGCGCTCTCGAGTCCGGCGTGACTCTCGATGATCTCGGCGTCACGGTCACCGTCCTGGGGGAATCGCCTTCGCTGGCTGTCGAAAGCGCGAACGGCGTGATCGCCGACAGTCTCGAAGCCGCGGCGAGGACCTCGGGTCGTGCGCTCGGCCTCAGTCCGCTTCCGATTTACACGTACCTCGCCACCACCATCCGCCGGGGGGATCGACAGATTCCCTATTCACTGCTGACGGCCACCGATCTGTCGGCCGTGTCACCTGTGGCGCCGCCGTCCGGCGGCTGGCCGGCCGACTCGATCCTGTTGAACGAGTGGGCGGCCCGGGATCTCGGCGCGTCGAAGGGTGACACGATTGCCGTCGAGTACCTCCTCTGGGATGCGGTGAAGGGGTTGACGTCGCAGACGACCCAGTTCTCGCTCGCGGGTGTCGTGCCCATCACGGGACTCGCAGCCGATCGGCGGCTCGTCCCGCAATATCCCGGCATCACCGAGGCCGCCAGCCTCGCGAGCTGGGACCCGCCGTTTCCTGTCGATCTCTCTCGCGTGCGGCCGCAGGACGAGAAGTACTGGGAGGACCATCGGACCACGCCCAAAGCGTTCATCACGTTCGCCCGCGGGCATGAGCTCTGGCGGACACGCTACGGTGGCGCTACATCGCTGCGGTTCGCCGTTCCGCCGGGGGCCGACGCCGAAGGACTGGCTGGGCGTCTTCGGGCGGGTCTGAAGCAGGCGCTGTCGCCGGAGGCCATGGGCCTGACGCTGCTCCCCGCGCGGCAGCTTGCGATCGACGCCTCGAAGGGGGCGACCGATTTCGGCGAATACTTCACTTACTTCAGTTTCTTTCTCGTGGTGTCGGCGCTGCTGCTGACGGTGCTCTTCTTCAGACTCGGCATCGAGCAGCGCCTGCGGCAGGTCGGTATCCTTCGTGCGTCGGGCTTCACGGTCGCCCGGATCCGCCGGTTGCTGGTAGCGGAAGGCCTCGTGCTCGCCGCTGCAGGAAGCATCCTCGGCGTGGCTGGAGCGGTGGCGTACGGGCAATTGATTGTCTATGCGCTTCGCACCTGGTGGATTGGCGCGGTCGGCACCACATTGCTGATGCTGCACGTGGCTCCACTGTCGCTCGCGGCTGGCGCAGTTGCCGGCATCGTGGCGTCTGCCCTATGCATCGTGATGTCGCTCCGCGCGGCGGCGCGGCTTTCGCCCCGCGCGCTGCTGACGACGCAGGCGCTCGATTCGGCGAGCGGGGACGTGGGACGCGCACGGCGGGCGGGCTGGATCGGAGCGTTGTTTGGTGCGGCTGGTGCGCTGCTGATCGCCGCCGCGTTCATGTATCCCGCCGCGCAGGGCGGGATGTTCTTCGGCGCAGGCGCGTCACTGCTTGTCGCGTGCATGTGTGCCTGGTCGTCGTGGCTCCGTCGCCGCGGGACACACCCTCTCGCAGGACGCGGCGCCTGGCCGGTGTGGCGCCTGGGATTCCGCAGCGCCGCATTCCGTCCGTCGCGGAGCGTGCTGTCGGCCGCGCTCATCGCGTCGGCGGCTTTCATCATCGTCTCGGTGGATGCCTTCCGGAAGGACGGCTCTGGAGAGAGCACGGACATTCACTCGGGGACCGGCGGATTCGCCTTGATGGGAAAATCCGAACTGCCGCTCCTGCAGAGCCCCAATGATGAGTCCGGTCGAGAGGCGCTGGGCCTGGGTCACCAATCACGCGTCTCGACCACGCGGTTCACCCGGTTTCGCCTGCGGCCGGGCCAGGACACGAGCTGCCTGAACCTGTACAGCCCGACGAACCCCACTATCATTGCGCCCGAGCCAGGTTTCATCGAACGCGGCAGGTTCTCGTTCGCGGGGTCGCTGGCGTCAACCGACGATGAGCGCGCGAACCCCTGGCTCCTGCTTCGCCGGCCGTCCACTACGGCGGTTCCTGTGATTGCGGACGCGACGTCGCTGCAATACGTGCTGCATGCGTCCGTGGGCGACACGTTTTCCCTCGAAGCCGGTGGCGCTCAACCGATCGCCCTGCAGTTCGTAGGCGCATTGCAGGACAGCGTGCTGCAGGGGGAGATCGTCATGTCGGAGGAAAACTTCGGCCGCCTGTTTCCCGCACAGCAGGGCTACCGGTCGTTTCTGATCGATGCGCCGGAGGTGCGATCGGAGGCCGATGCGGCGGCGCTCGCCGGCGCGCTCGAGCGCGACCTCGCGCCCTACGGGTTCGATGCGGTGACGACGGCCGAGCGCCTTGCCGCGTTCCACCGCGTGGAGAACACATACCTGTCTACGTTCCAGGCGCTTGGCGGCCTTGGTCTGTTGCTCGGCACCATCGGGCTCGCGGCCATCATGTTCCGGAATGTGCTCGAGCGGCGGCGTGAGCTCGCGCTGCTTCGCGCCGTTGGCTACGATGCCCGCCGTCTTGCGGCGATGATGCTCGCGGAAGCCAGCTTGCTCCTCGGAGTGGGCCTTGCGGCCGGCACCGGGTGCGCGGTGCTGGCGGTCGCCCCTGCCTGGTTTGGTCGTGGGGGAGCGCTTCCGGGAGGAGGGCTCGTGGGGCTGCTGCTGGCTGTAGCGGCCGGCGGCCTCTTGTCGTCATTCATCGCGACGCGGACCGCGCTTCGCGGCAACATGCTCGAAGCGCTTCGGGCCGAATAGGGTTTCAGAGGAGAGACGGTGATGCGCAGACTGATCGTTGCGGGTCTCATGGTGGCCCTGGCCGGCGCCGCCCTTTTCGCGGCCCCCGACACCGCGTGGCTGCAATGGGGAGGCCCCAGGCGGAACTTCGTCGTCGAGACGACGGGGCTGGCCTCTTCGTGGCCGGCTTCCGGGCCGCCGAAGCTCTGGGAGCGCGATCTCGGGGAAGGGCACTCGGCGATCGTCGCCGACGGCGGCCGGCTGTACACGATGTATCGCCCGCTTGGCATCCTCGCCATGGTCCGCCGATCGCAGCAGGAGGTCGTGGTCGCCCTGGATGCCGCGACCGGCCGGACGGTGTGGGAATACTCCGCGGAGTCGCCGACGGCGGGCATGAATCTGTCCGAGGGGGCCGGCCCGCACTCGACGCCGCTCATCGCGGGCGATCGGCTCTTCGTGATGAGCAGCCGAGTCGAGATCGCGGCTCTCGACAAACAGACCGGCAAGCGGTTGTGGTACCACGACCTCACGAAGGAAGTGGGTGCGACGGTTCCGGATCGCGGGTACTCGTCGAGCCCGATCGCGTACGGCGGCAACGTGATCGTTCCGGCAGGCGGCCCTGGCGCATCGGTCGTCGCCTTGAACCAGCAGACCGGCGCGATTGCGTGGAAAGGGGGCAATTTCGCCGTTGCACCGGGGTCGCCGGTCCTCATCAACGTGGATGGGCAGGAGCAGCTCGTCATCTCCGGTGCCTCCGAAGTGGCCGGTGTCAGCCCCGTCAACGGCGCCGTGCTCTGGACCCATCCGAACAGGACCGACTATGGCCTGAACATCAGCACGCCCGTGTGGGGCGACGGCAACCTGCTGTTCCTCTCCGCGGCGTACAACAACGGCGCCAGGCTCCTGAAGCTGGCGCAGAGCGGCGGGAAAACCACGGTGCAGGAGCTCTGGATGCAGAACCGCATGCGGGTCCACATCGGGTCCGTCATCCGCCTCGGCGATTTCGCCGTCGGATCCAGCGGTGACTTCGGTCCGTGCCCGGCGGTGGCGATCGATTTGAAGTCGGGACAGATTCTCTGGCAGAACCGTGACTTCGCGCGGTCGACGTTTCTCCACGCCGACAACAAGTTGATCGTGATGGACGAGGACGGCAGCATCGGGCTGGCGACCGCGACGCGCCAGGGGCTGACGGTGCTGGCGAAGTCGTCCGTCCTCACCAATCGCGCGTGGACCCCGCCGACGCTCGTGGGAACCAGGCTCTATGTCCGCGATCGCAAGCAGATGATGGCACTGGAGCTTGGGTCCCGCTAACCGCTACGATACCGCCAAGGAGTATGTGATGAAGCGGTTTCCTCTGGCCGTCGCGCTCGGCCTGCTGGCGATAGTGACGTTGTCCGCAGACGACTGGCCGCAGTGGCGCGGACCGCAGCTGAACGGCACGAGCGCCGAAACGGGGCTGCCGCTCAAGTGGAGCGCAGAGGAGCACATCACCTGGAAGCTGCCCCTGCCGGAGTGGAGTGGATCCACGCCCATCATCTGGGAGGACTCCATCTTCCTCAACGTCGCCGAAGCCGACGCGCTGGCCCTGTGGTGCGTCGATCGGAAGGGCCCTACGGTCAAGTGGAAGGCGCCTATCGGCGGCGGCAACGAGACGATGCGCAAGCAGAACATGTCGTCGCCGTCGCCGGTCACCGACGGCACGGCCGTCTATGCGATGACCGGCACCGGGATCCTGAAGGCGTTCGACTTCGCCGGCCAGGAACTGTGGACGAGGGACATTCAGAAGGCCTACGGCGCCTTCGGCCTGAACTGGGGCTACGCCTCCTCACCGCTTCTCCACGAGGGAGCCCTGTACGTGCAGGTGCTGCACGGGATGAAGACAGACGAAGCCTCGTACCTGTTGCGCATCGACGCGAAAACCGGAAAGACCGTGTGGAAGGCCGACCGTCCGACCGACGCCGTCAGCGAATCGCCAGACGCCTATACGACACCTGCGCTCCTTCAGTACGAGAACTCGACGGAGATCGTAATCAGCGGGGCGGACGTCGTGACCGGCCACGATCCCGAGACCGGCCGGGAATTGTGGCGGCTGAAAGGGTTGAATCCCGACAACGATCCGTACTACCGGATCGTCGCATCCCCGGTCGTCGCCGGCGGTCTCGTGGTGGCGCCGTCGCGGCAGGACCCGGTGATCGCGATCAAGCCGGGCGGACGCGGCGACATCACGACGACGCACCGCGCCTGGCAGTTTTCGCGCGGCCCGGACGTGCCGAGCCCTGTCAGCGATGGCACGCACCTCTTCCTGGTGACGGACAACGGCGTCGTGTACGCGATCGACCTGAAGACCGGAGCTGCCCTGTGGGGGCCATCACGACTGAAGTCAGGGACCTACAGCGCGTCGCCGGTGATTGCGGATGGCCGGGTCTACGTGACCAGCGAAGAAGGGCTGACATCCGTGTTCAAGGCAGGCCCCGAGTTCGAGCTGCTTGCCGAAAATGCCCTGGATGATTACACGCTCAGCTCGCCCGCGATCTCGCAGGGGCAGATTTTCATCCGAACGGCCGCGCATCTCTTCGCCATCGGCAAGCGGCAGGGGTCGTGACGCCGTCGTCACGACGCTCGTGCGCTGGCGGTGCCTTCGTCAGGCCGTGGGCTTGAAGTAGAGCACCATGCCGGCGCCGAGCGCGGTCACCAGAAACCCTACGTACAGCAGTGGATTCGGCGGGACCCGGGGTGGATGGACGGCCATGGTGTAGAGCACGTTCACGAGTGGTGCGCCGCCGAACACCAGCGGCATCACGTAGGTCGGTGTGCCGCCGGCGCGGAACGAATAAATGATGCAGACGGCGCCGAGCGCCCCGAGCGCGCCGGCGACGGTTGCGAAGGTCGCACCGGACTGATTCCAGCCGCGGGAGTCGAGCTGCCCCTGCGACATCAATGTGAGGACCGGCACGATGACGCCGATCAGGAAATATGCCACGCCGACACAGAGCAGCGCCCGCAACGGGCTTCCGAGCTTCGTCTGTCCCTGATGCAGCATGGCGCCGTATACGCCCCACGACAACACAGCCCCTGCGACGAATGTCAACCAGTTCATAGGATGGCTCCAGGCGGAATCCGAATGCCGAACACAGACACGCGCGGCCGCGCCTGGCGCCTGCCGATCCGGACGATCCAGCACTGCGTCCGACGCCGATCGCGAACGGCGCATTTTATCAGCACACGCCGCGGTTCCCTACGCGTGAAACGGA
Organism: uncultured Acidobacteriota bacterium; assembly: GCA_963749835.1. Lineage (GTDB taxonomy): Bacteria > Acidobacteriota > Vicinamibacteria > Vicinamibacterales > 2-12-FULL-66-21 > JALZOC01. The sequence goes on from CAVVOD010000002.1 coordinate 551,462, forward strand.
CGGACGGGTGATCGTGTCCTCCGGCAAACGGCTCCTGCTCTTCCTGGCGATCGCCGGCCTGTACGCGGCGCACCAGGACTTCTGGTTCTGGCGCACGGCGCGGCCGCTCGTGTTCGGGTTTCTGCCCGTCGGCCTGGCGTACCACGCGGCCTACTGCCTGGCCGCCGCGGTCCTGATGTGGGTGCTGACCAGCGTGGCCTGGCCCGCCCATCTCGAGAGGGACGGGGACTCCCGATGATCCCGGCACTCATCGTGTTCGCCTACCTGGCCGTCGTGCTCTACATAGGCATTTTTGCGTTCCGGGGAGCGCGCGGCGCCGGTGCCGGCGCCGAGGACTATTTCCTCGCCGGAAGGACGCTCGGTCCGGCGGTGTTCCTGCTCTCGCTGTTCGGCACGAACATGACCGCCTTCACGATTCTCGGATCTGCAGGTCACGCGTTCGCCAACGGCATTCTCACGTTCGGGTTGATGGCCTCTTCGTCTGCGTTGATCATCCCGCTGACGTTGTTCTTCGTGGGGACGCGCATGTGGTCCCTCGGTAAGCGCTACGGCTTCATCACGCCTGTGCAGATGTTCCGCGATCGATGGGAGTGCGGACATATCGGCACCGCGGTGTTTGCCGTGCAGGCGGCGCTGCTCGTGCCGTACATCATCATCGGGGTGATGGGCGGAGGCACGGCACTGCGTGCCATCAGCGGTGGCGCGATTCCCTACTGGCTCGGCGGGGCGGTTGTGGCCCTGGTCGTCATGAGCTACGTCTTCTTTGGGGGCATGCGCGGCACGGCCTGGGTCAACACGTTCCAGACGGTGCTCTTTCTCTCCTTCGGCGCCGTCGCGATCGTGGTCATCAGCCGCGGCATCGGCGGGTTCCCGGCAGCCATCGAATCGCTGATGGCCTCGCCGGCCACGGCGTCGCTCCTGACTCGCGAGCGAAGCTCACCCCTGGTCTTCCTGAGTTACACGTTCATTCCGCTCTCGACGATCGCGTTTCCTCACATCGCCATCTTCTGCCTGACGGCGCGGCGCCTCGGGCAGTTCCGGCGAACGGTGATCTGCTACCCGCTCTGCATCCTGGCGATCTGGCTGCCCTGCACGTTTCTCGGCCTCGCGGCAAACGCGATGCGCGACGTGCCGCGCATCGAGCAGAAGCTCGAGTCCCGTGCGGCGCTTGCGGCCGCCACGGCTGCGATGGCGCCGGACGAGCGTGCGCAGCTCCGCCGGCAGGCGTCCGGCGACGATGTGATCCTCGTGATGCTCGAGCAGTATGCACCGCTCTGGCTCGCCGGCATTCTGGGCGCCGGCATCATGGCAGCGGTCATGGCGAGCGACTCCCAGATTCTCGCGCTGTCGACGATGTTCACGGAGGATGTGTTCGCGTTCTACGGGGGCAAGGAGCGTTTCGGCGAGGCGGTGCAGGTGCAGACGGGGCGGCTGTTCGTCGTGATCGTCACCCTGGCGGCGTATGCCGTGGCCCTTCGCGCGCCGCAGAGCATCTTCGATCTCGCGGTGCAGTACGCGTTTTCCGGGTACGCGGCGCTCTCGCCGCTGCTCGTGGCCGCGCTCTTCTGGAAGAGGAGCACGAAGTGGGGCGCCCTCGCCGTTACACTGTGGACCGCGGGGTCCGTGATTTATGCGGCTCGCGTGCCGGGTGCGCTGGCCTGGTACGGACTGATGCCCGTCGTGCCGATGACCCTCATTTCGTGCGCGCTCATGATCCTCGTGTCGCTGGCCACACGGCCCCCATCGGAAGACACGCTGGCTCGCTACGGCTGGTCCGCCCGGCTGCAGCGATCTCAGAGCGCGGCGCGATAGATCTCGAGAGCTCCCGCCGCATCGAACGGGCGGGGATTGAAGGTGCCGGTCCACTGTTGCGCGGCGTCGGCCGCGAGCCCCGGAAGCGCAGCTTCGTCGACGCCGCTGTCCGACAGCTTCATCGCCAGCCCGGCGGCGCCCGCGAGATCCTCCAGCCGGCCCGCCAGCGCCTCCGGGGCCTCCTGATCGCGGGCCCGCCGCCGCGGAGAATTCAGCAGCGCTGCGTAGCGTCCCGACCCGATCCCGCCGTTCCAGCGGACGACGTGCGGGAGGAGAATGGCCAGCGCGAGTCCGTGCGTCAGGTTGAACCTCGCGGTCAGCGGATTGGCGCACGCGTGTGCCGCGCCGAGCATCGATTGTTCGATCGCCATCCCCGCGTAGTGCGCGCCGAGCTGCATGGCCGAGCGGGCTTCGACATCCGAAGGATGCAGCAGGACCCGCTCGAATGCCTCGTTCAGCAGCCGCCAGGCCCGGTGCGAGTAGGTGTCCGACATGGCCGTCCGCTTCATGGTGACTCCGGTCTCGACCGCATGGGCAATCGCATCGAACCCGGCCATCGCCGTGACGTGATGCGGCGCCGTGAACGTCACCTCGGGATCCAGCAGGGCGATGCGCGGAGCCGCCGACGGATCGCCGCAGGCCATCTTCATGTGGGTCTCCGATTGCGCGATCACCGCGTAGCTCTGCGCCTCGCTCCCGGTTCCTGCCGTCGTGGGGACGGCAATCATGGGCAGCAGCGGCGTGGTCGCCTTTCCATATCCACGGTAGTCGGCAATCGTGCCGCCGTTGGTCAGCAGGAAGTTGATGCCCTTCGCACAGTCGAGCGAGCTCCCGCCGCCGAGGCCGATGACTGAGTCGACGCCCAGCGACGCGGCGAACTGGCGTCCGGCCTCCACCATGGCGCTGTCCGGGTTCTGGCCGAAGTCGTGAAACGGGATCGCCGTGATTTCGGCCGCCTCGAGCAGCCGCATCGCTTCCGCCACGTAGCCGGCCTCGACGACACCCTGGTCTGCGACGAGGAGCGTGCGTGTGAAGCCGAGACCGCGGGCCAGCAGTCCGAGCCTGTCGAACGTGCCTTGTCCGAAGACGACCCGGGTGCGCTGTTGAAAGTCGAATGGGACCATCTGCAGTAAACTCTACCATCTCAAAACGGTCGACCCTGGACCGCGTATCCATATCCGACTCACCGGATTCGAGCTCCGGCCAACAACTATGCAGACTTCGAACCGCCTCACACCCGTCCAGTGGCTCATCTGTGTCATTGCCGCGATTGGATTCGCGTTCGACACCTACGAGCTCCTCATGTTTCCGCTGATCAATCGTCCCGCCCTGACCCAGCTCGGTGGGCTCGAATTCGGCACGCCTGAGTACCGGCGATGGCTTGGCTTGCTCTTTTATGTGCCCGCGGTCTGCGGCGGTGTCTTCGGTCTGCTCGGCGGGTATCTGACCGACCTCCTCGGCCGTCGCCGCGTCCTGACATGGAGCATTCTTCTCTACGCGTTCTCGGCCTTCGCGGCCGGCTTCGTGACCAGCCTCGAGTGGCTTCTGGTCCTTCGCTGCACGACGTTCATCGGCGTCTGCGTGGAGTTCGTCGCCGCCACGGCCTGGCTGGCGGAGCTCTTCGACGATCCGAAGCAGCGCGAGTCGGTGCTCGGCTGGACTCAGGCGTTCGGTTCGATTGGCGGAGTGATGGTCACCGGGATGTATTACCTGATCGTGAGCAATGCGGCCGGGCTCCCGGAGATCCACGGCGGCCATGAGCCATGGCGCTACACGCTCATGTCCGGCATCATTCCCGCGATTCCGCTCATCGTCATCCGGCCGTTCCTGCCCGAGTCTCCGAAATGGCGCGAAAAGAAGGCCGCCGGCACGCTGAAGAGGCCGAGCATTGCGGCGATCTTCGCGCCGCAGTTCCGGCGGACGACGATCGTCACGACGATCATGTTCGCATGCAGCTTCGGCGCAGCCTTTGGCGCGATCCAGCAGATGCCGCAGCAGATCGTGCCGGGCCTTCAGGATGTGCGCACGCTGACGCCGGCGGAGCGGCAACAGGCCGTCAGCGCCGTGCAATCGTTCCAGGAGTTCGGGGGCCTTGCCGGGCGCATTCTTCTGGCATTCCTCGCCGTCCGCCTCATGAGCCGCCGTTCCCTGCTCCGCGTGTTCCAGGTGCCCGGACTGATCATCGTGCCGCTCGTGTTTCTCCTGGCGCCGAGCGAGCCGCTCGCCTGGGCGAAATGGGGCATCTTCGCGGCCGGCCTGTGCACCGTCGCGCAGTTCAGTTTCTGGGGCAACTACATGCCGAAGATGTACCCGACTCACCTGCGCGGGACGGGGGAGAGCTTTGCCGCGAATGTGGGGGGGCGGATGATCGGCACGTCAGCGGCGCTGCTGACGACGACGCTCGCCGGGAGCATGCCGGGGGCGTCGCCGAGCCATCACATGGCCTACGCGGCGGCGGCAGTTGCGCTGCTCGTATACGCCGTGGGCTTCACCGCCAGCTTCTGGCTGCCCGAACCAAGCCGCGACGGGATGCTGGATTGAGCCACGTGCTACGTGCTACGGCCGGGACGTGCTATGTGCTGAGTGCTACGTGTTACGCAACCGGCTGTGTGGCACATCTGACCTGGTCTGTTCACGTCGCACGTCGCACGTCGCACGTCGCACGTTGCACATCGCACGGGTAGCACGTAGCACGTAGCACGTAGCACGTGTTCCGATCAGGAATACCCGAGTCCCGGATGAACGGCCCTCAGGACGAGACCGAACAGCGGACCGACGATCGACGGAAAGACCCGCCAGGCGATGACCAGGCCCGCGATCTGAAAGAGCGGTGAGTGACTGAGCTCACGCATTTTCACGGCGGCGCGTTCCGGGATGAACAGGCCGATGACGGAGGCGCCGTCGAGCGGCGGCAGCGGGATGAGGTTGAACACACAGAGCAGCACGTTCAGCGTCAGGAAGATCGAGAGCAGCTCTCCGGCAAACGTCTGACCGTCTCCGATCGGAGACGCGACGATGTGCTCGAAGGAGACACGGTCAGGAGCGATGAACCAGCCTGCCGCCAGGCCGATCTTGATGAGCACGAAGGCCACGAGCGCGAGGGAGAGGTTCCCTGCGGGCCCCGCCGCAGCCATGATCGCGGCGCGCCGCGGATAGGCGGCGGCCCATCGCGGGTCATAGGGCGTGCTCGCCCATCCGATCGCCCAGCCCTGCGTGAGGGCCGTGAGCAGCGGGACGACCAGCATGCCGATGGGCTCCCGCCGGATGTGAGGGACAGGGGAGAGCGACACCTGCCCGCCGTGGTACGCCGTGGGATCCCCGCCGCGAAGCGCCGCCAGTGCGTGCATGGCCTCGTGCACGGTCGTCGAGAACAGGAATGCCAGGAACCACAGGAACCCGACCGCGAGCGTATGCTGATCCATTACCTTAGTGTGACGTGCGCACGGCACAACGCCAAGCTGCATTCTCTCTCCGACGGAGCGAACCATTGACCCGACGAGTGCTGACGCTCATCCTGCCCCTGCTCCTGGTTCCTCTGACGGCGCGGGCCCAGCGCGCACCCGACTGGAAAGCGCTCGAAACCGAAGCGGTGGCCACGATTCAGTCCTACGTGCGGATCGACACGTCGAACCCTCCGGGGGACGTGACGAAGGCGGCGGATTTCCTCGTCAGCATCCTCGAGCGCGAGGGTGTGCCGGTCAAGCGCTACGAGTCCGGCCCGGGACGGTCAATCGTTCTGGCGCGACTGAAAGGCGCGGGACCCGCGAAGCCACTCATTCTCCTTCACCACATGGATGTCGTGCCGACGGATCCGTCACGATGGACGCATCCGCCGTTTGGCGCCGAGATCGTCGACGGCCGGATGATTGGACGCGGGACGTTCGACATGAAAGGGATGGGCGTCGTCCAGCTGATGGCGTTCCTGTCGCTGAAGCGGCTCAAGGTGCCGCTCGACCGTGACGTAATCCTGATGGCTGTGCCGGACGAGGAGGTTGGCGGCGGACTCGGCGCCAAGTGGATGCTGAAGAACCACTACGACGAGCTCGATCCCGAGTACATCCTGGACGAGGGAGGGTTCGGCAGCCGCGACCTGTTCGCCCCGGGCAAACTCGTGTTCGGCATCTCCGTCGCAGAGAAGAAGGTCATGTGGTTGAAGCTGCGCGCCGAGGGAGTCGCCGGCCACGGCTCGCAGCCGCACGATCAGAATCCCAACGATCGGATGGTCCGGGCGCTGGGGCGTCTGCTGAGCGAGCCGCTGCCCACGTCATCGGTCCGCGTGCTCGAGACGATGAAGGCACGCGTAGGCCAGTTCTCGGTCAACAAGTTCACCAATGCGATCCAGCACTCCACCATCTCGATCACGAGCCTCCGCTCCGGTGTCGGAGATCCGCCAAAGGTGAACGTGATTCCGTCGGTGGCCGAGGCGACGCTCGACTGCCGTGTCCTGCCCGGGACGTCGGCCGCCGCGTGGCTCGCCGAGATCCGGCGGCGGCTGGGAGACGACGCGATCAAGATCGAGGTCGTGCACGAGGGAGAGGACGCCGCCGTGACGACCGAGGACTCGGCGTTCTACCGCGCGCTCGAATCAGCCGTGAAGCGAAAGCACCCGGACGCCGTGGTCACGCCGATCATCGTGCCGTACGCGACCGACTCGAACGACTTCCGTCCGCGCGGCGTCAAGAGCTATGGCTTCGCCCCGATCGTCGCGCCCGCTGCCGCCGTCGCATCCATGCACGGCGATGCCGAGTTCCTGCCCGTGGACGCCGTCGGCCCGGCCCTTCAGATTTTGTACGAAGCGCTCATCGAAACGGTCGCGTCGCGCCGATAGAGTCGGGATCGGGGATCGGGGATAAGGGATCGGGACTCGGGGCTCGGGATTCGACTCGGGAAACCGTAGCTTCCGCCTTTAGGCGGAAGACTCGATTCGGGGATTCGTGCTTCGGAAGCCGGAAGCCGGAAGCCGGAAGCCGGAAGCCGGAAGCTGACCCCGTAGCTTCCGCCTTGAGGCGGAAGGACCAGGTCGCGATCCGAGCCCGAAAATTTCCCCCTTTGGTTTCAACGACTTACCGTAAAGGTGAGTGTCCCCATTTATTGAGACTCGTACACGTAAACGGTGGACTTGTTGTCCTCGGGCATGAAGTAGCCGCGCAGCCCGGTGGCGCCGGGTTCGAGCCAGACCGGGTTGTGCGTCAGGTCCAGGCCGCCGGCGGTCCAGAGCGGAACCGGCACCTGGTGCAGCGGACGTCCATCCTTCAGGTCGATGAGATCGAGGCCGCCTAGGCGGAATGGCGCAGTGTCGGCTCTCTGCCGCAGCTCGGTGACGCCCGTGCACAGCATGCGCCTCGCACCGGCATATTTGCAGTCCTGATAATCGACGTAGAAGGACGGATTGAGCGTGCGGAGCCTCTCCGGCGCAGTCCCGGCGTTCGTTACCTTGCCGTCGCGCCCGAGCGTCCACCGATAGAACCGCCGCGAACCCCAGCTGACGCCGTGCAGCGTACGGTCGTCGGTGTTGTAGGCGACAGCGCCGATGTGATCGGCGAAGCGGAACATCTCCGTCTGACGCATGGTCTCCGGGTCGACGCGATAGACGATCGACCGGCTGTTCGGCCTGTACTCGGCGACGGGCACCCAGATGTGCGTGCCGTCGAAGTCGATTCCACCCGGATGATAAATCGTGCCTTCTCCGAGCTCGAGATCGGCGATGAGGTTTCCACTCTCGTCGAACTTGAACAGGTGGCCCGTGCCTTCGCCAGGACTCCGGTCGTGCCCTCCAGCCGGCAGCGGAAGCCGCGCCGTCGGGACCTTGATTTCGACAGACGAGACGAAGAACGTATTCCCGATCTTCACCATGCCCTGCGGATGATGCGTCGTGAAGCGGACTGGTACGGACGCGACTGGCTTCCAGGCGGACTCTCTCGTGAGCTTCATGGCGCGGTCGCCCGTGATTGCGCGAGGCTCAGGGGCAGCGGGCAACCCGGCGGGTGTCGTGAGTGCCAGGACGGCGATGAGCAGGACCAAAACGATGGATCTTCGTGCAGGGGTAGTCAGGAGGGCGCACGTCATAGCATTAACAGCACCCGAGTCCGAATCGTCTTCCGGCTAAAGCCGGAAGCTACGTCGTCCGAGTCGAGTCCCAAGTCCCGAATCGAGTCCCGAGTCGTCTTCCGGCTTAAGCCGGAAGCTACGTCGTCCCGAGTCCCGAATCCCGACCTAGGCGCCGAGGCAGAACAGCTTGCCGTCCTGCGATCCGATCACGAGCCGGCCGCCGGCAATCGCAGGCGAGGCGGTCAGCGGTCCGCCGGCCTCGAACTGCTGGACAGACGCGCCCGTCGTCGCGTCGAGCACGTAAAGCTTGCCGTCACTCGATCCGACGTAGATGCGCCCGGACGCCACGGCGGCGGAGGAGTCAATCCGCGCATTGGCCTGGAACGACCAGACCTCCTTTCCGGTCGCGGCATCAAGCGCGTGGAACTCCTTGTCGCGGCCGCCGACGAACACGCGGCCCCCGGAAAGGGCCGCTGACGAATAGAACGGAAAGCTGCGCTTCGGATTCCGATACGTCCACGCCGGCTTTCGCGCGCGCAGGTTGACGCTCAGGACTTCGTTCTCGTACGTGCCGTAGTACGCCCGGCCGCCGAGAATGGCCGGAGATGCGCCCGTGTAAGCGCCCGAGGACACGGTGAACATCTGCTTGCCGTCTGCAATGCGGATGGCCCGCAGGATCTCGTCGCATCCCGTGATGTACGCCATTCCCTCCACGACCGACGGTGTCGCGTGCACGTAGCCGTCAGTCTTCACCTTCCACAACAGCTTGCCGGTCTTTGCCGTGAACGCGTACAGGTGCGTGTCGTACGACCCGATGAGGACCTTGTCGCCGGCGACGACCGGTGACGACTTGATCTCACCCCCGGTCTTGAACGTCCACGCCGCCTTGCCCGTGGTGATGTCCACCGCGTGGAACACCCCGCTCAAGTCACCGATGAACACGAGCCCGTCGGCAACCGCGGGCGAGGATTCGCCGATCCCGTCCGGCGTGGCCCGGTATTTCCATTTCGCCGACCCGTCGGCGAGATTGACGGCGTGAAGGTCGCCTGTCTGCGACCCGACGTAGACCACGCCATCCACGATGGCCGCGGACGAGTCGACGGCGTCGCCCGCTTCGTACGTCCAGAGCAGCTTCAGAGTCGCCGGCAGTGTTGCGGCCGTCGTCCCCTGCAGGGCGCTCGAGCCACGGAACTGGGGCCAGGCGCCGGCGAGCGCCTGGGCGTGCAGACCGGCTGCCGAGAGCGCAACGACCGCAGACGATGCGAGTACAGAGAGCACCAGGCGTCTGCCGTTCCGTCCGCGTTGCCGCATGAGACTCGGTCGGTTCACAGAATGATCGCCGTGCTACTTGGAACCCGCGGCGCCTTCGGCGAGCGCGAAGAGCTGGTTCCGGTTGACGATGAAGAGCGTTCCGTGGGCCGGCACGGGGGTCGAGTAGACAGAGCTGCCCATGTTGCTCTCGGCAATCACCTTCAGCGCCTTGTCCGCGGCGAGAATCGTCACGTCGCCGTCTTCGTCGCCCAGATAGACCTTGCCGTCGATGACAATCGGCGAGCCCCAGATGGCCGCGAACATGTCGTGGGTCCAGTACGGCTTGCCGGTCTTGGCGTCCACCGCGTGCAGAAAGCCGCTGAAATCCGAGTAGAACAGGATCCCGTTATAGAGAGCGCCCGTCGAGATCGACCTGCGGATCTTGTCGTAGTGCCAGAGGCGCCCGGTCTCGGTGATGTCACCCGTCTTCGTGGGATCGATCGCGTAGAGGTGGCCGACTCCCTCGCCATGTTCCGGGTCCTGCCCGTTGGCGATGTACACCACCCCTTCGTGATACACCGGCGTGCTGATGACTTCGTTGCGGGTCTTCGGCCAGACAGAGTCCTTGGGGTTCATGTCGAACTCCCAGAGTTTCTTGCCGGTCACAGCTTCGTATCCGCGCACCCAGCCGTCGCCCTGTCCGAGTGCGACCTGCATGGTCTCTCCAACCTTGCCCACGGCAGGCGAAGACCACTGACCATGGAGGACCTTCTCGCCAACGGAGTTGTCCTCCCACACCAGCTTGCCCGTCTTCTTGTTGACGGCGATGACGACCGGCGCCTTGGGTGACGGCACGTTGACGTGGCTCTCGTCCTGGCCATTCGACGTGTTGACGTAAATCAGATCGCCGTAGCTGACGGGCGACGCGTTCGCCATGTTGTGCTGCATCACGCCGATCTCTTCCATCATGTCGTAGCGCCAGATGATGTCTGGATCGGTCTCCCGCGTGGCCTTTTCGTCCTTGACGAGGCCGTCGTTCGTGCCGTCCCTGAACCCGTCGACGTCCACCGCCATGAGCTCGCCGCGATTCGACATGTAGTAGACCACGCCGTCCTCGACGAGCGGGGAGGAGCAGACGCCCTGGTACGGCCAGTCGTTCGCGCGTCCGGCGGCCAGCTTGTCGTGGACCGCCTGCCACATGAACTGCCCGTCGGATTCGCGGAACGCCATCAGGACCCCCTTGTCCCCTTTGATGGCCGGATCGCGCGCCCCTTCGTTGTTCGTGCCCACGAAGACCATGCCCCCTGCGACAACCGGGTTGCCGTACGCCTGCGAGCCGAGCTCAACGACCCACTTCACGTTCTTCTTCGTCTTCACGTCCCAGGTCGTCGGCAGTCCCTTCATGTCGGACAGCATGTTCCGATCCGGCGTGCCGCCCCACATCGGCCAGTCGCCGGATTTCGGATCGGACCGCGCGACCAGGGACAGGCCGGCAATCGCCACAGCCGTCGTTGTCAAAATGATCTGCTTCATGATTTTCGAACCTGGAATCCTCGGCTGCCGCTACTTGGTGTTGCGGTAGACCTTGATGTTGTCGTAGTAAATCTCGGAACCGCCGCCGGCTGCCGACGGCGCATCCGCATAGAGACCCGGAGACCCCTTCAGGTTGCCAATCGGATCGATTCGCTCGATCGACCAGGCGGCCGGCTCCGGCTCCCCTTTCGGCCACACCTTGCCGCGCGCCCGCACTTTCCCGGCGCCCATCGACTGCACTTCGAGCTTCATCACGTACCAGGTGTCCGCTTTCCACGGGAACTCCGCCCTGGCGGTCCGCTGGGTCTCGGGCTGCCATGGCTGCAGCTCGATCCGCTGGTGGCTGCCAGACAGCATCATCTCGTAGCGCTGGGCGACGATGCCGACGTCCCCGCGCTGCCGTCGCTTTTCCACCGCCCGCACGTCCGACTCGATGGTGTAGTCGCTGTAGTCCGTGCCGCCGAAGAACACGCGGCAGCGCTTGGCAAACGCGAACGGATTTTCCGCGAGCTTGACGAGGACCTTGCTGCTATCGAGATCCCTGACGGCGAACTTGCCCGTGGCATTGATCCAGTGAACCGGCGGGACCGCGCCGACGTTCTCGAAATCGAACGTCCAGGGCAGGTCGGGGACGACGCGGACGCGCGCGATCGCGGACGCGGGTCCCACGGTCGCCTTGACAACGCCGGCCTGCGCCCCGGCGGCAGGGTCTGGCGTGAAGCGGCCGTTCTCGAGCGTACCCTTCAGATTTTCCAGCGTCCAGGTCGCCGCGGGGGCAGTGGCATTGCGGCCCGTCGCGTCGTAGCCGCGAATGGTCAGTGCGAGCGGAGCGCCCGGCTTGATGATGTTTTCAGCCGGCAGGACGAGGAACGCCGTCGCCGCTCCCCCCGGCGCCGGCGGCGTCGCGGAAGGCGCGGGTCGTGGCTTCGCGGCAGCGCCTCGACCGGCGGGAGCCGCGCCCTTCGGTCCGATCGCAAAGAGCCCGTCCATCGTCGCGATGTAAATGCGGCCGCGGGCGACGGCTGGAGCCGCGACGATGGGGGAGGGCTTGTCGTCGATGCCCGGCGGCATCTCGTCTTCGTCGAGCACGTCCACCCCGTCCGCGCGTGGCTTCAGGACGTAGAATTTTCCGTTCTCCGTTCCGACATAGAGCTTGCCGTCGGCGAGTACGGGCGACGACTTCTGAATCGTGCCGAGATTCTTCCGCCAGAGGTGCTTGCCGTCCTTCGCATCGAAGGCGAGGAGGACACCACCGTTGTCGACGACATAGATGCGCTCGCCGTCGCTGACGGGTGATCCATAGCCGACCTGCACGTCGCGGATGAGCCATTTCGCGTCTTTGTCGGTCAGCGTCCCCTTGGACGCGGCCGGCACGGCGGCGAGCATGCCCATCCCGGCGATGTCCATGTTCTCTTCGCTGTGCGAGACGATCACGTCGCCATTCAACACGAGCGCGGCGGTGTTCAAGCCGCGCTTGCTCACGTTCCAGTGCCACACGGGCTCGCCGGTCGCGATCTTGATGGCGTGCATCGCGCCGTCGCTGCCACCCGAGAAGAACATCCGCGTCCCGTTCACGTCGGCGACGAAGGGGTTGGCGTAAATCGTGTCGGTCGGACGTCCCTCCGGCGCGCTCACCCAGCGAACCTGCCCGTTCGATTTCTCGAGGGAGATGAACCTGTGAGCGCCGCCCGCGAACTGTCCCCAGCTGAACGTCAGTCCGCTCACGATGACCTGGTCGCCGTCGACGATCGGCGACGACATCCGCCCGCCGTGCGTCGTCCACATCCCGAACTCTTCAGCAAGCGAGCGCTCCCAGAGGAGCTTGCCTTCCTTCGATAGCGACATCGCCAGCCCGCCGCCGCTGATGGCGAACACGTTGCCCGTTGCCGGATCGACAGCGGGGGAAGACCAGGCGAGCCGGTGCGGTGGCACGTCGCTCGCGAACATGTTGTAGCGGTGCTCCCACAGCAGCTTGCCGGTGTCCGCGTTGAAAGCCATGACGCGTTCCTGCTCAGTCGCACCCGACCCGGAAGTGTTCTGCAGATAGAGACGGTCACCGAACACCACCGGACCCGAGCGGCTGCCATACGGTGCCTGCCAGGCGAGGTTCTCGCCGGCCAGCGACCACTTGGATGCCAGCCCCGTTTCGGCTGAGACACCGGTTCTGGCCGGGCCGCGCCACTCGGGCCAGTCGGCCCCGCGCAGCAGAGCCGTCGCGGCGACCGTAAGCACAGCAGCGAGCCAAAGGGGCTGATTACGCAAGGGTGTCGTCATAAGTCTTGTCCTACAGGATAGGCCGGAGCCGCGGCGGCACTCAAGCCTCAGACGCTTTCGCGCGACCTGTGGCTCGGGTGGATGGCGGAGGCCCGCTCGCAGCCTGCGGCGGGTCCTCGGGGAAGTGTTGCCGGAGAACCGTTCATCACGCGGGCCATCCCGCCTCTTTTTTGACCGGCGGCGGCTGAAGCCCTGGCGTCACGCTACAATCTGCTTCCTCCGCCACACTCTCGAGGGTTCATACGCATGATGCGCAAGGTTTGCTTCAGCCTGTTGATCTTCGGCGCCACCGCCACTGTTCCGACCGCTGCGGATGAGAACTGGCCGCAGTGGCGCGGTCCAGGCAGCCAGGGGGTCTCCAGCGAGACGAAGCTCCCGACGGACTGGGGGCCGGAGAAGAACATCGCCTGGAGAGTCGATCTGCCGGCGGGGCATTCCTCACCAATTCTGTGGGGCCACCGGGTCTTCATCACGTCGTCGATCGAAGGGGAAGTCGTGCCCGGCGCCGCGATGGCACCGCACACCGTGGATGGCAAGCCCTTTGTCCACCCGGACAGCGTCAGCGCGGATCGCAAACACACGCTGAAGGTCCTGGCGCTCGACGCCACGACGGGGAAGGTGGTCTGGGACCGCACGGCATACGAGGGCACCGTGTACGACGCGCGGCACCGGCGCAGCAGCTTCGCGGGGCCGACCGCGACCACGGACGGGACGATGCTCTACGCGTATTTCGGCCCGGAGGGCCTGTACGCCTACGATTTCTCGGGCAAGCTGGCGTGGAAAGCTGTTGTGCCGTTCAAGACGCTCGGCCTCGGCACGGGGACGTCCCCCGTGCTTTTCGAGAACCTGGTGATCATTCAGCGCGACGAGGATGAGGGGGCGCAGTCGGTCATCGCGGCGTACGACAAGCGCACCGGTCGGGAGATGTGGACGACGAAGCGGCCCGTCCAGATCAGCTGGTCCACACCCGTGCTCGTCCAGGCCGGCGGACGGACCGAGCTCGTGACGAACGGCAACGAGTTCGTGATCGGGTACGACCCGGCAACGGGGAAGGAGCTCTGGCGTTCGACCGGCGTCGAAAGCAACGCCGTTCATACGCCGCTCGTGGGCAAGGGACTTGTCATCGTGACCGCGGGCTATCCCGCGAAGAAGGTGATTGCGATCCGTCCGGGCGAGCTCCCCGCCGACAAGCGCGTCGCCTGGGAGTACGCGAAGGGCACGGGCTACGTGTTGTCGAACATCCTGTACGGCGACTACCTGTATCTCTTCACCGACAGCGGCGTGGTCACGTGCCTGGATGCGGCCACGGGCGCCGTGCGATACGAGGGGGGGCGTCCGCCGGTGCCGTCACGCTTCATGGGATCGCCCGTCGCCTTCGCCGGGGTCATCGCCCTGACGAGTGAGGAGGGGGATACCTTCATGTTGAAGGCCGGCCCGAGCTACGAGGTTCTGCGGACCAACTCGATCGGCGAACCCGTCTACTCCTCACTCGCGCTGGCGAACGGACGCATCTACATCAGAGGAGAGAAGCATCTCTTCTCGGTCGGCAGCGGATCCTGATCCCGTCAGAACGTGGCCGGCGGAGTGCCGGCTGCGCCACGGACCGCGCGGCGTGACACAACATCCGGCCTGCAATGCCCGGTAGTCGCCTGGCCGCCGGGGTTGAACGCCTGCGAGCGTCAACAGCCCGTGCGCTTGATGCCCACGAGCGGACGCTCCTGGTTGCTCTTCTGCTGATCGCGGCGACGCTGCGTGCCCTCCTGGTGGCGTTCTCGCCAACGCCGTTCGGGTACGTCTGGGATTTCTATGGCGAGGGTGTCCGGCTTCTGTTCGACACCGGGCACCTGCCCGCCTCCACCGCCTGCTGGCAGTGTTACCATCCGCCGCTCTTCTACGTGCTTGGCTGGCCTCTGTACGCACTGGGGCGCTGGAGCGCGGCCGGGTTTCCCGGCAACGATGTGCAGGCTCAGCGCTGGCTGGCCGGACTGGCGATTCCCGCGGCGGCACTGACGGTCTATTACGGCTACCGCCTGCTCCGATTGTTTCGGTGTCGGGGCGGGTCCCTGCTGGCCGGCGTTGCCCTGCTCGTCACGTTTCCCTGTCTCTTCATCAGCTCGTACGGCGCCGAAGCCGATATCGTCGTGACGGCAATCCTGAGCGCGTTCATTTACTACCTGACGCGTCACTGGACCAGAGCCGGATCAGTCCCGTCCGCGCTGGGACTGGGTGTGCTTGCGGGACTCGCGGCTGCGACGAAATATTCCGGGCTCATCGCCGTCGCGTCCGCGGCTACGCTGTTCGGCGTCCGGGCGATCGTCGGACCACGGCGTGTCATGGCGGTGCGGGACGCCGTGCTCGTGATTGGCGTGTGTTGTGTCGTGGGCGGATGGAAGTACGTCGACAACTACCGGCAACAAGGCACGCCGCTGTTTGCCAACGGGACCGCCGCGCAGGGTTTCGGCATCACCGATGGTCCGCAGTTGCGAGGGCACTACGAGTTCACCACGCTGCGGCTGTCTGCGCTGATGCGGATGGTGAGTCCGCGGGCAGGCCGGGGGCAGCTCACCACGTTTCCCGTCTATCACAGCGTGCCCACCACGCTTCACGGGCTCGCGTGGAGCGACATGAGCTTCTTCTCCGAGCCCACCCGCCACGGCGATCCCAGCCAGCCGTACCCCCGCAAGCACGTGCCCGTCCGCCTGGTCCGAACGGTGCTGATGCTTGGATTCGTGCCGGAGCTCCTCGCGATCGTCGGGTTCATGGTCACGCTTCGGCGCCGCATCTTCTGGCCGCTCTCCGTCGTCTGTGCCGTCGCGGTTTTCGCGTACACGTGGTGGTTCATTTCGCAGGAGGCGTGGGGGCTGAAAACGAAGTATGTGCTGTTCCTCCTCCCTCCTTTTGTCGTGTACGCGGTGAGTGGCCTGACATGGCTCTGGAAGCACGTGCCGCCCGTGGGGGTCGTCGCCGCCGGGGCCCTCGCCGCACTCGTTCTGGTGGCGCACTACTATCTGCTCGCCTTTGCGCTCGGGTGATGCCGATCCCGGCGCCTGCTGCGCCTGGCGCGTTGCCGACGGCATCGCTCGGCCGGGCTATAGTTGCGGGCATCCCATGACGCGGCCGCAGGTCCTTGTTGTGGCTGGAGCGCTCGCTCTTTGCCTGATCGCCGGATCGCCTCAGCGATTCGTGGGAGACGGGCGAGAGTATTTTGCCCAGGCCACGAATTTCTCGTCCCTGCACGGTCCGGCTTTCCGACCGGCCGACATTCCTCGAGTCCAGTCACGAATCGCCCGCTTCGACCCGGACCTTGGGAAATGGGACATCTGGGGGGCCACGGTGGCTGATAGCGACCGCGGCCGGGTGTTTCTGCATTTCTGGGTCTACGCCCTGCTGGCCACGCCCGCCCTCTGGGCGACGAATGCCGTCGGCGCGCCACCCACCATGGCTTTTGCCGCGCTCAACCTGGTCCTGCTCGGAACGGCTCTGTGGCTGACATTGCCGCGGATCGGCCTGGCTGCCTGCCTCCTGCTCTTTGGAGGACCCACCCTCTGGTGGATCGACAAAGCCCACACGGAGATCTTCACCTTCTCACTGCTGATGATCACGTTCGCCCAGATGCGAGACCGGCCGTGGTGGTCGATGATTGCCGCCGGTGCCGCGTCGACGCAGAACCCGCCGATCGCGGCGCTCGTCGGCCTCGTTCTCGGTGCGAGCCTGGTGCGGCGGCGATTCGCGGTGACCGACCGTCGCCTGCTCGCCGGGGCCGCGGCTGGCTTCGCGCTGTCGTTGCTGCATCCGATCTACAACTACACGCACCACGGCACGCCGTCTCTCCTGCTTGCGGCGACACGCCACGACCCTCCGACCCTCCAGAGCCTCTCGGCCGTGCTGTTCGATCCCACGCTGGGTCTGATCGGCAACTTCCCCGTGTTTCTCATTGTCGTGGCCGTGGGCCTGCTGACTGTCATCCGGCGCGATCGTCTGGCGCTCTTCTCGGCCGACATCGTCGTCGCCAGCCTCGCGGCGGGAATCTTCCTGTTCTCTTTCTCGCGCACCACGAACATGCATCACGGCGGAACGCCGGGCCTGAGCCGGTACGCCGTGTGGCTCATCCCGCTGGCCGTGCCGGTGCTGTCGTCCGTGGAGCGAGCGGCTCACGGGCTGTGGCCGCGGTTTCTGTGGACGGCCGCCGTCGCATCGTTCCTCATCTCGCTCTTCGCATTTCACCCGGCGGTTCCGGAGAATTCGCGTGAGCCCACGTGGCTGGCGACGTTTCTCTGGACCCGATTCCCGGCCTGGAACAATCCGCTGCCCGAAGTGTTCATCGAGAGCGAGTTGCAGGTGGACGAGCCGTGGGTGCCCGTCTCGACGGCGGGTTGCGAGAAGGTCCTCGTCGCGGGTCGGGATGGTCGCGAGTCCGTGTGGCCCGTCCCGTGCTATCCCGCGCCGCTGCCTGCGGAGTGCCAGCCTGGCGGCGCCATGTGCTATGCGAATCTCGGGAATCAGCGGTACGAATTCACTCCTGTTCCAGCCCGATGGGCAGGAGCCGGTAGGCTTCGACTGGATGCGGTGTGGCCCGAAGACGCCGTGCCGCATGTACGGCGGCTGTATGAGACCTGGAACTGGCGGAGCCTGTCTATCGGATTTGAATCGCTCGATCTTCTGCGAGCCGCGGTCGGTGTCTCAGTCGCGCCCCTTGGTTCGGAGGAACAGTTCATTCTCGTTCTCAGAAACCTGCGGCCAGGGGCCCGCCTGCAGCTCCGCCCCACCCGATCGATCAGTGGAGTGCTGGTCGACGCCATGACAGGTCGCACGCTGCGCTCGGAACACTACAACGGGGCGCCGGGCGATCTATGGAATCTCGATCTCCCCTCTGACTTCGATATCCTGCTCCTTGCCATGCGCGCGGACGGGGGTCACGCGTCACCCTCTGCACCGCGATCGACAGGACCATGACGGCTGACAGAATCGCACCTTCGCCGACAGGCTTGTAATACCACCGTCCCCCCGCCGCGCCCAGGACAGACGCTGAGTTCATGAAGGACAGGCACTTGTGGCGCTTTCAGGATTGTCACTGCCGATGGTCCTTCCGTTGCACTCGCACTCTGCGCCATGTCCCATCCCGCCGCCAACGATCACCCGGAAGCCACGCTCTTCTCCGACGGCATCGGCGAGCGCGTCGTGGCGGCCGACGGCGCCACCGGTGAGCTGCTGCAGATCCTGCGGCTCCGGCCGGCACTGACCGCCGTCCCGTCGTTCGAGTTCGCGCTCCGCGAGCGGGTCGCGCGCCTGGCGAACTTCCGCCACGCGTATTACGTGCGCGTCCGCCGCGTCGACCGCGGGATGGGTGCACAGTCTTCACTCGCGATTGTCTCGGATCACCTCGAGGGGACGCGGCTCTCGGACATCCTTCGCGTTGCGCACGAGCGTCGGCTGCAGATCGACATCAATGCGGCGCTGTGTCTCATCCGGCAGCTGGTGCCCGCTGTCGCGGTGCTCCACGAGAATGCCCGCGATGCGGCGCACGGCCTCATCGCGCCCGAGCGCCTCGTCGTCACGCCCAACGCGCGCCTGGTGATCGTCGAACACGTGCTCGGCGCCGCGATCGAGCAGCTGCAGTTCGGCCGCGATCGGTTGTGGCAGGAGTTCCGCGTGGCGATGCCGCCAAGCGCGGGCCTGCCGCGCTTCGATCATCGCGCCGACGTGACCGGGATGGGTCTCGTGGCGCTCGCGCTGATCCTCGGCCGTCCGCTCGGGGCCGATGAATATCCGCACCACATTCCGGCGCTCCTCGACGAGGCGCGCGAGCGCTCGGCGCTGGGCGACGAGCAGCCGCTCTCGCCGCCGCTGCGCGCGTGGCTGGCACGCGCCCTCCAGATCGACGTCCGCCGCGCGTTCGCGTCGGCACCTGAAGCCATGGCGGCGCTCGAGGAGCTCGTCTCCGACGACTCGATGTACGTCGCGGCCCCGGTGGCCCTCGAAACGTTCCTCTCACGGTATATCGCGTCGCTGCTCGAGCCGCCGGCCGCCGAGCCGGTGCCCGCGCCGAAGTTCGTCGCCGCGACCGTGCCCGTTCCCGTCTCCGCGACCGTGCCCGTTCCCGTTCCCGTTCCCGTCTCCGCGTCGGTGCCGGAACCGGTGAGCCACGCGGACGAAGCCGCTGCCTACCTGGACTCGCTCATCAGCGCCCACCTGCCTGCCGACCAGGCGGGCCTGGGCGCGGCCGAACCGCTGCGCGACATCACCGAGCTGCTCCGGCCCGAGCCATTCGTGGCTCCGGCCGCTTCCGCCCGGGTGGAAGCCGTCGACGCGAAACCGGCGCCGGCGTCGCTCTTCAATCCTGACGCGCCATTCACGGCTCCGCTGCCTGCCGCCAAGGGAAAATCCTCGGGCACGTTCAGGCCGGGCGGGCGAATGGCCGGTGTCGCGGCGCTCATCGTCGCGCTCGCCGGTGGCGGCGCGTTCGCCTACAGGTCGTATGGAAAAACGGTGACCGCACCGGAGATGGGTGCGCTCGTCGTCCAGTCGAACCCCGCGGGCGTGCTGGTGTTCGTGGACGGCATCGAGCGCGGCAAGACCCCCGCCCGGGTGACGCTGGCGCCGGGAGCGCACATTCTCGAACTGCGCGGCCGCGGAGTGCCGCGGGTGATTCCGCTCAACGTCAGCGCCGGTGCGGAAGTCACGCAGTACCTCGAGTTCGCCGAGGCACCGGTGACGGGCCAGATGGCCATCCAGTCCGATCCCGCCGGCGCCAGGGTGCTGGTGGACGGTGTGGTGCGTGGCGTCGCTCCTCTGACCATCACGGATCTCGCGCCCGGCGATCACCAGGTCGAACTCCAGTCCGAGGGGGCGAGCGCGCGGCACACGGTCAACGTCCAGGCAGGTGGGACGGCGTCGCTCGTCGTGCCGCTCGGCACCGCAGCGCCAGGCGGACCCGTTTCCGGGTGGCTTGCCGTGAAGGCCCCCTTCGCGCTGGAAATCCGCGAGGGTGGCCGGCTCCTCGGAACGACCGAGACGGACCGCATCATGATGGCGTCCGGCCGTCACGAGATCGAGCTGGTCAGCCCGGGGCTGGGGTATCACTCGACGCGCGTCGTCCAGGTGGCGGCCGGGAAAGTCGCGGCCATCACCGTGGAGGTGCCGCAAGGCGTCATGAACCTGAACGCCTCGCCCTGGGCGGAGGTCTGGATCGACGGCCAGCGCGTCGGCGAGACGCCGATCGGCAACCTGGCGGTGGCGATCGGCCCGCACGAAATCGTGTTCAAGCATCCTCAGTTCGGCGAAAAGAAGCACGCGGTCTCCGTCACGCTGGGTGCGCCTGTGCGTCTCAGCGTGGACATGAAGTGAACGGCGTGATGGGGCGCGGCCGCAATCAGCGGCTGGCGCAGTGGGCGGCGAACGTCAGTCTGTAGGCAGGCCACTATGAAGATTCGTATCCTGATGAGCCTCTGCATCACCGCCTGCGTGGGTGGCCCGGTCTACGCGCAGCAGCCCAGCCCCCTGGCCGCCGCCAGGGATCTTTATGCGTCGGCCCGATACGACGAGGCGCTGACGGTCCTGAACGGCCTGCCGATGGGCGCCGAGTCGACCGATCGCAAGTCGGTCGAGCAGTATCGGTCGCTCTGTCTGCTGGCGCTCGGGCGCGGGCCCGAAGCCGAGAATGCGATTGCCGCCGTCGTCACCGTGGATCCGCTGTTCGTGCCGGGAGAGTCGGAGGCATCCCCGCGCGTGCGCGCGGCCTTCAGCGAAGTGCGTCAGCGTCTCCTCCCGCAGATTGCGGCGTCACGCTACACGACCGCGAAGACCGCCTTCGACCGCAAGGACTTTACGGTCGCCGAGCCGGCGTTCAGGGAGTTGCTCGCGCTGCTGAACGATCCGCAGATGGGTAACCGGCTGCCCGACCTCCGGGTGCTTGCGTCAGGATTTCTCGATCTGAGCGTGGCGGGAGCGGCCCCGCCGCCCGAAGTGCCGAAACCGGAACCGCCGCCGGTCGTCGCGGCTGCGCCTGTCGTCCCTCCGGTGCCGAAGATCTTCACTGCCGAAGCGCCCGGGGTCATCGCTCCGCTGGCCATCAAGCAGGATGTCCCGCGCGTGCCCTCGTCCATTGCGAGCCACACCCGCGACCGTGGGCTCCTG
Organism: uncultured Acidobacteriota bacterium; assembly: GCA_963749835.1. GTDB lineage: Bacteria > Acidobacteriota > Vicinamibacteria > Vicinamibacterales > 2-12-FULL-66-21 > JALZOC01. The sequence goes on from CAVVOD010000002.1 coordinate 572,513, forward strand.
GAAATCGTCATCGACGAACAGGGCCGGGTGGTCGGCATCACCCTTCGGACCTCGGTTCATCCTGTCTACGATCCGCTGCTGATGGCGTCGGCTCGTCAATGGCAATATCAGCCGGCGACCCTCGACGGCGTTCCGGTGAAGTTCCGCAAGCTCGTGCAAATCGTCATGGACCGCCGCTGAGACCGATCGTCCGCTCATGCGTTCGCCCTTTCGCGGGTCGACACGCGTCAGGCAGAGGCGTGTAATTCTGCGGACATCCGTGCACTCACAGACGCTCATCAATACGCGCTGTCGGACGGGCTGGCCGGCCGACTGAGGCGTTTCATCAAGTAAATCCCCGTTGCCGCCCGCCCGCCGAAGATGGCAGGATTGTCGCAATCCTCCCGAGGCGATGACCACACACGACTCACACGTCTCACTGGGCGACCTCGAATCCGCCGGTGTGGCGGTCAAATATGTCGCAGCCGTCAGCATCGTGCGCGACGTGATACTGCGTGCCTCTCGTGGCGAACTCCCCGGCGTCCCGTCTGCGCAGGTCATACGGCTGAACGCGGCGGGCGAGATTTCAGTCGAAGGACCTATTGCTGCCGACGACTGGGCCGTTCGGCGAGCTGCGCATCTTCTCGATTCGCTTCTTCCGGGTTTTGATGCACAGCCGCATCTCAGGATACCGGGCGCCCTCCGGCTCGTCGTTGCGCGAGCCCTCGAAACGGTCGACCTTCCACCTTATCCGTCGCTCGACACTTTTGCCGACGCGCTGACACGATTTGCGTCACCCGATCTGCAGGCGACGGTCCGTGCGCTTGTTGATGAGTTCAGGGCCGCCGGAGGCGCCAGGGCCGAGGATGAGCACCGTGGACCGGCGCACGCGTATGCGGAGGAAGAGTTCAACGACGCCATCGCCGCGGGGTCGGCCGCGCCCGTGAGGCTGGAGCCCCGGGAAACGACGCTGACGATCTCGGACATTCGCCGGGCTCGCCGGGCGACCGGCGTGACGCTCGCCCAGATATCCGAACGCAGCCAGATTTCGCGTCAGCTGCTCGTCGAGCTCGAATGGGGCTACATGCGGCACTGGCCCGCATCGCACATCGGCCGCACGCAACTGGTTCGGTACGCGCGCGCCGCCGGCCTGGACGATCACCTCGTCGTGCGGACGGTATGGCCTCTGCTGGAGGAGGCGGTGCGCGACCGGCAGACGGATGTTCCTCTGGAAGTCTCGATCGTTCCAGTTCACGAGCATCACGAGCAACCGCCGCAGTCAACGGCCATCGCGCCGGTCTTCGCCTCGATCGACGTGGACTCCGCGTCCACGCATCGGGAGTGGGGACGCAAACGGTATCTGGCGGCGCTTGCGATTCCGGCGCTGCTGGCGATCGGTATCGCGCCCGCTCTCTGGGAGCACGCCGCCCGCCCGTCGGGATCCGCATCGCCTCAGCTTCAGGGTCGTGACGCCACGCGGCCCGGCTCGACTCGAGCCGGCTCTCCTGAGACGGGAGTCCCGGTGAGCGGTCCGGGCACCAATGCTCATTCTAGCCATGCGCTTGCGCCTCAGAGTCAGCCGCTTCAGCCTGCCGGCGATGCGGCGACGGCTTCGAGTGCTGCTCGTCCCGCGCCGGTCACCCCTGCGCCACCGCACGACACCGCGCGTCTGGAGACACCGACTCTTGCGCGCGCCTCGGATACGACGCTCGTCGGCGGTCCGGTTTCCGGAATCCCGGGGGAGGGACCGGCGCACTCTCCCTCCTTCGCGAGCGCGGGTACCGCCTTGTTCTACCAGGCGGCGTCGGACGGGAAAAGCGCGCTGATGCGCGCCGATACGGACAGCCGCGGTGCCGTCCTGCGCATCACGAGCGTCGTCGACGATCGCGCGCAGAATTTTCACGCGCGGTTGTCGCCCGATGGGACGCGCATCGCGTTCGATTCGGACCGTGATGGAGAACGCGGCGTCTACGTCGCGGGGGCGGACGGCCAGAACGTCAGACGGATCAGCGGCGACGGCTTTGCGGCGATCCCAAGCTGGTCACCCGACGGCCAGACGATCGCATTCGTCCGGGCCGAAGCGGAGCGTCCGAACGTCTGGAACCTGTGGACTGCGGACGTGTCGTCCGGCCGCGAGCGCCGGCTGACGTCGTACAAGGCGGGTGCGCCCTGGGGCGGTTCCTGGTTCCCGGACGGGCGGCGGATTGCCTACAGCCACGAAGCCAACCTAGTCGTCCTCGATCTCGAGACCGGCCGCCAGCGCGCATTCAATTCGCCCGTTGCGGGCCGTCTGGTCCGGACCCCCGCTGTGTCGCCTGACGGGAAGCGCGTGATTTTCCAGGTATACCGCGACGGCGCGTGGCTGCTGGAACTGGCCGACGGGACCATGCGCAAGGTGTTGTCCGATCCGTCTGCGGAGGACTACACGTGGGCGCCTGACGGCCGGCGCGTGGCGTATCACAGCCGCAGTGATGGGACGTGGGGCGTCTGGGTCATGGCGCCGCGCTAGTGACGCCCGCCTGCGCCGCGAAAGGGCAACGCCAGGCGCGCCTTCGCTCGCACCGATTGCCGGCGAGCGCAGGCGGGCGCGGCCACACCATAGCCTGCGCTGATCGCCAGCGAGCGGAGGCGGGCGAATCCCGCGTGTTCCTTCCGGCTGAAGCCGGAAGCCACGGGCTCTGCGCGTTCCCTCTCCCGAATCCCGAGTCCCGAATCCCGAATCCCGAGTCTGATAAACTGCCGGCCCCGATATGAGCCGGCAGTTCCTCGTTGTCTTTTCTCTGGCGGCGCTGGTTGCGGCGTGTCGTCACGACGCGCCCGCAGCCCCTCCGCAGTCCCAGGGAAGGGACGTGGTGCTCCCCCGCGAGGCAGAGACGATCGAAGCGGTGGTACCGCGGCACGCCACACTCGAGACCCTGCTGACATCCCATCGGCTGACACCTCCGTTCGTCGAGGCCGCGCTGGCATCGGTCAAATCTGTGTTCGATCCGCGGCAGCTCCGGGCGGACAGGCCGTACCGGCTTGTCCGATCCCTCGATGGCGCGCTCCAGGAATTCGAGTATCAGATCGACGCCGACCGGTTTCTGCGCATCGTCTGCCCCGATCGGGACCGCCCGGCTTCGGTGGAGTCGCAGGTCGACCGATATGAGAAAGACACAGCGGCCGTAGCGGTTCGCGGCCGCATCGACGCGGCGCATTCGTCAGTCGTGGCCGCGATCGATGCCGCGGGGGAAACGATTCAGCTGGCGATGGCGCTCGCGGACATGTTCGCCGGGCAGATCGACTTCGAGAGCGACCTGCAGCCCGGTGACAGCTTCGACCTGCTCGTCGAGAAGTCGACCCGCGAGGGACAGTTCGCCGGCTACGGGGCCATCCTGAGCGCCCGGTTCACCGCGGACGGCCGCGAACACCAGGCCTTCCGGTGGAACGATCCCGTGACCGGGAAGTCCGCGTTCTATGACGAGAACGGCCGGTCGCTGAAGCGGTTCTTCCTGCGGTCCCCGCTCAAGTTCGAACCCCGGATCACATCCCGGTTCTCGACCAACCGGCTGCATCCGGTGTACCGCACCTACCGTGCGCATCTCGGTGTCGACTACGGAGCGCCGAGGGGCGCCGCGGTCGTCGCAGTCGCGCACGGCACGGTCGTCTCCGCGGGCTGGGCCGGCGGCGGAGGCAACATGGTGCGACTCCGGCACGCGACGGGTTTCGAGACCTACTATCTGCACCTGTCAGCGTTCGGGAAGGGCATCCGCCCGGGCGCGCACGTCGCGCAAGGTCAGGTCATCGGCAGGGTCGGTGCGACCGGGACGGCGACAGGCCCGCACCTCGACTACCGGCTGAAGAAGAACGGCGTGTTCGTCAATCCGCTCGCGGAGCATCGAAGGCTTCCACCGGGTGAGCCGGTGCCTGCGGGATCCCTGTCAGCGTTCAACTCTGCACGCGACGCGCTCCTGCGCGAGATGTCAACCGTGCGTGCGGCGGCGGACGCGCCGCTCAAACACGACGCGGTCACCGCGATCAGATAGCGCGACTTTCGACATCTCACGCGCCCGGTCGAGGCACGGCTCAGGGATTCGGGATGCGGATTCGGGATTCGCGACTCGCCGCCTCCGCTCGCCGGAAATCATGCGAGCTATGGCGCGGCGCCGTAGCCGGGGGTGGGGATTCGTAGACCTCGAACGACGTAGCTTCCCTCTTTAGTAGACTTGGACGACGTAGCTTCCGGCTTTAGCCGAAAGTTCTATCGGATTGTCGGGGATGCAGGCGCGCAGTCAGCAGGACGGATCGATCCGCAGCTTCACCGTGCCCGGCTTGAATCCAGGCGTGTAGGAGAACGTCATCCCCTTCCGGACCCGGCCGATCTCGAGTCCGATCCGCTGCTTCGCATCTCCGGTCAGGGTGTCGCCGACCCGAACGCCGATGCCAGCGAGCACGGCTTTGCGCACCTCGGTCGACACATCAACGACCTCGATCGACTCGATGACCGGATTGAACAGGCGCGCGGCCTGCTGCTGAGGCGTCTGGCCGCTGACTGATTGTGCCGAGGGCGCGGCCCCGAGCACGGGAGCCAGAATAGCGAAGGTCAAGACGAGTTCGGATCTCATTCGCCCTCCAGAGGTGCCGACAGGGCACGGTGGGAGCATACCCCATCGAAGCCGGCTTCGCGAGTCGCCAGAGCGAAGCCGCAGACGGTCCATCGCCGCCTGTCCCGCGCCGGCGGGGTACAATATGCGGATGGCTTCGATTCATCCGTTCCGCGCCTTGCGTCCGGCTCCGGCCGGGGCCGCGGCGGTTTCGTCCGTCCCCTACGATGTCGTCAGTACCGAAGAGGCGCGGGCGCTGGCGAAGGACAATCCGCTCAGCTTCTTACACGTGACCCGCGCGGAGATCGATCTGCCTGCGGACGCGGATCCGCACGCTCCCCGGGTCTATGAACAGGCACGTGAGAACTTCGCCAGCCTGCGCGAGCGGGCTCCGCTCGTGCTCGATGACGCGCCGTCGCTCTATTGCTATCGACTGCGGATGGGGGCTCACGAGCAGACCGGGATCGCCGGCTGTTTTTCGCTGGATGAGTACGACTCCGACGTCATCAAGAAGCACGAGCGCACGCGGCGCGACAAGGAAGACGATCGGACACAGCACATGGTGGCGCTCGGAGCGCAGACCGGCGTGGTCTTCCTCACGTATCGATCGCTGGCGGGAATCGACTCGCTCGCAGGACAGGCCACAGCAGGCGAACCGCTCTACGACTTCACGGCGACGGACGGCGTGCAGCACACGGTGTGGCGGACCGGGCTCGATCAGACCCGCGCCATCATCGAGGCGTTCGCGACTGTCCCGGCGCTGTACATCGCGGACGGTCACCATCGGGCCGCCAGTGCGGCACGTGCACGGGCGGCCCTGAACGGCCGGCCGGGAGGCGTTGGCGACGGCGCCGACGCGAGCACGTTCATCGCCGTGGCGTTCCCGGACGATCAGATGCAGATCCTGCCGTACAACCGCACCGTGAAGGATCTTGGCGGCCTGTACGCCCGAGCAGTTCCTGAGCGAGGTACGGTCGCGTGTCTCCGTCAACCCGGGGCCCCCGACGCCCGTCCGGCAGGGGGAGGTCTCGATGTACGTGGCCGGACGCTGGTATTCCCTCGCCATCACGCAGGCGCCCCCTGCCGACGAGTCGCGCGCCAGCGCCCTCGACGTGGCTCGTCTGCAGCACAGCGTGCTCGAGCCGGTACTCGGGATAGGCGACATCAGGACCGACAAGCGGATTGATTTTGTCGGAGGCGCGCGTGGCACCCGCGCGCTCGAGGCTGCGGTGGATTCCGGCGACGCTGCCGTCGCGTTCTCCATGTATCCCGTCACGATCGACGATCTGATGGCCATCTCCGACAGCGGCGGCATCATGCCTCCCAAGTCCACCTGGTTCGAACCCAAGCTGCGGGACGGTTTGCTGATTCACCTGATATGAAAGTGCTCGTCGCCGACAAGTTCGAACAGAGCGGCCTGGAGGGGCTGAAGGCCGCCGGCTGCGAGGTCGTCTACGAACCTGATTTGAAAGACGACGGGCTGGCGGAGGGAATCCGGTCATCGGCCGCCGACGTCCTGGTGGTGCGCAGCACGAAAGTGACAGCCGCCATGTTCGACGCCGGCCGGCTGTCGCTCATCGTCCGCGCCGGCGCCGGGTACAACACGATCGACGTGCCCGCCGCCTCGACGCGCGGGATCTACGTGTCGAACTGTCCCGGAAAGAATGCCATTGCGGTGGCGGAGCTTGCCTTCGCCCTCATCCTCGCATTGGATCGACGGGTGCCCGACAATGTCGCGGATCTGCGCGCGGGCGCCTGGAACAAGAAGGAGTACTCGAAAGCGCGGGGGCTGTACGGAAAGACCCTCGGACTCCTCGGGGCCGGGAACATCGCGCAGGAAATGATCCGGCGCGCCGCCGGGTTCGGGATGAGCGTCGTCCTGTGGAGCCGCCGTGCCGATGGCCAAGCGCGACCCATGACCGATCGGGAGGCGCGCGAGCTCGGCGTCGAGGACGCGATGCGAACCGTGACGATCGACGTGGCGCCCACTCCGCCTGACGTCGCCGCCCGCGCGGACGTCCTCAGCGTGCACCTGGCGCTCGGGAGCGGAACGAAAGGGCTCGTCGATGCCGCGCTGTTCGACCGGATGAAGCCAGGATCGTCTTTCATCAACACATCGCGCGGCGAGATCGTGGACCATGCCGCGCTCGCGGCCGCGGTCCGGTCGAAGGGCATCCGTGTGGGCCTCGACGTCTTTGCCAGCGAGCCGGCGGGTCCGACAGGGGAGTTTCGCGACGAGCTGCTGACGCTGCCGAACGTCTACGGCACGCACCACATCGGCGCGTCGACGGATCAGGCGCAGGAAGCGATAGCCGCGGAAACCGTCCGGATCGTCCGCAGCTACGCCGAGACCGGCAAGGTGCCGAATGTGGTGAACCTGTCAAAGCGCACGCCCGCCACGCACATGCTCGTGGTCCGGCATCGAGACAGACCCGGAGTCCTCGCGCACGTGTTCGATCACCTGCGGAGCGGCAATCTGAACGTGCAGGAGACGGAAAACATCGTGTTCGAAGGGGCGGAGGCCGCGGTTGCGCGCATCAATCTGGACGGCGCACCGTTGCCCGATCTCTGCGAACGTATCAGGGCCGGTAGCGGCGACATTCTCGATTTACGGGTCGTAAGACTTTCGTAGAGGTGGTGAGATGGTAACGACGACGCGGATTTTCAATTTTTCGGCGGGCCCGGCGGTCCTGCCGGTCGAGGTTCTCGAGCAGGCGCAGCGCGATCTCCTCTCGCTGCCCGGTGTCGGCATGTCGATCCTCGAGGTCAGCCACCGGTCGAAGGCATTCGAAGACATTCTCGCGGGCTGCGAGGCCGATCTTCGGACGCTCGCGAGGATTCCTGAGGGCTACCACGTCCTGTTCCTCCAGGGTGGCGCGAGCCTGCAGTTCTCGATGGTGCCCATGAACCTGCTGCCCGCCGGCCGCTCGGCGGATTACGTCGTGACGGGCGCCTGGTCGCAGAAGGCGGTGAAGGAAGCCAAACGCGTGGGCGGGGTGAAGGTCGCGGCTACGACGGAATCCGAGAACTTCACACGCATACCGCAACAGTCGGAATTGACGCTCGACCCGAGTGCGGCGTACGTGCACTACACCACGAACAACACGATCTTCGGGACCGAGTTCCACTCCGTACCCGATGTCGGGACCGTTCCGCTCGTCGCCGACGCTTCCTCCGACATCTTCAGCGGACCGATCGACGTGTCGAAGTTCGGGCTCATATATGCGGGCGCGCAGAAGAACCTGGCGCCTGCGGGAGTCACGCTCGTCATCGTGCGTGACGACCTGCTCGCACGCACGCCGTCCACGCTCGCGACGATGCTGCAGTACGGCGTGCACGTCGAGAACAAGTCGATGTACAACACGCCGCCGGTGTTTGCCATCTACGTCATGCGGCTCGTCCTCGCCTGGCTGCTGAAGCGAGGCGGGCTGGAAGCCGTCGACAAGACGAACACCCGCAAGTCGGACAAGCTGTACGCCGAGATCGACCGGACGCCGTTCTATCGCGGCCACGCGAAAGAAGACAGCCGTTCCCGGATGAACGTCACGTTCAGGCTGCCGAGCGAGGAACTGGAGAAGACGTTCGCAAAAGAGGCGACGGCTGCCGGGCTCGACGGGTTGAAAGGGCACCGATCGGTCGGCGGCATGCGGGCTTCGATCTACAACGCCTTCCCGGAGGAGGGGGTGGATGCGCTCGTGCAGTTCATGCAGGAGTTCGAGCGGAAGAACGGATAGCGTAACCCCATTTGTAGCAGCGGGTTGCGCGCTCACAGAAGTCTTACAAACGAGCCGCGCGCGACCTGCTACTGTGGATGCTCACCCAGCCGAGGATTCCCTAGTGAGCACACAGAACGCAGCCGTCCGGCCCGAGTATTCGATTTCGACCGTCAACTGGCTGACCGCGATCATCATGGGCATTTTCCATGTGCTCGCGGTCGTCGCCTTCTTCTATTTCACCTGGACCAACCTGTTCGTGGCGCTCGCCCTCCACTGGCTGGCCGTCGGGTTCGGGATCAGTCTCGGCTATCACCGGCTGCACACGCACCGCGGGTACAAGACGTCGAAGGCGTTCGAGTATTTTCTCGCCTGCTGCGGCACGCTGACGCTGGAAGGCGGCCCGATCTTCTGGGTGGCGACGCACCGCGTGCACCATCAGCACTCCGACCATGACGGCGATCCGCATACACCGCGCGACGGAGGCTTCTGGGCCCACGTCGGCTGGATCCTGTTTGGCGAGACCCATCACAACAACACCGCGATGATGTCGAAGTACGCCCCGGACCTCGCGGCGGACCCGTTCTATCGCTGGCTGAACACGTATCACTACGTGCCGCTCGTGCTCGTCGGGCTGCTCCTGCTCGCAGTCGGCGGCTGGCCGATGGTGCTCTGGGGTGTCTTCCTCCGCGCCGTCGTCGGGCTCCACGGCACGTGGCTGGTCAATTCCGCGACCCACATGTGGGGCACGCGGCGTTTCAAGACGCGCGATGATTCACGCAACAGCTGGTGGGTGGCGCTCCTGACGTTTGGCGAGGGCTGGCACAACAACCACCACGCACATCCGGTCTCGGCCCGGCACGGCCTCGCGTGGTATGAGTTCGACATCTCCTGGATCACCCTGAAGTTCTTCAACGCGATTGGTATCGTGCGCGACCTGAAGGTCGCGAAGGTGAATCCGAGCATGCCGGTCGAGGAAGCCGCGTAGCGAGCCGCTGCCGGTGATGCCGCATCGTTGACATGAGCGCCGAATGCCCCTGGAGGTGTTCGGCGTTCTGCTTTTTTGCCTGTATCCTTCATTCATGATTACGGGTCGCCGGCGGTCGGTGATCTTCTTCACCGTCTTCGGCATCTGCCTGGTGTCGATTGCGGTGGCGCTCAACGTCAGCTGGGTCCTGCTCAACTGGCGGATGGGCGTGCTCGCGGTTCTCGGCGTCATTTTCTTCCTGTTCGTCATCGCCGGCATGGTGCTCAACACGATCTTCCTGGTGCGCGAGATCCGCCGCAACGAGCAGCACGACTCGTTCATCAACGCCGTCACGCACGAACTGAAAACTCCCGTGGCGTCGATTCGCCTGTACCTGCAGACCCTCCAGACCCGGGAGCTCGACGCCGACAAGCGCAGCGAGTTCTACCGCATCATGCTGGAGGATAGCGACCGCCTCCTGCACACGATCGATCAGGTGCTGCGGGCGGGGAGCGCAGGCCCGCGATTCCGCCGTGGGGCCAGGACGAGAGTCGATCTCGCAGAGTTGACGCGCGAATGTGTGAACCTCGCGCGCACGCGTTTCCACCTGCAGGACGAAGTCCTGAAGTACGAGGAAGACGTCCCCGCAGGCGCGGCCGTCGTGCTCGGGGATCCCGACGAGCTGAAGGCCGCCGTGTGGAACCTGCTCGACAATGCCGTGAAGTATTCACCGGCCGGCGTCAGCATCCGGATCCGGCTCGAAGAGCTCGACGCCGACCGTCTGGCCGTTCGCGTGACGGACCAGGGCATCGGCATCTCGCCGGAAAACCTGAAGCGGATCTTCCGGCGGTTCTACAGGGTGCCTGCCACACTGCCGATCCGCGCCAAAGGCAGCGGCCTCGGTCTGTTCATCGTGCGCTCCGTGGCCAAGAAGCATCGCGGACGGGCCTTCGCCGAGAGCCCGGGTGCCGGTCACGGCAGCACGTTCACATTGCTCCTGCCAAAGGCTCCTGGTGCCTGATATGAAGCGGGTGCTGATCGTGGAAGACGAGCTCCACCTGGCGGAGGGACTTCGCTTCAACCTCGAAGCGGAGGGCTTCGAGGCGGACGTCGTGGATACCGGGGAAGCGGCGCTCGAGAGGCTGCTCGGCTCGGGCGCGCCCTTCGATCTCGTCGTGCTCGACGTCATGCTCCCGGGCAAGGACGGATTCGCGGTCGTGTCCGAGCTCAGGGCCGCCCGCCAGTTCGTGCCCGTCCTGATGCTGACCGCGCGCGGCCGTCCGGAGGATGTGCTCAGGGGGTTTTCGGCGGGGGCCGACGACTACCTGCCCAAGCCGACGGAGCTCGCGATTCTGCTGGCGCGCGTTGGAGGGCTGCTGCGCCGTTCCGGCTGGCAGCGCCAGTCGCAGGACCAGTACAGCTTCGCCGGCAAGACGATTGACTTCGATGCGCTGCAGCTCCGCGTCGGCGAGCGTACATTGCCGCTCACCCTCATGGAAGCCAACCTCTTACGCTATCTGATCACGCACGAGGGGAAAGCCGTGTCGCGGAAGGCGATGCTCGAAGATGTCTGGGGACTGCGGGAGGACACCGATACGCGCGCCATCGATCACTTCATCGTGCGCCTGCGGCGCTCGATCGAGAAGGAACCCAGCCGCCCGAAGCACCTGTTGACCGTTCGGGGGGTTGGCTACAAGTTCGTGGGAGAACCGGGGTAACGCTGCTACGGGCGGGACTCGGGATCCGGGGTTCGGGATTCGATTGATCTCTTCGCAGGTCGAACGTGGGCAGCAAAAACCGAATCTCGAGCGCCGAATCCCGAATCCCGATCTAAGACCCCCCCGTCGCCCTTGGAGCGCCTCGCCGGCGCCGCCGCCGGCGGCGGGCTCTCGGATACGGCATCGGGATCACCGCAGGGCCTTCGACGCCGGCATGGCTGATCGTGGGCTCGGCCTGCAGCGCGCGCCAGTAGGCGACCGCATCCGGGCGCCCGCCATGAATTTCGAGCCAGGTAATGGCCTCGTCCAGGACTGCGCGGTGCAGGAGCCCGCGGTGCGTACGCTCGGGTGCCTGGAGATCGAGCAGGCGCGGCTGAAGGGCGATGATCTGCTGCAGCCGCTCGATGTCGCGCCGCGCGATGGGCAGCATGCCGAGCTCGACGCGCCGCTCCAGCGCATCAGCCGAAAACCGCCGCCGCGTGATCAACCCCAGCGGATGCAGGAGCGTGCCGGCGAGCACCGCATTCGTCATCGATTCCGGGGCGCCTTCGACGAACCGCGCGCGGTAGCGGTCGATGGCCGCCACGGACTGCCAGAGCGGCTCGCCGGCCCCCGACAGCTCGGGCGTAATCTCCTTGAGGAGTCCCGTGGCTCGCAGTTGACGGAAGGCCTCCTCGGCATGGCCCGACCGGAGAATCTTGTAAAACTCCTCGATGAGACGAGCGGGGGAGCTCCGCGCGATTTCGTGCGCGTGCGTGGAGATGGCGTCGAGGACGGGCTCGTCGATCGTGAACTGCAGCCGCGCGGCCAGGACCACCGCCCGCAGCATCCGCACCGGATCTTCGAGGAACCGCACGTCGGGATCGCCGATGCAGCGGATGAGCCGAAGTTCCAGATCCTGAAGGCCGCCGACATAATCAATGATGGAAAACGTGCCGATGTCGTAGAACAGCGCGTTGACGGTGAAGTCCCGTCTGAACGCGTCTTCCTCGGGCGTTCCATACGTGTTGTCGCGCTGAATCAGGTGATCTTCCGCGAGCCGCCGGGCCGAGCGTCGCTCTTCGATCCCGGCATCCGCTGCCATGGGCTCCGGGAGGTCCCCGTTCCCGGGGTCCACGTCGGGCGGGAACTCCGGCAGCGTCACGTTCTGCCGGAACGTGGCGACCTCGATGGTCTTGTTCCCGTATTTCACGTGCGCCAGCCGGAACCGGCGGCCGATGATCCAGCAGTTGCGGAACAGCTTCTTGACCTGATGCGGGTGCGCGGAGGTTCCGATGTCGAAGTCTTTGGGACGACGGTTCAGCAGCAGATCGCGAACGCTTCCGCCGACCAGGTATGCGACGTAGTTGTGCTCGTGCAGGCGATACAGAACTTTGAGCGCGTCGGGGTCGACATCGCGGCGGGAAATTGTATGCTGCGACCGAGGGACGATGGTCGGCTCCGCCATCGAGCAGAATTATAGCATCATTGCTTCGGCGGCGACCATTAACCTGCTGATTCTCAGTGATTTAGGGCACGGCAACATATGCTACGATCGCCCATGCGCCCGATCTTCCTGCTCGTGGCCGTCACGCTGCTAGGAGCTGCTCCGCTTCGCTCCGCCGATGCGCTGTCGGAGGCCCGCCGGCTGTACAACCAGGGACAATATGACGCCGCCGAGCGCGCCGCGCGCGAAGCCGTGCGCGTGCCGGCAACGGCCGACGGGGCCCGCGTGGTGCTCGGCCGGATTCAGCTCGAGCGGTATCGGCAGACGGCGGCGCCGGAACACCTCACCGACGCCATTACGGCGCTCCGCACCGTCGACGCGCGGCCGCTCGATGCGCGCGAGCGTGTCGAGCTGGCCATTGGCATGGGAGAGGCGCTCTATCTCGACGATCGGTTTGGCTCCGCCGCCGCGGTCTTCGAGTCGGTGCTCGACTCGTCGTCGATCCTCGGTCCCGCCGCGCACGAACGTGTGCTCGACTGGTGGGCGACTGCGGTCGATCGCCAGGCGCTCGCGCGTCCTGTCTCGGATCGACCTGGTCTGTACGAGCGGATTGGTCAGCGGATGGTGACCGAAATCGCCCGGGATGCCGGATCTGGACCCGCGGGGTACTGGCGGGCGGCCGCGATGCGTGGATCCGGAGACCTCGATGGCGCGTTGAACGAAGCCACCGCCGGGTGGGTGCGGGCCGCGCTGTCGCGCGATAGGGGCACGGCGCTCCGCGCCGACCTCGATCGACTGGTGGTGCAGGGCATTCTGCCCGATCGCGCCGCGCGCATCCCGGGCCGCGACCACACCATGACACTCGCCGGGATGGTCGGGGAGTGGGAAGCCTTCAAGGCGAGGTGGGCAAGGTAGCTGTCAGCTGTCAGCTTTCAGTTCCTGGCTCGTCGCTGATAGCTGATAGCTGATGCTCCTCAGCTTTTCGCTTCCTTCCAGTTCTCTCCGATTCCGACATCGACGGTGAGCGGTACCCGCAGCGGCACCGCGCGTTCCATCACCTGACGCAGCGCCTCGGCCGTTTCCGGTGCTCCCTCGAGCGGAGACTCGAACAACAGCTCGTCGTGAACGGTGAGGATCATCCTGGTGCGGCCGTCACCGATCGACGGCAACGCCTCGTGCACATCGATCATCGCGCGCTTGAGGATATCCGCCGCACTCCCCTGGATCGGCATGTTGACGGCAACCCGTTCGGCGGCCCCGCGTATCTGTCCGTTCCGGCTCGTGAGTTCGGGAACGAGGCGCCTGCGGCCGAACATCGTCTTGACCACACCCGTCTCCCGTGCCTTCACCAGCAGATCGTCGATGAACGCGCGAACCGCCGGAAACCCCGCGAAGTACGCGTTGATGAAGTCTTGCGCCGCCTGTTGCGTGACCCCGATGTCCTTCGCCAGCGTGAACGCCGTCTTGCCGTAGAGGAGCGCGTAGTTGATGATCTTCGCCCGACGCCGCAGCTCGTGCTCGCCGAGGCCGCTGTTGGCCCCGAACACCTTGAGCGCCGTTCGATCGTGAATGTCTTCGTTGTCTCGAAACGCCTGGATCAGCGCCTCGTCGCCGGACAGGTGCGCCAGCACGCGCAGCTCGATCTGCGAGTAGTCCACCGAGATGAGGACGTGCCCATCCTCCGCCGTGAACGCGCGCCGGATCTCGCGGCCCAGCTCCGTCCGGATCGGAATGTTCTGCAGATTTGGATCGCTGCTGCTCAACCGGCCGGTGGCCGCGACGGCCTGATTGAAGCACGTGTGCACGCGGCCGGTCTCCGGGTTGACGAGCTGCGGCAGCGCATCGATGTAGGTCCCCTTCAGCTTCTGCAGGGCGCGCCATTCGAGGATCAACCGCGGAAGATCGTGCGTGAGCGCCAGCTCCTCGAGCACTTCGACGGCGGTTGACGCGGTCTTCGTCTTGGCGTTGCGCCTGAGCGCCGGCAGCTGCAGCTTGTCGAACAGGATCTCCGAGAGCTGCTTCGGCGAGTTGATGTTGAACTCTTCGCCGGCCTGTTCGAAAATCTGCGCGCTGCGCGTGGCGAGCTCCCGGACCACGTGCTGGGACTGCGCCGCGAGCGCCGGCCCGTCGATCCGCACGCCCGCGCGCTCGATGGCGACGAGCACGGGAATGAGCGGGCGCTCCAGGTCTTCGTAGACGCCTTCGAGCTCCTCTCTGCGCAACAATCCCCGCAGGGTTTCCGATACCTGCAGGGCGAGGTCCGATCGCTCGCCGGCGTAGTCGAGTGCTCGATCGGCCGGCACCTGCGAAAAGGGGATCGTCTTCGCGCCGCGCCCGCAGACATCTTCTTCGCGCAGCGCCTTGTATCCCGCGTGCTCGAGCGAGAGCTCCTCGAGCGGATGCGCCGAGCGCGTCGCGTCGAGGAGATAGCTCGCCAGCATCGTATCCGTCTCGATCCCGCGCAGGTTCACTCCGTGGCGCTCGAGCACGATGGCGTCGAATTTGAGGTCGTGCCCGACTTTCGCGACGGACCCATCCTCGAAAAGCGGCTTCAGTTCCGCCAGCGCGTCGAACACGTCCAGCACGTCTTCGTCCGGGCCTGGAGCGCCTTCGCCGAACAGGTCGTCGTCCTGCCTGCGGACGGTGAGTGGAACGTAGCGCGCGTGTCTGCTGCGGATCGACACGGCAATGCCCGCGATACCGGACCGCATCGCTGACGGCGCGTCCGGCAGGATGCGGAAACCGAATCGTCCCGCCGCTTTGATCTCGGACCCCAGCTGCTTCAGCTCCTCGACACGCCGGATGACGCCGTAGTCCTTGCCGATCGTCTGCGCGTCCGGCGCGTAGTCGGTCACGAGCGTGCGGAACCCCAGGCGCGTGAAGAGCTCGAAGCATCGCTCACGCGACGCGCCGCGGTAGCGGAGATCGTCCGCATTGAACTCGACCGGGACGTTGGTGCGGATCCGCGCGAGCTCACGGCTCTGGCGCGCGTCTTCGGCGTGCGCGAGGAGACCCTCTCGGTACCGCTTGTTCGGAATCTCCGCGGCGTGCGCGAGGAGCTCGTCCAGGCTGCCGTGCGTCGCGATCAGGTCGCGCGCCCCTTTCTCGCCGATGCCGGGGACGCCCTTGATGTTGTCGATCGAGTCGCCCATCAGCGCGAGCACGTCGACGACCTGCTCCGGCGCGACGCCAAACTTCTCCTTCACGCCCTCGGCGTCGTACCAGGTGCCGTCTTCCTTCGGGTTGTAGACCTTGAGGCCGTCGTGGACCAGCTGGAAGAAGTCCTTGTCCCCCGTCACGATGGCGACCTCGAAGCCGGCCGTCACCGCCTGCGACGCCAGCGTGCCGATCACGTCGTCTGCCTCGAATCGCTCGTAGGTGAGGATCGGGACGCCGAGCGCCTCGCACGCCTCGTGGACCCACGGGATCTGCTCGGCGAGATCGGACGGCATGGGTGTACGGTTCGCCTTGTAGTCGGTCGCCATCTCGGAGCGGAACGTCGGACCGGGGAGATCGAACGATGCGGCGATGAACTGGGGCTGGTGGTCCACCATCAACTTGCGCAGCATGGTGACGAAGATGTAGACCGCGTGCGTGGACCGGCCGCCGGGGCCGCTGAGCCCTCCGCCGCGCATGGCGTGATACGCGCGGTACATCTGCGAGCTGCCGTCGATCAGAAAGAGGCGCTGGGACATGTGGCGAGTCGTCTTGTCCCGGGCAGAAGCGTCTTGCTCAGCGGCGGGAAGGTGCGGACATTCAGTATATCATTCGAGGAATGTCGCTCTCTGCGCGGGCCGTCGTGCTCGCCCTCGCCATGACTGCGCTTGCCTCATCGCTGGCGTGCAAGGGAGGCATCCTCGGCAAACAGTACCAGTACGAAGAAGATTTGTATCTGGCGCTCGACGGGTCTGCGTCGCTGGTGGTCAACGCCTCGGTGCCGGCGCTCGTCGCGCTGCGTGGTATCGATCTCGATTCGGCCGGCACGACCAGGCAGATTGCGGACAAGATTCGAGCCGCGTACCAATCACCCGTCGCCACCATTACGCGCATCAGCCCGCCGTGGCGCCGCGCCGGCCGGCGATTCATACAGGTCCGCCTCGACGTGACCGACGTTCGCAGGCTGAGCGAAGCCGCGCCGTTTTCGTGGTCCCGGTACGCGCTCGCGGCACAGAACGGCCGCCACGTGTTCGAGCAGAAGATCGGCGCAGCGGCGCTGCGCCCGGGGACGCTTCAGAACGTGGGCTGGAACGGCTCAGAGGTCGTGGCGTTCAGGGTCCATCTTCCCAGCCGGATCATCTGGCACAACTCGCGGGATCTCGAGACGGGGCAGCCGCGAAGCACGGCGCGTGGAAACATTCTGTCCTGGGAACAGCACCTGGCCGATCGGCTCGATGGCACTCCGGTCTACGTCAAGGTGGAGATGGACAGCCAGTCGATTCTGCATCGGACGCTCTGGCTGTTCGGCGGCGCGTTCGTGGCAGCGGTGACGGTGCTCGCGCTGTTGATCTGGTTCACCGTCAGGAAGGGAGCCGGCGAACCGGCTCCCACCTCGAGTTCCTGACCCGCTTCAGTCATTCGGTCCTGGTTTCGGCATCCGTCCTCAGCGCGTTGGTCACGGACATCTCACCATTTCCCGTTGCCAGGGATCGCGCGAGCATCCGTTCCACGTTGCTGTTGACGACACCCGCCAGCGTCACGCGTCCGCCTTCGACGATGATGTGGATGGGCGGATTCGCCATGACGGCGTAGTTCCAGAACGACGCGTTGCCGTAGATGGCGCGCGCGATGCGGTGCCGAAGCTGGTCGTCGTACTGCGACACGGGCAGCACGCCGATGTCGTTCCGCACGCTGCGCACGCCGTCAATGGCCGCGATGCGCTTTTCCAGATCGTTCTTCTTGTACGGCATCGTCACTTTTCCGCTGATGGCGACGGCGCCGTTTTCAACCGAGGCGTTGATGTCGTCGAAAATGGTGAGTCGCGTGTAGCGGTTCAGCACCTTGCCGACCTCATCCGCAATCTTCACGTCCCGCCGGTCCTGCTGCGCGAACGCCCCGGAGGGCATCAACAGCAGAGCGGCCAGAACCCCTACGAGTGTGAGCTTGAACTTCATGGTACCGAACCTCCGGCCGATTTCTGTGCGGCCTCTTTCCCGGCAGGCGAGCCGGTCATCGCTGAGGGTAAGCGCAAGGAAAGTACCAGCCGGCACAGTCAAAAAACGGACGTTTTTGTGGCGCAATTCGCGCCAGACGCATCGCTCGCTGTCCTCCTGTACTCGTTGGAGGACAGGATCACGTGCAACGTGCAACGTGCTACGTGCTACGTGCGACGTGCCGCGTGCGACGTGCCGCGTGCGACGTGCCGCGTGCGACGTGCCACGTGCGACGTGCCACGAGCGACAGCTAGAGCTAGGCCTAGAGCGCGACGATGGTCAGGATGCCGGCGCCGATGAGGAGGAGCTGCCGGAGTGGTCCGCCTTCGAGCCCTCCGCGGTGAAGGTCGGGAATGAGGTCCGACATCGCGACGTACAGGAAGTTCCCGGCGGCGAACGCGAGCACGTAGGGGAGAAGATTGGGCATCGAATGCGACGCCGCGAGCATGCCGATTGCCCCGAGGATGCCCCCGATTCCCGACAGCAGGTTTAGCGTGAACGCGCGGCCCCGCGAAAAGCCTGCGCGCAGCAGAATGGCGACGTCGCCGACTTCCTGCGGAATCTCGTGCGTCGCCACCGCGAGCGCGGTGGTGATCCCGAGAGGAATCGAGGTGAGGACGGCGGCGGCGATGACCGCGCCGTCGACGAAGGTATGGAAGGCATCGCCGACGATCACGAGCGATGCCGCGCTGCTCGTGTGGACCTCACACTCCTGCGCGTCGTGACAGTGCCGCCACACGACCAGCTTTTCGAGGAGGAAGAACGCCAGTACTCCGCAGAGGAGCGTGCCGAGCGCTGTGGCGGACGGAAGCCGTTCGAGGGCCTGAGGCAGCAGGGCCAGCAGCGAAACGCCCAGCAGCGTGCCGACGGCGTAACTGATCGCCCAGGGGACGACTTTCAGTCGCAGGCCGTCACCGAGCAGTAGGAATGTCGAAGCCGCGAGAAGGCCGCCGAAGCTGCCCAGCACGCTCAGGCCGACCGCCACCGCGTAAAGTCGCACGGCAAATCATAGCTTAGAGCTCTCAGCTCGTCAGCTATCAGACGCGCCGATAGCTATCAAGTAGCCAGTGTCCAGTCTCTCTGGCAACTACTGGAAACTGACAGCTGACAGCTGACGGCTGACGGCTCTCAGCTGTCAGGCGAGCTGAGAGCTCCCCTACGGTGTTGCCACGAAGCCGCGGCGCGCACGGACGTGATAGCTCGGATTGCGCAGCTCGACGCGGATGGTGTGCCACCGGCCGTCCTTGACGCCGGTTGCTGCGTATCCGAGGTAGTACTGCCGGCTCAATTCGTCGGCGATGCCGGCGGTCGCGGGATCGAGGTCTCTCGGGCTGCGGATGATCTCGGTGCGTCCGCCGCTGTCGTCCGTGATCTCCCTGAGTGCCGCGACGTTCACGCGCTCGTCGTTGGCGCCGCGGTTGCTCCCGCGCGGCTGGGGAGGATACACCGGCCCGGAAGGGGGAGGCGGAGAGGGGCGCCGCCCGCCGGGCATCGGGAAGGGGAAGGGCGTGGGCCCGCGTGGCGGCTGCGGGCGCCGGATGCCGCCCTGACCGATCCCGATCGGCAGATACCGTTCCTCCGTCTGCCCATCGATGCCAATCGCGTAGACGAGTACTTCGGTTTCGCGAATCAGCCGCTTCAGGGACAGCACGTCCGTGCGGCTGCTGGTGTCGTTGCCATCCGAGATGATGACGAGCGCCTTCTTGCGGTTCTGGCCGGACTGCGCGAGCGGTACCGCCTCGGCGACCGCGTCGTACATCGCCGTCCCGCCTCGCGGCTGCATCCGCCCGAGCTCGATGCTCAGGCGCCGCTTGTCTTTCGTCCACCCCTCGACCAGCACCGGGTTCGTGTCGAACCGGTAGAGGAAGACTTCATCATCGCGCTCGAGCAGTTGCGACAGGAAGCGATCGAGCGCCTCGCGTGCGGCGGCCATTTTCTCGCCGTCCATGCTCCCGCTCGTGTCCAGTGCGACCCCCAGGCTGACGGGCACCCGCTCGCTGTTGAAGTGCGTGACCGGCTGGAGCTCGCCGTCCTGGTACACGCGGAAGTCCTCCTGGCGCAGGTTCGGGACGAAACGGCCGTTCTCATCCGTGACGGTTGCCGTCACGTTGATCAGTTCCACGCCGGTGCGAAACCGGAACGACTGCGTGTCGTCCTGCGCCGGCTGCTGGGCCTGGTACCCGCGCCCCTCGGGACGCGCCCCCATCAGCAGCGCACCCGCCGCGATCGCAGCCAGGGCGCACGACTTGATGGATCTCATGGCTGTTCCTGCTTGCTGGCAAGGGTCTCCGGCGTCCGCTTGTCCACGTGTGCGACAACCTGGCCGTCCGCGGTGCGGAACCCGATGCGGTACCGCGAGACCGCTCCACTGACCGGCACGGTCACGACAAATGGCGATTCATCTCCGGGCGCGAGGTTGCGGATGTCGAGCGGCGCGCGGCTGCTCGTGAGGAAGCCGCCGTCGGGCCCGAACACGAATGCGGTCGCGATCAGGCGCGACTGCGGCACACCGGTTTTCGGGTTCTGCACGAGACCTGAGATCGTCAGGGTTGCGGCATCGCTCGAGTGCCGCAGCGCGACGAGCTCCAGGGGCACACTCTCCGCAGCGGTGTTGGGGGTTGCCGGCGCCGTTGCGGCGTTCGAGGGGCGTCCTGCCATCGTGAGGGCGAAGAACGCGACAGCCACGGCTGCGATGAGACTGCCAATCACGGCGAGACGCGGGCCCCAGGGCGACGGCTCCTGGCGCTGGGCGAAGAGCTCCGCGCCGTTACCGGCATCCGCGCGGGCCGGACGCAATTCGAGATCTCCCAGCACCTCGGGGACAGGATGAACCGCTGCGGCCGTATATCTGGTCCGGCGCGTGGACTCGGTGTCGTGGACCACGGGCCGCGCACCGATCTCTCTCTGGGGCGGGAGCGGACCCGCCGCCATCGCAGTCAGCGCGGCGACTCTCGCATCGGATCGCTCTCGATCGTCGCGAAGCAGCTTGGCGACGACGAGCGCCATGCCGATCGCCATGGCGAGAGACAACGCCGTTACCGCAATCAAGACCGTATCCATAGCCCACCATGACCCGACAAGGTTGTGCGTCCTGTGTATCTCGACGAGCTCACCTGAGCTTGAACTCGACGGCGACTTCGACAATCACGTCCACCGGCGTCCCGAATCGCCGGGCCGGAGAAAACCGCCACTGACGGACGGCGTCCGTGGCGCGCTGGTCCAGCCCGCTGCCAAGCCCCTGCAGGATCCGAATGCCGCCCACCGTTCCGTCGCTGCGGACGACGATCTCGAGGACGACATCCCCGGCAAGGCCGCGCCGGCGGGCTTCCTCCGTGTAGTCCGGTTTGACTTCGCGCTGCACAGTCGGGGGCGTGATTCCGCTCCCGGGACGGTAAGGTCCGCCGCCCGTGCCACCGCCGGATCCGGGGCCTATGCCCTCGCCATCGCCTTCACCCAGCCCCGTCCCTCGTCCGGATCCAGCTCCGCCACCGGAACCCGGACCCTGGCTCGCCGTGTCCTTCGGTGACTCCGTGACTGTGCCGGCGATGTCGCGCGCATCCGCCGGGGCTGCCGCCACCGGTGCAACCACCTGCGGCATGGGCTCGGGGCGCGCCAGGGGTGGAGGCGGCTCTACCGGCCGCTCGACAGGGCGCACCGGCGGTGCAGGCGGCGGTGTGCGTCTGACGGCCGGGTCCTTCCGGACAACTGGTCGTGGCGGCACCGGGCTTCGGAGAACGGCGGCCCCCTTCAATTCAGCGCGCGGCGCGGGCACCGGCTGGCGGAGCCCACCGCCCCCACCCCCGCCGCCCGGACCCGGCGTCGCAAGAAACACGAGTCTCAGAGGCTGGCTTTCGTGCGGCGCACTGCGGACACCGAGCGTCGTCAGCACGGCGAACGCGGTGAGCAGGAGCGCGTGAAGGGCCCCGGAAGCGGCCAGCGCACGCGCTGGTGACCGCGCCATGTGAGCCGGGGGTCGAAACAGATCGTCAGCACGAACCCGCGGCTGGCGGTTCTGAAGAATTCGAACGGCCCGGACCGCCTCCACGGACGGCATATAGCCGCCGCTGACCGTTCCAACCTGCCCAGCGGCCAGAAGGGCGCGGACGGCGGCGAGATCGACGCCCGCAGCCCGCGCCACTTCGGGCGCGCTGAAGACGTCGGGAACGGCTGTGGTCGTGAGAGACATCTCGCTGAGCGGGTGCAGGGGCAAATCTCTTGCCGGGCGTTCTGCCGACAGTGAAGTCTCCACGACCTGTTTTTCGGCCGTTATCTCGATGATCTGTTACGGGAGCGCGGCTCGAGCTGCACTCAATCAGAGACAGACAACAGAAACGGGGGACACAAACTCGGGGCTCGGGGTTCGGGGTTCTAGATCCGGGACTCGGGATTCGGGACTCGGACTTGGGACCGTAGCTTCCGGCTTTAGCCGGAAGGCAGGAGCAGGGTGCCAAAGTGCCAGGGTGCCAAGGTGCTTGCGCCCAAAGGCCGCAGGGATTGCGAGCGAGCAGCGCCGGTCGAGTCCCGAGCCCCCAGTTCCGAATCCCGAATCCCGATCGACGCACCCTGGCACCCCTGGCACCCTGGCACTCTGGCACCCTTTAAACGTTCGCCTTTGCGGCCTCCGAGAACGTAGAACCCTCCCGCTCCGCGAGCACGCGGGCGGCGCGAAAGCCGGCGGCCTCGAGCACGGCCACGCCTCCGCCCTTTGCGACGTACTCCGGGTTGATGGCTGTGCGCTTTACGATGCCGCCGAGGCCTGAAACGGGCGCCGGGTCGATCACGAGACAGCGTCCACCTGGACGCAGGACGCGATGCACTTCCGTCGCACACGCGACACGCTGCGCCTGATCGAGATCGGGAAAGACATGCCGGACGACGGCGACATCAAAGGTTCCCGGCTCCAGAGGCAGCGCACTCCAGGGCGCGCTCGCACTCTCGATGAGGGCCCCCTCGCGTGCGGCGACCTGCTCTGCCTGCGTGATGAGATCCGCGCGGACATCCGCCGCGTAGGCGCGTCCGGTCAATCCCGTCTTGACCGCCAGCCGGGCGACGAGCCTCGGATCGCTGCATCCGAGCATCAGCAGCCGATCGCCAAGCTTGATCCCGGCC
This sequence comes from uncultured Acidobacteriota bacterium, assembly GCA_963749835.1. GTDB lineage: Bacteria > Acidobacteriota > Vicinamibacteria > Vicinamibacterales > 2-12-FULL-66-21 > JALZOC01. The sequence goes on from CAVVOD010000002.1 coordinate 595,158, forward strand.
ATCGACACCGCCAGCACTTCGCCCGGCGACTTGAGGATCTGAAACAGTTTCATCCTGACTCACCCGCCCACGCCCGGGGCACCGCAGGACTGATGATATAGTTCGCGGTTGTGAAAAATCCTCCGAAAATCGCCTCGGCCGACGGAAAGCTCGGAATCCTTCTCGTCGGTATGGGGGCAGTCAGCACGACGACAATCGCAGGCGTCCTGGCGGTTCGCCGCGGGCTGGCGCGTCCGATCGGTTCCCTCACGCAGATGGGCACCGTCAGGCTCGGCAAGCGGCCGGAAGGACGCTCGCCGCTCATCAAGGATTTCATTCCCCTTGCGTCGCTGGACGACGTGGTGTTTGGCGCCTGGGACATCTTCGACGACAACTCATACGAAGGGGCGAAGACAGCGGGCGTCCTCGAGGAGAGCCTGCTGGCGCAGATCCGGCCCGAGCTCGAAGCCATCAAGCCGATGTCCGCGGTCTTCGATCGCCGCTACGTCAAGCGCCTCGACGGACCCAACGTCAAGAAGGGCAAGAACAAGCGCGATCTTGCGGATCAGCTCATCGACGACATGCGCCGCTTCAAGAAAGACAACGGCTGCGATCGCCTGGTGATGGTGTGGTGCGGCAGCACCGAGGTCTACCTGACCGAGTCGCCCGTGCACGCGACGCTGGCTTCGTTCGAAGCCGGGCTCGAAGCGAGCGACGACAACATTCCGTCGAGCATGATTTACGCGTACGCAGCGCTCAAGGAAGGCATCCCTTACGCGAACGCGGCGCCCAACCTCAGCGCCGACGTTCCCGCGCTCCTCGAGCTTGCCGCGAACACGCGGTCGCCGATTACCGGTAAGGATCTCAAGACCGGCCAGACGCTCATCAAGACCATCATCGCGCCCGGCCTGAAGGCAAGGCTCCTGGGGGTCGAAGGCTGGTATTCGACCAACATCCTGGGGAACAGGGACGGCGAGGTCCTGGACGACCCCGAGTCGTTCAAGACGAAGGAAGAGAGCAAGAAGTCCGTCCTCGACTACATCCTTCAGCCGAATGTCTACCCGGAGCTCTACAAAGATCTTTGTCACGTCGTCCGCATCAACTACTATCCGCCGCGTGGCGACAACAAAGAGGGCTGGGACAACATCGACATCTTCGGCTGGCTGAATTACAAGATGCAGCTGAAGGTGAACTTCCTCTGCCGGGACAGCATTCTCGCGGCCCCCATTGTTCTCGACGTGGCGCTCTTCCTCGATCTCGCGAAGCGCGCGGGGATGGCCGGCATCCAGGAGTGGCTGTCGTTCTATTTCAAGAGCCCGCAGCACGCGCCGGGGCTGTATCCGGAGCACGATCTCTTCATTCAGCTGATGAAGCTGAAGAACACGTTGCGGTTCCTTCGCGGTGAGGAGCTCATCACCCACCTCGGCCTCGAGTACTACGACTGATGGAATCCGACCGGCTGCTGCCTGCGCTCTACGGCGGACTCCTGATTGGCGTGCTGTCGGCGCTGCCGCTCGTCAGCGCGGGCAACTGCTGCTGCTGTCTCTGGGTCCTCGCGGGAGGGATGCTTGCGGTGCACCTCCGGCAGCAGAATTCTCCGTTCGCCATCACGTCCGCAGAGGGTGCCTTCGTCGGGTTCCTGGCGGGGCTGTTTGGTGGCGTGCTGGGCGTGTTTCTGTCGATTCCTGTCGACATGATGATGGGCCCGTTCCAGCAGAGGTTCGTCGAGTGGGTGATGTCAGCGAACCCGGACATCCCCGCTGAGATTCGCGACATGTCCGGCCGCGCCGCCGGACCCGGCGCTTTTGTCTTCAAGCTGATCTTCGGCATTGTCACCGGCGCGGTGTTCGGCATGCTCGGCGGTCTGCTGGGGGTAGCGCTGTTCAAGAAGAACGCTCCTCCGCCCCAGCCCGGCCGGGTTGACGTGCTGCCGCCTGAGTAATAGATCGGGATTCGGGATCCGGGATCCGGTTGAGCGACCCGAGTCCCGAGTCCCGAGCCGCGAGCCCCGAATTCCGCCCGACTACAGTTGCTCAGCTAAAAGACCGAAACAGTCTTTGAAAAACCGTGCACAACCGCGCGATTGTGCGCTGTTGTGCGACGCGTCTGAGTAAACTGCTGCAAAATTAGGACTTATTGCGAGGCCTGGGTCCCACCGGTATCTCTCGATCCAGCATGGCGATCCGCAGATGAGAGTTCGCAGCGCGCAGCAGGGAGGGACCGCGAATGCATGAGGAATATTACGGGTTCGTCGAGAAGCCTTTCAGTCTGACGCCCGATCCGAAGTACCTCTACAAGAGCGAATCGCACGCGAATGCATTCGACCTGCTGCAGTTCGCCATCCGCCGCCGCGAGGGCTTCGTCGTGGTCACCGGCGATATCGGCACGGGTAAGACGACGTTGTGCCGCGCGGTGCTCGAGCAGCTCGACAGGAAGACGTTTACCGCGCTCGTGCTGAATCCGTTCATTTCTGAGGAGGATCTGCTCCGGATCATCCTGCAGGACTTCGGCGTCGTGTCGCGAGACGAGATCAAGCGCGGCCGGCTCGCTGGTGTCAGCAAGCAGGAGCTGCTCGACACGCTGAACGAATTCCTCCTCTCGCTGCTCCCGTTGCGCGCCTGCGCGCTGCTCATCATCGACGAGGCACAGAATCTTCCGCACCACGTGCTCGAGCAGATCCGGATCCTGTCGAATCTCGAGACCGACAAGGAGAAGCTCCTGCAGATCGTGCTGGTTGGGCAGCTGAACCTGCGGGATCTGCTTCGTTCGCCCGAGCTGCGCCAGCTGGATCAGCGGGTGTCGATTCGCTACGAGTTGAAGCCGCTGACGCGCGAAGAGACCGCCCTGTATGTGGCCCACCGGCTGACCATCGCGGGCGGAGGGGCAGTCGTCAGTTTTGCGCCCAAGGCGCTCGCCCTCGTTCACACGTACACGACCGGAATCCCGCGATTGATCAACCTCGTGTGCGATCGCGCGCTGCTCGGCGGGTACTCCGCGCGAACGAACCGCATCACGCCGGACATGATCCTCGCGGCTGCGACGGGCCTCGAGCTCGCCATGCCGCGCGTGTCGCTCCTCGGATGGCTGCGGCGCCGCGTGGGCGCATTTGCCGCCGGTGCGGCCTTGATGGCCGTAATCTCCGCGGCGGCTTGGTATGGTGTGATCACCCTGCACGCCCGCACCGCAGCACGGGCCGGTGAAACGGCAGCCCCGACGCCTCTGGCCGCCGTGGTGCCCGCTGCGGTCCGCGAGATCGGTCCTGCACCGATCATCCCCGAACCCTCACCCGCGCAGGCCGTCGCGACCAGCGGCACGACGCTCCGCGGGACCGCCACGCATCCGACGGTTGCTCTCCCGCGAGGTCCCGCCGCCGCCGGTGCGCCGCAGTCGCAAGCCGGCGGGCGTTACTCCGTACTCGTCGGGTCGTTCCGGCACGACGCCGAGGCGGCCGTGCTCCTGGCGCAGCTCCGCGGTCTGGGATATCAGGTGCGCTCGGGCCGCGTGGAGTCACAGGAACGGGGCGCCTGGCACCAGGTGTTCGTCGGCCCGTACGGGGACATCGAGCTGGCACGGCAGGATGAGGCGCGAATTCGGCAGCTGCCCGGATATGCCGACGCGCGGCTCACAACGCGTTGAGCCAGCTGCTCGACTCTCTTCGCCGCGGCCGGCAGCCGAGGCCGACACAGGTGGTCCGGCGCACGGCACAGAGAGACGCCGTGCTTGCCACGTTTGGCTACAAGCCTGTGCGTGCCCGCGGTCGAGCGATCTCGCGTCTTGCGTGGGTGCTCCTCCTTGGCGGCGCGATCGCGGCGGGATGGGTTGGCTGGACCCTGGTCGGACGCGCCGAAGCGCCTGTTCCCGGGCGGGCGCCGATTGCCGAGGCTCGGGCCGTGGCCGCTCCCCTCGATCGACCATCGGCCCTCGCTTCCGCAGAGCCAACAGCCCCGCCAGTTCAGGAAAACGATCACGACCTGGCGATCCACTACCATCGGGCTGGAGATTTCGAGAACGCACGCCGGCACTATCGTGCGGTCCTTCGGAGGAACGAGCTCGATGCGCAGGCCCACAACAATCTCGGACTCCTGTATCAGGAACGGAACCTCCTGGACGAGTCGGCCCGCGAGCTGCAGCGCGCAATCGTGATCGAGCCGCGCAACGCCGCCGCGCATTACAATCTGGCTCAGGTGTACCGATCAGACCAACCAGGCGGCCCGTGCCGTCCACCATTACGGCAGGTTCCTCGAGAATGCGGGGGCCGAATACGGGTCGCGCATCGCCGCGGCCCGCGTCCGCATCGAGGTCCTCACGAGGGATCCAGACTGACCATGCCAGAGATTTCCGCTCTCCTCCAGGAAGACCGTCGCTTTCCTCCGTCCGCTGACTTTCGGGCGAAGGCCAACATCAGCGACCCCGCGATTTATGAATCGGCCGCGCGCGATCCGGAAGCCTTCTGGGCCGGCTTTGCCGCCGAGCTCGAGTGGATGCGACCGTGGGACAAGGTGCTCGAGTGGAAGCCCCCGCACGCGCGCTGGTTCGACGGCGGCAAGCTCAACGTGAGCGTGAACTGTGTCGATCGACACCTCCGCACGGCGCGCCGGAACAAGGCCGCAATCATCTGGGAGGGGGAGCCGGGCGATCGCCGCACGCTCACGTATTGGGATCTCTTTCGAGAGGTCAGCAGGTTTGCGAACGTCCTCAAGTCGCTCGGAGTGAAGCGCGGAGACCGTGTGGCGCTCTATCTCCCGCTCGGTACCGGAGCTTGCCATCGCCATGCTCGCCTGCGCGCGCATCGGCGCAGTCCACAACGTGGTCTTCGGAGGGTTCAGCGCGGAGTCGCTGCGCGATCGCATCAACGATGCCCAGGCGGTCCTCCTCGTGACAGCCGACGCCGGGTACCGACGTGGCAATCTGGTTCCGCTGAAGCAGATGGCCGACGAGGCGCTCAAGGACACGCCCTCCATCAGGAACGTCGTCGTGGTCCAGCGCAAGTCGGGACCGGAGGATCCGGCGGTCCTCAAAGAGGGCCGGGATCAGTGGTACCACCGCCTCATGCAGCAGGCAGACGCGCGCTGCGAGCCAGAGGCGATGGACGCCGAGGACATGCTCTACATCCTCTACACGTCCGGTACGACCGGCAAGCCGAAGGGCATCGTTCACACGACCGGGGGGTATCTCGTCGGCACGTACGCCACCACGAAATGGGTCTTCGACCTGAAGGAAGACGACGTTTACTGGTGCACGGCGGACATCGGCTGGGTGACTGGACACAGCTACGTGGTCTACGGCCCGCTCGCGAATGGCGCGACGGTCCTGATGTTCGAAGGTGCGCCGGACTGGCCGAAGAAAGATCGTTTCTGGGAGCTCATCGAGCGCCACGGCGTGACGATCTTCTACACGGCGCCCACCGCGATTCGCGCGTTCATGCGCTGGGGCACGGAATGGCCCGCAGGCCGGGATCTCAGCACGCTGCGTCTCCTCGGGTCCGTCGGCGAGCCGATCAATCCCGAAGCGTGGATTTGGTACCACAAAAATATCGGCCGGGAGCATTGTCCCGTCGTCGATACCTGGTGGCAGACCGAAACCGGCATGATCATGATCACGCCGCTCCCCGGGATCACGACGACCATCCCGGGATCGGCGACGCAGCCGTTCCCCGGCATCACGGCGCAGATTCGTGATGCTGCGGGCCAGCCCATTGCCACCGGCGCTGGACTGCTTGCGCTGACGAAGCCATGGCCCGCCATGCTGCGCGGAATTTATGGCGATCCGGAGCGGTTCGTCTCGCAGTACTGGATCCGCTGGCCGGATGGCGTGTACTTCGCCGGCGATGGCGCGAGAGTTGACGACGACGGGTATTACTGGCTGCTCGGCCGCGTGGACGACGTGCTGAACGTCGCCGGCCATCGCCTCGGGACGATGGAAGTCGAGAGTGCGCTCGTCGATCACCCGGCCGTCGCGGAAGCGGCGGTCGTGGGGAAACCGCACGAGATCAAGGGGCAGTCCGTCGCGGCATTCGTGACGCTGAAGGAAGGGATCACGGGCACGCCCGCACTCGTCGACGAGCTCAAGGAGCACGTCGTCCAGAAGATCGGCGCCATTGCCAGGCCCGATCAGATTCTCTTCACCGCGGATCTGCCGAAGACGCGGTCGGGGAAGATCATGCGCAGGCTGTTGCGGGATATCGCGGAGGGCAAGGCGCTCGGCGACACGACTACGCTCGCCGATCCCGCGGTCGTCGCAAAGCTCAAGACGGAGTACGCGGAAGACGAGGGATAAATGGGGACACTCACCTTTACGCTAAGTCGTTGACCCGTAAGGCCCGATCCTGAAACGCCAGAAAAGCCGCGACCCGCCGACGGCCCCGCATGATTCCGGCCGATGTGAGAGACTGGTGGAACAAAGCCGTCGGAATCGCCGTCCATCGTCCCTGAACCGTCAGCGCTGGATTACTTATGCCTCTGATTGAAACGCGCGATCTGTGGAAGACCTACACGATGGGCGGCGAGGAGATTCACGCCCTGAGAGGTGTGTCCATCGAGATTCAGCGTGGCGAGTACGTCGCGATCATGGGTCCCTCCGGATCGGGCAAGTCCACGCTGATGAACCTCATCGGCTGTCTCGACACGCCGTCGAAGGGTAGCTATCTGCTCAACGACAAGGAAGTCGCGTCGATGAACGACGATGAGCTCGCGCGAATCAGGAATGAAGAGATCGGATTCGTGTTCCAGACCTTCAACCTGCTGCCCCGTGCGACGGCGCTGCACAACGTCGAACTGCCCCTTGTCTACGCGGGAGTCTCCGGCAAAGTGCGGCAGGACCGCGCGAAGCAGGCGCTCGAGAAGGTCGAGCTCACGTCTCGCTCATCGCATCGGCCGAACGAGCTGTCTGGCGGACAGCGGCAGAGAGTCGCGATCGCCCGCGCGCTGGTCAACAATCCTTCGATTCTGCTTGCCGACGAGCCGACGGGAAACCTCGACTCGAAGACCGGCAACGAGATCATGGAACTCTTTGCGCGCCTCCACGAAGGCGGCAACACCATCATCCTCGTCACGCACGAGCCCGACATCGCGGCCCACGCGCACCGCGCCATCCACATCCGCGACGGCCAGGTCGAGAAGGACGCCAAGCGGGCGGCATAGAGCTATCAGCCATCAGCCATCAGCTGTCAGCTACGAGCTCTTTAGCTAATGTCTGACAGCTGAACGCTGAGAGCTATATCGCCGCCATGTGTCCGGCGGCCACTTCCCGCAACGGCGCCTCGCGGCTGAACGACGACGCATCGAGGACGATGCGCTGGCGCGTGGCGGACGGGTCCGGGTTGGGAATCGCGGATAGCAGTGCGCGCGTGTAGGGATGCGCCGGGGCCGCAAAGAGCGCGTCCGTCGCACCCATCTCGACGATCCTTCCCAGGTACATCACGGCGACCCGGCTGCAGATATGGCGCACGAGCCTCAGATCGTGTGCGATGAAGAGATACGTGAGTTTCAGCCGTTCCTGAAGGTCCATCAGCAGGTTGATCACCTGCGCCTGGACGGACACGTCGAGCGCGGACACGGGCTCGTCCGCGATGACCAGCGACGGGTTCAGCGCCAGTGCCCGCGCAAGCCCGATCCGCTGACGCTGACCTCCGCTGAACTGATGTGGATAGCGCGCGAGCTGCGACGGATCCAGGCCGACGAGGTCGAACAGCTCGGCCACCCGGGCGCGCCGTTCGGCCTTCGATCCGATGCGGTGGATGATGAGCGGTTCTTCGACGATGGCGCCGACGCGCATGCGGGGATTCAGCGACGAGTAGGGATCCTGAAAGACGATCTGCATGTCGCGCCGTGCCTGGCGCAGCCTGGATTTCGAGAAGGCCAGGACGTCGTCGCTCTTGAACCGCACCTCACCCGACGTCGGCTCGATGAGCCGCAGGATGCATCGGCCGGTTGTCGTTTTTCCGCTGCCGGATTCCCCGACCAGCCCGAACGTCTCGCCTTCATCGATCGTGAAGCTGACGTCGTCAACCGCGCGCACGACCGACCGCGGCGCAAACAGCCCGCGCGACCGGCTGAACTCCTTGACCAGGTGCCGGACTTCGAGGAGCGCCATCAATGCTCTCGAGCGGGAAGGATCTGAGGTTCGACCGCTGGTCCGTGCAGGTAGCACTTGACCGTCTGTTCAGGGCCGAACATCGTGGCGCCTGGATGCGCCGTGGGGCACGGCTCGAAACGGTCCGGGCATCTTGGCGTGAACGAGCATCCTCGCGGGAGATCTCCGAGCGGCGGCACGCTGCCCTGGATCGCGCGCAGCCGCGAGCCTGGCGCCCCTCCGGGAATCGACGCCATCAGCCCCCGCGTATACGGATGTCTCGGGTTCGCGAAGAGCTCGTGCACAGGACTCTCCTCGACGATCCGCCCGGCATACATGACGCCCACGCGATCGGCCATCTCTGCGACGACGCCGAGATCGTGGGTGATGAGCAGCAGCGCAAGCCCCATCCGCTCCTGCAGAGCGCGAAGCAGGTCGAGGATTTGCGCCTGAATGGTCACGTCGAGCGCGGTCGTCGGCTCGTCTGCGATCACGACCCTGGGTTCGCACGCGAGCGACATGGCGATGAGCGCGCGCTGCCGCAGGCCGCCGGAGAGCTGATGCGGGTAGTCCCGCACGCGTTTCGCGGGCTCGGGGATGCTCACGGCGTCGAGCAGCTCGATGGCCTTCGCGCGGGCCGTCCGGCGCGTGGCGCGGCCGTGCACCACGAGGGTCTCTTCGATCTGATTGCCGATCGTGAAGACAGGATTGAGCGCCGTCATCGGCTCCTGGAAGATGAGCGCGATCTCGGCGCCGCGGACCTTCTGCATGTCCCGCTCGCCGAGCGTCCGCACATCAGTGCCGTCGAAGAGAATCCGGCCCTCGGCGATCCGTCCGGGGGGCTGCACGAGCCGCAGAATCGACAGCGCCGTCACCGACTTGCCGCTGCCGGACTCGCCGACGAGGCAGAGCGTCTCACCGGCCGACAATCCGAAGCTCACGTCGATCACCGCGGGCACGAATCGTCCGTTGATGTCGAAGCCGGTCGTCAGGTGCTCGACCGACAGCAGCCGTGGCGAGTCAGGCATCAATCTCCTTGTGCTCGCCGAACACAGAGCGAAGCGCATCGGAGATCTCGCCCACGGTCGCCCGGGCCTCGACGGCGCGGATTATCGGCGGCACGAGGTTCTCCGTCGACCGCGCGGCCGTCACGATCGCTTCCATCGCCGCGGTCCATTCGGCCTCCGCGCGGGACGCGCGCACGGTCCGCACGCGCTCGATCTGATTTCGTTCGAGCTCGGGATCGATGCGGAGCACCTCGATGTCCGTCGCATCTCCCGTCGCGAACCGATTGACCCCCACGACGACGCGCTCGCCGCGATCGATCTGCTGCTGGGCACGGTACGCCGATTCCTGGACCTCCCGCTGAATCAGTCCCTGCTCGATCGCCGCCAGCGTTCCACCCGCAAGGTCGATCCGCTCCAGCAGCGCGGTGGCCTCCTCCTCGATCCGGTTCGTCAGGGCTTCCACCGCATAGGCGCCTCCAAAGGGGTCCACCGTATTGGCGGCGCCGGTCTCAGCGGCAATCACCTGTTGCGTGCGGAGCGCGATCCGGGCGGATTCTTCGGTCGGCAGCGCGAGCGCTTCATCGCGCCCGTTGCAGTGGAGCGACTGCGTGCCTCCCATCACCGCCGCCATCGCCTGCAGCGCGACGCGGACGATGTTGTTGTCGGGCTGCTGCGCAGTGAGTGTGCTGCCGGCCGTCTGCGTGTGAAAGCGCAGCTGCTGTGCGCGCGGATTGGTCGCACCGAACCGGTCGCGCATCAGGCGCGCCCACAACCGCCGGGCGGCCCGGAACTTGGCGATCTCCTCGAGGAAATCGTTGTGCGCATTGAAGAAGAATGACAGCCGCTGTCCGAAGGTGTTGACGTCGAGCCCCGCCTCGACCGCCGCCTGGACGTATGCGATCGCGTTCGCGAACGTGAACGCCACCTCCTGGACGGCCGACGCTCCCGCCTCCCGGATGTGATACCCGCTGATCGAGATCGTGTTCCAGTTCGGCAGCTCGCGCTCGCAGAACGCAAAAATGTCGGTGACGATACGGAGCGACGCCCGGGGTGGGTAGATGTGCGTGCCGCGCGCGATGTATTCCTTGAGGATGTCGTTCTGAATCGTCCCCGACAGGACCGACGGCGCCAGCCCCTGGCGGCGCGCGACCGCGATGTGCATCGACAGCAGGATGATCGCCGTCGCGTTGATCGTCATCGACGTGGAGACGCGATCGAGCGGGATGCCGTCGAAGAGCGCCGCCATGTCCTCGACCGAGTCGATCGCGACGCCCACGCGTCCCACCTCGCCCCGCGCGAGCGGGTGGTCGGAGTCGTAGCCCATTTGTGTCGGGAGGTCGAACGCGACACTCAGGCCGCTCACGCCCTGCGCGAGCAGGTAGCGGTAACGCCCGTTCGACTCCGCCGCCGATCCGAACCCGGCATACTGGCGCATGGTCCAGAGCCGCCCGCGGTACATGGTGGGTTGAATCCCGCGGGTAAACGGAAACTCACCCGGGAACCCGATGTCGGTGACAAAATCGTGCCCCGCAAGCGACGAGGGATCCGCGTAGGGCTGGTCGGCCAATCTTTGCTCCTGGGTCGGGCGTCTTAATATCGGAAGCGATGGCCGGGGTGGTACGGTCATTGTAGCAACGCTGCAACTAGCGGAGAAATGTCACCCGGGCAGGCGACTGGAGCATTGACAGTCAATCGGCGCGAGCTTACAATGAACGTGCGTTCCCGCGCTGCAAATCCTTCATTATGAATAAATTTGGCGCCCGATCCCTGCCGCCGGCCCCTGGCTGCAGCCGGATCCTCCGGCCGGCCCGGCTATTGCTGCGTGCCTGTGGAAGATCGGATCGGCAGACGCTTCCGGTTCCCCAGCTCCGGCGGCGGTGAGGAGGTCCCGAATGGATGACGTGGTGAACCGGCTGGCCCGTGAGCTATCCGACGCCATTGCTGCCGCCGTCGCGGAAGATCCGCGGATTGAAGCCGTCCGCGAGCGCGCCAGGGCAGCTGGCTTCGAAATGAAAGTATCGATGGAGGCGGTAATCGGGTTCATGAATCGGGCGACGCCCGGTGCACTGGCGAAGATTGGTCCCGCTCCTCAGAAGGCGGCGCGTGCCGCGGAGCGCCGCAATTTCGAGATCAGCGCCAACGATAAGCGATTCCTGAGGTCGCTCCGGATTGCGGCGGACGAGACGCAGGAAAAAGAAGTCGAATAACCACCCTCCGCGGGTGATAACAACGGAAAAAACGGGCCGCCGGCATCTGCCGTGCGGCCCGTTTCGCTTTTCGGTCCTGCGTTACTCTTCGATCAGGCTGCTGCCCGTCATCTCCGGCGACAGCGGTATGCCAAGCAACCCGAGCATGGTCGGAGCCACGTCGCGCAGCGACCCGTCGCGGAGCCGGCGTCCCACAAGCTCGTCCGCGCACAGCACCACCGGCACCGGGTTCGATGTGTGCGCCGTGTGCGGCGCCTTGAGCTCGTCGTCCCAGAGCTGCTCGGCGTTGCCATGATCGGCGGTCACGATGGCGCGCGCATCCACCGACTTGAGCGCGGTCAGAATGCGGCCAAGGCAACTGTCGATCGTCTCCACCGCCGAGATCGTCGCGGCCACATCACCGGTGTGCCCCACCATGTCGGCATTGGCGAAATTACAGATGACGACTTCGCGGCGGCGGCCGGTCACATCGGCGACGAGGGCATCCGCGATGCCGGGTGCGCTCATCTCCGGCATCAAGTCGTAGGTGGCCACCTTCTGCGACGGGACGAGGATCCGGTCCTCTCCCGGGTAGGGCTCCTCGCGTCCGCAGTTGAAGAAGTACGTCACGTGCGCATACTTCTCCGTCTCTGCGAGCCGGAGGTTGGTGCGTGCGTGTTCCGCGAGCACGTCGGCCAGGTTGCCGCTGAAGGTTTGCGGCGTGAAGACGACCGGCAGCTTGAACGTCCGGTCGTACATCGTCATGGTCGTGTAGTGAACGCGGGGCCGGTGGGGCCGTTCGAATCCATCGAAGTCGACGAGCGCGATGGCGCGTGTGAGCTGGCGCGCCCGGTCTGCACGGAAGTTGAAGAAGATCACCGAATCCTGGTCGCGGACCGGTCCGACCGGCTGACCGTCGGCGCCGACGATGACGACAGGCTTGATGAATTCGTCGGTGACGCCCGCCTTGTAAGAGGCGTCGACCGGAGGCAGGGCAGAGGGAGCCTGCGTGTCCGCCCGCCCGTTGACGATCGCGTCGTAGGCCAGCTTCGTGCGCTCCCATCGTTTGTCGCGATCCATGGCGTAGTAGCGGCCCACCACCGTCGCGATCCGGCCCGCCCCCGCCGTCTGCATGACGGATTCGAGCTCGGGGATGTATCGCGCCGCGCCCGTGGGAGAGGCGTCGCGTCCGTCCGTGATCGCATGGACGAAGACCCTGTGGACGCCGCGCTTGGCCGCCATCCCGATCAACGCGTGGAGGTGACGCTGATGGCTGTGGACGCCGCCGTCGGACAGGAGGCCCACGAAGTGCAGCGCGTGCCGGTCGCCGGCGCAGCGATTCATCGATGCCGCGAGCATCGGACTCTCGAAGAGCTCCCCGTCCCTGATGCTCTTGTCGATGCGCGTCAGGTCCTGGTAGACCACCCGGCCGGCCCCCATGTTCATGTGGCCCACTTCGGAGTTGCCCATCTGACCCGCCGGCAGGCCCACGGCCTCACCGGACGCGATCAGCTCGGCGTGCGGATACCGCGCGACCATGGCGTCGTAGACGGGCGTCCGTGCCATGGCGATGGCGTTGTTGGCGGGGTCGGCGCGAATGCCCCAGCCGTCGAGCACGAGGAGGACGAGTGGTCTGGTAGGAGTCGGCATGAAGGCTATTTGAGCTGCTTGATCGCGCTCTTGCCCGCGTACCGCCCGGCCGTGCCGAGCTCTTCCTCGATGCGCAGAAGCTGATTGTATTTGGCGACGCGATCCGTCCGGCTGGCCGATCCTGTCTTGATCTGTCCGGCGTTGGTCGCGACGGCAAGATCCGCGATGGTCGTGTCTTCGGTCTCCCCCGAGCGATGGGAGATGACGCTGTTGTATCCGGCGTCACGCGCCATGGCCACCGCATCGAGTGTCTCGCTCACCGTGCCGATCTGATTGAGCTTGACGAGCAGGGCGTTGCCGATGCCTTCCTTGATCCCGCGCGCCAGGATCTCGGGGTTGGTGACGAACACGTCGTCGCCGACCAGCTGGATGCGTGCGCCGAGCGCTTTCGTCAGCGTCTTCCAGCCGTCCCAGTCTCCTTCCGCAAGTCCGTCCTCGATCGAGATGATCGGATACTGCCGGACCCAGTCCTCGTACATCGCGACCATCTCGTCGGCCGTACGCGCCTTGTCCTTGGACTTCTTGAACTCGTAGTGCTTCGCGTCGTCGTCCCAGAGCTCGCTCGAGGCGACGTCGAGCGCGACGTAAATGTTCTCGCCCGGCTTGTAGCCCGCCTGCACGACCGCTTCGAGGACGACGTCAACGGCTTCGCGGTTGGACGACAGGCTGGGTGCGAATCCCCCCTCGTCGCCGACGCCGGTCGAGTGTCCCTTCTTCTTGAGAATGCCGCGCAGCGTGTGGAAGATCTCGGCACCGGCGCGGACGGCCTCGGCGAACGAGGTCGCGCCGACCGGCATCACCATGAACTCCTGGAAGTCCACGCTGCTGTCGGCATGGGCGCCGCCGTTGAGGATGTTCATCATCGGCACCGGCAGGAGCGTGCCCCCCGACCCGCCGTAGAGCGCTGCCGCGTGCTCGTACAGCGGCACGCCTGCTGCGGCAGCGTTCGCGCGGGCGAGCGCCATGGAGACGCCGAGCAGCGCGTTCGCCCCGAGCCGTCCCTTGTTGGGCGTTCCGTCCAGCTCGATCAGGAACGTGTCGATCGCGCGCTGATCCGCCTCGCGCCCGGCGAGCGCCTTCGCGATCTCGCCGTTCACGTGCGAGACCGCGGCCGTTACGCCTTTGCCCAGGTAGCGCTTCTTGTCGCCGTCCCTGAGCTCCAGCGCTTCGCGCTGCCCCGTCGAGGCGCCCGAAGGCACCGCGCCGCGCCCGAACGCTCCACCCTCGAGCGTCACGTCCACTTCCACCGTCGGATTGCCGCGCGAGTCGATAATCTCGCGCCCCTTGACTGCCTGAATCTTCACTCTCACCTCACGCGAAAACGTTCACTATCATTCCGGGCAATTGAACTTCCGGCTAAAGCCGGAAGCTACGGGTCCAAATCGAATCCCGTATCCCGAATCCCAAGTCGAGTCCCGAATCCCGAGCCCCCCGCCTACGCCGCGAAGCGGCTACGGCGCGGTCCCGAGTCCCGAGTCCCGAGTCCCGATCTAAACACCCTGGCACTCTGGCACCTTGGCACTCTGGCACCCTGTGCTATTTCTCCGCCCCCCGCTTGTCGAACTCCGCTTCGTTCTTCAATGCTTCTTCACTGATGGTGCCGACGTACGGCTCGTCCGCGTTCGTGACGACAACGATGCCGCTGTCGCTGACGGTGTGGCGCCGGCGATCTTCTTCGTCGTTGTAGCCGATGAGGGCGCCGCGCGGCACGAAGACGTCGCGGTCCACGATGGCGCGGCGGATCTTCGCGTGCCGTCCGACGCGCACGCCGGGCATCAGGATGCTCTGTTCGATGTCGCAGAAGCTGTGGACGCGGACGTTGGGGCAGAGGACGCTGCCCGCGACGCGGCTGCCCGAGACGATGCAGCCGGCCGAGATCACGGAATCGAGCGCCTGGCCGCACCGCCGTCCCTCGTCGGCGAAGACGAACTTGGCCGGGGGCGCCTGCACCTGGTACGTGCGCAGCGGCCATTCCGGATCGTAGAGATTGAAGTCCGGATTGACGTGGCAGAGGTCCATGTTCGCGTCGTAGTAGGCGTCGATCGTGCCGATGTCGCGCCAGTACTTCGCCTCTTTCTTGTTCTCGTCGTAGAAGCGGTACGCGAACACCGGGACGCTCGCGATGAGCTCCGGGAGGATGTCCTTCCCGAAGTCATGATTGGACTCCTGCCGGGCGTCCTTTTCGAGGGCGGGCACGAGGACGTCCATGTCGAAGATGTAGATGCCGAGCGACGCGAGGACCTGGGTGCCGGCGGGAAGGTCTTTCGGTTTCTCGAGAAAACCGGTCAGACGATCCTGGTCGTCGACCTGCACCACGCCGAAGCGATCGGCCTCTTCCGACGGGACCTCGATCGCGGCCAGCGTGGCGCCCGCGCCATGGTCGCGATGGAAACGGAGCATCTTGGCGTAGTCCATTTTGTACACGTGATCTCCGGAGAGCACGATCAGGTGCCGTGGGTTCTCGCGCAGGATGGAATAGAGGTTCTGATAGACCGCGTCCGCGGTTCCGAGATACCAGTGCTCACCCACGCGTTTCTGCGGGCTGAGAATCTCGATGAACTCACCGAGCTCGTCCGCCACGACGCTCCACCCCATCCGGAGGTGGCGGCTGAGCGAGAGGGACTTGTACCTGCAGCGCGATGAAAATCTTGCGCAGGCCCGAGTTGATGCAGTTGCTGAGGGTGAAGTCGATGATCCGGTAAGGCCCGCCGAAGTACACGGCCGGCTTCGCGCGTTCCTTGGTGAGCGGGTACAGGCGCTCGCCCGCGCCTCCCGCCAGTACCGATGACGAGCACATCGTCCAGCACGTGAACCCCTCAGCGCTTGAGAATGACGCGGGCGGGGGCGCCGTCCCCACCGGCGACCCTGAGGGGCAGGCAGTACATCTCGTACATTCCGGGTTCGGCCTCGGAGAGATTCAGCCCCTCGATAATCACGACGCCCTGCGACAGGAGCGCCCGATGGGCGGGCGCGCCGGCTTTTTTGTACTGCTCAACGGACAAGTAGTCGACACCGATGACCTTGACGCCCTGGTCGACGAGATACCGTGCGCCTTCCTCGGTGACGTATGTGTACTCCTGGTGAAAACCGCTGTCGTTCCACAGCGCCGAGTTCGAGGTCTTCAGCAGGACGCGGAGGTCTTCGCGCAGCCCGGCCTCGGCGAGCTCTTCGACGCCAATCCCGCCGCGCTTGGAGATCTCCACGACGCGCGCACGGCCAATCAGCAGATCGAGCGACAACGCATCAACCGTCAGGCCGTCGTCGATGAAATGCTTTGGAGCGTCGACGTGCGTGCCCGTGTGCGTGCCCAGGATGAGCCGCGACACGTTCGAGCTGCCGCCGTCCGCGATGCGCTTGACGGGCTGCAGCTCGAAGTCGGGGTTGCCGGGGTAGGCAGGCATTCCAGCGACGAGGGGCACGCTCACGTCCAGCAGTTTGGGCACGCGAGCCATACGTCCGAGATGATATCACCGTGCCCGGCAGTTCACCGTTCCAGTCGATTGCGCCCCTGAAATTCGACTGCGGCGGCTCAATTCTGCCGCGCCGGATGCTTTGACTTGGCAGGGGAGGTCGCCTATGATCCAGGGGATTACTCAGCCACTACATGAGTGGACGATCAGAGCGGTCGGCAGAGAATACGCGGCACGCGCGGGAGCGGCGGTCCGCCGCCCTGACCCTGCTGATGATCTGCACGATTGCGGGTGCCGTCGCCCAGGGGCAGGAGCGGGGGGACCGGAACCGTCAGGACAGGCTGGAGGACGCGAGGCTTCGGGAAGGCGCGCTGCTCGTGAGACTCGCGGATACCGCGATGAACGGGCGCGCGGAGTCCGATTTCGCGATCGAGTGGCGGAACGACTTCTTCAAGGCGCAGGCCGGCACGTTCGTGCCATTCACGGTGACCGTCGAGCGCGCCAACCTGTCCGCGGCCAGCGCCCTGATGTATGTGCGAGCCGTGCGGCGCGAGGCGGCGCCACCCGCGCAAAGGCGCGCGCGGCAGGTGCGGTATCCGTTCGACCTCATCTTCGCGGTGAATCTGGCCGGTCCGGGCGAGGGGCCCGTCAGAATCACGCGGGGGTTCGCGGTGCCGGCCGGCGAGTACGACGTCTACGTCGCGCTGCGCGAACGAGCGTCGGATCCGCCGTCGTCCGAACCGCGTCTTAAGGCTGCCGTGCTGAAGCAGCCGCTGAGCGTGCCGGATTTCTGGGACGGCGGCCTGACGACGAGCAGCGTCATCCTGGCGGATCGAATCGATGCGCTGCCGGGGACGCCGGCAGATGACGTGCTCGAGCGGCCCTACGTCATCGGCGAGAACGAGATCCATCCCGCGGCCGATTCGTCGTTCAGGAAAGACCGCGAACTGATTGTCGTGTTCCTCATCTACAACGCGTCGGTCTCGGCGGACAGGAACTTCGACATCCAGGTGGACTATCACCTGTTCCGGACCGTGCCGCCGGGCACCGCGCCTGTCGCGCCGGCATCGAGAGATGCGGAGGGGGACCATCCCGCCGCGCGTATCGGGGAACGGTACATGACGCACACCAATCCGCAGCGGTTCAAGCCGTCGCTGATGGGTGCGCACTTCGATCCCGCGGCCGGCCATCCGATGATGGCGGGCCAGGGGATCCTGCTCTCGTCTTTTCAGGAAGGCGAGTATCGTCTTGGGATTACTGTGACCGACCTGCTGTCCCGCAAGAGCCTGTCGCGGGACGTCACGTTCAGGGTCGTAGGTTCGTAGGACGGACGGAGGAAGCCATGGGACGCAGAACTCGCGTGCTCTCGGCGGCGATTGCAGGTCTCTGGGCGGCCTCTGCCGGACCGGCGGCCGCCCGCGAGCAGCAGCCGGCCATGGCCCTCGCCCCGATGATGCGTCCGGCTCACCTGTCCGCCGCGAACACCGTGCCCGGAGGTGTCGTCAGCGGCGTCGTCATCGACGAGCACGACAGCCCGCTGGCCGGCGCGATGGTCTCGATCCTGGGCGCCACCACGGCCATGACGGTCACGGACCTCCGCGGCCGTTTTACGCTCCAGCAGCTCCCTCCGGGCGAATACAGCGTTCGCGCCCACCTGGCGGGTTTCGCGGCATCGCGCCGCGAGAACGTCCGGGTCGGCGCGTCGGCCTCCGCGACGTTCCGGCTGCAACTGCACCGCATCGACAGCGCCGTCGCCACGACGGGCCGAAATGAACCGCTCACGGCACGGCCCATTGTCGCTGCCGGGTTCAGTCTGCCGCAGGTCGACGTCGCTCCGCCGGACCCCGCCAGTGACGACGAAGATCATTCTCACAGCGACACGGCGTGGCGGCTGCGCCACCTCACGCGCAGCGTCCTCAAGGATTCGGCGAACAGCGTGGTGTTTGCGGACGATGAGGTCGAGCCCGATGCGCGGGCGGCGTCGAGCCTCGGCCGGACAGCCTCGTTCGCGAGCGGGTTGTTTGCGGATCTCCCGTTCTCCGGCGAGGTGAACCTGCTCACGAGCAGCGCGTTCGGCCCCGGTGAGTTGTTTTCCGACAGCGCTCTGCCGCGGGGAATCGCCTATCTTTCGATCGGTGCGCCGACCGGCGCGGGGGAGTGGGCCGTCAGGGCGGGCATGAGCCAGGGAGATTTGTCGTCCTGGATCGTCGCGGGCTCGTTCCTCTCTCGCCGCGACGCGCTGCACTCGTACGACATCGGGCTCTCGTACAGCACGCAGGAATACCAGGGGGGTAATCCCCTGGCGCTCGCGGCCGTCACGGACGGCAGCCGTAACGTCGGAGAGGTCTACGCGGTGGACCGCTGGACGCCTGGTCCGGGCGTCTCGTTCGAGTATGGCGGGCGCTACGCCCGTTATGACTATCTCGAGAGTCCGGGACTCTTCAGCCCGCGGGCCGGGCTGACGCTCGAGCCGAGGAAAGGCAGCCGCGTCAAAATGTCCCTCGGCCAGCGCATGATCGCGCCGGGGGCCGAAGAGTTCCTGCCGCCTACGCTGGCGGGTCCATGGCTGCCGCCTGAGCGCACGTTCTCGCCGCTTGTGGGCACCGGCCTGCGAGTCGAGCGGTCGCGCACGCTCGACGTGCTCTTCGAGCACGAGTTCAAGGGCACCTACGTGCTTGGAATCCGGCGCTTCTTTCAGGGGATCGACGATCAGGCCGTCACCGTGTTCGGGGTCAACATGCCGACCGGATCCCGGTCGATCGGCCACTACTACGTCGCGAGCGCGGGCGGTGTCGATGCGCAGGGCTGGGGCGTGCGGCTCGGAACCGTCGCCACGAAACGCGTCAGCGGATCGGTCGAGTACAGCGTGACGCACGGCGACTGGAAGTCGCGCGGGGATCTGGACGAGGCGCGCCCCTGGATTGCGAGCCTGGCGCGGCCGTCCATCGAGCACATTCATGACGTGACGGCATCGATGGGAGCGGACATCCCGGAGACGTCCACGCGTGTGTTCGTTCTCTACAAGCTCAACTCGGCGTATTCGCGCACCGGCGCCAATCTGACCGACACCGGCACCGACGGACGCTTCGACGTCCAGGTCAATCAGGCGCTCCCGTTCGCGCTCGGCGGCACCAAGTGGGAAGTGCTGCTCGGCGTCAGGAACCTGTTCCGCGATCCCAACGATCCGGGCTCGGTGTATGACGAGCTGCTGGTTGTCCGCCCGCCGAAGCGGGTGGTCGGCGGATTCCTCGTGCGGTTCTGACCCACTGCGCCGGACCTCTCCGGCATGAAGCCGCTCTGGCGGGCCGCCTCGATATCGGGCGCCCGCTTTTTTGTGGCCCGGACCTGCGATCCGGGTTTTTGAAGCGGGTGTTCAGCATGTTGGAAGCGTGGCGTCAAAGGTACCCACGCGATGCGGAAAAACTCTTTTCTGCCAGTCATTTACGTCATTCTGGCCGTCGTGGGGCAGGGAACGCCCTTTGCTAAGCTCACCCGCAGATCTTCATGTACCGCGGACGGAGAGGTTGTTGAACAGAGGGTTCCGGAATCGCGGCCTGTTTCACCTGGCGGCTGAGCTTGCCGTCGTGGTCGCGCTGGTGTCACTCGCGATCGCGAATATCCGTGTCCGCGCCACCTGGACGGAAGTAGAAGACGGCGTCCTCTGGAGCGCGGGAGCGGAAGGACTGGTCGCCCGCGAAGTGGCATCCGCCTCCCCGGCGGCGCTCGCAGGCGTGCGTACCGGGGACATTCTCGAGGCCGTCGACGGCACTCCCGTGGACGCGCCCGCGGACGTGACCGCGAAGCTCCATGGAGCGTCACGCGGTCAGTCGCTCACTTACACGATCGTCAGAACGCAGACACCCGAGGTCGTGAACGTCCGCCTGGCGCCGATTCCGTCGGGTGCGCGCGGCCTCTATTACGTCCTCGCGTCGGTTGGAATCTTCTCCCTCTTCGTCGGCGCCGCCGTGCGGATCCGCCGGCCGGCCAACCAGGCGACGCTCCATTTCTTCTGGCTGACGATTGCGTTCTTCGGCGTGCTGGCGTTCTCGTTCAGCGGAAAGTTCGACACCCTGGACTGGGTCGTCTACTGGTCAGACGCCTGGGCCATGCTGCTGCTGCCGCCCCTCTTCGTCCACTTCACGCTCGTGTTTCCCGAACGCCCCGACAGCTGGATTCACAGCGACGCCGGACGCACCGCGCTGCCGCTCCTCTATCTGCCGGCGCTGCTCCTCGGCGGGGCACGCGTCGCGACGCTGCTCCGGGCTCATGACCAGGGCGTGGTGCTCTCGAGCGTCATCACGCTGCTCGAACGCGGAGAGCTGATCTGCCTCGCTGCCGGACTGACGGTCGGGCTCGCGATCATGCTCCGCGCGCTGGGGCGCGTCCGCTCCGTCACCGCGCGGCGCCAGCTGCGATGGATCGTGTGGGGCACGGCCCTCGGCGGGCTGCCCTTCGCGTGCGGCTACGCGGTCCCCTACGTTCTCGGCTTCACGCCGGTCCCAGGCGCCGATCTGACCGCGGTCCTCCTGGGGCTCGTACCGCTGGCCTTCGCCTCGGCGCTCGTCCGTTATCGCCTGATGGACGTCGAGGTCATCATCAAACGCGGGCTGGTCTATGCCGCGGCCGTTGCGGCGATTGCCGCGATGTATGCGGTTCTCCAGAAGCTCGCGCGCGAAGCGCTCTTGGGCGGGAACGACACCCACAACTCCGTCATCGCACTGCTCGCCACGCTGGTAGTGGTCCTTCTATCGAGACCGGTGAAGAACGCCATCCAGACAGGTCTGGATCGGGTGTACTACCGCGATCGCTACGACTATCGCCGGGCCCTGGTCGGGTTCGCCCGCGACCTGAACAGCGATCTCGATCTGTCGCGGCTGAGCGAACGGCTCGTCCATCGTGTCATGGAGACGCTGGTCGTCGACCGGATGGCGCTGCTCCTGGCGCCCGCCTGCTCAGGACGCGACGGCGAGTTCGTCACCATCGCGCACATCGGGTTCGCGGGAGCGCCGCCGGCCTTGCCCCGCGCATCCGAGGTCGGCGCCAGACTGACGGCCGGCCACACCCTGACGCTGGACGACCCGCTCGCGCACGTCCGCCTCGACAGCCGCGACGTGGATTTCTGGCGCGAAGCCGGGATCCATTACTTCGTTCCGTGCGTCTCGAAGGAAGGTACGATTGCGGTCATGGCGCTCGGCCGCAAGGCGAGCGCCGAGCCGCTCAGCAGCGAGGACATGGCGCTGCTCGCCGCCGTTGCGGCCCAGGCGGCAACGGCACTCGAGAACGGCCGTCTCTATCGGCAGCTGCGGGTCAAGGCAGACGAGCTCGAACGGCTGCGTGAGTTCAGCGAGAATATCCTTGAATCGTTGAACGACGGTCTCGCCGTCGTCGACCGCGACGATCGCATCATCCGGTGGAACCGCCGGCTCGAGGAGCTGTACGGCATCCGGCACGAGGATGCCGTGGCGCACGGTCTCGACGAGATTTTCGAGCCGTCGTTCCTGGAAGTGTTGAGAGGCGCGCGGCGCGAGTCACCCGAAGGGGCGGCGTTTTACCGTGTGCCGCTCCTGACGCGGCACGAAGGCGCGCGCCGGCTGCTGGTGAACGTCGCGACGACGCCGCTGCGCGACTCGGAGGGGGCGATTGCCGGAAGCATCGTCATCATCGAGGATATTTCGGCGCGCGTGCAGCTCGAGGAGCAGCTCCAGATCTCCGAGAAGATGGCCTCGATCGGGCTGCTGGCCGCCGGCGTCGCGCACGAGGTGAACACGCCGCTCACCGGGATCTCGAGCTTCACGCAGATGCTGCTGCAGGGTGCGGCGCCGGACGACCCGAGGACGAAGGTGCTCGAAAAGATCGAGCGCCAGACGTTCCGGGCCGCGAAGATCGTGAACGGACTCCTCAATCTCGCGCGTCCGACCCAGACCGACAGCGGTCCGGTGGACGTCAACGCCGTCATCAACGACGTGCTGTCGCTTCTCGAACACCAGCTGCGCACCGGCAGCATCCAGGTGCGCAAGGAGCTCAGCGCCGCCCCGCTCGTCGTGCAGGGCATCGAGTACAAACTGCAACAGGTGTTCTTGAATTTGTTCCTCAATGCGCGCGATGCAATGCCGAAGGGGGGCTGGTTGACGGTCGTCACCCGCACGGACGCCAGCGGCGCGATCGTGGAGATCGCCGACACCGGGTCCGGCATTCCCGCCGAGCAGCTCTCCCGCATCTACGATCCGTTCTTCACGACCAAGGAAATCGGGAAGGGGACCGGGCTTGGCCTGTCGATCACCTACGGGATCCTGCAGGAGCACGAGGGCACGATCACCTGCGACAGCTCGATAGGGCACGGCACGCGGTTCACCCTCTCGCTTCCGCTGGTCGCGTCCCGGGCCTCAGTCGCCCCCAGGCCCGCGCCGGCGATCAGGCAGGCTTGATCATGGCGCGTTCCGCGTCCGATACGTCCGCGACTCGACCCGGCTCGATCCTCATCATCGACGATGAGGAGATCATGCGTGAGATCCTCGACACGCTCCTCTCTCAGGAGGGCTACGAGGTGCGCCTCGCTTCGCATGCGGCCGAGGGACTCGAGCTCATCCGCTCGATGCCGTTCGATGTCGTCATCGTCGACATGATGATGCCGGGCATGGACGGCATCTCCGCGCTCGACGAGATCAAGAAGCTCGACGACGACCTGCCCGTCCTGATGATCACGGCGTACGCCTCTGTCGAGAACGCGATCGCCGCGATGAAGCGCGGCGCGTATGACTACATCACCAAGCCGTTCAAGAACGACGAAGTGCTGGTGGTCCTCCGGAACGCCCTCGCGCAGCGGCGCCTTGTCGCGGAGAACCGGGCGCTGCGGCAGAATCTTCAGGCGCGCGCGAACCGGTTCGGCGAGATCGTCGGCCGGAGCGCGCGCATGCGGCAGGTCTTCGATCTCATCATCCAGGCCGCCCCAAGCCGCGCGACGATCCTGATCAACGGGGAGAGCGGCACCGGCAAGGAGCTCGTCGCGAGGTCGCTGCACCAGAACTCCACCCGGTCCGATCGGGCGTTCATCACGGTGAACTCGGGTAACCTGCCGCCGGATCTCCTGGAGTCCAATCTCTTCGGGCACGTCAAGGGCGCGTTCACCGGCGCGGTCTACCCCAAGAAAGGGCTCTTCGAGCTCGCCGACAAGGGGACGATCTTCTTCGACGAGATCGGCAATATCCCGCTCGAAACCCAGGCGAAACTGCTGCGGGTGATCCAGGAGCGCGAGTTCATGCGCCTGGGTGGCGTCGACACGATCAAGGTGGACGTCCGCATCATCGCCGCGACGAACGTCGACCTCCGTCACATGATGGAGGAAGGCAAGTTCCGCGAAGATCTGTACTACCGGCTGCACGTGATCACCGTCCAGCTCCCGGCGCTCCGCGAGCGCAAGGACGATATCCCGCTCCTGGTACAGACCTTCCTCGAGAAGTACGGCAAGGAAAACCAGAAGACGCACCTCGAGCTGACGGGGGAGGCGCTGGACCTGCTGCAGGAATACGACTGGCCGGGGAATGTCCGCGAGCTCGAGAATGTCATCGAGCGGGCGGTCGTGCTGTCGACGGGCGCGAAGATCGACGCCGATCTCGTTCCGGATCACGTCCGCAGCAGCAAGCGGTTCCAGATGCCGCAGTTCATCGTGCCTCCCGAAGGCATCTCATTCCGGGAAGTGATTACCGACTTCGAAAAGCGGCTGATCGAATCGACACTCGAGGCGGCCGGCGGCGTTCAGAAGCGCGCGGCGGAGCTGCTGCACATCAAGCCGACCACGCTGAACGAGATGATCAAGCGTCACGACATCCGGCCGCGCCGGAAGCGCGGCGCCCTGGGCCGTCCGGGGGCTGATCTGTCCGACGCCGAGGATATCGACGACGGCGACCCGGTCGGTGTGCTCAATCGCGAGTAGCGGTCTTGCGTCCCTGTCCTCTCAGCTGGGCGAACATCCGTTCGTACTTCGCGAGAATCACATCCCAGCGGTAATTGTTCCGGACGTACTCCCGTCCGCATGCACCGAGCGAGGCGCGCAGGCGATGGTCCGCCACGAGCATGCGAAGACTCTCTGAAAACTCGTCCCGATCCGCATAGTAGAGCCCCGCGTTGCTCTTGATGCAGTGATCCACCAGCACCTCGCTGCGCGCGTTGGCGAGGATCGGCGTCCCCACGGCGAACGACTCCAAAGCCAGCAGCGAGAGGCTTTCGTACGGCGACGGGACGACGACAACTGTGGCGGCCTCGAGCGCCTGGACCCGTTCCTGGTCGGGAAGCCGTCCGGCAAAGCGGATGAACGGCTCCTCAGGCAGCGGCATCAGCTTGACGCCCATGAGGACGAGCGAGGCGTCTCCCCCCTCCTGCACGTACGTGCTGAAATACTCGATCAGCTCTTCACAGCCTTTCCCGGGATCGATACGGCCGCCGTACAGCACGATCGGTCCGTCGAGCCGGTGACGCCGCCGGAAGATGGATCCGCGGTGCGAGAGGTGCGGCCTGTATGTCGGCGACGCATCGTCCGCCGCGGCAGCCTCGGCGAGCTCCTCTTCGTCTCCCTGGTGGGGCCCGGTGTGCTCGCGGGGGTACTCCTGCGCGTGAGGCAGGTCCACGCCGCACCCGATCGTTTCTTCTTCGAGGGCCCTGACGGAGAAGTGCGTCGTGAGGAACCGGCGTTCCACCTCGGTGTTGTACGCGATGCCGGCCGGGAGGCTGAACAGCTCGCGATAGATGTCGAGGTGAATCGCCGGTTCGTCATGCGCCGTCGGCACGAGGATGGTCTTGTGAGGTGCGATCCGCATGCCCATCACCGTTGGTGCATACAGGTACGTGAAGAAGATCAGGATGTCGTACTGCTGATGGTTGCGCTCGAGATATTCGAGGAGCGATGGACACCAGGGCCCCTGCTGCCTGAGCCACTCGATCTCGTCGTCACGGGTGTGCTGGTTCGTGAAGATCCACTCGGAGTAGCGGTTGAAGGCGTGAATGTCCCGGGTCTGCGCGTTCGCGAAGCGCCGGACCGTGACTCCGCGCACGCGGTCCGCCCCCTCCGGGTACTCGTTCTGCCAGGTGATGTAGTCCTCCGCGCAGGTCGTCAGCACTTCCACCTGGTGCTTCGGCGCCAGCCGCTCAGCGATGAGGCGGCAATGGTATTCAGAGCCACCGAGTATCTCGATGCCGTAGCGCTGGACGATGAATGCAATCTTCAACGGGAGAGTCCAATCAAATAGCGGTCAGCCATCAGCTGTGAGCTGTCAGCTCAGTTCCCGATCCCCGATCCCGATCCCCGATCCCCGATCCCCGATCCCCGATCCCCGATCTGGCTACGGGCTACTAGCCAGCCCGGCCAGCACGTCCTCGAGCCTGGCCTGCATGCGGGGTGCGGCAAAATCACGCACGCGCCGCCGCTGCCCGTCAATCACACGCTGGCGGACGTCATGATCGTATACGAGCGTTCCAATCATCTCCGCGGCGAATTCCAGGTCTTTCGGCGCGAACAGCACTCCGGCGCCGCCGAGCGTCTCGGGCACGGCACCCGCAGCATACGCGAGCACCGGGACGTCGGCCGCCATGGCCTCGACGAGCGGCACGCAGAACCCTTCGTGCTCGCTGAGCGAGACGTAGACGTCGGCCCAGCGGTAGAACGCGGCGAGATCCTCGTCAGGCACGGGACCGGTGAACCAGAAGCGGTCGGGAAGCATCTGGAACTCCGAAATGAGCGCGCGCACCTGGGCGTAGTAGCGCGGCAGCCCGTCGTAGCGCCCGACGAAGATGAAGCGGTAGTAGCTGTCGACGTAGCGCTTGTACATCTCCGCCAGGCGGATATGATCTTCGATTTTCTTGTTGGGGACGATGCGGCCGACGAAGAGGATGTTGATGAGGCCGTCGCCAAGTATCTTCTCGAGCGCCGGGCGCCTCGGCGCCGCCGTGATGCGATCGGTGTTGACGGCGATGGGCAGCACGCCGGTCCTCGTGAATCCCGTCTCTTCGAGCTCCTGCCGGTTGAACTCCGAGTCGCCCAGCGCCAGATCGACGTGCCCGACGAGCGTCGCGAGCTCCCGGCGCCCGAGCGCCGCAAGGCGGAAGAGGCCGGCGTCGTACGGCGCGAAGAACGCCGCCGGCGTGATGTTGTGATACTGAAGGACGCGCGCCCCCGTGAGCGTCGCGAAAGCCTCCGTCATCGGGGACGGCAGCGCAAAGTGAAAGATCGTGATGTCCCCCCGACGCGACGCCGGATCGTCGAAGGGCCGCACCTCGGTGCGAAGGTCATCGTCGATCGTAAGGGCGAAGAGCTCCGACGAGTGCCCCATGGCTCGGAGCAGGTCCCGGACGCTCCGGGCGCTGTCGCCAATCGCATCCCCGCGGTGAGCCGCCGGTACCCATTGGTTGACGATCACGATCGGGACTCGGGGTTCGGGACTCGGGATTCGTTCGGGATTCGGGGTTCGTTCGGGATTCGGGGTTCGGGATTCGGGGGTTCGATCGGTAGCGCGCGGTAGAGCGCCGGCCGGAACTGACGCAGCTCCTCGAAGCGCTCGAACTGATCGAATTGCGCCCAGAAATCCCATGCGACCTCAGGGGCCGGACGCGGCGGAAGGCGGAGGGTGTCGGTCACGTAGCGCAGCAGGGTCGCGCCGAAGTCGCGGTCCAGCAGCCGCCCCAGCGCGGCGTCCTGGCTCTCCACCACCGCGTTCTCGATCCGGCTGTCGCTCGTCACCGCCTCCATCAGGCGGGCGATATCCAGCGGATCTTTCGACTCGTAGAGCACGCCTCCGCCGTCCATCGTCGCCGGGATCGCGGTGGACGCATACGCGAGCACCGGCACGCCCTTGTGAAACGCCTCGATCAGCGGAACGCAGAATCCCTCGTGCTCGCTCGCGCAGAGGAAGAGGTCGGCCACGTCGTAGAGCGCGGTCAGCTCCTCGTTCGAGACATGACCCAGGAAGTGGACGTCCGGTGTTCCCAGCCTTGCGATCAGCCCCTGCAGCATCGCCAGGTAACGCTCGAAGCCGCTGTACGACCCGACGAGCAGCAGCCGCGAGCGCGGGTTGTGCCGCGTGCGGTACGCGTGGAACGCGCGGATGACGTCCTCGAACTTCTTGTTGGGGATTACCCTTCCCACGAACATCACATTCGTCCAGCCGTCGTCGAAATCCCCCGCGAGTGTGGTGTCGCCGGCGACCTCGAGATGCGAAAAGTCCGGGACCACCGGGAGCACGCCGGTCGAGCGGAAACCGAGCGCCTCGAGCTCCTGGCGGTTGTACTCGGAATCGCCGAGGGCGATCTCGCAGCGCGCGATATAGGCGGTCAGCTCGCGGCGGCCGCGGAAACACAACTTGACGAGGTCGTCGTGGACGCCGATGAAGTACTCAGGCGGCGTGATGTTGTGATAGACGAGCGCCATCCGCCCGGGGAGCGCATAGGCCGTGCGAGAGGCCCGCGATCCAATCGAGAAATGGTGAATCAGGAGGTCGGACGGGGAGACGCCGCCGACGAGGTCCCGGTAGTCGAGCGTCAGGTCCTCGAGCCGTGGATCGGCCGTCTCCACGAAGATCTCGGACTGATAGCCGGCGGCCCGCAGGACCCGCTGAATCCCGAGCACCTCGTGTCCAATCGCGTCGCCATACCCCAGTGTGGCGAGCACCTGGTGAACGCGCGGTGCGTCCGTGGGCTCTGGGGTCATGCGGACTGGGACAGATCGTGGCCGCCGCCACGGCCAGGGACGACCGCGCCGGAGGGAATGCCGGCGAGGATCTCAGACGCCGGCGGTACGTCGCGGCGGCGTCGGGCAAGCCAGCTTGGGAGCGGCGCGAGCTGTCGTGCCACGCCGGCCGATCCTTCACGCTTCAGCCGATCGAACATGTCGAGGTACTTGCGCTCGATGACGGGCCAGGCATAGTGCCGTTCGAAGTACGCCCGCCCGTTGTGTCCGAGACGCGTGTGGAGCGGCCCGTTCGACTCCAGCGCATACAGCGTTTCCGCGAACTCCTCGTACCGCTCGTAGTACAGCCCGGCGCCGCTCCGGATGCACTGTCCCTTGAGTACGTCGCAGCGCCCGTTCGCGAGGACGGGACGACCGAGCGCCCACGCCTCGAGCGCCACCATCGAGAGGCTCTCGAAATAGGACGGCATGATCAGCACGTCGGACGCGGCCATCGCGTCGAACTTGTCTTCATCCGTGAGGAAGCCCACGTGGCGGATCCGCGGATGCTCGGGCACCGGCATGATGGCGCTCCCGACGAGGACGAGGTCGAGGGCGCGGGGAAACGTGCTGGCGTAACGCTGAAAAAACCGGAACAGCTCGCCGCAGCCCTTGTTCTCGTCGATGCGCCCGACGTAGATCGCGAAAGGCCGCCCGATGTTGAATTTCCGGCGGAAGCGCTCGGGAGCCGTGCGGGCCGGCACGTCCGAGCCGACGCCCACGACCACGCCATGGACGTCCTGGTTGGCGGTCGCGGCGTGAATCATCGCCTGTTCTTCGTGCGAGTTGTACATCACGCCGCGGACGCCGCGGAATGTCGGGCCGAAGATCGAGAGTCCGATCGCCGGATCCCGTTCTGCGGTCGGCACGAGCACGGCCTTGGCGTGCAGGCGCCTCGCCGCGTGCCAGGCATGGTAGTACCGGTAGCTGAAGAGCAGCACGAAGTCGAGGTCGGGAGCCGCATCCGAGAGATGCCGGAGCAGCGCGGGGCTCGCAGGACCTTCACTCTCGAGCCATGACAGTTCGTCAGCGATCGAATGCGTGTGCTCGAAGACACGCCGCGAGAGGCGGCCGAAGTGGAGCGGATTTCGTTCGTGCCGCACCGGAAACCGCCGCACCCGGACGCCGTTCACCTGTTCGATGCCTGCCGGCCACTCATTGCGCCATGTGACGTAGTCGCGCGCACATGTGGTGACGACCTCCACCTCGGCGTGGCGTGACAGCCGCTCGGCGATGTATCGGGCGTGCAACTCGGCGCCGCCGTTGATCTCGGTACCGTATCGCTGGACAACGACAGCCAGTTTCACGATTCGTGCGAGCCGCCATCGGCGTCGGGCGTCGGCGCGACAAAGCTCCCGCGGCTTTCCCGGGGCCCGTCGGCTGGGCCTGCCGCGCCATAGCTCCCCCGGTTGTCCTGGGGAGCGTCACCGGACGAGCTCTCGCCGAAATTCCCACGGTTCTCTTGAGGCGCGTCGGTGGAGCCTGCCGCGCCAAAGCTCCCGCGATTCTCCTGAGGCGCGTCGGTGGAGCCTGCCGCGCCAAAGCTCCCGCGATTCTCCTGGGGAGCGTCGGTGGAGCTTGCCGCGCCATAGCTCCCGCGATTCTCCTGGGGCGCGTCGGTGGAGCCTGCCGCGCCATAGCTCCCGCGATTCTCCTGGGGAGCGTCGGTGGAGCTTGCCGCGCCAAAGCTCCCGCGATTTTCCTGAGGAGCGTCGGTGGGGCGCCTGCGTCCGCGGCGCCGGCGTCGGCGCGATCGGCGCTCTGCCTGCTCCGCCTCGGTCAGAGGCCGTTCGGTTCCTCCTGCCGCGCCCGTGGGAGGCTGGAGCGGTGGGACAGCGCCGGGCCGGTACTGGACGACACCCTCGAGCGCTCGCGCACGACGCTCGTCGAAATCGAGCCGGCTCGACATCGACTCGACCCGCATCTTCAGGTTCTTCACCTCGATGCCCAGGCGCGTCGTCTCGAGCACCAGGTTGTGCATCACCTCGTAGTACAGCGGCTCGATCGCCGCCTGCTGCGCGTTCAGCTTCGACTGGATGTGCAGCGCCTCGATGAGGGGATTGGGATTGAAGAACAGCTTCAAGATGGGGCGCAGGATCCGCCGCATGAAACGCAGAAACGCGCGGTGCGTCTCGAACAGCGTCGTGTCCTCGAATCCGAAGTTGGGGGGAAGCGAAGCCTCGCGCTTCCTGCGGAACTGTTCGAGCAGGTCAGAACGGACACCGCGGGGATCGAGAAACTTCTCGAGCTTGACGGAGGCCAGCTCCCGAATCTCTTCCTCGGTGTAGTCGACGCCGCGCTTCTCCCGGATTCGCGACCGGATCTGGCGCATGATCTGCTCGACGTCGACGTGGTCCGATCGCACTGAAAAATCGGTCATATGGTGCTCATGGGTCGCTGAACGCGTGCGGTCAGCTCTTGCTTGCAGCTTCGGCTGCTTTCTTGCGCCGCCGGCTGCCGAACTCCGGGGCTTCCTTGATGCACGTCCCCAGAATGCCGATCGATTCGTAAAACGCGCGCTTTCCGGTCCGCTCGATCTGCGCCACGTCCGATCCGACGTCCGGGTAGCCGGTGCCATCCGCCTGCACGGTCTCCCAGTTGCGGAACAACCGGCCCCAGGGGCTCGCGAGTACGTCGTGCATCAGGCGCTTGGCGTTGAGTGGATACCAGAAGCTGTCGTGATACAGCACACTCGCGATGTACGCCCATGGCGCGAGGACGGTCTTCAGCGACCACTCGATCGGCTTCTTCATGGGACCCCAGTAGATGTGGTGCTGCATCCGCGACGCGAACGTCATCTTCTTGAAGGGCCCGACGAAATGCCAGTTCTGCGCACCCGCTTCCTGATCCCCGACGATCTCGATCTCGCGCGGGTCTCCGCAGCCAAGCCCCAGATCGTGCGCCATCCGGATGAACTTGATCGAGAGCGGGTCGAAGCCCATGAGCTTTGCCGCGACCGCGTCGATGGCGACCTGGTCGGCGCTCGCCAGGATGACGTCCTTCGTGTACGGCATCATGCACCGCGGTCCCGGGCCGTCTCCCGCAAATGTGCCGTCCATGACCGCGAAGACCCCACGGTGAATCTTCTGCTGGATCATCAGCAGATCCACCAGCGTCTCGTGGATTACCGGGTGCGTCCAGTGCCGGTGCTCGTTCAGGAGCCCGCCGAACGCGTTCTTCATCGCCCCGGTGGTCGTCGTGAACACGTGCGTCTTCACCGTCGGCAGATGAATGATGTTCTCGCCGATGAAGCGCTTCGGGATCATGAAGCCCTTCGGATACACCTCGTTCAGGCAGGTGAACTTCTTCGTCAGGTCGCCGACGGCCTCGCGGATGTTGATCCACTCTTCCGTCTCGTAGATGTGAATGTTCCGCAGACCGTGTGCATTGACGACGTTGATCTGCTTGTTCTCACGCTCTCCGAGATGCGCATCGATCACGACCGTGCGGTTGTGGCAAGCGTGGATGAGCGCCGGATCGTACCCGTCCTGCTTCATCGCCCGCACGACACCGTCGATCTGCCACGGCGTGGTCGATGTGGCCGGGAAGAAGAAATGCCAGGAGATGTTCACCTTCAGCGCAGTATCCGCGTCTCTCGCCACGACGTCCTGGTACCCGGCGAGGTTCATCACGGAGTGGTAGTCCCGGATGACCGTTGCCGGCGTGGTGCGAAGGATCGCGACTTTGGATTTAGCCATGTGCCTGTTCTAGCTGATCAGTCTTTCGAGAAAGCCCAGTCCCGGGCCGTAAATGATGAAACCCGCGGCTGCCGCCCAGAGCGCGACGCAGGTGAGCAGGGGCCGATCGTTCAGCAGCATCTCCGACGGGCTGCCGCCCCCCGCCTTCTGGTGCACCAGGTAAAGGTACCGGAAGATGCCATAGAGCGGGAACGGCAGCGTCAGCCCGAGCATGTGGGTCTGGAATTTCTCGACCGTTTCGGGGCTGACGGTGTAAATCGCGTAGCCGACGAGCGTGGACGCCGTGACGACGGCGATCATCTGGTCGAGTAGATATGGTGTGTATTCCTCGAGGATGCGTCGGTGATTCGTCGCGCCGTCCGCAAGGAGCACCAGCTCGTGCCGCCGCTTGCTCAGCGCGAGGAACAGCGCGAGCAGGATAGTCAGAAAGAGGAGCCAGTGGCTGATGGGCACGTCGATCACGACGGCCCCCGCCGCCGCCCGCAGCACGAATCCCATGGCGATGGTGAGCACGTCGATGATCACGACATGCTTGAGCGGGCCGGAATACAAGGCGAGCAGCGCCACGTACACCATGCCGATGGCTCCGAACGCGGGCCGCAGCCAGAAGGCCGCTGCGAGCGCCAGGGTCCCCAGCACCGCCGCGGCCATGAGCGCCACGGGAACCGGCAGCTCTCCCGACGCGATCGGACGATGCTGTTTGATGGGGTGGTTCCGATCGCGCTTCCGATCGGCGACGTCGTTCAGGAGGTAGACGACCCCCGAGAGCGCGCAGAACACGACGAACGCGCCGAGGGCGTACGCGACCGATCGCGCGTCCCCGAGCCGCTGCCCGAACATCAGCGCGGCGAAGACGATCAGATTCTTCGTCCACTGGGAGGGGCGGAGCGAGAGGACGAGGCTCAGCGCAACCGGCCGCGCAGGAACGCTGATGCGTTCCTGACGCGGCGCGGCCCGCTCGGTGATTTCCGGAATTATGTGTCGCGCCATTAGAGCGCGGCGGGTACGTGCGTCGCGCGGGCCCGGCTAGCTGCCGAAGCTCTTGAGTGCGTCCGGCTCGGACTCGTACGTCTCGAACACGGTCAGCAGCTTGGTGATGGCGAGCAGATCCTGAATGCGTTTCGTGAGGTTCAGCAGCTTCAGCTTCCCCCCCTGTCGGCTCACCGTGGTGTATGTCCGGACGATCTCACCCAGACCTGCGCTGTCGATGTAGGGGACGCCTTCGAGGTTGAGCAGCAGCTTCTTGCGATCCTGCTGGATGAGCGAGTTGATCTTGTCCTTCAGGAGCTCGTCACCTTCTCCGAGTGTCATCTTGCCCTTGAGGTCCAGAATCGTCACTCCGTCGACGACACGTTCGTCGATGTTCATCGCCGCTCCCTCCAAGCCCGACCGCGCCGGCGGGACCGCCCAGGCCCCGCCATCTGGCCTTGACGTTCTACCGCCCGAAGCGCCTGCCACAGGCCCCACAGTTCAAAGAAAATAGACCGGCCAGCGTACTACGCAAGTTCCGGCAGTGTCAACAATTACGCCGATTTTGGTGTGTTTGGCGCCCACCCCGGCCATCAGAGCCGTTCTCGCATGGCCACATCACCAGGGACTCGCGGGTTCGGGATTCGCGACTCGCAGAAGAACCATCGAATTCCGGCCGGGTCCAGCGGGCATCCTGCTTCGACACCGATCTCGTCCGCGTGTTCCAGTGGCTGCGGGCGCGGTCTCCCGCACTCGACGGCTGAAGTCGGCTACTCCGTGGCCTCAGCCGGCCGGTCGCTGCCTCGAAGCGTCTGCACCACCACATAAAGAATGGGGACGAAAATGAGGTTCAGAAACGTCGAGACGAACATGCCTCCGGCCACCGTCGTCCCGACCGAATTGCGGGCCTCCGAGCCGGCGCCGGTCGCGAACACGAGCGGCAGGACCCCCAGGATGAAAGCCAGGGATGTCATCAGGATAGGGCGCAGCCGGATCCGCGCGGATTCGACGGCCGCCTCGATCACGGTCGAGCCCTTGTGCCTGAGTTGTTCGGCGAACTCGACGATCAGGATCGAGTTCTTGGCGGCGAGCCCAATCAGCATGACCAGCCCGATCTGGCAGTACACGTCGTTGGCGAAGCCACGACTCCACTGCGCCCCCAGCGCCCCGAGCACAGCCAGCGGAACGCCGAGCAGCACGATGAACGGAAGCACCAGGCTCTGGTACTGCGCCGCCAGCGTCAGGTAGACCAGCAGGAGCGCCAGTCCGAAGATCAGGAAGGACTGCTGGCCGGCCTTGCTCTCTTCAAGCGACAGGCCCGACCATGCGTAGGTCATCCCCTGTGGCAGCGTGCGCGCCGCGAGGGCTCCCATCTCTTCCAGCGCCTGCCCTGAGCTGAATCCGGGAGCCGCCGATCCATTGATGGTCGCAGACCTGAACAGGTTGAAGTGGCTGATGACCTGCGGCGCGGTGGTTTCGGTGATGCGGACAACGCTCTCGAGGGGCACCATCTGCCCGGCGTTGTTGCGCACGTAGAACTGTTTCATCGAATTGGGGTCGGATCGGAACGCCTGGTCAGCCTGGACGTACACCCGGTAGGCCCTGTTGTTGAAGTCGAAGTCGTTGACGTACTGCGAGCCGAGGTAGATCTGAAGCGCGCTGGTCACCTCGCTGATCGGCAGGCCGAGCGCGAGCGCGCGGTCTCGATCGATCTGGACGGTGAGCTGCGGGTCGTTGACGGTGAACGAGGTGAAGAGTCCGCTCAATTTGGGGGACTGGTTGCCGGCCGCCGCCATCGCGTACGTGGCGTTCGCCAGCGCGTTGATGTCCGTGCCCGACTGATCGAGCACCTGGAACTCGAACCCGCCGAAGGCGCCCAGCCCCGGGATCGACGGCGGCGGCGTGACGAAGATGTTCGCGCCGCTGATGCCGGCCAGCTGTCCGGAGACGCGCGCCAGCACCGTCTGCAGCGAATGCTCCGCCCCCTTCCGTTCCGCAAACGGCTTGAGACTGCTGAAGATGAGCCCCTGATTCGGGGCGGCGCCGCTGAAGCTGAACCCCATGACGGCGAACACCCCGGCGATTTCGGGATCCTTGATCAGAATCTGTTCGGCCTGACGCGCGATCTGTCCGGTGTACTGCAGTGAGGCCCCCGCGGGCGCCTGGACGATCGCGATGAAGTAGCCCTGATCTTCGGACGGCACGAAGGCCTGCGGCACCGATCGGTAGACGAAATACGTCAGCCCCAGACCTCCGACAAAGACCAGCACCATGATCCACCGGATGCGCAGCAGCCTCGAGAGTACCGAGACATATGCGTTGGTCCCGCCGGTGATGATCCGTTCCACGTTCGTGAAGAACACGCCCTTGCCGTGGTGGCTGGACTGGAGCAGCAGCGCCGAGAGCGCCGGCGTCAGCGTCAGCGCGTTGAACGCCGATAGCGCGACCGAGAACGCGATCGTCATAGAGAACTGCGCATACAGCCGTCCCGTGGTGCCGGGGAAGAACGCGACCGGCACGAAGACAGCCACCAGCACGAGCGCCGTCGCGATGACGGCACCGAACACCTCGCCCATCGCCTCCGACGCCGCCTTTCTGGCGGTCGTCTTGTATTCCTGGATGTGCCGCTCGATATTCTCGATGACGACAATCGCATCGTCCACGACGATACCGGTCGCGAGGATGATGCCGAAGAGGGTGAGCGTGTTGATGGAGTAGCCCATCAGCTTGATGAACGCGAATGCGCCGATGAGCGAGACCGGGATCGTAATCGTCGGGATGAGGGTCGTCCGCCAGCTCTGGAGGAACACGAACATCACGAGGACGACAAGCGCGATCGCCTCGACGAGCGTGATGAGCACTTCGCGGATCGATTCGGTGACGACCTGCGTCGTGTTGAACGCGATCTCATACTTCAGGCCCGGCGGAAACGTCTGGGCCAGTCGATCGAGCTCCGCACGCACCAGGCGTTCGACGTCCAGCGCGTTCGCTGTGGGCAGCTGTGTGACGCCGAACCCGACGGCATCGATGCCCTGGAACCGCAGCTCCGAACTGTACGCTTCGGCCCCGAGCTCGACGGAGCCGATGTCGCGGAGATGGACGAGCGTGCCCGCGTCAGCCTTGACGATGATGTTCTCGAATTCGCTGACCTCCTGGAGCCGGCCCGCGGCGCGCACGCTGATCTGGAACTTCTGATCCGCGCGGGTGGGCGACTGGCCGACGGCTCCGGCCGCGACCTGCACGTTCTGCTGCGAGAGAGCGTTGACGACGTCGCCTGCCGTGAGCGAGCGGCTGGCGAGCTTGCGCGGGTCGAGCCAGACGCGCATCGAGTACCGGCGCTCGCCGAAGATCTGGACGTCGCCGACTCCCTCGAGGCGCTTGAGCGCGTCCTTCACGTAGACATCGATGTAGTTGCTGATGAAGAGCGAATCGTATTCCCCCTTCGGCGCGTACACCCCGGCCGCCAGTACGAACCCGGTCGTGCCTTTGTCGACGGTGATGCCGTTCGTGCGGACGTCGCCCGGCATCCGGCCGAGCGCGGTGGAGACGCGGTTCTGCACGTCGACGGAAGCGATGTCCACGTCGCGCGTGACGTCGAAGGTCACGGTGATGCTGCAGACGCCGCTGTTCGTGCTCGACGAGGTCATGTAGAGCATGCCCTCGACGCCGTTGATGGCCTGCTCGAGCGGCGTCGTGACGGCGCTTTCGACCGCCTGGGCATCCGCGCCCGTGTAGAAGGTGGAGACGGTGATCTGCGGCGGCGCGAGCGGCGGGTACTGCGCCACCGGCATCGTGGGAATCGCGACCGCCCCCGCGAGGATCAGGACGAGCGAGCAGACCGAGGCAAGAATGGGCCGGCGGATGAAGGTATCGACGAACATCTACTGGACTTTGATGGGCGCGCCGTCTGCCAGCTTCTGGATGCCAGAAGTGATCACGCGCTCGCCGGCTTTGAGGCCGCCGGTGACGAGGTAGTCGTCGCCGATGATATCCCCGACCTGTACGGGACGCTGCCGCGCAACCGTTCCGCCTCCCTGCGTCTCGGCCACGAAGCAGAAGTACTGCCCGCTGACGCGGGACACCGCCACGACCGGGACCGTCAGCGCGGGAGTCGTGTTCCAGATGATTTTGGCGCGGGCGAACTGCTGCGATCGCAGCCTGGGCGGCGCATCCTTGAGCAGGCTCTTCACCAGCACCGACTGCGTGGACGTATCGACACGGGGCGCCACGAACGAAATCGGGTTCACGGCGGCGACCTTGCCCTCCGTGTCGAGCAGCTGCACCGGCAATCCGAGCTTGAGCTCCGGCGCGCGCTCGAGCGGCACCTGGACGTAGGCCTCCAGCGACGAGTTCTCGTCGATCGTGGTGATCACGGTCGCGTCCGTGACGCGGTCACCCGGACGGACCGCGATGTCGCCGACGACGCCGTCCTGCGGCGCGACGACGCGGTAGTAGCGGAGCTGGACGCGATCCTCGCTGACCTGCGCGTCGAGCGCCGCGAGCTTGGCCTCGGCGGTCTTGAGCGAGTTCTGCGCCGTCTCGAACTCCTGGCGGCTGATGGCGCCGGCCGTGACGAGCGCCTGGAGGCGCGTGACCTGCTGCCGCCAGGTACTGCACGTCCGCTTCGGCGCCCGAGCGGTTGGCCTCGGTGCTCTGCACGGCCGCCTGCTGCCGATCCGGATCAATCTGGACGAGGGGCATGCCCGTGCGCACCCGATCCCCGGCTTTCACCAGGATGCGCCTCACCGACCCGGCTACTTCGGGCTGGATCGTCGACGAACGCAGGGAGCGGAGCGTCGCAATGAACTCCGACGCGCGCTCGACCGGCTTGGGCTGCATCGTGATCGCGGTGACGCCTGCCGGGGGCATTGCCGGCGCGCCGCCCGCGGGGGCCGACCCGCCTTTTCCGCAGGCGGAGAGCATCACCACTGTCGCGAGCGCAACCAGGGTTGTGTGGGTTCTAGTCGAATAGGACATGACGGAAGCAGGCTGGCATTCTGTGAAGTAAGGATAAGACGCGGCCGGTGGCTTCCGGGGTCCGCGGCTACAAAAACGGCCACGCCGTGACGACGTGGCCAGGACGAGGACGCGTTCCACCAGGCCGGGATCTAGGCGCCGCCGGCGTCAGTGAACTTCCGCGACTGGAAGCACTCCCGGCAGAACACGGGGCGCCCCTGCGTCGGCCTGAACGGCACCGTGGTCTCTTTTCCGCACGCCGAACAGTTCGTCGTCGTCTCTACCCGTTCCCGCGCCATCGCCCCGCCGGGAGACGGCCTCGAGGCCCGCTTGGCCTTGCAGCCCTTGCAGCGTTTGGGCTCGTTCTTGAAGTTCTTGTCAGCGAAGAAAAGCTGTTCGCCCGCTGTCCAGACGAACTCCGCGCCGCAGTCCACGCAATTGAGCGATCGGTCCTGGAACTCCATCGGTCCTGCCTCTCACCAACGCGCCTCGCCCGTGGGGGAGTGCGATGAGTCCCGTCCAGCCACCGCGTGACCGGACGGGATATTTCCGCTGCTATTCGACTTCGCGACGCAGCTTCTTGCGCGAGCGCTTGCGCGCGAGCGCCTGCTTTGCGCGACGGCGATCTCCGGGCTTCAGGTAGAAGGAGTGCTTCTTGATATCCTTGATGATATCTTCCTGTTGCACCTTGCGCTTGAAGCGGCGAAGCGCGCTTTCGATCGATTCGCCTTCCTGTACTTTGACTTCAGCCAAGCTTAAAAACACCCCCTTCGAGGCCACCCTCGCGAACAACGTGCCGGCTGCGACGTCTTGCGGGACGAGCGCGGCTGCGTGGTGCTCTCCTGGGGCCGTAGAGTCCGATAGAATACGGTAGGCTATCACAGGTAATCGGTGATTCCAGCCCGGAAACCTCCTCAGGAAGTACCGGATTTCTTCGACCTTTTCGTGCCCCTCACAGCCGATATCGGGCGGCCGCCCCAAACATGAGCCACCGGACGCCACATGTCGCCCCGGTCGTCCGATTACGGACACTGGGGTCAGACCCCGGTCGTCGGTTTACGTACTTTCGACGCCGGGGGAGTGACGGTGTTCCGTGAGCCCCGAAACACTCGTCCCTGCGGTCGACTACACTTGGTCGTGTGAAGGTCCTGGTCGTCGGCGGCGGCGCGCGCGAGCATGCCCTCGCATGGAAGCTGCGCACCGAGCGCTCCGTATCTGAAGTCATCTGCGCCCCCGGGAATGCCGGGATTGTGCAGGTGGCGCGAACCGTGCCCATCGATCCAGGAGACCCCGGCGCTTTGTCGGATTTCGCCGCACGGGAGCACATCGACCTCACCATCGTCGGTCCGGAGCTTCCCCTCGATCGGGGCATAGCGGACCTGTTTGCCTCCCGAAAACAGCGCATATTCGGGCCCTCGAAGGCCGCCGCCCAACTCGAGTGCAGCAAAGTGTTCGCGAAGGCGTTTATGGCGCGCCATGGCATTCCGACGGCGCGGTACCGGACGTGCGACGATGCCGCGGCGGCGTACGGCGTGGTGGCGTCGGGTGAGCTTGGCTTTCCGATCGTCGTGAAGGCGGACGGCCTGGCGGCGGGCAAGGGGGTCGTCGTGGCGCCCGATCGCGAGACGGCCGACCTGGCGATCCGGGCGGCGATGGAGGAACGGCACTTCGGGGATGCGGGGGCGCGCCTCGTGCTCGAGGAGTGCCTGGAAGGTCCGGAGGTTTCGTTCTTTGCGATCTGCGACGGGCGCCGTGCGGCGGCCCTGATATCCGCGCAGGATCACAAGCGCATCTTCGATGGGGACGAGGGACCGAACACCGGAGGGATGGGGGCGTTCGCGCCGAGTCCCCTCGTCGACGAGACGATGAGGGCGCAGATCATGCGGGACGTCATCGATCCGGTCGTGGCCGGCCTCCGTGCGGAAGGGATGGAGTACCGCGGCTTTCTCTACGCCGGTCTCATGCTCACCTGCGACGGTCCCCGGGTCATCGAGTTCAACGTGCGGTTCGGCGATCCGGAAGCGCAGGTCGTGATCCCGATGATCGACGACGACCTGGCTCCAAGGCTCGCCGCGGCGGCGGACGGCGTGCTGGACCCGACGCCCATTCGGTTCCGGCGGAATCCTCACGTCGGCGTCGTGCTCGCGGCTCGTGGCTATCCCGGACCCGTCACGGGCGGATCGCCAATCGAGGGGCTCGGGGCTTCGGCGGGCGTGGCGGACGTGCTCGTCTTTCACGCCGGCACGGCGCGGTCCCAGGACGCTGTGGTCACCGCTGGGGGCCGCGTGCTCACCGTGGTGGGTTCCGGTCCGACCTACGAGGCCGCGATCGAGAAGGCCTATACCGGCGTGTCGAAGATTTCGTTCGACGGCATGCAGTATCGGCACGACATTGGACAGAAGGCGCTCACGACCGCGTCACGATAAACTCCGAGCTCACCTCATATGTCAGACATCACCGTCCTCATCCTCATGGGATCCGACTCCGATGCGCCGATCATGCAGGCGGCCGTCGATATCCTTCGCGAACTGGCCATTCCGTGCGACATGACCGTGGCGTCCGCGCACCGTTCCCCCGAGCGCGTGATGCGCCTGGTCAGTGAGGCGCCGGGGCGGGGCGTCAGGGTCTTCATCGTCGGCGCGGGGGCGGCGGCGCACCTCGCGGGGGTCGTGGCTGCGCATACGTCGCTGCCCGTGATCGGTGTGCCGATCGACTCGTCCGCACTGAAGGGGCTCGATGCACTGCTCTCGACCGTCCAGATGCCCCCCGGAGTGCCCGTCGCCACCGTCTCGATCGGCAAGCCCGGCGCGACGAATGCGGGCGTGCTCGCCGCACAGATTCTGGCCCTGTCCGATCCAGCGCTGGCCGCACGCCTGGTGCAGTACAAAGCAAAACTTGCCGAGAAGGTCGAGGCGGCCGCCGCCCGGCTTGGTCAGAGCTGAACGGAAACCAGGGATTTGGGATCAGGGATCAGGGATCAGGGATCAGGACTAAGAGAGGCCCTGATCCCCAATCCCCAATCACCGATCCCCGATCCCGACTCCCGATTAGTTCTTCCGGCTGAAGCCGGAAGCTACGGCGTCCGAATCCCGAGTCCGAATCCCGAATCCCGAGTCCCGATCATCCCGAGTCCCGAATCCCGAGTCCCGAGTCCCGATCTTGAAATATTCCATCATCACATTCGGGTGCCGCGTGAACCAGGCAGACTCGCTCCGGATCGAGGAGGATCTGCGCGGCCGGGGAGGCGCGGAAGTTCCGTCGTGCGAAGCCGACCTCGTCGTCGTGAATACCTGCTCCGTCACGGCAACCGCGGATCAGGGAGCGCGGCAGACGATTCGTCGTATCGCGCGCGACAATCCCGCGGCGCGCGTGCTGGTCACGGGCTGCTACGCGAGCCGGTGCGCCTCGGATCTCGCCGCCCTGCCGAACGTCGTCCAGGTCGTCGGCAATGACCGCAAGGACTCTCTCGTGCGCGATTTCTATGCGAGGGAGCCGATGTCCACGGCCCGGCGGTTTGGCGACGGTGACGGTGCGTGCGGCGCGATCGAGCCGGGCGTTGCCGGGCGCACCGCGTTCACGCTGCGCGTGCAGACCGGGTGCGAAGAGCGGTGCGCGTACTGCATCATCCCCTCTACACGGGGGGCCGGCAGGAGTACCCCGATTGTGGAGGTCGTGCGCGAAGTGGAGCGCGCCGCGGCCTGCGGCTTCAAGGAAATCGCGCTGACGGGCGTCCATCTCGGATCGTATGGGCGCGACCTCCATCCGCGTGCGTCGCTCGAGGATCTTCTCCGGGCTCTCGACCTGTCCGCGGCTGACGTGGTCTTCCGCATCAGTTCGCTCGAGCCGATGGACTGCACGCCGGCAATCGTCGATCTGGTGGCGTCGAGCGGAGGCCGGTTCGCTCCGCACTTCCACCTGCCGCTGCAGCACGCCAGTGACGGGGTCCTTGCCGCGATGCGGCGCCCATACACGCTGGACGAGTATCGGCGTCTCGTGGACCGCGTCGCGGAACGCGTGCCGTCGGCCTCGATCGGCTCGGACATGATCGCGGGGTTCCCTGGCGAGTCCGCGACGGACTTCGGGTTCAATCTCGACTATCTGCCCGCGTCACCGCTCACACACCTGCACGTCTTTCCGGTACTCGGATAGACCCGGCACCGTCGCCACTGCGATGAAGCAGAAGGTCGATGGCGTCTCGATCCGCGAGCGTGGAAGCGCGCTGCGGGCCATCGGCGCCGAGCTGACCAGACGGTTTCGTCTGTCCCAGCGTGGCACCGTGCGTCCCGGCCTGACGCTCGAGGACGGGAGCCTGGTCGTCACCGACAACTATCTGAAGGTGAGGATTCCGCCTGGCGTCGCGCGGAACCAGCGGGTCCGAGTGAGGATCGACGAGGCGGGGGAGACGCTGCGGGGATCGGTGATCTCTGACTGAGGACGGGATCCGGGACTCGGGACTCGGGATTCGAAGAGGGATCAAATTCTTAGCGGCGGATCTTGGTTTCTTCCGGCCTGCAGCCAGAAGCTACGGCCCGAGTCCCGAGTCCCCGGGTTGTTCTTCCGGTTGAAGCCGGAAGCCCGAGTCCCGCGTCCCGAAGATCTTCCGCCTAAAGGCGGAAGCTACGGGCGGAAGCCCCGATTTATCGTTCCATCAACAGCGCAAGCCGCGCCCCGGGCGCCTTGCGGGTCGATTCGGTGATCAGCTGTCCGCACGCGGCGCGAATGTCGCGGCCTCGGCTTTTCCGCACTGATACCGTCATGCCGTGATCCGACAGGATCCGGGCGAACCGGTTCACGCGATCGTCGGACGGCCGTTCGAATGGAATCCCGGCGGCTTCGTTGAGCGGCAGCAGGTTCACCTTGCCCTTGATGCCGTTCAGCAGGCGAACCAGCCGTCGCGCGTCTTCCGGCGTATCGTTCACCTCGCGAAGCAGGACGTACTCGAACGTGATGCGCTCGCGCCGCTTGAGCGGGAAGCGTCTGCAGGCGTCCAGCAGTTCCTTCAACCCGTACTTCCGGTTGATCGGCACGAGCATGTCGCGCTGATCCTCGGTCGTCGCGTGCAGCGAGATCGCGAGGTTGGGCATGAAGGGTTCGGTGGCGAGGCGCTCCAGCGCGGGCAGCACGCCGACGGTCGAGAGCGTGATCCGGCGGCTCGACATGCCGAACCCGTGCTCGTCCGCGAGAATCCGCAGCGCCTTCACCGTCGCGTCGTAGTTGTGGAGGGGCTCACCCATGCCCATCAGCACGATGTTGAACCGGGCGTCGAGCATGCCCAGTTCGCGTGCGAGCACTCGCACCTGGCCGGCGATCTCTCCAGGCGTCAGGTTGCGATCGATGCCCATCTTCCCGGTCAGGCAGAACCCGCACTTCATCGCGCAGCCGACCTGCGTCGAGACGCAGAACGTCATCGATGGGGTATCGGGAATGAAGACCGATTCGATCTGCTTGCCGTCCGCCAGTCTCAGCAGGAGCTTGGCTGTGCCATCCTCGGACCGTTCGCTGCGGACGACGCTCGGCGTGCCGATGGTGAACGCGGCGGCCAGCTCGGCGCGCAGCTCGCGGCCGAGATCGCTCATGAGCGCGAAATCAGTGATGCCGCGCCTATAAACCCATTGGAAAATCTGTCGCGCGTGAAAACGCGGGTGCCCCAGCGCCTCGAGTGCGTGCTCGAGCTCCGGAAGCTCCATGTCGGCGACGTCGGGGCGTGGAGACGTGTGCATCGCGGCTGTCCGGGAAGCACCCAGGGGCGGAGGGTGAATCCCAATTGTACTATGTCGGCCGTCGGCAGCCCGCCGTCCAGATCCACCTTGAACTCACCGGTTTTGCCGTGATAGGATCAGGACTTCTGGAAGCTCATCTAAGCCCTTTTAAAAGAACGACTTGCGGTGCCCCTCGGATGGGGCAGTTTGGCCGGCAACGCATGCCTGGCCTCGCACGGCACCGCGGAGGCCCCACGATTTGACGGCACAGTCCTCTTCCCGCCCCGTCGTCCGCGAAGTCCTCGACAACGGGCTCCGTCTCATCACGGAGACGATGCCGCATGTGCGGTCGGTGACGATTGGCGTGTGGCTGATGCGCGGATCCCGCCACGAGACGGAGGAGCGCGGCGGCATCGCGCACTTCGTCGAGCACATGTTGTTCAAGGGGACCGACACGCGCACGGCCGAGGACATCGCCCAGGCGATTGACTCGATCGGCGGCCAGCTCGACGCGTTCACGGCCAAGGAATACGCCAGCTATTACATCAAGGTCCTCGACGAGCACCTGCCGCTCGCCGTGGAGCTGCTCTCCGACATCGTGCTCAGGCCGGCGTTCACGGCCGAAGAAGTCGAGCGCGAGAAGAAGGTGATCCTCGAAGAGATCAAGATGGTCGAGGACACGCCGGACGATCTCGTCCACGAGCTGTTCACCCAGCATTTCTGGGAGGGCCACGCGCTTGGACGGCCGATCCTCGGGTCCAAGGAGACCGTCGAGTCCTTCACGCCGGCCTCGCTTCTGGACTATTTCCGCGGCGCGTATGTGGGCCGCAACATGATCATTTCCGCGGCCGGCAATCTCGAGCACGCGAAGGTGCGGGAGCTCGTCGAAGCTGCGTTCGGCGACGTGCC
This sequence comes from uncultured Acidobacteriota bacterium, assembly GCA_963749835.1. Classification (GTDB taxonomy): domain Bacteria; phylum Acidobacteriota; class Vicinamibacteria; order Vicinamibacterales; family 2-12-FULL-66-21; genus JALZOC01. Next base: position 639,401 of record CAVVOD010000002.1, read on the forward strand.
CGCCGACGGGGAGCCGCTCAACGGCGCCGCCCCCACGGTCGTGCCGCAGGTCATCACGCGGACGAAGGAGCTGGAGCAGAGTCACATCTGTCTCGGCACCAACAGCTATCCGCAGAACCATGGGGACCGCTACGTCAGCTACATCATGAACACCGTGTTGGGAGGTTCGATGAGCTCGCGGCTGTTCCAGAACGTGCGCGAGAAGCGCGGGCTGGCGTACGCGGTGTTCAGCGGACTGAGCGCGTATCGCGACGCGGGGAACATCACGATTTATGCCGGCTGTTCCAACGAGGCGGTGGGTGAAGTCATCGACCTGTGCGTCGAGGAGCTGCGCGGCATGAAGCGGGCGCCGGTTCCAACGTCTGAGCTGCGGCGCGCGAAGGATCATTTGAAGGGCAGCCTGATGCTCAGTCTCGAGAACACCGCGAGCCGCATGTCGCACCTCGCCCGCCAGGAGATCTACTTCGACCGGCACTTCGGGCTGGACGAAACCCTCGCGGGGGTCGAGCGCGTGACCGAGCTGGACGTGCAGCGTGTCGCGGCGGATCTGTTCTCGAACGGCTCGCTGGCCGCAACCGTACTGGGGCCGTCGGTTCCGGCCATCGATCGGGCTCGGATCGATCTGCAGTAGTGATGGCGTGGGTCGACTGGAAACAGCGGCCGGACCGAAAGTCGAAACCTTCCGCACGATGATTCGTCATTCGATGGACACACCCCTCTTCTTCCGGCGGACAACGCCGGCGTCATGATCCAGCGCTACACACACCCCGAGATGGGGGCGATCTGGAGCGAGCAGCGCCGCTACGAGACCTGGCTCGAAGTCGAGCTCGCGGCGACCGACGCCATGGCGGTCGCGGGACTCGTGCCGCCGGAGGCCGCGCGCGAGCTGCGCGCGAAGGCGCGGTTCGAGATCGCGCGCATCGAGGCGATCGAACAGGTCACCCAGCACGACGTCATCGCGTTCACGACCGCGGTCGCGGAGCACGTGGGGCCGGCCGCGCGGTGGCTCCACTTCGGCCTCACCTCGTCCGATGTCGTGGATACGGCGCAGGCGCTGCAGATGCGCGAGGCCAGCGAGCTCATCGTGAAGGGCATCGCGGGACTGATGGACGCGGTCCGCACCCGTGCCGAAGAGCACCGCCTCACGCCGATGATCGGGCGCACCCACGGCGTGCACGCTGAGCCCATGACGTTCGGATTGAAGCTCGCCCTCTGGTACGCGGAGCTCCAGCGCGATCTCGACCGCATGCTGCGCGCGCGCGACGTCATCTCCGTCGGCAAGATTTCAGGCGCCGTGGGGACGTTCGCCCACCTCGACCCGTCTATAGAAGCGAGCGTCTGCGAGCGCCTGGGCCTCCAGGCTGCGCTCGTGTCGTCGCAGGTCATCCAGCGGGACAGGCACGCCGAACTGATGACGACGCTCGCGATTACGGCCGCGTCGCTCGAGAAATTCGCACTCGAGATCCGCGGGCTCCAGAAGACGGAAATCGGCGAAGTCGAAGAGCCCTTTGCGAAGGGGCAAAAAGGGTCGTCCGCGATGCCGCACAAGCGGAACCCGATCGGCTGCGAGCAGATCACCGGTCTCGCCCGTCTGATCCGCGCGAACGCGATGGCGGCGCTCGAGAACGTCGCGCTCTGGCACGAGCGCGACATCTCCCATTCATCCGTCGAGCGTGTGATTCTGCCGGACAGCTTCATCGCGCTCGATCACATGCTCCGCCGCTTCGCCCGGATCGTGCGTGGCATGGTGGTGTACCCGCAGCGCATGCTGGAGAACCTCAATCGATCGCGGGGCGTGGTTTTCTCCGGCACGGTCCTGCTCGAGCTCGCGCGCCGGGGAATCTCGCGCGAGCAGGCATACGAGTGGGTGCAGCGGAACGCCATGCGCTCGTTCCATGAGCAGAAGGACTTCAAGACGCTCCTGCTCGAGGATCCGGATCTGCTGACGGTGCTCACGCCGGCAGAGATCGACAGGGCGTTCGATCTGCAGGATCAGATGCGGAACATCGACGTGATATTCGGTCGCGTATTTGGACCCGTTACCGTAGGAGCCTGATGAAAGCGCGAGTCTTCGTCACGTTGAAGCCGTCGGTGTTCGATCCACAGGGACAGACCATCGCGGAAGCCCTGCACTCCCTGGGTTATGCCGGCGTCGGCGACGTCAGGCAGGGGAAGTACTTCGAGCTGGAGCTGTCGGCGAACACTGCAGACCAGGCGCGCGCGCTCGCGTCCGAGGTCGCTGACAAGCTGCTGGCGAATCCGGTGATCGAAAGTTATCGCGTGGAGATCGGATAGGTTTCAGCCTTCAGCCCCGGCTTCCAGCCATCGCGGCTGCATCCGGACGCTGGCACGCTGGCAGCTCTGGAGCCCTCATGAAATTCAGCATCGTCGTGTTTCCCGGTTCCAATTGCGATCACGACGCCTACCACGCCGCCAAACACGTGCTGGGGCAGGCCGCCGAATTCGTCTGGCACAAGGAGACCGATCTGAAGGGGGCGGACGTGGTCATCCTTCCAGGCGGGTTTTCTCATGGCGACTATCTGCGGACCGGGGCGATCGCCAGGTTCTCTCCTGTGATGACAGCCGTTCGGGAATTTGCGCAGGCGGGCGGGCCGGTGCTCGGCATCTGCAACGGCTTCCAGATTCTCTGCGAGGCCGGACTCCTCCCGGGCGCGATGCTGCGCAACAGTGACCTGAAGTTCCACTGCGAGCACGTGTTCATCCGCGTGGAACAGACCGATACGCCGTTCACGGCACGCGCGACGAAGGGGCAGGTTCTCCGGATTCCCATTGCGCACGGCGAAGGGAACTACTACGTCGAGCCCGACGTGCTCAACACGCTCGAGCGCTCGGGCCGCGTGCTCTTCAGGTACTGCGACGAGCACGGACAGGTCACCGATGCGGCGAACCCGAACGGGGCCGTCAACGCGATTGCCGGCCTCAGTAATGAACAGCGGAATGTCGTCGGCCTGATGCCGCATCCTGAGCGCGCCTGCGAATCCGCGCTCGGGAGCGCCGATGGCCTGGTCCTCTTCGAATCCGTCGTCACGCAGCTCGCCGGACAGGGCGCCCTTTCATCATGAGCCAAATCGATCCCGCCGTCCTCGAGCGACACGGCCTGAAACCCGACGAATACGACCGCATCGTCCGCGCCCTTGGCCGCGAGCCGTCGCTCACCGAGCTCGGCATCTTTTCAGTGATGTGGTCCGAGCACTGCAGCTACAAGAGCTCGCGCAAGCACCTTCGCAAGCTGCCGACTCAGGGGCCGCGCGTGTTGCAGGGACCGGGGGAGAACGCGGGCGCCGTCGACATCGGGGACGGTCTCGCAGCCGTCTTCAAGATCGAGTCCCATAACCATCCATCGTTCATCGAGCCGTACCAGGGAGCCGCGACCGGTGTGGGCGGCATCATTCGAGACATCTTCACGATGGGCGCGAGACCGATCGCGCTGATGAACTCGCTGCGATTCGGCGACCTGGACGGCCCGGAAGGCGCGCGCACGCGCCGCACGATGGAGGGCGTCGTCGCCGGCATCGCCGGGTACGGCAACAGCATCGGTATTGCGACCGTCGGTGGGGAAATCGCCTTCGACGAGAGCTACGCCGGCAACCCGCTGGTCAACGTCTTCTGCCTCGGCATCGCGCGCGCGGATGCCCTCGTGCTCGGCAGCGCGTCCGGCAGCGGCAACCCCGTTTACTACGTCGGTTCGAAGACCGGACGGGACGGTATTCACGGCGCCACGATGGCGTCGGCCGAGTTCGACGACAAGTCAGCGGAGAAACGGCCTGCAGTGCAGGTCGGGGATCCGTTCATGGAGAAGCTGCTGCTCGAGGCATGCCTCGAGCTGATGCAGACCGATGCGCTCATCGGCGTGCAGGACATGGGAGCGGCGGGTCTCACGTGCTCCACGTGCGAGATGGGATCCCGCGGAGGCGCGGGGATCGAAATCGACGTGATGCACGTCCCGCAGCGCGAAACCGGCATGACGCCGTACGAGATCATGCTGTCGGAATCCCAGGAGCGGATGCTGCTCTGCGTCAAGAAGGGGCGCGAAGCCGAGGTCGAACAGGTCTTCGAAAAGTGGGACCTCCACGCCGCCCACATCGGGTACGTCACGAGCGACGGGATCATGCGGGTCAAGGAGCACGGAACGGTCGTGGCCGAGATCCCGAACACCGCGCTGGTGGACGAGGCGCCCGTCTACGATCGCCCGACCGCCAGGCCCGCCTACCTCGATGATGTCCGGACGTTGGACCTGTCGTCGCTGCCGGCCCGCCCACCGCGTGAGGCGTTCTTCTCGCTGCTCGCCTCCCCCACGATCGCGAGCAAGCGCTGGGTCTATCGACAGTACGACCATATGGTCCGCACCAACAGCATCGTGCTGGCCGGCATGGGTGCTGGCGTCGTGCGCATCAAAGGCACGTCCCGCGCGCTGGCGCTGTCCGTCGACGGCAACGGCCGCTACTGCTATCTCGATCCCCGTCTCGGGGCGATGCTCGCGGTGGCCGAGGCGGCGCGCAACGTCGCGTGCGCCGGCGGTACGCCCATCGGCGCTACCAACTGCCTGAATTTCGGCAATCCCGAGCGCCCGGAAATCATGTGGCAGCTCGTCGAAGCCATCGAGGGCATCGCCGAGGCCTGCCGCGCGCTCGACATACCGATTACGGGCGGCAACGTCAGCCTCTACAACGAAACCAACGGCGAGGCCATACATCCCACACCGATCATCGGCGTCGTCGGTGTGCTCGACGATGCGTCGCGGGTTGTCGCGCGTCCGTTTCGAGAGGCGGGCGACGAGATCGTCCTGCTGGGTGAGAGTTTCGGGGAGCTCGGCGGGAGCGAATTCCTCAAGACCATCCACGGTGTCGTCAAAGGCGTTCCGCCACGGCTCGATCTTGCGCGGGAACGCGCGCTCATCGGGCTCCTGACCGGTGCAGCCGGCGCGGGCATGCTTCGCTCGGCTCACGACTGCTCGGATGGCGGCGTCGCCATCACGCTCGCCGAGTGCGCGTTCGACAGCGGCGGAATCGGTGTCGATGTGGACCTGCCGGCCACCGCGGGCGCCGGCCCGGAGGCGGTACTGTTCGGCGAGTCTGCGTCGCGTGTCGTCGTGTCGGTCGATCCCGACGAGCGCACGGCGTTTCTGCAGATGGCGGCTGAGGCCGGAGTGCCCGCACAGGTCATCGGCCGGACGGGCGGGGCACAGCTGCGGATCCGCGTCGCCGGGGCCCCGGCGATTGACTGCGCGGTCGCCGAGGCCGAGCACGTCTGGAGCGGAACGATTGGGCGGTACTTCCTTCGCGCGACAGCGTAAAATAGAAGTTCCCGAAAATGTTTTCACTTCGCCGAGCACCGATACCGTCAGCCGTCGTGTCCGTGGTCGAGTTTGTGACGAACGAGCGGACGCCTCAGCACGCGCTGCTGCAAGCGTGAGTTAACCTGGTAGTCGCCGGGCGCCCCGGGCGCGAGGCAGCACACACAGATGCTCGACAAATTCAAAGACGAATGCGGCGTCTTCGGGATCTTCGGCAATCCCGAGGCGGCCAATCTCACCTACCTCGGTCTGTACGCGCTGCAGCATCGCGGTCAGGAGAGCGCCGGCATTGTCACAGCCGACGGTCACCGTATGCTGGCCTCGCGGGCGATGGGGCACGTCGCGGATGCGTTCGACGAACGGGCACTCGAGGGGCTTCCCGGACATCTCGCCATCGGGCACACCCGCTACTCGACCGCCGGCGAAAGCCGGCTGTTCAATGCCCAGCCGTTTCTGATTGACTGTGCGCACGGCCAGATTGCCGTCGCGCACAACGGAAACCTGGTGAACGCCCAGGAGCTGAGAGACGAGCTCGTTCGCGGCGGCTCCATTTTCCAGACCAGCAGCGACACCGAGGTTCTGCTGCATCTCTACGCGCGGTCCAAGGCGCCGTCCGTCGAAGAAGCGCTGGTCGAGTCGATCGTCCAGATTCGCGGCGCCTATTCGCTGGCGCTGCTGACGAAAGATCGGTTGATCGCCGTCCGCGATCCCAACGGCTTCCGTCCGCTGGCGCTCGGAAAGCTCGGTGACGCCTGGATCATCTGTTCCGAGACCTGCGCGCTCGACCTGATTGGCGCCACGTACGTCCGCGACGTGGAACCCGGCGAAGTCATCATCATCAGCGACGGCGGATTGCGCTCGATCAAAGCGTTCCCGCCGTCACCGGTCCTCTCGCAGTGCGTCTTCGAGCACGTCTACTTTGCGCGGCCCGACAGCTACGTCTTCGGCCGCAGCGTGAACGATGTCCGCACGGAGCTCGGCCGCGTTCTTGCGCGGGAAGCACCGGCCATCGCGGACGTCGTCGTTCCGATTCCCGACTCCGGCGTCTGCGCAGCCACCGGTTACGCGGAGGAGGCGAAGCTGCCACTGCGCATGGGGCTCATCCGGAATCACTATGTCGGACGCACTTTCATCCAGCCACAGCAGTCGATCCGGCATTTCGGCGTGAAAGTAAAATTGAACCCGGTGCGCAGCATTCTGGAAGGCAAGAGCGTCGTCCTGCTGGATGATTCGCTCGTGCGCGGGACGACGAGCCGGAAGATCGTCAAGATGGTCAAGGCTGCCGGCGCCCGTGAAGTCCATCTGCGTATCAGCTGTCCGCCGACGATTTCTCCCTGCTTCTACGGCGTCGACACTCCCAGCCGTGCCGAGCTCATAGGCGCGACTCACACCACGGAAGAGATCCGGAAATACGTGGGCGCCGACACGCTGGCGTACCTGAGCCTCGAGGGCATGCGCGCCGCGCTCGGCACCGATCAGCGTTCGTACTGCACGTCCTGCTATACCGGCGTCTATCCGGTTGCCTTCCCGCGGAGCGAGCAGGCGTACCAGCAGCTCGCGCTCAAGTCGATCGATTGAAAGCGATGCGCGTCTTCGGCTGTGCGGCGGCTCTCCTCGTCGTCATATCTGCCGAGCTCCTCGCCCAGGCGCCTCGCGGTGTCGCCGCGCCGCCGGAGCAGCGTGAGTCCGCGGTCACTCCGGAACAGCTCAAGGCGGCTATCGACAAGCTCTCGACCGTGGACTACGCCGTTCGCAACGGAGCGGCCCGGACCATCCGCCGTGTGCCGGCTGACGCCGCGGTGCCTGCGCTGCTCGAGGCCATCGCCGGCCATGCCGACGGATACGTGCGCTTCCGATCGCTGATCCTGCTCTCGGGCTTCAACGATCCCCGCACGCGTGATGTGATGGCCCAGGCGCTGACGGCCACCAACGACCGCCTCCGCACCGTGGCGTACGCCTACTTCGAACACAACGTCGACCCGCAGATCCTGCCCCGGCTGCTCGGTGCGCTGCCGCGCGAGCAGTCGGAGTTCGTGCGCCCGGCTCTCACGCGGGCGCTGGCGGCCTACGCGTCCGATGCGAAGACGCGCGACGCGCTGAACGGCCTGGTGATGAAGGGGGAGGATTTCTTCCGCAGCGGCGTCATCGAGGCGCTTGGCGACTACAAGGCAGCGTATGCGCTCCCTGCCATCACGGAAGTCGCGAAGCTGGATGGTCCGCTGCAGGACGATGCGGTGCTGGCGATAGGGAAGATCGGGGACAAGAAGTCGCTCGAGACACTGGCCGCGCTGCAACGAACCGCGCCGAAGAACGTCCAGCCCTCGATTGCCGCGGCGATCTGCCTTCTTGGCGTCAACTGCGCATCGCACCAGGGCTACCTCGCGAAGTCTCTCCGGTTCGCCGCCGACACCGCGGGGTACCAGGAACTGCTTCGCGCGTCATCGTCCGCGCTTGGTGCGCTGGCGATCTCCGGCGACGCGCCCTCCGCCGAGCTTCTGATTGAGATCGGAGCGCCGAGCCGCGACCCTGCGCGCGCGGCGATTGCGCTCGCACTTGGCGCCGTGGCGCTCCGCAACACGCCGGCGATGCTGAAGGTGCTCGAGAGCCAGGCCGATCCCAAGCCCGGGATTGTCCTCATCGGAGAGGCGTTCGACATGCTCGAAGAGGACCTCGAGGAGGAGCGCTTCTTCGCGGCGGTTCGGAAGGGATACTGGGCTGCGGCGGACGGATCGCCCGCCCGGAAGATCGCGGCCTCACTGATTCAAACACTCGAGTTCTGATGGATTACAAGCAGGCCGGGGTCGACATCGAAGCCGGGAACGAGGTCGTCCGCCGCATTCGATCCCTTGCGCGCGATACGTTCACGCCGGGCGTGCTGTCCGACATCGGATCCTTCGGCGGCCTCTTTCATCTCGGAAGCGCCGGCATTTCCGATCCCGTTCTCGTCGCGAGCGCGGACGGCGTGGGGACCAAGCTCCGCGTGGCGTTCATGGCGGGCGTTCACCGCACCATCGGCGTCGACCTCGTCAATCACTGCGTCAACGACATCCTCGTCCAGGGTGCGCAACCGCTGTTCTTTCTCGACTACCTCGCGACCGGTCGTCTCGAGCCGGCTGTGGCGGTGCAGGTCGTCGAGGGGCTCGCGACCGCATGCCGCGCGAATGGATGCGCGCTTCTGGGCGGAGAGACGGCGGAGATGCCGGGCTTCTACAGCGACGGCGAGTACGACGTCGCCGGCTTCATCGTGGGCGCCGTCGCGCGCGAGAGGGTAATCGACGGCAGGAAAATCGCCGCAGGCGACGTCCTGATCGGGATCCCATCCTCAGGGCTGCACACGAACGGATATTCGCTGGCGCGGCGGATTGCCTTCGACATGGCGGGCCTGTCGATCGATGCGCGAGTCCTGGAGCTTGGCGCCACCATCGGCGAAGCGCTGCTCGAGCCTCACCGATCGTATCTGCCGGTGGTGCGTCCGCTACTCGGTCTGAACCTGATCAAGGGGATGGCGCACATCACCGGCGGCGGACTCACGGACAATCTCCCAAGAATTTTTCCGGAAGGCACCAGCCCGCACGTCGATTTGCGCACGTGGACGCCTCCCGCGCTCTTCGAGTGGCTCCGGAACGCCGGCCAGGTGCCGGAGGAAGACATGCTGCGCACGTTCAACATGGGAATCGGTATGGTGATCGTGTGCGCGAGCGAGCATGAGGAGCCAGTACTGAAGGCCCTTGCGGATGCCGGGGAGCCCGGCGCCATCCGGATCGGCACCACCGTGGCCGGCGACGGACACGTGGTCTACACCCGGTGAACGGATCCGGACACTGGGGTCAGACCCCGGTCGTCGAGTTACACACATGACGATCGTCCCATGACGCCAGCGATCGGCGTCCTCATCTCCGGACGCGGGAGTAACCTCCAGGCGCTCATCGACGCTGTCGGTGACGGCCGTCTCGATGCGCGGATCGCCCTGGTGATCTCGAACAGGGCGGACGCCGGCGGGCTTCGCCGGGCCGAAGCAGCAGGCATCGAGACACTCGTCCTGGATCACCGCGCCTCGGGCTCGCGTGACGAATACGACGCCTCGCTCGCGCGGGCGCTCCTGGCCCGCGGCGTGCGGCTCGTCTGTCTCGCCGGATTCATGCGCCTCATCGGCGCACCACTGCTGAACGCTTTTCCCATCGCTATCCTCAACGTCCACCCCTCGCTGCTTCCCGCGTTTCCCGGCATCGACGCACAAGCCCAGGCGCTCGCGCACGGCGTCCGGATCACCGGCGCGACTGTCCACCTCGTCACGGGCGAGCTGGACGGCGGGCCAATCGTGATCCAGGCCCCGGTCCCGGTGCTCGACGACGACACAGCGGAGACGCTGGCGGCGCGGATCCTCGTCGAGGAACACCGCATCTATCCGGAAGCGGCGCGCGTCATGCTCGAAGGAGGATGGACCCTCGACGGCAGGCGCTTCCGCCGCGTGACGCGCTCTACCACGTCCCCGGAATCAACCGATGCGTGACGCGGCGTGTGTAGTCCGGGTAGCCGGCGAGATTGCGGAACAGGAACGCGTCCTCGAACATCACGCGCCGGACGATGAATGACGCAAAGACGAGCGCGATGCCGAAGCTGACCCACGATCCGAGCGCAAGGGCGCTGCACGGCATACCCATGATCATGCCCACGTAGCCGGGGTGACGGACCACCGAGTACGGACCGGTATCGATCACACGGTGCCCTCGATCCTCCTGCACGCGCACCACCGCCGAAAAGTAGCGGTTCTCGTGCATCGAGCGGTAGACCAGCACGAGCGACAGCGCCCATCCCGCGAGGGCGGCCCCACGCACGACGGCCGGAACCGGCGCAGTCAGGTGCCACCGGCCGGCATCGAGCGCGCCGACGACTAGGTGCGCGAGCGCCAGGAGGCGGACGAACACGAGAGCGAAGGCATCCGCTCCGCGGGATGGCGGCTCGAACCGTTCCCGCGCGAGGTCATCGTCTATTCCGAGCAGCCCATAGGTGACCGTCGCGGCCCATGTCAGGCAGTACGTCCACATCCAGGGATCGGTCCAGCGTCCGCTCAGGCCGAGGACCAGCGCGCTGACTCCGATCGCCATCAAGAGTCCTATTTTCAGTCGTTTAGGCATCACGTCCTCCAGTTGATTTAGCAGTAAAAACAATAATTTTGATTAGTCAAAATCAAGCTCAGTCTGCGCCGATTGCCGATCAAATGCAACAGGAGAGTTAGATGGTCGGCAGAACGGGCTGGAGGGTGAGCACCGCCACCTCGGGCGGGCAGTTGAGTCGCACCGGAACGTAGACCGTTCCGACGCCGCGGCTCACGAAAATCCCCGTGTTCTCGCGTCGTCCCCGGCCGGAAATTACCGGAAACTGGCGCGCCGCCACGGCGCCGATGCCCGGCAGCACCACCTGGCCGCCGTGCGTGTGACCGCTGAGCACGAGCGGCACCGCCAGGGCCGCGGCCTCCACGAGGCGGAGCGGGTTGTGGGCCAGCAGAATGACATTCGGTGATGCGCCGCGCAGGACGCGTGCGATGTCTGAGACGCGCCGTGTCCAGAAGCGGATGCCGGCAAGGTCGAGGATCTCGCCACGGATGATCAGCCGGGTGCGCGCATCACGCAGCACGATCGCGCCGGTTGCGCTCAGAGCCGCCGGCATGTCCTTGTCGTCGTCGTGATTCCCCAGGACCGCATACACACCGTGGGGCGCCGACAAAGGCGCGAGCGCCTCGGCGGCCGGAATGACGAAGTGCCGGTCTCCCCATGTGACGTAGTCTCCGCCGAGCACAATCAGGTCCGGCGCGGCGCTCATCATCAATTTGACCGCACGCGCAAGCAGCGCGTGCGGCACGGTGTCGCTGCGATGGAGATCCGTGATGAGGCCGATCCGGAGCCCCGCCAGGGCGCTGGGCAGGCCCGACACGTTCATCGTTTCGCGCGTGAGCTCCAGGTGATGACGTTCGTAGACGTACCCGTGCGCGAGCGCTCCGGTCGTCGCTCCTACTCCAGCGGCTGCGACGCCTTTCAGCAGATCGCGCCGGCTGATGCCGCGCGATTTCGATGAAGGGGGCATCCGAGCGCTATGTTAGCGCGCCGGAGACACCGAACGGTGCACGTACAGGAAGTTACCGTCCGGTGGACCCGGCGGATCAATCGGGTGCACGTCATGGCCCGCCGGCCGAAGCTGCAGGTCCGCGCCACTGCCTGCGGACGTCTCGTCGACCATGCGCGGCGGCCGACGTCGTCACGGCGCACGCGGCGCTGTGCCACAGTTCCACAGGCGAACCTTCCCCACGTCTATAATTGCGCGCAGTGATGACTATCGATGAACAACTGCACTACCTCACGAAGGGGTGCGTGGACGTGGTCCGCGCGAGTGAGCTGCGCGCGCGGCTCGAGCGTTTCGAAAAAACCGGACAGCCACTCGTCGTAAAAGTCGGATTCGACCCGACCGCGCCGGACCTGCACCTGGGACATACGGTGCTCATTCGCAAGATGAAGCACTTCCAGGATCTCGGTCACACCGTCATCTACGTGGTGGGGGCGTTCACCGCGCTCATTGGCGATCCGACGGGACGCTCGAAGACCCGTCCTCCGCTGACTCCCGCGGAGATCGCGGAGAACGCCGAGACGTACCAGGCGCAAATCTTCAGGATTCTCGACCGGGACAAGACCATCGTCCGCTTCAACAGCGAGTGGCTCGAGCCGCTGGGGAGTTACGGGTGGATCAAGCTTGCCGCCCGCTACAACGTCGCGCAGATGCTCGAGCGCCGCGAGTTCAAGGCGCGGTATGAATCAGGGAAGCCCATTGCCCTCCACGAGTTCCTGTACCCGCTTGCGCAGGCATACGACTCCGTCGTCCTGAAGGCGGACGTCGAGCTCGGCGGGACGGACCAGCTCTGGAATCTGAATGTCGGTCGCGACATCATGCCTGCCTTCGATCTGCCGCCGCAGATCGTGATGACGACGCCGTTGCTCGAAGGGCTCGATGGTGTGGAGAAGATGTCGAAGAGCCTCGGAAACTATATCGGCGTCGATGAGGCCCCTTCCGAGATGTTCGGCAAGGTGATGTCGATCTCGGACGAGCTGATGTGGAAGTACTACACGCTGCTGACCGACCTCTCGCCTTCGCAGCTGGTCGAGCGGCGGCGTGAGGTGGACGCCGGCGCGGTCCATCCGAAACAGGCGAAGATCGATCTCGCCAAGATGATCGTGACGGATTTTCATGGAGCTCAAACAGCTGAGCTGACTGCGGAAGAGTTCGAGCGCCGCTTCGCCAGGAAGGAAATCGCGACCGACGCGCTCACCACGTTCAGCGTCCCGCTCGGTCCGGAGGGCTCGCGCCGCATTGCGAATGTCATGGTCGAGTGTCAGCTCGCCAGCTCTGCCAGTGAGGCAACGCGGAAGATTGAACAGGGAGCAGTACGGCTCGACGGCGTCCGGCTTACCGATGCGAGGGCGCGAATCGACAGGGCTACTGCAGAGTTCACCCTGCAGGTTGGCCGTAAAGCCGTCCGAGTCACCGTGGTGTCCTGATGCGGATTATCCGCACGGCGGCCGGGCTTTCCCTGCGACGTCGCGCAGTGGAACAGGTATTATGGTCCCCTTCGGATCAGGCTCCATGACTGACGACTCTGCCGGCCCCCGCGCGTCCATGTCGGGTGCGTCCATGTCGGGTACGATGCGCGGCCCTCTGCCCGACTCTTCCATGACGCTCCTGCTCAGGGCGCAGCAGGGAGACGAGCGCGCGCGCAACGAGCTGTGCGCCCGCTATCTGCCTCGCCTCCGCCGCTGGGCGCACGGTCGATTGCCGGGGTGGGCGCGCGATCATCTCGATACTGAAGACATCGTCCAGGACACGCTCCTCAGTTCCATCCGCAGACTCGAAAGCTTTTCTCCACGGCACGAACAGGCGTTCTGTGCCTACCTCTGTCAGGCGATCCGGAACCGCGTCTCGGACGCGGTTCGGCGTGCGGGCCGGCGGCCTATTGGCGAAGAACTGCCGTCCGAGCGCGCGACATCCGATCCGTCACCCTTCGAGGTTGCCGTCGGCCGCGAGACGGCCGAGCGGTACGACGAAGCTCTGCTCAGGCTGCGCGAATCCGATCGCGAGTTGATCATTGCGCGCGTCGAGCTGGGTCTCGACTACTCGGAGATCTCCGATCTCGCGGGGAAAAGCTCGGTGGGGACCACCAGGGTTGCCGTCAGCCGCGCTCTTCTCCGCCTCGCCGGCGCCATGGGTCATGACCGAGCACTCTGACGAAGCCTGGCTCATCGCGCTTGCGAACGATGTCTGTGACGGCAGGCGGATCGACTGGGACGCCGTCGTGCCCGCCGGCGCGACAACCGAGAGCCGACACGTTGTCGAGGGGCTTCGCCGGCTGACCACGGTGGTCGAGGCGCACAGGACGCTTGGTGGGAGCCCGGCCCCCGCCCCCCCCTCCGTCGATCCGGCGGCTCCTGCGGCCTGGGGGCATCTCGTCCTGCTGGAGACCGTGGGGCAGGGAGCCTTCGGTACCGTCTACCGTGCGTGGGACGCTCAGCTCGATCGCGAAGTCGCGCTGAAGGTCCTGCTCCGTGTGCCGCTCGAATCGCCGCTCGACGAGGCGCGTCATCTCGCGCGCGTGCGCCACCCGAATGTCGTCGCCATCTACGGAGCCGAGCTCGTCGAGGAGCAGGTCGGCATCTGGATGGAGTTCATCGAGGGGGAGACGCTCGCCACGATCGTGCGTGAGCGAGGCACGATGAGTGCGCGCGAGGTGGCGGGTATCGGCATCGATCTGTGCCGGGCGCTCTCGGCGCTTCATCGATCGGGACTGCTCCACGGCGACATCAAGGCGCACAACGTCATGCGTGAGGTCGGCGGACGCATCGTTTTGATGGACTTCAGCGGCGTGCGGGCCGCGGACGCGGGCGGCCTGCCGGCGCTCTCCGGCACGCCGCTGTACATGGCGCCCGAATTGTTCGACGGACGTCCGGCCTCCTTCACCGCGGACATCTACAGCCTCGGGATCCTGCTGTTCTATCTGCTGTCGGGGCATTTCCCGGTGGATGGGGGAGACGTCGCCGAGATTCGGCGGCACCATGCGAGCGGTGACCGGGTCCGCCTTCGCGACACGCGGCCCGAATTGCCGGACCCCGTGGTGCAGCTCGTCGAGCGTGCGACGGCGGTCGATCCGGCGGCGCGGTTTCACACGGCCGGCGAGCTCGAGCACGCGCTGGCCGGCATTTTCGCGCACGGCCTGCCTGCCACGCAGAGTGACCTGGAACGGTCGCGCCTCGCGCCCTACGTTTGGTGGATCCTCGCCGCGGCGGCGGTCCTGGCCATCGTCGGCAGCGTGGCTGTGTGGACACTGATGTCGCGGGACGCGCGCAGCACCGCGCCGCTCGTGCACCTGGGGATCGGACATCCCATGAACACCGGGCCGTGGCCGCGCATCTCGCCCGACGGCCGGCTGCTCGTCTTCGGCACGACCGTCAACGGGCGGAAGCTGCTCTGGATCCGCCCGACCGATTCGATGCGGGGGCACGCGATCGAGACGGCGGAAACGACCGAGACGCCGTTCTGGTCTGCTGATTCGCGCCGCGTCGCGTTCTTCGGGGACGGCAAGCTCAAGGCCGTCGATCTGGCCAACGATCACGTCGAAACGCTCGCCGATGCGCCGGCTCCGCACGGCGGAGACTGGAACGCCGAAGGCGTGCTGATCTACGGAGCGGCGGGGGGGATTTTCCGGGTTTCCGCTGATGGCTCGAATCGCGCGTCGGTGACCGCGCTCGACGAGGCCGCCGGCGACTATCAGCATACCTGGCCGGAATTTCTCCCCGACGGCAGGCGCTTCGTTTACATCGTCCGCAGCCGGGTCGAGGCCCGTACGGGCCTGTACCTCGGCTCGATCGATTCATCGATCAGCAAGCGCATCATGCCCGCGTATTCCCGCGTGGCGTACTCGTTCACGGGTCACCTGCTGTTCGTGCGCAACGGAACGCTCACCGCGCAGCGGTTCGACGCGGAGCGGGCTGAGCTGTCCGGCCAGCAGATCGCTCTGGCCGCACCGGTGAAGTACCACAACTCCAGCGACGGCGCCTTCGACGTGTCGTCCAACGGCGTCCTGATTTACCGGTTGAACGAGGCACTGCCCTCGACGAAGCTGGTACTCTTCGATCGGCGGGGGCGTGAGCTGCGCGCGCTGACGTCCGCCGGTTTTTTCCGCCATCCGAGATTTTCCCCGGACGGCAATCGCATCGCCGCCGAGCGGTCGGAAATGGACGCACCCAATGCCGATATCTGGATGTTCGGCGCGTCGGCCGAGCGAGCGTCGAGATTCACCAGCAAGCCGTCACCCGACATCCGGCCGGCCTGGTCTCCGGACGGACGCCGCGTCGCGTTCTCGTCCAAGCGCGGCACCACGTACGACATCTACGTGAAGACGCTCGACGTCCTCGAAGAGGAAAAGGTGCTGTGGCACAACGAGTCGGACAAGCTCGTGGAAGACTGGTCGGCCGACGGCCGTGCACTGTCGGTGACGGTGCTCCGCAGCGGACTCTGGAGCTATCCCGTCGACCCGACTCAGAAACCGACGCTCATCCGGCCAAGCCTGACCGCAGAGACGTGGCAATCCGAGTTCTCGCCGGACGGCCGATGGCTCGCCTACGTGAGTCTGGAGTTCGGGCGGTCGGAGGTGTATGTCGAGCCTGTGCCGGCGACCGGTGCGCGGTGGCAGGTTTCGGCGAATGGAGGGGCCGAACCGCACTGGAGCAAGGACAGCGGCGAGCTGTTCTATCTGACGCTCGACCAGTGGATCGCGGCCATCACCGTGCCGACGACCGACACGTGGAACCTGACCGCGACGAGCCGCCTGTTCAAGGCGACGATCCCGGAGACGGTGGGTGGGTCCGACTACGCCGTGGGGCCGTCCGGCGATTTCGTGGTCAATACGCTGCAGGCCGACCAGGCCATTCCGCCCATTGAGGTCCTCGTCAACTGGACCGGTCTGCTGTCTCCCTGACGAGGTTGACGCCGCCCCGGGCGCGCCTAGATTTGCTCACGGCGGGCGCGCGGGCGGAATCGGACTTTTTGCGGTCCGGCTGCGCCAGAGGTCTCCGCAGGGTTGACAGGAACACGGACGCCACGTATATTAGGTTTTCTGCGTTCGGCCACATCCTTTCAGGATCGCCAACCCCCAGCCGTTTTCCGGCAATGCGCTGCTCTGCTCAGCTCGAGCGATGCCGCGACGTCGAAAACGCGGTTCAGTGAAAGTCCGGCACTGAAAAAAGCGTGAAAGAAAAACGCGCGAAAGGGTTGACAGGGTTGGAATCGCTTAGTAAGATTGTAAGGTTCCCCTAAGCGAGAAAGAGGCAGCGGGGAGCCCGGCAAGAAATCCGGTTCTTTGAAAACTAGATAGAACGTGCAAGCACAGTACTCGGTGCCGGGCCGCAAGGTCAGGCGCCGGGACATGTCTCGACGATGCTGAGTGCCGAAAGGTGCGAGGCGGAGTCGGATAACCCGTCGAGTATCAGCGGGTGGCGCAGTGCTTTCCGGTGCAGGGGGTGTAGTTCACCGACTGTGGCCGGCTGCGAACCACTCATAACTTGACGAACTGAACAACGTTAGAGCCAAGTCATCAACAGGCGCTTACGTTAAACGAGTTAAGTTCTCCGAAAGGGGAGCTGACCACTTTAACTTGAGAGTTTGATCCTGGCTCAGAATCAACGCTGGCGGCGTGCCTAACACATGCAAGTCGAACGCGAAAGGGGAGCAATCCCTGAGTAGAGTGGCAAACGGGTGAGTAACACGTGGGTGACCTGCCTTCGAGTGGGGGATAACGTCCCGAAAGGGACGCTAATACCGCATGACATCCTGCTCTTGGAAGAGCGGAGATCAAAGCCGGGGATCGCAAGACCTGGCGCTTGAAGAGGGGCCCGCGCCTGATTAGCTAGTTGGTAGGGTAACGGCCTACCAAGGCAACGATCAGTATCCGGCCTGAGAGGGCGGACGGACACACTGGGACTGAGACACGGCCCAGACTCCTACGGGAGGCAGCAGTGGGGAATTGTTCGCAATGGGCGCAAGCCTGACGACGCAACGCCGCGTGGAGGACGAAGATCTTCGGGTCGTAAACTCCTGTCGAGTGGGAAGAATGGATCGGGGCTGAATAATCTCCGATATTGACGGTACCACTAAAGGAAGCCCCGGCTAACTCCGTGCCAGCAGCCGCGGTAATACGGGGGGGGCAAGCGTTGTTCGGAATTACTGGGCGTAAAGGGCTCGTAGGCGGCCAACTAAGTCGGACGTGAAATCCCCAGGCTCAACCTGGGAACTGCGTCCGATACTGGATGGCTTGAATTCGGGAGAGGGATGCAGAATTCCAGGTGTAGCGGTGAAATGCGTAGATATCTGGAGGAATACCGGTGGCGAAGGCGGCATCCTGGACCGACATTGACGCTGAGGAGCGAAAGCTAGGGGAGCAAACGGGATTAGATACCCCGGTAGTCCTAGCCCTAAACGATGAATGCTTGGTGTGGCGGGTATCGATCCCTGCCGTGCCGAAGCTAACGCATTAAGCATTCCGCCTGGGGAGTACGGTCGCAAGGCTGAAACTCAAAGGAATTGACGGGGGCCCGCACAAGCGGTGGAGCATGTGGTTCAATTCGACGCAACGCGAAGAACCTTACCCAGGCTTGAACAGCGAGTGACATTCGGCGAAAGCCGGCTTCCGCAAGGACACTCGTAGAGGTGCTGCATGGCTGTCGTCAGCTCGTGTCGTGAGATGTTGGGTTAAGTCCCGCAACGAGCGCAACCCTTGTCCTCTGTTGCCATCAGGTTAAGCTGGGCACTCTGAGGAGACTGCCGGTGATAAACCGGAGGAAGGTGGGGATGACGTCAAGTCAGCATGGCCTTTATGTCTGGGGCTACACACGTGCTACAATGGCAGATACAAACCGTCGCGATGCCGCAAGGTGGAGCTAATCGGACAAAGTCTGTCTCAGTTCGGATTGCAGGCTGCAACTCGCCTGCATGAAGTTGGAATCGCTAGTAATCGCGGATCAGCACGCCGCGGTGAATACGTTCCCGGGCCTTGTACACACCGCCCGTCACATCACGAAAGCTGGCTGTACTAGAAGTCGCCGCGCTAACCCGCAAGGGAGGTAAGCGCCTAAGGTATGGTTAGTGATTGGGGTGAAGTCGTAACAAGGTAGCTGTAGGAGAACCTGTGGCTGGATCACCTCCTTTCTAGAGTCTCGTAGCTCGCGTCCTTCGGAGGCGGGTGTTTACGAACTTGAAAATTGATCGATCTGGTACTCGACGGACCTGGTGCAAGCCAGGACCTACGGGATACTGCTGCAACACGTTCTATCTAGTTTTGAAAGAACCGGTACCGGAGCTCGTCCGGCGACTGGATCTTTGAAACGCGGGGCTTGAGAGCTTGGGGCCTGTAGCTCAGCTGGTTAGAGCACACGCTTGATAAGCGTGGGGTCACTAGTTCGAATCTAGTCAGGCCCACCAGCTTCGCTGGACATGACGCGCGGGTCGTCGCGCGTCGGCTTTCAAGGAGTGCCTATTGCGCAATGCTTAGCGCGCGGTGAGACGGTCAGCGGACCTGCCGGTTCCTTCCTTCACCTCGCACGCACTCACAGCACACGCAGAACACAATCTCGGGGAATTAGCTCAGCTGGGAGAGCGCCTGGTTTGCAACCAGGAGGTCACCGGTTCGAGCCCGGTATTCTCCACCAGCCTTCGCCCGCTGGAGCCAACGCGTACGCGGGCTTCGGCTCGGCAAGCCAGCCCGCTCGAGCGGATGGCGAAGAGAGCGAAGGCTGCCGCGCCGAAGCGGCGGAGGCGGGCTCTGGTAAGCACGGAGCGTTTCTGGCCCAGCTTGCGCGGCAGCGAGCCTGGCTAGTAAGATTGGAAGGTTGGTCGACGGCGACGCTCCCAGCAGCCCAGACAAGTTTGGAGAGAAGCTGCCGCGTAAGCGGCCTCCTCAGGCTGACAGCTGAACGCTGATGGCTGGTAGCTTCACACGACTCTTTGACAATTGAATATCCTGCAAACGGTAGTTTTTTCCGACCACAAAAAACACTGTCTGCCGAAGTCCGCAAGGGCGAATGACACACACGCAGTGTGCAAGGAGCTATCGCGTGCAGCTATCAGCCATCAGCTGACAGCCTTCAGTAGCAATACTGAGAGCTGAAAAACTGAGGGCTGTGAGCTGTGAGCGTTAGCTTCGAGTTCTAGAATGAATGGTCAAGCTACTAAGGGCGTACGGTGAATGCCTTGGCGCTAGGAGTCGATGAAGGACGTGGTAAGCTGCGAAAAGCTTCGGTGAGCCGCAAACAGGCTTTGACCCGAGGATATCCGAATGGGGCAACCCGCTCAGGCTAATACCTGAGTATCCCGGACTGAATACATAGGTCCTGGCGAAGACAACCCGGGGAAGTGAACCATCTCAGTACCCGGAGGAAAAGAAAACAATAGTGATTCCGCTAGTAGCGGCGAGCGAACGCGGAAGAGCCCAAACCATCGTGCTTGCACGGTGGGGTTGTAGGACCTGTCTGGCCGCAAGGCCGGCGAGTTACCAACCAGCACGTTAGTCGAACGATCTGGAACGATCGGCCATAGAGGGTGACAGCCCCGTAGGCGACAACATGCTGGCTCGTTGGACAGGCACCTGAGTACCGCGGGACACGAGAAATCCCGTGGGAATCTACGAGCGACCATCCGTAAGGCTAAATACTTCCTGGCGACCGATAGTGAACCAGTACCGTGAGGGAAAGGTGAAAAGAACCCCTGCGAGGGGAGTGAAATAGTACCTGAAACCGTATGCCTACAAGCAGTGGGAGGGCTATGCCTTGGCTTCGGCCGAGGAATGCCTGACCGCGTGCCTTTTGCATAATGAGCCGGCTAGTTAATCTCAGTGGCAAGGTTAAGCGAAAGCGAGCCGCAGCGAAAGCGAGTCCGAAATGGGCGACGAGTCGCTGGGATTAGACGCGAAGCGAGGTGATCTACCCTTGGCCAGGGTGAAGTACGGGTAACACCGTATGGAGGCCCGAACCAGTGTTGGTTGAAAACAGCTTGGATGAGCTGAGGGTAGGGGTGAAAGGCTAATCAAACCTCGTGATTGCCCGTTCTCCTCGAAATATCTTTAGGGATAGCCTCGAGAGGTCGGCGCTGGTGGTAGAGAACTGAATGGACTAGGGGGCTTACCAGCTTACTGAATCCAATCAAACTGCGAATGCCAGCGACACGTATCTCGGGAGTCAGACAGTGGGGGCTAAGCTTCATTGTCGAGAGGGAAACAGCCCAGACTACCGGCTAAGGTCCCTAACTCTGTGCTAAGTGGTAAAGGATCTGGAGACGCTCAGACAACCAGGAGGTTGGCTTAGAAGCAGCCATCCTTTAAAGAAAGCGTAATAGCTCACTGGTCAAGCGGCTCTGGGCCGACAATATAACGGGGCTCAAGCACAGGACCGAAGCCGTAGAATAGACGAGACCCTGCGGGGTCTCATATTGGTAGAGGAGCGTTCTCATCGCAGCGAAGTCAGACCGTAAGGACTGGTGGAGCGGTGAGAAGTGACCCTGCCGGCATAAGTAGCGATAAGGGAAGTGAGAATCTTCCCCGCCGTAAACCTAAGGTTTCCTGAGGAAGGTTCGTCCGCTCAGGGTCAGTCGGGTCCTAACGCGAGGCCGAAAGGCGTAGCGGATGGATATCCGGTCAACATTCCGGAACTACCTACTTTCTCGTTATCACGATGGGGGGACGCAGGAGGCTAGCCGGGCCCACGATTGGACGTGTGGGTTCAGGCATGTAGGGGGATTCGCCAGGCAAATCCGGAGAGTCACATTCCCTGAGGTGCCATGTCGAGGGTCTTTGACCCGCAAAGCCGGTGACGCCATGCTGCCGAGAAAAGCCTCTAAGGAGAGAAGTGGGTACCCGTACCGCAAACCGACACAGGTAGGTGAGGAGAAAATCCTCAGGCGCGAGTGAGAACCCTCGTTTAGGAACTCGGCAAACTGGCCCCGTAACTTCGGAATAAGGGGTGCTCGATTAGCGTGCGTGGTCCTCGCGATCGCGTGCGCGAACGAGTTGCAATAAAGAGGCCCAAGCAACTGTTTACTAAAAACACAGGACTCTGCGAAGTCGAACACGACGTATAGGGTCTGACGCCTGCCCGGTGCCGGAAGGTTAAAGGGAGAGGTTAGCCGCAAGGCGAAGCTTCGAGCTGAAGCCCCGGTAAACGGCGGCCGTAACTATAACGGTCCTAAGGTAGCGAAATTCCTTGTCGGGTAAGTTCCGACCTGCACGAATGGCGTAACGATTTGGGCGCTGTCTCAACGAGGGGCACTGCGAATTTGTGGTACCGGTGAAGACGCCGGTTGCCCGTGACTAGACGAAAAGACCCCGTGCACCTTTACTACATCTTAGTAGTGAATGCTGGCGTGTTATGCGCAGGATAGGTGGGAGGCTTTGAACCCGGGCTCTCGGGCTCGGGGGAGCCAACGGTGAGATACCACCCTTAACACTCCGGCGTTCTAACCTCGACCTGTCATCCAGGTCAGGGACACTGCTAGGTGGGTAGTTTGACTGGGGCGGTCGCCTCCTAAACTGTAACGGAGGCGCGCGAAGGTTCGCTCAGGCTGTTTGGAAATCAGCCGTAGAGTGCAAAAGCATAAGCGAGCTTGACTGCGAGTCCTACAAGACGAGCAGGTGGGAAACCAGGCTTTAGTGATCCGGTGGTTCCGCATGGAAGGGCCATCGCTCAACGGATAAAAGGTACGCCGGGGATAACAGGCTGATCTGAGCCAAGAGTTCACATCGACGCTCAGGTTTGGCACCTCGATGTCGGCTCATCGCATCCTGGAGCTGTAGCAGGTTCCAAGGGTCCGGCTGTTCGCCGGTTAAAGCGGTACGTGAGCTGGGTTTAGAACGTCGCGAGACAGTTCGGTCTCTATCTGTCATGGGCGGAGGAGATTTGAGTGGGGCTGTCCTTAGTACGAGAGGACCGGGATGGACGCACCTCTAGTGTACGAGTTGTCGTGCCAACGGCAGCGCTCGGTAGCTACGTGCGGAAGGGAGAAACGCTGAAGGCATCTAAGCGTGAAACCCTCCACAAGATGAGATTTCCCAGGCCGTAAGGCCTCTAAAGACTCCTGGAAGATTACCAGGTGATAGGTCGGGTGTGGAAGCACAGCGATGTGTGAAGCTAACCGATACTAATCAGCCGTGAGGCTTGACCATTTTCTTCTTTTACAATGCTCGCACTGCTACGTGTTTCGCCCGCCGGCGCGCTTCGGCGCGCTGGCGGACACGTGGAACGAAGAAACTACCGTTTGCAGGATATTCAATTGCAAGCGTTCAGCTTTCAGACATCAGCTTTCAGGCTGATAGCTCAAAGCTGATAGCTGATAGCTCTTTGACATTGTCTGGGACGATCCGCCTACGCCGCTTCGCGGCTACGGTGCGACAAGCCCCCGCAGGTATATTGCGGGCGCAGCCGCGCCGAAGCGCCGACAGGCGCGAAGGCGGGACCCCAGGCAGCACAATTCAGCCTGCGCGAGGCCACCCGCCCCGTAGGTCATTTTCCCGGTGGTCATAGGAGAGGGGTCACACCCGTTCCCATTCCGAACACGGAAGTTAAGCTCTCTACCGCCGATGGTACTGCATGGGTAACTGTGTGGGAGAGTAGGTCACTGCCGGGATTATTTCTCAAGGGCCGCTGTTGAAAAACAGCGGCCCTTTCTTTTTGTACGGCATGCTCGCGCTTCCAGCTTCCAGCTTCCAGCTTCCAGCTTCCGGCTTCCAGCTTCCCGAACCCCGAGTCCCTGATCCCCGATCCCCGATCCCCGATCCCCGATCCCCGATCCCCGATTTCACGATATTTCACCGTCCAGGCAGGACTTCTCACCGGGCCGCTGGCCATACTGCCTCCATGGTCACAACAGCTTTCGGCCGGCGCAGCAGGACAGCGCAACGTCTCTCCCCTCCCGGCGGCGACAGCCCGGCGCCCGAGCAAGCCAGGCCGCGATTCATCGCGTCCGAGCACTGGTTCGAGAGCCGCGACGGCACGCGGCTCTTCTACCGAGCCTGGCGGCCGCCAGCTCCCGCGGGCAGGCTCCTGATCCTGTTCCACCGCGGTCACGAGCATTCAGGACGCTCGGAGGACGTGATCGACCAGCTGGCGCCGGAGGGCTTCACGGTGTTCGCCTGGGATGCCCGTGGCAACGGACGCTCTGAAGGTCCGCGAGACGATGCGGAGAACTTCGGGTGCTACGCGCGGGCTACTACCACGACATCTATCACGAGGAGAATGCCGCGCACCCGCTGCGGCTGACGCGTGCGTTCGTCGAGGCGGCGTTCTCGACTGCCGGTGGTCCGGCACCGTTGCTCGATGCCGACCAGCGGGGCCACACGTTCGAGGAGTATCGCGCCCTGTCACAACCACTGAGGCCGTTGTCGCCGAAGTGGCTCTCGTACAGGTTCTTTCGATTGTTCCTGCGCACGCTCGGCCGATGGAGCGACGGCATTCGCGTGGGCCGGCAGAGCGGGTTCAACTCCGGCCGAACACTCGACTACGTGTATCGCAATCGGCCAGGCGGCTTCACGGCGCTCGGTCGACTCATCGACAGGCAGTACCTCGCCGGCACCGGCTGGCGGGGCATCCGCGTCCGCCGGCAACTCCTCGAGCGGACCCTGCTGCAGGCCATCGGAGAAACACACGCCAGGAAGCAGTCGGTGCACCTCCTCGACGTGGCCGCAGGCGCGGGACGCTATCTGCTCGAAACTCTGACGCGCTGCGAATCATTGAACGTCAGCGCGGAATTGCGCGATTTTGAAGGGAAGAACCTCGACGAAGCGAAGGTGATCGCCGATGCACTCGGGCTCGATCGCGTGCGCTTCGTTCGGAGCGATGCCTTCGGCCCGCCCGGTGACGATTGCCGGAGCCCGCGACCGGACATCGCAGTCGTCTCCGGACTCTACGAACTGTTTGCGGACAACACGATGGTCATGAGCTCGCTCCGGAGCGTGGCCGGCGCCCTGCCCGAGGGAGGGACATTGATCTATACCAATCAGCCCTGGCACCCGCAGCTCGAGCTCATCGCGCGGGGCCTGTCGGATTGGGACGGTAAGCCCTGGGTGATGCGCCGCCGCTGAGGGAAGGCGTGTGGGCGGGTTTGCCGTCTGCGCGCTTCGCACGACCATCCAGATGGCTGCGCGAACGCTGCTGCGTACGTACCATGGATTGAACGTGGTCGGGCGGGAGAATCTGCCGACCGGCGGATCGTTCATCATGGTGTGCAACCATTCGAGCCACCTCGACGCGCTCTGCCTCCTCTTCGCTCTCCCACTGAGGCGCGTGCACAGCGCCTTCCCGGTTGCCGCGGCGGAGTACTTCTTCTCGAGCGCGCCCCTCGCGCTTTTCTCCGTTGTCGTCGTCAACGGGTTGCCGTTCGATCGCGAGCAGCATGGCGTCGCCGGCCTCGAGCTGTGCCGCCAGGTGCTGGCAGGCCCGGGCAACGTCCTGATCATGTTTCCGGAGGGCACGCGAACCCGCTCAGGCGCGCTCGGACGGTTCCGGTCTGGTGTGGGTCGGCTGGTCGCGGGGACCAGCACGCCTGTCGTCCCGTGTCACCTTTCCGGTGCGTTCGAGTCATGGCCCAAGGGACAGCTGGTTCCGCATCCGGGCCGTCTTCGACTGCACATCGGCCGTCCCCGTGTCTTCCCGGACCAGGCGCCAGGCGATCCGGCGACAGCTCACTGGATCGCCGGACGGCTGCGAGACGACGTGGCAGCCCTCTCGGCGGCGAACATGCGATGAACACCACACCCGAGAGAGAATAGGGTGAGCGGATCGTGAGCCCGGAACGGCAGAGAGGGGTTGCAATAATGTGCTCCTGCCGATATGGTTCAGCGATTCCACCCATTCTGGTCAAGGGAGTGATTCGATGGCGCAGGCCGTGTGGCCGCTGAGGGAAACAGACCGCCGGTTCGGCCAGACAGCCCGCCGCGATACGTGGTGGGTCCAGCCCCTGCTCACGTTCCTGGGGCTGTCCGCATTCGTCGTCTACTCGACCTGGGCCGCATTCCAGGGGAATCATTACGAGTACGGGCCCTACCTCTCGCCGTTCTATTCCCCGCTGCTCTTCGGCGAAGGATCGCACGCCTGGTTCGGCCCGAAGCCGGGGTGGTGGCCTGGCGCGCTCCCATTTTCCGCGGCGCTCCTGATCCTGTGGGCGCCTGGCGGCTTTCGCTTCACCTGTTATTACTATCGCGGCGCGTACTACAAAGCGTTCTGGGCCGATCCGCCGTCATGCACCGTCGGCGAGCCCCGGAAGCGATATCTCGGCGAGCACGCATTTCCGCTGATCCTGCAGAACGTGCACCGTTATTTCCTGTATCTCGCACTGATCTTCATCGTCCTGCTGGCGTATGACGTGTGGAAAGCGATGTGGTTCGCCGACCCCGCCACCGGTGGCACCCGGTTCGGTCTTGGCCTCGGCACCGTCATCCTCGCGGCCAACGTCGTCCTGCTCGGGAGCTATACCTTCGGCTGCCACTCGCTGCGCCATCTGATTGGCGGCAGCCGCGACGTGATTTCGACCTCCGGGATCTGCGCGACGGGCTACGCGTGCTCGAGCGCGCTCAATCGCCGCCATATGCTGTTTGCGTGGATGAGTCTGTTTTCGGTCGGGTTTGCCGACGTGTACGTCCGCCTCTGCTCGATGGGCGTCTGGCACGACTTCAGAATCCTCTGATGGTCCGCCGCGCGCGCTGACCGGGCTTCCTCCGCTTCCGACATGGAATACGAAACTCTCGAATACGACGTCCTTGTGATTGGCGCCGGCGGCGCGGGTCTGCGTGCCGCGATTGAGGCCTCTGCAGGAGGCGTCAGGGTCGGCCTGCTGTGCAAGTCGCTGCTTGGCAAGGCCCACACCGTGATGGCCGAAGGCGGCATTGCGGCAGCGCTCGCCAACGTGGACGATCGCGACAACTGGAAGGTCCATTTCGCGGACACGATGCGGGGCGGTCAGTACGTCAACAACTGGCGCATGGCGGAGCTGCACGCGAAGGAAGCGCCCGATCGCGTGCGCGAGCTCGAGGCGTGGGGCGCGGTGTTCGACCGGACGACGGACGGGCGGATCCTGCAGCGCAACTTCGGCGGCCACCGGTATCCGCGCCTGGCCCACGTCGGGGACCGTACGGGCCTCGAGATGATCCGCACGCTCCAGGACCACGGGATCCATCAGGGCATCGACGTCCACATGGAATTCACCGTCCTGACGCTGCTCAAAGACGGCGACCGCATCGCCGGCGTGTTCGGCTACGAGCGGGAGCGCGGCCGCTTCAAGGTGTTTCGCGCGTCAGCCGTGGTGCTGGCGACCGGGGGTATCGGGCGCGCTTACCAGATCACGAGCAACAGCTGGGAATACACGGGCGACGGGCACTCCCTGGCCTATCGTGCCGGCGCCGAGCTCATCGACATGGAGTTCGTGCAGTTCCACCCCACGGGCATGATCTGGCCGCCGAGCGTCCAGGGCATCCTCGTCACCGAGGGGGTGCGCGGTGAAGGGGGCATCCTTCTGAACAAGGCGGGCCGCCGCTTCATGTTCGACGATATCCCGGAGCCGTACCGGAACCAGACCGCCGACAACGAGGACGAGGGATGGCGGTATACGCAGGGGGACAAGGCAGCCAGGCGTCCGCCCGAGCTGCTGACGCGCGATCACGTCGCGCGGTGCATCGCGCGGGAAGTCCGTGAAGGACGCGGCAGCCCGCACGGCGGTGTCTTCCTGGACATCGCGTGGATTGCCAAGCGATTGCCGAATGCCCCGGATCACATCCGGCGGAAGCTGCCGAGCATGTATCACCAGTTCAAGCAGCTCGCCGACATCGACATCACGAAAGAGCCGATGGAGATCGGGCCGACCACGCACTACGTGATGGGCGGTGTGCGAGTGGACGCCGACACCCAGATGTCCGGCGTGCCGGGTCTCTTCGCGGCGGGGGAATGTGCCGCAGGTATCAATGGCGCCAACCGCCTCGGCGGGAACTCGTTGTCGGATCTCCTCGTCTTCGGGAAGCGCGCCGGGGAGTACGCCGCGCGCTTTGCCCGCGAGAACAAAGCCGGCCGTGTGGACCAGGCGGACATCGAGGGGGCGGCGCGAAGTGCACTCGATCCGTTCGAGTCAGGGCGGACGGAGAATCCCTACACCATCCAGCAGACGCTCCAGGAAGCCATGCAGCGCCTCGTCGGGATCGTCCGGCTGGAGGATGAGATGCGACAGGCGCTCGTGGAGATCGAGCGGCTCCGTGAGCGGGCGGCGCGTGCAGCCGTCTCCGGCCACCGCGAGTACAACCCTGGCTGGCACACGGCGATCGATCTCACCAACCTCTTGACCGTGTCGGAAGCCGTCGCGCGATGCGCCGTCGAGCGGAAGGAGAGCCGCGGCGGGCATTTCCGCGATGACTATCCCGAGAAGGCCGCCGAGTTCGGCGCGATCAACTTCGTCGTGCGGCAGGCGGTTGACGGGTCGATGGAAGTTCGGCGCGTGCCGATTCCGGAGATGCCGGCCGAGCTGAAGCAGGTCGTCGAAGAGAACAAGTAGCGGGAGACACTCCAGATGCAGCAGGCCACGTTCAGGATCTGGCGCGGCGACGCCGGTGGCGGTCAATTCCAGGACTACACGACCGAGGTCGTCCCCGGCATGGTGGTGCTCGACGCGGTCCACCGCATCCAGGCGTCCCAGGCCGGCGACCTCGCGGTGCGATGGAATTGCAAGGCAGGCAAATGCGGCTCGTGCTCGGCGGAAGTCAATGGCCAGCCGCGCCTGATGTGCATGACGCGCCTCAACGAGCTGAAGCTCGACGAGCCCGTCACCATCGAGCCGATGAAGGCGTTTCCACTGTTGCGCGACCTGGTCACCGACGTATCGTGGAACTACCGGGTGAAGAAGACGATCAAGCGCTTCAAGGCCCGGCCGCCGGATGCGCCCGACGGCACCTGGCGCGTCGCCCAGGCCGACGTGGACCGCGTGCAGGAATTTCGCAAGTGCATCGAATGTTTCCTCTGCCAGGACGTCTGCCACGTGCTGCGCGACCATCACCTGCACGAGCAGTTCATCGGCCCGCGCTTCCTCGTCTACACCGCGGCGCTCGAGATGAATCCGATCGACGCGGAAGACCGGCTGAGCGACCTGAAGGACCAGCACGGCATCGGGTTCTGCAACATCACGCGGTGCTGCACCAAGGTCTGCCCCGAACACATCACGATCACGGAAAACGCCATCATCCCGCTCAAGGAGCGCGTGGTGGATCGGTTCTACGACCCGGTCCGGCGGCTGTTTCGGATATTCGCCGGCTGAAAAGGAGGACGACATGTTCGAGCTGAAGCGGCTCTCGACAGACGCGATACCGGCTGCCCTCGCTCAGGCCGAGCGATACCGGTTGCTGAACGAGCCGGTCGAAGCGGAAAGCATCTGTCTCGACGTGCTGCGGATCGATGCCGACCACCAGGAGGCCATCGTCACACTCGTCCTGGCGCTGACGGATCAGTTCTCAGATGGACCTGCGGCGCGCCCGATGGCTGCCGCCGAAGCCGCGGTCGAGCGGCTCCGCGACGACTACAAACGGCTGTACTACTCGGGCATCATCAGGGAGCGTCGCGGCAAGGCGGAGCTCCGCCGCGATCACCCCGGATCATCCCGGTCCGTGCGCGAGTGGCTCCAGGAGGCGATGGCGAGCTACGAAGCCGCGGAAGCCATCCGGCCGGCCGGCATCGACGAAGCCATCCTGCGGTGGAACGCGTGCGCCCGGATTCTGACGGATCTCCCGACATCCGAGCCCGACATTCCGGCGTTCCACGTCGTGCACTCGGAGTAGGTCTCAGCTGAGAGCTGAAAGCTGAGAGCTGAAGCTGAGAGCTATGAAGATCGAACGAATGGGCGTTCTCGAAGTTGCGACGGGTGCCGCGCATCTGAAGTCCTACCTGACTCCCGACGAGCAGCGGTTCGTGGCGGCCC
The DNA here is from genome assembly GCA_963749835.1 of uncultured Acidobacteriota bacterium. Classification (GTDB taxonomy): domain Bacteria; phylum Acidobacteriota; class Vicinamibacteria; order Vicinamibacterales; family 2-12-FULL-66-21; genus JALZOC01. Next base: position 668,736 of record CAVVOD010000002.1, read on the forward strand.
GCTGCCTGGATCTCGGGTCTGCCGACGCCGGGTTCTACACACCCATCGTCCGCGGGGGCGGCAAGATGAGCGTGCGTATGCTCTGCCTGGGACGGCACTGGAACGCGCGCACCTACTCGTATGAGGACATCCGCTCGGATATCGACGGCTTGCCGGCCCCTGCGTTACCTGTCGAGCTCGCGCTCCTCGCGGAACGTGCAGCGAGGGATGCCGGCTTCACCTTCACACCCGACTGCTGCATCGTCAACTGGTACAGCGACGCAAGCCGGATGGGTCTGCACCAGGACAAGGACGAGAGCCCCGAGTCGATCGCGGCAGGAACGCCCGTCGTCTCATTCTCGATCGGTGATACCGCGCGTTTCCTTTTCGGTGGCCTGCGGCGGCGGGAACCGGTCCAGACGCTGTTCCTCGAGTCCGGCGATGCGTTCGTGTTCGGCGGACCGTCGCGCCTGCGGTATCACGGTGTGACGCGCATCCTGCCAGGCACGGCGCCGGAAGGCCTGCCTTTTGTCGGGCGGCTGAACCTCACCTTCCGACGCTTTTAGCTCTCAGCTGTCAGCTCTCAGCTGTTAGCTCTCTTTGGAACTGAAAGCTGAAAGCTGATAGCTGATAGCTGAGAACTGATGCCTACGCGTATCGCCACCCCCTCCGACGTGCCGACTCTCGAACGGCTCATCAACGCGGCCTATGTCGTGGAACGGTTCTTCAAGGTTGGCGATCGGATCAATGCCGAAGGCATCCGCGCGCTGCAGGCCAAAGGCACGTTCCTTCTGCTCGAGGAGGACGGTGATCCAGCCGGCTCGGTGTACGTGGAATTGCGTGGTGAGCGAGGCTACATCGGGCTGGTGGCCGTCGATCCCGCGCGTCAAGGCGGCGGCCTGGGACGTGCGCTGATGAATGCTGCCGAAGCGTATTGCCGGAGCCACGGCGCCCGTCACGCGGATCTGAGCGTAGTGAACCTGAGGGAAGAACTGCCCCCCTTTTATCGACACCTCGGCTATTCGGAGTGCGGGACGGAGCCGTTTCCGGATTCATTGGAAGCGACGCGGCCGTGTCATTTCATTCTCATGACGAAGCCGCTGGTTCCGCGAGCACCTGAGGCATGATAGCGAGGTGCCTGCCATCACCTCGCCGTTTCTCGTAACCGACGGACGTGCCTTCCGCCTGCGCCAGGTGGACCCCCATGGGCCCCGGCGCCTGCCACTGTCGAAAGAAGAGACTGTCGCCCAGCTGCCCCGGATCGTCGCGAAGCTTGTCGAGCTGCAGGAGAAGCTCTACGCCCATGGCAAGTGGGGCGTGCTCCTGATCTTCCAGGCGATGGATGCCGCCGGCAAGGACAGCGCAATCAAGCATGTGCTCTCCGGCGTGAATCCTCAGGGGTGCCAGGTCGCGTCGTTCAAGGTGCCGTCCTCCGAGGAACTGAATCACAGTTTTCTCTGGCGAACGACAGTCCGGCTGCCCGAACGCGGCCGCATCGGGATCTTCAACAGGTCGTACTACGAGGAAGTGCTCGTCGCCCGCGTCCATCCCGAACTGCTGGACAACCAGAGACTGCCGCCGGAAGTCATGACGCGGCACATCTGGAAGGAGCGATTCGAGGACATCCGGGCGTCGGAGCTGCACCTCGCGCGGAGCGGGTTCGTCATCCGGAAATTCTTCCTGCACGTCTCGAAAGAGGAACAGCGCCAGCGGTTTATCAAACGCCTGGATGAGGCGGACAAGCGCTGGAAGTTCTCGATGGGGGACGTGCAGGAGCGCAAGCTCTGGCGCGACTACATGAAGGCGTACCAGGACATGATCCGCCAGACGAGCGCCCCCCATGCCCCGTGGGTCGTCGTCCCCGCCGACAGAAAGTGGCTGACACACCATCTGATCGCCCGCGCCGTCGTCGATGCCATCGACGCGCTCGATCTGAGGCTGCCGAAGATGAGCTCGGCGAAGCGGCGGGAGCTGGAGTCCGCCCGGCGCGAGCTCGAGTCGCAGCGCGGCTGACGAGATTGTAAGTGACTGTCGAAATCTGTCGGTCAGTGGCGCGTCATGAGCGTCCGACCGATTCGAATATGTCGAACCCGCACGCGTCACACACGGAACGTGAATTGCGAGCGCGGATGCATTCACCACGGAGGACACATGGAACGACCGTCTGAAATCGGCTCATCGATCGTCATCAAGGGAGAAATCATCGCGCACGAGGACCTGGTGGTCAGCGGACGCGTGGAAGGGTCCATCCGCGTCGACGCGCATGCGCTCACTATCAATAGCGGGGCACACCTCGTCGCCGACGTAGAGGCCCGGGCGATCGACGTCGGGGGTCACGTGTCCGGAATGCTGTGCGCGGCCGAGCTGATTGTGCTGGGACGCTCCGCCCAGGTGGACGGGGAAGTGAGTGCGCCGTCACTCCGGATGGAAGACGGCGCCGTCCTGCAGGGTCGGTGCGAGACGACCAGAGCCAAACACAGGAACGGTCTGCAGCTCGCGTCGTAGATCCGCCGGGACGCGCGCGAAGCTACTTCTTCTTCGCGAGAATCTTGTCGATCTCGTCCATCACGCGGTTCATCTTCTGCATCGTCAACTCGAGGGGTTCGTCCGTCGTCATGTCGACGCCCGCCTCCTTGAGAAGCTCGATCGGATACTTGGATCCGCCTGCGCCGAGGAACGCAAGATACTTGCGCGTGGCGTCCGGATCCCCCGCGAGGACCTTCTCCGACAGCGCAGACGACGCGGTGAAGGACGTGGCGTACTGGAAGACGTAGAAATTCCGGTAGAAGTGCGGAATGAACGCCCATTCGTGCTGGATGTAGTCGTCGACGATGCACACGCCTTTGTCGTGGCCGTCGTACTTCTTCGTAATGTCGAAGTACAGCTTTGACAGGGCGTCGCCGGTCAGCGGCTCACCTTTTTCCGCCATCTCGTGGGTGCGCAGCTCGTACTCGGCGAACTGCGTCTGCCGGAACACCGTCCCCTTGATTCCTTCCAGGTAGCTCCCGAGCAGCGAGAGCTTCGTGTCGTCGTCCTTGATCGTCTTGAGCATGTGGTCGATGAGCAGCGCCTCGTTGAAGGTGGACGCCACTTCTGCGACGAAGATCGGGTAGCTGGCGAGCGGGTACGGCTGCGTCTTGTTGGAGAAATACGACTGCATCGTGTGGCCGAGCTCGTGCGCCAGGGTGCTGACGTCGTTGTACTTCCCGTTGTAGTTGAGCAGCATGTACGGGTGCACGTCGAACGCCCCGCCGTTCGAGTAGGCACCCGAACGCTTGCCGGGACTCGGATACAGATCGATCCACCGCTCATTGAATGCGCGCTTCGCGGCAGTGCCGTACTCGTCGCCGAGCGGCTTCAACGCCGTCATGACGTGCGTCTCGGCTTCGTCGGCCGAATAGTTCAGATCCACCGACGATACCAGCGGTGCATACAGATCGTAGTAGTGAAGCTCGGGAACCCCCATCATCCGTTTGCGCAGCGCGAGATACCGATGGAAGGTTGGCAGGTTCTTGTTCACCCCGTCGATGAGGTGCATGTACACCGAGGTCGGGATGTTGGCTCCGTCGAGCGAAGCTTCGAGAGCGCTGTTGTACTTCCGCGTCTTCGAGTAAAAGACATCCGATTGAACCTGGGCGTTCATCGTGGCGCCGAACGTGCCGCGGAAAGCGCCGAGCGAGCCAAAAAACGCCGACATGACCTTCTCGCGGTCGCCGCGGTCGGGTACCGTTCGGTAGAGGCTGAACGCGGAGCTATCGAGCTTGACGTTCTTTCCGTCGCTCAGGGTCACGCTCGGGTAGGGGAAGTCCGCGTCTGAGAGGATGCCGAAGACGTTCGACGGCCCGCTCGCGATCACCGATGAGCCCGCGAGAATCTTTTCTTCGCCGTCCGTCAGCGTGTGCGCGCGCCGGCGCTGGATGTCGTCGAGATAGAGCTTGTACACCTTCAGCCTGGGCTCGGCAGCGATGAACTTGTCGATCGTCGCGCGTTCGATCTTCAGGATCTCCGGTTCCATGAACGCGGTCTCGGCGCCGATCGTGGCGCCGGCCTGCGTCATCTCCTGCTGCATGCCCTGATACTTGCTGTCGCGGGTGTCCTGGTCGGACATCATGCTCGCGTACACGTACAGCCGCGAGAATTCCTTCGAGATGCGACTCGTGAGCTCCAGGGCATCCGCCAGCTTCTGCGGTGACGATGCAAGTGTGTCCTTGAAGGCGCCGATCGCCGGAATCCCGGCGATCATCTTGTCCTTCGCGGCACGCCATGCCTGATCGTCCGGATAAATCTGCGTCAGATCCCACCTGTATTTTTCGGGAATCTTGGCGCGTTCCTGCTGCTGGGCGGTCAGGGCACTGCCCGCGACGCCGGCGACGAGGGCAACACTGGCGGCTCGCTGGATGAAGAGCTTCATGCTCATGATTATAGAACCATCGCAAAAACGCGCCGGCCGTCGGTCCCAGCATCCATCCCGGGGACGCGGCGTCGCACTCTGGTCGAATACCGCCGGCATTCTTTTGCCAGGCCAGTGGCGACGGGAGCCTCACGGCCGCACGAGGCTTGATTTGCCCCCCCTGAGGTGCGCGATCATGGGCGTATGTCGAACCCGATTGACCCCCGAACCGACATCGGGCACGTGCATCTCAAGGTGGCGGACCTCGATCGTGCGCTTGCGTTCTACTCCGGCGTGCTCGGCTTCGAAGTGACCGCACGGATGGGACAATCGGCCGCGTTCCTGAGCGCCGGCGGATATCACCACCACATAGGCCTGAATACCTGGGAAAGCCAGGGCGGCGCGGCCCCTGCGGCGGGCACCACCGGTCTCTATCACTTTGCGATCCGCTACGCCGATCGGCCTGCGCTTGGCGATGCGCTGCACCGGCTTCGCGAGGCGTCCGTGCCGCTCGACGGTGCCAGCGATCATGGGGTCAGTGAAGCGCTGTACCTGCGCGACCCTGATGGCAACGGCCTCGAGCTGTACTGGGATCGGCCGCGCGCCGAGTGGCCGCGAAATGCCGGCGGCGCCTTGCAGATGACCACCGAGCGGCTCGATCTCGGGGCATTGCTGGCTGCGGCGCGGCAACCGTCGGAGGCGGCCCGCCCACCGTCTCAGTACGCGCTGATGACCGAGCAGAATCGCGCCCGGCTGCGCGAGGTGCGGGGACGGCTGCTGCAGCTGCACAAAGTGCTGCTCGACGACACGCGGGTGGCCTACGAAATGGACCGCGGACGCGTCGGGTCGAACGCGACCCTCCTGCAGCTCGTGATCAGCGATCCGTGGTTCGCGTGGCTCCATGCGCTGTCGGAGCTCATCGTGCGGATCGATCAGACGGCCGAGCCCGACTCTCCCGCCACCGATGCCGACGCCGCGGCGCTCATCGAGCAGGTGGAGCACCTGTTGACGGCTTCGGAGACAGGCGAGGGGTTCCAGCGGCGCTATTTCGAAGCGCTCCAGCGGCAGCCTGCGGTCGTCCTTGCGCACGCGGACGTGCGCCGCACCATCAAGAACATGCGCTAGGGCAGCTGATAGCTGATAGCTGATAGCTGTATAGCTGAGAGCTGCCCGCGCCAGAGGTATGATCGCAGGGATCGTGTCCCATGAGAAGGTCGGCACTCCGGTCGCAGCGGCGGTAACCGCCTCGGACGTCGCGTCAGCGGCTCCCGTGGTCCCGGGCCGCACGCGTCAGCCCCGGACGTTCGACCGCTCGATCGTGGACGGCCCGATGTTGCCGGCCGTCTGGAAGATCGCGTGGCCGACGGTTCTGCAGAACGCGATCGGCGGCCTCCAGGGCATTGTCGATCACGTGCTCGTCGGCCATTTCGTCGGATACACCGGCAATGCGGCGATCGGCGTGAGCTGGCAGATTTTTCTCGTCGTGATCGTCTTCATCAGTTCGCTCTTCACGGGCATGGGGGTGCTCGTCTCCAGGTTCGCGGGTGCGAACGATGCCGAGCGGGTCAATCGCACGGTGTACCAGGCGTTCATCACTGCGCTGGTTCTGTCGCTCGCGGTCCTTGCGCCCCTCGGATATGTCCTCTCGCCGACGCTCCTGACGCTCGTCCATGCCACACCGGAGGTCAGGGCCGAAGCGCTTCCGTTTCTGCGGCTGATGTTCACCGGGAGCATCGGGCTGCTCATGTTCTTCATGCTGAGCGGCGCCCTGCGGGCGGCTGGAGACGCGCGGACTCCGCTGCGCCTTGGCGTCGCGATGACGGTGCTGAACTTCTGCCTGAACGTGGTCTTCATCCGCGGAGCGGGCCCAATCCCCGCGTTTGGCACCCGCGGCGCCGCCATGGGCACCGTGATCGCGAGCCTCGCGGTGTCTGCCGTCGCGCTCTGGATGCTCTGCGCCGGCCGGCTGGTCGTGCACTTCCCGAGGACGATGTCCTGGCGTCCCGACTTCACGGTGATCCGCTCGCTCTTTCGATTCGGGCTGCCGGCGGGGATCCAGGGGGTCGCGATGAACATCGGCGGCGTGATGCTGCTGCGGTTCATCGGCTCGCTGGAGTACAGCGCGCAGGCGCAGGCCGCCTATGCCGTCGGGTATGCGGAACTGTTCTCACTCATCACGTGGACGTCGGTCGGGCTCATGGGTGCAGCGGCGGCCGTGGCGGGTCAGAACCTCGGCGCCGGCAAACCCGATCGGAGCGCACACGCCGTGCACCTCACGGCGCGCATCGGGCTGGGCGTCGCGGCGACCTTTGGTGCGCTGTTCCTGCTGATCCCCGAGCAGCTTCTTGGGATCTTCGGTCTCCAGGATCCCATCGTGGTCGCGCTCGGGCGCGAGCTTCTCAGGTATCTGAGCATCTCGGGGCTCTTCATCACCGTCGCGCTCGCCTATACAGGCGGTCTCCAGGGAACCGGCGATACACGGAGCCCGCTGTACATCTCGCTCGTGTCGCAGGTGGCGCTGCCGCTCGGCATCTGCTTCGCACTTCAGCAATCAGGAACACTACAGGCCTCCGGCGTCTGGACCGCCATTCTCGTCGGCCACTCGACCCGCTGCCTGTTGTCCTTCGCGAGGTTTCAACAGGGTAAGTGGCGTCATATCCGCGTCGATTGAGCTCCGCTTTCGTGGAAATCGCAGCACTTCTCGCCAGCTGAAGCGCGACCCGCTTCTTGCAGGCAGATACGCCCGAGGAGTCAGCAGATGAAATGGACGCCTGGCGATCGCGGGAACATCGAGGATCTTCGGGGGAGAAGCGGGGGCGGCATGCGCGCCATGCCCATGGGGATCGGGGGCGTCCTCGTCCTCCTGCTGCTCAGTTGGTTTACCGGGGTCGACTTCCTGTCTCTCGTCGGCGGAGGCGGAGGTCCAGCTCCGACGGAGAGCGTCGGCACGTCCGGTCCGGTCGCTTCGACGCCGGCGGAAGAGAAGACCGTCGATTTCGTCGACGCGGTGATGACGGATGCGCAAGGCACCTGGCAGGAACTACTCGGCGCGAGGTACCGGCGCACGACGGTCCGGCTGTTTCGTGACGCAGTTCAGACGACGGGCTGCGGATTTGCGGAGTCCGCGAGCGGACCGTTCTATTGTCCGGCTGACCACTACATCTATCTCGATCTCGGGTTCTTCGACGAGCTGCGCAAGCGATTCGGCGCCTCAGGTGAGTTCGCCGAGGCATACGTCGTCGCGCATGAGCTCGGCCATCACGTGCAGTCGGTGCTCGGTACGGAGAGCCAGACACGACAGCAACAGGCTCGAAATCCGTCGGAGCGGAACGCCCTCTCTGTCCGGCTGGAGCTGCAGGCCGATTGCTACGCGGGCGTGTGGGCGCACGCCACGGCGAGGCCCGGCCGGGCGGCTGAGAAGAAGATCGAGCTCGAGAACGGCGACCTCGAGCAGGGTCTGAACGCAGCCGCGGCGATCGGCGACGATCGGATTCAACGGATGTCCACCGGGCGTGTGTTCCCGGAGAAGTTCACGCACGGCACCTCGGAACAGCGGGTCGCCGCGCTGAGGCGTGGCTTCGCAAGCGGCGATCCGCAGGCGTGCGACATGACCCAATAGGGTGTCGGCATGCCGATCCAAACACCTCTTCTCGCGGTAAGCTCGTAGGGAGGAGTGACAAGCGTGAGTATTCAGCAGGGTGAAACGTTCGAGGTGGTGAAGTCCGAGGAAGAGTGGCGGAAGCAGCTGACGCCGGAGCAGTATCACGTGCTTCGCGAACATGGAACGGAGCGCGCCGGGACCTGCGCGCTGCTTCAGGAGAAGCGCCCGGGCACGTTCCGCTGTGTAGCGTGTCAGAACCCGCTCTTCAAGTCGGGACCGAAGTTCGAGAGCGGTACGGGCTGGCCCAGCTTCTTCGAGCCGATTGAGGGATCGGTCCGGACGACCACGGACCGCAGCCTCTTCATGACGCGCACGGAAGTGCACTGCCGTCGGTGCGGCGGCCATCTCGGGCATGTGTTCGAAGACGGTCCGCCTCCGACGGGCCTGAGGTATTGCATCAACGGCGTCGCACTGACATTCGAACCCGGCACCTGAGGTGGTAGAGCAGCGGCTGGGTGGCGTCGTCGGTCGTGTCCATCGCATCGTATCCGCCCTCGCAGGCGGGGCGGCCCATCGCAACTCCCCGCTCCGTCGTCGTCTCAGCCCACTCTACGGCGAGCTCCTGAACGTGGTGACGGCCGGCCGCGGCGTGACAGCCGAGATCAATGGCGAAGCATTTCGTCTCGATCCCCGGTACCGGGGATTCATTCAGCCAAATTACGAAGCGGATCTCGCGCGCATTCTGCGTTCGCGGATGCCTGTCGGATCGCGCTGCCTCGACATCGGAGCGCACGTCGGCATCTATGCGCTCCAGATGGCGCGGTGGACGGCGCCGACCGGTCAGATCGTGGCCTTCGAGCCGAACGCCGGCACGGCGGCTGTCCTTCGCCGTCACCTTCGCTTGAATGGTTTCGATGAGCGTGTGCGCGTCGAGCCGATCGCACTCGGCCGGACGGCTGGCACGTCGGTGCTCTTTGGCGATGCCGGCAGCGGGCTGAGCCGTCTCACGGCTCCCAACCCCGAGGAGCCAGCGCCGCACACCACGGATGTCGCGGTCACCACGGTCGACGAGTATTGCCGCGACCACAGCTTCGTTCCGGACTGGATGCTCATCGATGTCGAGGGATTCGAGTTCGATGTGCTCGCCGGGGCGACGCAGACGATCCGGAGCCGCGGCCGATCGCTCTCGATTGTCGTCGAGATTCATCCCGCGCTCTGGCCGATGACGGGCTGGACCGGCGACAGTGTCGCCGCGCTGTTTCAGTCGCTCGAACGACGGCCCGTGCCCCTCGTGGGACAGCGCGATCCGCTGGAAGATTACGGCTCGATCGAGCTGGCGCCGATCGGCTGATTCGTCGTGGGTAGCTCGGTCAGCGGCGGAGGGCCTTCAGGATTTTCGTGAGCGCGGTGGAGTCCCAGCCGGTGGACCCCAGGTCCACCGCTGCGCGTGGCCTGAGCGAGGCGTTCTGCGCCGCGGCGAGGCGCCGCTGCTGTTCCTTCAGATCCTCGACTTCCTGCTGCCGGGTGCGTTCGAGCCCGCCCCCGTGGATGAAGGTGACGATCGCGTGAAGCTCGCCGGCGTCGAGAAACGTGCCGTGCCCGCGGCAGACGTCGACGATTGTGCCCGAGAGGCGTCCGAAGTTCACGCGGTTCATCATCTTCCCGCATCGCACGCACGGCCGGTATCTGACGCGCTGCACCGGGGGTGGCGACGCGGCAGGCGCCCGATGGAGGAGAGCGGCCCTCGATTCGCTGCTGGTGCACATCTGCTCGAACGTCGCCGCATCGACCCAGACCCCGTCGCAGCGCCGGCATTCGAGCATCGCGGCGGCCCCGACGGTCACCTGCGAGAGCCCTCCCTTGCAGGCGGGGCAGGGGGTCGCTGAGGCCTCTGTTTCGACCCGCCCCCGGGCGGCGCCACACTTGGGGCAGAATGCCGTGCCGTCGAACATCGGCGCGAAGCAGGTCGCACAGGTCACCGCCGCCAGGCGCGTGCGGCAGTACGCGCATCGCCGTGCATCCGGGTCGGCGGCGGCGCCGCAGTTCGGGCAGTGAAGGGATTGTGCGTCCGAAGGCATTCGACCCTAGAATAACGTCAATACCGTCATCGGCCGCGGCGCGCCGCCGGGCCCCTCTGAAGGACGACTGGAGCCGAAGTCATGGGCATCATGGATTTCATCAAGGGTGAGCTGATCGACGTCATCGAGTGGACCGATGATTCGAGAGACACGCTCTCGTATCGCTTTCCCGACGAGGACAAGGCGATCAAGAACGGTGCACAGCTGATCGTGCGCGAGTCGCAGCAGGTGCAGTTCGTCTATCTCGGGGAGTTCGGCGATACGTTCAGTCCTGGCAAGCACACGCTCACGACAGACAACATTCCCGTCCTGACGCGGCTGAAGTCGTGGAAGTACGGGTTCAACTCGCCGTTCAAGGCGGATGTCTACTACGTCACCACCCGGCTGTTCACGGGCAACAAGTGGGGCACCTCGAATCCCATCATGATGCGCGACGACGACCTGGGCATCGTGCGTGCGCGTGCGTTCGGGACGTTCGACTTCAGAATCGTCGATACGAAGTTGTTCCTGAAGGAAGTCGCCGGCTCGGATCAGAACTTCCGGCTCGACGAGTTCGCCGACACCATGCGCTCCCGCATCGTCAGCATCTTCGCCGACGCGCTGGCGTCCGCCAAGGTGCCCGTGTTCGACGTGGCCAGCCGGTACAGCGAGCTCGGCGAGGCGCTGCTGCCGCTCATCAATCCCGTGGTGTCCGCGAAGTACGGTTTAGAGATCGCCAGTTTCATCATCGAGAACGTGTCCGTTCCAGCGGAGGTCGAACAGGCGATCGACAAGCGTTCGAGCATGGCGGCCGTCGGAAACCTGAACGACTACGTCAAGTTCCAGATGGCGCAGGGCATGGAAAAAGGGGGTGGCTCCGGCGGGATGGCCACCGAGCTCGCCGTCGGCCTCTCGATTGCGCAGCAGATCGTGCAGCAGCAGGGGCTTCCTGGTTTGGCGCCTGCCGGTGCGGCACGGGCCGCCGCGCCCGCGCCCTCCGCGGCTCCGGACCTGCTCGCCCCCGCCGATGTCGCGCAGACGCTGGGCGTTCCGGAGTCGGACGTCATGGCGATCATCGAGTCGGGCGAGCTCGAAGCCAAGAAGATTGGTTCGTCCTACCGCATCAAGCGGAGCGCTCTCGACGCGTACCTGGCCAAGTGAGGCCGCGCCAGTCATTCGATGGCTGACATCGCCGCTCTCGACAAGCATGCCTGCGCCGCGTGCGGGGCCCAGGCGGTGTGGAATCCGTCGAAGCAGCTCCTCGTGTGCCCGTTCTGCGGCACGGCCGCGCCGTTCACGCTCGACCCCGTGTCGGGTGCGATGGTTGAAAACGATCTGGCCAGAGCACTTCGCGACCTGCCGGACGAAGCGCGCGGCTGGCTGACCGACAAACGCACGGTCCAGTGTCAGAGCTGCAAGGCCGTCTCGGTGTTCGATCCCGAGCGCGTGGGGCAGAACTGCAATTTCTGCGGGTCTCCGTCGCTCGTCGACTACACCGAGATCAAGGCGCCCATCAGGCCGCAGGGACTGCTGCCGTTCAAGGTGTCCGAGCCGCAGGTCCGTGAGCAGATCCGTCACTGGTATGCCAGCAAGTGGTTCGCGCCTGGCACGCTCAAAAGCCGGGCGCTCGTCGATCGTGTGCGAGGCGTCTACATTCCGTACTGGACGTTCGACGCGCAGGCGGTCTGCCCATGGACCGCCGAGGCGGGGCACTACTACTACACGTCAGAGACGTACCGGGACAACAAAGGCAACACGCAGACCCGCCAGGTCAGGCACGTCCGCTGGGAGCCGGCGTCGGGAGAAGTCCGCCATTTCTTCGACGACGAGCCGGTGCCGGGGACGCACGGGGTGTCGCACGTCCTGCTGAAACAGGTCGAGCCGTTCCTGACGCCGGATCTCGTCCCCTACGACACGGCCTTTCTCTCTGGATTCGTCGTGGAGCACTACCAGGTGGTCCTGCTGGACGCGGCCGAAAGATCGCAGCAGGCCATGTCGCGGCAGCTGTTCCAGATGGCGGCGGCCCAGATTCCCGGCGATACGTATCGGAGCCTGGAGATCCAGCCGGTGTTTTCAGGGCAGACGTTCAAGCACATACTTGTACCGGTGTGGCTGCTCTCGTATCTCTACGGGAGCAAGAGCTACCAGGTGGTGGTGAACGGCGCGACCGGCCGCATGGCCGGCGACTATCCAAAGAGCGCCTGGAAGATTGCGTTCCTCGTGCTCCTCGTTCTCATCGCGTTCCTGATCGTCATGATGTTGCAGGCGGAGAACTGACGCTCACAGCCATCAGCTGTCAGCTGAGAACCAACTGATAGCTGATCGCTGAGAACTGATAGCTGGAGGATGAAGTGAAGCTGCCAACGAAAGACCAGTCGCCCGCCGGGCGTTCGGCCAGAATGCCCGTGCCGGCGACGCATCACGTGAACGGCGCTCGGCTGGAGCCCCCGTTTCCGGCAGGATTCGAGAAGGCGCTATTCGGGCTGGGGTGCTTCTGGGGTGCGGAGAAGAAATTCTGGGAGCAGCCGGGTGTCTACACGACCGCGGTGGGCTACGCGGCGGGCTACACCCCCAATCCCACGTATCGGGAAGTGTGCAGCGGGATGACGGGCCATTCCGAAGTCGTCCTTGTCGTGTTCGATCCGAAGAAGATCAGCTACGCGGATCTCACGAAGGTCTTCTGGGAGAGTCACGATCCGACGCAGGGCATGCGGCAGGGAAACGACGCCGGCACGCAGTACCGGTCGGGTATCTATTACTTCGACGACGCCCAGCGCGAGACAGCCGAACGCTCGCGGGACGCGTTTCAGCAGGAGCTGACGAAGGCCCGTTACGGTCCGATCACCACGGAGATCCTGCCGGCTCCGGAGTTCTACTACGCGGAGGATTATCACCAGCAGTATCTGTCGAAGAACCCGGCAGGGTACTGCGGCCTCGGAGGCACAGGAGTGTCCTGTCCCGCGGGCCTCGAGGTCCGGTGAGCCTTGGGCGGGCGATCGCGTCGATTCGCGTCAGCCGGCCGGTAAACGTGCTTCGATATCACGCGTATCGGGACGTGCTGATGGCCTTTCCGCGCAGGCATCAGTGCAACATCTGTGGATGGCAAGGGCGGCGGTTCCTCACGTTCGGACATCGGTCGGTACTGTGCCCGCAGTGCGGCTCGATGGTGCGGCACCGTCTGATCGTGGCCGCGATCACGGAATGTACCGATCTCGGCGTCGTGTTGGGGCCCGATCGCGACGTTCTTCATTTCTCGCCAGAGTATTGCGTCCGCCGTTTTGTCGAGCCCCGCGTCAGAGAGTATGTTCGCGCGGACTACGCGGCGGACGATTGCGACATCCATCTCGATATCACCAACATGGGCGAGATACCGGATGGCCGGTTCGACGTCGTCATCGCGAATGACGTCATCGAGCACATCGATGACGACATCGCCGCGTTTCGCGAGTGCCGGCGTGTAATCCGCGAAGGGGGAACGGCCATCTTCACCGTCCCGCAGGTCGATGCCGACGTGGCGACATACGAGGATCCTTCGCAGGTGACGCGCGAGCAGCGCACCGCCGCGTTCGGACAGCTTGACCACGTCAGGCTGTACGGCAACGACTTCGGCACGCGGCTCGAATCGGTTGGCTTCCGCGTCACGGTGGTTGATGCGGGTGTATTCCCATCCGGACTCGTGCATCGTCATGTCCTGGCGCCTCCCGTCCTCAACCCGCCGCCGTTTGATTTCAACTGGCGCCGGATTTTCTTTGCTCGCAAGGGCCCTGCTGAAAATGGGGACACTCACCTTTAGCGTAAGGTGTTGAGCCCGTTGGGCAACTGTGGAGGCACCGAATCGCGGCCTCGCGCGGCCTGAGGGCCTGGCCCCGCGCACCAGATGCGCGTTGCGGCTACAATGGGGCTCCCCTGATGACGCTGCTCTGGTGGCACTGGTTCGCGCTCGGCCTGGTGCTCGTCGCGACCGAAATGGCCGCCGCGGGCGGCTTCTACGTCATCTTCTTCGGTATTGCGGCGCTGGTCGTCGGCGTCCTCGCCCTTCTGGGCCTGTCCGGTCCGGTCTGGCTGCAGCTGCTGCTCTTCTCGATTCTCTCGATCGCCTCCCTTCTGTTCTTCCGAAGTCCGCTGCTCCGCTGGATGAATCTCGACGCCCCCGGGCGGAGCGTCGACACGCTCATCGGTGAGTCGGCGTTGCCGCTCGAAGACATCCCTCCCGGCGCGGTCGGCCGTGCGGAGCTGCGCGGGACGGTGTGGACGGCCCGCAACGCGGCGCCCGCCGCCGTGCATCGAGGCGAACGCTGCGTCGTCGTGCGGGTAGATCAACTGACGGTCTTCATCGAACCTGAAGGAGCACGCGCGTGAGTCCGACGTTTCTGGTCCTGATCATCTTCGCCATGGTCGTCCTCATCGTCATTGCGAGGACGGCGATCGTCGTGCCACAGCAGAGCGCGTACGTCGTCGAACGGCTGGGGCGATACTCGACGACCATCAGCGCAGGATTCCATGTCCTCGTCCCGTTCGTGGATACGATCCGCTACCGGCATTCGCTCAAGGAGATGGCGGTCGACATCCCTGCGCAGGTCTGTATCACGCGAGACAACGTCCAGGTCGGCGTCGACGGCGTCCTCTACCTGAAGGTCCTGAACCCCGAACGTGCCTCGTACGGCATCTCCGACTACATGTTCGCGATCAGCCAGCTGTGCCAGACGACGCTCAGGAGCGAGGTCGGGAAGATCGATCTGGACAAGACCTTCGAGGAACGCACGAACATCAATACGGCGGTCGTCACGGAGCTGGACAAGGCGTCCGAGTCGTGGGGCGTGAAGGTCCTCCGCTACGAGATCAAGAACATCACGCCACCGCACGACATCCTCGCCGCGATGGAAAAGCAGATGCGCGCCGAGCGCGAGAAGCGCGCGGTGATCCTGACGTCCGAGGGCACCCGTGACGCCGCGATCAACACCGCGGACGGCGTGAAGCAGGAAGTGATCAAGGCGTCCGAAGCCCGCCGCCAGCAGCAGATCAACGAGGCCGAAGGAGAAGCGTCCGCGATCCTCGCCGTCGCGTCCGCGACCGCCGAAGGCATCAGGCGCGTCGCCGAGGCGATCAAGATGGACGGCGGCTTCGAGGCCGTGCAGCTGCGCGTCGCGGAACAGTACATCGGCCAGTTCGGTGAGCTCGCCAAGAAGAGCAACACGATCGTGCTCCCCGCCAACGTGGCTGACGTGGGATCGATGATCGCGCTGGCGATGAAGGTCGTGGGACGCGAAGTGCCGCCGCCTCCGCGCTGAGCTCCAGTCGCCTCGCTGGCCGCTGACTGATCGCCGGGAACATCTGCCGCGTCCCTGACACGGCGGCGCTCGAGGCCACATAATAGTCATGTGGCCACCTCAGTGCTCTTCACACCGCTCACCATCCGCGCGCTCACGCTCCGCAATCGAGTCGTGGTCTCTCCCATGTGCCAGGTACTCGAGCGTGGACGGATTCGCGACCGACTGGCACCTGGTGCACCTGGGCAGCCGTGCCATCGGGGGAGCGGCAGCCGTCCTGACCGAAGCGTCAGCGGTCCTTCCGGAGGGGCGAATCAGCCCCGACGATCTCGGCATCTGGAAGGACGAACATGTCGAGATGCTGGCCCGCGTCTTCCGCTTCGTGAAGGACCATGGCGCAATCCCTGGCATGCAGCTCGCGCATGCGGGCCGGAAGGCCAGCACCGGCGCACCATTCAAAGGAGGCAAGCCACTGCCGCTCTCAGCGGGAGGATGGCAGCCTATCTTCGCTCCGAGCGCGATCGCGTTCGACGATGGATACCAGGTGCCGGAAGCCCTCGACGAGCCGGGCATCGCCAGGATCGTCGCTGCGTTCGCGCAGGCCGCGACGCGCGCGGTCGAGGCCGGCGCCCGGATCATCGAACTGCACGCCGCGCACGGGTACCTGATCCACGAATTTCTCTCGCCGCTGAGCAACCGGCGTGACGATCGCTATGGTGGCGCATTCGACAACCGCACGCGCATCGTGCGTGAGGTCGTCGAGGCTGTTCGCCGGGTCCTGCCTGATGGCGATGGGTTGTTCGTCCGGATCTCCGGGACGGATTGGGCGGATGGCGGCTGGACGGCGGACGACTCTGTCGCGCTGGCCCGTCAGCTGATGCTGCTTGGCGCCGACGTGTGTGACTGCTCGTCCGGAGGGCTGGTGCCGTATCAGCGTATTCCCGTGGGTGCCGGCTACCAGGTGCCGATTGCCGAACGGGTGAGGCGCGAGACGGGAATGCCGACCGCGGCTGTCGGGCTCATCACCGCTCCCGAACAGGCAGAACAGATCGTCCGCAGCGGTCAGGCTGATTTGATCGTCATGGCGCGCGAGCTGCTGCGCGATCCGTACTGGCCCCTGCATGCCGCCCAGCGTCTGCGTCAGGACCCCGCAGTTCCGCCGCAATACTTGCGGGCCTTCTGAACCAGCTGTCAGCTGTTCAGCTGTTCAGCTATCAGCACTCGGGCACTCTGGCACGTCCATTTTCAGCCCTTACGGCTCAACAACTTACCGTAAAGGTGAGTGTCCCCATTTTCAGCACCCTGGCACCGTGCTCTGTCCTTCCGCCTAAAGGCGGAAGCTACGGGATCCCGAGTACCCGAATCCCGAATCCCGATCTATTCGTACCGTAGCGCCTGCATGGGATGCACGCGTGACGCACGGTAGGCCGGGATGTAGCCGGCGCAAAACGCGATGATGGTCAGCAGCACGACCGAGCTGACCATGACGACGGGATCGTAGCCCTTCAACTCGTAGAGCAGCGCCTCGGCGCCGCGGCCGAGAAAAACGGCGCCGACGATCCCGAGGACGCCGCCGACGAGCGTCATCCACGCCACCTGCTTGAGGATCATCCCGCGCACCCGCGCCGCGTCGGCGCCGAGCGCCATCCGCAGGCCAATCTCGCGCGTGCGCTGCGATACGGTGTAGGCCAGCACACCGTAGAGCCCAATCGCGGCGAGCAGCGTGGCGAGCAGCGCGAACGCGGCCGCCAGCGTGCTGATCATCCGGTCCATGAAGACGTTCTCGCGGATCTGCTGCGGCATCGTCTTCACGTCCTCGAGCGGCAGCGTGGGATCGAGCCTGGCCATCACACCAGACAGGCTCCTGAGGACCGGCGCCGTATCGCCTGACGCCCGCACGTAGAAGTTCAGGGATCCGACGCCGTTCTCGGCCTGCCGGTAGGGGCGGAAGAAGAGCGGCGGCACCGTCTGCTTCACCTGGCTGTACTTCGCGTCCTGCACCACGCCGACGATCTCGGTGTCGAGCTTTGACCTGTCCTCTTCCGTGCCGATGCGCTTGCCCACCGCATTTCGCCCGAGATTGAACTTCTTCGTGAACGCCTCGTTGACGATCGCGACCTTCGGCGCGGTAGCGGTGTCGGCTTCGGTGAACTCACGGCCCGCCATCAATGGGATGCCGAGGGTGCGGAAGTAGCCCGCGCTCACCTGGTTGTAGCGGGAGTTCGCATCGGTGTCAGCGTCGCGCTTGAACCCTTCGACCGACACGTCGTTGCCCCAGTTGTTGCCGGCCAGCAGCGGCACCGACGCAGCCGCCACGCCGGTCACGCCCGGAATGCCGGACAGCTCGTGTTCGGTGCGGCCGAAGAGCGTCATCGACTTCGGCCGGTCGTACCCGCTCAGCTCCGGCGAGATGCCGAACGTCACGACGTTGTCGACCTTGACCCCGAGCTCGACGCGGCTGACGTTGACCAGGCTTTTCACGAACAATCCCGCCGCGACCAGGAGCGCCATCGACAGGGCAATCTGCGCCGTGACCAGGGAGGTCCTGAACCGTGCCGCCGCGCGCGCGCCAGACGGCTGCCCCGCCTGGGCCTTGATCGCGGACACGAGGTCAGGCTTCGTGCTGTGGAGCGCCGGGAACAATCCAAAGAGCAGCCCGGTTGCAATCGACATCGCCCCGGCAAACAACACGACGTTCCGCTGGAGCTCGAAGTGCAGTGAGTCCGTCACTCCCGGCGGGAGAATCGACGCAATGAGCGCAAGCGTCCACCGGGCGATGACGAGTCCTGCCATGCCGCCGAGGACGGCGAGCACGCAGGATTCCGTCAGCAGCTGCGTCATGAGATGCCGGCGCGTCGCACCGATCGAAAGCCGTACTGCCATCTCCGTCGCCCGGCCGGCCCCGCGCGCGAGCAGGAGATTCGCGATGTTGGCACACGCAATCACCAGCACGATTCCGGTGACCGCCAGCAGGAACAGCATCGGCGTCCTGGCCTGGCGGTGCATCGAGCTCTGCCCCCGGGCGCCGGGTTCCATCACGAGCTGCTTCGTCTTGAAACGGCCCATCGTCGCATCGCTCATCCCCCTCTGGAGGGGCGCCTCGACGTCGTTCACGATCGGCCTGTACAGCCCGTTCATCGCCGCACGCGCCTGATCGATCGACGTGCCCGGTTTCAGTCGAGCGAAGAGGTACGCCCAGTAGCTCCTGCGGTTGTCGAAGCCCTTCCACCCGGGGGACATCAATCCGCGCATCGAAATCGGCACGAACACGTTGGGCTCGCTGCCGAGCGTCGTGCTGGTGAAGCCACGGGGCGCTACACCGACAATCGTCATCGACTGACCGTTCACGATGATCGTGTCGTTCAGGACGTTGGTGTTCGCGCCAAGCCGCGTCGTCCAGTAGCCATGGCTGAGGACCGTCACGAAATGCGTACCGATATTCCGATCGTCGTCCGGGCCGAGCAGGCGGCCGAGCGCCGGCTGAACACCCAGCACAGGGAAGTACGATCCCGAGACGAGCATTCCTCCGCTGCTCATCGTCTGCCCCCGATACGCCAGGTTCACCCCGAAGCTGACGTGCGCGGCGATGCCCGTGAACACGGTCTGCTGCTTCTCGAGGTCCTTGAACATCGGGTAGCTGAACACGTCCTCGCAGTCGCCCGCCTGGCCGCACGACTGCGAGCCCGGCTTCGGCCCCGGTGCGGACAGGTTCACCAGCTCACCTGAGCGCGGCACGGGCAGCGGCTGAAGGAGCGTCTGGTCGAACAGCGAAAAAATCGCCGCATTCGCGCCAATTCCCAGCGCAAGGGACGTGATGGCGACGATGCTGACGAAAGGCGTTTTGAAGAGGCGGCGGAAGGCGAGTTTAAGGTTCACACGGTTCTCCTGCGACAAGGATAGTCGCGATAACTGTGACGTTACCGGGAACCGAAAGGTTTACCAATACTCCTCAGTCGTGGCGCAGGGCAACGACCGGATCAATCCTGGCGGCCCTCGATGCAGGGACGACAGCGGCAGCCAGCGCGACCAGGAAAATGATCGAGGCCACCGCCGAGAAAGTGGCCGGGTCTCTCGGGGTGATTTCAAAGAGCAACCGCGCCAGTATGCGCGTGGCCGCGAATGCTCCGCACGCGCCGAGCGCCACGCCAGTCGCGCTCAGCAGGAGCGTGCGCCGGAGCACCATCCAGACCACGGTTCCCCGGCTGGGCGCCAAGAGCCACCCGGACGCCAATCTCCTGTGTCCGCTGCGAAACTGCGTAGGCGACGACGCCGTAGATGCCGACGGCCGCGAGGATCAACGCGAGCGACGCAAAGATCGTCAGCAGACGCGCATGGAACGCCGGTTCGGCCGTCGCGGCGGACATCACGTCCGTCATGGGCACGATCGATTGGGCGGGCTGGTTCCTGTCCACCTCACGAAGGACGCTGCGGATCGCGGGAGCCAGTCGTACCGGATCCGATGCCGTCCGAACGGCAAATGACATGTGGCTGAGAAAGAACGGCCGGTTGACCTGGAGATAAGGCTGGTAGATGGCGGCGTGCGACGGCTGTTGAGGGCCCCATTGCTTCACGTCGTCCACGACGCCTACGACCGTCAGCCAGTCCCCTGGCTCGGGGTTATCGCGAAGGGTCACACGTCTGCCGATGGCGTTCTCCTCTGATTCGGAGATGAACCGGGCGACACTGCGGCTGACGATCGCGACCCCCGGGTTCGAGCCGTTGTCCGCTGGAGCGAAGTCGCGCCCTCGAAGCAGCCGGATTCCCATCGCGGCGAAGTACCCGGGGCTGACAGCGGGCTTGTCCGGAATGAACCCCTCTGGAACCGTCGGTCCTCTGTCCACCCGGAAACCGCCCCTCATCAATACCGTATCGAGCGGACGCCAGTTGATCGCACCCGCAGCGACGACCTCAGGGAGAGCCGAGAGCCGCGCAAGCGTCTGCTGGTGGAACGCGTGAAGCTTCTGAGCGGTGGGGTAGTCGGTGTCCGGAAGATCGAGCGTGAGGGTGATGACGCGATCGGGACGAAAGCCCGGGTCGACTGCCTGCAGCCGCAGGAAGCTCTTGAGGAGCAGCCCTGCGCCCACGAGCAGCGCGGTTGGGAAAATCGAATCCTGGCGGCATCACCCCCACGACGGCGCGCCGGATACCGTCGAGGGCGATGACCTTGTCGACGATCGCCGGATCCGCGGCAAAGCGGCTCCGCCAGAGTGCGTCGCTCAGCAGCACCACTTGATCATGGCCTTCGTCGAACGTGTGGCCGGCCGCCGGCGAGACTCTCAGCGCCGCGAAGAACTCCGTCGTCACCGCCGCAATCGGGATGACGGCCGGATCACCGGGTCCACGCATGCTGGCGGTGCGGCTGGAGAACGCCGCGAGATGCTCGAACGTCCGGTCGGCGCTCTTGAAGTCGAGGTAGGTGCGGTCGGAGAGGCCCCGCCCGGACATGAACGGCCCGGGCTGCGTGTGGGTGATGAGGAAGAGGCGATCGGGCTGGCTGAACGGCATCGGCCGCAGGAGCACTCCGTCCACGACCGTGAAGACGGCTACCGTCGCCCCGATGCCAAGGGCGAGCGTGCCGACGGCTGCCGTCGCAAAGCCCCGGTTGCGGAAGAGCGTGCGTGCACCATAGCGCATGTCCGCCATCAGATCTTCGAGCACGCGGACATGCCTCGCGTCGCGGCACTCCTCTTTGCGCTGTTCGAGGCCGTCCATCGCAGCGCGGCCAGCCGGGCGTCTTCCGGCGAGAGGCCGCGAGCGAGGTGTTCTTCGTGAGCCTCTCGACGTGAAACCGCAACTCCTCGTCGAGCTCGCTCTCTACGCGGTCGCGTCTGAACAGCGAACGGAGCCGGAGCGGGATGGTGTACCGCCAGCGTTCGACACGCATAGGGTCTCCTTATTCACACCGCAACGCGACCATCGGATCAACACGGGACGCACGCCGTGCCGGCAGATAGCCGGCCAGCGCAGTGACGACGATGATCAGGCCCATCGCGGTCATCAGCGTCACTGGATCGCGCGGCGTCAGGCCATAAAGCTGGTGACGGACCAGGCTCGACAGCCAGAGACTGGGCGGAAGACCAATCGCGATCCCGGCTGCCACGATCGCGAAGCACTCGCGGAGAATCAACCAGATGACGGCGCCGCGCCCGGCGCCGAGCGACATCCGGATGCCGATCTCGTGCGTACGATGCTGGACCGCATATGCCAGCCCGCCGTATAAACCGATGGCCGTCAGGATCAATGCCAGCCCGCCGAAGAAACCCGAGAGCGTCGCGACGAGACGTTCCTGGACGAGGTCGCGGTCGACCAGATCCGAGAACGTGCTCATCCTGGCCACGGGCAGGTTCCCATCCAGCCCACGAACCTGTTCACGGACCGCCGCGAACGCAGCCGCGGGGTCGGATGCGGTGCGGACATGTATGACCCTCCCCGCTACGAGGCTGTCCGTGACTTGATCGAGCGGAAGATAGACGGTGCTCCGGACAGGGTCATGGAGTGTTCGGTATCTCGTGTCCGCGATGACACCGACGATCTCGAGGTCGGCGGTCGTGGTGCCTACACCGACGTGTTTCCCGAGCGGGTTCTGTCCGGCGAAGAACGTCCGCGCGAGCGTTTCGTTGACGATGGCGACTTTCGGCCGGTGCCTGTCGTCCTGGTCCGCGAAGTCACGGCCCAGCCGCAGTCCAATGCCCATCGTCTCGAAGAATCGCGGGGCGACGACCTTGACCTGTACCCCGCCGTCGTCGCCGGCACCCGGAGCACGGCCTTCGACGACGAGGCCATTTACATAGGCACCGCCGAGCAGCGGCTGATCGGCCGCGCTCACGGACACGACACCGGGAAGCGCCTCGAGCCGTTGCCGCAGCTCACCGAAGAATGCCTGCTGCCGTTCCGGGGTGTACCCGCTGAGACCCGGATTGAGCGACGCGACCAGGACGCGGCTTGCCTCGAACCCGGCGTCGAGACTTCTGAAGTTCGTCAGCGTGCGAATGAACAGGCCGGCGCCAATCAGGAGCAGCAGCGACAGCGCGACCTGGCCTGCGACCAGCACCGTACGCATCCGCAGGCGGCGAATGGACGGCCTGCCTCCCGCGTCGTTCTTCAACGCGGGCACCAGGTCCGGCCGCGTGAGACCCATGGCCGGGACGAGGCCGAACAGGAGCGCCGTCGCGACGGCTGTCAACAGCGTGAAGGCGAGCACCCGTGCGCTGGGCGTCACGTCCACGAACGTGTCGCCCAGGAATCCGATGAGCGCGGCGGAGCTCCATGATGCGAACAGCAGCCCGAAAGAGCCCCCTGCGAGCGCAAGCACGAGGCTTTCGGTCAGTACCTGCCGCCACAACCGCGCCCGTCCGGCGCCAAGGGCCTGCCGGAGCGCCATTTCCCGCTGCCTGGCAGTCGCCCGCGCGAGCAGTAATCCCGAGATGTTCGCGCATGCGACGAGCAGCACGAGCCCGACGATGGTCATCACGATGAGCAACGGCCGCCCGAATCGCTGACGCAGGCCGGCACTCCCCTTGTCTCCGGGCGAGAGGACGACGCGCCGGCTGCCCAGGAATTGCAGCAGCCCGGGCCTCAACGACGACGAGCGGGCCAGTTCCTCGACGTTCTGCTGAGAAATGACGTCGAGTTCGGCGCGCGCCTGCTCCACGCTGGTAGCTGGCTGCAGCCGTCCAGTCACCTCGAGCCAGAAGCTGTTCGGCCGGGCCAGTCGCCCACCCGTGTGCATGAGCCGATCGACATCAGTCAGTGGTACGTAAACATCGGGGGCCCGTCCCGGGTCGATTCCGAAGAAGCCTGACGGCGTGACACCAATCACGGTGAAGGGTACCCCGTTGAGGGTCAGGACTCGACCGAGAACGTCGGCATTGCCTCCCAGCCGGCTCGTCCAGTATCGATGGCTGACGACCGCGACCAGCTGATCGCCGGGACTGAACCCGCGTCCGAGAGGCAGCGTGAGACCCAGCACGGAGAAGTAATTGTCCGAAACGAGCTCGCCGGAAGGTGCGTCCGTGAGCGCGCCAGCACTCAGGTTGAGATCGACGCGTGCCTGTGCAAAAACGCCGGTCAGCGTCCTGACATGGTCACGCACATACAGAAAGTGCGGGTACGAGAAACTGCTGGTCGGGCGTCCCTCTCTGTTTGTGACCTGGACGAGCACCAGGCTCTCCGGATCGGCCACTGGGAGCATGCGCAGCATCGCCGCGTCAATCAGGTTGAAGATGGCGGCATTCGCGCCGATGCCGAGAGCCAGCGTGAGCACGGCGACGGCCGTGAAGGTGGGACTGCGGCGAAGCATGCGCAGCGAATACCGGACGTCCACCGCCAGATCTTCGAGCACGCGCACATGCCTGACGTCGCGGCATTCCTCTTTGCGCTGTTCGAGGCCGTGCATCGCCCGCAACGCGGCCAGCCGGGCGTCTTCCGGCGAGAGCCCGCGAGCGACATGTTCTTCGGTGAGCCTCGCGACGTGAAACCGCAGCTCTTCGTCGAGCTCGCTTTCTACGCGGTCGCGCCTGAAGAGCGAGCGGAGCCGGAGTGGGATGGTATACAACCAGCGTTCGAAACGCATGGGGTCATGCCTCCTCGAGCTTCACGACGTGTGAGATCGCCCCCGACAGCCGGCTCCAGTTCGCGGCCTCTCGCTCGAGATGGCGGCGTCCGGGACGCGTGAGGGCATAGAATTTGGCCCGCCGGTTGTTCTCGCTCTGCTTCCACTCGGAGGTGATCCATCCCTCCTGCTCCAGCTTGTGCAGGGCGGGATAGAGCGAACCATCGCTCACTTGAAGGATGTCGCCGGATACCTGTTTGAGCCGCTGCCCGATGGCCCACGCATGCATCGGTTCGAGCGCCAGGATTTTCAGCAGCAGGAGATCCAGCGTGCCCTGGACCAGGTCGGACGGCTTGCTCATGCGTCTCCCTCGGTTACCGAGATAAGAACATAACGTAACTCCACTCGGTAAGCAAGGGGAGGGGAAGCCCGGGACTCGGGGCTCGGGATCCGGGACTCGGGATCGGGAATCGGGGATCGGGGAATGCCGGAAGCGGAAAGCGCTGAGCAGGAATCTGGACGCGGGAAGCAGTCCCGCCCGAATCCCGAATCCCGAATCCCCGTGAGCGTTAGAACCGGGGAATCACTATCTTGTCCCCCCCCTTGAGGGCAGACTCGTGGGCACAGATGCCGACCATCGTCCAGTTTACCGACGTTTCGGCGTCGGGCATCGCGGGACGTTCGCCGATGCAGGCCATCAGGAAGTTGTGGACGAGGTGCGGGTGCGAGCCGCCGTGGCCGCCACCCTGAAGAAAAGACAGATGGTCGGCATCCTGGATCGCAGCCGGCTGCGTGAAGCGGCGTATCGATTCAGGGAGGAGCTTCGCGTAGTCAGGCACCTTGACACGCTGCGGAATCTCGGCCTCCGACAGCGGCCGATCCGTTGTGCTCTTCGTGTGAATCACCGGATCTTCGCCTTCGACCTGCTGCCATTCGAATGACTTCTTCGAGCCAGACGCGTCGAAGCTCTCGCGGTATTGGCGGGCCGTGGCGAACAGGCTTCGGGTCACCTCGGCACACACGTCCGAATCGCGCAGCTTGAACGTCGCGGTCTCGATGGCGAACGGACTGCCATACTTCGGGATGAGGGCCTCGTCGATCCGGCCGGAACCGTGACACACGACGTGCTCGGCGTGCTTGCCGACGAGCGCGAGGCACGGGCTGACACAGTGCGTCGCGTAGTGCATCGGCGGGAAGCCCTCCCAGTATCCAGGCCATCCCTCCATGTCCTGCTGGTGGCTCCCGCGGAGGAACTGGATGCGCCCGAGCTCTCCCTGGTCGTACAGCTCCTTCACGAACAGGTACTCGCGGCTGTACACGACCGTTTCCATCATCATGTACACCTTGCCGCTCCGGCGCTGCAGTTCGACGATCTGCCGGCACTCATCGATCGTGGTCGCGGCCGGCACGGTGCTGGCCACGTGCTTGCCGGCCTTCAGCGCCGCAATCGACTGCGGCGCATGGTCGGAGATCGGCGAGTTGATGTGGACGGCGTCGACGTTCGGGTCCGCCAGCATCGCGGCGTAGTCGGTGTAGCGGGTCTCGATGCCAAACCGGTCTCCCGTGGCATCGAGCTCCTTCTTGTCGCGGCGGCAGATCGCGTACATTTCCGCGTTGGGATGATTCTGGTAAATCGGGATGAACTCGGCGCCGAAGCCGAGCCCGACGATGGCGACACGAATCTTCTTGTCAGCGGCCATGTGGAAATCCTGTGTGTGAGGCTGGAAGGTTAAATGGCGACCTCGCTGCGACCGGCAGCAGCCTCCGGTTTGTAACATGCCCGGCTTGAACCGGTCAAACCGTCCCAAGGTGCCAAGGTGCCAAGGTGCCAAGGTGCCAAGGTGCCAGGGTGCCAGGGTGCCAAGGTGCCAAAGTGCCAGGATCACGTGCTACGTGCTACGTGGCTGCGCGAATCAGGGCTGGTAAGTGGTGGTGTGTGAGCGGGTGCTCCGGGACCGTCCGCCGGGCCTGCCCTTCGGAAGACAGTTTCGCGGCGGGAGCGACCCGAAGTATCATCCGCCGTCCATCGATTATCAGAAGGTTCCTGAACTATGACCACGAGACTCCGAAACTCCACCGTCAGCCGCGCGTGGCTCGCCGTGTGCGGCTTTGCCGTGCCATTGGCCTGTCTTTCCGTGCTGGCCCAGGCACCGAATCCCGCGCCCCAGCCGCCAACGGCCGCGCCGCAGGGCCGCGGCGGGGCCGCCGCCTCCCAGGGTCGCAGCGCCACGGCGCGCCCGGCGCCCCAGGCGGGCCGCCCGATTCGTGTTCTGTTCCTGGGCCAGGACGAAGAGCGGCCGCACAATCCCACGAAGGTGTTCCCGCTTCTGGCCGCACCGATGGCCCGGCGCGGCATCCAGCTCACTTACGTGAGTACGCCAGCCGAGGCCCTCACCGCTGCCAGGCTCGGCCACTACGACGCGCTGATGCTCTACGGCAATCACACCGAAATCACGCCCGAACAGGAAAAGGCGCTCGCCGACTTCGTTGAAAGCGGCCACGGGCTGATCGCCCTTCATTCGGCTTCCGCCGAGTTCACCGGGTCAGACAAATACATTTCGATCATCGGCGGACAGTTTCAGCGGAACGGCGAAGGAGAGTTCACCGCTGAGATCGTGCAGCCGGGGCATGCCGTGATGCGCGGCGTCGAGCCTTTCGCGACATGGGACGAGACCTTTGTGCACACGAAGCACAACACCGTCGGACGGACGGTGCTCATGGAGCGGGTCGAGGGCCAGGCACGGGAGCCGTGGACGTGGGTGCGCACCCAGGGCAAGGGGCGCGTGTTCTACACGGCATACGGGCATGACGAGCGCACGTGGAGCAAGCCGGGGTTCCAGACGCTCGTCAACAACGCCGTCCTCTGGACGGTGGACGACGCCGCGCGCCGCGGGTATCAGATGCTCGAGATGCCGACGGTCACCTACCTCGACGGCTTCAACGTGCCGAATTACGAGGATCGGCAACCTCCGCCGAAGTATCAGCTCCCGTTCGCGGCCAGCGATGCGCAGCGGTTCATGCAGACGCCGGCCGAGTTCGAGGTGAAGCTGTTCGCGAGCGAGCCGGACATCATCAAGCCGATCACGATGGCCTTCGACGAGCGCGGCCGCCTGTGGGTCGTCGAGGCGATGGACTATCCGAACGAAGTCCTCGACGGCAACCCCGGCGACGATCGCATCAAGGTGCTCGAGGACACCAATGGCGACGGACGCGCCGACAAGTTCACCGTCTTCGCCGAACATCTCAACCTGCCGAGCAGCCTGACCTTCGCCAACGGCGGCGTGATTGTGGCCGCGGCCCCCCACTTCCTGTTCCTCAAGGACACGAACGGCGACGGCAAGGCAGACGTCCGCCAGATTCTGAATACCGGCTGGGGGCTTCGCGACTCGCACGCGGGTCCGTCGAACCTGCAATACGCGCCGGACAATCACATCTGGGGCGTGGTCGGCTATTCGGGCTACAACGGGACGATGAACGGCAAGCCGATGCAGTTCACGCAGGGGCCGTACCGGTTCAAGCCGGATGGCAGCGACTTCGAATACCTGACGTCGACGACGAACAACACGTGGGGACTCGGCTTTTCCGAGAACTTCGACGTGTTCGGTTCGACCGCGAACAACGATCAGACCTGGTTCATGGCCATCCCGAACCGCTACTTCGCGGACGTGCAGGGCCTGACGTCTGGACCCCCGGCCGGCGGCCGCGGCGGGCCTCCACAGGGCCCCGGGTATCAGAGCGCCGCCGCGTTCTACTACGTGCATCCGACGACGCCGTACATCCGGCAGGTCGATGTGTTCGGCGGCTACACCGCCGCCGCCGGGCACTATCTCTACACGGCGCGATCGTTCCCGAAGGAATACTGGAACCGGATTGCCTTCATCAACGAGCCCACGGCGCACCTGACCGGGCAGGCCGTGCTGGAGAGCGATGGCGCAGGGTTCGTGGCTCGCGACGGGTGGAACCTGGTCTCCAGCGCCGAGGAGTGGTTCGCGCCTGTCGCCTCGATGGTCGGGCCGGACGGCGCCGTGTGGATGGCGGACTGGTACAACTTCATCGCGCAGCACAACCCGACTCCGCCGGGCTACAGCGTCGGCAAGGGGGCCGCGTACGAAACGTCGATGCGCGATCACGAGCGCGGCCGCATCTATCGCATCGTGTACAAAGGCGCACCTCCCGCGAAGAAGCGTTCGCTGTCGACGGCGGATCCCGCGGGGCTGCTCGATGCGCTCGCCGCCGACAACATGTTCTGGCGGCTGCACGCCCAGCGTCTGCTCGTCGAGCGTAAGCAGAAGGACGTCGTGCCGCAGCTCGTCGCCCTCGTGCGCAATCCGTCAGTCGATGCCATCGGCATCAACGGCGGGGCGTTCCATGCGCTGTGGACGCTCCACGGCCTTGGCGTCCTGGCCACGCCGTCGGGCGCCGCATACACCGCGGCTGTCGGCGCGTTGAAGCATCCGGCCGCCGGCGTGCGCAAAGCCGCGGCGATGGTGCTGCCGCACACAGGGGAGGCGGCCCAGGCGATTCTGGCGGCAGGGCTGTTGAAGGATCCCGATCTGCACACGCGGCTCGCCGCCGTACTGGCGCTGGCGGACATGCCGACGTCACCAGAGCTCGGCCAGGCGGTGTATCGGGAAAGCCAGGTATCTCCGAACTACACCGACAAGTGGTTGAGCCGCGCGTTCTACATCGCGGCCACGCGGCACCAGAAAGGCTTCACCGCCGCATACCATGCCGATCGCGCGGCGCTGCCGTATACCGCCCTCCCGATTGCGCTCCGCATCGGGAGCATCAAGCCTGACTGGCGGAGCCCCGCCGCGCCGGATCTCGCGAGCGACTGGAAGGACATGCAGGTCCCCGGCAACTGGGAAACGCGCGGTCTGCCCGACTTCGACGGTGCGGTGTGGTTCACGAGGAGCGTAGATGTACCGGCGGGCGCGACGACCGCAACGCTGTCATTCGGGACCGTGCGGAACGCCGCCGAAGTCTGGGTGAACGGTGTTGCCCTCACGCCGTTCGTGCCGCAGGCCCCCGCGGCCCCCGCGGCCGGGCGCGGCGCGGCCCCCGCGACACGCGGCAACGTCCCCCCGGTCTACGAGGTTCCTGCGGGCACGCTCCGCACCGGGAGCAACACCGTCACGGTGCGCATTCAGAACAACCGGAACGAAGGCGGGTTCACCGGCACGCCTGAATCGATGTACCTCGAAGGGGGAGCGAACAAGATTCCGCTCGCGGGCACCTGGAAGTATCGAGTCGAGCGGCAGACCAACGCGGGCGCCCTCTATTCCAAGCCGGGAGAGCTTGCCGCGCATGTCGCGTTCACCGTGGAGGGTGGCACCGCCGGTGCGGCCGGCGCTGCGCTGCCGCCGGCCGCCGCACAGACGCCGGACGTCATCCTGCGCCTGGCCGTGATTCCCGGGCAGATGAAGTTCGACAAGAACGAGTTCACCGTCGCGCCCGGGCAGCTTGTCGAGATCGTCTTCACGAACCCGGATCTGCTGCAGCACAATTTCGTGCTCGGCACCACGGACTCGCTACCTCAGATCGGCCAGGCGAGCGATCGCCTCGCCTCGTCGCCGACGGGTCTTGCGCAACAGTACGTGCCGGACATTCCGCAGGTGCTGTTCTCGACGAAGCTCCTGGAGCCCGGTCAGACCGTCACGTTCCAGTTCCGGGCGCCCGCAGCAGTGGGAAAATACCCCTACGTCTGCACGTTCCCATCACACTGGCAGATGATGAACGGGATACTGAACGTCGTCGCGCCGCTCGGCCGGGGAGGCCGCGGCGGCAACTAAATAAATGGGGACACTCACCTTTACGGTAACTTGTTGACCCGTAAAGGTGAGTTTTTCCCACGCTCCCCGGCTACGATCCGATCCGTGACGTCGTCAGAGCGACGTCCGCGTGCTTCCAGGCGTCGCGGAACCGCTGCTCCGCGAGCGCGGCATCGTCGCTCTTTCCCTGCGCCTTGAGCGCCTTCACGAGACCGGCGAGCGACCAGCCGTTTCCGGGATTCTTCCTCAGGTCCTCCCAGTAGACGGCCTCGGCTTCGTCCGCGCGTCCGGCCTCGAGGAGAACGGCCCCGAGATTCTGCCGGACCGGCGCATGCCAGTCACTCGGCTCCTGGTAAATGAGCGCCGCCTCGTATCGGACGGCCCGGTCGAGGTGCAGCACCGCGACGTTCCAGTTCTTCCGCTTCGCCGCAATCTCGCCCGCCACGACTTCGGGGGCGATGCGGAGAATGTCGTAGCCGCTATTGATCGAGGACGTCACCGCTCCCTTCAGGGTCGGATCGGCCACGACCTTTTTCAACTGCGCCAGCTCTCTGTCAGCCTCCGCCAGGCGTCCCGTCGCGGTCATCGCCAGCGCGCGGGCGTACCGCCACGCCGCGCGTGTAAATGGCGTGTCGAACTTCGGGCCCTTGTCGGCCAGGATCTCGCTCCACTGCCCGAACTGCACCTGCGTCCAGTAGGGCACCACGACGAAGCCCTGCAGGACGGGGACCGCCTTGAGCGCTTCGTCGGGAATCGCGGCGGCGAGCTTTCGCGCCGCTTCGAGCGCCACCTGACGCTGTCCGCTCGCCGTGGCTCCCATCCAGATGAAGTGGATGTTGTGCGGATAGTAACCGAGCGGATAGATCCCCTGCGCCCGGCACTGCGCGATGTAGTCCTCGTCGGCCTGCACGGCCAGCTGATTGGACTTCACCACGTCGGCGTGGCGTCCGACGCGCATGTAGATGTGCGCCGGCATGTGCACGATGTGACCGGCGCCCGGCATGAGGGTGAGCAGGCGATCCGCCTCCGCCTCGGCCCGCTCAGGCGTATCAGTGGGTTCCCACAGGTGGATCCAGTAGTGCAGCGCACCGGGATGACTGGGGTTCGCCGCGATCACGTGCTCGAGTGACTTCTGGATCTCGCGGGTCTCGTCGTACGGCTGACCGTCGCGGGTCCAGTAGTTCCAGGGACGAAGATCCATGAGCGACTCCGCGTATATCGTGCGCGCATCGAGGTCGTCCGGATGGTCGTCCACCAGTTCTTCCATCGCGTGCGCGAACGCGCGGTCCGCAGCCTTGCGATCGGCCGGCTTGCCCGTATACCGCGATGCCAGCGCGTCGATGTACGCCTGCTCCTTCTCGCTCGCCCCGGACTTCAGCGCAGCGGCCTTCTGCACGAGCTCGTACGCTTTCGGCTCGTCTTCTGCGTTCATCTGGGAGTTGATGTTGGGACCGAGGACGAGCGCCTGGCCCCAGAACGCCATCGCACACGCCGGATCGAGACGTGCAGCCTCGGCGAACGCGCGGACCGCCTCGGCATGGTTGAACCCGTACGCAAGGTTCATTCCCTGATTGATGAACTGCTGCGCGCGGTCCGACTTCGTCGTCACCTTGAACGTGTGGGCGCCGAGATTCAGCAGGCGCGGGGCGATGGGCATGCCCGGTGCGGGCGCCTGATCGTACCCCGGCGGCTTCAGATAGTGCTGATGCGTCGGCGTGGCTGGCGTCTGGGCCGAAGCCGGCCAGGGCGTCGCGGCGCCCATTGCAGAGACCAGGGTGACGATGAACAACGAGGGGTGGCGGCGCATGTCGGTACCTCCGGAACTGAAGCTCGAACGGTCCACTCTTCCGGGACGTTGCAATGCCTGGCAGGTCCGGACGGGTGGAACTCCGAGAATATTGGAGACTACGCCATTTCCAGCGCTCCGGTTCAAGCAGTTTTGTCCGTCGGCCGTATGAACGAACGCAACCGGCAGAGGCGCGCTACACTGGCACGGGTGAGGCCGATCCCGGTCACGTGGTGCGTCGCGCTGATAAGCGTCGTGGCGGTCATCCCGCCGGGGCAGGCGTTCACGAACGCCTGGCAGGACCGCGCCGCGGAGGCCCCCGCGGGTGCCGCCGGCGGTCCACAGACTCCTGCGGCTACGCCGGTGCGGATTGACGCCGTCGTGACGGATGCGCAGGGCCGTCCGGTTCTCAATCTGCGCCCCGCTGATTTCGAGCTGATCGAGAATGGCGCCTCCCGCCCGCTGACGGCGGTGGAGCTGCGAACACCCGCGCGTCCAGACACCGCGGAGGCACGCCCTGTCGCGACGGAGGAGGACGAAGCGCGCGCGGCGCGTCAGCCGGGCACGCGCGTCTTCGCGTTCCTTCTCGACGAGTTCCATGTGACGCCCGGTGCGAATGCGGAGCGCGCCCGCGCGGCGGTCACGCGATTCATCGACGAGCAGTTGCAGCCGCAGGACCTTGCGCTCGTGATGCGGCCGCTCGATGCGGTGACCGGTCTTCGATTCACCAGGGACCGCACGGCCCTGCACGCTGCGATGGCGCAGGTTTCATTCCGTAAAAATGATCTGGCGCCGCGAAGTGCGTTCGAGGAGCAGTACATCGGCCACGCTCCCGCGGCGGTTGCCGCCGCGCGCGCGCAAATCGTGACGGCTGCGCTCCGTGAGCTGACGCTCCGGCTCGGCGACCTGCAGGCGGACCGCGGCGTCGTCGTGCTCGTCAGCGAGGGATTTGCGAGG
Source organism: uncultured Acidobacteriota bacterium (assembly GCA_963749835.1). Classification (GTDB taxonomy): domain Bacteria; phylum Acidobacteriota; class Vicinamibacteria; order Vicinamibacterales; family 2-12-FULL-66-21; genus JALZOC01. Next base: position 701,095 of record CAVVOD010000002.1, read on the forward strand.
GAGACCGCGGCCCCCCGGGGGACCAGGGTCCAGGATCTGCAGGGTGTCGTGCGGGCGTCGAGCCGCTTTCACCTGGCGCTCTACACCTTCAATCCGGGTGAGCCCGGCGCCACCAATCAGCCCGTCGACGAGACACGCGAGGCCGCGACGCTGGAGTGGCTCGCTGCCCAGACCGGTGGGCGTGCCGTCCTTCCGGGCGAAGACCTTGCGGCAGGCTTCGACAGATTGTCCCGCGACCTGGCCGCCTACTACGCGATCACCTATCGACCCGAGAAAGCTGACGGCAGGTTCCATCCGATCGAGCTCCGCGCCAGGCGCCGCAACGTGGAGGTGCGCGCGAGGCCGGGATACTGGGCCCCGCTCGGCGGAGAGCGGCGTGCGCTGATGACTGCAGCCTCCACCTCCTCCATCTCGAGGCGGGCGCTCCGTCGCAGCGCCGTCATCGACACGTGGGTCGGGCTTGCGAGCGACGCCGCCGGCCAGGCGCGCATGGTGATCTCGTGGGAGCCGCGCGCCGGGACATCGTCGCCTCCGCGGATCGTGGCGATCACTGCGCGTACGGCCGCGGGCGCCGCGCTCTTCACGGGGCGCGTGGCGCCGGTTCAGGCCGGCACGCGCACGGAGGCCGACAGCGCGCGATTCGACGTGCCGACCGGACGCGTGGAGCTGGACATGTCGATCCTCGACATGCAGGGGAAGGTGCTCGACACCGAAGTGCGGGACTTCGAGGTGCCTGACCTGCGTTCCCAGAAGCGCGGTCCTGTGCTGCTCTTCCCGGAAGTCGTCCGCGCCCGCACACTCCGTGATTTCGAAACCGCCGTCGCCAATCCGGATGCCGCCCCCTCCTCGGCCAGGGTCTTCGCTCGGGGCGATCGGTTGCTCATCCGCGTGCCCGTGTACGACTCGAGCGGCACCGCGGTGCGGGTGTCCGCACGCGTCCTGAACGAGCTGGGACACCCGATGCGCGACATCGAATCGGCAGGCGGCGCCGGGGCCAATCGGATCGCGCAGTTCGCGCTGCCCTTGTCCTGGCTCGGACCGGGGCAGTACCCTGATCGAAGTGGCCGGCGCGAATGCGAACGGGACCGTCAGGGAGCGTGTTGCGTTCAGAGTGAGAGGGTGATCGAATCCCGGTATTCTTCCGGCTCAAGCCGGAAGCTACGGCGTCCCGTGCGAGTCCCGAATCCCGAATCCCGAGTCCCGAGCCCCGGATCCCGACGCTGCTACGCCTTGCGCAAACGCTCAGCGGCCTGCTCGAGCGTCTCGTCCTTCTTCGCAAAACAGAATCGCAGAACCAGGGGAGCGGGCGATCGGGACAGGAACGGCGACGTCGGAATCGACGCGACGCCGTGCTCCTTTGTCAGTCGCACCGCGAACGCGGCATCTGGCTCGCTCGTAATCGCCGAATAGTCCATCAGCTGAAAGTAGCTCCCGCGGCTGCGGAGCGGCGTGAATCGAGATCCCTCCATCAGGTGCAGGAAGAGATCGCGCTTCCGCTGAAAGAACGGACCGAGCTCCCCAAGGCGCCGCGAGTCCGACAGGAAGTCCGCAAGCGCGTACTGGACCGGCGTGTGCGTCGAGAACGTGACGAACTGGTGCACCTTGCGGAGCTCGGCCGTCAGTGCGGCAGGCGCCACAGCGTAGCCGACCTTCCATCCGGTGACGTGGTAGGTCTTCCCGAATGACCCGATGACGAAGCTGCGTGCGGCGAGCCCGGCATGCCGCGCCATGCTTTCGTGCTGCACACCGTCGAAGATGATGTGCTCGTACACCTCGTCGCTGAGGATCACGATGTCGGTGCCCTCGACGAGCGCCGTCAGGGCGCGAATGTCAGCGGGCGTCAGCACGGCGCCCGCGGGGTTGTGCGGCGAATTGAGGAAGATGAGCCGGGTTCTCGGCGTCACCGCCGCACGGACGGCGTCCCAGTCGATGCCGTAGTCGGGATACGACAGCGGCACGACGACCGGGATCCCGCCGGACAGGTGAATCGCCGGCAGGTAAGAGTCGTAACAGGGCTCGAGCACGATCGCCTCGTCGCCCGGATGAAGCACGGCGCTCACGGCGCAGAAAATCGCTTCCGTCCCTCCCGAGGTGACCGTCACTTCCGTGTCCGGGTCGTACTCGCGGCCGTGCAGATGCGCGTAGTTGGCGGCGATGGCGTCCCGCAGCGGGAGCACACCCTGCATGGGGGCGTACTGATTCTTCCCCGCGCGCATGTGCCGCGCCACGGCGTCGACGAGGGCCGGATCGCAATCGAAGTCGGGGAAGCCCTGGGACAGATTGATCGCGCCGAGCTCCGCGGCCATGCGGGACATCACCGTGAAGATCGTCGTTCCGACCGACGGCAGCTTCGACTGGATCCGGACTGGAGTCTTCATATCGGTTCGAAGCTGCCGGTGGCGAGATTCTTCGTGACGGCGTTCCACGAGAAATGCTGTCCGTTCATCGCGACGTAGACGCCGGGGGGCAGCACCTGCACGAACGAGAGCGCGCTCCCAAGATTGAACAGCCCGTCGGAGCTTCCAAAGGCGTACGGCACCATCGCTCCGGTCAGGACGATCGTCTTCGACGCGATGTTCGCCTCGGCGAGCGCGCGCGCGGTCTGCACCATCGTATCGGTGCCATGCGTGACGACGATCGCCCTCTCGTCGCTTTCGCGCGCACGGGCGACGATGGCGCCGCGCCCCTCATCGTCGAGATCGAGGCTGTCGATCATCATCACGGTTTCGATCGCGACATCGAGACGGCACCTTCCGAGGCGAAGCATTTCGGGCAGGTGCGTGTCGCGGAAGAAGAGACGCCCGGTAAGCTCGTCGTACTCCTTGTCGAACGTGCCGCCGGTGACGAGGATGCGAATGCTCATAGCTCTCAGCTCTCAGCCATCAGCTCGCAGCTCGCAGCTGAGAGCTGACAGCTCCGTCTGACAGAACTGCAGGCCTTCCCACGGAAACCGGGGGTGGGCCCTGGTCCTCTATTGTAGTGCGGCGGTCCGGCCTGTAGCTCCAAGCACACCGCTGTCAGGCACTTACGGGGCCCGAGCGGGCACGGTCGAGCCACGGCATCCGGCTTGCCTCTTCCAGGTATCGGAGGAGGTCATACATGTTGTTCGGAATTTCAGCTGTCCTGATCGGTGTGGTTGGAGTGTTCTTTGTCCGTAAGCGGAGCGCGCGCAAGAAGCAGGCGGCGGCGGTCTAGCGCGGTCTACTCACCAGCTCTTTGGCATTGAGCGCGGCGCTGGCGGAGCTGCGGTCCGTGAGCGTCGCGCCATCTCTCTGCCGGAGAGAGGCGCCAGGCCTGCGCCGTTCGTCAAAGACCCGGCGTCAACCATCCCTCGAGAGCCCTCAGGCGACGGCACGCGCTCTGAGCGCGCCAACCGCTCCGAGCACCACCAGGTAACAGATCGTCACGATCGACAGGGCCATGAACGCGCCGTATGCCGCGCGTCCCATCAGGTCGTACACACTGAAGGCGATCGTTGCGACAGCCGCCGCGCCCAGGAGCCGCCAGGGGCGCGGCAGGAGGTCGTGATAGTTGACGAGGTACATGATCGCGGGCGCCGACACGAGGAACACGTAGTCCCATCCCTGCGGTGACAGGAGCGGGATGCAGGTGAGGAGGAAAGCGCCCTCGAGCCCCTCTGGAAAGATCACCTTGCGGCGTCCCAGGAACACGAGCGCGGCGCCGATCAGAATCAGCAGAGACGTGAGCAGGGCCAGCGTGGACGCTGTGGATCCCGCGCCCATCCACTTCGCGAACATCGCCGCGACCGAGACATTGTCGGCGTTGGTCAGGTTCGGCGCCGTCGACTCGGTCACTGTCTTCCACCACGCCCGGTGCTGCGCGACGTTTCCCGCGAACCCGTACACGAGTGCGGGAAGCGCGATGATCGCTGCGAGGGAAATCGAGGCCGTCAGGACGGAGCCCGGCCGCCGACGTGCGAAGAGCCACGGCAGGAAAATGACGGCGTACGGCTTCACCACGATCGCAAGCGCGATCAGGACACCGGCTGCAGGCTCTCGCCCGCGGCGAAGCGCCACGACGGCCCCCACCACGACGACCGCAAAAAGCGCGTTCATCTGTCCGAGGACGACCTCGTGCGAAAAGAACTTTGCCATCGCAAGGACGGTCAGGCCCGCGAGCATCCCCGCGGGTTTCCTGCGCTCCGGCAGGATCGCGAGGCTGAGCGTGACGAGGCACGCGACGAGCGCGATCGACACGGGATACCAGATGGATTTCGCGACGTGGAGCGGGACAGCGCCACCCGGGATGGCGAGGATGGCGAATGCGGGCAGGTACTTGAACTGGTAGTGTCCGTCCTCGGTACGGTAGAGCGGCTCGGCCGCGCGGGCGCGCACGGCCGCCGTCCAGTACACTTCCAGGTCGGGCATTTTGCGGGTGACCTTCCCGCTGAAGAGCACGGCCAGCAGGAGCAGACCTGCGACGACGAGCACACGCGCGGTCGTCCGCCTGGCGCCCGGGTCCACTACGCGAACCGCCGGGAGGGTGCCTGCGGAGACATCCAGTCCACGATATCGCAGTTCGTTCGGCACGCGTGATAACCTGCCTCTCGGGAGATTCCTGACCGCATTGACGACCACACCCCTCGACAGCAAAGAGACGCGCCGGAGCCTGTTGCCCCCGTCGTACGAACGCACCCTCGGCCATGCACGGCGCATCGAGCTCGCGAATGACAGGCCGATCCGGGAGCGGAACAAAGTCACCTACCGCATCGCGCACTGGCCGATCTGGATCTGGGTGTTCTTCATCGCACCGGGCCCGCTGACGTTCGACCTGTTCTATCGAGGGTTCGACTCCCGGATGGCGTTGTGGCTCGGCGCCGTGCTCGTCGGCACCGGCATCGCCGGTCTCTTCGGGCGTCTTCCCGGAGTGGAGCCCCGGCCCTACATCATCCGCTTCACCGAGGATCGTCCGAACCCGCTGTACCGCCGCGTGTGCTACACGCTCGCGTGGAGCGAGGTGATTGCGTTCGCGCTCCTGAACATCGTCGGCCTGGTGATGGCGATCGCCACCGGGGCCTGGCGGATGCGCCAGTTGTACGATGTCGGCTACTTCCCGATCGTGCTCACCGTCTGGCTGCTTGGCGCGTTCGGTCGGCTTCCCCGCGTGAAACGCTCAACGCAGAACGAGGGGCACGAGCGCCGGTATTTCTACGGGTCCGTGTGGGCGGTGTGCATCGCGCAGCCGGTGCTGTGGTTCCTGTGGCGGGCGCTTCCGCGATCCACGACGGCGGACGCGATCAAGCTGGCGGTCTTCATCGGGATTCTGGCCTATGTGGGCAACATGGCACGGCGCGGCCTCCTGCCACGCACGCGTCCGATCGTGCCGGGCGAGCTCGCGGTGTCCGATTGACCTGCGGAGTGGGCCAGGAGCGCTGACATCCGCATGACGCGCGCCCTGTTCGTGAACGGCGGCATCCTCGGGCTCGCGTCGTTTCACAACTTCCTGTCCGATGCGCTCCCGCGGCAACGCGCCATAGAGGGCACGCAGGTCAGGCTGACGGACCGGCTGTCAGCGCGCGATCGCGTCATCCGCCGGGCGCTCTGTCAGCGCCTGTGGGTGGACGGCACTCTCGGTATGCGCAATATCGACCTCGCACGATTCCGCCACGAACTGCACGCCGGCATTCTGGCGCGCCGACGCATCGCGGCTCTGGGGGCAGAACGCTTTGACGTCCTCCACTTTCATCGTCAGGCGACCGCGTACGGCAGCCTGGACCTCATGCGGACCATCCCATCCGTGATTTCCATCGACTGCACGCAGGACTGTGTGTTGCAGGACGCCAGTTCGTCCGCCGAACGGTTCTCGTACGGCCCGAACATCCGGATGGACGGCGCCATCTTTGGCCGGGCGGCTGCGATCATCGCGACGTCTCGGTGGGCGAAGGATTCGCTGCAGCGTCTGTACCCGTCGTGCACTGCACAGGTGCACGTGATGCCCGACCCCGTGCTGCTGGAGCATTTCGATCCGGGATGGCCGGAGGCGCGGCGACTCCGCAGCGGAACGGGCGCGCAGCCCAGGTTGTTGTTCGTCGGGGGAGATTTCGTGCGCAAGGGGGGACCCGAACTGCTGGAGGCCTGGCGGGCCGGAGGCTTGCATCAGTCCGCCTCGCTGGAGATCGTCACCGACTGGCCTCTTGGCGATTCCCTTCCGGCCGGTGTGACGATCACCCGACGCGTGGCGCCGCATTCGGCGGCGTGGCGCGCCTGCTGGGCCCGGGCAGACGGATTCGTGATGCCCACGCGGAACGAAGCGTTCGGACTGGTCTACCAGGAAGCGGCCGCCGCCGGGCTGCCGGCGATCGGCACACGGCACAATGCCGTCCCGGAGATTGTCGTGGAAGGGGACACGGGCCTGCTCGTCCCCGTACGGGACGTCGGATCGCTGGTCGCGGCGATGCGCACCCTCGTGAACGATCCGGCACTGCGACACCGGATGGGGATGCGTGCGCGGCAGATCATCGAAGAGGTCGCATCTCCAGAAACCTACATGACTCGCTTGACGAAGATTCTCACTGACGCGGCGGAGCGACGGATGCGATGAGCAAGATCCAACTCGACCCGCGGGGCCTCGTCAGCGTCTGCCCGTCATGCGGGCAGCGCAACCGCGTGGCGTTCAACGCCGCTCACGCGCGTTGTGGACGATGCAAGACGGATTTACCTCCTGCCGGCGAGCCGATTGACGTTCCCGACGCGCGCGCCTTCGACGCCCTCGTGACCGGCGCACGACAGCCGGTGGTCGTTGATTTCTGGGCGCCGTGGTGCGGCCCGTGCCGCATGGTGGCGCCAGAGCTGGCCCAGGTCGCCGCCAGCCACGCCGGCAGGCTGATCGTCGTCAAGATCAACACGGAGGAGGTGGGCGAGCTGGGGGAGCGGTTCCACATCCAGTCCATCCCGACGATGGCGGTGTTTCAGGGCGGGAAGGAAGTGGCGCGGACGACCGGTGCCATGCCGGCGGCCCAGATTGAGGCCTTCGTGCGGAACGCCACGGGGATGGCGTAGGGAGGACGTTTCCAGCTCTCAGCTCTCAGCTCTCAGCTTTCAGCTTCCCGCTTCCCGCTTCCCGCTTCCCGTTTCCCGTTTCCCGAATTTCCCGAATCCCGAATCCCGAATCCCGAATCCCGAATCCCGAATCCCTGATCCCCGATCCCCGATCCCCGATCCCCGATCCCCGATCCCTATTCTGGCTGCTTTCCACCGCTACTGAGAGCTGTCAGCTGAGAGCTGATAGCTGTCCTGTGCGGTAGGATGTCGCCATGCACCGGCCGCACGCGGGCGCCGCAGCCGATCTCGTCAGCAGGTTCGGGGCTTTCGTGCTCGAACGTTTTCCCTTTGCTGCCGAGCACGCCGTTGACGTCATCAGGCGGATCGGCGGGTCGCACGCGCAGTCGGAGCACGAGATCGAGGAGCTCCGCACCAGGTTCGCCGGGGAGTTGCGCGCGCGCGTGCTGGGGCTCGCCCCCGCTGGCCTGGACGAGACCACGCCTGGCGTGACGGCCGAACGGCGGTTCGCCCGCGCGGTTGACGACCTCGCCGACGCCTGCGACGGGTTTCTGCGCCGGGCCGCCATTCGCGCCTCACTCACCCCATCTGAACGCCTCGAGATTCTGCGCGGCATGCTGCTGACGCGCGCCACCGACAATCGCCTCAAGGCCTTCTTCACGAGCGGTGAGATCCGTTACCGCGACGTGCCGTTCCAGGGGAAAGGGTTCCGATCGCTCGGCCAGGAAGCGATCTTCGCCGCCGGCGTGAGGCTTCGACGGGGCGCAGCGTACCGGAGTGGCGACGGCTGGATCGGCGATGTCGTCGCCCCGGTCATTCGCGATCTCGGCGTCGCGCTCGCGATGCGGCACGAGCCCGAGACCGTCCGGCGCGTGCTCTCCGCACAGATGGCGAAGGCCGGTCCGCCGATGGACGGCAGGGATCTGCATTTCGGGGACATGGTGTACGGCATCCTCCCGGCTGCTGCGCCTCTGGCGATCGGAAGCCTGACGATCGCCGGCATGGCGCTGGCGTTCGCCCGCGAAGGACTCGGCCGCGTCGCCCTGTCGTTCATCGGGGAAGGCGGTTCGTCGCTCGGCGAATGGCACGAGGCGATCAACCTGTGCGGTGCGCGAAAGCTCCCGGCTGTGTTCTGCGTGCAGAACAACCAGACGGCGTTGTCGACTCCGGTCCGCGAACAGTCGGCCGCGCGGGTGTTCGCCGACAAGGCCGTTGGCTACGGCATCCCGGGGATCACGATCGACGGCACCGATCCCGATGAAATTGCAGCCTCCTTCGCATGGGCGGTGGACCGGGCGCGCGCGGGGCTCGGTCCGACGCTCATCGAGCTCGCCTGCCTGCGCATGTGCGGCCACGCCCATCACGACGACATGCTCTACCTGGGCAAGGATCCGCAGCCGTCCTGGGACTACCCGGTGCCTGGCGGCGGTTACGCAGACCGGGAGCTCTACGCGTACTGGGCGGCGCGCGATCCGATTCCGGCGTACGCGGCCCGCCTGGAAGCAGACGATGTCGTCGAACCTGGCGCGCTGGATCGTCTCAAGTCCGAAGCCGATGCGATCGTCGCCGGGCAGGCCGCGCTGGTCGTGTCCGCCCCGTGGCCCACAGGTGAAGACGCGGCGACAGGCGTGTTCGACGGGGAGCCCCCGCGCCTGCGCCGGGAGCCGCTCGACGAGCGCACGGCCACCGGGGCGCATGAAGCAGACCTGCCGGATCCGGAGCCGGCGGCGCCGTTCGACCGCAAGGGCAGCACATTTCTGGACGCGGTCACGCTCGGCATCCGCGACGCGCTCGAGGCCGATCCGCGCGTATTCGTCTTCGGCGAGGATGTGGGCGGGTCTTACGGCAACGCCTTTCTCCTCCTGCGGCCGCTGCTCGAGCCGTTCGGCGATCGGATCCTGAACTCGCCGCTTGCCGAAGGTGCGGTGCTCGGCGTGTGTGTCGGCGCCGCGCTCGCGGGGCAGCGCCCGATTGGCGAGATGCAGTTCAACGACTTCGTGGCGACCGGCTTCAATCAGCTGGTCAACAACGCGGCGAAGATTCGCTACCGCTGGGGGGGCAGCGTGCCGATGGTCGTGCGCATGCCCTGGGGTGGTCTGCGCAGCGCCGGCCCGTATCACAGTCAGAACACCGAGGCGTGGTTCTATCGCACACCGGGCCTGAAGATCGTCGTCCCCTCGACGCCATCGGACGCCCGCGCACTCATGGCGAGTGCCGTGGCCGATCCCGATCCCGTGCTCTTCTACGAGCACATCGCTCTGTACCGCGATCCGCGGATCAGGCAGCTCCTCGATCCGGTCTCGTCGGCCACCGTTCCCATCGGGAAGGCAGCTCTGCGGAGATCCGGCAGCGACCTCGCGCTGATTTCGTACGGCGCGTACGTTCACCTGGCGTCGCGCGTGGCGGAGCGCCTCGCGGCGGACGGCATCGACGCCTCGGTACTCGATCTGAGAACGCTGTCGCCCCTCGACCGGCGGGCGGTGCTGGCCGTGGCACGGCACTGCCACCGCGTGCTGATCGTTCACGAGGATTCACGAACCGGCGGCATCGGCGAGAGCGTGGCGGCCATCATCCAGGAAGAGGCGTTCGAGTGGCTGGATGCGCCGGTGCGCGTGATAGGCGCGCTCGACACGCCGGTGCCGTACTCGCCGCCCCTCGAGGAATACTTCCTGCCGGGTGAGGACGCGATCGAGCGCGCCGCGCGCCTGCTGGCGCGATACTGAGCGGCACCCGGTGTGTCCGGAGTGTCGTATCCTCGTGTCATTCTTGACACACCGGGTCAAAAGCTGAGATAATCCTCGCTTCTCCCCCAACTCTCTCTCCTCTCTGCCTCCGGCGGCGTCTCGACCATCGGACACGGTCGTGCTGTGACCCACGGGGCGGAGCTGTCCCCTCTCTCTTTCAAATGCGAGCTTCATCAGGCCTGAAAACGGCCACGCGGCAGTCTGCGGGCGCGTCTCGCGCCGAAGGCCTACCGCTGTCTCTGGTGGGGGAGTCTGACGCCGCGCGCCGGGCACGCCATGCGCTCGAGCTGGCTGGGAGCCGGCGGAGTCCGGTCCTCTTACTGGCGGAGACGGGATCCCGGCCGCGTGCCGTCGTGGAGTTTCTGCACGCGCGCGGTGGCCAGCGGGGACCCCTCGTCGTGCTGGACTGCGGCGACACGGGATCGGACGACATCGACCAGCGGCTCTTCGGCGCGAGCCCCGGCCGACGCCTGGCGCAGGATCTCGAGACGCTCGGTCGCGGCTCGGCCGTCCTGGCCGCCGGCACCGGCCTGCTGTTTCTCGACAACGTCGACGAGCTTCCCGCCTCGGCCCAGCGCCGCCTCGCGCGCCTGCTGCGCGACGGCGAGGCGCGCGTCGCGTCGCGCCAGCACTCGATCGTGCTGCCGGTCCGGCTCGTCGCGTCCACCACCAGGGACCTGGACACGGAGGTCCGCGAGGGACATTTTCGCGCCGACCTGCTCCGGCGCTTTGCGGCCTGCCGCGTCACCATTCCACCGCTTCGCCAGCGGCCCGGCGACGTGGCCGCCATCATCGACCGCTTGATCGAGGACGCCGGCGGGCAGCCGCGGATGTTCACGCAGCCCGCGATGACGGTACTGGCCGCGCTCCCGTGGGCGCAGAACGTCGACGAGCTCGTGTCGGTGGTGACGAAAGTACTCGCGCGCGCCGGCGCGATCGTCACACAGGAGGACGTGCTCGCGCACGTGCCGATCGAGAGCGCCTTTTCACGCTGGGATCTGACGGCCAGCCTGCGCGAGGCGCGCCGCCGCTTCGAACGGGAGTACATCGCGGCCGTGCTGGAGCGCCACCAGTGGCGCATGAGCGAGGCCGCCCGCGCCCTTGGCATCGAGCGCGCCAATCTGTACCGCAAGACCCGCCAGCTGGGGATCGTCAGGATCACGCGGGCACAGGTGTCATGAGGCTGTCAGCGATGAAGAGGGTGCGCATGTCGTGCAGGGTGCTGGTCTGCGGCCTCGCGGTCGCGGGGGCGCTGATGCCCGGATCGGTTCACGCGCAGGGGGAGCCGGCAGACCGCGCATCGGTGCGCGTCGGACCGTTTCAGTTCAGCCCACGGCTGTCGTTCACCAACATGGGTATCGACTACAACGTGTTCAACGAACGCACCAATCCCAAGCGGGACTTCACGTTCGTCGCGGCCCCCGACCTCGAAATTGCGCTGAACCCGGGCCGCCTGCGGCTCACCTATACGAGCGGCGCCGAGTTCGTGTACTTCCGCGAGTTCACGAGCGAGCGCAGCGTGAACCGGCGTTTCGGCGGCACCGCCGACCTGGACCTGACGATGCTCAAGCCCTTCGCGACGATGAGCTTCGCGCACACGAGCGCGCGGCCGAACGCGGAGATCGACGTGCGCGCGCGGCACCACCCGCGGGTCTTCACCGCAGGCACCAGGCTCAAGCTCGCCACCCGCAGCGAGATGGTCTTCACCGTGCGCGAGGCGCGCGACACCTACGACGAGGGACTGGCGTTCCGCGGGGTCGAGCTCGCACGAACGCTCGATCAGAACACGAGGAGCTACGACACGGCTTTCAACGTGGCACTCACGCCGTTCACCACGGTCGGCCTCGTCGTCTCCAAAGAACGCGAAACGTTCCGGGTACTCGCCGCTGCGGAACTCGGAGACGCTGCGGATCGCGCCGAGGGTGACGTTCAGTCCGCTCGGTCTCGTCACCGGCAGCGCGTCCGTCGGGTTCCGGCGCTTCAGGGGGGTCGATCCGACGCTGCCGGACTTCAGCGGTCTCGTCTCCACCGGCACCGTCGGCATCCTCTTCGTGGGCCGCTACAAGCTGGACACCACGTTCACGCGCGATGTGCAGTACTCGGTACGAAGATGTCGTTCCGTACTACCTGGTGACAGGCGTCCGCGGCACGCTGGCCATGCAGGCCGTCGGGCTGCTCGAGCTGCGCGTGCTCGGAGGGCGCGAGACCATGGACTACCAGGCAGTGAACAGTACCCAGTCGGCCGGAGCGGACCGCGTGGTCAGCTATGGTGGCGGCGCCGGGTACCGCGTCGGCCGGCGCGCGCGCATCGTTGTCGACGTGGAGTTCCTTCACCGCACATCCACGCGGGATCTCTCCCGTGAGTACCGCAATCACCGCATCGTCGCAAGCCTGACCTGGGGAGCATTGAACCGATGAGTACCGCCGTTCTGATGTTGTTGCTGATGTGGGGACAGGCCACCGAGGGGCGCGGGGCGCCGCCGCCGGCGCCCGCGCAGACGGTCGCGGACGACTACATGGTCGGCCCGCAGGATGTGCTGACCCTCACGGTCTTCAACGACGAGACGCTCTCCCGGCCGGCTCTGGTCGTCGACACCGACGGCACGATCGACTGTCCGTACATCGGCAGGCAGAAAGTGACGGGGCTGACGACGCGGCAGATCGAGGAGATGCTGCGGCGCCTGCTCGGCCTCCGGCGGGATGCCCAGGGGAAAGTGGTCGGCGGATACCTCACGAATCCGAACCTCAACGTCAGCGTCAAGGACTTCAGGAGTCAGCGCGTCAACGTCATGGGCGCCGTGAGGAATCCCGGCTATGTCGAGCTCCAGGGCGATCCGACGCTGACGCGCGCACTGTCGCAAGCCGGCTACCCGACACCGGAGTCGGGCTCCTACGTGCAGATCACGCACGAGGATGGAGAGTCCACCGGCAGCACGTCGCCCGAGGCCAAACAGGAGCGGGTGCCACGGCAGGAGATCGAGAATGGCCGCGCGAGCAGGATGCGGCTCCGCCCGGGCGACTCGGTGTTCGTCCCGCCCGCCGACAAGTTCTTCATCAGCGGCGAGGTCAGGACCGTCGGTCAGCTCGCGCTGAACCAGGAGACGACCGTGCAGCAGGCCATCATCATGGCCGGTGGCCTGACCGATCGGGCCAACAAGAACCGCCTTCGCATCCGCCGCGTGGTCGACGGCAAGACCGTCGACATCAAGGCGAAGGATTCCACGATCGTGCTCCCGGGCGACACCATCACCGTGGGCAGGCGGATCTTCTGAACATGAAGTCGGCCGGGTCGGTCCGCGTGCTTCACTTGTGCGCCGGCAATCTGTACGGCGGAGTCGAGCGCATCGTCGCGGAGTGCGCGGCCAATCGCGCGCTCTGTCCCGGCATGTCCGCATCGTTTGCCGTGTGCTTCGAAGGACGACTGGCGGAAGAGATTGACGAGACGGGCGCGGCGTGCGCACGTCTCGGCGCCGCCCGGATCAGTCGTCCGTGGACGATTCTTCGTGCCAGACGACGGCTTGGCGCCCTTCTCCGTGGTGGTCCTCCGTCGATGGTCATCTGTCATTCCTCGTGGATATTCGGGATTGCCGCCCCCGTGGTCCGCAAGGCCGGGGGAGGCCTCGTCCTCTGGCTGCACGACAGAGTGTCCGGCCGCAGCTGGCCCGAACGGTGGGCCGGGCGGTCACGGCCCGATCTCATCATCGCGAACAGCCGGTTCACAGGTGAGAGTGTCGGGGACCTCTACCCCGGCGCGTCGCACACGGTGCTGTATGCCCCCGTCCGCGCGGACGGCTCCGATGCGGATCGGGCGCGACTGCGCGCGTCGATTGGCGCAGACGCGCAGACGCCGGTCATTCTCGTCGCCAGCCGCTTCGAAAAATGGAAGGGCCACCAGGCGTTGCTTGACGCCGTCGCGCAGATCACCGAACCCTGGCAGCTCTGGATTGCGGGCAAGCCGCAGCGTGCCGACGAGGCGGCATACGAACGCGACCTGCGGGAACTTGCGAAGGTATCGGGCATTGGTGATCGCGTGCGGTTTCTTGGTGAGCGCCGGGACGTGGCCGCCTGCATGCGGGCGGCCGACATTCACTGCCAGCCGAACACCGCGCCGGAGCCGTTCGGCCTCGCCTTCGTCGAGGCGCTTCATGCGGGGCTTCCGGTCGTGACCACCGCGCTCGGTGGCGCGCTCGAGATCCTGACGGATGCCTGCGGCGTCCTGGTGCCCGCGGGGGACGGCGCGGCGCTCACGCGCGCGCTGCGGCGGCTGATTCTCGACCCGGATGCGCGCCGGCGTCTCGGTACCGCGGGTCCCGCACGCGCCAGCGAACTGTGCGATCCCTCGCGTCAGCTCGCGGGACTCGCCACGCTCGTGGACGGGATCGCCACGCGCGGGGTGGCTGCATGATGGGCGCGAGTGACGCCATTCGGGAACTCGAGACGCACGCGCGACAGAGCCTTGGTTCGAGCGGCAGCGCCATCTACCGAACCGTCGCGACGCTGCTCGGTGAGCGCTCGGCGGGTGGCGTGCTCGCAGACATCGGATGCGGCGGCGGGAACCTGTGGCGCGAGATCGCGTCGTCATTCACGCGTTGCATCGGCGTCGACGCGGTCCGCTATGACGGCTTGCCGGATACCATGGAGTTCGTCACCGCCGACCTGGACCGGCTGCCGCTCCCACTGCCGGACGCCGCCGCGGACGTCGTCGCGGCGGTCGAAGTCGTCGAACATCTGGAGAATCCGCGCGCGTTCTGTCGCGAACTGGTCCGAGTCGACGAGGCCCGGCGGCTGGGTCGTCGTGACCACGCCCAATCAACTGAGCCTGCTGAGTCTTCTCACACTGCTGCTGAAGCAGCGCTTCTCGGCGTTTCAGGAGCCGTCGTATCCCGCGCACATCACCGCGCTGCTCGAAGTGGATCTGCGGCGCATTGCGGCAGAGTGCGGACTGGAGGCGATCGACGTGCGGTACACGGGAGAGGGGCGAATACCTGGCACGGGCGCGCACTTTCCCGCCGGCGTGTCCGCCGGCTTTCCGCGCCTGTTGTCCGATAACGTCGTGCTCATCGGCCGGACGCATGGTTAGCCCCACGCCCCCAGTCTGGGTCCGTGCGCTTGCGGCGGGCATCCCCCACCTGCCGATGGGCCGGTACTGGATGGTGCATCGGCTGCGCCATTTTGTCGCGCCGCCGTTCATGATGCGGCTGCCGCAGCGCCTTGGCGGATTTCAGTATGAGTGCGACCAGCGGGACTCGGTCGCGCGCGAGGTGTGTTACACGGGCTGGTACGAGCCGCAGGAAACGCAGCTGGCCTCCGGGATTCTCCGCGCCGGCGATGTGTTCGTCGATGTCGGCGCAAACTGGGGCTATTTCTCACTCACGGCAGCGCACTGGGTCGGTCCGACGGGACGGGTCATCGCATTCGAACCGGAGCCGCGGCTCTATCGGATGCTGACCTCCAACATCGCGGCGAACGGCCTCAGGTCGATCACGGCGAATCAGACTGCCGTCGCGGCGGGGCCGGGCCGTCTGTCCTTCGAAGCGTTCCGCGCCGACGAGGGGAACTGGGGCCGGTCGCGGGCGATTGCCTCGGAGTCGGCCTCGGATTTCGAGTGTGCGACCGTGGGGCTCGACACAGCGCTCGATGCGGCCGGCGTGGGCGCCGTGCAGTTGGTGAAAATCGATGTCGAGGGAGGCGAGGGAGCCGTCCTCGCCGGCATGCGGGCAGGTCTGGCGGCCGCGCGCTATCGTTACATCCTGCTCGAGTGCCATCCCGCACTGCTGGCGGAGCGCGGAGAATCCGAGCGCCAGTGCGTGGACGCGCTCCTGACCGCGGATTACCGCGTGTGGACCATCATGCATTCTGCCGATGCCCATCGGCGCGCGGCGCGTGGCACATTGTCCGGCGCCGATCTCTTGCGGCCGTATGTCCCTGGGGCCGCGCTCGATGCCTGGCCCCACGTCATCGCCGCGGCGCCCGGCGCGCCGGACCCCGCGTGATGCGCATCGCATTCGTCAGCGTCTCCGACCAGATGGGTGGCTCCGAAGTGATGCTGCTGCAGACGGCCGCGGAGCTTCGCCGATCCCGCCCCGCGTGGCAGCTGCACCTGGTGCTTCCAGGCCCCGGCCCTCTCGCGGAGCGCGCGGCCGCGCTGGGCATGCGGGTTGCCGTTCTGCCGATGCCCCTGTCGCTGTCGCGTTTTGGTGAATCCGGACTGGGGCGCGCCGGCCGTGGCGCCGCCGGCCTGCGGATCGTGAGGGCTGCGATCAACTTGCCTGGCTACGAGCGCCAGCTGCGGGATCTCTTCAATCAGATGGGTCCGGACATCATCCACACGAATGGCTTCAAGGCGCACATCCTGGCGTCGAGGACGTGCGGTGCGTCCAGCGCGCTCGTGTGGCACATGCACGAGTACATCAGCATGCGTCCCCTGACGCGCCGGCTGCTCCGCCATTACGCCGATCGATGCGCGGTCGTGGTGGCGAATTCAGAAAGCGTCGGCGCGGACGTGCGGACGGTCCTTGGCCGACGCGCACGGGTGCGCGTCATCTACAACGCTGTCGATCTCGACCGCTTTTCACCTGACGGACCGATGGCCGATCTCGACGCGCTCGCGCATCTCGATGCGGCACCTGCAGGCACCGTCCGCGTCGGGCTCATTGCGACATTCAGCAGATGGAAAGGGCACGACACGTTCCTACGCGCCATTGCCGCCTTGCCGGCTTCGACGCGCGTCCGCGCCTACGTCGTCGGAGGAGCGCTCTATGACACGGACGGGAGCCAGTACGCGGCTGACGAGCTGCGTGCGCTCGCTGTCGCGCATGGTCTCGAGAGCCGGGTCGGCTTCACGGGGTTCGTCCAGGATTCCGACCGCGTGATGCGCAGCCTCGACATCGTCGTTCACGCGAGCACGGCGCCGGAACCGTTCGGGCTCGTCATCGCGGAAGCGATGGCGTGCGGCCGGGCTCTCATCACGAGCGCGACGGGGGGCGCCGCCGAGCTCGTTCGAGCGGGGGAGGACGCGCTGACGCACAGGCCCGGCGACGTTGCCGACCTGACTGCCGCCATTCAGGGGCTCGCCGGCGATCCCGCGGCACGGGCGCGGCTCGGTCGCGCGGCGCGTGCGGCGGCCGCACGCCGGTACGACGCACGGCGGCTGGCGGATGAATTTGTCTCGACGTACGAAACGGCGGCGGGCCCGCGGGTGATGGCGCAAGCATGAACAGCATGTCGACAATCGGCGTGCACCCGGCCGTGCAGGCCCCGACTGTGGACGCCGGCCAGGGCCGCCGTATCGCGTGGGGCTTTCCCGAACTCTTCGTCATCGGCCAGACGGCGCTGCCGGCGCTGCTCTACCTGCCGGGCACGCAGGCGTTCAGGCTGCCGCTGCGATTCTCGGCGTTCGGTATCAGCCTCGCGGCATTTGCCTGGTGGCAACTGAGCTCGCACCAGCGCCCGCCCGCGCACAAGGCATACGGGTGGGTGATCGCCGTCATGGGGCTCCTGGCCCTGATGCTGTCGAGCCCGTACACCACGTCGCTCGTGGGTGGCCTGGCGCACATGATGGTGTACTTCGCCGTCCTGTCTCCGCTCTTCTGGGCGCCCGCCTTCATCCGGAGCCCGGAGCACCTGGCGCGGCTGCTGGGCATTCTCCTCATCTGCAGCGGCATCAACTCGATGGTCGGCGTCCTCCAGGTCTATGACCCGGCGCGATGGATGCCGACCGAGCTTTCGCGAGTGGTCACCGAAGGGGCGACAGGGCTCGGCGCTGTCACATATATCGGGCCGGGCGGACGGCTGATCGTCCGGCCGCCGGGCTTGTTCGACACACCGGGCGCCGTGGCGGGTCCCGGCATGTTCGCAGCGCTCCTGGGGGTGATCTTCGGCCTCAGTCCCATCGCCGCCTGGAAGCGCGCCGGATCGTTCGCGCTTGCGGGCGCTGGCATCGCCGCAATCTATCTCAGCCAGGTGCGCATCAGCCTCGTCGTCACGCTGCTGATGTTCGGCATCTATGCCGGCGCGCTGCTGTTCCAGAAACGCGCGGCGAAGGCGACGGCGTTCTCGATGCTGGCGGCGGGCATCGTGGTGGCGAGCTTCATCGGGGCGGTGACGCTCGGCGGCGAGAGTGTCTTCAGCCGGTTCATGACGCTCTTTGCCGACGATCCGCTCGCGGTGTACTACCGCGCCCGCGGCGTGCAGCTCGACATCACCTTCAGCGAGCTGTTGTACCAGTACCCGCTCGGTGCGGGCCTCGGGCGCTGGGGCATGGCCGCCGGCTATTTCGGTACGCCCGGGCTCAAGGGGATCTGGGCCGAGATTCAGATCGCCGGTTGGATGATTGACGGCGGCATCCTGATGGTCGTGCTGTATTCGGGCGCCCTGGTCGCAACGGCGGCTGCTCAATACCGGTTGGCCATGCAGACCCGGTATCCGCGCATCGCCGTCTGCGCCGCCGCCATTTTCGCCGCCAATCTTGGGATTGCGGCGATGGTCTTCAGCTTCACGCCGTTCGTCACGCAGATCGGCATCCAGTACTGGTTCCTCACCGGTGCGCTCCACGGGGTCGCGTGCAGCTACCGGATCCAGGACGCATGACGGAGTGGCTGGTCATCGCGGGAGACTTCACGCCCCTTGGCGGCATGGATCGCGCGAACCACGCGCTCGCGATGCACCTCTCGCGCGGTATCGGAGCGGTGGTGCACATCGTGGCCCACCGTGTCTGGGCCGATCTGGCGGACCGGCCTGCGGTGCATGTTCACCCGGTGCGCCGTCCACTCGGATCGCACCTGCTCGGTTCTCCGTTCCTGGCCGCGGCGGGCGAAAGCGCTGCCACGAGGTTACGACCGAACCACGTCATTGCCAATGGCGGCAATGCCGATGCCGGTGACGTCACGTGGATCCATTATCTTCACGCCGCGCACGTCCCGCAGTCTCACGGCCTGCGGCGACGGGTGCAGACAGCGGCCTCGCATCGCTACTACCTCCGCCGCGAGAGGACCGCGCTCCGCCGCGCCCGACTCGTCCTGTGCAACAGCGAGCGCACGGCGCTCGATGTGCGCGATCGGCTGGGCATCGAGCCCGGGCGGACGCGGGTCGTGTACTACGGATCCGATGGCGCGCAGTTTCCGCGTGTCTCGGGCCCGGAGCGCGCGGAGTTGAAGCGGGCACTGGGGTGGCCCGGCGATCGGCCGGTGGCGCTCTTCGTGGGGGCGCTCGGCGACAGACGCAAGGGCTTCGACCGGTTGCTCGAGGCCTGGGTGCTGCTCTGCCGGGACCCGGGATGGGACGTGGATCTCGCCGTCACGGGACAGGGAGCTGAGCTGCCGGACTGGCGGCGCCGTGTCGCGGCGCTCGGCGTCGACCGTCGCGTCCGCTTCCTCGGGTTCCGGACCGATATCGCGCGCGTGATCGGCGCCTCGGATGTGATGGTCCACCCGGCGAGATACGAAGCCTACGGCCTTGGCGTGCACGAGGCCATCTGCTGCGGCGTTCCGGCGATTGTGAGTGCGCGGGCGGGGATCGCCGAGCTCTATCCGTCCAGCCTTGCCGACCTGTTGATCGCAGACGTCGAGGATGCGTCAGGTATTGCCGGCAGCCTGCGGATCTGGCGCACGAATCTCGAGGCCGTGGCCGTGCGTACCCAGCCATTCTCGGATCGATTGCGCGCGCGCACGTGGAGTGACATGGGTGCAGAGATCGAACAGGCGGTCACCGCGTGACGATCGCGTCCGCCCCGGATTTTGTGACGCTGGACACGTGCCAGATCTGTGGCGGATCCGCGCTGTCACCGGTGCACGAACTGGTATTCGAGCTGTCGATCTACGCGATGCAGGATCCCGAACTGGCCGCGTACTCGGGGAAGACGCTCGCGCTTCAGCGGTGCGCCGCGTGCGGGTTCGCCCAACCGTCTGCGCTCCCATCGCTGCCGCGGTTCTTCGATCGAATGTATGACCAGCGATGGTCAGAGGACTGGATTCGCGCCGAGTACCGAAGGGACATACAAGGACGACATCTTTCACGGAATCCTCCGGGACGTTGGTGCCCGGCTGGAGCCCTCTCGCCGAAGGCTCCTCGACGTCGGTGCGCATGCCGGACGGTTCATCACGCTGGCGCTTGCAGAGGGGTGGACGGCCGAAGGGCTCGAGCTCAACCCGCAGACCGCTGCGTTCGCCGCCGAGCACACGGGGGCAGTGGTCAGGCAGTTGAACGTTCACCAGGTCGACCCGCGGACGGCCGCGTTCGACGCAATCACGGTCACCGACGTGCTCGAGCACATTCCCGATCCCATACGGGTGCTGTCCCGGGTGGCGGCGCTCCTGGGGCACGGGGGCTGCGTGGCGGTGAAGGTGCCCAGCGGACCCGGGCAGTTGTCGAAGGAGCTGTGGCGGGGCCGTCTGATTCGGGGCTATCGGCCGACGCTCGCGGACAACCTCGTCCACGTCAACCACTTCTCTCCAGCGTCACTGCGCATCGCGCTGGAGCGCGCGGGTTTCCGCGACATCTCGATTGTGCCCGGCGCGCCGGAGTTGCCGGACACGCCGGGGCTGCGCGGATCGGTATCCCGGGCGACGCGACGGTTGCTGCACTTCGCGGCCCGGACGATCCCCGGCGGACTCGATCTGCCTCTGACGTTGAATCTCCAGGCATACGCCCGCCGCCCATGACCGCGCCATCCACCACCGTTGTCACTCCGACGTGCAACGACGTCGAGGTCCTGCGCCGCTCTATCGGCGGGTGGGAGCACGGCGGCCTCCGAGCGATCGTGCGAGCGAAAGTCCGGCTGGCAACCAGGGGCACCGCATGAGCCGAACCCACCGCGCGTCCATTGCGGCATCGTTCGTATACCTGCAGTTCGCCCTGGCGATCGTGGTCGGCGTGGCGCTCGTGCCGTTCGTGCTCCACCGCGTCGGTGAGCGCCTCTACGGATACTGGCTGGCTTCCGGTGAGGTGCTCGCGTATGCCGCGATGGCCGACCTGGGCGTCATGGGCGTCGTGCCATGGCTCGTCGCCGAGGCGGACGGTCGAGGGGATCGCCGGGCCATTCAGCAGATCATGAGCACCGCCGTCTGCGCAGCCGTGGTCGTCTCTGCGTTGTACGCCGGGTTCGTCCTCGTGCTGTGGCACTTCGCGCCGTCGGTCCTGAGCCTGGCGCCTGCGGATCGGGCGATGATCGCGGGGCCGCTGGCCGTCATCGCGTGCGTCACCGCCGTTGTCCTGCCGCTGCGGATCGCGGGCTGCACGCTCATCGGTCTCCAGGATGTGAAGTTCTACGGCACGGTCTCCACGGCGATGTGGCTGATGGACCTGGTGCTCACGGTTTCGCTCCTCCTGAACGGCTTCGGGCTGTATGCCCTGGCGCTCGGGGCCGCGCTGCCGTCGCTCGCGAGCTCGGTCGTGCTGTCGCTCCGGCTGCGGGCTCTGGCGCCCGACCTTGTGCGCCACTGGCCTCGTCCTTCCGTCAGGGCGGTCGGACGTCTGTTCCGCGAAGGATTCGGGGCGTGGCTTGGCGCCTGGGGCTGGCGCCTGTCGATCGCCACGGATGCCATCGTCCTCGCGTCGCTCGGGCATCCGGGCTGGATCACGATGCTCGCGATGACCGCGAAACTGGGGCAGATGATGACGCAGATGTCGTGGGTTCCAGGGGACAGCAGCCTCGTCGGGCTGGTGCAGCTCTCTGGCGAAGACCGTCCCGAGCGCCTGCGTGACGCGGTGTCCGCCGTGTTCCGCGTGTATCTCGCGCTCGCGACCGGCGGCACCTGCGTGCTGCTCGCGGTCAACGGCGCGTTCGTGAGCGGCTGGGTGGGTGGACATCTGTTCGCGGGCGGCTGGGTGAACGCGGCGCTCGCGTGCCTGATCATCGTCACCACGCTCGGGCACGCGATGGCGGTCGTGGTTGGCTCGCTCGGGAAGCGTCTGCACGTCGGGCTCGTGGCGATCGCCTCAGGCGCGATCCAGGTCGGCCTGGCGTTCGTCCTGGGCCGCCGATTCGGCTTGATTGGCATCCCGCTCGCATCGCTCTGTGCGCAGCTGTTCGTCTTGATTCCGCTTCTGCTGCCGGCGCTCTCGGCCAGAACGGGCCTTGGGCTGTCGGGCCTGGCACGGGCCGTCCTGTGGCCGTGGGCGACACGATCGCTGCCGCTCGTCGTCGTCTGCGCGGCGCTGGGCGTGGTGCCTGTGCTGTTGCCCTTGCCGGGCGCCATTGTCGTCGGCGTGCTCGTGGGCCTGATCTACGCCTGGTTCGCCAGGACCCTCATTCTTGGCTATCCGCCCGTCGCGCAACTGATCAGAGGGCGCCTCGTCGCGTGGCGCCTCGATGGTCTGCTCGCGCTGGCCGGCGGAGAAGGAACCGGGACCCGGTAATGGAATTCGGAGCAGGCGAGGGGTTCCGGCGTCAGGGCTGGATCGAACGTGCATCGAAGCCGTTTCGCAATCGATTGACCGGTTCCCCCTTGAGGACGCCGCTCAAGCGGTTGTACGAATCGGTGCTCGATGCGCTGCCCGGCGACCGCCTGGTCTGCCGCTTTCCTCATGGCGAAACCGTGCGGCTCGCCGCCGCGTATCGGCAGGTCATGTGGAATCCCGAGGAGTACCGAGGCGTTCCGAAGGGTCGTGACGGCCGGCGCGACGGTCTTCGATGTCGGCGCCAACCTCGGCGCGTACTCCGTGCTGTTCGCGCAGTGGGTCGGCCCCGAAGGCCGCGTCCACGCGTTCGAGCCGGCCCCCGGGGCGCGCAGGGGACTGTTGCGCCATCTGGCTCTGAACGGCATGGAGGAGCGCGTCGCCGTACATGCCGAGGCGATGAGCGCCGCCTCCGGCACGGCACGCTTCCACGCCGTCGGCATGCAGGGAGACAACCGCCTGATCACGGGTACAGACGCCGACGGCATTGACGTCACCACGACGAGCATCGATGCCTTCTGCGCGCTGCACGATGTCCGCCCTGCGTTCATCAAGCTGGACGTCGAGGGAGCGGAGCTCGATGTCCTGAAGGGTGCCCGCGCCACGATCGCCGCAGCGGGAAATGCGCTCGAGCTCTACGTGGAAATGCACCCGCATCTCTGGTCCGCCTTCGGCTACTCACGTGCGGAGCTCGAGTCAGAGCTCAATCACCAGGGGCTCACCGTCGCGCGCCTCGACGGCCGTCCCGACTCGTGGGCCCTTGCGGGAGTGTGCCTCAGGCTTCGTCGATGCGCATCCTGATCGCGCACGAGGCGGCCGCCGGCGCAGGCGGTGTCGAAAGCTACATCGCCGCGGTCATGCCCGCGCTGCTGCAAAGGGGGCATCAGCTGGCCTTCGTCTGCGACACGTCGCGCGCGCACGAGGGCCCGACGCGCCTGGACGGACTGACGCCTGTCTTCAGCGTTGCGGACGAAGGGCTGTTGCAGACGGTGGAGCGCGTTCGCTCCTGGGCCCCGGATGTGTGCTTCTCCCACAACATGGGGCGACTCGAGCTGGAGGAGCGTGTGATGTCCTTCGCGCCTGTCGTGAAGATGATGCACGGCTACTTCGGCACGTGCGTCAGCAGCCAGAAGGCGCACGCGTTTCCGCGCATGCAGGCCTGCTCGCGGACGTTCGGCCTGCCGTGTCTCGCGTTGTACATGCCCCGCCGCTGCGGCCAGCTTCGGCCGGCGTTGATGGTGCATCAGTTCCGCTGGACGTCCCGGCAGCAAGGACTCTTCGATCGTTATGCGCACGTCGTGGTGGCAAGTCGTCACATGGCGCGCGAGTACGGGCGTCACGGCGTGAACGCGGAACACCTGACGGTGGCGCCCCTCTTTGCCACGGAGGCGGGTGCCGCTCTACCGCGAGTCGCGCCGCAGAAGCCGACGGTACTGTTCCTCGGACGGATGACGCGGCTCAAGGGGGGTGATGTCCTCATCCACGCCGCAGACCGTGCATCCCGGCTGCTGGGAAAACCCGTCCAGCTGCTGTTCGCAGGCAACGGTCCGTCCGAAGAGCCGTGGCGCGAGCTCGCCCGGCGCCTGAAGGTCGAGGCCACGTTCTGCGGCTGGCTCACGGGGGCTGCCCGCACCGCCGCGCTGCGCAGCGCCAGCCTCATCGCCATGCCGAGTCTCTGGCCGGAGCCGTTCGGCCTGGTCGGCCTGGAAGCAGCCGTCCACGGCGTTCCCGCGATCGCGTTCGACACGGGTGGAATCGGCGAATGGCTGCACGACGACGTGAACGGGCGGCTGGTGAGTGAGCCAGGCAACCCGGAGGCTCTCGGCCGCACGCTGGCGCAGGTGCTGAACGGAACCGAGCTGGAACGCCTCGGGCAGGGGGCCCTTCGCGTAGCCCGCTCGCTGACGTCGGCGGTGCACGTCGACATCATCGAAAAGACGCTCGGCCACGCCGCGCTCACGTCCCGGGCGCTCGCGTGACCCGGACCTTCCATCTCCTGACGGGCGAGTACCCGCCCGATACCGGAGGTGTTGGAGACTACACCGAGGTGGTCGCACGCGGGCTGGCGGAGCGTGGGTGCACGGTTCACGTCTGGTGTCCAGCCGCGACCGAAGTCGTTGACGGCACGCTCCACATCCATCGTCTGCCGGACGTCTTCGGCGCGAAATCGCGCAGGACGCTGGAGCGGGCTTTCACGACGACGCCGGGATGCGTCGTGCTCGAGTACGTGCCCAACGCACTGGGCGTCAGGGGCGCCAACCTCCGCTTCTGCCTGTGGCTCCTGCGCATGCGGCGGCGCTCAATCGATGTCCGCGTGATGTTCCACGAGCCCTACTTCTACTTCTCGTGGGACCGTCCCTGGCGCAACGCGCTCGCCGTTGCGCAACGGGTGATGGCCGCGGTCCTGATTCGCGCCAGCCGCGTGGCATACGTCTCCACGGTCGCGTGGCTGCCTTACCTGCAGCCGTGGGGATCGACAGCGATGATCGACTCACCCATTCCTGCGACGATTGCGGCGGCTGCCGGCGCCGGAGCCATTGCCGCATGGCGCTCGATCTTTGCAGCCGGCCAGGCTGGCGCCCTGGTCGTGGGACACTTCGGCAGCTTTGGAGATCATGTCGGCCGGGAACTGACCGGTGCCGTCCCTGCGATTCTGCAGGCCTCGCCATCCACGCGCTTCATCTTCATCGGGCGCGGGGGGAGGCGTTCGCCGCCGGGCTCTCCAGCCGGGAGCCGGCGCTCGGCGGCCGCCTCCATGCGACAGGAATGCTCTCGCGTCCCGACGTGTCTGCCGCGCTTCGCGCATGCGATCTCGTCGTGCAGCCGTATCCCGATGGCGTCACCACGCGGCGGACGTCGGTGATGGCTGCACTCGCGAACGGCGTAGCGGTCGTCACCACGGATGGCAAATTGACGGAGCCGGTCTGGCGCGACGCGGCCGTGAGACTTGCCCCGGCATCCGACCCTGCCGCGCTCGCGGCCGCGACCGTTGCCGTGCTCGCGGACCCCGACGGCCGGACTGCGCTCGCAGCAAATGGGAACCGGCTCTACGAGGCGCGCTTCGCCGTCGAGCACACGCTCGATACCTTGCTCGAGCTGCGGGCCACCGCATGACATCGTCCTCGCTCAGGATTCTGCTCGTCGGCGACTATCCCGACGACCCTCGCCTCGGTTCCGCGAAGGTCACATACAAATTGCGGGAGGAGTTTCAGGCCGCTGGACACGAGTGCGATGCGATCTTCTCAGGTGCTATGGGCAGTCGTCCGGGCGGGCGTCAGATCCGACAGCTCGTCGCTCCAATGCTCGCGTGCCGGGCCATCGGTCGTGCCATCGCCGAGCGCCACTACGACGTCGTCGATGTGGCCAGCGCCGAGGGGCTGTGGGTCGGAGCCGCGCGCAAGCTGGGACGCTGGAGGTCAACTGCCCTGATTTGCCGCTCGAACGGGCTCGAGCACCGAAATTACGCCAGGATGCTCGACGACAGCCGTGAGGGCCTGACGACGAAGCCGTGGCCTCGTCGAATCTGGTATCCCGCTTCGCGCCTGTCGCAGGTTGCGGCTGCCGCACGCGTCGCGGACCGGCTCGTCGGTACTCACGGAAGGCGACCGGCAGTTCGCGCTCGGAAGAGGCTGGCTGCCCGACGACCGTGTCGACGTCATCGCACACGGAGTGTCCGAACGCTTTCTCTCGGATCGCGATCAGGGAAGTCTACGCGGCGGCGGAGCGTTGTTCTGTGGATCCTGGGATCACGTGAAAGGCATCAGCTATCTCGTCGCGGCGTTCAGCGCCCTGGCGCGCGAGGGGCGGCCGGTTCCGCTCACGATCCTCGGACCGGGCGTCTCGTCGTCGCATGTCCTCCAGTTGTTTCCCGAGGAGGCTCGCGCGCACGTCCGGGTGATTGATCGTGTGCCGGAAGAGCAGGTGCTCGGGGAGTTCAGGCGTCACGACGTGCTCGTGTTTCCGTCGACGTACGAGGGGTTCGGCCTGGTTGTGCTCGAAGCCATGAGCCAGGGACTGCCGGTGATCGCCACGCCCGTCGGGTGCGCGCCTGAGCTTGTGCGGGAGGGCGAGACGGGCATGATCGTGCCGGCCAGGAATGCGAGGGCGCTGGCCGACGCCGTGATCCACATCATGAGTTGTCCCGCAGAACGTGCGCGGCTCGGCGCGAACGGCGCCGCTCGAGTCTCCGCGATGTCGTGGAAGCGGACGGCCGCCCGCACGCTCGACGCCTACGCGCGCGCGCTACGTCCTGCAGCAGGGCGCGGATGAAAAATCTGACCGTCGGAATCACGACGCGCAATCGGCCCGAGTCACTGGACCGCTGCGTGCGTTCGCTGCGGACCCTGGCGCCGTTTCTCTCCCGCATCATCGTGTTCGATGACACATCGGACCGACCGGTCGGCGACACGCTGGCGACTGCCGTCCCGGATGGAGTGCAACTCACGGTCATGCGCGACGAAGGACAGGTGGGCTGCATCGTGGCTCGGAACCGCATGATGAACGAGGCCACGACACCCTACGTGTTGATGCTGGACGACGACGCGGTGGTGTTTTCAGCGGAATCCGTCGAACCGGCCATCGCGATTCTCGAGCGGGATCCGTCGATCGCGGCTGTTGCCTTCGCGCAGGCGGAAAAAGACGGCAGCCCCTGGCCTGAAAGCATGCAGCCCGGGAGAGGCACCCAGCCGGCGTACGTGAGCGCCTTCATCGGTTTCGCGCACCTGCTTCGTCGCGACGCGTTTCTCCGGCTGGGCGGCTATCGCGAGAGTTTCGTGTTCTACGGTGAAGAGAAGGACTTCTGCCTTCGGGTGCTCAGCGCGGGACTGAGGGTCGTGTATCTGCCGCACGCGCGCGTCGGCCATCTGCCGGACCCTGCCGGGCGAAGTGCCACGCGCTATCTCCGGTTCGTCACTCGCAACGAGTTTCTGTATTCCTTTTATAACGAGCCCTGGTTCGTCGTTGCTGTGGGTCTGCCGGTGCGGTTCTGGCGCTACCGAAAGATGGCGGCGCAGGCCGGTGTGGAGCCCGGCGGCCTCCGGTGGATCGTGGGAGAGATTGGACGCTCGCTGCCCGACGTTTGGCGCAACCGTCGCGCGGTCTCCTGGGCGACCTTCCGGGAGTGGCGCCGGCTCGGGCGCACGATCGTGCCGTACCCTCCCGCTGGCGGCGCATGAAGCGGCTGCTCACGATCGGCCATTCTTACGTCGTCACCTTGAACCGGCGGCTGGCCGACGAAATGGCGCGGCAGGGGAGCGGGCGATGGAGCGTGACAGCAGCGGCCCCGGAGAGGTATCACGGAGACCTTCGACCGATTGTGCTCGAACGCGGTACAGACGAGGCGTGCGAGGTCAGGGGACTGACGGCGCACCTGTCGCGGTTTCCGCATCTGATGTACTACGGAGGCCTGCGGAAGCTCCTGGGTGAGCCGTGGGACATGATTCATTGCTGGGAAGAGCCGTACGTCGCAGCGGGCGCGCAGATCGCCGCGCTCGCGCCGTCAGGAGTGCCGCTCGTGTTCGCTACTTTCCAGAACCTGTCGAAAGAGTACCCGCCGCCCTTCAGCTGGATGGAGCGTCGCGTCCTCGCCCGCGCCAACGGATGGATTGCTTTCGGCCGGACCGTCTACGACACCCAGGTGGCGCGGGCGGGCTACCCCGACCTTCCGTCGCGCGTCATCCCTCCCGGCGTGGACACCGGACGTTTCATGCCTGATGCGGAGGCCCGGCGGCGCGTACGCTCGGAGCGCGGCTGGAACGACGACATTCCGGTGGTTGGCTTCCTCGGACGCTTCGTTCCTGAAAAAGGGCTGGCGCTCCTGACCGCGGCGCTGCGGCGCGTCGCAGAGCCCTGGCGCGCACTGTTCGTCGGCGGCGGGGACAGCCAGTCGGATCTCCATGCGCTCGCCGCGTCGTATCCGGGACGCGTGAGCATTGCGACAAACGTAGCTCACGATGAAGTGCCGGGCCATCTGAACGCGATGGACCTCCTCTGCGCACCGAGCCAGACGACTCCCCGGTGGCGGGAACAGTTCGGGAGAATGCTGATCGAAGCGATGGCCTGCGGCGTGCCGGTTCTCGCGAGCCGGAGCGGCGAGATTCCGCACGTGGTCGGCGACGCCGGCCTCCTGCTCCGTGAGGACGATGTGGAGGAATGGACGCGTGCGCTCCGCAGCGTGGTCAGCGATCCGGCGATGAGAAGGGATCTGGCCGATCGAGGGTTGCGGAGGGCGCGGCTCGAGTTCGCGTGGCCCGTCGTGGCGCGCAGGCATCTCGAGTTCTTCGACGATCTGGTGGTGGGACGATGACGCCGCTGAAAGTGGCCGTGATCGCGGATCTGCTCGAGGAGAAGTGGCCGAGCATGGACCTGGTCGCCGACATGCTCGTCGAACAGCTCCGCATCGAACATGCGGGTGTGATTGAGCCGGTGCTCATCCGGCCCCCACTGCGGGGCCGCGCCGCGCGAATGCCTGTCGTGCGTGATCTGCAATCGGCGTTCACCATCGATCGCTTTACGAATCGGCTCTGGGACTACCCGGCGGTGACGCGCGGAATCGCGCAAAGCTTCGACGTCTTTCATATCGTCGATCACAGTTATGCGCACCTCGTGCACACCCTGCCGGCCGCGCGCACGCTGGTGACCTGCCATGACCTCGACACGTTCCGCTCCATTCTCGAACCGGGCGGAGACATGCGATCGGCATTGTTCCGCGCCATGACCCGTCGGATTTTTGCGGGACTCTGCCGGGCGGGTCACGTCGCGTGCGATAGCGAAGCGACCCGCGACGCACTGGTGGCCAGGGGCGGAGTCGATCAGTCCAGGACGAGCGTCGTGCTGAACGGGCCGCATCCGAGCTGCACGCCTAAGCCGGAGCCGGCGGCGGACGTCGAAGCCGCGCGCCTGCTCGGCCCGGCCGGGCGCATGACGGAGCTGCTGCACGTCGGCAGCACCATCGCGCGGAAGCGCATCGACGTCCTGCTGCATGTGATCAAAGCCGTGCGTCGTCAGCGGCCGGACGTTCGGCTCATCCGCGTCGGCGGGCCGTTCACCGCCGAGCAGCGCGCGCTCGTCCGCGAGCTCGGTCTCGAAGACTTCATCGTCGTGCTGCCGTTCCTCGATCGGGCGACGCTGGCGGCGGTGTATCGCCGAAGTGCGCTCGTCCTGCTGCCGTCGGAGCGTGAGGGATTCGGGCTGCCGGTGCTCGAGGCACTGGCGTGCGGCACGCCACTGGTGGCCAGCGACATCGACGCGCTGCGCGAAGTGGGTGGCGCCGCCGCGCAGTATTGCTCGCCCGAGGATCTGGCTGCCTGGACGACGGCGGTCGTCGGCGCGCTCGCCGAGCGTCGTGACGATCGCGAGAGGTGGGCGGCCCGCCGCGCCGCGGGCATCGAGCGCGCCGCATCGTTCAGCTGGGCCCGCTATACCAGGGACGTCGTCGCGCTCTACGCGCGCCTGGCCGCGACGACGCCAGGGCCGCGATGACCCCGCCGTTGCAGGTGGTCCATGTCGGGAAGTTCTATCCGCCTGTGAGGGGCGGCATGGAACGCGTGCTCGAGTCGCTCTGTGAAGGGGCGACGGACGGCGTCGAGAGTCGCGTGATTGTCTGCAACACCACCCGGCGCACCGTTCGCGAACACGTGCACGGCGTCGGGGTGACGCGGGTGGGGACGATTGGCGCCGCGGGGTCCGTGCCGATTGCACCGTCCTTGCCTGTCGAACTGCGGCGGGCCCGTGGCGATCTCATGGTGGTTCACGAGCCCAACCCGTGGGCCCTGCTGTCTTTCGCGATCGCCCGTCCGGCGCTGCCGGTGGCGGTCTGGTTCCACAGCGAGGTCGTCCGGCCGCGGCTTCAGTATTCGCTCTTCTACCATCCGGTGGCTCGCCCGGTGTACGCGCGTGCGCGGCGCATCATCGTGTCATCGCCGCTGCTCGCCGAGCATGCGGTTGCACTGGCGCCATACCGCGATCGGGTCAGGGTCATTCCGTTCGGCATCGACGTGTCTCGATGGGACGCGACGCCCGCTATCCGGGCGCGCGCGGCTGCGATTCGCGCGGGCACGGGCTCACGCCCCCTGATGCTGTTCGCAGGCCGGATGGTTCCATACAAGGGCGTCGGCGTTCTGCTGCGGGCCCTGGTCGGTCTCGAGGCGTCGGCTGTCCTCGTGGGCGACGGTCCGCTGCGGGCTGAATGGACGGCCCTCGCTCGCGAGCTTCAACTGACGGACCGCGTGCGTTTCGCCGGGGACGTGCCGCAAGAAGAGCTCGTGGCGCTCTATCACGCGTGCGACGTCTTCGTCCTCCCGTCGGTGACGCGGGCTGAAGCGTTCGGGTACGTCCAGCTCGAGGCCATGGTGTGCGGCAAGCCGGTCGTCAGCACACGCCTTCCGTCCGGCGTGCCGTGGGTGAATCGCCACGGTGAAACCGGACTCACCGTGCCGCCGGGTGACGTGGACGCCCTCCGCCGTGCGCTGGCCGAACTGGGAAGTGACGCGTCGTTGCGAGCGCGGTTCGGGCGCGCAGGCCGTCGCCGCGTCGAATCGGAGTTCACGATGGAGATCATGCGCAGCGCCGCCGCTGCGGTGTACCGGGAGGCAGTGGAATCGTAATGGCCAAGCGAGCGCTGGATGTCCTGTTGTCGTCGTTCGGGCTGATCGCATCGGCGCCGCTGTGGTTCGTCCTCGCCGCGATCATCAAGGCGGCGGACGGCGGTCCGGTCTTCTACGGGCAGGAACGCGTCGGCCTTGGCGGGCGCGTGTTCCGCGCCCTGAAGTTCCGATCCATGCGCACCGACGCCGAAGCGCTGAGCGGTGCCGTGCAGGCCACGGCCGCGGATCCGCGTGTCACACCTGTCGGCCGCGTGATGCGTGCCACGGCGATGGACGAGCTCCCTCAGCTCTGGAACATCATGCGAGGGGACATGAGCTTCGTCGGTCCGCGGGCGCTGAGGCCGGGAGAGATCGAAGCCGAGGGGGACGGCCGTCTCGTGCGCCTGGAAGACGTTCCGGGCTTCGAACACCGCATCACGGTCCGTCCGGGCCTGACCGGGATCGCACAGGTGTACGCCCGCCGCGACATTCCGCGGCGTCAGAAGTTCCGATACGACCGGCTGTATGTGAACAGGCGCTCGTGGCTGCTCGATGTTCGATTGATTCTGCTGTCATTTTGGATTAGCGTGCATGGCACATGGGAAGCGCGTGGCAGGAAGTATTGAGGCGCAGTCTGTGCGCCCCTTAGGGGGTGTGGCCCGCGACCTGGCCGACGTTGTTGTCGTCGGCGGTGGCCCGGCCGGCCTCATGGCCGCGCGTTCGCTCGCCGGCTGTGGCCATTCCGTCATCGTCCTCGAGGAGCACGAAGGCGTGGGGCTGCCCGTGCACTGCACGGGGCTCCTCGGCGTGGACGCGTTCGACGAGCTCGACATTCCCCGTCACTCGATTCTCACCACCACTCATGCGGCGCGTTTCATCGCGGCCGACGGCAGTGCCGTGTCCATCGATGCCGAACGTGTCCGTGCGGCCGTCGTCGATCGGGCGATCTTCGATCAGTCGCTCGCGGACGGCAGCCGGAATGCGGGAGTGGATTTGCGGACTGGCGCGCGCGTCCGATCGATCTCGGTGTTGAGCGATCGTGTGCGGGTCATTGGAGACGCGGCCGGGGCGTCGGTGGATGCGCGTGTCTGCGTCCTGGCGTGCGGCGCCAGCTACCGGTTCAACCGCACGCTTGGTCTCGGCGTGCCTCGCGCCTACCTTCAGAGCGCGCAGCTCGAAGCGCCGTTCGAAGGGTCCGACACCGTGGAGGTGTATCTCGGGCGGACGGTGGCGCCCGGCGGCTTTGCGTGGATGGTGCCGTTCAGGCGGGGCGATCACGGCTTCAACCGGATCGGCCTGATGTGCGAGCAGAATGCGATGGCGCGCTTCGCCGAGCTGGGTGCGTCCATCCGCGAGCGGTATGGCGTTCGCGGGGATCCCTGGCCGGCGCCCCGGATGAAGATCCTGCCTCTCGGTCCGGTGGCCAAGACGTATGGCGATCGGCTCGTCGCCGTTGGCGATGCGGCCGGACTCGTCAAGCCGACGACCGGCGGCGGCATTTACTACGGGCTCGTGAGCGGTCAGCTCGCCGCGGAGGCGCTGGATCCGGCGCTTCGCGACAACGATCTCAGCGAGTCACGGCTTCGCGGGTATGAGGAGCTCTGGAAGGCCCGCCTGGGATCCGAGATCCGCGTGGGCCTGCGGTTCCGCCGGCTGGCCTCGCGTCTGAACGACGGCGCGATCGATGCGCTCGTCGAGCTCGCACGCATCGACGGGCTGGTCCCGCTCCTCAAACAGACGGCGAATTTCAACTGGCACGGTAGCTCCGCGCTGGCGCTGCTGCGGCACGCGCAGTTCCGCAAGATTCTCTTCGCGTCCATGTGGAGCTGACCGGGGTCAGCCGCCTCCTCCCGAAGATCGCGTCAAACAATCGTCTCTGTCGATCCAACAACTTACCGTAAAGGTGAGTGTCCCCATTTTCGGTGAAAGACTCCTGGTGACTGACCATCTCGCGTCCGGCGACTATGCCAGAAAGCAGATCTATTGCCCGAGCCGGGTCGTGGCGTGGAGCCATGGGAGCCGCTTCCGCCTGGCCGCGCGACTGGCATCGGCAGGGGCCGGCGGGAAGCTCCTCGACTACGGATGCGGCGACGGGACGTTCATGGCCCTCACGCACGGCACCTTCAGCGAGGCGGTCGGCGCCGACATCGACGCGGAGCAGCTGGCCGAATGCCGGAGGCGGCTGGCGGATCTGGGCGGCCTGGTGTTCGTGCGCACCGTCGATTTGCACGGTCTCCGTCACGAGCGCGCGTACGGCATCGTCACCTGCATGGAGGTCCTCGAGCACTGCGTGGACGCCGAGCGGGTGCGCGTGCTCGATCATCTGCGCGGCCTCATCGCGCCTGGCGGCCGCCTGGTGATCAGCGTTCCGATAGAGATTGGTCCGGCCCTCGCGGGTAAGCAGTTCTTCCGCGCCGTAGCGGCGTGGCGGGGGCACGGCGATTACCAGTACCGGGAAACGTACTCGCCGCGCGAGCTCCTGGCCGCCACACTGGCCAGACCGAATCTGGTACGGGCGCATCACAGCGTCGAAACGCCAGCCGGACGGGTGGACTACTGCGGGCACAAAGGCTTCGACTGGCGGATTCTCGAGCGCGAGATTCTGGAGCGCTTCGTCGTGGAACGACGGTTGTTCACGCCCCTCGGACCGCTCGGTCCGCTCCTGAACAGCCAGGTGTGGTTCGTGTGCACACCTCGCTGAGCGTCTCGTCCCCTGGGGTCTCCTCCCGCTGATTGCGATCGCAACCGCTGAGACGCCGTCTGACGTCCGCGATCGGTTCACCCGCTGCTCAAACGTCAGTAGTTCTGGAGAGGCGGGAGCGGCCGGCTGACGCGCGGGTCGAGCGGCAGCGGCTCGGCCGCGGGTCGAGGCGTGAACCAGTCCACGAGCCGCAGCAGCCGTCCGCTACGGCCGGGCAGCATGGCATGCAGGCGCTGGATGATCTCGATGGCTCCCTCGAGGTTCGGCACGACGCCGATGCCCCGATCCAGCGCGTGCTTCTCCACGGCCTTGTCACCGCTGCGGAGCAGCAGCAGCGCCTTCGCGGTCGATGCGCCCACGACTTCGATGCAGTTGAGGAGCAGGTCGTCGACGACGAGGTTCAGGCGGAGTCCGTTGGCGACTTCGCCGCGCGAGCCGGGTATCGTGAGGACGGACGGCAAGTAGAAGCCGTGATGCTCGATCCACCACTGGGTCTGGAACTGCACCGAGTCCCCGGCGCTCGTCGGCCGGTTCGTCAGGAAGAACACCTCCCACCCGGCGGCCCTCGTCAGGCTGTACAGCCGCGCGATCTGATCGGGCTCGAACGGCTTCAGCGTCATCCACCAGTTCGGCGTCCGCGCGACAGTCTCCCAGACGCGCTTCACTTCTTCCTGCGAGAGCGCTGCGGTTGACTGCGAATCCTGCAGTGGCTCGACCCGCCGTCGGAGGGCCGTCATGGAGGTTTCGTGAAACGCGGTTCTGAAATCCGCAAGGACACCGTCGACGTCGATGCCAATGCGCAGGGACATCAGCGCTCCGGCGAGGCCCCGCGCGTCGGCATGTGGAGGATGATCGCCGCCAGGACGGCGGCAAGGGCCGGCGTTGGCCGGGATCGTCAATCCCGTCTCCCACAGACTCTGAACCGCGACTCCGGCCAGCCCCGCGGCGGCCCCCGCGCGGATGAAGTACATGGGTGAGCGATCGGACTGGATGCTCGTCCATGCCGACCTGGCGAACGCCGACATCGCGAGCCACACCGGGATGCCGATGAGCAGCCCTCCCTCAGCCGCGACCTGCAGGTAGTGGTTGTGCGCCTGGTTGAAAATCACTTCGGGTTTGCTGCGCTGGTACACCGCCATCGACGTCTGGAACGTGCCGACACCGGTACCGGTCAGCCAGAAGTCTCTCACCACGGGTAGCGTATCGTGCCAGATCGCGAGACGATCCGCCAACGCTGCTCCGCTCGCCCCGAATCTCCCGGCAATGACGGCCGGTCCAACCCCCGTCAGGATCCCGAGTGCTGCAGCGATCCCGAGGAGGCCGAAGTAGGCCGCGGCCTGCCGTGGGCGGCCCGCCGGAGCCCCTCCCGCGCGCCGCATGAACAACACGGCACAGACGATGGACGTGCCGAGCCCGATGAGTCCCGATCTCGACAGCGAGGCCGCGGTTGCGACGATGAGCAGCACTGAGGCTGCGACGAGCATCCAGGTGCGGCCGTTGAGCGCGGTCTGCATCCTGCTTCGCCACGCCGCCATCGAGCTGTGCGGGTGCGCCGCGGCATGCGCCGCCATATAGCCTGCACAGACGGGGACCGCCATCATGGCCCATGTGGCGAAATGATTCCGGTTCACGAACGGGCCGAAGGGGTAGGGTCCGTCGCGGCCTGGCGCGAATCGCCAGTACATCAGCCCTTTGGCCGTCGCGTTCTGCGCGAGTGCGACGGCCGCCAGCGCGAGTCCCGTGAACGCGATGATGCGCGCGATGGTACGCACGCCGCCCGATTCGAACGTGCGCCGGGCGGTGAAGAACAGCAGGATCAACCCGCCGAGGAGCAACGCGGCGGCGGTGGAATCAGGCACATTGATCGTCAGCGGGCGTGCGCCACCAGGCGGCACGAGTGCGAACGCGGCTTCGACGCCGCGCACGCCGGGACTCACGACGAAGAGCAGAGGCCTCGGCAGGGGCACGAGCTGCACCAGCGTCGCGGCGAGCAGGAGGAGCAGGCACAGATCGAGCGCACGCGTCGAAGAGCTCTGGGGAATTCGCGGACGGTAGATGGCCGCAAGCGCGAGACAGGCGAGGGCGGGGAGGATGAGGCTGACCGGATAGATGCCGCCGAACAGGAACACCGTCCATGCGAGGATCCCGCCGAGGACGTAGGGCCCGGGGCGGTTACGCGACGTTGTTCTGGCCGTAGTAACTCTTGTACTGGTAGCCGTAGTACCGCGAATAGTAGTACTTGTTGCGGTCGAAGTCGACGCGGTTCAGGACGACCCCGATTCCGCGGGCGCGGCCGTTCTGCAGCGTCTCCAGCGCGCGCTCCGCGTGCACGCGCCGCGTCATCTCGGAACCGACGACGAAGACGACTCCCGCGACCTTCTGCGCGATGATCACGGCGTCGGTGACGGCGAGCACGGGCGGCGTATCGATGAGCACCCAGTCGAAGGGGCCGTGCGCAAGGTTGGCGATGAAATGGTTCATGCGCTCCGAGGCCAGCAGCTCCGAGGGGTTCGGCGGCGTGCGGCCGGCGGTGATCACGAACAGGTTCGGGTCGGCGGTGCGCTGAATCACTTCCCGCACGCGCGACTGCCCGACGAGCAGGTGAGACAGCCCTGCGCCGTTCTGGAGACCCATCGTCTTGTGCAGCCCCGGGCGTCGCATGTCGGCGTCGATCAGGAGAACGCGGGAGCCCCCGAGCGCGAGCGCGAGCGCGAGATTGCACGCGGTCGTCGTCTTGCCTTCGAGCGGCTGCGTGCTCGTCACCGCCACGACCCGCGTGGACTCGCCACCACTCGTGAAGACCAGCGAAGTCCGGAGTGACCGGAACGCTTCGCCGAAATCGTGCGGAACGGTCTCCGTGAGAACCGGAACCCGATCGCCGCGCAGCGCCGGCACGAGACCGAGCAGGGGCAGCTTGAGACGCTTCGTGATGTCTTCGGGCGTCTTGATCGTGTCGTCGAGGTACTCGATGCCGAAGGCCAGGCCGAAGGCGAGCGTGAGTCCGGCCAGGATCGCCGTCAGCCAGTCGCGCCGCGGGTTCGGGGAGATCGGCGCGTGCTTCGGCTCGGCGCGGTCGACGAGGCGGACGTTGTTCGCGCGGCTGTTGGCGACGACCGAGAGCTGCTTCTGCCGGTCGAGCAGCGACTGGAAGATCTGCCGCTGACTGTCCAGGTCGCGCTGAAGGATGCGGTAGTCGCCGCTCTTCCGATCGAGATCCACGTTGGCGGAATTGGCGCGGTCCAGGTCGGACCCGAAGTTGCGCTCCTGCGCGACGGCGGCTTCGTAATCGTTCTTCGCCGAGTCGATGACTTTCCGGCGCTCGGCGACGAGAAGCCGCGCGGCCGCCTCGATCTTCGAATCGACCTCGCGCATCTTCGGTGCGTCGGGCCCGTAGGTCTGTGCGAGCGAGATCTGCTCCGCCTTGAGCCCGGCGAGCTGGCTCTGGGCCCCCACGACCGAGGGGTTGTTGCCAATCAGGGGAAAGGTGTCCGCCGCATCGGTCGTCGGGTCGGCGCCGCGGACCTGGTTGTACAGCGTCTCCTTCTGCTGGCGTTCGGTCCGCTTCTCGGTCACGGCCTGGCTCAGGGACGTGAGGCGCGCGACGACGATGTTCTGCCGGTCGTCGAGCGACTGGGCGTTGTTCACTTCCCGGTACCGCTGCAGCGCCTGTTCGCCTTCCTTGACCTTCAGCGTGGCGGCTTCGAGCTGCTCGTTGACGAACGTGAGCTCCTTCTGGTTGTTCGACAGGCGCTGATCGAGATTCTGCTGGGTGTATTCCTCGGCGAGCGCGTTGGCGGCGACCGCCGCGAATTCCGGGTCGGTGTGCTGGAACACGACGTCCACCAGCCGGGTTCGTGCGTACGGCGTGATGATGACGCCTCCGAGGTACGCGCCGATGAGCCCGGCCTCCTGCGCAGACTCGTCAGCCACGGGAACCGGCGCGTCGACGGTGGTCTTCCTGGCGAAGAGTCCGCGTGCCCACTGAGACGCAGACGCCCGCCCCTGCCGGACGAGTGTGATTGGATCGCGCGGCTGCGGCCCGCGGCCGTTGAAGTCCGGGTTCTCTTTCAGATTGAGGCGGCGGACGACGCGGCGCGCGAGCTCGCGGCTGCGGAGAATCTCGTACTGTGTTTCGTAGTAGGGGGCGGACTCCTGCCACCACGTCGGATCGGCGGCCCCCAGGGTCGTCACCGCCGTGCTGCGTTCGTCCTGGATTTCGATGCGGGCCGAGGTCTGATAGACCGGGATGGTGGAGTACGTCTGCACCATCATCGACGTGACCACGAGCACGAATGCCGTGCCCGCAATCCGTCGGTGCTTGAAGACGGCGTTCAGCCGATCGAGCAGGTGCACAGGCTGGCCGGTGCCGACCGGCGGCATCGGTAGAGCCGCCTGGCTGTCGGCGGGCATCGCTCCCGCCCGTATTTCCTGCGTATCGAACATGGATGTCCGCTAATTCCTAGCTGCAGCCGGGTGAAGGGCTGCTGCACGGCTTGGCTTCCGGCGCAATCGCGGTCACGCCGGCGGCGGCGGCCGCGGAGGCGACGGCTGCGGCCGCGTTGCCGAAGAAGCCGTTGAACCACGGCGCCTTCGCTCCGAGCCGCACGAATGTGGCGACCGTCTCGCCAGGCTCGATCGTGAACGTCTGGCCAACGGTGAGAATCTTGTCGCGCTCGTTCACCAGTTCAATCAGGTACGAACCGGGTTCCATGGCGGCGAAAGTGAACTGCCCCAGTTCATTGGCGACGGCCGTCATCGCGACCTTGCCCGTCACGACATTGCGAAGCCGGACCCGCGCGCCCGGAAGCGGGCTGTTGTCGGCGTTCCAGGCAACACCCGCGATGGAGGTGACGCGTGAAGCCACCGCGCCGCCGACCCGCGTCGTGGCCGTCCGCGCCGGTGCCGCCGCCCCTGGCTTCGCGGGGACGGGATCGGTCCCGGCGATCGCCGGCACGCTCATCGCGAGGCCGTTGGCACAGATCGCGAGCGCGACGCCGATTCGTGTGAGCCGTACCGGATATGACTGCATGTGCTGGCTTTACCTGGTTATCGACGTACTGGCGCGTGGCTGTAGAGGAAAAGACAGGTATCACGAAGCGTGCCGACGGGGAGCGAGGAGGTAAGAGTCATGATACGCCTCTTGGGGAGTCCTCTCCGGACTTGTTTCCTCCTCGCGTTGTTCCATCCTGGGACAACTTCAAGCCGGATCCGTGATTTATAAGCCATTTGTCAGCGGCAGGTTGTCAGCCGGGACCACGCAGCAGACCCGTCGTCGGGCCAGGCGGCGAATCCCGCCCGTGGTCCCCCGAACGCCGAGTACAGATCTGATCCTCGGATTTCAATAGTGTGTTTTGCCCCTCGTTCGAGGCCGGTTTCGCGGGGGGGCCTGGTCCCCTCAAAAATGGGGACACTCACCTTTAGCGTAAGTTGTTGATCCCGCAGGTCAAGTTTTTGGACCCCGATCGCGCGCGTCCTAGCTGAGTCTTCCGGCTAAAGCCGGAAGCTACGGTCCGAATTGCGAGCCGCGAATCCCGAATCCCGAATCCCGAGTCGATCTGCCGGGCTCGCATCGCGAGTGCCTGCGGTTCTGCGATAGATTACAGAGCGATGGCCCGAGATGTTGACGTTCTGGCGGCACCGACGCTCAAGCACCTGCGCGAGCGGTGGTGGGACGATGCCTTCACCATTTTTGTCAAGGACACGCTTCAGCCCCGCGCCGGACGACGAATCCTGGACGTCGGTTGCGGCGTCGGTACGGCGGAGGTGAAGCTGTCCCGAATGCAGCTGACCCAGGTATCCCTCGTTGCGGTCGATCTGATTGCCGATCGCGCGCGCGAGGCGCTCGCGGCCGCCCGGTCGCACAACTTCCGCGCGAGCTTCGCGGCGGCGGATGGACGGGCGCTGCCGTTCGCGGCCGGGACGTTCGACTCCGTCTTCTGCGTGGCCGTTCTTCAGCACATCCCCGATGTCAGCGCCGCGGTCCATGAGCTGGCGCGCGTGACCCGCGCCGGAGGCCGCGTTGTCGCCGTCGAGCCCGACAACAGCGCGCGGTACTTCTACAGCTCGCTCGAGGCCGGCATGCGGGCCTACGAGGCCGCGGGACGCTTCTTCACCGGCCTGGCCCGCGAAGGCGTCGACACGACCGACAGCGCCGTCGGGCCCAAGCTGCCGACGCTCTTCAACGGCTGCGGCATCGAGCTGCTCGACGTCCAGCTCTTTCCCGTGTCGCGGGCTCAGCTCGGCACGCCAGGGAAGTCCCTGTGGGAGAACCGCCGTCAGGCGATCCGCAGCGCGATCGAGCGGACGCGTGAAGAGGGGACGGTGAAGCTCGGACAGGAGTACCTCTCGCTGCTCGACGCCTACGCCACCGAAGCCGCGGCCGCCGGTCCGTCGTTCGTCGAGATCCAGAACACGATGCTTTTCGCCACCGTCGGACAGAGGCTCGATTGAGCGGCAGGACGCCGGGGACCAGGCTCTGAGCACCAGGCCGGTGAAAGGCGCGCGCGCGTCGGCCGGCGCGCGAGGCTGGGAAGGCTGGGACCACTACGCGCCGTTCTACGACTGGGAGAACGCGCAGACGGTCGCCCGCCGCGACGTCGCCTTCTGGACGCGGCTGGCCTCGGCGCAGGAGGGACCCGTCCTGGAGCTTGGCTGCGGCACCGGGCGCATCACGGTTCCCGTCGCGCGCGCCGGTGCGAAGGTCATCGGGATCGATCGATCCGCCGAGATGCTGACCCGCGGTCGTCAGCGCCTGCGGCGCGCACGACTGCAGCGTCAGGCGCTGCTGCTTCGCGGTGATATTCGTGCGCTCCCGTTCCGGTCGCGCCCCGGCTTCAATCTCGTCATGGCGCCGTACGGGATTCTGCAGTCGCTGACGCGCGAGCGCGACCTCAAGGAAACGCTGGCCTCTGTCGCCAGGGTGCTGCGCCGCGGGGGCCTGTTCGGGATCGACCTGGTGCCCGATCTGCCCCGCTGGTCCGAGTACCGAGGGACGAAAGAGCCTGGCGGGCGCGCACGGGAGCAAGAGCCACCTGACGCTCGTCGAGTCCGTGCGGCAGGACCGCCGCCGGCGGCTGACGATCTTCGATCATGAATACATCGAGCGCCGCGGACGCGAGCGCAGGGTCCACCGCTTCTCGCTCACGTTCCGCACGTTGTCGGTGCCGCAGATGGCCTCCCGTCTCGAGGCCGCGGGTTTCAAGATCGATGCGGTCCTGGGGGATTACCTCGGCGGACCCTGGGACAGCCGCGCGGACGTCTGGGTCATCCTCGCTCGACGACGGTGAGGTCCACTTCCGATTGCAAACACGAGAATGCCAGACATGGATTAGGCGGACGAGCACGGATGAACGCGGATAAGACAGTCGGCTGGCCGACGCCGGCGTGCCGCCGGCGTCGTGAGCGAGCCTGAATCGAGCATGCGAACACCACTCCGCCATAAACGGTGCTCGCATGCTCGATTTCAGGCCCGCTCACCGCGCGAAGCGCGGACGCCAGCCGGCATCCCGTCTTTCCGGATCCGTGTTTTCCGTGTACTTCCGTGCGGTCCGTGTTTGAATCTCTACCGCGGGGAGGGGGCCCGATCCCTTCCGGCGGATTCCGGGCGTGTGGTAACATCAGTCGGTTTTTTCCTCCGTCAAATCTGGAGTTTTCATCATGTCCGGCCATTCCAAATGGCACACGATCAAGCACAAGAAGGGGGCCGCGGACGCGAAGCGCGGCAAGATCTTCACGCGGATTATCAAGGAGCTGACGGTCGCCGCGCGGGGCGGCGGCGGCGATCCTGATATGAACCCGCGCCTGCGCACGATCGTGGCCGAAGCCAAGTCCGTCAACATGCCCGCCGACAACATCAAACGCGCGATTCAGCGCGGCACGGGCGAGCTGCCGGGCGTCTCGTACGAAGAGATCACATACGAGGGCTATGGCCCCGGTGGGGCGGCCGTCATCGTCGAGACGCTGACGGACAACAAGAATCGGACGGTCGGCGAAATCCGGCACACGCTCGCGAAGTTCGGCGGGAACCTCGCCGCGGAAAACAGCGTCGCCTGGATGTTCGACAAGAAGGGCTACATCGTGGTCGACAAGGCGAAGGCGACCGAAGACACGCTGATGGCCGCCGCGATCGACGCCGGTGCGGACGACATGCGAGACGACGGGGAGGCCTGGGAAGTGGTGTCGGCCCCCGAGGCGTTCCAGAAGGTGCTCGAGGCCGTCAAGGCGCTCAAGATCGAGCCCGATGCCGCCGAGATCGCCTTCCTGCCGCAGAACTACGTGAAGCTCGAGGGCAAGCCCGCGCAGCAGATGATCAGGCTGATGGAAGCGCTCGAGGAAAACGAGGACAGCAAGAAAGTCTGGTCGAACGCCGACATTGAAGAGAAGGAGATCGAGGCCTCGTTGGCGTGAAGATTTTCGGGATCGATCCCGGCTCCGATCGGACGGGTTATGGCTGCATCGAGACCACCGGCGGCCGTCACCATCTTGTGATCTGCGGCTCACTTTCGGCTCCCGCCCGATCCACCTTTCCGGAAAAGCTGAGACATGTGCACGCGGGCCTGGCCACGCTGCTCGCGCGGCACCGGCCCGATTGTGTCGCGGTCGAGAACATCTTCCATGCGCGCAACGTGCGGAGCGCGCTGAAGCTGGGTCACGCGCGCGGGGTCGTGCTGCTCGCGGCGGCACAGGCGGGGCTGCCGATCGCCGAGTACGCACCAACAGAGATCAAGCTGGCCGTCGTGGGTTTCGGCCGCGCCGAGAAGCACCAGGTGCAGCAGATGATCAAGCTGTTGCTCGGTCTGGACGCCGTGCCGTCGCCGCACGACGCCGCGGATGCGCTGGCGGTGGCGATCTGCCACGTCCACAGTGCGACGGGCGTCATCGCGGACCGCGCCGCCGCCGAGCCCCCCCGGACGACGATTCGCTCCTGGCGCGATTACCGTCCATGACATTCGTGTGCGCCAGCTTGGCGCATGGAGCTGCCGCGTGATCGCGTACCTGCGCGGCGCACTGCTCGAGAAAAACCCCAGCCGCCTGATCGTCGACGTCGGCGGCGTCGGTTACGACGTGCAGGTGCCGCTGTCGACGT
The DNA here is from genome assembly GCA_963749835.1 of uncultured Acidobacteriota bacterium. Classification (GTDB taxonomy): domain Bacteria; phylum Acidobacteriota; class Vicinamibacteria; order Vicinamibacterales; family 2-12-FULL-66-21; genus JALZOC01. The sequence continues at coordinate 743,619 of CAVVOD010000002.1, forward strand.
TCTACGTGCTTGGTGACCCGGGCGCCGAGGTGACGCTGCGCGTGCACACACACGTGCGCGAGGACGCCCTGTCCCTGTACGGATTTGCGACCGCGCTCGAACAGACGCTGTTCGAGAAGTTGATCGGCATCAGCGGGATCGGTCCCAGGCTGGCGCTGGCGGTGCTGTCGGGGATCGAGCCGCTGGATCTCATCAAAGCGGTTCGCCTGCAGGACGTCGCGCGGCTGACCGCCATCCCGGGCGTCGGGAAAAAGACAGCCGAGCGCATCGGCCTCGAGCTGAAGGATCGGTTGCCAAGCGGGATGCCGGAGACCGGCCGCGGGGCGGCCGTGGCCGCGCCGGAGGATCAGCTCCGCACCGATCTGCTGTCGGCGCTGCTGAACCTCGGGTACCAGCGTGCGGCGGCCGAGAAGGCCATCGAAAAGACGGTACGCGCCGACATGGGGTTCGAGCAGGCGCTTCGCGACGTGTTGCGTGCCCTGATGAAGGGCTGATTCGTGAGGGATGACGAGATCATGTCTGAGGATCGCCTCGTAACGTCCGTGCGCGTCGACGAGGACACGCAGTACGAGGCCGGCCTCCGTCCGCGGACGCTCGACGAGTACATCGGGCAGGAGCGGGTGCGCGAGAACCTGCACGTCTCGATTACCGCGGCGAAGCAGCGTGGTGAAGCGCTGGACCACGTACTCCTTTACGGCCCTCCCGGGCTGGGGAAGACGACCCTTGCGTGCGTGATTGCGAACGAGCTCGGTGTCGCGATCCGGCCGACGGCCGGCCCGGTGATCGAAAAGGCCGGTGACCTCGCGGCGATGCTGACGACCCTCCAGGAGCGCGAAGTCATCTTCATCGACGAAGTGCACCGGATGAGCCCGGCGATCGAAGAGATCCTCTATCCGGCGATGGAAGATTACGAGCTGGACATCATCATCGGGCAGGGGCCGAGCGCCCGCTCGGTCAAGGTGCCCCTCCAGCGGTTCACGCTCATCGGCGCGACGACGCGAACGGGGCTCCTGACGGCGCCGCTGCGCGCGCGCTTCGGCATCGTCCATCGCCTCGACTTCTACGGCGAGGACGACATCCGGGAGATCGTCCAGCGGTCCGCGCGGATCATCGGCGTGCCGATCGATCGCGATGCCTCCGTGGAGATTGCGAAGCGCTCACGGGGCACACCGCGAGTGGCCAACCGGCTGCTGCGGCGCGTCCGCGACTACGCGCAGGTGCGCGCGAGCGGACATATCACGCTGGATGTCGCGCACCGTGCGCTGCGGCTGCTCGAAGTGGACGAGCACGGGTTCGACGAGGTGGATCGGCGACTCCTGCGCACGATCATCGACAAGTTCAATGGCGGCCCCGTCGGCGTGGCGAGCCTGGCCGCGGCCATGAGCGAAGAGCGTGATGCGATCGAGGACATCTACGAACCGTTCCTCATCCAGATCGGATTCCTCGATCGCACGCCGCGCGGACGCGTCGCCACGGCACGCGCGTACGAATATTTCGGGCTGACCGCCCCTCGAAAGGACCGTCTGTGGTGAGTAATACCAGAGTGACCGCGTCGGGGCCCATGGGCACTCTGCGCCGCGTGAAGATTGCCGGCCTCTCGACGTTCGTGCCCCCGCGCGTGCTCACGAACGACGACCTGGAGAGACTGGTCGAGACGAGCAACGAATGGATTCTTCAGCGCACGGGCATCAAGGAGCGGCACATCGTCGATCCGGGCGTCGCCACGTCTGATCTTGCAAAGGAAGCGGCCATCGGCGCGATGGAGCAGGCGGGAGTCACGCCGGACGAAATCGGGTTCATCGTGGTCGGCACGACGACGCCGGACACGATCTTTCCGAGCACCGCGTGCATGCTGCAGGACAAGATCGGCGCGCACAACGCCTGGGGCTTCGATCTCGGCGCGGCCTGCTCGGGTTTTACCTACGCCGTCACGACGGGCATGCAGATGGTGGCGACCGGCGCGCACGATCACGTGCTCTGTGTCGGCGCCGACGTGATGTCGAGCATCATCGATTACACCGATCGCACCACCTGCGTGCTGTTTGGCGACGGTGCCGGGGCGGTCGTGCTGTCCGCGGCCGCCGACGGTGAGCCGCACATCATCGATTTCGCGCACGAGATCGACGGCAGCGGCGGAGCCGCGCTGTGCATGCCGGCGGGCGGCAGCCGGCTGCCCGCCACCCACGAGACCGTCGATCAGCGCCTGCACTACGTGAAACAGGACGGGCAGGCCGTCTTCAAGTTCGCCGTCCGGAAGTCGGAAGAGATCTGCCGGCGCGTGCTCGAGCGGAACGGCATCGATCCGAATCAGCTCGACCTGTTCGTCTCGCACCAGGCGAACCGCCGCATCATCACCGCCGTCGCGGATCGCCTGGGGCTGCCGGACGACAAGGTCATCATCAACCTCGACATGTACGGCAACACGACCGCGGCGACGATCCCGCTGGCGCTGGCGGATGCGATCCGGCAGGAACGGCTCAAGAAGGGGGACCTCGTCCTGCTCGCGTCGGTGGGCGCCGGATTCACCGTCGGTGCGGTGCTGCTGCGCTGGGCTATCTGACGGCCCGTGATCCCCCGGCCCACGAGCGCCCCGGCGTGGGAAAATGGTCGCAGCGTATGACCGATCGTCACAGGATTTTTCTCCTTTCCCCCGCCAACTGCGCCGGCGTACGTGCGCGAATCGTGATGTCCGAGCGCGCCGTGTTCCCGCTCGCCGCCCGTCTGCGAACTCCGGAGGGTGCGCCGATTGGAGACGTTTTCAGCTTCATGAGCGGGTTGTACTTCCGCGGCAAGGTCACGTACGCGCGCGCCTTCGCCAGTCCGCCGGACCCCGAGTCGCCGATCTCCGGGGCGGGCGTGTTCGTGATTACTCCGACGGCGGGCCTGCGCTCTGCGGACACGCTCGTGACGCTCGAGGCGCTGAGGGTGTTTGCGTCCGTGGACGTCGATGCGGCCAATCCCAAGTACCGGCGGCCGCTCGAGCGCAGCGCGGCAGCGATCGCCGCCGATCTGGGCGACTGCGACGTCGTCCTCCTCGGGAGCATTGCGTCGCCGAAATATGTCGAGATCCTCCTTGGCATTTTCGGTGAGCGGTTGATGTTTCCCGCCGACTTCGTCGGCCGCGGCGACATGAGCCGCGGGGGCCTGCTGCTGCGCTCGGTCTCGTCGGCGCAGGAGCTCGAGTACATCCCTGTCGCCGGCGCCGTCCGCCGCGGCCAGCGCCCGCCGAAGCTCGACCCCGCCACGCGGCCGCAAAGGAGCTGACAGCTGTCAGCTATCAGCTTTCAGTTCGCGCTGACAGCTGAGAGCTGATGTCCAATGGCTGTCACCGCTCGCTTGCGCTACACTCTCGCCCATGCTCAAACAGGTCATTGCGGCTCTTGTCCTCGTCAGCGGCGCGCCGGCGGGCGTGGTGGCGGCCGATCAAGTCAAGACGGCCAACGGCACGGTCGAAGGAACGATCGAGAAGAGCGGAGTCCGCGCGTTTCGGGGGATCCCGTTCGCGGCGCCTCCCACGGGTGATCTCCGGTGGAAACCGCCGCAGCCGGCAGCCAACTGGGAGGGGGTCCGCAAGGCCGACCAGTTTGGCCCGCGTTGCACGCAGGCCCCGGTCTTCAGCGACATGAACTTTCGATCGAACGGGATGGGCGAGGACTGCCTGTATCTCAACGTCTGGGCGCCTGCCGCGCCGAAGCCGGAAGGCGCAGGCGCCCTGCCGGTGCTGGTGTACTTCTACGGTGGCGGGTTCGTCGCCGGCGACGGATCGGAGCCGCGGTACGAGGGCGAGAGCATGGCCCGCAAGGGCATCGTCGCGCTGACGGTCAACTATCGGCTCGGCGTGTTCGGCTTTCTCGCACATCCTGAACTGACCGCCGAATCGCCGAACAAGTCGTCGGGCAACTACGCATTTCTGGATCAACAGGCAGCGCTGGTCTGGGTGCAGAAGAACATCGCGGCCTTCGGCGGTGATCCGAAGAGGGTGACCATTGCAGGTGAGTCTGCCGGCTCGATCGCGGTGAGTGTGCTGATGACGTCGCCGCTGTCGAAGGGACTGATCGCCGGCGCCATCGGTGAGAGCGGGGCGGCCATCGCGCCGACACTTCCCCCGGTTCCCCTGGCCGAGGCGGAGGCCGCGGGAGTGAAGTTTGCGAGCGGTGTGGGCGCTTCGTCGCTGGCGGCACTCCGCGCGATGACGGCCGCCCAGATCCTCGAGGTCGCGGCAAAGCAGCAGGGCGGACGTTTGCCGTCGGTGATTGACGGCTGGGTGCTGCCGAAGGCGCCCGCTGACGTCCTCGCGGCCGGTGAGCAGGCGCCGGTGCCTCTGCTGGTGGGGTGGAACTCGGAAGAGAGTGGCGCTCGCGGCGTGCTTGGGGACAAGGAGCCGACTCCGGAGAACCTCGCCGCGGCGCTGAAGACCCTGTACGGCGATCGCGCCGACGAGGCGTTGAAGCTGTACGGCGGAACCACGCCGGAGCAGGTGCGCCAGGCCGCGACCGACCTCGCGGGCGATCGGTTCATCGCGTTCAGCACGTGGAAGTGGGCGGATCTGCACGCGAAGACCGGCGGCAAGCCGGTCTATCGGTACTTCTATACGCGTCCCCGTCCGGAGATGGAGGCTGCCGCGGCTCCCACCGGCGCTGCCGGGGCCGGCGGGGCAGAGGCCCAGCCGGCGCCGCCGAGGCCCGTCTCCCGCGGGGCCTCGCATTCGGCTGAGATCGAGTACGCCATGGGAAACCTCGCGACCAACAAGGTCTTCGCCTGGACCCCGGATGACTACACGGTGTCCGAAGTGATGCAGGCGTTCTTCGCGAACTTCGTGAAGAGCGGGAACCCGAACGGTCCCGGGGTCCCCGAATGGCCTCCGGTGAGCAGCACCGGCAATGCGCAGGTCATGCGCATCGATGTCGAGTCCCGCGCCGACGCTGACCCGAACCGTCCGCGGTATCTCTTCCTGGACGCCCTGTATACGAACCCGCCGAAGTAGCGGCCGTCACCGTCCACTCGAGATCGAAGACTACGCCGTGGGCCGCGCGCTGCTGAAGATCCCGAGCTCGGGAAATGCCACCCTGGAGGTCGACGGCCGCGAGGTCCGGCTCACGAATCTCGACAAGGTGTTCTGGCCCGAGGAGCAGATCACAAAGGGAGATCTGATTCAGTACTACGCGGACGTCGCGCCGCTGCTGCTGCCTCACGTCCGCGATCGGGCGATGGTGATGAAGCGGTATCCCCACGGCGCCGGGGGAGCGTTCTTCTTCATGAAGCGTGCGCCGGTACCGCGTCCAGACTGGATTCGAACCTGCCGGGTCGATCACGAGTCGGGAAACGTCATCGATTTTCCCGTGATCGACGATATGCCGTCGCTCCTCTGGGTCATCAACCTCGGGTGCATCGATCTCAACCAGTGGTATGCCACCTGCGACGATGTCGGTCGGCCTGACTGCCTGCATTTCGATCTGGACCCTGGCGACGGCGCGACGTGGACGGGCGTCCTCGAGAGCGGCCGCATCGTGCGCGATGCCCTCGACACGCTGAAGATGCCGTCCGTCGTCAAGACGACCGGCTCGCGCGGACTGCATGTGTATGTCCCGATCGTGCGGGGTCCACTGCAGAAGGACGTCTGGACGTTTGCGAAGGCGCTCGCGGTGGAGCTTGCCCGCCGTCATCCGAACGTGATGACGGCTGAATACCGCGTGGCGAAGCGCCCGAAGGGACGTGTTCTGATCGACTACAACCAGAACGCCTGGGGCCAGACGCTCGCGTCGGTGTATCCGTGCGTCCGCGCCCGCTCGCCACGGTCTCGACTCCCGTCACCTGGGCCGAGATCGACAAGGCGGTGAAGATCGAGGACTTTCGACTGGACAACGTCCGCCGGCGCTTCGACAAGGTCGGCGATCTGTGGAAGCCGCTGCTCAAGAAGAGCGGCCGAATTGACCTCGCGAAGTACCTCTAACCGGGGATCGGGGATCGGGATTCGGGGATCGGGATTCGCGACTCAGACGACGTAGCTTCCGGCTTTAGCCGGAAGACGGCGAGCGGGAAGAGGACGCCAGCTGAGCCGAATGTTGGGATCCGGTCCCTGGGGTCAGACCCGGTCGTCCGTTTACGTACTTCGCGGGACGGACCCCGGATTAGAATGGCGCGATGCGTCACGGAGGCGCCAGGCGTATCTGGATCAGTGCGGTGATCCTGCTCTCGGCGAGCACAGCCGCTGCCACACAGGAGAGGGCTTCCGGAGCGCGGTCAGTTCGTTCGACGCCGACAGCCGCGGCACTCGGTGCGGCCCGCGCCTTTCTCAAGGCCAACGATCTCGAACGCGCACGCGCGAGCGCCGAAGAGGTCCTCGCCCGCGATCCCGCCTCTGCCGACGCCCACTATCTGGTGGGCCTGATCGCGGAACGCCAGAAGGACCTTCCCGCTGCTGCACGGTCGTTCCTCGAGGCCATCCGTCACGCACCATCGATGGCCGAAGCGCACGACCGCCTGGGCTTCGTGCGCGGACAGCAGGGAGACACTGCCGAGGCGCTGAAGGAATTCGCACTCGCCGTCCAGATCAGGCCCACCCTCTTCGACGCCCAGTATCACCTCGGCGCGACCCGGTGGTGGACGAAGGACCTGCCGGGCGCGCTGACGGCGCTGCAGGCGGCGACAACGCTGCAGCCGCGCCATGCCGAGGCGCGGTATTACCTGGGCCTGACCCTCGAGGCCCTTGGCAAGGCTGACGCCGCGATCGCGAGCCTCCGCGAGGCCGTCCGGCTGAACCCGCAGCTGGCGGTCGCGCAGTCGCGTCTTGGCGTCGCTCTCCAGGCGCGCGGGGATCTCGAAGGCGCGATTCGCCATCTTCAGGCGGCGGTCCGCATCGACGCGTCATCGGCCGACTCACGGAACAGTCTGGCCCTGGCACTCTCGCAGGACGGCCGTGGCGACGAAGCGGTCACGCTTCTTCGGTCGCTCGTGGAGACGCTACCGGCGTACGTGCCGGCGCGCCTGAATCTCGGGACCGCCCTGATGCAGCAGGGGGATCTGGCCGGCGCGGTCTCTGTTTACAAGGCGCTGCTCGAGCGTGATCCCGCGAACGCAGAGGCGTTCTACAACCTGGGTGTCGCGTTGAAACAGATGGACGAGTTCGCGGAGGCGGAGTCCCAGCTGCGGAAAGCCGTGCAGCTGGATTCCGCGCTGCCCGAAGCGCCCTACACGCTCGGTGTCGTGCTGTGGCAGACCGGGCGCGCGGACGACGCCCTGGAGCAGTTCCGGGAGGCACTTCGGCGAAAGCCGGATTACGCACAAGCCCATTACATGGCAGGCACCGTGTTGAAACAGCAGGGAGCGATGACGGACGCGCTTGCTCGATTTCGCGATGCGGTGAAGTACGATCCCGCGTCAGCCGAGGCCCACCGGAGCCTCGGGCAGGCGCTGACACAGACCGGCGAGCAGGAGGCCGGCGCGATGGAACTTGCCGAGGCCGAACGCCTCAATCAGAAGATTGCCGCGGCGCAGGCCTCGACGTTTGCGGTGAGCGTCGGAAAGCAGAAGGTCAAGGCCGGTGACTACGCGGGCGCCATCGAGAAGTTTCGTGAAGCCGTGCGCCTCGCCTCCGAGAACCCGCAGGCGCACTACCAGTTGGCGCTGGCGCTGCGGCGCACCGGCAACGTGGCCGAGGCGCGGACCCATCTGGCCGAAGCGCGGAAGCTCGCCCCGTACCTGCACGCGCCAGGCGACGAAAAACCATGATGCCGAGGCGTTCGCGTCCCGGGGCCGCGTGGCTGGTGCTGATCGCGGTGGCTGCGGGAGCGCTCGCGGTTCAGGCCTGGGCGGCGCAGGCACCACCGCTCCCGTTCTCATTCAAGAATGTCGCGCGCGAAGCAGGGCTGACGGCCGTCACGATCTTTGGCGGGACGGAAACGAACAAGTATCTGCTCGAAACGACAGGGTCCGGCGTGGCCGCACTCGACTACGACAGTGACGGATGGCTCGATGTCTTCGTGGTGAACGGCACCGTGCTCGAGGGATTTCCGCGTGGAGACGCACCGACGAACCATCTCTATCGCAATCAGCGCGACGGCACCTTCCGCGACGTGACGGCCGCCGCCGGCCTGACGCAGAGCGGCTGGGGTCAGGGCGCCTGCTCCGGGGACTACGACAACGACGGGCACGACGATCTGTTCGTCACCTACTGGGGGCAGAACCATCTGTATCGCAATCGGGGGAATGGGACCTTCGAGGACGTCACGGCGTCTGCGGGTCTCGGCAATGCGAAGCCGCGGTGGGGCGCCGGATGCGCGTTCCTCGATTTCGATCGTGATGGCCGTCTCGACGTGTTCGCCGCCAACTACATCGACTTCGATCTGGCGTCGGCGCCCGTCCCGGAGTCGGGCCTCTGCCGATACAAGGGGCTTCCCGTCGCCTGCGGACCTCCGGGGCTGCAGGGCGGCAAGAACGTGCTCTACCACAACACCGGAAAGGGGACGTTCGAGGATGTCTCCGAGCGGTCCGGCATCACACGCGCGATCGGCACATACGGCCTGGGCGTGAGCACGCTGGACTTCAACGACGATGGCTGGGTCGATCTGTATGTGGCGAACGACTCGAATCCCAGCGCCTTGTATCTGAACAATCGGGACGGGACGTTCAAGGATATCGGCGTCGCCGCCGGCTGCGCGTACAGCCAGGATGGCAAGCCGCAGGCGGGCATGGGCGTCGCCGCCGGGGACTACGATCGCAACGGCACGATCGATCTCTTCAAGACGAACTTCGCCGGAGACACGTCAACGCTTTACGCGAACGACGGAAAGGGTCTCTGTGAAGACCGCACGTTCACGGCCGGCATTGGCCTGAACACGCGGTGGCTCGGGTGGGGCGTCAGCTTCCTGGATCTCGACAACGATGGATGGCTCGACCTGTTCCTCGTCAATGGGCACGTGTATCCCGAGGTGGAGCGGCTCAAGACCGAGGGCGCATACAAGCAGCGCAAGGTCGTGTACCGCAATCTGGGCAATGGACGCTTCGAAGATATCTCGATGAGGCTCGGCGAGCCGGTGACCACGCCCGCGGCTGGACGCGGTGCGGCATTTGCCGACTTCGACAACGACGGCGACATCGACGTGATCGTCAACAACATGCACGCGCCGCCCGATTTCTTCAGGCTGGATCTTCGGCCCGGCGCGCACTGGACGACCCTCGATCTGGTCGGCACACGCTCGAACCGGAGCGCCATCGGTGCACGCGTCAAGCTGTTCGCGGACGGCGGCGTGCAGGTACAGGAAGTGCGCGGGGGCGGGAGCTACTACTCGCAGAACGATTTCCGCGTTCACTTCGGGCTGGGGCCGATCGCGCGGATCGATCGGGTCGAGATCCGGTGGCCGAACGGACGGCAAGAGCAGTGGAAAGAAGTCGCGATCGATCGCATCGTCACGCTCGAGGAAGGCACCGGTACGGAGGTTCCGTCGCCATGATCGCGCGCTCGGCGCTCGGGGGTGCGGCGATTGCGCTGATCCTCACCGGCGGACTCGCAGCGCAGGATCCTCCTGCCCAGCCGTCCGGCGCGGCCGCGCTCGCTGAAGCGCGTCAACTCATCAACCAGGACAAGCCGCAGGCCGCGATCGAGAAACTGAAAGCTCTCGACGACACCGGTCGTCCGGATGTGGCGCAGCTCCTCGGCGTGGCGTATTACCACGCAGACGACTACGTGCGCGCGATCGAGCACCTCGCGCCCGTCGTCGGCAAGCTGCCCGAAGGGTCGGTCGATCGACGGGAGGCGGTCCAGGTGCTCGGGCTGTGCCAGTTCCTGACCGGTCATTTCGTCGAAGCGGTGCCGCTGCTCGAAGAAACCCGCCGGTGGGCGACGACGAACTCAGAGCTGGGGTACGTGCTGGGCCAGGCGTACGTGCAGACGCGTCAGCCCGATCAGGCTCGCGAGGTCTTCGCTGCGACGTTCGGGGTGCCGCCGGGCTCGGCGGCCGCCCATCTCGTGACGGCGCAGATGATGATCCGGCTCGAGTTCGAGCCGTTCGCCGAGTCGGAGCTGAAGCGCGCGATCGAAAAGGAGCCGGCGCTGCCGATGGCGCACGCGCTGCTCGGGCAGATTGCCATGTTCCGCGGCCGCCTGGACGAGGCCGTCGCGCTGACGGAACGTGAGATCGTGCTGAACCCGGGGAACGCGATGGCGCTCTATCAGCTAGGCGACGCGCGCGTCCGCCAGTCGAAGTGGGACGAAGGCATCGCCGCGCTCCAGAAATCGATCTGGCTCAATCCGTTCTACAGCGCTCCCTACATCGTCCTCGGACGTGCGTACATGAAGAAAGGGCAGCCGGCCACGGCAGAGGGCATGCTGACCCGCGCGATCCAGTACGATCCCAACAACAGGTCCGCGCACTATCTGCTCGGCCAGTTGTATCAGCAGACCGGCAGAGAGTCCGAGGCCCGCCGCGAGTTCGCCGTGGCGGAACGGCTTCAGGATCAGCCGGGCCGCTGACATGTGCTCGACGTTTCCCCTGCCGCGCCGGATTCACCCGCCTGCCGCTTTCCTCGTCGTGTCGGTCTGCGTGCTCGCGGTCGCCACCGTGGTGGGCGACGCGCAACCGCCGGCCGCGGGGCCTCCAGGCGCCGCGCCGTGGGACGTGACGTTCACGGATATCGCCGAGCGCGCCGGACTCCGCGATCCGACCGTCTACGGCGGGCTGGACAGGAAACGCTTCATCATCGAGACGAACGGCGCCGGCGTCGCGCTCCTCGACTACGACAACGATGGATGGCTCGACGCCCTGGTTCTCAGTGGCACGCGGCTGAAAGACGGCACGAGGCAGACCGTCGAGTACACGCCGGAACTGGCGCCTACCAACAGGCTGTACAGGAACCGCCGCAACGGCACGTTCGAGGACGTGACGGACGCCGCAGGTCTGCGCCGCACCGGATGGGCGTCGGGCGTGTGTGCCGGCGACATCGACAACGACGGCTGGACGGATCTGTTCGTCACGTATTACGGGCAGAACGTGCTGTACAGGAATACGGGGAACGGACGCTTCGCCGACATCACGAGCCGTGCCGGACTCCAGGCGTCTCCACGCTGGGGATCGGGCTGTACGTTCGTGGACTACGATCGCGACGGGAAGCTCGATCTCTTCGTCGCCAATTACCTGCGCTTCGATCTTGCGACCGCGGCGGAGCCAGGCGCCGGACCGAACTGTCTCTGGAAAGGGATCCCCGTCAACTGCGGACCCAAGGGTCTTCCGACCGACACCAACCTGCTCTATCACAACCGCGGTGACGCGACCTTCGTGGACGTGTCGCAGGCCTCCGGCATTTCGGCCGTGCAGCGCCGCTATTCCATGACGGCGGTTGCGGCGGATCTGAACGAGGACGGCTGGCCCGATATCTACGTCGCGTGCGACTCCACGGCTGCGATCCTGTATCGGAACAATCGGGACGGCACGTTCACGGATGTCGCTCTCGAGAGCGGGACCGCGTACGGCGAAGGGGGCAACGCGCAGGCCGGCATGGGCGCCGCGGCAGGCGACTTCAACGGCGACGGCCGGCTCGATCTGTTGAAGACGCACTTCGCCGACGACATCCCATCGCTCTACCGCAATCTCGGAAAGGGACTCTTCGAGGACGCAGCCGTTGCGGCCGGACTCGCCGTCGAGAACCGCTACGTCGAGTGGGGCGGAGGGCTTCCGGATCTGGACAGCGACGGTCTGCAGGATCTCGTGTACGTCACGGGCAACGTGTATCCCGAGATCGAGCGACCACTCCCGCAGTATCCCCATCGCGGTCCGCGGATCATCTTCCGGAACACCGGGCGGACATTCGTGAACGTGACCGCACAGAGCGGCGATGCCTCGCAGCCGCACTCGAGCCGCGGCGCTGCGTTCGGCGACATCGACAACGACGGAGACGTCGATCTGCTCGTCATGAACATGAACGAGCGGCCGTCACTTTTGAGGAACAACTACTCAGGCCGTCACGGGTGGATCATGCTCCGGCTGGAAGGTGTCGAATCGAACCGCTCCGCCATCGGCGCAACCGTGGTCGTCACGTCAGGCGGAGTGACGCAGACGCGCGCGGTCCTCAGCCAGTCGAGCTACTACTCGCACGACGACTTCCGGCTGCACTTCGGACTCGGGTACTCGGAGGCAGGCGGACGCGATTGCGATTCGATGGCCGAGTGGACGCACGCAGACCATCAACAACGTGCAGGGCCAGCGAGTCGTCACGATCAAGGAAGGCGAGTCGTCTCGCTGATGAGGTCTGATGAGGCCTCACTACCGGACCTCAGCTGTGAGCGGTGCGCTGAAAGCTGAAAGCGGAAAGCGGAAAGCTGAGAGCTGAGAGCTGAGAGCTGATCGATCACATTGCTGATCTCGCGCGCGCGAAAGGGTGCTAATGTCTTCGCGTTACGGCCAATTCCCGGCCGCATGCAGGAGGCGTGGCTTCCCTCCTGCCAGACCACCAGGTTCCCTGGGAGGCTCATCGATGGCCAGTCTGTCTGCTTCTTCGCCGCTCGCACGAACGGCGCTTCGTCTGCGATCGGGCGCGATCGCTCTCGCTCTCATCTGGTGCGCCGCGGACGCGCACTCGCTCGCACAGGCCGTCTATGGCAGTGTGCGAGGCACCATCACCGATTCGTCGGGCGCCGTGCTTCCGGGCACGAGCGTCACCATTACCAGCAAAGCCAGAAACACGGCGGACACGGTCGTCACCGATGCCGACGGTGTGTATACGAAGGAACGGCTGCTGCCGGGCACGTACGAGATAACCGCGGAGCTGCAGGGATTCAAACAGGCCGTCGTCGCGAGCGTCGTCGTCAACGTCGATTCACAGGCGAAGGTGGACTTCAGCCTCGCGCCGGGCGCCGTGACCGAAACCGTTGACGTGACGGCCATGAGCCCGCTGCTCAAGACCGACCGCGCCGATGTCGCGACGACATTCGAGTCGAAGCAGATCACCGACCTGCCGGTGCTCGATCGCAATTTCACGAAATTCATCCTGCTCACGCCGGGCGCCCAGCAGCAGCAGTGGGGGCATGCCGCGAGTGAGAACCCGCAGGGCTCCACGCAGACGGTCGTCAACGGGCAGTCGTTCAGCGGCACCAGCTATCAGCTCGACGGCACCGACAACCGCGATCCCATCCTCGGCATCATCGTCATCAACCCCACCCTCGAGTCCATCGGCGAAACCAAGATCACGTCGCAGAACTATGACGCGGAGTTCGGGCAGGCGGTCGCGGGTGTGGTGTCGGTGCAGACCAAGTCGGGCGGCAACGACTTCCACGGGAGCGTGTTCGAGTTCTACCAGAGCGACAGGTTCCAGGCCCGCAATCCGTTCACGCAATCGCAGCCGAATAGTTTGACCGGCAAGTTCCTCCCCGAGACGAAGAAGAATCAGTTCGGCGGATCGCTCGGCGGGAAAATCATCCAGGACCGGTTGTTCTTCTTCGGCGACTACCAGGGGCGTCGAAACACCGAGGGTGGCTCGAGGCTGCTGACCGTCCCGACTGCGGCCGCCCGCACGGGGAACCTCAGCGCGTACGGTGTCAACATCTACGATCCGCAGACCGGCGCGCCCGCGCAGCGGCAGCAGTTCCCCGGCAACGTCATTCCGAGCAGCCGCCTGTCGCCGCAGGCGCAGAAGGTCCTCGCGCTGATCCCGTTGCCCAACGCGCCAGGGAGGGACAACGGGACCCGGGACAATTATGTGGCGTCGGACTCAGAGAAGTTCAACGAGGATTCCATCAACGTCCGCATCGACACGCGTCTCAAGGACGGCGCGAACATGTTCGGTCGGTACAGCCAGGGGAAGTTCCTGCGCGATGGTCCGACGGCCTTCGGTGCCGGCGGCGGCCGCGAGCTGGTAAGCCTCGGCGGCATCTCGGACGTCAAGAACCAGAGCGTTGCGTACGGCATCGACTACGCCCTCTCGAGTTCCCTGATGACCGATTTCCGGTTCGGATACTACCGCTACCACGTCAACGTGCTGCCGTTCGACTTCGGCACCACTCCTGCGGCGGATGCCGGCATCCCGGGGCTGAACCTGGACAACACGTTCACGTCCGGCCTCCCGTACGGCGACGTACAGGGTGACCGCGGCTTCAGGTTCGGGTCGAGCCTCGATGCGAACCGGTGCAACTGTCCTCTCGAGCAGGACGAGAACCAGATGCAGTTCGTCGGCAATATCACGAAGCTGAAGGGGGGCCACACGTTCAAGGCTGGCGCCGACGTCCGCCGCGCGCACAACCTGCGCGTGCCGAGCGATGCGCATCGCTCAGGGCAACTGAGCTTTTCGGACAACCGGACGCGCGGGGTCGACGGCGGACTCGGCCTCGCGACGTTCCTCCTCGGCGACGTGACCGCCTTCGGCCGGTTCGTCAGCACGAGCACGAATGCGCGGGAACGCCAGTGGCGGCACTTCTACTACGCGCAGGACACCTGGCGCGCGAGGAACAAGCTGACGCTGAGCTACGGCGTCCGCCTGGACGTCATCAATCCGCAGACCGTCAACGAGGCCGGGAACGGCGGCTTTCTGGATCTGACAACCGGCGAAATCCTGGTGGCCGGCGAGGGGGGGATCGGACTCAACGGCAACGTGAAGAACACGCTCAACTGGGCGCCGCGGCTGGGCGCCACGTACCAGATCTCCCAGAAGACCGTGCTCAGGGCGGGATTCGGGCGAAGCTACGACATCGGCGTGTTCGGCTCATTGTTCGGACATACCGTGACGCAGAATCTCCCCGTGCTGTCGAACCAGAATCTGAACGCGCCGAACAACTTCGACGCGGTGTTCAACCTCGCGCAGGGGCCTCCTGCGCCCGTCTTCCCGGTGCCGGTCAACGGGCGGTTCATGCTGCCGAACGGCTCCGGCGCGCGCGCGCTGACTCCGAAGCAACGTCTCCCAACGGCCGATGCCTGGAACGTGACGGTCCAGCATCAGCTCACGGACACGCTATCGATCGAAGCGGCGTACGTCGGCAATCGTGGCTCGAACGCGTTCATTGGCGACGGCCCGGCGGCGAACGCCAACCAGCCGTCGATCGTGGGTTTTGCGCAGGGAGTCTCGACCGATCTCCGGCGTCCGTTCTTCGCCGGCGGTGTGGCCAACTCGCAGGGGTTCGGCGGCGCATACGGCTGGACGCAGGGGTTCGACTACTTCTGCAACTGCGCCACCAACCGCTACAACGCGCTGCAGACGAAGGCCACCAAGCGGTTCTCGCAGGGCTACTCGCTGTTCATGCAGTACACGCTGCAGCATGCCGAGAACAACGACGGCGATTACTTCTTCATCGATCCGGACGTGAACCGCGGACCGGCGAATTTCGATCGCACGCACACGTTCTCGGTGTCGACCGTGACCGAACTGCCGTTCGGACGCGGGAAGATGTTCCTGGGCGGTGTCTCACGGGCGGTGGACATGGTGGTGGGCGGCTGGCAGTTCAACCAGAACACCATGATTCAGAGCGGCTTCCCGTTCAACGTGAGCTATCGGAATGCCGGAGAGGACCGCGACACCGGACCAAACCGTCCCAACCTGGTCGGGGACTTCAGCGGCCCGCAGACGAGAACCGAGTGGTTCAACGCGGCCGCGATCGGCGCCCAGGGAAGCGCGTTCTCGCGCCCGGACAGAGGGACGTTCGGTAACCTGAAGCGCAATGCGCTTCGAGGACCCGGCTACTGGCGCGTCGACGCGTCACTCTTCAAGAACTTCGCGATCTCGGACACACGCCGGCTCGAAGTGCGCTTCGAAGCCGTGAACATCTTCAACCACGTCAACCTGGGATTCCCCGATTCGGAGGTCGGCGTTCCAGGAACACCGAACACAAACGCCGGACGGATTACGTCCACCGCGTTCGACAACGGCGACCCGCAGCGCAACTTCCAGTTCGGACTACGGTTTGCGTTCTGAGTTCTCTTGAACGCAAACCGAAACGTGCTACGTGCTACGTGCTGAGTGCTACGCGTGCGATGTGCTACGTGCCACGCATCGTCGGTGCAGCACGTAGCACGTTGCACCTGGCACGTTGCACGTGTAGCACGTAGCACCTAGCACGTAGCAGTGGGTTGGTTCTGCGTAGCACGTTGCACGACAAGGATCAGATTGTCCGAAGGATGCCGACCGGGACCGTGTGGAAGGTCTCTCCGAGGAAGATCCAGGCGGCGTCGGCGGCGCGTGTCGGCCGGATGTCGGCGCCGGTGAGCGCATGACGGAATGTCCGGTCCGCCAGGTCCGCCGGCAGCATGATTCGAGAGGTCTTCCACCAGTCGCCACCGACCGGCGCGGCCGACCGGCCATCCACCTCCGCACGGCATAGCCGCGGCGCCGCAAAGATGACGACGTCGCGCGTGGCGGACGCGCCCGCCGCGCTCCTCGCAAAGGCGACAGCGCTTCCGGCGACGGTGACCTCCGTGTCGAGGGGCAGATACGCTCCGCCTGAAAAGACGTGCGGCAGCTCGCCGCGCAGTCGCAGTCCAGCTGAGGTCACCAGCAGCTTGATCCGGCCGTCCTTCCAGTCGCGGACCCATGCCCCGATCGACGTGGCGCGCGCCTGCGGGTCCAGCGCGAGCAGACGGTCCACGTCATCGAGCAGACCGGCCCGATGGCCGAAGTCCACGGGCCGCCGGTTGTCCGGATCGACGAGGCTCAGGTCCCACAGCTCGGTGCCCTGGTAGAAATCAGGCACGCCGGGGGAGCCCAGCTTCAGCGTCACCTGCGCGAGCGAGTTCACCATCCCCAGCGTGGCGACATCCGTCTGGAAGGGAAGGAAAGCGGCCAGCATCCGCGCCCCACCAGCGCCGGACAATGCCCGGCGCACGAACTGCACGAGCGCATCTTCGTAGGGCTGGTTCGTGGTCAGCCAGCTGGTATGCAGCTTCGCCTCGCGAGCCGCTTTCAACATGTACTCGCACAGCCGGTCGATGAGGTCACCCGGCGCCTGAGTCGTGCCTTCGGGCAGATCCGTCGGCCAGACGCCGACGAGCGCCTGATAGAACCGGTATTCGTCCACGCGGTCGGGCGCAGGCTCTCCGTCCACGAGCGATCGATACGCCCGGTTGAGGCGCATCCATTTGGAGACGTGACGGCTCCACTCGTCCGGAAGCCCCGAGATCACATTGATGCGGGCGCGGACGTCCTCTCCCATCTTCGTGTCGTGCGTGGCGGTGGCGAGCATCTCGAACGGCCACTCGGCGGCGCGCCGGGCATTGGCTTCGTGAAACTCCTCGACCGTGCGCCCGAACCGCGATGGATCTCCGCCGACCTCATTGAGCGACAGCAGCACGTTGTACCGGTAGAACGCCGTGTCCTCGAGCCCCTTCGCCTGGACCGGTCCGGTGTACTGCTGGAACTTCAACGAGAACCGCAGCCGCTCCCGTGCCTCTCTCTCGTCCGTCGGCGGATAGCCGTCGCGGCGCTCGAAGCCGGGCGGCGCCGCCTCATCCCGCGGATCTCGAGGCAGGACGACCTCCCGGAAGAAGTCGAAAATCGAGGACTCCATCGCCGGATTGCGCTGGCGCGCCCGCGCGATCGCGCGGGAGACGACGACCCGATCGGCCACGCGCCAGCCCTGCTCGTCGACATAGGTCCGGTAGACGGGAAAGCACGCGACGACCTCGGTGATCACATCGCGCAGGCTGTCGAGCGTGAAGTCTCTCGATCTCCGGTTGTTCTCCGCGATGCGGTCGAGCATGTGCGCGAGCACGGTCAGCTCGCTCGCCATCGCAGTGGACACAATCAGGACCTTCGCGGCATACAGGATGTCATCGAAGGGGACGATGTGCCCGGTGAGCTTCGCGTACACGCGACGCGTGCGCCGTGCCTGCGCGGCCTCGACGAACAGCCCGTTGAGCTCGTTCAGGTAGTTGTAGCCGGTGGTGCCGTGGACCGCCCACCGGCCCGGCAGCTGCTCCGCGGCTGAAAGGATCTTTTCCGCCACGACATAGAGTGGCCGGAAGAGAGACGGATCAACGGCCGCGGGCGCGGGTCGATCGATGCCCCATGATTCTGCGGCCAGGCACTGCAGCATCGAAAAATAGCGGGCCGGATCGAACAGGCCGTCCGGATGATCGATGCGAACGCCCTGCACCTTGCCGTCCCTGATGAGCGCGCCCAGGAGCTGGTGCATCGCGTCGAACACCTCCTTGTGCTCGACCCGCAGCCCCGCGAGCGTGTTGATGTCGAAGAAGCGCCGATAGTTGATCTCGTGCGACGCCGTGCGCCAGTACGCCAGGCGATAGGCCTGAGCCTCGAGGAGCTCGTGCAGTCCGTCGAAGCTGGAGGGATTTCCCGGTGTGCCGTTGAACCGGTGAATGGCCCCTTCGATGGCTTCCCAGATCGCGGGGGCCTCGGCGCAGAGCCTCACCAGCCGGATCCGCGCGACTTCCTTCTCGCGCTGCCGCTCCGCGATGCGCGCGGGATCCGTTTCCGTGTAAGGGGCCAGGTTCTGGAGCGACGTGATGATGCTCAGAAATTCGTTCAGATCGGGGCTGTCCGTCCCCACGGCCGCGGTTGCCGGCTCAGTCGCCGTGCTGTACACACGGGGAGCTTCACGGCAGTTGATGGGCAGCACCTGCTCGAAATACCGGAGCACGAGCAGGCCGTCCTGAAACGCCAGCTGGAGCTCGCCGCGTTCGAGCACGTTGCCGTACTGATCGCCGAGGATCGGCAGCAGCAGCTTCGCGTGCAGCTCCGCCTTGACCGGACTCCAGTCGACGTCGAAGAACACCGCCGCGGGAGAGCTCGGCCCGTTCTCCAGCAGATCGTTCCAGCGCGCGTTGTTCCCCGTGCCGATCCCCATGTGGTTCGGCACGAAATCCACGACATGCCCCATGCCGTGCGCGGCAATCGCCGCCGCGAATGCCGCGTACGCCTCCGCGCCCCCCAGCTCCGGATTGATTTCGTTGTGATCCGCGACGTCGTATCCATGCGTGCTGCCGGGGGCTGCGGTGAAGTACGGCGACGTGTAGCAGGCGCCCACGCCGAGGCGCGAGAGATAGGGAACGACTCCCGTGGCGGCGCTGAGCGGAAACTGCTGATGGACCTGGAGGCGATAGGTGCTGGCCGGCACGTATCGCGGCCGCTCGCCGGAGTACTCGTCAGAGCTTTTCATGTATGTGTCAGCTGATTGTCGAGTCTGCGAGGCAGGGCGCTATGTCCTGCGGAAGATCACAGCACCGGGGCGCGTGAAATGGACGACGGGTCCTCCCGGCTGCGAATCGATGCCGGGGCGTTCCGGGGCTGTCGCGTAGAGCGGTTCTTCGGTCGAGAGCACCACCGTCCATGCCCCTTCAGGCTCCCCGCGGGCTTCGGCAAGCGGGGCAAGGTCGATCGAGCCGGCCCCCTTCATCTGCGCGGCCACCCAGAACACCTCTCCCTGCTCGGCGCGGCGGATCACCAGTGACCGCTCGTCCGGCGCTTCGGCGTCACCCGCTGTCTCGTCGCTCGCGCCGAGCGCAGGGTGATCGAGCCGCAGCGCGAGCAGCGCGCGGTACAGGGCCAGCACTGCAGCGTGATCCGGCACCTCCGGCTCCGCCCAGTTCAGGCGGCTGGCGGCGAGCGTGGCGGCGGATTGCGGATCGGGAATCCGATCGCGCGCCGTCTCGTCTGAGAATTCCGGGAAAGCGGCAAACTCGAGCCGGCGGCCGGCCGTCACCTGGCGTCCGAGGTCGGGCTCCAGATCCGTGAAGTACTGGAATGGTGTGCCTGCCGACCACTCCTGTCCCATGAAGAGCAGCGGGGTCATCGGAGCGGTGAGGAGCACCGCGCTCGCGGCGCGCCAGGCCTCGGGCGCGATCGACTGGTGCAGGCGATCGCCCATCGCTCGATTGCCGATCTGATCGTGGTTCTGGAGGCAGACCACGAACCGGTGCATCGCCACGCGCGAGGCGTCGGTGCCGCGCTCCCTTCCCTGGTGCCGTGATTTCTGACCGGTGAACAGCCACCCCTGGCGGATCGTGCGCGCGAGCTCCTCGGTCGTACCTTGAAAGTCGGTGAAGTAGCCGTGCTCATCCCCCGCAAGCAGCCGCCGCATGACGTGATGGAAATCGTCCGCCCACACGCCATCGAGTCCCCAGCCGCCGGCAGCCGGATCCTCCACCATGGCGGCGAGGTTCCGATGATCTTCGGCGTGAATGAAGATCGGCCGCGGGGACGCATCGCGCGCGGCCTTGACGATGTCGCGGACGATGGCGCCGGTGTCGTCCTCGATCAGGGCATGGGTCGCATCGAGGCGCAGTCCGTCGAGATGGAAGTCGCGAATCCAGTAGCGCGCATTGTCCATCAGGAAGCGCCGCACCATCTCCGAGCCCGGGCCATCCAGGTTGAGCGCATCGCCCCACGGCGTCGAGCGGCGGTCCGTGAAATAGAGCGGCTGAAACTGCGGGAGGTAGGCACCCTCGGGCCCGAGGTGGTTGTACACGACGTCGAGCATCACCGAGAGGCCGAGATGATGCGCGCGATCGACCAGCCGGCGCAATTCGTCGGGATGTCCGTACGCGCGGGACGGCGCATACAGGCACACGCCATCGTAGCCCCAGTTACGGCCTCCCGGAAAGTCGGCCACCGGCATCAGTTCCACGGCGGTGACGCCGAGATCGCGCACCTGCTCGAGTCGTGCTGCCGCACCGGCGAACGTGCCTTCCGGAGAGAACGCGCCCACGTGCAGCTCGTAGACGATCAGGTCCCTGGCGCCGCGGCCGCCCCAGTGGCTGTCGCTCCATTCGAACGCCCCGGGATCGATGACCTGCGACGGGCCATGCACGCCATCCGGCTGGAATCTCGACGCCGGGTCCGGCCGTTCGACGCCGTCGTCGACGCGGTAGCTGTAACGATCGCCTCCGGCCGCTCTGTCAACGATGCGCTCGAAGATCCCGGACTCCCCGCAGGGCAGCGGATACGCACCGGCGGCAGCCCCGTCATGGATGACAAGGGTGACCCCCGCCGCGGCGGGCGCCCAGACCCGGAAGCGGACACCTCCCGGTGCGGGTGTCGCGCCAAAGATTTGTTGTGTTGCCGCAAGAGCGGTTGCCATCAATCCACCGGGTCAGACGCGGACGCCACGATCGAGGGTGTGCCAGGGCCGGACGGATGAGCCGATTCCGAATCGTTACCCGTTCTGGGGTTCGCCGAGCAGATCGACGATCCCTCTGAGCGGTATCCGCACCCAGTCCGGCCTGTTGTTGAGCTCGTAGTTCAGTTCGTACAGCGCCTTGTCGAGAACGAACAGCTGCAGGAGCGCGTCGCGCTCGGGAGGGCCCGCCGGAATGAAGAGCGAGCCGGTCGCTGCCGTGAAATACCCTCGGAGGAACGCCGCGGTCGTCCACGCCTGCCAGATGCGTGCCCAGGCCTCGAGGCGGGGCAGCTCCGCAGGACGTGATGCCACGTATTTGAAGAGACCGGCATACGCCGCATAGCTGAATGAGCGGATCATCCCCGCGACATCCTTCAGCGGTGACTGCTTCAGCCGGCGCTGCTCGATTGGCCGGGCGGGCTCCCCTTCGAAGTCGAGCATGTAATAGTCACCCTCTGACCAGAGGACCTGCCCGAGGTGATAGTCGCCGTGGACCCTGACCTTGGAGGCGGAGAATTCCAGAGTCTGCGCGGATCGGATCCGTTCGAGGAGCGTATCCCGTGACTGCAACAGACGCTGCGACATCGTCGCGACCTCTTCTGGAAAGGTTCCAGCGTCCGCTTCGAGACTCCGCAGCGCCTTCTGCGCTTCGGCTGCCGCGTCCCGGCACACCGCCGCGAGATCTTCCTTCGTATAGGTTTCGGGGGCGAACGCGGGATTCGAAGAATCCGACGCGAGCGCAATATGCATCTCAGCCGTGCGACGGCCGAGCGTCTCAGCCCCTGCGAGCGATGGCCCCATGAGCGTCGCGATGTTCTCCGGCTCGGATTCCGCCATGAGATTCGTGTATGACTCGGCCGAAGGAGGTTCCGGCGCCGCGGCCCCTTCGATCTCCTCGTAGAACCGCAGGACGTCGTCGGTCGCGCGCGTCCATCCGTCCCCCTGGCTTTGCGCCAGGAGCTGCATCATTCCAAGTGTCGATGGCTCTTCGGCCAGGCGTACGTACTCGAAGGCGCCCACCGCTGCAGGCACGCGCGTGAAGGCCGCCTTCTCGGTGAGCTGTCGGACGATCTCGTAGTCCGGGTTCACGCCGGGCTGCATACGGCGGAAGAGTTTCAGGATGAACCGGTCGGCATAAATGATGGAGGTATTGCTTTGCTCCGATGACGTCCGGGAGATGCGGGTCTGCTCGACGGGCCCCCGGAGTGCGTCGAACGCCTCCGTTTTCACGGTGCGAATGCGGCCTCGCTTCGTCACTGTCTGCTCGTCGTTGGCGAAGCCTTCCAGGAGCGTCCTTGCGAATCCGTCGTCCAGCCAGGCGTCGAAGAGGACTCCCTTTCGCGCGCCGGTGATGTTCGCGAGGACGGAGATCGGGGCCCGTTCCTCGAGCCCTTTCGCTTCTGCATGCGCGCTGATCGTGAGCGGCAGGAAGTACTGCTCGCGCCCGGCGTCGTCGAACTCGACCTCGACGATCGTCAGGAAGTGGGGATGCGATCCCCGGCGGAAGACACCCCAGTCGACGAAACGCGCGGTCCGGGCGGGGCGGGCCTTGCCGCCGAACCACCGTTGCCGCTGGAGAAACGGCAGCAGGAAATCCCGCTCGATGAGGGTGCGCACGTTACCTTCGAGGAGCGAATCCCAGGCGGCGCCGACGAAGAGCGCCGGCGCCTGCGGCACGTCGGTGGGCACGGCGGGTGCGACGCGCGCCGTCACGGCCGCCGGAGCCTCCTGGAGGCGGAACCAGTAAAAGGCGTACGGTCCAAGCGTGAGGAAGTACGGCAGCTCGCCGATGCGGGGAAACTCGGTCAGACCGAGCATCTCGACCGGTGTCATGCCCTTGAACCGCGACAGATTGAGCTCCACCGGCTGCACCGTGCGCGCGAGATTGGCCACGCAGAGCACCGTCTCTCCTTCGTAGCTGCGCACGTACGCGAGGATCTTCCGGTTCTGCGCGCCCAGGAAGTCGATCGTGCCGCGCCCGAAGACCTTCGACTGTTTGCGCAGACCGATCATCCGCTTCATCCAGTTGAGCAGCGAGAACGGCGCGCGCTCCTGCGCCTCGACGTTGAGCCCCTGGTAGCCGAACACCGCATCCATGATGGGCGGCGCGTACAGACGCGCCGGATCGACACGCGAGAATCCCGCGTTGCGATCGCCCGTCCACTGCATCGGCGTGCGGACGCCGTTGCGATCGCCGAGATAGATGTTGTCCCCCATCCCGATCTCGTCGCCGTAGTAGATGACGGGCGTTCCGGGCATCGAGAAGAGCAGGCTGTGGAGCAGCTCGATGCGCCGCCGGCTGTTTTCCAGGAGCGATGCGAGCCGGCGCCGGATGCCGACGTTGATCCGCATCTGCGGATCCGCCGCATAGGCCTGGTACATGTAGTCGCGCTCTTCGTCCGTCACCATCTCGAGTGTGAGCTCGTCGTGGTTCCGGAGGAACATCGCCCACTGGCAGTTGTCGGGAATGTCCGGTGTCTGTCTGAGAATCTCGGTGATCGGGTGGCGATCCTCCTGCCGGACGCCCATGAACATGCGCGGCATCAGCGGGAAGTGAAACGCCATGTGGCATTCGTCGCCGTCACCGAAATACGGACGCACGTCGGCGGGCCACTGGTTGGCTTCCCCGAGCAGCATCCGGTCGGGATACCGGGCGTCGAGCGCCGCGCGGATGGTCTTGAGCACCTGG
This sequence comes from uncultured Acidobacteriota bacterium, assembly GCA_963749835.1. Classification (GTDB taxonomy): domain Bacteria; phylum Acidobacteriota; class Vicinamibacteria; order Vicinamibacterales; family 2-12-FULL-66-21; genus JALZOC01. The sequence goes on from CAVVOD010000002.1 coordinate 767,354, forward strand.
TGGGTCTCGTCCAGGTTCTCGCAGATCGTGCCCTCACGCTCGATCAGGTACGGGATCGCGTCGAGCCGCAGACCGTCCACCCCGCGATCCATCCAGAACTGCATGACGTTGATGACGGCCTCGATCACCGCGGGGTTGTCGAAGTTCAGATCGGGCTGGTGGTGGAAGAAGCGGTGCCAGTAGGTACGCCCCGGCGACGTCGTCCCAGCGCCAGTTCGACGTTTCGGTGTCCGTGAAGATGATGCGGACTCCCTGATACTTCTGGTTCGTGTCGCTCCAGACGTAGAAGTCGCGTTCCGGTGATCCGGCCGGCGCTCGGCGCGCCGCCTGGAACCAGGGGTGCTGATCGGACGTGTGGTTGATGACCAGTTCCGTGACGACGCGGAGGCCGACACGGTGGGCCTCGCCGATGAACCGGTCGAAGTCGTCGAGGGTGCCGTAGCTCGGATGGATGTTCTGGTAGTCGGCGATGTCGTACCCGTCGTCTCTGAGCGGCGACGGATAGAACGGCTGCAACCACAGGGTGTTGACGCCGAGCCCCTGCAGGTAGTCCAGCTTCTGCGTGAGGCCCTCGAAATCGCCGACACCGTCGTTGTTGCTGTCGAAGAATGCGCGGACGTGCGCCTGATAGATGACCGCGTCTTTGTACCAGAGGGCGTCGGGCATGTGTCTCAGTTCGTCGTGGGAAATGGCGTGTCTGCCCCGCAGCACCAGAGCGCGGGGAGCGCCGCGTAACTATGTCGCGTCCGGCAGATCCATCAGCTCGGGGAGTGGATGAGGCAACCGCACGTGCAGGACGTGTGCAACGCGCGAGCCGGGCTCGAGGCGCACGTAGTTCCTCTCCCCGCGCCAGTAGTACCGCTCGTCGGACAGCAGATCCCGGACCTCAATCGTGTCGTGCGGCGTGAAGCCCCACTCCAGGAGCGGCAGCTGCACGTAGCCATGCTGCATCCGGAGCGGATCGACATTGACGATGGTGAGGATCAGATCGGTGCCGTCCACCGAGCGCTTGCTGTAGCACAGCAGCTCCGGATTCTCGGCCGGATGGAAGGCAAGACCGTGGTCGTGCTGCAGCGCCGGATGATGATGCCGGATGGCGTTGAGCGTGCGGATCAGTCCCGCCAGGCTGTGCGGCGCCTCGAAGTTGCGCGGACGGATCTGGTACTTCTCGGAATCCAGATATTCCTCGCTGCCGTGGTGGACGGGCACGTTCTCGGCCAGCTCATAGCCGCTGTAGATGCCGTACGACGCACCGAGCGTCGCGGCGAGCACGAGCCGGATCTCGAAGGCCGGCCGGCCGCCCAGCTGCAGATATTCGTGCAGGATGTCCGGTGTGTTCGCGAAGAGGTTCGGGCGCATGTACTCGCGCACGTCGGTCTGCGTGAGCTCGGTGAAATACTCCTCCAGCTCCGGTGCGGTATTCCGCCACGTGAAGTAGCTGTACGATTGCGAGAAGCCGCACTTGGCCAGGTGCCGCATGACCTTCGGCCTCGTGAACGCCTCGGCCAGGAAGATCGTGTCGGGGTGATCGCGGTGGAGCTCCCCGAGCGCCCACTCCCAGAATCGGAATGGCTTGGTGTGCGGGTTGTCGACACGGAAGATCCGGACGCCGTGGCCGATCCAGAACTCGAAGATCCGCTTCAACTCCAGCCAGAGCGACGGCCACTCCGAGGACTCGAAGTTGATGGGGTAGATGTCCTGGTACTTCTTCGGCGGGTTCTCGGCGTACTTGATCGTCCCGTCGGGACGATGGCGGAACCACTCGGGATGCTCGCGGACGTACGGATGATCGGGGGAGGCCTGGATCGCGATGTCGAGCGCGATCTCGAGCCCATGCCGTCCCGCGGCCTCGACGAAGCGATCGAAGTCTTCGATCGTCCCGAGCCCCGGTTCGACCGCCATGTGGCCGCCATCTTCAGATCCAATGGCCCATGGACTGCCGGGATCGCCGGGCCCCGGCGTCAGGCTGTTGTTCGGGCCCTTTCGGAAGCTGCGGCCGATGGGATGGATTGGCGGGAGGTAGAGGATGTCGAACCCCATCGATGCGACGTAAGGCAGCCGGGCCGCCGCCTCGTCGAAGGTGGCGCTGCGGTTCGGATCGCTGCCTGCCGAACGTGGAAACATCTCGTACCACGCGCCGAAGCGCGCCCGCTCGCGCTCCGCGAGCACCTCGAGCACGCGGTCGAATCGCGTCGCCAGCCGGCGGTCCGGATATGCCGCCATCCATCCGGCGAGATCGCTGGCGCGCGCCACGGCCACACGGAGGACGGCCGGAGTGGAGGCATCGGCAAGCCGGTCCGCCGCGGCCGAGAGCTCCGGCATGGCGCCCGGCACGCGGCCCGCCGTCTCGCGAATGAGCTCGCTGCCCTCGAGCAGATCGCTCTCGACGTCCTGCCCCGCATCCGATTTCTTGACGAGATCACGCTGCCAGCTGGCAAAGCGATCGACCCAGCCCTCGATCGTGTATTCGAACCGCCCGATGGCGTCGATCGTGAAGCTCGCCTGCCACCGATCGTTGTTCGTCGGCGCCATCGATACTTCGCGCCATGCGGCCTCGCCGTCCTTCCGATAGAGGAGCGCCGCCGCGAGCACGTCGTGGCCATCCGCGAAGATGTCCGCGCTCACGTAGACCCGTTCGCCCGGCACGCGCTTGATGGGAAAGCGTCCGGCATCCACCTGCGGCCGCACACTTTCAATGACCACGCGGCGCTGGAGCTGCGGGTCGAGCGAGACCGCCGGCTCTTTCGCGGGCGTCGTCCTGCTGACCGCGGCCGGAGCCTTGTCGCCGGTGCCCGGGGTGTCCTGATTGGCTGTGTGGTTGGCCATCGCTAATCTACAGCTCACAGCTGTCAGCACTCAGCTGTCAGCATCAACTCTAATCTGCTGGCTCACAGCTGTCAGCTGTCAGCTCGTAGCACGGACAAGGATCAGTAGACCCCCATGGGTCCCCAGTCCTCGACGCGGCGCAAGTCGTCCTTTCGACAGTTCAGCTTCAGGACGGCCATCGACCGTGACATCAGCTCGTAGCGTCCCCCGGCGCGGAGGCGCCGCGAGGGCGCCCACGGGTCGGCGGTGTCGAGGAGCGTTTCCCAGCGCTCCTCGGGAGCCGTTGCCGGCAGCGTGAACGCGACCGGGTGTTCGTCCGCATTGAGCATCAGCAATAGCGTATCTGAAATGATCCGTCCGCCGCGTTCGTCCACCTCGTCTATCGCGTCGCCATTGAGGCGGACGCCGAGGCAGCGGACGTCGGGCGACCCCCACGTGTCGTCGGTCATCTCACGTCCGGACGGGTCGAGCCAGGCGATGTCGGATACGTCCGCGCCGCGGATGCGTCGCCCCTGGAAGAACTTCCGCCGCCGGAGCACCGGGTGCTCCTTCCAGATCCGAATCAGCCGCCGGGTGAAATCCAGGAAGTCCCGCCGCTCAGGGGTGACTTCCCACGAGGTCCAGCTGATCTCGTTGTCCTGGCAGTAGGCGTTGTTGTTGCCCTGCTGTGTCCGGCCCATTTCGTCGCCGCCGCTGATCATCGGCACGCCGACCGAGAGGAGGAGCGTCGCCATCACGTTACGGCGCTGGCGGTCGCGCACTTCCATCACGCGCCGATCCTTGGTCGGGCCCTCGACGCCGGAGTTCCAGCTCAGGTTGTGATTCTCGCCGTCCGCGTTGTCCTCACCGTTCGCCAGGTTGTGCTTGTGGTTGTAGCTGACGAGGTCTGCGAGGGTGAAGCCGTCATGCGCGGTGACGAAATTGATGCTCGCATATGGCCGGCGGCCACTCTGCTCGTAGAGGTCGCTGCTGCCCGACAGGCGTGTCGCGAGCTCGGAGACGCCCCCACCGTCGCCTCGCCAGAATCGACGCACGGCGTCACGATACTTGCCGTTCCACTCCGTCCACTTCGAGGGGAAGTTGCCGACCTGGTAGCCCCCTTCGCCGAGGTCCCACGGTTCGGCGATGAGCTTTACCTGCGACAGCACGGGGTCCTGATGAATGATGTCAAAGAACGCACCCAGCTTGTCTACGGCATGCAACTCACGAGCCAGTGCGCTCGCCAGGTCGAAGCGAAATCCATCGACGTGCATCTCGAGCACCCAGTAGCGCAGGCTGTCCATGATCAGCTGCAGCACGCGGGGGCTTCGCATGTTCAGGGTGTTGCCGCAGCCCGTGAAGTCCTGGTAGAAGCGCGAGTCGGTCGGCAGCAGCCGGTAGTAGGACGTGTTGTCGATCCCTCGCAGCGAAAGGGTCGGGCCGAGGTGGTTCCCTTCGGCGGTGTGGTTGTACACGACGTCCAGGATCACTTCGAGGTTCGCGGCGTGCAGCGCCCGCACCATCATCTTGAACTCGCGCACGGCCTCCATCGGTGAGCTCGACGAGGCATACCGGGCGTCGGGCGCGAAATACGACAGCGTGTTGTAGCCCCAGTAGTTGTTCAACCCCATGCGCGCGAGGTGCCAGTCGTCGGTGTGATGGTGCACGGGCATGAGCTCGACGGCCGTCACGCCGAGCGACGTGAGATGCCGGATCGCGGGCTCCGAGGCGAGCCCGAGATAGGTGCCGCGCAGATGCTCGGGCACGTGCGGATTCAGCTTCGTGTAACCCCTGACGTGGAGCTCGTAGATGAGCGTCTCGTGCCACGGCGTCCGCAGCGGCCTGTCGTCTCCCCACGTGAACGCGGTGTCCACGACCGCCGCCAGCGGCGCGTACGGCGCGCTGTCGTCCTCGTTGAACGTCGTGTCGTCCTCGCCCGCGCGAAATCCGAAGAGCGCATCGTTCCAGCGCTGCGGACGGCCAATGACCTTGGCATACGGGTCCATCACCAGCTTGTGCGGGTTGAACCGGTGCCCTTGATGCGGTTCGTAGGGCCCGTGCACGCGGTAGCCATAGAGCTGACCGGGATGGACGTCGGGCAGGTACCCGTGCCACACCATGTCGGTGTGCTCGACGAGGGGAATCGTGACCGATTCGACTTCCGCATCCAGCGTGTCGAACAGGCAGAGCTCCACGCGGGTCGCGTGCTCGGAAAAGATGGCGAAATTGACGCCGACGCCGTCCCAGGTCGCGCCGAGTGGATAAGGAGAACCAGGCCATACGCGCATATGTGTTGTAGACACGGAACGGCTTAGGTAGCACGTTCGAGCCCGCGGTTGCAATGAAACTCGCCGGCGGGTCGTGGCCTTTCGCTTGCTGTGTACCTCGCAGCCGCGAAATTGCGGTCCAAGGAGTAGCAACCGAATGGCCAACTACGATGTGAGCAGCACGAATGTGAACGATAAGGTGATCGCCACCCTGAACAGCTTGACAGAGACCTGCAAGGACGGAGAAGAAGGATTTCGCACGGCGGCGGAGGCGCTGTCGGATCAGACCATCAAGGCCGCGTTCGGGAAGTTTGCGCGCGACCGCGGGCAGATGGCGCGTGACCTCCAGGACGAGGTGCAGGGCCTCGGTGGAACCCCGGAGGTATCCGGGAGCGTGGGTGGCGCCGTGCACCGCGGCTGGATCAACATCAAATCGGTCGTCACCGGCAAGGACGACCAGAAGATCATCGGCGAGGCCGAGCGTGGCGAGGATATCGCCAAGGCTGCCTACGAGAGCGCACTCGAGGAGTCGCTGCCGGCGCAGGTTCGCGCGCTGATCGAACGGCAGGCCGTTCAGGTCCGCGCTGCCCACGATCAGGTGCGCGCGATGCAGAAGACCGTTACCCGCTAATCAATCGGGGATGCGGCGAGGTACCATGCACCAGGTCCCGCATGCGTGAACCCGATGCCCGAACGTTGGCGGCCCTGCGCAAATGGAGCGTGCTGCTCGACAGCGCGTTTCGCGTCCCAGGGACACGTCTGACGTTCGGGCTCGACCCGATCATCGGACTCATTCCGGGGATTGGCGACGTCACCACCCCGCTCTTCTCGGCCGTGTTGCTGCTGCATGCCGTGCGGCTGCGCATACCGCGGGTCGTGCAGCTCCGGATGCTGATGAATGCCGCCATCGACCTGGCCATCGGACTCGTGCCGCTGGTCGGGGACCTGTTTGATCTCGGCTGGAAGGCGAACGTGCGCAACCTCGCCCTGCTGGAGCGTCACGCGCATCCCGATGCGAAGGCCACCGCCTCCGACTGGGTCTTCGTCCTGGTCATTCTCGGTGGGCTGGTGGTCGTGGCCGTCACGCCGCTGTTGCTCATCGGCTGGCTGCTGTCGCATGTGAGGCTTTAGCCGCTGACGAACACGGATACCGAAAAAGGATCGAGGCCGACAAACCCGAGGATCAGACACGCACCGTTCGAAGATCAAACACGGACGACACGGACCAACGCGGAAGAACACGGACCGGACGGCTGGCCGACGCCGGCCGTGGCCGACGTCGTGAGCGACCCTGAGATCGAGATTGCGAACACCACTCGTCGATACAGTGCTCGCATTCTCGATCTCAGGTTCACTCATCGCGCGAGGCGCGACAGGCCAGCCATACTGGCAAGCTTCGCGGGGGTGCTGATTTGCACGGCGATCCGTGTCAATCCGTGTTGTTCGTGTGATTCCCGGCGGTACTCCCAGGGAATCCCGCGGTTCTACTCGCCGAGCAGCTCCCCAACAGGCTGAAGATCCTCCACGTGATCGCAAACCGCTTTGAGCATCATCAGCATCGGCACCGCGAGCACCGTGCCCCAGAGCCCCCACATCCAGCTCCAGAACAGCAGCCCGATGAAGATCGCGACGGGATTCATCTGCGCAGCGCGGCTCATCAGCATCGGCGTCAGGAGGAACCCCTCGAGGCTCGTGATCGCGAAGGTGACGCCGCACACGTAGGCGGTCTTCAGCAGATCGTCGAACTGCATGAGCGTCACGATGCCCAGCCCTCCGGTCACGAGAACCGGCCCCAGGTACGGAATGGAATTGAAGATGCCGGCCAGCAGGCCCCAGATCACGAACTGCTCCACCCCGAAGCACCAGAGTGCCAGAGCGGTGACCACGGCGACGATGGCGCTCGTGAAGACCTGCACGCGCATGAAGCTGGCGATCTGCAGGTCGATGTCGTCGAGAATCTGGACGGTGATCCGTTTCTCCGACAGCGTCGGGCCTGCAATCTTGACGACCTTCCGCTTGTAGAGATCGCCAGTGACGAGGAAGAAGTACACGAGAAACAGCACGATGACGAACTGTCCACCGACCCCCAGCAGCCCGCGTCCCCCGGACCACAGGACATCGTTCGCCCTGAAACCAGGATCGACGATCTCGACCTTCTGCACGCCCGTCTGCTCCCTGGCCCGCCGTGCCGCATCCTGCTCGGCGGCTGTCGGCGCCGCCGCCTCCTGCGTCGCCTTGTCGATCTCCGTCGCGGCCTGCTGCACCTTCTGCAGCGCGCCTCCCGGAGCGTGCCTCGTGGCGCGCAACCGCTCCCGGAGGCGCTGTGCGGCGGGCGGCACGTTGCTGACGATCGCCATGGCCTGATCGGTCAGCGTGTAGACCCCCACGCCGAGTGAGCTCACGAGCAGCGTGACCGCGATCGCGGCCCCGACGGCGCGCGCGATGCGCAGCCGGTGCAGCGCGCTGACGAGAGGGTCGAGCGCATAGCTGATGAGCACACCGAGCACAACCGGGATGAGGAAGAGCTGCGCGTACTTGAGGACGAGTATGACGGCCAGGACGGTCAGGACATTCAGTGACAGGCTGCTGACTCGCAGCCCCGGGTCCTTGATCAGCACCGCGTTCTCGCCCTCAGGCGATGCCGCGGTTGCGCCGGTCTTTGATGACGGAACCACCGGCGACGGCTGTTCTTCGCTCATGAATGTTCAACCGGCGCCGATTGTACCGCAGGACATTGGAGCGCTCGCCTCATGGACGTCTCCGACTTCACCTTCGAGCTCCCCGACGATCTGATCGCGCAGGAGGCCGCACCCCGCGGCACGTCGCGCCTGCTTGTCCTCGATCGGCAGACGCCATCGCTCCATCACTCGACCATCCGCGATCTGCCGACGTTTCTCCGCCCGGGTGATCTGCTCGTCGTCAACAACACGCGGGTCTTCGCGGCGCGCCTGCTCGGCCACCGCGTCCCAAGCGGCGGCGTCGTCGAATGCTTCCTGCTCGGCCCTTCGAGCACTCCCGACACCACTGGTGCTCCTGTCGCCTCGGGCACCCTGGCACCCTCGCACCCTGGCACTCCTGGCACTCCTGGCACCCTCGCACTCGCTGGCACCCTGGCACTCCTGGCACTCCTGGCACTCCTGGCACTCCTGGCACTCCTGGCACCCTGGCACCCTGGCACCCCTGGCCCCCCTGGCACCCCGGCACCCTGGCACCCTGGTACCCTGTTGTTCGACGCCCTGATGCATCCGGGTCAGAAACTCAAGCCGGGCGCACGCGTGCGGTTCGATGGCGACGCCGGCGTGCTGATGGGAGAGGTTGTCGCCCGCCATTTTCACGGACGCCGAACGATTCGTCTGTGGGCCGACGGCGGAGCGGACATCGACACACTCGTCGATGCGCTCGGTCACGTGCCGTTGCCTCCCTATATCAAGAGGGCAGATACATTCGCCGACCGCGAGCGGTATCAGACGGTGTATGCCAGCGCGCGCGGCTCTGTCGCCGCGCCAACGGCCGGCCTGCACTTCACACCGGAACTGTTGTCGCAACTCGAGAGCTCCGGCATCGAGCGAGCGGAGATCACCCTCCACGTGGGCTACGGGACATTCAAGCCGGTCCGCGTCGAGCACGTCGAAGATCACGTCGTCGATCCGGAACGGTACGAGATCAGCGCGTCGGCCGCGGATGCGATCGTGAAAGCCCGGGACAGCGGGCGCCGTGTCATCGCCGTGGGCACGACCACCACGCGCGCACTGGAGGATGCCGCGATCCGCGGCGGCGGGCGCGTGGTCCCGGGACCGGGCGTGGCGACGACGTTCATCTATCCGGGACACACGTTCCGAATCATTGACGGGCTCCTGACGAACTTTCATCTGCCCGCGTCGTCGCTCCTGATGCTCGTCGCCGCGTTCGCCGGCCGGGCCCGCGTCCTCGACGCCTACCGCGATGCCGTGGAGCAGCGGTACCGCTTTTACAGCTACGGGGATGCGATGTTGATCACGTAGCTCAGAGCTGTCAGCTCACAGCTATCAGCTCTCAGCGAACCCGTCCTTCCGGCTGAAGCCGGAGGCTACGGTTCTCCCGAGCGTCAGGCCGCGGGCGAATCCCGAGTCCCGAGCCCCGAATCCCGATTTCTGTTCTATCCTCACCTCGTGAAATTCCCTTACGAAGACTTCGATCTGTCCGGCGTCCGCACGTACCCGCTCGCGTCGCGCACGAGTAAGGCGATCGCGGCTGATTTCGCGACGCCCTACACGGCAGGTGACGGCGTCGCGGCCCTCGTCGACTCGCTGCCGCGGATGCTCGCCGCCGCGGACTTCAAGGCCGTGATCGCGGCCATGCGGGCGGCGCGCGCGAGCGATCGCGGCATCATTTGGGGTCTCGGGGCGCATGTGATCAAGACGGGGCTGTCCCCCGTGATCATCGATCTCATGGAGCGCGGGTTCGTGTCAGCGCTCGCGACGAATGGGGCGGGGGTGATCCACGACTTCGAAGTGGCGCTCTCCGGGGGCACGTCTGAAGACGTCGAGGAGGCGCTCGGTCCTGGACGTTTCGGGATGGCGGAAGAGACAGGCAGACAGCTCAATGGCGCGATCAATGACGGTGTCGAAGGGGGCCTGGGCCTGGGGCAGGCCGTCGGACGATACCTCCAGCAGCTCAGTCCGCCGCACAGTGCGTTGAGCATTCTCGCCGCGGCCGCCCGCCTCGAGATCCCTGTCACGGTGCACATCGCCCTCGGGACGGACATCATCCACATGCACAAGGACGCATCGGGCGCCCGTCTCGGAGAAGGCAGCCTCCGCGACTTCCGGTATTTCTGCTCGAGCGTCGCCGGGCTGGCCGGCGGGGTGTATCTGAATTGCGGATCGGCTGTGGTGCTCCCGGAAGTCTTTCTGAAAGCCGTCGCCCTCGCTCGCAATCGGGGCGCCTCGCTCGATGGGCTGACCACGGTCAACCTCGACTTCGCGCGTCTCTACCGGCCGCAGACGAACGTGGTCTCCCGCCCGGTCGCCGGTATCGGAAAGGGATATTCCCTGACAGGACACCACGAGATCATGATTCCTCTGCTGGCCGCCGCGCTCATAGAGATGGAATAAGTCGTGCTAAAATCGAAAGTTCTGGCGGTGTAGCTCAGCTGGTTAGAGCACGCGGCTCATATCCGCGTTGTCCGGGGTTCAAGTCCCTGCACCGCCACCACTTCCGCTCTCGATCATGCTCAGCGGTGATCCGGCGAGGAGACCTCGGCAGCAGCGTTCGGTGACCTGAACCGGACCGCGGCTCGAGCAAACCTGCCGTGCTGCCGATTCCTGGGGAGTGAACACGAGAGCCTGATCATGACCATCGGCTCCCGCGTGCTGCGGACGATTCGGCGGCATGCGCTCGTCCAGCCGGGCGGACGCGTGCTCGTGGCCCTGTCGGGCGGACCCGACTCCGTCGCGCTCGTGTATCTGCTGCGCGAGCTGGAGACAGCCGGGCATCTGGTGGTCGCCGGACTCGCGCACTTCAACCATCAGCTCCGGGGTCTCGACGCGGACGCGGACGAGGCGTTCTGCCGGACGATGGGAAGTGGGCTGGGTTTGCCGGTCGAGTGCGGGCGTGACGACGTGCGAGCGGCCGCGCGCGAGCAGAAGCGCTCGATCGAGGATGCGGCGCGCATGCTTCGATACCGGTTCCTGGAACACGCCGCGAATGTGCTGGGCGCCGACGTCATTGCGGTCGGGCACAGTCGCGACGATCAGGCCGAGACGTTCCTCCTGCGGCTGCTCCGCGGGTCGGGTCCGCGGGGGCTCGCCGGGATTCTGCCGAAAGCCGGAAGGGTCGTCCGTCCGCTGCTCGATATTCCGCGCGGCGAGCTGCGCGACTATGCCGCCGAGCGAGGCCTGGCATTCAGAGAGGACGCGACGAATCAGGATCTCGAGATTCCGCGCAACCGCGTGAGGCACGAGCTCCTGCCGTATCTCGAGCGCGCATTCTCGCCCGGGATCGCGGCCGTGCTCGCCCGCGAGGCATCGATTGCGCGCGAGGACGAGGATCATCTTTTTATCGAAGCAATCGATCTGGCTCGATCCGTCGTCTTAACAAGTGAGGGCGACAGCATCCTGGTGGAAATTGACTCCGGCGTGCTCACATCGCTCCATCCAGCGCTCGCGGCGAGAGTGGCGCGCATGGCGCTGCAGGCTCAGGCTCCGGATGCATTCGTCGGCTTCGATTCCATCGACCGCTTCCTTGAATTTGCGCGGACCGGCCGATCCGGGGCGGCTCTGAGCCTCCCGGGGCAGCAGGCCGTGCACCTGGGAGCGCGCATCGTGCTCGGACCCGAGCCGGAGCGGGTTCCGGGCGTGGATCGACAGGCCAGGAGCAGGGAAGCGAACTCTTTTTCGTTTCCGTTGTCTATTCCTGGTGAGGTCCGGCTCGATAAGCAGGGATGGGCCATCTCAGCCGAAGTGGTTGGGGCAACCGCCCTCAACACCGATGAGTCGAACGGATCCGGAGCCGCGGTCGAGGTTGCCGCGGAGCCTCTCAGGCTTCCGCTGACCATCCGGTCCAGGCGCGACGGGGACCGGTTTCAGCCGCAGGGTTCAGGGGGCCGGAAGAAGTTGAAGGACTTTCTGATTGATCGCAAAATCCCCAGGGAAATGCGGGACTCGCTGCCCCTGGTCGTGGACAAAGAAGACCGCATCGTCTGGGTCGTCGGCCACTCGGTTTCGGCCGATTTTCGGGTCACAGGCGCCTCGCGAGGCGTGATACTCTTGAAATCAAGGCGGTTAGGAGGACTAGGTTGAATTCGACCCTCAAGAGCTTGCTGTTCTGGATGGTCCTCGTCGTCGTCGGGGTCCTGATCTGGAATTTTTCGCTGACGTTTTCGGGCAAGGCCGAAACGGCGATGCCGTTCTCCACGTTCCTGAAGCACCTGGAGGACAACCAGGTCGTCGCGGTCACGATCACCGGTAACGAGGTTACCGGCACGCTGAGCGGCACGACCGGCAACGGCAACGACAAATTCCGGACCTACGCCCCGACGCAGTACGAGCAGCTTGGTAACAAGCTCGCGGCGAAGGGCGTCAGCATCACGGCGAAGCCAGAGACGACCAGTCCCTGGGCCAATCTCCTGTACTCGTGGGCGCCGATCCTCCTGATGATCGGCTTCTGGATCTTCATCATGCGGCAGATGCAGAGCGGAGGGAACAAAGCCCTCTCGTTCGGCAAAAGCCGGGCGAAGCTCTCATCCAGTTCCCAGAAGAAGGTCACGTTCAAGGACGTCTCCGGCGTCGACGAAGCCAAGGAAGAGCTCCAGGAAATCATCGAGTTCCTCAAGGAGCCGCAGAAGTTCCAGAAGCTTGGCGGACGCATCCCGAAGGGCGTCCTCCTGATGGGATCTCCGGGCACAGGGAAGACGCTTCTCGCGCGCGCCGTCGCCGGCGAAGCGAACGTGCCGTTCTTCTCGATCAGCGGTTCTGATTTCGTCGAGATGTTCGTCGGCGTGGGCGCGTCGCGCGTCCGCGATCTGTTCGAGCAGGGCAAGAAGAACGCCCCGTGCATCGTGTTCATCGACGAGATTGACGCCGTTGGCCGCCACCGCGGCGCAGGGCTTGGCGGCGGTCACGACGAACGTGAGCAGACGCTCAATCAGCTGCTCGTCGAGATGGACGGGTTCGAGTCGAACGAAGGGGTCATCCTCGTCGCCGCCACGAACCGGCCCGACGTGCTCGATCCGGCACTCCTTCGTCCCGGCCGTTTCGATCGACGCATTGTCGTCAATCGCCCGGACGTCAAGGGGCGCGAAGGCATTCTCGCCGTTCACACCAAGAAGATTCCGTTGTCGGACGACGTGAACATCCACGTGCTCGCGCGCGGATCGTCCGGTTTCTCCGGTGCGGATCTCGCAAACCTGGTCAACGAGGCCGCGCTCAACGCGGCGCGGTACAACCAGAAGGTCGTTCGCATGCTCGACTTCGAGTTCGCGAAAGACAAGGTGATGATGGGCTCCGAACGGCGCTCGATGATCATCAACGACGACGAGAAGAAGGTGACGGCCGTGCACGAGGCGGGCCACGCGTTGCTGGCGGTCATGCTGCCGCACGCGGATCCCGTTCACAAGGTCACGATCATTCCGCGGGGGATGGCGCTCGGCGTCACGATGCAGCTGCCGGTCGAAGACAAGCACAACTACACGCGCGACTACCTGAACGATCAGATTGCCATCCTCCTGGGCGGGCGTATCGCCGAAGAGATCACGATGAATGGCATGACGACCGGCGCCGGGAACGATCTCGAGCGTTCCACGGAGCTCGCACGCAAGATGGTCTGCGAGTGGGGCATGAGCGACGCCATGGGGCCGCTGACCTTCGGCAAGAAGGAAGAGCAGATCTTCCTCGGCCGCGAGATCGCGCAGCACCAGGACTACAGCGAAGACACGGCGATTCGCATCGATCACGAAATCAAGCGCTTCGTGACGACCAACTACGAGCGCGCCCGCGGCGTTCTCGAGGGGCACAAGCCGGCGCTCCTGCGGATTGCCGAGGAGCTGCTCGCCCGCGAGGTCCTCGACGCCGAGCAGGTACGCCGCATCCTCGCCGGTGAAGCGCTCGAAGAGCACACGCCCCGCGACGTCGTCTCGGCAACCGACGACGGCTCGAAGCGGCCGATCAAGGAACGGCCGTCGATGGTGCCACCGCTGCCGCCGCTCAACAAACCGCTCCCGCAAGAGTAGGGATCCGGGATCAGGGATTAGCGATTCGAAAAAAGCCACGAGATGTTCATCGTGGCTTTTTTCTTGTACCCATGAACGACCGCCGGCGCTACGTCGTCCCGCTCCCGGGTGGGCGCCTGCTGACGCTCGGTGAGCGCACGCTCGTCATGGGCATTCTCAACGTGACCCCGGACTCATTCGCGGATAGTGGCGTGAGGTTCGACGCGGACCGGGCGATCGACGATGGACTGCGGATGATCGCGGACGGCGCGGACATCATCGATGTCGGGGGAGAGTCCACGCGCCCGGGTGCGGAGACGCTGGATGCGGGTGAAGAGCTGCGGCGCGTCCTGCCGGTTGTCGAACGGCTCGCCGCGTCGGGTGCCCTCGTGTCGATCGACACCTACAAGGCCGTTGTCGCGCGGGAAGCGCTGGCGCGGGGAGCCGTCATCGTCAACGACATCAGCTCGCTGCAGTTCGATCACGAGCTGGGACAGAGCGTAGCCCGGGCTGGGGCCGCGGTCGTCCTGATGCACAACCGTGGGCGATCCGGAGAGATGTACCGGTACGCCGAGTATGAGGATGTGCCGCGTGAGATCGCGGCGGAACTGCGGCTCGCCCTCGCACGGGCCGGCGACGCGGGGGTTTGCCTCGATTCGATCATCCTGGATCCAGGGATTGGTTTCGCGAAGCGCGCCGCCCATTCGTATACGGCGCTGGCGCACCTCGGAGCGCTGGCGTCGCTCGACCGTCCGATCCTTTCCGGCCCGTCACGCAAGTCGTTCCTGAAAGACGCCGTCGGCGACAAACCGCCTGCAGCGCGGGAGTGGGGCACCGCCGCGGCCGTCACGGCGAGCGTCCTCCTGGGCGCGCATATCGTGCGGGTGCACGCCGTCGCGGAGATGGTTGACGTCGTCCGCGTCGCGGACCGTATTCGCGACGCGGGACCTGGCGGCCGGCCAAGTGTGTAAACCCACGACCGGGGTCTGACCCTGTGCCCGAATGTGGACACAGGGGTATCCGAACGCGGGCCCGGAACCCGCCGCAGTTCGAATCCCTGATCCCCAATCCCGAGTCCCCGATCCCACAGTAAGACCTCCGGTCGTTCGGTTACACACTCCGACTCACTGACGGTCGTAAAACGGCGGCGGCTCAATCCCCAGCGCGCGCAGGTACACGTACCCCTGACCACGATGGTGAATCTCATTGTCGATGACGTAGAGGATCAGGTCATGCGTCGTCCCCGTGTGACTGTCCGAACGCCGTCAGGGTCTCTTGAAACCTTGGCGGCG
This sequence comes from uncultured Acidobacteriota bacterium, assembly GCA_963749835.1. Lineage (GTDB taxonomy): Bacteria > Acidobacteriota > Vicinamibacteria > Vicinamibacterales > 2-12-FULL-66-21 > JALZOC01. Next base: position 782,404 of record CAVVOD010000002.1, read on the forward strand.
GAATCTGCACCCACAGCTCGTCGAGCTCTCTGGTGCTCTGGTCCCAGAGCCGGAGGATCTCCTGTTTCGGCTTCGGATCGCGGGTCAGTGATGTGCTCCAGTCGCCAGAGACGACACCGCGCGCCATTGGGACGCCCAGCGAGAGCATCTCCAGTGCAAGCGCGCCGAACGGCCGCATGCCGCCAATCGAAAAGCTGAACAGCTGATCGTCAGGGAACGCCTCGATGACGCGTCGGGTCAGGCGGCGATGCGCCTGCCAGTGTTTCAGCATGGCCTCGGATGTGATGTACAGCGACGATTCTGTCGGCACGGAACCTCCTTCAAACCGCCCATTATCCATCGCGTCACCGTGACGCATGTGGAGAGTGCCCGTACGAAGCCCGGCGGCACTTCCGGCCTGCTGCAGACGGCTTCTCGCCCCTCAGTTCAGATAAGCTAGGCGGGCATGTTGGACTTCCTGAGCAGCGCGCTGCGCCGCCCTCCTGTGGGCTGGTGGGATCTGCTCGACATCGCGATCGTTTCCATCCTGATTTACGAGTTTCTGAAGCTGATCAGGGGGACCCGCGCGGTGCAGATGGCCGTCGGATCGCTGATCATCGTCGGCCTGTTTTACGTGTCGCGTCTCGCACCGCTCCAGACCGTCAACTGGATGATCCGTAACATGCTGGTGTACCTGGCATTTGCGGCGATCGTCATCTTCCAGTCGGATATCCGGCGCGCGCTGGCGCACTTCGGCCAGGCGCCATTCTTCCGGTACCTCAACAGGCAGGAAGCGGCGGACGAAACCATCGAGGAGATTGTCGTGGCGGCGACGATGCTGGCGGCGCAGCGGACCGGGGCGATTGTCGCGATCGAGCGTGAGATCGGGATGCGGAACTACATCGAGAGCGGCATCCCGCTGGACGCCACGCTCACCTACGATCTGCTCGTGACGATCTTCCACCCCGGATCACCGCTCCATGACGGCGCGGTGATTCTGCAGGAGAACCGCGTCGCGGCCGCCGCCTGTTTCCTGCCGCTCACCGTCAATCCACGCGTCAGCCGCGAGCTGGGCACGCGCCACCGCGCGGCGATCGGGCTGACGGAAGAGAATGACGCGGTCGCCGTCGTCGTGTCGGAAGAAACAGGACAGATTTCCCTCGCGCTCGACGGGCGCATCGAGCGCAATCTCACGCCTGATGCCCTGCGGCAGCGGATGCGATCGCTCGTGACGCTGCGGCGATCGAGCGTCTGGCGCACGGGCGGCCGCGCCTACGACGTGTAGAGTCGATATCAGTGGCCTTGCACCCGTTCCAGCATCTCGGACTCAAGATCATGGCGATCGCGCTCGCGGCGCTGCTGTGGCTCACCGTGGCGGGCGATCACCTCGTCGAGCGGAGCATGCGCGTGCCCCTCGAGTTCCGCAACATTCCTCCGACGCTGGAAATCGTCGGCGATCCGCCGACGACCGTCGACGTCCGGCTGCGCGGGTCGTCGGCCCTGCTCGGCCGCATCGAGCCCCGCGAGATTGTGGCGGTGCTGGATCTCGGATCGGCGCGCCCCGGGCCCCGCATGTTCCACCTGCGCAACGACGAGGTGCGCGCGCCATATGGTGTGGAGGTCGCGCAGGTGGTTCCCGGGACGATTGCGCTCGAGATGGAGAAGTCGGGAAGGCGGACCGTTCCCGTGGTGCCTGCGCTCGACGGCCAGCCGGCGCCCGGTTTCGTGCTGGGCAGGGCGACGGCAAGTCCGGACACGGTGGAAGTGGCCGGACCCGAAAGCCGGCTCAAGCGGCTGACGGGCGCTACGACGGAACCGGTTGATGTCACCGGCGCTCAGACCAGCGTGTCCGACATCGTGACCGTCGGCATCGCCGATTCGGCGGTCCGGCTCGTGAAGGCGCAGAGCGCCACGGTGAACGTCGAGGTTCTTCCGGCTCCGCGCGAGCGGGAGCTCCCCGGGGTCCCGGTCCGCTACCGCAACCTGACGACGGGATTGAGCGCCAAGGTGACGCCGGTCCTCACCAGGATCACCGTTCGGGGCGCGCGCGAGGCGATCCAGGGCCTGCGCCCTGGCGAGATCGAAGCCTTTGTGGACCTTGCCGGTCTGGGTCCTGGCCGGTACAATCTTCGGGTCCAGGTCGATCCGTCCCAGATCTTCGGGGTCAGCTCCATCGACCCTGCCGTTGTCGACATCATCATCAAGTGAGAGCCTACGCGTGCCCATTCACGAACTATCCAAGCCCCCTCGACTCTTCGGCACCGACGGTGTCCGCGGCCATGCAGGGGTCTATCCGCTCGACCATGAGACCGTCGCGAGGCTCGGGGCCGCCCTGGTCCGCGCCATGGCCGGACCCGACGCGCCAGCGCGTGCCTTGAAGTTTCTCGTGGGCCGGGACACTCGAGAGTCCGGCGAGTGGATCGAGCGCGAGCTCGCACGCGGCGTGCACTCGGCGGGCGGCGAGATCACGACCGCGGGGGTGATCCCTACGCCTGCCGTGGCATACGTCACCCGCGCGATGGGCTTCGACGCCGGCATCGTGATTTCCGCGTCGCACAATCCGTTCGAGGACAACGGCATCAAGGTCTTCTCCGGCAGGGGAGAGAAGTTCAGCGAGACGCTCGAGTACCGAGGTAGAGGCGATCATCCACGACACGTCGTGGAGCGTCACGGGATCGGCTGACGCCCCCGTTGACAGCACCGATGTCGTGGAGGCGTACATGCAGCACGCGCTCCTGGCCTTGCCAGAGCCGCAGCGGCTTGGCGCGTTCAGAATCGCGATCGACACCGCCAATGGCGCCACCACCACCGTGGCGCCGAAGCTGTTCGAGCGGCTCGGGTTCGATGTGGTGGTCCTCAGCGCCGCGCCGGATGGGCGCAACATCAACCTCGATTGCGGGTCCACCCACCCCGAGAATCTCGCCCGGACCGTCCGCGAGGGCGGCTGCCGGATGGGCGTGGCCTTCGACGGCGACGGCGATCGCGCCATCTTCGTCGACGCCGCCGGCCGGATCGTCGACGGCGATGCCGTCCTCCTGATGTGCGCCAGGCACTGGCAGGCGGCCGGGCTCCTCAAGGGGAATGCGATCGCCGCGACCGTGATGAGCAACATCGGGCTCGAGATCGCGCTCGGCGACAGCGGCATCGAGCTCATACGCTGCGCGGTGGGGGACAAGTACGTGATGGAGGAGATGATCAGGCGCGACCTCTCCATCGGCGGCGAGCAGTCGGGTCACATCATCTTCTCCGACCATCTCTTCACGGGAGACGGCATCGTCACGGCGCTGAGCGTCCTGCGCGTGATGGCGGATACCGGGCGCGAGCTCGCCGATCTGGCCGCGGAGCTCGTGACGTTTCCACAGGTCCTCGTGAACGTCCGCGTGAAGGCGAAGAAGGATCTCGCGTCCGTGCCGGCGATTGCGGACGCGATGGCGCGGGTCGAGCGGGAGCTCCACGGCGCCGGCCGTCTCCTCGTCCGGTTCTCCGGCACCGAGCCGCTCGTGCGGGTGATGATCGAGGGCAAGGATCAGCAGCAGATCCAGGCGTGGGCCGACGAGATTGCCGCGGTCGTCAAAGAGCATCTCGGATGACCACCACGGGTGCGTCGCCCAGACTGAGCGTCAACGTCAACAAGGTGGCGACGCTGCGCAACTCGCGCGGAGGCGAGGTCCCGAGCGTCATCGACGCCGTGCAGGTCACCATCGACGCGGGAGCGGCGGGTATCACCGTGCACCCCCGCGCGGACGCGAGGCACATCACGTCGCGGGACGTGCGGGACATCGCGGCATACCTGGCTCCCCTCCGGGGACGGATCGAGTACAACATCGAAGGCGATCCGCGCGCCGATCTGGTGGCGCTGGTGCTCGAGGTTCGACCGGATCAGTGCACGCTGGTGCCGGTCTCGCCGGGAGAGATTACGAGCCAGGCCGGCTGGCCCGCGGACACACCGGCGGAGGAATTGTCCGGGATCATCGGGCAGATGCACGCCGCGGGGGTCCGCGTCAGCCTCTTCGTGGATCCGGAAGACGCCGCGGTCCGATGGGCCGCCGCGATGGGCGCCGATCGAGTCGAGTTGTATACCGAGCCATTCGCTCGCGCGTTTGCCGCGGGGCCCGAGCCGGCCGGCCGCAGCTTCGCGCGCTATTCGGCTGCCGCCCTGGCCGCCAGCGGCGCGGGACTTGGCGTGAATGCCGGTCACGACCTCGACCTCGACAACCTGACGCTCTTCCGCACGCTGCCGCACCTGGCTGAAGTCTCGATCGGTCACGCGCTCATCAGCCGCGCGCTGTTCGTCGGCCTCGACCGAGCCGTGCGCGACTATGTCGCTGCCGTGGCAGGCCCGTGACTCGTGCCGCGATGCCACCGGTGGACGCGTTCCTCCGGACGTGGTTATGATCGAAGAACCCTGTCAGCTGACAGCTGACAGCTGATAGCCGATAGCTGATAGCTTCCCTGTGATGCGTAAAGAATCCGTCGTGTTCGGCGTCGCCGGCATCTTCTTCGGCCTGCTCGTGGGCTGGATTATCGGCAGTCAGCAGCCCTCGCGGGCAGGCGCACCGGCGGCAGCCGCGGCGCCGGCCCAGGCCGCGCCGGGCGCCCAGGCGCCGCCACCCGTTGACGAATCGCGCGCGGCCGCGCTCCGGGTGACGGCCGATCGCAATCCCGCTGACGTCGAGACGCGCGTCCAGCTGGGTAATCTCTATTTCGACGCCGAACGCTACGAGGACGCCAGGAAGTGGTACGAGGCGGCGCTCAAGGTCGATCCGCGGAACGTGAATGCCAGCACCGACCTCGGCATCGCCTACTACTATTCCAATCAGCCGGATCTTGCGCTCGCCCAGTTCGACAAGTCGCTCGCGATCGATCCGAAGCACTCGAAGACGCTCCTGAACGTCGGCATCGTCCGGGCCTTCGGCAAGCAGGATCTCGATGGCGCTGAGAAGGCCTGGCAGCGCGTGCTGGACGTGGCGCCCGGGAGCCAGGAGGCGGCCGTTGCCAAACGCGGGCTCGACGGTTTGCGCGCGGCGCACGCGGGACAGACCGGGGCCGCCAAACCTCCCAATCGGCCGGAGTGAGTGATGGCGCGCTTTATTCTGTGGACGATCCTTCTTTTCTTCGTCGTGCGGGCCGTGTCGAGGCTCCTGCACGGCGTGCTCGAGGGAGCCGGATACCGGCGGCAGATGCCGCCGCAGCAGGGCGTCGGGCTCGTGCGGGATCCGGTGTGCGGCGTATACGTCGTGCCTGGAAAAGCGCTGACGAGCGGCGCCGGGCCCGGGACAAAATACTTCTGTTCCGAGAAATGCCGTCGTGAGTGGCAGCAGCGGTAAAGCGATGATGTCCCGCCGCCCGGTCTGACCATGCAGTCCGAAGAGAAGCTCCGCACCGACATCGTCGAAATCGGCCGTCGCCTGTACGCGCGCGGGTACACCGCCTCGAACGACGGCAACATCAGCGTCCGGCTCGACGATCGGCGGCTGCTGATGACGCCCACGGCCGTCTGCAAGGGCTTCATGGACGCGCGGATGATGTGCATCACCGATCTCGAGGGCAGGAAGCTCGAAGGGGAGCGCAATCCGTCATCGGAAATCCAGATGCACCTCGAGGTATACCGTCAGCGGCCCGAGATCCAGGCCGTCGTGCACGCGCATCCCCCGGTCGCCACCGCGTTCGCCGTGGCCGGCATCCCGCTCGATCGTGCCGTGCTGGCGGAGGTCGTCACGACGCTCGGCAGCATTCCGATTGCCGAGTACGCGACGCCGTCGACCAAGGAGCTGCCCGAGGCCGTGCGGAAGTACGTCAAGGCGCACGATGGCATGCTGCTCGCCAATCACGGCGCGCTGACACTCGGCGCCGACCTCTTCTCCGCGTATTACAAGATGGAGACGATTGAGCACTTTGCCAACATCAGCTTCGTGGCGCGGATGCTGGGCGGAGAGCGCCTGCTGTCGCGCGAGGAGGTCGTGCGGCTGCAGGGGTTGCGCGGCCGATACGGCATCATATCGCCCGCGCCGATCTGCCCGGACCCCGTCGCGGGGGCGGAGGCCGACGAGGCGGACTGTCAGGTGCTCTTTGCGCCGCCGTCGACGCCCGGCGAGCGGCTGGTCCCCGGGCGGCCGATGCCGATAGGTGCCGACGAGGAAATTCGGCTAACATACCGCGAACTCACGGCATTGATCGAGGACGCCGTCCGGAATCTGAAATAGAACGGAATCTGGAGTAGCTTCCGGCTTCAGCCGGAAGGAATGCGTAGCTTCCGGCTTCAGCCGGAAGGGTGCGTGGATTCCGCCTTCGGGCGGAAGGACATTAAGGAGAGCAACATGGGTGAGGCGCTCGGCATGGTCGAGACGAAAGGCCTCGTCGCGATGATCGAGGCGGCTGACGCGATGGTGAAGGCCGCCAAGGTCACCCTCGTCGGGTGGGAGAAGATTGGCGCCGGCTACGTGACCGCGATCGTTCGCGGGGATGTCGCGGCCGTCAAGGCCGCAACCGACGCAGGCGCCGCCGCAGCGCGTCGCGTGGGGGAGCTGGTGTCCGTCCACGTCATCCCGCGCCCGCATGCGAACCTGGAAGACGCGCTCCCGATTGGCAAGACGAACGCTGTCGCGAAATGATCGTTGCCAAAGTCGTCGGTACCGTCGTGGCGACCCGGAAGGATGAGCGGCTCGTGAGCAACAAGCTGCTCATCGCGCGTCCGATGGACCCGCATGGCAAACCGGAAGGCAACTACCTCGTCGCCGTCGATACGGTAGACGCGGGCTTCGGTGAAACGGTGCTGATCGTCAGCGGCAGCTCGGCCCGGATGGCGTCGGGCATGAAGGACTGCCCCGTCGACGCGGCCATCGTCGGCATCATCGACACGATTCAGGTGAAGGACTAGCCAGCCGTGCAGCTCGCGCGCGTCGTGGGCGAAATCGTGTCGAGCGTGAAGGACCCGAATCTGAACGGTGTCCCATTGCTCGTCCTGCAGCCGATCGACACCGCCGGCGAACCGGCCGGGCGGACGCTCGTCGCGCTCGATTCGGTGGGTGCCGGTGTCGGGGAGCACGTGTTCTTCGTGCGCGGACGCGAAGCCGCCTTTCCGTTCCTGCCTGCCGAGCCTCCAACGGACGCTGCCGTGATCGGGATCGTCGATCACTGGAACGTCGAACCGGTCCGGACGCCGTAAATGCAGATTTGCCGCGTCGTCGGCACGGTGGTGTCGTCGCACAAGAACAGCAAGCTGGATGGCGCCAAGCTGCTGCTCGTCCAGCCTGAGACTCCCGCCGGCGAGTCTCGTGGCGTGACGCTGCTGGCGATCGACTCGGTCGGCGCGGGAGTCGGCGAGCGCGTGCTCGTCGTGATCGAGGGCAAGGCCGCCGGCGCCGCGCTCGGTAAGACGCTGGCGGCCGTGGATGCCGCCATCATCGGGATTGTGGATACGATCGACTTCAGGGAAGACGTATGAACGAAGAGGCGCTGCGGGAAATGGTGCGAGCGGCCGTCGCACGACGTCTCGCGACCCCGCCGGAAGGCCAGGAGAACTTGCAGCTGCGTGTCGCAGGCGACATGAGTCACCAGCGATACGCGCTCCCGGATTCGGGCGGCGCATGCCTCATCGAGCCTGCCGTCACCTGCAACCACTGCGGCTACTGCCAGTCGCACGGGCACTAGCGGCTGACAGCTGTCAGCTATCAGCTATTAGATATGCACTCTGTCCTCCTGACCCGCCGCATTCCATCTGCCGTCCTCGCACGTCTGCAGGCCGCCTGCGACCTCGATCTGTACGACGGCCCGGGCCCAATCTCGCGGGAGGAGCTGAAGCAGCGCCTGGCCGGCAAGCGCGGTCTGATCTGCCTGCTCACCGACCGTATTGACGGCTCCGTCATCGAGGCCGCGCCTGATCTCGCGATCGTCGCGAACATCGCCGTCGGCTACGACAACATCGACGTGCCGTCGGTCAAGGCGCGCGGAGTGGTCGTGACCAACACGCCGGACGTGCTGACAGAGGCCACCGCCGAGCTGACATGGGCTCTCATTCTCGCGGCGGCGCGTCGCGTCGGCGAGGGGGAGCGGCTCGTACGGCGCGGCGAGTGGAAAGGGTGGGCGCTCGACTTCATGCTGGGCATGGAGCTGCGGGGCAAGCAGCTTGGCATCATCGGCCGCGGGCGGATTGGCCGCGCGGTGGCGGCAAAGGCCCCGGCGTTCGGCATGACCCCGGTGTTCGCGAAGCACGACATGTCGCTCGACGAGCTTCTCGTCAGCTCGGACGTGGTGTCGATACACGCGCCGGGCACGGCTGATACCCGGCACCTGATCGATCGCCGGGCCCTGGCGCGCATGAAGCGTTCGGCGCTCCTGGTCAACACCGCCCGCGGCTCGATTGTGGACGAGGACGCGCTCGTCTGGGCGCTCGGTGAGCGTCTGATCGCAGGCGCGGCGCTCGATGTGTTCGAGAAGGAGCCGGTGGTCCATCCCGGCCTGCGCTCGCTCGAGAACGTCGTGCTCCTCCCGCACCTGGGAAGCGCAACCCGTGAGACTCGCACCGCGATGGCCGATCTCGCCGTCCGCAACGTGCTGGCGGTCCTGGCCGGCCAGCCTCCACTGACGCCGGTATGAGGCTGCCGCCTCAGCCCGTTGTTCCCCGCGGACGCATCCCGACTGTCATGCGGCGGCTGGCGCTCGCGATCGATGGTCTCGAGGAGCTGGCGATCGAAAAAATCGCGAAGGAGCAGCAGGAAGATCCGTTTCAGGTCCTCATCGGCACGATGCTCTCGGCTCAGACGAAGGATGCCGTCACCAGCGCCGCGTCTGCACGGCTGTTTGCCGTTGCGCGGACGCCCCGTGCGATGCTCAAGTTGTCCCCGGCCGAGATCGAGCGCCTGATCTATCCGGTCAGCTTCTATCGCAACAAGGCCGTGCACGTGCTGCGGACGTGCGAACAACTCATGGTCCGCTACCGCGGGAAGGTCCCGGCGACGATGGAGGAGCTGCTGACGCTGCCGGGCGTTGGCCGGAAGACGGCGAACCTGGTGCTCATCCTGGCTCACCGCAGTGTCGACAACATCTGCGTGGATACGCACGTCCACCGCATCGCGAATCGGCTCGGATGGGTCGCGACGCGCACGCCGGACGAGACCGAACAGGCGCTCTATCTGGCGGCCCGCCGGAAGTGGTGGCCGGTGCTGAATCTGTACCTGGTGACCTGGGGACAGAACGTGTGCCGTCCGGTGTATCCGTTGTGCGGGAGTTGCGTGCTGGTGGACCTTTGCCCGAGAATTGGCGTCACGAAGACGGGGAAATCATGACCACACAAATGGGATCAGGCCAGCGCGCGACACTGGCGGCCGGCGCAGCCCTCGTGCTCTTCATCCTCCTGGCGCTCCCCTCGGCGGCGCGTCAGACGACGTCCCCGGGTGCGGGGCCGGTGATCGTGCTCGAAACCGCCAAAGGTACCATCGAGCTCGAAACGTACCCCGAGGAAGCCCCCAAGACCGTCGCCCAGATCGTCGGCCTGGTGAAGCGCAATTTCTACAACGGGCTGCGCTTCCACCGCGCGGAGTTCAGCCTGATCCAGGTGGGGGACCCGCAGACGAGGAACATGACGATGCGGGACTGGTGGGGGCGCCAGGGCAGCGGCAAGCCGATTGGCGCCGCCGAGCCCACGAAGAAGCGGCGCAACATCAGGGCCGCGGTCGCGATGGCCTATCCCGGCACCGACGCGAAGGCCGCGGACAGCCAGTTCTTCATCCTGACGAAGCCGCATCCTGAGTTCGACGGGAAGTACACCGTGTTCGCACAGGTCATCAAGGGGATGGAGGTCGTGGACAAGATCCAGGTCGCTGACATCCTCAAGAGGGCGTCCGTGAAGGAGGCGCCGGCAAAACCTTGACGAGCCCCTTCAGATCCGGGTAACGCTCGACCAGTTGCGCCGGGTATTCTCCCGGGAGCGGCTGCCCGAGATCGTGTTTGAGGATCGCCGCGTTCGCCACGGACTTTGCCGAGAAGTGATTGTTCGCGTAGAGATACGCCTTCTTCACCTCGCGCGACGCCTTCCTGGCGGCCTCCGCGAACGGCTGCAGCTCCGAGGCGGAATACAGGTAGTTGTAGCGATCCTCGGATTTCTCGTGGCTCCACCACTTCGCGGCGTTGCGGCCGTGAAGGCGGAGGTAGTAGAACGTCCGGACGTTCGGCAGGAAGTTCTGCCGGATCGAACCCTTGAACTTCGGCTCGTCGATCTGGGCCCAGGCCGCGCCAAAGGTGTCGAGCAAACCGAGCGTCTCTTCAGGCTCATCGCTCCAGCTGCGATGGCGCAGCTCGAGGGCGACCTGGTACTCTCGAAAACGCTCCAGCAGCCACTCCAGATAGGCGCGTGAGTCCGGCTCGTTGCGGAAGCTCGCCGGAAACTGCGCCAGCAGTGCGCCAAGCTTCCCGGCTGACGCGATGGGATCGATGCCGGCGCGGAACTCGTCGACGTCCTTCTGCGCCAGATTCCAGGGATCCTTGCCCGTGGCTTTCTCGTACATTCCCGGGTGCGTGAATTTCTGGTACAGCTTGAGCGAGAACTCGAAGTCCGCCGGCGTGCGCTCCACCCAGCCCTGTGCCGCTGCCGGCGTCGGGACACCGTAGAAGGTGGAATTGATTTCGACCGTGTCGAAGTGTTCCGCGTAGAAGCGCAGCTCGTCGAATCCGCCACCGGCGCGGGTTCGCCGGCCGGGCGGGATCGGATAGAAGATCCCGTTCCACGTGCCCGTTCCGGACGGATAACTCCAGCCCGACGTTCCGACGCGGATCGCGCTCGTGCTACTCACGGCCTCCGTATTTGTCCTTGTTGAACCCGAAGATCGGCTTCGATCCGCGAACCAGGATGGGACGCTTGATCAGGTTCGGCTGCTCCACCATGAGGTCGATCGCTTCTTTCTTCGACGCGGGCAGGGGCCGCTGTTTGAACACGGGGCTGCGGGTGCTCACGAAATCCAGGAACCGTTCCGGGTCGATGTGCCGTTCGAGGAACGCCCGATCGGGCGGATCGCGGTTGATGTCGCGTTCTTCGACGTCGATGCCGAGCTCGTCCAGATAACTTCTGGCATTGCGGCAGGTCGTGCAGGTCGGCTTCCAGTAAAACGTCGGCTTCGGCATGACCCGTATTCTAGAACAGCTCCTCGGCTTACAATAAGAGGTTCAGGTTGCCAGGCCGTGCTCACCATCAACGAAATCTTCCACTCCATTCAGGGGGAATCGACCCATTCCGGGCGCCCGTGCGTGTTCGTCCGCATGACCGCCTGCGATCTCCGCTGTTCCTGGTGTGACACGCCGTACACCTTCACCGAAGGCAGCAAGATGAGCGTGGACGAGGTCATCGAGAAGGTGGACGGTTTTGGTTGCGATCTCGTCGAGCTCACCGGGGGCGAGCCGCTGCTGCAGAAGGATGTCTATCCCCTGATGGAGCGGCTGCTGGCGTCAGGACGGACGGTGATGGTCGAGACGGGCGGGCACCTGAGCGTCGCCGGCGTGCCCCCGGCGGTGATTCGTATCATCGACGTCAAATGCCCGGGCAGTGGAGAGTCCGGCCGCAACCACTGGGAGAACCTGGATCTGCTCACACCGCACGACGAGGTGAAGTTCGTCATCCGCGACCGCGTGGACTATGAGTTCGCGCGGGATGTCGTGGCCAGGCACAACCTCACCGGCCGGACGGCGGCAGTCCTCTTCTCACCCGTCCACGCGGTGTTGACGCCCAGGGCGCTGGCCGAATGGATGCTCGCGGATCGGTTGACCGTGCGTCTGCAGCTGCAGGTCCACAAATACATTTGGGGAGCGGACACAAGGGGAGTCTAGTTTTAAGGTGCCAGGGTGCCAGGGTGCCAGGGTGCCAGGGTGCCAGGGTGCCAGGGTGCCAGGGTGCCAGGGTGCCAGGGTGCCAGGGTGCCAGGGTGCCAGGGTGGCAGAGTGCCAGAGTGCCAGGGTGCCCGTGCTACGGGCAGCAAGCGGGCTAGCTTGCAGCAATCAGCTCAGTGCGACAGCTGACAGCTCTGCAGGCACGTAGCACGTAGCACGTATGTATGACTAGCAGGGCTGTGTTACTTCTGAGCGGCGGGTTGGACTCATACACCGCGGGCGCGATGGCGCGGGCGGACGGCTATGAGCTCTATGCGCTGACGGTGCGCTACGGGCAGGTGCATGTACGCGAGATCGCCGCGTCACGCGAAGTGGCGCGGGACCTGGGTGTCGCGACGCACATCGAGCTCGATGTGAACCTGGCGGCCTTCGGAGGGTCGGCTCTCGTCGGTTCGAGCGAGATTCCGAAAGGGCGCGAGCTCGATGGCGCGGATATTCCCTCCACGTACGTGCCTGCCAGGAACACGATTTTTCTGTCGCTGGCACTGGGGTGGGCGGAAGTCGTCCACGCCCGGGCGATCGTCCTCGGCGTGAACGCACTCGATTACTCGGGATATCCGGATTGCCGGCCCGAGTATCTGGCCGCCTTCGAGAAGATGGCGGCGCTTGCGACGAAGGCCGGCATCGAAGGGCAACCGCTGAAGCTCCTCGCCCCGCTCCTGAAGATGTCCAAGGCGGAGATCATTCTGCAGGGGCAGGCCCTCGGCCTGCGCTACGGTCTCACGCACAGCTGCTACGATCCGGATCCCTCCGGCCAGCCGTGCGGCGCCTGTGACAGTTGCCGCCTCCGGGCACGCGGATTCGAGGAAGCAGGCATTGTCGATCCTGTGCTCCGTGAGTCTCCGGAGCAGCCGTGACGGATCGTCTGTACTACACCGATCCCTACGTCACGGAGTTCGACGCGCAGGTCGTGGGTGTCGAGTCCCACGACGGCCGTCCGGCCGCGATCCTGGATCGCACGGCGTTCTACCCCACCTCGGGCGGCCAGCCCTACGACACCGGCCGGCTCGGTGACGCCGTCGTCGTGGACGTCGTGGATCGGGAGGACGGAACGATCCTCCACCTGCTGGATCACGCCATCGCCACAGGTCCCGCGCACGGCACGATCGACTGGGCTCGCCGTTTCGAGCACATGCAGCAGCACACCGGTCAACACATCCTCTCTGCGGCGTTCGATCGGCTCTTCCGCATTCGAACCGAGAGCTTCCACCTGGGCTCGCAGTCGTCCACGATCGATCTCGCCAGAGCCGTCTCGGCGACGGAGATCGAGGCGGCAGAGGACGAAGCCAACAGGATCGTCTGGGAAGACCGGCCGATCGCGATCAGGTTTGCCGACGCTGCCGAGGCGGCGGCGTTGCCGTTGCGGAAGGAGTCGACCCGTGGCGGACGCCTCCGGCTGGTGGAAGTGCCGGACTTCGACATTTCGGCATGCGGCGGTACTCACGTCGCGCGCACCGGCGGTGTCGGCGCGATCGCTGTCGCCTCGTCGGAGCGGTTCCGCGGAGGGTCGCGCCTCGAATTCGTCTGCGGCGTGCGGACCCTCCGGTCCTTCCGTCTCCTCCGTGATTCGATTGCCGCAAGCGTACGGCTCGTCTCCGTTCTGCCGGGCGAATTGCCGGCCGGGATCGAACGGCTGCAGGCGGACGCCAGGGAGACCAGGCGGCAGTTGAAGGACGCGCACGCACGGCTGGCCGGCTTCGAAGCGGCGGCGCTCGCGGACCGCGCGGCGCTCCATGGCGACGACCGTGTCGTGATCGAGGTACTCGAGGGATGGGATCAGGGCGGGTTGAAGACCATCGCGTCCACCATTGCCGCCCGTCCCGCGCACGTTGCGGTGCTCTTCACCACGCCGGCGCCGTCCGCGGTTGTCATCGCACGCGCCGATGGCAGTCGTTTCGACAGCGCCGCCGCGATGCGCCGGTTGATTCAGGAGTTTGGCGGCAAGGGCGGAGGCCGGCCGGATCTCGCACAGGGTGGAGGGCTGCAGGCGACGCCCGAGGCTCTCGTCGCACTGGCGCGAAGCCTCTTCTGAATTGAGCGAGGCTACTTGGACGGCTGCAGCTTGACGAGCGTCACACCGGCTTCGCGTGCGACGTCAGGATCGGGATCGCTCGCCGCTTTCCGCAGCGCCGGGAGCGCCGGTTCGGCGTCGGCTCCGAACGCGGCCAGCGCCGCTGCCGACGTGCGCCGCACGTTGACCTCCTGATCCTCCAGCCCCCCGATCAGCACGCGGACGGCATCACCGGGCTCCTCGTGCACGATGCCGAGGTACGTGGCCGCCACCGTGCGCACGCCCGGATCCGGGTCTGCCATCCCTTTGACGAGGAGCGGCATGACGGCCCGTCCATCGAGCGGGGCGCGTTCCTTCAGCTTGCCTATCGACCGCAGCGATTCGCGCCTGACGACGGGATCGTCGCTCGTGACGGCTTCGCGAAGCGGCTTGAACGCCCCCCGCCCCATGAAGCTCAACGCCGCCGCTGCGTCGGATGTCAGCGCCGGGTCCGGCAGCGATTCGGCCACTTCATCTATGGCGGGGGCGGCCGCGACGCCGAGAAGCGCACAGGCCTTCAGGACGGCCTTCACCCGCTCGGTGGTGGCGGCTGGGTCCTGCAGGGTCGCGTGAATGACGGGCAGCGCCTGGGGACCAAGCTTCTTCACATACTCCGCGGACGCTGACGCTTCGGCGGGATTCTGGCTGTAGAGCTGATCGAGCCACGCGTCCTCGACAGGAGCTGATGGACCGGCGACGGCCGTCCCGTCGCGGGGAACGCCGTAGTACCACCCGCCGAGCCCTACCAGACAGATGAGCCCGCCCGCCAGCAGGATCCAGAAGCCGCTTCGCACCGGCCCATTGTACGTCCCCGATTACCGTCCGCGCGTTCGACGATGAGCGAACACGAGATCACGAGATCAAGAGGAGAGACGGCGGCGATCACGAAAGATCACCACGGGGACACGGAGGCACGGAGCCCGGACGGAGAGAACCGGATGGCTTGGTCGTCGGCAGTGGTCGGGCCGCGCTTCGCGCGGCGGATAGAGAGGCGAACTCTCAAAACACAACGCTGACGTATGAAAAGCTGGCGTTGCGTTTTGAGAGTTCCCCTCTCTATCCTGCACCGGCCGGAAGGCCGGCGCCCGACCACGCTCCCAACTGGATTCCGGTGAGCGAACCTGACGCTGACTCCGGAGACAGCGCCCGGCGCCATCCGGACCTCTCCGCGCGTCTCCGCGTCCCCGCGTCTCCGTGGTGGAATTTCTCCGTGCTCTCCGCAAATGCTCCTGAACTCCGTGACCTCCTGTTCTCGTCGTGAACAGCCGGCCCAGACCCGACACGAGTTACTTGCGGGTGAAGTTGGACAGAATCTCCACCGCGAGATCGGCGATGTAGTTCACGGTCGCGGACGCGACGGGGAAGTCGTTGGCGAGAATCGAAAACACGAACGTCTCGTCGTCACGGCTGCGGACGAAGCCCGAGAGCGAGCGCACGTTCGAGATGGAGCCCGTCTTCGCGAGGACGTTGCCGGCGGCGCGCGTGCGACCGAGGCGCGACGCGAGCGTACCGTCTCGCCCCGCAATGGGCAGCGTCGCGAGGAAGGCGTCCCGGTGCCGCGGGTCGCGATACATGTGCTCGAGAATCGTGGTGAGGGCACGCGCGGTTACGTAGTTGTAGCGCGAAAGTCCCGAGCCGTCGTACATCGTGTAGGCATCACGAGGCACGTCCCAGGCGTCGAAGACGGCGCGCACGGCGACGCGTCCGCCTTCTGCCGTTCCCAGGCCGCCACGCGCGGCCCCCAGCGCCTTCAACAGCGTGTCGGCGTACAGGTTCTGGCTGACCTTCATCAGCACGGTCGCAATCTCACGCAGCGGTGGTGACGGGGTCGAGGCCAGCAGGCGTGTCTCACGTGGCGGAGCGGCCAGCAGCTCGGCGGAGATGTCATCGAGATCCACCGCTTCGCCCGTCACGGCAATGCCGCCGGCGACGAGCGCGCTCTTCAGCGAGCGTACAAAGTAGATGGTCGGGTTGACGACGGCGACGAAGTGTTGCGAGAGCCCCGCTCCTTCGGGAACAGAGCCCCTCACTTCCAGGACGGGCCGATCGATCAGACGCCGGTATTCGATCGTGTCCTCGGATCCTGGGGCGCCGGTGATGGCCAGGTTCACCAGCGAGAGGCCGGAACCGGCCTCCAGGTTCATGATGGGGACGGCGCCGGCGGCGATGCCCGGCGACACCTGAAGCGTCGCAGTGTTCTCATTGAGCTCGAGCGCGCCCACGGGCGCCGCATACGAGTACTGCAGATAGTCCCAGGCCCACCCCGCGCCAATACCCTCATCGTCGAAGGCCTGATCGTCGCCGATGATCCGGCCGTCCACGGCGCTGATGCCTGCAGCCGTCAGGGCGGAAATCCACTCGCCGAAGACCGCGTTCGCGCGGTCATTCCTTGAATTGATCGTCGGATCCCCGTTGCCGCGGACGATCAGGTCTCCGTGGAGCACGCCGGAGCTGACCGATCCCCGCGCTTCGAGAACGGTCTCGAACCTGTAGTCCCACCCGAGCGTCTCCGCCGCCGCGGCTAGCGTCAGGATCTTCATGTTGGACGCCGGCATCATCAGCTTGCCGGCGTTCAGGGTGTACAGGCGTTCGCCGGTCGCAAGCGACATGACGTCGACCGCCCAGACGCCACGTGCCATGATCGGCGCGCCGAAGACGCGCCCGAGGTCGGACTGGATTTCGCGCACCGCCGCCGGGATGGCCGCGGCGGACGTGTTTGGCGGATGCTTGCCGGCGCACGCCGGTAACGTCAGGACCGTCGCAATGACAAGGACGGAGACGAGGGGGCGGGAGCCCGGCACTCGCGACGCTATTTGAGTGCCTCGAGCGCCTTGATGATGCCGTCGAGGACCGGGGCGTCGACGATCGCGGCGCCGGCCGCTCCGGCACGGGATGCATGGACCGTGGTGCCCGTGCGTGCGAAGGCCACACGCTCTTCCTTGTCGGTGTCGTACTTGAAGGTGACGGCCAGTTCGGGTTTATCGAGCCCGGTCTTTGCCGTCGCGGGTGCGAAGGATGTCGCCCTCGCGCCGGTGATGGCAGAGAGGAGCGCTTCCATCTTCGCGGCGTCGACGTCCCGGGCGGCCGGCGCGGTCTGCTTCCACGTCTCGACCTCCTTGCCCTCTTTGTTCTTCACCTTGGTCTTCTCGAACGTGCTCGACTGGCCGCCGCGTACGATCTCGAGACGGGTGGCATTGAAAGAGCGTGCGTCGAACAGATCCTTCTGCTGATACTCCGAGGCGTCCTTCCTCAGTTCGTCGAGCAATGACGATTCCACCGTGAATACCGCGGGGCGCGCCAGATCCTTCGCGTAGACGCTGCCTTCTCCTGCCGGCGCACCGATCGCCAGCGTGGCCTGGGAAGATCCCGACCCGATACGGACCGTCGCGGCCGGCTTCTCCAGGCCGTATTGCTGGGGAGTCGCCGGCTCGCCGGCAAGCGACTTCATCTGCAACCCGGCGATCCGCGACACGAGCCCGTCGACCGCGGCGAACTCCGCACGGGCTTCCACCGGTGTTTTCACCGCCCACTCGCCGCCTACCTTTTCGAAGCGTGTCTCCTTGCCCGATGCCGTCACCGCCAGCGAATCGACCTTTTCACGATCCACCTTCAGGACGGTCTTGTCGCGCAGATCGAACGAGGTGCGGTTGTAGGTGGTTTCGACGAACGCGGGAATGAGGAAGACCCGCTTCTGATCCGCGAGGCGGGCATACAGGTCGGAGCCCGTCGGGCTCTTCTGGCCGATCTGCAGCTTGTGCTGCTGTCCGTCGGCCTTGAACGTGACTTCGACACGCGGCGAAGCCAGGCCGAATTCGGCGACATCCCCGGGGTTCTCCTCGATCACACGCTGAACTTCCATCGACGCAAGATTCGACGTCATGCCCGAGACTGCGGCCTGATCCGCTGCCGCCGCCACCGGCTGCACGATCGTCCAGGCGGTTCCCTTCCGCTGCAGCGTTGTCCGCTCACCGGACTCCGACTTGATCTCGAGCTCGTCGATCTTCGCCGCGTCCACGGTGAAGACCTTGTCGCGTTTCGGAGTGTCGTCGACGGGGCCCTTCTTCGCGTCGCGATACGCGTACCAGCCGAGCGGCGCGGCGATGACGAGGAGGATGATGAATCCGCGCAGTCCTCGCACTACCGCCTCCGCCACCAGGTCTGGACGCCGGCCGCGAGGATCAGGCCGGGGATGATCAGCACCGACAGCCAGAATATCCGGCGCGCGGCGTCAGCCGTCATGTTGAGCGTGCTGCTGCCCGCTTCGCGCGGACGAATCGAGATCAGATTTTCCTGCTGAGCGAGCCAGTTGATGGTGTTCAGGAACAGATCGCGGTTGCCCGGGATGCCGAGATAGCCGTTCGACACGAAGTCCGAATCGCCGTAAACCGCGATGCGCGTCTCGGGCTTGGGCTGATCCTCGGGCTTCGCAGGATCGGCAGGCGGAGGCGCGGGCGCGTTGGTCGCAGGCGCCGACACCGCCGCGGCCAGCGACACCGGCCCGGGCTTGTCTCCCTTGTCGAGCTCACGAGCGACCTTGCCGGTCGTTGTCAGCTCCTTGATGTTGCTCTCCGCCCAGCTGCTCGCGCTCGTCTCGACGAGATTCTGAGCCGTTCGTCCGGGGCTCCCGCCGGCCGCGGCCGAGACCGATCGCGCCAGCGGATACGCCGTGAGCAGGTTGAAACGATCGGTGATCGGATGCGCTTCGTACTTGGCGGCCACCGGCACCGACGCGTCGGTGCCGAGCAGCTGTCCCATCCCACTGACGTCCACGACGACGTTGGTGCCGATCTCGATGCCCCAGTCCTTGAGGAGCGCAGCGAGGTTGGTGACCTCCGGAGCATCCGCACGGTCCGGCGGATCCAGCATGAAGAGGATCTTGCCTCCCCTGGCCAGGTAGGCTTTGAGCGCCTCCACCTCCGCCGGGAAGAAATCCGTTTTGGGGCCCGCGATCACCAGGACGGAGGCGTCGGCGGGCACTTCCTTCTGCTGTGCGAGGACGAACTTCTCGGTCAGGAAATTGTCGGAGACGAGCGCTGCGCCGATGGTGCTGTATCCGCCGCGCTCGTTCGAGTCCGTGGTCTTCTCGCCATGTCCCTGGACGAAGTAGACCTTGTGCTGCTTGCCCTGTACCAGCTTGATCAGGCCGTTCGTCAGCTCCTGCTCTCCGTCCGACGACACTTTCTCCGTCCGTCCTTCGTACTCCATGACGACCGTGCCGGGTGTCTGCACCTGGAACTGATTGGCCAGTGCCGGCTTGCGCTCCATGTCCAGATACTCGACCGTCAGCTGCTTCGACACGTATTGATACTCGTCGAGCCGCTCGCGGAAACGCCCGAAGTCGTTGCTCTTGTCGAAGACGCGGATGTGTACCGGCTTCTGCAGGCCCTGCAGGACCTTCTTCGTCTGATCCGAAATCGAGAACTGCTTCGACGCGGTCAGGTCCCAGCGCTTGTTGTGGCGGGAGGCGAGATAGTTGATCGCCACCAGGATGCCGAGCACGACGATCACGCTGGCGGCCGCGAGCGTGCCGAGGCGCGCCTGACGGCCGGAGAACGACCGCACGACCTCGCGCCACTGGCTGAGAATGTAGAGCAGCGTGCACGCCAGTCCGGCGAGCAGGAGGCCGTTGTACCACTGCTGCCACTCGGGGCGCGTGAAGCGGATCGCCACGCCGGCGAACACCAGCACCACGCCGAGCCATCCGAGAAGTCCGAGCACTCGTTTCAACATAAGAACGCTACCCGCGCCAGCGTTCGCTGTCGACCGACTTGGCCGTCAGGAACAGTCCGAACGTGATGAAGCTGAGGTAATAGATCACGTGCTTCGTGTCGACGATGCCCCGTGCGAAGTCGTCGAAGTGCTCGACGATCGACAGGTACGCGACGATGTCACGAGTCGTCGGTCCGGACGACTCGCCAATCCAGTTGACCACCCAGAACATCAGGAACGTCACGAAGGTGAGGAACCCGGCGACGATCTGGTTCTTGGTGAGGCTGGAAATGAACAGGCCTGCCGAGAGGAAGCACCCGCCCATCAGCAGCAGCCCGAGATAGCCGGCCGCGATGGGCCGCCACTCCGGGTTGCTGATCTTGAACAGCATCACCATGTACAACATCGTGACCAGGAGCATCGTGGCATAGAGCGCCAGGGCCCCGATGAACTTGCCGACGATGATCTCGAGGTCCGTCACCGGGGAGGTGAGCAGCAGCTCGATCGTCCCGGACCGCTTCTCCTCCGAGTACGTGCGCATCGTGATCATCGGCATCGTGAACAGGATCACGACGGCGGTGTTCTGGAAGAGCCCCCGGATCATCATCTGGTTGATGTTGGCGCCGCCCCCCTGGCCGAACTGCATCATCTGCTGGCTCTGCTGATTGAAGATCATCAGGAACACGTAGAAGAAGTAGCCGAACAGCAGCGAGAAGAATCCAATCAGGATGTAGGCGATCGGGGACGCGAAATAGGAGCGCAGCTCCTTGTCCGCAATGGCGAGCGTATTACGCACGGGGCGCCTCCTCCGGGAGCTCTTCGGTGGTCACCTGGAGGAAGACGTCCTCCAGGCTCATCCGGACGGGGCGCAGCTCGAGCAGGCCCCACCCGCGCGTCACAATCGCTCGCGCCAGATCCCGGCGCACGTCCACCTCCGGCTCGCTCTCTACCTCGAACTCCGTCGGGTACGGCCGCTCCGTGTCCACTGCAGACCCTCCAGGCGCCGCGGGTCGCTGGTCGGCGGTCGCCACTCGCTTGACGCCCTGAACCGCCGCCAGGGCCGCCCCGGCGTCCTCACCCCCGGCATCCACGTGAACGTACATCGTGGCCGCCCCCTTCAACCTCGCCGTCAGGTTGTCGGGAGTGTCCACGGCGACCACACGCCCTTTGTTGATGATGACGACGCGCTGGCAGGTCTGCGCGACCTCGGGAAGGATATGCGTGCTGAGGACGATCGTGTGATCCCCGGCCAGGCTCCGGATCAGATCGCGGGTCTCGATGATCTGCTTCGGATCGAGCCCGGCGGTGGGTTCGTCGAGAATCAGCACTTCGGGGTTGTGAATGAGCGCCTGTGCCAGGCCGACGCGCTGCTTGTAGCCTTTCGACAGCCTGCCGCAGTGCCGATCCGCCATGTCCGCGACGCGTGTCCGCTCCATGACGGCCAGCACCCGCTGCTTCCGATCTCTTGGCGCGACGCCTTTGATTTTCCCGACGAAGTCGAGATACTCGCGGACGGTCATGTCCGGGTAGAGCGGCGGCGTCTCGGGAAGATATCCGGTTCGCCGCTTCGCCTCGAGCGGCTTGTCGAATACGTCGAAGCCGGCGACCATGGCGCGCCCCTGCGACGGGGGCATATACCCGGTCAGGATCCGCATCGTCGTCGTTTTTCCCGCGCCGTTCGGCCCCAGGAATCCGAGAATTTCCCCGGGTTCCACCCGAAAACTGACATCGTCCACGGCCGTCGTCCGGCCATAGTTTTTCGTGATGTGCTGGACCTCAATCACGCCGTTGCTCCGTTCCGTCCGTCAGATCGATACATCTCGACCCTGCTTCCCTGCGGGAACCCTGCCGCCTGTGACGCACCGGCGTAAGGTATAGATAAAAGGCCGATTACAGCCCAATCAGGGATACTACCGGGACTGCGAAAATTGTGTCAAGGCGCCCCGTGTGGCGGTCGGGCCCGGGAGGGTTGATCCCGCGGAGCGGTCGCGGTAAGATATATGAGCAGCTGTTCATATATTCATATGTCTACTGACCACGACCCCACGTCGAATGACAAGTGCGACGGCGTCCACCAGGTCCTTTCGGACGCGGCGTCCCGGCGGGCGAGCCTCATTGGCGCCCGCACCGTCGAGGCGCTGGCGGAAACCTTCCGCGCGCTGGGCGATCCTACTCGAGTACGAATTCTGGACGCGCTTGCCGCGGGAGAGCTCTGCGTCTGCGACATCGCCTCGCTCGTCGGGATCAGTGAGTCGGCCGCCTCGCACCAGCTGAGGCTCCTTCGGGGCCTGCGGCTCGTGCGCCCGCGGCGTGCCGGCCGGCAGGTGTACTACGCCGTGGACGATCATCACATTCTCGAGCTGCTGAATCAGGCGCGGACGCACGTCGAAGAGGCACAGCTCGCGTCCCGCAATCCGCCGGTCCACGCCGGCATCCCCGAGACGGTTGGCGCCGCGGTCCGGTCCGCGGCCGTGTCGCGATCCCCGGCTGGTGCGCCGCGATGAGCACCTGCCAGGTCTGCGAGCTGCACGCGGAGTCCACCTTCAAGATCGAAGGCATGGATTGCCACGAGGAAGTGGCGATCATCGAGCATCGGCTGAAGCGGCTTGCGGGTCTCGAGGCGCTCGATGCGGACGTGATGGGGCAGCGTCTCCGCATCAAATACGATGCGGCGCGGCTGACGACCGCCTCCATCGCGGAAGCGGTCGCGCAGACCGGCATGCGCGCGTGGCTCGAGCACGAAGAGGCCGCCCCGGTCGCGGCTTCAGCGGCCTCGCGGCGGCGTCTCGTCATCCTCTCCGGAGTGTCGTTTGCCGCCGGATTGCTCATGGAGCAGATGGGGGCCGGTGGAGGCGCCCACTGGATTCCGTTCGCCCTCTCGATCGGGTCGGGCGGGATCTTCACGGTACGCCGGGCCCTGATCTCGGCGCGCGCCGGTGCACTCGACATCAACGTCCTCATGGTCGTCGCGGTCATCGGCGCGATCATTCTTGGTGAATGGTCCGAAGCCGCATCCGTGACGTTCCTGTTCGCGCTTGCCCAGCTGCTGGAGGCGCGCGCGATGGATCGCGCACGTGGGGCCATCAGTGCGCTCATGGAGCTCGCGCCGGCCGAGGCCATCGTGCGTCGCGGAAGCCGGGAGCTCCGCGTGGCGATCGATGAAGTGGACATCGGCGAGATCGTCCTGGTCCGCCCTGGCGAAAAAATTCCGCTGGACGGCCGCGTGTCTGCCGGCGACAGCTACGTCAACCAGGCGCCGGTCACCGGCGAGTCGCTCCCCGTCGAGAAGCAAGCAGGCGACGACGTGTTTGCCGGAACGATCAACGGCCGGGGGGCGCTGGACGTTCTCGTCACCCGGCTTCGCCGGGATTCAACGCTTGCGCGGATCATTCACCTTGTCGAGAACGCGCAGGCGCAGCGCAGCCCGAGCCAGACGTTCATCGACCGCTTTGCCCGTATCTACACCCCGATCGTGCTGGCCGCTGCCGTCGTCGTGGCCCTCGGTCCGCCGCTTGCGCTCGGTGCGGACTGGGCCACCTGGTTCTACCGGTCGCTCGTGCTGCTGGTCATCTCGTGCCCGTGCGCGCTGGTGATCTCGACTCCGGTCTCCGTCGTCTCGGCGCTCGCGGCGGCCGCGCGCAAAGGGGTCTTGATCAAGGGGGGAGCCAGCCTCGAGCGCATGGCTCTCATTCGATGCGTGGCCTTCGACAAGACCGGGACACTGACCCACGGCCGCATCCGCGTCGTGGATGTCCTGCCGGTGGACGGAGCCGACGCCCTGGAGGTGCTGCGGGTCGCGGCGTCGCTCGAGACGCGCTCCGAGCATCCGATTGGGCGCGCGGTCGTGGCGCACGCCATCGATCAAGGCATCGTGCCGATTGCGGTCGACGGATTTCAATCGCTGCCCGGGCGCGGAGCACAGGCACGGCTCGGTTCTGACGCGATCGTCGTCGGCAGCCACCGCCTCTTCGAAGAGCGTGGCCTGTGCTCGCCCGCCATGGAGCGGGCGCTCGAGGAGATTGCCGCCCGGGGCTGCAGCGCGGTGATGGTGGGGGCCGCGGGCGCGGGCATCGGCGTCATCGGCGTTGCCGACGAGCCACGCGAGACAGGCCGCGACGCGATCGATCTGTTGCGCAGGCAGGGAGTCAAACAGATCGTCCTGCTGACCGGCGATCACGAACCGGCCGCGCGGGCGCTGGCCGAGTCCCTGGATCTCGACGGCTTCCGTGCGGGTCTCCTGCCCGAGGACAAGGTCGCTGCCGTTCGCGAATTGCGCGAGCGATACGGCGCAATCGCCATGGTCGGCGACGGCGTCAACGACGCGCCGGCGCTGGCGGCTTCCGACGTGGGCATCGCGATGGGAGTCGCAGGCAGCGACGCCGCGCTGGAGACCGCCGACGTGGCGCTGATGGCCGACGAGCTGCTGAAGATTCCTTACGCGTTACGACTGAGCCGCACGACGAGCCGCAACATCCGCGCAAACATCGCGTTCTCCATCGTCCTCAAGTCGGCGTTCCTGGTGATGGCCGTGACCGGGACGGCCACGCTCTGGATGGCGGTCGCTGCCGACATGGGCGCGTCCCTCATCGTCATCGGCAACGCGCTGCGGCTGCTGAGGGAATAGGCCCGGCCCTGGCGTCGAGCCCCCGAAGCTGCCGTCAAACAGGAGGCCCGGCGATTACGAGACCATGAATTCTCCTGGGCTCTTGACCCTCCCGTTGACGGGTCCCCTGAGCGCCCTACGGCTTTCGGTTCGAAAAGAAATGCTGTTCGACGAACTCGTCGATCGCGCCCTGATCGACCGGTTCAACCTTTTCGAACTGCAGCCCCATCCCGACGCGCCGGTCGCTCCACGCGATGCGCGATTCCGTTTCGATGTCCCGTTTGGAACCCGGAAGCCGGAACCTGGCGCGGATCTTTGACGTCCCTTGCAGCGGGCTCATCGTCCGAATGGCGATGCCCCCCTTGCTCAGGTTGAGTGTGAGCGCGGCCGCGATGGTGTTGCCGTACCGGTACGCTACAGGAATGCCAAGGACAACACGCGGGCTCCCGCGGCGGTTGAAATTGTCCGGGAACAGGTGCGGCGCCAGCGACGGGAGGATGTGTTGAACCGCGCTGTACTCGTTCACGTACCCGGCCACCCCCATGGCCGCCAGGTCGCGCACTTCCTCAGCCGTCGCGATCGTCCCGCTGAACACCAGGATCGCCAGGCGTCCGCCATCGAGCTTGCGGATCGATCGCACCAGTTCCACCCCCCCCGCGTGGGGCAGACGCAGGTCGAGGACAATCAGGTCGATTTTCTCGAGATCGGCGCGCACGCGGGCCAGCAGCTCCGCCGCACTCTTCACCGTGAGCGGCGTATGGCCGGCACTCAGCAGTGCCGTCGCGAACCGGTCCCGCACGAAGGCGGTGTCGTCTGCGACAATGACGGTTTTCGTGGTAGTCACAATAGGGGCCGTGGGCGCTCTGGCGTGGGGAACGGCACGCTAGTCAACGCGGGAGGCGCATTGCAGAATTTATCAGGGTTTCGTTATAATCCGAAGATTATCGCGATCAGGAACGCACGCTGTGTGTGGCTTCGGATCCCCAGCCGCGCGGGGGGCGTACCCCCGCCAGGAGCATGTATGGCGACCTGCCCGGAGTGTGATGCCGAAGTCGAAGTCGACGAATTCGATGTCGACAAGGGCGATCTGATCAGCTGCCCCGATTGCGGCTCCAACCTTGAAGTGACGAGTATCGCTCCCGTGGAACTCGAATCCGTCGACGAAGACGACGATGATGATGACGAGGACGACGAGGAGGAAGACGACGCCGAGTTGGACGAAGAGGACGACGCGGACGACGACGACGATACGACCGAGGATCTCGACTAGTGCCGCGTCACGAAGCCGAGGAAGCGGAGAGGCTCGACTGGTGAGCAAGGTGCCGGCGAGTGAGCCTTCCGCGCTCCCCGGTGCCGGGTCCGGCGCCACGCCGGGCCTCGAATCCAAGGAGGCGGCGCTCGATCGCGCGCTGCGTGTTCTGCCGTCCGTCATTGTCGCCTATAGCGGCGGCGTCGATAGCGCGTACCTTGCGTACGCCGCGCATCGCGCCCTCGGTCCCGCGGCGCTCTGCGTCACGGCCGACAGCCCGAGCTACCCCGAGCGTCACCGCGCGCTGGCACTCCGCATTGCGGGGGAGTTCGGCTTCACTCACGAATTCATCCAGACCGCTGAAATGGCGCGGCCGGAATACCGGGCCAACCCGGCGAACCGGTGCTACTACTGCAAGCATGAGCTCTATACCCATCTGACGGCGCTCGCGCGCGACCGCGGGATTCCGGTCATCGCAGACGGCAGCAACGCGGACGACCGTGGCGACTACCGTCCGGGGCGCCAGGCCGCCCGCGAGTTCGGCGTGCGCAGTCCCCTGGACGAAGTCGGTCTCACGAAGGATGAAATCCGCGAGCTCTCGCGCCGCGCGCTCCTGCCGACGTGGGACGAGCCTGCGTCGGCGTGCCTGTCGTCGCGCATTCCGTATTTCAGCGAAGTCACGGATGAAAAGCTGCGCATGATCGAGCGCGCCGAGATGGTGCTGCGGGATCTCGGGCTCCGTATCTGTCGCGTGCGCCATCACGACACCATCGCCCGGCTCGAACTGGGACCGGACGAGATGAGCCGTGCGCTCGAACCCGAAACGGCGTCGGCGATCGACCGCGAGCTCAGGGCGATCGGCTACGCGCACGTGACGGTCGATCTTCGCGGATATCGCCTGGGCAGCCTGAACGACGCGCTTCGTCTGCGCGAGGTCTGAACCGTCATACCGCCACAGTGAGCAAAGCCATTGCGGCGCTCGCGCTCGTCTTCCTCGTCGCGCACCTTCCCTTCCTCCCTGACACCCTCGAAGACATCGACTCGATCAATTTCGCCCTGGGCGTGAACGACTTCGACGTCGCGAAACACCAGCCTCATCCTCCGGGCTATCCCATCTTCGTCGGCCTCGGCAAGCTGTCGACGGCCGTTCTGCGCGGCGCCGGCGTTCATGCGCCCGAAGCGCGCGGCCTGGCCGTCTGGAGCGCCGTCTCCGGCGCTGCGCTGATCTGGCTGCTGTTCGAGCTGTTTCGATCGTTCACACGCCTCTCAGGTGGGCCGGAACGAACGAGGGACACCGGCTGGGACGGCGTTGCCGTCTGCGCGACGGTCATCGCGATCACATCTCCGCTTTTCTGGTTCACGTCGCTGCGCCCGCTGAGCGACATGACGGGACTGGCCGGTGCCGTTGCGGCACAGGCACTCATCGTGTCGTTCCTCAGCCGCCGGGGAGGCCGCCAGGCGCTGATGTGGGGAGCCCTTCTCGCCGGCCTCGCGATCGGCATCCGATCGCAGACCTTTCTGCTGACGCTGCCGCTTCTGGGCGCGGCGCTGGTGGCGCCTCGCCTGGGATTGGGGATACGGGATCGTGCGGCGACCCTCGCCGCCACGGGGCTCGGCGTGCTCGCGTGGGCCATCCCGCTGATCTGGGTGAGCGGAGGATTGGCGGAGTACGCCGCGGCGCTGGGCACGCAGGCCGGCGAGGATTTTTCCGGCGTCGTGATGCTCTGGAACGCACGGACTCCACGCGTTGCTGTGGACGCTCTGATATTTTCGTTCCTCTGGCCCTGGGGCGGCGTCCTCACCGGCGCGATCGTCGTCGTGGTGGCCGCCGCCGGCGCCGTGCGGGTCGGCTGGCAGCAGCCGCGCGTCCTGCTCTTTCTCCTCATCGCCTTCGTTCCGTACGCGGTCTTCCATCTGCTGTTTCACGAAGTCGTCACGGTCAGGTACGCGCTGCCCCTGATTGTGCCGGTGGTCTACCTGGCGGCTTCGGCGCTGGAATGGGCCGGATCGCGGGTCCTTGTGGGTGGCGCCGTCGTCCTGGCGGTGGTGTCGCTCGTGCCCGCCGTGCCGGCGAGCGTTGCGTATGCCCGCGAGGGGAGCCCCGCCTTTCGTGCGTTCCGGACGGTCGAGGGCTGGCCGCGGACGCGAACGACCGATCCGGGGGGAGCGTTCGCGGACGCCGTCGCGATGCACGCGGGTTTCCGCCGCGTGGCCCAGTGGGAAAGCCGGGCGCTGCCCGGGCGCATCCTGGAGTCGCCGCACGGGCGCGAGGGGCTGGCCCTGGTCCAGGAATGGCGATCGCGCCCGCAGTCGTCCGTGGCGTTCGTCGCCGACCCGAAGCGCACGGATCTGGCGCTCGTCGATCCGCGCTCGCGCCGGCTGGTGCAGGCCGATCGCTGGCCCTTCATCGAGCCGCCGTTCGTGGGCGGTGCGCGTCCGGGAAATGCCGACCTTTACCTGTTGTCGCCGCCTCGCTGGATGCTCGATCGCGGGTGGGCCGTCAGCGCCGAAGTTGGCGGCGTCACCGCGCGCGACCAGCTGGGGCCTCACCGCGCCCCGAGCGTGGCGTGGCTCAGGGCGGGGAGCGAAGAAGTCCTGCTGATGCTGGGTGGCCGGCACCTGGGCGGGGCGGGTGAACCGGCTGCGCGCCTCAGCCTGCGGGTGAACGGTCAGTCGCTGGGAAGCATTTCCGTGAGCCCCGGGTCTTTCTTCAACCTGACGAAGATTCCTGCGGGGACGCTCGCATCATCTGAGGGTTATGCACGCCTGGAGGTGGCATCGGAGGCGCCGGGGGATCGCAAGGTTCCGGTTGCGCTCGAACAGTTCGATCTCCAGGCCGACGGGGTTCCGATGATCGGGGTCGAGCAGGGCTGGCACGAGCCAGAGTACAACCCGTCCACCGCGAGGGCGTGGCGCTGGACGACAGAGCGCGCAACTCTGTGGGTCCGGCCGGTCGGGCGCGACGTCACGCTGGTGCTCGACGGGGAGTCGCCCCTCCGCTACTTCGATTCGCCACCGGTGGTGACCGTCACGGCCGCGGCCCGGCAGGTGGCTCGCTTCAGTCCATCGAGTGATTTTCGCCAGACGGTGGTGCTGCCCGCCGATGCGCTTGCCGCCGCGGAGGGTCGCGTGGTCATCGAGAGCGACAAGTCATTCGCCCCTGGCGAACGCGACGGCACCGGCGACAAACGCCGCCTCGCCCTGCGCATCTATTCGTACTCCGTGAAATAGCGCCTACGGGTGTTCAGACCGGGCGCTGCGCCAGCGCCAGCAGCGAGCTCCCGAACGGCATGTTGACGAAGCGCAGCGCCGCAGCTTCGACTCTGAGAACTCCCGCCAGCGCGAGGTTGACGGCTGGTGGAGGGATCGAGATCTCCTGAGCAGATTCCTTGTGCCCCGAGAACCGCTGCAGCAGCCGGACGGCGGCGACAACGGGCGTGATCGCGGCATTCGTATACGACATGCTGCGGACTTCGAAGCCGGTCCCGCGCAATCGGTCGGTGAGGCTCGAGCGGCTGTAGCGCCGGACCTCCCCCGAGAGGACGGAATGGTTTCCCCGGAGGAGCGCCATCGCCGCCACATTGATCACCAGGTGCCCGCCGGGCCGCATGACGCGGAACATCTCTGAGAGCGCAGCGGCTTCCGCGGCGTCCGGAAGCGAGTAGATCACGTCGAACGACGTCACCAGATCGAAAGACGCCGCCTCGAACGGCAGCGCCACCGCGGACGCCCGCGCGACGGCCCGTTCGCCCCTGCGATGCGCGTAAGCGAGGCCGCTCGCCGTCAGATCGATGCCGACCGCGTGCCCGTACCGGCGGAGCAGGAGGAGGTTGTGCCCGGTTCCGCACCCGCAGTCGAGAATGGCGGCCGCTGGATGGCCGCGGACCGCCCGTTCGAGGAGCGGCGTCACGAATCGGCGGAACCCATGGAACCAGAAATGACGCTCTTCGGCCAGCGCCGTCGCTTCGAGAAGGTGATCCATGGGCGTGACTGAAATTGACAGCGGGGGGATCGGACGGTAAGCTCCAGTCCTCCCCAATTCTACGTGACCGGCCGCTGCTCGCAGGAGAAGAGAGTTAATGATGCGCAGATTCCACATGTGTGCCCTAGTCGTGATCGTCGCCATGCTTGGCGCCGGCGCGTGCGGCAAGAAGAAAGTGACCTTGCCACCCGCACCCGCGGCACCCGCCCCGCCGCCGACGACACCCGCCCCCCCGCCGCCGCCGCCCCAGGCCCCTCCGCCTGCTCAGCCCGCTCCGCCCACCGAGGAGGAGCTCTTCCGGAGCAAGACGCTGGACCAGCTCAACGCGGAGAAGCCGCTCACGGACGCGTTCTTCGGCCTTGACTCGACAGAGCTGAACGATGCGGCCCGCACGGCGCTCCAGAAGAACGTGGAGTGGATGAAGCGGTGGGCCACCACGAAAGTGATGGTCGAAGGGCATGCCGACTCGCGCGGCACGAACGAGTACAACCTGGCGCTCGGTGAGCGTCGCGCCGATGCCGTCCGCGACTACATCGTGAGCCTCGGGCTTGCGACCGATCGCGTCACGATTGTCAGCAAGGGGGAGGAGCAGCCGTTCTGCTCGGATGAGAACGAGGCCTGCTGGCAGCAGAACCGCCGCGGGCATTTCACCATCACGGCGAAGTAGTTCGTAGAATTGTTGAGCTCGGTTTGCTGATTGCTGGATGAAGATCACCGGGTCTTCGTCGCAGCAGTCAGCAGACCGAACCGACGTCAGCGCGTCGTCTGCATGTTGCCCGCGATCTGTTCCGCAGCCATGCGGGGATCCGGCGCCGCGATAATCGGCCGTCCCACCACAATGTAGCTCGCGCCGGCAGCGATCGCTTCGCCCGGCGTCATCGTGCGTTCCTGATCGTCTTTGTTCGCCTTCTCCGCGACCGCCCCGGGCTTCGGGGAGATGCCTCCCCGAATTCCAGGTGTCACGATCGCGAACCCGGATCCGAAGCGCTTACGTATCGCCACGGTCTCCTGCGGAGAGGCCACGACGCCGTCGAGGCCCGCGGCGTGGGCGAGTTGCGCCAGCTGTAGCACATGATCGAGCAACGGTGTTCCCACGCCCGTTTCGGCAAGAGCGCCGGAGCTCATGCTCGTCAGCACCGTGACGGCAATCACGAGCGGCGCCTTCAGGCCAGTTCGCGCAGCCGCGTCATGCGCGGCGTCGCGCGCGGCCTGCATCATCTTCGTGCCGCCGGACGCATGCACGTTGACCATCCAGACACCGAGTGTCGCGGCCGCCGCGACGGCGGTTGCGACGGTGTTGGGGATATCGTGGAACTTCAAATCCAGGAAAACGCGATCCCCGCGTTCCACCAGCGATCGCACCATCGAGGGGCCTTCGGACGTGAAGAGGCGGCTCCCGATCTTGAATCCACCGGCCACACCGCGCAGCGAATCCGCCAGCGTGGACGCCTGAGCGGCGCTCTCCACGTCGAGCGCAATCAGGAGCTGATCCACGCCGTTTCCTTCTTCGTCGTGTCGATGCTCCCCGTGAGGTCGGCCAGCCGGCTGATGTCGTGCCGCGTCATGTAGTCGCGCAGCCCCTGCAGCACCGTCTTCCAGATAAATGGATCCACGAAGTTCGCGGTGCCGATCTGCACCGCCGTCGCCCCGGCGATCATGAACTCGAGCACGTCATCCGCCGTCGCGATGCCGCCCATGCCGATGATCGGCAGCTTCACGGCCTGCCGGCACTCGTAGACCATGCGGACGGCAATCGGGCGAATGGCCGGACCGCTGAGGCCCCCGACGATGTTGGTGAGCCTGGGACGCCGGGTGTGCACGTCGATCGCCATGGCGAGGAAGGTGTTGACGAGGGACACGGCATCCGCTCCGGCCTCCTCGGCCGCGCGCGCGAACGAGGCGACGTCTGTGACGTTCGGCGTCAGCTTCGGGATGACGGGCAGCGTCGTCACCTTGCGCACGGCGCTGACGACATCGTGCGTCCCGGTCAGGCTGCAGCCGAATGTGATCCCCCCCTGCTTGATGTTCGGGCAGGAGATGTTCAGTTCGATGGCGGCCACTCCCTCGTGGTCGGAGAGGATGCGCGAGATCTCGCAGTACTCGTCGATGGTCGTGCCGCAGATGTTTACGAAGACCGTCGCGCGGCGGTCGCGAAGCTCGGGCAGCTTCTCGCGGACGAACCGGTGGACCCCGATACCCTGGAGTCCGATGGCGTTCAGCATGCCGGCGGGGGTTTCCACGATCCGTGGCGGCGCGTGGCCTTCCCGCTCTGCCAGGAACAGTCCCTTGACGGCGACCCCACCCAGCGTCGAGAGGTCGACAACGTCGCTGTATTCGACGCCGTATCCGAAGCACCCGCTCGCGGCAATGAGCGGATTTGGCAGCGTCAGCGCGCCGATCGAGACGGACAGGTCCATGTCAGTGTGCGAGGGCATTCCAGACGATGCGGGACGCGTCGAACACGGGTCCCTCGATGCAGGATCGAACGTGATGCGGCGCACCCTGCTCGTCGCGCGCGAGGACGACGCAGCTGTAGCAGCCGCCGAGGCCGCAGCCCATGACCTGTTCGAGCGAGACATCGCAGGCGGCGCCGTGCGAGGCGGCGAGAAGAGCGACAGCCCGCATCATCGGCGTCGGGCCGCAGACATACAGCCTGATGTCGTTGACGGACGCGGCCGACCGTAGCGCCACGTCGAGCGGCGCCGTGACGTAACCTGTGTGCCCGCGGCTGCCGTCTTCGGTGGCCAGCACGACGTCCACGCCCATCCGCTCGAACAGTTCGACGAAATACAGCTCGGATGCGCGGCGGGCGCCATAGAACAGGCGCGTCCTGGTGCCACGCGAGCGGACAGCTTCCGCGAGCGTGACGAACGGTGCGAGCCCGACGCCTCCTGCCACCATCCACGCTTCCGCCGGCGGCGCGACAGGTTCGAACGGACGCCCGAGCGGACCGAGACAGGCGATGCGCGTCCCCGGCGCGGTCTCGTACAGCCGCGCCGTACCCACGCCGATTCGCTTGTTCAGCAGCGTGACGCCCGTGGCGTTGCCTCCGGCGTCGCGCAGGATCTCGAAGATGGAGAACGGTCGGCGCAGGAGCGGGTCGGAGCCGCCCGCGGTCTTGACCATCACGAACTGGCCGGGCTGCGCAAGGGCCGCGACCTCCGGCGCCGCGAGTGCGATGACACTGTAATCGTCCGACAGCCGCGTATTCGAGATCACGGCCGCGTCGACGTCGACGGGCATACGCGAAGTATACACTTGCGCCATGCGCTTCCTGCGGATGCTGACGAACTCGCTGCTGGCGGGTGCGCTCGGCGCCGCGTATCTCACCGTGCTCGTGCTGCAGCTGAACCCGCAGATCCCGATCCTGTCGGCGACGACGTGGCGCTGGTACGGCACGCTTGGCATGCTGTACGGCGTGCACCTGGCGGTCACGTTCTACGTGCTGATGGTCGTGCGGGAGTTCTTCGCGCTCGATGTGTTTTCTCCGGGATGGGCCAGCGTACGCATGCTGGCCTGGATGGGCGCGGCTGCGGCCGCGGTGGCCGCCACGCTGATGTGGCTGAACGTGCGCGGATTCAGCGCCGCACTCACCGAGGATGCCACGTGGAGGATGACGGCCGGTGCCGTGGCGACGACCGCCTCCGCGGTGGTGCTGCTCGGCATCGCCATCGCGCACTACTCCTTCGGCCGGCGCGGGAGCCGCGTCGGCGCGTCGCTCTTCGTGATGGCCGCGTTCGGATCGATAGCGCTGCCGCTGGCCGCGCGGGGGCGCGCCGTCGATCGACCAGTGCCAGTGCCTGACCGGCCGCCGGCGGCAGGCGTCCCTGTCGAGCCGTCGGCCGGACCGCGAGTGCTCATGGTGCTCCTCGACGGGGCCTCGCTCGACTACATCCTCCCGCGGGCGGCTGAAGGGCGGCTGCCCGCGCTGGCACGCCTGCTCGACAAGGGGGCCGTCATGGACCTGGCCACGATCCGGCCGACGCAGCCGGATCCGGTCTGGGCCGCTGTGGCGACGGGGATGTACCCGGCGAAGAATGGCGTCCGCTCGGCAGGCGCGTATTACGCGCGCGGTGACGATCGCATCGTGGACCTGTTGCCGGACTACTGCCTCTCGAACGCGCTCGTCCACCTCGGATTCGTGCGCAACATGTCGACAGGATCCGGCGTCTGGGGGGCGAGGCCGATCTGGTCGATCATCTCGAGCGCCGGGCTTCCTGTCGGAGTGGTCCGCTGGCCGCTCACGTATCCGGCGGAGTCGGTCAACGGCTTCATCGTCAGCGACCGTTTTCACCAGCTGGTTGGCTCAATCGGGGAGTTCGATCGCGCGGCGTCGCCGCCGGGGATCCTGCCCGTGCTGCAGGCGGCGTTCTCGATTCCCGGCTCGGACGCTGTCTCGGGATCGACGGCTCCGGGCCTGCCGCCGGCTGACCGACCGGAGGGTTCAGCGATGCGCCGCGATCGGGTGTACGCCTCCGCGTTTCGCGACTTGAGCACGCGAACCGACCCGCGGTTCACGGCGATCCGCTACGACGGGCTCGACATCATCGGCCACCACTATCTGAGCGCCACGCAGCCGCGGACATTTCGCGATGTCCCCGACGAGGAGCGGCGGCGGCTGCTGCAGGTCATCGACGGGTACTATGCGTTCATCGACAGCGAGCTGGACGCGGCGACGGCGCGCATGCGGCCGGATGACCTGCTGGTGGTCGTGTCGGGCTTCGGCATGCAGCCCCTCAATCAGATCAAGCAGACCATCGCGCGGCTGCTGGGCGATCCGAACTTCACCGGCACACACGAGCGCGCGCCCGATGGCTTCATCCTGGCGTACGGCGCGTCGGTCCAGTCCGGCCGTCGGCCCCGCGGATCGATCGTCGACGTGGCCCCCACGCTGCTCTACTTCCTCGGCCTGCCCATCGCGCGGGACATGGACGGATTCGCGCGCGCCGATCTCTTCACACGGGACTACACCGCCGAACGCCCCATCGTGTTCATCCCTTCGTATAGCCGGTAGATCAGGGCTCAGGACTCGACTGAAAATGGGGACACTCACCTTTAGCGTAAGTTGTTGAAAATACAGGCCTGAAATTTTCTGGCCCGAACAACGGACTTGTCGAAGCCCTTGTGCGCCTTTGTTGCCCGGAGAATTGAGTCAAGAATTCTTGACCATTCGAATCAACGACTTAGCGTAAAGGTGAGTGTCCCCATTTTCGGGGGCTGTGATAACATCCCTTGAACTCTTTAACGGTGTCCCTGCGA
This sequence comes from uncultured Acidobacteriota bacterium, assembly GCA_963749835.1. Lineage (GTDB taxonomy): Bacteria > Acidobacteriota > Vicinamibacteria > Vicinamibacterales > 2-12-FULL-66-21 > JALZOC01. The sequence continues at coordinate 817,109 of CAVVOD010000002.1, forward strand.
GGACGCCAAGAGGTGAGGTTGTGAGCGTCTTCTGTCCACTCCTGCTGCGGCATCCGTCGCGGCCCGCACTTTCCCGACATCCGATTTCATTCGCTCGGAGGCCTTTGTGCCGCAGGTGATGGACGGCGACCGCATGTCGCGCGCCCTGACCCGCATCGCGCACGAGATCCTCGAGCGCAACCGCGGCCTCGATGAACTGGCGCTCGTCGGGATTCGCACCCGCGGCGTGCCTCTCGCCCGGCGGCTCGCGCGGACGCTGCACGAGATCAACGGCGACGACGTGCCGACAGGCGCGCTCGATATCACGCTCTATCGCGACGACCTGATGCGGAACCCCGTGGGGCCCCAGCCGGTCGTCCGCCGGACGGAAATTCCGTTCTCGATTGACGATCGCAAGATTCTGCTCGTGGACGATGTGCTGTACACCGGCCGCACGATTCGGGCCGCGCTCGACGCGCTCATCGACTTCGGGCGTCCCCGCGGCATTCAGCTCATCGTGCTGGTCGACCGCGGGCATCGCGAACTGCCGATCAAGGCTGACTACGTCGGCAAGAACCTGCCGACGTCGCTCAAGCAGAGCATCCAGGTGCGTCTGCAGGAAATCGACGGGGCAGACGAAGTGGTGCTCGAGGGGGAAGCATGACCACCACCGAGGCGCCGGCCGCCGCTGCGCTCAAATCCCGCCACCTGCTGGGCGTCGCAGGGCTCGACGCAGGAGAGATCTCGCTCATCCTCGACACGGCCGTCGCCATGAAGGAGATCGGCGGACGCGCGATCAAGAAAGTGCCGACACTGCGCGGGCGGACGGTGGTGAACCTCTTCTTCGAACCCAGCACCCGGACCCGGACCTCGTTCGAGATCGCGGAGAAGCGCCTCAGCGCGGACACGCTGAGCATCGCCACCGCCACGTCGAGCGTGACCAAGGGAGAGAGCCTCATCGACACCGTGCGCAATATCGAGGCGATGGCCCCGGACATGATCGTGATGCGCCACGCTTCGTCGGGCGCACCACACCTGCTCGCACGGACCTGCCGGTCTGCGATCATCAACGCCGGCGACGGCATGCACGAACACCCCACGCAGGCGCTGCTCGACGCGTTCACGATTCGCGAGCACAAGGGGCGTCTCGCGGGGCTGAAGATCGCGATCGTTGGAGACCTGCTCCACAGCCGCGTGCTGCGGTCGAACGTCCTGTTGCTGAACACCATGGGGGCCGACGTGTGGGCCTGCGGCCCGGCGACGCTGATGCCCGCCGGCTTCGACCGGTTCGGTGTTCGCGCGACGACGTCCGTCGATGAGGCCGTTGAGGGGGCCGACGTCGTCATGATGCTGCGCATTCAGCACGAGCGGATGCGCGGCCACTTCATCCCCTCGGTCCGCGAGTACTTCACGCTCTTCGGCTTGACGCCGGAGCGGATGCGCAGAGCCGCGCCCGACGCCATCGTGATGCACCCGGGACCGATGAACCGGGGGGTCGAGATCGATTCGGATGTGGCGGATGGCCCCTTCTCCGTGATTCTGGAGCAGGTGGCGAACGGTGTCGCGGTCCGGATGGCGGTGCTCTACCTGCTGTCAGGGCGTGACGCGGATGGTGTGCTCGACGAGCATTGAAGGCTGAACGATTGATGAAAATGATACTGAAGGGGGGCCGGGTCATCGATCCGGCCAACGGGCGCGACGGGGCCTTTGACGTGCTGATCGAGGACGGCCGTATCGCGCGCGTGGGCAAGGGCCTCCCGGTGGACGGCGCAGACGTGTTCGAGATGAAGCGCGGCTGGATTATCGCGCCCGGTCTCATCGACATTCACGTTCATCTGAGGGAACCCGGGCAGGAACACAAGGAAACGGTCAGGTCCGGCACGGCATCGGCGGTGGCCGGCGGCTTCACCGCGGTGGCCTGCATGCCGAACACGGACCCGGTGAACGACCACGCCGGGATCACGCAGTTCATCCTCAAGAAGGCCGCCGAGGCGCAGCTGGCGCGCGTGTATCCCATCGGCGCCGTGTCGATCGGCTCCACTGGAGACCAGCTCGCGGAGCTCGGGGAGCAGAAAGCGGCCGGCTGCGTGGCGTTCACAGACGACGGCCGGCCGGTTGCGACGGCGCTGCTCATGCGCCGGGCGCTCGAATACGCGGGGATGCTCGGCGTACCGGTGATCGATCACTGTGAGGATCCGTCGTTGAAGGGGGACGGCGTGGCCCATGAGGGCTACTTCGCCTCGCAGCTCGGTTTGCGCGGGATCCCCGGCGCCGCCGAGTCGATCATGGTTGAGCGCGATGTCTCGCTGGCGGAGCTTGCCGGCGCCCACGTCCATATCGCGCACATGAGCGCGCGGCAGTCGCTTCGTGCCGTGCGCGCGGGAAAGGAACGCGGCGTCCGCGTGACGTGCGAGGTCGCGCCGCACCACTTCACCCTGACGGACGAGGCGCTCGACGGCCCGGTCAAGTACGACACGAACCTGAAGATGAACCCGCCGCTGCGCGCGGCGGAAGATCGCGACGCCATGCTCGAGGGGATCGCGGACGGCAGCGTCGACGTGATCGCCACCGACCACGCACCGCACCACGCCGACGAAAAGATGTCGGAGTTCGATCGGGCCCCGTTCGGCATCGTGGGCCTCGAGACAGCCGTCCCGATCGTGTTCGACCGCCTGGTGCACACGGGGCGGATTTCCCTCGCGCGCATGATCGAGCTCCTCTCGGTGAATCCGGCGAAGGTGATCAACGTTCCAGGTGGATCGCTGCTCGAGGGCGGCCCTGCCGACATCACCATCCTGCACCCTGACCAGGCGGTCACGATCGATGCCGCCGCGCTGAAGTCGAAGTCGAAGAACACGCCGTTCGACCGGTGGCAGATGAAGGGGGGCGTCGTCGCCACCTTCGTCGCCGGCAGGATGCTCTATCGTGGTGCGGGGGCCTGAACCATGCAGGTCACCGCTGGCTCAATCCCCCGTGCGGAATTCGAGAAGAGGTCTCATCACGTGACGGCACAGAAGGAAGTCGCACTGCGCCGGCAGGCGCTCATGAAGCTGCAGGAGCTCGAAGTGCTGATGCGCGACGGGCACTTCGACTATGGGAATGGATTCCATGGGCGGCTCTATCTCAATCCGCACCAGCTGTTCCGTCACCCCTCGACAATCTGGCGCCTGGCGCAGGATCTGCTCGACGTGCTGCCCGCCGAGCTCCTCGCCCGAACCGATGTCGTCGCCGGACCCGCGACCGGCGGGGCGCTGCTTGCGCACACGCTCGCGGGCCTGCTGGACGGCCGGCGCGCGCTGACGCATCCGCCCTGCAGCTTCGCTCCGTTCACATACGAGGAGGACGGGTTCGGGCTGCGGAGCTTTTATGCGAAACAGATGACCGGTCAGCGTGTGCTGCTTGCCGATGACGTCCGGAACACGGGAAAGACGTTCCAGCGATGCGCGGAGCTGGTGGAGCAGGCAGGCGGAACCGTCGTCGCGACGGTCGAGATCTGCGACCGCATGGAAGCGATCGTGACGCTCGCCGCCCCGAACTACGCTCTCGCCGAATATCCCGCTCCGGAGAACTACGTGGCTGCCGAGTGCCCGATGTGCAAAGCCGGGGAGCCAATCACGACGTTCTAGGGGAAGACATCAGCTATCAGCTGTCAGCTATGAGCCAACAGCTGTCAGCTCAGAACTGCCGTTTCAGCGAACAGCCGTCACCTGTCAGCTGAGAACTGAAATCCAGATGAGTTTGTCGGAACGTCTCGATCTCCTGTACGACGACTACAACCGGGTCGATTCGGCGAGCGATCCTGTCCACAAGGTGAGGCCGTTCACCGATCCCGCCGATCAGGAAATCGCCGGGTTCTGCGCGGGTGCGCTGGCCTTCGGCCGCGTGGCGAGCGTGCTCAACTCCATCGACACGCTTTTTGCGCTCATGGGTCCCAGGCCGGCGGACTTCGTTCGTCGCTTCAATCCTGAGGCCCCGCCCGCCGGCATGCGCGCGATGGTGCACCGGTGGATCCGCGGTGACGATCTGGTCGCGCTGCTCTGGATCCTGCGTCAGATGCTCGAGCAATCGGGATCGATCGAGGGCTTTTTTCTTGAAGGGTATCGAGAGGATCACGAAGACATCGGTCCCGCGCTCGACAGCTTCTCCACACGCGCCCTGTCGCTCGACATCCGCCGTGCCTACGGACGAGTGCCCAGGCGTCCCGGCGTCTGCTACTTTTTCCCGCGCCCCTCCGCCGGCAGCGCCTGCAAGCGGCTGAACCTCTTTCTGCGATGGATGACGCGGTCCGACGAAGTCGATCTCGGTATCTGGCCCCGCGTCCCGCCATCGAAGCTCATCGTGCCCCTCGACACGCATGTGATCCGCCTGGGACGCTGTCTGCGGCTGACGCGCTACGTCAGCCCGGGATGGAAGATGGCGGCCGACATCACCGCATCGCTCCGCCGCCTCGACCCGGAGGATCCGGTACGCTTCGATTTTTCACTCTGCCACGTGGGGATGATGAATGCCTGCGGTTTTGGCAGGAAGCAGGGGGATTCGCAATGTCCGCTGAAAGGTCTGTGCCGCCCGCGCGTTCGTCGGGTGCAGCGCTGAAGATCGCCGGAGCGCTCGCGCTGGTGGTGATCGTCGCCTCCGGCGGCTACGTGATGGGACGCCGGGCGGGCGCCGTCCATGAGGTGCTGTTTGCGCGTCCCACCGACGCGCAGCGTGTCGCATTCGTGCGCGAGGAGCCCTGCGCCGACAAGACGTGCCAGACCATCTGGCTGGGAAACACGAGGGAGGACGCCGTCAAGGTCGCCACCCTGTCGATGGACACCGAACGCTGCGACGAGATCGCCTGGGCGAAGGACGGCCTGCGCGTCGCGTTCGTCATCAACGGCTATCAGTTGCGGATTTTCGATGGCTACAAGAGAACCCCTGTGCGCGAGGTGACGCTCGTCGAGCCTGACGGCAAGCCGACGTCGCGGTTCGCCCGCGGCGTCACCTTCTCGGACAATGGCGCGGCCGTCACCTTTGACGACTGCCCGCGGGGCCGTTCCGGGTGCAAGTCGGGTCTGGCGGCGGTGAGGTGAATGAGAGCGATCAGCTATCAGCTGTTAGCTTCCCTCTAGTCCGCGAGGTGCGGGTGCATCGCGACGCGCTGGTAGACCCGCAGCGTATCCTGGACCATCCGTTCGGCGCTGAAGTGCGCGCGTACGCGCGCCAGACCCGCCTCGCCCATCCGCCGCCGCAGCGATTCGTCCTTCAGCAGCGTCGCGATCGCGGACGCCAGCGCGCGATCGTCACGCGGCGCGACGAGGATCCCGGTTTCGCCGTCCACGACGACCTCGGGAATGCCGCCTGCCCGGGTGGCGACGATCGGTTTCCCGCAGGCCATGGCGTCGAGCAGCGACGTGCCGAGCCCTTCGGTGATCGAGCTCATGACGAAGATGTCGAATGCCTTGTGCAGCGACAGCACGTCCGGCCTGAACCCCGCGAGCAGCACGTGCTTCTCGAGGTGATGCTCCTTGATCTGCCGCTCGAGGGCCGGCCTGAGCTCTCCCTCCCCCGCGATCACGAACCGCGCATCCGGCACCTGCGGCAGTACCAGTGTTGCGGCCTCGACCAGGTGCCGCTGCCCCTTGTGCGGGACGAGCGCTGCGACGTTGCCGACGACGGGCGCACCGTGCGGCAGCCGGAGATCTTGGTGAATGTTGGCCGGGGGAGCCGCGCTGACGTGTTCGAGGTCGATGCCCTCGTGCACCACCACCGCGCGGACATCGGGGACACCGTCCGAGATGAGCATCTGCCGAATCGTCGCGGACGCGCAGATGAAGCAGTCCACCTGGCGATACTTCCATCGCGAGAGCGAGTTCCCACGCAGGTGAAAGTCGACTCGCCGCGAGGCCACGAGCGGTGGCTTGGCAAGCTCGGTGCTCATCGAGAGGGCCAGCGCCGCCATCGCCACGCCGTGCGGGTCATGCGCATGGAGGACATCCGGCCTGAGCTGCTTCAGGACTCGTGACAGACGCCAGGCGGCGTTCAGGTCCATCTCCGTCCTGGGGGCCAGTGGCAGCAGGTCCAGCCCCTCTTTCGCGCGCTGCCGCAGCACCCCATTCGGGTTCGCCACGAGCATCGTCCGATGTCCGAGCGCGCGGAGCCCCATGACGGTGACGAGCACCTGGTTCTGTCCGCCTCGCCATGTGCGCGCCGTGTCGATGTGCAGCGAGAACATTCAGGCTGACGGCTTCCCCGTGGGCATGTGCGACCGGGTCGTATCGACCGCTGCCGCCGCGCCGCCGCGGGACGGCTGATGGAGCTCCCAGAGTTTCGCGAATTTCAGGAAGACGTAGTACGAGTTCAGGATCGAGACGAGCAGGCCCGCGCTGCCGTCCGTGAGGCCCCACCGCAGGACGTAGTTGCGCAGGAACGCCAGCGGCGGGTGCACGCAGATCTCCAGCGCATTCGTCCTGCGGCCTTCAGCGCGCCATTGCTCGGCGGCGAGCGTGGTGTAGCGATCGATCGTGGACAGGTGGTGCGAGATGTTCCGGTAGGCGTAGTGCTGGAGCGCGTGGCGGAGCATCCCGGGCGCCCCCTGGAGCTCAATCGATTCGTGCACGCGCCGGGTGTTCCAGTTTCCCGCGCGTCTGTCGTACAGCCGCAGCTGGTAGTCGGGATACCAGTCCGTCGAGCGAATCCATCGCCCGAGGTACCAGGTCGTTCGCGGTACCCGGTACCCGCGCGCCGGCGGCTCACGGTCGAGCAGCGCGCGGATCTCGCGGGCGAGCGCCGGCGTGACCCGCTCATCCGCGTCGAGCGAGAGAATCCAGTCGTTCGACGCCAGTCCGGCCGCGTAGTCCTTCTGCGCGCCGTAGCCGGGCCAGTCGCGCACCTCGACCCGGGTCGCGCGGCTCCGCGCGATGGCGACCGTGTCGTCGGTGCTGCCGGAATCCACGACGATCGTTTCGTCGGCCCATGCGACCGACTCCAGCGCCGCGGCGATATGGGCGGATTCGTTCTTCGTGATGACCGTGACGGTCAGTTTCACGGGGGGAAGTGTATCTCAGGAGCCCGGGGGCCGGCCTGCCGAGCCGGTCGAGGTCCGGGGAGCGGAACTCCCGGACGGTGCAGACGAATTCCACCACGGAGAGACGCGGGGGCACGGAGACGCACGGAGAGAACCGGCCGGCTGGGCCCCGATCGGCGGTGGTCGTCCTGCGCCGGACGAAAGACCGGCGCCCGACCACGCTGCCAACATCGATTCCGGCACCAAAACCTGAACGCGGTTTCCTGAGACTACGCCCTACGCCATCCGGACCTCTCCGTGCGTCCCCGTGTCTCCGCGTCCCCGTGGTGATCTTTCCGTGATCCGCGCGAGCATGGATGCTCAGCGACCCGTAATCGGTACGAGCTGCACGGCTTCGAAGTTCACGAGCGAACGGTTATAGGCAATGATGGCGTTCAGCTCCGCGAGGCGGGCGGTCGCCAGATCGCGCTGCGCCTGGAACAGCTGGAATGTCGTCGACAGACCGACGGTCATCCGCTTCTGTTCCGCTTCGTACCGGCGCTCGGCGAACTCGCGCGCCTTGCGCGTGGCATCGACGCGCTTCAGGCTCGTGTCGACCTGCCGCCCGGCGTCCCGCACCTGCGCCGTGACGGCCAGTTCCTGCGCGCGCAGGCTCGTGACCTGCTGTTCGCGTTGAACCCGGCTCTGCGCCAGCGCCGCCGACGCGACGCTCGTGCCGAGCGGATAGCTGATGTTCAGCTGCACGTTCCATGTCCGGAAATCGTTGCGGAAGACATCGGTCAGGGCGTTGCTGAAGCTGCGCTGGGTGACGTCGGGGAGGAGCACCGGAATGCCGCCTCCGGAGTAGTCGAATTTCTTCTGCGTGCCGGCAAGACCGACGACGTTGTAGCTGGCCGACAGGTCTACCGATGGCAGCTTCTGATTCCTGGAGAACTTGATCGCGATGTCCGTCTGGTCCATCTGACGCCGGAGCTGCGAGAGATCCGTCCGCTTGTCGAGCGCGTTCTTGATGGCGGCGTCGACGTCCACGGTCTGGGCGGCGAGGACCGGCTGCTCGGAGGGAACGAGCCTCGTCGTCCAGAAGTCCGGCTGCGACGGGTTCATGACCAGCGTGCGCAGGGCATCTTCGAGCGCCTTGACCTGCGCCTGATTGATGATGACCGCCTCCTCGTTGCGCGACACCTCGGCCTGCGCTTCGACGATGTCGATCGGCGGGATCGTGCCGACCTCGACGCGCCTCTGGTTGTTCCTGAGGGACTCGTTGGCAAGATCCAGGGACTGCTGCGCCACCCCGAGCTGGCCGATCGCCCCCACGAGATCGTAGTAGGCGCTCCGCACGCCGCGGGCGGTCTGCGTCAGCTGCTGCTGGAGCTGCAGGTCCACGATCTCCTGCTCCTTCTGCCCGGTGAGGAGCTGCTGGCGGAGCGTGTCGATCGTGAAGTTACGGAGGAGCGGCTGCGTATAGCCGATGTTGAGGTTCGAGGAGAGACGCGGGTTGTAGACGCTCTGCACGTTGCTCGTCGTGTTCCGCGCGCCGTCGAGCGTGACCTGGTAGCTCCCGCCTCCCCATTTCAGCAGCTGCTGGAGCCCGCCGTTGGTTTCCAGGCCCTGGTTGGTCAGCGTGCCCGTGTTGGACAGAAAATCCTCCGGCGGCGTCGTGCTGCTCCTCTTCGTGAAATTCGAAATCAGCGTGGGCGCATAGTTGGCGCGCGTCTGATTGAGGATCAGCGCCTGGACCTGTGGGCTCAAGCGCTCGGCCCGCAGGTTCAAGTTGTTCTCGAGGGCCATGCGCACCGCCTCGTCGGACGTCACCTGGAGCTCCGGGCCCTGGGGGACGGGAACGGCCTGGTTCGCGGTCGGAGGGGCCGGCTGAACCGGAATCGGTGCGGTGTTTTGTTCGGAAGCGGACACTCCGCGGCCGGAAGCGAACATGGAAAGGGCCACGGCTACTGCCGCGAATTGCCGCCAACAGGCCGATATTTGTTGCTCGAAACGCATTGCACGTGTCTCCAGATGCAGGATTGGAACGGACTGACGGTCCGGGAAAAGCAAGAAACGCGCGCGCTCCGGTGCCGTGCACCCGACGCGCGCTAAATGAAGGACGAATGGCAGAGAGATCCGGTTGCAATTTAATCCGTCTGGAACTCCCCGGCCCCGCAGCCCGCAAAATGGGGACACTCACCTTTAGGCTAAGTCGTTGATTCTGCGGGGCCGTTTGAGGGGCACTTTCCAGGGCTGTGGAATCAATGACTTAGCGTAAAGGTGAGTGTCCCCATTTAAGCCGTTGTAGACTGACCGCCAAATGCAGCCCGAGGCCGTACTCGATCTATTCCGCAAATCAGGCGCGCTCCTCGAAGGGCATTTCCGGCTGACGTCGGGTCTGCACAGCGCCCGATACCTGCAGTCCGCGCTGGTGCTCCAGTTCCCGGAGCTCGCCGAAACGCTCGGCAAAGCCATCGCGGAGCGCACGGCCCATCTCCAGCCCACCGCCGTCCTCTCTCCGGCACTGGGTGGCATCGTCATCGGCCACGAGGTTGCGCGGGCGCTCGGCATCCGAGCGCTCTTCGCGGAACGCGTGGACGGGAAACTGGCGCTCCGGCGCGGATTCTCCCTGGCGCCGGAGGATCGCGTCCTGCTGGTGGAAGACGTCATCACGACTGGTGGTTCGACGCGCGAGACGGGCGATGTGGCGACGGCCGCCGGGGCCAGCGTGATCGGCGCGGCGTCGATCATCGATCGCGGGAGCGATCCCGGCCGCCTCGACCTCCCGCTCTATTCGCTCGTGCAGCTGCAGGTTCCGACCTACCAGCCCGAGGCCTGTCCGCTCTGCGATGAGAAGATCCCCGTCGTGAAGCCGGGGTCCCGCGCGACCTGATGCGCAACCTCAAAGCCACGATCCAGTACGACGGGACGGATTATGTGGGCTGGCAGCGTCAGGGCGCGGGCGTCTCGATCCAGGGTCTCGTCGAGGAGGCGCTCGAGCCGATAGAAGGATCGCCGGTCGTCGTCCACGGCGCCGGGCGAACCGACGCCGGGGTCCATGCACTGGCGCAGGTCGCGACGTTTGGCCTGTCGGCCGTCATCGAGCCCGGCACCCTCGTCAGGGCGCTGAACGGCGTTCTGCCTCCCCAGGTTCGCGTGACGGCGGTGGAAGAAATGGATCCCCCCTTTCATGCGCGGTTCAGCGCCACCGGAAAGGTTTACGAATACCGCGTCATCAACGCGCCACTCGTCTCCCCGTTCCTTCACCGTTACGTCTGGCACGTGGCGCAGCCGCTCGACCTGGATGCGATGCGCGAAGCATCGCTCGGCATGGTGGGCACGCACGACTTCGCGGCCTTCCAGGGGGCGGGATCGCTCGTCGCGTCCACGTCGCGTACCATCCGCTCACTCGATTGGGAGGACGGCGGCGGTCATGACCTGCCCCTCATCATGCGCATCGAAGGAGACGGATTTCTGCGGCACATGGTCCGCAACATCGTCGGCACCATGGTGGACGTCGGGACCGGCCGCTGGTCCCCCTCCGAGATCGCACGGATTCTCGCCTCCCGCAACCGGGCCGAGGCGGGACGGACGGCTCCCCCGCAGGGGCTCTTCCTGGTGCGGGTTCTTTACTGAGCCGGCGAACCGGCCTCTTGTTCAGGCCGCGTAAGGGCCTGTATCATCAGGGTTTAATTTCGGCAGCAGCCATGTCGCTCCAGGACATTCTCTCAGTCGTCACGGCCGGGTCGCCCGAAGAGGCGCTTGCACGACAGGTGAACTTCGATCGCCTGCCGGTGCACATCGCCGTCATCATGGACGGCAACGGGCGGTGGGCCGCGCAGCGGCATCTGCCGCGGGTCGAAGGGCATCGCGCCGGCATCGAGTCGGTTCGCGACGTCGTCGAGGGCTCGGCGCGCGTCGGCATCAAGGTGCTCACGCTGTACGCCTTCTCCGTCGAGAACTGGAAACGCCCGGTGACGGAAGTTTCCACGCTGATGACGCTCCTCAAGCGGTATCTCAGGCTGGAGCTGAACACGCTGCTCAGGAACGACATCAGGTTCCGCGTCATCGGTCGTGATGAGGAGCTCGCCCCAGACATCCGCGGCGAGCTGAAGATGGCGGAGGAGAAGACGGCGCAGAGCCGCGGCATGCTGTTCAACATCGCCCTCAATTACGGCGGGCGTGCCGAGATCGTCGAGGCGGCCCGACGCGCCATCGCGGCCGGCATTCGTCCCGACGAGCTCGACGAGCAGCGCTTCGGCGATTTCCTCTATACCGCCGGTCAGCCCGATCCCGATCTGCTGATCCGCACGAGCGGTGAGATGCGCGTCAGCAACTTTCTCCTCTGGCAGATCGCCTATTCCGAGATCTGGGTGACGGACACGCTGTGGCCCGACTTCCGCAAACGCGACCTCCTCGAAGCGATTCTCGCGTATCAGAAGCGCGATCGCCGGTACGGCGGCATCAATCAACCGGTGGGGGCGGGGGGATGAACACGACGCTGGTTCGGGGTTCCGGGTTCCGGGTTCCGGGTTCGGGTTCCGGGTTCAGGTTCCGGGTTCAGGTTCCGGGTTCGGGTTCAGGGTTCGGAGTTCCAGGTTCCGGGTTGCGGCGCCTCGGATGACGCGCGTTCTCAGCGCGCTCGTGCTCCTGCCGATCGTCATCGGGGCCGTCTGGTTCCTGCCGCCGTTTGCGACGCTCGTACTGGCTCTCATCGCGTCGGCGCTGGCGTTCGTGGAATATGTGGCGATCGCGGCCGCTTTGGGGACCCACATTCCACGCGTGGTGTCCGGCGTCGCCGTTGTCGCGGCATGTGCCGCTATCGGCGGCCCGTATGTGCCCGCCGAAGTCGTGATCATGACGGCGGTGATTTCGATCGGTGCGCTCGCCGTTGGCTCAGGGCAGCCCGGGCCCGCGATCCTCCGCGACACGGCCGCGTCGCTGTTTCCTGTCGTCTATATCGGTCTGCCGCTCGGCGCGCTTGCCGCCGTGCGCAGCGACGGCGGCCGCGAAGCCGTGCTCCTGCTGCTGGTCTGCATTGTCGTCAGCGACTCGGCCCAGTTCTACACGGGCCGCGCACTGGGACAACGCCCGCTTGCGCCCTCGATCAGTCCGAAGAAGACGCTCGAAGGCGCGATTGGCGGAATGGTGTTCGGCACGGCGTCCATGGTCATCGGGGGAGGCCTGGTGTTTCCGGCCGCCCGGCTGCCCATCCTGCTGCTGGTGGGCGCCAGTATCGCGGCGCTCGGGATCGTAGGGGACCTCTTCGAATCGCTGCTGAAGCGGAGCGCGGGCGTCAAGGACTCGGGCCGCGTGATTCCGGGCCACGGCGGCGTGCTCGATCGCATCGACAGCTGGCTGTTCGCCGCGCCCGTCTACTACGTCTTCGTCCGGTACCTGCAATTCTGATGAAGAACATCGCCGTCCTCGGCTCGACCGGCTCCATCGGTCAGAGCGCGCTCGCCGTCGTGGCCGCGCAGCCCGAACGCCTGCGCGTCGTCGCGCTCGCGGCAGGCGGGAACGTCCCGCGCTTTGTCGAACAGGTGGATCGGTGCGCGCCGGACATGGTCGCGATGGCCACGGCCGGAGCCATGGACGACGTGCGCTCAGAGCTGCAGCGGCGCGGTGCGAAGATGCCCCGCGCGATGAGCGGTCCGGAGGGACTCCTCGCGGCAGCTACACACCCGGACGTGGATGTGGTGCTGTTTGCGTCCTCAGGGACGGCGGCACTGGATGCCGTGCTGGCGGCCATCGAGGCCGGAAAGACCATCGCGATCGCGAACAAGGAAGTGCTCGTCATGGCGGGCGCGCTCGTGATGGAGGCTGCGCGGCGCAAAAGCGTGGCGGTCCTCCCGGTCGACAGTGAACACAACGCCATCCACCAGTGCCTGCACGGGCGGGCGCCCTCCGAAGTCAGACGGCTGATCCTGACGGCGTCCGGTGGTCCCTTCCGCGACATGCCCGCCGACGCGCTCGATCGCGTCACGCCGGACGACGCGCTGAGGCATCCGACGTGGAGGATGGGTCCGAAGATCACGATCGACTCGGCGACGCTCATGAACAAGGGACTCGAGGTCATCGAAGCGCGCTGGCTCTTCGACGCCGGGCCCGAGCGTATCGACGTGCTGGTGCACCCGCAGTCGATCGTGCATTCGATGGTCGAGCTCGTCGACGGGTCCATCATCGCGCAGCTTGGCGTGACGGACATGCGCATGCCGATTCAGTACGCGTTTTCGTACCCGGAGCGGTGGGCCGCGCCGCTCCCCCCGCTGGATCTGGCCAGTGTGCGGCGCCTCGATTTCGAGGTGCCCGACCGCGCGAGATTCCCATGTCTTGGGCTGGCGTTTCGCGCGCTCTGCGGCGACGCCGGCCTGCCGATCGTGCTGAATGCCGCAAACGAAGTCGCCGTCGCCTCCTTTCTCGACAATCGGCTGCGATTCACTGCAATTCCGGAGCTCATCCGGCTGGCGATGGACGCGTACGAAGACAACGGCGCGGCTGCGGTCCGGACCCTTGCGGACGTGAGAGTCGTGGACGCCTGGGCACGGGACTTCACAGTCCGCTCCGCGGGTGGGGTACAATCAAGGGTCTAGTGGCCGGTACTCGCTGACCAAGGACGGCTTCCGGGCGGGGCATCCCGCCTGGCGGCGTTGCTTCTCCCTCAAATACGGTCTGTATTCTCGGTCGTCGCGCCTGGCCAGCCGGGCGCCGCGCTCCGGAATCCAGCCCTTGTTCAGCGAGTACAGGCCACTAGCCGACGGGTCCAACCGGCCGCCAGGGGTTTCAATTGACCAGCATACTTGCGTTCGTATTCGTCCTTGGCGTGCTCATCTTCGTGCACGAACTCGGGCATTTCATGATGGCCCGGCGCATCGGTGTGCGCGTGCACACCTTCTCGCTCGGCTTCGGACCAAAGCTCCTCTCCTTCCGGCGCGGCGACACCGAGTACTGCATCAGCGCCATCCCGCTTGGCGGCTACGTCAAGATGGCGGGAGAGAATCCCGACGACGCCCGCAGCGGCGCTCCCGACGAGTTCCTGTCGAAAACCAAGTGGCAGCGCTTCCAGGTGCTCGTCATGGGGCCCGTGATGAACCTCGTGCTGGCGGTCCTGGTGATGGCGCTCGTGCTGTACCAGGGCGCGCAGGTTCCGGCGTTCGAACAGGAACCCGTCATCGTCGGATCCCTCGCCGACGGGTCCGTCGCCAAGGCCGCCGGTGTGCTTCCCGGCGATCGCATCGTGCGTGTGGACGGCAACGACGTGGACACCTGGGAGCACTTCGAGATGGCCGTCCTCGGGAAGGCCAAACGTGAAGTCACGTTCACGATTGATCGCGGGGGCCGTCCTGTCGAGATCCGCGTGGTGCCTGCGGCGCAAGGGAAGTACGAGCTCGGCGATGTCGGCATCCTGCCGGTCATGCACCCTCAGATCAGGGGCATCACGCGCGATTCCCCGGCGCAGGAAGTGGGCCTGCAGACCGAGGACGTCGTGCTCGCGGCCGCCGGCGAGAAGAACATCTCGAACACACGGCTGGTGGAGATCATCAAGGCCCACGAAGGCAAGCCCCTCGTGCTGGAGATCAAGCGGCACGGCGCGGTCCAGTCGGTGACGGTTACCCCGCGCAATATCGGCGGGATCGTCATGATGGGGGCGCAGTTGAGCGGATTTGAGCTCAGGACGATCGAACCGGGGCCGTTCGAAGCGCTCAAGATGAGCGTGGTGCAGAACTGGACGTGGGCGAGCATGATCGTGCAGACGCTCGGCGGACTGTTCACGCAGAGCACGTCCGTGAAGCAGCTGATGGGGCCTGTCGCGATCGCCGACCTCTCCGGAACGGCGGCGGAGCAGGGGTGGGTGGCCCTCTTCAGCCTGATGGCGATGATCAGCCTGAACCTCGGTCTCCTGAACCTGATGCCGATCCCGGTGCTCGACGGCGGGCACATCGCGATCCTCGCGATGGAGGGTGTGTCGCGGCGCGACTTCAGCCTGAAGGTGAAGGAGAAGATGCTGCTGGCCGGCTTCGTCCTCCTCCTGATGCTGATGGTCACCGTCATCTACAACGACCTGACCCGTGTCCAGTGGATCCAGAAACTGATGCCCTGGCGGTAACGCCCAGAGTTCCACGACAATCCAGAAAATTCTGCAGGGCCGGCACGCGTGAACTGGCGCGATCTCCGTCAGGAGTTCCGGCCGATGTTCACGCTCGCGATCCCGGTCGTCCTCGCCGAGCTCGGGTGGGTCACGATGGGGCTCGTCGACACGCTGATGGTCGGCGGGCTCGGTCCCGAAGCGATCGGCGCCGTCGGGATGGGCACGTCGCTCTTCATGGGCGTCTGCATCTTCGCGATGGGCCTCCTCCTCGGGCTCGATACCCTGGTGGCCCAGTCGTTCGGCGCCGGCCGGTTGGACGAGTGCCACCGGTGGCTCGCGCACGGCGTCGTCCTCAGCCTGGTGCTCACGGCGCCGGTGATGCTCGTGCTGCGGCTGCTGTCTTCCGCGCTGGGCGCGTGGGGGCTCAACCCGGTGGTCCTCGGCCTCCTTCGTCCGTATCTCGATGCCCTGACCTGGAGCGTCCTCCCGCTGCTGCTGTATGCGTCCTTCCGCCGGTATCTTCAGGGGATGGGCGCGGTGCGGCCGGTGATGGTCGCGCTCATCACGGCGAACCTGGTCAATCTGTTCTTCAACTGGGTGCTCATTTACGGCACGCTTGGTGCCCCGAAGATGGGCGTCAACGGATCGGCGTGGGCCACCGTGATCGCGCGCATCGGCATGGCGGGCGTACTGTTCGTCGTCATTCTCCTGCGTGAGCGCGGAAGGCGTCCGGGCCTCTTCGCGACGCCGGTCCGGATTGAGATTGCGCGCATGCGGCGTCTGCTCGCACTGGGCTTACCGGCGGCCAGCCAGGTCACGCTGGAGGTGGGCGTCTTCGCTGCGGCGACGGCCCTGGCCGGACGGCTGACTGCGACATCGCTCGCGGCCCATCAAATCGCGATCAACATCATCGCGTTCACGTTCATGGTGCCGCTGGGGGTCGCGTCAGCCGGTGCGGTGAGAGTGGGGCACGCGGTCGGCCGTCTCGACGGCGACGGCGCGGTGCGGTCAGGGTGGACGGCGCTGCTGTTCGGAACGTTCTTCATGTCGTGCGCCGCCGTGGTCTTTCTCCTCGCGCCGCGGCGGCTCATCGGCGCCTTCACGCCGGACGCGGGGGTCATCCAGGCAGGCGTCTCTCTGTTGTTCGTTGGCGCGCTCTTCCAGTTGTTCGATGGCGTGCAGGGTGTGGCGACCGGCGTGCTTCGCGGCCTCGGTGACACCCGGACGCCGATGTTGTGGAATCTCGCCGCGCACTGGTTCATCGGCCTTCCGATCGGCTATGCCCTCTGCTTCGTGGCCGGCTACGGTGTCATCGGGCTCTGGTGGGGCCTGTCGCTGGGCCTCGCCATCTGCGGCGTCGCGCTGCTCGCAGTGTGGGCAGGCCGGGCGCGTCGGCTCGGGGGACTAGAAACTGACTAGGGATTGGCGATCGGGGATCGGGATTCGGGATTCGGGATTCGGGATTCGGGATTCGGGATTGGAGACTTGAGCTGCGGAGGGGATCCGCCCCTCGAATTTCAGACGTATGCTGATCCCTGATCCCGAATCCCGAATCCCGTCGTGTTAAACGGTCGTCGGCTTGCGCGGATATCTGGTCTCGACGTAATTATCGACGAGCTCGCGGAACGCGACGGCCAGCTCGTCGTACGTACCCCGAAGCGTCGTGTGATGGTGCCCGTCGATGTAGACGGGGCAATTGGGCGCCTCGCCGGTACCCGGCAGGCTGATGCCGATACTCGCGGCTTTGGATTCGCCGGGACCATTCACGACGCATCCCATCACCGCGAGTGTCATCGTCTCGACCCCGTCGTGCAGCACCTTCCACTCGGGCATCCGCTCGCGGATGTAGTCCTGCGTACGCTCGGCCAGCTCCTGGAACGTGCTGCTGGTGGTCCGCCCACAGCCCGGACACGCCGTGACGCTCGGTGAGAAGGACCGGATGCCCAGCGCCTGCAGGAGCTCGCACGCGGCATAGACTTCTTCGCGCCGGTCTCCCCCGGGCCGCGGCGTCAGCGACACCCGAATGGTGTCCCCGATGCCTTCGTTGAGCAGGACGCCCATCGCCGCGGAGGACCACACGATCCCTTTTGTCCCCATCCCCGCCTCGGTGAGCCCGAGATGGAGCGGCTGATCGGTGCGCCGCGCCAGGTCACGGTAGACGGATATCAGATCCCGCGGCCGGGACGTCTTGCACGAGATGATGATCTGATCTTTCCGGAGACCCGATTCGAGCGCCAGCTCCGTGGACTGCAGCGCGGAAAGGACCATGCATTCGTTGATGATCTCTTCCGACGCCAGGCCGAGGTCCCGGTCGGTGTTCTCCTGCATCTTCGCGAGCACGAGCTCCTGGTTGAGCGACCCGCCGTTCACACCGATTCGGACGGGCTTGTTCCGGTCTCTCGCGACTCCGCAAATCGTCGCGAATTGCTCGTCGCGACGCCGCCCCGTGCCGACGTTCCCGGGATTGATCCGGTACTTGTCGAGCGCATCCGCGCACGCCGGGTGGCGGGTGAGCAGGAGATGCCCGTTGTAATGGAAGTCTCCGATGAGCGGCGCGGTCACGCCGGCATCGAGCATCCGGCGCTTGATTTCCGGAATCGCCGCGGCTGCCTCAGGAACGTTCACCGTGACCCGAACCATGTCGGATCCGGCCTGCGCCAGCTCGATGCACTGTCGCGCGGTCCCCTCGGCATCCGCGGTATCCGTCATCGTCATCGACTGGACGACGACGGGCGCGCCCCCGCCGACCTGGACGGAGCCGACGCGCACACCAACCGTTTTGTGAAGTTTGAGGACTGCCATTGAGCGAGACGATCGATCATACCATCCGGGTGCGGGAGCTCTGCGCGGGCGCCGTCGCGGTTGTGAGAGGACGATGTGGTTTTGCCGGTTTGTCCTCAAAAGCGGCCGGCGTGCCCGCCGGCCGGCGAAGGGGCTCGACCCACGAGATCCAGTTTCGTGGCTAAGTCACTGCGGCAGCGCATGTTACCCGGGTCACGCTGGTCCGGTTGAGATGGCCCGGTAAGGGCGTTCGTTTTGCATCGTCATGAGCAGCGGGATCATTTCCGTGCCGTTTTGCGGACCGTCGGGCGACGCGGAGACGTCGTATCGGAAACCAGCGGGTGCCGCTGATGCTGAAGTGAGGATTGAAGATGACACGAAACAGATTGCGTTTGTCGGGGTGGGTCCGGGTGTTCGGTATCGTCGCGGTGATCGTCGCGTGCGCGTTGCCGGCCGCCGCTCAGAGCGTGACGTCGACCGATATCCAGCGGCTGCAGGACCAGGTGTACCAGGCGAGCGGGGAAATCTCGCGCCTGCGCGGCACGAATCCGGACAGCGCGTCGCGGCTGCAGTCCGATCTCGACGATCTCCGTGATGAGGTGACGTACCTGAAGGTGAAGATGCGCCGGGAAGGCAGCATCAGCCAGACCGAGTACACGGACGTCCGGGATCGCCTCCAGGAACTGCGGTCACGGGCGGGCGGTGGTGGCCAGACTGACAATCAGGGCTGGCGCACGAACAGCGACCGTCCATCGGCCGCCAGCGGCGGCGTCGTGGGCGACGTGCGCAACAGCCAGGACAATCCCCGTGCGGCAGCCAATGACGATCGTGCGCGACCGGAACAGGGAACCGGCACGCGCGGCACGAGCTCGATTCCGGTCGGAAAGGAAATCGACGTGCAGCTCGAAAGGGAGCTGTCCTCCTCGAATGCGCAGGTGGAGCAGCGTTTCACGGCGACGACGGTTGCGGACCTGTATCGCGGGGACGAGGTCCTGATCCCCGCGGGCTCCGTCATGCGCGGCGTGGTGAGCGGGGTCACGAACGCGACGCGGACCGAGCGCAAAGGCAGCCTGACGCTGGCCTTCGATCAGATCACCGTGCGCGGCCGCGACTACCCGATGCGCGGCACGGTCACCGAGGCGATCGAGAGCAAAGGCATCAAGGGTGAGGCGGGCAGGATCGGCGCCGGAGCGGGTGTCGGCGCCATCATCGGCGGCATTCTGGGCGGCGCGAAAGGTGCGCTTCTCGGCGTCCTGATCGGGGGCGGCGGCACCGTCGCCGCGACCGAGGGCAAGGACGTCACTCTACCGGCCGGGACCGTCCTCCGCGTGGCCCTGGATACGCCTCCGTCGGTTCGGTAGCTCTCAGCTGTCAGCTGACAGCTTTCAGTTCCAGCGCTTGGAACCTGACAGCTGAAGGCTGACAGCTCCTTAGCTCTCTTTGAACACCGCTCTCGCGGCCTTTATGGTCCTGGCCACGTCGCGCGCCGTGTGGGCTCCGGAGAGGAACCATGCCTCGAACTGCGAGGGTGGCGCGTAGATGCCCCGGGCAAGCATTCCCCGGAAGAAGCGGCCGTATGCCTCTGTGTCGCTCGTCAGTGCGGACTCGTAGTCGCGGACTGGCTGATCGGTGAAGAACGGCGTCAGCAGGGAGCCGAAGCCGTTCACCTGCAGCCGGACACCGGCGTCCCGGGCTGCGTCCGCCAGACCGGCTGCGAGCTGGGCGCCGAGCCTGGCCATGTGCTTATAGAGGCGCGGCGACAGTTCCTGGATCGACCAGAGACCGGCCGCCATTGCGATCGGATTTCCGGAGAGCGTCCCCGCCTGGTACACGGGACCGGCGGGTGCGAGCAGTTCCATGACGTCGGCGCGTCCGCCATACGCGCCCACCGGCAGACCGCCGCCGATGATCTTTCCGAGGCACGTCAGGTCGGGGCGCACGCCGAACACCTGCTGCGCGCCGCCGGCTGCCGCGCGAAACCCTGAAATCACCTCATCGAAGACCAGCAGAGCGCCCGCGCGATCGCAGCGAGCGCGGAGTCCCTCGAGGAATCCCGGCCGCGGCGGTACGAGCCCCATGTTGCCGGCGATCGGCTCCACGAAAATCGCGGCGACCTTCCCCTTTGCGGCGCTCAGCACACGGTCCACCGACTCCAGGTCGTTGTAGCGGGCGAGCAGTGTGTCCGCCGCCGCGGCGGCGGCAATGCCCGGACTCGTCGGTACGCCGAGCGTCATCGCGCCGGACCCCGCCTTGACCAGGAATGCATCGGCATGCCCGTGGTAGCAGCCCTCGAACTTGACGATCTTGTCGCGCTTCGTGGCCGCGCGTGCCACGCGCGCCGCACTCATCGTGGCTTCCGTGCCCGAGCTCACGAAGCGCACGCGCTCCATCGACGGCATCAGCGTCGCCACGCGCTGGGCCAGCCGCGTCTCGAGCTCGGTCGGAGCGCCGAAGCTCGTGCCGCGGGCCGCCGTCCCCGCCAGGACCTTCAGCAGTCCCTTCGGTGCATGGCCGTGGATCAGCGGCCCCCACGACATCACGTAATCGATGTACTTGTGGCCGTCTGCGTCCTCGATCGTTGCGCCGCGCCCGCGGACGATGAAGAGAGGCGTGCCGCCGACGGCCTTGAACGCGCGCACCGGGCTGTCCACTCCGCCGGGCAGGATCCGCGATGCCGCCGCGAAGAGCTTTTCCGATCGTGCATAGCGTGAACGTCGCTTGGAGAGCATCCCGCGAAGATAACATGAACCTCGCGGTGCGAACTGACAGCTGACAGCTAGAGAGGGAGCCGCAGGATCGCGCGGCACCCGCAGCGGTCCGTGCGGTTCTCGAGCAGGAGCGTTCCGCCGTGCGCTTCCGCGATCTGCCGCGACAGGGCGAGACCGATTCCGGATCCCGTCGGCTTCGTCGTGAAAAACGGCACGAAGAGGTTCGCGGTGTCGGGGAGCCCTGGCCCTTCGTCCTCCACGACGATCTGAAGCGAGCCGTCGGCCTGTTTCCAGTCGAGCGAGACACGCCCGTTGGTCTCGAGGGACGCGTCGGCCGCATTGCGGATGATATTGATGAGGAGCTGCTCGATTTGATCCGGGTCGGCATTGATGCTCGGGTTGTCGGTGGCGACGATGGCGACGGGCAGCCGGTTCTCGAGCTCCGCGATGCGGTGCGCGAGCGGCATCACCTCGAAGCTGCGCAGCTGCGGCTTCGGCAGCCGCGCGAGCTGTGCATAGGCGCGGAGAAAGCGTCCGAGCGCGCCCGATCGCGTCTCGATCAGATTGAGGCCGTCCTGGATCTCCGCCGAGCGCGGGATGTCCGGCACGCGCGAGATCATCCGCTTGATGCTGTGCGCGATCGACTTGATCGGCGTCAGCGAGTTGTTGATTTCGTGTGAGAGGACGCGGACGATACGCTGCCAGGCCTGCTGCTCCTGTTCGCGCAGCGCGCGGCTCAGGTCGGAAAAGACCAGCAGCTGATGCGGCTTGCCGTCGCGGCGGAACGTCGAGCGCCGGAGCTCGAGGCGTCCGCTCTCCGGTCCGAATGGACGGTCGAGCAGCCGCGGCGTGTCCCCCTCGAGGCAACCGGCGAGGTGAAGATCGTCGGCGCCGCGCCCGAGCAGGCGGGCGGCCGGCTCGCCGAGCAGCCGCTCGCCGGCGGGATTGACGAGCATCAGCTGGTGGTCCATGTCGAACGCAAACACCGCCACGTCGATGGCCCCCATGACGCTCTGAAGAAGCGCCGTGGACTCCAGCGCTTCCGTCCGCTGGCGCTGGAGCGTGTTCCCGAGCGCGTTGATCTCGACGATCACGAGATCCACGGCACTGCCGCTCCTGGCTCCCGTGCCGCGGATGGAGTAGTCCCCCTCACGCAGCGCACCGAGGAGATTGGCCTGCAGTAACAGCACCCGTTGCACCATCTGATAGGCGAGCGCGGCCGAACCACACCACACAGCCAGAACGACCACGGCAAGCGTCCAGCGGACCTCGAAGCTGTACGCCTGTCCCCACATCACGTAGACCAGCGCCAGGGTGGAGGGAAGCCCCGCGGCAACGGCAAGCAGGAGCACCGAGTGTTCGAGGCTTCGATGATGCGCCCGGCCGCGTGGCGTCGCCGTACG
This sequence comes from uncultured Acidobacteriota bacterium, assembly GCA_963749835.1. Lineage (GTDB taxonomy): Bacteria > Acidobacteriota > Vicinamibacteria > Vicinamibacterales > 2-12-FULL-66-21 > JALZOC01. Next base: position 839,057 of record CAVVOD010000002.1, read on the forward strand.
CGACGGGCGCCGTGCAGGCTGGCTACTCACGGACGCCATACTGCTGCAGCCGCCGGTACAGTGCGCTGCGGCTCATGCCGAGCTGCTGCGCCGCGAGCCGGACGTCGCCGTCGTGCCGGGCCAGGACTTTTTCGATGAAGATCCGCTCGGCCTCCTCCAGGGAATGGGCATCAGGGCTCGTACCGGCGCGCGTGCCGCGCGGGAGATTCAGGTCCCGGGCGGTGACGGCTCGCGCCCCGCCGTCGGCCATCAGCACTGCCCGTTCGATACTGTGTGCCAGCTCGCGGACGTTCCCGGGCCACGAGTGCGCCAACAGGCCGTCCAGCGCGTCCGCCCCGAACGCCTCGATCGGCTTGCGGTAGCGCGCCGAGTAGTGCGCCAGGAAGTGCACGGCGAGCGGCACGATGTCCTCGCGACGATCCCTGAGCGGGGGAAGATGGATGATCACCGTGTTCAAGCGATAGAGGAGGTCCTCCCGGAACCGTCCGGCCGCGATCTCAGCCGGCAGATTCGCGTTGGTGGCCGACAGGACACGCACATTCACGAACCGCAGCCTCGACGAGCCGACCCGCTGGACTTCTCCGGTCTGCAGCACGCGCAACAGCTGCGCCTGGAGGCGCATTGGCATGTTGGCAATCTCGTCCAGGAACAGCGTCCCTTCGTCGGCGAGCTCGAAGCAGCCGATGCGATCGAACCGCGCGTCCGTGAAGGCCCCCTTCACGTGCCCGAACAGCTCGCTCTCGGCGATGCCTTCCGCCAGCCCGCCGGCGTTCATCGTGACGAGAGGGCGTGTCCGGCGATCGGAGAGCGCGTGGAGCCTGGTCGCGACCACTTCCTTCCCGGTCCCATGTTCTCCGGTAATCAGCACTGAGGCGTCTGACGGTGCGATGCGCTCGATGGTTTGCCGCACCTCCACCATGCCCGGAGAATTGCTGATGAAGACCGGCGTGGCGCCGCGCTGCAGCCGCGTGTTCGCTTCCTGCAGCCGATGGCTCTTTCGAAGCGCGCGCCGGAGATCGACCTGCGTCCTGACGGTCACGAGCAGCCGCTCGTCGTCCCACGGCTTCTCGATGTAGTCCCGGGCCCCCCGCCGCATGGCCTCGACCGCACCCGCGACGCTGCTCCAGGCCGTGACGACGAGGACCGGGAGCGTCGGATCGAGCGCGCGGATGCGCTCCATCAGGTCGAACCCCTCCTGGCCCGACGTGGTGTCGCGCGTGTAGTTCAGGTCGAGGATCGCCAGGTCGAAGTCCGACGCCTCGAGGCGTCCAAGCGCCTCGACGGGGGACCGCGCAGCCGTGACGTCATATCCCTCGTCCGAGAGAAGGAGCCTCAGGGCGTCGAGAATGTCGGCCTGGTCGTCGGCGACGAGAATTCGAACCGTGTCTGTCATCCTGGAGTGAGCTCGCGCGCCTTACCATGCGGTGCCGGACTGGACCCGCGACGTTCTAGAATACCGTCGCACGCGCGCGACACGACAGTCGCGCCGGCGCGACGCACCGGACCGGCGATCTCGTCGATTCCCCGGCAATTGTCCATCGCGGACGTGGTACGCAACTTGGGATCCACGTGCGCGGCACATGACCGACATCTTCACGGACCCTCGAATGGCCCTGGCGAGCGAATCGATCCCAGCCCGCGTGCTGGTCGCGGACGATCAGCCCGACGTCCTCGAGGCTCTGCGCTGGCTGCTGTCCGGCGAAGGGTACGACCCGCAGTTCGTCAGCTCCACGATGGCAGTCATGGAGCGGCTCCGCGAAGGGCCGTTCGACCTGCTGCTGATGGATCTGAACTATAGCCGCGACACGACCTCCGGCAGGGAAGGGCTCGAGCTGATTCCCCGCGTCCGGGCGCACGATCCCGCGATGCCCATTGTCGTGATGACCGGCTGGGGCAGCATCGACACGGCGGTTGAAGCGATGCGGCGGGGCGCCCGGAGCTTCGTGCAGAAGCCCTGGGAAGACGTGACGCTGCTCGAGATTCTGCACCGCGAGATCACGGATGCGCGCGCTGCCCGGCGCCGCGATCAGAAGCACCAGCGTGAGTTCGAGGATGCCCGGCTGATTCAGCGGGGCCTCCTGCCCACCAGCGTGCCGCAGATTGCCGGGCTCGACATCGCGGTGGCCTGGCAACCGGCGGACGGCGTCGGCGGCGACTGCTTCGACACGCTGGCGTTCGGCAGCGGGCTCGGGGTGTCCATCGCCGACATCGCCGGCAAGGGACTTCCTGCCGCGCTGCTGATGTCGAACCTGCAGGCGGCCGTGCGCGCATTCGCCCAGGAGACCGCACCTCCGTCAGCCGTCTGCGGCAGTGTGAACCGGCTGCTCTGCCGCAACATGGCAAGCGGCCGCTTCGCCACGTTCTGCTATGCCCGCATCGACGCTGCCGGGCGCCGCATCGTCTATTCCAACGCCGGCCACAATCCGCCGCTCCTGATTCGCCGCGGCGGCTCCTTCGAGCGGCTGAGCGAAGGCGGGATGGTCCTCGGAATCTTCACCGAGATTCGCTACGAGCAGGCGGAGCTGTCCCTCGCCGCGGGCGACCGTCTGCTCTTCTTCACCGACGGCATCACCGAGGCGCGAAACCCGGCGGGCGAGTGGTTCGACGAAGAGAGGCTCGCGGCCGTCGCGATCGCGACGCGAGCGCTCCCGGTCGAGGAGATGAAGGACGCCATCCTCGCCGACGTCAACGGCTTCACAGGCGGTCAATTCGAGGACGACGCGACGCTGATCGTCGTCGGCATTCCTTAGCGGTGCTGCTCACCGTCCGGCAAGCGCGCGCGCCGCGGCACGAGCGTAGTACGTGATGATGATGTCTGCCCCCGCCCGCCGGATGGACGTCAGGGTCTCCAGCATCACGCGCGGCTCGTCGATCCAGCCATTGCCCGCCGCGGCCTTGATCATCGCGTACTCGCCGCTCACCTGGTATGCCGCGGTGGGGTAGCCGAACTCGGCCTTCACACGCGCGATCACGTCGAGATACGCGAGTGCCGGCTTCACCATGACGATGTCGGCCCCTTCCTCGATGTCGATCTCGACTTCCCGGAGCGCCTCGTCGATGTTGGACGGGTCCATCTGGTGCGATCGCCTGTCGCCGAACGCAGGCGCCGAGTCCGCCGCTTCACGGAACGGGCCGTAGAACGCGGAACAGTACTTCGCCGCGTACGACATGATCGCGGTCTCCGGAAATCCCGCTTCGTCCAGCGCAGTACGGATGGCGCCGACACGGCCGTCCATCATGTCCGATGGGGCGACAACGTCCGCTCCGGCCGCCGCGTGCGACAGCGCCGCTCGTACGAGCTGTTCGACGGTCGGATCGTTCGCGACCTCCTCTTCGATGAGAATCCCGCAGTGGCCGTGCGAGGTGTACTCGCACAGGCACACGTCGGTGACGACGAGCAGGCCCGGCACTTCGCGCTTGAGCGCGCGGACAGCGGCCTGGACGGGTGCTTCGGGATCGGTACGCCCCGGAGCCGACGGCGTCTTTGGCCTCGGGGAGACCGAAGAGAAGTACGCCCGGGATGCCTTCCGCCCTGGCGGCCGCAGCCTCGCGTACCGCCTCGTCCACTGACAGCTGGAAGACCCCCGGCATCGATCCCACTTCACGCCGCTGGCCTTCCCCCGGAACCACGAACAGCGGGTAGATGAACATCTCGGGCGACAGCCGTGTCTCGCGAACCAGCGATCGGATGGCGGCGGTCCGGCGGAGGCGGCGCGGCCGCCGGCGGAGGCGTTCGTTGTAAGAGGATCCGGTGGACTCGGTCTGTCGTCCGGCATGTGTGCCGGTGCCTGTTTTCAGCGTCATGTTCGGCTCGCCGCTTCTGCGAAATGCTCCACGAGGGCGTCCACGAGATTGGGAATCGTGTAGCGCTTCGGCATCACCGTGGTGGCGATGCCGAGCTGGCTTGCGGCCTCGGCCGTCACCGGACCGATCGAGGCGACGACGACGGTCCGGAGCAGATCGGCCGCCTGATCCCGGCCGAGGACCTCGACGAAATTCCGGACCGCCGAGGCGCTGGCAAACGTCACCGCGTCGATGCGCCTGTCGAGGAGCATGCGGTAGATGTCGTGATCCGCACCGCGGTCGGCGGTCTCGGGAATGGTCCGGTAGGCGATGACCTCGACGACGTCCGCTCCCGCCTGGCGCAGTTCATCGCCGAGGCTATCGCGCGCAATGTCGGCGCGCGGCAGCAGCACGCGTGTGCCCTCGAGCTCGCCGGCCGTACGGAGCGCGTCGGCCACGGCCTCCGCGCGGAACTCGGCGGGGGTCAGATCGACGCGGATGCCGTATCGGTGGAGGCGTGAAGCGGTGGAGGGGCCAACGGTGCACAGCCGCACGCCGTGGAGATCACGCACGTCGCCGATCGCCAGCAGCCGGTTCATGAACTGATCGACGGCGTTCGCGCTCGTGAACACAATCCAGTCGAAGCCTGACGCCTGGGCGCACGCGGCATCGAGCTCCGCAGGATCCTCGGGCGGCGCGATTCGGATCGACGGTGCGCCGATCGCCTCGGCTCCGCGTTCCTCGAGCATCTCGATGAGCTCGCCCGCCTGCTCGCGTGACCGTGTCACCACGATGCGTCGTCCGGAGAGCGGCCGATCGTCGTACCACCGCAGGTGGGCACGGAGGCCCGCGACGGCGCCGACGACGAGGAGCCCGGCACCCGCCGGGTCCGCCTTTGCGGCGATGGTGCCGAGGGTCGCGTCAATGGTGCGCTGCGAGGCCAGGGTGGCGTCGTAGATGAGCGCCGCGGTTTCGTCCTCGGCCCGGCCGTGCTCGATCAGCGCGCGCGTCGCGGTGGCAATCTGCTGCGCGCCGGCGTAGCAGACCAGCGTGCCGCTGAGGGGGGCAAGCCGGCTCCAGTCCACGTCAGGCGCATCCGACTCGTTTTCGTGGCCGCGAACGAGAACCAGCACGTCGCCAGCTTCGGGGTACGTCACAGGGATGCCGGCATAGGCGGGGCCCCCAATCGTGACCGGAATGCCGGGCACGACTTCGAACGGAATGCCCTGCTCGTGCAGGAACACCGCTTCCTTGCCTCCGCTGTCGAAGACGAACGGATCGCCCCACTTGAGACGGACGACGACCTTGCCTTCGCGCGCCTTTTCAGCCAGCAGGATCGAGATGGCGTCCTGATCGACCGGCCGCGGCGCCGGCGCGCCGACGTCGATGCGCTCGGCGTCCCGCCTCGCGATTCGAAGAAGCCGCGCGTGCACCCGGTGATCGTAGACGACGACATCGGCGGCCTCGAGGCAACGCTGCCCACGAACGCTGATGAGTGTCGGATCGCCAGGTCCGGCGCCGACGATGTACACGCAGGGGAGCTTCATGGTTCCATCGTCCTACTCGTGCCCCGGTGTTCGCTGACCGCCGCTCGCAGCCTGCATGCCGTCCCGCAGAGCGCCGAGAATTTCCATGGCGCCACCTTCGGACAGGGCGTCTGCCAGCCGGAGGCCCACGGCTGCGGGATCTGTGTCCGATCCCGCCACTTCGCGCCGTATTACCCGGGTGCCGTCCAGTGACGCGACGAGCCCGTGCATCCGGAGCTCGCCGCTGCCGTGAAGAGCGATGGCGCCGAGCGGAAGCTGGCAGCCGCCGCCGAGCGCCGTCACGACTGTCCGCTCCGCGGTCAGACAGACTGCTGTGGCAGGGTCGCTCGACGCGGCCAGTGCCTGGCGCGCCCTGGCATCCGCCGACCGGATCTCGACGGCCACGATACCCTGGCCTGGCGCCGGGACGCACGACTCGATCGGGATCAGCGCCGAGATACGCGCCCCGAGTCCCAGCCGGCGCAGCCCCGCCGCAGCCAGCACGAGCGCATCGAAATCACCGTTGTCGAGTTTTGCGATCCGCGTGTCCACGTTTCCTCTGACCCCGGCGAACCGTGTGCGCGGGAGGATCATCGCGAGCTGCGCCACGCGCCGGACGCTCCCCGTTCCGATCACGGGATCTCCCTCGAGGTGCGTCAGCGCGGACCGGAAGTCCGCCGGCACCCGCCCGGCCGGCAGGACCACCGCGTCGCGGGGATCTTCGCGAGGGAGGACGGCCCCGATCTCGAGTCCATCGGGCAACAGGGCTGACATGTCCTTCGCACTGTGCACCGCCAGGTCGATCGATCCGTCGAGCAGCGCGTCTTCGATCTCTTTCACGAACAGCCGCTTGCCGCCGACTTCCGACAGCGGCGCCCGCTGGAGGCGATCGCCGGCCGTCCGGATGACCACGATCTCCACAGGCGTGCCTGCAGATTCGACGAGTGCCGCCACCGTCCGTGCCTGCCAGAGCGCCAGGGCGCTGCCGCGAGTCCCGAGTCTGAGCGCCTTCACTTGACGACTCCGGAGTCGATCGCGTTTGGCGAGTCCCGATCGGCGAGCGCCGACTCGCGAATCCCGAGCCCCGACTCCCGATCTGCCGAATCCCGATTCCCGAGTCCCGAATCCCGATCCGTCGAGTCCCGATCCGTCGAGTCCCGAGTCCCGGGTCCCGAATCCCGAGCCGCCGACGCACGAGCTTGGAGGCTAAATAGCTTGTTCAGGGCATCCGCGTACGCCACGGCGGTCGCTTCGTCGCTCAGCGCTTTCAGCTGCTCGGTCGGCGTCAGCAGGAGCTTTTCGACGATGAGCCGGGTGATTTCGTCCACCCGCGCGCGCGCCTCGGGCGCGAGGCCGGTCATCTTGGGCTCGAGCCGTGCCAGCTCACCCTGCCGGATGGCCTCGAATCGCTGACGAAGCGCCACGACCGTCGGCACGATCTCGCGCGACTGGAGCCACGACGTGAACCGCGCCACTTCTTCGTCGACGATGGCCTCGGCGCGGGCGAGCTCACCGCCACGCCTCGCCAGGTTCTCGTTCACGATCGTCTGCAGATCGTCGATGTTGTAAAGGAAGACCTGGTCCAGATTCCCGACCGCCGCCTCCACGTCGCGTGGCAACGCGATGTCGATGATGAAGATCGGCCGGTTGCGCCGTGGGCGCATGATGTCTTCCACGCGCCCGTGCGTCAGTACCGGTTCGGCCGCTCCTGTAGCCGTGATCACGATGTCGGCCTCGGCGAGCGCTTCGTTCAGCGATTCCCACGGCACCGCCCGTCCGCCCAGCCTCGATGCCAGGCTCTGCGAGGTCGTGAGCGTGCGGCTCGCAATCGCGATCGTCTTCACCTGCTGCGCCTGGAGATGGACGCCGGTGAGCTTCGCCATCTCGCCGGCGCCCAGAATCAGCACGCTCCGGCCCTTCAGGTGACCGAAGATCTTCTTCGCCAGCGCGATCGCCGCGTAACTGACCGACACCGCGCCCTCGCCGAGGCCCGTCTCCGCGCGGACGCGCTTGCCCGCGGCAAACGCGGAATGGAACAGCCGATTGGTCAGCGTGCCCGTGTAGTGGAGGTCGCTGGCCGTGGAGTACGCGGCCTTGACCTGGCCGAGGATCTGCGGCTCTCCCACGACGAGCGAGTCCAGCCCCGCGGCGACGCGGAAGAGATGACGGGCGACGTCCGGGCCCCGCCGGAGGTAGAGATGCTCCGCCACGCGAGCATGCGCCACATTGTGGTATTCGCTGAAAAATCGCCCGACCCCTTCGGCCGTCGCATCGCTGTCGCCGACGGCATAGATCTCCGCGCGGTTGCACGTCGACAGCACCACGACTTCCCGGCCGACGCCCGTGGACGCGAGCGCGGCCAGCGCCTGATCCAGCCCGCCTCGCGCGAAATCGACCGACTCCCGCAGATCGACGGGGGCGGTGCGGTGGCTGAGGCCGACTGCAAAAAGTCGCATCAGAAGTTATGGCTCTTCGTGAGGAAGTAGCCGACCGGCAGGAAGTTCAACAGCACCAGGACGAACGCAAGCGCTGACAGGTAGGCGGCCCTCCGTCCGCTCCAGCCGGCCGCGCGGCGGGCCAGGACGGCAAACGAGTAGACACCCCACGAGACGAGCGCCACCAGGATCTTCGGATCCGCAACCGACATCGCCTGGGCTCGCGGATCGGGAGACGACTGCACCTGCATCGCCCAGATGCCGCCGACGGTGACCCCCAGCGTGAGGCACGCCCAGCCGACGGTGATGGCCCGCCCGTTCATCACGTCGAGCGCCTGCAGTGACGGCAGCCTCGCGTAGAAGAACCCGAGCTGCTTCGCCTTGATCTCCTTGAAGAGCAGCACGTACGTGACACCCAGGACGAACGCCAGCGCAAAGCTCGCGTACGCAAAGAGCACCGACACGACGTGGACCGTGAACAACGGGCTCCTGAGGAGCGGCGGCCGGGGGGAGATCGTCGGATCCAGGGCGGGAATGATCGCGAGCATGGCGAGCAGGACCGTCACGAAGACGCCCATCGACCGTTCGTCGGACGTCAGCTCGACATAGAGATATGCGAGCCCGAGCAGCCACACGAATGCGGAGATCGCCGCGCTCGTCCCGACGAGCGGCAGATGTCCGGCCTGCACGGTCTGCATGCCGATCACGAACGTGTGCGCCAGGACGCCGGTGCCGAGCAGTGCCGTCGCGAGCCGTCCCGTTCGCGGGTCGCGTCGGGCGAAGTGTGCGGCATAGGCGGCTGCCGCCGCCGCGTACAGCACGAGGGGGAGGAAATGCATGGGGGCGCCTATCGGCCGTCAGGCCCGTAGTACCCGCGGCGCGCCCGGGCCGCCAGGCCAGGTTTCGCCATGCGCACGTCGATCTTTCGCCAGGCGCCGTTGCGCATCGGGTTCTTCGAGGTGTACGCGATGCTGTACTGGCTGGCCAGCTCCTCGGAGATTTGTTCGTAAATCTTCGCCAGTTCGGTGATTGACGTGGGAAAGAACACGCGTCCACCCGTCTCCTGCGAGAGCTGACGGAGCACGAACTCCGCTTCCTTGAAGTGCGGACGCCCGATTTCCGCCTGGCGCAGGCCGATCGCGTAGATGGCCGTCTCCGAGCGCTTCGCCAGGTTCAGGACCTCGTCGTACTCGACGAGGCTCGACGTGTCGTCGCCGTCGGACAGCACGACGATGGCCTGGCGCCGGATCTCTTCGGCCGATTGCGCGCGCTCTTTTTTCAGCTCCCGCAACGACACGTAGATGGCGTTGTACAGCGAGGTGGATCCATTCACCGTGGTCTGCCGGATCGCGCGTTCGAGCGCGCCGGCGTCGCTCGTGAACGGCTGGGGAATCCGCACCTGGCTGTTGAACTCGATGACTTCCATCGCGTCGTCTTTGCGCATGCGGCGGACGAAGCCGACGGCCGCTTCCTGGGCCGTGGCGAGCTTCTCCTCCATGCTGTTGCTGGTGTCGAGGAGAATCGCCAGCGCGATCGGCTGCTGCACGCGCGAGAAGAACGTGATCGCCTGCTTGGTCCCGTCCTCGAACACCTCGAAGTCTTCCTGCTCGAGCCCCGTGACGTACTTCACGCCGGCCTGGCTCGCGTCGGTGACCGTGACGTTCAGCGAGACGAGATCGACCCCGGCGCGGAAGCGCCCCTGCTGAGCCGCGACCGTCACCGCGAGCAGGCACGCGCCGGCGGCGCCGAGCATCGCGGCCGGTCGGCGCATCAGCGTCCTGCCACGCGCGTCCGCGCCCTGACCGTCACGCCCGGGCGGGACACGGTGACCTGAAGTTTTTCGGGCGGAATCAACGCCTCAGGCCTCGAGTAGGTGACCTGGTATTGATTCAGCAGTTCGTCGGCGACCCGCGGCATCGCCTCGGCGATGCCCGACGGTGCGAGGATCTGATCGCGGCGCCCGCCGGTCCGCGCGGTGCCCTCGGCAATGACCATGTTGCGGTTCCGCATCTCGTCGGCCAGGGATGAGGCGGGGCTGCCCACCGACAGCACAGTCAGCGTGGCGCCGCTCGCCTGGAGCTGCTTGAGCACGGGCTCGTAGTGCAGATTGCTGAACTCGACCCCTTCCCTCGACTCGACCCGGTCCATCGCCACGGCGACGATGACGGGACGGGCGGCCTTGCGGCGAGCGAAGCCCTCACTCACTTCCATGATGCCGTCCAGCAGGTAAGCCCCGGAGGCGGTGCGGTCGAAGATGCGCGTGATGCCCTTCTTGAGCGCGGCCGTGTCAGTCGTGGACGGCACCAGGGACGTCGCGCGGTCGCCCACCGTGACGATGCCGATTTCAGCGCGCCCCTTCAGCTTCTCGACGAAGGCCGTGAGCCCCTCCCGCAGAGGCTGCAGGGCGTGCGCCGCGGCCTGGCTGTCGTCCACGAGCAGGACGATCTGCATCGGGTCCGTGGCGGTTTCCGCTTTCAGGACCTCGCGGGTGACGCCGTCTTCCTTGACCTGGAAGTCGGCGGCCGTGAGGCCGGTGACCGGTACGTCCTTCGGGCCGAGGACGCTGACGTAGACGGTCGGGTTGCGAGTCTCGGTGGCGCGGGGGGGCGCGCTCTGTCCGCCGGTATTCTGGGAACCCAGCGTCAGGGCTGCAAGCCCGAGCGCCAGAAACGACTGCATCATATGGGCCTCTTGTAGCGAGTATAGGCTCCGCGCGCGGGGAGCGTCAAGAACACGAAATCTCCGAAAATTGTTGTCAGATATGGGTTTGCGGTTTCTTGACACCCCCAGGACCGCATGTTATAACCAGCCCGGCTTCCGAGTGAGCAGGACCCGCAGCAGGAGGCCGCCTCGCCGGGCTCACGCCAATGCTCAGGAGCTACATTCCGATCTTCCTCTTCATCCTGATTGCCTCAGGGTTCGCAGTCTTTACGATCCTCGTTTCGAAACTCGTTCATGCCGACAAGCCGAACACGGTGAAGCTCGAGCCGTACGAGTGCGGCATCGAGTCCACCGGCGACGCGCGCGATCGCTACAGCGTCCGCTATTACCTCATCGCCATGCTCTTCGTGATCTTCGACGTCGAGACCGTGTTCATGTTTCCGTGGGCCGTCTCGCTGGACAAGCTCGCGGTGTTCGGTCTCGTCGAGATGCTGGTGTTCCTCTTCGTCCTCGTCGTGGGCTATTTCTACGCGTGGAGGAAGGGCGCCCTCGAGTGGCAGGTCTGACCGGCGGCTGAACCATGTCCGACTCTCCACCAGAGCCTGGGGGCAACACGTCTCCGTCCTCGACCGGCCCGGAGCCGATTGGTGCCGAGGTGTCGCGTGCGTCGCCGAAACCGAAGACCATTGCGCCGCCCGCCGGTCCCACAGAGCCGCCGCCCCCTCCCGGCACTGATGTCCCCGCGTTCATCACCTCTCTTCAGTCGGCTTGTCCCGATGCCGTCGAGCATCTCTCGTGGTGGGTGGGCGACTGGTCCCTCGTGGTCGCGGCGTCGCGCCTGCTCGAGGTCGCCGCTCACCTCCGCAGCACCCCCGGTGCGGAGTTCGATGCGTGCTCGGACGTCACCGCCACCGACTGGCCGCCGCGCAGTCCGCGTTTCGACCTGATCTACTGCCTGTATTCCACGCGGCTGCACCAGCGCGTGCGGCTCAAGGTTCGCGTGGCGGACGGCGATGCGGCGCCGTCCGTCAGCGCCGTCTGGCCCGGCGCGAGTTGGCTCGAACGCGAGGTGTTCGATCTCTTCGGCATCCCCTTCGAGGGGCATCCGGATCTGCGGCGCATCCTCATGCCCGACGACTGGCAGGGGCACCCGCAGCGGAAGGATTATCCGCTCGAAGGTCCCGGCGAGCTGCTGATGGAGAATCCCATGGACTGGCTGCGCGTCAGGCGCGCGGAGGAAATCGAGTGACGCGGATCCCCGAACCCGCCGCGGACCATGTTTGATACGACCGATCTCGTCATCAACATGGGGCCCCAGCACCCGAGCACGCACGGCGTGCTGCGGGTCGTGCTGCGGCTCGACGGCGAGCGCGTGGTGGGCTCGGACATCGTCATCGGCTATCTGCACCGCGGGATCGAGAAGCTCTGCGAGCAGCGGGACTGGGCGCAGATCATCCTGATTACGGACCGGATGGACTACGTCGCCGCGGCGAGCAACAACCTCGGATACTGCGAAACGGTCGAGAAACTGATGTCGCTCGAGGTGCCCCGGAGAGCGCGCTACATCCGTACGATCCTGGCGGAGCTGCAGCGGATCGCGAGTCACTGCCTGTGGCTGGGCACGCATGCCATGGACCTCGGCGCCATGACGGTGTTCCTCTACGCCTTCCGCGAGCGTGAGCTGGTCCTGGATCTGTTCGAGGAATACTGCGGCGCGAGGCTGACGTACAACGCGATGCGGATTGGCGGGCTCCCGCTCGACATTCCGACCGGGTGGGACCGCAAGGTCCGCGCGTTCTGCGACCTGTTCGAAACGAAGGTCGCCGAGTACGAGGAGCTGCTCACGCACAACCGCATCTGGCTCGATCGCACGCGGAACATCGGCGTCATCAGCGGCGAGGAGGCCGTCGCGATTGGCCTGACGGGACCGGCGCTCCGCGGATCCGGCGTCCCGCGCGACGTGCGGAAGGCGGAGCCGTACGCGGCCTACGATGAGCTCGAGTTCAACGTCCCGATTGGCAGCGCCGGAGACACCTACGATCGGTATCTGGTGCGGATCGAAGAGCTCCTGCAGTCGGTGCGCATCATCCGTCAGGCGCTCGACGGTCTGCCGGAGGGCCCCATCATCGGGAAGGTACCGCGGCTCATCAAGCCGCCCGCGGGGGAGACGTATCACGCGATCGAGTCGCCGAAAGGGGAGCTCGGGTACTTCATCGTCAGCGACGGCAGGTCGAACGCGCCCTATCGGTTCCGCGTGCGTCCGCCGTCATTCTGCAATCTGCAGGCGCTGCCGCGCCTGATTCAGGGCCACCTCGTCTCGGACGTCGTCGCGCTCATCGGCTCCATCGATATCGTGGTCGGCGAGGTCGATCGCTGATGGTGGCGGACTACGTCGTTCCCCTGCTCAAGATCCTCGTCCTGCTGAATGCGGTGCTGGTGTCGGTCACCTTCATGACGCTCCTCGAGCGCAAGGTGATCGCGTGGGTGCAGGTCCGGCTGGGTCCGATGCGGGTCGGATACCACGGGGCGCTTCAGCCGATCGCCGATGCGATCAAGCTGCTGCTGAAGGAAGACATCACGCCGGCTCGTGCGGACACGTGGGTGTTCACGCTCGCGCCGATCGTCTCGATGGTCCCGGCGCTCATGGCCTTCGCGGTGATCCCGTTCGATCGCGAGGCCGTCCTGTTCGGCTTTCCCATCGCCCTCGTCATCGCGGACATCAACGTTGGCCTGCTGTATCTCGTCTCGATCACGTCGATCGGGGTGTACGGCATCATCCTGGCGGGGTATGCGTCGAACAGCAAGTTCCCGCTGCTCGCGGGGCTGCGTGCTTCGGCGCAACTCATCAGCTATGAGATTGCGATCACGATGATGCTCGTCAGCATCGTGGTGATGTCGGGCACGCTGAGCATGGTCGGGATGATCGACGCGCAGTTCAACGCGCGCGTCTGGTACGTTTTCCTGCAGCCCGTGGCTTTCGTGATTCTGTTCATCGGCGGGCTCGCGGAGACGAACCGCGCGCCGTTCGACCTGCCGGAGGCGGAGCAGGAGCTGACGGGCGGGTTCCACACGGAGTACAGCGGCATGCGGTTCGCGCTGTTCTTCCTTGCCGAATACGCCAACATGATCGTCGTGTCGGCCGTGGCGACGACCCTGTTCTTCGGCGGGTGGCTGCGACCCTTCCCGAACGTGGAGGCGCTCAGCTGGCTGGGGTACGTGCCGGGCTGGGTCTGGTTCGTGCTGAAGACCTTCGTGTTCCTCTATGTGTTCATCTGGATTCGCGCGACGCTTCCGCGCTATCGCTACGATCAACTGATGCGGCTCGGATGGAAGGTGCTGATCCCGCTGGGCATCGCCAACCTGGTCGTGACGGCCGTTTTGAAGGTTTTGCTGTAGCTTCCGGCTTCCGGCTCCGCTGAAGCTACGGCGGACCGCCGAAGCCGTGGCGGACGGGGTCAGCCGGAAGGAACCGTAGCTTTCGTTGCCCTAGCTTCCGGCTGTGGCCGGAAGGAGACTCATGCTCGAATCCGTCCTGTTCTACGCGCTCGCCGCGTTCATTCTCGGCTTCGGCGTGCTGGTCGTCACCGCGCGGAACACCGTGCACTGCGTGCTGTTCCTCGTGGCCAACTTCCTCTGCGTCGCGGTGGTGTATGTGATGCTCGGCGCAGAGTTCCTGGCGATCATCCAGATTCTCGTCTACGCCGGCGGCATCGTCGTGCTCTACCTGTTCGTCGTGATGCTCGTCAACCTGCGACGCCCGGCGGATGCGCCCGTCGACACGCGGCGGCAATCGGCCGTCGGGTTCGCCCTCGCCGGGGCCATGCTCGCCGAGATCTCGGCGATTCTCGTGTACACCGCGGCCCGTCCGGCGGCCGCAGTGGCCACCGCGCCGGCGGTGCCTGCGGCCGGCAACACCGAGACCATCGGCATGCTGCTCTACACCGACTATCTCGTGCCGTTCGAGCTGGCGTCCATGCTGCTGCTCGTGGCGATGGTCGGCGCGATTCTGCTGGCCCGGAAGGACATGTGACACCGATCACGCCGTACCACTACCTCGTGCTCTCCGCCGCCCTCTTCACGATAGGGCTTGTCGGCGTGCTCGTGCGCCGCAACATCATCATCGTCTTCATGTCGATCGAGCTGATGCTGAACGCGGTCAACATCAACCTGGCGGCGTTCTCCTACCAGCTGCACGACGGCGCCGGCCAGGTGTTCGCGATTTTTGTCGTCGCCGTGGCGGCCGCCGAAGCGGCGGTCGGTCTCGGGATCATCCTGGCGTTCTTCCGCAACAAGGAGACGCTCAACATGGACGACATGGACATCATGAAATGGTAGGCGCCCCGATCGTCCATCGGGCGCACTCGGCAGACCGATGAAGTTTCTCTGGCTGATTCCTGTCCTGCCTGCCGCGGCCGCCGCGGTCAACGGCCTGCTCGGCATCCGGTACTTCAGCCGGGCCGTGAGCGCCGTGCTCGCCTGCGCCGCGCTTGGTGGCGCGCTCGCCCTGTCGCTCTCCGTGTTTGCGGGCCTGCTGTCCGTCCCCGTGGACGCTCGCATGTACGAGCTCGTGATGGGAGACTGGATTCCCCAGATACCGCTCGCCACGGCGAAGGACATCGGGATGTTCAAGGTCGCCTGGTCGCTCCGGGTGGACCCGCTCGCGTCGGTGATGCTGCTGGTCGTGACCGGCGTCGGCTTTCTCATTCATGTCTATGCGGCCGCGTACATGAAGGACGAGCCCGCGGGCGCCTACGCCCGGTTCTTCTGCTACCTGAATCTCTTCTGCGCGTTCATGCTCCTGCTCGTGCTCGCCGGCAACTTCGTGGTCCTCTTCCTGGGATGGGAAGGGGTCGGGCTCTGCTCCTACCTGCTCATCGGGTTCTGGTACGAGAAATCGAGCGCGGCGGACGCCGGCAAGAAGGCCTTTCTCGTGAACAGGCTGGGAGACGCGGGGTTCCTGCTCGGGATATTCCTGATCTTCTTCACGTTCGGCACCGTGGATATCGCGGCCGTGGCGGCCGCGGCGGCGTCGATGCCGCCTGAGGCTGCGAGCTTTGGCGTGCTGTCGGCCATCTGCCTGCTGCTCTGTGCCGGCGCCGTGGGCAAGAGCGCGCAGATTCCGCTGTTCGTGTGGCTTCCCGACGCTATGGAAGGACCGACGCCGGTCTCGGCGCTCATCCACGCCGCCACGATGGTGACGGCCGGCGTGTACATCATCGCGCGCAACGCCGTGCTCTTCGAGCACGCGCCCCTCGTTATGGCGATCGTCGCCATCGTCGGCGCCCTCACGGCGTTGATGGCGGCCGCCATCGGCCTCGTGCAGACCGACATCAAGCGCGTGCTGGCGTACTCGACCATGTCGCAGGTCGGCTACATGTTCCTCGCGGCGGGGGTGGGCGCGTTCGGTGCGGCGGTGTTTCACCTCGTCACCCACGCGTTCTTCAAGGCCCTGCTCTTTCTTGGCAGCGGCGCCGTCATTCACGCTCTCGCCGGCGAGCAGGACATGCGCCGTATGGGCGGGCTGAAGGAGCGCATGCCCGTCACGTTCGCCACCATGCTTCTCGCAGCGCTCGCGCTCGCCGGGATTCCGCCGCTGGCGGGCTTTTTCAGCAAGGACGAGATCCTGTCGCGCGCCCTGGGCGCGAACCCGCTGCTCTACGCGTTCGCGCTTGCGACAGCGCTTCTGACCGCCGTCTACATTGCGCGGTTGATGGCGCTGACGTTTTTCGGGTCGTACAGGGGCCCCGTCCCCGCCGCGACCGCGTCACACGCGGCAGCGATTGCGGCGATGCTCCACGGCGCCGAACATCCGCACGACGCGCAGGCCCACGGTCAGGCCGAGCGCGAGGAGCATGAAGTCACGCACGGCCCTGCCCGAATCCCGAGTCCCCCGCCTACGCCGCGAAGCGGCTACGGCGCGGCAGGCGAGCCCCGGATCCCGTCCGTCGAATCCCTAACCCCCCGCCTACGCCGCGAAGTGGCTACGGCGCGGCAGGCGAGTCCCGAGTCCCGCCTGATGCTCCTCCCCATGCTGGTCCTCGCGCTGGGAGCGATTGTCGCGGGCTTTGTCGGGGTGCCGGCGGCGCTCGGGGGGCACGACGCGATGGGACACTTCCTCGCGCCAAGCTTCCGTGCCGCGGGATCGCTGACGCAGGCAGATGCCGGGGATCTCTCGCGAGGTGCGGAAGTCGGAGCGATGCTCATCTCGGTCCTCGTCGCCGTCGCGGGCATGGCGTCCGCCTGGTATCTCTATCTCGTGCGGCCCGATCTTCCCGGGCGATTCGTCCGACGGTGGCGGGGCCCGCACGCGCTCCTGTGCAACCAGTTCTACGTCGACGAGCTCTACGACGCGACGATCGTGCGGGGCACGCTTCGGAGCGCGCGGGGCCTGCGCGTCATCGATCGCCGGGTAGTCGACGCCGCGATCGACGGCCTCGCCTCCCTGACGCAGGTCGGTGCGTGGGTCTCGCACATGATCGACAAGTATCTGGTGGACGCTGTCGTGAACGGCATGGCGCGCGGCGCGGGGCGGGGGAGTTTCCTCATTCGGCGTCTGCAGACCGGACTGGTCCAGAACTACGCGCTGCTGATGGTGTTCGGCGTGGTGGCGTTTCTCACGCTCTATCTGTTTGGCGGATAAATGAAATCACATTCAGCCCCGAGGCACGCGGCAGCGCTCGCGTCTCCCACGGTGTCCGGAACCCGTTGATGACGCTCCTGAACAACCACCTGCTGTCCGTGATTCTGTTCACGCCCCTGGCAGGCGCGCTGCTGCTGCTCTTGATCCCGCGGCGGCACGAGACGGCGATCCGCTGGGCCGCGAACATCTTCGGCGTGGCAGGGTTCTCCGTCTCGCTCCCGTTGTGGTTCCGCTACCAGACACAGGGAGACGCCTGGCAGTTCGTGGAGCGCGGCGCATGGATCCCGTCGATCGGCGCCGAGTACTTCCTGGGCGTGGACGGCCTGAGTGCCCTGCTGGTGCTCCTGACGACGATCATCGGCGCCATCGCCATCCTGTCGTCGTGGTCCTCGATCACCGAGCGTGTGAAGGAGTACTACGTGTTCCTGCTGGTGCTGCAGACCGGCATGATTGGCGCGTTCGTGTCTCTCGACTCGCTCCTCTTCTTTCTCTTCTGGGAAGTCATGCTGGTCCCGATGTACTTCATCATCGGCATCTGGGGAGGACGACGCCGGCTGTACTCCGCGCTGAAGTTCTTCCTCTTCACGCTCGTCGGCGGGGTCGTGATGCTCCTCGGCATCCTCGCGATCTACTTCTACGCGCACGCCGTGACCGGCGTGTACACCTTCGACATCACGAAGTTCCACGAGCTGTCGATGCCGCCCGGCATGCAGACCTGGGTGTTCCTGGCGTTGTTCTGCGGCTTCGCCGTGAAGGTGCCGATGTTCCCGCTGCACACATGGCTGCCGGACGCGCACACCGACGCACCGACCGCCGGCTCGGTCGTGTTGGCGGCGATCATGCTGAAGATGGGGACGTACGGCTTCCTGCGGTTCAGCATCCCGGTCCTGCCGGATGCGACGCGTCAGTTCGTGCCGATGATGGCCGCGCTCGCGATCGTCGGCATCGTGTACGGCGCGCTCCTCGCGCTCGCCCAGACCGACTGGAAGCGGCTCATCGCGTACTCGAGCGTCAGCCACATGGGCATGGCGATGCTCGGGATGTTCGCGCTGACGCCGGTCGGCATCACGGGCAGCATCGTCCATCAGCTGAATCACGGGATTTCGACAGGAGCGCTGTTCCTGCTGGTCGGCATCGCGTATGAGCGGCGCCGCACGCGGGACATCTCCGCCTTCGGCGGGCTGTCCGCCGTCATGCCCGTGTTTGCCGCGGTGTTCCTGCTGATGACGCTCTCGTCGATCGGCATGCCGGCCCTGAACGGGTTCATCGGCGAGCTCCTGGTGCTGCAGGGGATCTTCGTGGTCAACCGGACATGGGCCGCCATCGCGGCGACCGGCATCGTGCTTGGCGCGGCCTACATGCTGTGGCTCTATCAGCGCACGATGTTCGGAAGGCTCGACAATCCCGCCAATCAAACGCTGTCCGACCTGAGTGCGCGGGAAGTCGCGACGTTTCTCCCGCTCGTCGCGCTCGCCATCTGGATTGGCATTTATCCGACCCCGCTCCTCCGCAGGCTCGACGCGTCGGTTGGCCGCATCGTGATGCGCGTGAACTCGGTGTATGGTCCCGCGATCGCGAAGGCCGCCGCGGAGTGCAACGCCGCCGCCGCTCCGGTGCAGGCTCCGGCCGGACCTCCCGGGATGCTCGTGACACCGCCGTGTACGACCGCTTCCGGCGGTGCCACGCCGGCGCCGGAAGGCGGCCGCTGATGCCCGCGGGGTTCACGCCGGCTGATTTCTACAACCTGCTGCCGCAGCTCGTCCTCGCGGCGGGGTCGCTGCTCGTGTTGATTCTGGATGTGCTCCTCCCGCGGCGGTGGGAGAGCGCGCTGTCGTGGTTCACGCTGGGGGTGCTCGTGTGCTGCGCCGCGGCGCTCCTGGCCGTGGACGGCATCAACGTCACCGCCGCGCGCGGGGTCGTCGCGGTTGACGGCTTCGCGTTCTTCTTCCACATCCTGTTCATCGCGGCGGCCGCTCTGACCGTCGCGATGTCCCCGCGGTATCTCACCGTCGAGGGGGTCCGTCCCGGCGAGTACTACTTCCTCATTCTGGCGGCCACGCTCGGCATGATGTTCATGGCGGGGGGGATCGATCTCATCACACTGTTCGTCGGCCTCGAGACGATGACGGTGTCGTTCTACATCCTGGTGGGGTACATCCGCCCCAGCCGGCGCTCGAACGAGGCCGCGCTCAAGTACTTCATCCTCGGGGCGTTCTCGCTGGCGATCCTGTTGTACGGCATGTCGCTGCTCTATGGCCTGACAGGGAGCACGCATCTCAGGACCATCGCGACCGCGCTGGCCGAAGGCCATGGCGGGCGCCTCCTGACGCTGGCGGTGATCCTGCTCGTCGCCGGGATCGGGTTCAAGATTGCCGCGGTCCCGTTCCACATGTGGGCGCCAGATGTGTATGAAGGAGCCCCGACACCGATCACCGCGTTCCTGTCGGTGGGATCCAAGACGGCGGCCTTCGCGATGCTGCTGCGCATCTTCGTCGAAGGGCTTCCGGCATTCCGCACGGGCGGACTCGGGCTGATGTGGGGGGAACCGCTCGGATGGAGCTCGTTCTTCTACGTGCTCGCGATGGTGACGATGACGGCCGGCAACATCGCCGCGCTCACGCAGGGGAATATCAAGCGGATGCTGGCGTATTCATCGGTGGCGCACGGCGGCTACGTGCTCATCGGGATCGTGGCCGGCAGCACGCGGGGGATCACCGCGGCCCTCGTCTACCTGACGGTCTATGCCCTCATGCAGCTCGGTGCGTTCGCCGTGCTGGCCGCGCTCCGGCGCGCCGACGTCCGAGGCGACCAGGTGAAGGACCTGACGGGGCTCTACGCCAGCAACCCGGGGCTGGCCATCGCGATGGTCATCTTCATGCTCTCGCTCGGCGGCATCCCGCCGACGGCGGGCTTCATGGGCAAGCTGTGGGTGTTCGGCGCCGCGATCGACGCCGGCTATATCGGGCTTGCGGTGGTGGGGGTGCTGAACAGCGCACTCTCGCTGTACTACTACGTGCGCGTGGTCGTGTTCATGTGGGCCGTCGATACCGACGCGTCACCGACGCCGCTCGGTCTGTCTCCCGGACTGACCGCTGTGCTCATCGTCACCGTGACGGGCACGGTGGTGCTGGGCGTGTACCCACGGCTCCTTTTCGAGCTCGCGCAGGCGTCGGCCGCGACCCTGGGCGCCGCGCCGGCTCTCGGACTACGATAGCTCATGGACGATCAGCCGCCGGTCCGCAAGACGACGACCATCGCCGAGACCGTCCGGACGCTCGGTCCCCTCACGTCGGTCGGCATCTCGTTCGTGCTCGCGATCGTCATGGGTGCGGCCATCGGCCTTGGCCTCGACCGGTGGCTCGGCACGTCGCCGTGGGGGTTCCTGGTTTTCTTTGCGATGGGGGTTGTCGCCGGGATTCGGAACGTGTACCGCGCGTTCGGCAAGTCCTGAGCCGTGCCCGTGCAGGTCGACGTTCTCTTCAAGCGGATCGAGCGGACGGCCGTCGTCATCTGCCTGTTGATGTCGGTTGCGGCGCTGGCCCTGACCCGCGGACGGGCCGCGGCCGCTCTGGCCGTGCTGGCCGGCGGGCTGCTGGCGTCGGTGAGTTACCGCCTGATCGTCGCGAGCGCCGGAACGCTGGCCACTACGCTTGCGCCGCCCGGTGGCACAACCCCAACGGGTTCCCAGGAATCGGGTCTGCCGGCGCCACAGCCGCGCCGTTCGCCTGTGGTTGCCGGAGCAACCGCCGCGGGGCGGTACGCTTTACTCGCTCTTCTCGCGTACGTTATGATTGCTCGTTTGCGCCTGCCCCCTCTGGGGCTGCTGGCCGGTGCGTCCTCGGTTGTCGCGGCTGTTTCTGTAGAAGCGGTCCGCTTCCTGCTGACGAAGAAACCCTGATTCTGAATGGAAAAACTCGAGCACCCGCTTGTCATCGTGGAATGGGTGAACGCCCTGCTCGGACCGCTCGTACGAGCGATCTTCGAGCCCATGGGGTTCCATTTCACGGGGCATCATGTCATCCCGCCGTTCATGGTCATGGTGATCCTGATCGTGGCGGGGCTGACAGTGTTGTCGCTGCTGGTGCGCTCACGGCTGAGCGTCGAGAATCCCGGGACTCTCCAGATCGTGATGGAGGACGGCGTCGGCGCGGTGGTCGGGCTGCTCGAAGAATGGATCGGTCCCAAGGGACGGCAGTATCTGCCGCTGCTCGGCACGCTCGGCATCTTCATCCTGTGCGGCAACTACATGGGGCTCGTTCCGGGGTTGATGGCGCCGACGAGCAGCATCAACGTGACGCTCGGCTGCGCGATCACCGTCTGGGTCTACTACCATTTCCACGGGATCAAAGAGCAGGGGATCGTCAACTACATCAAGCATTTCTGGGCGCCTCCGGGCGCACCCTGGTGGATCGGGTTTCTCTACCTGCCCATCGAGTTGATCAGCCATTCGGCGCGCGTGATGTCGCTGTCGCTCAGGCTCTTCGGCAACATCTTCGGCGAAGAGCTCGTCATCATCATCCTGTTCAGCATCGTCCCGTTCCTGGCGCCGCTGCCGATGATGTTCCTGGGGCTCGTGACCGGCGGGCTGCAGGCGTTCATCTTCGTCCTGCTCTCCATCATTTATCTCCAGGGAGCCGTGGCGGTCGAGCATCACGACGAAGTGGATGCGAAGGGACATCATCATGTGCCCGGCGGGACGCATGCGCCCGCGTCGGCGTAGGCCGGTCGTTGTCAAACATCCGTCTTTTCAGTAATCCCGTTTCTGCCGCGTGCAGCTTTGGAATAACTTCAGCAGGAGGCTTGGGCCGTGAGTAAACGTTCCGTTCTGACATTCGCACTCGTGATGGGAGCCGGCATGTTCGCTCCCGTGTTCGCCCAGGAGCCTGCCGCCAGCTCCGGCAGCACCGAGATCGCCAAGTGGTCGATCATCACGGCCGGCTTCGCGCTGGCGTTTGCCGCCGGCCTGGGTGCGCTCGCCCAGGGGCGCGGCGTGAGTGCCGCAGCCGAGGCCATCGCCAGGAACCCCGGCGCTGCCGGTGACATCCGCGGCGCGCTGATCCTGGGGCTCGTGCTCATCGAGTCGCTCGTCATCTACGTGCTGCTCATCTCGCTCATCCTCTTCTTCCTCCCGCCCTTCAACTAAGCGGCTGCCGCAAGGCAGTGCGCGGAGGACGGGGCGCTCGCCAGCGGAGACCCGGGGCATGGAGAACGACTCCATGCTCCGGTCTTCCGTCACATCATTGGCCTCCACCACGATGCCTGCAGTCTCACGCCTCGTTGCGCCCATCGACGTCCTCCTGCTCCTGATGGCGGTCATCTGGGGCACCAACTACGCCATCATCAAACACGCCTTCACGGAAATGGAACCGCAGGCATTCAACGCCCTGCGGATGATCGTCGCCTCGTCCACGTTCGTGGCCGTGATGGGGTGGATGCAGTGGCGTGAGCGCCGTCGGGGGGCGGTGCCGGGCACAGAGGGTTCTCTTGCCAGCATCTTTCACACGCCGGAACGCGTCACGGGGCGCGAGTGGCTTGGTTTCGTCGGTCTGGGCGTCGTCGGACAATTCTTCTATCAGGTCCTGGTTCATTTCGGGACTCTCGCAGACCAGCGTGGCGAACAGCGCGCTGCTCATCGCCGCCACCCCGGTGCTCATCGCGATCATAACGGGCGTCTTCGGCAAGGAGGCCGTGGGCTGGCGCCACTGGGCCGGTGCCGCGCTATCTCTGGCCGGCATCTACATCGTGGTCGGCCACGGGGCGAGCATCGGCGGCAGCTCGCTTCGCGGCGATGTGACGATGTCCGCCGCAGTGGTCTGCTGGACTGTCTACACCCTTGGCGCCCGTCCGCTGATGCGCCGTCACTCGCCGGTGGGAGTCACGGGGATCTCGATGCTGATCGGGTCGCTGTTGTACGTGCCCGCAGTCTGGTCGCATCTCCGGTCGCTGAATGTCGCGACGGTGAGTGGCGTAACGTGGTTCAGCATCGTCTACTCGGCCCTGTTCGCGCTGTGTGTGGCGTACACGATTTGGTACGCGGCCGTGCGGGAGATCGGCAGCGCGAGGACATCCATCTACTCGAACCTGGTGCCGATCGTCGCGATGCTGACCGCAGTGGTGTTTCTCGGCGAATCGCTGGGCCCTCGCAAGATCATCGGCGCCGTCGCCGTGCTGGCCGGCGTGGCCCTGACGCGCATGGGGGCCGCGAAGCTCCTCGCACCGGCCGAATCGGTTGCCGGCCCTCCCTGTCCTTCCGGCTAAAGCCCGAAGCTACGGGTCCCGAGTCCTGAGTCGGGTCCCGAATCCCCCGCCTATGCCGCCAAGCGGCTACGGCGCGGCAGGCGAATCCCGAGTCCCGATCCCTGGTCCCCGATCCCCGATCCCTGATCCCCGATCCCCGATCCCCAATCCCAGCTACAATCAAATCTGTCCGTGAAACAGCACCACTACTCCCAGCACGCCGTTGCGCTACGGGCTGAGCTCGGGCAGGCGCTGTCGCGCGACCAGATCCGGGAGTTTCACCGCAAGTCTCCCCTCAGGCACTTCGTCGTGGCGGCCCGGCAGTTCGCGATCCTGGCCGTGGCGACGACGGCGCTCATCCATTTCTCGAATCCGCTGATCTGGGTGCCGTTCGCGCTCGTCCAGGGCCTGACGATCTTCAATTTCACGATCCTGCTGCACGAGGTCGTGCATCACACCGTTTTCGAGCGGAGCCGCCCGCTCGCTTATCGCATCCTCGGCTTCCTGTACGCCGTGCCGAGCGGCATTTCACCGAGCCAGTTCACCCGCTGGCACCTGGATCACCACGCAGAGCTGGGGTCCGACGACGACGATCCGAAGCGGGCGCACCTGTCGCCGAAGGTGAACAAGCGGTGGTACAAGCTGCTGTATTGCACACCGGCGTTGTTTCCGATCTATTTCCGCGCGGCGCGGCGGGAGTCCTCTACGTATGCGACTGCGCTCAAGCAGACCATCGGGTGGGAGCGGAAGATCTCGATCGCGGCGCACCTGACTGCGATTGGCCTGCTGTGGTACCTGTTCGGCGGCTATGCGACCCTGCGCACGAGCGTCATCCCCGTCTTCTTCGTGTTTCCCATCGCCTTCACGCTGAACCGCCTCGGCCAGCACTACGATATCGACCCTGATGACCCTGCCAAGTGGGGCACCCTGATGAAGGGGCACTGGTTCTGGGACTTTGCGTTCCTGAACTCGAACTACCATCTGGAACACCACTACTTTCCGGCGGTGCCCTTTTACCGCCTGCCCGCGCTTCAGCGCGCGCTCGTGCCTTTCTACGACCGCAAACACATGCGCTGGCAGAGCTACGGCCGGCTTGTTTACGGGTGGATCATCGAGAACCGCGCGCCGCACACCGACTGGAGCCGCGCCGACGCCCCGGAGCACGTCCGGGTTGCAAATCTGACCCGCTAGTCGTTCCCGGTGCACGCGGCAAACCGTTCCTGTAAGGTCGTGCTGGCAGCAATAATGCACTCCGGGCCTGTCGATGAAGATCCTGTCCGAGCCTGAGGATGAGCTCGTTCGCGAGGAGCGTCAGGTGCTGGCGCGGTTGCGCACGGCGCTCGTACGTTTCGATGCGGCGCCGGACCAGCAGCTCGCGCTCGAACGGTCCATCGAACAGCTCGACGAGCTGTTCCTCCTCGTGATCGTCGGCGAGTTCAACGCGGGCAAGAGTGCGTTCATCAATGCGATCCTGGGCAGCAGCGTCGCGCTCGAAGGCGTGACCCCGACGACCGCGCAGATCAACGTGCTTCAGTACGGTG
Source organism: uncultured Acidobacteriota bacterium (assembly GCA_963749835.1). Classification (GTDB taxonomy): domain Bacteria; phylum Acidobacteriota; class Vicinamibacteria; order Vicinamibacterales; family 2-12-FULL-66-21; genus JALZOC01. Next base: position 863,880 of record CAVVOD010000002.1, read on the forward strand.
ACAGCGTGCGGCACGAAGTGCGCGGGCCGGCGCTCAGTGTGATCACGGCTCCTGTTCCGCTCCTGCGTGAGATCCATATCGTGGACACACCCGGCACGAACGCCATCATGCGCGAGCATGAAGCCATCACGGCGCAGTTCGTGCCGAGATCCGATCTCGTGCTCTTCGTGACGTCCGCGGACCGTCCCTTCACGGAAACCGAGCGCGCATTTCTCGAGCAGGTGCGCGGCTGGGGCAAGAAGGTCGTCATCGTCATCAACAAGATCGACATCCTCGAGGGGGCACATCAGGTTGACGAGGTCACCCGCTTCGTCACTGACAATGCGCGTGCGCTGCTCGGACTCACTCCGGACATCTTCCCGGTGAGCGCGAGACTGGCGCTACGGGCGAAGCAAGGTGATCCATCTGCCTGGTCGGGAAGCCGGTTCGAGGCGCTCGAACGCTACATCACGGATACGCTCGACTCGCCGGGGCGAGTCCAGCTGAAGCTGCTCAACCCGCTGGGCGTCGGGGCCGCGGTGACGGCCCGGCTCGCCACGATCGTCCAGGAGCGCGCGGAGCTTCTCAAGGACGACTTTTCGACGCTGGACGAAGTCGATCGGCAGCTGGCCATTTACCAGAAGGACCTGCTGCGCGACTTCGAGTTCCGTCTCGCCGACATCGACAGGATCCTGCTCGAAATGGAGAAACGGGGGCAGGACTACTTCGACGACACGATGCGGGTCGGGCGGGTGATGGATCTGCTGAACCGCAGCCGCATGCAGGAGGGGTTCGAGCGTCAGGTGGTGGCGGACGCGCCGCAGCAGGTCGAGCGCAAGGTCGGCGAGCTCGTGGACTGGCTGGTGGATGCCGACCTGCGTCAGTGGCAGGACGTCACGAGGCATCTTGCGCATCGCCGGCGGCAGTACCGAGGACCGGATCATCGGCGACGTCGACGCCGGCAAGTTCCACTACGACCGCACACGCCTCATCGATGCGGTCACTCGCGAGTCCCAGCGCGCCATCGATTCCTACGATCGCCGCAAGGAAGCCGCCGAACTGGCGGACGGCGCACGGAATGCCGTGGCGGCCGCCGCCGCGGTCAGCGCGGGTGCGCTCGGCCTGGGCGCCATCGTCGCGTTCGCGGCCTCGACGGTGGCGGCAGACGTGACCGGCATCGTCATGGCCTCCTTCGTCGCAGCCCTCGGCTTTTTCATCCTGCCGGCGAAGCGCGCGCAGGGGAAGCAGGAAATGCGGCGGAAAGTCGCAGCCGTCAGGCAACGCCTTTCCGAGGCTCTGCACGAGCAGTTCTCGCGTGAAATCGGCAAGAGCGGCGACCGGATTCGTGAGAGCATCGCACCCTACAGCCGCTTCGTTCGCGCAGAAGGGGAGAAGCTGCAGACCACTGAGCGCGAGCTCGGCGAGATCGGGTCTGCCCTCGCGTCTCTTCAGGCCCGCATCGAACGTCCTGCTGCGTAGGCCGCGAAGCGTGCCCGCCTCGACTATGATCGGCCCCATGAACCGCGCGGGGCGCGAGCTCCTGAACGTGCTCCTGATCGTGCTGGGCATCCTGTCGGCCACGATGGGCATCCACGGCTTCCTGCTGTCGAGCAACTTCATCGACGGCGGCGTCACCGGCATCTCCATGCTCCTGGCCAAGGTGACGAACATGCCGCTGTCGATCTGGCTGCCGCTCGTCAACTTTCCATTCATTGCGCTCGGGTACCGCCAGATCGGGCGTGCCTTTGCGGTCAGAAGCACGCTGGCGATCGCCGGATTGTCGGTCTCGCTGGCCACGCTGCACGTGCCGGACGTGACTCCGGATCTCGTGCTCACCGCCGTGTTCGGGGGAATATTCCTCGGCGCAGGTATCGGATTCGCTGTCCGGGGCGGCGCGGTGCTCGACGGGACGGAGATCGCGGCGCTCATCATCAGCAAGCGGAGCCACCTGCTGAAGGTTGGCGACATCATCCTGATATTCAACGTCGTGCTGTTCATCGTCGCGATGTCGGTGCTCGGCGTCGAAGAATCGCTCTATTCGATCCTCACGTACGTGTCGGCGGCGCGCACGCTGGACTTCGTCATCCACGGCATCGAGGAGTACACCGCCATCACGATCGTGTCGCGGCTGAACGGAGACATCGCGGCGAAGATCCTGACCCACCTGGGACGCGGTGTCACCGTCTACAAAGGCCGGGGAGGCCTGAGCGACGAGGAGCAGGAAATTCTCTACTGCGTCGTGACGCGGCTGGAAATCGGGAAGGTGAAGGCGATCGTCCGCGAGTTCGACCGGAATGCGTTCGTCACGTCGCATCCGCTCTCCGATGTGGACGGCGGCGTCGTCAAACGGGTCAGACACTGACGAAGTCGAGCGTGCTCCGGCAGATCCCTACCGAATCGCCGCCGCATCCAGCATGCCGCGAGCGGCTCTCAGCAGCATCTCAGGCGTGAACGGCTTCTGGATGAAGGACCTGCCCGGCTCCAGGTTCCCTCCTTTGAGAATCTCATCGTCCGTGTAACCGGAGGTGAACAGAATCTTCAGCCGCGGATACATCAGGCTGAGGCGGGCGGCCAGGTGCCCTTGCCCAGTGCCTTCGTGGTGAAGAACGGTTCGAAGATGTGGACCGCACTTCCTCCGTCATGCACTCGGTCACCGCGCGGAACCGCTCGTACGCGTCTTGAAGCTGCGCGGACCGGGTGGCGGCCTCCTGGTGCCAGTGGCTCAGCGTCGCCGTCATGTCATTGAAGGCGGTCGCCATCATTCGGGACTCGGCGGTGCCGCTGTTCGTCGGAACCTGGCGGGTCCAGTTGCCTGTCGCGATCTCGTTGGCGGCGTCCGCCAGCAGGCGCAGCGGCCGGGTCAGGCGCCGGCTGACGAGCAGGCTGAGGGTCAGAGTCAGCGCGAGCATGGTGACGCCGATCAGCACGAACCGCCGCTGCATCTCGTCAAGGGCGCGCTGCGTCGGCGCCCATGGTCTGAGCAGTACCAGCTCGGCACCCTCGGTGCCCGCCCGGGTCCCGCTCAGCGGAAATATGCCGCTGAAGAACCACGCCGCCCCGACCTTCCGGACAGGGTCCTGGCTGATGGCATCGAAGCCGTTGGCGAGGCGGTGAGGGGGGCCATCATGGCCCTCGCGGTGACGGCGTTGTGGACGGCGCCGTGCCTCGCGCAGTCCGTCACGGCGGAAGCAGATGGCCCGGCCGATCGAACGGCACGTGCTTCACGGCGCCCACGGGGTAAAGGCCGAGCTCGAACCGCCTGCCCGTCGCGGAACGAGAACACGTCGTGGAAGACGCGATCGTTGTTCGGAAATGCCACGGTCGTTCCGACCTGGACCGCCAGCACGTGCGGAAAGAACTTCAGATTGCGCTGATCGAGGACGATCGCGGCACCCGACGACGCGGGACGCGGACCTGGCGCATCGACCCAGATGACGGCCTCGGAGAATGGCTTGTCCTTGAACCGTGCGGTGCCAGGCACGTCAATGCCGGCCGCAGGAGTGCCCAGGAGCGCGAGCGCGAAGAGCCCGACGCACAGATTACGCATATTAGCCTTGGCGGGGGAGGACTCCAGAGTACGCGAAGCGCCCCTCCCGAGCAAGCGGCGTGTCGTCAGGCGGCAAGGCCACTAAAATGCACGCATGAGCGATCCTCAGGAGGTCTACCGGGTGCTCGAGGCACTCGGCATCCAGTACCAGGCGTACGAACATCCGGCGGTGTTCACGGCCGATGATGCCGCCACTCACTGGACGCCGATTCCTGCGACACCGGTGAAAAACCTGTTCCTGCGGAACAAGAAAGGGGAGCGCCACTACCTCGTCATCCTCGAGATCGCCAAGGCGGCGGATCTGCGTCAGCTCGTGAAGGTGGTCGGGGACGACAGGCTGAGTTTCGGTTCACCCGAGCGGCTGATGGCGCAGCTCGGCCTCACACCAGGATCGGTGTCGCCGTTCGGCCTGATTCACGAAGGGTCGGGCAGGGTGCAGGTGATAGTGGACGAGGCGCTGCGCGGCGCGGAGCGGCTGCTCTTCCATCCGAACATCAATACCGCGAGCGTGACGATCAGTGCCAGCGACCTCGAGCGGTTCCTGGCGACGCGCCCGAACACGGTCCGCTGGTTGAAGCTCTGAGGTGGCCGGTGGCTCGTGCGGGAGCGGCGTCCGGCTATTCGGCGCTGCGCCTCGGGCGCATGTTGGCGGCGAGCACGCGCTTGCGGATCCGGATATGGTGCGGCGTCACCTCGACGAGCTCGTCGTCGTTGATCCACTCGATCGCCTGTTCGAGGCCGAGCCTGCGCGGCGGAATCAGGCGGACGGCCTCGTCGGCGCTCGACGCGCGCATGTTCGTCTGTTTCTTTTCCTTCGTGACGTTGACGTCCATGTCGCTCGCGCGGGCGTTCTCGCCGATGATCATGCCCTCGTAGACCGGCGCGGCCGGATCGATGAAGATCTCGCCGCGCTCCTGCAGATTCCAGATGGCGAACGCCGTCGTGACGCCCGTGCGGTCGGCGACGAGCGCTCCGGTCGCGCGCGAGGCGATGGCGCCGTGCCAGGGCTCCCACGTGGCGAAGAGGTGGTTCATGATGCCCGTGCCCTTCGTCTCCGTCAGGAACTGCGATCGGAACCCGATGAGGCCGCGCGCCGGAATGCGGAACTCGAGACGCACGCGGCCGCTGCCGTGATTCACCATCTTGGTCATCGTGCCGCGCCGTGTGCCGACCTGCGCGATGACGACCCCCTGGAAGTCCTCCGCGACGTCGATCACCAGATCTTCGACCGGCTCCATGATCTTGCCGTCGACGTTCTTGGTGACGATGTCCGGCCGGGAGACCTGCATCTCGAAGCCTTCGCGCCGCATCATCTCGATCAGGATGGAGAGCTGCAGCTCGCCGCGCCCGAGCACCTTCATCTGCTCCGGGGTGTCGGTCGGCTCGACGCGGATCGAGACGTTCCCGAGCAGCTCGCGCTCGAGCCGATCCTTGATCTGGCGTGACGTGACGAACGTGCCGTCGCGCCCCGACATGGGGGACGTATTGACGCCGAAGATCATGGAGACCGTCGGCTCGTCGACCGCGATCACCGGCATCGCCACGCGGTGCACGACGTCGGCGATCGTCTCGCCAATCGTGACGTCCTCGATGCCGGCCAGGCAGATGATGTCGCCGGCCGCGGCCTCGGTGATGTCGATCCGCTTCAAGCCTTCGAACGCGAACAGCTTGGTGACCTTGGTTTCCTGCACGCGGCGATCGAGCTTGCAGACCGCGACCTGGTCACCGACCTTGATGCGGCCGTTGAAGACGCGGCCGATCGCAATCCGTCCGAGATAGTCGCTCGAGTCGAGATTGGCGACGAGCATCTGCAGCGGCGCGTCCGCGTCGCCACGCGGCGGCGGCACGTGATTCACGATCGCGTCGAAGAGGGGGCGCAGATCCTGCCCGGGCTCCGTCTGCGAGAGGCTGGACGTGCCCGCCCGCGCGCTCGTATACAGCACGGGGAAGTCGATCTGCTCCTCGGTCGCATCGAGGTCGATGAACAGGTCGTACACTTCGTTGAGCACTTCCTGCACGCGCGCATCCGGCCGGTCAATCTTGTTGATGACGACCATCGGCGTCAGCCGCCGCTCGAGCGCCTTGCGCAGGACGAAGCGCGTCTGGGGCAGCGGGCCCTCCGACGCGTCCACCAGCAGGACGACGCCGTCCACCATCGCGAGCGTCCGCTCGACCTCTCCGCCGAAGTCCGCGTGACCGGGCGTATCCACGATATTGATGAGGACGTCCTTGTAGTGAACCGCGGTGTTCTTGGCGAGGATGGTGATCCCGCGCTCCCGTTCAAGGTCCGTATTGTCCATCGCCCGCTCGGCCACGCGCTCGTTGACCCGGAAAATGCCGCTCTGGTGCAGCAGGGCGTCCACCAGCGTGGTCTTGCCGTGATCGACGTGGGCGATGATGGCGACGTTGCGCCGAAGCGGATTCGCGACGGTAGGTGCCGTTTTCAAGCCTGAAGGCATCTCACCAGTGTATCACTCGGGATTCGGGATCCGGGGGTCGGCATTCGGGATCCGAGGGTCGGGATTCGGGATCCGGGGCTCGGGATTCGGGATCGGGGATCGGGCTGCAACTCAACGGTTCGTAGCCGGATCGAGCGAATCGCTGAACGAATCCCGACTGGTGGTTCCTTCCGGCTACAGCCGGAAGCGACGGAGCCTGATCCCGAGTCCCCGATCCCGATCCCCGATCTCGAGTCCCGAGTCGCCCGCCTACGCCGCGAAGCGGCTACGGCTGGCTATCGCTTAATCCACCAGCTCAGGCCGCCGTACACGCGCCAGTAGTCGGGAGCCAGATCGGTCGACTGGAATCGTCGCACATCGCCGCGCGCGACGAAGAGCTCCGTGAGGCGATACTTTACGCCGCCGCCGAAGTTGTAGCTGACCTCGGTGCTGCTGGGAACGTACAGCGCCAGGGGATCCGGATTCTTCACGTCGATGCTCGACCGCTCGAGACCGATGCCGAACGTGGCGTACGGGGTGACGCGCGGCATCCGGAAGTTGTAGACGGCATTCCCGCTGATGTTCGTCAGCGACCAGTCGATGTTCGCATCGTCTCCAAGCACATCGAAGACGTGTCCGATCTCCCCTTCAAAGCCGAGCTTTGTCGTGAGGTCGTATCCGACCGCCACGCCCAGCCCCATGCTTTTGCCCAGGTCGCCGGAGGCGCCAAATGAAGAACTGAGAAACGGTGTCAGCGTGACTGTATGAGGCTCGCTGACGGTCTGCGCCGCCGCAGTGACTGGAAGGGCGCCGATCGCCACAGCTGTAAGAATCAGACGGACGGATGAAACGAACGACCGCATTAGGCCTCCTCGACGTGTTTACAGGATAAGGGCGTGCCTGCCCCGTGTCTTAGACGTGCGATCGGTGCAAAATGGCTGCCCTGGATGTGCGATCAACCGAATCAGGCGCCTCTGCGTCATATCCATGACATGCCGTCGAGATGCAGGGCCGGGCACAGAGTGGCCCTCAATGTCGTCCTCTGATTTGGCGCTCATCTCGCGAGCCGCAGCGGGGGATACCGCGGCGTTCCAGACGCTGGTCGAGCAGCACCGATCGATGGTCTACCGCATCGCGTACCAGTTCGCAGGGAATCATCACGACGCCGAAGACATCGCGCAGGACGTGTTCATCAAGGTCTATCGATCGCTCGACCAGTTCCGGAGCGATTCGCAGTTGAGTTCGTGGCTGTACAGAATCGCGATGAATGCGTGTATCGATCACCGCCGCCGGAACGCACCGTCGATGCGGGCAGCCTTCTGCAGCGAGAACGAGCAGCAGATGCTCGACACGCCGGAGGCGTCTCCCGGTCCCGAAGCGCGCGCGTACGCCGGCGAGCTCGGGCAGGTGCTCGAAGCCGAGATTCGGAGGCTGCCGGCGGGTCAGAGGGTGGTGTTCGTGATGCGTCACTATCAGGGCAGGAAGCTGGGGGAAATTGCGGTCGCCCTCGGGCTGGCGGAAGGCACGGTGAAGCGTCAGCTGCATGCCGCCGTCCACCGGCTCCGCCAGTCGTTGACCCACGCGAAGATGACGGCCGGAGAGCGCGTATGAGGCCGCGTTGCGAGCTGCAGTCGTCCGGCACGATCGAGATGTACTTCTACGGCGAGTTGCCCCCGGCCGAGCGGCAGCAGGTGGCGCGTCACATCCACGCCTGCGCCGAGTGCCGGGCCGCCCTCGAGCAGGTCGAGGACATCCGCCGCGCGCTCTCGAGCCGTCCGGACATCGCGGCTCCTCGGGGAGACGACTGGTCCGGGTTCATGGCGAGGCTTGGCGCCGCGACCGCTGCAGCCGACGACGAGGCACACGCCGCCGAGAGCGATCGTCACCGGATCTCCGCGGCGCGGTGGTCACGCGCCGGCCTGATGGCCGTGGCCGCGCTCCTCGCGCTCACCACGATCGGCGTGATGGTTGCGCTTCGCTCGAGGCCACCGATCGCACCCGTGGTCGCGGTACCGGCTCCCCAGGTTCCCGACACGGCAGCACTGGCCGGCAACCAGGGGTTCGAAGCGGTGAGCGAGGAACATTTCGAACGCTCGAAGCTCGTGGTGCTTGGTCTTGCTGCCAAAGACCCGGCGCAGACGAAGTCGGCGGACTGGGTGTACGAGCGTGAGCTCGCGGCGACGCTGCTGAGCGACACGCGGATCTACCGCATGGCGGCGGAGGATCGCGGCCTCCGGTCCATCGCGGACGTGATGGGGGATCTCGAGCTGGTCCTGCTGCAGGCGTCTTTTGCGGACGTGCGCGATCCCGCGTCGCTCGCGCAGATTCAGCGGCTGATTCGCAGGCGCGACCTCGTCGAAAAAATGGACGTGGTCGCCCTATCCGGTTTGTAGCAGGGCAGGGAAAGACGGACGAGACTATGTTTCATCATCAACGGGCGATGTGGATGAGCGCGCTGTGCCTGTGCGCGCTGCTCCTTGGGACGACGCAGGTCGGGGCCGCTGCCGAATCGCAGCGGCTCGATCGCGCCAAGGATCTGATCAGTGACGAGCAGTGGGTGAGTGCCATCCGGGAGTTGAAGGCCGCGGCCGACGATCCGAAGGAACCCGCCAGGGACGAGGCCCTGTTCTGGCTTGCGCACTGCGAAAGCCAGGCGCGTGACACGGCCGCCGCAGTGGGCACGATTCAGAGGCTCGAACGCGGCTATCCGCGCAGTCGATGGGTGAAGCCGGCGCGGTCGCTGCGGATTGAGATCGCGCAGCGGCTGCGGAGGAACGATGTGCTGTGGTACACGGCGACTCCTCCTCCGCCGCCGCCCGCGCCGCCGGCCCCGGTGCCCGCCGCCACGCCGCGTCCTGGACGTGCGGCTCCGGTCCCCCTTCCCCCCACGCCGCGCGCCGTGGTTGCGGCTCCGCCTCCCCCCGCCGCACCGCTACCGCCGCCTCCAGCGGAATGGATGCTCGAAGGCTCGTTTCCCGACACGGACCTGCGCATCCAGGCGCTCGGCAGCCTGATGCGCACGGACGCGCTGAAAGTGATTCCCATGCTCAAGGACATCGCCCTGACCGGCACCAGCCATCCGGGTGAGGCGCGCCGGGCGCTCTTCCTTCTCGCGCAGTCCAGCCGTGCGGACGCCCGCGCCACGGTCGTGGAAGTGGCCAGGACCGGCCCGGAGCCGGTGCGCCTGGCAGCGGTTCGTGAGCTCGGACGGATCGACGGCCCGGCGGTGTCCGGCCAGTTGATGCAGGTGTACGAGACGGCGAACAGCCCGGTCAAGCATCAGATCGTCATGTCGCTCGGCCAGCGCGACGCCGTGCCCGCGCTCATGCGCATCGCACAGTCCGAGACCGATCGTGATCTGCGGGCGATGGCCATCGCGACGCTCGGAGAGGCCGGCGGGCGCGAGCAGCTGTCCGCGCTCTACGCCCGCCTCATCGGCGATTCCGCCGAGGTGAAGCGGCCGGTCATTCTCGGGCTCTTCAACGCGCAGGCAGACGAAGAGCTGATCCGCATCGCGGAGCGTGAGCGCGATCCGAAGGTACGGGCGGAAATCCTCGCGAAGCTGCGCCTCCTCGGTACTGCGAGGGCCCAGGCGTACCTCGCGAGCCAGAAATAGGTCCGCGCAGGTACCGAAAGCACTTACGATTCCCGAACTCGAGCGAAAGACGGGAGTCGCAAATTTGTCGCGCCCGCCGTAAGATACCGCCCGGGGCGATTGGCCCACCGTTCGCAATCGCCCGTCCCATTCATGCCTGAGTGCCCCGATCATTCCCTGCCGCCGGGCCGTCGCCGTGCCCTCGTCCTGTTCGTCAACGCCACGATCGCGATCATCGGCGGTGGCCTCTCGGCGCTGCTCGGGGCGTTCGCGCTGCGTCCGCCGGCTGCGACCGGCGCAGGCCGATGGGTGCGCGCCGGATCGACGGGTGACTTGAAGCCGGATGAGCCGGTGGCCCGCATCCTGTCCGTGTCGCGCGTGGACGGCTGGTACCGTGAGCGTGCGCGGGAGACGGTCTTCCTGGTCTGGGACGGGAAAGACACGATCCGCGCGCTCTCCGCGACCTGCACGCATCTCGGCTGTCAGGTGCAGTGGGACGGCGAGGGCAAGGCGTTCAAGTGCCCCTGTCATGGAGGGGTCTACGCGGCGGACGGGAAGGTCGTCTCCGGACCGCCTCCGCGCCCGCTGGGCACGATTGAGGCACGGATCGATCCCGGCGACGCTTCCGTCCTGGTGCGGCTGTGAAGCGCCTGCTCGCGCGGCTCGGCCTGGCGGACTGGCTCGATGCGCGCACGGGCTACCGCGGCGCCAGGGAGGTCCTGCTAGACGAGCCCCTGCCGCCGGGTACGGGCTGGTTCTTCACCCTCGGCAGCATCCTCCTCGCCCTGCTCTCCGTACAGCTGCTGAGCGGCGCGTTCCTCACGCTGCTCTACGCGCCAACGCCAGACCACGCGTACGACAGCGTCCGCTACATCACGAACCTCTCTGCCGGCCGCATCGTACGCGGCCTCCATCACTACGGTGCCAGCTTCCTCGTCGTCGCCATGGTCGCGCACATGCTGCGGGTCATCGTGTTCGGATCGTACAAGCCCCCACGGGAGGTGACGTGGCTGTCGGGCCTGGCGCTCTTCGGACTGATCCTGGCGTTTGCGCTCACGGGGTATCTGCTGCCGTGGGATCAGCGCGCGTACTGGGCCACGGTCGTGACCATCAACATCGCGAAGTTGACCCCGCTCGGCGGCGACATCGTCGCCGGTATCCTGCAGGGCGGTTCGACCATCGGTGCGCTGACGCTGACACGGTGGTATTCCGCACATGTCATCTTCCTTCCCGCTGCACTGATCGCGCTCGTGGTCGGGCACCTGGTACTGATGCGGCGGCAGGGGATTTCCGGCCCCGTCAAACCGCGGCAGGGGGCCCATACGCCGTTCTACCCTGCGCAGGCCGCGCGCGACGTCACGATGACCGTGATCGTACTTGGCGCGCTCACCGCGTTGGCCTGGTACGGCATGCCGGCGCTCGAAGGTCCCGCCGATCCGACGGATGCGACCTACATTCCTCGTCCCGAGTGGTATTTCCTCGGCCTGTTCCAGCTGCTGAAATACTTCCCGGGCAAATGGGAAGTCGTCGGCGCGATGGTCGTGCCGGGGATCGCTGCGGGATTCCTCGCGCTGCTGCCGTGGATCGATCGGGGCCCGGACCGGGATCCCCGGCGCCGGCGGACGATCATGGCGGCCGTGGTCGCAGGCCTGGCCGCCGTCGTCACGCTGACGACCCTTGGCTGGCGCGATCGCCCTGTGAGCGCAGCGCGCGACACCTGGACGCTGCGCGAGATCGGTGGGCGGGCCATGGCCCAGAAGGCCAACTGCATCCGGTGCCACTCGGAGACCGGGGTGACGGAGCCGCTCGAGGGGCTGCCCGCCACGCGCGGACCGGAGTGGCTGTCCGCGCACGTGCTCGATCCGGAGATGATCGCCCCTGGGCTGCGGGAGCCTCCGGCCGTCGTGCACGAACGCGAGGTCGCCGCCATGGCGGCGTATGCGCGTCGCGCCTCCCTGCAGTCGTATCCTGGTTTCCCGCCACACATCGAGACCGTTGCCGGGGTATTTGCCCGCTACTGTGTCGGCTGCCACAAGATCGACGGCGACGGCGGCACTGAGGGTCCGGATCTGTCCAAGGCAGGCGCCGAGCACGATGCGGCGACGCTGCGACGCTGGATCGTGGACCCTGAGCTCGTTGATCCCGATGCGGAGATGCCGTCGTTCGGCGATCGCCTGACGGCCGCGCAGCTCGACGCGGTCTCCGAATTTCTCGCAGCCCGCAAGTAAGAGACCCCTCGCCGAACCACTGCACCCGTTGAATCGCGCGTCACCAGCTCCTCAGGTATGATCCTGTCGTGTCTCTGAATCCGCTGCAGGACGGCCTGCGCCTCGAGCCGACTCCCGGTCCGGCGACGCTCGTGATCTTCGGCGCCTCGGGTGACCTGACGCGGCGCAAGCTCCTTCCCGCGCTCTACCGGCTGTCGCGGGATCAGCGCCTGCCGGCCCGGTTCTCGATCATCGGTGTCGCGCGCGAAGAGTTCGGCGTCGAGGGCTTCCGGCAGGAGTTCCGTGACAGCCTGCGCGAGTTCGCCGGGCTGACGGGCGAGGACGAAGTCGCGCATTCGCTCAGCGAGCGGATGCGCTATGTAGGCGGGGATTTCAAGGATCCCGCGCTTTTCAAACAGGTCGCCGCTCACATCACCGAGATGGACAGCCCGGGCGGCGTGCTGTTCTACCTCGCGATTCCACCGGGCGCATATCCGAACGTCATCGAGCAGCTGGGGGCTGCGGGACTCTGCGGTTCCTCCGACGCCGGGTGGCGGCGCATCATCATCGAGAAGCCCTTCGGCACGGATCTCCAGACCGCGCGCGAGCTGAATCAGATCGTTCACCGGCACTTCGACGAGGAACAGGTCTTCCGCATCGATCACTACCTGGGCAAGGAGACCGTCCAGAACCTGATGGCGTTCCGGTTCGCGAACGGGATGTTCGAGCCAGTGTGGAACCGACGGTACATCGACCACGTGCAGATCACGGCCGCCGAGACCGTGGGAGTCGAGCGGCGCGCCGCTTATTACGAAGGGGCGGGGGCGCTGCGCGACATGGTGCAGAATCACCTCATGCAGCTCCTGTCGCTCGTGGCGATGGAGCCGCCGATTGCGTTTACCGCCGAGAGCGTCCGCGACCGCAAGATGGACGCGCTCCTCTCCGCGCTGCCCGTCGGTTCGGAGCACGTCGTGCGCGCGCAGTATCACGCTGGATGGGTGACGGGGGCGGAAGTCCCTGGCTACCGCGAGGAGCCTGGCGTGGACGCGGCGTCGACGACGGAAACGCTCGTGGCGCTCAAGGTGCAGCTCGATAGCTGGCGCTGGGCCGGGGTGCCGTTTTATCTCCGGACGGGCAAGCGGCTGCCCAAGCGCACGACGGAAATCGCGATTCAGTTCCGGCGTCCGCCGTTGCAGATCTTCAAACAAATCAGCCAGTCGTCGGTGGCTCCCAACCTGCTGATCGTCAACGTGCAGCCCGATGAGGGCATCTCCGTGCGCTTCGAAGCCAAGCTGCCGGGCACGCGGATGCAGCTTGCGCCCGTGATGATGAACTTCAGGTACGGGACGGCGTTCGGCGGCTCGGTCCCCGAAGCGTACGAAACACTGCTCCTGGACGCCATGCTCGGCGATCCCACACTCTTTGCGCGCCACGACTTCGTCGAGTCGTCATGGGGGCTCATCACGCCGATCCATGAGCGATGGCGGGCCGAGGCGCTCACAAAGCTGCCGGCTCACGAGGCCGGCGAGTGGGGTTCCCCCGAGATGGACGCCCTCATCGAGCGCGACGGCCGGCGATGGAGAACGCTGTGAGCACCAATCCTCCGCTCCTGCCTCTCGGCACCGAGGTGCCGTTCTCGGAGATCGAGGCCACGCTCGGGAGCCTGGACGACGGGAAGCGCGCGCCGGGGCGGTCGTTGACGGCGACCATCGTGGTTGTCGGGTCCCACGCGCGCCTGGCTGAAGCGGCGCAGGCGGTCGAGCAAATGACCGACGTCGGTGTCCGGGCCATCCTGATTTCAGACGGCGCCAATCCGGCCCCTTCCGTCCGCGTGCTTGATCACGCCGTGGCGCTCGAGGGACTGCGCCCCGACTATCTGAACAACGCCGTCGCCGCACTGCGGCTGTCGAGCCTGCCGACGCTCGTGTTGTGGCGGGGCGGGAACCCTGACGTCCTGGACGGCCTGGCGGACCTCGCCGACCGGCTCGTCTTCGACGTGGAGGAACCGGCGGCCGTGTGGGCCCGCACGAAAGCGCTGTCGGAGCGCACCGCGACGAGCGACCTCCGGTGGACGAAGCTGACGCGTTGGCGGGCACTGATGGCTCAGTTCTTCGATCTGCCGGAGGTCCGCGAGGCGGCGCGATCGTTCAGCCGGATCGACATCGAGGGGGCAGACCCTGATGCGGCCCGGCTGTTTGCCGGCTGGCTCGCGTCGAGCCTCGAGTGGACGTCAAAGGTCGAGATCGACGTGCGGGTCCGCCCCGGCGGGGCGCCGATCGATCGCATCGAGTTCGGGGATGGCAACCAGGCGCTGACGCTGTGCCTGGGCGCGAGCGGCCGTTGCGTCGAGACGACCGCCCGGGTGCAGGGACGGGTCGCCGTGTCGCGGGTCGGGTATCTCGGCGACCAGGGCCTTGCCGCTCTCATTGGTGAGGAACTTCGGATCCGGTCCCGCGATCACGCGTTCGAGCGCGCGGTCGCGGCGGCCCAGGGAGTCGTATGAGCACATCGCAGTTCGGCATCATCGGTCTCGGCACGATGGGGCGCAACCTCGCGCTCAACGTGGAGTCGCGCGGCGTTCGCGTCGCCGTGTGGAACCTGGAGACTCCATGGATCACCGAGTTCCTCGCTGCGCATCCGGGCGCAGCGTTCGAGGGCACGCCGACGTTCGAGGCCTTCACCGCCGCGCTCGAGCGGCCGCGGCGAATCATGATGATGATTCCCGCCGGCAAGCCCGTGGACGCTACGATCGAGAAACTGCTTCCGCTGCTCGATCGCGGCGATGTCGTCATCGACGGCGGCAACTCCTGGTTCGAGGACACGGAACGGCGGGAGGCCGCGCTTCGCGGATCCGGAATCCACTTCGTCGGATGCGGCGTGTCAGGTGGAGAAGAAGGGGCCAGGCTTGGTCCGTCGCTCATGCCCGGCGGCCCTGACGAGGCATGGCCCATCGTCCGCGACGTGCTCGAGGCGATCGCCGCGAAATCAGACGCCGGTCCGTGCGTGACGCACGTGGGTCCCGGTGGATCAGGCCACTTCGTGAAGATGGTGCACAACGGCATCGAGTACGCCGACATGCAGCTCATTGCGGAAGCGTGGGACGTGCTTCGTCGCGGCCTGGAGATGAGCGCTCCGGAGACCGCCGACGTGTTCGACGCGTGGAACGCCGGGCCGCTCGAATCTTTCCTCGTGGAGTTGACCGGAAAGGTCTGCCGGACCATCGATGCCGAGACCGGTCAGCCGCTCGTGGACGTCGTGCTCGACAAGGCCGGCCAGAAGGGCACGGGCCGGTGGACGGCGCAGGTCGCGCTGGATCTGGGCGTGGCGATTCCGACGATTGCCTCCGCGATCGACGCGCGCGTGTTGTCCAGCATGAAACAGGAGCGCGTCGAGGCGGCCACCGCGCTGACCGGACCGTCAGCCGGCACCGTGTTTCGCGACGCCAAGCGCGCAGCGGTCGTGGACGATCTCCGCGACGCGCTGTATGCCGCACGGATCGGCGCATACGCGCAGGGCATGGCGCTCATTCGTGCCGGGTCGGAGCGCTACAAGTGGAACGTCAATCTCAGTGAGATCGGCCGGATCTGGAAGGCCGGGTGTATCATTCGCGCGCGCCTTCTCGACCCGGTGCGCCACGCATTCGAAGTCCAGCCGGGGCTGGTCAACCTGCTGCGGGATCCCGCGCTCGCGAAGGTGGTGGACACCGCGCAGGCCGGATGGCGCCGTACCGTGTCGCGGGCCGCGCAGGCCGGACTACCGATGCTCGCCCACGCCGCCGCGCTCGGCTATTACGATTCGTATCGCGCCGCGCGGCTGCCGCAGAGCCTTACGCAGGCCCAGCGCGACGCATTCGGCGCGCACACATACGAGCGCATCGACAAGCCCGGAGGGGTACATACGGAATGGTTTTAGATCGGGATTCGGTGGGGCGGGATTCGGGACTCGAAAATCGCGATTCGGGATTCGGGGCTCGCGACTCCGTGAACCCGAGTCTCCTTCCGCCTGAAGGCGGAAGCCACGCGAGTCCCGCGAATCCCGGATCCCGAAACGACTCCCGAGTCACGAGTCCCGAGTCCCGAACGAGATGCCCACTCACCACGCAACCTCGCTGAACCTCGCAAGCCTCCTCGAGCATCGTGCGAGGACCACACCGGATCTCCCCGCGGTGACCTTCGGGGGCGTACACACCAGATACGGGGCGCTGAACGACGGGGCGTCACGCGTGGCGGGCGCCCTGGTCGATCTCGGCGTTGTCCCCGGCGATCACGTCGTCCTCTCCTGTCCGAACTGCCCGTGGTTCGTTCTCGCGTACTACGGCATCCTCAAAGCCGGCGCGGTGGTCGTGCCCCTCAACGTTCTTCTGAAGCGGCGCGAAGTGGCGTATCACCTCGCGGACAGTGCGGCGAAGGTGGTGCTCGCATTCGAGGGCACGCCCGAACTGCCGATTGCCGAGACCGCCCGCGCGGCGTGCGCCGACGCGGCCTGCGCGAATCTCGTCGTCATGACCGCCGACCCCGGCGCCTCGAGCCCCATCCCGCAGGTGCCCACGCTCGGCCAGTTGATGCAGGAACAGTTGCCGCAGTTCGAGACGCGGCGCCGCCGTCCGAACGACACCGCCGTGATCCTGTACACGTCGGGGACGACGGGACATCCCAAGGGGGCAGAGCTCACGCACGACAACATGCTCTCGAATGCGATCGCGACGCATCAGATGCTGTCGCCGGGCATGAAGGGAGGGCTCGAACAGGATGTCGCGCTGGTCACGCTTCCACTCTTCCACTCGACCGCACAGACCTGCCAGATGAATGCGTGCCTGTACGGCGGCGTCCGGATGGTGCTGCTGCCCCGCTTCGATCCAGCAGTCGTCCTGGACACGATCGTCAGGGAAAAGGTCGGCTTCTGGATAGGTGTCCCGACGATGTACTGGGCGCTGCTGGCACATGTCGCGAAGGGAAACATGGCTCCGGCTCGGATCGCGGAGCACCTTCGCGTCTGCGTGTCGGGTGGTGCGCCGATGCCCGTCGAGGTGCTGCGAAGATTCGAATCAACGTTCGGCGTTCGCGTCCTCGAGGGGTACGGATTGTCCGAAACGTCGCCTGTCGTGTGCTTCAACCAGCTGCAGCGGCCGTCGAAGCCGGGCACGGTCGGCTTCCCGATTTTCGGCGTCGAGGTCCGCTGCGTGGACGACGACGGGCGGATCGTCGCGGTCGGTGAGCGCGGCGAGATCGTCGTGCGCGGTCCGAACGTGATGAAGGGCTATTTCAATCGGCCCGACGCCACCGAGGACGCCATGCGTCATGGCTGGTTCCATACGGGGGACATTGGCGTCATCGATGAGGACGGTTATGTCGCGGTCGTCGACCGGAAGAAGGACATGATTCTGCGCGGAGGGTTCAACGTGTATCCGCGGGAGCTCGAAGAGGTGCTGATGACGCACCCCGCCGTCTCGCTGGTCGCCGTGATCGGCGTGCCTGATGAACGGCTGGGCGAAGAGGTCAAGGCCTATGCCGTGATTCGACCGGGCGGTGCCGTGACAGAGGAGGAGCTCCTCGCGTGGGGCCGTGAGCAATTTGCGTCCTATAAGTATCCCCGCCTGGTGGAATTTGTGCCGAGCCTGCCGATGACCGCGTCAGGCAAAATCCTGAAGCGCGAATTGAAGAGCTTCCCGCCCGTCACCGGCGGTGTGTAACTCGACGACCGGGGTCAGACCCCGGTCATTGGATTACACACTTCGCCGGCCGAGTTGCCAAACCCATCTATGGCCAGTCCCTTGCTTGCATCCTGTTGAATACTCAGGGCGAAAGGTGGTCTGGGTCAAAGCAGGCGGGCGGTGTTTGCCTGCCCATATGCGGTGGGATATATTCCTCGCGCATGGCACTGGACCTTCCGCCCTCCGGCCACCGCGCGACGGGGCTCGTCGATGTCCTTGATCGTGTCCTCGACAAAGGACTGGTGATCGCCGGGGACATCAAGGTTTCGCTCGCTGAAGTCGAGCTGCTGACGATCCGCATCCGCCTGCTGGTCTGTTCGCTGGACAAAGCCCAGGAGATCGGTCTCGACTGGTGGCGATACGACCGCGACCTCTCCCCGGGAGCCCAGCGGAGCGCCCTCGTCGAAAACGAAGAGCTCCGGGCCCAGATTCTAGAAGCTCGAGAAGAAAATCGACGCGTTGACGACGGCGCCGGCCCGCAGACGGCGCTGAGGCTTCGGCAGGACCTCCCGATACCAGGAGCAGTGAATGGCAGGACCAGTTGAACGAGCGGCCGGCGGCACCAGTCTCATAGACGTTCTCGACCGGGTCCTGGACAAAGGCATCGTCATCGACGCGTGGGTTCGCGTTTCACTGGTCGGCATCGACCTGATCACCGTCGAAGCTCGCGTCGTCGTCGCCTCAATCGACACTTACCTGAAGTACTCGGAAGCCGTCGGCCAGGTCACGCCGGTGTCGCGTCCGCAGCCGGAGATTACGTCCGCCCACCAGAATGTAATCGCCGAGAACGCCGCGCTGCGCGCCGAACTGGCCGCCACGCAAAGTGGCGACGAAGGTGGCTCGTCGGGCGCCGCGGAAGCGCACCAAAGGTTAATCGGTGGGGCGGCCTGCCGGGGCGACGGTCGTGCGAGTCGCAGCATCCGAGATGGAGGCGAAGCTCGCGCTGGTCGAGTTCCTGCTCACCAGCACCGATCTTCAGGCCTCTGCCCGCCGCGCCGTCGATTGGCTCGCGGCCCACGCGGGCGTCGAGCAGGCCGTCGTGGCGGTCTCCGAGCCCGGCACGGATCCCTGCTCCTCGTCGCCGAGCACGGGGTGTCTTCCGCCGCGATCGTCGATTTCTCGCTGACGCGGGAAGACGAAGGCCACCCCCTGGTGCGCGTCCTCGAGCGCAGCGACCCGGCTTTTTTCAGCACCCCCTCACCGCTGTTTCGCACGCCGCTTGACGGCCGTCCCTTCCACGCCATTCCCCTGCGGGGCGACGACGATCCGGTCGCCCATGGACTGCTGCTCGCAAGCGCCGCGGGTCCCGCAGTGGCGCCCGAGGTCGTCTGGCTCGCGCGGATGCTGGGACGCCAGGTGTCGCGGCTCCTCAGTCGGGAGCGGCTCGCCGAGACGCGGTTCGGCCAGGAGCGGATGCTGCTCTACAGCATCATCAACGCCGTCACCGATCCCGATTCTGCTGACCGACACCGAAGGCAAGCTGATCATCGCGAACACGCACGCGGAAAAGCTGTTCGCGGCGCCCGAGGACTCGAGCGAAGGGCTGGCGCCGCGCGGTCGCGCTGAACAACATGCTGTTCTCGGCGGCGCTGTCGACGAGCGCCGTCGCGGAGCTCGAGCTCGCGCGCCGCGAGCTGCTGCTGGTCGATCCGCTCGAGGGATCCGACCTGCTGTTCGAGCTGCTCAGCTCCCGCGCAAAGGACGAGCGGCAGGGCACCTACGTCGTGTCGGTCCTGCGCAACATCACCGACCTGGCGCGGGCAAAGGAAGAGATCGAAGAGAGCTACCGGACGCTGCGCGTCGCGCAGGCGGAAGTGCGCGACGAGCGTCACCGGCTGGACCTCATCATCGACTCGGTCGCCGACCCGATCCTGGTGACCGATCAGGAAGGGGACATCGTCCTGATGAACGAGCCGGCCGAGCGGCTGTTCAGCGTGCCCGGCGTCGGCGGGCGAGGCGGCGCAGCGGCGCGTGCGCGCCAACGGCGCCAACCTCACGTCGTTCGTGTCGAACGTGCTCACGCGGCAGCGGCGAGCAGCGCTATCGCGGCGAGATTCAGCTGACGCGATCCGCATACCGGCCGCCCGTCTCCCGGTCGAAGGGCTCGCCGGCCAGATCCTCTCCGAGCAGGGCGAGCTGATGTGGGTCGTGACGATCCTCCACGACCTGACGGAGGCGCATGGAGAAGGCGCGGCTCTTCGAGCAGCTGAAGGACGCGTACGGCGGAGCTCGAACGCAAGGTCCAGGAGGCGACCACCGAGCTCGCCGAGCAGAACGAGCTGCTGCGGCGCCAGCACATCGCGCTCGAGCAGGCCTCGGCGCTGAAATCGCAGTTCCTGGCGAACATGTCGCACGAGTTCCGGACGCCGCTGAACGCGATCCTGGGTTACACGCACATGCTGCTCAACGGCGTGACGGGTCCGGTATCCGACGCGCAGCGCAAGAGCCTGTCCCGCATCGACTCGAACTCGCGTCACCTGCTCGCCCTCATCAACGACATCCTCGACATCACGAGGATCGAGGCGGGCCGGATGCCGCTGAATCTCGACGACGTTCCGAGTCGCCGAGCTGGTCGACGAAGTGATGTCCGAGCTGGAGCCGATCATCAAGCGCTCGAACCTGGCCGTCCGACCGCAGATGCCGCGCGCGCTGCCGCGCGCTCAAGAGCGACCGCCAGAAGGTCAAGCAGATCGTGCTCAACCTGCTGAGCAACGCGCTGAAGTTCACGCCGGCGGGTTCGGTGACGATCGCTGCGGCGCACGACGCGAGGGCGCATCAGATCGTCATCAAGGTGGTCGACACTGGCGTCGGGTATTGCGGAGGACGATCAGGAGAAGGTCTTCGAGGATTTCCGTCAGCTCGACAGTTCTCCGGCGCGCGGCTACGGCGGCACCGGGTCTTGGTCTGTCGATTTGCCGCCGGCTTGCGCAGATGCTGGGCGGCACCATCGATCTCCAGAGCACGCTCGGTCAGGGATCCACGTTCATGCTGCGACTGCCCGCGAAGATGAGACGTCGATGACCCAGGACAACGCACGCCCTGGTGCTCGTGGTCGAGGACTATCAGGACGCCCGCGAAATGTACGCGGCCTACCTGCAGTTCTCCGGCTACGACGTCGCCGAAGCGAGCAACGGGCTGCGAGGCGATCGAGAAGACGCTCGAGCTGATGCCGGACATCATCCTGATGGATCTGGCGCTGCCGAAGATGGACGGCTGGGAGGCGACCCGCCGGCTGAAGTCCGACGAACGCACGAAGCACATCCCGATCGTCGCGTTGACCGGGCCACGCGCTGGCGGGGCACGCCGAAGGGCGCCCGGCAGGCCGGCTGCGATTCGTTCGTGACGAAGCCGTGCCTGCCCGACGCGCTGGTCGTGGAGATCGAGCGGATGCTGGCAGCGCGTCGAGGCGAGGGCGGCGAGAAGGGTCATGCCGAAGCCGGCGCGGCGCAAGCGGTAGGCTGATATGCATTCCGGGCAGAGAGGTAATGGCGAAGACGCAGAAAAAGCTGAAAGGACGCGGGAAGGCAGCAAGCCGTCTCGAAAAAAGACCCCGCGGCGACGCCGTCCGGCGCCGGACCCGCAAGCCGGCAGCTCCCGCTCCCGCGCCGCGCGGGAAGCTCGAGCGCGTGCGCATGCCCCCGCAGGCGAGGAAGCCGGCCAGCCGCGGCACCAAGGCCGCCCCCGACGACGCGAACGAGGGGAAGTACGTCTACTGCGTCATCAAGTCCGAGCGTCCGCTGAGCTTCGGTCTGCTCGGCATCGGTCCCGAGCCTGCCGAGGTGCATACCGTGCATTACACGGCATCGCCGCGATCGTCTCGAACACGCCGATGGTGGTGCAGGATCCGACGCAGCGACAACGTGCTCGCGCACCAGCGGGTCAACGAGACGGTCATGCAGCAGCACACCGTCATCCCGATGTCGTTCGGCACGCGTGTTCAAGACCGACGACGACATCATGGAGCTCCTGCGCTCGGCCTACGACGCGTTCACCGACGTCCTCAACAAGATGCAGGACAAGTTCGAGTTCGGCCTGAAGGTGCTCTGGGATCGCGACCAGATCATCCGCGAGATCGAGGAAGAGGACGAGGACATCCGGCGGCTGAAGGGAGAGATTTCCTCGCAGAAGGGCTCGACCTACTTCGCGCGCATGCAGTACGGCCGCCTGATCGACGCCGCGCTGCAGGCGCGCTCGGAGCGCTACGTCGCCGAGATCTTCGAAGGCGCTGCGCGACGTGTCGGTCGCGTCGCGATCGAACAAGCCGATCGGCGACCGGATGATCATGAACGCCGCCTTCCTCGTCGCCGCGCAACCTCGAACAGGCGTTCGACGTGCGGGTCAAGGACATCGGCCAGCGCTACGACAAGCTGACGTTCAAGTACACCGGGCCCGTGGCCGCCGTACAACTTCGTCAACATCCGGCTCAAGCTCGAACGGGCGCATTAGGCCACTGCGAATGTTCATCCTCGACACGATGCTCATCGGCGGTCTCCGGTTCGTGTTCGACAAGATTGCCGCGGCGGTCGACACGGAGATGAACGACGATACTGCTCTCCGCGAGCAGCTGCTCGCGGCGCAGATGCGGCTCGAGCTCGGTGAGATGACGCCAGCAGGAGTTCGACCGCGTTCGAAGCGGACATGCTCGCGCGGCTGCGCGAGATCCGAGATCGGAGGCAGGGTGCCGGCGGCGCGACGCTCTCCTCGAAGGACTACAAGATCACCGGCATCGAAGCCACGTTCGAAGGCGACCGACCACGACGGCGGCTGACCGCCCGCACACCCGGCACCCCGCAGTACCTCTTCGTCGGCGGCAAAGGCGGCGTCGGCAAGACGACCTGCGCGGCCGCGATCGCCCTGGCCGCCGCGCTCCGCGGCGCGCGCTGCCTCGTCGTCTCTACCGATCCCGCGCCGTCGCTGGGCGACGCGCTCGCCCGTCCCCTCGGTCCTGACACCGCGGCGATCCCGGTCCGGCGCGGCGCGCTCCACGCGGTCGAGATCGACGCGCCGTCGCGCGCTCGCAGCGTGGCTGCAGACCCGCCGCGCCGCCTCGAACGGATCGCCCTTCGCGGGCACCTGGCTGGACGAGGAGGACGTGTCGCGCGCTCCTGCGGCTGTCGCTGCCGGGCATCGACGAGCTCGCCGCGCTCCTCGAGATTGCCCGCCTCGCCGCCGCCGGCACGCTACGACCTCGATCGTCGTCGACACGGCTCCGACCGGGCACACGCTGCGCATGCTGGCGACGCCGGAGACCCTGCGGGCATCGCCGGCGTGTTCGACAGCATGCAGGCCAAGCACCGCGTCGTGGTCGAGGCGCTCCGGGGCGGCTGGCGGCCGGACGCCGAGGACGCGCTCGTCAGCGAAATCGATCACGAGGCCCGCCGGCTTGCGGCACTGCTTCGCGATCCGCGAGCGAGCCCGGTTCTCCTGGGTGACGCTGCCGGAACCCATGGCGATCGAAGAAACCGCGGACGCGGCGATGGCGCTCGCCGCCGCCGGCATCACGCTGTCGCGACATCATCGTCAACCGGATCACGCCGCGGCCGGAGCGGCCGTGCAGCTGGTGCGACGCACGACGAATCGTCGAAGCGGCGAGTGTCAGGACGGCGCGCACGCGGCTGCCTGGAGTTCCCTTGATTCCGATCGCGGCGCGAGACCGCGGAGCCACGAGGGATGCGAGCCCTCGCAGCTATCGGATCCGAGATCACCTCCGTCAATCGGTTCGAGGTCGGGAAAGAACGGGCCCGGAGGTCGGCGAAGTGACTCGCCCGTCCGTCCTGCGGGCGGCAGGGCACGGCCGACGCTCGCGACCGACGACACGCGGCTGGTGCTGTTCGGCGGCAAGGGAGGCGTCGGCAAGACGACGTGCGCGGCCGCGGCCGCGATCGGTCTCGCCGGTCAGTTCAGGTCCCGGCGCGGTCCTGCTGCTGTCCACCGATCCCGCGCATTCGCTGGCGACGTGCTTGGCGTGCCGGTCTCGGACGAGACTCAGCCCGTCCGCGGCGCGTCCGGCCAATCTGATGGCGCGCGAGATCGACGCCGCCGCTGCGGTTCGAGCACGTCCGAGCGCGATACGCCGCAGGCATCGACAGCTGTTCGATCGCCTGTCGCGGGGCGGCTCGAGCAGCGTCGGCGTTGACGCAGGTCACGACCGGCGCGTCATGCAGGAACTCATGGATCTCGCGCCGCCGGGGATCGACGAGCTCACGGCGGTGATCGACGTCACCGATGCGCTCGACGCGAAGCGGAGACGGCGGGGCACGACCTCATCGTCATGGACACGGCGCCGAGCGGGCACGCGCTGCGGCTGCTCGAGATGCCCGCCCTCGCTCAGGACTGGGCGCGGGCGCTGATGTCGATCCTCCTGAAGTATCAGCCTGTCGCGGGCGTGGGAGAGCTGGGCGCCGTGCTGCTCAGGATGTCGCAGGGGCTCGGCCGTCTCAAGGCACTTCTCGCCGATCCTCGCCGGACGTCGTTCGTCGCGGTGACCCGCGCGGCAGCCCTTCCTCGGGAGGAAACCCAGAGGCTCGTCTCGCGGCTGACGATGATGGATGTCCATGTTCCGCTGATCCTGGTGAATGCCGTGGGCCGCGGCACGTGCGCCCGCTGTCGAGCGGCGTCGGTCGAGGAAGGGCGCGAGTTGAAGACGCTCGCGCGACTCCCGCGCGGAGCGAATCATGCCCCGGCGTCCCTGGCCATCGCCCCGGCGGAGATGCCGCCGCCACACGGCGTCCGCGCCCTTCGTCGCTGGCAGTCCTCGTGGCGGACCCGGCCGCGTGACGGCAGCTGATTCCGTCGTGGGATATCATCGATTCCTGCACCGATGGCTCTCACTGCCACATATCTCTACTGCATCGTTCATGCGGCAAAGGCGCCGGCGCTTGCCAGGGTACCGCCCGGCATTCCAGGCGCACGCGGGCTCGAGGTCCGCGCCGCAGGCCGATCCCTCTGGGTCGTCGTGGCCGAAGTTCCGCTCGAAACATATGGTCCGGACGCGCTCGACCGCGCTCTCGCCGACCTGCCGTGGGTGGCGCAGATTGCCGTGGCGCACGAGCACGTCGTCGAGCACTTTGCGCGGCAGCGCGGATCGACCGCCGTGCCGATGAAGCTCTTTACGATGTTTTCCTCGCCTGGTCGTGCGCTCGACGAGACGCGGTCGCGGAGCCGGCAGATTGCCGCCATCGTGAAGCGGATTGGCGGGTGTGAAGAATGGGGCGTGCGCATCACACGCCGCCCGCCGCGCGCCGCACGTCCGGCGGCGCGCGCCGTTCGAGCGGAGTCCGGTGCGGCATTCCTCTCCGCCAAGAAGGAGACGCGGGATACCGCGCGCGACGCGCTGCGGGCCGCGGCCGAGAGCGCTGAGGCGGCGTACGACGCGCTTGCCGCCATTGCGCGCGAAGCGCGACGCCGTGACGACGTGCCGCAAGGGGCTGCGGCGCCACCTCTCCTCGATGCGGCGTTCCTGGTGGCTGGCGGGCATCGTCCGCGGTTCAAGTCGGCGGCGAAGCGCCTCGCGGCGCGGAGTGCCGCGGCCGGAGCGGACATGACCATCACGGGACCCTGGCCGGCGTACAACTTCGTCCAGCCGGAGCCCCGCACATGAGCCCTCCGCGCGGCAGGATTTCGACGATCCCCCGTCGGAAGCCCGCGAAACGTCCGCGCGTGCCTCCTCCTCCGAAACCGTCGCGCCCGGGTCCGCCATCACGGCCCCGTCCGCCCGGATCCGTCCACGGGCGCACCGTGGCGCGGATCATCGACGATTCAGAAACATCGCTGCTGGACGTCGTGGACAACCTGTTGAACCGCGGTGTCCTCCTCAACGCCGATGTGATCCTGTCGCTGGCGAACGTCGATCTTGTTTATCTTCGATTGTCGGCGTTGCTCTGTGCGGCGGACCGGATACTTCCGGGCAGGGCACGGTGAGCGGGTTGTACGTCTTCGGGCTTGCGGGTCAGAGGGCCGCCCCGTTCGTCGCCGCCGGTCATCGGATCGAGTTCGTCAAGGCAGACGACGTCTATGCCGCGATCGAGCGCGTCAGCCAGCCTCCTGCTGTGTCCGAAGAGACACTCAGGAAACAGCACGAAGTGGTCGCCCACATCGCCGGCAGGGTGGAAGCGCTGCTGCCCGCCCGCTTCGGTGCGTTCGTGGACGCTCGGGAGCTTCGAGCCGTCGTGGCCGGACGGCGTGACGTGATCCTGGAAGCACTGGCGCTCGTGCAGGGACGCACGCAGATGACCGCGCGGCTGCTCGGACCCGAGGTGCCTGTCGCCGGTCCAGTGGAAACGCACGCGACGACGGGTACCGAGTATCTGGCGCATCGAAGGGCAACGGTGGCATCCCCACCGATGCCTGCGGCACTCTGCGCGGTCGCTGATGCGGTACGCGGCATCGTCGTCACCGAGCGGTCGGAGGCCGGACGTGGCCGCGTGATGGCGACCCTCTACCACCTGATCGACAGGGACCTGGTCGCAGACTACAGGGCTGCGCTGGAACAGATCCCTCCTCTGACTGGAGACATGGCGCTCCGTGTCACGGGACCGTGGCCTCCGTTTGCCTTCGCACCGGACCTGTGGGAATGAAACGGACGCCTCGTAAAGCGGCGGCGCGCAAGACCGCGACAAGCCGTCGGCCGCCCACAGCGACGAAGCCGGCAAAGATGCGCGGGGCAAAGACACGGCACGTGGCCAGCCTCGAGGTGGAAGAGATCGAGGCTCTCCGTGCTGAGCTCGACAAATTGTCGTCGGTCCCGACCCCGCGGTGGAATGCGGACCCTGAGGACGTGCGCCGTTCCGTCGGCAAACTGGTGCTGACACTCGTGGAGTTCATCAGGCAGCTCCTGGAGCGTCAGGCAATCCGGCGGATGGAGGCGGGTACTCTCACTTCCGAGGAGACCGAAGCCGTCGGACTGGCGCTGATGCGGCTCGAAGAAACGGTGCGGTATGTTGGCGCGCAGTTCGGCCTCGCGCCCGAAGATCTCAACCTCGATCTCGGCCCGGCCGGCAAACTGATGTGACCGATCGCTGCGACGGGGTTACTTTGCCGAAAACGCGTAGCACCCCGGCGAGACGAGCAAGCGGCCGTCCGTCGTGAAGAAGAGACCCGTCGGCGCGACGATTCCGGCCCCGCGGAACTGAAGTGTCCGGCGCTTGTTCCCGTCGCGGTCGTAAACGTAGGTGAACGGCGACGCGAGCGAGATCCAGAGACCCCCATCTGTGTCCACAGCCGCCGTTCTGATCATCGCCGGGACGACTGGATATTCTCCCTCCTCGTTCCGCCGTCGCGGCCAGGATCCCGGCAGCTGTCGCAAGTGCGGGTCGACTTCGATGCCTTCGACGTGTCGCTCGAACAGAAGCTTCCCGTCCGCGTCGTACTTGCGGAACAGCGGCACTCCGGCCAGGAACACGTAGTAGTAGCCACCCTTTGGAATCGGCAGCACGAGCCCGGCATTCAGCGCTTCGTGCACGGCCCGATCCTTCTCCTGTCCCGTCGCGCGCAGAACACCGAACGCACGCCTGGGCGAGCCGTTCAGGTCGTACTCCGCCACCAGCGCACCGATTTCTGGCTGGCTCATGAGGACGGTTTTGCCGGTGTATCTCACCGAACCCAGGCCGCTCAGCATGAGGTCCCCGAACGTGATCAGGGGAACCGGCCGTCCGGCCAGGGTGAAACCGCCCAGCGATGCGCCGGACTGAGTGAAGAACTGCAGGCGCCGCTGATCGCCGGGCGCGTCGGCCACGACGAACGTGCCGTCCGGAGCCGAGTCGAACGCCGTCGGACGAATGATCCGTCCTGTCTCACCTCCGATCTGGACGATCTTCTGCGCCGCATCGGCCCCGCGAGTGAAGGAATAGACGGCGTGGGCGCGGCGATCGAAGACGAGGTACGTTCCACTGGCGGTCATGTGGCAGGCGGCAATCTCCTCGAAGACGCCTGCGGCGTGCGCCGGCAGCGCACCGATTGACGTGCGTTCCTCCACCTGTGCGGAAGAGTGGACTGCGGGAATGACGACGAGAGCCGCGGCCAGGAGGAAGAGGCCGCGCGCGGCGGGTGCCATCGGTCAGTAACGCGCGAGATCCCGGATCGCCTTCAGGACGTCGGCGGCTTGCGGAAGGATCGCCTCTTCAAGGACCGGGTGGTAGGCGACCGGCGTGTCGAGCGCGGCGACCCGCCGGACCGGTGCATCGAGGTGCTCGAACAGCTCGTCGGCGATTCGCGCGGCGATCTCGGCCCCGAACCCGCACGTCAGCTGATCTTCGTGCGCAATGATGACGCGGTTGGTCTTCTTCACGGCCTCGGCGATCCCGTCCCAGTCGAGCGGCGCGATCGTCCGGAGATCGATGACCATCACGCTGAGACCGTCCTTCTCCGCCTGCTGTGCCGCGAGCAGTGAACGCTGCACGAGCGCGCCCCAGGTGATGACGACGATGTCGGTGCCGTCGCGGCGGATGGCGGACTTCCCGAAGGGCACCATGTAGTCCGGGCCGAGGTACTCGCCCTTGTTGTACGTCTGGCGATACAGGTGCTTGTGCTCGAGGAAGAGGACCGGATCTTCGCAGCGGATGGAGGTCCGCAGGAGACCGGCCGCGTCCTGCGCGTTCGACGGGAACACGACACGGATGCCCGGGCAGTGGGCAAAGATGCTCTCGCCGGACTGGCTGTGGTACGGCGCGCCGCCCCGCAGGTAGCCGCCGATCGCGGTCCGGATCACCATCGGACACGCGAACTCGTTGTTCGAGCGGTACCGCAGCATCGACATCTCGTCGCGCATCTGCATCATCGCGGGCCAGATGTAGTCGAAGAACTGGATCTCGACCACCGGCTTGATGCCGCGGACGGCCATGCCGACGCCGCGCCCGATGATCGCGGCCTCGGCCAGCGGGGAGTTGAACACGCGCGCGGCGCCGTGCGCGCGCTGCAGGCCGTGGGTCACTTTGAACACGCCCCCCTTGCCTGAGACCGTTTCGAGCGCGGCCTCGCGGCTCACGTCCGCCACGTCCTCCCCGAACACCACGATTCGCGGCTCGCGCGCCATCTCCTCTTTCAGCGTGCGGTTGATGGCGGCGACCATCGTGTCGGGCTTGCCCTGCGGCTCGGGCGCCGTGCTGAAGGCGTCGGAGGTGGGGTCCACGTCCGGCGAGTAGACATACAGCGCCACCGTGTCGGCCGTGGGTTTTGGTGCGACGAGCGCGAGGTCCGCAGCCGCGTTGACCTCCGCCTGGACCTCCTGGGCGATTGCCTGCAGGTCCGCGTCGGTTGCCAGCCCTTCCGCCTTGATGAACGCGGCCATCCGCACAATCGGATCACGCCTGGCCTCGGCCGCGCGTTCGTCGGCGGTCTTGTACAACTTCTCTTCGTCCGAGTGCGAATGCGAGTACGGACGAATGCACCTGGCGTGCACGAGCGCCGGCCCCTTGCGGGCGCGCGCGTACGCGACGGCCTCCGTCATCGCGCGGTAGCTCTCGACGAAATCCGTGCCGTCGATGCTCTGGACCAGGAGCCCGGGGAACGTCGCGACGAGCCGGGACAGGTCGCCGCCCGCGGTCTGTGCTTCGACCGGAACGGAAATCGCGTAGCCGTTGTCCTCGACCAGGTATACGACCGGCAACCGGCCAAGGCACGCGGCGTTCAGCGACTCCCAGAACTCTCCTTCGCTGGACGCGCCTTCGCCGATCGAGAGGTACACGACTTCGTCGCGGTGGAACATCCGCTCGCGTCCCTCGATCGACGTGACTTTCTCGTAGAGCGCGCCCGCTTCGGCGGCGCCGATGGCGTGGAGGCACTGTGTGCCGGTCGGGCTGGAGCCCGAGACGATGTTGAGGCGCTTGTCGCCCCAGTGCGAGGGCATCTGCCGGCCGCCGGAGCTGGGATCGTCCTTGGCGCCGACACCACTCAGGAACATTTCGTGGGGCGTGACACCGAGGGCGAGGCAGAGCGCGCGATCGCGGTAGTACGGGAAGAACCAGTCGTAGGCGGGACGAAGCACCATGCCGGCCGCGGCCAGCACGGCCTCGTGGCCCGCCCCGCTAATCTGGAAGAAGATCAGGCTCTGATTCTTGAGCTGGATTTCCTTGTCGTCGATCCGGCGGGAGAGCACCATCAGCCGGTAGGCGTGGAGCAGGTCCTCACGCGTCAGGCCGTGATAGCGGGTGCTCGCGCGTTCGGTCGTCGTGCTGCCGTTGCTGACCGCCGTCGCCTTCATTCCGTTGGGAGACCCTTTCGACCGCCTGAAGTGAGTCGTCCGAGCGTGAATCCCTGGCTCTTGTCTGGACTTCTGACGCTGGAACGTCGCGAGATCAAACGCTGGATTATAACACTCCCGGGAGTGCCGCCGGGGCGCGCCGCACCCGCGGCGCGGGGAGTATAATCCACGCTTTATGGCTGAGAAAAAGGTCCCCGAGATGAGCGCTCCGGCGGTCCGCCTGCATCGCTGGGACGAAATCGCCCTCGAGAAAGTCACGGAGATGATTTCTCGAAAGATCGTCACCGGTGAACGGGAGATGCTCGCCCAGGTCTACCTCAAGAAGGGGGCGCTCGTGCCGATGCACTCCCACGAGAGCGAGCAGATGACGTACGTGCTCCAGGGCGCGCTCAAGTTCCTGATCAACGGCGAGGAGATCACCGTGCGCGAAGGGGAAGTGCTGCACATCCCCTCGTATGTCCTGCACCAGGCCGAGGCCCTCGACGACACGTTCGAGCTCGATCTGTTCAGTCCGATCCGCCAGGACTGGCTGGACCACACGGATCTCTATTTTCAGGATTAGCTCTCGACCGGAAGCGAGGAGCCGACGTGTGCCCGCTCGGCAGGCGCCGATGCCGAGCACTCCGCACTGAAGCGGCGAGCGTGCCACACGAGCAGCGCGCAGTTGGCCGCAGCGAGCAGCACGGTCGAATCGATGATGGTCAGGTTCCGCGGCGGCAGCGGGAACCCGCGTCCGAGTCCGACGGTCAAGTACAAGTTCAGCGCAAAGACGATGCTCGTGCAGAGCAGCACCGGGCGGAGCCGCGGGCGGCTTGCGGCGGCGCCGGCGAGCAGCGGGACGGCAAGATACAAATGGTTCTCGTGGACCTGCACCGCAAGCACGAAGTACGCGTGGACGATGAGGGCGGCGCAGGCGAGTATCAGGCCCGCATCCGCTGATCGTCGCGCGCGCCACAGGCACCAGAGCATCGCAAGGCACACCGCCCCGAGCGCAAAGGGCCTGGGGTTCGGGTATCCCAGCGCGATCACCCGGGAGATCCCGAGAATGCGCAGCCGCATGGTCCAGGCGCCCCACACGCCGAGGTCCGCCACCGCGTAGCTCGCTCGGAGGAAATACGTCACGAGCCACCAGGCATTCGCGGCGTCCGCCGCGAGCATGTCGTGTCTGAGAAGCGAGCTCACGCCCTGGACGAGGTTGCGCCATGCTCCGGCCGCGACATACGGCCCCAGCGCCGCCAGTGCCACGACTGCGCCGGACGTGGCTGCGGTCACGCCGCGACTCAGACGTACGTTGGGTGACGCGTTCCAGAGCGCGAGGGCGGCAACCGGCAGGATGAAGATCGCCTGAACTTTCGTCAGGCACGCCGCCACGGCCAGCGCTCCTGCCGCGACGGGCGCTCCCGCTGCCGCCGCGATGAGCGCGGCGACCGAGGGCAACGCCATCAACGGGTCCAGGTAGCCCAGCGCAGGGCCGGCGAGGATCATCGCGGGGTTTGCCCAGTATGCGGCCGCGGCCCAGCGTCCGGCGCTGCCGCCATAGCGGCGCCGGACGGCGTGCCACAGCAGGACGGCGAGACCGCATTCGGCGAGGACGCCCGGCAGCTTCATCGCGGCGTTCAGCCAGCGCGAGTTCTCGAACGCCGGGAAGAACAGCCGATACAGGGCGCCGGCCGCGGCCACCTCGTAAATCGCGACCGGAGGGTAGTCGACCGTGGTGTAGCGGCTGCCCCAGCGCACGATGCCGCGCTCGGTTGGTTCGCCGCCGACGCCGTAGACCCGCGTGACGCCCTGGGCGAGCGCACCGTGGCTCCACGTCTTCCAGACGAACACGTCTTCCGTTCCGTCCAGAGGGAGGACGAGCAGCCGCGCGAGGAGGCCGGCTACGCAGAGGTAACGGAAGCGTGCGTGGGAAATCTCAGTGCACCTTGCGGTCCCAGTCCGATCGGCCGCCCGAGTAGACGTCGAACTTGCGCCGCAGGCGATTCATCTTCCACTTGACGTAGCGGTATTTGATTTCGGCGGACAGACCCCCTCCGCCCCCCTTCAGATACAGGTAGCCGAACACCATGCCGCCGAGATGCGCCACGTGGGCCACGCCGGGGGAGCTGCCGCTCGCCGACAGCAGGAAAGAGATGCCTCCCAGGATCATGACGAAGTACTTCGCCGGGACCGGAAACAGCATGAACATCAGGATCGGACGCGTGGGGTAGTAGATCGCGAAGGCCAGGAGGAGGCCGTAGAGGGCTCCTGATGCTCCGATCGTGTTCGACATGTAGGCGGGGGCTGTCAGCTCGAACGGCAACAGCGCGACAACTATCGTCGACAACGCGGCCCCGACCCCGGTGATGGCGTAGTACCGCACGAAGAACCTGGTGCCCCACATCCGCTCGAGCTCCACGCCGAACATCCAGATGCCCAGCATGTTGAAGAGGATGTGGCCGATCCCCTCGTGGAGGAACATGTAGGTGGCCGGCTGCCAGATCCATCGCCGCTCGATCACCGCTTCCGGGATGAGCCCGAGATACGTCGTCAGGATCGGGAAGATGATGGTCGCGACGAAGGTCGCGATGTTGGCCCAGATGATCCACTTGACGGCCGGAGTCATCGGACCGGGTCCGAAGGAGTAGCTGAGACCGGTGGGGCGCGCGTAACGAGACATCGTGGGGAGCCGAAAGAAACTATGGTACCACGTCCGGGATCACGTCGCCCGAGGGTTGTGCCCCAGTATATGCGTGCGCCCGCGCCGGCAGGGGCAGCGCAAAGGCTGCGGCGATGATCGGCACGACCGACAGGCCAACCAGCGTGTGCTCGATGCCGATCCGGTCTGCAATCAGTCCCACAATCGGCACACTCAGCCCCCCGGTCCCCCACGCGAAGCCCATCATCAGCGAGGACACCGTCGCGGCGCTGACCGGCGCCAGCGACTGACCGAAGGTCACGTTGACCGGCAGGGTCGACTGCAGGAACACCCCGCCGACCGCCAGCAGCACCACGAACGGGGCGCCCGTGAAAAATGGCGCGGCGAAGAGGAAGGGGCAGGACGCGATGAGCGACCACGCGATGACCTTCCGTGCCCCGAACCGATCGGCCGCGGGACCACCGAGGAACCCGCCCAGCCCGCTGCCGAACAGGTACAACGCGACCGCGGCTCCCGCTTCGCTCACGGAATACCCCCGGCGCGTCAGCATCACGGGTACGAACGTCGCGAAGCCCAGTGATGTGAACGTTCGAAGGACCACGATGGTGTAGAGAAGCGCGAGGGGTTTCGCGTACGGACGCAGCGCCGAGAATCCGCCCCGCGCGGACGCGTGCAGCGGGATCGCGGGCACGCGCGTCAGAAAGAACGCGACCACTGCGAGCCCGGGTATCGCCAGCAGTGGCGTCAGTTCGATGCCGTAACGCTCGGCAGCCGGTGCGAAGAACAGTGGGCCCAGCGCGAAACCCAGCGTCCCTCCCGTGATGTAGACCGACATGGCGAGCCCTCGACGCTGACCGCCAAGACGATGCGCGAGGGCGGCAGCCGGTGGATGGAACGCCGCTGCGCCCAGCCCCCCGACGAGGAGAATCGCGGCGAGCATGGTTGTCGACGTCGCCAGGCCGACGAGGCTCAGGACACTGATGGCGAGGACGGGTCCCACCGTCAGCAGGAGGCGCGGCCGCCAGCGATCCGCGAGGTGGCCGAAGCCGACCTGCGCAACCGAGGCCGCAAGCTGGAAGAGCATGGTCAGGGTGCCGGCGGCGGCGAGACTCAGCTCGAGTTTTGGAATCAGCAGCGGCAGCATGGGGGCGAAGATGTTCCCGTATCCGTCCACCATCATGTGTGCGCCGGCCATCAGCAGGATCGTGGGATGGAGCCCCCTTTTCACCGGGCTTGCAGAAACAACGCGACTCATTCGACCGGGCCTGCCGCAGTCCTGCCGCGGCGGAAGACGAGCGCGATTGCCTGGTCGAGCTCATCGATGCGAAGCGCCCTGGCGGCGACGAGGAGCGTCAGCACTCCCGCGCCGATGGCCCCGAAGACGTGTATGCCTCTGACGGCCGCCGACGCACCGGGGAGGGCGGAGGTCAGCCATGTGACGCTCAGGTGCGCCACGGCCCCCATGATGAGCGACGCCGCGAGGATCTTCGCGAAGGTGATGGCGATGCGCGATCCCTCGAGGCCCGACAACCGGCCTCGCAGCAGCCACAGGAGCGTACCGGCATTGAACGTCGCCGCCAGCGCCGTCCCGGCGGCCAGGCCGCGGAAGCCCACCGCGCGGACGAGACTCAGATTGACGAGGAGATTGACCGCCACAGACGCAACGCCGACGAGCACCGGCGTGCGGCTGTCGCGCAGCGAGTAGAAAGTGGGAGACGCGATCTTCACCGCCGAGTAGGCAAGGAGGCCTGGGGCATACCACATCAACGCAGCCGCAGTCGCTGCGGTGTCATGGGGCGTGAACCGTCCGCGTTCCAGCAGCAGCGAGACGATCGGCGACGCGAGCACCATCAACCCGACGGTCGCCGGCACGTTGAGCATCAGCATCATCCGCAGCGATCGGGACATCGCTCTGCGAATGGCAGGGACGTCCCCGTCAGCCGCATGACGCGCGATGTCCGGCAGCGCAGCCGTCGCGATCGAGATGCCGAACAGCCCGATGGGCAGATACATCAGTCTGAACGCGTAGTTCAGCCATGACACGGCCCCCTGCGGTTCGCCGGTGGCCAGGTACGTGTTCACGAACAGGTTGATCTGTACCGCGGCGAGGCCCAGCGTGCCGGGGCCCATGAGGCCGAGCACTTCGCGAAGCGCCGGATCCTTGAAGTCGAGAACGGGACGATAGCGAAATCCCTCCTTCCGAAGCGCCGGCCACTGCAGCAGCACCTGACCCACGCCCCCGACGAGCGTGCCGATCGCGATACCCATGATCGCAGGCAGCCCGAAGTACGGCATCAGCGGCACGACGGTGAACGCGCAGGCAATCGTCGCCACGTTGAACATCGCCGGCGAGAGCGCCGGGATGAAGAACCGGCGCACCGAATTGAGCATGCCCATCATCGCCACCGAGACGGCGACGGTCGTGAGGAACGGCAGCATCGCGCGTGTGAGCCCGGTCGTGAGCTCGAGCTTGCCGGGAGTGTCAGCGAAGCGCGGGGCGATGGCGTGCGTGATGGGATACGCGAACACGATACCGAGGATCACGGCCACGCCGGTCAGGAGGAGCAGGGCATTGATGACCAGGTTGCCGAGGCGCCAGGCGGCCTCGCGTCCGTCCCGTTTGAGGGTGCGGGTGAACGCGGGGACGAACGCCGCGGTCATGGCCCCTTCCGCAAACAGATCGCGCAGCAGGTTGGGGACCCGGAACGCGACGTTGAAGGCGTCCATCTCGACGCCTGAGCCGGCGCCGAAGAGCGCCGCGAGGGCCATCTCGCGTGCCACCCCCAGCAGCCGGCTGGCCATTGTCGCGACGCCTATCAGTCCGGCGGATCGCGCCAGCCCCGAGCTCATCGACAGACGAAACGCGGGACGGGTGGTGTGAGCAGAGAGGCGTCGGCGGGCATGGACCCGTCAGCGTACCACTAAAAAAAGCCCCTGCCTTGCGGCAGGGGCTAAGTGGAGGATGGACGAGAGGCTGTGCGTGCCTTTCAAATCCTTAGACGGATGCCCCGCGGGAAAAGTTTGGTCGCGATCAGGCACCGCCGAGCTTACGCTTGACCATCTCGCTGATCGTCCGCCCGTCGGCCCCCTGGCCGGCCAGTTTGGGCACTACCGCCTTCATGACCCGTCCCATGTCTTTCGCGGCGGTTGCGCCCGTTTCGCTGATCGCCTCATCGACCGCGCGCTCGATCTCGGCCGGATCGAGCGGGGGCGGAAGGTACGCTTCGAGCACTGCGATCTCGGCTGTTTCCCGTGCGGCAAGCTCCGGGCGATTGCCGTTGGTGAACTGCTCGACCGAGTCCCGCCGCTGCTTGATGAGCGAGGCGACCACCTGCTGGGACTCCGACTCGTCCAGGGCGCGTCCCTTCTCGACTTCACGGTTCATCAGTGCGGCCTTCGCCATGCGCAGCGGCATCAGCCGCGCCTGATCCTTGGCGCGCATCGCCGTCGTCATATCGGCGCTAATCTTTTCGATCAGGGTCATATTGCAGCTCTCAGCTCTCAGCTCTCAGCTAACAGCTATCAGCTGAGAGCTGATAGCTTTCAGAACGTCGTGTACCACGTTATCACTCCGCCCCAGCAAATCACGATCAGGAGCACAATCGCGGCGCCGCGTGCGGGACGCTGACGCCAGAGCGCCGACGCGCCGGCGGCTCCGGCAATGGCGACTGCCGGCACCGAGGCGAGGTAGTACCGCATGTCCACGGGCGTGAGAATCCCGATCGCGAGAAATGCGAGACACGACAGTGCCCAGCCCGCGGTCGCCAGCGTCAGCCGGTCTCGCATGCCGCGCCGGTAGAGATCCTGGGTCCCGAAGGTCGCGAGCAGCAGCGCGCCGAGACCGAGGTACGCCCCGAGGTACCTGGGCACGCTCCGTGCCCGCGTCGCAATGTCCCGGCCACCGGCATCCGGGGCGGCAGACACGGTCTCCGTCCGGATGCGGGAGAATTCCGCACGATACGTCTCCCCGAAGTGTGCGTAATACACCCCGAGTGCCAGGACGGTTGCGAGGAGTGTCATGGCAACGACGGCCGACGACACTCGTCGCAGGCCCTCATCCCCCTTCAATCTCAACAGGATCGCGATGAAGACGCAGCTGCCGAACAGGATTGCGAACGTGCTGGTGTGAGACATGAACGCTAGGGCGAGCAGCAGCGCGAGGAGCAACACGTTCGCACTCGGAAATCTGTCAAGGCGGCTCGCGGCGAGGATCGCGAATGCGAGAACCGAAATGGATTGGGCGAACGCATTGGTGAGGTTCCCCACCGTGAAGATGCGGAACTGGAGGGGAAGCATCTGATACACCACGACCGCGACTGCACCAGTCCAGGCATCGTTCCAGATTCGCCTGACGGCGACGTAGAGTGTCGCGCCGGCGACGACGTCCACCGTGAGCGCGACGATGCGAAGGAGTGTCATGTCCGCGGCGCCGCGGGTCACGAACCGGGCAAACGCGGCAGCGACCACGTAGAAGCCGGGAGGATATGGGAACGTATAGTTTCCCGGTGCAATCGAGGTGAAGTACAGATTCCCGGCGAGCACGCCCTGGAACCTGTGTGCATGGAACATGGCGTCGCCCACGGGCATCTGCGGGTGGAGCAGGACGAGCAGCTTCAGGAACAACGCGGCTGCCGATAAAACGATCACGAAGCGGCCAGCCGCAGGTGACGGCGTGTCCCTTCGGCGGATCCACACGGCGACCAGCGCCACGCCCGCTGCGATCCAGAAGGCCGTCTGCGCGGCGGTAGCGGGGAAACTCGTGTACGGCGCGAGCCCTCGTGTAAGCAGCGCAGCCTGACCGGCACTGACCACGAGAGCCGCACCCGCGGCGGCGGGCGCGGACGCGATGAGCGCGATGGCGCCGGTGAGCGCTGCCGCGCCGAGGGCGGCGCCCACCACAGCGTCGAACGGCGGCCATGCGAATCCGGACGGCGCAATCTTCACCTCGTCGATCATCACGCCCAGCACGCGCGTGTCATTCGGGCCGGGCACGACGGTCGTCGACACCTCCATCCGGACGATGGCCCCGCGCGGACGCTGCGGGCGTGCGGGAATGACGACGCGAATGGTCTCGAATGCGGTTGTGGAAGGGTGCGAGTCGATGCGAAGGCCGTCGGCGTAGAACGTCAGGACGGGATTGGCTGCCGGATCCGGCCTGGCCGCGCGCGCCCGCACGTCCATGGTCCATTCGCGGCTGCGATCGAGCCCCGGGAGCCGAATGTTCATGTCGGGGCCCGTCCATGCGAACGTGAGCTCCGTCCCGTTGTCGCGCTCGGCCGGGAAGACGCCGCTGACGAGCCGCGGCGGATCCGTGTCGAACGTGATCAGAATGCTCGCGCCGGCGAAGAACACGGCCAGCATGGCGGCGCCGAGTGCGGCGCCGAGGCCGGCGAATGCCAGGAGGCGTCCGATCGGGGCCATGCTCGTCATTCCCGCCTGGGGCTGGATCCTGCTTGAATCAGCTCGTTGTAGATGTCCCAGTACTGCGCCGAAACAGCGGCGGGCCTGAACTCACGTTCAATCGCCTCGCGCGTCGCCGGCAGCGTGCGCCGCTTGTCCTGCAGGAACTCGAGGATCGCCTTCCCCAGCGCGATAGGCTGTTCCGTCGGAACGACCGCGACGTCCGGTCCGAACACTCCGTTCAGCTCGAGCCCGCCCGGATTGTCCGTCGAGACCACGGGTGTGCCGCACGCGAGCGCCTCGACCGCGACGGTCGGTAGCGCCTCGAGGAGCGACGGCAGGACGAACAGATCGGCGGCCGCGCAGTAACGTGCGACTGTCGCATTGTCCACGAGCCCCGCAAAAATGACGTGGCGTTCGACGCCGGCCGAGCGCGCCGCTCGCTTCAGCTCTTCGAGCAATGCGCCGGTCCCACAAATCACGAGTCGCGTATCCGGAAAGAACCGGATGACATCCGTCATCGCGTCGATGAGCGTCCGCTGCCCCGCGAGCGGATGCAGGCGCTTCACGTTCAGCAGCAGATGCCGGTTGCCGATGCCGAGGGAGGCGCGTGTCTTCACCTGCGACTCTTCATCGTGCCACGAGAACACGGGGCCCACCGGGGGATACACGACGCGAGCGTGACGACGGCCCAGCCCCAGCGCATGCGCCCGGGTCATCAGCCGATCGCTGTAGAACGTCACATAGGACGCCGCGTGGTACGCGCGGGTGAAGAGGTCCGGTCCGAATCGCTTCGCCGCGTAGTGCCAGATCTCCGTCCCGTAGAGCGTCAGCACGACCGGTTTGCCGCTGCGCCGTGCGAGGAGGACGGCGAGCTCGGCGAGCAGGCCGTTGCTGTGCACGTGCACGACGTCGGCGCGTGCGATAGCGGGCGCCAGTTCGCTCCGCATCGTGAGCGCCGCGAGCGCCGGCCCGAGGAGCATCGCGCGATCGAGGATGCTGCCGGTACGCCTGGGAATCCACGTCGCAGGCCCCGCAAGCGGCGCGCTTCCCCCTGCGCGCGGTGGATGCGCCACGTACTCCACATCGTCTCCGCGCTCACGTGCCCAGGTCCCCAGCTGCGCTGGCAGCAGCGCATTGGCGGCCTGGTCTGGAGGCAGGTGGGGCGTAACGTGGAGGATGCGCATCAGCGCGAGTACGCGTGCCGGAACTCGGCCAAAGTCAGCGGCACCGCTCCGAGCTCCTTCGTCGCGAAGGCGAGAAACCGATCGAGGCGATCGCAGAATGCATCGAGCTCCGCCTGCGTGCGGTTGTAAGGGCTGCCGCCGACGATCGCTTCGCTCGAATGAAAC
Source organism: uncultured Acidobacteriota bacterium (assembly GCA_963749835.1). Classification (GTDB taxonomy): domain Bacteria; phylum Acidobacteriota; class Vicinamibacteria; order Vicinamibacterales; family 2-12-FULL-66-21; genus JALZOC01. Next base: position 902,942 of record CAVVOD010000002.1, read on the forward strand.
AGCAGATTGAGGACCGGCTCGCGATCGGCGGCAAGCCCGCGCGCGAGCGCGATCATATCGTCCAGCGACGAGTACGACGGGCGCAGCCACCGCATCCGCAGCAGCCTCAATGCCCGGAGCACACGCTTGGTCGTGTATGGCTGCGGCGCCCGGGCATAAAGATACTGCAGGCGTTTCGGCAGGCGCCGGTTCAACGCGGCCGACACCGGCACTTCCAGCAGGTTGCTGGTCCCGGGCGTCGTGGCGCTGTCGTACGCCAGAAAGTACGGCGTCAGCGGCGCCTCGACGAAGTCGGGCCCTCCCTTGTGCGACTCGTAGAAGAGCGGCGCCACACTGGACTCGACGAGATAACCCTGCCGCTCGAGCCCGGCCACGTGCGCGGCAGAAAATCCAAACCGTCCCGAACGGTAGGAGACAGGCGGCTCTCCAATCGCGTCAGCGATGGCACGGGTCAGCGACTCGAGCTGCTGCTCGAACCGAGCTCGAGGGATCGTCGAGGCGTACGGATGCCGCCTGACGTCGTCGTCTGTGCAGGGAGGCGTCTCCCACGCGTGATGATGTGCGCCGATCTCGCAGTCGCCTCCTGAGAACAGGCTGCGAAGCACGTCCGCCGAGCGCGGGTCCTTCGCGACCGGATACGTCACCACATATGTCGGCCGCACGCCGTGCCTGGCGAAGAGGGCGTGGAGCCTGGGCAGCGCGTAGAGGTTCTCGAATGTCTGATTCGCGCGGGCCGCCGCATCCCACTGGTTGTCTCCCTCGGTGTCGATGCCCACGAGCAGATTCATGACGGGCACCGCCCGCCGACGCTGGCCGTCATCGATCCTGGTCCGAGTCCCCGATCGTGACGTGCCACGAATCGACGTTCTCGTAGAAGGCCGGTTCCACGTCCACGGCATTGATCTTCACGACGAACTCCATCGTGGATTTCACGTGGAAGTACCCGGAGCGGCGGAGCACCTTCCTGAACGCGGCATTCGCGGCGAACGTGCGGATCTTGTCGGAGTCCGCCTGGAGCGCCTCGCGATCGATCCAGCTGCAGCAGCGTCTGAAGCGCCGTCTCGTCGTCCGGATTCGCCAGGAAGTCGACGAGCAGCGTGACCCGGCCGCGAGGTTCGTGGAGGTGGCGATACACCGCGTAGCCGATGTTCCTGTTGTCGCGGCGGAGGACCGCGATGCTGTAGCGGACGTGCGGAGCGGAGACGAACTTCCAGTTGAGATATGCCGCGTCGCGGCGTACCGCGAGCCCGAACTTCGGCGCGAGCTCGTCCCACAGCTGGGTGAAGCTGTCGTCGAATCGCTGGATCAGCCGTACTTCGGCACGGAGCGGGCTCGTGCGCGCCACGATCTTGACGATCGGCAGCGTGATCGCCGATACGAAGCGGTTGATCGGCACGGGCCAGTTCGGTCTTCGCAGCGCCCGGCGCGTGAGCGGTTTCACCAGGCAGGGCACAGGTCCGACATCCGGCCACCGCAGCTTCTGGAACAGGCGGTACGACGAATCGGAGAGTCCCAGGCCGAGCGATGCCCCCACGTTGCGATCCCACGTGCGGAAGAGCACCTCGCCGAGGCCCTGGCGCTGGCGTTCCGGCGCCACCATGACGTCCATGCCCCAGGACGCCTGCACTTCCTGGCCGCGCAGCTCGAGCTTCACCGGCATCGTCGCGTACTGGCCGACGATCGACGTGCCTTCGCGCGCGATCCAGATCTCGGGCTCCTGCCCGGGATTGTTCGGATTGCGGCGATACTGCCAGTCCCACCGCAGCCTACTCGCCTCGGCCGCGTCGTTCCCGAACACGCGGCGATACAGCCCTTCGACGGCGCGCTTGTCCTCCGGTCTGTATCGATTGATGTCCGCCACTACGCCCCCGCTAATACGTATTCCATGTTGCTGATCAGCGCGTCCTGCGTCAGGGGGCTGTTCCTGAGCCATCGCGCGACAGGCGTCGGCATGCGGCGGACGGTTGCCGTGGCATGCAGCTCCTCGCGGACGATGCGCAGTCCGGCTGCGGCGATCTGCGCGCGAAGCCGTATGACCCGGACTTTCTCGAGCAGATCGTCGTGCTTGATCTCGCCGCGGCGTGCCGCCTTGATGAACGAGTTCTCGTTCGCGGGCTCGCGCAGGGTCCATGTCGCGTGCCGCGCAAGCTGCTGAAAGATCGCGAACGCCATGCGCCGTCCGAGGATCAGGTGGAGCGGCACCGGAATCCTGAGCCGGGGCAGGTGCGCGCCGGCGAAGGAGAGATACGGAGCCGTCGACAGATACACGTGACCGCCTGGAGCGAGCACGCGGGCACACTCACGCAGGTACAGCGGGGCGTCTGCGACGTGCTCGATGACGGCATGCGACAGCACGAGGTCGAAGGCGCCGGCCGGAAATGGGAGTGCCATGCCGTCCGCGAGCGCGAAGTGCAAGTTGGCGAAGCCGCGCTCACGGCCGAGCCTGACTCCCGCGTCCTGAAAACGTTCGGCAGGGTCGATGCCGACGACCTGGGTCGCTTCTTCCGCGAGCGACAGCGGCATACCGCCGCCGCCGCAGCCCGCATCGAGCACGCGGCCGCGAACCGGGACGCCGGCGCGTTCGAGAAACGCGAGCACCTTGGCGCTTCTGTAGTACTCGAACAGCGCGTAATCGTATTCGGACCGGAACCGTAAATCCGCATGCGCCTTGATGGCGCTCTCGTCAATCCTTCGCACGCCCGCTCATCTGTGATGATTCCTGCTGTCCTTCGCCGCCGAACTTGTCGATGAGTGCCGCGCGGTCGTACCCCGTGGTCGTTTCCGCCACGTCGAAGGTCAGTAAGATCCTGTGGTTCGGGTAGGCGTTGAGTACGTCCTGGATGACGGGATTCCCGGCCTGCGACTCGTAGCCGAGGCTCGGCGCCACGTAAGTCAGAATATATCGCACATCATCCCGGCTCTTCCGGTCCTCGTAGTTCCCGAACCCGCGTCCGACGAAGATCGGCCTGATCCGGTTCTCGAGCGCCAGCCCGTTGGCCAGTTTGCCCTGCACCAAGGTATCAGGCGGCAGGACACGGCCAAGCTCGACCGACGCCGCATAGTTCTTGTAGGAGCGCGTGGCGGCCCACTGACCAAACTGGGCGACCTGGCCCGCTGATACCAGCGCTGCCAGGCCGATGGCCGCCCGGGCGCTCCACGGCCCTCTCGCGAGGGCCCCGGGGATGCGCGGCCAGGTCACATAAATGACGGCCGTCACTGCTGCGGCGAGCGCCGCGGCGATCCGTACGTTCGGCCGAATCTCGTACAGAAACGCCAGCCGCACCAGAGCGCCCGTGACGATGTAGGCGACGTAGAGCACGATCGGAGCCACGAGGAGCGCCCTGCGCCGGGATACGAGGTCCACGCCGCGCAGCAGCACGCGGTCACGTCCGAGCGTGATGGCGGCCAGCGCGACGAGCGGCGGAATGAAGAGGACGAAGCGCCGTTCGTTTCCGACGTCGTGCAGGATCAGCTCGAAAGCCCCGAGTCCCACCCACAGCCCGAGCAATCGTTCCGCCGGCGCGAGGGTGCGCCACCGGGCGAGCATGCCGAGGGCGGAGGTCAACCCGACCGCAAGCACGAACCACGATCGGGTGAAGAGGTCGTGGAGAATCGGAAACCATGTCACGCGATCCATCAGTGCGCGGATGGTGTACGACGGTTTGCGCGTGACCGACATCTGCCAGTTGTAGAACCGGTAGTCCGTCCAGTGCGGAACCACGAAGAGCAGGAGCGCCAGCAATCCTCCGCCGGCGAGCGCCGCCAGCGTCACCCCCGCAAAATGGGGACACTCACCTTTACGGTAAGTTGTTGACTGCGTGAGGGGTTCAGAAGACCCCCCTTTCGCGAACCTCCAGATCCCGAGCGCGAGGACGGCGTCGAAGGCGACGGCCGCGACAAAGAATGCGGCGGACGCTTTGGTGAAAAACGCCAGCAGCGCGAACGCACCGGCGCCCACTCCCCAGGCCGGTCGGGACTGTGCGCGCGCGTAGCAATACCAGGAGGCCACCATGAAGGCGACCATCGGTCCCTCCATCAGCGCCGCGCGGTTCCACATCACGTAGACGTAGCTGGTCGCGAGCAGCGACCCCGCAATCCACCCTGCGCGCCGCCCCGCAACCCGTGCGACGCCGAGCGCCAGCAGCCACACCGATAGCAGGCCGCACAGTTCCGGCACCAGCCGGGCCTGCCGCACACCGACGCCGAAGGCCTGGAACGACGCGTACTCGAGCCCCGTGAACACCGGCGCGATGTACATCGGGTTCCAGGCGTCCAGGGTCCACGATCCGAAGAGCGCCCTGTTCCGCGCGTTGTGCACCCACGCGCCCTCGTCGTGCCACACGATGCCGACGGTGGTGGTCCAGGGGGGATCGGCAGCAGGGAAGAGCCCCCGCAGCGACGCCGCGACGAGCAGGACGGCTACCAGCCCGAGCCGGAACGCACGCGGCGAGAGGTCGGCGTCCGTCACTGCGCGGCCTCTCGCTTCATCCAGACGTCGAACCCCGGCACCGCGTCCACGCGTTCGTATGACTCACGCAGCCACGCCGCCAGCGTCACGTTGGTCATGAAGAAGTGCGCCGAGTCGTCCACGTCGGGAAACCAGTCGTTCTGCTGCAGCGCCACGACAGCGGGTGCGTTCTGACGAAGGTCGTCCGCGAGGCCGCTCATGCCGTATCCGGGCACGCCGTCGTTGAAGCCTGCAATCACCGGCCGGCTCCAGAAGAATCGAGAGGCGCTGACACGGTCGGCCTCGACGTACGCACCGCAGGAGAACCCGAACACGAATACCCGATCGGATGGACCGGAGTGCGCATTCAGGAACGCGCCGAGCTCGTGGACGGCGAGCGCGGAATATTTCCGGGTCGTGCGATCGCCGTAGCGGGCGAGATGTTCGTCGAGGCTCGTTCGGCCGGCGACGTATCGTGCATCGTGGACCGTGTTCTCGACGAGCTTCGGAAAGTCGTTCACGCGCCACACCGCAATCACCACGATCAGCGCGCCAACCGCGTTGACCAGAATCCGTCGGCTCCACAGGACGGATCCCGCCCAGGCGCCGGCAAGCGCCAGCGGCGGCGCCGCCTGCACGAAGTATTGAGGAAGATCCCTGCTGCCGTTGATCGCGATGGACAGACATGCGGCCGCAACCCAGGTGACCACGACCAGCGGCTCGCGCGCGCGGACGGCGTAAGCGAGCAGCGCCGCGCATCCTCCGCAACCGATCAGCCACAACGCGTCCACTCTCGCGTGGCGGACCGGGAACGTCACCAGGTAGATGGCGGCCTGCAGCGGCCCGGCATATGTCTCGCCGGAATAGCGCAGGTTGTAGGCGATCGTGGCGTCGTACAATGCGCCGAGAGATTGTCCGCCGGCGAACCAGGCCGCGAAGACCGCCGCCGGAATGACGAAGCCGGCCGCGAGCGCCACGAGCGACGCAACTGTCAGCCGCTTCCAGAGAAACAGGGTGAACACCGCGGCCCCGGCGTAGACGGCGGTGTTGTACTTGAACGTGAACGCAACGCCGATCAGCATGCCCGCCGCGCCGATCTTCCAGATCGCGGGTCTCCTGCGGCTGTCGGCCAGCACCAGGAACGCGCCGGTGATGGCCACGGCGATGAACGTCTCGCACTGCGCGCGCACGCTGACGCCCCCCAGCCGCGCGAACGACGGGTTCGACAGCAGGAGAAACAGGAGCGCCGCGATCTGTCCGACGTGCGGTCCCGCGAGAAGTGTCCCGAGCCGCCACAGGAGCACCGCGGCGATCGCCGCCATCAGCAGATCTGCAGCCGGCACGCTCGATTGATGCGGCCACACCGCACGCATCACGGCGTACGTCACATGAATGGCCGGAGGCTTCTGATCCCAGGCGTCGCGGTAGGGAAGCCCGCCGTCGAGGATCCGCTCCCCGACATAGGCGTACAGGCCCTGGTCGGCCCCCATGGGCTGCACGAGCGATGGAAGGCGCACGGCGAGAAGGACGCACGCGAGCGCCAGAAACAGGCGGTTCGTCATGTGAGAGAGACAGGCGGTTGAATTATAGTGCTTGGGAGTCCGATCCTTGAGCGTCGCCCCTGGCCCAGCCACCATCTCCATCGTCGTTCCCACTTACAACGAGCGCGACCGGCTCACCGATTTGGTGGAGGCGATCTTCGGCGCGTATGCGGCCGAGCGGCTCGACGGTGAGCTCATCATCGTGGACGACAACTCGCCGGACGGCACGGGTGCCCTCGCCGACGACCTCGCCAGGCGTCATCGGATCACGGTGCTGCACCGCCCCGGTAAGCTCGGCCTCGGGACCGCGGTCGTCGATGGCTTCGAAGCGGCGACCGCTCCAGTCGTCGGTGTGATCGACGCCGACATGAGTCATCCGCCGGCGCTCCTCCCGCGGATGCTCGCCGTCATGCAGGCGGCGGGTGCCGACGTTGTCGTTGCCAGCCGTTATATCCCGGGTGGTGGTACACGCAACTGGGAGCAGAGCCGGCTGCTGATGTCGCGAATCGCCTGCATGATGGCCCGCGGATTGACGCCGATTCGTGACGCGACGTCAGGATACTTCCTGATCCGCCGCGAGCTCGCGCGTGGCGTCCACATCTCAGCCGGAGGTTTCAAGATCTGCCTCGAGCTCCTGGTGCGTGGCCGACCCGCCGTCGTCATCGAGGTCCCATATGTGTTCGTGGGAAGGACCGCCGGCGAGAGCAAGATGAACTTCAAGGAAGCGATGGGTTACCTGCATCAGCTGAGGGCGCTTCGTGGCTTCGTTCGGAGCCAGGGGACCCTGGAGCAAACCTACAGGCGATTGACGGTGTCAGAGCTTCAGCCGGAGCCGGGTACGGGCGGCGTGCGCGCGTCGAAGTAGGGCTGCACCTGCGCATCGACTACGATGAGTTGGAGATGGCACGCTGGCTGCTCGCGATCGAATGGGGCGAACGGTTTCACGATCAGCGGTTCGTCAGCCGACCCTCGATGCGGCTGATTGCCAAACGAGGAGGGCAGGCCTGACGGCACCGCTGTCATGGAGTACCACCTGCGACCCGCCACGCCGTGGGACAAGGAGTTCCTCTTCAGGCTCCACCGCGAGACGATGCGCGACGTCATCGAGAAGACGTGGGGGTGGAACGAGGGGTGGCAGCGGCTCGACTTCGACAAACGGTTCGAACAGTGTGAGGTGACGATCGTCGAGGCCCTGGGATGCGACGCCGGTGGCGTGTGGCTCGAGCCCTCGCCGACGCTGCTCTACATCGCCAACATCCAGGTGTTGTCTCACCTGCAGGGGCGCGGGATCGGTACCGCGGTGCTGCATGGGCTGATCGCCAGGGCGGCGGCGCAACCCGTCCCGGTGGAGCTCTCTGTCCTTCAGGCCAACCCGCGGGCGCGTCGGCTGTATGAGCGTCTGGGGTTCACCGTCATCAACGACGGCAGTCCCCTCGTCCGCATGAGGCACGGCTGGCGGGGCGGGCCCGTGTGAACGATGGAACCGCTCTGACCGTGTGGTCGGCGCGCGGCAGGCATCGCTTGACCGGAACCGCCGGATATTGAACGATGCATGTCATGGCTGAAAAGACAGAAAGCGTCGTTTACCTGGACACGGCGAATGCGAAGCTGCCGGACGGCGTGCTCGACCTGGCGTCGCTGACGCCGGATGTCGCGAACGGCTGCCGCGTGTTCGTCCACTACAACGGGCCGACCGACCAGCTGAGTGGCATGTGCACCGGCATGGCGGTCCTGGATCCAGGCGTCAGCCCTCACCCGCCGCACCAGCATCCCGAAGAGGAGTTCATGATCGTGGCGGAGGGCACCGGCGAGATCGTCTGCGACGGCAAGACGACCCAGGTGGGTCCCGGCGCCATCATGTACTGCGCCGCCAACAAGTTTCACGGGATCGTCAACACCGGCAAGGTGCCGATGACGTTCTACTGGTCAAAATGGCTGGCGAGAGGCGCGTAGCCTAAGCCTGGTCGTTCCGCGCCCTTGCCTGGTCGACGACCTCGAAGACGTAGCCATTCACCGGCTCGCGGAAGAAGAAGCGCTCGAAGGGCACGGATCGAATCTCTTCGAGCAGTACGGCTCCCTCCTGGGCGAGGCGTGCCTTCAGCGCCGGAAAGTCCTCGAGCGGGTGGAACACGGCGACGTGCCGTCCGAACTCCCCTTCGAACGGCCCTGTGGCGAACCCGTCCACGTAAACGACGTGGATCTCCTGTCCGCGTCCGATGTCCAGCCAGAGTGTCTCGACCGGTGAATTACCCGGCCGCTGCCTCCTGGCGTATCCGAATGTCTTCTCCAGGAAGGACGCCGTGGCGTTGACGTCACGGGTCGGCAGGGTGAGATGCGAAAGACTCATGTGCCGATTGTCGCATCATCGCGCCCACCATCGGGGTGACGAAGCTCGGCCTCCCCGGTATCATGGCACCCTCCAGGAGGACGAAGATGAAATGCGCCAGCGCTGTGGCCCTCGTTGTCGTTGTTTCCCTCTCGGCCGAAACGAATCCGAGGCCGGCGGATGCCCAGGCGGCACGTCAGCCGAAGCTCTACACGATTGAACAATTCCTCGATACGACCTCCATCACCGGAGCCTCCTTCTCCGCGGACGAGTCGCGGATCCTGTTCTCGTCGAACAAGACGGGCATCTGGAATGCGTACGCACTGCCGGTGACGGGCGGACCCTGGACGCCGATTACGAGCTCCACGACCGATTCGACCTACGCCGTCTCGTTCTTTCCGCACGACGATCGCGTCCTCCTGACGCACGATCGAGCCGGAAACGAGCTGAACCATCTGTACGTCCGCACGCCTGATGGAGAAGAGAAGGACATCACTCCCGGTGACAAGCTGAAGGCACAGTTCATCGACTGGGCGCCGGGCGGCGACGCCCTCTACGTCAGCACGAATGAACGCGACGTGAAGTTCTTCGACATCTATCGCTACGACGCGAAGACCTACGCTCGCACGCTGGTCTACGAGAACACCGAGGGCTATTTCCCGGCGGAGGTGTCGGACGACGGGAAGTGGGTGTCGCTGGAGAAAGTGAACACCACCAACGACAGCGATGTGTTTCTGTGGAACGTCGAGACAAAAAAGACAACGCGCGTGTCCGATCACACGGGCGAGGCGAGTTTCTCGTCAGCCGGTTTCGACCCCTCGTCGAAGTACCTCTACTACGTCGCGAACGACACCGGCGAGTTCTCCGCCCTGCGCCGCTACGCGCTGGCGACCGGCCAGCGCGAGGACGTCCACAAGACCGACTGGGACGTGTCGTTCATGGCGCTGTCGGAGAAGGGCCGTTATCGTGCGATCGGGGTCAACGCCGATGGCCGCCCGAAGCTGACGGTCACCGACACTACGACGAACACTCCGGTTGCGCTGCCGGTCATCCCGAACGCCGGCGTCACCTCGGTCACGTTTGCCCGGAGCGAGAAGAAGGCGGCGCTGTACGTCAACGGCGATCGGTCGCCGAACAATCTGTACGTGCTCGATCTGGTCACCAAGAAACAGTCGAAGCTGACGGACTCATTGAATCCTGCCGTGGACCCGCAGGATCTCGTCGATGTCCAGACCGTCCGGTTCAAGGCGCGCGACGGCGTGACCATTCCGAACTATCTGTGGAAGCCCCAGCAGGCAGACGCATCGCACAAGGCGCCCGCGATCGTCCTCGTCCACGGTGGCCCTGGTGGTCAGACGGTGCCCGGCTACAGCAGTCTCAACCAGTATTTCGCCAACCACGGCTATGTCGTCCTCGGTATCAACAACCGGGGGAGCTCCGGGTACGGCAAGACGTTCTTCGCGGCGGATGACAAGAAGCACGGCCACGAGCCGCTCTGGGACTGCATCGACGCGAAGAAGTACCTGCAGTCGCTCGATTACGTCGATCCGGAGCGCATCGGGATCCTCGGCGGGAGCTATGGCGGCTACATGGTCCTCGCCGCTCTGGCGTTCGAGCCGCAGGTGTTCAAGGTCGGAGTGGACCTCTTCGGTGTGGCCAACTGGATCCGCACGCTCGAGAGCATTCCCGCCTGGTGGGAAGCGCAGCGGAAGGCACTCTCCGCGGAGCTGGGAGATCCGGTGGCGGATCGGAAGATGCTCGAAGAGGTCTCGCCGCTCCTGCACGCGGATCTGATCCGCAAGCCACTGATGGTGCTCCAGGGGGCCAACGACCCGCGCGTCCTGAAGGTGGAGTCCGACGAGATCGTCGCGGCGGTGAAGAAGAACGGCGTCCCTGTCGAATACATCGTCTTTCCAGACGAAGGGCACGGCTTCACCAAGAAGAAGAATCAGATCGAAGGCTATTCGGCGGTGCTGCGGTTCCTGGACAAGTATTTGAAGGGACACTAGAAGCACTCGGTTCGGGGTTCCGGGTTCGGGGTTCAGGTTCGGGGTTCAGGGTTCAGGGTTCCGGGGATTGGGGATTGGGGATTGGGGATTCCGGTTCAAAGGTCGAGGTTCAGAGTTAGCCTGCCGTTCCAAGGTCGGGCGCTGCCATGGATGCAGCACGGTTGGCTGGTTGGCGTACCGCGTCATCTCCAGAACGAGCGTCTGCCCGCAGCCGGGATCGAGCTCGACCGTCAGGAGAGGTGCATCTACCGGAGTGGTCTTTCCGCCGGTCGTGACGCTGAGCAGCTGGTGCTCGCCGTAGCCGCCTCCCTGGACGATGACGGTGCGCCGCGCTGATCCGCTCAGATTGACGAGCGTCACGGTCGTGCGCGTGTCGGACAGTTCGGACACGAGGGCCGCGACGTCCTGCGGCACTCCGGCGCGCTTCCGCACGGGATCGAAGTAGCGCAGGCGGGCGTTCAGCAGGCCGCCTTCGCGGCCCGGCAGGAGCGCGCCCCACATCAGCTGCACCATCGCCGCCGTCGCCGCCGGGTTGTAATCCAGCATGTTGTCCGCCAGACGCTTCGCCGGCGGAGTGGTATCCCGCCGGACGGCGGCGAGCCGTTCCTTGATCAGCGTCAGATCGCGTTCGAGGGCCTGCTCGGGGTACGAAGCATCCCGTCCCTGAAGGAAACCGATCCAGCCGTCGGCACCGATGCGCGCGAGGTCCTGGGGCTTCTGCGACCAGTACCAGACCTCGAGCGCGCCGACGTTCCATGGCACGTTCCGCCACCCGTACCATCCGTCCGCGCCGCGCATCGTCGGAAACTGCCTGCGCCCGTCGATCTCGCGCGCGTGTGAATTCACCGCGTCCATCATGGAGCGCCAGGCGTCGACGTACTTCTGATCGCCACTGACGAGCAGCGCATTGTTGAACCCGACGAGCGCACGGGGAATCCGGTTGCGGTCCTCGCGACGGCCGGTCACCGGATTGACCGGGCTGAACCCCCAGCCGTACGCGTTCTTCCACCAGGCGCCCTCAGGCCCGCCGATCCTGCCATCCAGATCGACGAAACTGGGAATGATGCCGCCGTTCTGCTTCATCCTATCGAGCCAGGCGTCCATGTACTCGAGCAGCCACCGCTTGTACTTCGGCTCGCCGGCAAGAAGATAGGCGTTCATCGGTAACGTCGTGGCGGGCAGGTTCAGGAAGTGATCGCCGACGACGTCGCCATATTCCTCATAGTGGGCCAGGAACTGAGCGAACGTCGATTCTCCGTGCGCGGCATCGAACCCCGTGACGTCGAACGGATCGCCGACCCAGTCGAGCGCCGTGGCTTTCCGGAGCATCGGCCCGCGGCTGCCGTTCTGCATGCTGCGGATGATCTTGTGGACGGGGTCGTAGTTGGGCGCTTCAGGATCCTCGCCCATGTAGAATCCCGCGAATCGCCGGGCCCGCTCCTGGTACTTCGCATCCGTCGGGACCGACAGCCCCATGCGATTGAAGAGCTGCAGTCCTTCGCCGTGGTGCATCCAGTCGGACTGGACGATGAATTCCTTGTAGTACATCCCCTGCCTGGAGATCGGCACATCGGTCGTTTTTGCTTCGGTGTACTGCTTGATCAGGCCCTCGTGCCCCGTCGAGAACATCTGGAGGATTTCATCGTCCGACCCCAGCGCGTGAAGCTCTGGCCAGTGATTGAGGTTCTCGAAGGCATCGTCCGGACCGTCATTGGCGCCCCAGCGGACGAAGCACTGGAGGTAGCCGCGGTCGTCGAAGTATTTCCGGAAGAACTCCTTGCACGCGGGCACATTGTCCGCAAGGAGCTGCCGTTCGAGAATGGCCCATCGCGGCGGGTCCATGTGGGTGCCGATGCGGATCGTGACATCCGCACGCTTCGCGGGCTGGCTGGACAGACCCGCGGACACACCGGCCAGAATCAGGACGGCAACCGGAAGTTTCATGCGATCTCCAGAGCAGATGCTACTCGCTTTGGCGGCGGCAGCAAGCCTGTTCGAGGCTCAACCATCCTCCTTTCAGCCGGTCCGACCCGGAGGACTGACCGGGAAGGGGATCCCATTCATGGAGAAGTCCATTGCCGATACACTAATCGCCATTGTCCGGGGGGCCGGATTCGTCCGGCGTCCCGTTCTGGCGTGGAAACTGGGTGGGGTAGAGCGGTCGCCCGATTGAGGGGCCACAGCCACAGGGACACAATGCGCAACAGCGGCACAGGTATCGGCATCGCGGTTTTTCTTCTCGTGTTGTGTGGTCCGGCGCTCCATGCCGGCGAGCGCGTGCAGTCGGCGCAGCCGGGAACCAGTGGCCGTGTGGTCGCGACGATTACCACGCTCGAAGGCACGGTACACATGGCGGGAGTCGACGTGGAGCTCCGGGACCCGGATCAGCGCACCATGGTCATCGCCAAGACCGCAACCGATGGTGCCGGACGGGTGGCCTTCCCGGATGTCTCTCCGGGCCGATACATCATCACCGCGTCCGGGCCCGGGTTCGTGTCGCGCGATTCCGTCGTGTTCGTCGTGCGTGCCAACGAGACGGCGCAGGTGATTCTCGACGCGCAGCTGAGCGTCGTGCTGCCGGGAGTGCAGGTTCGCGCGGAAACCCTGTCGCCCACCGACAGTGTGCAACCGGTCTCGACGAGCGGCATGCTGTCGGGATCGTTGTTCGAGACGGCACCGCTCGAGGGGGATGATTTTCGCAGCCTGCTGCCGCTGCTCCCCGGCGTCGTGCGTGACCCCAACGGGCGTCTGCGGATCAAGGGGGGCCAGCCGACACAGGGTGCTTTGCAGATCAGCGCTGCCAGCCTGATCGACCCCTCGACGGGAGATTTCGATCTGGACCTGCCGGCGCAGAGCATTGAATCCGTTGAAGTGCTGGCGAACCCGTTCGCCGCGGAGTATGGACGGTTCTCCTCGAGCGTGACGCAGATTCGCACGCGGGGTGGCACGAACGACTGGGACTTTTCGTTCGGCAACCTCGCACCTCGGTTCCGCGGGCTCCTGCGCAGTCTCCGCGCATTCGAGCCGCGGGCGTCCCTCCGCGGTCCACTCCGGAAAGACCGTGTCTTCCTGGCGCAGGACGTTCAGTTCCGCTACGTGGCGACCCCGGTCAAAAGCCTGCCTGACGAGCCGGAGGTCACGCTGCGCAGCTTCGACTCGTTCACGCGCGTTGACAGCGTCATGTCGGCCAGGCACGTGCTGAGCAGTGCGTTGATCATCTTTCCTCGCGACATCAGGCGCGTGACGATGAACACGTTCCGGCCGGCGGCAACGACGCCCGACTTCACCCAGGACGGCTGGTCGCTTGGGGCCGTCGACAGGCTCGCTCTTTCCCCCGAGCTGGTGCTCGAATCCACGGTATCGGCCCGCCAGTTCGAGATTGAAGTCAACGGCCGGAACCAGGAGCCGATGGTGTTCGCGCCTGAGACCGAAAGCGGCGGCTTCTTCAACGACCAGGAACGTCACGTGCGCAGCTACCAGTGGGTCCAGTCGTTGAGTGTGTCTCGCGATCTCTGGCGCGGTCAGCACGTGTTCAAGTTCGGCACCGACCTTCAGCGCTCGCAGTACACGGGCCAGAGTGTGAGCCGGCCGGTCGAGATTCGACGTCTCGATGGCTCCCTCGCCGAGCGAACCGCATTCGGCCGCGCCACAGAGCAGGATGTGGCAGGGTCGGAGCTCGCCGTCTTTGCGCAGGACCGCTGGCGGTTGAACTCACGCGTCACGTTCGAGTTTGGCTTGCGCGTCGATCGCGATGCTGTCGTGGAAGGGATGAACTGGTCGCCCAGAGCCGGCGCAGCAATCGCGTTGCTGCCTGAGGGCCGTGCGATCGTGCGAGGGGGGTTCGGCAAGTTCGCCCAGCGGACACCGCTGAACGTGGACGCCTTCGCATCCTTCGAGCCCCGCACCATCTCGCGGTTCAACCCCGACGGGTCGGCCGCCGGCGACCCGGTCACCCTGACGAACCAGGTCAGCCTGCCGCTTCGCACGCCGGAAGCCGGAGTCGGCAACATCGAGTTGGACCAGCGATTCGGCCGGCGTCTACTTCTGAAGGTCGCGTTCCTCAGGCGCCGTGGATCGCACGAGTACATCGTGTCGCCCGATCCGGCCGCGGGCGCCTTGCGCCTCGCGAGCACTGGTACTTCACGGTACAGGGAGTTCGAAACCACCGTCCGGTATCTGGGTGGCGATCGCCGAGATCTGACGATGTCGTACGTCTGGTCGCGGGGCCTGGCGGATCTGAACAACTACGACGATTTCTACGGCAACTTCCGAACCCCGATCATCCGGGCCAACGAGCACAACCTGATCTCGACCGACGTGCGGCATCGGCTGCTGCTCCGGGGCATGATCGGGCTGCCAGGCAGCTGGGATTTTTCTCCCGTGCTGGAGTTGCGTTCGGGGTTCCCATGGTCGGCCGTCAACGAGTTCCAGGACTATGTCGGTCCACGCAGCCGCGCCGGCCGCCTGCCGGCCGTGCGCACGCTCGACTTCACGATCGTCCGCCCCTGGCAGTTCAAGAAACACCGGTTCCGTGCCGGCCTCAAGGTGTACAACCTGTTCGGCGACGCTGCCTATCGCGACATCCAGTCGAACACGACGTCCCCCTTCTACGGCACCGCGTACAACCCTGTCCAGCGATCGATTGGGTTCGAGTTCGGGACGCGCCGGTAGCGGACGGCGGTCGCGGGTGTTAACAGGAGATCACGAGATCAAGAGACATAGCTTTTGTTGACTCGTGCTCTCGTATACCAGATCCACCGGACGACGCCGGCCTTGGGTCCAACAAGAGATCAAGAGAGACAGAGGCTTGCTCCTGGGCTCGTGATCTCATGTGATTCGCGGCCCACCGGACGCGGTTGACGGCGTGATCAGAGACCGAAGCAGAGGATGTTTGGTCCTGCCGCAACCCCGATGTACTGCCGGCCGGCGACGGTGAATGTCATGGCCGAGGCTTTCATGCGCACGTTGGTCGGGAAGTGCCACAGCGTCTTGCCGTCGCGCTGATCGACAGCCGTGAACCCCCCGTTGGGCTGACCGTAGAAGATCAGTCCGCCGGCCGTGGCCAGGACGCCGCTCCACGTCTTCGCGCGCGCAGCCCCCGGTTGCGGCACCTCCCAGGCGATGGCGCCGGTCTCGATGTTCACCGCGCGCAGGAAGCGCTGGCCGGTCTGATGGGGGTAGCCGCCCGGCTTGTCCCCGACGCACTCTTCGAGTGCGAGGAAGTAGTAGAGCCGCGTCTGCGGCGAGTACGCCGTCGACGACCAATTGGCCGCATCGTCAGGGCAGCCGCGCGGGTCTCTGACTACCGGCCGCCCGTCGGGTCCGATGCTCGACGCCCAGTCCACGCGGCGCAGGAAGGGTTTTGCGAGCAGAACGTTCCCATTCGTCCGATCGAGCACGTAGAAGAAGCCGTTGCGATCGGCGTGGAGCAGAAGCTTGGCTGCCCTGCCCTGATACACGGTGTCGACCAGGACGTTCGGCTCGGTCGCATCGCGGTCTTTCAGATCGTGAGGCGTGAATTGATAGTGCCACTTCAATTCGCCCGTCCTGGCGTTGAGCGCGAGCACACAGTTGGTGAAGAGATTGTCACCCGGCCGATCGACGTCGTCGGCACTGGGCCACGGGTTGCCGGTGGCCCAGAAGAGAGTGTCGGACGCGGCGTCGTATGAGCCGGTGAGCCACGTGGACCCGCCGCCGGTGACAGGTTCCTTGCCCTGCCACGTGTCGCTGCCGGGTTCGCCGCGACGAGGCACCGTCCAGGTCCGCCAGACGACCGCGCCCGTGTCCTGGGCGAACGCCGCCACGAATCCGCGAATCCCTGCGTCCGCGCCGGAAACGCCGGCGACGACGGTGTCGTGGACGATGAGCGGGGCGATGGTGCCGCCGTAGTGGTGACCGGTCGTCTCTGGCGCCATCGGCGTTTCCCAGAGCAGCTTGCCACTGGCGCGATCGAGCGCGAGCAGGTGCGCGTTGTCCGTGACGAAGAAGATCTTGTCGCGAAGCAGCGCGACGCCGCGGTTGGTGCCCAGCCGCGCGTCACCGACCAAGCCGGCGCTGGGCGGCCGCGAGTACTGCCACAGCTCGCCCCCGGTCAGCGCGTCGATGGCGAACACCTGGTTCGGTCCTGTGACGTAGAGCACTCCGTCCGCCGCCAGCGGGGTGGTCGCGAGGCCGAAGTACTGAATCGGGAATACCCACTTCAGCTTGAGCGTCGCGACATTGGCTGTCGTGATCTGGTCCAGCGGGCTGTATCGATTGCCGGAGTCGGATCCGTTGTAGGTGCGCCAGTCTCCCGGCTGCGGCGGGCCCCACGTCGTCGGGCGCGTCGTTGTCGCGAGCGGCGCCGGCTTCGTGATCGTCTCGACGTTGATGCGCAACAGATAGCCTGCGAGCGTCGCGCGATCGCTCGCGGGCAGGTCGGCGAAGGATGGCATGCCCGCGGCCGGGTTGCCCCTTTGAAGGAATGCGGCCAGCGCGTCGGCTGACTGGTCCGCCACCCGCTGATTCATCGCGAGCGCCGGTCCTTTCGCGGTGCCGAGGCTGTCTTCCCCGTGGCAGCTCGCACACTGCACGGCGAACACCGGAGGCGCCTGCACTTGCCGTGAAGGAGTTGCCGATAGGGTGGCGAGCAGGGGGGCATCCCTCCAGGCCGGCGCTGTGAGGCCTCCGCCCAGAAGCAGTGCCAGGGACAACCGAACGATACGCTCCCGCATGCGCAGCCCTCCGCAAGCCATCTTGTCCGTATTGCTGTCGGGGATTCTACGCTGGGAGGGACCGTGAGGAGAGATTGGATTGACGAGTACGCGAGGTGTCAGGGTCAGCCGCCGAGGTTTGGCAGGCTGGCCGCAACACGGTCTTCACACCCCATAACGGCCGGGTGGATGTCTATTTCGCCACGAGCGGATCTCGCGGCTTTTTGCTTCGGGCTGCCGGCTTTGCCTTCGCCGCTGCGGCGCCGGCCGGTTCATGCCACATGTGAGCGCAGGCATTGCAGATATGAAAGCGGCCTGATTTCGCCGCCTGCGTGCTCCGCACTTCCAGGCCTCCGCACTCGGGGCAAAGTGGGGTGATCTTGACGGTTGAGGGCATCTCTCAGTCTCTGTCGGCCCGGTCCTGGATCGCTGTTCAATTCTGCACAGCCCGCATCCGCGCTGCTGCTCAACGCGCCATTGCTGGCCTGTGTCGCCCCTGCGCGCCGCGCCGCGCGCGTCGCGCCGATGGAAGGGATGCGCGAGAGGTCATAGAACATGCTGCACGAGGTGTTCCGGCTTGAATGGGATCTCTCCCATTCCTCAACCTGGCCGTAAACCTGCCATTTGCGCCGGGAATTGCGGATCGACGCGCAGATTGTCCCAATAGGCGGGACACCCCGCGTTAGGGAGAACCCTTCCTTCAGAGTGCGACATCACATCCATTCCGACCGTTGTAGTTTTGGCCGGCATTTTCCGCTTACTCAAATGAAGCCGTGACGTGCCAGCCCGTTGGTGGACAGGCACGGATGCGACGACCTGCGTCGCCAGGATTCCCGGTGGGCGTGATCCCTGGGGGAGGGGCGACGCGTCAGCAAAACGGGAGGGTGTCGTGAAGAAACTCTTACTTCTGCTTTTCCTGGTGAGTTGGCCGGTGACTGCCGGGGCGGACGCCGTGCGTTACTGGAACGCGACTGCCACTCGCGCGGGCTTCGCTGCCGGGCTGGACAATTCGGCGGGGTGCGTCGATCCACTCCATGAATCGCGGATCCTGGCTATGACGCACGTCGCGATCCACGATGCTCTGAATGCCATCCATCGGCGGTTCCGGCCATACGCCCTCGACGTTCGGGCGCCAGCCGGCGCCTCCGCCGAAGCTGCCGTGGCCGCAGCTGCACATGACGTGCTCGTCGCGACCTTCCCGCAACTCCCGGCGGCGGAGCTTGGTCTTACTCCAGACGCGGCTGTTGATCTCGTTGAAGCGGCCTATGTCGCGGCGCTTGATGCTATTCGAGACGGCCCGGCCAAACGGAAGGGAATACTGATCGGCCAGGCCGCGGCCGCTGCCATCCTCAAGTTGAGGACGGCGGATGGTTCCGATGGCCCATTCCTCGATTTCAGCTACGTCGCAGGATCCCGCCCGGGAGACTTCCAGTTCATACCCGGCCTTCCGTTCGCCGCCGCGCCGCTTTGGGGCAAGGTCACGCCTTTCGTTCTCTCTTCCAGTTCGGACTACCAGCCAAAGCCCCCATTCGACGTGCGCAGGCGGAGGTACGCGGCGGATTTCAATGAGGTGAAAAGCCTGGGTTTCAAGAACAGCACCACTCGCACCGCTGAACAAACCGAGATCGCCCTTTTCTGGGTGGAGGGATCTCCCCAGGGATGGAACAGGATTACCAGAAGGGTCGCGGCCCGCCATCGCCTTGATCTGTGGCAGAATGCGCGCCTCTTTGCACTTCTCAACCTCGCTTCGGCGGACGCCTACATCGCTGATTTCCAGAACAAGGTACTTGTTCGAGTTCTGGCGGCCGATCACCGCGATCCGTGCCGCCGATGGCGATGGCAACCCGCATACTGTCACGCAAGCGGACTGGGATTCCCTCGTAGGGACTCCACCTGCCCCGGACTACCCCTCAGGACACAGCGGGCAGGGAGGCGCCATGTCGGAAGTGCTGGCGCGGTTCTTCGGCGACAAGGTCCACTTCCGCACCACCAGCACCACGCAGCCGGGTGTCACCCGTTCCTTCAGGAGCTTCTCGCAAGCGGCGGAGGAGAACGGCAACTCGCGCATCTACATCGGTTTCCACTTCAGGCATGCAGTCACAGAGGGGATCAAACTGGGGAGCAAGGTTGGCAAGGTTGCTTTTACCCATTATCTGCGGCCCGTTCGATGACGCGGTGATGTGGGCAGCGGCGACGCCGGAGCCTGCGGGTCTTTTCGCGCCGCCGCCGCCCGCACCAGAAACCTGGTGAACGCACAGGCTGATCTGCTAATTTCTGATCGTTCCAATATGGGCTCGTCCACAGCGATGTCCGTCGCTCGCGGCTAATCGGCCCCCGATCGAGTGGCTTTCAAAAAGGCCAGCAGATCGGCGAGCTCCTGCCGCGTGAGCTGCTCCTCGAGACCCTGCGGCATCAGGGACACCGTGCCGGGCTGCATGTCGACGATGTCACGCCGGAGGATGCGCGTCTCATCCCGCTCGCCGGTCACGAGCACGACCTCGTCGGGCAGATCGCTCCGAAGCACTCCGCCGCGCAGCTCTCCCGATCGCGTTTTGATGGTAACCGGCTCGTAGCCTCGCGCGAAGCTCGCGCTCGGGAACGTGATGGCTTCCAGCAGGTCGCGCTCGCTGCGAACCTGTCCAATCCGCGTCAGGTCCGGACCGATTTTTCCACCCATGTATCCGATCGCATGGCAGGAGTAACAGGCGCCCTTCGAACCGTTGAAGACCGCCTGCCCGCGGCCGACGTCACCCCCCTGGACCGCTCGGAGGAGCTCCTCCAGCCGCTGTACCTGCTTCGCGGAATCCAGACTGAGCGACGCCAGCAGGGCGTCCCCCTCTTTCCGGACCGACTCCGGGTAGCTCGCCAGAAGAGGACGGAGGATGTCGGCACGCACGCTCGACCGGCCCTTCGACTGCCGAAGAGAGGCGATCATCGCGAGCCCCGCGGCTTCGTCGCTGCCATTGGCGTACGCCCGCAGGATGCGCGGAAGCTCCAGCGGTCCGGCGGCGTGAAGTGATGCGGCCAGCGTCGTCAGTTGCACTGGATCGAGCTTCGCTTTTTCGATGACTCCGGCGGCCGCCGACATGATGGACGCGGGCCGGCCCGGCTCGAGGCTCGAACGCAACAGGTCGAACAACTCCGGATCGACGGCATCGACACCGTCCACGATGGCGGCGAGCGCATCGAGACGAATGGCGACCGTTCGTGCGTTGTTGCGTCCGACGCGCAGAAGCGCTGCGCGCAGCGTGGCCGCCGCCTCCTTGGGAGCCGGCGCCGCGCGGACGACAGACAGGACATGCGTCGTGACGTCGTCGTCATCCGACCCCAGCGCCCCTGTGAGCGAGGCGATCCAGCCGGACGGCAGCACCTTCACACGCGTGCGCCCCACGACTGCCATGGCGCGAAGCGCCGTCAGCCGATCGTCCTTCGAACCGGCCCGCTCGATCGTGCCCGCGAGGAGTTCCTGAATCGCCGGGTTTTCGCCGAACTGCGCGAGCTTCTGCTGAAGACCCTGACGGTCCTCATTGCTGGCGCCCGCCGCGGTGAGGCGTTCCTGGAAGAACCTGGCGAGCGCCCCGCCCCATTCCGGACGATGCCCGGCGATCCACCAGGCCGTGTTCCGCAGCACCGGATCGCTGGAGTCGAGCAGCGCGATGACACGGTCGGACGTCAGCTCGCCGTCGTCCATCTGATCGAGCGCGATCAGTGCCGCGCGCCTGGATCGCGATGACGTGGCCTGCAGTCCCGACTCACCCGTGGCCGCCGGATTGTTGATCTCGATCAGGGCGTAGATGACGGAGTGTTCGAGGATGCGGTCTACAGGCGAGGCGGCCGTCGCAATGAGATCCGGGACGGCCCCGGCGTCGCCGATGCGCCCGAGCGCTTCCGCGGCCGCGCGCTGCACCGCCGGGCGGCCGGACTTCAGGGCCGCCATCAGCGGCGCCGAGGCGCCGGCGTCACGCCAGAGGCCCACGGAATGCAGGGCCGCGTGCCGCACGCTTTCGTCCCGATCGTCGAGCGCGAACCGCACGGTCTCACGTGCCTGCGCGCCATCGATCCGCGTGAGGGCCCAGACCGCGTTGCGCCTCGCATCGGGAGAGATCGACTTTTTGAGGACCGCGGAGATCGCGGGGATCGCCTTCTCTCCGCGCTTTGCCAACTGGCTGACGGCGCGGTTCTGGACGGCTGGCCGCCTGTCGTTCAGCAGCGGCGTCATGGCGGCCGGCTGCATCGTGTTCCATTCGAGCGCGCGGCCACGCGGGTCCAGCACCTTCGCGGCGCCCACGCGTCGGACGCGGTAGATGCCTCCCAATACCTCGGGTTTCGCGAGCTGCGATGTCGGACAACAGAGCTTGTACCAGGGGCCTGTGTCGATCACGACGAGGCTGCCATCTGCGTCTTCGATCACATCGGTCGGGTGGAAGTCGCGATTCTCCGAGACGAGAAAATCGGAGTCGCGGAGCGTGAACGTTGCGCCGCTCGGCTCGAGCACGTGGCGTGTGACCTTACGGAGGTTGAACATGGCGGCGAAGAAGTTGTCGCGGAATCCGTCGCCGAATGCCCGGGACATGTAGCGGGTCAGTCCTGCCGGAACGGCCGGACCAAGTTGATCCATGACCGGCATCAGGTCGCCTGTCCGCTTGTGCCCGTCGATCACGGCGTGCGGCTTGCCGTAGACGCCACCGTAGACGGCGTGGACGAGGCCGTCGCGCTGACCGACCTCCGGATGCTTCAGGAACGTGGCGCTGAGAATCCGCTCGCCGCTCGCGGTGAAAGCGACATCGACCGGATTGTCCATACCGCCGGTCATGACGATGTCGATCGCCGGGTCGCCGGGCCGGCGGCGAAAGATGTGGGAGGCGCGCGTCACGAGTGGGGCCTTGCCGGGCCGGTCGTAGGTCTGCTCCGCGAACGCTCCCTTCGTCCAGTAGATCCAGCCGTCAGGACCGAGGTAAGGACCGTGCAGATCGTTTGCGCACCCGGTCAGTGTTTTTCCCTGAAACCACTCCTCGCGCCGATCGGCGACGCCGTCGCCGTCCGTGTCCGTCAGCTTCCAGATACTCGGCGGCGCGGCCACGTAGAGCGAGCCGTCGAGCCACATCGCGCCTTCAGGGAACATCATCCTGTCGGCGAACACGATGCTCGAATCGAAGCGGCCGTCGCCGTCCGTGTCGTCGAGCCGCACGATCCGATGCGGCCTGTCGGCGAGCTGCTTCTCGACTTTGTCGTTCGAGCCCGAGGAGTCCGCGACATAGAGCCGCCCCTCCTCGTCGAAATCGGCGACGATCGGCCGATTGACGAGCGGCGGTCCTGCGACCTGCTCCACGACGAAGCCTGGCGGAACCGTCAAGGCGAGGCCAGCCTGGGCGGCGTGCGGCTGCGCATGTGGAGCGCCGAGTGATGCGAGGATCGCGGCGATGACGCCGCCGAGGAGGACGGAAGTTCTGGTGGCGCGCATCTCAACCCTCTGGTGAGTCGATCGACAACCGGCTGACCGGCGAGCGGTTCTCAGCCTCTCGCCTCGCGCGGCCGGCCCCACGAAGTTGATGCATTATGGCATCCCTGCGCACAGCGTTGGGAAGCTCTGCGTGATTGCAGCGACGATCCTGAAGCGCGGCGGCACCGCGAGCCGGTAGAATCCGGCCGGGAGGGGACGATTCTGGAGACTCACATTGATGGCATGCCGATCTCGATCGAAAGTAGTGCCACGACGGGCTGTTTTCAATTCGTGGCGACGACGATGCCGGTCGTCGGTAGGGGGTTGATGTGCGAGTTGGCGCATGCATTCTCGTGGTGCTGATGACAGGCGCGGGCAGCGTCGGCGGGCCGGGTCCTGCGCCTTCGCCAACGCTTCAGGGAGATTCCACAGCATCGGCGGCTCGTCAGGATCCTCCACGTGGTCAGAAATGGGTGGCCTCGTGGACTGCCTCCCCGCATGGCCCGTATCCCTCTGGCAATCCGAGCGCGCAGCCCGCGCTCGAGGCTGTCTTCGAGACGCCAGTGTCCGGCGCATCCGATCAGACGTTCCGCCTGATCATCAAGCCTGACGTCTGGGGATCCGTTGCGCGGGTTCGATTCACGAACACGTTTGGCACTCGGCCGTTGACGCTCGACGGTGTCTTCCTCGGATTGCATTCGAGCGGCGGCAACCTCGTGTCGGGTACGAACAGACCCGTCACGTTCCACGGCGGCCGGCCCGGCGTTGTCATCCCGGCTGGCGGCGCCACTTACAGTGATCCCATGAAGCTGCCCTTTGCCGGACCGCGCGAAATGTCGCGGCTCGCGGGGCGGAGGCTGGCGGTGAGCTTCCATGCCGTGGGGGCGACGGGCCCGATGACGTGGCACGCGAAGGCGCTGACGACGTCCTACGTCACGTCCCCTGGCGCGGGCAGCCGCGGCGCCGAGGAGAGCGACGCCGCGTTTCCGCATACGACGACATCGTGGTACTTCGTGGATGCGATTGACGTGATCGCGCCTGAGGCCACCATCGTCGTGGCGTGCTTCGGCGACTCGATCACCGACGGCACGGGTTCGACACTCAACGGTGACGATCGCTGGCCGGACGTGCTCTCGCGCCGCCTGCACGAGGCGTATGGCGGACGCGTGTCCGTAGTCAACGCCGGGATCGGAGGCAATCGGGTGCTCAGTCCTGCGGCCTCGACAGCCGAGGCTCCGTTCGCGGGTGGACCATCAGCGCTGACGCGGCTCGATCGGGACGTGCTCGGGATTGCCGGCCTGTCGGTGGTCGTGTGGCTCGAGGGAATCAACGACATCTCGAACGGCGCCAGCGCCGCAGACATCATCGAGGGGTTGAAGGAGGGCGTGAAGCGCATTCGCGCGCGTGGAGGCATCCGCGTCATCGGCGCCACGATCGTCTCCGCGCTGGGTGCCGCGGGTCCGGGCGGCACGGCCGCTGCCGATGCGCAGCGTCAGGAGGTCAACACGTTCATCCGCGCGGGCATGCTGTTCGACGGCGTCGCGGACTTCGACGCCGTCACACGCGATCCGAAGACCGGCGAGCTGCGCGCGGCGTTTCAGCCCGGCAGCACCATCGGCGGTCCCGGGGATCGCCTCCACCCGAACCGCGCGGGTTACCAGGCGATGGGGACCGCGATCGATCTCGCGCTCGTCATGCCAGGCGCGCTGAAGGGACGCTGAGTCGTGGCCAAGGCTCCTCATTTTCTGCTCCGGCTTTTCATCGCCACTCTCTCCTTCATGTCGGCGTCGTTCTCGGCGACTCTCGCCTTGACGATTTTCCTGACGAGCGCCGCCGGCAACGGCTTGTCGGGTGTGAAGCGAATCGTGCCCGTGCTCGTGCTGTAGCCCGAGAGCTCCGTTGCGAAGTCGGCGACCGTGTGGTTGTTCATCGGATGCAGGGAGCAGTGCCCAGCTGATGCCGCAAAGCCGATGAGAAAACCGTTCTGCCGGAAGGCGGGGATCCCGTAGGTGATGACCTCTTCGGCCTTCGGTGCGGCCTTGCGGATCACCTGCCGCAATGCTTCCAGCGCATCGCGCTGGTCGGGCTCGACGCGAGCCAGATATTCGTCGATGGTTTTCGCGCCGCCATGGGCCGACGAACGCGGACGTCGTGCCGGCTTTGTCGGGTTCATCGCTTTCTTGAGCATGGGCAGATGATAGTCGGCCGAGCACGATGCTCTCAAGATGCCGATGGGTTCCGTAATCCCGCGCGCTCGTAGCTGTACGTATCGATAGTTGTTTTTGATGTTCTGGTTGTAGTACGTCCCGTGCGAGTCAGCGCTCATCAACTCCGGGAACACAGACTCCGGCACCTCGAAGTATTGATAGATCTTCCCACTCGTCAGTTCTGTCTCGAGCGCCAAGCTGTCGCGGTCGTAGCCCACTGACAGGAGGAGGCTCGAGTCAACTGGCGTCCGGTTCACGCGTGACCTCTGCCATCCTCACTCAGCCAATTCTCACGCACGAGGTAATTGTCTGACCCCTGTGGCCATCTCATTCACGTCACGCAGCTGATGCGGTGACAGGACGGACGTCAGCCGCATGCCGTGAGCGCTGTCGTCGCTCTGCGCCGCCGCCGGTATAGAGTGTTCCTTCCGGCGGAAGGCCGGAAGCCACGGAGCGGTGCGAAGCCATGGACCGCCGCTGGCAGGACTCAACCGTCGAGGCGCGCATGAACGAGTTCATCGAGATTCGCGGCGCACGCGAAAACAACCTGAAGGACGTGTCGCTGCGGATTCCCAAGCGACGGATCACCATCTTCACCGGCGTGTCGGGCTCGGGCAAGTCGTCGATCGTCTTCGATACGATCGCCACCGAAGCGCAGCGGCAGCTGTACGAGAACTTCAGCCTGTTCGTCCGCAGCTTCCTGCCGCGCTACCCGCCGCCCGAAGCGGACGCCATCGAGAACCTGAGCATGGCGGTGATCGTCGACCAGAAGCGGCTCGGCGGCGGCTCGCATTCCACGGTCGGCACCGTCACCGACATCTACACGCTGCTGCGGCTGCTGTTCTCGCGGATCGGCGAGCCGCAGGTCGGCTACTCGAACGCCTTCTCGTTCAACGACCCGCAGGGCATGTGCCCCGAGTGCAGCGGCCTGGGCAAGAAGGTCGGCGTGGTGTCGGACGACTTCATCGACCTGTCGAAGTCGCTCAAGGAAGGGGCCGTGAAGGTGCCATTCTTCGCGCCGTGGGAACAGGGCATGTATGCGGCTTCGGGCTTCTTCGACAGCAACAAGAAGCTCAAGCACTTCACGAGCGAGGAGATGGACCTGCTGCTCCACGGCAAGGGGCGCAAGTTCAAGATGAAGTTCGGCGACAGCGCGATGAACGTCACCTACCTGGGCATCATCGCCAAAGTCGAGCGCAGCTACATCCGTCGCGACATCAAGCTGCTGTCGGAGCGCACGCAGAAGGCGGTCGAGCCGTACCTCCGGCCGCGACCGTGTCCGCTCTGCAAGGGCGCGCGTCTCAGCCAGGCGGCGCTCGGCTCGAAGATCCGCGGCCGCAACATCGCCGAGCTCGCGGCCATGGAGATTGGCGAGTTGGTTCCGTTCCTGCGCAAGATCACCGGCGCAGTCGCCGCGCCGGTCGTCACGCCGCTCGTCGAGCGGCTGCAGCACGTGGTCGACATCGGCCTGGAGTACCTGACGCTCAACCGCGAGACGGACACGCTGTCCGGCGGCGAATCGCAGCGCGTCAAGATGGTCAAACACCTCGGCAGCAGCCTCGTCGACGTCATGTACATCTTCGACGAGCCGAGCGTCGGGCTCCATCCGCGCGACGTCCATCGCCTCAACGAGCTCCTCCAGAAGCTGCGCGACAAGGGCAACACCGTCATCGTCGTCGAGCACGATCCGGACGTCATCAAGATTGCGGACCATGTCGTCGACGTCGGACCGCATGCGGGGACGGCAGGAGGGCGGATCGTGTTCGAGGGACCGTTCGCGAAACTCCTGCGTGCGGACACCATCACGGCGAAGCACCTGCAACGTGCGCTGCCGATCAAGGACACGCCGCGCAAGTCGTCAGGGAAGCTGCCGATCAGGAACGCGCGCGACAACAACCTGCAGAACGTCAGCGTCGACATCCCGACCGGCGTGCTGACGGTGATTACCGGTGTGGCGGGATCGGGGAAGAGCTCGCTGATGAACGAGGCGTTCCTGCGCCAGCACCCGGAGGCGGTCGTCATCGATCAGTCGGCCGTCGGCACGTCGACGCGGTCGAACCCGGCCACCTACACGGGCGTCATGGACGACGTGCGGAAGGTGTTCGCGGCCGCGAACAAGGTGAACGCGGGGTTGTTCAGCTTCAACTCGAAGGGCGCCTGCGAGAAGTGCAACGGCTCGGGGGTCATCTACACGGACCTGGCGTTCCTCGACGGCGTGCGCACGCCGTGTGAGGTCTGCCACGGCCGGCGCTTCAAAGATGATGTGCTCGCGTTTACCTTCAAGGGGAAGTCGATCAGCGACGTGCTGGCGCTCACCGTCGCCGAGGCGCTCGGCGTTTTCACCGAGAAGCCGATCGTGCGCACCCTGACCGCGATGCGCGACGTGGGCCTCGACTACCTCACGCTCGGCCAGCCGCTGAGCACGCTCTCCGGCGGCGAGTGCCAGCGCATCAAGGTCGCGAGCGAGCTGCACAAGAAGGGGAGCGTCTACCTGCTCGACGAGCCGACGACGGGATTGCACATGTCCGACGTGGGCCACCTGCTCGCCATCCTCGATCGGCTCGTGGACGGCGGCAACACCGTCGTCGTCATCGAGCACAACATGGACGTCATCCGGCGCGCCGACTGGATCATCGACCTCGGCCCCGAGGGGGGCAGCAAGGGTGGGCGAGTGATCTTCGCGGGTGCGCCGAAGGCGCTGCTCGGGGCGAAGCAGTCGTTGACGCGGGCGTACCTGCAGCCGCTGGCGACTTTGAGTCAGTAGCCGCCTGGTTCGTCGACAGCGACCCCCTGCGCCCAAGGCAGGGGCACTGCGACGGCCGCGTGGCAAGGGAGCCAAAGTAGTAGACCACGACAATCCGCGAAGGCGCGCAGCTTCAACGCGAGGAAACGCACATGACTCGCGCGGGGCATTGCACGCGATTCGATACGGAAGGTTTGCAGAAGCGGAGCTCAATTCAGCCCCTCCCGTCCATTCTGTCGGATGTCTGAAACGGTCGTGACAATCGCGTCAATCACGACCTGAGGAGCATCAAGCGGAATCCAGTGGCCGCTCTCGGTGGCAAGCAGGTGCCGGCCTCGCGTCGATTGTCGCGCCAGCGCCGCATCAGCACGGAGGCGGCGCTCGTCCGAACGCGCGGCCGAGATCACGACCAGTGGCACGTCGGCATAGTCTCCAGGTGCCGCGCGCATCACTTCCGCGGCGCTCTCACAGATGGTCTCGATTTGGCTTCTAAGCGCGTCGAAGAAGTGCGGTCGTGTCCACATCTGCCTGAGGATGCGACGTGACTCGGGCGGCAACCTCCAGATAGGTGCCAGAATGCCCTCGTCCTCGCGGCGCAGCCCTCCGTGGCTCACCATGCGCACGACGATGCGCGCGAGTCCAGGCGCGCCGACACTCACCAGCAGCGAGACCACTCGCGCGAAGCGAGATCGCGCCGCCGTCGCGCCGTACCGGCACAGGCGAACGCCACGCGCAATCAGCGCCCGCTGCGCCTCGGTCGGATCCACCCATTCTTCAGGGATGGCGGGCTCGATGAGCACCAACCCGGCAACATCGTCCGGGTGTCGTGAGGCGAACAATCGCATCACGAGTCCTCCAAACGAGTGGCCGACAAGGAGGTACGGGCGCGGGACTGCGTCAACGCGAAGGAGCTCGTGGAGCTCGTCGGCAATCCGACCTGCCGTCCGCGGCATCGGTCCGGCGTCGCTCCAGCCGAAGCCGGCGCGATCATAGCTGCAAGCCCGAGTCACGCGCGCAATCGCGGGCTGTACGAGGCTCCAGCTCAATGATGACCCGCCAAGCGCCGCGTCGAAGATCACCGTCGGCATCCCCTGGCCCGCACAACGGATGTGCAGCCGGTGACTGCCGAGATCCACCAGTTCACCAGGCGGCGGATGCGTCATGGCTCCACTCTCACCCTGATCGGTTCAAAAAACCCGAGGCGCCTCGGGCTCGCCGAACAATCTCGGGAGGGGGTGTGCGCGAGCTCGGCGGATGCGGCGAGACCGTGATCGTGCGCTGGGCATATGAACTCAGGCGCGGCAAATTAGTGCGGCCGATGCCCGGGCATGGTAGCCCGCAGTACCAGATGGGCGGGAGCATAGAACGCCAGAGGAAACGCGATAGTCGAGAGCACGAGAGGCCAGATGCCGCGCAATTCTCCCCACCGGTGCACCCCGTTTATGTTCACCTGCGGTCCCGTCAGAAGGTATGTGGCTATGAGCAGAATCGTGCCGAGCACAATCTGCACGACAGGGGCACGACGGTCGTACCCGAGGCGGGAGACCATGAATACCAGCACGACGGGCAGCCAGACGTGAAACAGAGAGAGCGCACGGACGAGCGTGGGAATCGATGCATCGAACATGTAATCGGTCATCCCGACGAGGCGGACACCGGTTGTAATGCGCAGGAGGAAATCGATAGTCCACACCGATTCCGGTACGACGACGGCAACAGCCTGGACGCTGGCGAGGAGCCGATGCTCCAGCCAGATTGCCGCCAATCCCAGAAACAGCGCCACATCGGAGAACCACAAGAAGTTGCCTGGCCCGTAATGCCTGAAGTAGACGGGCACCAGCAGCGCGACATACACGGTGTACGACAGCTTCAGCCAGAGGGGAAACACCGCCGGCGATGCGCCTACACGCACTGGGCCCTCTCTCCGCGGTTAGATCAGCAACCTCCGAGCCCCGCACAGGGATGGAAACTGCAGATGGACTTCTGAGATTTCCCTGAACTGATGCTCCTCCACCTCACTTCTGCCCGGGCGTGCAGCTCCCGATGGCTTCGCGAATCGAGAGGACCTCGAACTCCCTCAAGTGCAGATCCTGGCCTGTGACGTCAACTCCGCCCGAGGGTGGTGCGGGTCTGCCGGAGGGGCTACCCGTTGCCGTGCTCGAGGCATCAGGTCGGCCAGTGGTGGATTCGATAACCGTCGCCGTGATCGCCGGCGCCTTGTTGCTCATCGGTGTCGGGTCGTTCTTCATCTTGCCGACGATCTCGACGCGGCGGCTGACATATTGTTCGAGCTGGCCTTCTGCTGGACCCGTCAATTCGTAGGCCGCACCTGCCATGCCGACGGTTCCGACGATGCCCCGCTCGGACGGCGGTGCCCCTGGTGCCGGTGTATCCGGCGTCGTTGCGCCGGCACTCGCCGTCGACGCGTCGACCAGCACATATTCGTTGCCGACGCCCGCTCCGGTTCCGGCGGCGCCGCCACGTCCAGTGTTCTGCGCCCGGCGATAATCACCCTCGCGCTGCACACAGCCGACAAGCATGACTGTCGTTCCAGCTGGTGCGGCGCCCGTCGGGCGTTGCTGGGCCTGGGTTGCGAGCGACTGTGAAGGCTGTCCCGGCCGTTCTGTAGCCTGCGCGAACACAGCCATACTCGCGCCAATCACGACCGCGATGCACGTGGCCTCGGTGATTCCTGCCTTCATCGGGGTTTCTCCTCTCCGGTTCAGGGTGCAATGTACGCCACGTGCAATCAGCGCTCCGAACGGTCTTGTGGCTGAGCGCCCATACTCGCTGAGAACTCACTGTGCAGAGCCGCGGTCGTCGACGCGCTATCTCTGCTCTCGCCGCACGAACTCGAGAGGTGCGGTCGCCAGAACCGCCGGGCGGCGGTTGCTAAGGGCTCTCAGAATCGCATCGAGCACCAGGTCCAGCTCCTTGCCGACGTCTTCAGCAAGGAACCGCAGCACCAGATAGCCGTTCTCCTGCAGCAACTGATCCTTGCGACGGTCGCGGCGGTACGCGATCGGGATCGGCGAGATGCTGAGCGCCGTCCAGCTCCACCGCTACGCGCGCATCTGCACACAGAAGATCGACTTCCAGTTTTCCGAAGCCATCGAACGCGATCGGCAGCGCAACGTTGACGCGGAAGCGGCCCTTGGTCTCGGCGAGGGTCTCCAGTCGGCGGTAGAGAAACGCCTCGGTCGCACTGCGCGCTCGGTCTGCGCCGTCGGCGTCTGCAGGCACCGTCCGAGCGGCATGCACGAAGAGGCTCGCGAGCGGCGTGTCGACGCCGTCCCGGACGAGCCTTCGCACGCTGCCTGAGTAGTCGCGCTTCCAGACCGGGTCTGACGGCAGGACGACATCGGCCGGCCATCCCGGGATGGCGCTGGCCGGCAGGAGAATCGTGTAGCCGACGGCCTCATAGCCGCGGCAACGCCGGTCGAACATCCGCGCCAGCATCGGTACGTTGAGATCCGCGTAGTCGTAGATGCGCACCTCGCGCTTGCCATCGTAGAGGCGATGCAGGCGGCCGGCGTACTGGGCGATAGTGCCGCGCCAGGAGACCGGCAAGCGTGAGGAACAACGTGTCCAGCCGCGGATCGTCGAAGCCCTCCCCGACGTATTTGCCGGTGGCCAGGATGACCCGCGCCTCCTCGCGAGGGATGGCTGCCAGCCGATCGGCGACGGCCTGCCGCTGCTTCTTGCCCATCCCTGCACGCAGGACGACGAGGTGACGGACGCTGTCGATCAAGCCCACGCTCGAGGCGATCGAGGTGGTCGTTGCGTTCGGTGAGCACGAGGGGCGACCGGCCGGTGCTCACGGACTCGATGACGTCAGTCGCAGATGCGCCGGGTGCGAACGTCGTCGTCGACCAGCTCCTGGTAGAGAGCCTGGAACTCCACTCGCTTGTCGGCATCCGGGCCTCTCGCTCGGCTGGAACGTCGTCGGCTGCACGAGGACGAAGTGCTCGAAGGGGCGTGCTGCCGCCTGCGCGCGCGCGTCTCACTCGATGGCGCACCGGACCGCACTGCATGAAGATGATGGGATGGTGGCCGTCCTTGCGTGCGACAGTTGCGGACAGCCCCATGACGAATCGCGCTTTGGCCTGACGCGCAACCTGCTCGAAGCTGTGCGCCGACAGGTGGTGGCACTCGTCGATGATCAGATGGCCGTAGTCGGCGACGCGATCGTCGACGACGCCCTTCCTGACGAGACTCTGAATGATGGCGACGTCGAGCAGCCCGGTCGGTCGGTTTCGGCCGCCGCCGATTCGACCGATCGACTTCGACGGCACACCGAAGGAACATTGACAGTCGCTCGATCCACTGATCGAGCAGTTGACGCCGATGCACGAGCACGAGCGTGCTGACGCCGCGTTGCGCGATGAGCCACGCCGCGACCACCGTCTTGCCAAATGCCGTCGTGGCGGCCAGCACGCCGGTGTCGTGCGCCAGCATCGCCTCTGCCGCCGCCTTCTGATCGGGCCGAAGCTCGCCCTGAAAGCTCAGCGTCCAGGCGGTCGCCGCTGTGGCGTTCGTCGCGAATGGCCGTGCGAACGCCCAGGTCGGTCAGGGCGCTGGCGAACATCGTCGAGACACCCTCGCGGCAGACCGATGTGATGCGGGTGATCCTCAGCGCAGGCGATGATCGCGCGGCTTGTCGTAAGTGGACAACCGCATCGCCTGCGCCTTGTAGAACTCGGGATTCTGAAACGCCGCCAGGCGAAGCAGCCGGTTTCGGAGACCGGGATGCAGTCCTTCCTTGGCGATGTAGATCTGATTGCCGAGAACCAACTCCAACGTCTGAGGCAGTTCGCCGACGATCGGCGGCTCCTTGCGATGCCGCGACGGCGGCGCGGTCCACGGCTCGTCTTCTCCGTCGTCCTGCGGCGGCAACCGCACGCCGAGGATGCGACCACGGCGTTCGGCGTCGCTGGACGATCCCTTCGACCTGCGCTCGACCCATCCTGCGCAGCGCTCGCGAGAAACGCCCACTGGTCTGCCCACGGGACGAAGTCGTTCATCGAGGAAGACGCTGTTGTCCTGCTTGCGTGGTCCCTTCTGCAGCGGCAAGGCGATCAGGTTCCCGAATCCTCCCTGCGGCATCGTGTCCTGATTCGGAAAGAGGCGGTCGTACGAATCCAGACCGACATCCGGTCGTCCCTCCATCGTCTCCGTAAGGACGTGCGATCCCAGCCTTCGGGCCAGGGCGGCTGGAATGGCTTCCTCGAAGAAGAACCAGACGTGCGCGCCTCGTCCGGAGCGTGACCGTTCGAGAGCGGCTGGGAGGTTCAGACGGCGACACGATTCGAGAAAGGCCGCAGCATCTTCGCGCCAGCCCGCCTTGTCGAAGTCGACGGCGAGGAAGAAGCACGTCTCATCCAGCAGCAGCGGATAGACGCCGGCGACGAAGGGCTTGTCCCGTCGTCATCGCGGCCTGACAGGTGCCAGCGAATGACGTCATCGGTCACCGGAAGGAATCGACGGTTGGGACATTCGGCGCACTTGATGCGCGGCTTCTCGCAGATGCCACGTACCCACTCGTTCGCGCAAGCGGGTGCATACCCGGACTTGCCCGTCTTCCGGCTCTCGAACCGGCGCGGGTAGACATCTTCGCGACCGCGAAAGAGCGACCGGAAGAGGGCGATCTTCGCCTGCGAAGACGACGTGCGATCGATCGTGCCAGAGATCGGGTTCATTGGTCCACGAGCATGCCTTGTCCGACTCGGCGAAGTCTGACGCGGTTTTCCTGGAACCTCAAGTCTTGCGGGCGTCCGTTCCTGAACAGCTAGCGATCGTAGTCGCCGAACCTCCTTTGGATATATACCATTCGCATAGACCATCGACGCTGAGTTCCACCGTCTCCGCAATCCAACGAAGCAGGGACTCCCGATCCGGACGGCTCACGAGACGCGCTTGAAGTAGTGGACCACGCGGCGGCCCGTTTCATCGTTGTAATAGACGACCACCTTCGCCGCGTCGACGCCGGTGGCGTCGACGTCCTTGCCCACATCCACTGCCGCGCGGTCTGTGAGGCCCAGCGTCTGCCTCGTTCCGTCCGCAAGCTGAATCGTGATTGTCTTGGCGCGCCGATCCACCTTCGCGACGACTGCCTCGATGACTTTCAAACCGTCGTCGGCGACGCGGTCGACTTCGAGCGCGGTCTTCTCAGCCCCTTCCGTGGTGTAGTGCACCACCACGGTGCTGCCCTCGTCGAGACCGCGAAGCGCACGTTCGCCGGTCGCTGGGCCGCCATGGACCGCCGTTCGGTCGGTCAGGTGAAACAGGTGTCTGATGCCGTCCTCCGTCTTGACGACGACGGTGTTGACGCCCGCGTAGGTCTTGTCGACCGCGCCTTCGATCGCGACGGTGCCGGTCACGCCGTCGATGGGCGGCCGCTCCTGTGCCGCGACCATCAAGGGCGCCACCAGAAGTAGTCCGCCGGCCATGACGTTCATAAATAGATGGGATCGCATCTTCGGGTCTCCTCAGGCGCCCAGATCGGGCCGTGGCTGTGCCACTGAAGGACAACGAGCGCAAGGGGTGTGCCCCGGCGAACACAGAGATTCAGCCCGGATTCATGCGACGGGCAGAGCTCGATGGTTCATGGACGCACAGATTCGCGCAGTTCTGGGCACGGATCGGACTCGACGAATCCTGCGCTCGCGAGGGTGCCGTCGGGCGTGATGATCGGCCTGACAGCATCGAAGTGCACTTTGCGGGGCGCGCGAGGCGGCGGCCCGCCCCTTTTGCACTGGCACCAGCGCTGACGAACGACTACCTTATGCGGGTGAGGCGTGCTGGTCCCGACGTCATATGTCAGCCGCACGCCAAGTGACGTGGTAAGCGCCGCCAGCGTCTCACGGCGACAGGGACTATGAACTGCCTCTGCCGCCAACCTGATCTCTCGGATTGACATCGGAGGCCTCAGCCCGCTGACTTGAACAGATGGGCATCCGGACAGTCAACATGAGCGACACCGGGAAAAAGTTCGTCGCGCAGGCCGTTCGGGAGTGGGTGCAGTCCGCACAAAGAATGGGGCACCGACAACGGCGCTGGCCATACGAGCGCCTACGCGACGGTATCACTGAGCAACCCTGCACTGTCCAAGTAGTGCCCCGTTCACACCAACTCATGAAAGTCTAGTATCTTGGCAGTGGCTGTCTGCCTCTGAGCAGGCTTTGAGTGCCCCGACTAACACTACTTTGTCAGGTTCATCCCTTTGAGCCACGCGTTCTGGTGAGATTGTTGCAGCGCTTGTGTTTTTGCTGGCCGTAAGTCGAATGTCAGGAGCCGGACTTATCCAACAGAGGCTGGAGTCGAAGCATGATGGAGCGCTGTAGCAGCACCGGATAGAGATGAGGAACAACACCTGGCAATAGCATCCATAGTGCGCCTCACGGGTGCCCGGTGAAAAGTGCGACGACGGCCAATAGTAAGTGGATGGCAAAGCAGGTTCCGTCGGCACTGGCAGCGCCTCGCAGCATCACGGGCCAGTCGGACCGACTACAAAACGCGCACGGCCGAGGTAAGCCATGGACGCAACGTGACGCGCCGTCCACGCGATCGCCCAGAACCATGGATCCTGCTCTCGGTGACGGGTCAGTGCTCACGCGACGCTCCTCTCGCCGAGCGTATTGCCGCTCGCCTGCGGCACGTGCGGTAACGATAGCACCGCGCGGTGCGGTCAGGTGCAGCGTCCGGTTGGCGCTACTTTTGTCATCTTCGGAGCGGCACGGAACTCCGCGTTGTTTCCGTAGTCGGCATCGACCAATCAGGGCTGGGCGCACCACGTCGTGCTCACGGCGGTCGCGTTCACCTTGTTACAGATCGAACGCGGAGGCCCCGCTGTCGAGCCCCGCCCTACGATTCCGGTCGTCCGCGGATGGGTACGGGAGATCACGGGCCTGCTCTACGTCATCCACAATCGGCGGCTCCTCTCCATGCTCGACCGAAATGCGCCCGTGGTCACACCGCAGCGTGCGGGATTCCACGCGGCAGTACAAGAGCAATCTCACCAGAACGCGTGGCCTCAAATCGGATGACCCCGACAAAGTAGTGCTAACCCACGCCTTGTCGTTCGTGAAAGCACGAGTAAACGCTGCTAGGGTTCCCTTCCTGCGCTGCTATGAAGGCCTTGATTCCTCGAGCCCAGTTCGGGTCGCTCTGGTTCAAACCCTCTCTCGCTCGAGAGATCTCATGCCACAGCGATGCCAATGACGCTGCCAGGAACAATCCACGATCCTCATCATCAAGGTCTGGGGGGATCTTTACTGCGCGCATTGTTTCCCGATACGAACTCGTTGCCTTCAATAGGGCATCCTGATCCTGAGGGGATCGCATTGGCCATAGGACCCCGGCGGCACCTCCCCGAAGGTTGCCAGCCACAACGTAGCGGTCCGACAGACCGTCTGTTGCCCTGAGGGCGACTCTGGCAGCACACGCACCTTGCACAAAGTCCTTGTTTCCGGTTGCCATCAACGTTTGCCCTTCCTCCGTTGAAGTCAGTGCGGCGAGCCCAGCTCGCACGTTGTCGTCACCGTTCACACCCGGTGACGAACCGGTCGCGTCTTTCGCGGACGAAGTGCTATTGGGGAACACTTGCTCCCATTCGCGCGGAAGTGCGATGTGACCTTCGCCTTGCGGACATTTCAACGCGACGTCTCTGCCCCCCGCGTTTGACTGCTTTCGCCCGTGGTCGGTTTTAACGTCGTAGTCATCCACCGCGAATGTCTTTAGATTCTTCAGCGTCTTGACGACATGCGTCTCAAGCTTGGTTTCAAAGTCACTCTCCGCCTCCTCAGAAGTCGCACCCGCTCCGGAAATCGTCTCACCAGCCTTCAGAACAAAACTCCTCGTCCTGCTGTGATGGCCGTTCTCATGCACCAGCAACGCACTCCGATATGCCTTCACTGCGGCTCTATCTGCCGCGGACATTTTCGGCCACTGTGGTACCCATAGAGTCGTGCTCGACTCGGCGAGGTTGTAGCTCCATGCGACTTTGCCCGTTCGGACATATCGCCTGGGGCCATCCTTGTTCGTGTCTTTGAGCAGGCTCCTGTAGCGGTGCGTTACATGGGCATTTGCTTTGCCCACCTCGTCCGGAAGCGCATCCCAGGCTGCATTGCAGTCAACTCCGTCAACCATAATGTCCTGTGGGGTGGGGTTCAGCGGAGCTGTTGTCGTGGCGGCGGGATGCATTCCGACTGCGAGACCAATAATGAGTAGATTCCTAACCTTCATTGGCGTCTCCGGAGCGGGAGGATAACAGAGAACCAGCCGAGCCGGCGGCAGCTCCTGCGTCGTCGTCAGGTTCTCCGAAGTCCCACAAGATCAGGGAGTGCAGCGCACTCATTGAGACTCGTGCTCACACCCGTGAGCGCAATTACGATCGCCACGGCGCAAGCGTCCTACAGCCCCACAACGCGGACCCAGTCCACCAGGTACTGGACCTTGCGCTCCTTGATCAACTCGACCGTGGAGGCAGGAAGGCCCGGGTACGGCTTGTCGATCTTGTTGACGCTCCGCGGATAGTTGCCCCCCAGTGCGAGATTGAGGATCAGGTATTTCTGATTGTCGAACGCCCACGGACCGTGGTGCTCGATCGTCGCGCGGGTCGCGCGATAGACCTCGCGCCCGTCGAGAGTAAAGACCATCGCCTCTGAGGTCCACTCGACGCCGTAGACATGCCAGTTCGACGGTCCGTCGGATGCGCCCATGCGCACTCGGCTGACGAGGGGGGTCCTGCCGGAGTAGCCGGGTCCGTGAATCGCGACGCTGGTCCAGTCCGGCTCTCCGACGTGCTCCATGACGTCGATCTCGCCGGTGGCCGGCCAGTCGCCGGTGCCGAGAATCCAGAACGCCGGCCACAGCCCGGCGCCGACACTCAACTTGATCCGCGCAGAGACCCTGCCGTGCATGAACTCGACCTTGCCCCTGGTGTCGGTCCGACCCGACACGAAATCGAACCGTCGTCCCTGTGGCGTTGTGAACCCCTCGCGGAAATGCGGCCTGATCGCGAGCGCGCCGTTTGTCGCACCATCGGTGTTGCCGTCGATGAACGTGAACACGTCCGGCGCATCCACATACGCCTGCCGCTCGTTGTTCACCGTCTCACCGGTCACCACGACATTCCACCGCGTGCGGTCCAGAGAGGGACCGCTGAAGTCGTCGAAGAAGAGCTCCTTCGCTGTAGCTGCTGGCTGCTGTGCGGGGATCAGAACGGGTGTGAGTGCGAGCAGCAGCAGGAGGGGAGTGCGCATCGGCGCATGATATAGCGATCGACTCGGGATTCGGGACTCGGGACTCGCCCGCCTCCGCTCGCGCCGCAACCGGTGCGAGCTGTGGCGCGGCCTCGCCGCTTCGCGGCTCGGCGATCTGGGGATCGCGATCAGGGATCAGGAATCGGGGATCGGGATTCGACTCGGGGCTCGGGATTCGGGACTCGGGACTCGGGATTCGGGACTCGGGGTTCGAGATTCGGGGGCTCGGGATTCGTCCGCCTTCGCTTCGCTCTGCAATCCTGGGCGCGCTTCGGCGCGGCCTCGCCGCTTCGCGGCTCGGGAAGCTGGAAGCTGAAGAGCGTCGCTCGTTGCCTATCCGACGGCGGCGGAATCGCGTCCGGCGGCGCTCGACGTGTCCACCACCTTGGACCCGAAGAGCGTGCGCGAAAGCACCTGCCACACGATGCTCTGCTTCGTGACGGCGATCCGCGCCACGTCGCCGACATGGCGCGCCATGTAGCCGGGACGGAGGAAGAAGCGTCGCTTCGCCCGGTTGATGGCCTCCATGACGAGCTTTTCGTCGAGGCCGTTGCCGCGCAGCAGGTAGTACGAATACTCCATCTTCGACCAGTCGTCGCGCGCCTCGGCGGGAAGGAGCGAGTCGCGGACGCACTTGTCGAAGAGCGCCGTGCCCGGGTACGGGACGGCAGGGTAGAAGTTCGCGAAGTCCGGATCCAGCCTGATGGCATAGTCGACGGTGTGCTCCATCGTCGCCGGCGTTTCGCCCGGGTAGCCAAAGATGAAGAACGCGAACGACTTGATGCCGGCGTCGCGCATGTTGCGGAAGGCCGCCTGGATCTTCTCGCGCTCGAGCCGCTTCACCATGTCCTTGCGGACCTCGTCGGACTCCGATTCGATGCCGAGCGCGAGCATCCAGCAGCCGGCGCGCTTCAGGCGGTGCACGAACGCGGGATCGGTGAGGTTGTCGGCCCGCGCATTGCCGAACCACTGAATCGGCAGCTTCCGCGCGATCAGCTCATCGCAGAACGCGCTGAAGGACTTCACGTTCAGCGTGACGGTGTCCCCCCACAGGTAGAAGAACTCGACCCCCAGCTCGCGGTGGCTGCGCTCGATCTCGTCGACGAGCGACTTCGCGCTCCGCTCGCGGAACTTGTGCCCCTGATGGATCGGCGCCACGCAGAAGTCGCACGTATACGGGCAGCCGCGGCTGGTCTCGACGATGACGTAGCGCTTATTGACGAGCGGGAGGGCGTACCCCTCGAGCGCCACGAGATCCCACGCAGGGTACGGAAGCGTCGCGAAACCCGCAAAGCTGCCATGCGCGCGGTGCGGAACGGCCGCTCCGGCGGTCGCCGCGCTGCGCCACGTGAGACTCGGCACGTCCGCGAGTGATTCCGCGGACGCGAGCGTCGCCAGCTGGACGATGCCGTCCTCAGGCTCGCCGACGAGCATCCCGTCGATGGCGGGGACGCGGGCCATGGATTCGGCAGCGGCGGTGGACGCGTGCGGACCGAAGCAGAACATCGGCGCGCCGTACTTCGCCTTGAGCCGCGCGATCGCGGCCACGTCCGCGTCGAGCGTCGGCGTCGTGCTCGGAAAAACGATGAGCGTCGGGACGAATGCGTCCCGCTCGAGCCGCTTGATCACGTCGTCTATCGACAGACGCTCCGCGGTTGCGTCGATGAGCCGCACCTCACACCCGGCGTCCCGCAGCAGCGCCCCTGCAAGCGCGAGCGTGTACGGGGGCTTCGTCGTGCCCAGGACGTCCTCGCGCTCCTGGCACCGCCCCTGGCGTGTGAACGCGACCCCGTTGATGAGCGGCGGATTGATGAGCAGCGTCCGCTGCCCGAGCATGCCCGTAGAAATCATCGCACCACAGTGAGGGGAATGGCCCGGCGTGCCGGCCGGGGAACGCCGGCGCCAAAGGGTTCGGCCAGCGGCACAGGTGAGAGCTCGACCTTGCAGCAGCGGCGGCACACGGGAAAGATGCCGTTTTCCACGAGCCGGCGCCGCATGTCCACGTACTTATCGCCGTTCCAGATCTGTTCGAGCGAAGATTCGGCGAGATCGCCGACCTCCACGCGGATGAACGGGCAGAAGTAGACCTTACCCGAGAAGGACACGCGCGCGTGCAGGAACGGATACAGGCACCGTCCTTCGAGCTTTGCCCCGGGCGTGTAGTAGTTGTCGATCAGTTGAGGATGAACTTTCGGGCGGAAATCGAAGAGGACGTTCTTCTCTTTGCACTTCGCTTCGAGCGCGGCCACCTTCTGACGGACGATCTCGACGTCGAGCCCGGGATCGGTGGTGACGAAGGTGGCAATCGATGACGCATCGCCCGAGCCGATGAGGCGCACGGTCTCCGCCACTTCGTCCGGCGTGCTGAACATCAGGTGATTCAGCCCGATGGCATCCACGCCGAGCTCCTCGGCGACGTCCACCATCTGATCGAGCGCGTCCAGGCTCTCGTGCGCGACGGTGGTGTTGATGCTGATCCTGAGCGGCGCGTGTTTCAGCCGGGCCGCAGCCTGGAGCCGGTGCAGCCCCTCACACGTACGATCGAAGGTCCCCTTCAGGCCGCGCGCCACGTCGTGGATTTCTCCCGGACCGTCGATCGAGACGCTGATGTGCTTCAGGAAACCGGCCGCCGCGAGATCCGCGAGCGCCTCGGCGCGCTCCTGGGTGATGATCGTTCCGTTGGTCGTCAGGTACCCGCACGCGTACCCCTTCTCGCGGAAAAGATCGAGGACAGACATGATGTCCTTCCGCATGAAGATCTCGCCGCCCGTGAGGCTCACCTGAAAGCCGGGATTCTCGGGGAACGCCTTTCGGAGCGCATCGAGCGTCAGCTCCTCACGCCATTCCCCTTCGATGTTCAGCAGGTCGCCGACGTAGCAGAACTCGCAGTGCAGGTTGCACCGCATCGTGGCTTCGTAGACCGCACCGAGCGGCAGGCGATCGGCACGCCCGGTCTTCTCGTCGACGAAGCGCTTGATGCGCTGCTCATACCGGCGGCGCCGGTACCGCGCCCACGCGTGGCGCGCCAATGGAAACGACCTGGCACGTGTCGCAATCGACTCCCGCAGCCTCGCCACCGACGTCCGCAGCGCACCACGGCCGGCTGCGGCGGGGCGCACGTCATCGGCAGTGTTACGAGCCAGAGCCATTCAGTTGCCAGATCTCCAGTGGCGGACCAGGACGCTCCAGCGCATCGTCGATCCGGGTATCGGTGTTGTGAAGGAAAGGGGCGATCCGCGCCCTCTCGGACCCGGTCACCCCGGGCCTATAGGGGGAGAACACCGCGATTCGCCGGGCCTCGCGCTCGAGCGCCTCGACGAACGGCATCGTCTCCTGATCCAAGCTATTGTATCGCTTGAAGACGACGAACGCCACGCCGAGGCGGCGGAGCGCTGTCAGGCCCTGATTCCCTCCGAGTTCTGAGGGATCGACATAGATTCTGTCCACGTCGAGGCCCCCACGGCCGAGGTAGATGAGCCTGTAGGACGGAGCCGGGTAGGGCTCGAGCGAGAGCTGTAACTGGAACTTCGTGGAAGCCGCCTCAGGGCTGCCGACGTGCCGCGTCAGTGCCTCGACGAGTGCGCCGCGGGACTGCATGAGCGGCGTTGAATAGGGCTGCACGAGGATCGTCGAGCCGGCCGGAATGTGCTGTTCGATGTAGTCGCGCGCGATCGTTCGCGTG
Source organism: uncultured Acidobacteriota bacterium (assembly GCA_963749835.1). GTDB lineage: Bacteria > Acidobacteriota > Vicinamibacteria > Vicinamibacterales > 2-12-FULL-66-21 > JALZOC01. Next base: position 944,291 of record CAVVOD010000002.1, read on the forward strand.
TCCCCCTGTCGAAAGAACAGATCACCGCGAACGCTGCTGACGGCGGCAGGTGCCGCGCACGCGGCCACGACCAGCCAGAACATCCATGCCCTGAGACGCAGCCGTGCGGAGATCGACGTCAACGTCCACGCGGCGAAGACGGCAACGAACGGCAGCACGGGATTCAGGTATCGGCTCGCCGGCACGGTGTTGCTGATGAACACGAAGAACGGGACCGGGAAGGCGAGCAGCAACACGGCTCGCGACGGAGCCGTAACGAGCATCCATATCGCTCCCGCACACCCCAGCAGCACCACCGGCAAGCCCATCGAGTCGTACCACATGATCTCCAGGTATCGCATCGCCGGAGCAAACGCCCCGCCTTCGATCGCACGATCGACGACGATCGCCCGGTTCGCCACGATGTCGCGCCAGGCGGTCGCGGGCTCGACGGCGATAAAGGGTGAGAAAGCCAGGAAGACCGCTGCCGTGCAGACTCCGGCGACGCACAGCTCCCGCGCCACTCGAACCCATCCTTCCGTGCGCCGTGCCTGGATGATGCTCCAGGTGAGGGGCAGCGCGAGGAAGATGCAGTAGTAGTGCGTGGAGAATGCCGCTCCGCACGCGGCGCTTGCGACGAGCAGGTCTCTGCGGCGCGGTCCTCCGTCGCGCGGCGCCGGCCACACGCGGACGATGGCCGCATACGCGGCCACGATCAGCATCGTCGCAAACACGTCATGCTTGACGTAGTGGGAATCGCGCACGGCGAGCGGCGCAGCGGCCACGAACAGCGCGGCCGCGAGTCCGGCGCGCCTGTTCACGAGGCTGGCCGCAAGCCGGTGGACGAGGAGCGCGCAGGCAACACCGGAGACCGCACCGAGCACGCGGCCAGCGGTATAGATGCCCGTTGGATCGGTGAAGTACAGGCGCTGGAGTTCCGCGATAGAGCCGGCGCGCCCGGTGATGTAGACGAAGGCAAGATAGATCCCGACCCAGGCAAACAGCACATAGAAATACAGCGTTGGATACAGAAAGTTGTGCGGATTGAGCGACCCTTTCGCAAAAGTGAGTGCTCTGGCCATGATGGCGACTTCGTCCGGGTTGTAGACAGCCGGCAACCCGTACTGAAGACCCATGAGCCGCAGCATGAGGGCGCCCGCCGCGATGCAAACAACGGCGGCGACGGTGCTGCGAGACGGGATTCGGGACTTGGGACTCGGGCCTCGCCTGCCTCCGCTCGCTCCGCAATCACCGCGAGCTTCGGCGCGGCCCACGCCGTAGCCGCTTCGCGGCGGAGGCGGGGGGATTCGGGACTCGGGACTGGGGCGATCGACACCGGTCGCAGGCCCTTCAGGCAGATCCACGGTGACGATCTCCCCGGCCAGCTCCGTTGTGTCCGCGACAGCGGGGGCCGTACGCCCCCTGGATCTGCTGCGCCGCAGAGCGTTCAGACTGCGAAGCTCCTCGGGATTGAAGAAGCGCGTTGCGGCCAGCAGGCCGGCCATCACGAGGATCACCGTCATGCCCCGGACCGGCACACCCAGCCACGACGGCATGGCGGGCAGCATCGACGCCGCCACGTATGCGATCAGGGCAGCGACAACCGCTCGCGTCACTCTCGCGTACTCATACCTGACGGGATAGAACTGCTGTGACATGCGAAATGCGATCGCGGCCTGCACCGCGTAGGCCGCTGCGTTCGCCCACGCGGCGCCAATGATGCCGAAGCGCGGAATGAGCGCAAAACACAGTCCGATGTTCGAGGCCGCGCCGATGGCCGTGCTAACGGGGTAGTACTTCGTCCGGCTCGTGATGTTCAGGCCTATCGACGTCAGGAGATACACACCGTAGAAGAAGACGCCGACGGCGGTCCAGGCGACGACGCCTGCGGATCCCACGTACTGGCCGCGCGTGACGAGGTTCAGCAGATCGAATGCGATGGCCGAGAGCCCCGCCGTCATCAGTGCGAGCACTGCCACACCGTAGGTCGTCACCGTGCTGAACACGCGGACCGCGTCCGGTTCCCGCGCCGTCGCATAGTAGAACGGCGCCCACGCGTATTCGAACGCGCCGAGCGCAATCTTCTGGATGAGGCCGAAGCTGACGCCCATCGAATAGAACCCGACGTCCTGCACCGTCATGTAGCGGCCGAGGACGAACCGATCGCCGACCGCCATCACCTGCAGCGCGAACCCGTGCGGCACGCGCGGAAGGCCGAACGCGAGAGACTTCCGAAGCAGCGGCTCCGAGAACATCGGTCGCACCAGCGGAGCGAACCATCGCACCATGACGATCATCAGCACGCAGGTCACCGCAACATCCGCGACGACGACGCCCATGACCCCGAGTCCCATCGTCATGACGAGGACGATGCGGAGAACCACTGTCGAGAGGGAACGCGCAAACGTGAGCGCGCTGAACTCGCGCGCGCGTTTCTCCATCCGGAGCACGTGGAAGGGAATGAAGGTGAACCCGATGGCGAACGTGTTGAGCAGGACGAGCTGCAGGGCAAGCGTGTAGCCGGGCGCGCGGAGCAGCCGCTCGGAGATGAACGGCGCCGCGGCCAGCGAGAGGACGAGCAGCGTGCCGTTCACGGCGAGGAGGAAGAAGAAGAGCGTGCTGGCGAGACGCTGGCGCTCCCGCTCGTCCTTGCAGTCGAACCAGTAACGCATGAACGCGCCGTCGACGCCCCATCGGAAAAAGAGCTTGACGGGGGCCTCGATGCTCGCGAGCAGCGCCAGGATGCCGTAGTCGGCCGGCGTCAGGTATTCAACGTAGAAGCGGAGCAGGAGAAAGTTGACGGCCTGGATTGCCACGTCACCGGCGCCGTAGATCGCCAGGTTCCTGGAGAGCTCGCGGAGCTTCTGACGCAACGTCTCAGTGTTTCCGGAACGTCAGCAGGTTGAGGAAGCACCAGCCGGGAATAGGGAGCAGGCGGGAGAGCAGCCGGTGCAGGGGCTGCAGCGCGCGCGGGTACCGGCGGATCCACCGCGTGAGCACAGGCACGGTCGGAAAGATGCCGCGACGGCGGGTCAGCTCGAACCCCTCGCGGCGGGCGAGCGCGATGTACTCGGCGGCTGGCCGATCACCGGGATGCTTGTACTCCGACGCCGTTCTGATCAGGCGTCCCTGCAGCGCGAAATGCACCCGGGACTGCAGGTGCGCGAGGTTGGGCACCGACACGAGCAACTCGCCCCCCGGACGAAGGACGCGAAACAGCTCCGCAAGCGCCCGCGGCTGCTCCTCGAACGTCAGATGCTCGAGGACATCGAGACACATCGCGCGATCGAACGTGCCGTCCGCATACGGAAGCGCCGTGACGGATCCACTCCGGACGCGCTCCGACGAATAGTTCGGGTCGATACCCTCGATCGCCAGGCGTCCCGCAAACTCCTCGACGAGAATGCCTTCGCCGCATCCCGCGTCGAGCACACGCTCGCCAGGACCGACGCCGTCCAGCCATCGACGGACAGCTTTGAGCTTGGCGATGTATGTCGGGTAGTAGTCCCAGTCAGGATCGGGAACCCGGTGGTAATCGCCGCGCGCGGCGTATTCGCCCCGGCGCACCACGGGTGGGCTGACGGTCATGATCGTGCTGATTCTACAGTAACGAGACAGCCCGTCGCCGGGAAGACCGCCGGAGTTCGACTAACGGTCCGGATTCCCAGGTCCGCCCGGAGGGACCCGGACGTTCGGGGGCTGCGTCCCGTAGGGATTATCGGGGTTCGCCGGCGGCGCCGGGAGCATACCGGGGCGCGGAGACGTCATCACGGGCGGCTGCTGTCCTGGCTGCTGCCCCTGCGGATCACCCTGCTGCTGCCCCGGCTGCCCCGGCGGCTGCCGCCCGGGCTGCTGGTTCGGTGCGGCAGGGAACGGGGGCGGCGGCTGATTCACCATCGGCTGGTTCATCGGCATCGCCGGGTCCATCGGCTCATCATCGTCGTCCACGGGAGGTGGCATCGGCTGGCCCATGTTCATCCGCCCGAACTGCGGAGGGGGAATCGCGGCAGCGCCCACCGGTCCCTTGCTGACGGGGAGGATCATCACACGGTCGAAGACGGACGCATTCGCGATGTTCACGCTGCGCTGGGCCGCGATGTAGCCGCTCGCGGTTTTGAGGAGCACCTCGAGGACTTCGCGCTCGGGCCGGTCCACCAGCTCCAGCGTCATCGACGGACCGTTCAGCTTGTCGCCGTTGACGATCGTGGTCTGTCCGAGGCGCGCCCATTCGGCGAGGATCTGTCGCAGCGGCACGTCGTTGGCGACGAGCGTCGCGCGTCCGTTGCCAATCGTCAGTTTCAGATCGCCCGCCACCGCCGTGCCGGTGAATGCGAAACAGGCAACCCATCCCATCACGATGATGCGGCCAAGGGAGATTTTCATGATTGGTCTCTCAGGGAGTATACGCCTGGTTAGACGGCCGCGCGAGCTCTGGCGGTTGGATTAACCCTGCTCAGTGCCATCGCTATATGGCTGAGGATGAAGGGATTGGCCCCCCTTTCGCGAATCGGGGAGCACTTACCGCCGATGTAAGACCGACGCGCCATCGACGGGCCTCTTTTCGCAGATTCATTCGACATTGCTCCGCCCGGTCGTTGTGATCCTTCGGGCAGTCGTTTTGCTCCCCGGCAGGACCATTGGAGGGACAATGTCTGACAGCGTTCAAACGCTCGATCCTCGTCGTGCCGTCACGCGCCGTGAGTTCACGCTCGAAGCTGCTCTCGCGATCCTCGCCGGGTGTGTCATTGCCGTCAGCGAAACAGGTTGCGGCGGCAGCGATCTCGGCCCATCTCCGACTCCGACAGACGTGTCGGGAAGTGTCTCCGCCAATCACGGACATTCGGCCGTGATCAGTGCGGCTCAACTCACGGCCGGCGGCGCCATCACATTGGACATCCATGGCACCGCCAACCACCCCCATACGGTATCGCTGTCGCAGACAGATATGGCGGCACTCAGGAGCCGGCAGCCGGTCACGAGCACGTCGTCAACCGACGCCAGTCACTCGCACAGCGTCACGTTCACGCCTTCCTAACCAGGGTGCCAGGGTGTCCGCCTCCGCCCGCTGGAGTGATTCGCGCGCGGGCTATGGCGAGACCTCGCCGTAGCCGCTTCGCGGCGTGGGCGGGCCAAGGTGCCAGGGTGTCCGCCTCCGCCCGCTGGAGTGATTCGCGCGGGCTATGGCGAGACCTCGCCGTAGCCGCTTCGCGGCGTAGGCGGGCCAAGGTGCCAAGGTGCCAAGGTGCCAGAGTGAGACCCAGTAGGAGTCAGTCGGCTACGCGAGCTTTGTGATCCAGAGCGGGGAGTCTTTGCGCGGAAGATCGCAGGACCGGCAGATGTCCGGTCCTCCGCTTTCGAGGTGCTGGCGCCGGGCGTTCCGGTAGGGTTCGGCGTTCCAGATCTCCTGGATCGACGAGGCGTTGAGGTCTCCGAGGATCGTCTTGCCGTCGAAGTCCGCGCAGCACAGGGACACCCGGCCGTCCCACAGGACCGTGAAGGTCAGCCAGGGCCGGTAGCAGGGATAGTTCACGTCGGACTCGGTGTTCAGCGTGCCGGCCCAGTTGTGCAGGTCCGTGATGTGCACCTTGTCTGCGATGCTGCGCCAGTGCTCGATGAATGCCTGCTCGTCGGCCGAGTTGTTCTGCCGCACGAAGGACAGAATCAGCTTGGGCCTGCGCTTGCCCGTCTCCGCGCGGAGCCGCACGAGCCGCTCGATGTTGGCAATCACCTTGTCGTACTTGAGACCGATGCGCGTCGACTCGAAGACGTCCTTGCCGGAGGCATCGACGCTGATGTTGATGGCGTCGAGGCCGGCGTCAATCATCCCGCGCGCGACGTTCTCGGTGATCAGCGAGCCGTTGCTGATGACGCCGACTTCCTTGATCCCTTTTTCCTTGGCGTACCGCACCTTCTCGACGAGGCGCTTGTCGATGAACGCTTCACCGTAGTTGTGCATCCGGACGTGCGTGATGCCGAGCTCCACGCACTCGTCCACGACCTTGCGGAACAGGTCGAGCGTCATGATGCCCTGCTTGCGGTGCATGTCGTCGCGCGGGCAGAACACGCACTTGGCGTTGCAGATGTTCGTGCTCTCGATCTGCACGATCTCCGGCAACGACGGGGCGCGATCGCGGCCCGTGGCAAGCAGGATCCGGCGTATCGGCTTCGCCTGCCGGCGCAGGACGTTCTCGACCGTCCGCCGTGCGCGCGCCTTGAGGTGGAGGGGTTCGGACATTCGGAAATTACTGCTGCCGGAAATGTTCGATCACGCGCTGGAGAATTTCGTCGAGCTGGACGGTGGGCTCGTAACCCACGAGTGATCGGATGCGCGAGATGTCAGGAACCCGCCGCGGCATGTCTTCGAATCCCGCCTCGTACGCCTGGTCGTAAGGGATCGTCACGATCTCTGACTGACTGCCGGTCATGCTCTTGATCTTGACCGCGAGGTCACCGATGGTGATCTCGTGGCCGTTCCCGATATTGAAGACCCGTCCGACGGCGCGGGGTTCGTCGATCAAGGCTACCATAGCGCGCACCACGTCCCCGACGTAGGTGAAGCTGCGAGACTGCGTCCCGTCCCCGAAGACCGTGATGGGCTCGCCCGCGAGGGCCTGCCGCACCAGGCTCGGGATGACCATCCCATACTGGCCCGTCTGACGGGGCCCCACGGTGTTGAACAGCCGCACCACGATCACGGGGAGCTTCCGCTCCTTCCAGTACGCCAGCGCAAGGAACTCGTCGATCATCTTGCTGCACGCGTACGCCCACCGATGCTTCGATGTCGCGCCGAGCACGAGGTCCGCATCTTCGCGGAACGGCACGTCCACGCTCTTCCCGTAGACTTCCGACGTCGAGGCGATGAGCACCAGCCTCTTCTTCTTGCTGGCAATCTTGAGGACGACTTCGGTGCCGTGCACATTCGTTTCGATCGTGTGCACGGGCTGCTCGACGATCAGCTTGACCCCGACGGCCGCCGCCAGGTGCACGACGATGTCGCAGCGGTCGATGAGCTCTGCGACGACGGGCTCGTTCGTCACCGAATCGAGCGTGTAGTGGAACTTCGGGTGGCTCTTGAGATGGACGATGTTGTCGAACGACCCGGTCGACAGGTTGTCGAGGATGAAGACCTCGTCGCCGCGCTCGAGCAGCGCCTCGGACAGGTGGCTTCCCACGAAGCCGGCCCCGCCCGTTATCAGAACACGCATCAGTGTGAAATCCTTCGTTACGTATCAGCGCCGCCCGGGAGGCCCCTGGGGGCCGTGAGGCCGAGGATCGCGTCAGCGGATCGGCCCGCCGCACGGCCGTCGGAGCCGATGCCGAAACGCGCCAGGTACACACCGCGATCGCGTTCGAGCTGGAGGCGGAACTCCTCATCATACAGGATACGGTGGAGCGCCGGCCCCGGCGGCTCCCCCTGAGGCACTCCCACCATCAGCCCGGCCTCGACGAACGGCGAGAGATTGTTCGGCAGTCCGACGACCAGCGCCGGGACGCCGAGCACCGCCGCATCGATCGCCACGGTCGAATTGACGGTGATGACCGCCCGGCTCGCGCGCAGGAGTGGAGCGAGAGAAGCGTCTGCGGGCAGCACGCGGATGTTCGTGGCCACTGCGGCCACGGCACCGTAGGCGTCGGGCGTTTCTGCCGGGTGCGTCTTGATGGCAAGCTGCACATCAGGCATGCCGCCAACGGCTTTGGCGATGGCGCCCAGGACAGCAGTCGCCTCGCGATACTTCGTCACGAGCAGCACGAGCATGCGGCCGTCACCGGACCCGGCGACCGCCTTCGCGCGTGCGATCTGGTCCTCGCCGATCGTCGCGGCACTCCTGACGAGCGCGTCCAGTCTGGGGCTGCCGGTGACCTCGAGAGAGTCGGGAGGAAAGCGCCCCTGGCTTTCGAGGTGCTGCCGCGCATAGTCGTCGAACACGAGCGTGAGCGCAGGTCTCGGGAACCCCGCGTCCTCCGGATGGGCAGGGTCCGGCGCCATCTCGTCGGGCTCGTGCCGGTAATTGAGCCAGTGTCTGTGGATGAAGCCGTGTTGCAGGCCTACTGAGCGGATCCCTCGGCGGCGGCACTCGAGAATCAGCGCGCGTCCCCAGCCGCCCGCCTCCGCATAGGTCAACGCGACCGCCGGGCGGATCGCATCCAGCGCGGCGCCCGCTTCGTCCATCGCGCGGGCGGACCATGGCCACTGAAGGAGCGCAATCCCCGCGAGCTCTTCGCGGACGACATCCCAGCAGTCGCACCCCTGCACGGTGGCATGACGCCGGATGTCCGCACTCTTCCACAGCGCCCGCCGCCACGCGTGACGGTCCTTCCAGATCCGCCCCGACCCTTTCATCCGCCCTGCCCCCGAGAACCATTCGATCGGCGTGACGGTTTCCGATGGCTCAGCCCCCTTCAACGTGTGCCACCAGCGCCTCGCGCGAAAGTTCGAGGCCGGTCCTACACCGACGTACTTCACCGCCGCGGCGGGACGGGCCTCGAGGGCCTCGAGGACAGGGCCGATGTAGGATTCGGCGCTGCCGTCATCGGAGCCCCGGCGCCAGAACGCGTTGTGTACGAACGCCGCGATGGTCCGGCGTTCAGTGTTTGCCGGAGGCGTCGGCTGGTGTCCTCGCAGCCGTGATGCTCGCGACGCCAGCATCAGCGCTCGCGCGCGGGCATCCATCCTGGCAAGCCGGACCCACCATGGTGAGTGGAGTGTCCCTCCCGTCCACCGGATGTTCTTCCCGCGTGCCACCTGGGGCGCGATCGAGTCGAGGAGCCTGGAGGACCCCGCGGGTCTCATGCTCCGCGGCTGCTCCAGCGCGATCAGCCGTTCGAGCGCGGCAATGGTGCGATGGATGTTGAGGGCCACCTGCTGCTTGTGCAGGTACAACTCGGCGAACCACCAGAGCGAGTCTTCGCGGAAACAGAAGCGGCGCCGAAGCGGCTGGCCGTCAACGGCGGTGTGCCTGAGCGCCTTGATCCATGCGTGGGCCGCCACTATCGCGGCTTCTTCGGACGCGCTGTCGAGATAGTCGGCGACACGGACGCGTCGTGCGCCCGATCCGGTGTCGATCAGCAGGACGCCGAGCGCCCCCCCGGCGTCCTCGCTCATACCGCTGCAGAGGAAGCGGATGCGGGCTCACGGCGGGCATCGAGGATCGACATCGCCGCCGTGAAGACGCTGTCGGCACTGATGAACGCCAGGCAGTCCGGTGTGTGGCCGACGCATCGCGCAGGGGGAAGACGGATCCGGTTGCACGGGCTGCACGGAAGATCGATGCGGACCACGCGGTCATGCGGTCCGCGGGGTGCGTAGCGGGCTGGATCGGAGGGGCCGAAGACAGCGAGGACGGGCGTCCCTACCGCGACGGCCAGGTGCATGGGGCCTGTGTCGCCCGTGACCAGCAGATCGAGCCGCTGCAGGATCGCTGCGACGGTGAGGAGGTCGAGGTCCCCCGCGACGTCGATGACACGGCCGACGGGCATCATCGACGCGACCCGATCGACGAGAGCCCGATCGCCCGGACCTCCCGTCAGCACGATCGTCGCCCGCGCCGTGTCCATCAGCCGTCGTGCCACCTCTCCGAATCGCTCCGGGTCCCATTGCTTGATCGCACGGCCCCCGCTGACGTGGACTCCGACGAGCGGGCCGCTTGCGCCGGCGAGCCTCGTCGCCGCGACCGCATGCGCGGAGGAGGGCACGGCCAGAGCGCTTCCCGAACCTCGTGGCGTCGCCTGCCCGAAGACCGACGCCACCAGACGGCGCGCGTTGTCGGTGGTATGGGCGCGAGGATCGTACTCGAGCGCAACATCCAGCAGCGGCCCTCCGCCGCCGCTTTCGTAGCCTGCGGTCCAATCGGCCCCTGAAGCCGCGAGGAGGAGGTTGCTGCGGACATCCGGTTCGAAGTTGAGTGCCAGGTCGTAGCGCTCCTGCCGCCACTGACGGGCCGCGCCGAGGAGCGCCGGAATGCCAAGCCCGCCGCCTTCACGCGCGAGCCATGCGGCGTCGAGCGTCTTGACGGACGTCACAGGCGCGATGGCCCCCGCGAGATCGCGGTTCCAGCTGCCGACGACGAGATCGATCGCGGCGTCAGGGGCGAATGCGCGGACATCCGCAATCGCCGGGAGCGCCATCAGGAGATCGCCAATGCGCTCGAGGCGGAGGAGCAGGATGCGCTCGGGCCTGGACGGCTGGCGCCGGCGGCGGAACGGTCTCGCGATGACGGCGCCAACGGCGAGGATGCGGTCTGCGGCCGAGACGAGCGCGCGTTCGCGCGAATCGTAAATCTGCAGCCGTGACGAAGGACCGTCTGGCGTGGGCATCGGGGAGATCGCTATCTGTACCGTCACCCGATCGACCATCACGCCGAGGTCACGGTCGTCCGGCGATCCGATGACCTCGTGGGGATTCCACACGACGGTGACGAGCTTCAGCTCGACCGGTTCGTCCACTGCTGCCGCCCTGGTGGCAAGGTCCGGCGAAATCGCCAGTTTGTACGGCAGAAATCCCGAGGCAACCGTCACCGCGCTGAGAAGCTGGCCGTGCAGCCACACGGACACGATGGCTGGCGGCGCTGCGGCCGGACGCCCGCCGTTGCTCATCCACAACGTCAGCTCGCGCGCTCCTGCATCGATGCTCGTGATGGACACATATGACGTCCCGCGCGTCCACCTCATCGTGCGGCCATCCGCCTGCTCCTTCGCGTGGAACCGCAGGACGTTCAGGTCGTCGCGCACCCCGACGTCCAGATCGAAGCCGCGGCCGGTACGGGGTTCCGGCGGTGTAAACGCGTAAATGCCGTAGTCGAACTCCTTCGCCCTGACGAAGCGCGGATACGCATTGAGGGGTGCGTCGTACTCGGGCACCTGGAAGCGTTCGCTGGCCAGCGATTCCACGCCGTAGCGGTGTGACAGCAGATCGGTGCCTCCGCTCCCGATGAACAGCACCCGCGCGTACCGCGTCCGCGCCCAGTCGAGAAAGGCCGCAAACACCGCTTTGTCCGGTCTCGCCGAGTTGAGGACCAGGACCTGCCGCGCATAGATGTACGCCAGCGGCAGCGCCAGCACGTGCACATCTCCCGCGGCGTCACGTGATTCGGCAACCACGAGGTCGTCGTCTTTGATGCCTGCTGCGAGCTGCTCGATTCTGGGGATGAGGCCCGCGTACTCGACATGATGCAGGAGCGGACCGCTCGCCTGCCCATACCGCACTGCGATCAGCCCCACGAAAGCGACGCCGATGAGCGTCCGCGTCGCGCGCGCGCCCATCCATCCGCCGCGCGTGCCGCTCAATGCCGCAGCCGCGGCGAAGAGAAGCGCACCCGGGAGGATGACCGGCAGAAACCGGCGTGTCATCCAGAAGTGATCGGTGACGATCCGGATCTTGAAGAAGAAGAAACAGGAGAACACCGCAATGGTCGCAAAGAGCGCCGGGTCGCGCCAGAATGCGCGCCGGGCCACGAGCCAGAGGCCAACCAGCGACGCGAGCAGTGCCGGGAAGCGTCAGATACAGGTCCGCGAACGTGCGAAGCGCGTACGCGTCGTGGGCCGCCAGCTTGCCGGCCGGCTGCCTCAGGAACAGCGCATACAGTGCCAGGGCCGAGAGGACCACGGTGAGGACGGCCGGTGTCCAGCGAACGACCTGCACGCTGACCGCCGGATATCGGGACGCCACGATGAGTCCCGCGACAGTTCCCGCGGCTGTCAGCCCGAGCACGGCGTATTGCCACGCGGGCAGGTGGCTGATGAAGACAATCGGAAGGTTCGCGTACGCGCGCATCGGACCGAGCAGATACAACGCCGCAAGCGCGGCGACCGCCGCGAAGACAACCAGAAAAGACACCTTCGGTCGCTGTCCGTTGAACGCCGACAACGCGACTCCGGCCGCGATACCCGCGACCCCGAGGACAGCGTCGAACCGCAGGAAAAGCAGCAGCCCGAGCAACACCCCGGCAACCGGCGCAAAGAAGCGGTCGCCGTCGACGTGTGCCCTCGCGTTCGCCAGGAGCGCGGCAAAGAGCAGCGCCTGCATGACCACCTCGGCGTTCGGGTACCGGGAGAACCACACCTCGATGACGTGAAGGGCCAGCAGACCGCTTGCTGCCGCGGCCGCCGTTCGTCCGACCAGCCGCGCTCCCGCGAAGTAGAACGCCAGCAGCCCAAGCAGGGCCCAGACCCCCACGGTCCGGAGTGCGCCCGTCAATCCATCGACGCCGTAGCCAATCGCAATCGACGCGGGAAACAAGTGAGGGAACTGGCCGATGACGGTCCCGCTGCCGGGATCCTTGATGAAGAAGCCCATGAACCGCGTGCCGTAGTAGTCCTGTCGTTGATGCGACGGAAAAAACAGGTCGCGCGCAAAGGGCGGCACGGAGGCGACGACAGGATCCCGAATCACCAGGGATCCACGCTGCGCGATCTGAATCCCTTCGTTCACGTAGGTGCCCGGATCCTTCCCGCCGATCGACATACTCGGACGACGGGAAGAACCGCCAGAGGCCGAGGAGCACGAGCGCAACCGGAATGATGGCCGTGAGCCCCGGTGCGTGCGCTGCGGGGCCCAGCCGCAGACGCCCGCGCGCGACGAGCGCTGCGCCGGCCGCGACAGCGGCGTCCGCCATCAGCAGCCGTTCGAAACTGTAGCGATGGAGGGTCGCGAGCGTGAGCACGATGGAGAGCGAGACCACGACACTGAGCACGATCGCCCAGAAGAGACGTTCCTCGGCATCGAGCGCCGCACGGCGGTCACGATCGAGCCAGGGCAGGCGAAAAATCACCGCGCCCGGCAGCCAGGCGAGGATCGCAAGCTCGAGGAACTGTCCAAGCAGCATCATGGAGTAGGTGACCAGGGCGCCGCCGATTGGCCAGCGCGCCCGGGCCGCGTCAGAACTGAAAGTAGATGAAGTCCGCTCCGCCGAAGTTGCCGAAGAGCATCGTCAGATAGAAAACCGCAGCGTAGACGGAGTATCGCATGCCGGGGGAAAGCCGAGGCACGACGAGTAGGTCGTCGTAGTACGCCTCGACGGCGTGCACCAGCAGCAGCGGAGTCGTGTACAGCAGCAGTGGAACCAGGATGCCCGGCACGTTCGCCGAGCCGGGCGAGAAGTCGGTGAAAAGGCTGACGGACATCTCGCCGAGCTGACGCGCCGACCGTGCTCTGAAGATCAGCCATCCGTAGCAGGTCAGGTGGAACATCACCGCCCACGACGTCGCGCACGCCAGCACGCCCCGGTCCCTGATCCACGCGTGCAGCGCGCGGACGCGTTCGGCCTCGCGATACGCGATGAGCAGCACGCCGTGGTACACGCCCCACAAGACGAACGTCCAGGCGGCGCCGTGCCACAGCCCGCCAAGCACCATCGTGATGAGCAGGTTCCGGCGCGTGCGGCCTCCGGATCCCCGGCTGCCGCCGAGCGGGAAATAGAGATAGTCGCGCAGCCACGTCGAGAGGCTGATGTGCCAGTGCCTCCAGAAGTCCTGCGGCGCTCCGGACGAAGTACGGGAACCGGAAATTTTCCAGGAGCTCGATGCCCATCAGCTTCGAGGTGCCGCGCGCCACGTTCGAGTAGCCCGGCGAAATCGCCGTAGATCTGAAACGCGAAGGCGTACGTGCCCAGCAGCACGTTCACGCCGGTCGGGTGCGTCGCCGGATCGAACACGAGGTTCGCCGACGCCGGCCAGGTTGTCGGCGACGAAGATTTTCTGGAAGAACCCCCAGGCGATGAGCCACAGGCCGTCGCGCATCTGGTCGCGAGTCACCGTCCGCGGCGTCGCAATCTGCGGCAACAAACGCGAGGCGCGCAGGATCGGTCCCGCGACGAGGTGCGGAAAATACGCGACGAACACGGCAAAATCCAGCAGGTTGCGCGTTGCGGGCATTTCCCGGCGATAGACGTCGATGACGTAACTCATCGTCACGAACGTATAGAACGAGATGCCGATGGGGAGCAGGACGCGAACCGTGACGAAATCGAGCTGCCAGCCCAGCGACGCTGAAGATCGCGTGCAGGTTGTCCGCAAAAAAATTGAAGTATTTGAAGAAGCCGAGCAGCGTCAGGTTGAATCCCAGACTGGCGACGAGCAGCGCCCGGCGCGCTCTGGGCGACTGGCTGCGCTCGATCGCGAGTCCGCAGCTGAAGTCCACGACTGTCGAGGCGATCAACAGGCCGAGAAAGCGCCAGTCCCACGAGGCATAGAAGTAGTAACTCGCGACGAGCAGCAGCCAGTTCTGGGCCCGGTGCGGCAGCACTCGATAGACGGCATAGACGAGGACGAAAAACCAGACGAAGTGGAGGGAGTTGAAAACCATCGCCGGTCAGCGCCCGCCCGGCGGGTCGATCAGCCGCGAATCGCGCAGGAAGCGATCGATGGCGTCGGCCACCACGTCGTGGCCGTGCGGCGTCAGGTGCACGGTCTGCTGGAAGAAGAGATCCGGCCCGGGAAGCACGGCTCGCATCGCCGGCAGCGGATCGAGCCGCGGCGCATCGATACCGGCCAGGGCCTCCTCGAATCTTCGGGTCGCGCCGTCGCGGACGAGCTCTCCGCCGGTTTCCCTGACGGTCTCGCGCAACCTCCCGTAATCGGCATCGTCCACCTGGAACCGTGCGGGCATGAGCACCACGGCCGCGCGCGCGCCTGCCGCGCGTGATTCGGCGATCATGGAATCCATCACGCGGCGCGTGATGGCCAGCCCCTGCGCGATCCGCGGGGCGGGCACTGGCAGCGTAACTTTGTAGAGGCGGTTCGGGGGTACCCGAGGCCCAGCTGAATCGATCGGTTGCGGCCGCGATTCGCAGGCGGAGCACCTGCAGGACCATGCTGCGTCGCACCAGCGCGACGCAGGCGCGTGGCCAGACTGTCGCGAAGCGCGCCCGCCGAAGCCTGGCGCCCGCCCGTCAGCTTCGGCGCCGACGTGACGGCTTCCTCCGCGTCATTGCCCACGAAGAGCGTTTCGATCACGAGATCCGGCTGGACCTCGCGGGATCAACCGGCGAAGGTGGAGCAGTTCTTCCACGGGTCCATAGCCCTGCACGCCGCCGTTGATGACGCGATATCGGATGGACGACTGCGACGCGTTCAGCCGCTGCTCCAGCCGTTCACCAAAGGTCTGCCGGAAGGGCACCTGCACCGCGAGAACCAGCGAATCACCGACGATCAGGATGCGGCGCTCGTCCGGAGCCTTCGGCCCGATCTCCTCGTCGTCACGCACACCACTGCTGTTGATCGCGATCTGGGTGTCGAATTCGGCCGTCGCAAAGCGCACCCGCGCGCCGGGCTCGAGGCGGTAGCCTGTCGCTGGATCGTCCGTGAAGAGGCCCTGGAACGCCGGCGCGGCTTCCGACGATCCCCATGTGCGCATGCCGAGCTCGAACAGCCCGAACTGCGCGGCAACGATGATGAGCGAAGACGGCAAACCGGCGCGGCGCGACCTCGACGGGCTTCGATCGCCACGACCTATTGTGCCGCGAGGGCGTCGGCCACCCGCGTGATGGCATCCGCGGGCAGCGACGGGTAGAGCGGCAGGGAAAGAATCTCGGCGCAGACCCGATCGGCGACGGGGCAGTCGGCCGGCCGCTCCGGTGCAAGAGCGGGCTGGCGCGAAATCGGCACCGGATAGTGGATCAGCGTTTCGATCCCCGCCGCCTTCAGGCGGGCTTGAAGCGCATCGCGCGACGTGCTGCGCACGGGAAAGAGGTGGTAGACGTGACCGGCGTCGAGCTCAGGCGGGACGATCACCGCCTTCGAGTCGTGCGAGCCGGCGCCGGTACTCGGCGGCCGAGTCTCGCGGCGCTGCGCGGTCCACCGGGGGAGAAGCGGGAGCCTGGCGCGGAGGACCGCCGCCTGCAGCTCGTCGAGCCTCGAGTTCACGCCGAACTCACCGTGATGGTAGCGATCGGTCTGGCCGCCGTTTCGAAGCCGTCGCGCCTTCGCGGCGATGCCGGCATCCGATGTCGTCAGCGCGCCGCCGTCGCCCAGCGCGCCCAGATTCTTGGTGGGATAGAAGCTGTACGCCGCGACCGCGCCGAAGCTCCCGACCGGCCGTCCGCTGCACGTCGCGAGGTGCGCCTGGCAGCAGTCTTCCACGACGGCGAGATTGTGCCGCTTCGCTACGGCGCAAATCTCCTGCATGTCTGCCGGCTGTCCATACAGGTGCACCGGCATGATGGCCGCCGTCCGGGATGTGACGGCCGCCTCGGCCGCCTGCGGATCGATGCGTCAGCCGATTGCGCGTCGATATCGGCGAAGACGGGCCTCGCGCCGACCATCATGATGGCCAGGGCACTGTAGGCTGCGGAGAGCGGCGATGGTGATGACCTCGTCGCCCGGCCCGATGCCCAGGGCGCGGAGCGCGATCGCCAGTGCGTCAGTGCCGGTTCCGACACCGACCGCCTCGCCGGCGCCGCATGCGTCAGCGAACTCGCGTTCGAAGCCCTCGAGCTCAGGTCCAAGCACGAACCAGCCGCGCGCGATGACGCGGTCGATGGCTTCCCGTACGATGCCGGCGTCCTCGCCAGGTGTGAGCTGCAGGAACGGGATCACGGACGCCCCGACGGGTGCGCTCGAGCGGGCTCCTGCGGGGCCACTGCCGCCGCGTCGACGTAGTGCCGCATGTGTTCGCGATAGAAATGCACCGTCCGGCTCAGGCCCTCGCGCAATGAGACCCGCGGCGTCCAGCCGACGGCCTGTTGGAATTTGGTCGAGTCCGAGTAGAAGCTGCCGATATCGATGCGCTTCTTCTCGGGCGGCCAGTCCACGTATCGCACGCTGCCCATGCCGGCGGTCTCGATCAGGAGCGCCACCAGGTCGCGGTGCGTGATGGGCTCGCTTCCGCCGACATTGAACACGTCCCCGTCGCACGCATCGGAGGCCCCGGCGCGCAGGAACGCATCCGCCGCGTCGTCGACATACACGAAATCGCGCATCTGCGAGCCGTCACCGAAGACCTGGATCTCTTTGTCTTCGAGCACGAGCCTGATGAACCAGCCGATGAATCCCTGGCGGTCATGTTTGATGAGCTGTCGAGGGCCGTAGACGTTCGTGAGACGAAGCGAGCACGCGCGAACATTGAAGACGTTGTTGTAGAGCAGATGGTAGTACTCACCGGCCGCCTTGTTCACGCCGTTGATGTCCGCAGGCCGCACGAGATGCTTCTCATCGACGGGCAGGTAGTCCGGCCGGCCGTACACCTGACGTGTGCCGGCATAGACGATTCTCACCGACGGATTGTTGGCGCGGCACGCCTCCAGGATCGAGAGCTGCGCGCGGCAGTTGATCTCCAGATCCGTGTATGGGTCGCGCATGCTGTCGATGTGGCTCACCTGGCCCGCGAGGTTGAAGATCACATCCTGGCCCCTGGCGAGCACACCGATCGTGCTCTGCATGCGGACGTCCGCGATGTTCACCCGCACCCGATCCGCCACGTCGCTGATGTTGAAGAGATTTCCCCCGTATTCGGGCTGGAGGGCGTCGACGATCAGCACGTTCGCGCCGAGATCGACCAATTGGCGGGCGAGGTTGCTGCCGATGAATCCCAGCCCTCCAGTGATCATCACCCGGCGGCCGCGGTAGAAGCCGAGGTGGTCCGTCGGCGGCGTCACGCGCGGTCCCGGGGTGGTGGCGGTACCGACGCGGCGATCGCACCCGGCTCGGGGCGACGATGCTCGTGACGTATCACGAGCGACGTACCAGAGCTTCGCCACGTCCACGGCGGTCTTGAAGAGACGCCGAAAGTTGAAGAACTGCGACTTTCCGTGGGCCCGATGGTAGTGGTGCACAGGGACTTCCGCGATCGTGAATCCCGCATCCTGAATCTTCTTCATCATCTCGAGGCAGATGACGCCGCTGTTCTTTTCCAGCCGGACGTTCTCGAAGATGGATCGGCGCAGGAGGCGGAAGTCGCAGTCGACATCCCGCACCTTCAGGCCGAACAGCAGCTTCACGGTGTGATGATAGATGCGGCCGATGACGATGCGGTGCAGAGGGTCCGAGCGGCTGATCTTGTAGCCGTTCACCAGATCCACACCGTCTTCGAGAGCCGCCCAGAGCACGACCATTTCTTTCGGATCGTACTGCGCATCGCCGTCCGTATAGAACACCAGGTCGCGCGTGGCCGCTTCGAACCCGCTGCGGAGCGCACCGCCGTACCCGCGATTTCGCGGATGATGGACAACGCGCACCTGGGGATATGTGCGTGCGAGCTCGTCGGCGATCTGCGCGGTCGCATCGGCGCTGCCGTCGTTGACGATGATGATCTCGAAGTCTGACGTCAGCTCGCGCGCGGTCTGAAGCGCGGTGATGACCAGGCTCGCGATCGTCCCGCTGTCGTTGTAAGCGGGAAAGAAAATGGTGAGCCCCGGCTTCGCTCTCGCCTGCTGCATGGGTTGGCGGGTGAATGTTAGCTGCGCGTGGATGTGAAGGCAAGCGCCGAGGCGTAGGCGGCCTCGAAGCGCTCTGCCGCGCGATTCCAGCCGAACCGCTCCTCAACCAGTCGGCGTGCGGCGGCCCCGATCTGGCGTCCTGCATCGGGCTGCTCAATTATGCGTCCGATGCATGCTGCGATCGCCGCCGGGTCGCGTTCGGGCACGACGAACGCCGTCACCCCGTCGTTGACGACCGACAGAATGCCCCCTGCCGCCGTGGTCACGACGGGCGTGCCGGACGCCAGCGCCTCCATGAGGACGTTTGGCAGCCCGTCGACGTTGCCGCTGTCGTCGCGCACCGACGGGATGCACACCACATCGGCCGCAGAGAGGAGCCCGCCGACGCGGTCCTGCGTCAGGTTGCCGAGAAACCGCACACGGTCCGTGACGCCGGCGGCTCGAGCGCGTGCACCCAGGTCGCCCGCCATCGTGCCGTCCCCCGCGAGTGCGAGCACGACACCCGGCAGTTGCGCCATCGCATCGATCAGGTACTCGAACCCTTTCTTCCGCACGAGTCTTCCGGCCGCCACCACGAGTGGTGTGCGTTCATCCACGGCGAGCTCGTGGCGTTCGGCCCGGCGCGCCTGAGGGTCAGGCCGAAAACGCTCGACGTCCACACCGTAAGGCACCGTCTCGATGCGCTCCGGCGCGGCGCCCAGCGCCACTGCACGCCGTGCGAGATCGCCGCTGCACGCTGTCACGAATCCCGCGCGGCGAAACGCCTGGCGAGCCGCGAAGCGGGCCGGCGCAACGGTTTCCGCGACGTAGACGTCCGAGCCATGCAGGCTGATCACGAGCGGGAGCCCCGGGGCTGCGGCGGCTGCCGTGACACCGCCGGGAACGACCCAGTGACCATGCATCACGGTCGCGCGGAAGCGCCGCGCGACGGATCGGACCGCGCGCCAGCCGGCCGCGAGCGCAAGCGGCGCGGCGATGTAGGCGGCGCCGCGCAGGCTCACGTCCGCCCGCATCGCGGCCGCATACCCGAACACATTCAGCGAGCGCAGCGGGCGCGTAACGATAGAAATGCAGGTGCACCCCCCCGTCACTGGCCGGACGGTTGACAAGCGGATGCCACGGCGCAACGACGTGAACCTCGTGGCCGCGGGCAGCGACCGAGCGCGCGATGGGCTCCACGAACGTGCCGACACTGTCCCCAGGGAACCGCGGGTACGATGTCGTCACCATCACGACGACCTGTCCCATGAGTCGTCAGCGCCGCGCGGCGCGCAGCTTCAGACGCCACGGCATCAGGATCGATTCCCAGATGACGCCCGATGAGAGTTTCGACTGGCCCTGCCGCCGCTCGACGAAAATAATCGGCACCTCGGCGAACCGGCAGCCTTGCCGCTTGGCGTCGAAGAGCATCTCCACGAGAAAGGCATAGCCGTCCGACACCATGCTGTCCAGTGGAAGCCGCGAGAGCGCCTCGCGGCGCCAGCACCGGAAGCCGCTCGTGCAGTCCGACGCCGAGAGGCGCGTGACGGCGCGGATGTAGCGGTTCGCGAACGTGCTCAGGAAGATCCGGTGCAGCGGCCAGTTCACGACGCTGACGCCGTTCATGTACGCGTGAGCCGATGACGACGTCGGCAGAGGCCGCCGCGGCGGTGAGCGCGGGCAGGTATTCGGGATTGTGCGAGAGGTCCGCGTCCATCTGGCAGACGAGGTCGACGTCCTCCATGCCGATGGCCTTGCGGAGGCCGTCGATGTAGGATCGGCCCAGGCCGCGGCGGCCCGTGCGGTGCATGACTTCGATCCGCCCCGGATGCTCGGCGGAGAGCGCGTCCGCGATCGCACCGGTGCCGTCCGGCGAGCCATCGTCGACCACGAGCATCCGGAACCCGGGATGGGACAGCACACCCCGTACAAGCAGCGGAAGGTTCTCCCGCTCATTGTAGGTTGGCACGACTACGAGGACGTTCATCAACGTTTCCAACGGTCAGAGCAGGCGGCAGCCGCGCACACGATCAGGGTTGGGTCGATCACGGGAATCCGGAAGCGCTCCTGCGGAAAAAAGACGAGACCAGCGAGCACCGCCGAGGCGCTCAAAACGAAAAGCGCTTCGGGGCGCCGATCGCGGCGGTGTGACCACCAGCCCGACAGCGCGAGCGGCAGGACCATCAGGTACGACGCCACCGACGCCGCGAAGTATGCCGTCGAGTGTAGTGTATACGACGGACCGATTGGCACGAACGTGTAGAACGCCTTCCTGGCCAGCAGCGAGAGCCACCACAGCGGATGGCTGGCGATGTATTGCAGGGCCTCGCGGTAGTACAGCGGTTCGAGCGCTTCGGACGTCATCCCGGGATGCGCCGCACGAAAGGCGATCTCGGCGCGCTTGATGTCGGGGTTGGCGGCGAGGTCCCCCTCACCGCGCGCGAGCGGGTGGTTGCCGGTCCAGAACGTCACGCCTCCTTCGGAGGCGACGAGCACAAAGCGGTCGAAGACTTTGACGTTGCGTGCGGTCCATGGCGCCACGACGGCAAGCGCGGCCACGATGAAGATGAGCGCGAGCCACGTGCGGCGCTGGCGCGCCATCCAGATCGCCGCGAGTGGCAGGAAGAACAGCGTCGTGGGACGCACGAGTATCGCGATCCCCGTCATCACGCCCGACGCGACGGTCAACGGCCGCCCGACAGATGCGCGGCGTGCCGCGTGGGCGCGGTCGAGTGCCGTGTCGAGCAGCAGCACCGCGGCCAGCGCGACCGTGCTGTAGAGCGCTTCGCTGAGGACGTACGCGCAGATCCAGACGAGCGGGGGATAGACCGCCGCAATGAACGCCGCCGCAACTCCGCCCTTCGCGCCGCTCGTTCGAACGGCGATGACGCCGATCAGCCACACGCCGAGAGCGCCCACCATGGACTGGGCGACCTTGACGCGTGTCGGTGACGCGTGATGTTCGTCAGATCCCGCACCGATGAGCGAGAGAAAGACCGGGTAGAGGGGCGCGCGTCCAAACTGCTGCGCCGTCCCGGTGTCGTGCGCCGCGTCATACACGAACCCGCGGCCTGCCGCAACGCTCTGGGCGAGCGCCAGGTACTCGTGCTCATCGTGGGTCAGCGGCTTGTCGATCCAGTAGCACAGGCCGAACGCGAGCCGCACCGAGAGCCCGAGCACTGCGGCGATGAGGATCAGCCGTCGTGAATCGGTCGGCATCTGTGGCGCGCTACTTCCGTCCTTCGAAACGGAGCGCCGAGATCTGTTCGGAGACGAGGCCCACCAGGAACACGATGACGGCGAGCATGATCAGCAGGACGGACGAGTTCGTGATGTGGGTTTCCCAGTAGATCGTCCAGAGGGCGTAGGCCGCGCCGAGGGTGAATGAAGCCAGGCTGATCGGCAGGAACACGCGGAGCGGGCTGAAAATCGTGACGATCTTCAGGATGATCATCAGGAATTTCGCGCCGTCGCGGGCCAGCTTGATCTTCGAGGTTCCCACTCGCTGCAGCGCCTCGGTGGGCTCGAACGTCACGCTGTATCCCGCTTTGATGAAGGCCAGCGTCGTGGTCGTCGGTGTCGAGAAGCCGTTCGGAAGGAGATGCAGGAACTCGAGGAGGCACGCGCGACGCGCGCCACGAAAGCCTGACGTCAGATCAGGAATGGACCGCCCGGTCAGATAACCTGCGAAGCCGTTCAGCGCCGCGTTCCCGAGTCGTCGTGCCAGGTTCGCCTGGGTGGTTGCCGCGCGTGCGCCAATGACGAGGTCGTACTCCCCAAGCCGCGACACGACCCGGCGGGCATCCTCGGCGCGGTGCTGTCCGTCGCCGTCGATGATCATGACGAATTCGCCCGTGGCGCGGCGGATGCCGCTCTTCACCGCCGCTCCGTTCCCCTTGTTGTACGGGTGCCTGACGACAACGGCTCCTGCGGCCGCTGCGCGTTCCGCGGTCGCGTCCACCGATCCATCGTCCACGACGATGATCTCGTGCCAGGGCCCGGCTTCCGCGAGAGCCGAGACGACCTCGCCGATCCCGCCGGCTTCGTTGAAGGCCGGCACGACGACCGAGACGGCGGACGGCAGGGCCATTACGCCTTCCGCCGATCGTTCTGCGCGACTTCGTGCGTCGTCGACGCCTGGCGATCGCTCGGCAGCTCCAGCTTGCGCACGCGGTAGAGGAGATCTTCGAGCAGCTTGCGGTTGCCGGAGATCATGTCCGCGAGGAGCCCGATGACGATCACTTGAAAGCCGACGATCATGAGCACTGCCGACGCGATCAGTGATTGCAGATGGCGCTCGGGCCCGAATCCGGGTTCCGTGAAGTAGTGGTACAGGAAACGGACCGAGATGGCCACGCCGATGCCGAGCACGCTCATGCCGAGATACGTGAAGACCTTCAGTGGTTCGTACATCGCGTAGATCCGCACGATCGTCGCGGAGGATCGCTTGATGTACGAGAAGACGCTGTCGAACAGGCGAGAGTCCCGCGTGCGGGGGTTCGTGGACACTGGCACGTGGGCGATGGCCATGCGCTTCTTGCCGGCCTGGATGATCGACTCGAGCGTGTAGGAAAACTCGGAGATGACGGTCATCCGCAGCGCCGCTTCGCGGGTGTAGGCGCGAAATCCGCTCGTCGTGTCCGGAACGCTGGTATTCGAGACCTGCCGCACGACCCAGCTCCCCAGCCGCTGCAGCTGGCGCTTCTGCCACGACATGTGCCGGAGCTCCGCGACGTTGCGGTCACCGATCACGATGTCCGCGTCCCCGCTGAGCAGCGGCTCGAGCAGTTTCGGGATCTCGTGGGCGGCGTACTGGTTGTCGGCGTCGGTGTTGATGATGAAGTCCGCGCCCGCCTTGAGTGATGCGTCGATCCCCGCCATGAAGGCGGCCGCCAGCCCCTTGTTCCGGCGGAAGCGGACGATGTGTTCGACGCCGCAGGTGCGTGCGACCTCCGCCGTCCCGTCACGCGATCCGTCGTCGATGATCAGCACTTCGACAACGTCGATGCCCGGGATCGAACGCGGGAGATCGGCCACCGTCGCCGGGAGCGTCGCGGCCTCGTTGAGGCACGGGATCTGGATGATGAGCTTCACCGGGCGAGGCAATTCTGGCACTTCTCAGGACTCACGAGACCAACTTTTCGATGACGCCGTCCCACGTGATGCGGCCGGCAGCTTCGTGGCCGGCGTCGCCCATGGCGGCGGCGCGCCCGCGATCCGCTGCGAGCCGGCTGATTGCTGCAGCGAGCTCCTCGGGCTCCGGCGCACAGACGAACCCGTTCACGCCGTCGACGACGAACTCATTGGGGCCGCCGGAGTCGTGACACGTCACCACCGGCTTCCGCGCCAGGAAGGCTTCGAGCGTGACGTAGCCGAAGTCCTCGTCGAACGGCGGGTAGACGACCGCAAGCGCCCCGGCATACAGGCCGATCAGGTCGTCGTCGCCCACGGTGCCGAGAAACATGACGCGACCGCTGACGCCGGCTTCTTCGGCTGTGCGTTCTGCGTTGATGCGCTGCGTACCGTCGCCGGCGATGACGAGGCGTACGTCCGCATCTGCGAGCGCCAGGGCCTTGATGATCAGATCCACGCGCTTGACGGATTCGATCCGTCCGACCGACAGCACGTAATCACCGTAGGGGCCCGGGACCAGTCTTGGCGCCAGCTGCGGCGGATGATACAGGGCATCGGCGTGAAGCCCGTTGTACTTCGACAGTCGTCCCGCGGTGTTCCGGGCGTTTGCAAAGATTCGCCGGCACTCGCCAAGTTTCTCGGTGTCGAGCCGCATCAGCGTATCGCGCAGGCCGACGTCGAGCTCCGTGTGGGCGAAGTCGCTGTACTCGGTTCCACACAGTTCGTACGCGGCGCGATACTGGTGAATCAACCACGCGACCTTGTTCGGATGGCGTGCACAGTAGGTGGGAAACTTCGAGGCGATGAGCAGATCGACGGGGCGGCCGTTGGCCTCGCTCAAGTCGAGCAACCCCCACGCAGCCGCATGCGGAAGAATCTCCTCCTTGGGGTACCACTTGAAGGGGAGGCTCACGAGCTCCGCGAGGTATCCGCGGGTGCGCAGTTCCCGGACCAGCTGCCGCACGTGAACCTCGGCACCGCCGTGCACGAAGGGCACCTGCGCCTCGCAGACGAGGACTGTCCGCACGGTCATTTCCCGCCGCACCTTACCACGCGGAACCGCCACGCCTTGAGCTCGACAGGCGGGCATCCAGGCTCAGACCTCTCAGGTCGTGGAAATCTTGCGCAGGCAAATCTGGTCATCGTAACACGATGGCTATTGCGTGTGCGCCGGCATTCGTTTTCTGTTTGCCGTTCAGATCCGGGCAGTTGACCTACCCAAAATGGCTCTGTCGAGTGTCCTTTTTAGAACAGCGAACATAAGGCGTAACCGCCACGCCATCATGGTTTTGCGTTGACATCGACCCTCACGTTCTCTACTATCGCGGTGGAAAATAATGGAGCAAAGTGGAGTCAGCAGCGCCGTGCTCCGCGGTAATTATGCCGCCAAGATCGACGACAAGGGACGGCTGAAAATCCCCAACGCCTTCCGGGCCCTGGTCGAAGGGGAGCACGGGGCGCAGCTGTTCGTCACAAGTGTAACCGGGGAATCCGTCCACATCTACCCGATGCCTGTCTGGATGGCCCGCGAGGAGAAGCTGGCGCGCATCCCGTCGATGCACCCGGCACGCATCAAGTTTCTCGACCGTGTCAATTATTTTGGCCAGACGGCCGAGTTCGACAGCCAGGGGCGGGTGCTCATCCACCCACGGCTTCGGGAATCGGCGGGCATGACCGGTGAGGTCGACGTGTTCGGGCAGTACGACTACCTCGAAATCTGGAACCACGAGCGGTTCAAGTCGAAGCTCCAGAGCCAGCCGTACACGGAACAGGACGCCCGCGACCTGTCGGCATTTGGCATCTGACATGGACCGGGAGCCGACGCACGAGCCCGTACTGCTCGAGGAGACGATTCAGCTGCTCGATCCCTCGCGAGGGGGGTTGTTCGTGGACTGCACGGTCGGACTCGGCGGCCACACGGGCGCGCTGCTCGCGGCGGGCGCGTCGCGGGTCATCGGGCTGGACCGGGATCCGACGGCGCTGGCCCTGGCGTCCGCGTCGCTGGCCGCCTGGGGTGAGCGCGTCGAACTTGTGCACGCCGACTACCGGCAGCTCGGGGACGTGCTCGAGGCGCGGGCCGTGGACGGCGTCGACGGCGCGCTCGCCGATCTGGGCGTGTCGTCCATGCAGTTCGACACGGAGGGACGCGGCTTCAGCTTCCGTCGCGACGAGCCGCTCGACATGCGGATGGATCAGAGCTCGGGACCGACGGTCGCGGACCTGCTGCAGAGCGTGGACGAACAGGAGCTGGCCAACGTGATTTTTCAGTTCGGCGAAGAACGGTTCTCGCGCCGCATCGCGCGGGGGGTCGTCGAGGCCAGGCGGCTGTCGCCGGTGGCGACGACCGGCCAGCTCGCGCAGATCGTCCGGAGGGCCGTGCCGCGCAGAGGTTACCAGCGCATCGATCCGGCGACGCGCACGTTCCAGGCGCTCCGCATCTGGGTGAACCGCGAGCTCGAGGGCCTCGATGCCTTTCTCGTCGAGACATCGCGCCGGCTGCGGGCTGGCGCGCGGCTCGCCGTCATCACGTTTCACTCGCTCGAGGACCGCGTCGTGAAACACACGTTCAGGACGCTGGCGGCCGGTGAAGCGGCGCTGCGTGTCCTGACCCGGAAGCCCGTGACGCCAGCGGAGGCGGAAGTCGGGCGCAACCCGCGTGCGCGGAGCGCGAAGCTCCGCGCGATCGAGAGGCTCGCATGAGCGGGATTGATTTCGAATACGCCATCAAGAAGGACGTCCGCAACAACCTCATCGTCCGCGAGGTGGACGACGAGCGCCAGCGTCAGTTGTGGCGGTCTGTGGCCATCGGCGGCTTCCTGGTGATCGTGATCCTGTTCTCGGCGTGGCAGCACTTCGAGCTGCTGCAGCACGGCTACAAGATCCAGCGGATGCAGCAGCAGCGGGCCGCGCAGGAAGAGATCAATAGGCACCTCCGACTCGAGATCGAGACGCTGCGCTCCCCGGCGCGCATCGAGCGGATTGCCACGAAGGACCTCCACCTGGTGGCGCCCGGACGCGACCAGGCAATCGTGATCGAGCGGGTGACGCCGTCGGCGCCCCCCGAGAAGTCCATCGTCGCGGCGCGGTAACCCCGCTCACGCGCGGCAGGAGGACTGATGGCGGACGAACACGGCGGCAGCAGATTCAGACTTCCCTGGGCAGGGCCGGCGCAGCGCGTCGCGCGCCGGGAAGCGGCCTCCACCCCCGGCGACTGGCGCGCGACGATACAGTCGCGCCTGATGATCTGCGCGGCACTCTTCGCGTGCTGGACGGTCGGCATCGAGGCGCGTCTCGTGTACCTGCAGGTCTTCCAGCACGGCGAGATGATGGCCCGCGCCGATCGCCAGCAGCTCCGCACGATCAAGCTGCCCGCCAAGCGCGGAGAGATCGTCGACCGCAACAACCGCGTCCTCGCCTACAGCGTGGACGCCGACACCATCGCGGCCGACCCGTCCGACATCGAGGATCCCGACCGTGTGGCGCGCCTGGTCTGCGGCGCGCTCGACGGATGCACCCCGCAGCAGCGGCAGCTCATGGCCGATCGTCTCCGGGGTAAGGGGCAGTTCGCGTACCTGGCGCGGCAGGTGTCACCGGAAGAAGGGCAGCGCGTCAAGGCGCTCGATCTTCCCGGCGTGCTCTTCTACAAGGAGAGCCGCCGGTACTACCCGAAGAAGGAGCTCGCGTCGCATCTGCTGGGGTATGTCGGCCTCGACAACCTCGGCCTGGCGGGCCTCGAGTCCACGTTCGACGAGCGCATCCGCGGTCGCGAGGGCAAGATGCTGCTGCAGACGGACGCGCGCCGGCACGCGATGTCGAAGCGGGAGGAACGGCTGCCGACGGCCGGTGACGGGCTCGAGCTCACGATAGACGAGTACCTGCAGTTCATCGCGGACCGCGAGCTGCGGATCGGCGTCGAGGAGAACGCCGCGGCGTCCGGCACGGCGATCATCATGCAGCCGCAGACCGGCGAGATCCTCGCGCTGGCGAACTGGCCGACCTTCAATCCGAACGACTACAACGCCGGGGATGCCTCCACGCGGCGGAACCGCGGGGTGCAGGACACCTACGAGCCCGGATCCACCTTCAAGGTCGTCACCGCCTCGGCGGCGATCGAAGAGGGTGTCATCCACACGACCGACCTGATCGACTGCAATCCCGGCTCGATTACGTTCGGCAGCCGCGTCATCCGCGACACGCACCACTACGGACTCCTCCCGTTCATCGACGTGATCGCGAAGTCGAGCAACGTCGGCGCGATCAAGGTCGGTCAGCGCCTCGGCGCCGAGCGTCTCGGCCGCTACATCAACCGGTTTGGCTTCGGCCAGGCGCTCGCGCCCGACTTCCGCGGCGCGAGCCCCGGAATCGTCTGGAACCCGGCCCGGCTCGACGCGAGTGCCCTCGCGTCCGTCTCGATGGGCTACCAGGTCGGCGTGACGCCGCTCCAGATGGCGACGGCCGTCAGCGTGGTCGCCAACGGAGGCGAGCTCGTCGAGCCGCGAGTGGTGCGCGCGTTCATCCGGAACGGCCGGCGCGAAGACGTCCAGCGCAAGGTGCTGCGCCGGGCCATCACGCCCGAAACCGCCGCGACCCTCACCGAGATCATGGAGGCGGTCGTGGAGCGCGGGACTGGCAAGAAGGTCGCCGAGATCGACGGGTTCACGGTCGCGGCCAAGAGCGGCACGGCGTCGAAGCTCGTCAACGGACACTATTCAAAGTCGGACTACAACGCGTCGTTCGTCGGCTTCGTTCCGTCACGCAACCCGGCGCTCGCGATCGTGGTCGTCATCGACTCGCCGCACGCGAAGGGGTACTACGGGGCGACAGTCTCGGGCCCCGTCTTCCAGCGGATCGCCGAGGCGTCGCTCAGGCACCTTGGCATCGGACGCACGGTCAACCCGCTGTCGCCGGTCATGGTCGCGAGACACGAGGCCGATGAGGGGGAGATGAGGTCGAAGCACGTAAACGCACCTGCCTTCTCCGCGACAAACGAGAACGATCGTCTGGTGGACGGGCAGATGCCGGATCTGCTCGGCCTCAGCGCGCGTGAAGCCCTTCGCACGCTGACGCGCGTCGGGCTCACCGCCCGCATGACCGGCAACGGCGTCGTCGTGGAGCAGTGGCCCGCCGCGGGCACCGTGCTCGGCCGCGACACCGGGTCCGTGCTCACGCTCGGACGCCGCGCCCCCGCGCCCGCGACTGGGGCGTCGCAATGACGCTCGCGGATCTGCTCCGCGATGTTCGAGAGGCGGAGCACTCAGCCGCCGTGCCGAGCCGCGCGAGCAGCGATCCGGATTTTCTGAACGCGGATCTCGGCTCCGCCGCGACTGCGGTGGTGTCCGGAGTCACCTGCGACTCGAGGCAGGTCCGGTCCGGCTCTGTCTTCGTCGCGCTCCGTGGTCAGCACGCGGACGGCACATCCTTCGGCCGCGACGCTGTGAAGCGGGGTGCCGTGGCGGTGATCGCCGATGCGGCGCCCCCGGCGGACGTGGCCGTCCCATGGATCACGGTTGCCGACGCCAGGCTCGCGCTCGCCGCGCTGGCGGCCGCGGTGGAGGGCCGGCCCAGCCAGGAGCTGACGCTCGTCGGGATCACGGGCACCAATGGCAAGACGACCACCTCGTACCTGCTGGCCTCCATTTTCGAGGCTGCCGGCGTACGCTGCGGCCGGATAGGGACCGTCGGCCATCGAATCGGCGATCGCGAGATCGAGACGGCGCGCACGACACCCGAAGCGCCGGAGCTGCAGCGGCTGCTGCGGGAGATGGTCACCGAGGGATGCGGCGCGTGCGTGATGGAGGTGTCGTCGCATGCGCTCTCGCTCCGCCGCGCCGACCACCTGCAGTTCGCGGCCGCTGTCTTCACGAACCTGACGCGCGATCACCTCGATTTCCACGGTGACATGGAGCGGTACTTTCTCGCCAAGCGCCGTCTCTTCGAGCTGCTGCCCGAATCGGGTATCGGGATCGCCAATCTCGACGATCGCCGCGGCGCCGAGTTTGCCGCCGTCGCGCGACGTCCCGTCACGTACGCGATTGACGCCGGGGCCGACGTGCGTCCTGGCCCTCTGCAAGTCTCGCTCAACGGGCTTTCGTTCGACGTCCGCACACCGCGCGGCACATTGCACCTTCGCTCCCCGCTGGTCGGCCGCCCCAACGCCTACAACATCCTGGCGGCCGTCGCGGCAGCCATGGCGCTCGACGTGCCATTCAGCGCGATTGAAGGCGGGATCGCGCTGCTGGCACACGTGCCCGGCCGCTTTCAGGTGGTCTCAGACGCCGCGGACGACGTGCGCGTGGTGGTGGATTACGCGCACACGGACGACGCGCTCAAGAACCTGCTCGAGACCGCACGTCCCCTGGCAAAGGGACGAATCATCACGGTCTTCGGGTGCGGAGGCGATCGCGACAAGTCGAAGCGTCCGCTGATGGGGGCCGTCGCGGCGCGGTTGAGCGATCTCGTGATCGTCACCTCCGACAATCCGCGGTCAGAGGATCCGGAACAGATCATCGACGAGATCAAACGCGGAATCGTCATGCCGCCGGACCGGCGGCCGCCACGCGGCCAGGCCGCGGCCAGGTCGACCGCCTGCCTCGCCATCAGCGATCGGAAAGCGGCGATTGAGCAGGCGATCCGCGATGCTCACTCCGGCGATCTCGTGCTGATCGCCGGCAAAGGACACGAGAAATACCAGGTGATCGGCGAGCGCGTGACGCCGTTCGACGACGTGGAAGTGGCGAGGGCGACGCTGACGCGCCGCCGAACCGGTTCGAGAGTGTCGTAGCCAGGTGGATCGGGTGCCGTTGACGTTCGGAGATGTCGCCGCCGCCACGAGCGGGCGGCTGGTGGGCGGGAACGAGACGCAGGGTATCGACGGCGTCTCGATCGACTCGCGGGCGCTTGTCGCCGGCGATCTGTTCGTGGCGATTCGCGGGGATCGTTTCGACGGTCACCGTTTCGTCTCGGACGCATTCGCGCGCGGGGCGCGGGGCGCGGTCGTCGAGGAACGCAGCGCCGAGTGCGCCGGTGTCGGGACTTCGCAGGGCACGCGTCGGCCCACGGTGATCTGTGTAGAAGACACGACACGCGCGCTGCAGGATATGGCGCGCGAGGTCAGGCGGCGCTCGGGCGCCAGAGTCGTGGCGATTACGGGCAGCGCCGGAAAGACGACGACCAAGGAAGCCACCGCGGAGCTTCTGGCGACGCGGCACCGCGTGTATCGGAACAAAGGCAACTTGAACAACCACATCGGTCTGCCGCTCTCGCTGCTGGAGCTGCGGTCGCGTCCAGAGGTGGCGGTGGTCGAGCTCGGCATGAATCATCCAGGCGAAATCCGAACGCTCGTCAGCGTCGCGGAGCCGGATGTACGTGTGTGGACGAACGTCGGAGACGCGCACATGGGCTTCTTCGACTCGGCCGACGCGATCGCCGAGGCCAAGGCGGAGATTCTCGAGGGGGCGCGCCCGGACGACGTGCTGGTGGCGAATGCGGATGACCCCCGGATCGCGAGTCGTGTGCGGGCGTTCGGTGGACGGGTCGTCACGTTCGGCATCGATGCCACCGCGGACGTGCGCGCGACGTCGGTTGTCGTGCGCGGCCTCGAGGGCACGACCGCGACCGTCGAGACGGCCGCGGGCGAGTTCCATCTGGAGACATCGCTTCTGGGGCTGGGCAACCTCTCCAACGTCCTGGCCGCGACGGCGGTGGCGCTGCAGTTCGACGTGCCGCTCGACGCCATTGCCACGGCCGCGGCATCACTGCGCCCCGCACGGCGGCGAGGCGAGCTGATCCGGCTGCCTGGCGGCGTGACGCTCATCGACGACTCGTACAACTCCAGTCCGTCGGCGCTGCGCAGGGCACTCGAGACGCTCAGCGCGGCCACGGGGAGCGCCCGCAAGATTGCCGTCCTGGGTGAGATGCTCGAGCTCGGCGCCCACTCCACAGCGCTGCACGAGGAGAGCGGCGCCGCGGCCGCCGCGGCCGGCCTGCACGTGCTCGTGACGGTCGGGGGTGAGCCCGCACGCGCGATGGCGGACGCCGCCGTCCGGTCCGGCATGCCCCACGGCTCGGTCATCCATGTCACGTCCAGCAGCGAGGCGGCCGACGCAACGGCCGCACGGACGCGTGCCGGGGATCTCGTGCTGGTCAAAGGGTCGCGCGGCATCGGCGTGGACGTCGTGGTCGAGCGTCTGAAGGCGGAGTACGCCTGATGCTCTTCCATCTCCTCTATCCGCTGCACACCGAGATTGCCGTGCTGAACGTGTTCCGTTACATCACGTTTCGCACGGCGGGCGCCAGCCTCACCGCGCTCATCATCGGCCTCTTCGTCGGCCCCCTGATGATTCGCAAGCTGCGGGAGTTCCAGATCGGGCAGGTGATCCGGCAGGACGGTCCGGCGACGCATCGCACGAAGGCAGGAACCCCCACGATGGGCGGCCTGCTGATCCTGACGTCGGCGCTCGTCCCCACGCTGCTCTGGGCAGATCTCACGAATCCGTTCATCTGGATTGCGGTGCTCGCGACCACGGCGTTCGGAGCGATCGGGTTTGTCGACGACTACCTCAAGATCGTCCGCCGCTCACATCACGGCCTGCGCCCCCGCTACAAGATGGGATGGCAGATCGTCGTGGCGATTGCGGTCGGCATCTCGCTGCTCGTGCTGGAAGCGAACTCGCTTTACAGCACTCGTTTGATTTTTCCGTTCTTCAAGCGGGTCATCCCCGATCTGGGCTGGTTCTACGCCGCATTTGCCGTGCTCGTGCTGGTCGGCTCGACCAACGCGGTGAACCTGACGGACGGTCTCGACGGCCTGGCGATCAGCGTGTTCGTGGTGGCGGCCGCGGCGTTCACCGCGCTCGCCTATCTCTCGACGCACGCGGAGTTCGCACGGTACCTGCAACTCGTGAAGCTCAACTCGGCGGAAGCGGAGCTGACGATCTTCTGCGGTTCTCTCGTCGGCGCGAGCCTTGGTTTCCTCTGGTGGAACTGCTACCCGGCCGACATTTTCATGGGGGACGTCGGATCGCTCGGCCTCGGCGGCGCACTCGGCGTGGTCGCGCTCCTCATCAAGCAGGAGTTCCTCCTCGTGTTCGTCGGCGGCGTCTTCGTCATCGAGGCGCTCTCCGTCATCATCCAGGTCGCCTCGTTCAAGACAACGGGGCGACGCGTTTTCAGGATGGCGCCGATTCATCACCACTTCGAGCTGGTGGGGTGGAGCGAGCCCAAAGTCATCACGCGCTTCGTGATCCTCGCGATCATCTTTGCGCTTTTCAGTCTGATCACCTTGAAGTTGCGATGACGACCGGACGTCCGTTCTCCGTCGCGGGCAGGCGCGTCACCGTCGTGGGGGCGGCGCGGAGCGGTGTCGCCGCAGCCGAGCTGCTCGTCCGCCGCGGTGCGAAGGTGACACTCACGGACACCCGGGACGAGATCGAGGATGAAGATCGGCTCCGGACGGCGGGGGTCGAGCTGGAGCTTGGCGGTCACCAGGAAGCCACGCTCACGAGCGCGGATCTCATCGTCACGAGCCCCGGCGTGCCGATGCGTCAGCCGGCGATCGAGGCCGCGCGCCGCGCCGGCGTGGAAGTGGTCGGAGAACTGGAGCTCGCGTCGCGCTGGCTGCGTGGAAAGGTCATCGCGATTACCGGCACCAAGGGGAAGTCCACGACGACAACACTGGCGGGCCGCATGCTCGAGGCCGGCGGGCGCCGTGTGCTGGTCGGCGGGAACATCGGGCTCGCGCTCAGCGCGCAGGTCGACGAGTCCACCGAGGACACGATCCATGTCGTCGAGGTCAGCAGCTTCCAGCTCGAAGCGACCGACGGGTTCCGCCCCTGGATTGCCGTGCTGCTGAATTTCTCGCCGGATCATCTCGACCGGCATGCGAGTGTCGAAGAGTACGGCGCCGCCAAGTCCCGCGTCTTCGCGGCCCAGACCGCGGACGACTGGGCCGTCCTGAATGCGGACGATGCCCCGTCGCTCGCGCTTGCCGACCGGACGCGTGCGCGCCGGATGCTGTTCTCGATGGACGGGGCGGTGGCCGAGGGGATAGTGCTGGACGGCGACACCATCGTGCGGCGGACCGCTGCCGGGCAGCAGCCGCTGGTGCCGCTCGCGGCCATCAGGTTGATCGGCCGTCATCTCGTCGCCGATGTCCTCGCAGCCGCCGCGGTCGCATCGATCGTGGGCGTGGAGCCTGCCGCGATGACGCGCGCGGTGGAGGGTTTCGCGGGCCTGGAGCACGCGCTCGAACCGGCCGGCGAAGTGGGAGGCGTGCGATTCGTCAACGACTCGAAGGCCACGAACATCGAGGCGGCACGGCGCGCGGTCGAGAGCTTCGATCGCGGTGTCGTGGTGATTCTGGGCGGGCGGTTCAAAGGGGGAGACTTCGGCGACCTCCTCGAGCCCCTGCAGGCTCGTCAGGCCTCCGTCATTGCGATAGGCGAGGCGAGCCCGTTGATTGTCGCCGCGCTCGGCGAGCGCATCCCGGTCCGCCTGGCGAACGACATGT
Organism: uncultured Acidobacteriota bacterium; assembly: GCA_963749835.1. Classification (GTDB taxonomy): domain Bacteria; phylum Acidobacteriota; class Vicinamibacteria; order Vicinamibacterales; family 2-12-FULL-66-21; genus JALZOC01. The sequence continues at coordinate 978,257 of CAVVOD010000002.1, forward strand.
CGGCGGCAGTGCGGACGGCATTTGCGTCGGCCGAGCCGGGCCAGACGGTCGTCCTGGCGCCGGCATGCGCGAGCTTCGACATGTTCCGCGATTACGCCGAGCGCGGACGGGTGTTCAAGCAGGAAGTGTTGCGGTTGCAGGAGGAATGGAACGTCACGCGTGAGCAGTGAGCAGTCATCAGTCCGGTTGGTGCGGTGAAGAACCGTCCGCTGGGAACGCAGGCTGCCCCGGTCTGCGAGGGTGGTGTCTTAGCCCCCGTCCGGCTGATGACTGCTGACTGCTCACGGTGAATCGCGCGGTTCGGCGCCTGCGCTCCGCGCAGGACGAACTGTGCACCTGCGGTGCAATTTTGTGTATGTGCACCTGCCCGGTGCGCCTGTTCCGTTCCGGATGGTTTTTCGGTCCGACACGTCTGGACCTTTAGGCGGCGAAGTATGGCGCGAAAACTCAAATCGGACAAGCTGCTGTTCACGGCGATGTTGCTGCTCGTCGGCACGAGCGTCGTGATGGTCTACAGCTCGTCGGCCGTGCTCGCGCTCGAGAAGAACAACGATCCGTATCTCTATCTGATCAAACAGGCGGTGTGGGCGCTGCTCGGTCTCCTGCTGGTCCCAATCGTCATGCGCGTGGACTACAGAAACTACCGGCAGCCCGCGTTCATCTGGACGGCTCTCGGGTTCGTCGGCCTGGCGCTGGTGGCCGTGCTCTTCGCCCACCCGATCAACGGCGCGAGCCGGTGGCTCGGGTTCGGTCCACTCGGCATCCAGCCGTCAGAGCTCGCCAAGGTGGTCGTGATCGTCTTCATCGCGGCGCTGCTCGAGCGCCGGATGGACCAGCTGGCGGAATCGCCAAGGGCGCTCTTTCCGATCGGCGTGGTGCTCGCCGTGGTGGTTGGCCTGATCCTCGCGGAGCCGGATCTCGGGACCGCCGTCTCGGTGCTGATGATCGCCGCCGTGATGCTGTTTGCCGCCGGCATCAATTACCGCTACGTGCTGACCCTGATCCTGACCCTGGCGCCGGCGCTCTACGTGCTGATCGCGACGTCGGCCTATCGCAAGCGCCGGATCATGTCTTTTCTGAATCCCTGGGCTGACCCGCTCGGCGACGGCTACCAGATGGTGCAGTCGATGATCGCCGTCGGCACCGGCGGGGTGTTCGGACGCGGTCTGATGGGGGGCGTCCAGAAACTGTTCTTCCTGCCCGAACCACACAACGACTTCATCTACTCGGTCATCGCCGAGGAGCTCGGTCTCATCGGCGCCACCATCATCGTCGCCTGCTTCTGCGTCATCACCTGGCGGGGACTGCGCACCGCGATGCGCGCACCCGACCGCTTCGGCGCGTTCCTGGCGATCGGCCTGACGACCATGGTGGCCTTCCAGGCGTTCTTCAACATCAGCGTCGTCCTCGGCCTCGTGCCTCCGAAGGGGATCCCCCTGCCATTCGTGAGCTACGGCGGCTCCTCGCTGCTCATCAATCTCATGGGGATGGGTATGCTGCTGAACGTGTCGCAGCACGCGTCGACGTCGCATGTGGTGACGACGACGATGACGGTGCCGGATGTATGAAGCCGATGCGGGTCGTGATTGCCGGCGGGGGGACCGGCGGCCACCTGTATCCGGGAATTGCGGTGGCGCGCGAGCTGCTGCGGCGGGAGCCGCTGGCGCTCGTGTCGTTTGCGGGTACGGCGCGCGGGATCGAGGTCCGGGTCGTGCCGCGCGAGAAGTTCGAGCTCGACCTGCTTCGGAGCGCTGGATTGAAAGGCAAGTCACTCATGGCGTTTGTGCGCGGACTGCTCCTCCTGCCGCTGAGCGCCATCGATGCGTGGCGGATCATCTCGCGCCGCTCACCCGGTCTGGTCATCGGGGTGGGTGGCTACAGCTCAGGGCCTGTCGTGCTGATGGCGGCGCTGCGTGGCGTGCCCACGCTGCTCCTCGAGCAGAACGCGGTCCCGGGACTGACGAACCGGCTGCTCGCCCGGGTCGTCAGCGCGGCGGCGGTGACGTTCGAGTCGACGACGTCCTTTTTTGGAAGGAGGGCTTTTGTTGCAGGCAACCCGGTTCGTCCTGAGTTCTTGTCCGAAAACCTTTCACCCGCAATCCGGCCCCCGGGGCCGGCGAGGATTCTGATCGTTGGCGGCTCCCAGGGCTCGCACGCGATCAACGTGGCCATGGTGGAGGCGGCGCCGGAACTGGCAGCCCACCCTGGCGGCCTGGCAATCACACATCAGACGGGGGAGCGAGATCTTGAGCTGGTCAGCGACGGGTACAGCCGGGCGGGGCTCGAGGCCCGCGTGGAGCCGTTCCTGTTCGCCATGGACAGGGAAGTAAGCGCGGCGGACCTCGTAATCTGCCGCGCCGGTGCGACGACGCTTGCGGAGCTCACGGCGGCGGGACGGCCATCGGTCCTCATCCCGCTGCCGACCGCTGCTGACGATCACCAGCGGAAGAACGCGGAGGTGCTCGCCGCCGCGGGAGCCGCGGAACTGATCGAGCAGAAGCGGATGACAGGTGCGCTCCTGGCGGAGCGCATCACGGCGCTCATCGGGGACGAGGCGCGGCTGACGGCCATGGCGGTGGCGGCGCGGCGTCTCGCACGACCCGACGCCGCGATGGTGATTGCGGACAAGGCATTCGAACTGGTGCGGAGGGGCTGACGGTCACGTCATTGCGATGCTGGGTCGTACTCGAAGGATTCATTTCGTCGGCGTCGGGGGCATCGGGATGAGCGGTATTGCCGAGCTCCTGGCGAACCTCGGCTACGAGGTGTCGGGCTCCGACGCGAAGACGTCCGACGTGACCGACCGCCTGGAGTCCCTCGGCGTCAAAGTTCGGGCCGGGCACGATGCGGCGTACGTGGGGAACGTGGATGTGGTCGTGGTCTCGTCTGCGATTCGGAGCGACAACCCCGAAGTCACGGAAGCGCGCCGGAGAAACGTGCCGGTCATCCCGCGTGCAGAAATGCTGGCCGAGCTGATGCGTCTCAGGTACGGTATCGCGGTCGCAGGAGCGCACGGGAAGACGACCACGACCTCGATGATTGCGCTGGTGCTCGAGCGCGCAGGGCTCGATCCGACGGCGGTGATCGGCGGCCGGCTCAGTGCATTCGGCAGCAACGCACGGCTCGGACGGGGAGAGCTCATGGTCGTGGAGGCCGACGAAAGCGATCGGTCGTTCCTCAAGCTCTCGCCCTCGATGGCCGTCATCACGAACATCGATCGCGAGCACATGGAGACGTACGGTGACTGGGCCAGCCTCCAGCAGGCGTTCGCAGACTTCGCGAACAAGGTGCCGTTCTATGGCGCCGTGATCGCGTGTGCCGACGATGCCGCCGTGCGCGAGCTGCTGCCGAACCTGACGCGCCGGGTGATCACCTACGCCCTGAGCGACCGTCCGGCAGACATCGTCGGCGCCGGCATGCGGCTCGAGGCCTTCGGATCGACCTGCGATGTCGTGCAGCGGCCGCACGATGGTGCGGTGACGCTCGGGCGGCTGCATCTTCGTGTTCCCGGCCGGCACAACCTGCTGAACGCCCTCGGTGCCGTCGCCGCGGCCCTCGAAGCGGGGGTGGCATTCGGGCCGATTGCCGCGGCACTCGAAGAGTTCCAGGGCGCCGAACGTCGCTTTCAGATGCGGGGCGAAGAACGCGGCGTGATGGTGGTGGACGACTACGGACATCACCCGACGGAAATTGCGGCTGTGGTTGCGGCGGCACGGGCAGGCATCAATCGTCGCGTGATGGTGGTGTTCCAGCCGCACCGGTACTCGCGGACGAGCCTCCTGATGGAGGAGTTCGGCGCCGCGCTCGGCGCCGCGGACGAAGTGGTGCTGACAGGAATCTACGCCGCCGGGGAAACGCCCATTGCCGGTGTGACGGTGGAAGCCCTTGCCGAAGCGGTGCGGCGAACGGCACGATGCGCCGTCCACGTCGTCCCGGCGATTGAGGATCTGCCGGCGGCGGTGGCCGGGCTGGCGCGGCCCGGCGACCTGATCGTGACGCTCGGCGCAGGGTCGATCGGGACTGTGGCGGATCGTATTCTGGACCGGCTGCGCGAAGCGGGCGTGTCGGCGGGAGATCCGGCATGAGCGTCAAGGCGCGCACCGAGAAGAACTTCCGCCGGACGAGCTCGAAGCCGTCGCGGCGCAAGGGGAAGCGCCGCCGCATTTCCTGGCGCGCCGTCCGCATTCTGGTGTGCCTGGTGCTGGTCGGCTACGCCGCGTACCGCGCGTTCGATCTGGTCGTGAGCGCGTCCACGCTGCAGGTGCGGAGAATCTCGGTGCACGGGAACGTGCGCATGTCGGCGGGGGAGGTGCAGGCACTCGTCGAGGGACTGCGGGGCACGAGCATCCTGACGGCGGATCTGGCGTTGTATCGGCGCCGGCTGCTGAAGTCCCCCTGGGTCGCCGACGTCGCACTGCGGCGCGTGCTGCCGTCGACGATTGAAGTGTTCATCCGCGAGAGGAAGCCGATGGGCCTGTCCCGGATGGGCGGCCAGAACTATCTCGTCGATCGGCAGGGGATGGTGATCGACGAGTACGGGCCGCAGTACTTCGAGTTCGATCTGCCCATCATCGACGGCCTCGTGCGGGCGCCGGGCTCGAACGATTCCGCGCTGGACGAACGGCGCGCGGATCTGGCCGCGCGGGTGATGGACGCGGTCGCTCAACGGAAGGACCTCGGGCGCCGGGTGTCGCAGATCGACGTGAGCGACCTGCACAATGCCGTCGTGCTGCTGGGGGATGACGATGCGGCGCTGCATCTCGGGGAAGACCACTTCGTCGAGCGTCTGCAGTCGTATGTGGATCTGGCGCCGACGCTGCGGGAACGAGTTCCGGAGATCGACTACGTGGACCTCAGATTCGACGCACGGTTGTATGTCAGGCCGCGCGCGACGCGGCGCGGGAAGTAACGCTCCAGTGCAGACCCGGGAAGCGCAGCAGGACGACGCGGTAGTTCGACGTTCGCGGACTGCAGGCCATCAGGTCTGCGAGAAACAGGGGGACCCTCGTGGCACGTAAGGAACGGTACCTGGTGGGCCTGGATGTGGGGACGTCCAAGATCTCCGCCATCGTCGGCGAGATGACCGATGACGGAGGGCTCGACATCATCGGGATCGGCCTGGCGGACTCGCGAGGGATCCGCCGCGGCGTTGTCGTCAATCTCGAGACGGCGGTGGAATCGATCAAGAAGGCGATCGACGAGGCGGAATTGACGGCCGGCGTCGAGATCGATTCGGTGCACCTGGGGTTGTCGTGCGCGCACGTGAAGGCGTTCAACAGCCGCGGCGTCGTGGCGGTGGCCGGGAAGAACCGCGAGATCACGCGAGAGGACGTGCGGCGTGCCATCGACGCGGCGAAGGCGGTGGCGCTGCCGAGCGGCCGCGAGATCCTGCACGTGCTGCCGCAGGATTTCGTCGTGGACGAACAGGACGGCATCGGCGCGCCCGTGGGCATGACCGGCACGCGGCTCGAGGTGAACGTGCACGTCGTGACCGGCAGCGCGTCGTCCACGCAGAACATCGTGGCGTGCGTGAACCGCGCGGGAGTGGCGGTGATCGAGACCGTGCTCGAGCAGCTGGCGGCGAGCGAATCAGTGCTGACGCAGGATGAGAAGGAGCTGGGCGTCGCGCTCGTGGACATCGGCGGGGGCACGACGGACTTCGCGATCTTCGAGCGGGGCAGCCTCTGGCACACGGGGGTCGTCGCGGTCGGCGGGGACCACTTCACGAACGACATCGCTGTCGGGCTCAGAACGCCGATCCCCGACGCCGAGAAGATCAAGCGGCGGTGCGGCTGCGCGCTGTCCGCCATGGTGGACGAGGACGAGACCATGGAGGTCGCCAGCGTCGGCGGACGGAAGCCGCGCGTGATGGCGAGGCGAATCCTGTCCGAGATCCTTCAGCCGCGTGCGGAGGAAGTGTTTCACCTCCTGTGGGACGAGATCCGGCGGGCGGGGTTCGAGAAATCGCTCAACTCGGGAATCGTGCTGACGGGCGGCGGGGCGATGCTCGAGGGAATGGCGGAAATCGCGGAGCAAATCTTCGACCTGCCCATCCGCCGCGGAACACCAGCCGGCGTGGGCGGGCTTGCCGACCACGTGAACAGTCCGGCGTTCGCGACGGCAGTCGGGCTGGTGATGTACGCACATCGCAATCACGTCGGCGAGGCACCGAGGCCAGTCGGTGCGGGGGCATTCGGGCGGGTGGCTGGACGGCTGCGGACGCTCTTCAAGGAGTTCTTCTGAGCGGGACATTGACGGAAGCGGCAACGAGATTCTGACATTCCGGGCTGGAGGGAACACATGGCTGATGTACGACACGCAACAATGACCGACGCTGGAGACGACGCGCTGCGCCTGAGACTGGACGAGGAGGTCAGGTCAGGGGCCAGGATCAAGGTGATCGGCGTCGGCGGTGGCGGCAGCAATGCCGTGAACCGCATGGTCGCCGCGGGACTCGACGGGGTGGAGTTCCTCGTTGCCAACACCGACGGACAGGCGCTGCGCCTGAACGGCGCCCCCAACAAAATCCAGATTGGCGCGAAGCTCACGAAGGGGCTCGGCGCCGGGGCCGACCCCAACGTCGGCCGCCAGGCCGCGCTCGAGGACACGGAAAAACTGATCGAGGCGCTCGACGGCGCCGACATGGTCTTCGTGACCACCGGCCTTGGCGGCGGCACGGGCACGGGAGCGGCACCCGTCATTGCGAGCCTGGCGAGCGAGCTCGGCGCGCTCACCATCGCGGTGGTGACGAAACCGTTCAAGTTCGAAGGACGGAAGCGCCAGCTCCAGGCGGAGCGCGGGCTCGAAGAGCTTCGCGCGAGCGTCGATACCGTCATCACGATTCCGAATGAACGGCTGCTCGCGACGATCGCTCGAACGACGTCGCTCACCGACGCATTCAGCTGCGCGGACGATGTGCTGCGGCAGGCGATCCAGGGGATCTCGGATCTGATCCTGGTGCCGGGACTCATCAACCTCGACTTCGCGGACGTGAAGACGATCATGGCCGGTATGGGCCTGGCGATCATGGGAACGGGTCTGGGGGAAGGCGAGGGGCGAGCCATGGCGGCCGCGAATGCGGCGGTGTCGAGTCCGCTGCTCGAGGACGCGTCGGTCAAGGGGGCCCGCGGCGTCATCATCAACGTGACCGGTGGCACCGACCTGTCCCTCATCGAGGTGAGCGAGGCGTCCGCGATCATCCAGGAAGCGGCGCACGACGAAGCCAACATCATCTTCGGCGCCGTGGTCGATCCCAAGATGGAAGGCCGGGTCAAGATTACCGTCATCGCGACGGGCTTCGATCGTCCGACCAACAAGATGATGGCGTCATCGGCGGCCACCACGCCGGTGGATCTCCACTCGTACTCGGCGTGGAAGCAGGAAGGTGGCGAGCGCGTTGCCGCCAGCGGCGGCGGCAGCAGCCGCATGAACTTCTCGCGCCGTGCGCTCCTGGACCTACCGGCGGCGCAGCACACCGACCCATCCGCGGAACGGCCAGCCGTGGGTGCGGAGTTCGAGCCGGTCTCGCCGCTGGACGTTCCCGCGTTCCTGAGGCGACAGGCGGAGTAACTGGACCGGAGAGTCATACCGGCTCTCCGGCGCCGCTCGAGCCGGCGATGGCGGGGCCCTCCGGCTGCCGCCCCAGGCCCGCCGTTTGTTCGATCGAGCCCGTCCTTTCTGCAGGTGTCTTCAATGGCAGGCCCTTCTCACGAGGGCCGGGCACAGGGCGGCTGGAAAACCGGGCGTGGTAAACTAGATAAATCCACGGCAGGCGGGAACGGCGGCGTTTCAGGGCCATTCCCAGGACCGCCTCGGCAATCCCGGCGTTTTCCAGCGGCCCCCCGCGCCGCGCTCCGCACTTCGGGACCGGCATTTAATGAAACACTGGGAAAATCGCGAGCGCGCGCGCGACGTGCTCGCACGCGAGGTCGGCTACGTGCGCAAGTCGCACGGCGGGCGGCTCCGCGTCGCCCTCATCTTTCCGAACACCTACTTCGTGGGCATGTCGAGTCTTGGATTCCAGACCGTCTACCGCCTGTTCAACGATCTGGACGATGTGGTCTGCGAGCGGGCGTTCCTGCCGCCCAGGCAGGAGCTCAAAGCGCAGATGGAGAGCCGCACGCCCCTCCTCACGCTCGAGTCGCAAACGCCTGTCAAGGAGTTCGACGTCGTGGCCTTCTCGGTCTCGTTCGAGTGGGACTACACCAATGTCGTGACAATGATGAGGCTGGCCGGGATACCACCGCTGGCTGCCGACCGGAACGCGCGCCATCCGCTGGTGGTGATCGGTGGGGCGGTCACCTTCGTGAACCCCGAGCCGCTGGCGCCGTTTGCCGATGTGATCGCGGCGGGTGAGGGGGAGATCCTGATCCCGACGCTGACGACCTCCATGCACGCCGCCGCCGATCGCGACGAGTTGCTGCGGCGGTTGACGGTCGAGCGCGGCTTCTACATCCCGTCGTTCTATGACGTGCACTACACGCCCGAAGGAACGATCGCGGCGTTCGAAGCCAGGCCGGGCACGGGAGCCCCGCCGACGGTCAAGAAGGCGGCAGTCAAGAGCGTCGACCGGCTCGATCCACCGTCCACGTCGATCTTCACGCCGGACACGGAGTTCGGATCCCGATTCCTGATCGAGGTCGTGCGCGGCTGCGCGAACCTGTGCCGCTTCTGCTGGGCGGGATACAACTACCTTCCCGTTCGCGCGTTCCCGACAGACCGGATTCTCCAGCTCGCCGCCGAGGCCAGGAAGTACTCGAGCAAGGCCGGACTGGTGTCGATTGCGCTCTGCGATCACCCCGACATCGAGCGCATACTCACCGGCCTCCTGGAGATGGGTTACTCCATCAGCCCCGCTTCGCTCCGCCTCGACGACCTCACCGATCCGATTGTGAAGTTGCTGCGGAAGAGCGGGGAACGATCGATCACGATTGCCCCCGAGACCGGTTCCGACCGCCTCCGGCGCGTGATCAACAAGACTGTGACGAACGCCGAGATCCTCGCCGCCACCGAGTTGATCTTCGGTAACGAAATCGACAACCTGAAGCTGTATTACATGATCGGTCTGCCCACTGAGACAGACGATGACCTGGTGGCGATACGCGACCTGACGGTCGACATGCGCGAGATCATGTTGAAGCACGGCCGCCCCCGCGGCCGCCTCGGCCGCATCGTCGGCAGCGTGAACCCGCTGATTCCGAAGCCGGGAACCGCGTATCAGTGGATGGCGATGGAAGATCCCGCTGTGACCGACGGGAAGGCCAAGCGGCTTCGGCACCTGCTCGCCGGAATCGACAACGTCTACTTCAACATCAAGTCGGAGCGGCATTCCTATTACCAGGCCCTGCTCTCGCTGGGTGATCGGCGCGTGGCGCCGACGATCGAGGCCGCTGAACGCAACGGCGGCAACTGGCGGGCCGCGGTGGCAGAGACCGGGCTCGACTCCGAGCTTCTACATCTTCCGCGACCGGACGGACGACCCGATCCTGCCGTGGGACATCATCGACGGCGGCATGAAGTCGTCGTTCTTCCGGTCCGAGTTCGACAAAGGACTCCGCGAGGAATGGACGCTGCCACCCAAGCGGCAGAAAGAGAACCTGAAACTGCTTCCTGTTCTCTGACACGCTTTCACGTGCTACGTGCTACGCGCGCGACGTGCTGGTTGCTACAAGGCGACGGCGGCTTCGGCTTCGTGCTCGGTGTAGGCCTGCAGAATCAGCGTCGCGGATGCGCTCCTGTGAGGTGGCGTCGGACACAGGCCGGAGCAGCGAGAAGCTGCGCCTTTCGCCATTGACCGAATACTGGCGTGCGGGGAACGTGACGTTACGCCCGCTGCCGGTCTTCCGCTCCCAGATCCCGAACCCAATCAGCTTGAGCCCCTCGAAGGGGCCCGTCTGTGAAGTGGAGCTCGGCGTCGGCCAGTTTCCCCGGCGGGTTGCCCTTTTCGTTCGGCACGATCTTGATTGTCATGGCGTCTCCTCCCTTGCTGCCTGTCGAGGTGCTGTGAGAGGAAGAGGCAATGGCGATGCCCTGCGCACCCAGACGCGCGATGCACGCGGATGCCGCTGGTGCCGTGGGAGTTAGGGAGAATCGACAGCGGACGTGCAGGGATCGCCGGGCGGGAGAAGGTGAGAAAGACGACAACCGCGGTTGCAATCAGTCGCTGAGCAGCAGCACCTGCGCCATCGCGAGCGCCTCCGAATGAGTGATGGTGAGCAGCGAGGACTGGACCCCCATGATGGCCGCGCGACGTTCGGCTCCGCCGTGCAACAGGAGTTTCGGAGGGCCGCCGTGGCGCACGACCTCGATGTCCTTCCAGAGCACGCCGCGCGAGTGGCCCGTACCGAGCGCCTTCATCGCCGCCTCCTTGGCGGCGAACCGCCCTGCGATATGCGGCACGGGATCGCGACGACGGGTACAATAAGCGATTTCCCCGTCGGTGAAGATCGCGGCGAATGAAGCGCTCACCGTAGTGCTGAAAGACTTCGCGCACGCGCGGGATGTCTGTCGCGTCGAATCCGAGCCCGAGAATATTCATGGTCTATCCCAAGCCTAGTGGCGGTTTCGAGTGGACGCAAGCTCCGTGGGGGACGGTCCTCCGGTGCCGGCCGCTGCTCGAAGCTGCCGATCACCTGTTCACCGCGCACGATCTGGTCGCTGCGTGGCAGCGAGAGCGAATGGGCCGCGGTCGCCGGCGCCATGGGTGTGGAGCGCGACCGCCTTCTGCTCGTGCGGCAGGTCCATCGCGTTGACGTCGCGGTCGCGCGGCGAGATCGCGTCCACCCCTGGGTGCGGCCCGAAGCTGACGTCATCGTGAGCGACGATCCGATCCAGCGCTATCGGGGTTCGCGTGGCGGACTGCGCTCCCGTGCTCGCTGGCGGACCGGCGGACGCATGCCGTGGCGGCGGCCCACGCGGGCTGGCGCGGCACCGTCCAGCGTGCGGCCAGCATGGCGGTCGACGCGCTGCAGCGGGAGTTCGGATCGAACGCTCGGGATCTCATCGCGGCCGTTGGCCCGTGCCTGGGCCCGTGCTGCGGGGAAGTCGGCGACGAGGTCGTCCAGGCATTCAGGGATGCCGGGCACGACAGCACGGCCATCGGGCGCTGGTTCTCCGCGGGCCCTTCGGGCCGCTCGCACGTCGATTTGTGGCGCGCGAACGCCGATCAGCTCGAGGCGGCCGGCGTGCCGCCGGACCAGATTCATGTCGCGCGGCTCTGCACGAAGACCCACGCTGACGTGTTGCACTCCTATCGGGTGCTGGGTACAGAGGCGGGGAGGATGGTCGGGGTGATTCGCTCCGTTCAACGGCGGGATTAGGGATCCGGGACTTGGGACTCGGGGATCGGGAGATCGGCGGATCGGGACTCGGGATTCGGGGATCAGGGATTCGGGATTGGTCAGATGAGGAGCTGAGAGCTGGGAGCTGATTATGCCCGCTTTCCCAGCTGTCGCTCGGCCGCGTCCATTCCAAGGTTCGAGAGTCGATCCGCTTCCTTGTTGAACTCGCGGCGCACGTGCTCGAACTTCACCTGGTCGAGCTGACCGACCAGCAGCCGGGCGCGCGCATGGAGCGGCTGCAGCCCGGCATTCTTGACCTTGTACTCGCCGCGCATCTGCTTCACCAGCAGTTCGGAGTCCGCGCGGATGTGCACGCGGGGCTGCTGGTGATCGACGGCCCACTGCAGCGCGGCGAGCAGGCCATTGTATTCGGCGACGTTGTTCGTCGCGATGCCGAGCCCGCCGTGCAGCTCGCCGACGAGCGTGCCGTCCGCGGCTTCGATCCGGACGCCGTAGCCCGCCGGACCCGGGTTGCCACGGGCCCCACCGTCGATGTAAGCGACAACCATTCAGAAAGGTCAGGAAGGCTGGGCAGCGCCGCCCGAGGCCGGCGCCACGTAATAAAGGATTCGCGTGCAGCTGTCGCACTGGTAGAGGCCGTCGTTGCGGCGGACTTCGTTGAACATCTGCGGGCGGAGACGGACATGGCAGAGCGTGCAGAGGCCGTCACGCGCTTCGGCGACGGCAATGCCGCGGCGGCCGTGCGCCACTCGCTCGAACAGCATCAGCGCCTCGCGCGACAGCTTCGCCACGACCCCGCCTCGCGCCGTCGTCGCCCGCGTCAGCTCCGCCTCGAGCTCGAGGCTCTCGGCGTCGAGCGCCTTCTGCTCGCGAGCGACTGCGGCCTGCTCGACGTTCAGCTCGGCTTCGGCGGCCTTCAGCTCCGCGGCAAACGTTTCGGCGTCCTCCATGTGCTCCAGGAGCTTGTCCTCGTGCGCGCGCACATCGTGCTCCGCAGCGGACATCTCCTTCTGCATCGCCTGGTATTCCTTGTTGGTCTTGACCTCCATCAGCTGTCCCTTGTACTTGGACAGGCGGGCCTGGATCGCGGCGAGCTCCTTCTCGATCTCGCGCCGCGCGGCCTGGCAGGCGGCGATGCGTTCCTTGACGCGGCGACCACCGCGGAGCGGTCGGCGATACGTGACTCGAGCGCCTGCTGCGCCGCCGGCATGTCCGCGATCCGCCGGCGGGCGCGGTCGGCGGCAAGGTCGAGATCCTGGAGCTGGATGAGGTGCTGGAGATCAGGATGCATCAAGAAGTGGTCGATGGCTCAACTAAGTTTACTGCTCGAGGTCGTTCTTGCGCGATCTGGCATTGTCGAGCCGAAGCTCGCATCGACAGCCCGCCTTCGCGCTAAGGCGCTTCGGCGCGGCATCCTCCGCCTGTCAGCGAGCGGAGGATGGTGGGCCCACCAGGATTCGAACCTGGAACAGGCCGGTTATGAGCCGGCGGCTCTAACCGTTGAGCTATGGGCCCATAACGGAGTCTAACGGGAATAAACCAATCCCAAAAGCAAAAAAGGGAAAGGACGCGATGTCCTTTCCCTTCATGGTCGTTCGCTTAGGTGCGCCCTTCGAGGAACGCGCGCAGCTTGCGGCTGCGCGACGGGTGGCGCAGCTTGCGCAGCGCCTTGGCCTCGATCTGCCGGATCCGCTCGCGGGTGACGGCAAAGCTCTGGCCGACTTCCTCGAGCGTGTGCTCGCTGCCGTCGCCGACGCCGAACCGCATCTTGATGACCTTCTCCTCGCGCGGCGTGAGCGTCTTGAGGACCGAGTCGGTCTGTTCCTTGAGGTTCAGGTTGATCACCGCGTCGGACGGGGAGACGACCTGGCGATCCTCGATGAAGTCGCCAAGATGCGAATCCTCCTCCTCGCCGATCGGCGTCTCGAGCGAGATCGGCTCCTGCGCGATCTTCAGGACCTTGCGGACCTTCGACACCGGGATGTCCATCCGCTTCGCGATCTCTTCCGACGTCGGCTCGCGCCCGAGCTCCTGCACGAGCGCCCGCGACGTGCGAATCAGCTTGTTGATCGTCTCGATCATGTGGACCGGGATGCGGATCGTCCGCGCCTGGTCGGCAATCGCGCGGGTGATCGCCTGCCGGATCCACCACGTCGCGTAGGTCGAGAACTTGTAGCCGCGGCGGTACTCGAACTTGTCGACCGCCTTCATCAGGCCGATGTTGCCTTCCTGAATCAGGTCGAGGAACTGCAGCCCGCGGTTCGTGTACTTCTTGGCGATCGACACGACCAGCCGCAGGTTGGCTTCGACCAGCTCCTTCTTGGCCTGCTCGGCCTGGATCTCGCCGCGCGCGATGGTCTCGAGCGTCCGCATCAGCTGCTCGGGCGTCTCCTCGAGCTCGTCGGCCATCGCCTTGACCTGGACCTTGAGCTCCTTCTGACGCTTGGTCAGGTTCTTCTTGTCGTCTTCCTTCAGCCGGCTCTTCTTGTTCTTCGGGTTGAGCTGCCGCTCGATGTGGTCGATCTCGCGCTTGACGCGCATCACCGCTTCGACCGCTTCCTTGATCTGGTCGATCATGCGGCGCTTGATGTTCTCGGTGAACTCGATCTTCCGAATGAGCTTCGACAGCTCGACGCGCGCGCGCAGCGATTCCCAGCGGACCTTGCGGTACTTCCGCTTGTCCTTCGTGGTCGTGCCCTTGCCGGTCTTCTCGAGCTTCTCCTTGCACTTCTCGACGGCCTGCCACGCCTTGCGGACGGCTTCGATCTGCCGCAGGACCTGGCGCTTGCGATCGTCGATCTTCTCGTCGGTCAGCTCTTCGTCGACGAACGTGACCAGCTCGCGGATGCTGCGCTCGTCGTCCTTGAGCGCGTCGCCCATCTGGATGATGAGCCGGGCGATCGTCGGCGTGCGTGAGATCGACTTGATGACGGCGAGCTTGCCGCGCTCGATGCGCTTGGCGATCTCGACTTCCCCTTCGCGGGTGAGGAGCGGCACCGTGCCCATCTCGCGCAGGTACATGCGGACCGGATCGTTGGTCTTGTCGAGCGCGCCCGGCGTGAGATCGAGCTCGAGCTCTTCGGCCCCTTCGCCGGTGCGGTCGAGCAGCTTGTCTTCCCGGTATTTCTGTTCGGAGTCGACGACCTCGATGCCGGCGCTGCCGAACGTGCTGAACAGGTCGTCGAGCTCGTCAGACGACGTGATGTCGGCTGGGAGCAGCTCGTTGACCTCGTCGTACAGCAGGTAGCCTTTTTCCTTGCCGATGGAGATGAGCTGCCTCACCTCGTCGTATTTTTCTTCGATCGACAACGCCATGATGTCTCCTGACCTCCGAACTTCCTTCGCTCCGAACTTTCTTCCGTCCTGCTCGCCGTACGTAGATTACGACCGACTCTCCGCTTCCATGAGCGACTCGATCTGCTGCTTCAGCTCACGGCTCCTGACAGAAGCGCGTTCATTTTCTGCTCGTCGGCCGACGGACCCTGCTTCCTGCAGCCGGTCGATTTCCCGCTGGACGGCGGCCCGCTCGCGATCCAGCCGCAGCTGCTTGAAGCACCCGGACGCAGTCCGCGGCGGCCGAGGGCGCGCTCGGCTGCCGGCAGATTTCCGCCACCAGGGCGGCCTCCCCATTACTTAGACGCTCCACGAGCGTCTGAGGTAAGGACGTCCGCGGCCATCCCTGCAGGGATCGTGCCTGCTCGAGGATCCCACCGCGTCGCCAGCCCGTCCAAGTCGTCGTCTTCCAGCTCGCGCCAGCGCCGCCATGCCGGCTGCCGGTATCTCGCATCACCGCCCAAATCAGGCCTCGTTCGACGGTTTGACCTGTCCGAGCGACGGCGATCGTGCGCTCCTCGACGCACGGTCTGCTTGTGCACCGCCGCCTTGCGGATTTCCGCCCGGACGACCTCTTCCGTAATCCGCGCTTTGTGGGCCAGTCTGTCTGCAAACTGGTCACGCGCGGCGGCATCCGGAATCCGGGCCGCCACGGTCGAGCATGGCGTTCAGGAACTCCCGCCGGCTGTCGTCCTTCGAAAAGTCGTGTCCGGCCGACGCGCGATCGAGCAGATACTCGAGATATGGCCGCGAATTGCGCAGCTGTTCCTGGTACGCGGCGCCGCCGGCCTTCCGGATGAAGTTGTCGGGATCGTCGCCGGCCGGCAGCATCGCGACGTTGACCTGGAACCCCTCGGCCACCAGCAGCTCCGAGGATCGCGCCGCCGCCCCCTGTCCGGCCGCGTCGGGATCGAAGCTGAGGACGACTTTCGCCGCGAAACGTTTCAGCAGCTTTGCCTGCGCCGGCGTCAGCGCGGTGCCCGAGGAGGCGACGACGTTGGTGATCCCCGCCTGGTAGGCCTGGGCGACGTCGAAATAGCCCTCGACCATCACCGCGTGCTTCGCCCGGGTGATGCGCGCTTTGCTCAGATGCAGGCCGTAGAGCGTTCGGCCCTTGACGTAAATCGGCGTTTCCGGCGAGTTCAGGTACTTCGGGCTGCTGCCCGGCCTCCATGGCCCGTCCGCCGAACGCGACGATGGCGCCGTTGTCGCGGCAGATCGGAATCATCAGCCGGTTGCGGAACCGGTCCAGGACGGTGCCCTCATCGCGCTGCACGAGCAAGCCCGCTGCGCAGCAGCAGCGGCATCGCGAAGCCGTCTTTCATAAGCCGCGTCTTGAGCGCTTCACGACGCCGCGGGCGCGTATCCTGCGCCGATCAGCGCGATCGTCTCCGCGGTCAGCCCGCGCTCCTGCAGCTGGCGGCGGGCCGGGGCGCCGGCCGGCGTCGCGAGCTGCTCGCGGAACCACGCCGCCGCGACCTCGTGGGCCTTGAGCAGCGCATCGCGATCGCGCTGCGTGTCGGCGTCCTGTCCTTCGAGTCCTCCGCTTCCGGGACCGTCATCCCGACCCGCGCCGCGAGCTGGCGGACCGCCTCCGGGAACGTGATCTTGTCGTACAGCTCGACGAACTTGATGACGTCGCCGCCGACGCCGCAGCCGAAGCAGTGGAAGACCCCCTTGTCGCCGTTGACCTGGAACGACGGCGTCTTCTCGCCGTGGAACGGACAGAGCCCCTTCCACGCCGCGCCGCTTCGCCGCAGCGGCACGCGCTCCTGGACGACCTGCACGATGTCGGCGTGCGACTTCAGGTCCTCGACGAAGGAGACAGGGAAGAGCGCCACTAGTCCTTCAGCTCCACGACTGTGACCCCGCCGCCGCCCTGCTTGGCGGGGCGGCGCGAAATGGGCGACGAACGGATGCGACTGCAGGAACCCGGCGATCGCCCGGCGCAGCTGCCCGGTGCCGTAGCCATGGATCAGACGGACGGACTTCAGCTCGCTGACGCAGCGCTTCGTCGAGGAATTTTTCGGTCCGGCGACAGCGCTTCGTCGACGTGGCAGCCGATCACGTTCAGCTCGGTCAGCAGATCCTTCGCGCGGCTGCAGCTCCACGTTGACGTGGACGCGACCCGGGTGTGCGCTGAATCGGCGGCCGCCGGCGTGAGCACGCGCAGCTCGTCGACCCGCGCGCGCAGCCGCTTGCCGCGCACGTCGACTTCCGCCTCGCGATCGTGCAGCGCCTGGACGACGCCCTCGAGCCCGAACGCGCCGACCAGGACGCGATCGCCGACGGCCGCCGCGCCGGCCCGGCTCGGTCTGCGCGGCCTCGGCCGCCGCCGCCGCGCCGTCCAGCGGGCGTCGCGCAGCCGCTCGCCGATCGCCTCGATCGCGGCCCGCGCTTCGGCGCGCGCGGCGCCGGTCTCGCCGGTCGGGATCAGCCGCGGCGCCATCCGGCGCTCGGCGTCCGCCGCGAGCGCGTCGGTCCGCGCCTTCAGCGCGTCGACGACCGCGTCGATCTCCCGCCGCGCGTCGCGCAGCCGCTCCTCGATCCGCTCCTCGAGCCGGCGGCGGAACGTTTCCTCGCGGTTGCGCAGCTCCTGCTCGCGCGCCTGCAGCTTCGCCGTCGTCTCCGCCAGCGTCTCGCGCTCGCGCGCCGCCAGCCGATGCTCGTGCTCGAGCGCCTGCATGTCGCGCTCGACCTTCGCCAGGTGCTCGGCCAGCTGCGACTCGCGCGCGCTGCGGTGCGCGCGCGCCTGCTCGATGAAGTCCGCCGGCAGACCCGAGCCGGTTCGCGATCTCGAGCGCCAGGCTGCTGCCCGGCGAGCCGTAGTTCAGCCGGTAGGTCGGCGCGAAGGTCTCGGGATCGAACCCGAATCCCGCCGCCATCACCCCCTCGGTCGTCGACGCATACGACTTCAGCGCGTCGTAGTGCGTCGTCGCAATCACCATCGCGCCGCGCCGGCGGAAGTGATCGATGATCGCCATGGCCAGCGCGCCCCCTTCGAGCGGATCGGTGCCCGCGCCCGCTTCGTCGAGCAGCACCAGCGCCGGCAGCTCGAGCGCCTTCTCCATCGCCACGATGTTGGCGATGTGCGCCGGAGAAGGTGCTGAGGCTGGCGGCGATCGACTGCTCGTCGCCGATGTCGGCAAACACCGTCCGGAACACCGGGAATCTGCGAGCCCTCCGCCGCGGGAATCAGCAGCCCGGCCTGCGCCATCAGCGACAGCAGCCCGGCGGTCTTGAGCGCGACGGTCTTGCCGCCGGTGTTCGGGCCCGGTGATGACGAGCACGCGCACGGGCGGAATCAGGACCACGTCGACCGGCACCGACGCGCTGAACCGGCAACTGCCGCTGTCTCGTCCGACGCGCGTCGCTGATATGACGCCGCACCGCCGGGAATCAGCAGCGGGTGGCGCGCCGCGCGCAGCTCCAGCCGGCCGTCGGTCGCCAGAGCGGGCTGCACGCCGTCCACCGCGATCGAAAACTGCGCGCGCGCCTGCAGCACGTCGAGCTCGGTCGCCGCGTCCACCGTGCGCTCCAGATCGTCCGGCGCGTCCGCGGAACGCGTCGGCCAGCGCCAGCAGAATCCGGCGGACCTCCTCGGCTTCCTGCTGCTCGAGCGCGACGATGTCGTTGTTGATCTCGACCGTGCTGAGCGGCTCGAGAAACAGGCTCGCGCCGCTGCCCGAGCTGCCGTGGACGATGCCCGGAATCGCGGTGCGGTGCTCGGAGCGGACGACCAGCACGTAGCGGCCGTTGCGGTCGGTGACGATCTGCTGCTGCAGGTACTTCGAGGTGTCCTTGCCGCGCAGGTACGATTCGAGCGTCCCGCGCAGCCGCGCCCGCTGCTTGCGCAGCCGATCGCGGACGCTTCGCAGCTCCGGGCTCGCGTCGTCCACCACCTCGCCGCCAGGGTCGATCTTGCGGCGGACGTCGGCGATCTCGCGCTCGAAGGAGGCCGCCCGGTCCGCGATCGCGCGGAGGATCGGACATGCGCTGCGCGCGCGGCGCACCGACGGTGCAGGCCGACGTCGACGGACGCGAGGAACGCCGCCAGCGCGAGCAGGTGCAGCGCTTCGAGCGCGCGTCCTTCGACGCGCGAGCGACTCGAGGATCGCGTCGAGATCGTCCGGCGCGTGCAGGGCCAGCTGGTTGTCGCCGAGGAAGCGGACCGTCTCGGCCGTCGCCGCCAGCGCGTCGGACACCGCGCGCGGCTCGGTCAGCGGATGCAGCCGCGCGAGCCGGGCGGCACCCGGCGGGGTCAGCGCGAAGCGGCGGACCGCCTCGACAATGCGATCGAATTCGAGGGCCCTCAGGGCGCCTGCATGCATCGAGCGTTGATCAGGAGTAGGTGAACCGAAGACAGGGCAATCGCCAACTATAGCTCAGGCCGACTCGAGGGCACAAGATCGGGATTCGGGGCTCGGGATTCGGGACTCGGACCCGGGATTCGAACTCGGGATTCGGGACTCGGGATTCGCTCGCCTCCCGCGCACGGAATCAGTGCAAGCTACGGCGCGGCCTCCCTGCGTTCGCGGCCGCGACTTGGCGAAGCAGGAAGCAGGAAGCTGGAAGCTGGAAGCAGGAAGCTGGAAGCAGGAAGCTGGAAGCAGGAAGCTGACAGCTCTTAGCTGAGAGCTTTACCGCACCTGATTGATGGCGCTGGCGACGGCGGCTGCGCCGAACCCGTTGTCGATGTTGACGACCGACACGCCGCTCGCGCAGCTGTTGAGCATGGCGAGGAGGGCCGTGAGCCCGCCGAAGCTGGCCCCGTAGCCGACGCTCGTCGGGACGGCCATCGACCGGCACATCGACCAGGCCGCCGACGACGCTCGGCAGGGCCCCTTCCATGCCGGCGACGACGATGATCACGTGGGCCGCGATGAGGCGTGCGTGCTCGGCCAGGAGGCGGTGCAGGCCGGCGACCCCGACGTCGTACAGGCGATCGACCGAATTCCCCATCAGTTCGGCGGAAATGGCCGCTTCCTCGGCCACCGGCAGGTCGGCCGTGCCGGCCGCCGCGACGAGGATGGTGCCCCGTCCGGCTGGCAGCTCCCGCCTGGCGCAGTGTAATAGTCCGGGCCAGATCGTGGAATGATGCGCCCGGGACCCGCTCGGCGACCGCCGCGAAGGCGTCGGGGGTGGTCCGGGTCACGAGCAGGCTGTGCCCGGCCGCGACGATGCGCTCGGCAATGGCCGCGATCTGCGCAGGAGTCTTTCCCTGGCCGAAGACAACCTCCGGGAATCCCTGGCGGAGGCTTCGATGGTGGTCGATTTTCGCGAATCCGAGGTCCTCGAACGGGGCTTGGCTCAGATATTGAAGCAGCCCGACCTGCGCAGCCTCAGGTGTAATGGCTCCCGAGGCGACCTGGTCAAGCAGGGCGCGAAGCTGCAGGCGGTTCATGATGTCGCGGGGGCCTCGTCGTTGCTTTGCGGCGAGCCGAGCTGTAATATTATCGTTTTGTCTGTCGTGACGGATTCATCGCCTTATGACGCTGACTGAGACACTGATCCTCGTCTTGTATTTCTTCGTCCTCAGCATCCTGGCCATCTACGGCTGGCATCGCTATTACCTTGTTTATCTTTACATGAAAAACAAGGGCAAGGCGCCGCTGCCGGCACCGGAGCTGACGGTGTTGCCGCGCGTCACCGTCCAGCTGCCCATCTTCAACGAGATGTACGTCGCCGACCGCCTGATCGACGCGGTGTGCGAGATGGACTACCCACAGGATCTGCTCGAAATCCAGGTCCTGGACGATTCGACCGACGAAACGACCGACATCGCGGAGCTGGCCGTCCGGCGGCACGCGTCGCGCGGATTCGACATCCGCTACCTCCATCGCGTCGATCGGACCGGCTACAAGGCCGGAGCACTCGAAGCCGGGCTGAAGGAATCAACCGGCGAGTTCATCGCGATTTTCGACGCCGACTTCATTCCAGGCGCTGATTTCCTCCAGAAGACCCTGCCGTACTTCGCCACCGACCCCAAGATCGGCATGGTTCAGGCGCGCTGGGGGCACATCAACCAGGACTACTCGCTCCTGACCAAAATCCAGTCAATCCTGCTCGACGCGCATTTCGTGCTCGAGCACGGCGGGCGCAATCGCGCCGGGTGCTTCTTCAACTTCAACGGCACGGCGGGCGTCTGGCGCCGCGAGGCGATTGCCTCCGCCGGCGGGTGGCAGCACGACACGCTGACCGAGGACCTCGATCTCAGCTACCGCGCGCAGCTCGCCGGCTGGCGGTTCGTCTTCCTCCCCCACGTCGTCGCGCCGGCCGAAGTGCCGGTCGAGATGAACTCGTTCAAGTCGCAGCAGCACCGCTGGGCGAAGGGGTCGATCCAGACCTGCATGAAGCTGCTGCCGCGGATCCTGCGATCGAACCAGCCGCTGTCGGTCAAGGCGGAGGCGTTCTTCCACCTGTCGGCGAACTTCAACTACCTGCTGATGTCGGTGCTCTCGATCCTGATGTTCCCGGCGATGTGGGTGCGCTACAACATGGGCTGGACGGAGATGCTGCTCATCGACGTCCCGCTCTTCTGCGCCGCGACGCTGTCGGTCGGAAATTTCTACGTGGTGTCGCAGCGCGAGCTGTACTCCGACTGGCGTCAGCGGCTGAAGTACCTGCCATTCCTGATGTCGATCGGGATCGGCCTGTGCGTGAACAACACGCGCGCCGTGCTCGAGGCGCTCTTCGGGAAGCAGAGCGAGTTCGCCCGAACGCCGAAGTACGGCATCGAGCGCGACAGCGACGAGTGGGTCGGAAAGAAATACCACCAGACCGTTGGCGTCCAGCCGATGATCGAGCTGGCGCTCGGCCTGTACTTCACCGCCACGGTCTTTTACGCGCTGGTCAACCAGATCTACGGCACGCTGCCGTTCCTGATGCTCTTCCAGGTCGGCTTCCTCTACACGGGCCTGCTCTCCATCCTCCAGCAGTACACCGGCGAGACGGTCATGTTGAAGGCGCCGGAAGTCGCCAAGTAAGCGGGCTGTCGCGGTACCAGGCGCAACTCCTTCCTTGATATGATTGCGCCATGACGACCGAAGCGAAGCCCAAGGCGGGGCTGGAAGATGTCGTGGCGGCCTCCTCGGCCATCTGTTATCTCGATGGCGATCGCGGCGTGCTCGCGTACTACGGCTACGACATCCACGACCTGGCGCGCGGGCGCCTCCTTCGAGGAAGTCTGCTACCTCCTGTGGCACGGCCGCTTACCCGAACCGGGCGGAGCTGGGCGACCTGCAGTCCCAGCTCGCCGCCGCCCGTCCGCTCTCCGAGCCGATCCTTCGTCTGATGAAGCAGCTGCCCGTCAGGCGACGGCATGGACATGCTGCGCACGCTGACGTCGGCGCTGGGTCAGTACGATCCGGAGGCGGGCGACAACTCTCAGCCCGCCAACTATCGCAAGGCCGTCCGGCTCACCGCGCAGCTCGGGAGCCATCGTCGCCACCTACGGGCGCCTGCAGGCGGGCGGCGGAGCGATCCAGCCCGATCCGGCGCTCGGCCACGCCGCGAATTTTCTCTACATGCTGACGGGGACCCGTCCGGACGCGCTCTCGACGCGCGCGCTTCGACATCGCGCTGGTGCTGCACGCCGACCACGAGCTGAACGCGTCGACGTTCGCGGCCCGTGTCGCCGCTGCGACGCTGACGGATCTCTACTCCGCCACCGTCGGCGCCATCGGCGCACTCAAGGGACCGCTCCATGGCGGCGCGAACGCCGACGTGATGCGACTGCTGATCGACATCGGCCCCGAGGCCTCCCCCGAACGGATCGACGACGCGATCCGCGGGAAGCTGGCGAAGAAGATCAAGATTCCAGGGTTCGGCCACCGCGTGTATCACACCGAGGATCCGCGGGCCACGCACCTTCGCCGCATGTCGAAGGAGCTCGGCGAGCGGGCCGGCAACACGCGCTGGTTCGAGATGTCGCAGCGCATCGAAGCGCTGGTGAAGGGGGAGAAGAAGCTCAACCCGAACGTGGACTTCTACTCGGCTTCGACCTACTACACGCTCGGCATCCCGATCGACCTTTTCACGCCGATTTTCGCCGTCAGCCGCATCTCCGGGTGGACGGCGCACTGCCTCGAGCAGTACGCGAACAACCGGCTGATCCGTCCGCGGACCGACTACATCGGCCCTTCGTATCCGCAGACGTTCCTGCCGCTCGACCAACGGTAGCCCGTTCGGGTGTCGGACGCGCTAAAGCGTTAAGCGGAAAGCGTTAACGCTTCAGCGCGGCACGTGGGCGCGGGGTATAATCAGCAGCACCGCCCACATGGATCAGCGTTTCATCCGCAACTTCTCGGTCATCGCCCACATCGACCACGGCAAGTCCACGCTCGCGGACCGCTTCCTCGAAGTGACGGGCGCGCTCCAGGCGCGTGAGATGGAGGCGCAGGTCCTCGACTCGATGGACCTCGAGCGTGAGCGCGGCATCACGATCAAGGCGCACGCCGTCAGGCTGACCTACAAGGCGGACGATGGCGAGACGTATATCCTGAACCTGATCGACACGCCGGGGCACGTGGACTTTTCGTACGAGGTGACGCGATCGCTGGCCGCGTGCGAAGGCGCGCTGCTGCTGGTGGACGCCTCGCAGGGTGTCGAGGCGCAGACGCTCGCCAACGCCTACCTGGCGGTCGAGAACAACCTCGAGATCATCCCCGTCATCAACAAGATCGATCTGCCGGGCGCGCAGCCGGACGAAGCGAAGCGTCAGATCGAGGAGATCGTCGGCCTCGACGCGAGCGGCGCCGATGCTCGCGAGCGCGAAAGAGGGCACGGGCGTCCACGAGATCCTCGAGGCGATCGTCAAGCGCCTGCCGTCGCCGGTCGGTGATCCTGATGCGCCCCTGAAGGCCCTGATTTTCGATTCCTGGTACGACGCGTATCGCGGCGTCATCATCCTGACGCGCGTCATCGACGGCGCGATCCGCGCCGGCATGAAGATCAGGCTGATGGCCAAGGGGCAGGAGTACGACGTCGATCAGGTCGGCACGTTCTCGCCAAAGCCGACCGTTGCGACCGAGCTCGGCGTCGGCGAGGTCGGGTTCATCTTCGCCGGGATCAAGACCGTCACCGACGCGCAGATCGGCGACACCATCACCGAGGCGTCGCGGCGGACCGCGGAAGCGTTCCCCGGGTTCAAGGTGAGCAAGCCGATGGTGTTCGCCGGGCTCTATCCGGTCGAGGGAAGCGAGTATCCGCAGCTGCGCGACGCGCTCGAGAAGCTGCGGCTCAACGACGCCTCGTTCTTCTTCGAGCCCGAGACGTCCGCGGCGCTCGGATTCGGGTTCCGGTGCGGGTTCCTGGGACTGCTCCACATGGAGATCGTCCAGGAGCGGCTCGAGCGGGAATTCGGCATGGATCTCGTCACGACGGCGCCGGGCGTTCTCTACCGCGTGACCACCACGGACGGCGTGGTGCAGGAGATCGACAGCCCGTCGAAGCTGCCGGATACCGGGCCGAATCGAGAAGATCGAAGAGCCGATCATCACGGCGATGATGCTGACACCGTCCGAGCACGTCGGCGCGATCCTGCAGCTCTGCCAGGACAAGCGCGGCGTGCAGAAGTCCATCGAGTACCTCGCGCGCGATCGCGTCCTCGTCACCTACGAGCTGCCGTTCAACGAGGTCGTGATGGACTTCTACGATCGCCTGAAGACGATCTCGCGCGGCTACGCGTCGCTCGACTACCATGTCACCGGCTTCCAGGAAGCGCCGCTCGTGAAGCTCGACATCCTGGTGAACGAGGAGCCGGTCGACGCGCTCTCGAGCATCGTCCATCGCGACACGGCGTACACATCGCGGCCGCGCGCTGGCGGCGAAGATGCGCGAGCTGATCCCGCGCCAGATGTTCGAGATTGCGATCCAGGCGGCGATCGGCAGCCGGATCATCGCGCGCGAGTCGGTCAAGGCGCTGCGGAAGAACGTCCTGGCGAAGTGCTACGGCGGCGACATCTCACGCAAGCGCAAGCTGCTCGAGAAGCAGAAGGAAGGCAAGAAGCGGATGAAGCGGGTCGGCCGCGTGGAGATTCCGCAGGAAGCGTTCCTCGCAGTGCTGAAGGTCGGCACGGAATCGTAGGGCACGACAATGAGCATTCCAGAAATCCACGGTTCGCGAGTACTTCGAGTCGATCGTCATCGCGGTGATCCTCGCGCTCTTCGTGCGGACGTGGGTCGTGCAGGCCTTCAAGATTCCGACCGGGTCGATGGAGAACAACCTCCTCATCGGCGATCACCTGCTGGTCAACAAGTTCGTCTTCGGCCCCGCCGCAGGCTCGGTCGAGCGGCATCTCCTTCCGGTGCGCGACCCGCGCCGCGGAGACGTGGTCGTATTCAAGTATCCCGACGAACCTGACCGCGACTTCATCAAGCGGGTGATCGGACTTCCGGGCGACACGCTGGAACTCCGCACCAAGAAGGTCTATATCAACGGCCAGCCGCTCGACGAGCCCTACGTCCACTTCCTCGAGCCCGCGCACGATGCTCAGGAGATTACGTCGTTCGACGTGCGTGAACGGTACGGACCCGTGCGGGTTCCGGAGGGGCAGTACTTCGTCATGGGAGACAACCGCGACAACTCCCAGGACAGCCGGTACTGGGGTTTCCTGCCCCGGGGCTACATCAAGGGGCGTGCCCTGATGATCTACTGGTCCTACGAGTCGGGGCGCGAGGACTATCTCGACGAAGGCATCGGGGCGTCGGTGAAGCGATTGTTCTCGGTCGTGACCCACTTCTTCACGAAGACACGGTGGGAGCGGCTCTTCCACCAGATTCACTAGTGGCCGCCCGCCACCAGGCCGCGGGCGAGGAGGTCCTGTGATCCGGAAGATCATCAAGATCGCGGTGTTTCTCCTCATCGCCAACGGCGTCTATCAGATCGCGCCCGTCGCCTACCGCAACCTCCAGTTCAAGGAGGCTCTCAAGGAAATGGTGTTGTATTCCCAGAAGTCCACCGACGCGGAGCTCATCAACCGGGCTATGGTGCTCGCACGGGAGAACAAGATTCCGCTGCAACGGGAGTACGTGGGCGTCCGCCACGAGACCGGATCGATTCACGTCGACGCCAGCTACGTCGAACCGCTGGCGCTGTTGCCGGGATACACCTACAAATGGCAGGTGACGATCGACGCCAAGGCGCTGGACCTCACCGCCGCGGTGCCAAGGCGGTAGGGAAGATCTCAGCTCTCAGACTTCAGCGCTGGGGCGCGACGGACAGTGCGGGCAAGGCGGCCGGTCTGGGCAGCCGGTTCTTTCAGGTGTCGAACGGGCCGGTTGCGGCGGGGGTCAGGCAGGCCGTGACGGCGAACGCGTTCGAGGACCTGACCCGGGTGCCGCTCGATCTGTCCCCCGTTGTCGGACGCCGGGGCTGGGATGTGGAGACGCCGTGGCGAAGCTACGATGTGGCGCGCTCGGGGCGGGCGCTGTTCATTGGTGAGGAGATCGATCGATTCGAGCTCGCGCTCGCCGCGCAGAACGGCGAATCATACAGCGGCTACATGCGTGTGGGTGAGCGTCTGAGTCCGCTGCCCATCGGTTCTCATCTCGATCCCCACACCGGCGCGTTCACGTGGTCGCCGGGAGTGGGCTTCGTGGGAGCGTACGACCTCGTGTTCGTGAGGTCGGCAGCTGCGCGCCGTGAGGTCCGGTTCATCCTTCGGCCCAAGGGGAGCGGTCACGTCGGTCCGCAAGTCGTCATTGACACCCCGCGATCGCAACAGGACGTTCCACAGCCGTTTGTATTGAGTGGCTGGGCCGCAGACCTCGATGCGGATTGGGGCACCGCGATCGATACGCTGCATGTGTGGGCCTATCCGCTGACGGGCGGCACTCCGGTGTTCCTCGGCGCCGCGACCTATGGCGGCACGCGGCCGGACGTCGCGGTCAGCCACGGTGACCGGTTCCGCGATTCAGGATACCGGCTGGTCGTCCAGGGCTTGACGCCAGGGAATTACGACCTCGCTGTATTCGCGTGGAGCACCGTGAAGAGCGGGTTCCTCCCGGCGCGGGTCGTGCGCGTCACCGTCCGCTGATTCCGTTGCCGGTTGGCGTGAAACGACTCGCTAACCGCGATCGTCAGCCGCCCGTGGCGCGTCGCCCAGGGCTCGCTGAGAGTTTTGTGGCTCCGACGGGCGCGGACGATGGAGGAGGACCTTCTCGTCAGGCTTGTCCTGCTCCCGGATGAACTCGAGCGCGTGGTAGAGGGACTGAATGGAGGACTCGAGCGTGCCTTCGACCCCGCGTCGCCTCAGCCGCATCTCGGCGATGTCCCGCTCGACTTCCTCGAGCCTCGCCTGGGCTTTTTGCAGCAGCAGGTCGCCTCGGCCCTGCGCTTCGCGGACGATCATCTTCGCCTCGTTCTGCGCTGACGTCTTCACTTCGTCCGCAAGCCGCTGGGCTGTGAGCAACGTGTTTCGCAGGTTGGTCTCACGGTCGCGATGCTCGCTCAGCTGGGATTCCATGTGGCGGAGATCCTGGCGCAGCCTGTCGATCTCACGCAGGGCGTGCTCGTAGTCGGCCGCGGCCTCGGTGAGCAACGCGACGACCTCGGTGCGGTCGAACCCGCGCAGCGACGTCTTGAAGCGCGGCTGCCGGAGGTCGAGCGGACCGATGCGCATGACGCGCTCGGCCGGAACCGATCCGGCAGACGACGCGGATGTCGATGCCGGTGTGTCCGTCGCGCCGGGTTGATCTGGGATCATCACGTCCTCACAGTTCGTTTACCGAATATCGCCGTACCGATCCGCACGAGTGTCGCCCCTTCTTCGACTGCCGCTTCGAAGTCGTGGCTCATCCCCATCGAAAGATGCCGAAGCGCCGACGAGGGCACTCCGGATTCGAGCCAGGTGTCACGCAGCTCCCGGAGCCTGACGAACCAGGGGCGGGTCTGTTCCTGGTCTTCGTTCCAGGGCGGAATCAGCATCAACCCGCCGGGACGGACGGCCCGCGCCTCGAGCCCGGCGTCCAGCACGTGCCGCGCCTGGTCTGCCGGTGCCCCGAACTTCGTGGTCTCGCCCGCGAGGTCCACCTGGATGAGCACCTCGGGTGACACGCCCTGTTCGGCTGCTGCCTGGTCGAGCTTTCGGAGCAGGTCCACCGAATCGACCGTATGGATACAGGCGAACCCGGCCGCCGCTTTCTTCGCCTTGTTGGATTGCAGGTGGCCGATGAGATGCCACTTCAGATCCTTGTCGGCCGTTTCGGCGATCTTCTGCAGGGCCTCCTGGACCTTGTTCTCGCCAAAGTCCCGGTGGCCGGCGGCCCATGCCGCCCGGACATGCTCGGCGCTGAACGTTTTCGAAACCGCGACGAGGAGGATATCGGACGGGTCCCGGCCGGCGCGGTGCGCGGCCGCGTCGATCCGGGACCTGACAGAGCGGAGGTTGGCGGCAATGGTGTCGACCACCGTTGGCGCCGGCTTACTTGGCGAACGACTTGAGCTGGTCGAAGTTCGTCTGCGCTTCTTTCGCGTTCGGGCCGTTCGGCGCGATCTTGAGGTACGCCTCGAATTCCTTGGCGGCCTCGGGCAGCTTGCCGAGATTCAGGTTCGTTCGCCCGAGCATGAAGTGCGATTCCGCATGGTTCGGGTTGGCGGCCACCGCTGCCGCGAAGTGCTCCTGCGCCTTTGGAAAGTCGTTGGCGTTCCACGCGATGACACCCTGGTTGTAGAGGACGTCGGCGTTGGCTCCGCCGCCGGCTGCACCGCCCGCGCCGGCCGCTGCGCCCGAGCGCTTGCTCGCCTCGGCGCTCATCGCCTGGGCCTCGGTGAATTTCTTCTGATCGTTGTAGATGGCGGCCAGGCCGTAGTACGACTCGACGGAGTTGGGATCGAGCTCGAGTGCCTTCTTGTACGCGATTTCTGCCGCGGCGTAGTCCTTCTTCTGCGCGTTCACCGCCCCGATGTTGATGTAGCACTCGGTGCACTTCGGCACCTCGGCGATCACCTGGTTGAACTTCGCGATGGCCTCGTCATGCTTGCCGGCGTTGCTGAGCGTCGCCCCTTCCGAGAACGCGGCCTTGAGCGCTTCCATCTTCGCCGCCGCCTTGGCGGCCTCTTCCTTCGTCATCGGGGCGCCCGAGCCTCCGCCGCCCGCCCTGAGCGTGACGGTCGTCTCGGCGATCTCGAGGCCGACTCGAACGTTCGCGGTCGCCTTCAGTGCGTCCTTCTCGACGGTGACGACGTAGTTGCCCGGGGGCAGGCCAATCTGCAGGAACTCCCCCTTCTTGCTCTTCAGGTTGAACTTCGAATTCGTGTCCTGTTGAACGAGCGTGACCGTGGCGCCGTCAACCGGCTTGTTCTCCGCGTCGACGACCTTGCCCTTCATCCCGCCCGTCTGCGCCAGGGCCGGTGCGGCGGCTAGTCCGAGCACGACCGCACAGATCGTGAACGAACGGCCGATGATGCGTTTGCCCGCCATTGCAACCTCCGTCATGAGTTTCTTGTCCGAATGCCTCGTGAACCACTCGAATGCCACCGGTCAGTTTATCATCCGCCCCGTCCGGACGGGGTCCGGGCAAATTGACCCTGTCCGACCGTCGTCAGGCACCCTCAGGCACGTTCGTGATGAGGTACTCGAGAACCGGCCCCCGGCTGGATGCCCTCGAGTTGATCGCCCGCCGCGCCTGCACGGTGCGCGTCAGGAGGCCCGCCCGCTTCGCCGCGGGGTTGTCATAGAGCGCGCCGATGTCCGGGGCGAAGGAGTTGCTGAGGAGCACGTGCGCCCCGCGGGAGGCAAGCTCGATCACCCGTCGCTGCAGGCTGGCCTGTTCCTCTGCGCTGAATCGTGCGGCGGTGTAGGACGTGAAGTTCGAGGTCCGGCTCACCGGCGAGTACGGCGGATCGAGGTACACGAAATCCCCTTGTGCTGCCGCGGCCAGTGCCCGGTCGAACGGCAGAACCTCGATCGAGACCGTCGGCGACCCGAAGGCCTCCGCAAGGCGCCGGAGGTTCGCGGGATCGCAGATCCGTACCGTCGCATGCCGCCCGGCCGGCACGTTGAATTCACCCTGGGAGTTGACGCGAAAGAGACCGTTGAAGCCCGTCCGATTGAGATAGATCAGCATCGCCGCGAGCTCAGGCGTGTAGCCTTCCTCCGGCCGCGCCGCCGCGTGGACCGCACGGCGCACCGGATTGAACCGCTGATTCCTCACCTCGTAGAAGTGCTCCCGTCCTCCTGCCCGATGCCCCTCGTCGAGTCGCCACAGGGCCGCGATGACGTCCTCGACGGCATCACGAATCGCCCGGTAGCAGCCGATCACGTCGGCATTGACGTCGGACAGGCGCACGGCGTGGCCGGCGATGCGGCCGCTGTTCAGCAGATCGAGAAACACGGCGCCGCTCCCGACGAACGGCTCGACGTACCCGGCAAACGTCCCGGGATAGAACGGTCTCAAGGCGGGGAGCAACTGGCGTTTACCACCGGCCCATTTCAGCACGGGCCGGACGTCCCGCACGGGCGCCACGGTGGCCGCCCCCGTCACCGCATCCCCGTCCGATCCAGGAACTCATCGCCCGCGTCGGGCGAATCGGCAAAGAAGCGCGCGATGTCGTCGAGATCGTGGGTCACCGGGGCGGGAGGCATGGACTCGCGAAAGCGCCGGCCGTACCCCATGGTCCGCAGCCGCGGGTCGAGCACGGCGAGCACGCCGCGATCCTGGCGGTGCCGCAGCAGGCGCCCGAGCCCCTGCTGAAGCGCGAGCACGGCCAGAGGAATCTGGTACTCCCCGAACGCCGACCCGCCACGCGCGGCGATCGCTTCGATTCTGGCGGAGGTGATGGGGTCGCCTGGAGACGCGAAGGGCAGTTTGTCGATGATCACGCAACTGAGCGCCTCGCCGACGACATCGACACCCTGCCAGAAGCTCGACGTCGCGAGCAGCACGGCATTCGGCGTGGCCTTGAAATCGCGGAGCAGCGCCGAGCGCGGGGCGGTCCCGTGGACGAGGATCGGATATTCGATCTCGGCCGACGCGAGCGCCTGCACTTCGCGCAGATTGGCGTAGCTCGTGAACAGCACGAACGCGCGGCCACGCGTACGCTTCACGATCTCGACGACCTGGCGCGCCACCGCCGCCGCGAATTCCCTCGACCTCGGCTCGG
Source organism: uncultured Acidobacteriota bacterium (assembly GCA_963749835.1). GTDB lineage: Bacteria > Acidobacteriota > Vicinamibacteria > Vicinamibacterales > 2-12-FULL-66-21 > JALZOC01. The sequence continues at coordinate 1,008,995 of CAVVOD010000002.1, forward strand.
GCATCCGCTTCGGCAAGTACAGGATGGCGCGGGTCGCATAGTCGAACTCGGAGGCGAGACGCAGCTCCCGCGCGCGCCGAATCCCCAGGCGGCTGCGGATGTAGTCGAACGACCCGTCCACCGTCAGCGTAGCCGACGTCAGGATCGTGGCCTTCATGCGATCGAGAAGCAGCTCCCGCACGATGGCCGAGACATCGATCGGCGAGGCCCGAAGGAACACGCCGCGTCCGCGGACCTCGAGGTAGTAGACGAAGCCCGGGTCATCCGCGCGCAGCAGGAACGTCAGGTCGGTCCGGATCTCCGCCGCGCGCCGCCCCGTCGCCAGCACGTCCTCCGGAATGTCGCGCGCCAGGGCGATGGAGGCCTCGATCGCCTCGACCGCCCGCAGAAGCGCCGCCCCTTCGTCGACGACCTTCAGCATCTGGGCGCTGCCGACCCGGACGCGGTTGTCCGAGCCGCTCACTCCCGGCACCTCGAACCGCACCATCTGCACGGCGGCAAAAAAGTCACGGGCGCGATGACGGAGACGTTCGGCGTCTTCGCGGAGCCCGATCTCGGCCTCCCGGTCCGGGATCTGATTGGCGCCGGCCGCGCGTTCCACGTCGCGCGCCAGATCGTCCAGGCGGTAGTTGCTGACGGCCAGCCCGAAGTACTGCGTCGCCACATCCTCCAGCTGATGCGCTTCGTCCACCACGGCATACCGGCACGCCGGGATGACTTCGCCGTACTCGCTCTGGCGCACGGCCGCATCAGCGCACAGCAGGTGATGGTTCACGATGACGATGTCGGATTCGGCGGCGCGCTGCCGCATCCGCGTGATGAAACACTCGTTGTGCTGCGGGCATTCGGCGCCGATGCAGTTCTCGGTCGTGGCCGCGATCTCCTTCCAGAACGGGAGGTCCTCGGGCAGATCTTCGATTTCCGCACGGTCCCCCGTCTGTGTCTCGCGACGCCACTCGTCGATGATGCGCACGTGCAGCACTTCGTTCGGGGCCACGCCAAACTCCGCGTCAACGCGGCCAAAGCCGGAATTGCCGTCGCGATAGGCCTCGAACCGATGGAGACAGAGGTAGTTTCCTCGCCCCTTCATGTACGTGGACGTGAACGGGATGCCGAGCGACTCGCGCAGCACCGGAAGGTCTTTGAAGAAGATCTGCTCCTGCAGATTCTTGGTGCCGGTGGAGATGAGCACGCGCTGGCGGCTGAGGACCGCCGGAACCAGGTAGGCGAGCGTCTTTCCGGTGCCGGTGCCTGCCTCTGCCAAGAGGACCCCACCGTCCGCAAAGGCGGCGGATGCGGCGTCCGCCATCTCGAGTTGTCCCGGCCGAGCCTCGAAGCCGCGGAGAGCGGACGCCAGGGGTCCGCCCGGAGCAAAGGCCGCGCTGACCGCCGCGCCCAGGCGCGCCGCGTCATCGTCCTTCGCGGCTACCGCTCCGGGTACAGCGGGAAGTTCCGGCACAGGGCTTCGACTTCGACCCGCACGGCGGCGAGCACTCCGTCATGGTCCGGCGAAGCGAGCGATCTCGAGATGAGCTCGGCGATCGTGTCCATCTCCGGCTCGCGCATCCCGCGCGTCGTCACTGCCGGCGTGCCGATTCGAATGCCGCTCGCCACCATCGGCGGATTCGTATCGAAGGGGATGGCGTTCTTGTTGACCGTGATGCCGGCGCGCTCGAGCGCTGCCTCCGCCACCTTGCCCGTGAGGCCCTTCGAGAAGACGTCCACCAGGATCAGGTGGTTGTCCGTGCCGCCGCTGACCAGCCGGAAGCCGGCATCGGACAGCCCTTTCGCGAGGCGATGCGCGTTCGCGACGATCTGCCGCTGGTACTCGACGAACCCGGGTTCCATGGCCTCCTTGAAGCACACGGCCTTGGCGGCAATGATGTGCATGAGCGGCCCGCCCTGCACACCGGGGAACAGCGCGCGGTCCAGATCCTTCGCATACGACGCGCGGCAGAGGACCATGCCGCCCCGCGGTCCGCGGAGCGTCTTGTGCGTCGTGGTCGTGACGAAATCCGAGTGCGGTACGGGGCTCGGGTGCACGTTGGCGGCGACGAGCCCCGCGATGTGTGCCATGTCGGTGACGACGGGTGCGCCGACGTCGCGGCCGACCTTGCCGATGCGCTCGAAGTCGATCACGCGCGGGTAGGCGCTCGCGCCGACCATGATCATCTTCGGCTTGTGCTCGTGCGCGAGCCGCTCGAGCTCTTCGTAGTCGATCCGCTGATCATCCTGGCGGACGCCGTATGGCACGATCGTGTACAGCTTGCCGGAAAAATTCAGCGGATGACCGTGCGTGAGGTGCCCGCCGTGCGACAGGTTCATGCCGAGGACCGTGTCGCCGGGCTTGAGCAGGGCGAAGTAGACGGACATGTTCGCCTGCGCGCCGGAGTGGGGCTGGACGTTCACGTGCTCGGCGCCGAACAGCTCCTTCGCACGCGAGATCGCCAGCGACTCCGCGACGTCCACGAACTCGCAGCCACCGTAGTACCGCTTGCCCGGGTAGCCTTCCGCGTACTTGTTCGTCAGGACGGAACCGGCGGCTTCGAGGACCGCCTTGCTGACGAAGTTCTCGGAGGCGATGAGCTCCAGGCCGCTGTTCTGGCGGTGCAGCTCGTGCTGAAGCGTCGCTGCGATGTCGGGATCGGACTCTGCGAGTGAGCGCCCCCTGAGCGACGTGTCGGTCTTCGTGATCATCTCGTCTCTTCCTGCGTCCTTTGATCTGGAAGTGCGGCTCGTTCGAGATCCCTGATCTGATCGATGCGCCGCTGGTGCCTGCCCCCCGCGAACGCCGTCTCGAGCCAGATGCGGACGATCTCGTCCGCGAGGTCTGCGGCAACGATGCGCCCTCCCATCGAGAGCACGTTGGCGTCGTTGTGCTCCCGCGACAGGCGGGCGGTGTACGGATCGTTGCAGAGCGCTGCCCGGGTCCCCGCCACCTTGTTGGCGGCAATCTGCTCGCCCTGCCCGCTGCCGCCCAGCACGATGCCGCGATCGGCCTGCCCGGCGACGACCTGGCGCGCCACATCCGCACAGATCGGCGGATAGTCCACGGGGACCTCGCTGTGCGTGCCGCGATCGTCCACGTCATGACCGAGACGCACCAGCGTCCGGATCAGAGATATCTTCAGCGCGAACCCCGCATGGTCGGCGCCGATCGCGATGCGCATAGAAAGGGATTATATCCCCTCGCTGCCAGCTGAACGAACCTGAGCGCAGGCTGTTCTGTTCTGTTCAATGTTTCTGCGCTGGTTTGCCCTGCCGGGCCATCGCGCGTAAGCAGTCCCAACTGGTTTGTCCGGGAAGTCGTCGTCGCGAGTCATGCTCTCAGGATCTGGTTCAGACTACCCGCGGCGAGCAACGTGGACAATCGAGCCAGGCGTGGCGTCTGAAGCGACTTCGTAGTCCCGTCCTTTATGAACCTGATCGGGTCGACTTCCCGCACGCCCTCCAGATCGATTGCCCATCGTCCGTGTTCGATCGGACGGACGCCCTGAACATCAGCGACATGTGTCACGGCGGATATAGGGGCGGTGCGGTAGACGGCGAGGTACTTCAATCGCCTCCGCGTCTCAGGGCTCAGCCGGATCGGTTACCACTTGCCCTCTCCCAGGAACACCCGGCGGAAGCCCTCGTCGCGAGCGGGCACGATCACGGTGTCGAAGTCTGGATCCACAGGTTCTCACGAGCGTGTCGACGAACGCGGCTGCAGGTAGTTCCCGGCAACCGCAGGTCAGTCTTCTCCCACGCTTTCATTCAAAAAGACCTGAGCAGAGCGAGTGCTCCCGTTTCGATCTGGTAGACGGAGTGCGGGCTATTGGTCGCGCGGGAAGGCTTGTCAGAGTTGATGACGACGAGTCCCGCGTCGAGGAACTGATGGATGGTCTGCCGGCGAACGGTCTCGCGTGTGTTCGGCTTGTACATCTTGCCGTAGTGCTCTGCGAAGAAGTCCATCATCGGCGTGATCCCGATGAGCCGGTCGCGAGCTTTCGCCCACGGCGTGGCCGGCTTCAGGTCAAGCAGGGCCAGCAGCGTGAGGGCCGACCGTTCATTGATCTGCTGCCGCGGGAACCCCAGAGCCCGGAGCACGACCAACGCGTCCTGAACCTTCTTCGTCGTCCTCACCGGGTCGTTCCCGCTCTGCTCACTGAACAATTCCTCCTCGACCATCGCGTCAATCTGGTCCTGGTCGGGAAATTCGTCGCCAATGCGCGCACCCAGCCTCAGGAGCTGCTGCTCATTGGGGTAGCGGAGGCTCCTCAAGTCCGTGGCGTTTACCTGCGTGTGTCCGTTGAACTGCCGGAAGTACAAATCCACCAGCGTCGAGTTCAGGAAGATCGCGAGACCCTTCGCGAGACCCTCCGGCAGGCCGCGCCCCTCACGGTGGAAGTAGTTCAGATGGTTCTCGAATCCCACATCGTCCGCGACAAACCGTTTCGGATCGTAGATCGCGGCGACGACCCGGCGACGTTCCTCCTTCGCCGAGAACCGTTTCACGAGCACGTATGTCTCGCTCGGGACCAGCAGCTCCTCGATGCCGGGCAGGATCGCCAGGGCGTTGGGCTTCCTGGACTGCTTCGGCCAGCGAACGAAGCCGCGGTCGAAGTGCGTTGGATAGATCAGCGGAACTGTGTCCGGCCCAGGCTCCGTACGGATGAAGTGCGTTGCCCGGAAGTCGACGACGCGTCCGGTCGAGACCGCCAGGTTCACGGCGGGCAGCCGGGCGTCAAGGCTTCCCATCCGACTCGCGATCTGCTCTTGAATCTCGTCACCCACCAGGTGGATGAAGAGATCGGGGTCTTGTGGCCGAACGACTTGCGCATACGGGACCTCGCGGAAGCCCACATGATCATCGTCAGGGCCGGTGCTCGACGAGATCGCGACTGGCCGGTCGCTCGGCGGTTCCTTCACTCCATGGAAGATGATGTTCTCCTGGAGCACGGCGTCCTGGCGGAAGGCATTTGTGCGTGATTCGAACACATGCACCCGACGCAGTCGGATGTTGTCAAGGAGCAGCTTGCGGAACGGCTTGAAGTACGGCCCGTTGCAGAAGCTGCGCGGAGTGATGGCGACGATCTCGCCGCCGGGTGCGAGGAGTTTGATGACGATCGCGAGGAACGCAGTATAGAGGTTGCTCGTCTCGACCCCGATGTGCCGAAGGGCCAGACGTTCCTTCGAGTCGGTGTTGAACTTCCGATACGGCGGATTCAGGATCGCCGCGTCGAAGTGCTCCTCCGGGCTGAAGAACCCACCGAGGAGCATACGTACGCCGGCCTCGATGAAGTCTTCCTGTCGAAGCTGTGTTTCGCACCGCACGTTCGCGGCGGCACAGGTCTCCTCGCAACTCTTGAGGGTGCCTCTGAGCGGTTCCGCGAGCGCCTCGTCCCGCTCGTACGCCGTCAGCTGCACGGCCTTCGGCCGCCGCTTCCGGGCGCAGATCTCCGCGACGAAGGCAGCCGTCAATGAGCCCACGGCGGCACCGGCATCCAGGACGCGTATCCGCGCACCGCGGGTCTCGAACATCGACGCCATCAGCCTGGCCGTCGGCGCGGGCGTCATGAACTGCCCGAGTTCGGCCTGCCTGCCTGCGTCCAGCCGACGACCCGCATCGATCCTCACGAGATCAACGTGGTCAACCAGCATCGATTGTCGACTGAGTATACCGGGGACTCAACCGGCTTTGAAGTTGTTGTTACGCAACGACTTAAAACCTATACCGATATAATGGGGTCAATACAGTCACATCAGCTCTCAGCCATCAGCTCCCGGCGCAGACGGCTGACAGCTGAAGTCTGACAGCCGATGTCCTCACGACAGGAATTATGAACGTCACCATCACGCCCCGGGGTGAGGAGCGGGTCCGAACCGGCCACCCATGGATCTACAAATCCGACGTCGCAAAGGTCGAGGCGTCCGGGGGAGATACGGTCACGGTTGTCGGTCCGCGAGGACGGCCGCTCGGGCAGGCGCTGTACAGCGACCGCTCGGAGATCTCCCTTCGGCTGCTCTCGCGCGGCGCCGAGGCGGCGGATCCCCTGCTCTGGAAATCCCGATTGTCACAGGCGATCCGGTTCCGGGAGACACTCGGCATCGACGCGACGGCCTACCGGCTGGTCCACGGCGAAGCGGACCGACTCCCCTCGCTCATCGTCGATCGGTACGGCGAGTACCTCGTGCTCCAGGCGCTGTCGCAGGGCATGGATCGGCTGCTCCCGGAGATTACGCAACTGCTCGTGGAACTGGTGGCGCCGCTCGGGATTCTTGCCCGGAACGATCCCCGCGTCCGGCTGCTGGAAGGACTCGAGCAGAAGGTGGAAATCCTCTATGGCACCGTGCCGGCGACGGTCGAGGTCCGCGAGGGGCAGGTGTCGTACGCGGTGGACCTGCACCACGGGCAGAAGACCGGCCTGTTCCTGGATCAGCGGGAGAACCGGCTGGCTGCCGCCCGGTACGCGCGCAAACGTCTCCTCGACGCATTCAGTTACAACGGAGGATTCGCCCTGGCGCTCGCGCCGATGTGCGACGAGGTGGTCGCCATCGACATCTCTGAGGACGCTGTCGCACGCATCCGCACCAACGCCGAGCGCAACGGGCTGGCGAATGTGCGGGCACGCGCGATGAACGTCTTCGACGAGCTCCGCGAGCTCGAACGGCGCGGCGAGCGCTTCGACACGATTGTGCTCGACCCGCCGGCCTTCGCGAAGAACAAGGCGGCGCTCCAGAAGGCGCTGTCCGGTTACAAGGAGATCAACCTGCGGGCCCTCAAGCTGCTCGCGCCCGGAGGCTTTCTCATCACGTGCAGCTGCTCGTATAACGTGACCGAGGGGGACTTTGCCGATGTGCTCGCCTCCGCTGCCGTCGACGCGCACGCGGAGGTCGCGGTCGTCGAGAAGCGCATGCAGGGACGCGATCACCCCGTCCTTCTGACCGTGCCGGAGACCTACTATCTGAAGTGCTTCATCCTGCGAAAGCTTGGATAGCCCGGCCTGCCGGATGGTCAAGCCAGTCCCGTACCGGTATAGTCGATTTCAGGACATCCTCATGACTATGCGAACCCCTCTCTCGCCGCTCCAGAAGTCTGATTTCACCTCGGCGTTTCCAAGCTCGCGGAAGGTCTACGTGGAGGAGCGCGGCGTCCGCGTGCCCGTGCGCGAAATTGCGCTGTCCGGCGGAGAGGCGCCGCTTCGGGTGTACGACACGAGCGGTCCACAGGATCACGATCCGCGAAACGGGCTGCCACCGCTTCGCCGCGAATGGATCGAGTCGCGTGGAGGGGTGCGGGAGGTCGCCCGATCGTATCGTCCGGGGACCGCAGATCCGAGGCCGATGCCGGCTGTCCTTGCGGCGAAGATGCGCACGGCGATCCGAGGCGACGGCGCCGTCACGCAGCTCCGCTATGCCCGGCAGGGGGTGACTACACGCGAGATGGAGTTCATCGCCATCCGCGAAGGATTCGATCCTGAGTTCGTCCGGTCGGAAGTCGCGAGGGGCCGCGCGATCATCCCGGCGAACATCAATCACCCCGAGCTCGAGCCGATGATCATCGGCCGCCACTTCGCCGTGAAGATCAACGCCAACATCGGCAACTCCGCCGTCAGCTCCTCGATCGACGAGGAGGTCGAGAAACTGCGCTGGTCGACGCTCTGGGGCGCCGACACGGTGATGGATCTCTCGACCGGGCGCGACATCCACGACACGCGCGAATGGATCATGCGCAACTCGGCGGTGCCGATTGGAACGGTTCCGATCTATCAGGCGCTCGAGAAAGTCGGCGGACGGCCCGAGGATCTGACCTGGGAGATTTACCGCGACACGCTCGTCGAGCAGGCGGAGCAGGGAGTGGACTACTTCACCGTGCACGCGGGGGTGCTGCTTCGCTACATCCCCATGACGGCGCGCCGCCTCACGGGGATTGTGTCGCGCGGCGGCTCCATCCTCGCCAAGTGGTGCCTGGCGCACCACAAGGAGAACTTCACCTACACCCACTTCCGCGAGATCTGCGAGATCATGCAGGCATACGACGTGTCGTTCTCACTCGGCGACGGTCTGCGTCCCGGCTCCATTGCGGATGCGAACGACGAAGCGCAGTTCGCCGAGCTGAAGACGCAGGGGGAACTGACGCGCATCGCATGGGAGTACGACGTCCAGGTGATGAACGAAGGCCCCGGCCACGTCCCCATGCATCTCATCAAGGAGAACATGGAGAAGCAGCTCGAATGGTGCGACGAGGCCCCGTTCTACACGCTCGGGCCTCTCACGACCGATATCGCTCCCGGCTACGATCACATCACGTCAGCCATCGGCGCGGCGCAGATCGCCTGGTACGGCACCGCGATGCTCTGCTACGTCACCCCGAAGGAGCACCTCGGGCTGCCGAACCGCGACGATGTGAAGGCGGGAGTCATCGCCTACAAGATCGCGGCGCACGCGGCCGATCTCGCGAAGGGGCATCCGCGCGCCCAGGCGTGGGACGATGCGCTGTCGAAGGCACGATTCGAGTTTCGCTGGGACGATCAGTTCAACCTGTCGCTCGACCCCGTCACCGCGCGTGCGTACCACGATGCCACGCTGCCGGCCGACGGCGCGAAGGTCGCGCACTTCTGCTCGATGTGCGGCCCGAAGTTCTGCTCGATGGAGCTCACGCAGCAGGTGCGCACGATGGCCGCCGACGAAGCGGCCAGGGGGATGGAAGAGAAGTCGCGCGAGTTCCGGGAAAAAGGCGGCGCGATTTATCTCAAACGGGACTGAGAGCTGACAGCTGAGAGCTACTTCGCCAGTGCCGGCGCAGGCACGATCTGAATGACTGTCTTGAATCTCGCCGGCGACCCGGCGCGTTTCGGGTTCAGGTAGCCCTGCGACCCGTTCCACGTGTAGTCCTTCACCGTGACGCTCGGCGCAAACGCCATCGTCTCTTCCCGGAACCTCCCCAGTTCGAACATGTGCACCGCCGGCCCTTCGAAGATCAGCTCTCCCCGCTGCTTCAGGATTGTCCTGTAGAAGGAGACGATCTGGAGGAACTCGGACTGGCTGCCGAAGATGTAGAACCGCTGCCCGCGACCCGCGTCGTATGACTCGAGGTATTGCGCGGACGGGTAGATCGGTGCGCCGAGCGTCAGTTCAGTCGGCACGCCCTCCGGAGCCGCCGCCTGGGGCGGGGCCACCGGTTGCACAGGTGGCGGCTGAGGGGCCGCAGCACGGGGGGCCTCCGGCGCGGACGACTGTCCCGGCCGTGGGAACGGCGTAGGCGTCTGCGCGAGCACGCCCGCCGAAACCCCAAGCGTCAGCAGCGACCCGACGAGCGTGTTGCGGAGCATGCTGTTCATTATAGGGAATTCTCAAAGCGGAAGATTGAAGTCGTCAGTCGACGACTGGGTTCAGCGAGACTCGTTCAGTCCTGGCGGGACGGATGGGGTGGGCCCCGCGGGAATTTTCAGGGCCCTTCGAGGGTTTGAGATAGCAGGGGTTGTGTACTGTGATCACGTCCCTCGGGTCGCACTTTGGCACCCTTACTTGGATTCTCCCGTTCATCCTCCGGTCGGTTGGAGGAGGTAAAATACAGATATGGCGAATGGTTTGAAGACGGCGTTTCTTCTCGGAACCTTGAGCGCCCTGCTGCTCGGTCTGGGTGAAGTGCTTGGCGGGGCAGGCGGCCTCATGATCGCGTTTGTGTTCGCCGCGCTCATGAACCTGGGTTCGTATTGGTTTTCGGACAAGATCGTCCTCCGGATGTATCGGGCAAGCGAAGTCGGCCCGGATCATCCGCTGTACCGGCTCGTCGAGCGCCTGACGGTCCGCGCGAACCTGCCGATGCCGAAGGTGTACATCATCCCGGACCCGTCGCCGAACGCCTTCGCGACGGGGCGCAATCCCTCGCACGCCGCGGTCGCCGCGACGGAGGGAATCCTGAGCGTGCTCAGCGAGCATGAGCTCGAAGGGGTCATCGCGCACGAGCTCGCGCACGTGAAGCATCGGGACATCCTCACGAGCTCCATCGCGGCCACGATCGCCGCGGCGATCATGATGGTGGCGCGCATGGCGCAGTTCGCCTCGATGTTCGGCGGATACGGCGGCCGTGATGAGCGCGGCGGGATGAACCCGATCGCGCTCATAGCGACGATCATCCTGGCGCCGCTTGCCGCCATGCTGATCCAGATGGCGATTTCGCGGTCACGTGAGTTCGCGGCGGACGCCGGCGGGGCGGCCATCGCCGGTAACCCGTACGGCCTGGCCGATGCGTTGCGGAAAATCGACGCGATCTCGAAGCGGGTACCGCTCGACGCCAACCCGGCGACGGCACACATGTTCATCGTCCAGCCGTTCTCCGGCGGCGGCATCACGTCGCTCTTCAGCAGCCATCCGCCGACTGAAGCGCGGATTGCGGCGCTGCTCGGCAACCGCTGAGGAACGGCTCACCACTAAGTGGGTGGCGTGGCAGCCCTTCGACGTGAAATCACGTCGGCGCGGGCGACGCCGCCCTGACGTTTTCTCTCCTTCCCCTCTTTTTTCAATCGCTTAGCGCATGTCCTCCGGGACGCTCCGGCTGGCCCTTCTTTTGCTGTTTTAACAGCAGCGGCCGTCGGTGCCTGCAGCGTGGGCCGCGTTGGAGGAGCCGTGGAAGACTTCGACATCCCGCAAAGCAAACTGGCTGAGTCAGCGGAGCGGGTCGTTGACCGGGCCCTGGACGAAGCCCGGCGCCGCGATCATGCGCTGCTCACGAACGAGCACGTCTGTCTGGCATTCGCCCAGGTCGAATGGGACATGTTCGGCCAGGTGATGCGTGACGTCGAGCTGAACCCCCACGAGATCCTCCAGGCGCTCGAGGAGCATCTCCGGCTGCTTCCCAGCGTACCGGCCCGCGACCTGCGAATCGCCCCGTCCACGAAGCTCCTGTTCAAGCTGGCGCTGCTGCACGCGAGCCGCTCGGGACGGCATACGATCGAGGCGACCGATCTCTTCTCCGCCATCTTCGAGGAGACTCAGGGGATTCCCGTCTCGATTATCCGCCGCCACGGTATCGAACCGGATGCGCTCGTCACGCGCCTGGCCACGCGCATGCGCGATCACGAGGAGCGGGAGGAGCGCCTGAAGAAGCGCTTCGAGCTGCCCCCGTTCCTCAAACACTTCGCGGTGAACCTGAATCAGCTCGCGCGGCAGGACAGGGTGCCGCCGGTGTTCGGGCGCGACTCCGAGATGGACCAGGTCCTCGAGGTGCTCTGCCATCGTGAGCGCGCCAACTCGGTCCTGCTCCTCGGGGAGCCTGGCGTCGGCAAGACGGCGATTGCCGAAGGGCTCGCCCGGCGGATCGAATTCGAGCCCGAGAAGGTGCCGGTCAGGCTTCGGGACTGCCAGGTGGTGAATCTCCAGATGAACACGATGGTCGCCGGGACGATGCTCCGGGGGATGTTCGAGGATCGGATCCAGAACGTCATTCGCGAGATCAAGGAACGGCCGAACCTGATCCTGTTCATCGACGAAGTGCACACGATGATCGGGGCGGGTTCTGCGCTCGGGGCTCCGTCGGACGCGGCGAACGTGTTCAAGTCGGTGCTGGCGCGCGGCGAAGTCCGCATCATCGGCGCCACGACGCTCAGTGAGTACAAGGAGTTCATCCAGGAGGACGAGGCCCTCGCGCGCCGCTTCCGGACGGTGCAGGTCAACGAGCCGACGATCGAGGAGACGCGCCACATCCTGTACAACCTCCGCCCGCGGCTCGAGCGCAACTACTCGGTCCATATCCAGGACGAGGCCATTGAGACGGCACTGGAAATGTCACCGCGCTACATGCGGCACCTCCAACTGCCGGACAAAGTGATCGGCTGGCTGGACACGGCCGCTGTGAAGGCGGAGATCGGCCGCCGCTGGGAGGTCACCCCCGGGGACGTCGTCAACGTCATCTCGAAAGTGGCGCAGATTCCCGAAGACATGGTGTTCCGCGAGGTGTCGACCCGGTTCCGCGACATGGAGACCCGGCTCGGTACGCGAGTCGTGGGGCAGCGCCAGGCGATTGACGCCGTGGCGCGGCGCCTCGTGCTGAACAAGGGACCGCTCAAAGACGGCTTCGACAGACCGGACGGCGTGCTGCTGTTCCTCGGGCCTACGGGAGTCGGCAAGACCGAGCTGGCCAAGTCGGTGGCCGAGTTCCTCTTCGGCGACGAAAAGAAGATGGTCCGCGTCGACATGTCCGAGTACCAGGACGGCGCTGTGGCGGTGGACAAACTCATCGGCATGCCGCGGGGTATCGTCGGATCCGAGCGCGGCGGCGTGCTGACGAATCAATTGCGGGACAACCCGTATCCGTGATCCTGCTGGACGAAGTGGAGAAGGCGAGCCCCGGGATGCTGAACGTGTTCCTGCAGGCCTTCGACGAAGGCTGGATCACGGACGGCCGCGGGAAGCGCGTCTACCTGAGTGACGCGATCGTCATCATGACGTCGAACATCGGGTCGGAGTGCTTCAGGAAACTGAGCAGCCCGCTCGGCTTCTATTCCCGGCAGATCGACGTGGAGCAGGTGCACGGGGAAATCACGCGCGAGCTCGAACGTCGGTTCTCACCTGAGTTCCGCAACCGTATCGACGAGGTCGTGATCTTCCGGCCGCTCGCGAAAGACGAGGTGCGACAGATCAGCGAACAGCAGATCGTCAAGATCCAGGGTTCCCTGGCGAAGAGCGGCCGATCGCTAAAGGTGACGCCCGAGGCGCTCGAGCAGCTCGTCGCCGACGGCTACAGCCTCGCCTACGGTGCGCGGTTCCTCAAACGCGTGATCGAGACGCGCATCAAGCTGCCCATCAGCCAGCGCTGGGCCGAGGGGGAAGAGTACACGGCTGAAGTGCGTGAGGGGCGGATTGAAATCGACGTCACGCGCGCAACCGGCAGCCTTTCCGGGCTCGCAGCCATCGCGTAAGGGCGTCAGTCGCTTTCCCGCCTGCTCCAGTCAAAGGCCGCCTGTTCATGGGCGGCCTCTTCTTCGTTGTCGGCGTCGTCCTGCCTTTTGACCGGGTATCGCGGCTCCCCGGCCTTGCCTCGCCCGCGAAGATCGTAGTGATCCTGAATCGTGTCGATCAGGCCCGTGACGGTCTTCACGTAGTCGGCTGACGCGTAAGCCCCGGCATACAAACGTCCATATCCGGCGGTCATCTCGGGAAATTCCCTGGCGAGAAATCCCATGAAGTGATCCTTCGTACCGCCCTTCAAGTGCATGACGTTGGCGCCCATGAAGGCCGCGCCGTGATCGGCGATGGCCTTGATGGTCGCTTCCAGCTTTGAAGGCTGGGTCGTGAAGCCCGGTACGACCGGCATCATCAGGACCCCGGCGTTGACTCCCGCATCCCGAAGGACTCGGACCGCACGCAGCCGCTGAAGCGGGTGAGCCGTGCCCGGCTCGAGGGCGCGCCACGCGTCCTCGTCCACCGTGGGTACGCTCACGCATACCGTGCATCCAACCTGGCGTCCGATCTCTGCGAGGAGGTCAGCGTCGCGCACGACCATGGGGCCTTTCGTGACCAGCCCCACGGGTGTGCGGCCGGTGAGCAACGCCTCGAGCGAGCCCCTGGTGAGCTTGTAGTGCCCTTCGATCGGCTGATACGGATCCGTGGCCGTACCGACCGCCACTTGTTCGCGCACCCAGGCCGGCCTGTCCAATTCACGGCGCAGGACCTCGACGAGATTCGTCTTGACGAAGATCACCGTCGAGAAATGGTCGTCTGGTCCGAGCTCGAACTGTGTCTGGTAGCGGCGGGCGAAGCAATAGTGGCAGGCGTGCGTGCACCCGCGATAGGCATTCAGCGTCCACTTGAACGGCATGCCTTTCACCGGATTGAGTGCCGAGCGGCAGGTGATCTCCTGGTATCTCGCCGAGTCCGCCCGGCGCTGCGACTCATCGAGTGCGGCGTCGGCGCCCTCGTCTCGTATGCGCAGCGCGACGGATCTGGTCGTCGGCGGCCGTTTTCCGAGGTCGAAGATCAGGGGCTGTTCCGACACTCGCCAAGTTTCGCCTTATGTTCGCCACGCGTCAAGTGCGGCGTCGGAGGCGGCTAGAACAGGTAGGCGGCAGCAAATCCAACCTGTGCGACGAACATCATGCGGTACATGTGCGCCCAGGAAACGTGGTTCTCCTCGATGGCGAGATCCTCTGGCCGCCGCAGCATCAGGTAACAGACATACGCCCCATATGCCGTCAGGACGGCCGACAGCAGCAACAGCAGCGCGGGATTCCCGGTCAGGATTCGACTCCACGTTCCGACGGCGATGAGCACAAACGGAAGAACGAAGGACGGCGAGATCATCCACGCGGCGCGTCTGACGCCATACAGAATCGGCAGCGTCCGGCAGCCCTCGCGTGCGTCCCCCTCCATGTCGGCGAAGTCCTTGGTGGTGGACGCGCCAAGCAGGAACAGACCGAAAATCGCGCCGATGAACCACGGCTCGGCGCCGATGATCGTCTTGACCGACGACCAGCCTGCAACCTTGAGCAGCACTCCGCGCGGGATCGCGATGGTGATGTTGGCCAGCAGGCCCAGCCGCTTGGTTCGAAAGGGAGGGACCGAGTAGAGGACGGTGCAAAGCGTCGCGGCGGCCACGATCCAGAAACACTCGTGCCGCCCTTCGGGCGCGACAAGCCATGCAAGGACCAGAGCCGTTCCGTAGGCGAACCATGTGAAGACCCAGGCGTCCCGAATCGACAGGCGTCCGGACGTCAGCGGCCGCCCGGGCTTGTTGATCCGATCGATCTCGAGGTCATAGATCTGATTCAGAGCGTTCGACGCCGCGTTGAGGAGGGCGGCCATCACGAGACCGATCGCCGGAGAGAGGAGGAGCGCTGGGCTCCATTCCGCGCGCGGCGGGGCCCCAATTGCGGTCACCGCTCCCGATGCGAAGCCGAGCGCAGGCGCGACCAGCGTGAATGGACGCGAGAGCTCCAGCAGAAACGGCAGCAGGGGACGGTGCGTCATGCGATGGACTTTGCGATGAGCACCGCGGCCGCCGCGGCAATCGCCGTGTTCAGGAAGTTCCAGCTCGTGAACCGCAGGAGCAGCGCCACCCCGCCCATCGCCATGTGGACCAGCTTCCGGGCGTCTTCGGAGGGGCGGGGCACCGGCCGCATCAGGAGCCTGTCGCGATGCGCGTCCTGTCCCGCCAGTAGCCGAGGAGATCGCTCAGCGTCTGTTCGATCGCGATACGCGGCTCCCAGTGCGCCTCGGCGCTGATCCGCGACCGCCGTCCGACAATCACGGGGTTGTCGCTCGGCCGGAGGCGCGCGGGGTCGGGCACGATGCGGATGGACGCCGAGGACATTCCGACAATCATGTCCAGCAGATCACGCACGCGATAGGCGCGTCCCGAACAGACGTTGTACGGACGGAGAGGTCGTCCGTGCCGGGCCACGAGGGGGTAGGCGCGAACGGTGTCCCTCACGTCCGTGATGTCGCGATAGGCCTCGAGGTTTCCCACCCGCAGGACCGGCTCTTTGACGCCGGCTTCTATTTCGGCGATCTGTTTCGCGAAACTCGAGGTCACGTAACCGTCCGCCTGCCGCGGGCCGGCGTGATTGAAGGGACGGACGACGAAGGCAGGCGCGTGCGCCGTACGCATGGCCAGCATTTCCTGCCCGAGCTTGCTGACGCCGTACGGGTCGGAGGGTCCAAGCGGATTCTCCTCGGAGATCGGCTCGGTGGACGGCCGGTAGACGAGCGCGGATCCGACGACGAGGACCGGGCAGTCGAGCCTGGCGTCGCGAACCGCTTCGAGGACGTGGTGCGTGCCGACCACGTTCACCCGCAGCGCCATCGTGGGAGCCGACCATGAGTCACCCACGTGCGCGATGCCGCCGCAATGGTAAATGACGGACGGCTTCGACTCCGCCACTGCACGGGCGACCGCCTCTCGATCGAGCAGATCGACGGTCGTCCAGTGGACACCTGGCCGATCGGCCGGCGTGTCGCGCCCGCCGCGGTGCGACCATGCGGCGACCGCGGGCTCGTCGTCCAGGAGATGATCGATCAGATGACTGCCGGCGAAGCCGGTGCCGCCGGTGACCAGGGGAGGACCAGGCACGGTTCGGATCAGGAGCGGGGTGCGCCGTATTGCGCGTCGAGATACGCGCGGAAGTTCGAGTCGGCCTCCTTGATTGGCCTCCACCACCATTCGTTCTTCTGGTACCACGCGACCGTCTCGCGCAGGCCAAGCTCGAACGGCACCTGCGGGGACCAGCCGAGGCCGAGGAGCTTCGAGCTGTCGAGCGAATAGCGGCGGTCGTGCCCGAGGCGATCGGCGATGGAACGGATGAGTGTGTGCGGCTTGCCGGTCAGGTAGAGAATCTGCTTTGTCAGGTCCAGGTTGCGCACGTGATTGCCGCCGCCGACGTTGTAGACCTCGCCCGAGACGCCGCGATCGATCAGGAGATCCACCGCGCGGCAATGGTCGCTGACGTGCAGCCAGTCGCGTTCCTGCAGGCCGTCGCCATAGAGGGGGACCGGGATGTCGTCGAGCGCGTTGGTGATGAAGAGCGGAATGACCTTCTCCGGGTAGTGGAACGGGCCGTAGTTGTTCGAGGCCCGCGTCACAATCACGGGCACGCCGTACGTCGCCCAGTAACTGTAGGCCAGCCGATCCGCTCCCGCTTTACTGGCTGAATACGGATTCCGCGGCTTGATCTCGTCGGTCTCCCGGCTCGATCCCTCCGGCACGGTGCCGTACACTTCGTCGGTCGAGATCTGGACGAAGCGCCGGAGCGCGGACGCCTGCCTGGCGGCTTCGAGCAGCACAAAGGTGCCGAACACATCGGTCGTGATGAACTCGCCGGCGCTCATCAGCGAGCGATCGACGTGGGTCTCGGCGGCAAAGTGGACCACGATTTCCGCCGCCGTGACGAGCGGCGTCACCACGCCGGGATCCGCCACGTCCCCCTGCACGAACGTGTGCCGTGGATGATCGATGACGTCCTTCAGGTTCTCGATCCGGCCCGCGTACGTCAGCTTGTCGAGCGTCGTGATGTGCCAGTCGGGATGGACGCCGAGCGCATAGCGCACGAAGTTCGATCCGATGAAACCTGCCCCGCCGGTGACGATCACGTTAACCATTGATGTGCGTCCAGTCGTAAGACGACGGCCCTGTTCCGTTACCGCAACCTGCGATCCGTGGCGTCATCAGCGGCTCTGCTGTCCGCCAAAAGCACCGAAGAGGTTGGAGAAGGTTCCGATCCCCGCCAGTGTGAATGACAGATTGAAGCGCTTGTCCTGTTGAAGCCCGTACGCCGACAGGCTGCCGCCATAGTTGAAGGTCTGGTACTCGATCGCGACGCCGCAGCACTGCGAGTTGAGATAGGCGGTGAAGCGCTGCTGGAGAAACGAGCTCTCCTTCAGATCGTAGTTGAACGTGTAGCTCCCGCCCACGCGGCCCCCCATCCGCCGCACGTTCGCGGTCGCGTTCAGATAATTGGTCGCCCCGGCTTCACTGTCGAAGCCTGCGAGACCGGGAATGAATCGCCGCTGGCTCCAGCCCGCGGTTGTCTGCAGCCAGTCCGTGGAACTGTAGCTTCCATTGGCGGCGAGCGTGCGCAGCGTGTGCGCCGTGGGATCCCACTCCGTCCGGAACTCTGCCTGGAAGCGATCCGTCGGCGCACCGCGAACCTGCAGCGCCACCGGTGAATAGTGGGTGGGCGCGCTGCCGGTGGTGAAGCTGGACTGATACTGCCGGTCGAACTGGGCCGCTCGTGCGTCGGTGTAGTAGCTCTGCGAGATCGTCGCCGTCAGGATCTCCCTCGACGTCTGTTTCTTCGCGTACAGCCGGTTCGCGATGCCGTAGTCGAAGCGGGTGGTGCCGATCGCGTAGTCGGCTCCATCGAGCTGGACGATCCGGTCGAAGTTGTCGATGTTGGTGGTGCGCCGGATGGTCAGCGTCGGCTCCACCACGTGCTTGAACTTCTCCGCATAGCCGTTCCCGGGTGTGTTCCAGATACGGTTGAACACGGGGCCCGTGATCCGGGTCTGAAGGTCGAAATAGCGCCGCCCAATGCCGACAGGCACCTGGGTCCTGGTCTCATCCAGGCTCTCCGTCCAGTATGTGCCGCGCCAGCTGACGGTCGAGTTGAGCGTGAAAAAGGGCCAGCGCGTGAACGGGACCCGGATCCCCGGACTCACCTCGACGCGGGTGAGGCCCTGGTCCTGTGTCTTGACGTCGTTCGTGGTGGTGCTTCGGGACAGCGTCACGTATTCGCTGCTCACACCGAAGTACACCGGCGAACTGCCGATCTTCCGTTCACCCCGGCTGAACGAGATTCGGGGCACGGTTCCCGTCGTCGTGTACGTCGCCGTCCCCTGAAAGTAGTCGTTGCGATCGGCGGTGGCGCTGAAGGAGTACGACCCCCAGTTGCCTGCGACGTTGCCGCCGAACCGCCGCGTCCGCTTCGTGGCATCGTAGATGTTCTGCTGATAGCGCTGCTGCGAGACGATGCTGGAGTAGTAGTCGACGTTGGCCCTTGCATTGAGGTTGAGCGGCAGCCGCTGGGTCATGTCGCCGGCGATCGTGTAGCTGCGTGAACCGGGATACACGCTGCTGGCCCCGCCGACCTCCTCGAACACGGTCTCGCGCTCGTTGAGCATCGACGTCCGCGCGTTCCCCGACGAGCCTGAGCCAAGCACGTATCGGTACTCGCCGCCGACGCCCTGTCCCGTCTTCGAGAACCAGTCGTGGTAGAGGGTCGCATCCTGGCTCCGCGAGATCGCCCAGAAGAATGCATTGCTGATCGACTGCCCCCGCGCCGTCGTCGAGCCGTATGTCGGGATGAGGAATCCCGTGGCGCGGTCGTCCTCCTGAATGGGGTAGTAGAAAATCGGCAGGTACATCAGGGGCACGTTCTTCACCCGGAAGAGCGTGCTCTTGAGCAGCGCATAGTCGTCGAGGTTGATCGTGATCGTCCGTGACTGCATCTCCCACCGCGGCGTGGGCTGGACGCAGGTCGTGAAGTTGCCGCGGATGAGCCGGTATTTCTTGGGACCGATCTTCTGGATCTCGTCGCCGCGGAACATCAGATCCGGTTCCTGCGTGCCGAAGAGGCCGGGCTCAGGCTTGTCGCGGAGCACTGCCGTTCCGTGCGCGTTGAAAAACGTTCCCGTCCGCGTCTTGGTGTTGAACTCCATCCGCTCGGCGTTGATGCGGTTGCCGCCGGAGATGTAGAGGACATTCCCCGTGGCGAGGACGCGCCCCTCGGTCTGGAAGTGCTCCATGTGATCGGCGAAGAGCTGCATCTCGTCGCAGTCGATCTGGACCGGCGCATCTTCGGTGCCTTCCAGAATGAAATGATTCTCGTGCTCGTCGGCAACCTTCCGGAAGGTCAGGTTCTGCTGCTCGTAGATCTTGCAGCCGGCGAGGCCTCCTTGAGCGCGTGCGGCACCAGGTGCGCCGACCCACTCGAACACGACGCAGAGGGAAAAAATGATGCTGAGGCGAAGCATGAAAACCCGGGGCGAGAGGCCGGAATCACCGAAGAATATCACGCAGGGGACCGATCAGAAAGATGGATCCGGCCGCCACGGCCGGGCGCCCGCGACGCCGCGCGCGCTCGAGGGCGCCCACTGGATCGCTCACTGTCTCGATCAGCACACGACCATCTGCGACGTCCGACGCCAGCGCCGCGAGCGCAGCGGCAGGGAGGGCTCGAGCTCCCGGCGGGGTAGTGCAGACGACGAGGCCCCAGGCGTGGGACTGAGGCAACAGCGCCTCGAGCATCCCGCGGACGTCCTTGTCCCGCATCACCCCGAGCACCAGCGTGGCGTCGCGCCATCCTGCATCCGATAAGTAGGACGCGAGCGCCGCCGCGCCGGCCGGATTATGCGCCGCGTCGAGAATGATCTCGATGCCGCCGAGGTGGAAGCGCTCGATTCGTCCCGGCCACTCCACGCGCTCCAGCGACTGGCGGATCGCGTCGTCCGGCGTGCGGACCCCCAGCCGCGACAGTTCGTCGATCACACTCACGGCCACAGCGGCGTTCTGACGCTGATGCGCCCCCTCCAGCGCCAGTCTGACGCCCGAGAGCACCCGCGTACCCGCGCGCACGTCAACTGAGCCGTCGCCGCGTTTCGTGACACTTACGTGGTCGTCGGCGCGAACCATGCGAGAGCCGTTCGCTTCGCATGTCTCCCGGATGATCCGCTCCGCGTCTGCCGGCAGCGGCCCGCACACCACCGGAACACCCGGCTTGATGATGCCCGCTTTTTCTCTCGCGATCGATTCGAGTGAGGGTCCCAGCTGCTGCTGGTGGTCGAAGTCGATCGACGTGATCGCCGCGACGAGCGGCGTGACGACATTGGTCGCATCGAGCCGCCCCCCCAGCCCGACCTCGAGTACCGCGATGTCGACGCCGGCTTCACGAAAGAGCTCGAAGGCCGACGCGGTGGTGCATTCGAAAAACGTGGGAGGCCCCTCCAGCCCGCCACCTGCGATCAGCCGGACCACCGCGTCGCGAACCCGCCCTGCGGCGGCGCGCAGCTCGTCGCGGGTCACCTCTGTGCCCTGAATCACGAAGCGCTCTTCGAGGCGGACCAGGTGAGGGGACGTGTACCGCGCGACGCTCCTGCCCGCGATCCGAAGCGCCGTCTCCACGATGACGGTGACGGATCCCTTCCCGTTCGTTCCCGCAACGTGAACAGAGCGAAAGGCCCGTTCCGGATGTCCGAGCGCTTCGCAGAGCCTGGAGATGTTCTCCAGGCCGAACTTCATCCCGAGGCGTTCGAGGCTGAAAAGAAACTCGATGGGATCGTCAGGAAAAGCGGGCACGGCAGGCACGGACCGCGGTTGTCGCTACACCGGCGCCTCGGGGGACGGCCGCGCGGGGGCCACGGGCTGCGACGGACGCGGCAATCCGGCTCCGCCGAACCGGAGCACGTTGGTGACCGCCTCCTTGAGCTCGCGCCGATCGATCACGAGGTCCAGCATGCCGTGCTCCACGAGGAACTCACTGCGCTGGAACCCGTCCGGCAGCTTCTGCCGGATGGTCTGTTCGATGACCCGCGGCCCCGCAAAACCGATGAGCGCCTTGGGCTCGGCGATGTTCACGTCTCCGAGCATCGCGAAGCTCGCCGTCACGCCCCCCGTCGTCGGATCGGTCAGGATGGAGATGTACGGCAGCCGTGCACGGTCGAGCCGTGCGAGCGCCGCGCTGATCTTTGCCATCTGCATCAGCGACAGCGCCCCTTCCATCATCCGCGCGCCGCCGGAGCACGACACGATGATGGCCGGCAGCCGCCCCGCGATCGCGAGCTCGATCCCGCGCGTGATTTTTTCACCGACGACGACGCCCATGCTGCCGCCGATGAAGCCGGTACTCCATCGCCGACACCACGCATGCGAAGCCGCCGATCGAGCCCGTGGCGGTGATGACGGCATCCTTCAGGCCCGTGCCTGCGATACTCGTGTCCAGGCGCTGTCGATAGGCTTTGGTATCGGTGAAGCTCAGCGGATCGGTGGACGTCAGGCCCGAATAGTGTTCCTCCCATGTGCCGTCGAAGAGCGTCCGCAGGCGTTCGGCGGCCGTGAGACGGAAGTGATGGGCGCACTTCGGGCAGACGCTCAGGCTCGCCGCGAGATCCTTGTTGTAGATGATCTGCGCGCACGACGGGCACTTGACCCACAGCCCTTCGGGCACCCGGCTCTTGTCCGGCGGCGGCTCGATGGGCTTGCGGACCTTCTGAAACCAGGACATTACTGGAGCATATACCAGCGCCGCGCGCCGCCCGCAGGAGGGAAACGTCGTTCGGGAGGCCCCGAATGCAGCCCTGATCTCACGTTCGGGGCACGTAATACCGCGTCCCTTTGCCCATGTTGCGGAGCTGGCGTTCCAGGTCCGCCAGGGCGTCCTCGCCCCAAGACAGATCGAACTGGGACGTCTCCACGACGAGCAGCGGCGTCGCCGTGTAGTGGAAGAAGAAGTGGTTGTAGGCCTCGTTCAGCTCGCCGATGTACTCGTCGCCGAGCGGCGGCAGCTCAGGGTTCGCGCGCTCCCGTTCGCGGAGCCGGCGCCTGAGCACGTCGGTCGGGGTCTGCAGATAAATCACCAGGTCCGGCGACGGCATGTCGGCCGCCAGCAGCTCGTACAGCCGCTGATAGATGAACAGCTCGTTGTCGTCGAGGGTCAGATACGCGTAGATTTTGTCCCGATCGAAGATGTAGTCGGCGATCGTGAGCTGGCTGAAGAGATCGTTCTGTCTCAGCGCGGTCTGCTGACGATGGCGTGAGAGCGTGTAGAACAGCTGCGCCTGGAACGCCGCGCCCGGCCGTTCGGCATAGAAATCAGCCAGGAAGGGGTTGTCGGTCTCGTCGAGCACGACCGTCGCATCCAGACGGGAGCCCAGGCGATCGGCGAGCAGCGAGGTGCCCACGCCCGTCGGCCCCTCGATCGCGATGAAACGGAAATCCAGGGTTGAACCGGGCATGTGTGTGCCGCGGCGGATCCCACGGGTCCGCGAGCGGCGTGAGCGAAGTATAGCCAAACGCCGCTGGCGATTGCGATAGCATTGTCCCCGCGTGAATCGAGCCGCCTCGCATGGCTCGACCGCGCGTCCGGCCTCACGACGATCGGATTGAGTGCCGGCGCGTCAGCTGAACCCCTTTATGAGCCAGACACCACTGTTCTTCTCCAGACATCTTCGCTGCGCACCTGGCCTTTTCCTTCTTGCGGGCATGACGGCGTCCGGCTGTGCGAGCGCCCCGGTTGCCGTGAAAGGGCCCACGCACACGTTCGAACAGAAATTAGCGTCGATGCTGGAACTGGAGGACCGGCGCATCCTCCGCGTCGAGCTCCCTCCACCGCCCGCTGTCGTGCCCGGGCGGCGAGGACGTGCCGCGCCGGCCCCTCCGCCACGTCTGGCGACTGACCTGACGGTGTTCCTCGCGGACTCC
This sequence comes from uncultured Acidobacteriota bacterium, assembly GCA_963749835.1. Classification (GTDB taxonomy): domain Bacteria; phylum Acidobacteriota; class Vicinamibacteria; order Vicinamibacterales; family 2-12-FULL-66-21; genus JALZOC01. The sequence continues at coordinate 1,031,886 of CAVVOD010000002.1, forward strand.
GAGTCCAGGGTGCGGCGTCGAGCGGCCATGGCGATCGGCCGGGTCGGCCTTCCGGAGGGAGTGAAGCCGCTGAGCGCAGCGCTCGCCGACGCCGATCCCGAGGTGCGCGAGATGGCCGCCTTTGCGCTCGGGCTCATCGCCGATGCCTCGTCCGCGCCGGCACTCACCGCCGCGCTTGCCGATGCATCGCCGCTCGTGCGGGGAAGGGCAGCGGAGGCGCTGGGCCTCGTCGGATCCAGGGAAGGATCCGAGGCGGCTGGCCGCGCCGCCGCCGAGCCGATCGGACGCATGGCCGCCGAGTACGCGCGGTCGCCAGCCGTCCGTGCGCTGCAGCCGGACGACGAGACGTGGCCTGCGGCTCCGGAGGCGGAGGCGTTCCGGCTGGGCATCTATGCGCTCGTGAGACTGAAAGCGTATGAGCCGCTGGCAGCCGCGGTGATTGACGGTGGACGGCCCGTCGCGGCGTGGTGGCCCGTCGCGTATGCGCTGAGCCGTATCGGTGATCCCCGTGCGCAGCCCGTGCTGCTGCAGCTTCTCAGCGCAGGCGGGAAATATTCGCGCGCCTTTGCCGCGCGCGGGCTCGGGGTGATCAAAGATCCCGCGGCCGTCGGGCCTCTGAGCGGGCTGGTGGGCGCGGCGCAGACGCCGCTCGAGGTGCGCGTGTCGGCGGTTCGCGCGCTGGGCGCGATCGGTGACGTCAGCGCCGTCGGCCCGCTCACGAAACTTGCGTCGGAGCCCGCCACGGATGCGAATGTCCGGCTGGAGATCGTCATGGCGCTGGGGGCGCTGAAGGCCGCTGACGGGCTCGGGCTCGTGCAGGACCTGCTGTCCGATTCCTGGCCCCCGATGCGCGCGGCGGCCCTGCGGGCGGCCGCAGCCATCGACCCGGAGAGCTTCGTCCGCGTGCTCTCGAGCATGGACCAGGACACGCACTGGAGCGTTCGTGCCGCGCTGGTCGATGTCTTCGCCACGTTGCCGGCCGAGGTCGTGCTCGAGCGCGTGCAGTCGATGCTGCGCGACGAGGACAAGCGTGTGCTGCCGTCCGTGCTGTCCGCGCTCGCCCGCTTCAAGGCGCCCGATGCCGCGACGATCGCTGTGGCGCAGTTGAAGGAACCCGACTTCGCCGTCCGCGCCGCCGCGGCGCAGGTCGTCGGGCAGTTGAAGCCCGCCGGGGGAGCCGACGCACTGCGCGCCGCCTACGCACTCGCGCTCGGAGACGCCACGACCGACGCGCGAGGTGCCATTCTGTCCGCGCTCGTCGAATACGGCGCCGCCGAGGCGCTGCCGACACTGAAGGAAGCGCTCGCGGACAAGGACTGGTCGCTCCGGCTGCATGCCGCCGCGCTCGCGAAGCTCGATCCATCGGGCGACTATCAAGCCGCCATCCGGCCGGCGCCGGGCCCGCCGATCACGCCCTATGACGATCCACAGCTCATCACCCCGTTTGTCTCGCCACACGTGTTCATCGAAACCGCGAAGGGAACCGTCGAGTTCGAGCTCGCGGTGCTCGATGCGCCGCAGACGGCCAGCAACTTCATCGGGCTCGCGGCCCGAGGGTTCTTCAACGGCCTGCAGATTCACCGCGTGGTGCCGAACTTTGTCGTGCAGGGCGGCGACCCTCGCGGCGACGGCAACGGTGGACCGGGCTACAGCATCCGCGACGAGCTGAACGAGCGTCCGTTCCTCCGCGGCACGGTCGGTATGGCGCTCTCAGGGAAGGACACCGGCGGCAGCCAGTTCTTCATCGCGCACTCGCCCCAGCCTCACCTGGACGCGAGGTACACGGTCTTCGGACGGGTCGTGAACGGCATGGACGTCGTCGATCGCATCCAGGCGGGAGACGTGATTGAGCGTGTGCGCGTGTGGGATGGGAAGGCGATGCGGTGACGGTGGAGGCGTGAGAATGTAAAAAAGGGGGCGCCGCGCGCCCCCTTTTTTTACGGGAGAGGGCCTACCGCTTCTTGCCGGCCTTCTTCTTCCCGCCCTTGGCTGCTTTCTTTGCCATTGCGCTCATCCCCCCCTTCACTGTGGGATTCCGAGTGCGAGGAGCTTCTACCGCCCGCAGGACGCTGCCGCCTGGCACGCCGGCCTGTCGTTTGCGGCGCCCGTCGCTCTCTGTCGAAACTCCCGCGCGAGCGGGAGGTCAGCACCTAAAAAATTGGGGGTGTCAGGTCTCGACACCCCCCTAGTCGTTAGGCGGAAGCGACTAGCGCTTCTTCCCGCCCGCCTTCTTCTTTCCGCCCTTTGCAGTCTTTTTAGCCATGATTCCTCCTTGGAATTCGGCAGCTCAGCTAGTTTTCCGACGCTCTACGGTTACAACAGGTGGGCTGAGCGGTCCACCCTCATACAAGATGTAGATTATGGATGAGAAAAACTAAGTGTCAAGCACAAAGTGATGTCGTTTGTCAAAAATCGACACAAAACTTTTGTCGGCGCGACCGCGACGGCGCTGTAGTGCTGTGGTGATCCGATCGATCGCGATCGAAAATCGCGCGCGACGATCGCGGATCGCGATCGTGATCGCGCGCGTCGTGATCGTGATGACGAAATCGAGTGGATGCGTGCGCGGTCAGCGCGTCTGCAGTCGCGTGAGCGCGCGTGTCGCGGCGACGCGCGTGTCTGCCGCCGCACCGAAGAGGGACGTCACGGTGCGGTAATAGTCGATCGCCCCCTCGGTCCGCCCGGTGCGCTCGTACACGCGCGCGGCTTCGAGGTACGCGTTGCCGAGGATCGGCGGTGGACACGTGCGCGCGCCGCGGATGGCCTGTTCGAACTGGGCGAGCGCGGCCGCGTCCTCCTTGCGCGCCTGGAGCACGCGCCCGAAGCGATAGTGCGCCACGGGATCCGAGCTGTTCAGCGCGAGCGATCGTTCGAGCGCCGTGGCCGCCGAGGCGAGATCGCTGCGCTCGAATCGTCGCCAGCCGTGCAGGGAGAGCCGATACGCCTCGGCATGCGTCACGTTGGGCGCATGCCTCAAGCGGGCCGACGCATGTTCGCTGACGTCCTTCGGATCGGGTGACGTCGCCGACGCCAGCGCCGCGCGGTACTCCACAACGGCCGCGCTCCGGGAACCGATCCGATCGTACGCTTCGCCGAGCCGCAAGTGGGCGAGCCCCAGCGATCCATACGGCACCGCGGACTTCAACCGCACCACGCGCTCCAGCATTTCAATCGCGTCGTCCGTCTGGTAGAGCACCTCCAGGTGGCGCGCGATACCCAGCCGAGCCTGAACTTCACTGAGGAGCGGAGCGTTGGCCCGCTGCTCGCCTGCGGCGGCGAGCAGGCTGCGCCACGTGGCGAGGCTGGCCGTGACGTCGTGCTCGTACTCGTCCTGGATCTCGGCGATGCGCGCCGTGAAGATGGGATTGGCGGGGTAGCGCTCGCGGAGCCCTTCGAGCAGGCGCAGCGCCCGCGACGTCTTTCCCTCGTACCAGAGATCGATGACGTGGAGCTGGTAGTCCGCTTCTCCCTGCAGCAGCCGTCCGCGATTTCTGGCGCGAAGCATCTGCTCGAGCCCTTCCTTTCGATCGCCGCCGGGGAGCAGCAGGAAGAATCGCAGGAACTTTGCGGCGGCGGGCGCCACGTCGGCGTAGTACCGATACAACCCGATGCCGAAGTACGCATCGTCCAGGTTGGGATCGAGCGCGACCGCGCGTTCGAGGGCCACCTTGATGTGCTTGCCGTCCCGGGCGGCGGCGAGCTTCTCGCCTCTCAGGACCCGCCACTGGACGCGCGCCCCGTACGCGCCTCCAAGGTAGAACCAGGCCTCCGCGTCGTCTGGCGACCGTACCGTCCAGGCCTCGGTCGTGCGGATGGCCCTGTCTACGCTCGCGGAGAACTCGGCGTCGAGGACCGGATTGTCCGGGTCGAGGAGGATGCGCCACCAGATCGCGGTGGCGGCGAGGACATCACACGCTTCGGGCGGCGCCGGTCCGCAGGCGCGGCGCAGCTCCGCGTCGACCTGATCGAATCTGGCTTCGAGGATGAAATCGTAGACGCGAACCAGGGCGTCGATGCCGCGGATGTCGCGCGGCGCGGCGGCAGTGGTCAGGGTCGCAGAGAGAACCAAGGCGACTCGCCACTGGATCGCCTTCATGTGAGGCTGGTTCGAAGCTGCTGTTTCTCAGCGTGCCGTTCGAGCGCGAGCGCGATGAGCCGGTCGAGCAGCACGGGGTACGGCACGCCGGTCGCGCCCCAGAGCTTCGAGTACATGCTGATCGTGGTGAACCCGGGGATGGTGTTCACTTCGTTCACGAAGATCGCGCCGTCGCCACGCGCCTGCAGGAAATCGACCCGGGCCATTCCCGCGCAGTCGATCGACTGGAACGCCAGGATGGACAATCGCTGAACCTCGGTGACGACGGACGGCTCGAGGAGCGCGGGGATGATGATCTTCGATCCGTCATCCAAATACTTCGCTTCGTAGTCGTAGAACTCCCGCGAAGGCACGACCTCCCCCGGGACCGACGCGTCCGGCAGATCGTTGCCGAGCACCGCGCACTCGATCTCGCGCGCGTCGGGCACGGCGGCTTCAATCACGATCTTGCGATCGAACTCACCGGCGAGATCCATCGCGTCCAGGAGCTCCGCGCGCGTCTTGGCTTTGGAAATCCCGACACTCGATCCGAGGTTGGCCGGCTTGACGAACATCGGAAAGCCGAGCGCCTGTTCGACGTCGGCGGCAATCGCCTCGCGCCGCCGTTCCCAGTCGTGCCTGAGGACGACGCGGTACGGACAGATGGGAAGCCCGGCTGCTGCGAAGACCACCTTCATCAGCGCCTTGTCCATACCCACCGCGGACGCGAGCACGCCGGCGCCGACGTACGGCACGTTGGCGAGCTCGAGCAGGCCCTGGATCGTGCCGTCCTCACCGTATGGCCCGTGGAGCACCGGGAAGATGACGTCGAGGTTCAGGCCGGTGACCACCGCCTGCCCCTCGTCGGCGCGCTCTCCGGGCCGGCGATCGATGGAGAGGATCGTCTCTTCGCTCGGTCTCGCGACGAGGTGTACTTCGCGGCCGCTCCGGACGGGCCGCGCGGCCTCGAGCCGCGCATGTTCGATCACTTCCGCCGCGGACACGGCCGTCGGCGCCCGATCCGCGAGCGCCCATCGTCCGTCCTTCTCGATCCGGATCGGGATGGGCTCATACCGCTTGCGGTCAAGGTTCGCGAACACCGCAGCGGCTGACGCCAGAGACACTTCGTGTTCCCCGGACCTGCCGCCGTACAAGACGCCCACCCTCAGTCGTTTCACACCGGAAGAATATAGGAGATGGGACCCGGGCGGAAGCTCGCCGGTGAGGGAGTTGCTATGCTTGAGGGCTCGTGACTCCCTTTCGTTTCAGAATCCTCCACCGCGACGGTTCCGCGCGTCGCGGCGAGCTGATAACCGCACACGGTGTGGTGCAGACGCCGGCCTTCATGCCGGTCGGCACGCGCGCCGCGGTGAAGTCCATCACGCACCGCGACCTGGAGGATCTCGGGGCGGAGATCATCCTCGGCAACACCTACCACCTGTACCTGAGGCCTGGCGACGGGCTCATCGCGCGGTGCGGCGGACTGCACCGCTTCATGGGATGGAACCGGCCGATCCTGACCGACAGCGGCGGGTATCAGGTGTTCAGCCTCGCGGCGATTCGAAAGATCCGCGAAGAGGGCGCAGAGTTCCGGTCCCATCTCGACGGATCGCTCCACATGTTGACGCCGGAGAAGGCCGTCGACATCCAGCTGCAGCTCGGCTCCGACATCGCGATGGTGCTCGACGAATGTGTGGCATCCGAACGACCGGGGTCAGACCCCGGTCGTTCGATTACACAGTTGGTCTCTGAACGACCGGGGTCTGATCGCGGTCGCGGGATTACACACTCGTCGACTGACGCCGTCCGCACGGCGATGGAGCGATCGGTGCGCTGGGCCCGGCGCGCTCGCGAGCGGCAGCTCAGGCTGCGCCACGATCCGGCATCGGCGCCCGACGTCACGATCACCAACTCCGCCCAGGCGCAGTTCGGCATCATCCAGGGGGGGACGTCGGCGGCCCTCAGGAAGGAAAGCGTCGAGCAGACGGTTGAGATCGGCTTCGAGGCCTACGCGATTGGCGGGCTCAGCGTCGGCGAGCCGGTGGATGTCATGTATGACGTCGTGTCCCACGCCGCGCCGCTGCTGCCGGACGGCCAGCCGCGGTATCTCATGGGTACGGGCATGCCGGACGATCTCTTTGAGTGCGTGGCCCGCGGCATCGACATGTTCGATTGCGTACTCCCGACGAGGAATGGACGGAACGGCCATTTGCTGACCCGGCAGGGCCCGCTAGTGATCAAGAACGCCCGGTATGCCGAGGACCTCTCGCCCCCGGATCCCGACTGCACCTGCTATACCTGCCGGAATTTTTCGCGTGCGTATCTGCGTCATCTTTTCATGGCCGGCGAGATGACCGCGGCAACCCTCAACTCGTTGCATAACCTCCACTTTTACCTTGACACGATGCGCCGGATTAGGGAGGCTATAGTGTTCGGCTCGTTTGAAAAACTCCGCCAGGAGTTCCGTCAAACTTTCTCCCGCCGGCCTCAAAACTAGAATGCTGTGTGCCATTGATCCTTTAGTACTCGCGATGTCGAGCCTCGGAGACACGAGCCAGATCACGGCTTTCCTCCCGTTTGTGCTCATCATCGGAATTTTCTATTTCCTCATCCTGATGCCCATGCAGCGGCGGCAGAAGAAAGTGCAGGAATTCCAGGACTCGCTCAAGGCAGGCGACAAAATCGTCACCACGAGCGGGATCTACGGACAGATTACGAAGGTGAACGACAAGTCCGTCCAGCTCCAGATTGCCGACAAGGTCCGCATCGAGGTGGCGCGCGCGTCGGTGGGCGGGTACCAGGGCCAGGACCCGGTCGTCCAGGAATCGGCCAATTCATAAATCATGAACAAGAATCTCCGCTGGAAAGTCATCACCAGCCTGACGGTCTTCGTCCTCTTCTTCGCCGTCGGGGTCTACCCGATTCTCGCGCAGAAGTTCTCCAAGCTGCCGGCCCCGGGCTGGCTCATGGCCTACCAGCTCCGGCTCGGGCTGGATCTCAAGGGTGGCGTGCACCTCGTCCTGCGTGTGCAGACCGACGATGCGCTGCGGCTGCAGACGACCACGATGAGCGAGCAGCTGCGCGAAGCGCTGCGCACCGCCGGCGTCGCGGTGAGCTCCATCAAGCTGGTGGCGCCGGCGACGTTTCGGGTCGAAGGGGTCCAGGCCGACAAGGACGCGGACTTCCGGCGGATCTCCGATGAGCAGGTGGCGCTGATCTACGACCGCAATCCTGTCGGAGGCGGCAACTACGACTTCAGGATGAAGCCCAACATCGAACGCGACATGCGGGCGGAGACGGTCGTCCAGGCGCAGCAGACCATCGAGCGGCGCGTCAACGAGCTCGGTGTCACCGAACCGAACATCTCGACCTACGGGTCGTCGCAGGATCAGCTCCTCGTCCAGATGCCCGGCGTGACCGACGTGGCGCGCGCGAAGGAAATCATCCAGTCCACGGCGATGCTGGAGCTGAAGATCGTCGAGGCGGGCCCGGCCTCCTCCCGGGAAGCGCTCCTTCAGAGTTACGCAGGCAAGCCTCCCGAAGACATGGAAGTCGTGTCCGGGTCGGGATCGGTTGGCGATACGGGCACGGAGTTCTATCTCGTTCGCAAGGTCGCCGCCGTGACCGGCAGGGACCTGCGCAATGCCAAGCCGTCGATCGACGAGAACAACCGGCCCGCGGTCAGCTTCACGCTGACCAACGACGGCTCACGGAAGTTCGGCAAGGTCAGCGGCGACAACATCGGGAAGTTCCTCGCCATCATCCTCGACAACCGCGTGGTCTCGGCGCCGCGTCTCGAGGGCAAGATCACGACGGACGGGCGGATCAGCGGCGGCAACTTCGACTCGGAGTCCGTCGCCGACCTGTCCCTGAAACTGCGCTCGGGCGCGCTGCCGGCGAGCCTGACCTACCTCGAAGAGCGCGTCATCGGTCCGTCGCTGGGGGCCGACTCGATCCGCTCGGGAGTGCTCGCCTCGCTCATCGGACTCGCGCTGATCGTCGTCTTCATGCTGGTCTACTACAAGGCCTCGGGCATCAACGCGGTCATTGCGCTGCTCTTCAACCTGGTCATCCTGCTCGGTCTCATGGCGTACTTCGGCGCGACCATGACGCTGCCCGGGATCGCGGGCTTCGTGCTGACGATGGGAATCGGCGTCGATTCGAACGTGCTGATCTTCGAGCGGATCAAGGAGGAGCTGGCGGCGCAGCGCGGCGTACGCGCGGCCGTCAACGCGGGATTCGGACGCGTCTTCCTGACACTGCTCGACACGCACATCGCGTCCCTCATCGCCGCCGCGTTCCTGTTCCAGTTCGGCACCGGCCCGATTCGAGGGTTCGCCCTGACGCTGGTGATCGGGCTCGTGTCGAACCTGTTCACCTCCACGTTTGTGTCCAAGACGCTGTTCGAGCTCGAGCTCGCGCAGCGGCGGACCCCCTCGCTCAGCATCTGAGAACGATCAATGCAGATTTTCAAGACACCGAAGGTCGACTGGCTCCGCTGGCGGTGGTACGCCATCGCCCTGTCATGGCTCGTCATTCTCGCCGGCCTCGCGGTCATGATGACCAAGGGGCTGCCGCTCGGCGTCGAGTTCTCCGGCGGTTCGATCGTGATTCTCCAGTTCGATCAGCAGCCACCGGATTCGGCGACGATCCGCGCGGCGCTCGAACGCGATTTGCCCGGTGAAGGGCAGAACGCCGTCATTCAGCGCTACGGCGACGACGCGCAGCACCAGGTGATGATCCGAGTGCCCAGCGTCGGCGCGGAGTCCGGCACCGGCCTGAGCCAGAGCGCGGACCGCGTCGTGGCCGCGATGAAGAAAGCGGCCGTCGGCAACTTCAAGGTGAACGGCACCGAGATCGTCGGCCCGGCCGTCGGCGGGGAACTGAAGCAGAAAGGGATCCTGGCCACCGTCCTCTCCCTGGCGGGCATCCTTGGCTATATCGCCTTCAGGTTTCAGTTCAGCTTCGCCGTCGGCACGGTCGTCGCGACGATTCACGACCTCCTCGTCACGCTGGCGTTCCTGGCGTTCTTCCGCTACGACCTGTCGCTGAACGTCATCGCCGCAATCCTGACGGTGACCGGCTACTCGACCAACGACACGATCGTCATCTTCGACCGCGTCCGGGAGAACCTCCGCAGCATGCGCCGGGACAGCCTGTACGACGTCGTCAATGCCTCGGTCAACCAGACGATGAGCCGGACCATCATCACCGCCGGCACGGCGCTCTTGAGCGCCCTGGCGCTGTTCTTCTTCGGCGGTGACGTGCTGCACGGGTTCGCGTTCACGATGATCGTGGGCATCGTCACGGGCACCTACTCGAGCGTGTTCATCGCATCGGCCATCGCGATCATCTGGCAGGGCCGCGGCAGGTCGGCCGGCGCACTGACGAAGGCGTCCGCCGAACCGACCGCTCCCGCCCGGGCGCGCAAGCCCACGCGGCGACGGGCGTCCTGACTGGCGCCGCCGACTTGGGCACACTGCTCATCGCCGTACTGCTGGGGATCATTCAAGGGCTCACGGAGTTCCTGCCGGTCTCGAGCTCTGCCCATCTGATCCTCGCGCGGGCGTTCTTCGGCTGGGATGCAGACGTCTTCGGGCTGGCCTTCGACGTCGCGCTCCACGTCGGCACGCTGGCCGCGGTCCTCGCATACTTCCGGAAGGACGTGTGGGAGATGATTGTCGCGGTGCCGACGATCCTCACGGCCCGATCGGGGCCCGGCAAGCTGGCGCGCCTCATCGCCATCGGCACCATTCCACTCGTCGTGGTGGGCGTGTTGTTTGCGGACTGGCTCGAGGAGAACCTGCGCACGCCCGCCGTGATTGCGGTGACGCTGGCCGTCGGCGGTATCGCGATGCTCCTGGCTGAGCGCCTGGGCTCGCAGCACCGCGACGAAACCTCACTGGGCGGCGTCGATGCGCTGGTGACGGGCATCGGCGAGTCAACGGCGCTCATCCCCGGCATGTCGCGCGCCGGGTCCACCATCGCGACCGCGATGTTCCTCGGCATGACACGCGAGTCGGCCGCGCGATTTTCATTCCTGCTCGGCGTGCCCGCCATCACCGCCGCGGCCGCGAAAGAAGGCGTCCATCTCCTGCGTACCGGTCTGTCGAGCGCCGAGATGCTGCTCTTTGCCGTCGGCATGGTCACCTCCGCGGCGGTGGGATACGTCACCATCAAATATTTTCTGCGGTTTCTGGCCCACCACCGGCTCGATGTCTTCGCCTACTACCGCCTGGCGCTCGCGGGCGGGACCGTCATCTGGCTGATGCGATCATGATCGCCGTTCGCGAGACCCCGCCGGCGAACAAGTGCTCGACGGCAACGAGTAAGTAGCAACGCATGCAGTGGCTGCGCCGCAGCTTCATCGCGGGGTTCTTCGTGACCGTGCCGCTGGTCATCAGTGTCGCGGCATTCGTCTGGATCTTCCGGCTGATCGACGGGTTCGTCGGCCCTTTCTACGCCGCATGGCTCCAGCGCAACGTGCCCGGCCTGGGGATCGTCACGACGGCGCTCGTCGTGCTGTTCGTCGGCGCCCTGGCCACCAACGTCATCGGGAAGCGATTGCTGCAGAAGACCGAGGGCTATCTGCTGCGTGTGCCCGTGTTCCGCACGATTTACGCCCCCGTCAAGCAGCTGATCGTCGCGTTCTCGCCGGACAACGAATACGGATTCAAGCGCGTGGTGCTCGTCGAAGAGACCGGTGGCGGCTTCATGCTGGGGTTTCTGACGAAGGAGTTCACGCTGGATCGCGGGCACGGCGCCGAACCGCTCGTGGCGGTGTACGTCCCCACCAACCATCTGTACCTGGGCGATGTCATCGTGTGCGCGCGGGACAAGGCGTCATTCCCCGACATCACGGTGGAACAGGGAATCCGGATCTTTCTCACCGGCGGCATGGCGCTGTCGAGCCGCGTCAAGGGCCGCCGGGGTGACGATCGCGTCGGCGACTTCCGCGTCTGAGCGCTGGTCAGGACACCAGCGCCCGGCAGAAGGTTCCTGGACGGCGTTCTGCCGTCATTTTTCTGTGGTACGATTCGGGGCTTTTTTGACCGCCCGCGGGGATGTGCCCGAGGGCTGAGGAGATGAATGGTCGACACGTTCCGCGGACCGAGCGGCCGACAGGGGATGCTCGCCGTCCTCCTGTTGTTATCGTTTCTGATCTTCCCGCGTGCCGCTGCGGCGGTTCAGGCGCCCGCACCCGCGCCAGCGGCGAGCGCGCAGGCGCCGGCCCCTCACGCCGGGGGCGAGGCCAACCTGGTGCTGCCGGACCTCGGGCAGGTGGACTTCCAGGGGATCAATGGCCGCACGCTCCTCATGGGCGGCCTCGGAGTGTGTGTCCTCGGTCTCGTCTTCGGTCTCGTGATCTTCAGGCAGCTCAAGAATCTCCCGGTTCATCGATCGATGCTCGAGATCTCTGAGCTGATCTACGAGACGTGCAAGACCTACCTGATCACCCAGGGCAAGTTCATCCTGATCCTCGAGCTGTTCATCGGCGTGATCATGGTGTTCTACTTCGGCGCGCTCCAGCACTTCGCACCGATGAAGGTCGCGATCATCCTGCTGTTCAGCCTCGTCGGAATCGCGGGGAGCTACGGCGTCGCCTGGTTCGGCATCCGGGTGAACACCTTCGCCAACTCGCGTGCGGCCTTCGCGGGTCTCGCGGGGAAGCCGTATCCGATCTATGCCATCCCGCTCAGCGCCGGCATGAGCATCGGCATGCTCCTCATCAGCGTCGAGCTGTTCATCATGCTCTGCATTCTCCTCTTCATTCCGGGAGACTACGCGGGGGCATGCTTCATCGGGTTCGCCATCGGCGAGTCGCTCGGCGCGGCGGCGCTGCGCATCGCGGGAGGCATTTTCACCAAGATCGCGGACATCGGCGCCGACCTGATGAAGATCGTCTTCAACATCAAGGAGGACGATGCGCGCAATCCCGGTGTGATCGCGGACTGCACGGGGGACAACGCCGGGGACTCCGTCGGACCGAGCGCCGACGGATTCGAGACGTACGGCGTGACCGGCGTGGCGCTCATCTCGTTCATTCTCGTCGCGGTGACGAGCCCGACGATTCAGGTGCAGCTGCTCGTGTGGATCTTCGTGATGCGCGTCACGGGTGTGATCGCGAGCGGCGTGTCGTACCTCTTGAATGCGGCCTGGGCGAAGGCGAAGTTCGCGGACGCGACGACGATGAATTTCGAGACGCCGCTGACCACGCTCGTGTGGCTCACGTCGATCGTCTCCGTGGCGCTGACCTACGTGGTGTCGTACTTCCTCATTCCATCGCTGGGGGGAGACGCGACGCTCTGGTGGAAGCTCTCGACCGTCATCACGTGCGGAACGCTCGCGGGCGCGATCATTCCCGAGCTCGTGAAGGTCTTCACGTCAACCGAGTCCGCGCACGTGCGCGAGGTGGTGATCTCGTCGCGTGAGGGAGGCGCCTCACTGAACGTGCTGTCGGGCCTGGTGGCGGGCAATTTCAGCGCGTACTGGCTGGGGATGGTGATTGTCGCGCTGATGTCGATCGCATACGGCGTGAGCACGCTGGGGCTCGGTGCGCTGATGATCGCGCCGGCCGTCTTCGCGTTCGGCCTGGTGGCGTTCGGGTTCCTCGGGATGGGACCGGTCACGATTGCGGTGGATTCCTACGGACCCGTGACGGACAATGCCCAGTCCGTGTTCGAGCTTTCGACGATCGAGACGATCCCGAACATCAAGCAGGAGCTGAAGAAGACGTACGGCTTCGACGTGAACTTCGAGCGCGCCAAGCACCTGCTCGAGGAGAACGACGGGGCGGGCAATACGTTCAAGGCGACCGCGAAGCCCGTGCTCATCGGAACGGCGGTCGTCGGCTCGACCACGATGATTTTCTCGATTATTGTCGTCCTGACCCATCGGCTCCAGCCGGAGCTCCTGCAGTATCTGTCGATTCTTCATCCGCCCTTCCTGCTCGGTCTCATCACGGGCGGGACGATGATTTACTGGTTCACCGGGGCGTCGATGCAGGCCGTGACGACCGGCGCCTACCGTGCGGTCGAGTTCATCAAGGCCAACATCAAGCTTGACGGCGTGATCGAGAAGGCGTCCGTCGCCGACAGCAAGAAAGTCGTGGAAATCTGCACGCAATACGCGCAGAAGGGGATGTTCAACATCTTCCTGGCGGTGTTCTTCGCGACGCTGGGGTTTGCGTTCCTCGAGCCGTATTTTTTCATCGGCTACCTGGTCTCGATTGCCCTCTTCGGGCTGTTCCAGGCGATTTTCATGGCGAATGCGGGCGGCGCATGGGACAACGCCAAGAAAATCGTGGAGGTGGAGCTGAAGGAAAAGGGCACTCCGCTCCACGCGGCGACGGTGGTGGGGGACACCGTCGGGGATCCGTTCAAGGACACATCGTCGGTGGCGATGAACCCCGTCATTAAATTCACCACACTCTTCGGACTGCTTGCTGTAGAACTGGGCGTGCAGCTTGCAGAACAATATGGGGCGCTGCTGAGCCATGTGCTCGCCGGCGTGTTCATCTGCGGGTCGGCGATTTTCGTATGGCGGTCGTTTTACGGGATGCGCATACAGTCGCCGGCGCACCGGTCCTGAAGGGTTGGCGCCCGGGTCATCCGGTGGCTGGCCATTTTTGGAACTTCGGTGTCTAACGGAAGCGGATTGCTTCGTTGACACTGGTTTTTGGCTCTGACTATAATTCGCGGTCTTGCCGCCCCGAACGACAGAGCCTGGAGGACTGAGCCGTGCCGCGTGATATGTTCGGCGATGTCGTAAACCCGACGATAAAGCTCGGGTCGCAGAAGTGGTACACGGTGCCGCTTTCCATTCTGGCGCACGTCGCGCTCTTCGCGGCCGTCATCATCATTCCTCTGATGGCGACGGACGTGCTGCCGACGCCCCAGACGATGGCGGCATTCGTGGGTGCCCCGCCACCGCCGCCACCGCCACCGCCGCCCCCACCGGCGGCAGCCGCGCCCCCGAAGACGGTGCCCACTCCGGTGTCAAACCCGAATGCGGCGCCGGTTGAAGCCCCAAAGAACATCGTGCCCGAGGCGCCAAGCGCCGCAATCGGTGAAGGGGTGCCCGGCGGCGTCGAGGGAGGCGTTCCCGGCGGCACGCTCGGCGGCGTCGTCGGCGGCCTGCCCGAAGCTCCCCCGCCTCCGCCCCCCGCAGCGCCGGTCCGCGTCGGCGGTAATATCAAGACCCCGACGAAGACGAAACACGTCCCGCCTGTCTACCCGCCGATCGCGCAGTCCGCGCGCGTATCTGGTGTCGTCATCATCGAAGCCACGATCGGCGCTGACGGCAGGGTGAAGGATGCGAAAGTGCTCCGCTCGATCCCCCTGCTCGACCAGTCAGCGCTCGACGCCGTCAAGCAGTGGCAGTTCACGCCGACGCTTCTCAATGGCGTGCCGGTGCCGGTCATCATGACCGTCACAGTGAACTTTACGCTGCAGTACGTTGTTCGTTCAGACGCAGACTTAAATCTGGATTACCTAAGTACCGGAGGAATGGCGAAATGGATTTGATGCACATGTGGGGACAGATGGGGTGGGTGGCCAAGGCCATCGGCGTGATCCTCATTTTCATGTCGATGATTTCGTTCGGCGTCGCAATTGAGCGGATCTTTACGTTCACCCAGGCGCGCAAGCAGTCGAAGCTCTACGCCCCGCAGGTCGCCAAGCATCTCAAGGACGGCCGCCTGAAGGACGCGATCTCGATCTCCTCCTCAAAGGCGTATCGTTACAGCCATCTGGCGAAGGTCGTGCTCGCCGGGTTGCAGGAATATCAGTTCCAGCAGGAGAGCGGCTCGAACCTCAGCCGCGAGGACCTCGTCGATACGGTTCGCCGCGCCATCCAGCGTGCGTCAGCGCTCACGGCCAATGACCTCAAAAAGGGTGTGGCTGCGCTCGCCACGATCGGCGCGACGGCCCCGTTCGTCGGGCTGCTCGGCACGGTCGTCGGGATCATCACGGCCTTCCAGGGCATCGCGGCCACCGGGTCGGGCGGCCTTGGCGCCGTGTCGGCCGGTATTTCGGAGGCGCTCGTCGAGACGGCGCTCGGACTCGTCGTCGCAATCCCCGCGGTCTGGTTCTATAATTACCTGACCGGCCGGATCGAGTATTTCAACGTCGAAATGGACAACTCATCGTCCGAGTTGCTCGACTACTTCATCAAGAAGACAGCGGCGTAACGTCCGTCGGCCCGGGCTTCGGCCCGGGCGTTCGTCCGTTCGAGGAAATTCGGGAAAGCGCTGCGAGCAGCGCGCCTGCCTGGAAGGCCGGGCCCCAGGTATGGCGGAAGGATCAGGAGCGTAACCCATGTCAATGGATGTTGGCAGCAAAAAGGGCGGTCTCAACTCCGACATCAACGTGACGCCGCTCGTCGACGTCATGCTGGTGCTGCTCATCATCATGATGCTGATTGCCCCGATGCTGCAGAAGGGCGTCAACGTCAAGCTGCCGGAGGCGGGCAACACCGTGGACAAGCCCGACACCCAGACGCAGACGGTTGTCGCGATTGATTCGGCCAACCAGTTCTGGGTCAACGGGCTGGCGGTCGACAAGGCGAGCTTCGCCGACAAGGTCAAGACCGTCCTCGAGGACAAGGCTGAAAAGGTCGTCCTCATCCGAGGCGATCAGGACGCGTTGTACAGCGCGATCATGCAGGCGATGGACGATCTCCGGAAGGCCGGCATCGAGAACATCGGCCTGATCACCGAGAAGAAGGAAGCAAGACCAGCGGCGGGAGGCAGGTAGTCATGGCCCACGCACACAATCACTTCGGCGCCGAAAAGGTCGTACGCGGCGAGACGCCGCACGCCAGCGCGGACATGAACGTCACGCCGCTCATCGACGTGCTGCTCGTGCTGCTCATCATCTTCATGGCGGCCCTTCCGCTCACCCAGAAGGGGGTCGACATCAACCTGCCGCTCGAGACCAAGTCTGCGAACGAAAAACAGGATACGAACACGCAGGTGATGCTGGAGTACACCGCAGATCGCCAGATTTCGATCAACCATCAGCCGGTCACGCTGCCGGAGCTCGAGGGCAAGCTGCGGGAGATCTTCGAAGCCCGCAAGGAAAAGACGATGTTCATCGCAGGCGACGGCACGCTTCGCTACGGCGATATCATCAACGTGATTGACGCGGCCAAGGGCGCGGGCATCGAAAAGGTCGGCATCGTCACCGAAGACATGCGGAAAGGTGCCGGCGGCGGCACCAAGACCGGCGGGAACTGACAGCCGTCTCGGACTATCGGCCACGGCTTGGCCGTCCGGCCGGGTTGTGGACATTCACAAAGGGCGGACCCCTCACGGGTTCGCCCTTCTCATTTCAGCGCCCCATCCCGAGCCGCGTAGCGGCGAGGCCTCGCCGAAGCTCGCACGCGAGTGCCGAGCGAGCGAAGGCGGGCGCTTCCAGCTTCCGCTTCCCGCTTCGCGAATCCCCGATCCCTGATCCCCGATCCCCGATCCAGGGTCGCCCTGGCCCTACGGTTTTGTCCGTGAGCGGCGTCCTGGACTCCGCATCTGGTCATCCGATGAGTAGACGACGCTGTCGGAAGTGATGAGGTATGGGTACAAAAATGTGGGCCGTCCGCATCGCTGCGAACGGCCCGTCGGCCGGCATGGCCGGTTTCGTTCGGGGGTCTAGGTAGCGCCGGTCTTCTTGCGGAGCTCGATCGCCTGCTTCTGGAGCACGCTTGCCTGATCCAGCAGTTGCAACTGCTTCGCCCGATCCTTTTCAACGAGCGCCTGCTGGCGGAAGAGGAGGCCCTTGTAGACGAGCGCATCCACGTAACTGGGGTTCAACTGCAGGGCCTTGTTCACGTTCTCGAGGCCCTTGTTGATGAATTCCATCTTCTGGGGATCAGTCAGGCGGTGATCCTTGGAGGCTTTTTCCCAGTAGTACGTGGCCACGAGCTGATAGCCCTGCGGATTATCGGGCGCCAGCGTCGCGGACTTGTTGAGCGCCTCAATCGTTTTCTCGAAATCCCCCTGCCGGTTGTAAAAGGCTGAGAGCGTCGTATAAACGGTCGGGTCGTTCGGCTTGGCGTCGCGCCCCTTGAGGAAGGCCTGCTCCGCCTCCTCGTAGCGGCCGGCCTCCTCGTAGATCTTGGCCAGGGCGAAATAGTTCGCCGGCTCATTCGGCTCCGCCTCGATCATCTTGCGGACGATGGGCTCAGCCTTGGAGGGGTCATTGAGTTTCTCCGGGCCGTATGCCGAATAGAGGTACTGGAGCGCCAGAGTCTTCATCTCCGGCTTGACGTCGTGGTCGGCGGCCTTCTGGTAGTACTCGATGGCTTTCTGGATGTTCGCGTCGTTCGCGGCCTCGCCGGCGCGGCTGGCTTTGTACTGATTGTCGTAGGCGTTGCCGAGATAGAAGAAGATCTCCGACTTGCCGGGGTCGCTCAGCAGGGCTTCCTCATACTTTTCGGAGGCCGCCTTCCAGTCCTGGGCCCTGTACCGGTCGTTACCTTCCTTATAGGCTTTCTGGGCTTTCAGCTTGCTGAACGAGTATTTACCGCACCCTGCCGCAGCCAGGCTCACTCCAAGTACCAGGGCGATAGCTGCGACCGAAGCCGTTCGATTTGTCGTCATGCTCTCCTCAACCGGCCATCGCGCCCTGCACACGGGCCGTGCGGCGCGAAAGTGGGTATTAAAATGGATCCTGCGCGCCCGTGTCCGGGTCTCGGCAGCGCTGGCACGAACGGAATGATTGCCGGCGGCCGAACCGGGTCAGTATAGTGAACCGAAAAACTCCCCGTCAACAAGGGACCGTACACAGCCGCTTCTACGATTCTGTTAGACACCGTCCATCATGATTCGGTTCGAGGACCTCGTCGACAAGGTCCGGGCTGTCAACCCGGACGCCGACATCGACCTGCTGCGGCGGGCGTATGTCTTTTCTGCCTTCGAGCACAAGGGACAGGTCCGCCATTCGGGGGAGCCCTACCTCGTGCATCCGCTCGAGGTCGCGGATCAGCTCGCCGAAATGAAGCTCGACGTGGTGGCGATTGCGGCCGGGCTGCTCCACGACATCGTGGAAGACACCCACACACCGATCGAGCGGATCACGGAGCTCTTCGGCGCCGACGTGGCTCATGTGGTCGAGGGTGTGACCAAGCTCGGCGCCATCTCGTTTTCGTCGAGCGAAGAGCGCCAGGCGGAGAACTTCCGCAAGATGCTCCTCGCCATGGTGGACGACATCCGCGTGATCCTGGTGAAGCTCGCCGATCGGCTGCACAACATGCGGACGCTCCACCACCTGCCCGAAGAGCGGCGGGTGAAGATCGCACAGGAGACGCGCGACATCTACGCGCCGATCGCCAATCGGCTCGGCATGAGCAAGATCAAGAACGAGCTCGAGGAGCTGGCTTTCAAGTATCTCGAGACGACCGCGTACGAAGCGCTGCGGATCCGCGTCGAGCGCCGCCGCCGCGCGACCGAGGGCATGATCGAAGAGCTGAAGAACACCGTCTCCGCCAAGCTCGCCGAGGCGCAGGTCCCGGTCCTCAGGATTGACGGCCGGATCAAACGCCTGTTCAGCATCCACCAGAAACTGAAGCGGCAGAAGATCGAGCTCGATCAGGTGTACGACATGGTGGCGCTGCGCCTCGTGACCGACTCGGTCAAGGACTGCTACGGCGCGCTCGGAATCATCCACCAGACGTGGTCGCCGGTGCCCGGCCGGATCAAGGACTTCATCGCGATGCCGCGGCCGAACGGCTATCAGTCGCTGCACACGTCCGTCATCAGCGAGCGGGGCGTGCCTTTCGAAGTGCAGATCCGGACGGCGGAAATGCACCGCACGGCGGAAGAAGGCATCGCCGCGCACTGGAAGTACAAGGAAGGGCGTGTCGGGGCCGGGCGCGACGAGCAATATTTCGTGTGGCTGCGTCAGCTCCTGGAATGGCAGCAGGAGGTGCGGGATCCGCAGGAGTTCCTGCAGAACCTGAAGATCGAGCTCTATCCGGAAGAAGTCTACATCTTCACGCCGAAGGGGGAGGTGAAGTCGCTGCCGCGCGACGCGACGCCGGTCGACTTCGCGTACTCCATCCACACCGACGTCGGCCACCAGTGCGTCGGCGCCCGCGTGAACGGCAAGATGGTGCCGCTCCGGGCGCGGCTGCGCAACGGCGACATCGTCGAGATCGTGGCGACGCCCGGTCACAAGCCGAGCCGCGACTGGTTGAACTTCGTCGTCACCTCGCGCGCGCGCAACAAGATCAAGCACTTCATCCACTCCGAGGAGACGGAACGCAGCCTGGAGCTCGGACGCAAACTGTTCGACAAGGAAGCCAAGCGGTTCGGCCTGAGCCTGAAGACGCTGACCGAGCCCGCGACCATGACGCGTGTGCTCGGCGAGTACGGGATGAGCAAGGCCGACGAGCTGTACGCGGCGCTCGGCTATGGCAAGCTGTCCGCCAAAACCGTCCTGGCGCGCTTCGTTCCGCAGGCGGAGCTCAAAGAGGCGCCGGAGAGCGGCATTGCGTCAGTGGTTCGCCGCGTGCTCGGCACCGGCGAAGACAAGATCACCGTCCACGGCGTGGACGACCTGATGGTGTTTCGCGCCCGCTGCTGCAATCCCATTCGGGGGGAAAAGATCATCGGGTACATCACGCGCGGCAAAGGCGTGTCGGTCCACTCCGCCGCGTGCCCGAACGTCGTCAACCTGCTCTACGATCCGGAGCGGAAGATCTCCGTCGAGTGGGACAAGGGGGCGGATGCGAAGCCCTATACCGTCAGGCTCACGATCCAGGTGGAGGATCGGCGCGGGATCCTCGCGGACGTCAGCGCGAAGATCGCGGGCATCAACACGAACATCAGGAACGTCGAGGCGACGGTGGACGATCAGATGGGGCGCATCGACATGACGGTCGAGATCAGCGACGTCAAGCACCTCCAGAAGGTGATCAAGTCGCTTCGCAGTATTGCCGGTGTGGTGGATGTGGAACGCGCGAGTCGATAACAAGGTGCCAGAGGGCCAGGTGCCAAAGATGCAGGGTGCCAGAGCTACGAGCCGAGCAAACCCTGAGAAGGCTTACTCACTCAGTCGACGCGATGACGTCGATCTCGATGCGAGCGTCTTTCGGGAGGCGGGAGACCTGCACCGTGGCGCGCGCGGGTGCGGGCGACGTGAAGCAGGTGGCGTAGACTTCGTTCATCGCGGCGAAGTCGTTCATGTCGGTGAGAAAGACGGTCGTCCGCACGACATGATCGAACGAGACGCCGGCGGCATCCAGGATGGCGCCGACGTTCTGCAGCACCCTTCGGGTCTGCGCCGCGATGTCCCCGTCCACGATGGCGCCGGTGGCCGGATCGATGGGGACCTGGCCTGAGACAAAGAGCAGCGAGCCTGCCCTGATCGCCTGGGAGTACGGCCCGATCGCGCTCGGCGCCGCCTCTGTCGAGACCGCCTGCCGCACTAGGCGACCTTGACCGCCTTGGCCGAGCCCGCCTTCACGATTTTGTTCGACCGGATGCAGCGCGTGCACACGCGCAGGCGCTGAATACCGCCGTTGACCATCGCGCGGACGCGCTGGAGGTTCGGCTCGAACCTCCGGGCGGTCACATTGTGCGCGTGGCTCACGTTACGCC
Organism: uncultured Acidobacteriota bacterium; assembly: GCA_963749835.1. Taxonomy (GTDB): domain Bacteria; phylum Acidobacteriota; class Vicinamibacteria; order Vicinamibacterales; family 2-12-FULL-66-21; genus JALZOC01. Next base: position 1,052,558 of record CAVVOD010000002.1, read on the forward strand.
CGACGACCGGGCCCTTTCCGCAGATTTCGCAGCGTTTCGCCATCAATGAACCTGACGCCTGAAGCGTATATGGGGGTTAAACCGTTGATCCCGCTGTACATCCCGCGCCAGCCGCGGCCGCACAAACGAAGAATTATACCCCAATTCCGCGTGACCGGGCCACTCGCTCGCTCCGCTGCACTTGGCACTCTGCACCTTGGCACCTTGGCACTCTGGCACCTTGGCCCCTGCCACCCACCCTGGCACCCTGCTTGTCGCCTGCCTGCCCGCTGGCACTTTGGCACCCGTGGCTTGGCACCCTTGGCACCCCTGGCACCCTTGGCACGTTGGACCCCCCTGGCCCGCCATACTCTGCTATGATCCAGCTCATCACTCCCCGTCGAGAATTTGCCAAGGAACACGAGTTGCAGTTCCCGGAGACGGCGCCTCTCTCATGGCGCCGGGTGTAGGACGCGGCGGCAGCCGCGCCACATGAGGAGGGCTGATGGAAGGTCCGCTTCTGCACGAGCACTCGCCGGCGGGGTACTTCAAGGAGTTACTCGACTCCGCGCTGGTTCGCCAGCACGTCACCGCCGGTGACCTCACCGCGTACTACCTCGTCAACCTGCTGTGCCAGTTCGTGAGGGCCGATGCCTCCGACGACTTCGGCCGCGGCGCGGAACCGATGGCGTTCCGGCTGGCCCGCGCGCTCGATACCGGCGGCACCGCCCAGCGTGCCCAGCTGCGGAGCCTGGGAGACTCCTCACTCTTCGTGTGCGGCTTTTTCGCCGACAGCTTCCCCCGGCGCACGGTCGACGTCGATTACTACGTGTCGATGGGAGAGTATGCCTACGGCTCCCTGAGCCGGCGGGATCGTGACGCCTGCGCGGAGGTGTTCGGCGAGCTCTCGCGCAAGTTCGTGGGGTTCATGGACGTCCTCTCCGATGTAAGCGAGCAGACAGGATCGTCGTCGCGGGACGACGCCCTGAGGGTGTATGAGAGGTGGATGCGGACCGGCAGCGCGCGCGACGGTCGAACGCTGCTCGAGCGCGGCATCGTACCTCACCGATCTCCAGGCAAGCGCTTCATCCAGTAATCCGTCGATTTTGTCTGACGGCTGGCGGCCTCCGCCCGGGAGGCCGCAAACTCCGGGCACGGATCCAGCGTGCGCACTACCGCGCAAAATTGCGCAGCGGTCCTCGCCGTTCAGGCCGTGCGTACAGGCACTGCCTTTGCCGCGGATCGCCACATACATGACACATCTTTAATAGAACCGGCGGCGGGGTGTCTGGCGTCTAAACCTACAATCAAGGCCAACCGGGTGAGCGGTCCCGGGAGGTGATGCCGCTAACCCTTTGATCTCGCGGGGTATACATGCGAGGTCCAGGGGAGTGTCGGTCGGACCCCGACGATGGGGCAGAACGACACGGGGGTCGTGGCGGTCTTGTTTTTCCGGCAGACCGAGCGAGCAAAGTCTTTACTTTTTGTTGGGGTCTCGGCTAAACTGACCGGCTTAGATACTGGCAAATGTATTGCATAACGGCCGACTGCCAGGCCGTGCGGAGATCGAAAGGAGCGGAATCATATGGATGTTCATAAGGCGCCGGGCGGACAGATGGATCGGGATCGTTATGCGGAGCTCACCAGTATTCTCGAGGAGCGCCGCCGGGAAATCATGGATCAGGTGCAGGGGAAAATCAGGGACGTTCGTACCTGAGAGTCCCAACAACGCGGCGACGGGCGTGCTGGACGCCGCCGAGAGCTCGGAAGCCGACATCCAGGATGAGATCGAATTCGCTCTCATCCAGATGAAAGCCGAGACCCTGCACAAGATCGAAGAGGCTCTCCACCGTCTCGAAGAGGGGACATTCGGGTACTGTTTTGAGTGCGGTGAAGAGATCTCGGAGCGCCGTCTTCGTGCGCTCCCGTTCGCGGTCCGCTGCAAGGATTGCGAAGAAGCCCGCGAAACTGCGCAGCAGCGGGAACGCGTCATGGCGCAGCGCCGTGGCAACGCGTCGCTCTTCGTCGACATGCAGGGTTAATTCGATTCGTTCCGGCGCGCCGTGTGGCGCGCCGGAACCGCTCGTTCGTTCAAACGGGGTGCTCCAGGCAGCCCCCCGCCGGCGTCCAGACCGGCGCTCCACCTCCATCAATTCCGCGTATCATCACGCAGAGCGTTGCGACCGCGTCGCGGATCGTACGCCTGCCCAACAGCGCACCCAGGGAGGGTCGCCCGTGAGCGATCAGTCCGACAAGACCGACCAAATTGACGACGACCTGCTGGTTTCGGGGGAGCGGCCTTTCTCGATCCCCCCGGAGTTGCCTGTACTGCCGCTGCGCGATACGGTCCTCTTCCCCAACTCCTTCATGCCGCTCGCGGTCGCCCGTGAGGCCTCCGTGCGGCTCATCGACGAGGCCACGACTGCCGGCCGCATGATCGCGGTGTTCACGCAGCGCGAAGCGTCCGTCGAGGAACCGGTCCAGGACGATCTCTATACAATCGGGACTGCGACCCACATCCACAAGATGTTCAAGCTCCCTGACGGCAGCCTCCGGCTGATCGTGCAGGGTCTGGCGCGCGTACGCCTCGACCGAATCGTGCAGACCCGCCCGTATCTCAAGGGAGCGGTCATCGCCGCAGAGGAGATCCTGCGCGACGAGGATCGGCTCGAGATCGATGCGCTCCAGCGGAACATCAAGAGCAACTTCCAGCAGGTCGTCTCGCTGTCGCCGCTGCTCTCGGACGACCTCCAGGCGCTCGCGGCGAACATCACCGAGCCGGGCAAGCTCGCCGACTTCATCGCGTCGAGCCTGACGACCATCGGCACACCGGTGAAGCAGGAGGTCCTCGACACGCTCGACATCCGCGCGCGCATGGACACGCTCAACCGCATGCTGATCAAGGAGCTCGAGGTCCTCGAGCTCGGGTCGAAGATCCAGTCGCAGGTCCAGTCCGAAGTCGGGAAGAACCAGCGCGAGTATTTTCTCCGCGAGCAGCTGAAGGCGATTCAGAAAGAGCTCGGCGAGGGAGACGACCAGGCCAAGGACATCGACGAGCTTCGCGCGAAGATCGACGGCGCCGGCATGCCGGAGCTGGTCAAGAAGGAAGCGTTTCGCGAGCTCGATCGTCTGTCCAAGATGCCGGTCGCGGCGGCCGAATACACGGTCTCCCGCACGTACCTGGACTGGCTCGTGGCGCTGCCATGGGCGAAGCGCACCGAAGACTCCCTCGACCTCCGCAGGACGAAGGAGGTCCTCGACGCCGACCACTCCGGCCTTGAAAAGGTCAAGGACCGCGTCATCGAGTACCTCGCCGTCCGAAAGCTGAACCCCGACGTGAAGGGGCCCATTCTCTGCTTCCTCGGGCCTCCCGGAGTCGGAAAGACGTCGCTCGCGAAGTCGATTGCGAACTCGCTCGGGCGCAAGTTCGTCCGCGTCTCACTCGGCGGCATGCGCGACGAGGCGGAAATCCGCGGGCATCGCCGGACCTACATCGGCGCATTGCCCGGTCAGGTCATCCAGGGACTGCGCCGCGCGGAGTCGAAGAACCCTGTGTTCATCCTCGACGAAATCGACAAGCTCGGATCCGACTTCCGCGGAGACCCGGCGTCAGCGCTGCTGGAGGTTCTGGACCCGGAGCAGAACAACTCGTTCCGGGATCACTACCTGGACGTGCCCTTCGATCTTTCGGAGGTCCTGTTCCTGACGACGGCGAACGTCATGGATCCGATACCGCCGCCGCTGCGCGACCGGATGGAGGTTCTCGAGCTGGCGGGCTACACCGAGGAGGAGAAGCTGAAGATCGCCTTCGAGCATCTCATCGCCAAGCAGGTGACCAACCACGGGCTCACGCCGGAGCAGGTGGAATTCACGCTCCCGGCCATCAGCGCCCTCATTCGGGGATACACGCGTGAGGCCGGCGTCCGCAACCTCGAACGCGAGATCGGTGCGCTCTGCCGCAAGGTCGCCAGGCGTCGCGCCGAAGGGGACTCCGCCCGCGTCGTCATCACACGGGAGATCGTGGTCGAGATGCTCGGCGCGCCGAGCTTCCTGGATGAGGAAATCGAGAACCGCACGAAGGATCCCGGCGTGGCCGTCGGCCTCGCCTGGACGCCCGCCGGCGGTGAAGTGCTGTTCGTGGAGGCGTCGCGGATGCAGGGTGGCGGGAGCCTGACGCTCACCGGTCACCTTGGTGACGTGATGAAGGAGTCCGCCCGGACCGCGCTCTCATGGTTCCGCGCACATGCCACCCGCTACGGCGTGGACCCGGCATTCTACAAGGACTCCGAGATTCACATGCACGTCCCGTCCGGTGCGATACCCAAGGATGGGCCGTCGGCTGGCGTCACGATGGTCACCGCGCTGGCGTCGACCCTGACCGGGCGTCCCGTTCGAGGGGACATCGCCATGACGGGGGAGATCACGCTGTCGGGCCGCGTCCTGCCGGTCGGAGGGATCAAGGAGAAGGTGCTTGCGGCAAGGCGGCACGGCATTACCGAAGTGATCCTGCCGAAGCAGAACGAGAAGAACATCAAGGAAGATCTAACCGAGGAGCTCCGCACCGAGCTGACGACCCACTTCGTCGTCCACATGGAGGAAGTGCTCGCCATCGCGCTCGTGCCGTCCGCGTCGCAGACCCATACGGGCATGCAGCTCGAGACGCCCGTGCCGCATACGTTGCAATAGGATCGGGACTCGGGCCTCCGGATTCGCAACGATCGGGATTCGGCATTCGGATCCCGAGTCCCGAGCGCGTCCCGAATCCCGAATCCCGATCTAAATCATCCCCAGTCCCGCTACCGTCTTCAGGTCCGTGATCTCGCCGCGTCTCACCATCTCCCGCGCGTCGGCGATGGCGAAGACCCTGGGCTCGATGTCTTCGTCCTCGTCCTGGACGGCGGCTTCGGTCGGCTCGGAGAGCCCTGACAGTCTGAAGAACAGCATCTCTTCGTCGCAGTACCCCGGCGTCGGGTGCAGCGAGGCCAGGCGTACGACAGTCTCCGGCACCTGCCCGATTTCCTCGTGGCACTCGCGCCGCGCCGCTGCCTCCGGCTGTTCACCCTCGTCGACGCTCCCCGCTGGCAGCTCCCACAGCCACCGGTTCAGCGGGTAGCGGTACTGTTTGATCAGGATGATGTGCCCGGGTTCCGGGATCGGGATGAGGACCACGGACTTGCTGTGACGGACGACGTCCACCGTGACCTCGCGGCCATTCGGCATACGGACGCGATCGCGGTCCACGTCGAAGACCTTCCCGTCGTAGACGCGTTCGTGAGTCAGGCGCTCCGGTTCAGGCATCGTTGTGCTCCCCGTCAGCTGGTCATTCGACTGGCTCTTCACCCCTGGACTCGCGCTCCTCGATATCGTCGATGATCGCCTGCAAATCCAGCGGCAGAGGAGAGTCGAACTCGATCCGCCGCCCGTCCACCGGGTGCGTGAACGCCAGCCGGGCGGCGTGCAGGAAGGGGCGCTCGAGGCGCTGCACGGCGCGCAGGTTGGCGGGCGTGCGTCGATGGAGGCCGCCATACGTGGGATCGCCGACGATGGGGTGCCCGATTGCGCTCAGGTGGACGCGAATCTGGTGCGTCCGTCCCGTGGCGATCGCGACCTTGAGGAGCGAGACCCCCTTGAAATGCTTCGCGGTCGTCACGCGCGTGACGGCGGTCCTCGCGCGCCGCGCCCGCGTGGACATCTTCTGACGCTGCGAGGGATCCCGCCCGATCGCTGCGTCGATGCGCCGGCCGGCCTGCACGAGCCCCCAGACGAGCGCGATGTACTCCTTGTCCACCTCGCGGTCGGCGAACTGTCTCGACAGCTCCTGATGTGCGTGATCGTTCTTCGCCACCACCATGACGCCCGAGGTGCCCCGGTCGAGCCTGTGCACGATCCCGGGTCGAAGCTCGCCGCCAATCCCGCTGAGGTCCGTGATGTGGTGAAGCAGCGCGTTCACGAGTGTGCCCGTGCTGTGCCCCGCGCCGGGGTGCACCACCATGCCGGCAGGCTTGTCGAGCACGACGAGATGCTCGTCCTGATAGATGATGCGGATGGGAATCGGCTCCGCCTCAGGCGTTGCCGCGGTCGGCTCGGGGAGCTCGATCGCGTAAACCTGACCCGCGTGCACCGCGGTGCTGGCGCGAAGCGTCGCTGCGGGACCGGTGACGCGGCCATCTTTGATGAGCCGCTGGATGTGCGAACGCGACTGATCGGGAAGGAGTGCCGTCAGAAAATTGTCGAGCCTCACGCCTTCGTAATCCGCCTCGACTTCCAGCTCTCGTGTACCGGCTGCTGACATCACGCGGCTCGAGCCCGTCGCACGGCCGCCGTCGGCTCGGGACCTGCCTGCCTTCGCAGAATCAGGAGCATGATGACAGCCAGGGGGGCCAGAATCAGGGACACGAACTGCGATGTCGAGAACATATAGATGGAGCCGCGCGGATCTCCTCGATAGAACTCGATGATGAAGCGCGAGATCGCATAGAGCAGCAGGTAGCCCCAGAACGTTCGCCCCGGAAATGGCCGCCCCTTTCGCTCCGTCGCAAGCAGCACCAGCAGGATGAGGAGCTCGGCCCCTGCCTCGTAGAGCTGCGTCGGATGGAGGGGCACGTTCAGCAGGGTTCCCGCGTTCTGCTCCGCGTACGCGTTGTGGAACGTAATCGCCCACGGCACGTCGGTCGGGCGTCCGAAGCAGCAACCGGCAAAGAAGCACCCCATCCGGCCGATGACGTGTCCCAGGGCGATCCCCGGCGCAAACACGTCGGTGACGGTCCAGATCGGCATCTTGTGCCGGCGCAGGTACCACAACGCGACCGCGACCGCGGCCACGAGCCCGCCGTAGAACACGCCGCCGGAGCGAAGGAGCGTCAGCCACTCCGCGGGGTTGGTGCCGAAGGTGTCGAATTCGACGATGAGGAGGAGGAGCTTGGCGCCGACGAGCGCGCTGATGATGATCCGAGATCCCGAGGTCCATGACGCGGTTCGGGTCGAGTCCTCTCGTCCGCGCTCGCATCAGCGCGAACTGCAGGCCCAGCAGATACGCGGCCGCGAGCAGGACGCCGTACGTGTAGACCGGGAATCCGCCGATCTCAATCAGAATAGGGTGCATGTCGTCGCCCCAGCCCGATCATGTCGAGCAGGACCAGGATCGCGCCAATAGTGATGGCGGCGTCCGCCACGTTGAATGCCCAGAAGTGGGTCGTGCCCCAATAGACGTCGACGAAGTCCACGACGTATCCGAAGACGGCGCGGTCGATCAGGTTTCCGAAGGCGCCCGCCAGGATCAGTGCGAGCCCGAAGCGGGCCAGTCGCTCGTGGAACCCGAGCTGTGTCGCGTAGGCAGCAATGGCGACGAGCGCGAGCGCCGCGATCGCGATCATCACGAACGGCTTGTACGCAAACTCCACCGCGTTCAACAGTCCGAATGCCGCCCCGGTGTTGTGCACGTGCGTCAGGTCGAGGAACTCCGGGATGACGCTCCGGCTTTCGCCGAGCGCCAGCGTCTGGCGGACGATCGCCTTCGTGACCTGGTCGAGCGCGACCATGACGGCCATCGTGCCGAGCTCGAGCGGATGCGCGTGCCGGGGAGGAGGTGCCGACGCCGGATCGGGCGTCGCCCCAGGCGGTGTCTTGTCGGGTAAGGGCATCACGTCCGGGACAATGCCTCCGCACATCGATCGCACAGCCCTTCGGTTCCGGGGGCGCTCGAGATTGAGCGCACGAAACGCCAGCACCTGGGGCACTTCTCGCCGTCCGCGCGGGCCACGTCGATCTGAAGGGGGGCGCTGCCGGCGCCCGACGTGTCGAGCAGCACTTCCGAGACGATGAACAGCATCGGGAGGTCGTCCCGATATCGGTCGAGCAGCGCGGCGTCGACAGCGCTCGCGCGCAGCATGACCTTCGCTCCGAGCGAGTTACCGATCGTCTTCGCCTGCCGCGCCACCTCCAGCGTGCGGTTGACGTCCTCCCGGATCTTCATCAGCCGTTCCCAGCGCTCGTTGAGCGCCGGGTCCAGCAGGACGTCGGCATCGCGCGGGAACTCACCGAGATGGACGGACCGGTCGCGCGTGCCGGGCAGGTGACGCCACAGCTCATCGGCTGTGACCGGAAGAATCGGCGCCAGGAGACGCGTCAGGCCGTCCGCAATGATGTACAAGGCCGTTTGCGCCGAGCGCCGCTCGTCGGATTGGGGAGCGAACGTGTAGAGCCGATCCTTCGAGACGTCGGCGTAAAACGCGCTCAGATCGACGGTCGTGAACTGGTTGACCGCCTGGAAGATCGTCGGAAAGTCGTACGTCTGGTACGCCTTCAGCACCGTGCCGGCGGCCGTGCCGTATCGCGCGAGCGCGAAGCGATCGACCTCCTCCATGCGGTCGAGCGGCACCTGGTCCGTGGCCGGATCGAAGTCATAAAGGTTCGACAGCAGGTAGCGCAGCGTATTGCGGATCTTCCGGTATGCCTCGATGACGCGCGCGAGGATCTGCTTCCCGAGCCGCACTTCCTCGCGGTAGTCGACCATGGCGACCCAGAGCCGGATGATCTCCGCGCCGCTTTCCTTGATGATGTCCTGCGGTTCGATCGAGTTGCCGAGCGACTTGGACATCTTGTGTCCATCCTCGGCCACGATGAACCCATGGGTCACGACTTCGCGGAACGGCGCCTTGCCGCGGGTGCCAAGCCCGACGAGCAGCGAGCTCTGGAACCAGCCGCGATGCTGGTCGCTGCCTTCGAGATACAGATCCGCCGGCCACGTCAATTCGGGGCGGAACGGCAGGACGGCTTCGTGGCTGGAGCCCGAATCGAACCACACGTCGAGGATGTCCCGCTCGCGCTCGAACTCCGTCCCTCCGCAGACCGGACACGTCAGCCCCGGCGGGATGAACTCCGTCGCCGGCCGCTCGTACCACGCGTCCGCACCGTAGGTGTCGAACACACCGGCAGCGCGCTCCACGAGCGCGGGAGTGAGGAGCGCCTCGCCGCACTTGGTGCAGTCCACCGCCGGAATCGGCACGCCCCAGGCGCGCTGGCGCGAGATGCACCAGTCCGGCCGGTTCACGATCATGTTGTGGATGCGATCGTGACCCCACGCCGGCACCCACGTCACGTCCCTGCTGATGGTCTCGACCGCCGCGTTCCGCAGGGTCGTCAGCGCGGCCGGCTGGCTGCCGATGGACCGTGTGTCGCCGATGGCGAACTCTTTGTCGAGCGCGATGAACCACTGCGAGGTCGCGAGAAAAATCACCGGATTGTGGCAACGCCAGCAATGCGGGTACGAGTGCTCGAACGCCTCGCGGTGCCAGAGCTGCCCGCGTTCCTTCAGCGCGTCCTCGATCGGCCCGTTGGCATCGAACACGCGCTGTCCGGCAAACATCGGCACCGTGGCCAGGAAGTGACCGCCGGGCCCGACGGGTACGTAGACCTCGAGCCCGTATTTCATGCCGGTGATGAAGTCGTCGCTTCCATGGCCGGGGGCGGTGTGCACGGCGCCCGTGCCCTGCTCCAGCGTGACATAGTCCGCGAGGACACCGAGCGAGTCGCGGTCGAACAGCGGGTGCCGGAACCGGATCCGATCGAACGCCGATCCCTTCATTCGTGCGACGGGCGGGCCGAACGTCCGGCCGGCTACGGCGGCGACCTGTGGCGCGAGCGCTTCCGCCACGATGACCGCACGGCCGTCGACGTCATACGCCGCGTAGTCAAAGTCCGGGTGGAACGCAATCGCCAGGTTCGACGGAATCGTCCAGGGGGTGGTCGTCCAGATGAGGACGGACACCTTGCGCCCGGCGAGATCCGGGACGAGCGCCGTCAGCGGAGCGCTGCTGTCGTCAGCGAGCGGAAATTCCACGTAGATGGAAGGCGACGAGTGATCGGCGTACTCGACCTCGGCCTCGGCGAGGGCCGTCCGGCAGTGGATGCACCAGTGCACCGGCTTCTTGCCTTTGTAGACGAGCCCGCGCTCCACGAATCGACCAAGTGCCCGGGCAATGGCTGCCTGGTACCGGAAGTCCATCGTCAGGTAGAGGTGGGCCCAGTCGCCGAACACACCCAGGCGCTGGAACTCGATGCTCATCACGTCGATGAACCGCGTCGCATAGTTGCGGCAGGCGCGCCGGAAATCGGCAATCGGCATGTCCCGCTTTTTCGGACCCAGCTCACGATCGACCTTCAGCTCGATAGGCAGCCCGTGGCAGTCGTAGCCGAGCACGTACGGCGCGTCGAAGCCCATCATGGTCCGTGACTTGACCACGATGTCCTTCAGGATCTTGTTCATCGCGGTGCCGAGATGGATCCGGCCGTTGGCGTACGGCGGACCATCGTGCAGCACGAACTTGGGGCGCCCGGCGCGTTTCTCGCGGATCCGCTCGTAGAGCCCCATCTCCTGCCACCGCGCGAGCGCCTGCGGCTCTGCCGTCTGGAGATTTGCCTTCATCGGGAAGTCGGTGCGCGGCAGGTTCAGCGTGTCTTTCCACTCGGCCATTGTGATCGATCCAAGTTTAGTGCATTGGGGGAGGCTCGGGATTCGTGGTTCGGGATTCGGGGCTCGATAAAAGCAATCGGCGCTGGCTCCAGCGTTCCTCCGCCACGAGTCCCGAATCCCGAACCGCCGAATCCCGACCAGGTACAAACGAAAAGGCCGCCTCCCCGAAGGGAAGCGGCCTGAGCATCTACTCGCCTGTCCTTACCTTCGGCTTGCGCTGCGCTGGATGTCCACGCGGAACTCGCCGCGATTGTCCTCGAACCCGTCGTCATTGACTCCCAGGAACAGCTGGCCGGCTTCCGGCATCGTGATCGTGGCCTGGTTGCCGATACCGAACGGCGGGTTGTTGCCGATCCGGCCGATGAGTCCTCCCGCGAGCACGTTCGGCAGCTGCGAGCCGGTGGCGCGACGGCCGTTCTTCGATCCGGAAGGGGTTGCGATGTCGTTCGCATCACCACTGAGCTGCACCTCACCTGAGGCGTTGAAAGTGACCACTTCGCCCTTCTTGACCGTGATACCCGTCGAGGTCCACGCCTGCTTGGGAGAGACCGAGGTCCCGCTTCCCGTCGGCGGCGTCAGCGTGCCAGTGGAACCGCCCGCTGCGACACCACTCGGCTTCGCAAGAACGATGCGCGCGATCTCCGATGAGGAGAACTGACGCTCGCCCGAGCTGGTCTTGAAGGTGATCCTCAAGGGGCTGGTGCCGCCGATATCGAACAGTTGTCCGTTCACTGTCGTGCCGTTCTTCAGCCACACGACCTGGTCGCCTGCCACCTTGGCCCAGTCGGCATCGCTCATCGAACCACCCGAGAAATCGATCACGGCCACATCATTGGTCGGGATATTCCGACTCTGACCATTGACGCGGAGGGCAAATCCCGAACCTCCCATATCCACCAGTTGACCACTGACGCGGTCGCCCGAGCGCATTGTGAGCGTGGCATTCTCCTGCGCCTGCGCCAGGCCCGCGAATGTCAGGACCGCGACCGAGAGCGCGAGAATCGTACGCTTCAACATTTCATCTCCTCCTGATTGCCAATCAGCCGGCTGAGCAGTAAGCCCCAGCCCGCCGAGCTATCGTCCGGGGGCTTCGGATGCAAGCAGAGGGCCATGGCTAAATCAACAAAATGTGGCGCGTTTTCTTCAAATTGGTCTTCCAGTAAAGCTCAGAAAGAGGCAAACCCGGCTTGTATAATGGACGGATGGCGTTGTCCCTTGTACCTGCCCCGCGGACGTGCGTGCGCCGTGCAACCCTCGACAATGGCTTGAAGATCGTTGTCCAGGAAGTCCACACCGCTCCCCTCGTCTCGGTGTGGTGCTGGTACGGCGTCGGTTCCGGTGATGAGGCTCCCGGCATGACCGGCGTCTCGCACTGGGTCGAGCACATGAATTTCAAGGGGACCACCAACATTCCCCGCGAACAGATGAAGGGGATCGTCGAACGCTTCGGCGGCATGTGGAACGGATACACGTGGATCGATCAGACGACCTATCTGGAGACCGCAGGAAGCGCCGCGCTCGAGCAGATGCTGTTCATCGAGGCGGAGCGGATGTCGAATACGCTCTACGAACCAGCCGAGTGCGAATCCGAGCGGACCGTCATCATCTCTGAGCTGCAGGGCGGGGACAACGATCCGGATCAGCTCCTCGACACCGAGGTCACCGCAAGCGCCTTTCGAGCGCATCCCTATCGGCATCCCACTATCGGCTGGATCGACGATCTGAGGTCGATGACCCGGGACGATCTGTACGGGCACTATCGGCGGTTCTACATTCCAAACAACGCCACACTCGTGGTGGCCGGGGATGTCGATGCGGACGAGGTGTTCCGCGCGGCTGCCAGGCATTTCGGTTCCATCCCTGCGGGATCGGTCCCAGCGCGGCTGCGCGTGAAGGAGCCGCCGCAGGTTGGCGAGCGCCGCGTCCTGATTGAGCGCGAAGGAACGACCGGCTACCTCAAGATGGTCTTTCATGCGCCGGCCGCCACAGAGCCTGACTTCTTTCCGATGCTCGTGCTGGATGCCGTCATGACCGGCGCCAAAGGGGTCAATCTCTGGTCGAGTTTTCGTGGCGCCCCGCCTCAGCGCAAGGCGCGGCTGTATACACGGCTCGTTGAGGGAGGGCTCGCGTCGATGGTCTCTGGAGCGCTCCTGCCCACGCGTGACCCTTTTCTTTACACCCTGTCGTTGACTGCGCTTGAGGGGGTCGCGCTCGGCTCGTTGGAGGCCGCAGCGCTGGAAGCCGTTGAGCAGCTTCGCGAGAGCGGTGTCGATGCCGCCGAAATGACCCGGGCGAAGCGGCAGCTCCGGGCTCGGCTGGTCTTCGAGAACGACAGCGTCACCAACATTGCGCACCAGCTCGGATACTTCGAGACGGTCGTCGGTCCGGACTTCTTCGCATCGCTCCAGCAGAGCATCGATGCCGTCACTACGGAGCAGGTGTGGGATGTCGCCCGGCGGCGGTTTGGCTCAGCGGCGCGCACGACCGGCTGGTTCAAACCGATCCCCGACGACGCAGCCGGCGCGCAGCCGGCCGGCGTGATCGAATCCACGGAGGCAGTGGGATGATGCCCAGCCTCGTCCGCGGCCTGGCGCCTGTGCGCGAAACGCTCGACAATGGCGCAGTCGTCATCGTCCAGGAGACGTCGGCAACGCCCGCAGTGGCCATCAACGCTACGTTTCGTGCGGGAGGTCTTCACGAGCCCGAACATCTCACCGGCCTGTCGTACCTGACGGGACGGGTGATCGATCGCGGAACGGAGCTGCGTTCCGCGGACGTCATCGCCGAAGAGCTGGACGAGCGAGGAGTCACGCTTCGCGTGGGCAGCACCCGTCACACGATGACGCTCTCCTGCACCTGCCTGGCTGAGGACTTCCCCGAAATCCTCGCAATTGTGGTGGACGTCGCGCGGCGCCCCACGTTTCCCGAAGAGGAGCTTGCGAAGCGGCGCGCGGAGGCCATCACCGCGCTGCGGCAGGACGACGACAACCCCGCGGTGCGTGCAGCCGAGACGCTGTCCGAGATGCTGTATGGGCCTGCGCACCCGTACGGCCGCAAGGCGAAGGGCACGAGCGCCAGTCTGGAGCGCATCGACCGTGATGCGGTCGTCGGTTTCCACGGCCGCTATATCCGTCCATCCACGCTTTCACTCGTCATCGTTGGGGACGTGGAAGCGCCGCAGGTCTTCGAAGAGGCCGCGTCTGAGCTTCATGGATGGCGCCGCTCCGTTGTGCTGCCGGGTGCCGTGCCGCCGCCCCCGGCCGGCGCAGCCCGCCGGATTGTCACGATCCCGATGCCGGGGAAATCGCAATCAGACATCGCCTACGGCTTCACGACGATCAGCCGTCTCGATCCCCGGTACTACAGCTACTGGATGATGAACAACATCCTGGGGCAGTTCGGACTCGGCGGACGGCTGGCCGACAACATCCGTGAGCGTCAGGGCATGGCGTACTACGCGTACAGCTCGTTCGATGCGACGTTTGCAGAGAGCCCTCTCGTGATCCGGGCCGGGGTCGATCCGAACAATGTCGAACGGGCGCTTGCGGCAATTGATACCGAGGTGCAGCAACTCGGCGCCGACGGGCCGACCCGGACCGAGGTCGAGGAGACTCGGCAGTTCCTGGTGGGATCGATTCCACGGATGCTGGAAACGAACTACAGCATTGCGGGCTTCCTCCAGACCTCCGAGCAGTTCGGACTGGGGCTCGACTACGATCAGCGTCTTCCATCGCTGCTGAAGGGGGTCGAATTCGACGACATTCGCGCGGCCGCCGCCGAGGTGCTCCACCCGGACCGCGCAGCCGTGTCGATTGCCGGTCCCGAGGCACTCGTCGAGGCGTCGTTTTGACCGATTCGCTTCTCCACGGGCGCACTCGCGCGGTCTTCTTCGACGTCGACTTCACGCTCATCTACCCTGGCCCGGCTTTTCAAGGCTCGGGCTATCGCGAGTTCTGCTCGCGTTTCGGTATCGAGGTCGATCCCGCGAGGTTCGACAACGCCGTCGCCGGTGCGGCGACGTTCCTCGAGCCGGAAAGTGGCCTGTACGACGCCCAGCTGTATGTGGACTACACACGCCGGATCATCGAGGGCATGGGTGGTGCTGGCCCTCATCTCGAAGCTGCCGCGCGGGCGATTTATGTCGAGTGGGCGGCGTGCCACCACTTCCTGCTGTACGACGATGTTTCCGAAGTGCTGCGCAGCCTTCACGCGTCCGGCATCAAGATCGGGCTCATCACCAACTCGCACCGGTGCCTCTCCTCCTTTCAGAGTCACTTTTCGCTGGAAGGTCTGTTCTCGGTCATGTTGTCGTCGCTCGACCACGGCTATATGAAGCCGCACCCAAGCATCTTCGAATCGGCGCTGCAGGCGGCTGACGTCGAGGCTCGCGAGGCTGTGATGGTCGGCGACAGCTTCCCGCACGACATCGAAGGCGCGCGGCGCCTCGGCATGCGGGGGATTCTCGTCGCCCGCTCGGCCACGGCGAGGGCCGCATGCCCGCCCGACGTGGCAGTGATACAGTCGCTCCGCGAGCTGCCGGCGCTTCTCTAGCGATTGTCCTTCTGCCCCTGAACCGATGCAGATCCGCTCTCTGTCCAGCCTCGACGAATGCCGCACGGCGGCGCACCTCGAGAAGACGATCTGGGACTACACGGACGACGACGTCATTCCGGCTCCCATTATTTTCGTCTCCCTGAAGCGCGGCGCCGTCCTCCTCGGAGCGTTCGACGATGCCGGCGACATCAAGGGCTATGTCTACGCGGCCGCGGCGGTCAAGGAAGGGCGTCCGACATTGTGGTCCCATGCGCTGGGCGTAACGCCTGACATCCGGCGCACTGGCGTGGGAGCGGCCCTCAAGATCGCGCAGCGCCAGCAGGCGCTTCGCATGGGGTTGGATCTCATCGAGTGGACGTACGATCCGCTCCAGGCCGCCAGCGCGCATCTGAACTTCGCCAAGCTCGGCATCGTTGTCGAAGAGTACGAAGAGAATCTGTACGGGGAGTCGAGCAGTGCACTCCACCGCGGAGCGCCGACCGATCGGTTCGTCGCCGAGTGGCATCTCTCCACGCCGCACGTAGAGCGGCGTATCGCGGCGACGGCTCAGGCGAATGCGCTCCCTCCAGAGGCCCGTCGCGTATCCGGTCCGATTGGCGTCCGCGACAGCGCCGTCACCGCGGCCATCCTGGTGAATCCGTCGTCAGGGGCCGGCGAGTGGCTGGAGCCCGGTAGCACGGAGCTGGACGCCGAGGCCGCGCGGGTCCTGGTCGAGATTCCCGCGAACTTCACCCGGATGCTGAGTGAGCAGCCGGATCTGGCGCGTCAGTGGCGGCTGGGCACGCGAGAGATTTTTCAAACCTACTTCGGCAGAGGTTATCGCGCAGTCGATTTCTTTCTGGCGCGGGAACACGGACGCGGTCAGTACCTGCTCGCCCGGGCGGCGTCGTAACCGATCGTTGGCGCGAGCTCTGATGCGATCGCGCGTGCCGGCGCAGCGCCGCCTGCGCTATCCTGCGAGGCGCGCCCGGACTCCCACGGAGAACGACGATGTACCTGCCAAAGCATTTTGAGGAGACACGCATCGACGTGCTCCATCGGCTGATCCGGGATGAGCCGTTCGCGATGCTCGTCACGCTGGGCTCTGGCGGCCTCAACGCCAATCACCTGCCTCTCGAACTGGATCCGGAGCCCGCTCCATTCGGTACGCTTCTCGGGCACGTCGCCCGAGGAAACAGTGTGTGGCAGGACGTCGCGCCGGACGTCGAGGCGCTCGCCGTGTTTCAAGGCTCACAGACGTACATCACTCCGTCCTGGTATCCGACAAAACAGGAGACGGGGAAGGTGACACCCACGTGGAACTATGTGGTGGTCCACGCGTACGGGACGCCTCGTTTCGTTGACGACCCGGTGTGGTTGCGAGAACACGTCCAGCGACTGACCAATCGACACGAGTCGGCACGGCCCGTCCCATGGCGTGTCACCGATGCGCCGGATGACTTTGTCACCGCGCTCCTGGGCGGAATCGTGGGGTTCGAAATCACGATTGGCAGGCTCCTGGGCAAGTGGAAGGTCAGTCAGAACCGGAGCGAGGCGGAGCGGCGGGGCGTGACGGCCGGCTTGCGCGAAGGCGAGGATCCGGGTTCCGCGGCGATGGCTGACCTCGTGGATCGTCTCGAACGATGACTTCCAATGTCACGAAAGATTGACCACGGTGACACGGAGCCACGGAGAGAGCCAGCTGGTTATCGGCATTGAAACGGCTGGTAATCGGGATCCTGACGTGCGTGTCCGTGTCCCCGCGACTCCGTGTTTATCTTTCCGTGCCCTCCGTCTACCCGGGCGGCCACATCATCTTCCGCCCGCCGAGCACGTGCAGGTGGATATGGAACACGGTCTGCCCCGCGTCAGCATTGCAATTGAAGACGGTGCGATAGCCACCGGCATCGTGGCCGTGTTGGTGCGCGATGGCTGCGCCCGTCCGCACTAAACGTCCGACCAGCTCGTCGTCCGCGTCGGTGAGATCGTTCAGGCTGCCGACGTGGCGTCTCGGGATCACCAGGACGTGCATCGGCGCCTGAGGCGTGATGTCTTTGAAGGCGACCACGGCATCATCCTGGAAGACGATGGTGGCGGGAATCTCGCCCGCAACAATCCGGCAGAACAGGCAGTCCGCCACACTCACCTCCTGAGAATCGCGACTCGTGGAATGGCCTGGAGGTCGTTGCAGATGCGCACGACCTGCCAGCCTGCCTGCCGTGCCGCCTCGCGCAGCCCGGCCTCCTGGCCGAACCCGAATTCAATCATGAGTCGTCCTTCGTCCGCCAGGTGTCCCGCCGCCGAGGCAAGAAGACGCCGCACGAGCTCCAGTCCGTCGCCAGCGCCTCCGAACAGCGCGGCCGCGGGCTCATAGAGTCCCACTTCCGGTTGCAGGCCCGGCGCATCACTGGCGGGAACATACGGCGGGTTGGACACGATCAGATCGGCCGGCGTCATCTCGTCCAGCAGATCGGCGTGCAGGAACGTGACCCGGCGAGCGACACCGTGGCGCTGCGCATTCCGGCGAGCGACGTGCAGCGCAGGGATCGAGATGTCGGTGCCCGTGACGCGCGCGAACGGGAGCTCGTGAGCCAGCGCAATCGCAATGCACCCGCTGCCTGTCCCGACGTCGATGATCTCGTGAGGCTGGCGCACCTCTCGCGCGTGCGTCAGCGCCTCCTCGATGATGAGCTCGGTCTCGGGTCGCGGGATGAGGACGTCGGGGGTGACTTCAAAATCCAGATCCCAGAACTCACGATGACCCGTGATGTAGGCGACCGGCTCCCGGGCGGCGCGACGCGTGATGAGAGGCTGAAAGCGCTCGTCGAATGATGCTGGAGGGCTCTCGCGCCACCGGGCGACGAGCGTGGCGCGGTCCCAGTCGAGCACGTGGCGCGCGAGGACCTCGGCGTCCAGCGCGGCCTCTTCGGGGTCGATCCCGGCGCGCGTGAAGATCTGTCGCGCCTGGACGAGCCGCTCGTGCACGGACGACATCAGGGCATTAATGGACGGTGCCGTCCGTGTCGGTGGCTTCCTTCAGCTTCTCGGACGTGAAGTGGGTCACGGCCGCGTCGATGAGCTCACTGATATCGCCGTCGAGCGCCTGCGTGAGCTGGTGCATCGTGAACCCCACGCGATGGTCAGTGATGCGGTTCTCTTTGAAGTTGTAGGTGCGAATCTTCTCGGACCTGTCTCCGGTGCCGACCTGCGTCCGCCTGTCCTTGGCGATCGCTTCCTGCTGTTTACGCATCTCCATTTCGTAGAGCCGCGCCCGCAGGACCTTCATGGCCTTGGCGCGGTTCTTCACCTGTGACTTCTCGTCCTGCTGCGAAACGACGGTGCCCGTGGGAATGTGCGTAATCCTGACGGCGGAATACGTGGTGTTGACGCTCTGACCGCCGGGTCCGCTCGAGCAGAACGTATCGATGCGGAGGTCCTTGGCGTCGATGTGGATGTCCACTTCCTCCGCCTCGGGAAGGACGGCCACGGTCGCGGTCGAGGTGTGAATGCGTCCTTGTGCCTCGGTCGCCGGCACCCGCTGGACGCGATGCACGCCGCTGTCGTACTTCAACCGGCTGTAGGCGCCGCGGCCCTCGATGACGGCGGTGACTTCCTTCGTCCCGCCGGAGCCGTTCTCGCTGACGTTCAGGAGCTCGACGCGCCATCCCTGACGCTCGGCGTAGCGTGAATACATGCGGAAGAGATCCGCCGCAAAGAGCGCCGCCTCGTCTCCGCCCGCCCCGGCCCGGATTTCCAGGACGACGTTCTTGGCGTCGTTCGGATCCTTCGGGACGAGGAGGACCCTGATGTCCGCGAGAAGCGCGTCCCGCCGGGCCTCGAGCGACTTGAGCTCCTCCTGCGCGAGCTCGCGCATGTCGGGATCCTTCATCAGCTCTTCGGTGGCGGTCAGGTGCCCGACCACTTCCTTGTACTCGCGGAAGCTCTCGACGAGCGGCTGCATTTCGGAGAGCGCCTTCGAATGCGAGCGGAACTTCGTCGTGTCCGCCTGTACGGCGGGATCCGACATCTCGGCCATCAGCCGTTCGTATTGCGCTTCGACCGCGTTGAGCTTATCGAACATGGTTTCTCACTGCCGCCCGACATGGGGACACTCACCTTTACGGTAAGTTGTTGAAAACAGAGGGCCAAAAATTGGCACCTTTATCATCAATGACTTAGCGTAAAGGTGAGTGTCCCCATTTTCAGCCGCCGGAGACCGGCGGCAGAAATGCGATTTCATCCCCATCCTTCAGCGTAGCCGAGAGCCGCGAGTACTCTTCGTTCACCGCGCACGACACGGCGGTGGCGTAACCGGTGAACGCCGGGAACTCGATCGCGAGCTGATCCCATACGGCCCGGGCCGTAGCCCCGTCGGGCACGCTGCGCTGGAATTCGGACGCGCCGGCGATTTCCCGCAGCCGGGCGAACAGATGGATCGTTATGAGCACGCGCGCTCGAACGCCGCTTCGCGTGCGGCGTCGTCCTCAGGATCCGCCGTTGCGCCTTCTATCCAGACCTCTCCGCCTTCGAAGTGTTCGTGCTTCCAGACAGGCGCGATCTGTTTGACACGTTCAATCGCGAATCTCGCAGCGGCGAACGCGTCCGCCCGGTGGGCCGAGGCGGCGGCAATCACGACACTGGCCTCGCCGATGGCGAGCCGGCCGATCCGGTGGTAAATCGCCACCCGCACGCCGTCCCATCGTCCCGCGGCCTCGTCTCCGATCTTCGCGAACATCTTGAGGGCAAGCGGCTCGTAGGCTTCGTAGTCGAGCCACAGCACGCGGCGCCCGACGTTGTGGTCGCGCACGAGGCCGACGAACGTCACAACCGCCCCGCACTCGGGGCCGGACACGATGGCTGCGGCCTCGTTCGTATCGAGTGACTCCGAAGTGACGTGGTAGCGGCCGCCGGGGGACCTCATGAGTGAGGCGCTCGCATTCGCGGAGATGCTCGCATGGGACGAAGAGCCCGCATTCGAGCTCTCTTCAGTATACCGCGCGCCAGAAGTGGTTCAGGGGCCCGTGGCCTTTCCCGATCCCGGGCGCGTGACGGATGGCCCCGTCCAGGTAGTCCCGCGCACGCTCGACGGCCACGCGGTCGGCCAGCCCCAGCGCCAGATTCGCCGCAATCGCCGACGCGAGGGTGCAACCCGTGCCGTGCGTGTGGCGTGTGTCGATCCGCGGACGGCTGATTTCGAATGTCTCCTCCGCCGAGCAAAAAACGTCCACGGAATCCGCGCCTCCCAGATGCCCTCCCTTGACGAGTACGACGCGCGGACCCATCTTCCGGATCCGCACGGCGGCGACGTGCATGTCTTCGATAGAGCGGATGGGCATCCCCGAGAGCACTTCGGCCTCGGGAATATTGGGCGTGAGCACGTGCGCGCGGGGGAGCAGCTCGGCCCGCATCGCCTCGACGGCGTCCTCGTCCATCAGCCGGTCGCCTCCCTTGGCGATCATCACCGGGTCCACGACGACCTGCGGAAGATCGAGCGCGTCGATAGCGGCCCCGACCGCCTCGACGATCGCGGCCGTGGCGAGCATGCCCGTCTTCACGGCATCCGGCCCGATATCGCCCGCCACCGCCTCGATCTGGGCCGTGACGAGATCGGCCGCCACCGCCTGCCAGGCGATGACGCCGAGCGTGTTCTGGGCCGTCACCGCCGTGATCGCCGACGTGCCGAACACCTCATGCGCAGCAAAGGTCTTCAGATCGGCCTGAATGCCGGCCCCGCCCCCCGAGTCGCTGCCTGCAATCGTCAGTGCCGTACGCATCTGGACAGTGTAGCTCCCCGTTCCCGCTGCCCGAATGGCTTCCTTCCGGCTGAAGCCGGAAGCTACTGCGTCCAGAGCCGGGGCCCGAATCCCGAATCCGAGCCGCGAATCCCGAGTCCCGACCTGATCCCTGATCCCCCGAGCGAATCCCGAGTCCCGAGTCGCGAATCCCGATCCCTGATCCCCGATCCCCGATCCCTGATCCCCACACAGACTCAGCGGCCTCGCCGAGCTTGCGCTGATTACACAGCGAGCGGAGGGGCCGAAAATAGTACAATCCCGCTCCATGAACGTTCGATTCGATCGCCCGGCTGCTCATGGAACTCTCCTGACCACGGTGTCGCGGCGGAGCGAGATGCGGACGGCCATCCGTGTGGCGTCAGTCCTCCTGCTGGCTGCGATGACGGCTGCGGCGGCGCAGGTGAGCGTCCCGCTCCCGTTTACGCCCGTGCCCTTCACCCTCCAGCCCATGGTCGTCCTGCTCGGCGGAGCGGTGCTTGGCGCGCGCCTGGGCATGGCGGCGCAGGTCCTCTACCTGGTCGCCGGCATCGCCGGGCTTCCGGTGTTTGCGGCATCGGCGGTGTTGCCGCAGGGAGTGTGGCGGCTCCTGGGTCCGACGGGAGGCTACCTGATGAGCTATCCCTTCGCGGCGTTTCTGACCGGATTCCTGGCCGAGAAAGGCTTCGATCGCCGCTACACCACGTCGGTCGTCGCGATGGGCACCGGCCTGCTCGTTGTCTTCGGGTGCGGTGTGCTGTGGCTCGCGTTCTTCGCGCACCCGGCCGCCGGCCTCGATGCGGCACTTCGCACGGGCCTCTATCCGTTCATTCCGGCGGACATCTTCAAGGTGCTCGTCGCGGCAGCGATCATGCCCGCGCTCTGGCGGCTGACAAGGGGCTGACGCTCAAAGCGCTCAGCCCTCAGCTCTCAGACTTCAGTTGGCTCTCAGCATTCAGCTGACAGCTGATAGCGGCATTCATATGGTCAGGCTAATCTGATGGTCCGCGGCTGTTATCTCTCTGGAGAGCCGCCATTCAACATCCAGTACCAGGGAGACTGCTTGTCCACGTCCGGCCTCCAGACAAAACCCACCTGCGACGAGTAACACCGACTGCTGATAGCTGATAGCTCCTACCTGACATACCCCAGACTCCTGAGTCTGTCGATCATCTCGGAGTCGAGTGCCTGCCCGCGGGTGATCCGGGTGTTCAGGACAGGGCGCCCATACGCGGCGACCTGTCGTACGGGATAGCGCCGCAGGAACTCCGGCGTGAACAACTCGGTCGACACCGCTCCGGCCAGCTCCCGGCTGATCGGAATACCGAGCGCGTGCAGGACGGTAGGCATGACGTCTGTCTGGCGTGCGGCGACCGTCCGCGCGGCCGCGACGTCCCCCCCGACCCCCATCAATCCCTCGGCCGCGGTCCCCACTCGCCCCGGTTCGGTCACGATGACGACGAGCTCGTGCGACCCTGCGTGCAGCGACTCCGAAAGGAGATGGTCGAGGAAGATGTAGTACTCGCGCAGCGCCTCGACGCGGGCAGCCACGGTGGACGCGGAAAGCGCCGTGACCGCGTTGCCGAAGAGCGCGTGCTGCGCCACGTCAAGACCTGGCAGGTACACGGCGAGAAGATCCGGAGCCGGGTTCGAGACCTCGCGGGCCAGGATGATTTGCATCGCATCGAGTTGCGCCGACCGCTCGAGGATGGCGCCCGGACCGTCGCCGGGCGGTTCAATCGCCTGGCCGGTTCTGACGCTCGAGGTCAGGGCCGTGCCGGACGACGGCCACAACCGCCGCACCTCGGTGGCGGCTTCCTCGCGCAACGCGGGCCACTTCGGCAGCAGCCGCTCGTACGCAGACGCCGGCGCGATCTCGGCATTCAGCGTCCCGCCTCGCTCCAGGCGAAGCATGGCCCGATCGCTCACGACGATGCCGCTGTCGCGGGCCCCCTCTGATGCGGTAGGCCAGGTGGCCCACCAGTTCACGACAGCCGTTCGGAGGCCGGCGGCGGCCGCAACTTCCCACAGTGTCTTCACGCGGCGCTCGCTGCCGGTCACGACTGACGGCCGTGTCAGTCGCAGGAGGTCTGTCGCGTCGCGCATGGCGGTGCCCAGTTTCGAAGGGGCCGCCGCAACCGTGCCCTGCACGCCGGCGACGCGCCGTGTCTCGAGCCCGCGAATGCCGTGTGTCTCCGCGTTGTGCCCCGTCGCGATGGTGGTCCACGTCCTCGCAGGGTCGCGCGCGCCGTCGTCTCCCTGAGCAAGACGGGCCCTGGCGGACGACAGCGCCGCGGCGAGAGCCGGGACGCGGCCGGTGGCGGCTAGGTCAGCAAAGATGGCGGGGTCGAACCCGTCGATCGCGAGGAGCCGCACGCGCAGGCCGCTCGAGACGACGGTGAGCGGCGGCGGCTGGACACGCGAGTCTCGGGGTGCGGTAATGACGAGCAGCGTGGCGGCCCCCGCAAACGCCAGCGCCGCCGCGGCCGCGGACGTTCGCCACCAGCGGCGCGTCGTCGCCGGGCGCTCGAACGGGTAGTTGTCCCGGTGTGTGTGTCCGGCGATGATGACCGCGAATGCCGTGGCCGTCACCGCATGGCCGATGAGCAGGCTGATGGCCACCGCGACTGCCAGCGCAAGAGCGGTCGCCAGCGGAGCGGACCATCCGAACGCCGCGTCCGCTGTGCGCCACCAGAGCGTGAGATACGCGAGGCACCCGACGGCAACGACGCCGCCTGCAGCGCGCGACAACGCCGATGCCCGGCGTACCAGGTGCTCCCCGGCTATCGACGCAACGAGCAGGCTGGCGGTGAATGCCGCGATCGAAACGCCCGCCCCGAAAAGCACGCCCATATAGAGCGCGATCACTACGGCGTCCCGAAGACCCGTGATGAGTCCGGGCAGCCGTCCGCCCACGCCAATTGCCGCGGCGGGACCGAGCAGGACGGCGGCCACCAGCCCCACGCGGAGACTGGCGAAGAGCGCAATCGCGGTCCGGGACCGTGACTCGCGGGCAGGCCCCAGCACGAAACGGTTCACGCCTGCGTCGAGATAACCGAGCGCGCGCAGTTGCTGCCGCAGCTCGTCGAGACGGCTATCCACTTTCATACGTTAACAGCTGCGCCCGGCGACGAAGGCGGAGAGTGCGCGCAGACGCTCTGCGCGCCGGCCGAACGGCGCGAGCGCACGATCGGCCGTCTGGCAGAGCTCCTTCGCAAGCTCCCGGGCCCCGGCGACACCGCTGAACGACACGAACGTGGTTTTCTTCACATCCGCGCGAACGGCCTTGCCCGTCTCCGCCGGATCCCCTTCGACATCCAGGAGGTCATCGACGATTTGAAACGCGAGCCCGAGGTTCTTCGCGTACGCGCCCAGTGACCCCAGCGCTTCGGCGGAGGCGTTCGCGATCACCGCTCCCGCGGTCGCGGCTGCGCTGAAGAGCGCGCCTGTCTTGCCGCGATGAATCCGCTCGAGCATCTCGAACGTCACGCGCTCGCGCGTCCCGAATATGTCGGCGGCCTGGCCTCCGATCAATCCGTCGGTGCCGACGGCCTCGCTGAGGAGCCCGTTCAGCCGCGCACCAAGCGTCGGAGCGTATGCCCGTGCCAGTGTCGCGTAGGCGCGATTCAACAGCGCGAACGCCGCCAGGATGGCGATCGCTTCCCCGAATTCCAGATGATTCGCCGGCCGTCCGCGCCGCAGCGGCGCGTTGTCCATGGCCGGCAGATCGTCCAGGATGAGCGAGGACGCATGCACGAGCTCCATGACTGCGGCGGCAGGCAGCGCAACGGACACGTCGCCACCGCACAATTCCGTGGAGAGGAGCGTGAGCACAGGCCTCACACGCTTGGACGGGGCCAGCACGGTGTATGCCATGGCCTTCGACACCGCGTCGTCGTCAGCGCGCAGCAGCCGCGAGAGCTCGGCGTCCACGACGCGCTGGTAATCGGGGAAGAACGACGGCACAGCCGTCATGGACGGCGGTTTTCGAACACCAGCATGTAGTGATACTTGAGGAAGTTCGGGCGGGACTGGACCTCGAGTCCGGCGGCGCGCGCGTCGGTGATCACACGCTCGGGATCGACGCGGTACTCGATGGCCGGCCCTGGCCCGCCGCCGTCCTTGGTGAAGTTGACGATACCGATGCGGCCGTTTGGCTTGAGCGAGCGTGCGACATTCCTGAGAAGGGCCACCGGCTGCTCCATCTCGTGGAAGGAGTCGACGATCAGCACCGCATCGACGGCGCCCGGGGGCAGTCGCGGGTCGTTCGTCGTTCCGAGCACGGTCCTGACGTTCTTGAGGCCGAGCCGTTCGACGCGCCTCGTGATCGAGTCGATCATCTGCCGCTGGACGTCCTCCGCATAGACGATGCCGTTGGGGCCGACGCGTTGGGCGAGCCGAATCGTGAACCAGCCGCTTCCGGCGCCAAGGTCAGCGACCACGACTCCTTCGCCGACTCCCAGTGCGTCCATTATCCGATCGGGGCTCTGCCACTCGGCGCGATCCGGGCCCTCCAGCTCGCCGAGATCCTCCGGGCGGAACAGCCGGGTGTGCTGCGCCGCTACGGGGATGGCCGCCGCCACGCTGAGCGCCAGCGCCGCGGCTGCGAGCGTGAGCCGCATCGATTTGGGGTGTTTCATGGTTCTTCTGTCCCGGCACGCCAGGTGATGTCATCGCTTCGGCGGAAAGAATCGCATCGAGCTGCGCGTCGGTGAGCAGCCCCCGCTCACGAACCAGCTCGCGAATGGGCCGGCCTGTCTGTACAGACGTCTTGGCGATGTCGGCGGTTGCCGCGTAGCCGATGTACGGGCTCAGTGCGGTGGCCAGGGCGGTGCTCCTGTCGAGCAATTCGCGGCAGCGATCTTCGTCGGCGCTGATCCCGTCCACGCAGCGGGACTCGAGGACGCGCATGGCCTGGGTGAGGATGCGGGCCGCATGCAGCGCGTTCCAGGCGATCACCGGCATCATGACGTTCAGCTCGAGTTGCCCTGCGTCGGCCGCCGCGAGGATCGTGGCGTCGCAGCCCATGACCTGAAAGCACACCTGATTGACCATTTCAGGCACTGACGGATTCACCTTGCCGGGCATGATCGACGAGCCCGGCTGCACGGGAGGCAGCTGGATTTCCGCGAGACCCGCGCGAGGTCCCATGCTGAGCAATCGCAGATCCGAGGCGAGCTTGCCCACTTCGACTGCGAGACGGCGCATCGTGCCCGAACAGGCGAGCACGTCGCCCATGCTCTGGGTGACCCTGAAACGATTGTCTGCCGGTCGAAGGGGCGCGCCGGTTTCGCGGGCCAGGCGCGCAATCGCATTCCGGGTGTAGTCGTCGCCCGCGTTCAGCCCCGTGCCGACAGCCGTTGCGCCCAGGTTCAGCTCGTGCAGCTGTTCGGCTGTCCGTTCGACGTCGGCGGCGGCGTGCCGGACGTTCGCGGCGAAGCCGCCAAACTCCTGCCCGAGCGTGATGGGCACCGCATCCTGCAGGTGCGTGCGCCCGGTTTTCAGGACGTGCGAGAACGCGCGGCTCTTGACGTCGAGTGCGTCAGCCAGTCCTCGAGCGGACGCGACCAGCGGCCCCACCATCGCCACGAGCGCCATCCTCGTGGCCGTCGGATAGACGTCGTTGGTCGACTGGCCCATGTTGACGTGGTCGTTCGGGTGGACGATCGTGTACTCGCCACGCGCGCCGCCGAGGATCTCCGATGCGCGATTCGCAAGGACCTCGTTGGCATTCATGTTGTGCGACGTTCCCGCCCCCGCCTGATAGATGTCGACGACGAACTGGTCGCGAAGCTTTCCGGCGAGCACTTCGTCGGCGGCAGCCACGATGGCCCTGGCGATCTTCGACGGGAGTCGGCGCAGCGCACCGTTTGCACCCGCCGCGGCTTTCTTGATCTGCACTGTTGCCGTCACGAGCTCGGAGGGGGCGGTGAGGCCGCTGATCGGGAAATTGTCGAGTGCACGCTGCGTCTGCGCGCCGAAGTACGCCGCAGCCGGCACCCGCACCTCCCCAAGGGGGTCTCGTTCTACCCGGAACTTCATGACTACGCCGGGATTATACTGCTCCATATGCTTCCAGCTTTCGTCGACAGCATGGTGCAACTCATCACGAAAACATCGACCGACCTGCCGCCGGATGTGCGTGCGGCGATGGGGCTTGCCGTCAGCACTGAAGCGCCGGCCACGCGCGCCGGCCAGGCCCTGACGATCATCGCCCAGAACATCGACCAGGCGGCGGCGTGCGAGGGACCCATCTGCCAGGACACCGGCATGCCGACGTTCGAAGTGAGGGTCCCGGTCGGCGTCAACCAGATCTGGCTGCGTGCGCAGATTCGCGAGGCCATCGCCGAAGCGACCCGCCGGGGCAAGTTGCGGCCGAACTCGGTGGACTCGATCACGGGTGAGAATTCCGGCAACAACCTGGGTCCCGGTACGCCCATCATCCACTTCGAGCAGTGGGAAGAGCCCGGCATCGAAGTGAAGCTGATCCTCAAAGGGGGCGGGTGCGAAAACACCAACACGCAGTACGCGCTCCCGACCGAGCTCGACCATCTTGGCCGCGCCGATCGCACCCTCGACGGTGTGCGCAAATGCATCCTCCACGCCGTCTGGAAGGCGCAGGGAAAAGGGTGCAGTCCTGGTGCTGTCGGCGTGTGCGTCGGCGGAGATCGCACGTCGGGCTATCTTCACGCCAAGGAACAGCTCTTCCGCACGCTCGATGACACGAACGCCGATCCGCGACTGGCCGCGATCGAGTCGTCGGTCATGGACGAGGCGAACCGCCTCGCGGTGGGGCCGATGGGATTCAGCGGCCAGACGTCGCTCATCGGATGCAAGATTGGCGCGCTCAACCGATTGCCCGCGAGTTTTTTCGTCTCGGTGGCCTACGACTGCTGGGCCTTCCGGCGCCTTGGCGTTCGCGTGGACGCCGACACGGGCGGGATCACAGAGTGGCTGTACCGGGACGGCACCGCCGCATCGGCGCCGATGCTCGCGCCGGAAGTGGTCGCCGCCGGCTTCCCCCGCACCGGCCGTGAGGTCGCCTTGCAGGCGCCGATTTCGAGCCAGCAGATCCAGTCGCTGAAAGTGGGAGACGTGGTCCTCATCTCAGGGCGGATCTTCACGGGGCGTGACGCCGTGCATGCACACCTGATGAAGCACGATCCACCGGTCGATCTGTCCGGGGGCGTGCTGTACCACTGCGGTCCGGTGGTCGCAAAAGAAGGGGACGGCTGGCGCGTCACGGCCGCGGGCCCCACCACGAGCATCCGCGAAGAGCCGTATCAGGCCGAGATTCTCAAACGTTACGGCGTCAGGGTCGTCATCGGCAAGGGTGGAATGGGCGCGAAAACGCTTGCCGGACTGAAGGAGTCAGGCGCGGTGTATCTCAACGCCATTGGCGGAGCCGCGCAGTTCTACGCGCGCTGCATCGAGGGCGTGGCAGGTGTCTCGCTGATGGAGTTTGGAACGCCTGAAGCCATGTGGCACCTCGACGTCCACGACTTTCCAGCCATCGTCACCATGGACGCGCACGGGAACAGCCTGCACAAGGACGTCGAAGAAGCGTCTGGAGCGGTTCTCGGGACACTCCAGTAACGTGCTACGTGCAACGTGCAACGTGCTGCGTGCGAGCCTGGCACCTGTAGCACGTAGCACGTAACACGTGGTTCGTTCAGGTTTGTCGGTTAATCACCAACAGCTTGAGCTCCGTCATTTCCTCGATGGTGTAGCGGGGGCCTTCGCGTCCCAGGCCGGAGTCCTTCACTCCGCCGTACGGCATGTGGTCGATGCGCCATGTCGGCACGTCATTGACGATCACGCCGCCTACTTCGAGGGCATCGAAGGCGCGCAGGGCGCGCTCGAGATGGGCTGTGAAGACACCGGCCTGCAGCCCGTAGGTCGAGTCGTTGACCGCCCGGAGCGCCTCGTCGAACACCGTGAACCTGGACAACGTGATGACAGGCGCAAAGACCTCCTGCGCGCATACTTTCGCGTCGGCAGGGACGTCGGCCAGGATCGTCGGCGCATACAGAGCGCCTCCAAGACGGCGTCCGCCGGTGAGGATGCGGCCCCCGGCGGAGACCGCTTCCGCGACCCAGTGATCGATTCGCTCCGCCTCGCTCTCGTCAATCATCGGGCCGACATCAGTCGCAGCATCCAGGGGGTCGCCCACGCGGAGCGCCTCGACGCGGCGTACGACCTCGCCGGCAAACGCCTCGAACACGGAGTCGTGCACGTACACGCGCTGCACTGCGATACAGCTCTGGCCGGCAAGCGCGAAGCCGCCCACGGCCACGCGAGCGGCGGCGAGCTCGACATTCGCCCCCTCGTCCACGATGACCCCTGCGTTGCCGCCGAGCTCCAGGATGATTTTTTTCTTGCCCACGCGGGCCTTCATGTCCCACCCGACAGCGGAAGATCCTGTGAAGGTGAGAAGCTTGAAGCGCTCATCGGTCACGAGCCGATCGCCCGTCGGCCGCGCCATCGGCATGACGCTGATAGCGCCGGGAGGGAGGCCGGCACGGACGGCGAGCTCGCCGAGATACAGCGCGCTCAAGGGAGTTTTCGTGGCCGGCTTCAGGACGACGGGATTGCCGGCCGCGATGGCCGGCGCGATTTTGTGTGCCGACAGATTGAGGGGGAAATTGA
Source organism: uncultured Acidobacteriota bacterium (assembly GCA_963749835.1). Classification (GTDB taxonomy): domain Bacteria; phylum Acidobacteriota; class Vicinamibacteria; order Vicinamibacterales; family 2-12-FULL-66-21; genus JALZOC01. The sequence continues at coordinate 1,081,961 of CAVVOD010000002.1, forward strand.
AAGGTGAGATCGCGGCGATCGGTCCGATGGGAAACCGTCGCGTGAGCGCGAGGCGGCCTTCGCCGTGGGCCGCCAGGTCCATCGGCACCATCTCGCCGCCAAGCCGTCGCGCTTCCTCCGCGGCCACGTGAAACGTCATCGCGGCCCGGTCGGTCTCGGTGGTCGCGTCCCTGATCGGTTTGCCCGCCTCGGCGGCCAGCGTTTTCGCGATCTCGCTGCGGCGCGCCTTCAGCCCCGCCGAGATGGCCATGAGGATGTCCGCGCGCCTGTGCGCCGGCATGTCGCGCATAGGTCCCGCCGCGCGTCCGGCGGCCGCCACCGCAACCTCGAATGCCTCGTCCCCCGCGAGCCATGTGCGCCCGACGAGCGAGTTGTCGTAGGGGTTCCTGACATCGACGGGCTTTCCGGAACGGCTGGGCTCGCCGGCGAGCCAATACGGGAAATCGGTGGCCACGCCCAAGTATCTTCCGGCAATCGACAGGGGACAAGGGGGCCGGATCAGGCGTCTAAATGACTGCGGGTACTGGATTTGGCGTAAATCCTGCCGTTCGGTCCGCCGGAACGTGGGTTGAATGCCCCCAGCCGGACCGGTATAATCAGGGTTATTCGAACGTACCAGGGGAGAATGCAATCAATGTTGATCAACGTCACGCCCTCCGCCGCGACCAAGATTTCGGAGCTGCTCACCGAAGAGAACAAGGTCGAGGCAGGGCTGCGGGTTTTTGTCCAGGGCGGCGGCTGTTCCGGCTTTCAGTACCGGCTTGATGATCGACGAGGGCGAGGGAGACGCGACCACGGACGCCGTCATCGAGTCCAACGGCGTCAAGCTGCTGGTGGATCCCATCAGCGCACGCTATCTGAAAGGCGCCGAAGTTGATTTCGTGGACAACGTCACAGGCGGCGGGTTCACCATCAAGAACCCGAATGCCAAGTCGACCTGCGGCTGCGGTTCTTCGTTCAGCGTCTAGAAGGGCGAGTTCATGCGTGCCGGAGGTTCAAGTTCGCCGGATCGGGAACCTTGACCACCGACCGTCCTGAATCCTGAGGCCGAGAGATGGAGACCAATGGCTATCTCGACAGCCTTCGCCCCGCAGGCAGCAAGCGATCGAGCAAGCGCGATCTGATCGTCAACGTGTTCCTCCGCCAGGAAGGACACCTGACGGCCGATGACCTCTTCGATCTGATCCGCCGCGAGGACCACGCCAAATCCGCGCGGCCCTCCGGCGCGTCTCCGGACGCCACCCCCCCGAACGGCCCGGCCCACATCAGCCGTGCCACGGTCTATCGCACGCTGCAGTGGATGGTCGACGCCGGTATTGCCCGGAAGGTCGACTTCGGTGAGGGCCGGTTCCGCTTCGAGCATTCGTATCGACATCCCCGCCACTTCCATCTGATTTGCAAGAGCTGCAACCAGTCGTTCGAGTTCCTGAGCTCCGACATCGAATCGCTGCTCGAGGAAGTCGCGGCGGCCCGCAATTTCACCGCGCGCCAGAGCGTGCTGCAGATTCACGGCACCTGCGAGGCGTGCCGCACCGGACGACCGGCCGTGGCGGAGCGGGGCGTCACGGAGCTGCTCTTCGCGCGTGATGCGCTGCGCATCGCGATTGCGACCGAGCGCAGCGGCCTCGAGTTCTATTCACGCGCCGCGCGGCTCACGCGCGACGCACGCGGTCGGAAGATCTTCGAGAAGCTGGCGGACGAAGAGAAAGAACATCTCGGCACGCTCGAAGCGCGGTACCGCGAGCTGCTCCAGCAGGACCCGCAGCTCGAGTCCCGCCCCACGTTCCTCTTTTTCAAGGGGGCCGCCAACGGGCTGTTCGCCGCAGGCGCGGAGCGGCTCGCCAACGGCGTTGACGACCGGCAGGCCCTGATGATCGGCATCAAGTGCGAGCGCGGCTCGCACCGGTTCTTCAAGCGCTACGGCGAGAAATTCGAAGACTCCGAGGGCAAGAAGATCTTCCTCGAGTTCGCTGACGAGGAGAGGGCTCACCTCGAGCTGCTCATCCGCGAGTATCGCGCACTCGTGGAGCGCCAGACCCGCCGCCGTGCCTCGAAGAACGGCAAGCGCAAGACACGCCGTCAGGCGGCCACGCTGTCTTGATCGATCTCCATCTCCACACAACTGCGTCGGACGGCAATCTCTCTCCGGCCGGCCTCGTCGCCCGTGCCGCGGCGGCCGGCCTGACCACGATCAGCGTCACCGACCACGACACGTTTGCGGGTCTCGCCGAGGCTCGCACGGCAGCCGCCGATCTCGGGCTCCGCTTCGTCAACGGTGTCGAGATCACGGCGATCGAGAACGAGCATGATGTCCACCTGCTCGCGTATTTCGTCGATCCCGCCGACCCGGGCCTGACGTCGTTTCTGCTGCGGCAACGAGCCGATCGCATCCGCCGCATCCGCGAGATTGCGCACCGTCTGTCCACGCTCGGCTGCGCGATCGACGTCGAGCCGCTGCTCGAGCACGCCTCGTCGTCCGACGGACGGAGCGTCGGGCGTCCCCTTCTCGCGGACGCACTGGTTGCCGCCGGTCACGCGCGCGACCGGAGCGACGCGTTCGACAGACTGATCGGCAATGGGGGGCCGGCGTTCGTCCCGCGCATCGGCGTCACGCCGGATGACGTCATCACGCTTGTCCGCGACAGCGGTGGCATCGTCTCGCTGGCACACCCAGGACTCACCCGGATAGACGATGTGATTCCGAGGCTGGCTGCGGCGGGACTCACGGCGCTCGAGGCTCGCCACAGCGATCACGATGCCGGTACCGAACGACGCTATCGCGACATGGCGGCCGGGCTCGGTCTCGTGGTGTCCGGCGGGTCCGACTTCCACGGCGATTCGGGCCATCGAATCAGCTTGCTGGGAGCGGTGACGCTCGCGGTCGAAGACTTTGCGCTGCTCGAAGCCCGCGTCCGATGAGCGGCTCTCCCATCGTCGAGATGACGGCCGTCCGCAAGGCCTACGGCGGCATGCGGCCCCTGCGCATCCAATCGCTGTCGGTCGTGCCGGCGGAGCGCGTGGCCATTGCGGGGATCGACGCGACGACGGCGGAGCTGATGGTCAATCTCGTCACCGGCGCATCGGTGCCGGATGAAGGGGAGATTCGCGTCTTCGGGCGACGGACAGTGGATGTGACGGACGGCGAGGAGTGGCTCGCCTCGCTCGATCGATTCGGCATCGTCAGCGATCGCGCCGTGCTGCTCGAGGGTGCGACGCTCGCGCAGAATCTCGCGCTGCCGTTCACGCTCGAGATCGATCCGGTCAGTGCCGGCACGCGCGAACGCCTCGCGAGCCTGGCGGAAGAGTGCGGCATCGCGGCGGCGTGGCTGGATCAGCCCGCGGTGGCGGTGCCGCCGGACGTCCGGGTGCGCGCGCATCTCGCCCGCGCGGTCGCGCTGGGGCCCGAGCTGTTGCTGATGGAGCATCCGACCGCGACACTCCCGATTCCGGAGCGCCGGCCGTTCGGTGAGGTCGTGCGGCGCGTATGCGAGGCGCGCGCGCTGACGACCCTGATGTTTTCGATGGACACTGAATTCGCGTCCGCGGCTGCAGGACGCGTCCTGACGCTGGAGCCGGCGACCGGAGCATTGAAGGATCGGTCGCGCAAGGGGTGGTTCGGGTTTTAGGACAGTGCCCAGTTTCCAGTAGCCAGTTACCAGTTCCCGCTCTCTGGAAACTGGAAACTCACTGGCAACTGGAAACTGACTACTGTCCGTCAGGGCGCCTCGCTACTTCTTGTTGATCACCCCGCAGGCGACGCGCGGTCCGCCGCTGACGCCAGACTTTGCTTCGCCCGTGATGCCCTGATCGGGATTGCCGTGAATGATGATTGCGCTGCCGTCGGCGTCGAAGAGCGACAACGGCCCGTCGGACAGCGTGACGCGAGTCGTGACGCCCTTGGAAGTACCGGTGCCGCTCGCGCCGACTTCGAGGTTCGGAATGTCCCCCATGTGGAACGGGTGGTTGGCGTCCGGATCCATGTTGCCGGCAGGTCCTGGATCGAAGTGCCCGCCTGCGGCGGCGAAGTCCGGCTCGCATTTGCCGACGGCATGCAGGTGGACGCCGTGCATTCCAGGCTTGAGGCCCTTGACCTGAAGCGTGTATTCGACCACGGTGCCTGTACCCTGTTTCCGCTCTGACAGTATCAGGGTGCCCGTAATGCCCTCACCTTTGATTTCGGTGGTCGCGGCTGTCGCAGACGCTTTCGGCGCCGGCGTCTGTGCCAGCATTGCGGACCCCGCCACGGCAACGAGCACGGCCGTGAACGAATAATTTGACAGTTTCATCTCAAGAGCCTCCTGCCGCCGATTGTACTGCGGTGTACGGGTGCTGCGGAAAAGGGGATCGTAAAACGCATGCGTAAGCTCGTCCTATTCGACATCGATGGCACGCTGGTGCTTACTGGTGCTGCCGGCCTCCGCGCGATGAACAAGGCCTGTGCGGAGCTCGTCGGCCACGCTGACGCGCTTGCCGGCATCCCGGTCGCGGGACGCACCGATCGGATCATCCTCTCGGATGTCGCCGAACGCGCCGGGCGGCCGCTGGACGCCGCGCTCCTCGAGCAGCTGCGCGAGAAGTATGTCGTCCATCTTCGCGAGGAGATCCAGCTGCCGGGCCGCGGCACGAAAGCGGTGATGCCAGGCGTCCGTCCGCTGCTCGACGCGCTCGCGCGTCGCGACGACGTGTTCGTCGGACTGCTGACGGGGAACTTCGAGTCGGGCGCGCGGATCAAGCTCGAATATTTCGACCTGTGGCACTACTTTCGGTGCGGGGCGTTCGGGGACGACTCCGCGGACCGCAATGCGCTCGTGCCGTTCGCGCTCGAGCGCGCGCGAAGCTGCGGCCTTCCGGACATCGCTCCGGAACATATCCTCGTCGTCGGCGACACGCCGCACGACGTCGCCTGCGCGCGGGCCGTGGGAGCGGTTCCTGTGGCGGTCGCGACCGGGACGTTCAGCACCGAGCAACTGCAGGCCACGGGGGCGGAGATTGTGTTCAAGGATTTGAGCGATACCGAGGCGTTCCTGAAGCTGGTGGAATAGAGCTCCCTGCTGTCAGCTCTCAGCTGTCAGCTATCAGGACGCGGGCCGCGTGGGCTAGCATTGACGCAGAGGAAGTGAACGGGGCCCGGTGGCCCTCCCGGTCTTCAAAATCGGTCGCTGCCCGCGTTACGTGGGCGGGCTGGGTTCGACTCCCAGGCGCTTCCGCCAGCCTTCGCTCCGTAGACACTTGCCGAGCTTGGGCTCGGTAAACCAGTCGTTCGCTCTTGTCCCTTGTCCGAGTCTCCCTTCCGCCTAAAGGCGGAAGCTTCGCTGTCCGAACTCCCGAGTCCCGAATCGAGTCCCGATCCCCGATCCCCAATCCATCACTCCCTGAGCCCAAGGTGGTACGCCACCAGCTTTTGTAACTCCGAGGTGACGAAGCGGAAGTCCTGCCGAGATGACCACCATCGACTCGGGACCGAGGGATCGTAGGCAGTGGGCTGTACCGACACGCGGATCGGTGTCCCGCGAAACTCTCGCGCAAAGGCGTACGCCGTACGCCGCGAGTGGTACTTCGACGTCACCACGATGATGCGGCTCCATCCGGACGCCGTGGCCAGCCTTCGAGTCGCGGCGGCTTCCTGGGCTGTGTTGTCGAGATCATCGGGGAGCATCACGATCGCCTGCGCCGGCACGTGCATCTGCACCATCGCATCGCTGGCGAGGTCGGCATCCGCCGGAAAGCGGATCCCCATGTCGTGAAGTCGCCGCTCCGCACTCTCCATGCGGCCGCGGCTGAGGACGATCCGGGGAGCCCAGCCGGCGCGGTAGATGTCCACCGCTCCGAGCCACCGCTCGACGCGGCTGCCGGCGAGCACGACGATCGCGTCGGAGCGCTCGAGCGGCTGGTGCACGACGAGGTACCGCCCCGCGAAGGGCAGGAACACCGCGAGCACACTCGCACTGAGCAGGAAGACGGCGACCGCCAGCCGCACGATCACTCGGCGCGTTCGCTGAAATCCAGCGCGAGGCATCAATTGTCCGGAGGATCCGAAGCGGCGGGGCAGTCGCCCCGCCCTGCGGTCAGTAGGTGTGGGACATCAACCTTCGAGCAGGCGAACTTCGCCGGCACGCGGGCCCTTGCCGGAGTCTTCCTGGGTGAATTCGACGCGCTGTCCTTCGCGAAGCAGCTCGAACACGGCGCCGCGGACGGAGCTGCGATGGAAGAAGTGCTCGATTCCGCCTTCGTCGCGGATGAATCCAAACCCCTTGTCGATCAGAAGGCGAGCGATGGTTCCGGTCGGCATACCCGTGTCCTCCGATGAACGGCGCCCGCGAGATCATCTCGAGGGCTCGACAAACTGAGCGTGGGGTTGAGGGCCGGCGGAGGCGGCCCAAGAGAGGTACTGGAGGCGCCGACGACCTGCCTTCGAACCCGCGGCGGCCGGCTGGTGTATACCAGACGCACGCTGAGCTTGAAAACGGGGTCAGTGTAGGGACTTCCCACAGGGAAGTCAAGCAATTGAACGAGTTAGGGCGCCCCCCCGGAACCGGTGTCCGGATCCGGCAAGAAAGTATGCGATTCGGGCATCAACCGGGTTTCTGACGGCCTTCACTACGCGGCGGCGCCGCGTGAGTAGTCCAGAAATGCCGCCCGCAGCGGGGGCAGACCCAGAACTGATCGGCCTTCCAGGGCGCGTCAGGCGTCGGGTCGCGCATCTCCATCTGCGTCCCGCAGCGCTGGCAACGCATCTGCAGCCCGGTCCCAGTCATCGACCGAAATCTTAGACGATTCGGCACGTAGCGTCGCCACCCTCGGATCGGGGATCGGGGATCGGGGATCGGGGATCGGGATCCGGGATCGCGTCAAGCAGAACAGAAGAGAGCCACTCTGCTAGAGTCCGTCCTGTGGGACCGTTCGCGCTCGTTGCCCTGGCCATTCTTCTGGGTGCCGCCGCGCTCGTCGTTCGGGGCAGCCGCGCCACCGCGCTCGCCCGGCTGCGGAGCGAGTGGGGCAAGCCGGCCGATCGCGTGCGCAGGATGGATGCGATGGCCGAGTCCCACCGCTCACGCCTGGCGTCGTCGCCTCGGCCAGGCGCCACGCTCGACGATCGAACATGGGAGGACTTGAATCTCGACGCGGTGTTTGCCGCGCTGGATCGCACCGGGAGCACGCTCGGCCAGCACGCGTTGTATCACCGTCTCCGGACCGCGCCGGTCGCCGATCACCTGGACGCATTCGAGCGTCTGGTGCGCCGGCTTTCGGCCGACAGTGCACTGCGCGAGCGCGCGCAGCGCGCGCTGGCGCGCCTGCAGGATCCGAACGGGTACGATCTGTGGTGGCTCGCCCGGGAGGATGCGATCGATGCCCGGCCCTGGTATGTGCTCTTCCCGCTGATCACGACAGCCACGCTCCTGATGCTCGTGCTCGCACCGTGGTGGCCGCAGGTGATCCCGGTGGTCCTCACGGCGCTCGTCATCAACGTCCTGATCCGGTTTGCCACGGACCATCACATCCACGCCGTGGCCGCCGCGTTCCGGCAGCTCGCGCCGGTGATCGCCACAGGCGAGGCCCTGAAGGGCACAGGCGAAGACGACTCCGACCCGCTCGTCGGGTGTCTGAGGTCCGATACCGCGCGCCTCGCGCGGCTGAAGACCGTATCGCGCTGGATAAGCGGCGATCCGTTCATGCTGCCGATGAGTGCGGGCCCGCCGGCCATGCTCATGAACGACATCGTGAACGCGGTCTACGAGTACCTGAACCTCTCGCTCCTTCTCGATGCCACCGGCGTGTACATCGGGGGCAGGGAGCTGCGCCGCCGTGGTTCCGCGGTGCTCGGTGTCGTCGCCGCGATCGGCGAAGTGGACGCCGCGATCAGTGTGGCCTCGGTTCGTGCCGGTCGAAGCGACTGGACCCGGCCCGCTTTTCAGCCGCCAGGATCGGTGGCGGCGTTCATCGGCGTGCGGCACCCGCTCGTGCCCGATGCCGTGCCGAACACCATCAGCCTCGCTCCGGGGCACGGCGCCCTCATCACCGGATCCAACATGTCCGGCAAGTCGACGTTTCTTCGAACCGTTGGCGTCACGACCATCCTGGCGCAGACGCTGAACACCTGCTTCGCCGCGCAGTATGACGCCCCGATTTTCGCTGTGCGGACCTGCATCGGCAGAGCCGACGATCTGCTGACCGGCACGAGTTACTACATCGCCGAAGTCGAGGCCCTGCTGGCGCTGGTCGAGGCCGGCGGCGCGCAGGCGCCGCATCTGTTTCTCCTGGACGAACTGTTCCGAGGCACCAACGCCGTCGAACGGATCGCGGCCGGCCAGGCTGTCCTGCGCGAGTTGCTCGTCCGCGGCGGTCGCACCAGCGCGCACGTGGCGCTGGCCGCGACGCACGACGGAGAGCTGGTCGACCTGCTGCCCGACGTCTATTCCGCGCATCACTTCGGGGACGATCTCGGACCGGACGGCCTCGAGTTCGATCATCGGCTGCGGCCCGGACCCGCGACGACGCGGAATGCCATAGCGCTGCTGCGGCTGCACGGAGCACCCGATGCGCTCATTGCCCACGCGCTGGAGTGCGCGGAGGCGCTGGATCGTCAGCGAGGGGTGACTGTGAAAGGGCGATAAGCGCCGCACATTCGGATCGTCAGCACGTCAGAAGTGCCAGCGTAGCTGCACCTTCACGCTGCGGGGAACTTGTGTCGCGGTCACGATCGCTCCAGCGCCGGCGAACTCGGTGTGGCGGGGATCGAACAGGTTCTGTCCGACGAGCGACGCGGACAATTGCCGTGTCAAGCCAACTTCGGCCCGGACGTCCGCGCGGGTGTAGGCCGGGACTCCCAGTCCTCGAAGCGCCCCGGCGTGGAACAGCAGCGTGTCGACTTGCACGCGGGAGGTAATGGACAGAGCCGAGCGCGCCTGCCACTGGACTCCAGGTGCGTTGCCGTCGTAGGACGCCGCTTCAGCATCGCGACTCTGGGGCGACAGGTGCGGAGTCAGATGGAATGTCGAGTATCCGGCCTCGAGCCTCCACCACTGCACGGGGGTCCATCGGGCCGCGATTTCCACACCCCTGCTCGTGGCTGCGAGCAGGTTCCCGAACTGGACCGGAATGAACAGATGGAGCGGCCCTGGCTCGGTCTCCATCCGCGGCGCGAGGGGCTCATTGGTCTTCAGGTTGTCGTAACTCGTGACAAAAGTCGTCACGTCCACGCTCGCGGCGGTTCCCAGCTCCAGCCGATATCCCCCCTCGCCGTTGATGATTTCTTCGCTCTTGTATGCGGGGTTCCCAAGGGCGCCGATGACCACGGGCAGACCACCCTGCCCGATGAACGAGGCATAGTTGAACCGGCTGGAGACATCGCCGAGCGAAGGTGTTCGCAACGCCCGCGAGACCGCCGCCCACACGTGGTGCCGCTTCGGGACCACCGACCACATCGCGCGCGCGGTCGGCTGCAGGCCCCAGCCTGCGTACGTATCGCGCTCAATCTTCGCTCCCAGCGTCAGACGGACTCTTCGTCCGAGCGCGATCTCGTCCTGCGCGAACGCGTTGACGACCTGCTCATTGAGCGTCTTCGGTGAAATCGAAAAAGTGTACGCGGCGTCCGTCGCCTCCTCGAGGAAGCGATACCCTCCACCGATCACCAGGTCGTGGCCTTTGCGGATTCGCGCGTGATACCGCGCGTCCACGTCGGTCACCAGCTGGCGCGGATTCACCCGGTCTGCGTTGTGCCGGAAATTGACGAACGACTGCACCTCGAAAGACGAGCCGTCCCCGGGCCGACGCGTCCAGCGGCCGATCCCGAAGTACCTCGCTCGTCTCGAACGATGGGTCGAAGGGTTCCCTCGGTACCGGTACCGGACCGGAGGGTGGATGCCAGAGCCCTCGCAGCGTCGCGAGCGTCACCCCGGTCTGTGCCATCAGCGTATCGGTGCCGCGGCTCCAGTCGACTCGAAGTCCATGCGTCTGGCTGGTCCACGTGTCGTTCGCGCCAGTGTGTGCATCGACCCACGACTGCCCCGGGCTGGACCATTTCGAGTTCACCCGGTAGGAGACGCCGCCCAGCCGGCCGCCGTACCTCGCAGACGCCTGCGTCCCGTCGAACAATCCGACCTGCGCCGTGACGGCCGCCCCTGCCGTTTCGCCGGCGGTCTTGGTGACGATGTTGATGACGCCGTTGACGGCGTTGGCGCCCCAGGTCGCGCCGCCGGATCCGCGGATGACTTCGATCCGTGCGATGAGGTCGAGCGGGATGTCGAGTGATTCCCAGAAGACCCCGGAATTGAGCCGGTCATACATGCTTCGGCCGTCGATGAGGACGAGCAGCTTGCCTCCGAACAGGTTGTTGAAGCCGCGAACCGCCACGGCCCACTTGTTCGAGTTGATCTGCGCGACCTGCATGCCCGGCACCAGCCGGAACAGTTCGGGCACCGTGGAGAGCCCTGACCGCCGGATGTCCTCTTCGGTGATCACGTAGACCGCCGCGGGGATGTCGCCGAACCGTTGTTCCTTGTGGGACGCCGAGGTGATCTCGATGTTCATGAGATCTTCGAGCGGGAGCAGGGCGAGATCGATTGCGCTGTTCTGGTGCTGCGCGCGCACGACGGCCTGTCCGGCGGAGGCCAGCATCACCAGTACCGCGCACAGCGATCGTCGTCCTTGTTTCGTAAGCATCACGACTGTCCAACCACGCCCGCAGAGGGCGCCGGTGCATCGCCAGGTCAGATACGGCTGGACGAGGGGCGGCGGCAGGCTCCGTCATGTTCGAAGGAGGCGCACGCCTGCATCAGGTGGGAGAGCAAGTTGATGACCGTGCGTCGCGTTGCGAAATGGTCGAATTCACGCGCGGTTCGGCATCGCTGTGTGCGCCTGCGACACACCGCTCGATGTGGGGTGTGCGATGTGCGCGTGCGGTTTCCGCGAGGTCGCCCTGAGGCGAGAGGAGCCAGGCACGGCCTCGAACCCGTCAGATTCGATCCGGTCCGCCCTCGATGAACCGCTGCAGAAACACGAGATCCAGCCAGCGGTCGAACTTGAACCCGACCTCCCTGAAGTGTGCGGCGCGCTCGAAGCCTAGGCGCTCGTGAAAGCGAAGCGAGGCGTGGTTGCCGGCGTCGACCCCACCGAGCATGACGTGCTTGCCGAGGACGCCCGCACGCGCGATGAGCGGCGTCATGAGCGCGCTCCCGACCCCTTGATTGCGCCGGTCGCTGCGCACATGGACAGAGTGTTCCACCGTGAACCGATAGCCGGGCCATGCGCGGAAATCTCCGAACGAGGCGAAGCCGATCACACCGGAGCCGTCCATCGCCACGAGCACGGGGTAGCCCTGCTCTACGCGCGTCGTCCACCACACCCGGCGATCGGCCAGCGTCGAGGCGGTGTCGCTGTACACCGCCGTCGAGGTGGCAATGACGTCGTTGTAGATCGTCAGAATGGCGGGAAGGTCGGCCTCGCCGGCGTCCCGTACCATCGGAGTGGTCGGTTCCATGATGTTGAAGTATCCACTAGAGTGTCATATTCTGTCTACTATAGTGTCTACCTCGTTGGACGGCCTGATTGCGGGGCGGATCACGCTCGAGCGCGAGTCCCGGGGATGGTCGCTCGCGGAGCTGGCGGCGCGGTCGGGTGTCTCGCGCGCGATGATCAGCAAGATCGAGCGCGGGGACGCGCGCCCCACGGCGTCTCTTCTGGGTAAGCTGTCCGCCGCCTTCAGCCTGCCCCTGTCGCTGCTCTTTGCGCGCGTGGAGCAGAGCGCGTCGCGCGTCTCGCGCGCCGCGTCACGGAGGCGATGGCGTGATCCGGGGAGCGGACACACGCGTCTTGCGATCTCTCCCCCGAGCGACGCCGTCCTTCAACTCACCGAGGTGTCGCTTCCGCCGCGCGCGAAGGTCTCGTTTCCGGCCGCCGCCTACACGTTCATTCATCAGCAGATCTGGGTCCTCCAGGCGACGCTCACGTTCCACGAGGGGGACGAGGTCCACGTCCTCGACGCGGGAGACTGCCTGACGCTGGGAACACCCGCGGACTGCACGTTCGAAAACGCGGGGCGCAGGACCTGTCGCTACGTCGTGGCGGTTGCGCGCGTCTAGCGGATTCGCCGGCTACTCCTGACACCTGTTCCCTCCAGGCCGCCGATGTAACTTCGGGCCGGCCGCCAGGGTCTATATCAGTAGCGCCGCTTGGACGGAGGTGAGGATGTCCTGGAAATCGACAAGGCTTGCGGTCGTGGCGACAGCCGTGTTGACGATCGCGACGGGCTGTGCGGCGGCGACTGGCGGACGGGTTTACATCCGCACCGGCCCGCCGCCGGTCGTGGTCGAACGGCGTGTGGCCGCGCCCGGGCCAGGGTTCGTATGGCTGCCCGGCTACTACCGTTGGGCCGGGCGCGACTACGTCTGGGTCCCCGGCCGTTACGAACGCGGCCGTGCCCACGCGAGGTGGGTGCCAGGACGATGGGCGCACGATCGACGCGGGTGGTACTTTGTCGAGGGGCGCTGGCGCTGACTGCGGCACGAGATCGTGCGAGCTGACAGCTGAGAGACCGCATGGGCTTCACCAGCGCGGCCGTGACGCGCAAATTACAGCAGGCGCGGACAGAGGAGTCCCGTCTGCGCGCCGACTGTCAGCGCATCACGGCCAGCAGACCACAGGGTAGAGCCGATCGGCCCCGGTGTCAGGCGAACGGATTCTCGTCGGCGCTCGGGCCGTAGATCGAGGGGATGGCGACGCCGAGCTCCCGCAGGTACACGGTCAGTTGTCCTCGGTGGTGGTACCAGTGGTTCAGCATGATCGAACGGAGCAGCGCCGCGCGCGGCACAGCGAAGATCTCACGCTCCCCGTTCATCAGCCGCCACATGCTCATCGCCGTGGCATCGTCCATTCCGCCCAGTACGCGCTTCGCCTTCGCCAGGCTCTCGTCGAGCGCCGGGATCAGCTCCGAAGCACGCGTCGGGCTGGGATCGACGAACTGAGGCGCCTGCGCGGGTGACGGTGACGCCACGAGCTCAGCGACCGCGCCAGGCACAGTCGCAACGTGCAGCGCCAGCTCGCCGAGCGTCCTGGACTTTTCGTGCGGCCGCCACGTCAGCTGGCCGTCCGGTACCCGCTCGAGCACGCGCCGTGTCGTCCGGGCTTCCTGTTCGAGCTCCTGCAGCATGGTGTCGACAATCGTCATTCGGTTGCTCCGTTTTTCGCGAAAGTGATGGTTACGCCGTCTCGACGCGCCGGCGAATGGCCTCGAGCATGCGGGTCCAGCCCTGTGTGAGACCTTCGCGGAACTCGTCAGGGATTGCGCCGAATGCCGTGTGCCGGAACGCGATCGACACGCCCCCGTCCTTTTCGGACAGACGGTACTGCACATTCGAGACGGCCGCGAGCGACATCATCAAGGGCCCAGTGATCTCGAGCAGCGTCGGCCGCTTGATCGCCTGAACGCTGCCCCAGAAATGCCCGTTACCGTCCCCCAGGTCGCGGAACCAGCGGCCGCCCGGCCAGGGCTCGAGGGTCATCGGCATGGAGACGCCGTTGTGGCCTTCGTTTGCCGGCCCCATTTGTTCGAGCAGGGCGGCGAACGTGGCAGTAAGGGACGAGCGAACGTGGATCTCCTGTGTGATGGTGAACGTCAGGTTGTCGATGGCTGGAGCTGATACGGGCATGCTGTCTCCTCTGTTGTCTGCAACGATGATGCGCCTAATCTCGTTCGGCGCGTTGTTTGATCCGGTGGAGCTGGTTCCCCCAATAGCGTTCGAACCGGCCGGCCCATTCGTGGAGCGGCTTGATGCCCTCCGCGTTCGTTCGATAGAACATCTGGCGCCCCTCCCGCCGGACGTCGACGAGGCCGACATCGAGCAGCACGCGAAGGTGCTTCGAGACCGACGGTTGCGCCAGTCCCAGCGCAGCGACAATCTCCCCGACGGGACGCTCCCGGGCCGACAGGTAATTCAGGATGTCCCGCCGGCGCGGCTCGGCAATCGCATTGAAAGCGTCTGATGTGGTGGCGGCGCGAGGCACAACCAATCATATTCCCATGAAGGAATATGTCAAGCGCTGCCCTCCGGCCTGGCCCTGAGCGTCGCGGACAGCTGAACTACGTCCGGTTCGAGAAGTAGCTCACAGCTTTCAGCTGTCAGCTGAGTCGTCACACGATTGTCACGGCGCGGAGACCGGCGGTCATGACGCATCGCGGACCGAGATCGTCGGCGCACCGTTTCCTGAAGATACGGCCGTGGTGACTCGCGCGTCTTCCGGGCCCGGAGCGGCGACCCCGAGACCCGCCGTCAATTCGATGGGCAACCCGGTGGGGTGACAGGAGCTATCAGCTGTCAGCTGTCAGACAAATGAAGCAACTGACAGCTGATGGCTGATGTCTGAGCGCTCCTATGATGTCTGAGAGCCGTAAAATAGAGCCATGTCCTCAGCGCAGCGATCCGGCATTAACGAAGAGCTCCAGAAGCGAACCCCGGACTTGCCGCCGGTTCTTCACAAGACCGTCAACCTCGATGGTGTCGAGATCTTTTACCGCGAAGCAGGACCGGTCGATGCCCCGGTGGTTCTCCTGCCGCACGGCTATCCGTGCTCGTCCTTTCAGTATCGCGCGTTGATGCCAAGGCTCGCTGACCGCTGGCGGCTCGTCGCGCCAGACTATCCGGGTTTTGGCTACAGCAGCACGCCCGACCCACAGCGCTTCGACTACGACTTCGACGGCTACGCGGACTTCCTCGATCGGTTCGCGGCGACGCTGGGGATGACGCGCTATGCGCTCTACCTTCACGACTATGGTTCGCAGATCGGCCTGCGGCACGCCATCGCGCGTCCCGAACGCATCGCTGCGCTCATCATCCAGAATGGCGATATCTACGAAGATGCGCTCGGGCCGAAATATGAAGCGATCAAGCGCTATTGGTCGGATCCATCGGCGGGGAATCGGGTCAGGCTCGAAGAGGCCGTCAGCGAGGAGGGATTCCGGGACGAGTTCGTCGGTGAGGTGAATGCAACGGTTGCGGCCCGGCTGCCGCCGGACCTCTGGAAGCTGCACTGGCCGCTGATGAATACACCGTTGCGCCGCGAACTGGCGGTTCGCCTGATGGAGGGCTTGAAGGAAAACGTGACCTGGTTCCCGCGGTATCAGGGATATCTGCGCGAGAACAGGCCGCCGACGCTAATCGTCTGGGGACCGAACGACGGGTATATGCCCGCAGAAGCGGCGCGCGCCTACCTGCGCGACCTGCCGGACGCCGAGTTGCACCTGCTGGATGACGCGGGTCACTGGCTGCTCGAAACACATCTCGATGCGGTCGTCACCCTGGGACGCGCATTCCTCCATCGTGTGCACGCGTGATCGTCGCGGCGCCTGATTGGCGCTGCCGCAGCGGTGCACCCTTGCTGTGGAACGCGCGGATCTCGCCTGGAAAAAGGAGAGTGAGATGACGACTGTGCCCACGATCGCCCGCATCTGGTCCGGCAGGACCCGGCGGGAGGTTGCCGACGAGTACCGAATCCTATCTTCGCCGTCTGGGCATCCCTCCGCTCGAAAGGACGGCTCTCGGCGTGCAGCTGTTCCGCGAGGATCGCGAGACCGAGTCCGAGTTCGTGACGATCTCTTACTGGCCGGATATCGCGGCGATGTCAAGTTTCACAGGCGGCGATCCGAACAAGGTCCATCATCTGCCCCGCGACGAGGAGTTCCTCAT
The DNA here is from genome assembly GCA_963749835.1 of uncultured Acidobacteriota bacterium. GTDB lineage: Bacteria > Acidobacteriota > Vicinamibacteria > Vicinamibacterales > 2-12-FULL-66-21 > JALZOC01. The sequence goes on from CAVVOD010000002.1 coordinate 1,097,638, forward strand.
CGAGTTGCCCGTCCGCGTTCAAGTGCTGCGTATTCTGGTCAACAAGAGCTGACAGCGAGCTGATAGCTAAAAGCTGATAGCTGATAGCTGCGTTACCACCCCACCTGCTTTCCGGCCAGTTGCTCGTCGAGCCACTTCGAGAGCGGCGCGAAGTAGTCGAGAATGGCCGTCGCGTCCATCTGCTGCGAGCCCGTGAGCGCGTCGAGCGCTTCGGGCCACGGGCGTGACGTGCCCATCGCCAGCATCGCGTTCAGACGTTCTCCGGCCGCCTTGCTCTCGTAGGTCGAGCAGCGGTGAAGCGGCAGCGTCGCACCCGGCGGCCTTTGCGAGCGCGCGGTGGAACTGGAACTGCAGGATGTCGGCGAGGAAATAGCGCGTGTACGGCGTGTTGTCCGGCACGTGATACTTCGCGCCGGGATCGAAGAACTCCTCGCCGCGTGGCGACGGGCGGCGCCACGCCCTGGTACTTCAAGCCGCAGATCCCACCACGCCTGGTTGTAGCGCTCGGGCGTGATCTCGCCGGCGAACACCTTCCATCGCCACTGATCGATCAGCAGACCGAACGGCAGGAAGCGACCTTCTCGAGCGCGCGGGTCATCAGCAGGCCGATGTCGCGCGAGGTATCGGGCGCCTTGTCGAGCAGGCCGATCTTCACGAGGTATTCCGGCGTGACCGACAGCGCGATCGTGTCGCCAATCGCCTCGTGAAAGCCGTCGTTCGCGCTGTCGCGGAAGAGGACCGGCTGATCCTTGTAGGCGCGCTGGTAGAAGTTGTGCCCGAGCTCGTGGTGGATCGTGGTGAAGTCCTCCGCCGTCGGCTCGATGCACATCTTGATGCGGACGTCGTCCGCATAGTCGATGTCCCAGGCGCTCGCGTGGCAGACGACCTCGCGGTCCTTCGGCCGGACGAAGAGCGACCGTTCGAAGAAGGTCGGCGGCAGCGGCTGCGAACCCGAGCGACGTGTAGAACCGCTCGCCGGTTCGAACCATCTCGAGCGCCGGCATCTTCCGGTTCTTGAGGATGTCGGTCAGCGAGAAGCCAGGATCGGCGTTCGCCGGCGCCACCAGCGGATAGACGTTCGACCAGTCCTGCGCCCAGATGTTGCCGAGCAGATGCGCCGGGATCGGCCCGTTCGCCGGCACCACGTCGCCGTACTTCTCGCGCAGCTTCATCCGCACGTAGGCGTGCAGCTTCAGGTACAGCGGCCGCACCTGGTCCCACAGCCGATCGAGCTTCTTTCGTGAACTCGTCGGGCGGCATGTCGTACTTCGATCCGCCACATCGCGCCGGTGTCGGCGAAGCCGAGCTCCTTCGCGCCCTTGTTCGACAGCTCGACGAAGCGCTGGTAGTCCTTCCGCATCGGCGGCGAGATCGTGTGCCAGCCTTCCCACGCACTCCGCAGCGCTTTCTCGTCGCCGGGGACCGCCATGATCCGGGTGACGTCGTCGATGTTCTTGCACGTATCGGGCTTCGATGCGTCAGGGCACCATTTGCCCTTGCCGTACGCCGACTGCAGCCGCGCCATGAGCTTCGACAGCTCGTCGGACTCGTTCGGATCGGAAGGCGTGGCGAGCACCAGCGAGACCTTCAGCAGGTTCAGCTGCCGCCGCTCATCCGCCGGCACTTCCACGCGGTCGATACCGGGTCGACTCTCTCGCGAAGCGTGCGCCGGCCTCGTTGGCCGCCTGGTTCGCGCGGGCCGCGATGGCTTCGGTGTCGTCGGTGATGTAGGTCTGCTGGACCCAGCCGGCCTGGCTCTGTTCTATCCCGAGCTTCAGCGTCGTCGCGTTCGCGTTGTCGAGAAAGGTCTTCGCATCTGCCGGTGTGGGCTGTGCTGGAGAAGATGCGGTGGGCTGAGGCTTTCCGCACGCCAGACCGCTGGCGCAGACGAGGGCGGCGACAAGAACGGTGGCTGAACGCATGGCAGCATTCTTTCGCATGACCTGCGGCAGTTCAAGCGCACCTTGACCCCAGCGGCGGCGCCCAAGCGCATGATTCCAGTATTTGCGCGCGCTCCGGAAACGGAGGGGCCGGAGGTCACGGAAAGGTCCACCACGGAGCCACGGGGACACGGAGTCGCACGGAGAGCGAGTGGTCGGGCCGCGCTGCGCGCGGGGACAGGGCAGGAGATCTCCGAGACACAAGCCCCGTTCAGCCGCGGCGAGGCTTGCGTCTCGGAGATCTCCAGCCCTGTCTCTACGGCGGCCAGTGGCCGCCGTCCCGACCACGCTCCCCTTGGAATTTCTCGACCTCCGTCTCCAACACGCGCTATCGTTCGATATTGACTTGTGAGTGTCTAGCCGGCTGGTTATCTCCGTGCGTCTCCGTGTCCCAGTGTCTCCGTGGTGATCGTTCCACGTCGTGAAACACTAAAGTTTAAGCAGTCGGTCGCGGACGATGCGCGACTGCAGGCGGCTGACGGCGAGCCGTTGCCCGTTGCCCAGCACCGCGACGTGCATTCCTCCGGGCATCATGCTGACCTTGGCGATGGACTCGATGTTGGCGAGCGTCCCGCGGCCGAGTCGAATGAACCGGTCAGGGTCCAGTCGCGCCTCCAGGTCCTTCAGTCGATAGGTAATCGTGTGCTTCTCGCTCCTGGTCGTCGTCAGGTGCAGCAGTTCGCCGTCCGCGACGATGGATGCGATCTGGTGCACCGGAACGAGCACGACCTCGTCGCGGCCCCTGACGGGCACCCGTTCGAGATACTGCGGTTTCTCCGCCGTCTCGTAGGCGTCGATGGCCGCTCCCACGCGCGCACTCTGCTCGGCGACGATTTCGGAGTGCTCGAGCCTTTCCTTCACGCGATTCAGCGTTTCGCGGAGGCGCTTCTTCTCGACCGGCTTGAGCAGGTAATCGACGGCGTTGATCTCGAATGCCCGGACGGCGTACTCGTCGTAGGCGGTGACGAACGCGATCAGCGGCATCTCATGCTTCTTGAGCATGCGCACGACGCCGATGCCGTCGAGCTCCGGCATGTGCAGATCGAGCAGTGCGAGATCGGGCTTCTCGCGGGTGATGAGGGTGACCGCGTCCTTGCCCGACGCAGCCTCGCCCACGATCGCGACGTCGTCGAACCCGCGAAGGAGCGCCGCGAGAAACGAGCGCGCCGGCCGTTCGTCGTCGGCAATCACGATCCGAAGACGGGCGTTCAGTGAGTCCTCGCTGCCGCATCGATCGCCATCGCGGTTTCGGCCGGCAGCCGCACCGTGACGACCGTGCCGCGCCCGACGGCGGAATCGATCGCGATCGACGCATGCGCGCCGTACTGGCACGTGAGCCGCTGTTCGACATTGCGCAGCCCGACGCCCCGCTGCCGCCGTCGCGCGAACTCTTCGGCGTCGCAGCCGGCTCCGGTATCCCTCACGACGATCTCGAGTGATGCCGGCGTTCCGGCGGGGACCGTGACCCGGGCGGCGATCGTCACTTCTCCCCCCGCATCCAGCTCGCCGATGCCATGTTTGACCGCGTTCTCGACGATGGGCTGGAGAAGCAGCGGGGGAATCCGCATGTGGAGCAGCGCTGCGGGCACGTCGAGGCGGATGCGCAGCCGCTCGTCGAAGCGTGCGCGCTCGATTTCCAGGTAGGACTCCACAATCTCCATTTCGCGGCCGAGCGTCGTGAATTCACCCTCGGACCGAAGGACGCCACGGAGCAGCGCCGTGAGCCGCATGAGTGTCTCGAAAGCCCGATCGGGAGCGGTTTGAATGAGGTACCCGAGCGTCGTGAGCGCGTTGAAAAGGAAGTGCGGGTTGATTTGTGCACGGAGCGCGCGGAGCTCGGCCTGGCTGGCGAGCCTGGCAATCTCGAGCTCGCGCGCGCCCCGGGCGTACCGCTCTTCCGTCAGCCGGATGGCGTCGACGCGACGGCCGGCGGTAATCGCGATCGCTTCGAGCGTCGCCAGGTCGTCGGAGAGCAGGCGGCGCCCGCCGGTGAGCTGTGAGATCTCCAGCGCGTACGGCGGTGCTTCGACCGTGGGCACGATGAGCGTCGTGGGCTCGCCGAGGATGACGAGGCCTCCTGATGCGCCTTCCGTCGGCGCGCTGGCCTGGCGCCATCGTACCGACCGCGCGCTCATGGCCGGCGCGAGAAGCAGGCACAGATCGTCGAGCACGGCAGCGACCGTGTCCTGACTCTGAACCCGCCGCGTCGCGGAGGCTCGCAGAGAAGGGTAGTCGGGGCGCGCGAAGACGACCGAGTCCACGAACCAGGCCGCGGCCCGGCGGAGCGACGGATAGATCAGCGCAGTCGCAATCCACAGCGTGACGAGCGCACCCACCTGCCGCGGATCGGTCCGGACGAATTGCCCGAACCCGGGTGAGACGGCGCTGAACACCGCGATGGCGCCGAATGCCGTGACGACGAGCAACAACAGCGTCATCGCCCGCTTCAGGAACAGGTCCGCCAGCGCAAACGGGAAGTCCTGGTAGAGGATGGCGAACGCGAGCGGCAGCGAGGCGTGGTGGCCGAGCAGCTCGACGAGCCACGAGCCCTCGCCCTGGTGGAGCTGCGACAAATGAAGAGCCGATACCGCGAAGGCCGCCAGAGCGCTCACCCACAGCGCGCGTCCCGCGCCCGGCTGGCCTCTGGTGACAAAGACCAGCGGGCCCACCAGCGCGATGAAGGTGTACGTCAGAAGCCGCATCCCGACGACAGACGGTACTTCGTGTCCGGCCGGAATCGCTGATAAATGGAGCACGGCGGCGACGGTGCCGGCGCCGTAGGCCGCAATCATGATCGAGCGCCTCGCGAATCCGGCAGGCGCATGAGGGCCGTGGCGAAGGACCGAATGGACGACCACCGCCGGCAGGAAGCCGAGCGCGCAGAAGCCCACCGCGGTGAGCCACGGGAAAGGACCGACGATCCCGATCTTCGGAAGCTCGTACGCGGGAAGCGCGCAGAAGTTCCAGGCGAGTCCCAGCACTGCCGCCACCAGCAGCACCGGGTCGCGCGCGGATCGGACTCCCGCCACGGCGCTTCCGCGGAGGACCATCACGAGCAGCATCGCGTAGAGCGCGACGCCGGTGCTCAGTCCGACGAGGTTCAGCAGCTCACTCATGGGCGGGAATCACGGTCTGGAAGTACCTTATCCCTTCCACGCCTGGAGAAACAGAGAAAGCCGTCGAACGGCGTTCACGAGCCTGCGACCGGTCGGCTCCCGGCCATCACTGGGCGGCGACCCGCCCCCCGCTCGCCCGCGGCCGCCCGTTGGAGGCCAGCTGCCACTCGTCGGGACGTTCCGACCGTTCATAGGTTATGTGTCGCGGGCTCCGCCGCATCATTGGTACCGTGCTGGCATGCGAATGATCGTCAACACACTCATGGTGTTATGGCTGGCAACCGTCGCTGCGGCCGCGCAGGAACTCGGCGGCGCAGGCACGGTTCAGGGAACCGTCAAGGATCCGGCGGGCGGGCTGATGGTGGCGGTCAGCGTCGACCTGAGCAACCCGGTCTCCGGTCTCAGGCGCAGCGCCGTCACCGATGCCGGCGGCCGGTTCGTCTTTCGGAATCTCCCGCCGAATTCGTACCACGTGAGCGTATCGGCGCAGGGGTTCGAAGGATTCACTCGTGACGTCGATGTCCGCACCGGCGTCCCGATCGAGCTGGAGGTCTCGCTCCAGCTCGCCGGCACCACGAGCAATGTCGAGGTCGTGGGCCATGTCGAGGATCTCCTCGAGCGTGATCCCACCGCCCACACGGACATCGATCAGTCGTTGATCGCCAGGCTCCCGCTCGAGGTTTCGTCAGGGCTCAATCAGGTCATCACGATGGCATCACCCGGGGTCGTGGCCGACTCCAACGGGTTCTTCCATCCGGTAGGGGACCACGCGCAGACGCAGTTCTCGGTGGACAATCAGCCGATTACCGATCAGCAGAGCCGCATCTATTCGAACCAGATTTCACCCGACGCCGTCCAGTCGATGGAGATCATCAACGGCGTCGCGCCTGCGGAGTACGGCGACAAGAGCAGCCTGATCGTGCACATCGTGACAAAGTCCGGTCTCGATCAGCCGAAACCGTCCGGCACGGTGTCGCTCGGATACGGTTCTTTCAGCAGCCCGGTCTTCGACGCGAACATCGGAGGGGGCAGCCACACCGTAGGCAACTTCCTGTCCCTGAGCGGCACACGGACCGACCGGTTCCTCGATCCGCCGGAGTTCAAGGCCCTGCACGACGAAGGCAACAGTTTCTCGCTTTTCGACCGGATCGACGCACACTCGCGCGGCACGGACGCCTTCCACTTGAACGTGCAGGCGGCACGATCGTCCTTTGACATACCCAATACACTCGACCAGGACGCCCTGGGCACGGATCAGCATCAGCAGATCAGGACGCTCAATGTGGCGCCGGGCTATTCGCGCGTCATCGGCTCGAAGACGCTGTTCACGGCCAACGCGTTCGTCCGGCAGGACCGCCTGACGTACTCTCCGAGCGCGAACCCGTTTGCCGACACGCCTGCCACGATCAGCCAGGAACGCACGTTGCGCAACGTCGGCGCGAAGGTTGACGTCTCCTACTCCGCCGGCAACCACAATCTGAAAGCCGGTGGCACGATCGGCTCGACGAGGCTCGACGAGAGCTTCGCCTTCGGGGTGACCGATCCGGCGGACAGCGCCTTGGCGGACGAGAATGGTGATTTCAATCAGGCCCTCGCGCCCTACGATCTCACCCGGCCAGGCGGATCGCTCCTCCAGTACAACCAGTCCGGCACTATCCAGGAACAGGCCGCCTACATACAGGACGATATCAAAGCGGGGAACGCCACGGTCAAACTCGGGCTGCGGGTCGACCACTACGACGGCCTGACGTCGGCGACGCTGGCCGAGCCGCGCGTCGGGCTGTCGTATGCCATTCCCAGGACTGCAACGGTCCTTCGCGCCTCATACGGCCGGACGCTCGAGACGCCGTACAACGAGAACCTGCTGCTGTCCAGCGGTCAGGGGTTGAACGGTCTCTTCGGAGTGGGAGATCCGCTGAAACCCGGGAAGCGCAATCAGATCGAGGTCGGCCTTCAGCAGAGCGTGGGACGCTGGCTGGTCTTCGACGTCGGCTACTTCAACAAGCGAACGGACAATGCCTACGATTTCGGCGTTCTGTTCAACACGCCAATCGCCTTCCCGATCTCATGGGATCACTCGAAGATTGACGGCTTCACCGGACGGATCAACCTCCTGGAACACAAGGGCTTCAGCGCGTATGCGGTGATGGCGCACACCAACGCCATCTTCTCCCCTCCCGGGAACGGCGGCATTCTGCTGGAGGAAGCCGGCGGCGATTTCCGCATCGATCACGATCAGAAGTTCAATGCCACGACGAACCTGCAATACACCTTCAACCGCGCGCGGGGCTCATGGGCGGCGCTCAGCTGGCGCTACGATTCAGGTCTCGTTGCCGGATCGGTGGCCAGCATCGACGACGCGCTGGCCCTTACCGGCGACCAGCAGGCGGCGATCGGCTTCTTCTGCGGCAGCACGGTCGCGACGCGGGACGCACCGATTACGAGCTGCTCCTCGGGCGGCGGGGCGACGCGCCTCAGGATCCCGGCGGAAGGGACTGCCGACGACGTCTCGAATCCGCCGCGCATTGCGCCGCGGCACCTGGTGGATCTCGGGCTCGGCGTGGACAATCTCTTCCACACCGACAAGGCGAAGATGCGTCTCCGCTTCACCGTGGTGAACCTGATGAACAAGGAAGCGCTCTACAACTTCCTCTCGACGTTCAGCGGCACGCACTTCGTCAGCCCGCGCGCCTACAGCGTCCAACTCGGCGTGTCTTTCTAAGGTGCCGGGGTGCCAGGGTGCCAGGGTGCCGTTTCTCGAGGTAGCGATTTGACGGCGATTTGAGGGAGACTCTCCTCATCAGCGTAGGTGAGGAGAGTCTGAGTGCCGCCGACCCTTCCGTTCAGTCCACCCATCGAGCCGATGCTGGCGAAGCTCACCGACGAGCTCCCGCGCGGCGAGGCGTTTCTGTATGAGCCGAAGTGGGACGGCTTCCGCGCCATCGTCTTTCGCGGCGCCGGCGACGTGTACATTCAGAGCCGCGACCTGCGCCCGCTCGACCGCTATTTTCCCGAGCTGCACGACGCGCTCATGTCCGGCCTGCCCGAGGGGTGCGTGCTGGACGGCGAGATCGTCATCGCGACGAACCACGGCCTGGATTTCGACGCGCTTCAGATGCGTCTTCATCCGGCGGCGTCCCGGGTAGCGAAGCTTGCCCTGGAGACCCCGTCAGCATTCGTGGCCTTCGATGCGATGGCGGTCGACGGCGAGGATCTGCGGGAGATCGCTCAGCATGAGCGTCGCGCCCGCCTGGAGCGCCTGCTCGCCCACGTCAAGCCGCCAATCTACCTGACGCCGATGACCCGGGATCCCGCACTGGCGTCGGAGTGGCTGTCGCGCTTCGAGGGGGCAGGGCTCGACGGCGTCATCGCGAAGCCTCTGGACGCGATCTACGAGCCGGGCAAGCGGGCGATGATCAAGATCAAGCACGCGCGGACCGCCGACTGCGTAGTGGCGGGATTCCGGTGGCACAAGGAGGGGCGGAACGAGCGCGTCGGTTCGCTGCTGCTGGGACTCTACGACGAGGCCGGCCGGCTGCACCACGTGGGCGTCACCTCGTCATTCACGATGACGCGACGCAAGGAGCTGGTACTGGAGCTGGCGCCGCTGCGAGAGCGCGCGCTCGAGGGGCATCCGTGGCGCGAGTGGGCCACGGTCGACGCCGCAGGCATGACGCGGATGCCGGGGGGGCAGAGCCGCTGGAGCGCCGGGAAGGACCTGTCCTGGGAGCCCCTGCGGATCGAGCGTGTGTGCGAGGTCAAGTACGACCACATGCAGGGCGATCGATTCAGGCATGCGGCGGTCTTCCAGAGGTGGCGGCCGGACAAGCCACCGGCCGAGTGCCGCTATGACCAGCTGGAGGTCACTCCGGCTTACGAGCTGCAGAAGGTCTTCGGCGCGGACGGCCATCGTCCTTGACCCCTTTCCACTCGTCGGCAAGGTTCTCATCAGGATCGAGGGGCTCCTGGGCCGGCCGAAGCGCCGCGGGCACGTGCTGCAGGTTGACGCGGATGCGCGTCCACGTCCGGAACCGGCCGCGCATCGCATCGACGAGCACGTCGGCGGCCTGCAGATGCGCGCTGACGTCCGGATGCCTGGCCTTCCAGCGTTCGAGACCGGCGAGGACGTCGTTCTTGTCTCGGGCGCGCCCGATCTCGACGAGCGGATGCGCGGGGGTTCGACGCCGCGATGGCGCCACGCGGGGCTCCTCGCCTGCCTGCTTGCGGTAGTGCGGAGGCCAGGGGGCGTCGCCAAGGCCGCCTGCTTCCTGACGTGCGGACAGCTCGAGCAGCGACTCGAGCACGCCGGCGTGCCGGTCGATGTCCGCATGCCTATCGCCGATCGCCGCGACGCGTGCCGGCATCGTGCGGAGCGTGAAGTCGCCGGGCTCACAGTCGGCGATCTCTTCCCAGGCAAGCGGCGCGGATACGCGGGCGTCGGGTTTCGGCCTGACCGAATAGGCAGCCGCGACCGTTCGATCCTTCGCGTTCTGGTTGTAGTCGAGAAACACGCCGTGCCGTTCTTCCTTCCACCACTTGCTCGTCGCGAGCGCGGGGGCCCGCCGCTCGACCTCGCGCGCGAGCGCCAGCGCGGCGCGACGCACCGCGTCGAACGTCCACCGCCGTTCGATGCGGACCGAGACGTGGATTCCGCGCGAACCCGACGTCTTGGGCCAGCCGACGAGCCCGAGATCCGTGAGCGTCGCGTGCACCACCTGTGCGACCTCGCGGATCTGCGGCCACTCGACGCCAGGCACCGGGTCGAGATCCACCCGCAGCTCGTCCGGATGGTCGAGGTCGTCCGCGCGCACGGGATGCGGGTGCAGCTCGAGACAGGCGAGGTTGGCCATCCAGGCGAGCGCCGCGGCATCGCGGGGGACCACTTCCTCCGCCGTGCGGCCCGATGGAAAGCTCAGTGACACGACGTCGATCCAGGGCGGCCTCGACGCCGGGGCCCGCTTCTGAAAAAAGAACTCGCCGTCGATGCCGTTCGGATATCTCACGAGCACGTTCGGGCGGTGTCCGGAACCGCGCAGGGCTCCGTCCGCGACCGCGAGGTAGTAGTGCACCAGATCGCGCTTGGTATACCCGGCCTGTGGAAAGAGAACCTTGTCGGGGTTCGAGATCGTGACCTCGCGCCCCTCGACCACCAGTACTTCCGCGTCTGCCCGGCTCGACATGGCTTGACTATATCGAACCTGACCGCGCGCTGACGGTGCGCCCGGCTGAGCACTCGCTCTTCCGCTCTCCTTGACAAACTAGGAGAGTATGCATCACACTCCAAGCTAGACTAGGAGAGAAGAAGACGTGGGCAAGACCGCAGACCTGCTTCCCGGCACGCTCGACATGCTGATCCTCAAGGCCGTGTCCTTGAAGCCGCTGCACGGCTACGGCGTGCTGCTGCGCATCCGCCAGATCTCCGGCGAGGCGCTGGAGATTCCACAAGGGTCCTTGTATCCGGCGTTGTACCGCCTGGAGCACCAGGCCCTCATCAGCGCGGAATGGGGTCTGAGCGAGAACGGCCGTCGCGCGAAGTACTACACCGTCACCACGGCCGGACGCCGGCGTCTGCGCGAGGAAACGGCCGGCTGGAACCGCCTCGCCACGGCGATTGCCGCCGCGCTGAACACCTCGGCGGACGAGGTCTGACATGGCCCGCCTGATGTCGATGCTGCGTGCGCTGGCGCGACGAACCGGCTTCGAGAACGGGATGTCCGAGGAGCTGCGATTCCACATCGATCAGTACACGGACGATCTCGTCAGCGGCGGCATGCCGCGGGGCGAGGCCATGCGGCGCGCGCGCCTGGAGTTCGGCAACATCGACAACGTCAAGGACGACTGCCGCGACGCGCGCGGCCTGCGCGTCTTCGACGTCCTGCAGCGGAATACGCGGCATGCCGTCCGGCTGATGCGCCGCTCGCCCGGGTTCACGTTCACCGCGCTGGCTACGCTCGCGCTCTGCCTGGGGGCCAACCTCACCATCTTCGCCGTCGTCGACTCGGTGCTGCTGCGGCCGCTGCCATTCCCGGACGCCGCCCGGCTGATGAGCGTCTTCAACAGCTACCCGCGGGCGAACGTGCCGAACGACGGCGCCTCGCTGACGAACTACTACGAGCGTCGGGGCCGAATTGCCGCCTTCTCCCACGTGGCGGCGTGGCGTGACGGCACGTCGATCGTCGGTGAGACGGGCGCCACCGAGCGGATCCCGACCACGCGGGTCTCGCCGGAGTTCTTCGAGACGCTCGGCATGCCGCCGATCATGGGCCGGGGCTTCACCGAAGCGGAAACCGCGTACGGCACCGATCGCGTCGCGGTGCTCACCGACGCCTTCTGGCGCCAGCGCCTGAACGGCGATCCGAACGTGCTGGGCCGCTCGCTTCGCGTCAATGGCAGCTCGATCACGGTCGTTGGTGTGCTGCCTCCAGAGTTCCGCTTCCTCTCGTCACGCGCGAGGGTCTACTTCCCGCTGGCGTCGAATCCTGACGAGCGATCGCCGAAAGAGAGGCATTCGGGAAATTCCGACATGATCGCCAGGCTCAAGCCCGGCGTCTCCGTCGCGGCAGCCCAGGCGGAGATCGACGCTCACAACGGCGCACTGGAACGCGACGACCCGATGGGCAAGGCGATGGCCGAGGCCGGCTTCCGCTCGATCGTCGTGCCGCTGCGTGCCGATCATGTCGCTGCCGTCCGGCCCGTGCTGCTCCTCGTGCAGGCGGGCGCGCTCCTGCTGCTCACGATCGGCGCTGTCAACCTGGTCAACCTGCTCCTCATCCGCGCCAGCGCACGTCGAAGGGAGCGAGCGGTGCGGCAGGCACTCGGTGCGACTCGCGGTCGGATCGTGGCCGAAGTGCTGATCGAGACGCTGGTGCTGACGCTGACCGGCGGTCTCCTCGGCCTTCTGGTCGGCGCCGCCGGGGTGCGCCTGCTCGGCCTGATTGGGGCGGAGCACCTTCCTCTCGGCGCCCGGATCGTCTTCGACGCACGCGTAGCGTCGATTGCGCTCGCCGGCGCCGCGATGATGGGTGTCGTGATGGGCGTCCCGGTCGCCTGGCATGCCCTGCGCGATGGGTCGCCTGACCCGCTCCACGTCGACTCGCGCACCGCAACCGCCGGCCGCGCTGCCCAGCGCCTGCGCCACGGCTTCATCGTGGCTCAGATCGCGCTCGCGTTCATGCTGCTCGCCGGAGCCGGGCTGCTCGGTCTGAGCCTGAAAAAGGCGATGGCGATGCCGCCAGGCTTCCGGCCCGACCACCTGCTGACTGCAAGCTTCCTTGCCTCAGGGGAGAGGTACACGAACGGCGAGGCGATCCTGGCCTTCATCGATCGGCTCGACAGGACCCTTGCTCGCCAGCCGGGCGTGCGGGCGGTCGGCGTGGCCACCAACGTGCCGCTGAGCGGCAACAGCAGCAAGACCGCAGTGACGGTGAAGGGGTTCGTGCGTAAGCCGGGGCAGTCGTTGCAGGGACACTACGCCTACAGTGTTGACGGCGATTTCTTCGGCGCGATCGGCATGACGCTGGTGGACGGCCGTTTCCTGACTGCGTCGGACTCGCGTCGTCCTCAGCGCGTGGCGGTCGTGGATCGGGATTTTGCTCGGCACTACTGGCCGGACGGGCGGGCCATCGGCCAGCGCATCTGGCCCGGATCCGAGGAGCGATCCGATGACGAGGCGTTCACCATCGTGGGCGTTGTCAGCCCGATGAAACAGGGTGAGCTGACAGATCCGGAGGGCCAGGGCGCGGCGTTCTTCCCGTTCGGTCACCGCTTCGACGGCCAGTTCTTCGTCGTGGCGCGCACCAGCCTGCCGCCTGAATCACTCGGCAACACGCTGCAGAGCATCGTGCGCAGCATCGACCCCGAGATGCCCCTCAGCGATCTGCTGCCGATGGAGACGCGCGTCACTGACAGTCTCGTGGCCCGACGCTCGCCGGCTCTGCTCGCAGGTCTCTTCTCCGCGATCGCGCTGCTGCTCACCGCGATTGGGACGTATGGTGTGCTGAGCTACGCCGTCGCGCAGCGACGCCGCGAGATCGGCCTGCGCATGGCGCTCGGCGCACGGCCGGAGCAGGTGCGGGCACAATTCATTGCGATCGCGGTGCGCCTGCTGGCCTGTGGAACCGCAGCCGGCCTCCTCGGAGCGTGGCTCGCGGGTCGGGCGCTGGAGGCCGTCCTCTTCCAGGTGCCGGCGCTCCATACGCCCACGCTGGCCGCCGCCGCGCTTGTCCTCGCGACGGTGTCGATGATTGCCTGCCTGCTGCCGTCGCAGAGAGCGGCGAGGATCTCACCGATCGAGGCCATGGCCAGCGAATAGTCCAGGCCAATAGCTCGTAGACCGCGCGAATGCGGGGTGACGTCTACGCTGTCATCACCGCGCACTCGCGCTCTGCGATGTCGATCTTCTTCATCCGGAGCAGCGCTTCCATGGCCCGCTCCGCTTTTGCCCCTTCGTGATCCTTCACGAGCTCGAGCAGGACTCTGGGGATGATCTGCCAAGCATCTGGTTCCTCCTTGCTGACATTGCCCGCGCGACGCAGCTCTGAGTCGATCACCTTGTACGTCCCGCCGGTGTCAAGCTCGACCACCTGACCGCATCTCCACCATGGCACGCAGGCTCCGCTCACCTGATAATGAGGGGCGATGCTGACAACCGACACGTTTCGACGCCTCTGCCGCGCCAGGGATCTCCTGCGGGAAACCCACGACCAGACGGTGCCGATTCCGCAGGTCGCAAGGGAAGCCGTCATGTCGCCGTTTCATTTCATTCGCCAGTTCCAGGCGATGTTCGGCGAGACGCCGCACCAGTTCCGCATCCGTGCGCGGCTCGATCGAGCGAAGGATCTGCTGGCGCTCAGCGACTACTCCGTGACGGACGTCTGCATGGAGGTGGGCTTCAGCAGCCTGGGCAGCTTCAGCGATCTCTTTGCCCGCCGGGTGGGGGCTTCACCGTCGCACTACCGGCGGCAGGTCCGTTCGATCATGCTCGTGCCGGGAGTGCTGCCTGCAGAACGGACGCCTGGATGTCTCACGCTGATGGGCGCTGCCTTCGCAATTTTCGAGAAGCAAGGGGAAGGGGTTCTGACGGACTCTGAGGCTGCCATCTGCGGGGCGGCGGGCCCTGCATCGACAGGAGAGAGTTCATGAAAATCAAGCTCACCAGCATCATGGTCGACGACCAGGCAAAGGCGCTGAAGTTCTACACCGAGGTATTCGGCTTCGCTCTGAAGCACGACATTCCTGTCGGCGCATACCGGTGGTTGACGGTGATATCGCCTGAGGGGAAGGACGACCTCGAACTGGCACTCGAACCGAACGCCAATCCTGCCGGGAAGACGTTCCAGGAGGCGATCTTCAATCAGGGGATACCGATCACGGCGTTCGAGGTCGACGACATCGGGAAGGAGTTCACGAGGCTGAAAGGGCTGGGCGTGGTCTTCACTCAGGAGCCGACACCGGCCGGACCCGTCACTATTGCCGTGTGTGCCGATACGTGCGGCAACCTGATCCAGCTGTACCAGCCGCCTCGGTGAGGGCGGCGTGTCCGGCCGGCACGGTCGCGCGCCGACCTGCCGGACGCCATAATCGCGGTCACAGCGTCGGCATCGTGCGGGAGCCTTTGTCGTCGAGCAGCGCCTGGTGCTTCAGGCAGTACCGCGTCCAGGGCAGCGCCTCAAGCCGCTTGTGCTCGATGGGCTCTCCGTCGACGATGCAGGTGCCGAAAGTGCCGGCACGGATGCGCAGCAAGGCGTCTCGCACCTGGGTCAGGATCGTCGATGTGCGCTCGGCACTGGCGAACTCCAGGCTCGCGGCTTCGTCGGCGACGCTGGCCTCGCCGCTGTCGCGCGGGGAGTCGGCCGTCTGATCGCGTCCGAGCGCGGTCTCCCGCAGGGTGCGGATTGACATATCCTGCTCGAGCGCGAGGAGGCGTTGCTTGTAGTGTTGAATGTCCACGAGGTTCCTCTCAAACGAAACGGCGTCCCGGACAGCGGTCAGCACTCAGACGTCAGCTATCAGTAAGAAGGCTGACAGCTGAGAACTGAATGCTCCAACGTAGCACATAGAGCGTGATCCTGATGCTTGCGACGATTCTCCAGGATGTGCGCCTCGCATGGCGCGGATTGCGGCGGGCCAGGGCCTTCAGCGCAGCGGCCGTCCTCACTCTCGGTCTGGGGATCGCCGGCACGACCGTGATGTTCGCCCTCATCCACGGCGTTCTCTTGAGGCCCCTTCCCGTCCTGGAACCGGATCGACTGGTCGTCGCGTGGAAGGACCTGCGCTCGTCCGGCTTCACACATCACCCGTTCGGGGATGCCGAAATTGAAGCCGTTGGCCGGGCAAGCCAGCTGCTTCTGAAAGTCGCGGGGGTCGATGCGAACGGCGTGGCCCGCGATGTCCTCAGCGAAAACGGGACGTCGAGCTATGTGAAGGGCGCCCTGATCACCGGCGGGTTCTTTGACGTGCTGGGTGTCGAGCCCGTCCTCGGTCGTGCGATCACCCCTGCAGACGATGTGGAAGGGGCGGAGCCCGTGCTGGCGATCAGCCATGGCCTGTGGCAACGCCGGTATGGCGGGTCCCGCGACGTCATCGGACGCCGTGTCAGGCTCGGCGACAGACCATTCACGATCGTCGGCGTCATGCCGCCGGACGTCGACTACCCGGCGGGCGTCGAAACATGGCGCACCACTCACTCGGTCCCGGCCGACGGGCCCTTTGGCGACGCCGCGCGACGCGAAATCGACCTGATCGGCAGGCTTCGGCCGGGCGTCACGATCGCACAGGCGTCGAGCGAGCTCACGGCCTTGACGCGGCGGTTCGAATCCGAGCTGCCGCCCGGAAGGACGCGCGGACGGGTACCCGTCGTTCACTCATTCCACGACGTCGTCGTCGGCAACGTCCGACTGGCGATGGCCGCCCTCTTCGCCGCGGTCGCGCTGGTGCTCCTGATTGCCAGCGCGAATGTCGCGAATCTCCTGCTGATGCGCGGTGAGGCGCGACGCGCGGAACTGGCCGTGCGGCAGGCGATCGGGGCAGGCCGTGGCCGAATCGTGCGGGAGCTGCTGGCAGAAAGCCTGCTGCTGACGCTGGTGGCTGCGGGGGCGGGGCTCGTGGTCACGTGGTGGACGCTGCAGGGCCTCGTCACGCTGATTCCGGATGGATTGCCTCGTGTGGAGTCCATACGCATCGACGCGACCGTCGTCCTGTTCACCGTCGGGATCGCGCTCGTGACGTCGATGCTCGCCGGCCTGGCTCCGGCGCTGTCGGCGGCACGCGTCGATCTCGCCTCGCAGCTCCGGCAGGGCGGACGTGGCCTGGCGGGCTCCGCCGCGCGTCAGGGACGCCGGGCGCTCGTGGTCGCGCAGGTGGCGCTCGCCGTCACGATCGTGGCGGCGGCGGGGCTGCTGACACGGAGCGTGCTCCACCTGCAGTCCATGGACATCGGACTCGCCGTCGACCGTCTCGTGTTCGTGGAGCTTGCGATGCCGCAGGGGAAGTACGGGGATCGCGCCCATGCGCGGTTCCTGGAGGACCTCGTGTCCAGGCTGGAAGCCGTCCCCGCCATCGCTGCTGCGACGCCGGTGAACGTGCCTCCATTCTCCGGCGACGGCGGGTGGGATGTGCCGATGTTCACGGCAGAGGGACAAAGCGCCGAGCGGGCCGCCGCCAATCCTTCGCTGAATCTCGAGTCGGTGCACTCTAATTATTTCGCGACCTTCGGCGTTGTGCTCGTGCGCGGACGGGCCTTCACGCCGGCGGATCGGGAGAACGCCATCGATGTGGCGATCGTGAGCGAGGATGTGGCCGCGCGCACGTGGCCCGGACAGGATCCCGTCGGCAAGCGCGTGAAGATGGGGTCCCCCGAGTCGACCGATGGATGGCGCACGATCGTCGGGGTCGCCGCCCCCACGCGTTATCGCGAGCTCGGGAAGCCACGGGCGACGATCTATCTGCCTGCCGCGCAGTTCCACGACACGGGAGAACGGATCGTGCTGCGGACCACGGCGTCTCTCGATCTCGTGGCGGCGCTGTCGCGCCAGCAGGTGAAGGCCGTGGACCCGGATGTCCAGGTCATGCGTGTGGCGGCGTTCAGACAGATGCTGGACGGCCCGCTCGCGCGCCCAAGGTTCAACGCGTTCCTGCTTGGCATCTTCGGCGGCGTGGCGCTGCTGCTCACGGCGATTGGGCTCCACGCCGTGATGTCGGCGTATGTGCGCCAGCGGGACCGGGAGATTGCGCTCCGTGTCGTGCTGGGCGCCACGCCCGGGAAAGTGCGCAACCTCGTGCTCGGCGAGGCGCTCGGGCTCGCCGTCGCCGGCGCGGTCCTGGGGCTGGTGGGAGCCGCCGCAGCAACCCGTGTCGTCCGGGGCCTGCTCTTCGACGTCGATCCGCTCGATCCCTGGGTCCTCCTGGGCGCCGCCGCGCTGCTGATCGCCGCGTCACTCGTCGCGTCGTACCTGCCTGTACGCCGGGCCACTCGCCTCGATGCCGTCGCCATGCTCCGGAACTGACGCTGCGCCCTGCGCAACACGAGCTCACGAGGTCAGGAGAGACGGCGGTGACCACGGAAGATCACCACGGGGACACGGAGGCACGGGGACGACACGGAGAGGTCCGGATGGTTAATCGCAGGTACTCAAGGCTCGATGTATTTTCAGGATGCTCTTACCGGAGAGATAGCGGTCGGCCCGCGATGCGCGGTTGAGAGGTCGTGGATCTCTCGATACAAGCCCGGCGGAATTCACCCGGGTTTGTATCGAGAGAGCCACGACCTCTCTTCGCCGGCCAACGGCCGGCGGCCGACCGCCGCTCCCTCCGTGTCGCCTCCGTGGTGATCTTTTCGTAACCCCCCGTCCTCCTCGGAAGTCGCGGACGGTCGACTGGCGGTTGACTTATCCGTGCGCTCTACATATATTGTGCGACAACATATGGCACCGCACACTGACGTCAAGCGGGGAAGCGCGGACCTCATGGTCCTGTCCGCGATTGAACGGCGAGCTCGTCACGGCTACGAGATCGCCAAGCTGATCGACGCGAAGTCTGACGGCGTGCTCCGCTTCCATGTCGCGTCCCTCTATCCGATGCTCTACCGGATGGAGCGGCGGGGATGGATTGACGCGAAGTGGGTCGAGCGCGCCGGGCAGCGTCGGCGCCGCTATTACCGGCTGACGCCGGCCGGACGGAAGGTCCTCGCCGAACAGCGCAGCACGTGGCGCGAGCTGGTGGCCGCGCTCCAGCGGGTCGCCGGGCTGGATTCCGGCGCCGGGTAGTCATTCCATGGACTTCCGTCCCTACGTGCGTGAGCATCTCGCCCCGCTGGCGATCGACCGCGAGGTCGAGATCGTGGAGGAGCTCGCGCAGCACCTCGAAGAAATCTACCGGGAGGCGCGCGACGAGGGCCTCGATCACGCGGCCGCGTGGGCACGGGCCGCCGGGGCGCTGCCAGACGCGGCTGACGGTCTGGCGCGTGTGCTTCGGACCGCCGTGCGGGCACCTCCCGGACGGGCCGCCGACCGCATGCGCGCCGCGCTGCACGAACCCTCGCCCGTGTCGAGAGGAAATTCTCCGATGTTGACCGACCTGCGCCGCGATTTACGATACGCGTTCCGGGCGCTCGTTCGTGACCCCGGCTTCACGGCGGCCGTCGTGATCACACTGGCCATCGGAATTGGTGCCGTGTCATCCATCTTCAGCGCGATTGACGCGGTGCTGCTGAGGAATGCCGCGGTTGCCGGGCCGGATCGCCTCGTCAGCGTGTATACCGTCTGGGCGGGGAGTGCGACGGCGACTCCTCGCGGAGGCAGCCAGATCGGTGGCTCGTCATATCCTGATTTCCTCGACCTGCGCGACAGCGGGATTCTGAAGGGACTCGCGGCGTTCACCAGCATCGGCCTCGACCTCGATACCAACGGCATCACCGAACGCATCGATGCCGAGCTCGTGAGCGGGAGCTACTTCGATGTGCTCGGCGTGCGCCCGGTCGTGGGGCGCGCGTTCAGACCGGACGAAGACCGCATCGGCTCGCCTGTGCGGGTGGTCGTCGTCTCGCATCGCATGTGGCAGCAGCGGCTGGGCGGTGAGATTGGCGTCGCGGGCCGATCGATCGTGCTGAACGGCAGTCGCTATACCGTCATCGGCGTGGCACCGCGCGGGTTCGCCAGTGCAATCCTGGGGAACGTACCGGAGGCCTGGGTGCCGATGGCGCTTCAGGAGGAACTGCGTCCGCCGTCCGCGGCACTTCGGCGGGAGCTCGGAGGACCACGGCTGCTCGGCGCACGATCCCCACGGTGGCTGGATATCGTCGGGCGGCTCCAGGACGGCTCTTCCGTCAGCGCTGCGGCGGCGGCGATCGACGTCGCGGGCCGCCGTCTCGCGGGAGCGTACCCTGAGTCGAATCGGGACCTCAGCGCCACGGCGGTGCCGCTCGGCGACGGTCCGGGGGTCCGGACACGCTCACGTCCCGTGCTGGCGCTGCTGATGGCAGCAGTGGCGCTGGTGCTGCTGATCGCGTGCGCGAACGTCGCCAGCCTGCTGCTCGCGCGCGCGGTGACGCGGCGTCGGGAAGTGGCGGTGCGCGTGGCAATTGGAGCCGGACGTGGACAGCTCGTGCGACAGTGGCTCACCGAGGCAGTGATCCTCGGAATCGCGGGTGCGGCCCTCGGCGTTGTCGTCGGAAGCTGGAGCACCCCTGTCCTTCATGGGCTCGGCATTCCGCGCACGGTTGATCTGCACATGAGCCCACGAGTGCTGGGCTTCACGATGATCGTGGGCGTGGCCACCGGCCTGCTGTTCGGCCTGGCGCCTGTGCTGCAGCTGGTGCGTGGCGACACGCTCAGCGCGCTTCGCGAGGAAGGAGGAGCCGTGGCGAGCGGCGTTCGCGCTTCCCGCCTGCGGAGCGTCTCTGTGGTGCTGCAGGTGGCGCTCAGCCTCGTGTTGCTCGTAGGGGCGGGGTTGTTCGTTCGCACGCTGCAGCAGGCATACGCCGTGGACCTCGGGTACCGAATCGATCGCATGCTCGTCGCGGACCTCAATCTCGGGGAAAGATACACGCCCGACGCCGGGCTGACCCTGTATCAGGATCTCCTCACGAGGCTGAACACGCTCCCGGGAATCGTGTCCGCGAGTGCCGCCCGCGTCACCGTGCTGAGCGGAACGTCACGCACGCTGCCGGTCAGCGCGGACGGTCAGCCGATGCGCACAGACAGGAGCAACGTGATTCCGGCGCGTGCAAATGTCGTGAGCGGCCGGTACCTGGAGACGATGGGGATCCCGGTCGTCCGCGGCCGCAGCTTCACGGACTCGGATGTGCAGACGTCACCACGCGTCGCCATCGTCAGCCGCGCGCTGGCCCATCGGCTGTGGGGAGACGCCGATCCCGTCGGGCAGAGCCTGGTGTCGACGTCGCGGTTCGAAGTGATCGGCGTCGTGCCGGACACGGTCTACCTCAATGCCACCGAGCGTGATCCCCGCCCGTTCTTCTACATCCCGTTGACGCAGAACTACGAATCCGTCGTGACGCTCCATCTGCGAACCGGCGACGATCCCCTGGCCATGTTCCCCGCCGTCCGTGAGATCGTTCGGAAGCGCGATGCGCGCCTCGCGGTGACACGGCCGCGCCTTCTACTGGACGAATTCGACAGCTCGATTGCCCAGCAGCGGACACTGGCGATACTGGTGGCGGCACTGGGCGGCGTTGCCCTGCTGCTGGCGGCGGTGGGGCTGTACAGCGTCATGGCCTACGGCACCAGGCAGCGCACCACGGAAATCGGCCTGCGGCTGGCACTGGGGGCCACACCGGCTTCGATCCTCAACCTGATCGTCATGCGCGGCGCGACGCTCGTCCTCACGGGTACGGCGCTGGGTGGCGCCGCCGCTGTCGTCGGCGTGCGCTATATTCGGAGCCTGCTCTTCGGGATCGAGGCCACCGATCCGGTCACGTGGCTGGCCGTCGCTGGTGGCCTGTTGCTGGTGGGGCTCGTGGCCTGCGTCATCCCGGCGCGGCATGCCATGCGCATCAGTCCCGTGCAGGCGCTCAGAAGCTCGTAACGGCTTCGCCGGCTGCTGAAGCGACCCTGTCGGGCGGATCGGGCGCCGCCGCCATATCCCTTCATCGACTTGCACGATGATAGTAACTCTGCTAGCGTACGTGGCAGAGCGCGAGAGGTATGCGACGAACGAGCTTCAAACGGATGCGTTGCCCCATCGCACGCAGTCTCGAGCGCGTGGGCGAGTGGTGGAGCATCCTGATCCTGCGAGACGCGCTCCGTGGATCCACCAGATTCGATCAATTTCAGAAGCGCCTGACGATCGCGCCCAACATTCTGACGCGGCGTCTGCGCGCACTCGTCGACGCCGGGCTGCTCGAGCGGTCCCTCTACAGCGAACATCCGCCCAGATACGAGTACATCCTGACGCCGGCCGGACGTGATTTCCAGCCAGTCATCGTGGCGCTGCTGACGTGGGGCAACGCACATTGCGCGCCTGAGGGACCAAGCGTCATCCTCGCGCATGCGGCAACCGGGAGAATCGCCGACCCGGTGCTCATCGACCGCCATACCGGACGCCCGATCTCCCAGCACGAGTTCGAGTTCGTCTCCGCTGCACCCTCGAAAGGCCGGCGAGGCGGACGGACTGCCGCCCGCAAACGCGTCGCCGAACCGAGATCCCCACATGCGCGCTGACACTCCTGCACCGGTCCCTGGCGGCTCGCGTCTCCACTACGCCTGGATTATCGCCATCGTCACATTCGTGGTCCTGCTGATCACGGCCGGCATCCGCGCGACGCCGGGTCTCCTCATGGTGCCGCTCGAAGCGGAGTTCGGCTGGAGCCGGGCGGCGATTTCGGCCGCTGTCGCGATCAACATCGCCCTGTTCGGTCTCATCGGCCCGTTTGCTGCATCGGCCATGGATCGGTGGGGCCTTCGGCGCCTCGTCGTGTCGGCGCTCGCGCTGCTCACCGTGTCGGTGGCCCTCACCACGCAGATGCAGAGCCAGTGGCAGATGACGCTGTTGTGGGGCGTGTGTGTCGGCAGCGGAACAGGTGTCACCTCGATGGTGCTGGCGGCTGTTGTCGCCACCCGATGGTTCGATGCGCGACGCGGCCTGGTGCTCGGCGCGTTGTCAGCCGCGAATGCGACCGGACAGCTGGTGTTCCTCCCCATCCTCGCCAGTGTGGTGGAGCGGCACGGATGGCGTGCCGCCGCACTCATCGTGTCGGCAGGCGCCGCGATCGTCTTCGTCGTGGTGCTGATCCTGATGCGCGATCGGCCGACGGACATCGGACTGCGGCCGTATGGCCAGGAGATCGACACGGGCTCGATCGTCGCCCCCGCCGCGCTCGCACCCTTCGCCGCGCTGCGAATGGCGATACATTCGAAGGCCTTCTGGATGCTGGCGGGCACGTTCTTCGTGTGTGGCGCCAGCACCAACGGCCTCATCGGCACCCATCTGATCGCCGCCTGCCACGACTACGGCATCCCGCAGATGCGTTCCGCGCAGCTCCTCGCGGTGATGGGCATCTTCGACATTCTCGGGACGACGGCGTCCGGATGGCTGACCGATCGGTATTCGAGCCGTCACCTGCTGTTCGGTTATTACATACTGCGCGGTCTGTCGCTGCTGTATCTTCCCATCACGCTGGCAAGCGGGTCAGGCGGGCTGGCTGTGTTCGCGGTCTTCTACGGGCTCGACTGGATTGCGACCGTCCCTCCAACGGTCAGGCTCACCGGCGAGGCATTCGGCCGCGAGAACACGGGGGTCGTTTATGGATGGATCGGCGCCAGCCATCAGCTCGGGGCCTCGCTCGCCGCCTTCGGCGCCGGCGCCATTCGCACGACACTGGGAGACTACCGCGTCGCATTCTGGATTGCCGGCGTGCTGTGCGTGCTGGCAGGGGCATCGTTTCTGACCGTAGGCCGCCGGGCGTTCGTCGCCGGTCGATCGGTGGACAATCTGGCGACCGCGTCCGCCGGGTAACCGTCGCCTCCGACTTTACAAAGTGTGTAGTTCGACGACCGGGGTCTGACCCCACTGTTCGGAACCGGACGAACGGTCGTAAAGTGTGTAATCCGACGACCGGGTCTGACCCCAGCGTCCGGAAACGGACGAAGCAGCAGGAATGAACCAGCCGATGCGCCGACGAGTCGTTGTGACGGGGGTGGGTCTCGTGTCTCCCCTCGGCGTGGGCACCGACGTGACCTGGCAGGCCGCCCTGGCCGGACGGTCCGGGATCGGGCCGATTACCCTGTTCAATGCGACCGGCTATCCGACGCGGTTTGCGGGCGAGGTCCCTGACTTCGATCCCCTGCAGTGGATGGACAGGAAGGACGTGAAGAAGTGCGGCCGCTTCATCCAGTTCGCGATTGCCGCGACGACGATGGCGGTCCGGGACAGCGGGTTGCGGATAGAGCCGGACAATGCCGAGCGCGTCGGAGTGGCAATCGGCAGCGGCATCGGCGGGTTCGAGGTCATCGAGCGGGAGCATCGGATCCTGCTCGAGCGCGGTCCGGAGCGCGTCTCGCCGTTCTTCATCCTGTCTTCGCTGGTCAATCTCGCGGCCGGGCAGGTCTCGGTGCGGTTCGGCGCAAAAGGGCCGAACTCGGCCGTCGCGACCGCCTGCACGACCGGTGCGCACGCGATAGGCGACGCCGCTCGTCTGATCCAGGGGGGCTACGCGGACGCCATGATTTGCGGAGGCGCCGAGGCCTGCATCACGCCGCTCGGCGTCGCCGGGTTTGCGGCCATGCGGGCCCTGTCGACCCGCAACGACGCGCCCACCCTGGCAAGCCGTCCCTGGGACGCCGATCGAGACGGCTTCGTCGTCGGCGAGGGAGCGGGCGTCCTGGTGCTGGAAGAAGCCGGACACGCTCAGCGGCGGGGCGCGCCGATCCTTGCGGAGCTCGTCGGATACGGGATGAGCGCGGATGCGCATCACCTCACGGCGCCGCCTGAGGACGGCAACGGCGTGATGCGGGGCATGCGCGCGGCACTCGAGGATGCGGGTCTCGAAGGCAAGCAGATTCAGTATCTGAACGCTCACGCGACGTCCACGCCGCTCGGCGACAAAGCGGAGGCGCTGGCGATCGACCGCTTGTTCGGCGAGCACGCGTGTCGCCTGGCCGTCAGCTCCACCAAGTCGATGACGGGCCATCTTCTTGGCGGCGCCGGCGCGCTCGAAGCCGGACTGACGGTGCTCGCCTTACGCGATCAAATCGCCCCGCCCACGATCAACCTCGATCGACCGGATGTTGGCACCCGGCTCAATCTGGTTCCGCATCAGGCGCTGGCTCTCGAAATGGCTCACGCGATGACGAATTCGTTCGGGTTCGGCGGCACCAACGCATCGCTGATCTTCATGCGTGCGTAAACGAGCGTCAGTGGCCGGCCGGTTCTCGCAGGCCGAACGGATCACTTCACTGTGAAACGGAGGTCCCGCGAGGCGGCGGGCTTCTGTCCGCCGGCCTGAAACGTCAGCAGATAGTCTCCAGGGCTCAATGTCGCGAGCGGGAGGGTGACCTCGTAGTCCGCTGACCTCGGTCCCGGCCCCGGCGCGTCGAACAGCGGCGCACGCTGTTCGAACACGGATTGATTGCGGCCATCCACGATGCGCGTGGTGAGCGTGGCGGGAGCGGATTCACCGCTGCCCTGGTATACGCGCACGAAGGCGGCGACCCGGTCCGTCGTCGCGAACTCGCGCGCGGCAACGAGCCGGAGCGGCAGCAAATCGCCCAGCGGACCGGACTTGCTCGTGGCGACGCCGACTGGGCCGAGCACGATCCCCGAGATCGACACGCGGGCTGTGTCGAAGTCAGGCACGTCGACATAGGTGTACACGCTGCCGCTCGTCCCGCGCGTGACGTTCTCGGCGGCGACCCGAATCTCGTGCCGTCCCGGCTTCAAGGCCAGCCGGGCGACGACTTCGTAGTCGAGTGACGTCTGCGCATCGGCCTTCGGCGTCACCTCGATCGTCTGCACGTGATAGTCGATCGCCTTGCCGTCACGGTCGTACGCGCCCGCGAGCACGTTGACCTTCTGCGCGCCCACCGATCCCGCCGCGGCGGGTCTGCCCTCGACGACGAGAGATTCATGCGCGCGGATGACGACCGCGACCGTCGCCTCGGACTTGCCCGGGTTGGCGAACGCAGCCACGCCAACGCTGAGCGGCAATCCGGTGCGCGGCCAGAGGCTCGCGAGCGCCGCCACGAGGGATGACGGCGGTCCGCCCCGGCCTGCCGGGCTCGCGCGCTCGGGCTTTGACGGCGCGTAGTACCCCAGCCGCGGATGGACGGACATGTCCCGCCGGGCCACGTCAACCTTGATGTCGTGAAAGCGTCCGTCGTTCTTCGGATTCGCCGGCGCGAAACCCAGCACATAGTACGAGCGGCTCTCCGCGAAGACGGCGGCGACCGCTTCCGCGGGCGCGTTCGTGTTCGTGACCGCGCGTCCACCGGTGTGGCTCGGGTACACCGCCAGATCACCCTGGCGCTGCAGGTTGTCAACGGTTCGCGCGGGTTGAGGCTGAGAGGCGTCGGCACCGGGGGCGAGCGTTTCGAGACCATTGGAATCGAACGTATGAATGGTGAGGTTCGCGACGTCCACTGCGCGGAGCAGCTTCGTACGGGCGTCCTTCACGAGGGATCCGCAGTCGTCGCGTCCGGTGCCGGACGTCTGGACCGGCACCCTGCTGCCGATGAAGATCAGCATCTTCCGGCGCTGCGGCACATCACGCAGGGCGTCGGCCACGTGCGTCATCGTTTCCACCGAGCACACACCGCAGCGGCATTCGCCGGGGCTCCCGGGATCGTTGTCGGCCATGCCGACGAACGGACGCGCGATGGCAGACTGGAGCAGCCGCCGGTCCGCCGTGAAGTTCTGGGGCACGCCGCGGCTCGTGAAGATCACCGCCGCCAGGTCAGCGGCGCCCAGCTGATCGACGGCAGCCTGCGCGACGAGCCTCGCCGCGGGCATGTTCGCGTTGCGAATCGTCCGATCGAGCAGGATCACCACCAGCCGGCCATCGCGCGGAATGGCATTGGTCGCGATGTCGGGAGCGACATCCCTCAACCAGGGTGCACCGGTCGGCGCCGGACGGGCAGGGAGCTCGATCGCGCTGAACGCCTCGACCGGCCGCACTTTCCCGTCCTCGCGCACGGTGAAGTCCGCCGCCGTGAGGCCCTGGACGGGTTGCCGGTCCCGATCGAGAACCGAGACGTCCACCTGCACGAGATCCACACCGGCCCGGAACGCGGGCTGCGTTTGCTGTGGAGTCCCGTCTTGAGCACGGGTCGTCAGGGTGAGAAGGAGGCTTCCGGCTGCGACGAAGATGAGGGCAAATCGCATGAATGGGGTCTCCCGGCTCGAGATCACCCATCATGTTAGCGTTACGCCGCCTTCCTTTGTGGGCAGGCGATCGGACGAGGTCGCCCGGGCACGACTGGGGCCAATGGGCGAACCGTGGGAGGACCCGTCTCCCGACGGGACGCGTTCCCCGTCACATGAAGTAACGAGGGGGAAGGGCGAAAGCGTACAGATCAGCTGGCTATATTGTGCACTGACGCCCAGGCGGGTGCCTCTACTCGCTGCGCAGGGCGAGGAGCGGACTGATCGTGCTGGCCCGCCGCGCCGGCAGAAGGCCGGCCGTCAGGGCCACCAACGCCAGCGTCACGCCGGCGCCCGCCGTCGTCCACACATCGGTGGCGGTGACGCCGAACAACTGAGACGCGACGTAGCGGCTCAGGAACAGTGCGCTCGGGATCCCGACGAGCATTCCGATGACCAGCAGCCTCAGGACCTCGCGCATGACGAGCCACAGCACCGATCCAGGCGATGCGCCAAGCGCGCTGCGGAGTCCGATTTCCCTGGTCCGCTGGGCGACCGAGAACGCCATGACGCCGTACAGACCGATGGCCGCCATTCCCGTTGCGAGCGCAGCAAAGACCATCGCAAGCGCGGCGATCAATCGTTCTGCGCTGAGCGTGTCGTCGAGTTGCCGCTGCAGCGTCTTCATCTCGAAGACCGGCATCGCGGGGTCGAGCTTCGCCACGACTCGGCGGATGGCCGGGAAGAGGGCGGCAGGCTCCGTGCCGGTCCTGACGTAGAACGTCGCCGCCATAGGGAAGTTGGCCTGCAGGAACGAGAACGAGATTTCAGGCTCCACGCCGGTCCGTGGTCCTGCATGCAGGGAATCCTCGACGACGCCGATGATACGAACTCCGAGCTTGCCGGCGTGCTCACCGACACCGAACCGTCTACCGACGGCGCTTTGCGTCCCGAAGAAACGCTTCGCGAAACTGCGGCTGACAAGGGCTACGGTCGGAATCTTCCCGATCTCGGTTGGTGCGAACGCGTCCCGCTCGTCGAACTCCCGGCCTTCGACAAGGGGCACGCCCATCGCGCGCCAGTAACCTGGCGATACGATGTTGTTCGAAACCTCTCTGTCCTCACCGTCTTTCGCGACATGTCCTTCGACCCGCGTGTGCCAGCTCGGCGTCCACCCCTGAAGCAGAGGCACCCACGTATATGCGGCGCCGCTCACGCCCGGTGTGGCCTGGAGCCCGGCCTGTAGCTCACCATAGAACTTTCGAATGTGCGGCACGCTGTAGCCACTCTTCGCCGGATCCAGCTGAAACGTGACCAGATGGCCGATGTCCAGCAGACCCGTGTCGACGTCCTTCAGGTTGACGAGGCTTCTGGTGAACAGCCCCGCGCCGACGAGCAGCAGAAAAGAGACCGCCACCTGCGCGACGACCAGCGTCTTGCGCAGCCTCACTGAGCGGCGGGATCCGGTCGATCCCCCCGATGCCTTCAGCGCGGTGCAGAGATCGAGCTGTGTCGCCTGGAGTGCCGGAAGAAGGCCGAAGATCAATCCGGTCGCCACACTCACACCGACGCTGAACAGAAGGACCCGGACGTCAGGTTCCGCGTGGAGCAGCAGCATGGCGCCGGTAGCCGGCAGCATGCCGAGCAGGGCACGTGTCGCGCCGACCGACAGGATCAACCCGAGCGCGGCACCCGCGAACGAGAGCAACAGGCTCTCCACCATCAGCTGACCGACGAGTGTCGCGCGACTGGCGCCGATCGACAGGCGGACAGCCATTTCCCGCTGTCTGGCCAGCGCACGCGCGATGAGCAGGCTCGCCACGTTCGAGCACGCGATGAGCAGGATGAGCCCGGCCATCCCCATCAGCACCGTCAACGCCGTCGAGTAGCGCTCCCGCATGTCCGAATAGCCGCCGGCGGCACGTTCCACGATCACGGTGCGCTTCAGAAAGAGGCTGCGATCGAACGGCGACGCCCTGGCAATCTCAGGGGCCTTCGCCTCCTCCTCGAGAAACTGGTGAAAGAGCGGCTGCAGCGACGTCCGTGCGGAGTCCGGGTTGTAGCCTGGCTTCAACCGTCCGAACAGCTGGACGAAGGTGTACCGGCGGTCGTTCAACCCATCTTCGCCAGGCGTCATCAGGGCCTTCATCCGAATGGACATCCAGATCTGCGGTGCCTGGGCCGCGTCGATTCCGGTAACTCCCGGATTGGCGACACCCACCACCTCCATCGGCTCCCGGTTCACCAGGACTTTCCTGCCGACGACCAGTCGATCGCCTCCCAGGCGATCGCGCCAGTACCGATGACTCAGGACGACGACCGGATGCCCCTTGTCCACGCGGTCGTCTGCGTCCGCCGAGAACACCCGCCCCAGTTCCGGTCCGACACCGAGCGCATGGAAGTAGTTGCCCGACACGAGCTCTGCCCGCACGGGCTCGGTGCTGTTGTCGATCGTGATGGCCGCATCAGTGGAGTAACGGCAGAACACGCTCTCGAACGCCACGGCCTGGCGCTGGAAGTCCTGGCACAACGGAAACGAGCTGACGCGCGTCCCTCTGTTGTCGCCAAGGTTGGGTTCAGACGACCAGATCATCACGAGACGCTCCGGCTCGGCCACCGGCAGGAGCCGGAGCACGAGCTGATCGAGCATCGTGAAGACGGCGGTCGTAAGGCCGATGCCGAGCGCCAGGGACAGGACGGCCGCGGCGGTGAACGCCGGGCTCAGCCGGAGTTGCCGAGCACCGTAGCGCACCGCGCGCCATGCGTGCTCGAGTGCGGGGAATGTCTGCATCTCTCGCCGGTCTTGCTGCAGGAGGGTTGTGTTGCCGAATTGTCGCCGGGCCGCCGTCGCCGCCTCCGCGGCCGTCAGGCCCTGACGCACGTAGCGCTCCGTCAACATCCGCAGATGCATCTCCACGTCGTCGTCGAAGTCGGCCTCCGGCGCGGGGCGGATCAGACGTCGGAGCCGCGCCGCCAGGAGGCGAAGCGCTGAGGGCATGGCTATCGATCTCCCTGCAGGCGCAGGACGCGCCCAATGACGCCGGAGATTCGTTCCCAGTTCTCGGTCTCGCGCGCCAGCTGCTTCAGGCCGCGCTTCGTAATCGAGTAGAAGCGCGCCTTCCGGTTGTTCTCGGAGGTTCCCCAGGTGGAGGTGATCCATCCCTGCATCTGCAGCCGCAGGAGCGAGGTGTAGACCGTCCCCTCGTTCAGCTGCAGCACGGCTTCGCTCAACTGTTCGATGCGCCTGGCGATCCCGTAGCCGTGGAGCGGGCCCAGGGCCTGCAACGCCTTGAGGATCATCAGATCGAGCGTCCCCTGCAGGACCTCCGATCGACCGTCGCCGCCCGCTCCTTTGGACATTGCACAGAAGGTAACACAAGACATTTGGACTGTCCATAGGAAGACGATGGTCGGGGCTACCGGCAGGAGATCAAGAGACCAGGGTGGTCGTGATCACGGAAAGATCACCACGGAGTCACGGAGAGCACGGAGACACGCGGAGAGAACCGGCTGGCTTGGTCCCGATCGGCGGTGGTCGGGCCGCGCTTTGCGCGGCGGACAGAGCGGCGAACTCTCAAAACACAACGCTGACTTAAGACGGATGCTGGCGTTGCGTTTTGAGAGATCGCCACTCTGTCCTGCGCCGGACTTCAGTCCGGCGCCCGACCACGCTCCCAAGGAGGCTCCGGCAACAAACGCTGAACGCTGATTCCTGAGACTGCGCTCGACGCCATCCGGCCCTCTCCGTGTCACCGCGACTCCGTGGTGGAATTGTTCTCCACGCTACATGCGCCTGGCGGCGCTATTACAAAAGGAAGTTGGGGTGGAAGCGGTGCCCTGGGGCGGTGTTAGACGAGCTGCGCGGCCGGGCGTCGCGTCCGCAGGGCGCGCGACACTGCGGCGGCGATGGACGGATCGATGGGCGAGAGCTCGCGGACGAACTCCCCTTCCATCACCGCCAGCGGCGCGCCGTCGCGATAGACGATCCGGCTGCGTCCCGCCGCGCGGATGCGGTCGCCGGCCGTTACGATGCCGGCCAGGTTCAGGGGGTCAGCGGCACTGATCGCGATCAGGTTGCCGTCCGGCGGGATGCGGCGCACCTCTCGCAGCTGTTCGACGGCTTCCGGCAGCGCGAACTGCTCGCCCGACATCCCCGAGACGAACCGGCCGCCGCGGATTTCTCCTCGCGCCTCGAGGCGGCGGCAGACGCGAGCAAGCTCGCGCCAGGTGGCGGCGTTGGTCTCACGCGTCAGCAGTCTGCGGTAGACAATGCCGTAGCGGCGCAGCAGCGCCCAGGCCTGTGTCTCGATCGCTGCCTCGCGGGCGTTCCCGGCCGCGTCGGTCGCGACAACGGTCCAGCGCCCGGCGAAGTTCGCGCGGCGATCCGGCCGCCCGGGCCGTCCGCGCGCGGCCCAGACGAGCGCACGCAGACCTGAAAATCCATCCGACGTCACGAGCCCGCATGCGACGAGCGCACCGATCGCGTGACGAAGCTGATCGGCGTCGAGCGCGCAGCCGGCCGCGAGATCCGCGAAGAACGACGCGCCGCGCGAGTGCAGCGTGGCGAGGACCGTCCGGGCACTCTCCGTCAGCGACGCCGGTTCGTCGGCTGGCGTGCGCAACGCCTGCCACGTCGTCGCATGCTCCCGCAGAAAGAGCGCGATTGGCGTCGCGGGCACGAGGCCGGCCGGCGGACAGCCGGCTGACGCCGCAGAAGACAGACGTCCCCATCCGGCCTCGCCGGCGAGGCAGAGCATGTCGAGCATGGACGGCTCGTACCGATCGAGACGCGACGGCAGCACCGCGCGCTCCCAGGCGCCCGCGCCCAATTCGTAGCCGTCGAGCATCGCGACGATTTCGCGCAGCCCCTCGAGTCCTGACAACGTCGACGACGGATCGACATGCTGCCAGCGGAAGAGGAAGCGCATGAAGTCGGCCGGGCTGACCGGCTCGATCTCCGCGCGCAACCGGTGGAGCGTGTATCGGTGGATGCGTGCGAGCAGCGTCCGATCGCACCATTCGAGCTCGGTGGTGCGAGGACTGAAGCGGCCTCGCAGCACCAGTCCCTCCGATTCGAGGATGAGGAGTGCGTTATCGGTTTCAGCTTCCGCCACACCGAGCGACTCGCCCAGAGCGCGGGCCGTAATCGGTCCGGTGAGTGAGACCCGCCCGCGCAGCACTTCCGCGACGGCGTCCGTGCGCCTCCACGACCTCGTGAGGCGCGACGGCGGTGGGGCAGGATTCCCCGTGACCGGGGCGTCCGGGTGTATCGCGCGCAGCTCGGGCAGCCGTTCCGCGGCGACGACGATCGCCGGAGTATCAGCATGGCCAGGCGTTCCAACGTCCATGCGGCAAGCGCGGCGCGCCGCGCTCAGCTGCAGCAGGAGCTCCGGCCGCACATCGGCAAGGTCCTCGTCGGTCAGGAAGCCGGCCGTCAGCATGGCGTCGTGGAGTTCGTCCTCGTCGCGCGGATCGGGCCGCTCTTCTTCGCGCACGCGTTCGATCGCCTGCGGATCCAGCGCGCTCAGATCTCCGGCCGACGCCGGGTCGGTCGTGCGCCTCGACTGGACCGCGTGGCTCCGCCGTTCTTCGAGTGGGGCGTCGTCCAGGAAGGCGTACGGCCTGGCGTTCAGAATCTCGTGCGCGAAGAACGACGGCTCAGGCGTGTCGCGGGCGACGAGCCGGAGCTCGCCGCGATGGATCCGCCCGAGCACGGCGCGCAGTCCTTCGAAATCCATGGCCTCTTCGAGGCAGTCGCGCACGGTCTGGCCCACGAGGGGGTGATCGGGGATCTCGCGATCGCCGGGAATGTTCTCGAGGCACGCGGCGGCATCGGGAAAGACCGCCGCCATCAGATCGTCGGCGAGCATCCGCTGCAGCTGCGGTGCGACCTTCCGTCCGCCGCGGCGCCGCGGCACGGCGAGCGAGATGGTCGTGTTCCATCGCCACCGTGTCTTGAACACCGGTGCATCGAGGAAGGCCTGGACCAGCACGTCTCGGGTGGTCTCGGGGTGCAGGTAGCGGAAGACGTCCGAGAGCGGGAACGAATGCTGCGGTCCGAGCGACAGCATCAGGGCATCTTCCGTCGCGGCCGCCTGGAGCTCGAAGTTGAACTGACGGCAGAAGCGCTTGCGCAGCGCCAGGCCCCACGCCTTGTTGATGCGGCTGCCGAAGGGGGCGTGCAGGACCATCTGCATCCCGCCGGATTCGTCGAAGAACCGCTCGAGGACGAGCGTCTCCTGGGACGGAATCACACCCAGCGCCCGGCGCCCTTCGGCCAGGTAGGCCACCGCCTGCTCGGCGGCATCCTGATGCAGGCCCGTTTCCGTCGTCACCCACGCGACGAGGTCCGGCAGGGCCGACCCCGGCTTCTCGAGCGTGCGATCGACGTCGATCCGCAGATCGCTGACAGCGCGCGACAGCTCGTCGCTGCGCGCGGGCGCCTCGCCGAGCCAGAACGGGATCGTCGGCGGGCTTCCCTTCGCATCGGCGACGCGCACGTCCCCGCCGGTGACCTGCAGCACGAGCCACGAGGCGTTGCCCAGCTGGAACACATCGCCGGCATTGCTCTCGATCGCGAAGTCCTCGTTGAGCGTGCCGATGAACGTGTCGTCCGGATCGAGCATGACGCGGTAGTCGGCGATCTCCGGAATCGCGCCGCCCGAGGTCTGCGCGAGGAGGCGTGCGCCTCGTCGTCCGCGCACGGTCGCATTGATTTCGTCCCGGTGCACGAGCGCCGCGCGCCGGCCGCGGCGGGTGGCGAAGCCTTCGGCCGTCATCTCGAGGACGGCGTCGAACGCGTCACGTCCGAGCGCACGGTACGGCCACGCACGCGTCACCAGCGCGAAGAGCTCGTCCTCGGCGTAGTCGCGGCACGCCGACTCTGCGACGATCTGCTGCGCCAGGACGTCGAGCGGAGCGTCGTGCGTGACGATGGCGTCGAGGTGCCCCCGGCGAATCGAGCGAAGGAGCGCCGCGCACTCGATGAGGTCGTCGCGCGAAACGGGGAACACGCGTCCTTTCGGCAGGCCCGCGATCGTGTGACCCGAACGGCCGACACGCTGCAGCAGCGTCGCGATCCGGTGCGGCGAGCCGATCTGGCACACGAGATCCACGTGCCCGATGTCGATCCCGAGCTCGAGCGATGCCGTGGCGACGAGTGCCTGCAGGCGCCCGGCCTTCAGCCGCATTTCGGCATCGAGCCGTTTCTCCTTCGAGAGGCTGCCATGGTGCGCCGTCACGGCACCCTCGCCGAGCCGGTCGCTCAAGTGTCTGGCGAGTCGCTCCGCCATTCGGCGCGTGTTCACGAAGATGAGCGTGGTGCGGTGCGCGGTGATGAGCGCCGTCAGGCGATCGTAGTACTCCTCCCACACCTCGTTCGACATCACCGCATCGAGTGTCGATCGCGGCATCTCGACGGCGAGATCCATCGCGCGACGATGTCCCTCGTTGACGATCGTGCAGCCGGCTTCGTCGCCGGCGGTGAGGAACCTGGCGACTTCCTCGATGGGGGTCTGTGTGGCCGACAGGCCCAGGCGCAGCAGCGGCCGCTCGACCACGCCCGCCAGGCGCTCGAGCGACAGCGCGAGATGCGCGCCGCGCCGCGTGCCGATGACGGCGTGGATCTCGTCCACGATCACCGTGCGCACGGTGCGCAGCATGTGGCGGCTGCGATCCGACGTCAGAAGCAGGTACAGCGACTCGGGTGTCGTGACGAGGATGTGCGGCGGCGTGCGGACCATCGCGGCACGTTCTGAAGGCGTCGTGTCCCCCGTACGCACCGCGGCCGTGATCTTCGGCGCGCGGAGGCCGGCCGCCTCGGCGAGCGCGTGAATGCCGAGGCGTGGCTCGGCCAGGTTCTTGTGGATGTCGGCGCTCAGCGCCTTGAGCGGCGAGATATAGAGAACGCGGACCTCGTCAGGCAGCGTAGACGCGAGCCCCTCCTGGAGGAGATCGTTGATCGCCGTCAGGAACGCCGCGAGGGTCTTGCCTGAGCCGGTAGGCGCCGCGATCAGCGTGTGCCGGCCGTTCGCAATCGATTCCCAGCCGCGACGCTGCGCAAGCGTCGGCTCTCCGAGCTCGGCCGTGAACCAGTCGCGCACGAGCGGGTGAAAACGGGAAAAGGACATGACGGCAAATAGAATTGAAGGGGAGCGATGATTATACCGCGCGATCGATCGGGATCGGATCACGCATGACCTCTCCTCAGCGGTGGACGCTCGTCGCGACGATCCTCGCGTCGAGCATGACATTCATCGACGGGACGGTGGTCAATGTCGCGCTGCCCGCGCTGCAGGCCGACCTCCATGCCACGCTCACCGACGTCCAGTGGGTGATCGAAGCCTACGCGCTCTTCCTCGGATCGCTGATCCTCATCGGCGGTTCGATGGGCGATCAGTACGGCAGGAAGCGCGTCTTCCTCGGGGGTGTGCTCTTTTTCACGGCGGCATCCGTTCTGTGCGGACTGGCGGCATCGCCCGCGATTCTGGTCGCCGGCCGTGCGCTGCAGGGGCTCGGCGCGGCGTTCCTGGTCCCGGGAAGCCTGGCGATCATCAGCGCGGCATTCTCCGAGTCCGAACGGGGCAAGGCGATCGGCACCTGGTCGGGATTCAGCGCGATGACGTCGGCGATCGGTCCGGTCTTCGGAGGCTGGCTCATCGAGCACGTCAGCTGGCGTGCGGTGTTCTTCCTGAACCTGCCGCTCTCCGCGGTCGTGGTGTTCCTGACGCTCCGTTACATGCCGGAGAGCCGGGATCCGTCGCGCTCAGGGGCGCTCGACTGGGCCGGCGGAGTCCTCGCCGTACTCTGCCTGGGCGGGATGGTGCTCGGGCTGCTGGAATGGCCACCGCTCGGAGCGGGTCACCCCATCGTCGTCGGGGCGCTCGTCACCGGCACGATCGCCGGAGTGCTGCTGGCGATCGTCGAACGGAACGCCAGAAATCCGATGCTGCCTCTGGAACTGTTCCGCTCGCGCACCTTCACGCTCGTGAACGTGCTGACGCTGCTGCTCTACGGCGCACTGGGTGTTCTCATGTTTCTCGTGCCGATGAACCTGATCGCCGTCCAGCACTATTCCGCCACCGCCGCAGGAGCGGCACTGCTGCCCCTTCCCGTCATCATGTTCACGCTCTCGAGGTGGAGCGGGAGCCTCGTCACACGTGTCGGCAGCCGGCTGCCGCTGACCGTCGGACCGATCGTGGCTGCCATCGGCCTCGCGTTGTACGCGTACCCCGGCATCGGGGGCTCTTACTGGACGACGTTCTTTCCCGCGGTCGTCGTGCTCGCATTCGGCCTGGCGCTCACCGTCGCACCCCTGACGACGACCGTAATGGGAGCGGTGGAAGCCGGGCACTCCGGGGTTGCCTCGGGCGTCAACAACGCCGTCGCGCGCGTAGCGGGTCTCCTGGCGATCGCGGTTTTCGGCGTCGTCCTGTCCAGGACGTTCGATACGCGAGTCACGCCGCGCCTGGATGATCTGGCACTTGCGCCGGCGGCCAGGGTCGCGATCGAGCGGGAACTGCCAAAGTTTGCCGGAGCGGACCTCGAGCGGGTGCCCGCGCTGGATCAGTCGCAGCGCGCGGCGGCCCGCAAGGCGATCGACGAGTCGTTCGTGTCGGCGTTCCGCAGGGTGATGATCGGCACCGCGATCCTGGCGCTGCTCGCGGCTGGAGCCGGTGCGTTGCTGCGATCACCGGACGCCACTTGAAACAGGAGGCACGGAGACGACACGGAGATAACCGGGCGGCTTGCGGCAGGCACTCTCACGATTCGAGTCCGAAGACAGACAGCGGTCGGCCCGCGAGTTGCGCGGTGGAGAGGTAGAGGATCTCCCAAACACAAACCCGAAGGGAGTCTGTCGGCTTGTGTTTGGGAGATCCTCTACCTCTCTGCGCCGGCCAAAATGGCCGGCGGCCGACCGCCGCTCCCTCCGTCCGGGCTCCGTGCCTCCGTGTCCCCGTGGTGATCTTTCCGTCATCTTCGCCAATTTGCATTTGAACAGAAGCCAAGGAGATCACGATCGGGCGTTCGGATCGAGCCCCCGAGCCCCCGAGCCCCGACTCCGCGAAGCTACGCAAGCCAGCGATCGAGATGTTCCTGGACGAAGGTGTCGTCGGTGAGATGGGGATAGGCCGCGAGCACGCGATCGATGGCTTCGGCCTGACCCGGGCTGAGCTCCTCGTGGGGATCCAGGCACCAGCGGCCCTCGAGCAGCCCCTGGCGCCGCAGCACCTCGTGGATGCCCGGGATGCAGCCCGCGAACTGATGGGCGGGATCGAACAGCGCCGCATTCGCATCGGTGAGGTCTGCGCCAATCGAGAGCAGGCGCAGGGCGTCGGACCCGGTCTTGCCGCGCGTCTCCGCCTGGCAGCGCTGCAGGAGCTCGACGGCACGGTGGGTCCACACGGCCCACTGTCCGAGAAGGCCCCCGGAAAAATGCACGGGCGGCCGCCCGTGTCCTCCCCCGAACGGCGTCAGCAGATCGGCGATGATGGAATCGTCATTGCCCGTATAGAGGGCGACATCGCTGCGTCCGCTCTCGATGAGTGCGCCGACGACGTCCAGCGTCCGGTACCGGTCGAACGGCGCGACCTTGATAGCCACGACGCGTTCGATGTCCAGAAAGCCGCGCCAGAAGCGGCGATCGAGCACGCGTCCCCCGACCGCAGGCTGGAGATAGAAGCCCACGACCGGGATGACGTCGGCCACGCGGCGGCAGTGGTCGATGATCGAATCGTGGTCAGCACCGCGAAGAGCGGCCAGGCTGAGAAGGGCGGCGTCGTATCCGTGCCTGACCGCGAGCGCCGCTTCCTCCAGGGCCTGGGCCGTCTGCCCGCACACGCCGGCCACCATCACCGGACGC
This sequence comes from uncultured Acidobacteriota bacterium, assembly GCA_963749835.1. Lineage (GTDB taxonomy): Bacteria > Acidobacteriota > Vicinamibacteria > Vicinamibacterales > 2-12-FULL-66-21 > JALZOC01. Next base: position 1,134,864 of record CAVVOD010000002.1, read on the forward strand.
GTGCGGCGCTCTTCACACCACTCGCGCACCGTCTGGCTTGCGAGCTCGAGCACCGGCTCGAGCAGGCCGATCGAAGGATCGCGAATCGCGAACTGCGTGGTGTGCACGCCGACCGCAATGCCGCCGGCCCCCGCATCGCAGTAGTACCGTGTCAGTGCCACCTGCCGTCGCTCGTCGAGGCGCCGGCCGGACGTCAGCGCAAGCGGGTGAGCGGGGATAGCCTGGCCATCGAGAAAGGCGCGCCGCACGTCCGCGATCCCGTCAGAACGTACCATCGGCGACCTCGAAGCGAGTGGGTTTGTTCAGTGTCGGTCCCCCGATGCGCAACCAGTGCGCAACCCACTCCCTGAGGAGCTCGAACGGCACGAGCGGCTCGCCGAGCTGCGCGCGGCACTTGCTGGAATCGCTGAGCAGCGCGACCGGCCCTTCGCTGTTCACGAAAACCGGTTGCTTCCCGAACGCCTCGCCGAACCAGGCCGCCGTCTGCCGCACCGAGATGCGCTCGGGGCCGGTGACGTTCAGGACGGCCGGTGGCGTCGAGCACAGATCGAGGCTCCGCAGGGCGTAGCTGTTCGCGTCCCCCTGCCAGATCGCGTTGAAGAAGCCGACAGTCAGGTCGATCGGCTCGCCGTTGAAGACGCGGCTGGCGACATCGACGAGCGTGCCGTACCGAAGATCCACGGCGTAGTTCAGCCGAAACACCACGGCGCGCATCCCCTTCTCCCGCGAGACGAACTCGACGACGCGTTCGCGGCCGAGGCATGACTGCGCGTACTCGCCCACGGGCGAGGGCACCACGTCCTCCGTCGGCGCCGGTCCATCGACGCGGCACCAGCGGATACACGTTGCCCGTCGAAAAGACCACCATGCGGGATCGATGGAACCGCTCCGCCACGTGCGCCGGCACGATCGTGTTGGTGACCCACGTGAGGTCGGTGCGATCGAGCGTGCCGAACTTGCGGCCCGCGAGAAAGAGGACGTACGGGCAATCCGGCAGCGCCTCGATCTGTGCACGGTCCAGCAGATCGGACGCGACCGTCCGGATACCGTCCGCCTCGAGGCCCTCGCGCAGCGTTGCGGAGGAAAAGCGCGAGGCCGCCAGGACGCGCTGCGTGCCGCCGCTCTTCCTGACGGCGCGCTGCACGCGGCGGGCGAGCGAGGGGCCCATCTTGCCACCGGCGCCAAGAATCAGGATGTCGCCGTCGAGCCGCGCGACCACGTCCACGTCGGCGTCAGTTGGCTCGGCGAGGGCGTGCTCGAGCTCGTTCTCTGTCGTGATGCGTGCAGGAAGTCTCATATGTTGGGGGCCGGGCCTCTCCTGGAAACTCCAGGATCGGCGCGGCCGCATTCGCCACGAGAGATCAGAAACGCATGCGCAGGCCGAAGCGGACCACGCGCCCGGACGGAGAACCCCTCGGAGTTCCCCACGGTGTCCGCGCCGAGGACGCCGGTCGTGCCATTGGCCAGATCGCCGTTCAACAGGAAGTCGGTGAGGTCCACGAAGCCCAGCGTGCCCAGCGAGGGCACGAAGAACTGCGGGTGATTGAACGCGTTGTCGAGCAGCGCCGTGACCTCGACGGTGACCCCTTGCGTTCGCACGATGTCCTTGTAGAAAGCCAGGTTCACGATCCAGGTGCCCGGGCCCTTCAAGCTGCCCTTCTTCGCATTGCCGAGAGTGCCCGGCGCCGGCAGCTGAGTATGCCGTCAGATCGAAGAACTGGTCCCGCGTGCCGCCGACGTTCGGATTCCCGGTCACGTCGGGGCGCCACGATTCGCCGAACTGCCCGACGCCGTCGAGCGCGCGGCCGGTGTTGGCCGGGATACACCGGGTCGGTGCCGTACGTGAAGAACGGCGTCAGGTTCGGGCCGGATCGCGCCTGGAAAATGGTCGACACGCGTCCATCCGCCGACGATGGCATCGGCCCAGACAGGCATCGTGCCGCCGAACGATCGGCCGCGGCCCACCGGGATCTCCCACGTGCTGTTCATCACGACCCGGTGCCTGACGACGTTCGGATCGGGTCCGCGATCCTTCTCGATGTCGTACGGATCGAACTGCACCACGCCAATCGTGCTGTTGCCGCTGTCCGGCGCGTTGCTGTCGGAGCCGGCAAGCGTGTAGGCGGCGTTGACGGCCAGCCCTCCTTTGAATCGTCGCTGCAGCTCGAGCTGCAACGCGTTGAACTGTCCTTCGCCGGTGTTCTCCGTGATGTCCATGAACGTGCCGTAGATCGGGAACGGCAGCCTGGCATGCGCGTCCGGATCCTCATCGACGTTGCCGAGCGGCACGGCGCTCGCCTGCACCGTGTTGTAGTCGCGGTTCACCAGCAGCTTCCGCATCGTCGATCCGATGTAGCTGACGCGGGCGCCGATGTTGCCCGGAAGCTCGCGCTCGAGCGTCAGGTTGTACTGATAGATGTCCGGGCTCTCGAGATCCAGCGCGAGGCCCTGGTTGCCGAAGCTGAGCGAAGAGCTCGGCGTGCCGGTGGTGAAGCCGTGCTGCAGCGTCGGCCGCGGCGATTGGTGATCGTGTAGCGGAACGGGTTGCGCGACATGATGTCGCGCGCACCCTGGGCGGCGCCGGTCGGATGAAAGATGCCGAAGCCTCCACGGACCACGGTCTTGTTGTCGCTGTCGAGCCGGTACGCAAAGCCGACGCGGGGGCTCAGGTTGTTGCGATCCGTCTTGATCAGCGATCGCCCGACCCCGACCTGATCGGCGGTCAGCGTGCGCCCGAGCTCGACCGCCCCGGGAGGCAGCAGCGCCGCGATCTGCGCGTTCGGCACGACATGGTGGCCGCCGTCGGTCGGGACGAAGTTGGCGTAGATGTCGTTGCGGTCGACGAACGTGCCGATGACTTCATAGCGCAGACCGAGGAACAGCGGTGAGCTGCGCCCCGATCTTCCAGTCGTCCTGCACGAACAGCGCCCAGTCGTTCGAGAACGTGTCCATCGGCATGTCGCCGCGCGTATTGCGCTGCTCGACGCACGTTGTTCGGCAGCCCGAGCAGGAAGTCGGCGAACGAATTGCCGGTCGCCCAGCCTGTGAAGTTGTACTGCCCTTTCGAATTGTTGGCGCCGGTCGAGTAGCCGTCCTTGGCGTAGTTGCGCGTGTAGATGCCGCCGAACTTCATCGAGTGCGGGCCTTTCAGCCACGTCGTGCTGCTGCTCAGCGAGAAGGAGGACTGCCGGAGATCGCGGAAGGTGTTCTGCCGCTGGTCCTGGATGCTGGATGGACGGTTCGGTGCGGAGAACTGGAACTGTGGGAAACCGGGCGCCAGCGCCGCGAGCGGCGGCACCTCGATCCCGAACGAGGACCCGACATCGCCGGCGACGAACCGGCTTTGCCGGTTGCGCTCGTCCAGGCTGTAGCCGCCGCGGAACTCGTTGACGACCGTGCCGGACCAGATCCGCGTCCACCCGGTGGCCAGCGTGATCGCCTTGGACTCCCGGTCCAGCAGGCCGAGGTTCGTGAGCCCGGCGCCGCCGTTGCGCGCCGGTGCTCTCGAACGTGAACGCGTCGGGGTCTGCGGTTCTGCCAGCTCCCGCGGACGAAGAGGGAATCCTTGCCGGTCAGCTCGTGATCGATGCGCGCATCGGAGCGTTCGCGGTTGCGGCTGAGCGGAAGGATCTCGCGATAGGTGCCGAAGCCGCCGTTTGACGTAGTCGGCCTGGTTCGGCAGCGGATAGAAGAAATCCAGGATGCGGCGCGCCGCCGGATCGATCCGCTCCGCCGGGATGCGGTTGCCCGGGAACGGCGCACCGGTGAGCGGGTCGCGCACGACGAATGCTCGTCGCCCGAAAAATCCCCCGCGCGCATCGCCGCCGTCGGCACGACGGCCTGTGCGCCGCCGCCGAGCTGCCTTCAGCCGGCTGCCTTCGTAGTTCCCGAAGAAGAACGTCCGGTCCTGCACGATCGGACCGCCGAGACTGGCGCCGTACCGATACTCGTGCGTGTCGGCATTGGGATCGTTCCGCGACAGCGCCCGTCAGCGTCTGCGCATACGTGAGCGCATTCAGCTCGTCCGAGTTGAAGTCGGCGAACGAGGTTCCGTGGAAGCGGTTCGCCCCGCGCTTGGTGGACACGATCACCCCGGCGAGGCCGCCGTACTCGGCACTGTAGGAATTCGACAGCACCTGCACTTCTGAGATGGCGTCGAGACCCGGCGCCGCGTTCGACAGCTCGCCGAAGATGCCCGGCGCTCGAGGGCTGGCCGTCCTGGATGTACGACGCGCCGTAGGTCCGGCCGCCGAGGAACTGGATGCCGTCGAAGCCGCCGACGATGTTTGGATTGAGCGTCAGGAAGTCCTGGATGTCGCGGCTGTTCCGCGGCAGATCGCGCAGCTGCTGCTCGTCGAGGCCGCGCGCGATCGCCTGGCTCTCGAGCGTGATGTTGTTCTGTCCTTCGGCGCTCACGGTGACGACGTTTTCGAGACCGCCGACTTCGAGGTGCAGGTCGGTGCGGACGATCGAGGCCGCGCGCAGCACGACGCCGGTCGTCTGCGCTTTCTTGAATCCGCTGAGGGTCGCCGTGACCGTATAGGTGCCGGGGCGCAGGTTGGGAATCTCGAACAGTCCCTGCGCGTCTGTCTGGCCTCGCGTGTGACGTTGGTGGACTCGTCGGTCGCCACGACCGTGGCGCCGGGCACGATGCCCTGCTGCTGGTCGGAGACGGTCCCGCGGATCGTCCCGAGCGTGGTCTGCGCGGACGCGGGCGCTGCCGCCGCGGCGATCCACGCCAGCGCCACGACATGGCGCAGCACTCGACGGATGAGGGAGCGCCCTGGTGCGTGCCGTGATCGGCGTGGTGCGGCGGGCGCGAAGGTCCGTATCATCGTTCCGTACCTCCTGAATCGAAGCGGGGGAGCTTGGCGTGAAGCGCAGTCAGACAAGTGCCTCTGGCCGGGTCGGCGGGCAGCTCCGATCACGGTCGGAACCAGCCGCGCTCGCGTTTGTAGTTGTTTTCAAACAGCACTGTCAATGGGTTTGCGTGCACGAGCTTGCAGAAGCAGATGAGCTCTTCTCAGTACTTCCGATAGCGCGCCACGTCGACCCACTGCCCCGCGACCATCACGCGCTGGACCGTGCGAATCGCAGAGATGTCGCGCGACGGATCGCCGCCGAGGACCACCAGGTCGGCCTTCAACCCCGACCGAAGGCGGCCGAACTCGTTGTCGCGATATAGAAATGCCGCACGCCGTGCCCGTCGCCGCGGTAATCGCCTCGAGCGGTGACAGCCCGCTCTCGACGAGCAGCTCCAGCTCGCGCCACGGGGCTTCGCCGCGTGCCGCAAACGGCACCGCCGAATGCCCTCCGAGCACGACCCGTGCGCCTTCGGCGCTCGCGCGCTTCGTCAGCTGCTTCATCTTCGCGAATCCCGCGACGAGCACCGGCACGAGCTCGCGTTTGACATCCGAAGGCGGGCGATCCGCACGCCGCTCGAAGACCGCAAGCGTCGGATCGAGCCACGGTTTGCGCGCCCGGAGCACCTGCGTACAGCGCCCGTGCTTCGGGCCCGTCGAGATCGACGCCCGCGAAGAGCCTGTAGCGGCCATCGCGACGCGCGTCGTTGTTCGCGAGAACGGCCTGGCGGTACGCCTCACGCCTCGATGCGCGGCACCACGCTGACGCCGAGCGACGTGATGTGCTCGACGCCGTGCAGTCCCGCCGCGAAGAGCTCGCGCGCGTTGAGCAGCTCGAGATGCGCGGTGCAGGGGATGTGCTTCGCGTCGCAGACGTCGATCACCGCCCTGGCGCTCGCGAACGGGAGCCTGAAGTAGATCTTCAGTGCCGTCGCTCCCTGCTGCACAGAGAGCTCGGCGAGCCGGCGCGCTTCCTCCGCATCGCGAGCGACGACCGAATCGGCCGGATAGGCGGGACGCTCACCGTCGATGTGAGGACCCGGTCGTGAAAATACGCGGGGCCGGTGAGCCCGTCGGCCGCGATCATCTTGCGCAGCTCGACGAACTTCTCGTTCCACTGCCCCGGATCGCGAAAGGCCGTCACGCCGTTGCTCAGCTGACGAAGCGCCAGTTTCGGATCGTCTTCGATGTGGAAGTGCAGGTCGATGAGACCCGGCATGACCGTCCGGCCGGAGAGATCCACCCGTTCGGCGCCGGCCGGCGGCTGCACCGCGTCTGCCGGGCCGACGCTCGTGATGCGATCGCCGTCGATGACAATGCGGCCCGGATCGACCGGAGGAGCGCCGGTGCCGTCGATGATCCGGACATTGTCGAGCACGATCGTCCGCGCTTGTGCGCCGACGCCACGGGACGAAGGATGAACGACGGCAACCGCGGCCGCCGCGATCAGGCAACGAATCGCATTTCGCATCAGGCAGGCTCAAGCAAAATCGGGTCCCAGGATGGCGAATTCCAATGGGATGGGCGATGAGGCCGGCGCGATCCCGGGCATCCGGTCTGCCCGAACCCGATCGGGGAGCCGCCGCATGCGGAAGAGCGGCCGCTCGCCGGCAAAACCGCAACTGCGCAGCCATGCGACGAAGCCGCTGCCGGCGTCGTAGGCATCGACGACAACAGATCGCCCGGCTGCGGAGGCCAGCGCGGCGCTGACGAGCGTCGTCGCCGATGTCACATCCGTCGCGACCACGGGGCCGATCTGATCGAACAGCCGGCCCGGCCGTCCAAACGTGTACTGCGGCGGGCCACCGTCGTCGTCCGTTATCCACGCATATCGCGGGGCCGCCTCGAGAGCCCATGCCAGCACGGCGCTGCGATTGCCACCGAACAGGCCAAGATCGTGGCTGGCGATCCGCGGAAGATCCGCCAACGTCACCGGACGGACGGTGAGCAGCCCTGCATCACGCGGGATGGCCGGACGCGCCGCCGGCGCAACAGAGCGCGTGAGCATGGATTCGTCCTCGAATCCATGTTTCAGATACAGCGGGCGGCCGGCCGGCGTGGCGTCGAGGCGAATGAGCCGACTGGATGGCAGCGTGCCCATCGCGGCCTCGAGCAGCCGCGCGCCCAGGCCGTGCCCGCGATACCCGGGCTCGACGAGCATCATGGCGATCCACGCGAACCCGCCGTAGTCGAGCGCGAGCGCCGTGCCGACAACCCGTCCGTCGATCACCGCCGCAAAGCTCGACTCGGACGCGAGGCGCCGCAGCAGCTGCCAGTCTTCGAGCCGCTGATTCCAGCCCGCCGACATACTGAGCGCCAGAGCCTGGGGCAGTTCTTCGACTCGGAGCGGGCGGATGTCGGGTGGCATATGTCAGACTCGGGACTCGGGACTCGGGACTCGGGACTCGGGACTCGGGATTCGGGACTCGGGATTCGGGACTCGGGATTCGGGACTCGGGACTCGCCTGCCGCGCCGTAGCCGCTCCGCGGCGTAGGCGGGGGACTCAGGATTCGGACGCCGCAGCTTCCGGCTTCAGCCGGAAGGCCCCCCGATTCTCAGGTTGCGAAAAACGTCGTGAAGAACAGGATCATCCGGTACACCATGAGGACCGCAATCAGCCAGACGGCGAGCGACGCGGTCTTCAGCAGCGTCATCCCCACACCATGGCCGTACGCTCGACGACTCGCGAAATACAAATAGACAGCGAACGGCACAAGGGTGGCGACTGAGGATCCTACCTCGATCAGCGATCCGCCCGGACGATACCCGTGATGCGCAGACAGGGCGATCAGGCGCGTCTCGAGCACCCCGGTCACGCCCATCCAGAGGAGCAGGAAGGCAAACGCGTAAAAGGAAAAGACCAGGTGTTCGACGTAGAACGGCCGGGCCCTGCGGTACATCGCCCACGCGGCCAGCGCGAAGAGCGGCACCATGATGATAACCAGTGTCTTGCCTTGCAGATGAGCGGTCTCGTCGAACCGGTGTCGATAGGCATCGCGTGTAGTCGAGCGGGATTCAAGCCTGGCCGACACCATCCGGTCCGCGAGCCCGCTCCAGACGAACTCCCTGGTCTGTATATTCAGAGGCGTCGTGAACGGTACGAAGCCCGAGAACGGCTGAAGAATGAAGAAGATCAGGTTGGCGACCAGGAACATGTGCACCGGCCCCATGTAGGGCTTCCGGCGTCCGCGCAGAAAGTCGCTCGGGAGCCGGCCGGGTGCCGTCAGGAGTGCACGGAACGATCGGACAACGCGGCCATCCAGATGGGCGAGGTTTTCGAGGGCTTCTTCGAAGAAATGGCGCAGGGAGTAACTGTGCTCGTGTGGCGCCCGTTCTCCGCACTCTGCGCAGAAATGGCCCGCCATCGGCCGACCGCAGGTCACGCAGATCTCCACGCGGACGTCCATCGAGCCGGGAGGGTACCACAGCTCTTCCGGCGGAGTCCGGAGTCGGGTCCCACGCCAACGCCGCGAAGCGGCTACGGCGCGGCAGGCGAGCCCCGAATCCCCCGATCCCCGAGCCCCGATCCCTGATCCCTGATCCCTGAGAGGTACACTCCCCCCAATGACGCACCATTCAGTGACACTCGCGCTCATGCTGCTGCTCGCCGCGAGCCCCGCGCTGGCGGGCGTGCGGCGCGTCTGGGCGACGAACGACGGCGAGAAGATCGAACGGGACGCGCGCAGTGGCCCGGACGCGATCTCCAGTTCGACCTTTGACGGCCGGTCCGTCCGGCTTGCCGGCGCGCGCAACGAGGTCCTGGCCTTCCAGGTGATTGTCGAGGCCGACGAGGCGGGCATCCGCGGGCTCTCGGCACGCCTGAAGGAGCTTCGCAAGGGCGCCGATCGGATCGTCTATGCACCTCCGCGGACGGATCCCACGGATTACGTCGGGCGCCCCATTCAGATCTTCGCCGTGCACTACATGCAGGTGTCGACGCCGTCGTATGCGTCGTGGGTGTACGAACGCGGCTCACCGGCGGCACCCGCGGATCCCGCGGGATGGAAGCCCGTCCAGCTGGTACCGGAGAACGCGCGCGCCGGTCGCGGCGGCCTGCCCGTGGCCGTCAGGCCTGGCGAGAATCAGTCAATCTGGATCGAGATCTACGTCGGCCGGGATCGCAAGCCTGGCCGCTATCGCGGCTCCATCGAGATCGACGCCGACGGCTCACGCCGGCTCCTCCCAATCGAGCTCGAGGTGTTCGACTTCAGCCTGCCGGACGAGAACAGCATGCACGCGATGCTGTTCTATGCGAGCGATCAGGCCGAGCGATACCAGGGGCGGAATCTGGATCCGGAGTATCACCGGCTGGCGCACCGATACCGGGTAGAGCTCGTCGGCGCCTACGACGAACAGACGCTGCCGCGGGTGCAGGGGCGGTTTTCTGGAGGCGATTTCACACCCGCAGCGCGCTACGAAGGACCGGGCGAGGGAGTGGGGACCGTGCTCGCGCCGCGAACGTTCTATGGCCCCGGGCGCGACTTCGACGAGCGGCGGAGTGCATGGGCGCGCAGCGACACGTGGATGACGTTTCTCCGCGAGAGGTTCCCGCGCGCGATCACCTTCCTGTATGTGCCGGACGAGCCACGTCCGGCCGACTACCCCCGGATCCGGGCGCTCGCGGACCATATCCACTCGAATCCTGGACCCGGGCGCGCGCTGCCGATCTTCGTCACGAGCAAGTACGTCGAGCCGCTGGACGGCGCGATCGACATCTGGTGCGCCGGTCCACTCGGGTTCGACGTCGGGCGCGCCGCCACCGAGCGGGCGCGCGGGCGCGAGTTCTGGTTCTACAACGGCGGCCGCCCGGCCGGAGGCGCGATCACGATCGACGCGCCGGCCACCGACGCGCGTGCCACGATCTGGGCGGCGTTCAAGCACGACGTCCGCGTGTACTTCTACTGGCACGCCGTGCACTGGCGGCACAACTCGCAGAAACAGGGGGAGCGCGATCAGAACGTCTGGGCCGAGACCATCACGTTCGACAACCGACGGCAGTCGAACAAGGCGATCGACGACCAGGGCTACATCCACGGCGACGGCGTCCTGCTGTATCCCGGCGAGGATCGGCTGCACCCGGAGGAGGATCGTGGCATCGCGGGCCCGATCGCGACGATCCAGCTGGCAAACTTCCGCCGTGGCCTGCAGGATCATCAGTACCTGACGTTCGCGAAGGGACTCGGCCTCGACGCCGCCGTGCGCGACGCGCTGACCGCCATCGTGCCGCGGGTCTTTTCGGAGGCGGGCGATCGGGTCAGTTTTCCCGAACGCGGAGAGCCGTACGAACGCGCGCGCCTCGCCCTGGCCCAGGCGATCGTTGCTGCGCGGCGCTGAGGCAGGGCTCAGCGCTCAGCCATCAGCCATCAGCCGTCAGCTGTCAGCTATCAGCTAACAGTACGGCGCCCGAGTCTCCCGCCTACGCCGCGGAGCGGCTACGGCGCGGCAGACGAGTCCCGAATCGATCCTCGATTCCCGATCCCCGAGTCCCCCGCCTACGCCGCGGAGCGGCTCCGGCGCGGCAGGCGAGTCCCGAGTCGAGTCCCGAACCCCCGAGTCCCGATCCCTTGATCCCAGATCCCGGATCCCCAATCCCAAATCCCGAACGCCAAATCCCGAATCCCGAATTCCCGATCCCGAAACCCGAATCCCGCTCCCGCCGCGAAGCGGCGGCGGGCAGGGGAATCCCGATCCCCGATCCCCGATCCCCTCTTGCCGTCTCGATGCTATTCTCACGCGCATACCAACACTGGAGTCCGGGCCGTCGCCGCGTGGGGATCGTTCCCCGCACGGCGCGGATCGTGGAAGGAGCAGGCGCATGTGGAGCCGGAGACGTTTCATCGAATCCGTGGCGGCGTGGCCGATCGTCGGCGGGATCGCCGCGGCTGTGCCCTCGCCGGCGGCCGCGGCCGGGAAAGGCCGCGACGTGTTCAAGGAGCTTGGCGTCCGTCCGTTCATCAACGCGGCGGGGACCTATACCGCGATGACGGCCTCACTCATGGCGCCCGAAGCGATGGATGCCATCAACTACGCCTCGAAGCACTTCGTGATGCTCGACGAGCTCCACGACCGCGTGGGCGAGCGCATCGCGGCGCTCGTGCGCGCCGAGGCGGCGATGGTCACGTCGGGTGCGGCGTCGGCGTTGACGCTGGGCACGGCGGCCGTGCTGACGGGGACGGACCGCAAGAAGATCGACGCCCTGCCGAATCTGTCGGATCCGGCCGCCCTGATGAAGAGCGACGTGATCATCCAGAAAGCCCACCGTTTCGGGTACGAGCGTGCCGTTCGCAACTGCGGGGTGCGGCTGGTCGAGGTCGAAACGCGCACCGACCTGGAACATGCGATCACCGATCGGACCGCGATGATGCTCTTCTACAACAACAACAACAAGGAAGGGCAGATCAGGGACGAGGAGTTCGTGGAGCTTGGCCGGAAGCACGCGATTCCCACGTTCAACGATGCCGCCGCCGACGTGCCGCCGGTCGAGAACCTGTGGAAGTACTCCGCCATGGGGTTCGATCTCGTCGCGTTCTCCGGAGGCAAAGGGATTCGCGGTCCACAGAGCGCCGGTCTGCTGCTCGGACGGAAGCCGCTCATCATGGCGGCCCGCCAGAACGCCTCGCCGAATGGCAATGCCATCGGTCGTGGCATGAAGGTGAACAAGGAAGAACTCGTCGGCATGCTCGCGGCCCTGCAGGCGTTCGTCGAGAAGGATCACGCGCGCGAAGGGCGTGAGTTCGAGCGGCGCGCGCAGGAGATCAAGAAAAGCGTGGATGCCGTCTCCGGCGTCACGTCGGAGATCTTCGTGCCCGAGGTCGCGAATCACGTGCCTCACGTGCGGGTGTCGTGGAACCGGAGCACGATCGCGCTGGATCCGGCGGGCGTGGTGCGGACATTGCAAGCCGGGGAGCCGTCCATCGTCATCCGCTCGGAGGGAGAGGTCCTGGTCATCGGTGTGTGGATGATGCAGTCGGGAGAGGAACGCATCGTCGCCAGGCGCCTGCGCCAGGTGCTGGAGGGGAAAACGTAGCCGGACATTTTTGTTTGCGTCGCTTGACTCAGCCGCCGCGCTGCGGCATCGTTACGCCGACCGTTTCACTCGATTCGCCGAAATGTGCGGACTCCTTCCGTGTCACGCTGGTGGCGCGACGGCTGGAGCCCCCCTCGCTGCGTTCCGGAGAGACTACCCATGAGAACCACCCGGCTTACCCTGCTCGCGCTCGCGTTCGGACTCGTGCTGCCCATCGCGGTCTTCGCGCAGACAGGTGCGGCGTCGCTGACGGGGATCGTGAGCGATCAAAGCGGCGCGGCCGTCCCCGGTGCGACCGTGACCGCGACCAACCAGGCCACGAATGTGGACTACACCGCCGTCTCGAACGACTCGGGCAACTACACCGTCACGTCGCTTCCGGTCGGCGCCTACGTGATCAAGGCGGAGCTCGCGCGCTTCAAGACCGCGGCGACGAAGCCTGTCCAAGTCGAGGCGAAGCAGATCGTGCGCCTCGACTTCAAGCTCGAACTGGGGGGCGTCGAGGAGACCGTCGAAGTCAGCTCGGATGCCCAGGTGCTGCAGACCGAGTCGGCCACGGTGGGTGAGGTCATCTCCGGTACGACCCTGACCGCGCTGCCGCTGAACGGCCGAAACAGCGGCCAGCTCTCGCTCCTGCTGCCTGGTGTCGTGTCGCCGAATCCGAGCACGTTCACCGGCGCTCGCAACAGCCCCGCCGTCGGCGGCGGGAGACCGTATGTCAATGGGAACCGGGAGCAGACGAACAACTACACGATTGACGGCGTGGACATGAACGAGTCGATCGACAATCTTGTCGCCTATCAGCCGAGTCCCGACGCCCTGGCGCAGATCAGCGTGGAGACGAACAACTACGGCGCCGACACCGGAAACGTGGCCGGCGCGGTCATCAGCAACGTCATCAAGTCCGGGACGAACCTGGTGCGGGGGAACGTCTTCGAGTTCTACCGCGACAGCGGCATGGATGCCAATTCGTGGGCGAACAACCGGTCGAACGCCCCCAAGCCGGAGCGCACACAGCACATCTTCGGGGGCACGCTCGGGGGCCCCATCGTGAAGAACAAGCTGTTCATCTTCGGCAACTACCAGGGGACACGATTCGATGCGCCAGGCTCGGAGGCGATTTCGGTGGCGCCGGAAGCGTGGCGCCGCGGGGATCTGTCGAGCGTCACGGCGGCCATCCGCGATCCCGCGACCGGCGCGGGCTTCGCCGGCAATCAGATTCCCGCGGGCCGCATCAACCCGATTGCCGCGGCCATCATCGGCAATCCGGCGCTCTACCCGCTGCCGAACCGCACCGTGAGCGGCGGCATCACCGGCAACTACGTGGGTGAGACGTTGACGACGAACCGCGCCAACCAGGGGGACGTTCGGGTGGACTGGAACACGTCGGCGAAGGACAAGATTTTCGGGCGGCTCTCGATAGCCGAGTTCAAGGCCGAGACGTCGAAACGCGCCCTTCCACTTCTGCTCGGCAGCGAGATCGACGCTCCCTTCCGCAATGTGGCGGTCAACTGGAACCGCGTGATCAGCCCGTCGCTCGTCAACGAAGTGCTCGTCGGATACAACCAGATCACCATCGTGGGCAGCACGATCGACTGGTCCGGCATCGGCGACGCGAACGCCACGTTCGGCATCGCGGGCGGCCAGCCGATCGCCGGCCTGAGCTCAGTCCAGTTTGGCGGCGGCCTCACGGCGGTCGGCGCGGGCGCGAGTGATACCGACACGCTCGACAAGACCTATCAGATCAACGAGAAGCTCACCTGGCTGAAGGGAAAGCACTCGGTCAAGGTCGGCGGGCAGTTGATGCACTACGTGCAGCGCCGCTTCTATGCCGGGAACAATGGGCTGCTCGGTCTCTTCACCTACACCGGCGCATTCTCGGGATTCGCGTTCTCCGATTTCCTCCTCGACCAGGTCGGCACCAAGGGCCGCGGCAGCGCGTCCGAGCCCTGGACGCACCTGCACAATCGGTCCGCGCTGTACATCCAGGACGACTTCAAGATCAAGCCGGAGCTCACGCTGAACCTCGGCATGCGATGGGCATACACACAGCCGATCGTCGAGAAGGACAACCGTCAGTCCAACTTCGACCTGAAGACCGGTGCGCAGATTCTCGCGGCGGACGGGAGCCGCGAAAGCCGTGCCCTCTACAAGGCGTACTACAAAGGGTTCGAGCCGCGGCTTGGCCTGGCCTGGCGGCCCGGCGACCGCCTGGTCGTGCGAGCCGCGTACGGCATCTCTCAGTACATGGAGGGCACCGGCGCGAATCTGCGCCTGCCGCTCAACCCCCCGTATTTCTTCGAGTCGAACGTGACGTTCGACACCACCACCGGCGGCGGCCGCCTGGGGACGGGCTTCGCGGACGTGAGGCCGCTCGACCAGCCCTCGGGGCAGGTGCGCGCGTGGGATCCGAACCTGCGTCCGCAGTTCACGCAGCAGTGGAACATCTTCGGCGAGTACCTGCTCACCTCGTCGACGTCCATCAACCTGGGGTACGTCGGACACGACGCCACGCACCTCGTGACGCCCGTCGAGGGGAACCAGCCGCTGCCGGGTGTGGGCGATCCCACCACGTGGGCGCCGAACCAGACGCGGCGCCCGTTGTACGCGACGGCGCCGCTCCTCACCAACATCTCCACCACCGCGGCGCGCGGCAGGAGCGATTACAACGGCCTGCAGGCCAGCCTGCGGCAGCGCGCCTCGAACGGTCTCGAGTTCCTCGCGTCGTACACACTCAGCCGGACGCGAACCAACAACCTGGGGTACTACGGCTCGGGAGGCGTTCAGGCGGAGGGCGCTTACTGGGCGAACGCCTACGACCCGGAAGCGAACTATGGGCCGGCGTTTTTCGACGCCCGGCACAACTTCGTGTACTCGGCCAACTACGAGCTCCCATATGGACGGGATCGCAAGTGGGGCAAAGACGCGCCGACGGTGTTGAACGCCATTCTGGGCGGCTGGAGGCTCAGCGGCATATTCCAGGCACGGTCAGGCTTTCCGATCACGGTCACGGATGGGCGCGCCCGATCACTGCAGGGCACGCGCGGGAACGAGCGGCCGAACTGCATCGGCGACCCGAAGCCGTCCGACCAGAATCTGAACCGCTGGCTGGACATCAACGCATTTGCCATCGCGCCGCTTGGCACGTTCGGCAACTGTCCAATCGGCGTCGGACGCGCACCGGGCTACAAGAACGTCGACCTTACGCTGGCCAAGCGGTTCAGCGCGGGCGGGGAGCGCGCCTTCGAGTTCCGTGCCGAGGCGTTCAACCTGACCAACACGCCGAGCTTCAGCCCGCCGGCGCGCGATATCTCGAACGTGAATACGTTCGGAACGATTACGAACACGGTCAGCACGGCCCGAACCGTGGAGCTGGTGATCAAGTTCTACTTCTAGGAACTCTTGAGTCCGAGCGCCCTCTCTCGCCGCCGACTGTTGCAGATCGGGGCCGGCATTGCTGCCGGCGGTAGTGTCACGACGATGCGGGCAGCGCAAACTTCTGCGCTGCCCGCTCAGGATGTCGTCCCGCCGAGGGAACCGCTCTCCACCCGCGGGCTGTTCCTTCACGTCTGGGATCTTCAGGACGAAGGGGTCGATCGCGTCCTCGGGTGGATACGCGATTCCGGGCTGAACCAGATGGCAATTGCCGGGTCGTACCATTCCGGCTGGTTCGTCCATCCCCGCAAGGAGAAGCGCCGGCTCTACATGACCCAGGGGGGTGCTCTCTATTTCCCCCCTGATTCCCGCATCTTCCGGAGCACACCGATCGAGCCCGCAGTCGCAGACTTCGTTCGAGACACCAACTGGCTGCGTCTCGCGGGTGAGAGGGTTGACCACTACGGGCTTCGGATGATCTCGTGGACGGTGGGGGTTCACAACACGCGCCTCGGTCTCCGCTATCCCCAGTACACGCAGCACACGGCCTATGGAGACAGCCTGCCTCACGCGCTGTCGATCGGTCACGATGCCGTGCGCGCATATCTCAAGGCGGTCTGCCGCGATCTTGCCACCAACTACCCGATGCATGGCCTGCAGCTCGAGGCCTTTGGATGGATGGGCATCCGCCACGGCCACCATCACGAACGGGACCTCACCGACCTCGGCCCGGTGGAGCAGTCGCTGCTGTCGATCTGCTTCAACCCGTCGACGATGACGAAGGCCAGGGCGAAAGGGATCGACGCGGACAAGGCGCGCGCCATCGCCCGCGAGGTGCTTGACGCGGCGTTCCGGGAAGCGCCCGACCGGCCGCCGAATCATCCCCGGTCGATCGCCGAGCTGGAGGACCGGTCGCCGGATCTGAAGGCGTACAACGGGTTCCGGCAAGCGCTCGCCAACGAGTTGATCGTCGAGATCAAGCAGGAGGCACTGAAAGGCACGACCTGCAGGCTCCTGCTGCAGGGTGGCTATCAGGCTGACGTCGCCCACGTGGCTGACGGATTCGCCAGCTCCGCGTACGGCCAGCCGCCGGAATCGGTGCTGGCGATCGTGCAGCGCGGCGCGGCCGCGCTTCCAGCCGGGTGGAAGGGGGAATTCCCCTGTTACGTCAGGCTCGGCATGGGTGTTCCCGCAGGCCCTGCACAGCTGCGATCCATCGTCGGCGCCGTGAAGCAGGGGGGCTCCACGGGCCCCGTTTTCTACAACTATTCCGAGTCTCCGCCGCGCATGCTTTCGTGGGTAAAAGATGCGCTCCAGGGGCTCTGACGTGCGACACTCCTGCGCCGGACGTCTCTTTCAAGAACAAGGAGATACCATGCTCCACAACATTCGCTCGTCCATCGTCGGCTTCGCGCTGGCAGGCCTCGCGCTGATGCCCGCGGCCCTGATGGCCCAGGAGTCGCGCGGCACGCTTCAAGGGCGTGTCATCGACTCGAGCGGCGCCGCTGTGCCCGGCGCGAGCGTCGAAGTCCTCAACATCGCGACAGGCGTGGCCACGCCGACGACGACGAACGAGCAGGGCAGCTACCGCGTGGCCTTTCTGAACCCGGGGACCTACCGCGTCACCGTCAGCCTCACGGGATTCGGCAAGTTCATCAGCGACCAGATCGAGCTGCACGTCGCCGACGTGCTCACGGTCGACGCCACGTTGAAAGTTGGTGACGTGTCGGACGAAGTGACCGTCTCGGCGACGGCCGCCACGGTTGACCGTACGACCGCCGAGCTCGGGCAGGTAGTGGACGCGCGCAGAATCGCGGAACTGCCGATTCGCGAGGGGAGTCCCGTCGAGCTCGTGATCCTTGCGCCCGGCGTCACGGTCGTGACCGACCTCCGGTCGCGCAAGGCCGCGTTCAACAACGGCCTCTCGCAGTTCTCATCCGACGGGGCCGGCGAGAAGCGAAACGACTTCACGATCGACGGCGTGTCCAACGTGGCCAACGATCGCGTGGCCTACAGCCCGCCCTCGGCATCGGTCGAGGAATTCAAGATCCACACGACGTCGTACGACGCCGCCGTTGGGAACACGATGGGAGCCGTCGTGAACCTGGTGACGAAGAGCGGCACGAACACGCTGCGCGGGCAGGGGTACGAATGGTTCCGCGGTTCGACACTCGACTCGCCCAACTACTTCGACAAGGCGGCCAACCGTCCCAAGCGGAAATACGAAGACAATCGTTTCGGCGGCGCCGTCGGCGGGCCGATCCGGGCAAACCGGACGTTCTACTTTGCCAACGTCGAGGCGAACCCGTTCAAGGTGCCTGCCCCCAATATCCTGACCGTGCCGACGGCCAAGATGCGCAACGGCGACTTTTCCGATTTGCTCGCGCTCGGTCCGCAGTACCAGATCTACAACCCGTTCACGACGCGCCCGAGTCCCACGACACCGGGGCGGTTCGTCCGCGATCCATTCCCCGGCAACATCATCCCGCAGAGCCTGATCGACCCGGCGGCGAAGAAGATTCTCGAGTACTTCGCGCTCCCGAACCAGGCGGGCACGTCGGACGGCCAGCAGAATTACCAGAACCCGACGGCGGTGGCGTATGAGACGTACTACACCGCCACCGGACGGGTCGATCACAACCTGTCGCCGAAACATCGTCTGTATGGCCGCTTCAGCTGGGACTTCTGGGAGGAAGAGAAGGACGACCGCTTCGACAATCTCGCAACGGGGATCTTCCTGAACCGCAAGAACCGGATCCTGGGGTTGGACGACGCCTACACGCTGAGGAACAACCTCCTGCTCAACGTGCGCGGCGGCTTCACGCGGCAGATGTTCCCCGAACGGCGCCGCAGCCAGGGCATCGATCTGTCGAGCCTGGGCTTCGGGTCGCAGCTGGTCTCGCTCGCCCCGAAAGACACGGCGGCATTCCCGTTCATCAACTACGACGGCTTTCAGGATTTCGGCGTCTCGGAATCCGGCGACGGATATTTCACGACCGATGTGTATTCGGTGACCGGGTCGGTCCTGTGGCTCGTCGGCGCCCACAACATGAAGTTCGGATCCGAGTACCCGGAACTACATCGAGGACGCCAGCCGGTTTTCGACGGCATCCGCTCCACAGATCAATTTCAGCCATACGTGGACGCGCGGGCCTCTCGACAATTCCTCCGCCGCGCCGTTCGGACAGGACTTCGCTTCGTTCCTGCTGGGGCTGCCCACGGGCGGGACCATGAGCCGGGCGGCGGCATACCGCGAAAAAAGCAGCGTGATGTCGTTCTACGCCCACGACGACTGGCGCGTGCGGGGCAACCTGACGCTCAACCTCGGCCTCCGTTGGGAGATCGAGCAGCCGCTCACCGAGGCGGACGGACGGTTCGTCAGCGGTTTCGATGCCGTGACGCCGCTCCCGATCGCTGCCGCCGCACAGGCCGCGTACGCACGCAACCCCATAGCCGAGATTCCCGCCGATCAGTTCAAGGTCCGCGGCGGCCTCCTCTATCCGGACACGGGGGGACGAAGCGATGCGTGGGAGCGCAACATCGGGAACGTCATGCCCCGCGCCGGGTTCGCGTGGCTGGCGTCGCCGAAAACGTCCGTGCGCGGCGGCTACGGACTGTTCTACGACGTGCTCGGGACCAATCGCATCACCGTCAACCAGGTCGGCTACACGCGCGACACCGCGCTGACGCCGTCGCTCGACAACGGCCAGACCTTCCGCGCGACGCTTCAGAACCCGTTCCCCGACGGTTTGCTCGAGCCCGTCGGGTCCGCACTGGGTTTGATGACGAACGCGGGGCTGCTCGTGAGCTTCCCCTACAACGGTGAGGTCAGAAACCCGCGCACGCACCGGTGGTCGCTCGGCCTCCAGCGCGAGCTTCCGGGGCAACTCCTCATCGAGGCGACCTATGTCGGTTCGTACTCTGAAAACCTGCCGGTCCTTCGGCAGCTGAATGCCGTGCCGCGGCAGTACTTCTCGACGTCGCCGGTGCGCGACGATGCGACGAACAACCGGCTGTCGCAGCAGGTTCCGAATCCGTTCATCGGCCTGGTCCCCACCGGGCTCACGGGAGCCACTGTGGCGCGCATGCAGCTGCTCCGCCCGTTCCCGCAATTCACCTCCGTGCAGGCGACCGAGACGAACGGCGAGTCGGACTACAAGGCGCTCCAGGTGCGCGTGGAGCGCCGCATGTCGAAGGGTTTCACCGTGCAGGTCGCGTACTCCTGGTCGCGGGTGATGACCGAGACGGGATACCTCAATGACTCCGACACCACGCTGGAGCGCGTCATCAGTCAGTGGGATCGCGAGCACGCGTTCGTGTCGAGCGGCCTGGTGGAGCTGCCGTTCGGCAGGAACCGCCGGTACGGCAGCAACTGGAACGGTGCGGCGAACGCGCTGCTCGGGGGCTGGCAGATTGGCTACATCTTCAAAGCGCAGAGCGGTGCGCCGCTGGGGTTCGGCAACTTCCTCTTCGCCGAGGGCAAGGGAATTGGCGACATCGCGGCCTCCGATCAGACGGTGGATCACTGGTTCAACGTGGACGCGTTCAACCGTGTCTCGGCGCAGCAGCTCGTGTCGAACGTGCGAACACAGCCCAGTCGCTTCGCCGACGTTCGCGGGCCAGGCTACCAGGTGCTCGACCTCAGTTTCCTGAAGAACGTCAGCCTTGGCGGCACCCGGCAGCTCCAGTTCCGTGTCGAGGCCTACAACGCGCTGAACCGTGCCAATTTCCAGAATCCCAACTTGACGACAACCAGCACGGCGCTCGGCACGATTACCGCGCAGAACGGGCTGCCGCGGCAGCTGCAGCTTGCGGCCAAGGTGAGCTTCTGATGGAAATGGTACTGCCCCGGTGACACATCGAGCCCTGCTCCGCGTCGTGGCGTGGTCCGTCGTGATGGCCGCGACGACGTTCGCCCTGAAGGCCCAGGCGCCCGAGTTCGACCTGCTGATCAGGAACGGGCATGTCATCGATCCGGGGAACACGATCGACGCCGTCATGGATGTGGCGATCGCCGGCGGCAAGATTGCCCGTGTGGCCGCTTCGATCCCCCCCGCCTCGGCGCGGCGGGTCGTTGACGCGACCGCGTTGTATGTCGTACCCGGCATCATCGACATACACGCGCACGTCTTCTACGGCACGGAGAAGGACGCCTATCTCAGTAACAGTGACACGGCGGTGCCGCCGGACAGCCACTCGTTCCGGAGCGGGCAGACGACCCTCGTCGATGCGGGAGGGGCCGGGTGGCGGAACTTTCTCCAGTTCAAGGAGCAGGTCATCGATCGCTCGCGCACGCGCGTGCTCTCGTTCATCAACATCGTCGGCTCCGGAATGAAGGGAGGGCCGGTCGAGCAGAACCTGGCGGACATGGACGCGAAGCTGACCGCGATGCGGATCCGGCAATACAAGGAGCTGATCGTGGGGGTCAAGGTCGCCCATTACACGGGTCCTGAGTGGGATTCCGGTGACGCGCGCAGTCGAAGCTGGCCGCGACGCCAGCGTGCCCGTGATGGTCGACTTCGGCATGCAGAAGCCGCCGCTGGCACTCGACGAACTGCTGCTCCAGCGCCTGAGGCCGGGCGACATCCTGACGCACGCGTACGCGCACGTGAGCGGCCGCACGCCGATCGTGGACGACGGAGGGAAAGTGCGTCCGTTCGTCTGGGAGGCCCGCAAGCGCGGTGTCATCTTCGATGCGGGACACGGCGGCGGCAGTTTTCTGTTCGCCCAGGCGGTGCCCGCGATGGCGCAGGGGTTCCGTCCTGACGTGATCAGCACCGACCTCCATACCGGCAGCATGAACGCGGGCATGAAGGACATTCTCAACACGATGTCCAAGTTCCTGAACATGGGGATGCCGCTGCCGGATGTGATCAGGAGCAACACGTCGCGGGCCGCCGAGGTGATCAAGCGTCCTGACCTCGGTCGCCTGACTGTCGGTGCAGAGGCGGATGTCGCGGTGCTCAACGTGCGGCGCGGAACGTTCGGATTCATCGACAGCGGGGGAGGAAAACTGGCAGGCGATCGAAAGCTGGAGTGCGAGCTGACGGTGAAGGGAGGGCAGGTGGTGTGGGATCTCAACGGCCTCTCGCGGCCGTTGTGGACAGGAACGCGGTGAATCGTGCGGCCGGTGCGGGCCGTTCCTTCAGCCGACAGCTGAAAGTTTTGTGTTTCGCGCGCAGCCGGCGTAGCTGAGGCCTTGGGGTCGCGCGGCCGGGGCTGGTTTTGCGAGTTTTGTAACAACTGAAGAAAGGTGGATCAGATGGTACGTCGAGTTTTGGCGCTGCTGTGCCTCGGGTTATGTCTTGCCGTCAATGCCTCTGCGCAGTTGGCCTCCCAGACGGCCCTGGTCGGCTCGGTCACCGACGACGCCAGCCTTGCCGTTCCCGGGGCCCAGGTGACCGCGGTCAATCTCGGCACCAGGGATACGTACGAGGCGACGACGAATACGGACGGCTACTACAACATCCAGTTCGTTCGTGCCGGCAAGTACGACATCACCGTCACGGTGTCCGGGTTCCAGACGTTCAAGGCGACCGGCGTCGAAGTGGCCACCAACCAGGTGGTTCGCACCAACGCGGTCATGAAGGTCGGCGGGATCGCCGAATCCGTGAACGTCGCGGCCAAGGCCCAGGTCCTCAACACCGACAGTGCGGTGGTCTCCGAAACCATCGGTCAGCGTGCGATCGTCGACCTGCCGACGAGCGGGCGGAATGTGTGGAGCCTTGCAAGCACGACCCCCGGCGTCCTCGGCGGTCTGAACAGCGATATCGGATTGAGCTTCCGGGGCGCGGGTCAGCGGGAGATCCAGAACAGCCTGTCTCTCGACGGGATCAGCTCATCGTCCAATCTGCTGGCGGCGACCAGCATGCGCCCGATCGCCGACGCGGTGGAGGAGATTCAGGTGCAGACCGGGAGCACCTCATCGGAGTACGGCTCGTATCTCGGCGTGCACATCAACGTCGTGACCAAGAGCGGTTCCAACAATCTTCACGGTTCTGTCTTCAACTTCTTCCAGGACGACGCGCTCGACGAACGCGGATACTTCGAGAACCGGGCGAATCCAAAGAATGCCCGGCGCCGGAATCAGTTCGGGGCGCAGATGGACGGGCCGGTCGTGATTCCAAAGCTGTACGACGGCCGGAACAGGACGTTCTTCATGGGCGCCTACGAAGGCGTGCGGGGGAATGCGCAGTCGAGCCCGTTCGCCACGGTACCGACGGCGCTCATGCGCGAGGGGAATTTTTCCGAAGTGACGACGGCCATCAGAAATCCCCTCACCGGCCAGCCGTTCCCGGGCAACATCATCCCGCGATCCCAGCTGTCGCCGGTGGCGTTGAAGCTTCTCGAGTACTACCCTGCGCCGACGGCGCCGGGGCTGTCGAACAACTACCAGGCCACGACCGCGAACACCGACGATGTGGACCAGACGCTCGTGCGCGTGGACCAGAACCTGGGCAACAAGGTGCGGCTGTATGTGCGGCACAACTGGCACGACAGCTTCAACAGCAACGTGTTCAACGCCGCCATTCCGATCACCGAAGTGACCCAGCCGCGCGTGAACAAGAACACGCTGGTCTCCTATACCCACACGTTGAAGCCGAACCTCCTCAACGATTTCCGCATCGGCTATCACCGCATCGACTTCGATACGCTGAACTACTTTGCCGTCAACGGCGTGGCGTCTGCGGGCGCGGACCTGGGCATACCCGGTTTCGACGGCGACGTCCGATTCAGCAACCCCGGGCTCCCGAGCATCAACGTCGCCAACTTCGCAAGCCTTGGCGTCGGCGGATCGAACTGGTACCAGTTCGACACGACCTTCCAGATGTCGAACGTGCTGGCGTACACGCGCGGATCGCACAATGTGCGGAGCGGGTTCGACCTTCGGCGGCTGGCGACCGGTCGGCGTGCGGCGAACGACCCTCGAGGCCTGTTCTCGTTCACGAACGACATCACGGGCTATTCCATGGCGGCCTTCATGCTCGGGCTGCCGCGGACGGTGATACCGCCGACGGATCAGATCCAGGGCCATGTCGGCGGCTGGCGCAACGGGTTTTTCGTGAACGACGTGTGGCAGGCGTCACGAAACCTGACGTTGAGCCTCGGGCTGCGGTATGAGATGAACACGCCGGTCCAGACCTACGAGGGGCTGGCCACGATGCTGGCGGAAGACTTCGAAACCATCATCCCGGCCACGCTCCCGTCCAAGGGCTTCAAGTTCACGGAACCGAATTACAAGGACTTCGCGCCCCGCCTTGGTGCGACCTATCGTCTTGGCGACAAGACGGTCGTGCGCGCGGGCTTCGGGATTTACTACAACCCGAACCAGATGAACTCGTTCACCTTCCTGACCAACAACCCTCCGCTTGCCGCCGTGACGACGTTCACGTCCGACTCGGCAAACCCGACGCTCTCGTTCGCGAGCCCCTCCGGGACGGTCGGGGCGATCGGGCGACCGGACATGATCTCGCCCACCCGCGATCTGCCGAACGCGAGGAAGGATCAGTGGAGCGTCGATATTCAGCGCGAGCTCGCGGCCGGCACGGCGCTCGACCTTCAATACATCGGCTCCCACACGAGTCACCTCGATCGGAGCTTCTTCAACAACACGCCGGTGCCGGGTCCCGGGCTCATCGACGCGCGGCGTCCCAGCCAGAAGTTCCGCGATCGCCGGATCATTCAGAACGACCTCGAGGCAGACTACGACGCGGTCAGCATCATCCTGCGCAAGCGCATGAGCTTCGGCCTGCAGGGGGACGCGCACTACACCTGGTCGCGGACGCGGGACATGTCAACGCACTCCAATGGTGGCGGCGCGACGATGGACAACTACGACATCCAGAGGGACTACGGCCCGGCGAACTGGGACGTCCCGCACCGCTTCGTGGCGAGCTACATCTACGATCTCCCGTTCCTGAAGAATTCACAACGCCCCCTCCTGAAATACCTGGTGGCGGGCTGGCAGATCAGCGGGGTGACCACGGTCCAGAGCGGGACGCCGGTCAATGTCACGTTCAGCGACGACCGGGCGAACATCGGGCGCACAGGGCTGCAGCGGCCCGATCTGGTCGGGTCCGTGCCCAAGCTCAATTGCCAGCCGAACTCGGCCGGGACGACCGCCGTGGCGCGCCTCCAGTTGATCAACTGCTACGACGCGACGGCCTTTGCGCTGCCGGCCCAGTTCACGTTCGGCAATGCGTCGCGCAACATTCTGCGGGGACCGAAGTTCGCGAGCACCGACCTGTCGATGATGAAGAACATCCCGCTCGGAGCCGGCATGCAGTTCCAGTTCCGCGCGGAGGTCTTCAACATCTTCAACACGGTCAATTACAACAACCCCAATGCGTCGTTCGGCGCGGCGGCATTCGGGAGCATCACGGCCGCGGGCACCATGCGTCAGATGCAGCTGAGCGGAAAAATCTTCTTCTGACATGACGAACGGGAAGGGACGAAGATGTCCCTTCCCGTCTTTTCCGAGGATTACCGATGTTGAACCGAACGTTCGTCGCCGCCGCCGCATCCGCGGTGGCGCTCGTCGTCACTGTGGCGGCACAACAGGCCCCGGCGCAGGCGCCACGCAAAGAGGTCTATCGCAAGCTGACCCCCACGTCCAAGACGGTGGAGGGCCGGCCCTTGTACAGCCCGGAGCTGTCATTCGGGAACATGGTGTTCGTGTCCGGCAAGGGGCCGGGTCAGAACTTCAAGGGAGACATCAAGGCCCAGACCACCAACGTCCTCGATCAGATTGCGGAGTCCCTCAAACTGGCCGGCTCCTCGATGGACAAGGTGTTGAAGGTGAACGTCTATCTCACCGACATCAACAACTTTGCGGGGATGAACGAGGCGTACATCGGCCGTTTCGGAGGCGAGCCGCCCGTGCGGACGACCGTTGCCGTGACGGCCATCCCTGACGGCCAGCTCGTCGAGATCGACTGCATCGCATATAGATAGAGACTCCCAGCTATCAGCTATCAGCTGTCAGCTTTGTGGCGAGAATGACGGAGTGCGGAAGGAAATGATGAACTGTCGCGGTCGCTTTTTTGTCTCATTGACGGCATTGCTTCTCATTGCGCCGGCGAGCGGCGTGCGCGGCGCGGGGCAGCCCCAAACCGGTGAGCGGCCGGTCCTCCGGGTGAAGCCGGTCGACGACTTCACGGTGACGGGTACCGGTGACAACACCCACTGGCAGCAGGCCCAATGGACACCGCTCCATCGTCGTCAGCCTGACGGCCACCCGTACGAGTCGAGATTCAAGGTGCTCTACTCGAAGACGGGGCTGTACTTTCTTATGGAAGGCACCGATCGCAAGTTGACCGCGACGATGACGGAAGACTTCCTGGACCTGTGGAACGAGGACGTGTTCGAGGTCTTCCTCTGGACGGACGAGCGGCACCCGATCTACTTCGAGTACGAAATCTCGCCGCTCAATCACGAGCTCCCGATCCTGATCCCCAACTTCGGCGGACAGTTCCTCGGGTGGCGCCCGTGGCACTACGAGCGCGATCGCATGACGCGCAAGGCCACGAGCACCATGGGTGGACCCAAGACGCCGAAAGCCACGATCGAGGGATGGCGGGCGGAGTTCTTCATCCCGTATGCGCTGTTGAGGCCGCTGCAGAATGTTCCGCCGGCGCCGGGTACAAAGTGGCGCGTCAATTTCTACCGCGTCGATTACGACGATGGAAAAACCACGCAGTGGGACTGGGCGCGCGTGGGCGAGAGCTTTCACGAGTACCAGAAATTCGGCGAGATGATCTTCGCGGAGCGTTGACGAACCCTTGACGGAACGCGATGGCTGAGCCATCGTTACGCCAATCTTTCGTGCGGGCTCGTATGGGTTCTGGCAGACGCCCGCAAATGTGTGTGTACCTCGACGACCGGGGTCTGACCCCAGTGTTCGGAATCGGGCAGTGTCGTGCCTCTCGACGCTCCCGCCGCACCACGTCAACCAATCCGTGCTTTCAAGGAGTGCGCCGCGATGAGCGATTCGACCCTGACCCGCCGAGAGTTGATCCGTCGAGGCGGTGCGCTGGGAAGCGTGCTGGCGCTGCCCGCGGTGCTGCGGGGCAGTGCCCAGGCGCCGGGCACGACGGCCGCTGCGGCCACGGCAGCGTCCACGGCACTGCGAGCTGGTTCGGATGTCTATCAGTCGATCGGGGTGCGGCCGCTGATCAACGCCCGCGGGACGTTCACGATCATCAGCGGATCGACGATGCTGGCGGAGGTCCGCGCCGCGATGGACGCCGCGGCGCAGAAGTATGTGCATCTCGACGAGCTGACCGAGGCTGTGGGCGCCCGGCTGGCCGTGCTCACAGGTGCGGAGTGGGGCCTCGTCTCGAACGGATGCTCGGCGGGGTTGACCCTCGCGACAGCCGCCTGCGTGGCGGGAGGAAATCCCGATCTCCACGTCCGGCTGCCGAATCTGAGCGGCTTCCCGAAAGACGAGGCGATCATCCCCACGCACTCGCGCAATGTCTACGATGCCGCGCTCCGTTCGATGGGCGTGCGCGTCGTCGAGGTGACGACGCCGGCGGAGTTCGAGGCTGCGCTCGGTCCGCGTGTGGCCATGATTTACATCCTGGCGGGTCCGAATGCGGACAACAGCCCGCTCAGCCTGAAGGCGATCGCGCCGATCGCAAAGGCGAAGGGGGTGCCGATTGTCGTCGATGCCGCGGCGGAGATCCTGACGATCCCGAACGTGCACCTCCAGAACGGCGCGACGCTCGTGGCCTACAGCGGCGGCAAGTGCCTTCGCGGCCCGCAGACCGCGGGGTTGCTGCTCGGGCGCAAGGACCTGGTGCGGGCGGCGTGGGTGCACAGTGCCCCGCACCACGGCGTGACGCGGTCGCTCAAGGTGGGGAAGGAAGATGCCATCGGGATGCTGATGGCGGTCGAGATGTGGGTCAAGCGCGATCACGAAGCGGAGATGAAGCGCTGGAACGGCTGGCTCGAGCACATTGGAGAGCGCGTGTCCAAGGTTGCCGGTGTGACGACAACCGTGAACCAGCCCAACGGCCTTTCGAACCGGACGCCAACGTTGAGGATTCTCTGGGATCGGCAGACGCTCGGGATCGGCGGTGACGTGGTGCAGCGCCTGCTGTTCCAGGGGGACCCGCGCATCACGCTCGACGCCGCGCGCGGCGGGGGTCAGGGAGGCCAGCCCGGTCAGACGGGTGTGTCCGTGACCCCCTACATGATGGCCCCTGGCGATGAGAAGACAGTCGCGGATCGGCTGGTGGCCATCCTGTCGAAGCCACCCGCACAGCCGGCGCAGGCGGCCCCTGCGGCTGCTGCGCTGGACCTGACGGGGCAGTGGAACGTGCGCATCCAGTACGCCGCCTCGATCTCGACCCACACGCTGCACCTGATGCAGAAAGGGAACGACATCGGCGGATTCCATCAGGGTGAGTTCATGACACGCGAGATCGCCGGCACGATTGACGGCGACGCAGTCAGGATCCGGAGCGCCTTCGGCGAGCAACACGGCGACTCCATCAACCTCACGTTTACCGGAACGGTCAGCGGGGAGCAGATGAGCGGCACGCTCGACATGGGTGAGTATCTGGGCGCCACGTGGACCGCCACGCGTCGCGAGTCGCGGAGGGGTTGATGAAAGGCTCACGCAGCCGACCGGCGCTCTGGATTGGCCTCTGCGCCGTCTGCCTTCTGGCCTCGGCGCGATCCCGCTTTCCGGATTCCCCGTTGTTCCTGTCAGCCAGCCAGCAGAGCACGGCGGCGCCGGCGGCGAGCCCGAAGTACGATCTGCTGCTGCGGGGCGGGCACGTCGTCGACGCACGCAACAAGATCAGCGCCGTGCTCGACGTGGCCATCGCCGGCGGAAAGATTGCGGCCGTCGCCGCGAATCTCAATCCTGCCGACGCGTTGAAGACCGTTGACGCCAAAGGGCTCTACGTCACACCGGGCCTCATCGACATCCACACGCACACCTATACCGGCACCGGCGAGCGGCGCTCCTACGCGGGTGACAACAGCGTCTACCCGGACGGGTTCACGCTGCGTGTCGGAGTGACGACAGTCGCTGATGCGGGATGCGCCGGCTGGCGCAACTTCGAAGACTTCAAGCAGCGTGTCATCGATCGCTCGAAGACCCGCATCCTTGCGTTCCTCAACATCGTCGGCAACGGCATGCGCGGCGGGACATATGAGCAGGATCTCGCGGACATGGAAGCGAAGCCGACAGCCGACATGGCGCGCAAGTATCCGGGACTCATCGTCGGGATCAAGACGGCACATTATGCCGGGCCCGAGTGGGCGCCCGTGGAACGCGCGGTCGAGGCCGGCACGCTTGCGGACGTACCGGTCATGGTCGATTTCGGCTCCAACAAGCCCGAACGGCCGCTGAGCGAGCTCGTCACGAAGAAGCTGCGTCCCGGCGACATCTACACGCACGTCTATTCAGGGCTGCGCGGCGAACAGGATCCGTCGGGGCACGTGAACCCGGCGCTGCTCGAAGGCCGGAAGCGCGGAGTCATCTTCGACGTGGGGCATGGAGGCGGCAGCTTCCTGTGGCGCATTGCGGTCCCGGCGATCAAGGAAGGATTCCTGCCGGATTCGATCTCGACCGACCTGCACATCGGCAGCATGAACGCCGGCATGAAGAGCATGCTGAACGTCATGGACAAATTTCTCGCGATGGGGCTCTCGATCGACGATGTCATCGCGCGGTCGACCTGGCATCCTGCGCGCGAGATCAAGCAGGACGGGCTCGGCCATCTCTCGGTCGGGGCCGTGGCTGATGTCGCCGTGCTGCGGGTGGAACGAGGCCAGTATGGCCTCGTGGACATGTACGGTGCGCGCATGGACGCCAGCGAACGGCTGATGTGCGAGCTCACGGTGCGTGATGGCAAGGTGGTGTACGACTTGAACGGGATTTCCCGGCCGGACTGGAAAACCCTGCCGGCCGGTTACGGCCAGACAGGCGATGCACGATGGGACGGGCTGAACCCGCCCCCAATCAGGAGGTGATGATGTCGGCTTCGAATCGAAGGAATTTTCTGAAGAAGGCTCCCGCCGTCGCCATGGCGGCGGCAGTCGCGGCGCCCGCGACCGCGGCGGCGCAGGGAGCGACCGATAAACCCACGAAGAAAGTGCACTACGCGAGCGGTAAGCCTCCCGAGAAGCCTCCCGAGAAGCTGCCGCTCTTCAACCGCGCGGTCTCGTACGGCAATCTCTTGTTCATCTCCGGCATCGGGGCGCACTTCGAGGGGGACATCAAGGCGCACACGAAGGCCGTGCTCGACGAGATGCAGAAAGACCTGGAGCGGGTCGGATCGTCGATGGAAAAGGTCCTGAAGGTGAACGTCTACCTGAACGATTTGAAGGACTACGACGCCATGAATGAAGTGTTCCGGGGCCGCTTCGGGCCCGAGCCAGGCGTCCGGACGACAATCGCGGCCGCGGGCGGTATCCCCGGGAACTCGCTGGTGGAGATCGACTGCATCGCCTATATCTGAGCGGTAACCGCCACTCAAACCAGGACACAGACAAAACGGACGAACACGGACGAACACGGATCGGATTACCTTGGAATCCCGACTCGCTACGTTCTGCGCTGGCCGCCGCCGGCCTGCGGCCGGCGTGATGAGCGAGCCTGAGAACGAGAATGCGAGCACATGACTCGGTTCGGTGTTCGCATTCTCGATCTCAGGTTTGCTCACGGCGCGAAGCGCGTCGGCCAGCCGTTCGTCTTGTCCGCGTTCATCTGTGCTCGTCCGTCGTATCCGTGTCCTGAGACACTCATCAGCCGCCAGAGCGTGATCGATACACGATGTAGGCGATGATGACGACTATCACCAACAGCGCGAGCCGCGCGACACCCATCAAACGCGTGCCGGCGACGTGACGAGTGCCCTTCGGCTTGATGCCTGTCACTGCCGCCACGGCGGCGATCAGCACCGCGAGGCCGAGCCATGCCAGCCAGCTCATGGGAAGCTCAACTTGTCCGTCGGATCCGTGTTCGACCGCGGCTTCATTTGCTCCAGGGCGGCGTCACGTTGTTGCTGCGTGCGTAGGCGATGAGCTGTCCCAGGTGCTCGTGCAGGTGCGTCGTCGTGGAGAGCCAGAGCCCTCGATTCGTGGTCTTCTCTCCGAACACCTCGAGCGGTGAATTCAGTTTCGCGTCCGGCATACCCGACATCGATGTCTGTACGAAGGCGAACGACTTCTCCAGCTCCGCGATGATCTGATCGCGGGTCAGCGTCCGCTTCTCGAAAGCCTCCGCGGTCTTGTAGTCCTTGGCGTTGATCCCTGTGCTGGCCGGCGGAGCGATGCCCATGGCGGCAGGGAGGAAGTAATTGTCCGACGCGACGTGCATCAGGACCTCCCCGGTGGAACGCACACCCTTGGCCGGCCGCCACGCGTAGGCAGACTCAGGCAGTGCCTTGGCGAGGCCCATGATCTTGTCCTGCACTCCCTTGACGTCGCGCATGAAGTCGCCCATCAGCCCGTCACGGGTCTGAGCACCCAGAGGCTGAATCAGGACGAGAAGCAGACCGGCCAGCGTGCCGAGGCGAAGGGTGAGGCGCATGACATTCTCCGTGGAAGGTCCCGGCCATCCGGGACGAAGTGAGGCAAGACCATACCACGATCGCGGGGATGGATTCCCGACCTCATTCGATGCGTTTGGCTGCGGTCCTGACGCCTGACTGCTGCAGCACGAGCGACGCAGTCTTGGCCTGTTCGTCGGTCTCGAACGTGATGACAATGTCGGCGACCTTCGCGAAGTAAGCCCGGGCACTTTCCGGGTAGAGCTCGAAACGGCCCTGCCCTGTAGCCTGGGCGAACAGGCGGGCGTCTTCCCGCGTAATCGTCAGGATGAAGTTCGGGGCGAGTTGGTAGCGTCCCACGTAGCCATCGAACAGAGCCGGGTCGGCCGTCACGGCCGTTCGCGGCGGCGGAGGGGTGAAGAGCGGCACACTGGGATCGAGCAGGTGCATACCGATGTCGTCCACACCGACGGGTGTCGAGGTGTTCGACAGCACGACGACGCCGAGGCCCGCGCTCCGGTCGTAGCCGACGAAGGAGCGGTATCCACCCGTGCCGCCGTTGTGCCACACGATCTCCCTGTCGCCGGGCCGCGTGACCACGTGCCAGCCCATCGCGATCTGGAGGCGGGGCATGTTGGTCGGGCGGCGCGTTTCCAGCAGCGTGGCCATCGCCGGCGCCAGCGTGGACTTCGTGACGCCCAGATGGGCCTCGAGAAACGCGAGGAGATCGACGGCTGTCGATCGCAATCCACCCGCTCCCGCCACCGCGCTCGTACCCGGAGGAAAGTCCCAGTGCGGCACGGGGTCGAGCTTGTCGTTGTGGCCGGTGGCCAGTCGCGACTTCATGTCGGGCGACAGCACCAGGCGCGTGCTTTTCATGCCGAGCGGTCCCGTGATTCGCGCCTCCACGAGCGCCTCGTAGTCCATGCCCGCCCGCCGGGCGAGCACAGTCCCGAGAAGCCCTCCGCCGAGGTTCGAGTACTCGTATTGCGCGCCGATATCGCGCGTCAGCGTGTAACCGGACAGGAACTGCGTCAGCGGCTCGATGCCATAGTCGGCGTACGGGTTGGACGGGTCCTTCGGCGCAAAATTCGTCGGCATCCGCGGGAGTCCCGACGTGTGCGTGACGAGATCCTGAAGTGTAATCGAGCGTCCCCCCCGCTCCGGCACTTTCACGTCGGCCGGCAGGTACTTCGCGATCGGATCGGTGACGGCGACCTCACCCCGTTGAACCATGTCGGCCAGCAGAAGGGCCGTGAACACCTTCGTCACCGACCCGATCTCGAACACCGTATCGCCGTTCAGCGGGCGCGCATCGTCCTTCGCGAGGCGTCCGTGCGCGACCAGCCTGCGGCCCTTCGGTTCGAGGATCCCGACGACGATGCCGAGGCTCTGCTTGTCGGTATCAATCCGCTTGACCAGGATGCGGCGAATCTCGTCGTCAGGCGGGATCGCGGACACGGCTGCTGAAGGTGGCGACGCCGGGGCGGCCTGCCGGGCAGCGCCCGATCCCGACGTCATCAGCAGCCCGACGATCACAAACAGCGCGGCACGGGGCATGACGAACAGCCTGCGGTAGACCATCTCGAACCTCCACGAAAAAAATCTGGATGACGACTCCCGAGCAGCGGGTCGGGCGGTGAATGCGGGTGCGAGGCGCCTATGCGGCCAGGCCATCCAGCGCGTCGATCTCGGCCTGGAATTTCCGTGCCTCGTTTCGCAGGCGTGGTCCGATTCGGGCCAGCACAACGACGTGCGTCGCGAGGATCATCCCGATCACAGCGAGCTCCGCAGTGTTGCCGTGGAACAGCGGGCTGGCGATGTAGACCAGGCTGAGCACGATGATGTTGAGCGCGGGACCAATCGTGAACCACCGTGTGCTGTCGCGCCGGAAGTCACGCTCGCGCGCGAGCAGGTCGCGGTAGAACGCGAGTCCCTGCGCCGGCGTCATCGAGGGGGACACCGTCCGGAACCCGCTGCGGCGTCGAACAAAGGAGAGCAGGAACACCGCGGTGAGCATTAGATAGCCCAGGCCCAGACGCAGCTCCGGCAGGAACCACATCAGGACGAGTGGAATGCCGGCGTTGGCGGCGCCCATCGCGTAGAACGCGGCGATGCGGCGGCGGGCGCTGTCCTGGAGCTGCTGCGACTTGCGGCGAACGGCGTCGACGGACATGCTGACTCCTTCCGTGGGCTGGTTCTGCCAGAGCGCGCGAGGGTCAGACAGAGGCTCATCTGCCACGGCGTCCTCCTTCGTGAAAGCGCTGGCCGAGAATTTTCTTGATGCGGTGCACTTTGGTCGCCACGTTGCCGGACGAGAGGCCCGTCACCTCCCCGATCGCTGCGGCGTCCATCCCTTCCAGGTAGAGCAGAATGACCTGCCGATCGATCGGCGCCAGTGTGCGCACGAGGGTGAGCATCTGCTGCATGGCCCGTTGCTGATCGGCCTCGAGGTGGCCGTTGTCGTCGGCGGGCATGGCCTCGACCTCGTCGAGACCGACGAGCGTCGGTGCATTCGTACGGCGCCGGGTCACCTGCGACGTCGCCGTGTTGTGGGCGACGCGATACACCCACGTGCGCAAAGAACATCGCCCGTCGAATCCCGCAAGGCTGCGCCAGAGAGCGATGTGAATCTCCTGCAGAAGGTCGCGCCGGCGGTCCGGGTCCGCTTCGTACGCCCGCGCCAGCCGCTCGAGGGCCGCGCCATGTGCGGCCGAGGCCTCTTCGTAGCGCTCTGCCGCATCCTTCTCTCTCGCAGCCATCTATACAGGTAGTCGCGTGTGCCTGACGTTTCTTACAGCGGCTGGAAAAATCAGCCGGCCCATCTGGACGGCGCCGAAGGGGCCCCGGACGCCATGGCAGGCGTTTCGACGCCGTTCGACTGCGAACGAGGAGTCCGGCATGGTACACTCCCATCCATGGGCCGCTATGGACAGGGTTGCGCCCTCGTGGCGATAGCCTTTCTGACTGCCGAGTCTCGCCTGCAGGCGTACATCGATCCCGGCACTACGGGGCTGTTTCTGCAGGGACTCATCGGCGGCATCGCCGCCGTCATCGTGCTGACCCGGTCCTGGTGGCAGCGCATTTTCTCACGCGCCCGCCGCAGCCCGCATCACGATGAGCCGACGCATAAAGCTGACAAATAGGATGCCCGTGTCGTGATCGTCCGGGACCCGGCCTCGTTCCGTGACCCGTCCGGCCACATCTACCATCTCGACGGCCGCGTCCTCCGCACCATCAGTGGTGCCGCCGCGGTCCATTACGAATACGTCCGGGATGCCGGCCTCCTGCAGCGGTGGATGGATCGTCGCTGGCTGGTGGACACGCGCGAGCTCACGCCGGCGGAGTGGCCGCCCGTCGAGACCATGGTCCCTGGAGGCCATGACGTTCGGCACCTCATCGAACATGCACCGATCAGGTATGTCTCGCATCCGTACGAGTGGGCCTTCGGGGCGCTCAAGGCTGCGGCGCTGCTGCACCTCGATCTGCAGCTCGACGCGCTCGGTCACGGCGTCCAGTTCTCGGATTCGAGCGCCTACAACGTCCAGTTCGACGGCCCGCGCGCGGTCTTCATCGATCTCCTGTCGTTCCGCCGCTACCAGGAGGGTGACTACTGGATCGGCCATCGCCAGTTCACCGAGCAGTTCCTGAATCCGCTGTTGCTTCGCGCCCTGTTGGGCGTGCCGCCCAACGCCTGGCTTCGTGGATCGCTCGAGGGCATTCCTGCTACGGAGCTCAATGCACTGCTCCCGGCGATACGGAAGATCTCGTTGAACGTCCTGAGCCACGTCACGCTGCCCGCGCGCGCCGCGCTGGGGAGCGCAGGGAGTCGTCAGCCGGCCAGGCAACCCGGGCCGCTGCCCCGTCGGTCGTACGCCGGCATGCTGACCCAGCTGCGCACGTGGATTGCGAGGCTCGCTCCGGCCGGCCAGGCGCACACGACCTGGAGTGATTACGACGTCACGCATACCTACTCGGCGGTGGAACATGAGCACAAGCGCAGGATCGTGGCGGACTTCGTGGCCCGCACGCGTCCCGCCATGCTCTGGGACCTCGGGTGCAACACCGGAGAGTACTCCGAGCTTGCCCTGTCGTCGGGTGCCACGGACGTCGTCGGCTTCGAGGCGGATCACGGTGCGCTCGACCAGGCGTTTGCCCGCGCGGCGGACAAACAACTGCGGTTCCTTCCGCTGTTCATGGATGCGGCGAACCCGAGTCCCGATCAGGGCTGGGCGCAGCAGGAGCGACGCGGCCTGAGCGCGCGACGCACGGCCGACGCCGTGCTCGCGCTCGCGTTCACGCACCACCTCGCCATCGGACGCAACGTGCCGCTCGACGATGTGCTGGTGTGGCTCGTTTCCCTGGCGCCCGCGGGTCTCGTGGAGTTCGTGCCCAAGGACGATCCCACGGTTCGTCTCATGCTGACCTCACGCGAAGACATCTTCCACGACTACAGCGAGGAGAATTTTTCGGCGGCGCTCGGCCGCTGCGCGCGAATCGATGCGGCCGAGACGATCTCCGCGTCCGGCCGGCGGCTTTTTTCCTACGTCAGATCGTGACTCGCATGGATCTTCCACGCCACTACCGGCTGCACGTATTTGCGCTCGCCAGCTTCGCTGTCTCGCAGCCGCTGTACGACCTGGTGGGGAGGAACGCGGAGTTCCTGGTCGCGCACCGCGCCGGGCCATGGACCATCGCCGCCCTCATCGCGATTCTGTCTCTGGTGTTGCCCCTGGTGCTCATCGCCATCGTCGACGCGGTGCGGCTCGCGAGTGCCAGTGCGGCAGGCTGGGTGCACAGGGTGATCGTCGGCGTTCTCGCCGGCCTGGTGGCGGCCAACGTGGTGCGCGCGATGCCGACGGGTGCGGCGCTCACGATCGCGTCGGGGACGGCCCTTGCCGCTGCGCTTGCCTACCGGATCCGGTCGGTGCGCATGTTCCTGACGGTCCTGTCGCCGGCGGCTGTTATTTTTCCGCTGGTGTTCGTCACGGCCACACCGGTCTCGCGCCTGCTGTGGAACCGGCAGGCGAAGACGGCCGCAGGCACGTTCTCCCGGCAGCCGCCCATAATCCTCGTCGTGTTCGACGAGATGAGCACGTTCACCATGCTGGGACCTGATGGCCGGATCGACCGCCAGCGCTACCCGAACCTCGCGGCGCTGTCCGACACGGCGACATGGTTTCCGAATGCCGTCTCCGCCTTTCCGTACACCATGTTCGCAATTCCAGCGATCGTGAGCGGTGCGGCCCCGGACCCGGACCGGAGACTTCTGCCAACCGCCGGGGACTACCCGAACACGCTCTTCACCTGGCTGGGCGGCACCTATGACCTCCATGTGGCCGAGCCCATCACGGCGCTCTGTCCGCCGGCGCTCTGCGGGATCGCTGCGGACGCGAACAGTCGCATGCTGGCTGACGATCTCGTCGTGCTGTATCTGCACAGCGTGATGCCGCGTGATCTCGCCGCGAGTCACCTGCCATCCCTGGCCTATTCATGGAAGGGGTTTGGCGGACCGGTCGCGCTGCCGATCTCGGAGGTGCAACGGGAGGCGTTCCGCGCGGATACGCTCTTCAACGAGGCCGCCGAAGCCGGGCGGCCGGAAGCATTCAGAGCCTTCGTGGCCGGCGTTCGCCGCACCGACAGGCCGTCCCTGCATTTCGTGCACTCGCTGCTGCCGCACGATCCGTATCAGCATGTTGCATCGGGCCGTCTCTACACGCAGCCCGCACTGACCAGCGGGCTGACGAAGGAAAACGTCTGGAACAAGGACCCGTGGATCGTAGAAATGGGCCGCCGGCGGCACATCGAACAGGAACGCTTCACTGACAAGCTCCTGGGGGAACTGGTCGCCAGGCTGAAACAGGAGGACGTGTTCGATCGCGCGCTCGTCATCGTGACCTCCGACCACGGCGGGGCCTTCGTGCCGGGGGAGCCGCATCGGACGGCGACACCGGCGACGTACAAAGAACTGATCGCCACGCCGCTCCTGGTCAAGCTGCCGCGCCAGCACGACGGAGGCATAGACCCGCGGCCTGCTTCGGGCCTCGATATCGTGCCGACCATCGCGCAGGTGGTTGGCACGCATGTGCCGTGGGCAGTGGATGGGACGTCGCTGCTGTCGGAGCGGGCCCAGACGAGGCCGGCCACGATGTATGCGGGCGTGTCGCTGCCGCCCCTCGCGGCCTTCGACGTGCGGCTCGAGGCCACGCACAGGAACGCTGCCATGAGCCCGGACGCACGATATCAGCGGCTCGTCGGCCAGCCCGTTGCAAGCCAGGACCTCGGCCCTGAGGTTCGGTCGATCAGGGTTTTCTCCGACGCGTTTCGCGCATTTCGCCGGGTCGCCCCTTCAGGCGATTTCATCCCCGCGCTGGTGATCGGCCGCCTGGTGACCGACACGAACACGGGCGAGCCGGTCACACTCGCTCTCGTGGTCAACGGCACGATCGCGGGATTCGCACGGTCGCTCGACTGGCAGGGGATCAGGAACTACTTTTCGGCGCTCATCCCCGAGGATCTGCTGCGGCCCGGCGCCAACAGGCTCCAGGTCCTGCGTGCCGACGTCAACGACGACGGACGGGTGAGCCTGGCGCCCATTTCAACCGATCTGACGGATGGCCTGTCTCTCACGTCAACGGGCGACAGCACTCACCTCACGACGAGCGGTGGAGCCCGGATCCCGGTCTCGGCCGCGATCACCGGGACGGTTGAAAGGATGGAGAAGGACGACAGGAATATCGTCCTGCGCGGCTCGGTCACAGACAGCGCGCCAGGCCGCCCGCCTATGTCGGTTGTGGCGTTCGCGGGCGACCGGTTTATTGTTGGGACGCCATCGGCGGACCAGCGGCCCGGCGCGCACGCGTCTGGCACGCCGCCCGGAGCGACGGCCGCGTTCATCCTCGAGCTCCAGGTCGAGGATCTCAAGGGAGGCCCGTTGCGCGTGTTCGGTATCTCTGGCGCCGACGCGGGTGAAGTGTCGGTGAGACCCGACGTCGTGGATCGGCTCGCGCGATACCGGTAGAGCGGCTTCGATCCGTGCTCGTGACCCTGGTGCGCTCTCAGGTTGTGAGGTCGAAGGACGAGCTGCTGGACGTGCAACTCGAATGGCGTCGCGCAATCGAAAGCCGTGGCTGGCGAGGATCCGCTCGGGACCATCGTGCCACGTACTAATGAGGAAGGATGCCCGACCAGAACAGCAATGGTGCCTACTGGCCTGAGCTGCTGACGACCGATTCCGTTTTCGACGACGCTGACATTTACTCGTACGGGTACCCGACCACCACTCGTGCGACTGGTCTGGACATCGACGAACTGGCCGTCAGCATGGACGTCCAGCTTACGTCAGCCAAGGTGCTCGAAAACCACCGACGGGTCGGATTGTTGTGTCACAGCATGGGCTTGGTCGCGCGAGCATTCATGACGAAGTTTCAGAAGAGATTGAGAAACAAAGTATCGTTTGTATACCTCTTCGCAACTCCAACCAGTGGCGCCCAACTCGCAACACTTGCTGCGCGTTTTGGCAGCAGCCGCCATCTGGCTCAGATGAGCCCGATCCGCTGAGAGGCGTTTCTTCGAAAAATCCACAGTGAATGGCTGGCCGCTGGTTTCGGAAAGACAATCCGCTCTTATCGTGCTTATGAATCTGAGGCCATTGGGCCCACTCGCGTCGTCGATTCTCTTAGTGCATTTCGCAATGCATACGTGGATCAACTTGCTCCACCAGCCGAGACCCGCGATCTCATGTCGAGCGACTTCTTCTGTGACGCTTCTGAATTGCAGACCTGTCGTACCGTCACGCTGTCGTCGGGAACGATCGGCTTCAGCCGAGGAAGTGGGGACATCGCGTACCTGTGGACGAAAGAACCGGTGTATGACTTGGCGACCGCCCAAGAGGTCCGCCTCGAGCTAGAAGCTAAGGTCACAAAGCCGGACGGTCATGTAATCATCGCAGTCTCTGGCAACCGCGGAAAATGGCATGAGCCAGAGAAAGACGCCGTCACTCTGCTCCATCGAGAAGCCACTGGGGGCCCGTAAGGTGGCAGGCAGGCATGGGTGACACGGCATGGCTTGCCTGTGCCGAATGGGCTACAATCGCGCCGCCTGCGTTCACTGAGCCGACGTATGAAGACACTTGTCGCCACGCTCACGCTGCTTGTACTCGCCGCCGCGTCATCCCCGCACGGGCAGGGCCGATGGGGGTGGGTCGATGACGTCATCAGACGCGCCCCCAGTGTCGGCCGCGGTGCCCTCTTGGCCCGGGCTGAGGCGGAACTCGCACGTCGCACACCGCTGTTCGACACTGCTGGGCGGCAGGTGGCGAAAACGGAGAAGGAAGCGAACGCCTTCACCCAAATGATTACGGGGATCCGGAATGAGCTTCCTGAAGTGTCCGCCAGCGACGTCTGGGAAGTCCTTGACAAGTTGGGCATCACCGACGTCGAGGTTCGGTACGACCGGTCGACGTGTGTCGCCTCGATCACCACCCCGCAGGGCCTCTTCGAGACAAGACGGATGAGGTTTGATTGGTGCAAGTTGCGAGTCGAGGCCACTGAACTGCCAAGCGTTGTCGATCGACTACTCGGGAGATGACAGGGGCGAGCCTTGAAGGTGATGCTGCCAGAAGTGTCGACCTTTATCTCGCACTCGCCTTTAATCGATTAGCGGCGCCGACTGCGGGGATCGTGGCCGATTTGAGCCTCTCGACGATCGCGGGCCTCCATCGACGGGTAGAGACGATCGTCGCGAGCAGTTTCAGCTCGATCCGTTGTCGGCCCCTGTTGCGGAGATTCTTGTTCGGACTCTCGTCCGCGGATCCCCGCGAGCTTTGCTGTGGCGCCCGTGTTGGCCGTCGCCGCGATCCTGGCGACCGCCATTCCGTTTCGGCGTGCCAGTGCGGCTCGACCCATGCGTCACCGACGGCCGGCTAACCCAAGCAGTCTCGAGTCGTGATGCGCGAAAGCAATTACCCAACGGCTTCGGATGCAGGCGAACGGACAATGGAGCGGATGCCCTGACGTCGCAGCAGCCGCGGTCGGTCGTTGATCCCTGCGGCGTTTTCGGCGAGTTAGAGCCGGCCACACCGTAAACAACTGATTGTCAGCCAGTTGCTGTTCGCCTGGCCTTGCCATCGACTTCGGTGCCAGGACCGCCAATCTAGCCAATCGTCGATGCGCCACGTCGCGTCGACGGCCGCCCCCTGACCTTTGTCATCTTCGATTTGTCACAGCCCGCACTGACGGCACCGCCTACGGCCTTGAGACACTGCGCAGCGGAGGACGAACCATGGAACGAACGCTCGCGGTCGTCACAGGATGCGTGATCGCAAGCTTGCTGTCGCCGGCGACACCGCTCAGCCGGTCATGCTCAAGAGGGGGGTTGTGCAGCGGGTAGGCCGTGTTGCGCGGCGAGAAGACTCCCGACGACGCGCTGGCCCGCGAGCCGGGCGCGATGGGGCTGCCCTGAGTCGGCGCGCGCGCCGGTAGTGCATGGCGACCGCGCCGCTGCCGAGCGGCTTCGCCGAGACCAGCTCAAGCCGTCGCGTGCTGGGCAGCCCGCTCTGGTACAGGGTCGGGCCGTGGCCGGCGATCCTGGGGTGGACGGGGAACTTGTACTCATCGATCAGATCCAGCCGGTCCAGCTCGGTCGCGAGCGTGCCGCTACCGAGGAGCACGCCGGCCGGGGTCGCGTGCTTGAGCTCCTGCACGCCCGTGCGCAGGTCGCCGGCGATGTGGCGGCTGTTGGTCCACGGGAAGTCCTTCCGCATGGACGACACTACGTACTTCGGCTTGGGCTCTAGCTTGACCGCCCACTCGCGCATCGCCGGCGGCGCGTCCTTGTCGCCGCGGGCGACCGCCGGCCAGTAGCTCTCCATCATTTCGTAGGCGCCTTTCGCGAGATCGCGGCTGATGGCAGCTTGGGGGCGTGACCGGACGCTACGCGTGAGACACTCCGGACGTTCTGCCTCGGACACACATGAGTATCAGTTTTCTCCCCCTGTTAAAGTTGACGAGAGTGAGGCTCTGACGGTGGCGCTTCGCGTGCTTCTGCCCGTGGCGCTGATGCTGTTCACCTGTAGCGCGGTCGCCCCTCTGCAGGAGCCACGTCGCGCCGATCCCTCCGTGGATCTCGCCGGATTCGTCAACAGCGAGCGGCAGGCGCAGCAGCTGCCCGGCTTGGCTGTCGTCATCGTCCGGACCGATGGCCCGCCGCGGGTGTACGTCAGCGGCGAGCGCCGGATCGGCAGAGGCGACCTGATGACGCCGTCGGACCGGATACACTTCGGCTCGCTGACCAAGGCCATCACTGCCACCGTGATTGGTGCGCTCGCCGAGCAACGGGCGATGACGTTTGAGACCACGATCGGTCAGACCTTCCCTGAGCTGTCAGCAAAGATCCAGCCGGCCTATCGGAACGTGAGCGTCCGCCAGTTGCTCGCGCACTCCGGTGGCATCCCTCCATATGGCACCCGGCAGTCGTTGCAAGGGCTGCTGACCCTGAGGGGCTCGCCCACCGAACAGCGCTACGCGTTCGTGGAGCGTGTCCTGACGGAACCGCCACGCTTCGAGCCGGGCACCAACCACGAGTACTCGAATGCGGGTCCGGCCATTGCCGGCGCGATGGCAGAGCGGATCGGCGGTTCACCGTATCGGGAACTCGTCCAACAGCTGGTGTTCGCCCGGTTCGGAGGCCACGCCGCGTTTGGCAATCCTGGACTCGCAGCCGAGCATCAGCCGTGGGGACACATTCGGACGATGCTTGGCACGCTGGAGGTCGCACCGGCGGACGCGGTGTACACAACCCCTCTCGCGATCGAACCGGCCGGCGACGCCTCACCGTCGATCGCGGACGCCGGGCGCTTTCTGCAACTCCACTTGCGCGGGCTGAGAGGCCGGGATGACGTCCTAAAGGCCACCACGATTCAGGATCTGCAAAGGAATCCTGGTTCGGCGATGGCATGGGCTGTGACGGCGCTCGACGGCGTCGCGTCACACCAGCACTTCGGCAGCTACGGCGCGTACGTCGCCTATGCGGTCATTCAGCCCTCACGCGATATCGCGGTCGGCGCCTTCACTAATCTTGGTGGCGGCCAGGACCTGAAAAACGGCGTCGCGAGGGTGGCGTTGCAGATTGCCACACGGGTTGCCGCAGCCGAGAAATCCAAATGATGCGACTCACAATGCCGCTCGTATTCACCGCGGGCTCGCCGGAACTCCTGACAACTCGCGATTGTCGACTGGCCAGGCGATGACTAAAATCCACTGAGGGTTGAGCACCCGCTTGGAAGGGGGAGCGTGGGTGCGCGTCGTTCGACCTATCTCGTACCGACGGATCGCCTGTCCTACACGGCGACCGTGTTCGCATCCCGCCTCAATTGGTCGACGCCACTGGCCGTCCGCTGTTGACATAGCTAGTTATGTATGTTTCCATGAGCTAGTTAGGTATTATGCCACTGGCTTCGTCAGCCGTTCGGAGCGCCGGAATCGACTGCATGACCGAGCAGCACCAGGATCAGCCCGAGTCTGCAATGTGCCCTCCGTCGGTCGACATCAGCTCCAGTCGGCCGGCATCTGCCATCGGCCGCGCGAGGTTGGACGTCGATCGCACGCAATCCCACACCCGCCGCTGACTGCGGATGACGAGCTGGGCGGGCATCATGGGATGAAAGCATGAAGCGCCAGAAGAACGACATTCTCCAGGGAACGCTCGTCCTGCTGATACTCAAGACCCTCGCGCATCGCGGACCGATGCACGGGTACGCCATGACCGCGCACATCCAGCGTGTCTCGGCCGACCTTCTACGGATCGAAGAAGGGTCGCTGTATCCCGCGCTGCATCGCATGACGCAGGATGGCTGGCTGCGGGCCGAGTGGGGTGTCACCGAGAAGAGTCGCCAGGCACGCTTCTACACCATCACGAGGGCCGGCCGGAAGCAGCTCGCGCTGGAGGAGGAAAGCTGGGCACGGATGCAGGGCGGCGTTCAGCGTGTACTGGGCTACGCGTGAGTGCCTCGCCGTTCGCCCGCGTTGGGTGACGCCTGGCAGGGAACACCGGCAGAAAATGGGGGCACCATGTCCTGGCTTGTTCGGCTGGTCAATGTCTTCCGCGCCGATCGTGTCTCCGACGAGATCGATCGGGAGAT
Organism: uncultured Acidobacteriota bacterium; assembly: GCA_963749835.1. Classification (GTDB taxonomy): domain Bacteria; phylum Acidobacteriota; class Vicinamibacteria; order Vicinamibacterales; family 2-12-FULL-66-21; genus JALZOC01. The sequence goes on from CAVVOD010000002.1 coordinate 1,177,777, forward strand.
GAAATTTCACCTCGGCGAGCGGACCGAGGACTTGATCGCCGGCGGCCTACCTGAGGACGCGGCGCGGCGCGAGGCGCGGCGGCGTTTCGGCAGCGTCGCGCTCGCCAGCGAGACCACGCGCGAGCGGGACCTGTCCCTCTGGGTGGAGACGTTCCTCTCCGATCTGCGCTATGGCCTCCGCGGGCTTGCGCGCGATCCGGTCTTCTGTGTGACCGCGATCCTCACGCTCGCGATTGGCATCGGCGCGAACACCGCCGTATTCTCGCTGCTGCACGGGCTGCTGCTGCGCAGCCTGCCGGTCAGCGCGCCGCAGGACTTGGTCCGCATCGATCTCGTCAGCCTCACCGATCCACGCGGGTCCGAAGGCATGCCCTACGGCATGCAGCAGCAGCTTCGTCGCCAGCAGCGCTCCTTCGTCGACCTGTCTTCCTGGCTGCGCAGCAGCCTCAACGTCGCTGATCAGGATGGCACGCTGCGGATGCAGCAGGCCGCCGCTGTCAGTGGCAACGCGTTCGAGACGATCGGACTCCGGCCGCGCCTAGGCCGCCTGCTGACGCCGTCGGACGATGTGCGCGGCGGCCCGCCTGAAGGCTGGCCCGTCGTCCTCAGCGACAGCTTCTGGCGTGAACGTTACAACGCGGATCCGGGCGCGCTCGGATCGATCTTGAAGGTGGGGGACGGCGTGCTGGTCGTCGTCGGGATCGCACCCGAGGCGTTCCACGGCACGTGGCCCGGCTTCGAACCGAAGCTGTACGTGCCGCTCCGCTATCAAGCGGTGCGTTTCCCGCGCATGGATTTCGACGATCCGAGGGCGCCGTTCGGGCTCAGTATAATCGGCCGGTTGAAAAGAGACGTGTCCGCCGCGGAGGCAAACGCGGAACTGGCTGTCTACCATCAGCCGCTGCTGCGCGAATACGGCGTGCCCAACCCGCGCTGGCAGGAAGTCTTCAAGGCCTCGATGTTCCGGGTCGGATCGGCGCGGACAGGACTGCCGTCATTCTTCGGCCGGCAGTATTCGGCGCCGCTCTATCTGATGCAGGGACTCGTCGGCATCGTGCTGCTGCTCTGCTGCGTCAACGTGAGCGGGCTGATGCTCTCCAAGCTGCACGAGCGCCAGCACGAGTTCGCCGTGCGCACCGCGATCGGCGCGGGCCGCTCGCGCCTGGTGCGGCAGTATTTGTCCGAGAGCTTCGTCATCGCGCTCGTCGGCGCCGGTCTCGGCGCCGCGGGGGCGTGGTACGGCAGCCCCTGGCTCGGACAGTTCTTCCGCGATCCGATGATGTACGAAACGCTGGACGTCCGCCCGGACCGGACCGTGTTCTTGGTCACCGCGGGACTCGCCATGGTCACGACGCTGTTCTTCGGCATCCTGCCCGCGTGGAAGGCGGGCCGCACCAACCCCGGCACGCTGCTCAAGTCGCGCACCGCCGCGCAGCGTCAGATTGCCGGACGCGGACTCGTTGCGCTGCAGGTGGCGCTCTCGCTCGTGCTCGTCGTGCTCGCGACACAGCTCTCGACGAGCCTGCTGACGGCTGACGGGCGAGCCGACCGGCTTTTCACTCGATCGCGTCACGATCCAGACGCCGCCGCTGCATCTGCGCCCGGAGAGACGTGAAGCGAAGATCGATCTCTATCAGCGCATGGTGGAACGCATCAAGCGGACGCCCGGCATGACGTCCGCGGCCGTGACCTGGTACACGCCGATGACCGGCAACCAGGCCACCGCCAGGTTCCAGGCCTTTGGCGATGGCGCGTCCGTGCCCAAGGACGTGACGCTCGCGTTCAACAGCGTCGGCGCGGGTTACTTCCGGACGATGCAGGCGGCGATTCTGTCGGGGCGCGAGTTCGAGCCACGCGAGCGGGCGCGCGACGTGTGCGTGGTGAACGAGTCGGCGGCGGCGCTGCTGTTCCCGAGTCAACCCGCGATCGGCCGCTACGTCCGGAGCCGCGAGGAGCTCGGCGCGGCCGTCCCCGGCGGCCTCCGGCCGCAGGCCTCTTCCCCAACCACCTGTCGGATCGTCGGCATCGCCGCCGACGCGAAGTTCGCGAGCGCGCGCGAGGCGCCGCCGCGCACGATCTACTTCCCCATCACCGCCGACATCGCCGACGGCAATCTCGTCTTTCTGCTGAACGCGCCGACGAAAGCGGTGGCGGTGCAGGGCTACAGCGAAGCGCTGCGCGAGATTCTGCCGACGACGCCGCTGGTGCTGTTCGCGACGTTGCGGGAGCAGTTGAACGCGCTGCTGGGGAGCCAGCGCGCGATCACGATGCTGAGCACGTTCTTCGGCGTCGTGGCGCTGCTGCTCAGCGCGATCGGGTTGTACGGGATGCTGTCAGCGAACGTGGCCCAGCGGACCGGAGAGATCGGCATCCGCATGGCGCTGGGGGCGTCGCGCGGCACGATCCTGAAGATGGTGTTCTCGGACGCGTTCCGGCTGGTGGCGATCGGCGCCGCGCTGGGCTCCGTCGGCCTCTTCTTCACGACGGGAGCCATCGAGCACATGTTCTATGGCGTCTCGACGTTCGAACCTACGACGATTGTCATTGCCTGCGCGCTGCTGGCGGTCGTCGTGATCGTGGCCAGCTTCACGCCGGCCCAGCGCGCAGCGTCGGTCGATCCGATCCAAGCCATGCGTACCGAGTAGCCGATGCGCGTCCGGGAAGACGCGGCGGTGCCGGGATTGCGGCCGCGGATGTCGGCGCGAACGCGGAACGCTGGGGAGCCGTCGCTAGCCGCCCTGAGGACACCAACGGATCGTGCCTGCATGTGTCGCGGTACTCACCCGCGATGCGTGTCAGTCGGGTTTTCTTACAGGCTCTAAAGGCGAAAGCTACCACCGATCCGTCTCCGTTCTCGGCTAGAATCCGGTCACTCCAGATGACTATTCGACCCGCGTCGCCGGCGGACTTCGACGCCATGTGGCCGATCTTTCAGGCCGTCGTCTCTGCCGGTACCACGTACGTCTTTGCGCCGGACACGACGCCCGAAGAGGGATTCGCCTACTGGTTTGGCGCCGGTATCCAGTCCTTCGTCGCGGAGGATGCCGGCCACATCGTCGGCATGTATAAGCTCATCGCGAACTATCCCGGCCTGGGATCGCACGTCGCCAACGCTTCGTTCATGGTGGATCCGCAGCGGCTCGGCCGGGGCGCCGGGAAGGCGATGGGGCTGCATTGCCTGCAGCAGGCGCGCCGCACGGGCTTTCTCGCCATCCAGTTCAACTTCGTGGTCAGCACCAATGCTGCAGCAGTGGCGCTGTGGGAGCGGCTTGGCTTTTCGATCGTCGGCACGTTGCCGCGGGTCTACAGGCACGCGGAGCTGGGGCTGGTCGATGCCTACGTCATGCATCGGTTCCTTGACGACGTGGAGGGCTGACTCGGGATTCGGGATTCGGACGTAGCTTCCTGTTTCAGCCGGAAGACAACTCGGGACTCGATTAGTGATCGGGGATCGGGGATCAGGGATCAGGGATTCGGGGATTCGGGGATGCGCTCCTCTGCCCGATTCGCGTAACCTCCTGGTCCCATCCCAGCACGACACGAATGCGCGGCGGGGGAGAGACGTCGGTCCGGACGAGCGCGAGGAACCGGCCGCCGGGCGCGGCGTCAAATGGCGCTCCGTAGGTCCATCCTGAGCCGAACGCGAACTGCACGACGGCGCGCTCTGCTCCCGTCTCGAAGATGCCGTTGTGGTCGCGCCACGGAGCCACGACGAGCTCCTGACCGCGAATGAAAGCCAGGGTCCTGCCGTCGCGGAGAAAAATCGGGAACTCCCCCGTGCTCCGCGAGAGAGCGACGGCGGGTCCGGTGCCTTCCAGTTGGCGCACGTAGATGACGGGCCGGCCGTTCGCCGCGGTCTGGTAGGCGAGCCACCGGTCGTCCGGGGACAACGAGCCACCGTTCTCCACGTGTTGTTCGGTGAGACGGGTTGTCGGCGGCACAGTACCCGGATCGTACAATTTCAGCGGATACGCACCGTCCGGTTCCGAGCCTTGGAACACCAGCCGGCCGTCGCGTGTCCAGGCAACGGGATCGGTGTCGTCAGGCCCTGCGAGCACCGCGGTCTCGGTTCGCGCACTCCCGAGATCCTTCACGTAGACGTCGAAGTCCCCCTTGCGCATGCTGGTGAAGGAGAGTCGGCCATCAGGCAGCCAGGCCGGGTTCCAGTTCATGCCGTCGATCTTCGGGGTGTCCTCGATGCCCCGGTCGAGATCGTAGAGTCGAATCAGGAGCCGTCCGGCCTCCATGCTCGCGGTCGCCGCGCGCCGGCCATCCGGCGACAGCTTCACGCTCACGAAGGGGCGCGCGGCAAACGGGAGCGGTGTCAGCTCGCCCGACATGGCGATCCATGTGAGCCGGCTGGGAGGCACATACGGACCCGCGAGATAGGCGAGGGCGCCGCCCGGCGCAAATGCCATCGGCTGCTGCCAGTCGCCGGCCGGATCCAGCTCCTGCGCATCGTCGAGGACGGGAAATGACTCGCCCACGGCCCTGCCTGCAGCCAGGTCGAACCCCACGGCGTGATAGCGGCCTGTGCGATAGAACACGATGTGACCGGAGGGAAGCCAGGCGGCCCGCGCACCGGCGAACAGCACCCGGTAGGAGCCGTCCGCGGGATTGAGGATCCCGATCCGGGCGTCGTTCAGCCCGGGTACTGGCGGTCACGATGGTGAAGAGGACGCGGCCGTCCGGCAGCATCGCGGGCCACCAGTGCCCGATCTCCTGTTTTGCGGCGTCGGGAGTCGTGAGCACTCTCGGCGTGCCGCCGTCGGCGGGAACGATGGACAGGCCCGAGAGCCACGTTCTGGAAAAAATGATTTGTCCGTGCGCATCCCATGTTGCGCCCGGACCACCTCTCACCTCACACACGGCGAGCACGTCTCCGCCGTCTGCGGAGACCCTGTAGATCTTCGCATCACGGAAGAACCCCACCCAGCCGCCATCGGGCGAGATGAACGGCCACCGGGCTCCCTCCGTCCCTGCGAGCAGCCGGGAATCGAGCGCGTCGAGGCGGCGGAGGAAGAGGCGCGACTCACCTCCGACCTGACCCTCGTAGACGAGGAAGCGGCCATCCGCCGCCAGCGTGACGTTCGAAATCGTCGTCACGCCGGCCGGCGGCTCGATGGCAAACCGGACGACCGGATTCACCGCACTGCCGCGTGGAGGCCTCACGCGGGCGAGCGCCAGCCAGACACCGACGATGGTGATGGCCAGTGCGACGGCGCCCAGATATGCCCATGGGATGCGCCTTGATGATGACGCGCGCGGGGCGGCAGACCCTTCGCGCTGGACGTCCGCGATCACAAGACGTGCGTCGCCGGCATCGTGCAACCGGTTGACGGGGTCGCGCTCGAGGCACCGCCGGAGCATGCGGCGTACCTCGTCCGGAGTGTCGGCCGGCAATTCCGTCCAGTCAATCTCGTGGCGCAGGACCGCCGCCATCGTGTCCGAGACGGTCTCTCCCTCGAACAGCCGACGGCCGGTCAGCATCTCGTAGAGCACGACGCCGAACGCCCAGACATCCGCGCGCTTGTCGACCGCCTGGCCGCGCGCCTGCTCGGGGGCCATGTAGGCCGGGCTGCCGAGAATGACGCCGAGCTCGGTGCCGGGACTCGCGAACGTTGGCGAGTTCATCGGATCCTGGCTCGAGCCGATGCCACCGCGGCCGGCGTAGGCGGACCGGCCAGCGCCCGCGCTTCCAAGCGGGTCGAGCGCCTTCGCCAGACCGAAATCGAGCAGCTTGACGGAGCCGCCGGCTGTGAGCTTGATGTTGGCGGGCTTCAAATCCCGATGAATGATCCCGCGCTCGTGGGCCGCCTCGAGTCCGGCGGCGATCTGATGCGCGATGGACAGCGCCTCCTCGAGCGGAATGGCGCCGGTCGCGATCCGATCCGCGAGCGTCGGGCCATCGACGAGCTCCATCACGAGCGCACGCACGGCCGCCTGCCCGGGGGACCTGGACGCAAAGTCCTCGAACCCGTAGATCTGCGCGATGTGCGGGTGGTTCAGGGACGCGAGCAACTGTGCCTCTCGATCGAATCGCACGAGGCGTTCGACGTCGCTCGCGAACAGCTCCGGCAGGACCTTCATGGCGACGTCGCGATTGAGCCGCGTGTCGCGCGCGCAGTACACTTCCCCCATACAGCCTGCGCCGAGCAGGAACTGAATCTCGTACACGCCGAGGCGGGCGCCGGTCGTGAGGGGCATCGAATCGAGTGGTCCAAGGATAGCGAGAAACCCGGGACCGTGCATGCAATTCGGCTACACTCTTCTGCATTCGCCCGGCAGGCGCATGGCCCACCAGTCACCGCGTGAAGCGTTCACCGCAGCTCTCGACGCGCTCGTCGTACAGGTGCAGCAGGATCGCAGCATCCTGGCCGCCGTCCTGTGCGGCAGCCTGTCTCACGACACCGTCTGGGCGAGGTCCGACATCGACCTGGTGCTCGTGACGATCGACGACAGCAAGGTGCCGTCGGGCTCGATCGCGCTGTATGCGAACGGCGTCAATGTCCATGCGTTCCTGATTCCGCGCGGCGAGTTCCGGCGCGCTGTCGAGGGCTCCGTCCAGAACTCGTTCATGCACGCGCTCCTCACCAAGGGACGGCTGCTCTATACCCACGATGACACCATCGCTCGGCTGTGTGAAGGGCTGCGCGAGCTCGGCGCACGTGACCGGGAAATCCAGCTCCTGCGCGCCGCGACGGGGGCGCTCCCCGCAATCGACAAGGCGCACAAATGGCTCGTGACGCGCGGGGACCTCGACTACTGCGCCCTCTGGATTCTGTACGCGGCAACCTCGCTCGCACAGGTCGAAGTCATCGGCGCCGGACTGGTGGCGGATCGAGAAGTCATACCGCAGGCACTGAAGCTCAACCCCGCCTTGTTCGCGAGGATCTACACCGGCCTGCTGAACATGAAGAAGACGCGGGCCGCCGTTGTCGCAGCCCTCGATGCGATTGACGACTACCTTGCCGAACGCGCCTCTTCGCTGTTCGCGCCTGTCATCACCTACCTGCGCGAGGCTGGTGACGCCCGCTCATGCGCGGAGATCGAGACGCACTTCAAGCGCCACTTCGATGTGAGCCAGGTGACGACCGCATGTGAGTACCTGGCCGACCGAGGGCTGATCGAAAAGGTCTCCCTTCCGGCGCGCCTCACGAAGCGGAGCAACGTGGACGTGCAGGAACTGGCATTCGTGCACTTGAGCGACGCCTCCGGACCGGATGCGGACGATGAGTGGACGCCCCGATGACACAGAGTACAGGCAGCCGCCGCACATCACGGCACGCCGCGGACGCCGGACCGCGGACGTCCATCGCGAACACCGCGCCCGGCAGGCCCGCGGTCCGGACGACGATCTCCGTTCAGGGGGCGCGGGTCCACAACCTGAAAGACATCTCCGTCGAGATCCCGCGCGACAGCCTCGTCGTCGTCACCGGCCTCTCGGGATCCGGCAAGTCGAGCCTGGCGTTCGATACGATTTACGCCGAAGGTCAGCGGCGGTACATGGAGTCGCTGTCCACGTTCGCGAAACGCTTCGTCGCGCAGGTCACGAAGCCTGACGTGGACTTCGTCTTCGGCCTCTCACCCGTCATTTCGATCGAGCAGAAGACGCTCGCCAACAATCCGCGATCGACCGTCGGGACGATGACGGACATCGCGAGCTACCTGAACCTGCTCTTCGCCACCATCGGCCAGGCGCACTGTCCCCGAAGCGGAGAACCGACGCCGAGCCGTACCTCGAGCCAGATTCTCGAGGCGATCCTGTCTTTGCCGCGGGGCGCCGAGGTCGAGCTCCGGGCGCCGGTCTTCAAGGTGTACGGCGAGGACCTCGACTTCGTCTTCACCGAGGTTCGCAAGAAGGGCTGCCGGCGGATGATCGTTGACGGAAAGCCCGTCGATCTCTCCGCGAAGAACGAGCTCGAAGCATCCGACGTCCGGCATATGGATGCCGTGGTGGATCGCTTCGTCGTGGACCGCAAGCACGAAAAGGCGATCAAAGCCGGTATCGCCGCGGCCCTTCTCGTGGGAGACGGGCTCGTCCAGGTGCACGTCGCGAAGGGCGCCGGCAAGGCGGAGGTCGATCGGTTCTACAAGGGGCTCTGCACCCCGACGCATCATTTCGTCTACGGCGACATCGGCCCCGTGTTCTTCGTCTTCAACAACCCCGAGAGCGCCTGCCGCACATGCGGCGGCCTGGGTGTGGACAAGCTGACGCATCCCGAGCTGCTCGTTCCGGATCCGAAGCGGAGCATCCTCGGCGGCTGCTTCGTGCGCGAGGCCTTCAAATACAACCCCGACACGTGGGACGGACGGCTCATGTTCAGCCTGTCCAATGCGCTGGGGTTTGCGCTGGACTCGCCGTGGCAGCAGCTGCCGGAGAAGATCCGTCATGCCATTCTCTACGGCATCGAACCCCGGAAAATAGCCGTGATGTCGCCGCCTGACGCGAAGGTGAAAGTCCCCGACCAGGAAGGCCGGGAAGTCGGGTTCGGCGGCATTGCGCGGCGGATCGAGCGCTACTATCGCCGGTACCGCCAGCGGGGGGAGGCGAGCTCGAAGATGGAAGCGTGGCTCGACAAAGTGATGGTCGAGCACACCTGCCCCGACTGCAGCGGCGCGAGGGTCCGCGCCACGAGGCTGCTCTTCACCGTCGGCGGCCGCACCATCCACGACGTAGGGCAGCTCAACTTCGACGAGCTGCAGGCGTTTCTCGCGACCCTCAAGACCGGCGGACGCGGCGCGGACGCAGGGCGCCAGGTCCTTTCCGAGATTCGCGCGCGACTGAAGCTCCTCCTCGGAATCGGGCTCGACTACCTCAACTTCAATCGCCGCTCCGGGACGCTCTCGGGTGGCGAGTCGCAGCGTATCCGGCTCTCCACGCAGATCGGCTCAGGCCTCATGGGGATGCTTTACGTCCTTGACGAGCCGAGCATCGGGCTCCATCCGAAGGACAACACGAAGATGATCGCGACACTCGAAAGCCTTCGCGACATCGGCAATACCGTCATCGTCGTCGAGCACGACGAGGACACGATTCGCGCGGCCGATCACGTCGTCGAGATGGGCCCGGGCCCGGGCGTGCACGGCGGCCGGGTCGTGGTCCAGGGAACGCTGGACGACGTGCTCGGGTGCAAGGCATCTCCGACGGGGCAGTTCTTCTCGGGGAAGCGATCGATTGCCGTCCCGGTGCGCCGGCGGAATGGTAACGGCAAGGCGATCGTCGTCCGCGGGGCGCGCGAGAACAACCTGAAGAGCGTGGACGTGACGATTCCCCTCGGCAGGCTCATCGCGATCACGGGCGCGTCAGGATCCGGCAAGAGCACGCTCGTCAACGAGGTCCTCTTCAAGGCGCTCTGGAAGAAGCTCGAGGATACGCGCACGCTGCCCGGGGAGCACGACGGGGTAGACGGCCTCGAGCACGTGCACAAGGTGGCCAGCATCGACCAGTCCCCGATCGGCCGGAACAGCCGTTCGAACCCCGCGACGTACGTGGGTTTCTACGACGCGATCCGCGATCTGTTCACCGACGCGCCGCTGTCCATCGAGCGTGAGTACAAGCCCGGGCGATTCAGCTTCAACGTCAAGGGTGGCCGCTGCGAGGAGTGCCAGGGGGAAGGGGTGATCACGACGCAGCTCTACTTCATGCCGGACGTCGAGGTCACCTGCGGCGCATGCAAGGGCGCTCGCTTCAACAGCGAGACGCTCGAGGTCACCGTCCGCGGCAAGACGATCGACGACGTGCTCAACATGTCGGTGGAGGAAGGGGCCGGCTTCTTCGTGACGGAGCCCGCGCTGGCCAGGAAGATCGAAGTCCTGAACGCCCTCGGCCTGGGATACCTCACGCTCGGCCAGTCGGCCACGACGCTCTCGGGCGGAGAGGCGCAGCGGATCAAGATCGCGACGGAGTTGAGCAAGCTCCAGCGCTCGAAGCATACCGTCTACATCCTGGACGAGCCGACGACGGGGCTGCACCTGGCCGACGTCGAGCGCCTGCTCGTGTCCCTGAATCAGCTCGTCGATGCCGGGCACACCGTGATCCTGATCGAGCATCACATGGACGTCATCAAGACCGCCGATCACGTCATCGATCTGGGACCGGAAGGCGGGCATGCCGGGGGTCAGGTTGTGGTCGCCGGCACACCGGAGGACGTGGCCCGGTGCAAGGCCTCGCACACCGGGCGGTTTCTCAAACCGCACCTGAAGGGGCGGGTCACCACGTAGTGGCGCACAAACACTGAATCGGTGGTGGTTCGGTCGCCCCGCGGGTCCCCGACCCCTGCTGGAGGCTGTCCGTGGGCAGTGTCCTGGGAAGTGGAACGCGTGCCGCGCGGCGGGCCGGGTTCAGCGGAAAATGCCAGCAATTCCATGCCATGGAATTGGCACAATAGTTGGGTTATGTGCTCTCGGAGAGTTCCAATGGCATACACACGAGTCATCACGGGATTTGTTTTGATCGGGGCGCTTGCCGCCGCGCCCGTATTCGCGCGCGGTGGAGACGATCAGCGCCGCCGTTCCGGTTCGGACCGGCGCGGAGGTCAGGCGACGGAACAGCGGTCGCGCGGGGGAGGCGACCGCGCGGTACCGCGAGGGCGGGCTCCGGAGCAGCGGGAGAACGTCCAGCGCCAGACTGAGCAGCGCCAGTATCAGGCGCAGCGCCAGAACGAGCAGCGTCAGTACCAGGCCCAGCGCCAGAACGAGCAGCGCCAGTATCAGGCGCAGCGTCAGTACCAGGCGCAGCGGCAGTACGACAACCGGCGGGATTACCAGGGGTACCGCCAGTATGACGGACGCCGCGACTACGGTCGGCGTGTGGTCCCGCGTCCGTACTATTCGAACAGGGGCTATGGCTCACGGACCGTCATCGTCCCGCGATACATCCGTCCCCGCATCGTGACGATCGTGCCGTACCGGCCGTACGTCTACCGTCCGCGGTTCGGCCTCGGCGTCTACTACGGCTCCGGCGGGTCCTATCCCTATGGCTATACGCCTCGCGGATATTACGACCCCATTCCGGGACGCATGTATGGAGGATTGCGGATCGTTGACGCGCCGCGTGAGGCGCAGGTGTTCGCGGATGGCTACTACATCGGAATCGTCAACGACTTCGACGGCGTGTTCCAGCACGCGAATCTGGAGGCGGGCAGTCATCGTATCGAGATCGAGGCGCCCGGACTCGGGCCGGTCGAGTTCGACGTCATGATTCAGCCCGGCCGGACCATCACTTTCCGCGCGGATATGTATTAGCGAAAGAGAAAACAGGGTGCCAAGGGTGCCAGGGTGCTAAGCCCGAACTTTCGGGACTCGGGACTCGAGATTGGAATCAGCGTTCTGCACGTGCGTCCGGCATTGGAAGTCAATGCCGGACGCATCCAGCCCCTTGGCCCCTTGGCACCTTGGCCCCCCTCTAGATCCTTAGAAAGATCTTCCTCCTATACATCCAGAACAGAATCAACCAGAAGACGATCAGGACGCCGAGCCCTTTCAGCACCGGCTCGAATGGCGGGCCGAGCATCGCAAACGGCGCAGTCCCGAGGTGGCGGACGAGAGCGGACGCGACGAAGTGCTCGATCGTCCAGCTGATGACGTAGATGGCGATCGAGTTGGCGCCAATCACCAGCAGCGGGAACGACCACCGTTTCCACCCACGCCACTCGATGGCGGCATAGAACGCTGCCAGGAGCAGGATGGTCAGACCGCCGCTGTACAGCGTGTACGACGAGGTCCAGATGCGCTTCACGATCGGCGAGATGTGCAGCCACTGCAGCAGCAGGCCGGCGAACGTCAGCGCCACGCCGGCTACCAGGAGCCCCTTCAACTTTTCGGTGGTCGAGCGTGAGGTCTTCAACCATTCGCCGCACCACATGCCGAGCATCATCGTCGCGAGCGTTGGAATGAAACTGAGTGTCGACCACCCGCCCCCGTTGAACCGGAACGGCGACTCGCGCGGGAAGAGGTTCAGGAACCAGACGTCGAAGGCCCACGACAGGTTCGAGTTCTTGTTGAAATGCGCGAGGAAGCCCGTGTACAGATGCGGCCAGTTCGCCGGCACTCCCACCTTCGTGTAGTCGAAGTCCGGACCGGGCAGCGGGTACAGCGCGAAGGCCGCCCAGAAGCCGACCAGGATCACCGTGAACGCTGCCACCTGCACGCGACGCGACGCGAACGCCAGCAGGAAGAGGAAGGTGTATCCGAGGCCGATCTGCGTCAGCGTGTCCTCGAACGTCCAGTAGGTTCGCGGACTCTCCATCGAGCGGAGAAAGACGCCCAGCAGGATCAGCGCCACGCTGCGCCAGACGGCATGGCCGAGCATCCGCGCGAAAGGCTCGCCTTTGTTGCGCCGGCTCGCGATCGAAAATGGGAGCGACGCCCCTGCGAGGAACGAGAACGCAGGCTGAATCAGGTCGTGGAGCGAGCACCCCTGCCACGGCACGTGCGTGGTGTTGTAGGCCACGATCGCCCAGAAGCGGCTCGCCGGGAATGCGGTCTCAAGCGTCCAGAGCCGCAGGACCTCGGCGAGCATCAGGAACATCACGAAGCCGCGAAAGGCGTCGATGGACGTGATGCGCGTGATCGTGGCAGGCGCCGACGCCTGCTGCCTGGATGGGGAAACGGCGGGAGCGGAAGTCGTCGCGCTCATGAGGGGCATTGTAGCCGCTCCTGTCACGAACGTGCCGGGGAACGTGCCCACACCGGATTCCCTGACGTCGCGCACCCGGGCTCGCCGGATCCGCTCCGTGGTTTCAGAGGAACATCGCGAAGGCGCCGGCCTCTTCGACGAGGCCATGGATGGCGAACACCAGCACAGGCCCCGCACTCCGAGGGAAGAAGTAACGCTTGAGTTTCGTCATCAGCGACGGACGCGGTATCGGCTCTCGAGCTTCTTCCGGTCGTTCATGCGGGGATGCGTTGCCTGACACCTTGCGCTCGGCCTCATTCAGAATGTCAGAAACCATGCGGTCAGGAACCACCCACGCCTCCAGCGTCTGACCCGTCCTGCGAATCGCCGAGCGGATCTCATCGTGCCATCGGGTGTCGATCAAGGAGACGAGCACGCCGGTTGCGAGAATGACGATCACCGTCGCCAGGAGAATGAGATTGAAGTGCTCCCCGAGGACCCTCTCGAACCAGGTGTGCGCGAGCATCTTGACGCCGACGGTCAGGAGCACCATCGCCAGCGCATACTTCAGATAATGGAAGAGGTGCAGGGCCCCGGCGAGCGCAAAAAAGAGCGAGCGCAGGCCGAGAATGGCAAACACGTTGCTCGTGAAGACGAGGAACGGGTCAGCCGTGATGGCGAAGATTGCGGGGATCGAGTCGACAGCGAACACGAGATCGGTGGTCTCGACCATCACGAGCGCGGGCGCCAGCGGCGTGAGCACCCACTTGCCCACCTCATCTCTCACCACGAAGTGCTCTCCGTGAAAGCGGTTCGAGATGGGCCACAGTCGCCGCATCCCGCGGATGATCAGGTTCTGCCCGGGATCACTGGTGCCCTCGCCCATGACCGCCATCTTCACGGCGGTCAGCACCAGCAGCGCGCCAAAAACGGGGAGGACCCACGAGAACTCCGCCACGAGCTTGGCGCCGATGGCGATCATGGCGCCGCGCATGATCAGGGCGCCGAGGATCCCCCAGAACAGCACGCGATGCTGGTACATCCTGGGAATGGCGAAATAGCCGAACAGCATGGCGATGACGAACACGTTGTCGGCGCTGAGCGACAGCTCGACGACGTATCCGATCAGGAATTTCAACGCCGCTGACTGCGCATCGTTGACGCGCCCGTCAGGGTAGGCGGCGCTGCGTTCCACCAGATCCGGCTGGAGACCCATCCCGAGCCAGTGATATTGATGGCCCAGGTAGACGAAGCCGGCAAACGCGATAGCTGTCGCGAACCAGACGACCGTCCAGCCCAGGGCCTCGCGGACCGACACGACGTGTGCGTCGCGATGGAAGACGCCGAGATCGAGGGCGAGCAGGATGAGGATGAAGACGAGAAAGGCAATCCAGATGAGCACCACGGTCCTCCAGGGGCGCGTGGTAGTCTCGCTGGGCCTGACGGGCTGCCGGTGTCAGCCGGGAGCCTAAGCTCCGTGTTGACGGCTGGACCACCCGCGTGTGCGGGCCGCTACTCCCTACCAACCTCCAGCGTACCGTCCGGGGGAGTAACTGTCAACACGGCGACTCGGGATTCGGGGCTCGGGATTCGATACGGACGACGTAGCTTCCGGCTTTAGCCGGAAGAAGACTTGCCGGACGAGCCGGAAGCCGGAAGCCGGAAGCCGGAAGCCGGAAGCCGGAAGCCGGAAGCCGGAAGCCGGAAGCTGATCTTATGTCTCACCACATCGGGATCGTCGCCTGCTCCGCCGAAGGAGCCGCGCTCTGTTATCGAACGGTCTGCGTGGAAGGTGCGCAGTTTCTCGGCGCGCACGATCACCCCGAGGTCTCGATGCACACGCACTCGCTCGCCGAGTACATGAAGCGCATCTATCGCGCCGACTGGCCCGGCGTGGGGGAGCTGATGCTCTCCTCCGCGAACAAGCTCGCGAAGAGTGGCGCCGATTTCCTGATCTGCCCCGACAACACCATCCACCAGGCGCTGCCGTTCGTCGAACCCCGATCGCCGCTGCCCTGGCTGCACATCGCCGCGACAGTCGCCGAACAGGCCGTCACGCGCGGGTTCCGTCGTCTTGGGCTGACCGGCACGCGTTATCTCGTCGAGAGCGACGTTTATCCTGAAAAGCTCGCGGCGCGCGGGCTGGCGTACGTGCGTCCGGCCGGCGCCGAACGCGACGAAATCGACCGCATCATCATGGAGGAGCTCGTGTACGGCGTCTTCACGCCCGGAGCGCTCGCCTACTTTCAGCGCGTGATCGGACGCATGAAGGACGAAGGCTGCGACGCCGTCATTCTCGGGTGCACGGAGATCCCGCTGATCGTCGATGACTCGACCTCGCCGCTCCCCACGCTCGATTCCACGCGCCTGCTTGCGCGGGCGGCGCTGCGACGAGCCGTGGAAGGCGGGACTCGGGATTAGGGGACTCGGGGTTCGGGACTCGGGACTCGGGACTCGGGACTCGATTCGGACTCGGGATTCGGGACTCGGACGACGTCGCTTCCGGCTTCAGCCGGAAGAAGAGAAGAAGACTCGCTGGAAGCCCGAAGCCCGAAGCCCCCGAAGCCCGAAGCCCGAAGCCGAAGCCGAAGCCGAAGCCGGAAGCCGGAAGCTGACAGCTGATAGCTGATAGCTTGACTTCGATATATCGATGTCTATACTAGATATCTATATATCATGCCGAAGACGGACAACCTGCAGGGTTCGCTCGAGCTGCTCGTGATGAAGATCCTCCGCCGGGGACCGAATCACGGTTTCGCGATTTCGTCGCACATCCAGCAGACATCGGACGAAATTCTGCGCGTCGAAGCCGGGTCGCTCTACCCGGCGCTGCATCGCATGACGGAAGCAGGCCTCGTCAAGGCCGAGTGGCGGCTGTCGGACGCGGGCCGCCGCGCGCGCGTCTATTCGCTCACCCCAAAGGGACGGCGCAAGCTCGAGGCCGACCAGAAGAGATGGCACGCGGTGTCCGCAGCGGTGGCCAGGATTCTTCGCACGACCTGAGAAAGAGAGGCGTCATGGGGCTCTGGTCCAGGCTCGGAAGAACGTTCCGCAGCGGCCGTCACGGCGCTGACATCGAAGAGGAGCTGCGGTTCCATCTCGACATGGACATGGCGGACGGGCGCGACAGGCGCGACGCCAGGCTGCGGCTCGGCAACCCGAGACGCATCGAAGAAGAGACGAGATCCGCAGGCATCATCGAATGGCTCGACTCGGCGCTTCGGGACGCCCGCTACGGCGTGCGTCAGCTTCGACGGACGCCGGCGCTGACTCTGGCGGTCGTGCTCTCGCTGGCGATCGGCATCGGGGCGAACACGGCGATCTTCAGCCTCGTCGACGCGGCGATTCTGCGGCCCCTGCCCGTCAGGGACCCGGCGTCGCTGCGTATCATCGAGTGGACCAATCAGGGATTCCCGCCAGGCGTAGAGAACCACAACGGCTACTACAGGTCCATCGGCGCCGGCCGCAGCCAGGGAACGTCGGTGCCGGCGTTCCTGTACCGGCGTCTCGCGCGTGAGCAGACGTCGTTCGACGCGCTGATCGGCGTCGCCAATCCGGATAACGTCGTGATGGCCGTCGGCGCCGCGCCCGCCGAGCAGGTGAGCCTGCAATACGTCAGCAGCAACTTCTTCCAGGGTCTGGGTGTGTTGCCCGTGGTTGGGCGGGCCTTCCGCGACGATGAGGATCGTGCCGGTCAGGAACCGGTGGTCGTTGTCAGCCATCGTTTCTGGACGAAGCTGTTCGGCGCTCCTGGCGGGGACATCGCCGCCCTGGACCGCAGCATCCGCATCAACAACGTCTCCGCGCGCATCATCGGCGTGGCTCCCCCCGGGTTCTTTGGTCTGAGGGCCGGGCAGTGGACGGACATCTATGCGCCGCTTGCCGCAAAAGTGGCGTTTCGAACGGACTCAGGCAACGGTGTTGCCCGGGTCGAGAACGATCGCGACTGGTGGGTCCGTCAGGTGGGCCGGTTGAAACCGGGCGTGACGGAAGCGGCTGCGACGGCACAGATCGCGAGCCTGTTTCGCAACATGGTCGTTCCCGAAGGGGCCGCGGTCGAGTCCGCGTCCGTTCCCGACCTGGTCACCTTGCCGGGCAGTCGGGGATTCGAGGCATTGAATGCGCAGGATACCCGCGCCCTGTGGATCCTCATGCTGCTGGTTGGCGTGCTCCTGCTGATCGTGTGTGCCAACGTCGCGAACCTGCTGCTGGCTCGCGCGGTGGGCAGGCAGCGCGAGTCCGCCATGCGCCTCGCGCTGGGTGCGGCGCGCATGCGGCTGTTCCGTCAACACCTGATCGAAAGCGCCGTACTGGCGATATTTGGAGGCGGCGTCGGACTGGGGTTGGGGTACGGGCTCGCGCGGTCCATCCACCTGCTGTTTCAGACAGGCCGTGATGCGAGCAATGCCTTTGACCTGCATCCCGATGTGCGCGTCCTCGGCTACACCACCGCGCTCTCGATCCTGACGGCGCTGCTCTTCGGTCTCGCGCCGGCCGTCCGGGCCGCACGTGCCGATCTCGGCGAGACGCTGAAGGCGCAGACGCGATCGGTGATGGGCGGCGGCGGTCTGCGCCTGCCCCGGCTGCTCGTCTCGCTTCAACTCGCCCTCTGCCTGGCGGCGCTGGTGGCGGCCGGCCTGCTCGGCCGTTCGCTGGAGAAGTTGAAATGGATGGATCTCGGGTTCGATCGTGAACACCTCGCGTACGCCTCGGTGAGTCCAGGCCGCGCCGGATATCCAGTCGAGCGCGTGAGACCTTACAGCGATCGGCTGAGCGATGAGCTGGCACGGCTGCCCGGCGTGCTCCGTGTCAGCACCGTCCAGACCCGATTGCTGTCGGGCGGTGGAAACAACGGCCGCGTGAATCTCCCCGGACGTCCGTGGACCGACGCTCATCGGGCAAACCTGAATACGGTCGGAGACGGATTTTTCGAGACACTGCGCATTCGTCTGATCGCTGGCCGGCCACTCGATCGGCGCGACATGCGCCCCGACGCTCAGGCGGCCGTCGTCGACGAGCTTTTCGCACGGCAGTATTTCCCGAACGAGAACCCTCTGGGGCGCCGGTTCGGGCTCGATCGGAAGGACAACCAGCAATACGAGATCGTGGGTGTGGTGGCCGACAGCCGCTATCGCAACCTGCGCGACAAGGCGGGGCCGACCGTCTATACGTCATATCGCCCCGGGGACACGATTCACTTCGCCATCCGCACGACTATGGACTCCACGCGTCTCGCGGAAGCGGTTCGACAGGCCGTCGCGTCCGTGGATCCGGCTGTACCTCTGACGGAGTTTCATACGCAGACAGGCTTGATCGATCGCGTGCTTCGAACCGAGCGGCTCCTCGGCTTCGTGTCCGGTGCGTTCGGTCTCGTGGCGTTGACGCTTTCAGCGACTGGACTCGGCGGCCTGCTCGCCTATTCGGTGGCACGCCGGACGAACGAGATCGGCGTGCGGATGGCACTGGGTGCCGCCGCCGGCGACGTAATCCGGATGGTCCTGCGCGATTCGCTGTGGATGGTCGGTACCGGCATCCTGGTTGGATTGCCCTGTGCCTATGCCGTTGGACGGATCCTCGAGACGTCGCTCTTCCAGCTGGAGCCGCTGGATCCGCAGACGGCAGGTCTCTCGTTCGTCGCGCTGGCGGGCGTTGCGCTCCTGGCGGCCTGGGTTCCGGCGCGGCGGGCGGCCCGTATCGATCCGATGTCCGCCCTCAGGCGGGACTAGGCGATTAGGCGTTTACTTGCCCTTCGCTTGTGAAGGTGTCGCCAGCGACGTGAAGTACGCTCCAATCGCCTGCGCACAGGGACCCGCGTCTCCGTGAACGACGGCAAAGATCCGCCCGATCGCGACGCGGATGACCCTGGGACTCGTCTGGCGGCGTGTGTCCCGCAGCACCTGCTCGACGCCTGCCGTGCCGGAGAACCGGAGCCCGTACACAATCACCAGTTCCGGTGCGGCCTGCTTGTAAACCGCCGCGTATCCTTCTTCTATATCGCGCGTCCACTCGCGGTGGATCTGCGCGATCTGTCGCGCAGTTCCGGGTGGGCCATCCGGCACCCGCGGTGAAGGCCCTACACGTTGCCGGATCGACGCGAGGATCGGCGTATCCTCGCCCACCCAGGGGCTCGTCGCGACCTGCAGACCTGCTGGGGCATCCGAAGACACCGTGCAGCCGGCGGGAAGGCGTCCCTGGGGAACGGTCAGGTCCTGCAGCCGCACAGCGCTCTGCGCCGAACCCGGGCGAATCGAGACCAGCGACGAAAGCGCGGTCAGTGCGAAAACGAGGAGTAAGCGCGACATCGTGTGACGTTCTATTATGCCCTCCAGCGCCGCGTCGAGCCCGCAGGGGTGATCTTCTCAGGTATTGCTAAGTCCGTTCAGGGTTCGGAGTTCCGGGTTCCGGGTTCAGGTTCGGGGTTCAAGGTTCAGGTTCCCGGTTCAAGGTTCAGGCTCCCGGTTCAAGGTTCGGATCTTCCGAGCCCCGAATCCCTGATCCCCGATCCCTGTCCCTGATCCCCGATCCCCGATCCCCAGCGGCACCCTCTCACGCTGGCACCCCTGGACTACAATCCGCGGCATGAATCGACGCATGTTCGTTCCGGGCACCGCGGCCGCGGCGGTCCAGGCTTCCCGGCCCGGGGCCCCGGGAACCCCAGCCGTGGAGCTCGGCTCGATCGACGGCAGTGTCGGCGGCAACCAGTTCACGCCGACCCAGTTTCTGGACTACCTCGGCTCAATCAAGCTCACGTGGGCCATGATCTCGCTCCCGCTTGCGGTGCTGGAAGACGAGGCGGCGATCCGGCAGGTTCGCGACCATGCCGACCGGCTGGGCATCAAGCTGCAGCTGGCCCACGGTTCGGTCTGTCCGAGCTCCAGGTCGTTCAACGCTCAGAACGGCACGCTCGAAGTGCAGGTCAGCCGCGCGCTGAAAGCCTCGCAGATCTTCGGCGCCACCTGCATGCGCTGCATCCTGGGCGGCGATCCCGAGCGTCCGCAGATCGAGATGCACATCGACAACATGGTCAAGGCCATCCAGGGCCTGCGCTCGCGCATCGTCGACTCGGGTGTGAAGCTGGCCGTCGAGAACCATGGCGGCGATTTGCAGGCGCGCGAGATGAAGATGATGGTCGACGCGGTCGGTCGGGATGTCATGGGCGTGTGCCTCGACTCGGGCAATCCCGTCTGGATGCTCGAGGATCCGCACATGACGCTCGAGACGCTGATCTCCTATGCCGAGACGTCCCACGTGCGGGACAGCGCGGTCTGGAAGGTGCCGGAGGGCATCGCGGTGCGGTGGGTGAACATGGGCGACGGCAACGTCGACATCGACGGCTGGATCAGGAAGTTCATCCAGGCCAAACCCGGCATGCCGATCATCTTCGAGAACCTGGTGTCTGCCCGTCCGAGAATTCATGCGGTCTACGACCCGAAGTTCTGGGACAACTGGCGCAAGATGCCGGCCTCGGAGTTCAGTCGTTTCGTGACGCTCGCGGACAAGGGCACGCCGAAGCCGGCCACGCCGCTTGCGGCGGGGAAGACGCAGGGGCAGCAGCGGATCGAGGATCTGGAAACGTGCGTGCGCTACACGCGCCAACTGTTGCAGCGAATCTGAGGCACCTGGAATCGCCGCAGGTCTCCACGCCTTACGGCTGGTCCTGCAGGAACTTCAACAACTCGCGTGTGAAGGTCTCAGGCTGCTCGAGATGGAGGACGTGTCCTGCGGCGGGCACGACCACCAGCCGCGCCCCCGGGATCGTTTCGGCCGCATGTTTCGCAAGCGCGGGAAAGCTCGGGCCATCCTTTTCGCCGCCGAAGACACGTGCCTTCGACTTGATATGCGGCCATGGATTATAGGCGCGCCGGGCATCCGTGATGCATGCTGACGCGGCACGGTGCGCATGCGCCGCAGGCTGGAGGAAATATGGGGCGCCGATGGGGCAGATGTGGAACCGCCAGTGTGGTGATGGTCCTGGCTGGCGCGGCAACCGTAGCCGACGCGGAGCCCATCCAGGTCGTCTACAAGGTGGACGTATTCAGGCAGTGCGAGTTTGTGGAGGTGGAATCGTGCCGCGAGTTCAGGGCCTCCTTCCCCCTGACGCTGACATTCGACTCGCAGGTCATCAATGAGCATGCGGAAGAGGGTCGCCTGACGCGGTTCTATGGAGAACCGACCGTGTCGGACATTCCGCTCCCACGGAGAAACGATTTTCCGCCGTTTGGTCCGCCGCTCCGAATCGCCGGAGAAACACTGCGGCTGGAGAATGGGATCTGGCTGCGTGAGTCCCTGATGACCATACGCCACAACGTCTCGGTCGACAGGAATGACTTCCACCGCGACATCTCGCTCATCGCCGACGGCGGGTCCGACGCCATGCCGGAGCTCGACGCTCGATCGTTCGCACGATTCCTCGGCACCGCGCCCTCTCGCCAGTTCTCCGTTGCTGATTCGATTGAGCTGGCGACCGGCGGCTTCGATCTGCTCGTGTACTACGGCCGCGCGTCTCTTGAAGAGACGCCTGTGGTCACTCCCGAGCCCGCTTCGCTGCTGCTGGTGGCGACCGGGCTGATGTGCCTTCGTCGTCGGCGGCACGGCGCGCGCTGCGGCAAGGGCAGATAGCGTGAGAAGGGACTTACACTCTTCTCAACTCACTTGAGATTGACTCCTTGCGGCCAGCGCAGGAGATCAGCAGACCAGGAGAGAATTTCGGAGGAAGAAAAATTCCACCACGGAGTAGCGGAGGCACGGAGACGCACGGAGATAACAGGCTGGCTAGAAACTCACAGGTCATACCGAGTGCTCTTTGTCGTGTACGAGGCGGTCGGCCCGCGCTGTGTGCGGTGGAGAGATCCTCTTCCTCTCCCACGCCGGCCAACGGCCGGCGGCCGACCGCCGTACCCTCCGTCCGATCTCCGTGTCTCCGCGCCTCCGTGTTGATCTTTCGGGATCTCCATCCATCTCTCTTGATCTTCTGAGCTCCTGTAATCAGGTGACGAGCGGCGCCCTTGAACCTGTGCGATGTGACGGGGCAGTCAGGCGCGGATGGCCCAGCGAAGTTTCGCCGCCGACGATCGAGGATTGGCGCGCCGCTCTTCAGCGCCGGGACGTATGACCTCCTCGGCGATGCGAACGAATGCACCCGAGCGCACACCGTCCTTGAACGCCTGCTTGACGCGGCGATCTTCGCCCGAGTGGAACGTGATGATGGCGACGCGTGCGCCTGGTGTCATGCAGTCGGGCAGGAGACGCAGAAAAGTATCCAGGGCGCCGAACTCGTCGTTCACCGCGATTCGAAGCGCCTGGAACACTCTCCGAATCGAGTCGCCGACGTGCGTTGGGCGCCGGGCGCCCTGGCCGGCCAGTGCCGTGGCCACGGTCTCTGCAAGATCCGTCGTGGTCGTGATGGCCGCTCGCTGCTGGCGATCGACGATCGCCTGCGCCAGCGCCAGCGCGTCGGGCTGGTCCGCGTTCGCCTCCAGCAGGCGCGCCAGCGTGGAGGCGTCGAGCGACGCGAGCAATCCGGCCGCCGGCTGACCCCGCCGCGGGTTCATCCGCAAGTCCAGCGGACCGGGGCGTTTGAAGGTGAACCCCCGGGACGGATCGTCGATCTGCATCGACGACAGACCCAGATCCGCGAGCACCACATCCGCCGCAGGAAGGTTCTGTGCCGCCAGATCGCGGGCCAGGCCGGCGAAATTGCTGCGCCGTAAGATGAGCGCGTCTGGCGGGATGTCCATCGCGCGAAGCCGGGCTTCGGTCTTCGGCAGCTCGATCGGATCCACATCGAGCGCCAGCACGCGTCCGCCCGGCAGCACGGCCCCGAGGAGGGCTGCTGTGTGCCCGCCGTACCCCAACGTGGCATCCACGGCGAAGTCGCCTGGGGTTGGCGCCAGACACTCGAGGATCTCCGGCACCATGATGGAGCGGTGCATCCCCGCCGGAGTCTTCCCGGACGCGAGGACCTTCCCGACGTCCTCCGGGTAGCGCACCGGGTTCAGTTCCTTGTACTTTTCGTGGAACGCGCGCGGGTGCGAGCCATGATAGCGAGGGCGCCGTTTTGGTTTTCCAGCTGGCGGTTCAGACATAAGCTCGCCCGGGAATGATTTGCGCGGCGAGGCAAATATAATCGCTCAGGAGCCTCAACACTGTTATGACCCGACGTCTTCTGGCCGGCCTGACCCTCACGTCGTTACTCCTGGCCTCGAGCTGCTCGACCGACCGCCCGCCGTCCAGCCGCATCGTCGACCTCGCCGCCCCCGATGGCGCCGGTCTCAAAGCGACGTATTTTGCTGCCGCCGCACCAGGTCCCGGAGTCCTGCTGCTCCATCAATGCAACAGGCAGCGGAAGGTCTGGGACGCGTTGGCGGGACAGCTCGCGGCGGCCGGGCTGAACGTCCTCACGCTGGATTTGCGCGGTTTCGGTGAGAGCAGCGGCGCGCGCTTCGACGCGTCGGCGCCCGCGGACGCGGAGGCGCTGCGACAGAAGTGGCCCGCCGATATCGACGTCGCGTTCCAGTATCTGTCGTCGCAGCCGGGCGTGACGCGTGACGTGATTGGCGTGGGCGGCGCGAGCTGCGGCGTCGACAATTCCGTGCAGACGGCACGACGGCACCCGGAGCAGGTGAAATCGCTCGTGCTGCTGTCCGGGTCCGCAGACCTGGCCGGCCGTCAGTTTCTGCGCCAGGCGAAGCAGCTGCCGGTCCTTGCCGCTGTGGCTGACGACGATGAATTTCGCGAGACGGTGGATCTCATGCCGTGGGTGTTCAGTCTCTCAGCGAGCCCCGCGAAGCGGTTCGTGCACTACGATCGCGGCGGCCACGGATCGGACATGTTCGCCGTGCACCCGGAGTTACAGCGGGAGATCGTCGACTGGTATGTGGCCACGCTGAAGAACTCCGGGAGTGCGCCGGCGGCCAAAGGACCCTCGTTCGCCCTGCCCCCTTCGACAGAGATCCTGACTCTGCTCGATCAGCCAGGCGGGAGGCGCGAGGCTCAACGCAAACTGGCGGAAGCCCGCCGGTCCAATCCCGCCGCGATCATCTTCCCCGAGGCGATCGTCAACATCATCGGCTATGAGCACCTGCAAAACGGGGATGTTGAGGGCGCCATGGAGATCATGGACCTCAACGTGACCGCCTTTCCCCAGTCCCCCAACGCCCACGACAGCCTGGCAGATGCGCTCCTGGCCGCCGGCCAGAAGGACCGGGCGAGGCAAAGCGCCACGCGCGCGCTCGAGTTACTGGCATCGGACACGAGCGATCCGCCCGCTCGCCGGACGCTCATCCGGGAGAGCGCGGAGCAGAAGCTCACACAACTGAGTGTGAAGCCGAAGTAGCCCGCCGCGCCGCAGGATGAGTTCTACGCCTTCTTCGAAAGCTTGAACTGGCCGGTGAGTTCACCGGTGATGCGTCCCGTAGCCGTGTCTTTGACGACATTTCCCTCGAGCACGATCAGGACCGCGTCTTCCCCTTGTTTGCCCAGTTGGAGCTTCAGGGCGCCTGTTTTCGGATCGAAGGTGCCGGCCTTCACATCGCCTGGCTTCGGCAGGCCTGTGAAGGTTCCTGACACCGCGCTCTTGCCGTCGAACTTCAGCTCCATGGTGATGGATGCTCGACGTTCCTCGCCCTCGAGCAAATCTCCCGTCCAGGTTCCGGACAGGGGATCGGTCCCTGGTTTCCCGCCCTGTGACTGCGCGAGCATCGTCGTTGCGGACACGAGCATGCAGCAAGCCATCACGAACCATCTGCGCGTCATGACATTCTCTCCTCTGTGAGCGATGTGGGTGATCGGGGTCCGTTGTCACTCGTATCGAAGCGCGACGATCGGATCGACTCGCGCCGCCCGCAGGGCCGGAAGCGCCGCCGCCAGCAGCGCGGCGAGCAGCAGCGTGCCGAGGGGAAGCGCCAGACTCCAGAAGTCCAGCGGCGCGACCTCGAACAGCAGCGCCTTCACGAAGCGTGACAGATAGAGCGCGGCCGGCAGTCCGGCGGCGATCCCGATGAGCGCGGCCCCCCCGGTTTCCTTCATGACCGCCCGGACGACGCGAAGCTGGCGCGCGCCCAGTGCGACGCGAATGCCAATCTCGCGCGTGCGCTGCACGACGGAGTAACTCAGCACGCCGTACAACCCGACCGCAGCCAGCGCGAGACCCACGAGCGCGAAGAAGCCGGAGAGCATGGCGAGCATCCGCTCGCGCAGGAGTGTGCCGTCGACGAGCGCAGACTGCGATGTGATGGAGGTCACCCGGAACGTCGGATTCGCGGCGCGCACCTCTTCACGCAGCCTCGATGCCAGCGCCGCAGGATCGCCGGTTGCGCGCACGTAGATCCTGCCGTTGGCCCTCAGCGGAAGCAGAATGTAAACAGTGGGAGCCGCGGGCTTGCGCAGATCGTATCTCGTGTCCGCCACCACGCCCACGATCTCGTAGTGGCCGACGGTGTCGTCGTTCATCCCGAAGCGTCCTTCGAACACGCGACCGACGGCCGGCTCGCGACCGAAATAGCGGCGCGCGAACGCGTCGCTGACGATCATGACCGGGGCAGGCGCGTTCATGTCGCGGCTCACGAACGCGCGCCCGGCGAGGACCGGAATATTCATGGTCTGGAAGAAGTCGGGCGTCACGGGCGCCATGGTGGCTTCAAACGTCTCGTGCTCCGTGCCCGGCACGCGGAGCCCGTACGTCCAGGCGCGGCCGAGTGCGTTGTAGTCGGCGGCACTGGCCGCCTGTACGGCGGGGATCCCGCGGAGTCGCTCGAGCACCTGCAGGAGCGCCGTGCGCTTCTGATTCGCGTCGCTGCCGGCGGCGGCCTCCAGCGACAGCACCAGCACGTTCGACGTGGCGAACCCCGGGTTCACGTTCGATACCCTGACGAACGACAGCACCAGCAGGCTCCCGACGAACAGTACGACCAGCCCGAACGCGACCTGGACCGCGACAAACGGGCGCATCACCCCCGCGCGAATGCCTGAGCCTCCGCCGCCAGTTTTCAGAGCGGTCATCGGCGCGATACCTGATGCCCGCAGCGCCGGAGCCACGCCGAACAGCGCGGCCGTCAGCAGCGTGAGGCCCGCGGCGAATGCGAGGAGCCGCCAGTCCATGCTGAGATCGAGCTGCACCGGATCGTCCGCCGACCCGAGCATGCGAACGACCGCGGGCGCAGCGATTGCGGCGAAAAGAAGGCCGAGGACGCACGCCGCACCGGCCACGAGCGTGCTCTCGGTGAGCATCTGCTGGATCAACCGGCCACGGCCGGCGCCGAGCGACAGGCGAAGCGCCATCTCGCGCTCGCGCGCCGCCGTTCGCGCCAGGAAGAGGTTCGCCACGTTGGAGCCGGCGATGAGCAGGACCAGGATCGCGATCCCGGACAGGATCCACAACGACCGCGAGAACTCGCGCCGGAGCGGAGACGTGCCGTTCGACGCCGACCTCAGGTAGAGCGGCGTGTTGAGGAACTGCGCGACTCGCTCAGGCGACCGGTTCGGCCCCATGTGCCCGACACGATCGCGGCGGAAGTTCGTGAACGTCGTCTGCAGCACGCTCTGCGCCTGTCCGGGCGGGACGTGCTCCGCCATGCGCCCGACGATCCGGAACCAGCCGAAGTCGGCATTGCCAAATGCACGCGGGTTGTACATCGCATACGGCAGCCACAGATCCGTCGGGCGGCCGGGCTCGACGCCCGTGAAGCGCGGCTCGGCTACGCCGACGATTTGAAACTGACCGCCGAAAGGACCCCGTCCATCGCCGTCGAGTGTAAACCAGCGTCCGACGATCGCGGGATCGCCGCCGAACCGCCGCATCCAGAACGCGTGGCTCACGACGGCCACCGGATGGTCACCCGGTTTCACGTCGTCCTGCTTCATCAAGAGCCGTCCAGCGGCGGGAACGGGGCCGAGCAGGTCGAACGCGTCGCCGGAGACGAACTGCGTGCGCACCGATTCCTTCTCCCCTCCGTTGTCGGGGAACGTCGCCCGTCGCATGACCTGCGTGCTCATGGCAAACAAATCGACACGTCCGCGCCCCGCGTCGCGAAGCCGCAGGAACAGCGGATCGTTGTACGTGTCGGCTTCCGGGCGCTCGGGCGTGTAGGTGGGAAACGTCAGGTACACCAGCCGCTCGGGCTCGCGGACGGGAAGCGGCCTGAGGATCAATGCGTCAACAAGAGAAAATGCCGCGAGGCAGGCGCCAAGGGCGAGTGAGAGCGACACCACCGCCGTCCCGGTGACCACCAGGTTCTTCCGCATCATGCGGAGGCCGAGCCGGCCGTCGCGGAGGAGCGAATCGAGCCACGGCAGCAGCTTGATGTCTCGGCTCTCCTCGCGCAGACGCAGCGGATTGCCGAAGCGGCGCGCCACCTGCCGGGCGGCCTCCTCTTGCGGCATCCCGGTGGCCGTGAGCTCTCGGATGCGCTCGGCCATATGGAACTCGAGCTCCTCGTCCAGCTCGCGTTCGACGCCGCCGGGCCGGAAGACGTTCGTCAGACGTGACCACAGGGACATCGCGTTCACCTCCGCCACTGGCGTGCCTCCAAAGAGGTACGCGGCCGTGCACCGCTACGCGTGCTTCAGAATCTTGCCGACGGCCGCGGTAATGGCCTTCCAGCGCACTTCTTCCGACTCGAGCTGCCTCCGTCCGCTGGCGGTAATCTCGTAAACCCGCGCCCGGCGGCCCGTCCCGGTCGTCGTCCAGCGCGCCGTGATCCATCCCGCTTCTTCGAGACGATGGAGCGCCGGATAGAGCGACCCTTCCTCCACCCGGAGCGTCTCCTCGGACATGCCTTCGATCTGTGTCGCCATGGCGTAGCCGTGCAGGGGACCGCGGCGCGCCAGCAACTTCAGCACCAGCAGGGGGAGCGAGCCTTGAAGAGCGTCCTGACGAGCCATACCCAGTAATCTTACTCAGATATCTGCTTATTTCAACCGGGCTGTCAGCCTGGCTGATAGCTGATGTCTCCTATTACGTCCTCGCGGCGATTGGGTTAACAGGGAGCTGTCAGCTCTCAGCTGTCGGCTTTCAGTTCTCCCTTTTCAGGCTTGAAATTCCGTCCCCGTCCTTCAGGTGCTTCCTGACAGCTGACAGCTGACAGCTGATGTCTCCTCTTACGTCGTGGCGCCAGTTTGGTTCACCAACCAAGCGAGGGCAGGAACGCCGCCACACTTTTCGGTTGCACGCCGGACCCTTGCGATATACAACCTCGGCAGTCCGCGCAGGGGCGGCCTGCGTCAGACGTATCCCAAGGAGCTGGTCATGGCGAAGCGGAAAGTCCCGGCGGCAGCGAAACCGCGGGCGGTGAAAGCCTCGAAGAAGGTCGGCCTGCCCGATACGTCCGTGCTCGCGCGCTACTCGCCAACCGACGGTCCCGGCTCCCACCCTGACTGGATCAAGCAGAGGTTTCCCACGTATGTGGACCCGCACGCGGGACATCAGACGACCAGCGTGCGGGAGTTCACGTATGGCGGGCACGTGGGACGCATCATCACGACCTATCGAATCGAGGTGGACGGGCAGGAGGTGCACCCCCACCTGTCGGTGGACGAGGACGGACGTGTGTTCACGCACGCCTTGCCGTTCGTCACGTATGCGTCCGCCGTGGACCTCATGAAGGACGTCATCGGGGCGTATTCAGACGACTTCCTTCGAACGGACAACGGCAGTCACGACCATGGCGGTGGCCACGCTCACAGCGGCGAACACGACCACGGAAGCGAACACTGAGGCGAACATGATCCGCAAGAATGTGCTCGTTGACGACGCGTCGGCGCGAAAGGTACATCGACGGCATCAAGAAACTGAAGGACCCGGCGCGCTTTCCGTGGCCCGGCCAGGACGGCCTGTCGATCTACGACGTCTTCGTGTTCTGGCACCATCAATCGATGATGCTGATGACGCCCCCCAGTCAGGCGGACCGCAATGCCGCGCACTCGGGGCCATCCTTCCTCACGTGGCACCGGTACTTCCTCCTCCGGCTCGAGGGGTTTCTTCAGCAGGCGGTGGAGGACACAGCCTTCCGGCTGCCGTACTGGGACTGGAGCGCCGATGCCGACCTCCCGAACCCCGGTACGTCTCCGCTCTGGGACATGACGCGTCTGGGACAGTTCATCGGGACCGCCTGGGAAGTCCGGCTCGCCATGGATCCGAGAACGGGGAATCTGCAACGGGTCAGCCGAAGGCTGCAGCGCAATCAGGGACGAGCAGGGGCGCTGCCGACACGCGATCAGGTCCGTGATGTGCTGACGCAGGAAGCGGCGTACGACGTCAGGCCATTCAATTCGTCCTCGCCGAGCGGACTGCGCAATCGGCTCGAGGGCTGGGTCGGCCCGGTGGCGATCCACAACAACGTGCACGTGTGGGTCGGTGGAGACATGGGGCTGTCCTCATCTCCAAACGATCCGGTCTTCTTCCTCCATCATGCCAATCTCGATCGCGTCTGGGCATCCTGGCAGGAACAGCACGACGCCGGAAGCTACGCACCGGACCAGACGGCCTCGACGACGCTGCAGTTTCATCGCGTGGATGACCCCCTCTACAGCATCTTCGACGAGCAGGTGACGTCACGCGACATGCTGGCGTATCGCACGCATTATGAGTACGACGCGCTGGTGAACATCGCGTGACGATCGCCTGACCGTCGTCACGTGGTCCTTCGACCGGCACTCGCCCGCTACTTCGTGAAGTTGACCGTCACGGTGATGGTCACCGGCACGGGCGTGCCGTTCAGCATGGTCGGGAGATATTCCCATTGCTGCACGGCGTCGAGCGCGGCCTGATCGAGCAGCGCAATTGACTTCACGACCTTCGCGTCAACGACTTTTCCGTCGGTGTCGATCGTCGCTTCGATCGTGACGGGCCCCGAGACCCCCGCCGTCTGCGCCAGCGCCGGGTAGACGGGAGGGAAGTCCTTGATCTTCTTCGGCGCCATGATCCGTCCGCCGGGCCGGACGGCCGCCTTGACCGCCCTCGCCCGGGCCGCGGCGACTTTCTCCCTGGCCGCGACAACGGCATCGGCCTTTTCTTTGGCCGCGGCCGCTTCGGTCGCCGCCTTCTCGCCGGCGCCCCTCGCGGCGGCCGCGAGCTCCTTGGTTTTGTCGTACGACTTGACCATCTTGCCTTCCTGAACCTTCAGTTCGGCATCGAGCGCGGCGCGGGCGTCCTGGGCCGCCCGCATCGACTCGCCGGCGTACTTGTCCGCCTGGGTGGCAGAGGCCTTGTCGACGGCCGCTTTGGCCGCGTCCACCTCTGCGCTGGGTGGCGACGAGCAGCCTGTGAGAGTGATCGCCAGAACAATCGCCAGGAGCCTGATCATGACGCGCATAGTGTGTGTCTCCTTCGAACGTCGGAATAACGGCCCGGCGGACAGCCAGATACTACACCCGAGGCGGCAGATGTCGCGGCTTCATACGTCCAAGTGGCGGGCAAGCCTACCTCAGCGGTTAACGCGGGATGTGCCGGGTTCGGTGTCGTCCGCCGTGTCTGGGTCGTCAGGCCGGATTACCGGGCACTGCTCCTGCGATGGCGCACTTGTCTCGGTCACCGCATCC
The DNA here is from genome assembly GCA_963749835.1 of uncultured Acidobacteriota bacterium. Lineage (GTDB taxonomy): Bacteria > Acidobacteriota > Vicinamibacteria > Vicinamibacterales > 2-12-FULL-66-21 > JALZOC01. The sequence goes on from CAVVOD010000002.1 coordinate 1,207,931, forward strand.
TCGTAGACTCGGCCGCGCCGTCTATCACTCACATCGTCATCAACCCAAGGAGCCGTCATGAGCGATCGCCAAGTGCTTGGCAATCAGTCGAAGATTCTCCGGAACCAGTCGAAGCTGCTCAGCAACCAGCGGAAGCTCGATCAAGTGCTGAAGAATCAGAAGGAGATCAAGGCGAATCAGGCGAGCATCCTGTCGAACCAGCGAAAGCTCGATCAGGTCCTGCGGAACCAGAAAACGATCGAGGCCAACCAGACGAAGATCCTCGCGAATCAGGCCAGGATCCTGGCGCGGTAGCGCCGGACTCTGAAGAAACTCGAGCTCGGGATCACGAACGTCGTCAGCCGCGCGCAGCCGTGGCGGAGAGCGCCGAGATGTGTGACGCCTTCCTCTTCAGCATCAACGTCAGAGTCAGGGAAGGCTTGCCAGCGTCGCGTGAAGCTCACATACTTGTCGTACTGCAACGAAGTCGTCCGGTTCTCAGGAGTGCGCCGTGAAGAAAATGCAGGTACAAGGCGTTCACCACATCACCATCGTTGGATCGACAAAGCAGAGCGCCGTAGATTTCTGGCAAGGGGCGCTGGGCATGCCGTTCGTCCTCGAACAACCCAACCTCGGCAAGCCGGATGAGAACCACCTCTACTTCGATCCCGGCGATGGCCGGCTGCTCACCGTCTTCACCAGCGAGTCACGCGAGGACGCCAGGCGGCACGCACCGCGGGAGATCGGGTGCGTGGAGCACATCGCCTTCAATGTCTCGAGGGCGACGTTCATGCAGGCTCCCGCCCGCCTGCGGGACCGCGGCATCGAGTTCATTCAGCGCGACCGCGGCTTCATGGATTCCATCTATCTCCACGATCCCAATGGCCTCAAGGTCGAGCTCGCGTGCTACAAGTTCGAAACCCCCGAAGGCTTCCGCGCGGTTGACGTGCTGATGAAGGCCCACGCCCTTCGCGTCGAGCGCGGCGACCATCACATCACCGACGAGCACCTCGCCGATGCCATCGAGCTGCTGCTCGCGACCCGGCCTCGCCTGGGTGTCGAGGAGAAGATCCCGACGCCCGCCTGACGTCGAGGTCGGCCCATGACTGTCCGCGCCCGCACGCTCGTTCTGACCCTGGCTGCGACGATGCTCGGCAGCCTGCCCGGAATCGCGGCCGATCAGACGCGGATCGTGTCGCCGACCTATCCGACGCCTGCGCCAAACTCCAACCCCCAGCGATTCGATCCGACGTCGGCTGTCTGGCGCACCCGCACGACGGAGCACTTCGACATCTACCACACCCCGCAGATGGACCCCGATGCGATCGCGCGCGAAGCCGAACGAGCCTACTCGCGTGTGACTGCGGATCTGGGACGCGGTGTGCCGGAGAAAGTGCCGCTCATCCTGTTGCCAACCCATGGCGATCTGCCTCGGGATCGACCGGAGGCCAGCGCGATCGTGCGGGCCAGCGGAGCACCAGACCGGGACCACCTGCTGCTTCCCATCGAACCGCAGGATCGTCGGGCGACCGTTCTCGCCCACGAGCTCACGCACATCGTCCTGGACCCCGGCAGCCGGCTGCCTGTGTGGGCGTTCGAGGGAGTTGCGGACCACGAGACGGCCACCTGGGAGGCGTCCGACCTGTCGAAACTCCGCGAGGCGGTCGCCGCTGGTCTGACCCCCTCAGTCGCCAACCTCACTGATGCCGATCGTGCGTGGGGCCACGCCGTGTTCGACTTCGTCGAGGCCGAATACGGCGCACAGGGAATTCAACGCTACCTGGCGGCGCTCCTGGACGCCGCTGGATCCGACACCACGCAGGCGGCCTTTGATGTGGCTCAGGCCGAATTCGACAGCGCGTTCCACAAGTACGTGAGAGCGCGCCTGATCGTACGGTGAGAGCGGGCAAGACAGGCGTCCATTCAGTCCGCCCGCATCGCCGATGTGGGATCGATGCGAGTGATTCCCTCTCGGTGGATGCTCGATCGCCTCAGCGGGACGTCTTGCGTGATCGTCGATGACCCACCAAAGGTCCTGCGCTAGTGTCCTGACCGCGTGGATCGTGGCGTAAGTCCCGGAGCGCGGCGCCCGGCTGGGCCCCCAACGCGCGGCCGCGTTGGGCCCCTGGCCAGGCGCGACGACCGAGAATACTGGCCGTATTTGAGGGAGGAGCAACGCCGCCAGGCGGGTGGAGAAGGGATGCCCCGCCCGGGAGTTATGTCGCGAACCACGCGGTCAGGACACTAGGGACGAGTGATTGTTGTCAGATCCCTACTTGCTTACAGCTTCATTACCCTTCCGGAATGACCCGCTCCGCAGCGGTCTCTAGACTGGCTTTCGTCCACAGTGCAGGCGCGAAACGCTGCAGGCCGCGTTCACGGCCGGGCCCCCTGCATGTCGTCCAGTCAAATTTTCGAAAGGCAAGACGGAAATGATCAAACGTGTTCTCTACGGTACAGCTGCCGTTGTCGGCATAACATGCATCGTCGCTCCCGCCACGTTCAGCGAGACGCTTCAAGCGACCTACGACACGGGCGGCTCGCCGATCGTGTTCCAGGCGGCGGGTCCAACGGTGGCGTCGATTCAGAGCATGGTGGACGCGTTCCGCGCCGCCATCGGCGGTGCGAACAACGGCAACGCACCCGGTCCGCTGGCGGGTGGGCGTCGCGAAATCAACTGGGACGGCGGCGGCTCGACGGCGACCTCCATCGTCCCAACGCCGTTCGACGGCTTCCTCGACAACCGCGGCGGCCGCTTCACTACGCGCGGCAGCGGATTCGTGCAGGCGCCGGCTGCCGGCCTCGCGACGACGTTCGGCAATCCCAAGTACGAGACGATCTTCCAGGCGTTCAGCCCTGTCCGGTTGTTCAGTCCGATCGACTCGAACGTGACGCGGGCCACCTTCTTCGTTCCGGGCGGTGGCGAACTGCCCGCGACAACCCGCGCCTTCGGGGCGGTCTTCTCGGATGTTGACCAGTCGGGGGACGACAAACGTCACCCGTACTATTCCTACTGGGGCAAGCGCCGCTCGTTCACGTCGATGTTGTTCTACGGCGTGAAGGGAAACCTGCTGTACACCGCGGACGTGCCGGCTTCGCAGGGGGACGCGAGCCTGTCATTCCTCGGCGTGCTGTTCGACGATGCGCGCGTCGCCCATGTCCGGATCGTGACCGGCAACGCTGCGCCTGGCCCGAACGACACCCGGCGGCGCGACATCGTGATGATGGACGACTTTGTCTACGCCGAGCCGCAGTGGATCGAGGGTAAATCCACGCAGCCGGACCACCTCACCGACGACGACCAGTAACCGCACGGAGCACGAGCTGGGGCGCCGCCTTGCGCGGCGCCTCAGACGCGCTGACGTCCATGATCCCCTGCCCCGGCGTGACAGATATGAGGGGTAGGCGACCACGCCTCTCAGCGCGTGATCGCGACTGCGCACGAACACGACTCGGTCGCACACCCGCCTTCAGCGCATGCTCGGAAGCCGCGGGTTTCGTTCGATCCCGAACTTGTGCTGATGCCACATCGGGTACGGCTCCGGCAGCGCACTCACCTCGTCGAGCGCGGTCATTTCGCCGGCCGACAGCTGCCAGTCAGCCGCAGCCAGATTCTCGCGCAGCTGCGTCTCGTCGCGCGCCCCGACGATCACGGTGTCCACGCCCGGCTTGTTCATCACCCAGTTGAGCGCCACCTGCGCAGGCGTCACATTGCGCTCGCGCGCGATGTCCGACATCGTGCCGACGATGCGGTAGACGCGCTCGAAGTCGACCGTGCCGGGAGGGTCGAGATCGTTGAGGCGGCTCACCGACGGCCGCGCGCCGTCGCGCCGGAACTTGCCGCTGAGGAGCCCGGCATGGAGAGGGCTCCAGGCCATGAGGCCGACGGATTGGTCGAGGCCCAGCGGGACGATTTCGTGCTCGACATCGCGGGCAATGAGGTTGTAGTTCACCTGCTGACAGACATAGCGCGTCAGGCCAAGACGGTCGGATATGGCGAGCGCTTTCATGACCTGCCAGGCGGAGTTGTTCGAACAGCCGACGTACCGCACCTTCCCCTGCGTCACGAGATCGTCGAACGCCCGCATCGTCTCCTCCAGGGAGACGTACATGTCCGGCTGGTGGCTGATGTAGAGATCCAGGTAGTCGGTCCGCAGGCGGCGAAGGCTGTCCTCGCACGCCTGGATCAGGTGCTTCCGCGACAGACCGATATCGTGCGGTCCCGTTCCGAGCCGGTTGTATCCCTTGCTGACGAGTACGAACTCGTCGCGCCGCCCCTGCAGCGCTTCACCCAGGATTTCCTCGGCGCCGCCGAATGAGTAGACATCAGCCGTGTCGATCGTCGTGACGCCGGCGTCGCGGCACACGTCGAGAATGCGCGAGGTCTCGCTCACCCCGAGATTGCCCATCTTGCCGAACCGATCCCGCCCGCCAATCGTCATCGTCCCGAAGCTGAGCACCGACACGCTCAACCCGGAATCACCGAACCGCCGCTGCTCCATGCTGTGCTCCTCATTCGAACAGAAAGTCAGTCGCGCCTGAAACGTGGGCGATGTTAACAACAGGCCTGCGGTTCTGGGAAACTTCCGCTGCCGCCGCCCCTGAGACGACGCCGAGGTCGGAAGAAGTCACGACAAACGCCTTCGAGCGTGTCGTGGCCGGGCTCCTCCTGGGAGTGCCGCTGTCGATGGCCGCCGGACGGCTCATCTCATCCTACGTGCTACGTGTCGTGCGACGTGCGACGTGCGACGTGCGATGTGCTACGCTTCGCGGGATTTCCCGTCGTGTCGCGCGCGGAGGAGCTGAGGCATGAAGAAGACGAAGAACACGGCACGGCAGCGTGAGATGACGCGGCGTGAGTTCGTTGGTGGGGCCCTGGCGGTCGCCGGCGTGGTCAGCGGGGCACCGGCGCTGCTGCGGGGCCAGAATCTCAACAACAAACTGAACATCGCGTTCATTGCCTGTGGCGGCCGCGCCAACGCCAGCCTCGGCGAGCTCACGCTTACCCCGGGCACCACCGGCGGCGGCCGGGGCAGCGGTGGTGTCACTTCCGCCGAGGCGGCGCCGCATCCGGATGAGAACGTCGTCGTTCTCTGCGACGTGAACGACGAGGCGCTGAACGCGGCGTCCCAGCGGTTTCCTCAGGCCAGGAAGTACACCGACCTCCGGCGCGTCTTCGACCGTCCGGGCGACTTCGACGCCGTCGTCGTCTCCACGGCCGAGCACACGCACGCGTTCGCGACCTACCTGGCGCTGACGCAGGGCAAGCACGTCTACTGCGAAAAGCCGCTCACGTACAACATCTGGGAAGCGCGGCTCATTCGCGAGACCGCCGCGAAGTTTCCGAAGCTGTCGACGCAGATGGGGAATCAGGGGCACGCGTCACCCGTCCGCAGAACGATCAAGGAAATCCTCATGACCGGCGTGATTGGTCCGGTGCGCGAAGTGCACGTCTGGGCGGATCGCGCGTGGGGACTCCAGGATGCGGCGTCTGCCGAGAAGTTCGACAAGCCGCACGGGTTCTACAACGGCATCCAGATCGTCGATCGGTTCAAGGAGGAGATGCCCGTCCCGCCGACCAACCATTTCGACCTGTGGCTCGGCCCCGCGCCGGCCCGCCCGTTCCACGAGACGTACTTCCCCGGACCCCGGTGGTACCGCTGGTGGGATTTCGGCAACGGCACGATGAGCGATCTCGGCAGCCACGACAACGACGTGCCGTACACGGTGCTGGACATCCGGCAGCCGCTGACGATCGAAGCCCGGTCGCCCAACGGGCCGATCGCCCACAAGGAGCTCGCGCCCGCGACGCTGACGGTCGTGTATGAGTTCCCGGCATCGCCTTCGGGGGCGCCGCCAGTCAAGCTTGTCTGGCATCAGGGGGACAGCAAGCCGCCCGGGTGGGTGCCCGCGTGGGGCGGCCGGTCGCAGCTGTTCATCGGTGACAACGGCATGCTGCTCGGCAACGGCAAGCTGCTGCCCGAGGAGAAGTTCAAGGATTTCCAGAAGCCGCCCGAGACGCTGCCGCGCTCGCCCGGTCACTGGGTGGAGTGGGTCAACTACGCCAAGGGCGTCGGTCCCGTGCCCGGATCAAATTTCCAGGTACTCCGGTTGGACGACCGAAGCGAACCATCTCGGCAATGTGGCCTACCGGACCGGGAAGAAGATCGACTGGGACTACCAGGCCATGCGCGCGCGCAATGCGCCGGAAGCGGACCCATTCATCAAGAGGCCTGAGTACCGCAAGGGATGGGAAGACATTTTGAAGATGTAGACGCCCGCGATGGCTCGCCGAGACTACCCGCCAGCAATTCCGGTATGCCTGGTGGCTGTGTACAGCCACCAGGCACCATTCACAGAAGCCCTGACACGGCCCACGCCAATCAGAACAGGAACTTGATCGTGACCTGGCCCCGCCGCGCATAGTTGTTCTGCGTGGAAGCGCTGATCCTCCCGAACGCGGCGGCCGTCGGCGTCGTGTTCGGGCCGGGGAACAACGGGTGGTTCAGTGCGTTGATGGCCTCGATGCGCAGCTGCAGCGCTTTTGTGCCGCCGAGCGATGCGTTCTTGATGACCGAGAGATCGAGGTTGCTGACGTTGTCCGCCCGCACGGAGTCGAGGCGGAGCGGGAAGGTCCTGACGTTCGACGCCAGCTGCTGCGACGTCACCATGTTGAACCCGGCGGCCGTGTTGATCCACCGCGCGACGGTCTGCTCCGAGCCAGGCAGGGCGATGTCGTCCAGGTTGCCCGTGAACAGGATGTTGCCGGTGGCAATCGGGAAGCCAATTGGGAATCCGCTCTGGTACGTGTAGATGCCCTGCACCTGCCACCCGCCGGCCACCGCGTCGAGCGCACGGTGCATGCCGGCGCCGAACTTCCGATCGCGGCCGAACGGCAACTCCCAGATGCCGTTGACGGTCAGGCGATGGGGCGCATCCTGACTGGAAATCCCCTTCCAGGGCTCCGGGTCCGCGGCGTTGAGAAATTCGGTGGCCTCGGTGAACCGGGAGAACGTGTAGTTCGCCCCCAGCGTGTAGCCGGAGGAGAGCCGCCGCTGCATCCCCACCTGCAGCGCGTGGTACCACGATCGGCCTTCGTTCGTCGTCGTGTTCACGTCGTCGAAGTGCGGATAGGGCCGGAGGAGCCGTTCCCGTGCGATTGTCGCGCCACGGAACGCCGTCCCCGCCGTTGCTGGCATCAGGCCCAGGAACGGGTTGGGCACGAGCGCGGACAAGTAGTCGATGGTGGCCTGATCGCGGACCGGACTCGTGCTGAGGTATTGCAAAGGCGTCGCGTTGATGTTGCGCGACGTCTGGATGTCGGTCCCGCGATTGCCGACGTAGGAGGCGTCGAGCAGCCATTTGCCGGGCAGTTCGCGCTGGAGTCCCGCCTGCCAGCGCTGCATCTGCGGTGATTTGGGGTTCGGATCGAAAAACGTGATGCTCTGGCCGATGAACGTCTGGATCCCGAGGGCGGAGCCACGCGGTTCCTGGATGCCTCCCTGGAATGGGTTGGAGAGGGTCTCGATGAACGTGAGCCCGTTGTCCAGGCTCGGCACCATGCTCGTGGTCGAACTGAAGCCGCTCGTGATCACGTCGCCCCGGCGCTGGCCGAGGAACCCGTAGAACATCCCGAACCCAGCGCGCAGCACGGTCCGATCGTTCACCTTGAACGTGGCGCCCAGCCGCGGCATCAGGTTCGCTCGTGGAGAGGCGTAGAGTCCGCTCGGCTCTCCGTCCACCCCGGCGAACGTCAATCCGCCCCTGATGTTGAATTGCGACAGCGGCACGCCGGTGGCGGCCGTGTTCAGCGCCGCTCGCGCGGCCGCTTCGAACGGCTGCGATGCGGCGGCGTCGAACCCCCGCACGCTGCGGTTGTCCGCCTCCGCGAGCGGTGTCTCGTACTCATAGCGCAGGCCGAGGTTCAGCGTGAGCCGGCGCACTTTCCAGTCGTCCTGCACGTAGAACCCGTAGGTCGATGAGGCCTCGTCGTAGTTGGCGGCGCGGGTGACCGTCCCGGTGGTCGGCAATCCCAGGAGGAAACCGGCGAACGACTGCCCGAGTGAGCCCGGGGCGCCCGTGGAGTTGTCGAGCGGACCGCGTGTCCAGGTCGTGTCGAAGTTGAACTGTCCCGTCTGGTTGTTGGCGAAGAAATCCGATGTCTCGCGATAGCGCCGAACCTCCATGCCCGTTCGCACCGAGTGTCCGCCCAGCGACTTGTTCACCGTTGCGATGAACGAGTGCGTTTCGTTGGGCCGTTCTTCCCCCGCGACCGCCGTGCCCTGGTATCCGGTGATGTCGAACCTCGGAAACCGCCGGACATCGTCGGGGATGGCGGCGTTGAAGGCGGCCGGGAAACCCAGCTGCGTGAGGTCGAAGCCGTGATTCTCCGGATTGGAGTCGGTGCCGCGCACGAACCAGTTGTAGCCGTACCGAAGGTTCAGCACCGTCGTGTTGTTGAACACATACACGTGATCGAACGCAGCCTGCCGCGACACGAACTTGAACCACTCTCCCGTCGCGAGGTTGTTGAAGTAGTTGTTGTAGTCGCTGTTGCGGTCGTACCAGCTGACGCGTCCGTAGAGCCGCTGCCTGTTCGAGACGACATGATCGACCCGAAGGGTATTCGTCGCGTACTTGATCGTCTCCGGCAGCGACGGATTCTGAAAGTTGCTCGTGCCGTCGGCGTTGCCGGCGGTCGTCGGGCGGCCGATGAATTCGAGGGCCGCCTTCGCTGTCGGGTTGATCAGGTGCGCAGGAATGATGTTGCCAGGAAACGGGTCGGACTGGATCCGGCCGTTCGGGAGCCGGCGGCGCGTGAACGGATTGTAGATCTGGTACTGCGAACCGAGGGCGAGCAGTTCCGAGAAATCGCCGTTCCGCATTTTCTCGGTCGGCACAGTGGGTGTGCCGTTGTTGCGGGGACGCGCCTCGTGGATACCTTCGAATCCGTACATGAAGAACGTGCGGCGCCTGCCGTCGTAGCCAGGCAGCAGCACCGGTCCGCCGACCGACCCGCCGTATCGATCGTACGTGAAGTCGGCGAGCGGGATGTTGTTGGCGTTCGCGAAGAAATCGTTCGCGAACAGCTTCTTCGGGGTCTTGTTCCAGTACGCCGTGCCCCGGAGCGCATTGCTGCCCGACTTGATGCTGAGATTCGTGACCCCTCCCTCGGTGTTCCCGACGCTCGCGTCGAACGTCGCGGTCTGCACCTTGAATTCCTGCACGATATCCGGAGGCGGCACGTATGACGCGATGACTTCGCCGGCGTTCGCCGTGGCGGTACTGGGCACGCCGTCAATCGTGAGATCGCTGCGGTTGCCACGCGTGCCGTCCATCGCGTAGCCGACGATGTGCGTCGGTTCGAAGGGGCGATCGAGCCGGCCGGAGCCCGTGTAGGACACGCCTGCGGCCAGACCGATCAGCGCGTACGGATCGCCGTGCGGCGTCGGCAACTCGGACACGCGCCTGGCGTCGACGACGCTCCCGAGCGAGGCCGTGCTCGTCTCGAGGAGCGCCGCAGCAGCCGTGACCGTCACCACCTCGACGGCCCCTCCGATTTCGAGCTCTATTTCGAGCTGTAGTCTGTCGGCGACACGTACCTGGAGGCCCTGCCGGATGTACTTCTTGAATCCCGACAGCTCGACGGTAACTTCGTAGTCGCCAGGAATCAGATAGGGCGCTTCGAACAGTCCATCCGGATTCGTCACGGCGTTCGTCGTCGTGCCCATCGCGACGTTCCGGACGGTGACCGAGGCTCCCGGAATCACGCCCCGGCTCGAGTCACGGACCGTACCGGCCATCGTCCCTCGCGCGTCCTGTGCGTCTGCACGCACTGCGGAGACAACGGTAATCAGAACGCATGCGGCAACAACGCTTCGCGCTCGTCCCGGGCCCGGGAACCATTGGCACATCCTCATGCGGCCTCCCCAATTGACATCGCTGCTTACTAATCTCTGCGCGTCCCGACTCTCGAGGGTGCTCTGGCCATCCCGTGGACCACGCAGGGGACCGGGTGCGTCTCCGCCGGGGAGATGCGCGCCGCGGCAGACGACCGCAAGATTGGAGCGCGATCACCCGAGGGTGTCAACGGCCTTTGTGCACCGGGTCGCGCATTCCGCAGAGCGAAATGCCCGGGCAGGCCGCAGAGGCGGGAGACATTCTGAGGTTCCATCCCATTCGTGTTGTCATGTCAGAAAGCTGGTCACTGCACGATCTGGTTTACCATGCGCTGATGCGCTATCGCGTGTTGCTGTTTCTCCTGCTGGCGACGACCGCCGCGGCTCAAGACCGTCCGTCCTCCTGCAGCGATTGCCCGACGTGGAACAAGCCGCAGCAGCCGTTCAAGATCTACGGCAATACGTACTATGTCGGCACGCATGGCCTGGCGTCTCTCCTCGTGACCTCCGAGTCCGGCCATGTGCTCATCGACGGAGCGCTGCCCGAGTCGGTCCCGCAGATCGTCGCCAATATCCGATCGGTGGGCTTTCGCGTCGAAGACGTCAAGCTCATCGTGAACTCGCACGCGCATTTCGATCACGCCGGCGGTGTCGCCGAACTGCAGAAACTGTCCGGCGCCCGGGTGGCCGGGAGCGCGTGGACCGCCGACGTGATGAAACAGGGCGCCGTGCCGCGCGACGATCCGCAGTTCGGGGTCATCATTCCAATCGCCCGCGTCGCGCACGTGGACACCCTCAAGGATGGCGAAACCCTGAAGGCAGGCGCGACCGCCGTCACCGCGCACCTGACGCCGGGTCACACTCCCGGAGGTACGAGCTGGACCTGGAAGGCCTGCGAAGGCAGCCGCTGTTTGAATATGGTGTACGCGGACAGTCTCACGCCGGTATCGGCGGACGGGTTCCTGTTCACACGCAGCAAGGAATACCCGCGTGCTGTCCAGGACTTCGAACAGAGCTACGCGTTTCTCGACAGCACCCCGTGCGACATCCTCATCACGCCGCACCCGGACGTCTCGAACCTCTGGCAGCGTCTGGCGCGACGCGACTCAGCCCCCGATGCTCTTGTGGACGCCACGGCTTGCCGTGCTCTCGCGGAGGTCTCCCGCGAACGGCTGAAGAAACGCCTCGCGACGGAAGGAGCCCGATAGAGGCGGCTACACCGAAAATCGAACGAGGCGGGGGGAGTTGCAATTGTATGCTTGTACTCAGTGACAATATCCTCATCGCACGCCGCCCCCGGTTGGCGCGTGCACCGCGGACCCCGGCAGGCCCATGTGCCCACCGCGGCGGTGATCGTGCCGACAGGCAGAACCGGAATCGACAGGAGGCGCATTATGGAACCCCTGCTCATCATCCTGATCCCCGGCGTCTTAGGCGGTCTTTTCCTGGCCCTGCTCATGGGGGGCATCAAGTGGGGGACTCCATCGACGCTCGTGCCCCGGCGTCTCGAGGCCCCCACGCCCGCGCTGATCAATATGGCGCACATACGGGTCGAGGGTGTTGGCGGGTTGGGGATGGTTGCCGCCGTCATCGCGGTCGCGGTGACGGACCCGCGGATCCGTCTTGCCATGATCCTGGCTGCCGTGCTCGGAATCAGCCTGGCGCTCGTCCTGATCGCGAAGCGACGACGGAACGGGTCGCTGCCCTCCGGCGGCGGCAGCCCCGACGACCGATCGGTACTGCACCTCGACGCCGGGCGGCGCACGCCCCCCGGCGGCGCGCGGGGACCCCTCGATCGCCTGGAACGCGCAGGAGCGATGTGATTCCTGCCTCCGCCTAACCGCCTACGCTACGGTCATCTTCCACCTAAAGGCGGAAGCTACGGGCTCAAGGCGGAAGCTACGGGCTCAAGGCGGAAGCTACGGGCTCAAGGCGAATCCCGAGTCCCGAGGTGCGGACGCGGCCGTCAACGCGTGCTGTTGATCCGGGCCCTGAGAGCCAGCGCCTGGTCCCGCGTGGCGGGATGGCGCTCCGCCAGCTCGATGCAGTCGAGGGCCAGGCGCGTCTGGCCGGCCCGCACGTAGCCTTGCGCGGCGTTGAGCGCCGACTGACCGGCAAGCTCGTCGCCGGACTCGATTCGTTTCCGCGCGCTCGACACCCGGCGGGCTTTCAGCCCGGGTTCGAGCCCTGATTGCTCCAGCGTCGTCAACTCCTTGCGCGCTGTGCCGGCGGCCAGCGCATAACAGCTCGCGGCCTTCGAAAAACTCTCGGCGGCCGGTTGCCACGCCGCCTGGTCCGTGTGAACGAGCCCGGCGGACGAGACGGCGGGGCAGTTGGTGGCGTCCATCTCGAAGGCGCGATCGAAGTGGCCCACGGCCGTGGTCAGATCCTTCCGCGCATACGCAATCGAACCGGCGAGCGCGTAGACGGCCGTGTTCGCCCGCAGCCGCATTGCCTGCTGGATGTCCGTCCAGGCCGGCTCCAGCCGCTGTGTCTGATATGTGTTCCAGGCACGCCAGTAGTACGCGTCCCCCACGTGCCAGGTTCCGAGATCGATGAGCTCTGTCGCGGCCTTGATCGCCTCGTCTGCTCTTGCCAGGTAGGTCAGCGTCCTCACCCGGCCCAGCCGCGCGTCCACGTGCGTCGGCTTCCAGACGAGGATCTGGTCAAAGCTTACGAGCGACGCCGCAAAGTCGCCGTTCATCTCGTGCGCGTTCGCCAGCATCAGGCGAATGGCGATCGATTCGGGAAACGTCTCGCTCGCCGATGTCAGAAGCGCAGCGGCGCGTACGGGCTCGGGAGCGCGCGACGGGTTGCCCATCTCGTATCGGCCTTCGAAAAAGAACGTGTCGGTCCAGCGGGGGTCCGCCTCTCGAAGCTGCGTCAGCGATGTCGGTGGGCCGTCCGAGCAGATGGCGACCCGATACCGCATCAAGGGTGAGCCCGCAGCGTGCGTGCGCAGAGCGGCAGGATCGATCAGCCTGCGGTTCCGCGGTCGCTCGCAATCGATTGCGAGCGCAAGGTACGTCGCGGCTTCACTGGTGGTGCCGCTTTTCAGCAGAATCTGTTCCAACTGCCCGATGGCATCCGCCGCGGCCTCGGCTTGCTCCGGGCGTTCGCTTCTCGTTTGCCGTTCGTCGGAGTCGAGCCCGGACAGGTCGCCCACGATGGTCTCTGCCCCTTTGAGAAGGGTCGCGGGATCGAGGTCTTCGTGGGTTCGTCCTGACGCGGGAGTCCGCGAGAGTCGAGGGAGCAGCGCGCGCGCCCTCGTCAGCGACCGCTCCGCCGGGACTCCCACCTCTTTCTCACGGACAGCCATCAGCAGCGCCACGTCGAACGCGCCACGCACGACCAGGTCCGACGCCCGGCCAGCCAGACCCGCGTAGATCTCAGAGGCGTCCTGCAGGCACCGGTAGCAACCCTCGTGGACCAGCGCCTCCGCGCGAGTCACGTCCGCCAGTTGCGCCGCTGTGAGCGCGGGCCGTCGAGCGGTGCACTGAACGGAGAGCAACACCAACGACAGCAGACCCACGATTCGCCGAGCCACGCTTCGCAATTCATCCTCCAGGGACGGGGAGCACTCAGCTAACAGCTATCAGCTCTCAGCGTCAGTTATAAGCTGGCAACTCTCAGCTCTCAGCTCTCAGCTGTCAGCGATCAGTCAATCAGGCGATACAGCCGGGCTTCCGCCCCGTTCCACCTGCCGGCCGTCACGAGGCTGACGCTTGCGTTTCCCGCGAGCTGTGCCAGTGTGTAGCCACAGCGCTCCTTGCTCCGCTCGAACGCACAGTTGTACGTGAGGTGCGTCGCTCCGCGCGCGCGGAGCGACGCGATCGCCTCGCGCGAAGGAAACAGTTGACGGCTGGTCTCGAGCTCAGGATCGGATGGGATGTACCCGCTGTAGCCTCCGAGCAGCTGCGCCCAATGCGTGGTGGAGAAGTACATGTAGTCCACGTCGTGACCGATCGGAAATTCAGCGAGCACCATCTGAGGCGACACCCCATCATAAATCTCCGGGACCGACGGCCAGTAGTTCACCAGCGTCGTCGTCATTCGCAGGTCCAGCAGTACCACCGCCGCCATGGTGACGAACACCACCTTCGCCGTTCCTGGCCTGAACCGCCGCAGCAATGCGTGGACGCCATAGCCGCCGAGCAGAATCAGGCACGACCCCATGAGCACGCTGAATCTCGCCGGCACGCGCATGCCCTGATAGGGCAGCAGCACCTCGTAGAGCCACTCGTAGGTGACGCCGTTGACTCCCAGGGACCATTCGAACGCAGCCACAGCACTGCACGTGAGCGCGAGCGTCACAGCGCCCGGCGCCAGGACGACACCGGTGAGGGCCAGGATCAGTGGCGACGTACCCGGGAAGAGCTCGCGCTCCGGCTGGTTACCGAGTCGCGAGTGCCGCTGGTAGCTGGCCAGCCGCCTGTGCGTGTCGAGATAATCCGACGGGACCGCACTTCCTGGAATGAGCGTGGCCAGCGCTCTGTCGCCGCGGGCAGCGCGGCTCTTCACGTATGGGAGCCCCGTCACCGCGCAGACCGTGACTACCAGGACAACTCCCGCTCCCAGCGAGCGGGCGAGCGCAGCCGAAGGGCGACAGCGCCAGGCCAGACAGATGACGAGTCCGAACGGGATGAGCAGCGTCATCAGCATCACGCCGAAATACATCGACGCCAGCCACTGTGCCGCCACGGCGCCGCCGAATGCGACTCCGCGCCGCACGGTCGGCCGCGCCAGCAGTTGAAGCAGTGTTACAAGCGCGATCGGCACGAACATGAACCACTGCAGCTCGAGATGGCTGTAGTGCTCGCCGTGAAACGGGTACCACGCGCCAAGCATGCCGGCGATGAGCCCGGCCCGCGGATCTCCGGTCAGCCGCCAGCTCGCATGGAAGAAGGCCAGACCGCAGGCGGGGAAGGCGAGAAAAAAGAGCGCATTGGCCACGATGAGCGGCTCGACTCCGAGCCAGAGCAGCGGCGTCCCGAGGATGCCCTGGAGAATCGTCGCGTCGGAGTAGGTGAGCGTCAGCGGCAGCGGAGAGAAGATGTTGCCGTCGAGCAGGTGTGCCGGATCTGTGCCGAGCTGGTGCGCGAAGCGCGCGAGCCGCCACGCCGAGAAGATCGGATCTCCCCGGTCCGGGACTTGCCGGAAGTGCACGAGGTGTGGCCACAACCAGATCGTGGACGCCAGGACCGTCACGAGCGCGTAGAGGACGACCTCCCGGGAAATTGATGGAGGAGATGCGAACTGGAGTTGTTCCGCTTGCAGGGCGCGTTGTAGTCCGGAGGAGGCGGCCGGACCGATTGAACGGAGGCGCACGGGAGGCGACAGTATCACGAGCGAAAGAACGATCTACAGGCGACCCTCCCTGACAGAGACGCGCCTACTCCTGCCGCAGGGCCGTCAGCGGGTCGATCTGTGTCGCGCGGCGTGCGGGGAAATAGCTCGCCACAAGGCCCGTGAACCCCAGCACGATCGCCGTGCCGCCAAACGCTATCGGATCGGTCGGGCTGACCCCTCCCATCAGGTCTGCGATCACGTGGGTCATCAGCAACGAAAGCCCGCTGCCCACGGCCAGCCCGATTCCAGCAAGCCGGAGTCCCTCGCCGTGTCGCGACACTGTTCCTTGTACCGCTCCACCCCGCCGAAGTCGAGTCGCGCCTGCCGTGCCGCCTCGGTCGATGAGAGGCCCTGGCTCGCCAGGTGCTCCGCACGACTCTGGATGTGAAACGCGAGCTCATCGCCCATCTCACGTTCCGTGCGTGAAGGGCGGACGAAGTTGCGGAGCCGCCAGAGGAGAAACTTGATCGCACGCACGTCAGATCTCCTCCAGCCTGGCCTTCAACGCCGTCGCCATCACGGCCGTCAACCGCTCCCATCCGGCGGTTTCCTCACGGAGGCGCTTCCGGCCCGCCGTCGTCAGCCGGTAGTACTTGGCTTTTCTGTTGTTGTCGGAGACGCCCCACTCGGTGTCGAGCAGGCCCTGACCCTCGAGCCGATACATGGCGGGGTAGAGCGCACCCTGTTCGATATCCAGCGCGCCGCCGGACATCTGGCCGATGCGCAGGAGCACACCGTATCCATGCAGCGGTCCGAGCGACACCGCCTTCAGAATGAGCAGATCGAGCGTTCCCGGCAGGAGTCCAACCTCTTGCCCCATCCACTCTCCTAGTGGGCTTAGGGTAACACGCCGCTCTCCTAAGCAGTCAAGGGGAATCGAATCAGGCTCGGTTCACGAGCCCGATTGGGCTGTGCAGCCCGCCGCGCGGGCCAGTGGGCATGGGTCGATCTGCGACGGTCCTGACGCCGTGGTCCATCACACCACTGGCGTCATTTCGATTGAACGCGTGGAATCGCGTCTGTAGATTACGCGGCATGACGTCAGCAATTCCCCTGGTTGCTCTGTGTTCTGTGATCGGCGTCCTCAGCACCCTCGTCGGCGCCGCGCCACGGCAGCATGCGGGCACCGCGCAAACGGGTGCGAACGGTACGCGTGCGATGGGCCTGCGCCTGGGACCGCATGCGGTCGGCTTTGAGCTCCTCACGCGCATCGACCGTACGCGGCACGTCAATCAATCGGACGAAGGCACCCGAATCGGCATCGCGCTGTGGTACCCCGCACAACGAGCGGCGGAGCGGCGGCCTGCGATGACGACGATGGAATACCGGCTGCTGCGATTCCATGAGCCCGTAACGCCGGTGCGGCGACAGGTCTTCGAGGATGACGAGGTGAACGCGCTGGTAGCGTGGCGCCACGTCGGCATCGTGCAGCTGACAGCGCAGCAGGCGCGGGCGTCGCTCGAGACGCACGGTCTCGCCGTACGGGGTGCGGCCGCGGTGAAGGGCAGGTTTCCGATCGCCGTCGTGCTCGGCGGGCCGTATTACCTGAGCACGACCGCAGAGATGCTCGCGTCTCATGGGTTTCTCGTGATGGCCCCGTTCCGGTTCACCGACCAGTCGAACGAAGTAGGCTCCCAGGAGTACAGCTGGTTTCTCGAGAACAGCGTGCGCGACGCAGAATGGGCGCTGGAGGAACTTCGGAGCGACCCGCGCGCCGATGTGAGTCACGTCACTGCCATCGGCCATGGCGGCGGTGGCCTGCAAGCCATGCTCTTCGCGATGCGGAGCCGGGTCGTGAGGGCGGTCGTGAATATTGACGCCGGGAACTTTTCGACGCGGTCGCAAATCCTCAGCATTCCGTTCTACAGCCCGCGCTTGATGCGCGTGCCCTACCTGTTCATCATCACCGGCGAGGCGAAAAAGCTGCTCGATCTCTTCGACCAGTTCGCCGCCATGACGTTCAGTAAACGCATCGAGGTCGTTCTCGAAAGCCGGGCCACCCGCCACCACGATTTGAGCGACGTCGGCCGCGCCGTGACCGCGCCCATGGGCATCCGCGGCGATGCACAGGCCGAGGTGCAGCAGCAGTACGCGGCAGTGCAGGAGATGGTGGTGCGCTTCCTCGAGGAGCATTCAACTCGCAGAGAATCCGCCGCTCAGCCGTTTGCCGATTGGATCCAGGCGAGGAACGCGCCGGGCCGGGTGACCGTCTCGGTGCGGACAGGCATCGAGCCGGCGCCCACGACAGTGCAGATGATGCGGTCGCTGGACGACAATGCCGTGGCGACGCTCGCGGCCGCCAGACTGCGGGATCCCGAAGGGGCCGTGTTTCAGGAGAGCGCCCTGTCGGAGCTCATATCGCAGGCGCTGGTGCAGCGCCAGCTTCGGACCGCCAACGCGCTGGTTGCGCTCGCGACCGAACTCCACCCGAAATCCGCGGTGCTGCTCGCACAAGCCGCACGCGTCGCCGAAGAAGGTGGGAATCGTGCAGGAGCGCTGGCCTCGGCTACCGCGTGCGTAGCCCTCGACGCCGGGAACGACTGGCGCGCGACAGCAGCGATTGAGCAATGCAAAGCGAGGCTCGAGCGGCTCAGGAAGACATCGTCCTCCCAATAGCGAGCCTCCGGCCATCCCGCCGTCGACACTGCGATCCACGGTCACGAGGGTTCACGTCGGCGCTACTCGTGCCGAAGGGCGTCCGTCACATTCAACCCTGCCGCCCGCTGCGCCGGACGGACCGCCGCAAGGGTCGCGGCCGTCGTCAACACGACGACCGATGCCGCCAGGGTGAAGGGATCGGCCGGGGTCACTTCAAACAGGAGACTGGCGATGAGCTTCAGGGCGTTCACCGCGAGGACCACGCCGATGACGGAACCGGTGACCGCGACGACCAGTACCTCCGCGAGCACCAGGCGGAACACCTCGACCCGCCCGGCGCCAAGCGCGACGCGGATGCCGATCTCCCGCGTTCTCTGCGTGACATCGTGTGAGACGACGCCGTAGATGCCGAGACAGGCCAGCAACAGGCCGACCACGCTGAACACGCCGGTTGCAACGGCCAGCGCTCGCGGTTTCGCCATGGTTTCCGCGATCTGCTCCTCCTGTGTCTTGACGTTCAGCACGGCCGTGCCTGGCGCCGTTCGTGTGACCGCCTCGCGCACGAGCGGCGTCAATCCTGACGGCTCGATCGCCGTTCGTATGTAGAACGTCATGCCCATGGGCGGAAGCTGCGCCCAGGGAAGATAGAAGGTCGGCGGAGCACTCTCCTCCAGGCGCGCGTACTTGGTGTCGTTGACGACCCCGACCACTTCGACGTGCGTGTGGCGGCGGGGCCCCGTCATCAACTGAAACCGCCGGCCGACGGGATGCGGATCGTCGAACACCTGGCGGGCCATCGTTTCGTTGATCACGGCAACCGGCGTGGCGCGCGCGTGGTCTCCGCGTGACAGGGTGCGTCCGGACAGAGTACGGATGCCGAGGGTCTCGAAGAAGTTCCAGCGAACGGCCTGGAAGTACGCCTCTTTGGGAGCGCGCCCCCTGTCCGGCTGGACGGTTTCACTCCACTCGGTCCGGGCGAGAAGCGGCACCGCGGAGAACGTCCCCGATTCCACGCCGGGCAGCGCGTCGATCGCCGCCGCAACGTCCTCGTAAACTGACGGCGGACGACTGTCTGCGCGCTGTCCTGAACCGGCATCGATGCGGAACAGCAGAAGGTGGTGCGCGTCGAAGCCCGGATCCACCGCGTTGAGATTCCGAACGGTCCGAATCGCGAGGCCCGTGGCGGCCAGCAATGCGATGCATCCCGCCACCTGGAGCACGACCAGCGCTCGTCCCGCGAATCCTCGCCACGACTGACGCGTCATCCGGACGGTCAGGCCCGAGCGCATCGAGTGCAGTGCGGGAAGGATGCCGAACAGCAAGGCCGTCGCCACCGACAGTGCGCAGGAAAATCCCACCACTCGCGCGTCGATGGTGGCATGCACAATCGGCGTGCTCGAGGATGGGAGCCATGTCAGAAAGTCCCTGGCCCAGAAGGCGAGCACGATTCCCAGTGCGCCACCGGCGCCTGCCAGCACGAGGCTTTCCGTGAGCAGCTGGCGAACCACCCGCGATCGGCTTGCGCCAAGCGCAAGTCGCACGGCGAGCTCCCGCCGTCGCTCCAGGCCCCGCACGAGCAGCAGGTTCGCGACGTTCGCACAACCGATCAGGAGGACCGTCGCGACGACGGCGAATGCCACGCCGAGCTCCTGCATCGCATCACGCCGGGGACCGTCAGGCCCCTGGCTTCCGGGAAGCACACGCAGCGCCGGCATGCCCGTGCGCGTCGGATTTGGCGTGTCCGCGGGGCGGAGTCCCCAGCTCTCTCGAACGCTGTCCTCGAACAGCGATTGCAGCTCCGCGTGGACCTGTTGAGGCGTTCGACCGGGCTTCATCCGGCCCATGATCCGTACCCACCAGACTGACGCTCGTTTGGGGAGGCCGTTGGCTTCGACCAGCGCCGCCTTCGCCATGGGGATGGTCAGGTCGCTCGTCTCGGTGACCAACGTGCCGTCGAAGTGTTCCGGTGTGACGCCGACAATGACAGCCGGCCAGCGGTTGATGGTGACGGATCGGCCAATGATGTCCGGATCGCCTGAGAATCTCCGCTGCCAGTAACGGTGCGTAATGACAGCCACTGGCGCGGCGTCGGCGGTGTCGTCGGCCTCCGTGAGGACTCGTCCCCGGAGAGGCTGAACTCCGAGCGCGGTGAAGTAGTTCCCCGACACGAGCTGGCCGGATGCCGAGTCGGTCTGGCCGGCCGAATTGACGCTCACGCGATAGCGCTCGGCAAAAGCAAAAACGTCCGACAGCGTCTGGCTCGACTGGCGGAACCGCTGGAACGTGACAGGGGAGAAGGCGGTGCGAATTCCGGTCCCTGGGGCCGGTCCTGGTCTGCCGTACCCTGAATAGCCCGCGACCATCGAGTCGCTGGTTCGGAGCCAGTCGAACGCGACCAGCTCTTCCGGTTTTTCGACCGGCAGGTTCTTTACAAGGACGGCGTCGAACGCACTGAACGCGGCGATATTCGCCCCGAGACCTGCGCCGAGCGTCACGATCGCCATCGCCGCAAACGCCCTGTGTCTGCCCAGCGTGCGAACCGCGAAGCGCACGTCTCCGAAAAACTCGGCCATGAGTCGCACCTTGCCCTCCCTTCGAACCTTGCCTGGAGGTGCGAACCCGGAACAGCGGGAAAAGTTTCAGGGCGAGACGGTCATTCCCACCGGAACACCTTTGACGAGATTGCGACGCAGGCCAGGAAGATCAACGTCAGTACCGGCGACGTCCCCTGCATGGTTCAGCCAGCCCTCGCCGTGCCAGATTCCTCGCAACAGCGAAACCGAGTACGTGAACGGCAGCAGGTGAGCCACGGCCCGCACCGCCGGCGGCAGGGAGTCGAGGGGCATGAACAGCCCCGAGATGCCGAGCATCGGATAAATGATCGCGGTGCCGACCGGCTGCGCGAAACGCGCGGTGGGGACGACGCTCGCGATCAGAAAGCCGAGCGAGATGATGCTCACGGTGCAGAAGAGCAGAGCCAGCGCGAACGACAGGAGCGGAACATCCGCATCCACCGGATAGTACCGGCGGCCGGCCAGGATCATCAGCGTGACGGTGACGGCCGTGGTCAGCAGCTTGACGAGCACGTGCGCCGCCAGGATGGTATGCGCCCGAAGCGGTGTCGCCCTCAACCGCTTGAGGATGCCCCCCTCGCGGTAGATGGCGACGATCGTGACGAGCGACAGCACGGAGCTCGCGGCGATCAGCAGCGAGGTGAAGATCGGTAAATCGACCGACATGAAGCGCGGTACGTCTGGTGACGCGTCCCGCACGCGCGGGCCCAGGAGGCGCGCCACCGCCACGAACGCGAACAGCGGCACGCCAACCGTGCCAATCACGCCCAGCGGCTCACGCACGAAGATCTTGATTTCCAGCCAGGTCAGGCGCCACAGTCCGCGCAGCATGTAGTCAGTGCCCTCAGTCGCGAATCGTGTGGCCGGTCAGTCTCAGGAACACATCTTCGAGGGTCGGCACTTCTGTTCTGAAGTCGGTGACCCGGATGCGATGCTCCGCCACGCATCCAATCACATGAGAGACGAGATCGGCCGCGCGGCCGCGGACGGTCACCTGCGGTCCCTCGGAGGTGACGGACTCGATTTCCGTCAGGGCGCCAAGATGCGCGGGCGCCGTCACGTCGTCCGTCGCCAGGACGACTGTCTGCTCTGGGCAATGGCGTCGCACGAGCTGGGCCGGTGTTCCTACGTCGATGATGCGGCCGTGATCGATGATCGCCACGCGATCGCACAGCCGCTCCGCTTCCTCCATGAGATGCGTCGTCAGCAGCACCGTCTTGCCTCGCTGGCGGATGCCTCGTACGAGCTCCCAGATCGCCCGCCGCGCCTGCGGATCGAGCCCCGTCGTCAGTTCGTCGAGGAACACGAGGTCCGGATCGTTGATGAGTGCGAGCGCGATGAACAGCCGCTGCTTCTGGCCGCCCGAGAGCGTCATGAACCACGCGTTCCGTTTGTCGCTCAGTCCCAGCTGCTCTATGAGGCGATCGCCGTCCGCAGGCTTTCGATAGAGTGATGCCCAGAGCGCGACCGCTTCGCGCACCTTGATGCGCTTCTGGAGCTGCGCCTCCTGCAGCTGCACGCCAATCCGCTCCTGCAGCGCATAGATGTCCCGTGTGGGACTCAGCCCGAGGACGGAGATGGCACCCGAGTCTGGCGTGCGCAGCCCCTCGACACACTCCATCGTGGTGGTCTTCCCCGCGCCGTTCGGACCAATCAGACCGAAAATCTCACCGGGCTGCACGTCGAACGAGACGTCGTCCACGGCGACCGTCTTGCCGTACGCCTTCCGGATCTCGGCGACATGAATGGCAGGCTGGTGCATGATCCTGGTCCATCCTGTCATACGCCGTCCGGAGCAGGGGAACGCCTCTGCCTCGAAGGCAGCTATCAGCTATCAGCTTTCAGCTGTCAGTTCCCTTCGAGCTACGACTGCCTCGTCCGCTCGGAGTGAGCCCTACCTTGTGACACGCCAGATGTGAAAGCTCTTGTCAGGAAAGGCCCCGACGGTCACCAGGGAGTCTCCTTTCCAATGCGCTTCGAGAACTGCGCTCTTGGGATGAGCCGCGATCGATTGGATCATGGTCCCGGAGGCCGCATCCCAGATCCCCAGCGTCGCCATTTCGCCGAAGGCCAGCAGCTGACCGGTCGGATCCCAGGCAAGTTTTCGCCAGGGCTGCGCAGCCGGCGGAGGAATTCTGTGGAGGAGCTCGTACTTGGGTTCGGACGGCGAATCCACGGCCTGCTTCGGATCTCGCCAGATCGCGATCTCGCTGCCCGTCCCAAAGCCTGCCGATGCGAGGCGATCGCCCGCCGAATTCCATTCCACCATGTAGACGGCGCCCTTCGTTGCCGGTGTCAGCGCCGGACTCTGCGCATTGCCCTTGTTGATGTACACGGCTGGCGCGTTCGTCCCGATGGCGAGATATTCGCCATCCGGGCTCCACCGCACGGCCATCGGCCATTCAGTCGCACCGCGCGAGGCCCGGATAAAGGTGTCGCGAGTCAGGGCGCCTGACGCAAATTGCCAGATCTCCACGTTCTTGCCTGCGACGACGGCCAGTGTCTGGCCCGATGGATGCCAGTGGACATCACCGGCGTCACCGTCGACCGCGGCCTGGACAACCAGCGTCCCGGTCGCGACGTTCCACAGGGCAATCTGCTGGTCCTCACCCATTGGGATGACGGCCGTTGCGCCATCAGGAGACAGGCTGATCGCCTTGATATGCGCGCGGCCGCTCTTTGAAATGATCGGCTGGAACTTGATGGCTCCCGTCGAGAAGTCGAACACGAACAGCCGCGTCGGTAAGTCGTTCTTCTCCAGCACCGCGACAAGTGACTGGCTCTGCGGGCTGAAGTCGAACGCCACCGTGATGCCGAAGTCCTCCCAGTAGCCGCCCTTGTCGTCTGCGCCGGGATGGAACACGCGAGGCGCCTCGATGGTTCTGACTGGCTGGATGACCGGGGTGCCACCGGTCATGGTCATGAGGCGCGGTCCGTTGGCGCTGCCAGCCGTGGCGATGAACGCTTCGGTGGGCATGCCTGGTGTCGTCTGTTCCTTCATCGTTACCTCCTGGAATCGGTCGCAGGATAACGCAGGACGCCGTCGCGTGAACCGCCGTCCGAAGGTTCACGGTGCCCGAAGTACCTGAAGAAGTTCGTCGGGTGCACGGGCGCCCGCGTGTGGCGTGGTCAGACTGTTGCAAGATGTACAGTATCGCTACGATCGTCCCGCTCTCGATCGACGGCCGTCCAGCGATCAGCCCGAAGGGTTCCTTGTGATGACACCCTCTGAGACGTCCGCCCAACCCACCGCCTTCCTGTTCGATCTCGACGGCACGCTCGTGGACAGCGTGTATCAGCACGTGCTGGCATGGCGCGAGGCGCTGGATGCGGAAGGGATTGCCCTGTCAGTGTGGCGCGTGCACCGCCGGATCGGCATGAGCGGCGGGCTCTTCACGAACATGCTGCTCCGGGAGACCGGGCTGGACCTGGACCCTGCCCGCATCGACCGCCTGCAGAAGCTCCACGCGGCGGCGTACAAGCGCCATTTGAAGGACGTGCGTCCGCTGCCAGGGGCCAAAGCCCTCCTCGCCGCGTTGACCGCGAATGAGATTCCCTGGGCGGTTGCCACCAGCGGCCGTCTGGAAACGGCGGCGCCTGCGCTGGAGACTCTCGGCATCGATCTGTCCACGACGACAGTGATTACCCGGGATCAGGTCAGGTTCGCCAAACCCGATCCCGATCTCTTCCTGGCAGCTGCAGCGTCTCTGCGTGTGCCCATTCAAACGGCATCGGTCGTCGGCGACAGCGTGTGGGACATGCTCGCGGCGCGGCGTGCCCGGGCGCTCGGCATCGGCCTGCTCTCCGGCGGATATGGTACGGAGGAGCTCGAACGTGCAGGCGCCTACCGCGTGTTCGAAGACCCTGCGGACCTGCTGAAGCACCTGGATGAGGTCGGCGGACGCCGATAGCATCTTGCACCGAACTTGCAGCTGAGAGAGTGGAGTACCGGCACCTCGGCCGCGACGCGGGCCGTGCAACTCGACAAGCGAATGAGGCTCTATGGCGAAACAGGCCAGCGCGACTCGGAAACACATCGTTCCGCCCGACATCCCGAAACAAATGAAGGCTGCGGCGATCGATCGGTTCGGACCACCGTCGGTCCTCAAGCGTCATGAGCTGCCCGTACCCGAACCGGGACCGCGCGAAGTGCTCATCGCGCTCGATACGGCGGGGGTCGGCGGCTGGGATGCCTCAATCCGCGACGGGTCGTGGCGGAAACCTGGCCGCCCGAGATTCCCCTTGATCCCCGGGACGGACGGCGCCGGCATCGTGGTGGCGAAGGGCGCTCGCGTGCGGCGCTTCCGGGTGGGCGACAGGGTGTATGCGTACGAGTTTGGCAATCGCCATGGCGGCTTTTACGCTGAGTTCGCCGTGGTGGACGCCAATCATGTCGGGCGGGTGCCGAAGGCGCTCGACTTGCGCGACGCGGGTGCGGTGGCCGCGACAGGATTGACCGCGCTCCAGGGCATCGACGCACTCCGTCTCCGGCCGGGACACACCGTCCTGATATTCGGCGCCTCCGGCGCGGTCGGTACGCTGGCGGTCCAGTTCGCCGCGCAGCGCGGCGCTCGCGTGATCGCCACGGCCTCGGGTCAGGCCGCGAGTCGCATGGTCCGGACGCTTGGCGCGGGTCGTGTCATCGACGCACGACGCGAAGACGCCATCGAGCAGCTCCGGAAGCTCGCGCGCGACGGTGACGGTCTCGACGCCGTGCTGGCGCTCGCGGGCGGGGACGAGCTCGAACGCTGCCTCGATTTCGTCCGGCCGCGCGGACGCGTGGTCTATCCGAACGGCATCGAGCCCGTCCCGAAGCGGCGCCCCGCCTTCCGCGTGGCCAGCTACGACGCGGTGGCCGCTCCCCGTGAGTTTGAAAAGTTGAATCGTCACCTCGGCCGGATCCGTGTGCCGATCGCCGCGACGTACCCCCTCGCGAAGGCCGCCCAGGCCCACCGCCGGCTCGATCGAGGACAGGTCCTGGGAAGGATCGTATTGCGCGCCAGTTCAAGCTGACAGCTGATAGCTGAGAGCTGCAGCTGAGAGCTCCCTAGCCCCTTCGCACGTCCTGCGGCCGCTTGTCCTCCCGCAGCCCCATGAACCTCGTGTGGCGCAGGTGGTTGTCGCCGGTCCACTCGAGGAACTCGACCTGGCCCACGAGAACCGGTTTCAGCCAGCGGCAGTCTGTCATCTTCGTCGCGGTCAATCCCTGTCCCCATCGGCCGCTCTTTTCCTCCGGGAGATTCGCGAACGGGCACGTCGTCGTTTCGAGCCCGCGAAACTTCCTGACCAGCTGCGCGCGGACGGCTGGCGTGAAGCCGTTGCGGGTACGGGCCGCGTAGAGCAGTCGGCCCCCCTCGTAGTAGCCGAGAATCAAGGCGTCGAATGTGCTGGAGCCCGCCGTATAGCCGCCGATCACGAACGCCTGCCCGCGGTTGACGCGCATCTTCATCCAGGCCCCGGAGCGCAGGCCCGGCTCATAGTGGCTGTCGAGACGCTTCGCGACGAGCCCCTCGAATCCCTGCGCCTTCACGGACTGCAGGAGCACCGGAAGGCTGGCCTCGAGCGGCGACACGTAGCGGACGGGATCACTGAGCCCGGGGAGAATCTTCTGTTCCAGCAACGTGCGCCGAACACGGAGAGGCTCGCGCATGACGTCGCCGCCGGCGAGCACCATCACGTCGAACGCAAAGAACAGGATGGGCGCTTTCGAGGATCCGTGGTTCTGCAGGAGGCTGAAGGACGGACGCCCGTCAGCGTCGACCGCGACGATCTCCCCATCGACGACCGTGTCATCAGGCAGCTTCGCCAGCGCTTTCACGACCGACGGATATCGAAGACTGAAATCGTTGTCGTTGCGTGAGCGGAGGTGGACTGTTCCCCCCATCTTGAAGGCGACCGCCCGGTACCCGTCAAGCTTCAGCTGATATTCCCAGCGCGCGCCGTCGTCAGGCAGCGTGTCTGTTCGAAGCAGGAGCATCGGCTCGATGAAGCCGGGACGCGTGGCCATCCCTCAAGTGTATGGCGCAGGGCCGTCACCTGATCACAACTGGTACACGAGAAAGGCACCGGTGAGGTCTGCATTGCTTGCAGGCTTCGTCATGATCGGCGCGTGGGCGAACGCCCCCACGAAGCGCGGGTTCGCGACAAAGCAGGCCGCCCGCCATCCGCGGAAGCGCGCAAAGGCACGGCCCATGTCGGAGTAGAGCGCGAGCAGCTTCTCCTGGCCTTCCTCTGCGCCGATGCGTACGCCATACGGCGGGTTGAAGCAGAAGACACCCGGTTTCATGTCGCGCGCCGCGGGCAGCACGCGCTCGATGTACTCCGGCGTCAGCTCTCGAACATCCTGCTGCGCGATGACGATGGAGGTGTCGTGCGCGGGACCGGTCAGCCCGGCGGCTCGAAGGTTGCCCACCATCGCGGGAATCCGCCCGGGATCGGCGTCGAGTGCGACGATCTGCGGCGTGGTGCCGGGGAACAGGTCGGGCGCTTCGTTCGGCAGACCCTTGAACGCCGCGAGGTGGCGCAGCGGGAGATCGGACGGATGACGAATGGCGGTCCCCGCCGCGAGGCCGGCCGCCTCGATCGGAATGGTGGCGGCCCCGGCCATGGGATCGACGAGGGGCTCGGTACGGGCGTCCCAGCGCGACAACAGGATCAGCTGTGCCGCCATGGTCTCGCGCAGCGGTGCGGGCCCGGCGGCCACGCGCGCGCCGCGGCGATGCCGCGCCCCGCCGCCGATGTCGATGCCAATCACCGTGCGCCGCGTGTCAGGCGTGCCTGCGCGGCGCACGACGAACACGACGTCAGGGGAGTCGGCGTCGATTTCGGATGCGACGCCTCTGGACGCCAGCGCCTCGACGAGGGCGTTCTTCACGACGCCGCGGAGCTGGAGCGGCGACGACTCGAAGTCGGAGCAGGGTCCGACTTCGACCGAAAAACGCAGGGGCGCGCCTCCGGGGAGCCGCTCGTCCGACGAGAGCAGGGGCAGGAGATCGTCGAAGAGCGGTTCGAGCCGCACCGCCTCGCTCGAACATAGATCCCAGGAGATTCGCGACGACGTGCGGTGATGGCACGCGGCGACCCAGGCGACGCGCGGGTCGAAGGGATAGAGCAGCGTCGCTTCTCCCTCCCGCTTCGGCTTCTCGACACGCACGTCGAAGGGGGAGCGCATCACGAGGCGCTTGAACTCCGCTTCCATGACGCGGTTCGCGCCGCCGGAACCGGTCAGGCGAAGCGCACCACAACGTCGCGCGCTCACGCCTCGCGCTCGCCGCGGGCGGTTCGGCTCCGCGTTCGTGCCTTCGGCAGGGTCAGGCGCCACGACACGGACAGCAGGTCGCGCAGCGCATCGCGATCGATGTGCGACAGCCGCACCAGCACGACGGGATGCCTTCGATAGTAGTCCGTCAGGTAGTACGTCTCCGGCGCATCCTCGAGGAGACCCTGTCGCTCCTCCATGCTGGCCCTGACCACGAGCGTGTCCGGCTCAGCGGAACGATGCGTTGCCAGGCCTGCCATGAAGGCGCCTCCCACTTTCAGTACCCGGCGATCCGTCGTACCTGATAGTGGCTTCGACGTCGGGCAGCGCGAGCCCCACCGTTCTGACCGTATCGAAAGTCCCCGACGGTGCGTGGCACGTCTGCCTTCGTCTCATCGCAGCACAGTAGCATCCCTTTTGGTCCTGCAACGGGCCTTGTGGTTGGGGTATTCTTCCCCAGGCATCCGGGTCAGCCCCGGCGCCAGGCTCTCATCACGGGCTGCGAAGCTTCAATTCGTCCTCAACGGACGGCAATACTATTTCGGAGGTCAGTTTCGTGTGCACCGCTGGACTGTTCAAACGATTCTTGGCGATGGTACTGACGCTTGGCCTCCCCGCCGTCGTCGCCGCGCAGGAGCCGGCGCCGACGAGCCGCACGGCCGCGATCGAACAGGAGCAGGCGGAAAAAGAGAAAGCGCTGCATCCCTATGTCTTGACGAGGGCCGAGAAGGCGGTGGCCAGACTGGGAGACCTTCTGGCCGGAGGCGGCAGCGTGAGCGTCTATCCCTTCTTCGAGAGCGCCTATTCGGGAGGCGGCTTCGCCTTCGGCGCCGGGTATCGGCGTTTCGTGAGCTCCTACAACACGATCGACGTGCGGGGGAGCTACACCATCACAGGATACAAGCGCGCGGAAGTCGAATTCACGGCCCCCCGCCTCTTCGCACGGCGCGGTGAGCTGAGGATGATCGGCGGCTTTCGGGAGGCGACGCAGGCCGCTTTCTACGGCATCGGAAACGAGACGGCCAAAGCCGACCGTACGAACTTCGACTTCCAGCGGCCGTTCGGCTCGGCCACGCTCAACATCAAACCGACACGCCGCCTCTGGAATTTCGGCGGAGGCGTCGAGTACACGCAGTGGTCGCAGAGGCCGGGCGAGGGGAAGTTCCCCTCGGTCGAAACGGTCTACACGCCTCAGAACCTTCCCGGCCTCGGTGCCAAGGTCACGTACCTGCACACGCACGGCACCGCAGCGTTCGACTGGCGCACGTCGCCCGGGTATGCGCGGCGGGGCGGGTTCTACGGCGTCACGGCGCACGACTTCACCGACAGCGACAGCAACTTCGGGTTTCAGCAGGTCGACTACGAGGTGATCCAGCATTTCCCGATTCTTCGCGAAACCTGGACCATCTCATTGCACGCGCTGGCGAAGACGACGACCGACAAGGGCGATCAGCAGATCCCTTTCTTCATGCTCCCGTCGCTCGGCGGCGGCTCGACGCTGCGCGGCTTCAGCAGCCAGCGCTTCCGTGATCGCAACAGCCTCCTCCTCCAGGCGGAATGGCGCATCATGGTCAGCCGCTTCCTCGACACGGCCGTGTTCTACGACGCCGGCAAGGTCACCGCCCGCACGTCTGAGCTCGACTTCAAGAAGCTGAAGCACGACTACGGCTTCGGAGCCCGGTTCCACGGGCCGTTCTCCACGGCGCTGCGGCTGGAGCTGGCCCGGAGCAATGAAACCGGGCTGGCCATCATCTTCGCGGCGTCCCCCGTCTTCTGAGGCACGATCCATGTTCACGATATCCTTCGCCCCTCGCACCCGCCGCCTCGTCGTCCGGCTCACGACGCTGCTGGCCGTCTCGTTCGTTCTGCTCACCAGCGCCGTGTCCAGCCGGGCGCCGCGCTTTTACGACGACGATCCGATAGCCCGCGAGCCGGAATCGCGGGACGCGTCGAAGGCGCAGCCGTACGAGATCCCGACGATGTTCGAGATGCTCGACAACCTCTTCGCCACGCCAGGCTACAAGCCGTCCGGGCTCCGTGCCAAGAACATCAACACGATCGACGAGGTGCCGGACTCGAGCTGGTTCACCAATCGTGTCGGTTCGAAGACGATCACCGCCGAAGAGCTTGTCCGCGGTCCCAACACAGGCGCCCCGCCGGATCCATCGAGCTGGGTTCTGACTAGAGAGAAGTC
The DNA here is from genome assembly GCA_963749835.1 of uncultured Acidobacteriota bacterium. Taxonomy (GTDB): domain Bacteria; phylum Acidobacteriota; class Vicinamibacteria; order Vicinamibacterales; family 2-12-FULL-66-21; genus JALZOC01. Next base: position 1,237,781 of record CAVVOD010000002.1, read on the forward strand.
GGCGGGGGCCCATCCGGGCTTCACGGCCAGGGACGCGAAAGGCGAGACCTGGTTCCTCCAGTTCGATCCAGTGCCGTACCCCGAGGCGGCCACCGGCGCGGTCGTGATCGCCACGAAGATCTTCTGGGCGCTCGGCTACAACCAGGTCGAAAGCTACCTGACGACATTCGACCCGAAGACGGTGTCGATCGATCCGAAAGCCACGGTCAAGCGTCCGAACGGCAAGCGGACGCCGTTCAACCGGGACGACATGGACGCCATCCTCGAGAAGGTGGCGCGCAGACCTGACGGCACCTATCGCATCATCGCCGGGCGCCTCATCCCCGGGAAGATTCTGGGGAACTTTCTCTTCGCCGGTACCCGCCCCGACGATCCGAACGACGTCGTGCCGCACGAGCACCGCCGCGAGCTGCGTGCGCTCCACGTCTTCGGTGCCTGGACGAACCTCACGGACCTCAAGGCTGCCAACACCCTCGATGCGCTCGAGACGAAGGACGGGCGCGCGACGGTCAAGCACTACCTCCAGGATGTCGGCTCGACGTTCGGGATGCCGAACGAGAAGCATGAGTGGGATCTGAGCTGGGAGCACTTCTACCAGGGGAAACCGACTGTGAAGCGGCTCTTCTCCTTCGGGTTCGCGCTCAGTCCCTGGCAGACGGTGAACTACGTCGAATATCCGTCTGTCGGCAAGTTCGAAGGGGACGTGTTCGACCCCAGGAAGTGGCGGGCGCAGACGCCGACCGTCGCGCCCAAGGAGATGCGGGACGACGATGCGTTCTGGGCGGCGCGGCGTGTGGTGGCCTTCACGGATGAAATGATCAGGACGGCCGTTCACACTGGCGAGTTCACCGACCCCGCCGCTGAGAAATACCTCGGCGATGTCCTCATCAAGCGCCGGAACAAGATCGCCGCCATCTACCTGACCGCCGTCAATCCGATCGTCAATCCGGCTCTCGACAGGAATGGGAGCCTGACGGTCGAGCATGCGGCGGATGCCGCCGGTGTCGCCAAGGGCCCGGCGTCGTACCGCGCATCGTGGCTCACCTTCGACAATGCCACCGGCGCCACGAAGCCGATCGCCGAAACCACGAGCGAGACGACAACGCTCAAGGCTCCCAGCGGCCTGCCCGCGACGCCTGGCAGCTTCGTCATTGTCGACATCGCCGTCGACAGCGCCGCGTATCCGGCGTGGAAACAGCCGGTCAGGACGTACTTCCGTCGCAGCGGCGACGGCTGGAAGCTCGTGGGCCTCGAACGGCAGCCTGACGGCGCGGCGACTCCCGACAAATCCGGCAAGCCATCGGATTCGACCCGCCGCTGACCGTGGGTTGACAGCGATACCGTGGACGGCGCGCGGTTCAGTTCGACGTTCGGTCTTCGGGTTCAGGGGTAGAACCCTGAACCTGAACCCGGAACCCGAACCCGGAACCCGGAACCTCGAAGATCCCTCCGTCTCCAATCGGATACCCCAACAGGCTCCGTTCGGATACGAACGACGGCTGGTGGCTCGGACGCGTCACGCCTGACCAACTTGCGTTGTACCGAGTGCGCCATCGGACCTGGTGCAGCGGACAACGCCATCTCCCCCAATCTTTGAACCCTGAACTACGCGCACGGCAGTCACGCGTGTGCCTCGTGGTCATCCGCTTGCAGGTCGGCCGTTCGCATGGCCACGCGTGTGGCGGCGACGGCAACCTCCGCATTCCATCTCCAACAAGGACACGACATGCCAGCACGAGCTTCATGGCTGACCGCGGCGGTCCTGGCGCTTGCCGTCGGCTCTGCGCAGGGGCAGACCGTCGACTTCGCATCCACGCCGTATGGATCGACGACCGGCGCGCGCGGGGCGGTCGCTGTCGATCTGAACGTTGACGGCTGGCTGGATCTCGCCACAGCGAATACCGGAAGGAATACGGTCGCCATCCTCCTGAATCGGGGAGAGGGCGCCGGGTTCGCACCGCCTGTAGAAATCCCGGTTGGCGCCGGTCCCTTCGACATCGCGGCCGGAGATCTCAACCGGGACGGCATCCCGGATCTCGTCGTGGCCACGCCCGATGCGCACGCCATAGAGGTGCTGTTGCTGCGAGCTGACGGCCGGCTGGCATCGCGCAGTGTGGTCGCCAGCGGCAGCGAGGCTCGTGGTCTCACGCTCGCGGACGTCTCACGCGACGGCATCCTCGATCTGGTCTACACCGATTACGCGCGCAGTCGTGTGGTGCTGATGCCCGGGACCGTGGCGGGAGGATTTGGATCCCCGCTCGCCGACGCCGCCGTCAGCGCGAGACCGCAGGGCGTCGTCGCCGGCGATTTCAATCACGATGGCACCATCGATCTTGCCGTGGCGTCGACCGGTTCCAGCATGCTCGACGTGCTCTATCGCAACGCGCTCGGTGACCTCACGCGCCGCTCCATCCCGGCCGGTCGTTCTCTGAACGTGCTGACGGTCGCGGACATGAATGCCGACGGCTGGGACGACATCGCCGCCGCCGCCACGTCGTCGAACGTGGTGGTGATGTTCAAGGGCCTTGCGTCGGGATTCGCTGTGGCGGGTACGCGTCCCGTCGGCGCGGGACCGCGAGGCATTGCGAGTGGGGACTTCAATCAGGACGGCCGTCCGGATCTCGCGACGGGCAACTACGACAGCGGTTCCGCGACTGTCCTGCTCGGGCGCCGCGACGGGTCCGTGCTGCCGGACGCGTGGGGGAGCCTGACGTCGGGCAACGGCGCTCGCGCGATCGCCACGGGGGATTTCGACAACGACGGGCGGCTCGATCTCGCGGTCGGCGCTCAATCGCTGTCCCGTGTCTGGGTGCACCGGAATGATACGACGTTCGTCGCGCCCGCCTTCAGCTTGAAGCGGCAGGACGTCGGCCTCTCACGGGACCCCATGGACGTCGCCGACTTCAACGAGAACGGGAAGCCGGATCTCGCGGCTGACCGCACCGTCCTGCTCGATGGCACAACGAGAGTGCCGCTCGACGTGGATCCGCTCGCGTACGTCACCGGTGTGGATGCGGGCGACTACGACCAGGACGGACATCAGGATGCGCTTCTTTCCACGGTGCACTACGACGCGGAGGGTCGGGTGACGGCGAGCTCGCTGGATTTGTTCTTCGGCAACGGAAAGGGGCAGTTCGCGGTGGCGGAACGTCTGAACATGCCCCTCGACCTGAACGGTGTCCACACCGGCGATCTCGATCGTGACGGGCGCCTCGACGTCGTGGCACTTGGGAGGCGGGCCCTGTACATCCGGCGTGGCGTCGGCTCCGGACCTGTCGCCGAATCAGTCGTCACGTTGTCCGGCTCTGCGACTGACGTCGAGCTCGCTGACGTGAACCGCGACGGCATCCTCGATGCCGTGGTGTCGTTGTACGACCCCAGGTCGTTTGCGGTCTACCCCGGGGATGGCAACGGCAGCTTCGGTGCGCCGATCGTCGCCGCATCGGATGCCAACAGCTACAGTTTCAAGCTCGGTGATCTGAACCACGACGGCTGGCTCGATATCGTGACCGATGGGGGGTCTGCCGTTACCGTGATACTTGCCAACGGCGACGGCGGATGGGCGGCGCCCGTGGAGCATCCGTCTACGGTCCCGTGGGACACGGCGATCGGCACCATCCTGGGCGACTTCAACAACGACGGACATCTCGATGCCCTCGGCTGGGGCGGCGCGATGCTGTTCGGTGACGGCAGGGGAGGGCTCAGTGCGCCGTTCGCGTTCGACATCGAAACTCCCAACGGCTTCGCGTACGACTGGAATCGCGACGGCCTGATCGACATCGTTTATGGAGGCCAGATTTTCCTCAACGAGCGGCGCGCGGTGAACAGACCGCCGGTCGCGAATGCCGGATCCGACGTCAGCTATCTCTATCACGAGCAGTTCTATGACAACGAGTGGTGCGAGAGGACCAGCGGGTCCACCGACCCGGATCTCCACGCGCTGTCGTACGAGTATCGGGACGAAACCGGCACGCCGTTCGGCTGTTCGTTCCCTCCCAAAGCTCCGGGTACCTACACGTTCACGCTGACGGTTCGGGACGGTCGCGGAGGACAGGGCACCGATTCCATTCGCGTGACGATCGCGCCGGCGCCGGAGATCGTGCTGCACTCGTCGAACAGCTACGGAGACATTCGGGGGAACTGGCGCAACGTGCCGGACGAATCAGCCGCCGCGGGACAACGATTCTGGTTTCCGAATGCCGGCGCCCCGAAGGTGAACGCCCCGGCTGCAGACCCGGCAGGTTTCGTCGATCTTCATTTCGCTGCCGATCCGACGCAGACGTACAAGCTCTGGGTTCGCCTGAAAGCTGACAACAACTATTGGGGCAACGACTCGGTCTGGCTGCAGTTCAGCGGCGCCGTCGGCGTCACGGGACAGCCGGCCTATCGGATCGGCACGCCCGGCGGACTGGCCGTCAACCTGGAAGAGTGTTCGGATTGCGGCGTGTCAGGATGGGGCTGGGAAGACGATGGCTGGGGCGCGGTGAATCGAAACGGCACGACGCTGCGCTTCCCTGGGGGCGGCCTTCAGACGATCCGCATCCAGGTCCGGGAGGACGGCGTGTCGATCGACCAGGTCGTGCTGTCCGCCGTGGCGTACCGGACGACGAGGCCCGGCGGCGCGAAGAACGACACGGTGATCCTGCCGCGGACACAGTGACGGAGCGGAGGACACGTTGCTGACGTTTCAGCTGAGAGCTGAGAGCTGACCGCTCTATAATCCTGCGCAGACATCGAGATGCTGCAGTGATCACGAGACGGGAATTGATCGTCGGTATTGCGGGCCTCGCGGCAACCGTTCCGGCACGCGCTGAGCGGCCGGCCGCGTCCCAGCGCTCCGGGGCGGCGCGGGTCGTTCAGACCACTAACGGTCCAGTCGCAGCGGATCGCCTCGGACTGACGCTGATGCACGAGCACGTGCTCGTGGACTTCATCGGCGCAGACCAGGTGAGCGTGAGCCGCTACGACGCCGATCACGCGTTCAAGGTGATCCTTCCGCACCTCGCACAGGCCAGGACACTCGGCTGCGAAACACTCGTCGAGTGCACGCCGGCCTATCTCGGCCGGGACGTGCTCCTGCTGAAGCGCCTCTCCGAGGCCTCCGGTCTGAACATCCTCTCCAATACGGGCTATTACGGCGCCGCAAAGGACAAACATGTGCCCCGGCATGCCTTCAGCGAAACGACCGATCGGCTTGCGGCCCGATGGACGCGGGAGTTCGAGCAGGGCATCGACGGGACGGCCGTCAAGCCCGCGTTCATGAAGATCGGCGTGGACGAAGCCCCGCTTTCCGCCATTGACGAGAAGCTCGTTACTGCTGCGGCGATGACGAACCGCGCGACGGGTCTTCCGATCGCGTCACACACCGGGACGGGGGCTGCCGCGGTAGCCGAGCTGGAGATCCTCGACCGTCTTGGTGTCCCCGCTGCCGCATTCATCTGGGTTCATGCGCACAACGAGCGCGACGCGACGTTTCACACTCGTGTGGCAAAAGCGGGCGCCTGGGTCGAGTTCGACGGCATTTCGGAAAGCAGTGTCGAGCGGCACGTCGAGCTGGTGAGCCAGATGAAGGCGCAGGGCCTGCTCGGACGCGTGCTCGTGTCGCAGGACGCCGGATGGTATCGCGTGGGCGAGCCTGGCGGTGGTGAGTTTCGCCCGTTCGATACGCTGTTCACGAAGTTCATGCCAGCGCTGACAGCGTCGGGGCTCACGAAGACCGAAGTCCGACAACTGCTTGTCGAGAACCCGCGCCGTGCGCTGGACGGTTGATTCCATCCCTCCGCGGCTCTCGGCCGCGCCTTGGTGGGCATCCTTTCGAGGGATCTCACCGTCTAAGCCGACGACAGGCCAATGCACGGGACAGCTATCAGCTATCAGACCTCAGCTGTCAGCCAAGGCGGAAATGAAACCGAGAGCTGAGAGCTGATAGCTGATGGCTCTGAGAGCGAGGCGGTGAGCATGTGGCGCGTTGAAAGTGACCGGAGTGGCAACTGGTTCCTCGCGCTGGGCGCCGATTGCCGCTACGGTCTTCGGCAGCTTCGCAAGAACCCCGGCTTCACCGTTGTCGCGGTCCTGACCCTCGCGCTCGGGATTGGCGCGACCACGGCGATTTTCAGTGTCGTCCATGGCGTGTTGTTGCGGCCGCTGCCGTATCCCGGCTCGAACCGCATCATGGCTGTGTTCGAGGTCACCTCGAAGGGCAGGCCGGCGCGGCTGGCGGATCCGAACTTCGACGACTTTCGCGACCAGAACCGCAGCTTCCAGGCGATTGCGAAATACAGTTTCGGCGTCGCGTCGGTTTCGGGGCCGTCGCAGCCGACGCGCACGACGGTTGCCGACGTCTCGCCCGGTTTTCTGGAGGTCTTCGGTATTCAGCCCGTCGTCGGACGGGATTTCACCGTCGATGACGCGAAGACAGGCGCCGGTCCTACCGTCCTCGTCAGCGATGGGTACTGGAGGCAGCATCTCGGATCGCCTCGCGATCTGTCGCAGGCGCATCTGAAGATCGACGGCACCCTCTTCTCCGTCATCGGTGTGCTCCCGGCAGGGTTTCACTTTCCCGCGGATGCGAATGTGTGGAGGCCGGCCGATCTGGAAGGGAAGAACCCGAGCCGGACGGCGCACAACTACAGCGCGGTCGGCCGCCTCCGCGACGGCGTGACGGTCGAGCAGGCGAACCGGGACATCAGCGCGATTGCCAGGCGCATTCACGATGCCTCGAGCGAGAAGGGGGACTATCTCCTCAGGGATGGCATGGTGATCGCGCTGCAGGAGTCGATCACGGGCAAGGCCCGCTCGTCGCTGCTGGTGCTGCTCGGGGCCGTGGGATTTCTCCTGCTGGTCGCGTGCGCGAACGTGGCGAACCTGATGCTGGCACAGGCGTCGGTGAGAGGACGCGAGCTCGCCATTCGCAGCGCGCTCGGGGCGGCGCGCGGACGGCTGGTCCGTCAATTCCTGACCGAAGCATTTCTGCTCTCGTTGACCGGCGGCGGTCTTGGTGTGCTGGGAGCGTTTGGAGGCGTGGCGGCGCTGGTGGCGCTGGCGCCGGCCAATCTGCCCCGGCTGGACAGCGTGTCGATCAGCACTCAAGTTCTTGTGTTCGCGTTCCTCCTGTCCACTGCGGTTGCCGCCGGCCTTGGAGCGTTCACTGCCGTTCGTGCGACGTCAGGGGACCTGCGCGCGGGTCTCGGCGAAGGCGCGCGCGGGCAGGCGGGGTCGCAGGGCAGCCAGCGGCTTGGCCGTGTCATCGTCGCGGCGCAGATGGCCATCACACTCGTTCTCGTGGTTGGAGCGGGCCTGTTCGGGCGCAGCCTGATGAAAGTGCTCGAGGTGAATCCCGGATTCCGCGTGGACGGCATCGTCACGATGGACGTCTCGCTTCCCTGGATGGACGACCCCGCGGCAAAGGCCGGTCAGGCGATCTTCTTTTCGAATCTGATCGATCGGCTCGGGCGCATCCCGGGCGTGCGCAAGGCCGGAGCGGCGAGCGTCCTGCCGATGGACGGCGGCCTTCCTGACGGAACGTTTCTATCGATGACAGAGAGCGAGATGCCGAAGACCATGGCGGGTCTTGGTCCGCTCTTCCGGCAGAAGGAACGCCTTGGCATAGCGGACTTCTGCGTTGCCACGGCCGGGTACTTCCAGGTTCTCGAGATTCCGCTGATTCGAGGACGAATCTTTGACGACCGCGACACCGCCGATGCTCCGCACGTCGCCGTGATCAGCGCATCGCTTGCGCGCGATCGGTGGCCGGACCAGGATCCGATTGGCCGCACGATCCAGTTCGGGAACATGGATGGCAACCTGCGTCTGCTGACCATTGTCGGGATCGTGGGGGACACGCACGAATACGGTCTCGATGCGCCGCCGCGTCCGACCGTTTACGTGAACCTGTTCCAGCGGCCGCGCGCAGCCGTCACCGTGACGATGCGGAGTGATGCGGACATGCAGTCCGTGACGTCGGCAGCGCGAGGCGTCCTGCAGGAGCTCAACCCGGAGATTCCAGCGAGATTCCGGACGTTGTCGCAGATCTATGCGGCGTCGCTCGGCTCGCGGAGATTCAACGTCATCCTCGTCGGATTCTTCGGCATCACCGCATTGCTTCTCGCAACGGCAGGGGTGTTTGGCGTGATGGCCTATTCCGTCAGCCGCCGCACGCGCGAGATCGGCGTCCGCGTCGCGCTCGGGGCGGGCGCCGGCGACACGCTGAGGATGATCCTGGGCCAGGGATTACGGACGATCTCCATAGGAGTGGCGATCGGGATTGCCGGCTCTCTGGCCCTGACGCGGACGGTGGAGTCATTGCTCTTCGGCGTGACGCCGACCGATCCGCTGACCTTCAGTACCGTGACGCTGCTGCTCATTGGCGCCGCGCTCCTGGCCTGCTACATTCCCGCGCGCCGGGCCACGAAAGTCGATCCCATGGTCGCGTTGCGGCACGAGTAACGAGGTACTCGGAGGGAACAAAGATGTCGGGCTGCTGACGACAGCCGGTAGTGTATAAAAAAGCTGAAGGGCATGAACTCACGCACGCCCCTCAGGAGCAGGCGACCATGACGGTGCTGTCGCGCACGAGCGCCCTGGTGTTGATTGCTGCGCTGGTTTCGACGTCGTTCGTTCAGGCCATCGATGTGTGGACGGTCGGCGTCAACAACACGCGCCAGGGCTGGAACAAGTTCGAAACGGTTCTGACGCCCGCGAACGTTCCCCGGCTGAAGAAGATCCGCGAGTTCGTCGTTGACGAAAAAATCGACGTCACGCCGCTCGTCGTGGGCGACAAGCTGTACGTGTTCTCCATGACGAACACGGGGTTTGTCTTCGACGTCAACACGGGAGCGCTCATCGCCAAACGCCAGCTCGCCGCGCCGTTCGACCCTGCCGACATCGCCAACCCGCCGAAGATGGGTATGGACCTCCACAACATCTATCGCAACTGGGGCATTACGGCGACGCCAGTGATTGACGTGGCGACGAACACGGTGTACGTCACGACGTTCGGAAAACCGAACGCCGGCAGCCAGAACATCGAGCGGATCAACATGCTCTGGGTGCTTGATGCGAACACACTCGCCGACCAGAACCCACCGGTGATGATCGAAGGCAATGCGGACAACGGCGGGGGGGCGATCGCGAACGGCTTCACGACGCCGTATCAGAAGATGCGCGCGGGTCTCGGGCTGTTGACGGGTGCCGGCGGGAACAAAGCCGTCGTGGTCTCGTTCTCCATCAATGGCGAGAATCCGGAGGGACCGGGGCACGGATTCATCGTGGCCTACGACGTGCGGGGCCTCAATCGCGACGCCGGTTTCACGCCGGCACCGGCTATCTGGAATGTCACCCCAGGAGGAGGCGCCGGCGGAGTGTGGATGTCGGGCTCGGGCCCTGCGATCGACGGCGACGATATTTACTTCACGACGGGCAACGGCATGGACCCCGCGAGGACGCCGGGCAACTTCGCCGAGAGCTTCGTCAAGCTTCGGTATACCGCCGGCGCCCCCGGTGTGGACAACGGCAAACCGAAGCTGGCGGTGTTCGACTTCTGGGGGGCGTTCAGCGATTTCGGCCGGGCCGATACCGATCAGGACCTGGGCTCGGCCGGTGTGTTCATAGTTCCCGAGCGCGGCAACCTCGTCGGAGGCGGCAAGGACGGCATCCTGTACAACCTGAACAAGGACAATCTCGGCAAAACGACCTGGGACCCCCAGTTCAACCTCCCGTTCGTCGCCACGTACTTACCCGACAATCCGAACGGCGCCGCGGGTCTCCCGACGAACACGGTGGCCGATGCGAACTGGCCGATCGTCAAGCTCGATCGCAACGTCTTCACACAGACACCCACCGGGAAGACGTATCACATCCACGGAACCCCCGTGTACATGGAAGGGGCGACGAGAGGGTTCGTGTATGTCTGGGGTGAGAACGAGCGCCTCAAGGCCTACAACTTCAACTTCGCCACGAAGCGCATCGCGTCGTTCCGCGGCGAAGGCACGCAAGTGGCGTCGGGCAACGAGCCGCCACCCGGCGGCATGCCCGGTGGACGCCTCGTGGTCTCGTCGAACGGCACGACGGCGGGTACAGGCGTGGTCTGGGGCGTGTATCCCGTGGACGGAAATGCGAATTCCAGGGTCGTTCACGGCGCGCTCGTCGCGTACGATGCGACCGTGGTCGTCAACGGCAAGATGAAGCTGCTCTTTCACAGCGACGCGAAGCCCGCCAACGACATGGGAAACTTTGCCAAGTACTCCACGCCGGTGGTGGCGAACGGGAAGGTCTACGTGGGGACGTTCAGCAACAAGGTCGTCCAGTACGGCCTCTGAGGGATTATGACCAGCATCATGGTAACGACAACCGTGGCACTGGCCGTGTGCAGCACGGTGTCCTACGCGCCGGCTGTGGCCGCCACGCAGACTGCGCCCGCAACACAGACTACGCCCGCAACCCAGACGGCACCCGCACCCCAGACGGTCCCCCCCTCACACGACCATCCTGCTCCTGTCGCGGGCACCGCACCGGCGACTGAAGGCTTGAGTGCTCTGGATGCCATGACGTTTGGCTGTCCCAAGGCGGCCTTGAATGCGGCCGCCCGCGAGGCGAGCACGGTTCGTTCGCAGGGCACGTATCAGTTCGCCTACTTCAAGATCATCAGCGACTCCCACCATGGCGCGTACGAGGTCCACTTCAAGAGCAACTATCCGGGAGAAGCCGATCTGAATTACTGCGTGGCTCTGTACTGCCAGCAGGGATGGGATCCGAAAACGACGAAGGCTTCCGTCACGTTGATGGACAGCAGGCGCCAGGCGAAGGGGGTTGCCGCCCACGCAGCCGCTTGCGCCGTCAAGAAGGCGCCCGTGAAGCGTCCTGTGAAGCGATAGCCCAACGGCTTCGCCTACGGCTTCACGGCCGCCAGGCGCACGACGCGCGTCTCGACTTGACCGAAGTCGGCGACGCCGTTCGTGTCTTCGTAGCGCACGACACGAAGGGGCGCAAACAGCCGCAACAGCTCGTTGGTGTCGAACACCACTCCACTGCCGATGCGTCGGGTCTTCGTGGCATCGCGATGGAATCCCTCTACGACGACCATGCCGCCGGGACGCAATGCGCGAACGACACTGGCCGCATAGTCGCGCGCCCCGACGTAGCTCAGGACGATCAGCTCCCACCTGGCATCGCCCCATTCGAAGTCCTCGGCTCGGGCAACGTACGTTGTGATCTTCACGCCGAGCTGCGCTGCCTGTTCCTGCGCCGCAGCCACCGCCCGGTCTGCCGGATCGAATCCAACCGAATCCCAACCCTGCTGGGCGAGATAGATCGTGTTACGGCCCTGGCCCATGCCGACGTCTAGAGAGCGTCCGGGCTTCAGGCCTCGAGTGGCCGCCACAAGGAATGCGTTCGGCGACGTGCTGAACCGAGGGCTCGCCGCCGTGAGAATTTTGTTCCAGCGCTCGACCTCGGCGCGGTCCCCGAGCGCCTTCAGCGAGGCAATCGTCGTCGCGATGTCTCGTTCCGACTGTCCTTGCGCGTGCAGCGCCGCGCTGTAGCGCTCGAAGACCACCGTATCGTCAGCGCCCTGCACGTCGGCAGGCTGGCCTGTCAGCCACGAGCGGAACGCCTCGTATGTTTGCGACTCCTGTGGCGTAACGGCTGGCGAGGACTGGGACTCCTGAGCGGCGCTGGCGATGGGCGACGGTCCGCCGGGCAGCAGGAAGGAGCCAGCGGCAAGGAGAATGTAGGCGAGGGCGGAGCGGATGGACTGCCAGGTGTTCATGTCGTCCTCCGTGTGGGCCGCGGTCCGGGTCGGTAGTCTACGACGCATTTCGACCCGGCGACAGCGGCGATCCGAGATTTGTGAGGCCTTGCGTACCGTCTTTCGAGCGATGGCTGGGAACCCTGGGTTTCATCCATCAGCCAGAGCCTGTCACAAACGCGCGGGCCATCCGTCTTCGTACCAGAGAATAAGGGGTGAGTGTGAACAAGCCCGACATTTCCTTGACCACGTTCGAAGCTCTGCGGGGCCGGCTTTTTGGCCTTGCCTACCGGATGCTCGGCTCCCGGGCCGAGGCCGAAGACATCGTCCAGGAAACCTACGTCCGCTGGCATCAGACCGCCAGAAGCAGCATCGAGACTCCGGAGGCGTGGCTCGTAACGACGACGACCAGGCTGGCGATCGATCGGCTGCGGCGGCTCAAGACCGAGCGCGAGGCGTATGTCGGCCCCTGGCTGCCGGAGCCCATCGTGACGCACACGCCGCCGGATCGCGACCTCGACCTGGCTGCCGATCTGTCCATCGCCTTCCTGACGCTGCTCGAGCGGCTTGCGCCGGAGGAACGGGCGGCCCTGCTCCTGCACGACGTGTTCGACGTCGGGTATCGCGAGATCGCATCGGTCATCGAGCGGAGTGAAGCGGCATGCCGTCAGGTGGTCCACCGGGCACGCGAGCGCGTGCGAGGCGATCGCAAGCGCTTCGATGTCACGGAATCCGTGAAGGTGGAGCTGCTTCAGAAGTTCATGGCCGCGACTGAGGCACGGGACGAGCAGGCGCTGCTCGAGCTGTTTGCGCCCGAGGCGACGTGGACGGCCGACGGGGGTGGCAAAACCGCCGCTGCGCCTCTGCCGATTGTCGGTAACGACCGGATTGCGAGGCTCGTGATCGGCCTGCGGGAAAAATTCTGGGCGGTGGACCGCACACTCGAGGTCGCCACGGTGAATGGCGAGCCCGGACTGTGCATCCGCGATGGCAATCGTCTGACCGCCACCATGTCGATCGCGACGGATGGGGAGCGCATTTTTGCCGTCTACGCGGTCGTGAACCCGGACAAGCTCTCCTGACGGCTGTCACAACCCAACCCGCTCGCGCGTCTCACTGTAGACAACAGAGGAGACTGATCATGAAGCCACGACTCGATCTCACGAAGTACCTGAATTCCGGCATGGGCCGCGCGATGCTCGCTCTTTCGGCCGAAGCGGAGGCGAGTCTCGATCGGCCGCTGTTCGAGCTCGTCAAGATCCGGGCCTCGCAGATCAACGGCTGCGCGTATTGCCTCGACATGCACACGAAGGACGCGCGCCTCGCCGGCGAGACCGAGCAGCGCATCTACGCGCTCAACGCTTGGCGCGAAACGCCATTCTTCTCGGATCGGGAGCGCGCGGCCCTCGAATGGACCGAGGCGGTCACGCGCGTCGGCGAGACGCATGTCCCGGACGAGATCCACGCACGCGTGGCTGCGCAGTTCAGCGAAGCGGAGCTCGTGGCCCTGACGTTCGGGGTGGTGGTCATCAACAGCTGGAACCGGCTCGCCGTGTCGTTCCGCGCGCCGGCCGGCACCTATCAGCCGAGACCAACCTTCGTGCGAGACGCCGTCATCGCCTGATCGCGGCCTGCGGCTCGTTGCGGACTGCCCGGCCCGGGTGCCACGTGCACCGGACCGGGGCGTCCACCTAGCGTCGCCATTGTCGACAAAAAACGCCGTCCCCTCGTACAGCGGCGGCGTCTCGAAGTAGGTCCAGAGGCACACCTTCTGGCGTCCATAGCCGACGATCGGTATGCCCAGTGCCCGCGACAGCACCCGGGCCGTGCCGCTGGCATCGATGTACCACCGGGCGTCCACCTGCCGGCCGGCGGCGGTAGTGCAGCCGGTCACGCGGTCGCCGGTCGCGTCGACGGCGGTCACGCGCTCCCAGACGAACTCGATACCCACGGCGCACGCGCGCTCGAAGAGTCGGGCGTCGAGCGCTGTGCGATCGACATGCAGTGTCACGGTTTCGAAGCGCAGCGGCCGTCGTCGAATCGCGTCCGGCGGCGTGGCCGTCCACTCTTTCCTGCCGATTTCGGAGACGACGATATTCTTTTTGTACGTGGCGATCGCGTCTGCGATCAGGGCATCCACGTCGATGCCGGCGCGGCGGAGCAGCCCGGGGCTGGACCAGTCCGGCGACTCACCGACCTTGTGATGAGGGTATGCGCGAGCATCAAGACACACGACGCGCAGGCCTGCCTGGCGCAGAAGTACGCTGGCCGTCAGCCCGGCGATTCCGGCGCCGATGATGGCGACGTCATGGCGTGATGCCGTCTGCACGACACCAGCGTATCCCGAAGGCGGGTGAGTGTGAGTTACCCGTGCGAGCTCGTGGACACTAATCGTCCAGCACGAACGTCACCATCATGTTGACCTGGTATTCAGTGACCTTGCCCTCGGTGACGCGGACATGTTGCTCCTTGATCCACGCCCCGCGGATGTTTCGCAGCGTCTTGCCCGCTCTGACGAGCCCCTGCTGAATGGCGTCCTCGAAGCTCTTGGGCGACGTGGCACTGATTTCAGAAACCTTTGCGACGGACATGATGGCCTCCCTTCACGGTGTGCGCGATGACCTGTCCCACGGCGGCGATTGTATCCAGCCTGACAGGGTGGAGCATCGAAAAAAGAGCGGCGGACGATAGACTCGATGCGTGAATACAGTGCCGGCACAAAGCCGCATGGCCCGTTGATGAAGAAGCTCGAGCCGAACGGGACCTGGCTGTGGGTGGCGGTCGCGGTCTCGCTGCTCATCAGCCTGACGCCGTGGGCGCCGGTCCTTCTGTATCCTTTCAAACTCTTCAGCACGTGGGTGCACGAGTGCGGTCATGCGCTGATGACGGTCCTTGTCGGCGGCCAGGTGACGGCAATCACCATCGAGCCGGACACGAGCGGCCTCACGAAGAGCCTCGTTCCCACAGGCCGTGTGTCCCGCGGTCTCGTGGCCTCTGCCGGGTATCTCGGCGCCGCCGTCGTGGGATGCCTGCTCATGGCTGCCACACGCGTCGAAAAATGGGCGCATGTCATCCTCCTGGGCCTCGGGGTGTTCATGCTGCTGACGCTGATCCTCTGGATGCGCAATTCCTTTGGTGTCGGCGTCGTGCTCGCGTGGGGTGTGGTGCTCGTCGCGCTTGCCCGTCGAGGCATCGGACACGCTCCGCGCTTTCTGCTCAGTCTGCTGGCCATTCAAGTCGCGCTCAACTCGGTTTACGACATTCGTGGCCTGTTCCTGCTCAATCGCGGTCAGTCCGACGCCGCGACGATGGCGCGGCTCTTCCTCGCGCCGCCATGGGTATGGGCCACGGCGTGGATGGTCATGGGCATCGCGATGCTGGGCGCAACGCTGTGGATGACGCGTGGAGCCGTCACAAGAGCCCGGTGACGATGATGCAACCGGAACAGGAAGGAGAGTTACATGGCTGATCGCGCGTCGCGCCGGCCTTCGCCGAAATACTCCAGGATGTTCTCGGCGTTTGCAGCCGGGGCAGCCCTCGTCGTGACCGGCTCGATGGGCTTTGACGTCAGTTACATGCACGGGTTCTTCGAGGGTGGCCGGTGGGCGCATGGTCCCCTGAGGGGACAGATCGCGCTGGGGATTGGGTTCCTGCTGCTCGGCGCCTTCTGGTCTCGACGCCTGGGCGACCAGAGCCAGGAACGACAGAGGCCGGAAAGCCATCATCCGACGAAGTAGATCGCGGCACGGGACTCATCATTACTACTACACTGAAGTAGTAATGGTGTAGTATGACCGCACGCTGATGTCGTACGACGCACTGGGGGAGTTCGAGCAATCACTGCTGCTGGCGATCGCGCACCTGGGCGACGGGGCCTACGGGGTCACGATTCGGCACGAGATCGAGACGCGCACGGAGCGCGAGATCGCGGTCGGTGCGCTGTACACGTCGCTGGCTCGGCTCGAACGCAAAGGATACGTCCGCGCGACGATGTCGGAGTCCACACCGCAGCGCGGCGGACGGGCCAGGCGGCAGTTCGTCGTGACGCGCGCGGGCGCCGCGGCGCTCCGACAGTCGCGCGAGCGGCTGGCGCGGATGTGGGACGGCCTCGAACCGGATCTCGGGAGGACGCGTTCGTGATCCCGGGTCCGCCGCGCATCGCGGAACGCCTGCTGACGTGGTCACTCGCCGGATCCGATCGGGAAGCCGTGCTCGGCGATATGTGCGAAGAGCACGCCGCCCGGGTTACGCGAGATGGCTCACGGGCCGCCCGCCGCTGGTACTGGAGGCAGGTCCGCCGATCGTTCCTGATCAACGTCCGCAGACGCATGTTCGAGTCTGCGCACGAACAGCCACCCGCCTTCCCCCACCCATCCGCACGCGGAGGCTCCATGCAGGATCTGAAGTATGCGTTACGCGCGCTCGTCAAGGCGCCGGGATTCACCCTTGTCGTCGTGCTGACGCTGGCGCTCGGCATCGGCGCGAACACCGCGATTTTCAGCGTGGTCGACGCGGTTCTGCTGCGTCCATTGCCGTACCCGGACGCGGACCGGATCGTCAGCTTCGCCTGGCGAACCACCGCCGGCACGGCGCCGGCCAACATCACTCCGCTGACGTTCGCGTATTGGCGGCAGCATGCGCGGGCCTTCGAGGGATTCGCGGTGAGCTCGGCCCGCACCTTGAGCATGGTCCGCGACGGCACCGTTGAGCGCCTGAGAGGTGTGGCGGGGACGGCAGACTTCTTCAAAGCGATCGGCGTAGTCCCGGCGTTGGGCCGCGGTTTTCTGCCGGACGAGTGCCTGCCCGGCGCAGCCCGTGTGACCGTGATCAGCCACGGGCTCTGGATGCGCGTGTTTGGCGGCATGCCTGACGCGGTTGGGCAGTCCATCACACTGGACGACCGGCCCTACACGGTAATTGGGGTGATGCCCCCTGGCTTCAGGTACGAGCCGGAGTCCGATGTTTGGTATCCACTTCAACTGCGGATCGACCCGCGCGACGCGGGACTCAACTACACCGTGCTCGCCCGCCTGCGGACAGGGACCGCGATCACGCAGGCGCAGGCCGAAACGGACGTCCTCTTTCAGCAGTTCCAGCCGGAGCACCGGCAGCATGTGTCGCGCAACGCCCGGAGCGTCCAGCTGATTCGCCTGCAGGACTTCCTCGTGGCCGACATGCGGCCCCTGCTGCTGGTCCTGCTGGGGGCCGTCGGTCTGGTGCTGCTCATCGCGTGCGGCAATGTCGCCAACCTCCTGCTCGCACGCTCGACGGCCCGGGCGCGGGACATGGCGATCCGCAGCGCGCTCGGCGCGGGCAGAGGGCGGCTGGTGCGTCAGACGGTGTTCGAATCCCTGCTGCTGTCGCTCGGCGGTGGCCTCGCCGCGGCGGCTCTCGCGTCGGCCGGCGTGGGCGCGCTCATCGCGGCGATTCCTGGACAGGCTCCGCGCCTTGGCACCGTCGCGGTCGATGCCCGCGTCCTCATGTTCACACTGCTCATCGCCACCGCGCTCGGCATCATCTTCGGCATCGTCGGCTCGATGCGGGTCCTGCAATACGATCCAGGCAGCGTCTTGAAGTCGGCGGCGGGAACCGGCCTCGATGTCTCACGTCACCGATTGTCCAATGCGCTCGTGGTCGGCGAGGTTGCGCTGTCGGTCATCCTTCTCGTCGGCGCGGGCCTCCTCGTGGCAACCTTCCTGAACCTGCGCGGCATCCGCCCGGGCTTTGAGACCGACCATGTCCTCGCGGTCCAGCTCTTCCCGAGTGTGGCGAAGTTCGGTTCGGCGGCTGCGGGGACCGAACTGGACCGGCGCCTGATCGAGCGCATCCGCGCGATTCCCGGCGTCTCCGCGGTCACGACGGCCTCGAGCCTGCCGCTCGAGCGCGGACCCAACTTCATCTTCGGTGTCGAAGGTGATCCGCCGGACAGAGTCACCTACGTCGAATTGCGCGCCGTCGGACCCGATTACCTGTCAACGCTCGGCATCCCGCTCCGGGCGGGGCGGGAGCTCGTGTCGTCGGATGCGGACAACTCGCTGCCCGTCGTCGTTGTCAACGAAGCGCTCGCGCGACAGTTGGGTGGAGCGGATCACGCGCTGGGCCGCCGCCTCATCGTCGGCCGCGGCACGCCGGACGAAAGTGCGCTGCGCGAGATCGTGGGCGTCGCGACGGACGTCGCGGACGGCCGGCCGGGCACGCGCGTGTTTCCGACGATGTACCTGCCGCGAACGCAGTTTGCGGGCGGCGCCAACGTCAACGTGCTGATTCGTGGAGGCAGCGCGCCGGTCGCGGCGGACGTCCGCCTGGCCGTGTCCGAGGTCGATCCGACATTGCCCATCATCCGGATGCAGCCGATGGCCGACGTCGCATGGGCGGCGCTCGCGCAGCAGCGATTCAACATGCTGCTGACCGGGGCGTTTGCGGCCAGCGCGCTGGCGCTCGCCATGGTTGGATTGTACGGGTTGCTCAGTTACCAGGTCGCGCAGAGGACGCGCGAGATCGGCGTGCGGATGGCGCTTGGCGCGCGCCGCGCGGATGTCCTGCTCATGATCGTGCGGCGCGGCGTGATCCTGACCGGCACAGGGCTGATGATTGGCGCCGGCGCATCACTCGGTCTTGCGGGATTCCTGAAGACGCTGTTGTTCGGCGTCACCGCCACATCACCCTGGGTGTACGCGACCGTCAGTGGCGTCCTGCTTGTCGTGGCGTGCCTGGCCAGCCTGGTCCCGGCGCGCCGTGCGACGCGCGCGGACCCTGTTATGGCGCTGCGGTCCGAATGAGGGTCAGACTGCGGGTACGGTTCCGGGTTCCGGGTTCGGGGTTTTGCTGGGGTTCAGGGTTCAAGGTTCAGGATTCCAGGTTCAAGGTTTCAGGGTTCAGGGCTGCTCAACCTGAACCCCGAGGCATCTCTCAACTCTGACGCTCGCTCGACGCGGAACGCGTCGCGCGCGCTATGGCCGCGGCGGAGTGACGTCGGAAGCGTGCCTGGAGCACCCGCACGATCGGCCGGCCGAGTCGCGCCAGCGTCGCCCGTGGCCACGAGACGGCGCGGATTCGATACATGACCGCATCCGTCTGCGGATCGAGGAACACCTCGAAGAGCTCTTCGCCGGCCTCCGCGTGGTTCGTCAGCGTTCCGTAGGCGTAGCCGAATCGAGTCGCGTCACCAGGGCCGCCGACATGGTAGAGAACGCGGCAGCCATTCAGGGACCAGAACCCGAGATGGCGGATGAGCACCGCGACGACGGTTCCGGCTGCGACCGGTGCCTGCCGCGGGAATGTCTCGACCCAAGCCATGTCGAACTGCTTCCACGCCACGAGTGCGGCTCGCGCGCGCTCGAAATCTGATGCGCCGCGCCCGATCGCGACGATCGTTTCATCGAGGTTTCCACGTGCCGTGCCGGCATCGAGGATTCCGATCGGGCTGTACGAGATCGGCAAGTCCTGCGAGTCGCGAAGGAAGCGGTCGATCGTTTCCGGAGACGGACGTCGAGTCAGGAACATGCGTCGATGCTCGAGATGGGTGCCGTCTGCATGCGTGCGGAGAACCGAACTGGTGAAGCCGCCGGGTTGTCCAGCCCAGATTGCTCGACCACGGTTCGACAGTCAAACACCCGGCCTGGCGTCGGGCCGCGCGGCGCGTGCCGTCCATCGAATATCGGCCCCGCGGCCGATGGAAACGCCGCGGCGGACGGCGTTGACACCTCATGCCTGTGCACTTACTATCTGTTCATGTCAGCTATTGACACTCGAGCGCTCGATCGTGAACTGAAGCGGGGATCCGCGGAGCTGCTCATCCTCTCGCTGCTCGACGCACGGCCCCGGCACGGATATGAGCTGGGCAAACTGATCCACACGCGGTCCGGCGGTCAGCTGACCTTCCACATCGATTCCCTGTACCCCTTGCTCTATCGCCTCGAGGAGCGTGGGTGGATCAAAGGGGCGTGGGTCGAGAAGCCCGAGGAGCGGCGACGCCGGTTCTACAAGGTGACGGCTGAAGGGCGCCGGGTGCTGGCCCAGCAACGGAAGACGTGGGCCGCCTTCGTGGAAGCCGTGCGCCGCGTCACAGGAGACGAGCATGCCTGACTGGGCACCACACGTGCGCCCGCGACTGTCGCCGCTGCGACTCTCGCCGGCTCGCGAGGCGGAGATTGTCGACGAGCTGTCGCAGCATCTCGATGACCGCTGGCGGGAGTTGACGGCCGGTGGCGCATCGCCCGATGAGGCGACGCGCTTGACGCTCGCCGACTTCAGGGAGGGAAATGTCCTGGCGCGGTACCTGGCGCCGCTTCGACAATCGCACCTGCCGCCGTCGATCACACCGGGAATCCCCGGCGCGCATCAGTTCAGAGACCTCCGGCAGGACCTGCGGTATGCCGTGCGGACGTTGCGGGCTCAACCCGGTTTCTCCGCCGCGGCGCTTCTCACGCTCGCGCTCGGGATCGGGGCCAACACCGCCATGTTCAGCGTCGTTCGAGCCGGTACTGCTCGAACCCCTGCCCTTCGTCGATCCCGCTCGCATCGTCCGCGTCTACCACGCGAGTCCGTCGAACGGCATCGAGCGAGCGCCGGCGTCCGAGGCGGATTTCCTCGACTGGCAGCGTGCAAGCCAAACGGCCGAGACGATGGGTGCCTTCTGGTATGTTGACGGTCTGTCGGGCGTCGATCTGACGGGCGTGGGCAGCCCGGAACGGCTGTCGGCGACGCTCGTCACGGATGGATTCTTCCAGACGCTCGGGACACGACCCCTGTTCGGCCGGACGCTGCTCCAGGCGGACCAGGTCCCCGGGCGCGACCGCGTCGTGGTGATCAGCCACGGACTCTGGACGCGGCGGTTCGGCGCCGATCCCTCGATTGTCGGTCGCTCGGTGACGTTGAACAAGACGCCATTCGAGGTAGTCGGCGTGATGCCGCCGGCGTTCACCTATCCGGCTGACCAGCACGTGGACGCGTGGATCCCGCTCTCGTTTTTCGGACCCGACCAGATTGGCCGCTCGCGCGGTGCGCATTTTCTGGCCGTCATCGCGCGCCCGAGGCCGGGTATGACGGAACCACAGCTCCGCAACGAAATCTCCGGCATCGCCGAGTCTCTGTCGCGTGAGTACCCGGACAATCCGGGCTGGACCTCCGTCAACACGGCGCCCATCCGCGACACCATCGTCGGCGAGGTGCGCAGGCCCCTCTTGGTGCTGATGACCGCGGTCGGCATGCTGCTGTTGATTGCGTGCGTGAACATCGCGGGCCTTCTGCTGGCGCGCGCGTCGGTCCGGCAGCCCGAGCTTGCCGTGCGCGCCGCGCTGGGGGCAGGTCGCGGGCGGATTGCCCGGCAGCTCGTGACGGAAAGCCTGACGCTGGCGCTCATCGGCGGCGTACTCGGAATCGTGCTCGGCTTCGTGGCCGTGCGCGCGTTCGCCGCCTGGGGTGCGGGCGAGCTGCCGGCGCCCGGCCCGGTTAGAGTCGATGGCCTGGTCCTCGCGTTCACCGCAGGTCTCTCGCTCGCCTCGGGGTTCATGTTCGGTCTCTTTCCCGCGCTGAGAGTATCCAGGAATCTCGAGCAATCGCTCCGGTCCGGATCGCGCGCCTCCGTGGGTGGAACCGGACAGCGGCTGCGGAGCGCGCTCGTCGTCATCGAGGTCGGCCTCGCGGTCATCCTCGTCGCCGGCGCGGCGCTGGCCGCGAAGAGCTTTGCCCGCCTTCTCGACGTCCAGCCGGGGTTCCAGCCTTCACACGCCCTCGTCGTGATGATCACTGTGCCCTCGATGGAGCACTACGTCGCGATTCTCGAATCCGTCCGTGCGGTTCCCGGCGTCGAAGCCGTGGGCTCGATCCGCGACTTGCCGCTGCAGGGCAAAGGTGAACTGGTGCGGCCGAATATTGCCGGACGCCCGACGCCGGCTGGCGGCAACCCAACGGCCCAGCGGCATCACGTCAGCGTCGACTACTTCAAGGCGATGGGGATCCCGCTGCGGGCAGGACGCGCGTTCGAGTGGGCCGACCGTGCCGGGTCCCGTCAGGTGGTCGTGGTCAGCGAGGAGTTCGCACGACGGACCTGGCCGGGTGAAGAGGCGGTCGGCAAAGCGCTGCGTTCAGGTCAGGGTGAGATTCCGGTGATCGGTGTCGTGGCCGACGTGCGCCAGGGCGGACTCGCCGAACCCGTCGAGCCTGCGATCTACCTCCACGCACTGCAGCAATTCCGCTCCAGGATGACCATCGTCGTGCGCACGTCCGGTGATCCGTTGCGGTCTGCCGATGCCGTGCGGCGCGTCATCTGGTCGCAGAACCCCGACCAGACCATTACGGCCGTCACAACGCTCGACGCCGTGATGGGCCGGGGCGTGGCGCGGCCGCGCGTCCTCGCCTGGCTGCTCGGTGCGTTCGGCACTATCGGCCTGACGCTCGGTGCTCTTGGCATATTTGGCGTGCTCGCGTTTGCCGTCACACAGCGACGACGGGAGATTGGCCTGCGCCTGGCGCTGGGAGCCTCGCCACGCGCCGTGCTGCGGTTGATTCTTGGACAGGGCATGCTCCTGGCCGTCACGGGAGTCGCGCTCGGCGTGGTGGGCGCGGCGATCCTCACACGATCGATGGAGTCCGTGCTGTTCGGAATCGAGCCGTCCGATCCGTGGACGTTCGCGCAGGTGATCGGAGTATTGCTGGGTGCCGCGGCGCTGGCGAGCTGGCTGCCGGCCCGGCGCGCGCTCGCCATCGATCCCGTGACGGCGCTGCGCTGCGACTGACAACCGGTGGGTTGGGGAAGGTGACGACAACCATCGGCCAGAGTGGTCAGGTTCGAGCGTTCATGGGGAAGCTTCTGGACGTCCCTGGCCAGTGAGGAGGGGTGTCAGGCGTCCGCGCCCGTCTGCAGCGGCAGCTGTGCGGCCTCCCATGCGGCGATGCCGCCCGCAATCTCGGTGACCTGCGTGAATCCATGGCACAGCAGGAGGCTGGCGGCAATCGACGATCGGTAGCCGCCCGCACAGTGCACGAGGAGCGGGCGATCCTTCGGCAGCTCCGACAGGCGCTCGCCAAGATGATTGAGCGGGATGCCGATGCTCCCCCCGATCCGCTTTTGCTCGCGCTCATGCGGTGCACGTACGTCTACGGTCAAGGGGGGCACGTCACGCGGGCTGGTGGCCAGACGCACCGCGGCGAGCTCCGCGCTGATGCGCTCGGTGGACGTCGTCAGCTCGGGCCGCGCCGCCAGGCTCTGAAGACCGCCATCCAGGTAGCCCACCACCTGGTCGAACCCGATGCGTCCCAGCCGTGTCGCCGCCTCGTTCTCGCGCCCCG
The DNA here is from genome assembly GCA_963749835.1 of uncultured Acidobacteriota bacterium. Classification (GTDB taxonomy): domain Bacteria; phylum Acidobacteriota; class Vicinamibacteria; order Vicinamibacterales; family 2-12-FULL-66-21; genus JALZOC01. The sequence continues at coordinate 1,260,813 of CAVVOD010000002.1, forward strand.
GGTCCGCGATGATCACGATCGGTCTCTCGCGGGCGAGGACGGTGCCGGCCCACGTGGCATATTGGCCGCCGAGGCCGATGTTGATGCTCCCGGCAAGGTGTGCGGCCGCGAACTCCACCGGATCGCGCACGTCGAGCACCTGCGCGCCAACCGACTGCACCGCAAGCACGTGATCGAGCGTCATGGGCTGCACAACCCGCGCGAGCGTTTCGTCGAGCGTCGGGCGCTCCTGGCTGTTCAGCACCGCGTCGTAGTTGAAGTACGCAGGGTGCGTCGGGCTGATCCGCCGTGACGAGCGCGACGAATGCCGTCCTGGTCATCGGCTGCAGCGCGTAGTTCGAACGCCGCTGCTCGCCGATCGTGGAGAAGGTCTCCTTGCTCAGTGCCTTCCCGCAGAGCGATCCCGCGCCGTGGGCCGGGTAGACGAGGCTGGCGTCAGGCAACGCCATGAGCTTCAGCCGCAGCGAGTCATAGAGCATCCCGCCAAGGTCGTCCGCGGACCAGCCGAGCGCGACCCGGAGATCCGGCCGGCCAACGTCGCCGACGAACAGCGTGTCGCCCGTGAGGACCGCATAGGGCTCGGAGGCGCTCCGATCGAGATCGTGCACGAGAATGGAAATCGATTCGGCGGTGTGGCCCGGTGTCTCGAGCGCGGTCAGCCGGACCTGGCCGAACTCGACGACATCGCCGTCGCCGAGCGGCGTGAACGGGTATTCCGCCTTCGCCTTCGCACCGAGATAGATCCTGACGCCGGCACGGTCCCGCAGCTCGAGATGTCCGGCGATGAAGTCGGCGTGAAAGTGCGTGAGGAAGACGTGCGCGATCCGCAGGTCGTGCTCGGCCGCGAAGGCGAGATATTGATCGACGTCGCGCTGCGGATCGACCACGGCTGCCGTGCGCGAGCCGGTGTCGCCGATCAGGTACGAGGCGTGTGCCAGGCAATTCAGGTAAAACTGCTTCAGGATCATCGGCGGCTTTATCCCACACGCGTTTGACAGGAACAAGGCAAATCTGCGCACACCTCCGGCGGCGTTCGCAAGCACCACGATAGACTTGACGTTGAATGGCAGATCAATTCGAGCTCGGCGTAGACACTTTCGGAGACATCACGATCGCGCCGGATGGCACGCGCCATACACAGGCCCGCGTGCTACGCGACGTCGTCGAAGAAGCCGTCCTGGCCGACGATCTCGGTCTCGACGCGTTCGGCGTCGGAGAACATCATCGGGCTGACTTCGCGATCTCGGCGCCCGAAGTCGTGCTCGCGGCGATTGCCGGCCGAACGCGGCGGATCCTGCTCGGATCGGCGGTCACGGTCCTGAGCACGGATGATCCCGTGCGTGTGTTCCAGCGGTTCTCGACCCTCGACGCGCTGTCGAATGGGCGCGCCGAAGTCATTCTCGGCCGCGGATCGTTTACCGAGTCGTACCCGCTGTTCGGGTACGACCTGTCGCGCTACGAGGAGCTCTTCGAGGACAAGCTGTCGTTGTTCGCCGAGCTGTTGAAAGGGGGACCGGTCAGGTGGAGCGGCTCGACACGCTCGGCCATCTCGGGGGTGCCGATCCACCCGCCGATCGAGAACGGAACGCTCAAGACCTGGGTTGGCGTGGGTGGAAGCCCGGAGTCCGTCGTCCGCGCGGCACGCTACGGTCTGCCGCTCACCCTCGCGATCATCGGGGGCAGTCCGGTCCGCTTCCGTCCCTTCGTCGATGTCTATCGTCAGGCGCTCGAGAAGCTCGGCCAGCCCGAGCTGCCCGTCGCGGTCCACTCGCCCGGGCACGTAGCCGCCACCGACGAGCAGGCCAGGACCGAGCTCTGGCCGCACTACGAGACGATGATCAACCGCATCGGCGGTGAGCGGGGCTGGCCACCCGCCACACGCGCGCAATTCGAACGCGAGGCCGGCCCGGGTGGGGCCCTCTGCGTGGGTTCGCCGGCAACCGTCGCGTCGAAGATCGTGCAGACGGCGCGCGTCCTCGGGCTCTCGCGCTTCAATCTCAAATACAGCGCCGGCACGCTGCCGCACGACGCCTTGATGAAGAGCATCGAGCTCATCGCAACCGAGGTGGCCCCGCGGGTGCGGGAGACGATGCATGGATAGTTTGGTTGAGGAGCTGGTACGCTATCTCGCCGAACGTAGCGCCTGAAGAAATCGTGCGGGTTTAGCCGCGCGGTTTGCTCGAGGAAGGGAGGACGGATGCTGAAGGACTGGACTCTCCGAATCCTCGACGATCTGATTCGTGATGTGGGATACGCCGTGCGACAGCTCAGTCGCTCGCCAGGATTCGCCATGGCCGCGGTTCTCTGTCTGGCGCTGGGCATCGGTGCGACGACCACCATCTACAGCGTGATCAACACCGTCCTGCTGCAGCCGCTGCCGTTCCCGGAGTCCGATCGGCTGATTCGTGTGATCGAGAATGTTCCCTCGAGGGCACCGGGCCGCCCGGTGGTCCAGCGTGGCATCCTCTATCAGGAGTTTCTCGACTGGCGCGAGCGCGCCAGCACGCTCTCTGAGAGCGTGGCCGTTGAGGGGATGGGGCAGCGGCTGGTGCGAACCAGTCATGGCGCCGCGGGACTGTGGGGATCCACGACGTCAGCGAACGCATTCACGGTGCTGGGCATTCACGCGATGCTCGGACGAGCGTTGGGCGCTGCGGACGCCGCCAATCCGGACGTCGTGGTCCTGACCTTCGACACCTGGCAGCGCCATTTCAACGCCGACCCGAACGTGGTCGGCGCCACCCTGGAATTGCGCGGAGGGGCGTCCATGGGGCCAGCGCCACCGCGCCTGCTGACTGTCGTCGGCGTCCTGCCATCGGGCTTCGAGTTTCCCACCGGCCCGTCGGATTTTTATACGCCACTCCGGGCGCCGGGCTCCTCAGGACCGTTTCATCGCGTCACCATGATTGGACGCCTCGCTCCCGGCGTGTCGCTCGAGGCGGCCACGGACGAACTGAATGCGATGGGCGCGGCGATCCGCCCCCCGGACCCGCCGACGCCCCGGCTCTCACAGGGCCGCGATTCGAAGTTCAGCGTCTGAAGGACCTCGCCGTCAGCGACCTGAAGCCTGCGCTGGGCATTTTCCTCGCCGCCGTCGTCGTCGTACTCCTCATCGTGTGCGCCAACGTCGCGAATCTGCTGCTCGCACGCGGCACCGCCAGGCAGCGCGAGATGGCCGTACGACTGGCCATCGGGGCGAGCCGGGGACGCGTCGTCCGCCAGATCATGACCGAATGCCTGGTGCTCGCGGCGGCGGGAGGCACGCTCGGTGCGGTCGTCGGCGCTGCTGGCGTAGTCATGGTCAAACGCCTGGCCATGGTTGACGCTCCTGGCATCTTCGGGCTGATGTTCGGATCCACGATTCTTCCCCGCGCGCACGAAGTGCGGGTAGACCTGACAGTCGTCGTCATCGCCTTCAGCATTGCCGCTGTCACCAGCGTCGTATTCGGCCTGTTGCCAGCCCTGCACCTCTCGAGCGCGCGACAGGTCAGGGTGATCGGATCGAGTGGACGGGGCGTCGGACCAGTCGGGTCGAAGACGCGCGCGGCACTGGTCGTCGCGCAACTGGGAATGGCCACCGTTCTCCTCGTCGGCGCGGGCCTGCTGATCCACAGTTTCGTGAGGCTCTCCGGCAACGACAAAGGCTATGACGCATCCAACGTTGTGGCGCTCCAACTGCTCTTTCCGAATCAGTACTCGACCGCCCGGAAGGCTGAAACCATCGCGAGCATGCTCGCGCGACTGCGCCAGCTCCCGGGAGTTCAGGCCGCTGGCTTCTCGCGTCATGGCGTTCTCATCGGAGAAGAGCTCACCATCGGCACATTCGTGCCGCAGGGCCGGAGCCTGGATGACATGCGGAGCGATTCGGAGCGACCTCGGGTCAGATCCGTCAGCGATGGATTTCTCACCGCCATGGGCGTCCGGGTCCTCGACGGGCGCGAGTTCGAGGCAGGAGACGCGGCACACGCGACGCCAGTGATGGTGATCAACCGCTCTGCTTCACGACGGCTATTCGGGACCGCCCGCGCCGTCGGACAGACGGTCAACTGGTACGTCGGCGACAAACCGGAGCAGATGACGGTCGTCGGCGTGGTCGAGGACGTACGACAGGAATCACTGGCGCAGGCCACGTTTCCGGAAATTTACATCGACTATCGTCAGTTCCTGTCGGTTCTAGAGAGATGGCCGGAGTACACGCCGCGCCAGAATGAATGGGTCATCGGGTTTCTCTCCTTCGCGATCCGTTCGGCCGACGCCCCGGCATCGCTGATTCCAGCCATTCGACGGCTCACCGCCGCGGTCGATCCCAACGTCGGCATCGACGCGCTCGTGCCTGTGTCACGTCTAGTGTCGGATTCGCTGGCGCGCCAGCGCTTCTCCGCCGTCATGCTCGTCGCGTTCGCCGGCGTGGCGGGCGTCCTTGCGGCGATCGGCATCTACGGCGTTCTCGCCTATCTCGTGGTTCAACGCACGTCGGAAATCGGCATCCGAATGGCGCTCGGCGCGCAGCGCGCAGACGTGCTGGCCCTGGTCCTTCGGCAGGGCCTGATCTTGACCACGATCGGCATCACGCTCGGGCTCATGGGCGCGCTCGGTGTTACGCGGGTCCTCCAGGCCATGCTCTTTGGGATCACACCGCTCGACGCGACCACGTTCCTGGCCGTCGCCATCCTGTTCGCCCTCGTGACCACGTTCGCGTCATATCTCCCGGCGCGGCGGGCCACGAAAGTCGATCCGATCGTCGCACTGAGAAGTGCGTGAGCGTCTCGAAAGCGTCGTGGTTCCGGATCGTGAGCGTCACGCGGCGCCGTGACGACGGAGCGCCTCCTGCATCGCCGGATTGCCGTGCGCCGTCTGCAGCAGTGATCCGCCTTCACCGTTCCCCGCTTTGATGTCAGCTCCGGCCGCCACGAGCCGATCCACGACGCCCGGGTAATCTGCGCCTGCCGCCCGGCGGTGCACGGATCCGAACGCGGCCCATCCGAGCGGCGTGCCCTGGTGGGTCGGATCCCTGGAGTCGAGCGGTACGCCGCCGCGCGCGAGGATCTGTTCAACCATCCGCACGTTGCCCAACCAGCAGGCGGCGTGCAGCGCGGTTCCGCCGTCCACACCCGGTGCGGCCGGGTCGAACCCGAGACGCAGCATCAGGTCGGCCGCGTCGAAGCGCTCGTTGAAGACGGCGTGCGCCAGGTACGCATGTTCCTGGCGTGTCAGCGCAGGAAGGAGCGACGGATCCTCGGCGAGCACAGCGCGCGCCGCGTGCTCGTCCGCGGTCAGGAGGGCATTGATGAACCGGACCCGTGTCGGGCTTCTGGCCACGAGCACGTCGTGGACATGGCGGTGGTCGAACTTCAACGCGGCCTCGTGCGGCGTCGTGGCGAAACCGATCGACCAGCAGTAGATATTGAAGGGCGGAACCAGTGGATACCCGGGCTCGTTGATGCGAGCGGCGACGCAGGCCGGATCGGTGTCCAGCAGGCGGGTCGCGAGAGCGACGTCCCCGAGGCGGGCCGCCATGAAGATGTCCGGCGTGGCGCCGCGTTCGAGCAGACGCCGGCAGACGTCAGGGCGATCGACCAGTGCGTACTGCGCGGGCGTGGATTTGTGATCGATGCAGCGCACATCCACACCCGCCCCGCGGTCGAGCAGGAAGTCGGCAATCGCGACCGTCTTCGCCTCGTGGAGCGGCTGCTGGCCATCTCCCCCCCGGGCATGGACGAGCGCTCCATCGGCGTTGACGAGCGTCCGCAGCTCGTCGAGCCAGCCGAGGCGCGCCGCCACGTTCGGCGTCAGCGTCGCCCCGTGCGCCAGAAGGAATCGTGCGGTGTCCTCGCCGGTGTTGTCGAGCACTGTGTAAGGGCCGTTCTCCCAGTCGCTCTTCATGTTCACGTCGGCGCCGGCGGCGATCAGCGTCCTCAACATCGTGACGTTCTTCGCGGCGATGTGCGCGGCCCGCTGGCCGAAAGCGAACATCGGACCGTTGATTCGCTTCCGGACGTGTGCCGACGCGAGGAGCTGCTGCGTGGCGGGAGTGTCGCCGCCGCACACGGCGTCGCAGAACGCCTTGACGTCGCGCTCTTGGAGGTCGGCCACGAGCTTCGGCCACGATTCGAAGCCGCCCTCACGGGCCACGGCAAGCTGCGCGTCGGCAAGCCTCAGCGATCGCGGCGAATCGCCGGCATCGGAGCGAACCGCCCGGATGCGCGCCAGCGCCTCCGGGTCGCCGTCACGCGCAGTACGAATCAGATCCTTGGCGAGCTTGCGTTGCTGTTCGAGGTTGGTGGGAATGCGGGACGAGCTCGGCGTGGACACGGACGACCTCCTTCAATAAGCGCCCGTGTCCGCATCATGGGCTGAAGAAAGGTCGGTGTGAGTACCGCCAGAAACTGCGACAGGTGGGCGCCGCCCTTCCCGCGGACTGGAGGCGTCCTGTGAACGCCGCTGGAAGAATAACGCAGCCCGGGAGCGTGCGCAACTGCCGCAGATGGACGACTAGGGGGAACGGGCATGTGCCGATTCGTGGACAGGGGTTCTTGCACGTATCCGAATCGGCATGGCGCTGGACGACTCATGCGGAGAGGCCACCGCGAAGTGGCCCCCCCCGGTCCTCTCGCGACTGACTACGCGCCGGGTTGCGGCACGATCCGGATGTACGGCTTCGGTGACTTCCAGCCCTGCGGATAGATCTTCTTCGCATCCTCATCCGACACCGACCCCGCGATGATCACATCGTCGCCCTGCTTCCAATTGACGGGCGTGGCGACCTTGTGTTTCGCGGTCAGCTGCAGCGAGTCGATGACGCGCAGCACTTCGTCGAAGTTGCGCCCGGTCGTCATCGGATACACGACAATCAGCTTCACCTTCTTGTCCGGGCCGATCACGAAGACATTGCGGACCGTCATGTTGTCCGCCGCCGTTCTTCCCTCACTCGTGCCGGGCACATCGGCCGGCAGCATCCCATACAGCTTCGAGATGCTCAGGTCGGTGTCGCCGATCATGGGGTAGTTCGGCGCGACCCCCTGCGTCTCCCTGATGTCGTCCGACCATTTCGCGTGTCTGTCGACCGGATCCACGCTGAGCCCAATCAGCTTCGTGTTCCGTTTGTCGAACTCCGGCTTGACTTTCGCCATGTAGCCGAGCTCCGTGGTGCAGACCGGCGTGAAGTCCTTGGGGTGGGAGAAGAGCACCGCCCACGAGTCGCCAATCCACTCATGGAAACGAATCGGACCTGCCGTCGTCTGAGCCTCGAAATCCGGCGCCACACTACCGAGCTGCAGAGCCATCGCTGACCTCCTCAACTGACCGCGTTTCCCGGGGACTGAGATAAATCGTCCGGCTATACCTCGATCGACGTGACGACATTGTCGTCAGAATGAGTGCCGGCGGCAATGGGGATCGACAGCCGAGAGCAACGAGGACTCCGGTACCGTCAGGTGCCAGCGACCACGAAATCAGACCGCTGTCGAAAATGGTCACGGGCCGGGCGGTGCCTCCGTCGCGAGGTACCTCCCAGAGTGCTGCCCCCCCTGCGAAGGCCCCTGATACACCTGACGCTCGAGGCCGGCGCGTCTGTCGCTGTCAGGAATCAGCTGTCCGACCAGCATCGGATCGAATCACCGAATGGATGCCAGGAACGGGACGATCGCGGCAATCATGTCGGGGCCGGACACGAGGGCGGCGTCGTTGTGATCGGCGTCGGGCAGGATCACGAGCTTCTTCGCTGACGAGACTGCTTCGTACAGCCGTCGACTGTGCTCGAGCGGCACGATACGGTCCTCGGCGCCGGCAATCACCAGCACAGGGCACCGGACATGCCGAATCCGATCGATCGAGTCATAGCGGTCGCGCAGGAGCAGCCGAACTGGCAGAAAGGGATAGTGATGCCGTCCGACGTGGGCCATCGACGTGAACGGCGACCGGAGCACGAGCGCGGCGGGTGAGTGCTCGGCTGCCAGATCCACGGCGACGGCGGATCCCAGCGACTCACCGAAGTACACCAGGCGCCCGGCATCCACGTCGGCTCGGCGCACCAGGAACTCGCGAGCGGCCCGGGCATCTGCCGCCAGGCCCCTCTCGGTAGGGCTCCCCGGGTTCTCGCCGTAGCCCCGGTAATCGAACAGGAGCACCGCAAGGTCCAGTGCCTGCAGCGCGAGGGCGAGTGGCGCGCGGTACGAGCGGTTGCCAGCGTTCCCGTTGAACACGACAACCGTGAACGACGCCGGTTGCCGGAGACTGGGAAGAAACCAGCCGTGCAGCGTGATGCCGTCGGCCGTGGTGAACGCGACCGGTTCGACGTGCGAGAGCCCGACCTCGTCGGGAGGGATCAGCGGCCCGGCCGGAAAGTACATCAGACGCCGCTCGCTCGCCCGCAGCAGAACGAGCAGGCCGACGAGCAGCAGGATCGAGCTGGCGACGCCCACAATCATCGGTCGGCTCATAGCCTGACGTCCATGGTAAGTCCGCCGGGCCGCGACCGTGACGCCGGAGCCGCACAACGCCCGAAGATCCGCGGCTGAGCCGCAGGCTGGTATTTCCAGCAAGTGAGACGCCTCGCGGCCGGCGCACGAGCCGCCGCGAGGCTCCGGTCCAGATTACTGAACCGTCGGAGGAGGGGGCGGCGTAAATGCGTCGCACGACACGGCGGGGTTCCAGTTCGTGAACGTGCCAAGCGGGTTGTCTTTCCACGCCCACACGTGCAGCGTGTAGAACGCCGGCAGTCCGAAGCGATTGGGGCTCTCGAACAGATGAAAGAGCTGTCCCATGAGCTCGGGCGGTCCCGAGTGCTTCGCATCCCAGTCGGCCGCGATCACCAGATAGTCCGCACCCGTGATCCGCACGCGGCCGTTCGGCCGTGGCTCGTAGAGCACAATCTCGGGTTTCGTCAGATCGAGCTCCCCGTTGTCGAAGACGCGGGCCGGATTCACGAAGTGCAGCCCCATCGCCCCGTAGTCGCCGCCGCTGACGCAGCCGAAGAGGAGTCCGTAGCCGTCCGCCATCGCTTTCGAGACGTTGCGGTACGGTTCCGTCGCCTCGCGGACGGCCTTCACGAGCGCGCCGTCCTGTGGACCCGGCTTGCGCTGCTGCGTTGCCGACGGACCCGAGTGGCCGTCGTGCGGCTGCGCACCGGCCACTGACGCGGAACCTGCTAGCATGAGCACCGCAATCACCGAGCCCCCGAGCGGTGCCAAACGTCCTGCCTTCATTTGAATGCCTCCTGACGAGCGCGCCTGATTGCGCATGCATGCCTCGTCGTCAAGAGGAGAAGCCGCAACCACGGGAAAGGGGGCTCACGTCGGCCGTGAGCCGGAAGTCAGGGTTTCGTGGCTCTTCAATGTACGGCCCGGAGCGCCAGAGGTTCTGTCGACTACCGTGCGCGAAGGAGAGGATGAGATGCCATCGCTTACGCACCCGCACCCCGCTGAATCGGTCCTGACAGACGAGATGCTCGTCCGCTTTGCCAAACGGGCGCCCCAGTACGATCGCGACAATGTGTTCTTCGCAGACGACTTCGACGAGCTTCGGCAGGCCGGCTACCTCCGCCTGGCTGTACCGACCGAGCTCGGCGGCGCGGGGCTGCCGCTGGCAGCCGTCGCGCAGCACCAGCGTCGCCTGGGCTACTACGCTGCGCCAACCGCGCTCGCCATCAACATGCATCTCTATTGGACCGGTGTCGCCGCGGACCTCTGGCGGGCCGGCGATCGGTCGCAGCGATGGCTGCTCGAGGCGGCCGCGGCCGGCCAGGTCTTCGCGGCCGGCCACGCCGAGACCGGCAACGACATTCCGGTGCTGCTGTCCACCACCAAGGCCCAGCGGGTCGAAGGCGGGTATCGATTCACCGGTCGCAAGATGTTCGGGAGTCTGTCGCCGGTCTGGGGTTATCTCGGCATTCACGGGATGGACAGTGCCGATCCGTCAGCGCCCAAAATCGTTCACGCGTTCATGCCGCGCGACACCGAAGGGTACCGCATCGAGCAGACCTGGGATGTGATGGGCATGCGCGCGACCCGCAGCGATGACACGATCCTCGACGGCGTCTTCGTGCCGGATCGCTTCGTCGTCAGGGTCGTGCCCGCGGGCGCCGCCGGCATCGACGCCTTCGTCCTCGGGCTCTTCGCCTGGGCGCTCATGGGGTTCGGCAACATCTACTTCGGGCTCGCCCGTCGCGCCCTGGATATGACCATCGACACCGTGAAGTCGAAGCGTTCGATTGCCCTCACGCGCCCGATGTCCTATCACGCCGAAGTGCAGCATCGCATCGCGCAGATGGGACTGGCCTTCGAGGCGATCGGCCCGCATCTCGATCGGATCGCCGACGACTGGTCGAACGGCGTGGACCACGGCGCCACGTGGCCGGCCAAGATTTTCGCCGCGAAGTACCACGCGGTCGAAGAGTCCTGGCGCATTGTCGACCTTGCGCTCGAGGTAGCGGGAGGATTCGGAATCTTTCGCCGGAGCGGGCTCGAACAACTGTTCCGCGACGCCCGTCTCGGGCGCATCCACCCGGCCAATTCGATGCTGACGCATGAGATCGTTGGCAAGACGCTGCTCGGAATCAGTCCGGATGAAGCCCCCAGGTGGGGCTAACGCGCAGAAACCGTCGAACCGCGGCTACACGAACATGGTGGGGTTGATCTCGAGGGCGACAAGGGAGATCCGATCCGCGGGCAGCCCCGCCCGCCGCGCATGTTCGCGAATCGACTCGATGCTCGGCGCATCGTACTCGCAGTAGATCTTTCCCTCGGCGTCGGAGACATAGCTTCTGATCCATCGTACGTCTGGGAGTTCCACCAGCGCGGCCGCCGATCGGCGGCCGGCAACCATCAGGGCTTCACGGGTGAGGCCGGGAACGGAACGCTCGATGATGTAGCGCGGCATGAGGGCTTCTCTCCTGAATGCTAGTGTCCGGGGGGCGAGCTCTCGCGCTCGGCTTCCGCGCAGGCGGCGGCAAGGCGGGCATCGCCGGTGTCGGTGGCCGCCGAAACGGCGGCATTGATCGCTGCGCAGGCCGCGGCGGCGTCGCTCGTCTTCCTGCGGAGCGCGGCCAGGCGCAGGCACATCCAGCCCTCGCCGACGCGATCGCCGATGGCCTGTCGTACGGCGCGAGAGCGTTCGAAGCACTCGGCTGCGCCGTTCAGATCCTGGGCGTTCAACGACACCTGACCCAGCGCGGCGAGCGCGTGCGCTTCGAGTTGAGGCTCGCCAATCGTCCGGCTCAGTGCCAGGCCGTTTTCGAGCACGGTCCGTGCCTCGTCCCGGCGACCGAGCTTCGTCAGCGACACACCCAGGCTGTTCAGGATGACGGCCTCGTCACCGCGGTTGCCCTGGTCGCGGACCAGCGCGAGCGCGGCCTCGTAATGACGCCACGCTTCGGCGTACCCGCCGCGCTCCCACTCGAGGATGCCGAGCACGTTCCGAATCGCCGCTTCCCGGGCGCGCTCGCCGATCGTTGCCGCGAGCGCCAGCGCCGACTCGAAAGCGGGGATCGCGTCGTTCGCGCCCGTCGCGCGCATCGCTCGCGCCAGACCTTCACGCGCGTCCAGCTCGCTTCGCGAATCTCCGCTCTTGCGATGGAGCACCAGCACGACGTTCCACGCGTGGGCAGCTTCGACCGGCGATCGCCGTTCGAGAATCCGGGCGACGGCTGTCCACATTTCCGCTTCCGACACCCGATCTTCCAGTTGCGCGAACAACTGTGCGGCTTCCTGCAGGTGAGGCAGCGCTTCCTCGTATCGGGCCAGGCCAAGGAGCGCGGTGCCGAGCATCCGTTGCGATTGCACGAGACCATCGGCATGGCGGGCGCGGCGGCTCAAATCGACGGCAGCACGGTAGGTGTCGAGCGCGGTGCCGATGTGCCCCTGCTGCAACTGGATGTGCGCGATGGACGTGAGGTGGAACGATCGCTGGATCGGCAGGAGATGGACGCGGGCGATCTCGTCACTCTGGACGAGGCACTCGAGGGCGCGGTCGAGATCACCAAGGGCCCGGTAGACATTCGCCAGATTGTGTTGCGTATAGACGAGCTTCTTCGGGTCCCTCCGCAGCGCCGGCATCGCGAGCGCGGCTTCCAGTTGCACCCGGGCGCCGGCATGATCGCCTATCGCCCTCAGGATATTGCCGACGTTGGTCAGATCGACCGCGACCGCCGCGTCATCCTGGCACTCCCGATCGATGGCGAGTGTCCGTCGTGTGATGTCCAGGGCTTCGGCGTGGCGTCCCTCGTGCCATCTCAGGAGTCCGAGACTGCGGAGCGCGCTGCGCAGGAGCGCCGTGTCTCCGCGCTCATGTCCGATCCGGAGCGCCGTACCGAGGGCGCGATCGGCCGCGTCGAATCGCTTGAGTAAGGTGGACAGATCGCCCTGGCGGAGGTAGACCTCGGCCAGCCGCGCGGAGCTGCCTTCTCCTGCCAGTCGGACAATCAGCGAGTCGATGATCTGCTGCTGACGCGCCCGAAGCCCCAGGGTCTCGCACAACCGCTCCTGCTGCAGCAGCAGATCGGCAGCGAGCTCGCCCTGATCGCTGCCCGGCAGATGGCTGACCCACTCGAGCACTTGATCCAGCGTCCCGAGCGCATCGGCAAACTGGCTGAGCGCGATGGCCCGCGCGGCGGCGCGACGGCCGAAGCGGATCGCGGCCGGCCATTCCTCCGCGCGTCCGAAGTGATGCGCCAGCACGGCCGCCCCCTCGTCCACTCGGCTCGCGGACGTGGCCGCCAGGGCCCGCCCGATCACGCCATGAAGCATCTGTCGCTGGTGACCGACGAGGCTGTCGTAGCACACCTCCTGGGTCAACGCGTGCGTGAATCGATAGCCAATCGTCGGCGCGACCGACGTCGGCTGGATGAGACCCGCGCCTTCGAGCGCGGCGAGTGCCGCCGCGAGGTCGACGTTCGTCGGGACGACCTCTGCGAGGAGCGCGTGATCGAACTCCCAGCCAATCACCGATGCCACCCTCACGATCTCGAGCGCGTGGGCATCCAGATTGTCGAGCCGCGCGCGTATCACGCCCTGCACCGTGTCCGGCAGCGAGAGCGATCCGTCGCCGCCGTCCACCAGGGCTTCGCCGTCACGCACGGTGACCGTCTGTTGTTCGAGCAGCGCCGCGCATATCTGCTCGAGGAAGAAGGGATTGCCGCCGGCCCGATCGTACACACGCTGTGCCAGGGCGTCAGACACCCGGCGGACGCCGAGCACGGCGCCGACAATAGCGAGGGAGGCGGCGAAATCCAGCCGTCCGAGCTGGACATGGGTCGTATGGGATGGCCAGTCGTCATGGTCGCGCCGCTCCGGACGGCTGGTGACGATCAGCACCAGCGGGCTCGATGTGGTGAGCTCCGCGACGAGGCGGAACGCGGCACGCGATCCGCTATCCGCCCAGTGCCAGTCCTCAACGAGCACGCAGAGCGGTCCGCGACGGGTGAGCACGCCTGTCATCGTGGCGAGCGCGTCGAGCAGGGCCACCTGGAGATGTTCGCCGTGCAGGTGCTGGGGCAGCGCGTCGCCATCGCCGCTCGCGGACAGCAGGTGCAGAAAGAGAGGCAGAAAGGGCTCGAGCGACGCGTCAACCGCCCGAATCCTCGCTGCGATGTCTTCCGAATTCCCGAGTGGCGGTCTGAGATCGAGGGCCGCGCAGAGGATCTGGACGAAGACGCCGTAGGGAACGCCGTCCCCGTAGGCGCGACAGCGGGCGCGCAGCACGCGCAGGCCCGGCGCGGCGCCGAGACGCGCCTGCAGCTCGTACAACAAGCGGCTCTTTCCGGCGCCCGGCTCGCCGACGACCGCGATCACCCCTCCAAGGCCGCTCCCGGCGCGGGTCACGAGAGATTGCAACACCGACAGCTCGGCCTGGCGGCCAACGTAAGGCGTCAGTCCCGTTCGGCTCGACGCCTCCAGCCGGGTCGCAACCCCTGACTCCTCGAGGATGCGGAACGGCGTCACCGGACCGACCTGCGAATCGAGCACGACCGACGAGCACGGCGCCGTGTGCATATACGGTCCGACGACGCGCTGCGTCTCCGGGCTGACCCACAGTTCGCCGGCGTCCGCCAGCGCCGCCAGTCGCGCCGCCACTGTCGTCGGTGCGCCGGCGACGTCGTAGCGTCGCGGCCCTTCGTGCAGACGGCGGGCGACGACTGCCCCGACATGCAGGCCCGACTGGACCGTCAGCTTCACGCCCGACGGGCCCTGCGCCTCCAGCGCGCCGACGCGCGCATGCAGTTCCAGCGCGGCGCGCACCGCCCGCAAATCGTCATCGTCGTGGGCGATCGGCACGCCGAAGAGCGAGACGATCTCTTCGCCCATCGCCTGATTGACGAGCCCGCCGAACGCCCGGACCACGTCCACCGCCGTATCGCGCAGCGCCGCGACCAGGCGCTGCGCCTCGATCGGCGTCACCCGATCGACGAGCGACGAATAGTTCGACACGACGGTGACCAGCACTGCGGCGCGACGACGCTCGGTCGCCGACATCACCGGATCGTCGAGGGATCCACCTGCGCGACCGCCGATCCCCTCGTCGGGCACCGCCGACAGGGTGGACAACTCCGCCGCGAGGAGCGCCATCGACGGGTAGCGCTGGTCCGGCGCCCGTGAGAGCGCCCGCCGCAGGATGCGGTCCATCCCGGCCGGCACATCGGGATACGACGTCGCCGTCAGGTCTGGATCCCGCGTCAGGATGGCCCGCAGCACCGCTTGCCCGGTGTCGCCGTGGAACGGCCGCACCCCGGCCAGCATCTCGTGAATGACAATCGCCAGCGACCAGATGTCGGAGCGACAGTCGATCGGTCCGGCGCTCGCCTGCTCCGGGCTCATGTAGGAGATCGTGCCGATCAGCGTCTGCTGGGCGGCGGACGATCGGTCATGGATCTGCGCGATGCCGAAGTCGAGGACCTTCGCAGTACCGTCGGGCAGGACGACGATGTTGGACGGCTTGACGTCACGATGGACGATGCCGCATTCGTGTGCGTGTCCGAGCGCGCGCGCGACCTGCAGCGCGATGGGGAGCGCTTCGGCGAAAGTGAGCCGGGAGCGATCCAGGCGCGCCTGCAGCGTTTCACCGTCGTAGAGCGGCATGGCGATGAACAGCTGGCCGTCTTCGGTCTCGCCGATCTCGTAGATCGTGCACACGCCCGGATGATCGAGCGCGGCGGCGGCGCGCGCTTCAGCCACGAATCGCGCCTTGGCGTCCGGGTCGTCGCTGAGGTGCGGCGGGAGGAACTTGAGCGCGACCTGACGGTCGAGCCTCTCGTCCACGGCGCCATAGACAACGCCCATGCCGCCGGCGCCGAGGGGCTTTTGCAGGACGTAGTGCGCCGTCCGGCGACCGTACCACGCCGCGGCCAGCTCCGGCGTCCATGCGCGGGCCGGCTTCACGAATGCCGCCAGCTGGTCGACGACACCCGGGCCGTCGTGAGCCACCAGCAACGACTCCACTTCTCGTCTGAGCTCCTCGTCGCCGGCGCAGCGAGCGTCGAGGAGCGCCGTACGATCAGCGATCGGGCAATCGATCGCATCAGCGAGCACGTCCTGAACCTGCTGCCAGCGATCGGGCGGCATCGGATCGCGGGTGCCGGGCGCAGGGCTCAAGGCTGCAGCTCGCGATTCAGCCAGGCCCGCGCCGTGGCCCATTCCCGCTTGACGGTTGCCGGTGAGACGTTCAGCGTGTCGGCGGTTTCCTCCACGCTCATGCCGCCGTAAAACCGGCACTCGACGATCCGCGCCTGGCGCTCGTGCATCGTCGCGAGCCGTACGAGCGCTTCGTCAAGAGCCAGGAGATCTTCGCCGCGTGCCTCGGCCACCGCCCATACGTCATCGTCGAGGTGAATGGGCGCCTGGCCGCCGCCGCGTTTCTGACGGCCGCGCGCGACGGCATAGTCGATGAGGATGCGCCGCATCGCCTGGGCGGCGACCGCGAGGTAGTGCGAGCGGTTCTGCCATTTGATCCGATTGAGCTTCGTCAACTCGAGCCACGCTTCGTGGACGAGGGCCGTGGCGCTCAGCGTGTGACTGGCACGCTCGTCGCGGAGCTTGCGCGCGGCCATCCGGCGGAGCTCGTCGTATACGAGCGGAAGGATTTCCTCCATCAGCGAACCTCACGGGGGCCGTTCACCCGCGGATCATACGTCCGCCCCCGGGCGATTGACACTTCGATGCGTTCCCGCCTCCTTCGACACAGATTCATCCTCGGCTGATAAAGCCGCGTTCCCGCCCATTTGAGCTCACGCCGCAGCTGAACGGCCGACTGGCGCCTCGACACGGCGTGTGGCAGAAGGCAGAACCCGTGCCGACATCTTCAGGGGAACCGGCGCGCCCCTTCCGACGTCTGATACAGTGTTGCACTGATGCGCTACACTACAACTGAGGCGAGTGCTTCCCGATGCTGGTAAACCTCGACACGCGCGACATACGCCCGCTGTACCGCCAAATCATGGATGAAGTCCGGCGGGCTCTCGTCGCCGGCGCGCTTCGGGCAGGCGACCCGGTGCCATCCGTCCGCGAGCTCGCGTCCCAGCTCGTCGTGAATCCGCGAACAGTCTTGCAGGCATATCAGGAGCTGGAGCGCGAGGGCATCCTCTACGTCAGGCGGGGGCAAGGCACGTTCATCGCGCCGGCCGTCCGCGCCGATCGAGGTGGACTTGCCCGGGACGTCGCGAAGCGGGCATTGCTCGACGCCCGGCGAATTGGACTGAATGCCGACGAGCTGATCGAGACGATCCGGATAGTGGCCGGCGAGGAAGAGGTGGAGCCCTTCCTGCCTGCGGCCTCCGTGTCCGCCACATCGACCCAGGGTCGCGTCGGCGAGACGTCGCCAAAGCTCGCGCCGGCTGGATCCGCGAGCGAGAGCGGGAAGCGCGGGGGGAAGAAATGAGTGGTGGCGATGCCGTGGCCACTCACGAGCTCTCGAAGCGATACGGTCGCGAGACCGCGCTCGACGCCGTCAACCTTCGTGTTCCCGACGGAGCGGTGTACGTCCTGGTCGGGGCGAACGGCGCCGGGAAGAGCACCACGCTCAAGGTCCTGATGAACCTCGAGCGCGCGGATGCGGGCACCGCAGAGATTCTCGGGCTGGACACGGCTCGCCGCGGCCCGGAGGCGCGTGCGCAGGCAGGCTACGTCCCCGAGCGCTCAGACCTCGGTTACCGTTCGGTGACGTGCGCCGGCCTGCTCAATCATGCAGCCGCCTACTACCCGGCATGGGACCAGGGCTATGTCGATCGCCTGAGCCGCGCATTCGGCTTACAGCTTGACCGCAGGCTTGGCACGCTGTCGAAAGGCGAGGGCCGGCGGTTGCAGCTCGTGCTGGCGCTCGGGCACCGGCCACCCGTTCTCCTGCTGGACGAGCCGACGGACGGCCTTGACCCGGTGGTGCGCAACCGCACGTTGTCGTTGCTGGCCGAGCATCTTGCCGATACGCCCACCACCGTCCTGATCTCGACCCATCAGATTCACGAGCTCGAAAGCCTCGCCGATCACGTGGGCGTCCTCCGGAACGGGAGACTCGTCGCACAAATGTCTCGCGACGAGCTGCAGCGCGTCGTCGGGCGGTACCGGGTCGAAGTGCCTGTGGGATGGCTGGCCACCCGCGAGCTTCAGCTCGCCGGCGTGCGCGCTGGTGGCGGTCGCGAGGCGCAGTGGACGCTCGTCGGTGATCAGCGTGAGCTGATCGATCGCCTCACCCTCGCCGGCGCATTCGTGCGGGAAGTACAGCCACTGGGACTGGAGCAGGCGACACTCGCGTTGCTCGCCGAGGAGACTTCGCGATGATCCCTGCCGCACGTCATTCGACGCCTCGCCCGAGCGCCGTCCTGCTGTCGCAGGTACGCGCCGTTGGCTTTGCCCTCCGCCGGCTCCCCATCGTCGTGACGGCGCTGGCCACGGCGGCGACCCTGCTCGTGACGACCGCGCTTCTGGCGCCTGGCGAAGTGATCCCGTTTCATCCCGAGCGTCGAGAGTTGTTCGGCATGCTGGGTCTTCTGTTTCCAGTCGCCGTCTGGATGGGGGAGGAGCGCTTCGGGGCAGGCTTCCTGTGGACGCTCCCCGTCGATCGCCGGTGGCACGCGCTGGCGAAGGTCTTCGGCGGGTGGCTGTGGCTGCTGGGCATCGTCACCCTGTTCGTTCTCTCGCTGCTCGTGCTCACGCTCCTCTCGGGTGGAAGCGTGATGGACGACGAGCCGCTTCGGGTCGTCTCGTCGTTTCCTGCGGGGACCACGATCGACGCCAGTCGCGTACAGACAGTGCGATGGACGCCACACCCGCTCTTCTGGCTCGTCCCCTTCACCGCGGCAACGGGCACCTACCTGCTCGCCAGCGCGCTGGCCCTGGGAACGCGGCACCCCATGATCTGGGGTGTCGGGACGGTGCTCGCCCTCTACATCATCGTAGGCGCGAGCGAGGACGCGAACGCGGCGTGGCTGGCCTCTGCGCCAGGACACGTAATGTCGGGCCTCTTCGACGGCCCCTACGGGCTCGATGCGCTCCTCACGGCGAGGACCGGGACACTGAAGACCGAAGCGACTCTTCCTACCGGGGAAACAGTGGTGGTGTGGCGGGCGTTGCCGGATCTCCGCCAGTGGGCGACGGCTACGCTGCTCTGGACGGCCGCCGGCCTGGTACTGCTCTGGGCCGCGGCATCCCGGCACGGAGAGCGCCGCCGCGCCTGATCCCTTCGACTCGCGATGACGCGCCGCTCGCTCAGGGCAAGTCGCACCGGTGACCTCTCATCGCCATCTCGCTTGTAAAGGTGCCTATGGAACTGCAGATTCGGAACCTGTCAAAGAGCTACGCCAACGGAGTACGGGCTCTCAACAACATCACACTGACGATCCCCCGAGGGATGTTTGGACTGCTCGGCCCCAACGGTGCCGGCAAGTCCACGTTGATGCGAACGATCGCGACGCTTCAGGATCCTGACGAAGGGTCGATCCACTTCCGAGGCCACTCGACAGACTCGGTGCCGACGATCGACGTGCTTCGGCAGAAAGACCGCGTGCGTGAGACGCTCGGCTATCTTCCGCAGGAGTTCGGGCTCTACCCGAACGTGACCGCCGAGCGGCTGTTGGAGCACTTCGCGGTGCTGAAGGGCATCGTCGGGCTGCGGGTGCGCCGCGAGGTCGTCAGCGCGCTTCTGCAGCGGACCAACCTGTATGACGTCCGGAAGCAGAAGCTCGGAGGCTACTCCGGAGGGATGCGCCAGCGATTTGGCGTCGCCGTCGCGCTCCTCGGCAACCCGAGGCTGGTCGTCGTGGACGAGCCCACCGCCGGCCTCGATCCCGCCGAGCGCGTGCGCTTCCTGAACCTGCTCAGCGAACTGGGCGAAGACGCCGTGGTCATCCTCTCCACGCACATCGTTGACGACGTGTCGGAGTTGTGCAACCGGCTGGCGATCATCGACAAGGGCGCGATCCTGCTCGAGGCCGAGCCCCTGGATGCCGTCGCGGCGATGCGGGGGCGGATCTGGCGGCGGACGATTCAGAAGAGCGAGCTGGCCGAGCTCGAACGAGCGCACTCCGTCATCTCGACGAAGCTCCTCGCGGGACGCACCGTCGTGCGGGTCAACAGCGAGGGGTCGCCGGACGCGGGCTTTGAAGCGGTGGAGCCGGAGCTGGAAGACGTGTACTTCAGCACCATGGCCGGCCACTACGGCAGGCCCCACGAAGAGGCTGTGCTGGAGTTGGCGCGATGAAGTTCCGGGAGATCTTCTGCTTCGAACTCAGCTGCCAGTCTCGTCGTGTGTCGACGTGGCTGTATTTTGCCGTCTTGTTCACGCTCACGTTCTACCTCACGAGTGAACTGTCCGCAGACTACGCACGGAGCGATGGCTCTTTCGTTAACGGGCCGTTCATCATCGCGGTGATGACACTTCTCGGCAGCACGATGGGGCTGCTGATCGTCAGCGCGCTGGCCGGCGACGGCGCCGCGCGAGACGCGCAGACGCGGATGGCTCCGCTCTTCTACACCACGTCCACCGGCAAGGCCGCGTACCTCGGAGGGCGATTTGTCGCGGTCTTCGGCCTCTACGCGATGATCCTGCTGGCCGTACCGCTCGGATTGATGCTTGCCGCAATCGTGGGGAGAGGGTCCGACCTCCTTGGTCCGTTTCGTCCGGCTGCGTATCTGCGCGCGTACCTGTTCCTGGTGCTGCCGAACGCCTTCGTCGCGACTGCGGTGCTCTTCTCGATGGCGGCGCTCAGCCGCCGCGCCACGGTGAGTTATCTCGGTGGCGTGCTGCTCCTGGGCGCGTGCGTGTTCAGCGGGGCGATCGTCGCAACAGGGTTGGGTCAGTGGGAACTGGCGAAGCTGCTGGATCCCCTCGGCGCCACCGTGCTGAGCGAGCTGTCGATGGTGTGGACGCCGGTCGAACGGAGCACGCGCCTGATCGGACTGCAGGGCTCGCTCCTCTCGAACCGCGTCCTGTGGATCGGTATTGCGCTGGGCGTGCTCGCGTTCACGCACCTCAGGTTTCGTCTGGCGCACCACGCCCCGGGCGGCTGGAGCGGGCTGTCTGGCCGCAGCCTGCGTGCCGCAGGCGGACCGCAGCCCGGCCAGAGTCAGACGGTCGCAGGCGGACGGCGCGACATATCGATCGTTGCGCCGAGGGTCCTGCGGACATTCGGATTCCCGACCCACGTGCGGCAGATGCTCGCGGTCGGGAGGGAATCCTTCCAGGCGATGGTGAGGAGCTGGGGCGGCGTGGTTCTGGCCGCGACGGCTGCGTTCCTGGTTTTCAGCGGGACACCCATCGCGCACATGGGCGTGCCGCTCTTCGCCACGTCGGAGCGCATCACGGCCTTTCTCTCGTCTCCTCTGACCAGTCCCCAGGAGATCAACTGGATCGTCGTCCCTCTGCTCATCGTCTTCTACGCAGGGGAGCTGGTCTGGCGCGAACGGGATACGCGCCTGAACGAGATGACGGACGTGGCGCCTGTGCCCGACTGGGTAATCTTCGCGGGCATGTTCGTGGGGCTGAGCCTGGTGCTCGTGGTTCTGCAGGCGCTGATGATCGCCGGGGGCGTGCTCACCCAGATGCGCCTGGGCCACGGCGATTTTCAGATCGGCCTGTACGCGCGGATCCTCCTCGGACTTCAGCTCGCGGACTGCCTCCTCTTCGCTCTGCTCGCGCTTGTGATCCACGCACTGGTGAACCACAAGTACGTCGGACATCTCGTCGTTGTCATCGCCTACGGGTTCATGGCCTTTGGCCCGGCGCTGGGGGTCGAGCACAACCTGCTGGTCTACGGATCCGATCCTGGCTGGACGTACTCGGACATGCGCGGCTTCGATCCGTTCGTCGGGGCGTGGCTCTGGTTCAAGGTCTATTGGGCCGCGTGGGCGCTGTTGCTGGCGGTGGCAGCGTCGGTCCTCTGGGTGCGTGGCAAGGAAGCCGACTTCGGCTCACGGCTCGAGCGGGCGCGCCGCCGTCTCGCCGGGCCGGCCGGCGCGGCTGCCGCAGCGGCGATGGCGCTCGTCCTGATGCTGGGCGGTTTCATCTTCTACAACACGAACGTCCTCAACGCGTACGAGACCGCATCCGACGGGCAGGGGCGGCGCGCCGAATACGAGCGGCGCTACGGACAGTACCGGGGCATTCCGCAGCCGCAGCTCACGGGCACGAACCTGAATGTCGAGATCTATCCCAACCGCCGCGAGGTCGAGATCCGCGGCATGTTCCATCTCAAAAACACGAGCGCGGTCGCTGTCCGCTCCGTCCATCTCGCCACGAAGTCCGCTGTCAACACAATGGCTGTTCGGTTCGATCGCCCTGCGAAGAACGTCGTGGCCGACGAGGAGCTCGGCCATCGGATCTATCGCCTGGACACCCCGCTCCATCCCGGCGAATCGCTGCGGCTCGATTTCGAGGTGCATTTCAAGCCGCGTGGCTTCCCGAACCGCGGGATCGATTCTTCGGTCGTTGCGAATGGCACGTACTTCACGAACGACGCGTGGTTGCCAGCCATCGGCTACCAGGAGGACCGCGAACTGGGAAATGCCGCCGTCCGGCGAGCGTATGGACTTGCCGCGCGCCCCACGGTGCCCGCCCTTGACGACATGGAAGCGCGCCACAACCCGGGACAGGCCGCCCGGGTCGCGTTCGAGGCGGTCGTCGGCACGGACGAAGGTCAAGTCGCGGTGGCGCCTGGAAGGTTGCGCCGGACGTGGACGCAGGGTGAGCGTCGCTACTTCCACTACGCGACAGATGCCCCGATCCGGAATGACTACGCGTTCTTCTCCGCGGCCTACGCGGTGCATGACGGGCGATGGAAGGCGCC
The DNA here is from genome assembly GCA_963749835.1 of uncultured Acidobacteriota bacterium. GTDB lineage: Bacteria > Acidobacteriota > Vicinamibacteria > Vicinamibacterales > 2-12-FULL-66-21 > JALZOC01. Next base: position 1,283,074 of record CAVVOD010000002.1, read on the forward strand.
GTCGGCCCTCCGAGGGACTGCGGGCTCAGGGCGGGACGTCTCCATCCAGGTCTTCCAGCACCCGACACACACGTGGAACGCCGAGCGCATGGTCCGAAGCGTACAGGCGTCGCTGGATCACTACTCGAAGGAGTTCGGGCCGTACCCGCACGGCCAGATCAGGCTCGTGGAGCACCCCGGCGGCGCGGTTGTTCTCCACGCTTCCCCCATCAACATCTCGTACGAAGAAGGGTTCTCAGTGCTGAATCCCGACGGCGATTCGCGGCACATCGATCTTCCATTCGCTGTCGTGGCGCACGAGGTGGCGCATCAGTGGTGGGGCCACACGCTCACACCTGCACCGGTCGAGGGAGCGGCACTCCTGACCGAGAGTCTTGCGTGGTACTCGGCGCTGGGGGTCGTGGAACAGACGTTCGGCCGCGAGCACCTGCAGCGACTCCTTGGGATGATGCGGGAGGTCTACCTGACCCCGAGCTCGCGCGCGAACGTCCCGCTGCTCCGTGCCGACGACTGGTTCCTGGCGTACCGCAAGGGGCCCTTCGCGATGTACGCGCTTCGCGAGTACATTGGCGCCGATCGGGTGAACATCGCGCTGCGACGCCTGCTGGAGACCCACACCTCCGGCGCGCCAGCTCTCGCGACCTCACTGGATCTGTATCGCGAACTTCGGGCGGTGACGCCGGAGCCGCTCCACTACCTGCTGGTCGATCTCTTCGAGGCCAACACCTTCTGGGAGCTCGCGGTGCAACGGGTATCGGCGCGGGTAACCCTCCCGGGCGCCTGGGAGGTGACGCTCGACGTTCGCGCCCGCAAGGTGGTGGTAGACATAGACGGCGTCGAAACCGAGGTCCGGATGGATGACCTCATCGACATCGGCGTATTCGCGGATGCTGGAGCCGGCGGGCTCGGCGAAACGCTGTACCGGCAGAAGCACCGCGTGCGCGCCGGCGAGCAACGGATCACCGTGATGGTGCCGCGTCAGCCAGCGCGGGCGGGAATCGACCCGTGGCGCCTTTTGATCGACGTCAAGGGGGAAGACAATCTCAGAGAAATCGCGCGCGAAGACGATGGTCCGTCGCGCGGGCGGTGATCGGATGGCTGAAGTCCGAGGGCCCTGCGACGCCAGCCGACGGAGGAGGACGCATGAGAAAGAGCATTCTGATCGTCGTCGTATTCACGGTCGCCGTAACCGGCCTGGCGAGGCTTGTGCGCTCCCAGACTCCGGACGCGCTCGATCCGGTCCGCGTGGCCGCTGATACCCACAAAGTGGCATTCGAGAACGCATTCGTCCGAGTGCTCGATGTCCATCTGCCACCCGGCAAGACTGAGCCGCGCCACCGGCATCCTCATGGCATGAGTGTCTATTTCACGAACTGGGACGCGAAGGTCACCGCCGACGGCGGTCAGCCGGAGGTGCGCCACCGGGCGGCGGGAACCTTCCAGTGGAGCGACGCCATCACCCACACCGTGGAAAACGCGGGCAAGACGGAGGGCCACATCCTGCGCATCGAGTTGAAGTTCTGACATGGATCGGTGCTGCCGCTGCGCGTGGCACTCACACGTGCTCGAGAGCTCCGGCGACAGCGTCCACGAAGACCTTGAATCGAGGTGTCGGATGCTTGCGCCCCTCGCGTGTGAGTGATTCGAACAGCGTCTCCCGCACCGCCCGTGAGAGCTCCAGCTGGACACCTGCGCCGGCCGTGCCTCGATTGCAGATATTCTTCGGATCCAGGCCTTGCAGCTTGCAGTCCGTATGCTTCCGCACGTCGAAGCCCTGTTCTGTCAGCAGGTCCCAAACGCGCGTGCCCAGGTCTTCATCCAGGCCTCCCACAAAAACGCCTTCACCATCGTCTTCGCTTTCTTCCCCGTGAATCGTCACGACGAGAATCGTGTCACTCAGCAGGATGAGGCACATGGGCTCATCGAAGCTGGTGCTCGTGATGTGCAGGACGCGGTTTCCCGTCCGTTTCAGCCCGTCGAACGCGTAGAAGGACCATCGCTGGCGAGCGATCGCATCCGCGATCTCGGAGGTTCCGGGTTCGATGCCCCCCCCGTGCGGCGCGATAATCGCGAACGCCGGCTCCGCACGACGAATGACGACGGAGTAGTCGATGCCGGATCGCTCGTGTTGTTCCAGCGCGGCGAAGTTCGGATAGGTGTCACTCATGTTCGTCTCTCCCGTCCTGATACTCGATAGACTGGCAGACAAGGGCCACGTTGCGATTCACAAAGGCATGTCTGCGAAGACCAGCATGAGCGTCGAAACCGCGCTGGTCCGATCGATCGCGCCCAACGTGGCGATCGCCGTGGCGACCATGCACTTCGGTCCGTCGCTCGACCCCCAGTATTCGTGGGTGGTTGCGGCAAAGACAAGAGGGTCATTCACGCTGGTCAAACGGGATGGCAGCTGGAAGATTGCGCACTTCCAGAACACCGTGATCGACCCGAAAACGGAGAATGACGATCTCCCCAAATGGGACGCCACCGGGTTTCCCCCTCCCCCGCGATAAGTAGGACAACCGATCGGACCGCGGTCGAGGCGTCCCACTGGCAGTCAGATATTACTCAGGGGCTCCTCGCTCTCGCAGCAGAGTCACAGTTCGTCTCTGAGGCGGGCCGCCAAACAGCAGCGCGTACCCCAGGGGCGTGCACTCGACGATCTCCCCAGGCCGCTCGTAGTCCCCCGGAAGCGTCACGCGAACGGCGAGGTCGGCACCACGCTCGAGCAGCAGCTGTGTGACCGGCCCGCCACAATCGTCGTACTGCGTCACCGCATGGAAGAGTGCGGTCTGCCCGCCGACGCCGGCGTCATCGACTGTTGCGCGGGCGTTGACGTCCGCGCCGCGATCGAGCAGCAGCGCGGCCGCTGCGGGGTGGCCGTACTCCGCAGCCACGTGCAGGAGCGTTCCTCCCTGAAGCAACAGGTTGCGCCCGCCGGTCTGGCCGCAATCGAGCTCGGAGAAACGCCTGTTCACGAGTGCGGGATCGGCGTCGATCAGCTCGGCCAGACGATCGAGCCGGCCGCGAAGCAGTTCCAGCACCCCTGGAACGTCGTATCTGGTCGTACCACCAGCATCGAGAAGGATGTCGATGCAGGCGCTCAGTTCCTGTGGGGAACGCCCGTACGACGCGATGACGTAGTCGAGAGCCGTGCCTGGATATGCATGGCCGCCAATCTCGTATCCATGGTCGCGACAGTTTGGATTTGCGCCGTGATCGAGCAGCCATTTCAGAGCGACCGGATTCAACGACTCGCAGGGGGAGAAGATGATGGGGAAGTGTCCGTGCCACAGGGCGTTGACATCCGCACCGTGGGACACGAGCACCTCCATCATCGGGATGCGCTCTCCGAGCGCGGCTCGCATCAGCGGTCCGTCACCCCCCTGGTGCACGTCCGACCCGTGCTCGATCATCCACGCCGCCATGGCCAGTCTCGCGGGAGCCGGTGATTCCCTTGGGACGCGGCATTCGGCAACCCACGTGAGCGGCCCATCCTTGCCGTAGCCCAGTGGAGCCCTGTGCAGCGCCGGGTTGCGCGTCATCATCGTCTTGACGCGCTCGATGTCGTTGGTGTCGATGGCCTGCTTGAGTTGCCCGATCTCCTCCAGGGAGTCGACGTGGGCCTTGAGCTTCGGCCAGCTCGCAAACCCGTAGAGACGCGCGATCTTGAACTGCGCATCGGCGATCGACGCCGCGGCGCCGGCCTCGAGCAGGTCCCTGGCCTGGTTCTTCAAATGGCGGAAATTGGGGCGGTCGGGGAGCGGGCGTGGTGTCTCTGGACGATCGATCGACACGGCGACCTCCTTTCATCGAAACGCCCGTTGTCCGCACATCGGGCTGAAAGAAGGTGGCAAAAACGTGATGCTGACAGGTGGGCTTCTGCCCTTTCCGCGGACCGGATGCGTCCTCTACGCGAGGATCATCCTACCGCATAGCACAAGGAGACGCCAGGCATGACCCGACGTCTCCTTTTCTTCTCGCTGAGTCAGCGACCTCCCCGTCAGAACCTCACGCCAAACGACATCCTCAACGTGCGCGGCGTCGTGTAGGCGAAACGGCTGGCGGCGGTACCAAAGTTCGGACCGTAGTCCCAGTTCACACCGCGGACTGGCGTCGTCGTGAAGGGGTTGAAGGCCGCGAAGCGCGCGGTCGTGCCGGGCGTCAGCACCGTCGTATCGATACGCTGCAGGTTGACGCCGCCGGCGTTGGCGGCGCTGCCGGTGCCGAAGACCGTGCTGCCGCATGCGCACAGCTGGAACTGATTGAAGACGTTCAGCACCTGCATCTGACCAAAGAGTTGCAGCCGGCCCGCTCCCGGGACCCGATAAAGGTAGTTCACCGCGAGGTCGGTACGGCGCTGCCCCTCGGTATGAAATTCGTCGCGCGGGCCGAAGAAGTACGCCGTGGTGTTCGACGCAGGCGGGGTCAGATAAGCGTCATTCGGATTGGTGACGTACGGCCTCGGGTCCACCCCGTTGCTGTTCGACGCGCTGTAGGGCACGCCACTCTCGAGCGCCTGCAGAACGCTCAGCGTCAGACCGGGCGCGAAGCCCGGGGTGTAGTTTGCCCAGATCCGCGAACGATGCCGCTGATCCACGCCGAGGTCGCCGTCGGGGAAGTTCCACGAAGCCTGTTTGTACTCAGGATACCGATAGTCGAACGGAACCGGTCCACTGGCCACGTTCTCGGCGTCGAAGTTGCCGCGGGCCCTCGACAGCGTGTAGTTGGCGCCGACCTCGAGCGTCCTGCCGAACCGGTAGGTGCCCGTGAACGTCCCGCCTGCATAGTCGCGCGACAGCAGACCGTTCGGCGCATTCCTGACGAGCGTGAGGTCGAAGGACCGGCCGGTCGGATCCTGCACGCGGCCTGTCGTCGTATCGGCCTGCCGCATGTAGAAGTCGACGTAGTGGCGCACCAGCAGGTCGGCCCGCAGGGACGCGCGCGCGCCGAACTGGCGCGACACGCCGCCGGCGTACTCCCATGCACTTGGCGAGGTGAGCCCGTCGCCGATGCGTGGCGTGACACCCGGGATGGTCGGCGCGCCGTTGAGCGGGAGCGTCGGGCCTCCGTTGTCGAAGAACCAGTCGAAGACCGATCGAATCGCCTGCGCGGTGGGCACCGGCGTCGCGGTGCCCGCACCGTTGATGCTGGCGCCGCGGTAGATGAACTGCCTGGTCTGCGGGTTGCCGCCGGCCGCAGACGCATCCGCGACAGGGTTGGAGATCGCCGCGACGTACTTCGCCACGCTTCCGGTCACGCTCCACTGGCCGGTGCCGGTCGGATCCCAGATGAGGCCGAGGCGCGGGCTCCAGGCGCTGTCCCTGGCGACGATGTTCCCCGACTGGTCGGCGCCGTGGTTCTTGTCGAAGCGGACGCCGACGTTGGCGGTGAGGCGATTCCCCACCCGCCAGGAGTCGTTGACGAACCCCGAGTGCGTGCGGAAGCTCGACCCCTCGCTCTCCTGCGTGATCGGGTTCCACTGGATTGTCGTGGTGCCGTCTCCCAGGAAGATCGGGAAGATGTCGTTCTCGCCGGCGCCGTTGCCCGTCAGGATCGCACCCGCGCTCAGGATGCGGTAGTCACTGCCGGACTGGTGATTGTTGGCGAGGCGGATGTCGTTGAACGTGTCGTAGCCGAAGACGAGATTGTGCGAGCCGAATCGCGGCGTGGACAGGAAGTACGAGCCCTTCGCGAAGATGTCATCGCTGTCGCGCCCCTCCGGCGTGCAGATGCCACAGAAGGTGTCGGACCACCAGCGCGCCCCCCCGGCCCGGCTGTTGTCGATGAGGAGCGTGCCGTCGATGAGATCGGTCGATTTGGCTCCTGCACCGGTGAACTTGAGCGTTCGCCTGGACACGAGCGCTTCGACGAAGAGCTTCGAGGTGAGCATGCCGCTGTAGGTGCCGGCATAGAGCCGCTCGGGCAACTCGCGCGTCCCGAGGCTCCGGAGATCCATGGTCGTGTTCTGGTTGAAGCTGTAGTTGATCTGGGAGCGATCGTGGTGGTTGTAGTTCACCTGGAACCGATGTTTCGGCGTGGGTGAATACGTGCCCTTGACCTCATAGCGCCGCTGCTTTTCCGTGAACTCGTACGGGACCGCGGTCGCGACGAGCGTCCGCCCCTGCGACTCGTCGCGCACCCGGCCGGAGGTGAAGAACCAGAGCCGATCGCGCATCACCGGGCCGCCGATCGTGTACTCGTAGGTCGGCACGACGCTGTCGATCCGCGGCTCGGGCGTCGTCGCCAGACGCGCGGTCTCGAACGGCGACAGCGTCCGCCACTTGTCGTTGTTGAGCGACTGCCGGAAGCTGCCCGAGAACTGGTTGCCGCCGGACTTCGTCACGATATTGACCACGCCGCCGCTGAACCGCCCGAACTCAGCCGAGACGCCGCCATTGGCGACGGTGGTTTCCTGGATCGCGTCTTCGATCGCCGTGTCGAATGCCTGTCCGCGGAGGTTCTCGTTGATGCTGACGCCATTGAGGAGGAACAGGTTCTCGAACGTGACCGAGCCGCCGAACGAGAACGCGCCCGCAGGGCCGGTGGGATGAACGCCCGGCGCCATCAGCAGGACGGAGTTGAGATCGCGGGACGTCGGCAGGTTCGCGATCAGCTCCTGAGAGAAGTTCGTCGCGATCTGCGAGGTTCTCGTGAGTGTATCCGCCGAACTTCCGACGACCTTCACCTCCTCGGTGACCTGCGCGGGGCCGAGCTGCACCTCCAGGGGGAGCACCTGCGTCGGCGCCAGCACGACGTTGCGAGTCTGTGTCTGAAATCCGGCCACGGAGAATGAAATCGTATAGGGGCCGGAGGGCAGCCCGGTCAGGATGTAGTCACCATTCTCCGAAGTCACCGCTTCCCTCGTCCCCTGCAGGTTCGGCGACTTCGCGGTCGCCGTCGCCCCCGGCAGGGCCGCTCCCTGTGCGTCGAGCACTCGTCCGGAGATTGTTCCCGTGGTGGTCTGCGCAGCCGCGCCGGCCGCGAGAGCCAGCGCGCCGATCACTGCCAGCACGATTCGAAGACCCATGCTCGTCCCTCCACGCGTGTCGTCCCGTCGAAGCCGGGACGCGCTGATTCAACGAGGTTCTGTTCGGAACGCTCGGTCAACGCGCAGAGCAAGACCGACGCCGGTCATCCGCTCTGGACTCGCCGATTGCGCCCGAGAAGATGAGGGTGGGAAGAACTGCGGCGTGAAGGGACGAACGGCCCGCACGAAGTTACGAACGGTGGGCAACGGCAGTCGGGCCGTCTCACCGGCGCGGGTCGCACGGCGAGGATCAAACTGACCGTCCCGCAGAGGAATCCAGACCATTGGTTTCCTGGACCGATGAACTGGATCGAGTGGGCGGCCGCTCGAAGTACCCGACGGGACGGACTGGCGGGTCTGCGGCTCCGCAGTACCAACGAGCGCCCGTCCCTGCCCGCGTGTGACGTCGGCGCAGGCAGCAAGTCGTCAGGACCTACCGCACGCGTCTCGTTCAGCCGTTGGGACCATCGGCCGGCGAAATCGTTCAGCGCTGTGTGGTTTCCTGCGCACCGACGTTTTATTGAACAAGAAAGCACACAAGCGATACCAGTCGAAACCCACCACGTCGTCGTGTCGCCCTGCACTCGATGGGGGCACGGTCAGGCGTTCGTCCAACCATGTCTGACGAAGTACACGGGAGCTGAACATGAGCGGTCAAGTTCTCCATCTGAGCGGGCGAATCACTCGCAGCGACAACGGCGACGGTGTCTTCGGACTGCGTGTCGAGGCCCGGGATGCGGACGCCCCCGGCAAGTCGACGCTGGGCTTTGGCCTCACGAACCGCGATGGTTCGTATCACATCGACCTGCCCGCCGGCGCTGCGGCCTGCTGCGATTGCCCCAATGTGTATCTCACGATCCGCGATCGCGACTGCAGAGTGATTTACGACGGCTGTGCCGACAGGCGCTGTTGCGAGCACGGCAAGCCACTCACGATTGACGTCGCGCTGGCCCCGCAGACGCTGTGGTGGCATCACTCCCGGCCGCTCGCATGGGAACGTATCGACGAGCCACTGGTCCCGGTGCGCGTGATGCAGGAGATCGAGGACGCGCTCGAGCTGCTGCGCGGCGAAGGCCTGCCGCCCGAGCTTGCCTCGTTGCGACTCGCGGTGTGCTCGACGCCGCCGATTGAGGGATTCGATCGCGTCCTGCTCGACGCCTGGGGCGCCCTGCAGGGGGACCTTGACGCCGCGCGGCGCTATCGGGAGACGCTCAATGCCCTGTGCGGTGATGCTGCGGGTTGTTGCAAGAGCGCGTCACCGTTTGCCGAGCGCGTCGACAAGCTATTCTCCGGCGCCTGTGATACGCCACCCGCGACCGAGTGCGAGCCGCCCGCGCCCTGCGCACCGTGTGACTGCGGCGGGTGCGGCGAAAGCTGCGCGTGCGGCGCGCCGTTCCTCTCCGAAGATAAGATGCAGCTGCTGCTTGTCGCGGCGCTCCATGTGGCCTGTGGCGACGAGACCGTCGCCAAACGGCATCTGGCGCTCCTGCTCGAACAGTTCTGCCGCTTCGAGACACTCGGTGCGCTGCATGCGGCGTCACTCGAGGCGCTGTTCGGCGATGCGGCGTCAAAGGCGCATGCCCGCGACCTGCTGGAACTGCTGTGCCGCCGCTGCGGGCTGAAGACTGACAAGTCCGGCTGCGCACCGCGCCATCCACCGGACTGCTGTACGCCCTGCCTTGACCCGCACGTCGCCCGGTGTCTGCGCGCGGCGATCGAGCAGTGGTGCCGCATTCGCTGTTGGAAAGTCTGCGAAGTGCGACCGCCACGTGCCTGCCCCGGCGACGAGATCGTGATTGCCGGCTGTGGCTTCGGTCATCGCGCGGGGCGCGTCCTGTTCCACGGCCACGGAGGCGGCCCGTCGCAACTGAACGGCCAGGTGAAGTCCTGGTGCGACGACCGCATCTCCGTCATCGTGCCGCATGGTGCGGGCTGCGGCCTCGGCATCGAGCTGCCGCCGCACACCGTAGGACTCTGCGGACGGTTTCTCGAGGTGCGGCCCACGGGCTGTATCGACCAGGGCTTCGAAGGCACCTCGGCGGAGATCCTGCGATTCGACGTCCGCGGCCATCATGCCGGCGAATGCCCGCTGCAACCAGGCGAGCCGCTGCGCATTCGCTGGAACACCTGCGCCGCAGACCGCGTGCGCGTCGAGCTCGTCGACCTGGCCGACAACAGCGTGATCGCCGCCCAGGATCCCGCGGCGCTCAGCGGCCGCTGGGACTTTCTGGCGACGAATTTCACGCGCACTACTCGTGTGCGCGTCCGCGTGACCGCCTTCGGTCGCTGCGATCCGCCGCAGGTGTCGCGCCACATCGACCTGGTGTTCCAGAAGCGGCCGAACCTGCAAGTGCAGGGCCTCGAGGTGACCCAGGCGGTGCAGCACTACCGCGCCGACCAGCATCTCACCGACCCGGCCGACCGCGGCGCGGACAACAGCCTGCGCCTCGTCACCAACAAGTCCGCCTGGGTTCGCGCTTACCTGCGGAGTGGACAGGACCCGTCGTTCGAGGGCGGCCAGCTCGCCGGCGTGACGGGCACTCTGCGCGTCGAACGGCGTGTAGGCGGCGTCTGGGGCACCATCGCCACCCTGGGGCCGCAGAACGGACCCATCACGACAGAAGACACCTTCGCGAGCTACGCCGCCGAACGCGGCAACATCAACACGACCCTGAACTTCGTCGTCCCGGCCAATCTGATGACCGGGCTGCTTCGACTCACGGTGGACGTGCGCGGCCCGTTTGCGCCGTGCCCAGGGCATGTCGCCAGCCGTTCGACGCAAGTCGACGTGAACCTGCAGCAGACGCTGAATGCCGCCTTCATCACGATTGGCTACAACGGGCCGAATGCCACGCGGACCGGGAACATCGTGCTGCCGGCACCATCGCTGGCCGCGTGTCAGGCCGAGACGAGCTGGGCGTTGAGGACCTACCCGGTGTCGAGCGCGCCGAACGTACGCGTCGCGGGCACGTTCGTGACCGGCACACCGATCGACGACCCGCGCAGCTGTCCGGGCTGCTGCTCGCCGAACTGGGGGCCTCTGCTCGCGCAGATCGCTGCGCTGGTCGCGCTCGACCAGGTCGCGAACCCGGGGACGCCCTGGGTGTACTACGGCATCATCGCCAACGGCATCCCGGTCAACGTACCGGGCTGCAGCGGTGGCGCGACCGGTGGCGTGGCCGGCCAGCCGGTGACCTACGCCCATGAGATCGGTCACCAGCTGGGTCTGCCGCACGCACGCTGCGGCAACGCCGGCAACGGCAACCCTGCGTATACGATCTACGAACCATACGATCTGCCGGTCGATCCGCCGGGGACGGCAAACTGGACGATGGCGTCCATCGGCGAATACGGGCTGGACATCAACGACGGTTCGATCGCCGACCCGAGCACCTTCGAGGACTTCATGTCCTACTGTGGTCCGGTCTGGGTGGGGAAGTTCACCCACGACTTCATGATCAACATCGCGCAGCTCACGCCGGTGATCGTACCCAGCGGCGCCGCGGCCGCGGGCGCACCGCGCGTCATCGAAAATGCCACGGCGGGGTTCGAGCCCGATGCGCTGCTGATCGCGCCCCTCATCCACATGATGGGAACGATTGGCGTCGACGGCGGGGTAGACGTGACCAGCGTCGCGCGCCTCGATACCCGGTATCTGCGAAGTGGCGGCCTGCAGACCGGCTACGTTGCGCAGTACCTTGATGCCAACGATCACATTCTTGCCGAGGATCTGCTCTACGCCTATGGTGCAGACGGCTGCTGCGGCGACGCTACACCACCGAAGGATTGCCATTGCCACGACGCCGCCAGCGAGCCCAAGCCGACGCCGTTCAAGGCGATGCTGCGCGACACAGGCCCTGGCACGAGCTTGCGCATCGTCAAGCGCGGCGAGGTGTTGTGGGAGCGGAAGGGCGCCGAGAAGCCTCCGCGCCTCAGTGGCGTCAAGGCCGCGCTCGCGAAGAACGGCGATCTCGAGCTGGCCTGGAAGCTCGATACCCCGAAGAGCACGGTCAAGACAAGGGAGTCCGCCGAGGTCTGGGTGCGGTGGACCGCCGACGACGGCAAGACCTGGAATGCGTTGACGGTTGGTCTGCACGGCGGCTCGGCAACGATTCCCTGCGACCAGCTGCCGTCGGGCGCGGTGCGCTTCGAGCTGCTTGCGCACGACGGCTTCTACACCTCTCGAGCGACCACCGAAACCATCGTGCTGCCGCAGCGTCCGCCGGCGGTCACGATCCTCTACCCGGGTGAGGGCGCGCGGGTCTACGGGGATCGGCTGATCCATCTCTGGGGCAACGCGACGAGCACCGGCGGCCGGACCATCGAAGACACCGCGTACGAGTGGTGGATCGACGGCAAGCCTGCCGGCCGGGGCTCGGACCTGTGGGTGGACAACCCCGGTGCGGGGCCGCACGAGCTCCGGCTGACCGTTCGCGAAGACACGCTGGAAGGAACGGCTGCGGTCCGATTCAACGTGATCGGCGGCGGCACGGCACAGATCGGCTGACGGGCGGCGGAGGAGGGGCCGGACGGCGCTAGGCTAGGTATCGAGCACCGCGACAGCAAAAGGAGGAAGAGCTGCGCGCAATGCTGTCCGCCCTCGCGTATGATTCGTCAGTTCCGCGCGCTGAACCTCGTTCCGGCAGGCGCCTCGCCGTGCCGGGATGAGGATGCTGATTGCGGAACTGGAGGAATCCATGTCGACGTTCGACGCTCCAGTCTGTCAGCGATCAATCGATGACTGCCGCCGGTGGCGGTCATGAGCAACGCGCCCGGCTCTCTCAATGGTTCCGGCTCCGGCCCGGCCGGTCAGCCATCGATCCTTCCGCCCGGCCACGGTGAGTTGCCCCCCTGGAGCGTCGACGAACTTCCGGCGCCGCCGCCGTTCAACATCCGGAACATGTTCGCGGTGATTGGTCCTGGCGCCATCATGGCGGCCACGTCGATCGGCGGGGGCGAGTGGCTCGTCGGCCCTGCCGCGGCCGTCAAGTATTCCTCGTCCATTTTTCTGATCGCGACCGTTGCCATCGTCCTGCAGGTGCTCCTCAACCTCGAGGCCATCCGGTACACGCTGTACACCGGCGAGCCGATCTACGGCGGCATCATGCGGCTCAAGCCGGGGCCGCGCTGGTGGGCCGTGTTCTACAGCGTGCTCGGGTTTTTTCAACTCGGCTGGCCCGCTCTCGCAGGCAGTGCCGCGGCGACGCTGCTTGGGGCGTGGATGGGGCGAATGCCGGGCGCGCCGGACCAGGCGATCCAGGCGTGGGTCACCACCGGGCTGATCGTCTCGGTCGTCCTGATCCTCTCATTCGGCGGGACGATCGAACGGATGCTCGAAACGTTTGCCTGGACGATGCTGGCGATCGTGTTCGTGTTTCTGCTGGTGATCAACCTGGCGTTCGTGCCGCTGTCGCACTGGGGGACGACATTCCTCGGCTTCTTCAGCCTGGCGGGTATCCCCCATCCGGTGGACTGGGCGCTGCTCGGCGCCCTCGCGGCCACCGCCGGATCAGGCGGCCTCGGCAACCTGACCGTCACCAACTGGGTGCGTGACAAGGGATTCGGCATGGGGTCCAAGGTCGGTGCGATCCCGAGTGCGGTCGGCGGCCACCAGATTCAGCTGTCCCACGTGGGAACGGTGTTTCCTGCGACCCCTTCGAACCTGGTGCGATGGCACGAGTGGATGCGGTATGTCCATGCCGACCAGCTGGGGGTGTGGGGGCTGTTCTGTTTCTTCGGCATGTTCCTGAACGTCAACCTCGCGACAGCCGTGATCCCGCATGGCACGGACCTGCAAGGCCTGGCCGCCGGTGCGTACCAGGCGGAATATCTCAGCCGGATCTGGCCAGGCTTCTGGTTCCTGACGCTGTTCAATGGCTTCTGGGTCCTGTTCAAGACACAGCTTGGCAACACGGACATCCTGGTACGCACCATCACCGATGCCATGTGGATGTCGAGCGAGCGGGCGCGCAGGTCGCGCTTCGGCGTTCGGGCGATCTACTACGGCATCCTGATCCTGTTTTCGGTGTGGGGCGTGATCGTCATTCGCTCCGCTTCGCCGTTTCAGCTGTTCAAGATTCTGGCAAACATGGCGGGCCTTGTGCTGGCCGTCGCCGGCGTGCAGATCTTCCTGGTCAATCGTCGCTTCCTGCCTCCGGCCGTCAGGCCGCCGGTCTGGCGCGAAGCCGGCCTGCTGGCGTGTTCCGCTTTCTACGCGTTCTTCACATTCTTCGTCGCCCGCGATCTGTTTCGGTCGTTGATGCCGTGAGGGGGTGTCTCCGGGCGCCGAGAGCGTGAAAAAAAATTTGTCGTCGTCAGCTTTCAGCCATCACCTTTCAGCAGAATCACTCCCGAATTCTGCGCCGACGGCTGACGGCTGATTTCTTCAGCAGCCTCTAACTCTTTGGAAGGAGAACAGCTGGACCAAGGCGCGACTTCGCGACTTCTCTAGACGAGGCCGAGCTGCCGCGCGCGTAGCGCGGCCTGCGTCCGATCGCGCACGTCGAGCTTGGTGAGGACGTTCGTGACGTGGTTCTTGACCGTGCCTTCGGCGAGGCAGAGACGATCCGCAATCTCCTTGTTCGACGCGCCGGTCGCGAGCAGCTTCAGGATGTCGCGCTCGCGTGGCGAGAGCGGCAGCACGAGCGCTTCGGCCATCGGGCCGCCGGACTCCATCAACCGCGCGAAGGCGGCCACGACGCGTCCGGTGACGGTGCTCTGCAGGAATGACTCGCCACGCGTCGCCGCCTGAATCGCCGACACGAGCGTCTCCGACGACACGTCCTTCAGCAGGTACCCCGCGGCTCCCGCTCTCAACGCGCCAAACAGATTCGCATCGTCGTCAAACGTGGTCAGGACCAGAACAGGAATTTCAGGCCAGCGCTCGCGGATGCGGGCGGTCGCCTGAATGCCGTCGGAGTGGGGCATTCGGAGATCCATGAGGACGACGGCCGGCTGCAGCCTTTCGACCAGCGCGACTGCTTCTTCGCCATTGGCCGCTTCGCCGACGACCTCCATATCGGGCCGTGTGGACAGAAGTGTCCGAAGCCCTTCCCGAAACAGCGCCTGATCGTCCGCGATGATGATGCGCGTCATGCGGGCAGCTCTGCATACAGCGCCCGATATCCAACGATCGGGTCGCGTGCCGGCGCTGAAGCGGCCGAAAGGGCAGTCACACGGGACAGTATGCGTCGAGCCCGGGTGCTCAACAAGGCACGGTGACCATTTCATGACCTTCGGCACATACTTCGCGGCGATGCGATTCGTACCGTCGATTACTCGTACACATTCACGTTCCGAGCTGAGCTGACTGGTGGAGCCGATCAGAAGCCTGGGGCCTTTCGCCACAGGGACCGCGGAAAGTGCGGTATCGTCCCCGGGATGTCCGGGCCGCCCGACACGCTTGCCGTGCTCGTCGGAAAGGCCGACCGCGGGGATGTGGAAGCGAGAAGCGGGCTCTTCGCCGCCCTGTACGACGAGCTGCATCGCCTCGCGCAGTCGCACATCCGGCGGCGCGGAGGCAACGTGACGCTCGGCGCGACGACCCTGCTGCACGAAGCCTATCTGGACATTTCTGGACGCGAGGCCCTGGCGTTCCCCGATCGCAATCGATTCCTGGGGTACGCGTCGCGCGTCATGCGCGGCCTCGTCATCAACTACGTCCGCGATCATCACGCCCAGAAACGCGGCGGTGACCTCACCTTCACCACGCTGGACGAAGGCCTGGCGCCTGCGGCGAGCGCACGCGAAGAACTGGAGGCGCTCAATACCGCGCTCGACGAGCTCGCGACGCGCGAGCCGGAGCAGGCCGAGCTCGTCGATCTGAAATTCTTCTGCGGGTTTTCGTTCGTCGAGATCGCCGGCATCCGGGGTGTGTCCGAGCGCACGGTCCAGCGCGACTGGGCGAAGGCCAGGTTGCTGCTGCACAGGGCGCTGCGCGAGGACGGCGGGGAGCCCTGACGTCAGCTCGCCGCGAGCGAGCGCGCCCGTTGCGTGTCGCGGTGGTCGGCGCCGAGCATCGGGACGAAGACCGACCCCTCGAGAAACGCTTCGGCGTCCACGGCGGCCTGACGATCGAGCAGCGCCGCGACGCCGTCCGCCAGCGCCGGATCGGTGACACGCACCTCTGACAGGCGCGCCGCCCGTTGAGGCGCGTCCGCGTCCCGCAGCTCATCGAGCAGTGCCGGGAACTGCGCCCACTGTTCTGTTCGACGCTGTTGGTCCTGTCTCCGCGCTATGGCCGCCCGGCCAGGCGACCCCATTCTGCCAGCGTCGTGGCTTCTGTCAATGGAAGGTTCGTTCGGGACGTGTCGGGTTCCGGCCCCGGATCGCGATCTCCCTGTGCGCCCCTTCCGGCGAGATAAGGAGAAATCATGACGCTTCGATTGTCTGCGGTGATATCTGCCATGGTGGCTGCACTTTGCGCCGGATTGGCCGGGCAAGCGGTCCAGGATCCGCACGCCCGGCCTGGGGAGGCAGAGGACTTTTGTGGGGACGAAGACAGCAGCGCCAGCCGTTTTGGCCGCATGTTCCATTTACCGCCATTTGCCGAACCAACACCGGCGATCAAGGCGGCGCTCGTACGGCTGGGCGCCCGAGGTGGGCCGCTCGACGCCAGGGACAATCTGGCTGCGGGTCCAATCGCGCTCATCGTGGACCCGCTTCTCAGCGCGGGCAATCCGAACAACGACGCCCACACGGCGGGCATGACGTTTCTCGGGCAGTTTCTCGACCACGACATGACGTTCGACATCGGTTCACGCCTCGGAAAGCCTGCGAACCCGCGGCGCTCGCGGAACGCGCGGCGTCCGTACTTCGACCTCGATTCCGTGTACGGGGACGGACCGGCGGGCTCACCGCAGCTGTACGAGAAGGCGGACCGCGCGAAGCTGCGTGTCGAGAGCAGCGGCGTTTTCGAGGACCTGCCGCGCGAGGCCAGCGGCCGCGCCATCATCGCCGACCCGAGGAACGACGAGAACGTCGTGATCGCCGGCCTGCAGGCCGCGATGCTGCTCACGCACAACCGCGCGGTGGATGAGGTGCGCGCGGCAAATCCCGAGATCGGTCCGGAAACTGTGTTCGAGGAGGCGCGCCGGCTCGTCACCTGGCACTATCAGTGGATCATCCTGCATGAGTTCCTGCCGCAGGTGGCGGGCGCGTCCTCGGTCAACCGTGTGCTCGCCGATCGCCACCGTTACTATCGTCCCAGGCAGGACGACGCGTTCATTCCGGTGGAGTTTCAGCTCGCGTATCGCATGGGCCACAGCATGGTGCGACCTTCGTACCGCGCGAACTTCACCGGCAACGATGGCGGCCAGTTCTTCGCCATGCTCTTCGACCCCTCGCAGGAAGACGCCGCGGATCCATCGGATCTGCGGGGCGGCATACGCAGCCCGCGCCGGTTCGTCGGCTGGACGACCTTCTTCCGCTTCCCCGGTTTCGAAGGGGACGTCCGTCCCAACAAGCGCCTCGACACCCATCTCTCCACGCCGCTCTTCGATCTTCCGCTCGGCGCGATCGCCAGCGGCATGCCGCCGACGTCGCTGGCCGAGCGCAACCTGTTGCGTCACCTCACGTGGATGCCGCCGTCGGGTCAGGCGATCGCCGAGCGGCTGCGTGTGCCGGCCTTGCGGAGCTCGCAACTCGCGGAGTTGAACGCCATCCATCCGCGCTTCGTGCGATCGACGCCGCTCTGGTATTACGTCCTGAAAGAAGCGGACGTGTTCGAGCAGGGCGTTCGGCTGGGGCCGGTCGGCGCGCGTCTGGTCGCCGAGGTGTTCATTGGATTGCTGCAGAGCGACTCCGACTCGTTCCTCAACGCGGCGGACCCGTTCGTGCCGTCGTTCGGTCCTGTGCCCGGTGCGTTCACGGTAGTCGATCTGCTCGACTTCGCCGGCGTGGGAGGCCGCCGCTGAGCCTCTGGGCGGGTTCGTCCTTTGCCCTGCCGCTCGGGCTCACAACGCGGAAAGCTTCAGATCGAGGGCGTGCGTCTCCCCCTCCGGCAGCGTGAAGGGCGTTCCACTCTGGCGCCATGTCTCGAGCAGATCCGGATCCCGTTCCTCGCCGGGCTCCAGGTATCCCACGGCAATCGCCAGATACCGGCCTGGCGGCAGGCTCCGGATCGTGAATCGGCCCTGCTGATCGGGACGCGCGGTCTCGATGAAGCGCGAGTGCGGGCCCCACTTCCCGGGATCGTCGGCAAATACGACGACGGTCGCGTCGAGCGCCACGCGGCCGCGGTCGTCGGAAACACCGCCGGAGACGGCCGTGAGCCGTTGTGTCAACTCGACCTCGAGTCCATCGACGTCCGCGGTGAAGTCCAACGGCGTGTCGGTGACGTCGACGCCTTTCTGCCGGACGCGCTTCATCTGCCAATCAGCCAATGTGCCGGCGCGGATGAAGCCGCGGCCCCTGAGCCCTGTCAGTTCGAAGGTCCAGTCGTCGTGGGTGATCGGTGGACGACCATCGCCGCCCATGCCCGTCATCTGGCGATCGACCAGGGTCGGCATCACGAAGACCTGAGACGGGCGAAGCCCCTCCGGAGGTTTGCCCGTGTCGAAACGGATTCGGCCGCGCGCCGTGGCGCCTTTCGAGAGCGTCAGGATGACGCCGGCCACGTCGGAGCCCTCGACGGTGACCTCCGTCGCCGCGAACTCCGACCCTGACGTCGATCGCGCCTCCACGAAGTAGAGGCCCGGAAGCAGCCCGGCGATCGTGAACGCGCCGTCGGCGCCGGCGAGGGCCGTCGCCATCTGGCCGTGCGCCTCCGGGCCGCCGATCTCTCGAGCGCACACGAACGTGAATGGACCGACCGAGGCCTGGCCGGAGAAACGCACGACGCCCCGCACGCTGGCCGTCGCCGCACGGGCGAGCGCGATCGTGATCCCGGGCACCTCCTGACCGGCGCCGATGGTGACGCGTTGCGCCTCGCTCGCGACCGGCGTCCCTGGGTAGTAGGTCGGCACATACCGCACGCGATCTCTCGATCCCATGTCCCTCACGTCGAACTTCGCGACGATCACGTAGTCGCCTGGCGGCACGCCGAAGATCCTGAACTCGCCGCGATCGTCCGTGGAACCGGCGCTCTCTGCGACCAATCGCCGGGCACCATCAATGTACCGGCGGCGGGCGAGTGAGACGGACGCGTGGGCGACGGCATCGCCCGTTTCGTCGGCGACGCGGCCCGTGACCACTGCGCCTGGGGGGAGCGCGAAGTCGATGTTCTGGAGCACCGCGCGTTCACCGAGCTCCAGGGGGCGTCCACGTTCGAAGGGTCGCCGCTGTCCGTACGCGACCTCGACATACCCGCCTCGTGTCGCCCTGAGCTGGTAGCGCCCGGCGGGGAGCTGCGTCAGCTCGTACCGGCCCTCGGCGTCCGTCATGGTCGCGGCGGGTCCGCTGAGATCGCCTGTGCTCCATTCATCCACGTGGACCTGCACGCGGCGCAGCGGTTCACCGGTATCGGCGCGTACGACGCGCCCGCGAATGACGCCCGTTCCCGAGCGCGGCGTCGGCGGCTGATCCCGCGCAGGCAACTGTGCGCTCACTACCGTGCCGAGGAGGAGCAGGCCGAGGAGGATGACGAAGGGCGGTCGAGTCTCCAAGACGAGTGGTCGTCGGATCATCGAAATCCTCTCGCCCGTCGAACGCGGGCATCAGGCGATCGCAGGCGCTGGACACTCGTGTCGCCGCCGATGCATTGTAGAGCGAAACGGCAGCCCGGTCGTGCCACTCCGCGGATCGGTCGGTCGTCCGCGATTGTCGCGCCCCCCTGATGACTTTCGTATACTTCCAGACTCCTTCGGATCTGCGAGAGGGCTGCACAACGATTCAGATGGATAACGAGAGCAGGCGGCTGGCTGCCGCCATCGAGGCGCCGCAAGGGTCGATCGTCGTGCTCACCGGCGCGGGGATCAGCCTGGCGAGCGGCATCCCGACCTTCCGCGGGAGCGACCCGGGCGCGATCTGGGCGCGCGACATCACCGAGCTGGCGACGCTGCGCTACTTCACATCCGATCCGGTTGGCGCGTGGCGCTGGTATCGCGGGCGCTTCCTGCGCGTCCTCGCGGCACATCCGAACCCGGCCCATCATGCCCTCGCCGCACTCGAGCGATGGCAGGCGGGGCGCCGGCGCGACTTCCTGCTGGTGACGCAGAACATCGACACGCTGCACGAACGGGCGGGCTCGGCCCGTCTCGTGAAAGTGCACGGCTCCGCCGACCGATGCCGCTGCGCGGACCCGGCGTGTCGGCTTGGCGCAGTCGAGTCAATTGCGCTCGACGACGTCGATTTCGCAGAGTTCGATCGGGTTCCGCGGGTCGCCGCCATTCCCTCGTGCCCGGCGTGCGGCACGCTGCTTCGCCCTCACGTGCTGTGGTTCGACGAGCTCTATGTCAGCCACGCGGACTACCAATGGCACGTCGTGGACGCGGCCGCGGCGCGGATTGGGCTGCTGATCTGCGTGGGCACCTCGCTCGCCGTCGGCGTGACCTCGTTCCTCCAGTCCGCGGCAGCCGACGCCGGGGCGCCGGTGTTCCTCGTCGATCCCGGCGAACGGCCGCGCGATGCGCTTCGGTCGGTGGTGCACGTCCGGGCCAGGGCCGAGGAGCTCCTGCCCGATCTCCTTCAGCGTTTGACTCCCTTCGCGACGGAGTAGAGAGCGACCAGCGTCGCCAGACAGCCGCGCGTGCGCCATCGCTCAAGGAAAGCGCACGACCGTGCCGTCGAGAGGGAGCGCCTTTCCTGGCTTCGACGGCGAGAACTGAGCGTTCCCGGGTGACGGATCCGCACCCAGGGCTATGCCGGCTGTTGTTCTTCCGAGTGATTCGAGACTGTCGAACACGAAGGGCAACCCCTCTGCAGTGTCCGGCGACGGGGCGTCGGTGATGTTGAAATGCAGATGCGCGCCATTCGTGTTCCCCGAGTTTCCCAGGCGACCAACGATCTGGCCGGGGCGGACCGCCTGGCCGGTTTTCACGGCAACACTGTCGCGCTGAAGGTGAGCGTAATGAACAAACAGTCTGTCGTTCACCTTGATGATCACGTAGTTCCCGTAGGTGTCAGCTGCTGAAGGCGACGCCGGGCGGGGTAGTTCGGCCAGAGGTTGGTTGTCGGGCAGGCCATCCCGTGCTGCGTACACGACGCCGTCGCTGCTCGCGACGATCTCCTGGCCGAAGCCGATCCAGTCCTTGTTTGCGGACTTCCGGAAGTCCCCTCGAACGGCGCGTCCGTTGTCGTCGACCCCGATGAAATCGATCGCGTAACGCTGTGGAATTCTCACGCCTCGCTCGTCCACGAGCACGCTTCCCCAGTGGGTGGACCGGTGCTGGCCCGGTCCGTTGTGCGCAAGCCAGGCACCTGCACGAAACGGCGACCCCACAACGAGCGGCGTCGCCGGCCGAACGTCCACCCGTGCCTCGCCCGCAGCCACCGCTGAGCCGTCTTCGGCTGAAATGGCGAACGAATGCCGCAGGGTGCGTGGCACGGCGTGCTCTTTCGCGAGGGTGATCCACACGTGGACGAGTGCTGTTGTGTCTTTGGGAACCAGTCGCCCGTAACGGCTCTTCGGATCGGCCTCCGGGCGCATGACGCGCTCATCCAGATCAGCACTCGCATAGGTCAGCAGCGGCGCCGGGTCCAGCTCACTGAACACCTCTACGCGCTCCAATCGGGCGGCACTGCTGCCGGAGAGGCCGGTGACAATCAGTTCGTAGGCGAGATGTATTTGACCGTCGCTCCCGCTGAAGGGCGTGGGCGCGACGCCGACCCGTACGTCTATTTGGGCACGAGGTCCCTGCCCCTCAACGGCCACCGCCGCTGCTGTCGCGAGGATGGCCGCGCACACAGCTGGAAAAGCCTGTGTGAAAAGCTTCTTGTTGCAGACCATTTCGAGACAGCCCTCCTTGGCGGTGCAGCCGACTGCGTTTCGCACGCGCGCTCAGGGCGCGGACGCGCCGGCCCCGCCGGCCATTCGCCGGAGCCGCGCCTTGACCATCTCGCCGAGCGGCCTCGCCGTGCGCAACCGGCAGACGAAATCCAGGAACGAATCGTGCCCGAGGATGTGCACCCGCTGAAGCATCAGCGGGTCGTCATCGTCGGTCGACAGTCCCCGCGTGATGGCACACGCGGTCGTGTAGCCTGCCTCCGCCGTCAGGCGCCGCACGGTCTCGTTCACCGACCCAAACGGATAGGCGAGATGCCGCACGGGCGCGCCGAGACCATCCTCGAGGCGCCGCCGTGCGTCACGGAGCTCGTGCAGGCAGGCATCGGGTGAAAGGTCGGCGAGGCGTGGATGCGTCACGGTGTGCGAGCCGCAGGTGAATCCTGCCGCGGCCATTTCCCGCACGGCGGACCAGCTCGCGACCGGTATCGCGACGCCGGCATCCCAGGTGCTCACTCGCCCGATCACCCCGGCCACCAGGAACGCGGTTGCCGTGAAGCCAAACCGCGGCAGCACGTCGAGCGCGGCTCGCACGGCATCGTCGTACCCGTCATCGATGGTGAGGATCACCGGCCGCCGCGGCCAGGGCCGCTGGCCGGCACGGCAGCTCACCAGGTCGTCGAGGGACAGGGTCGTGAAACCGCGCAACCACAGCCACCGCATGTGCCAGGTAAACTGCGCCGGGGCAATCGAGTAGCGCGCGAAGCCGGACGGTGGCGTCGCGGTCACCTGGTGATACATGAGGATGGGCACGTTCATCAGCCTGGACCCGGGGACAACGTCGACTCAGCAGTTTACTGGAGATATCATGACGAGCCGCGCGCGGCTGCCAGAAAGCGACGCAGACGACGATGACTCACACTGCCGGGCTCTCCATCGTCGTCGCGACCTGCAACCGCCCGGCGCGGCTGGCGACCTTGCTCGACAGCTTCCTCCGCCTCGAATCCCCCGGGCTCCCATACGAAGTCATCGTGGTGGACAACGGCCCCACCGACGACACGCGCGCCGAAGTGGAGCGGTTCGCGGCCCGCGCCTCGATGCCGGTGCGCTACGCGGTGGAGTCGCGGCGCGGCGTGTCACACGCGCGCAACACGGGCGTGGACCTCGCGTCGCACCCACTCGTCGCCTTCACCGACGACGATCAGCACGTCGCGCCGGACTGGCTGGTGGCCATCGCCCGGGCCTTTCGCGATCACCCGGAGATCGATGTCGTCGTCGGATCGGTGCAGCCTCACTGGTCGGAGGCTCCACCCGACTGGCTGACGCACGAGTGGTGGGGCGCTTCAGGACTGATCGACCGCGGCTCCCAGCCGTTCCGCATCTCCCGCAATCGATGGATGTGCCTGCCAGGCGGCAACATGGCGTGGCGGACCGCCGGCTTCCTGGCGCTTGGCGGCTTTTCCCCACGGTGCCCCCGTTCGGAGGATCGCGAGTTGACGGTGCGTTATCTTCTCACCGGCAAAGAAGGCTGGTATGCGCCCGATATGGTGGTGTTTCACCATCGCGACGGCGCGCAGCTCACGAAGGCGTTCTTCCGCGACTGGTACCGCACCGAAGGCTTCATGCGGGCGCGATTCGGCGGGGAAGAGCTGTTTACGCCCGAGGGCTACCTGCGGCCGATCCCGGCCGACACGCCGAAGATTCTGGGCGTATCGCGTTATGTGTACCGGCAGTGGTTGAACGCCATCCGCGGTTACCTCGTGGCGCGGGTGCGGCTGCGTGCGCTCGACGCGTTCCGGCACGAGGCCCGGGTCGTGTTCCTCTCGTCGTACTTGCGCCGCCGCATCGAGCTGACCGAGACACCGGGTGGGCCGTTCATCCATCGTGTGGGCGCTGCAATTGCTCGCCGGCGTGCTGAGAGGGTGCCCGCGGTCCCGTCGCCCGGCAGTCGGGCCGATCCTGTGAACTGAGCGCGCGTGGTGAACAGAGCTGCCGTTCAGGGAGCCCCGTTCAACTCGCTCGCAATGCCACCATCGGATCGATGCGCGACGCTCGACGGGCGGGAAGATACCCGGCGAGGGCCGCTACCACAATCAGGAGCGCTCCGATCCCGACAAAGGTGATCGGATCGCCGGGGGTCACGCCAAACAACAGGCTTTCCAGCGCACCCGTCAGCGCTCGCGATGCGGCCATTCCCAGCGTCAGCCCCAGGGCAGCCAATCCAAGCGTGTGCAGAAGAATACGACTCTGCAGATTCGTCGCGGACGCGCCCAGCGCCATTCGAATCCCAATCTCCTGCACGCGCTGATTCACCGAATATGAAATCACGGCGTAGATCCCGAGCGACGCGAGTAACAGGGCAAAGCCCGCAAATCCAGCCAGCAGCAGCACCAGAAACCGCCGCGGTGACACCGCCCGGTCCACCAGTTCCTGCAGCGTTTGAAACTCGCGGACCGGCAGATTTGGATCGATCGGCCTGAGAGCCGCGCGGGCCCCCGCCGCGAGGCGCTCGGGAGGAAGCACCGTCCGCACGACCAGGTTCATGGCAGGATAGTCAAAGGTCTGCCGCATCGGCAGATACATTTCTGACCCGCCCACCTTCTCCAGCGCCTCATGCCGGACATCGGCAACCACACCCACGACTCGCCGGCCTCCGTCCTGCGTCATGATCTGCCCAACCGGGTCCAGGCCAGGCCAGAGGGTGCGGGCCAGGGTCTCGTTGACGATCACCACCGGTTCGCTCGAGGCGCGATCCCTCTCCGTGAATCCTCTTCCGGCCTGCAGGCGGATCCCGACTGACTCGAAGTATCCATCGCTCACGACCCGGATGAAGGACTCGGGATGCCGGTCCTTCGGGTAAACCTGCCCCTTGCCGGAGACCTGCCACGCGCGATCTCCTGCGAGCGGCAGGATGTCGGTCAGGCCCACTGCCAGGATGCCAGGAAGCGCGCGGGTGCGCCGCAGCACTTCATCGATATAGCACGTTCTGCTGGTCCAGGTTCCTGAACCGGAAACTCGGATCGATCCTCAGGGCAGCCGCCCTCTCCGGTTGAAATCCCGGATCCACATCCAGGACGCGCACAAAACTCCGCATCAGCAGTCCCGCGCCAACCAGCAAGGTGCAGGCAAACGCGATCTCGGAAACCACCAGCCCGTTGCGGACCCACGCATGCCTCCGACCGCCGGTCGACCCGCGGCCGCGATCTTTCAGCCCTTCCCCGACTGCGAACGACCGGACCTGCAGGGCCGGCAACAAACCAAAGAGTACGCCAGTGAGCACCGCCGTGAGCAGGGTGAAAGCCAACGCGTTTCCGTCCAGCCGTACGCTGGCGAGCAGGGGAATATTGAATGCATCCAGATGAGCGATCGCGCGCGTGCCGGCCACCGCGAGCATCAGGCCGAGCGCCGCGCCACAGCAGGAGAGCGCGACGCTCTCCGTCAGCATCTGCCGCAGCAACCGGAGACGCCCCGCGCCCAACGCGGCCCGCATCGCCATTTCCTTGTGCCGCGTCCCGAGCCGCGCCAATTGCAGGTTCGACAGGTTCGCGCACACAATCAGCATCACCACGCCGACCGCGCAGGCCAGCACGATCAGGGCCGGGCTCACGCGTCCGCTCACGTGCCGCTTCAGCGGGCTCAGTCTCGGCCTGATCCCGTTCCACTCCGGATGCTGGCTTCCGATCTGTTGTGCCAGGAGCGTGAACTCAGCCTGCGCGCTCTGCGCCGTGGCACCAGGCCTCAGCCTTCCGAGCGCTTTCATCGTGTTTCCGTACCGGTTCGTTTCGTCGGTCAGGGGCCACGGAATGAACAGATCGACCGGCAGTGCCGGGCGCAAACACGCTCGCGAAATCGAACGACGCAGGCAATACACCCACCACCATCACTGGCTTGTTGTTCAGCGTCAGTCTCTGTCCCACCACCGCGGGGTCTGAAGCAAATCGCCTCTGCCAGAAGCTGTGGCTCAACAGCGCCGCAGGCGGACTGCTGGACTTCCCCTGGCACTCCTCGACGGTGAACGATCTCCCGATCACCGGTTGCACACCCAGCAACGTGAAGAAATTCTGAGTCACGGGCACGCTCGTCAGGCGCTCCGGCTCGCCCGTTCCGAGTCAATGCGCTGTCACCGGCGTTATAACCCGCGAACCCGGCCAGGATCGGAGAATGATGTGTTCCGCTCCCGCAAATCCAGGAAGATGCCGACCTGGGTACTCCACTCCTCGTTCGCAATCCATACCAGCCGATCGGCATCGTGGAACGGGAGGGGACGCAGCAGCACCGCGTTCACCACGCTGAATATCGTCGAACTGGCGCCAATCCCGAGGCCGGCGATGAGAATGACGAAGGTGGTGAAGCCGGCATCGCGCCGCATCCCGCGAAAGGCATGCTTCAGATCCTGCCACGCATCATTCATCCACTGCGCGATCCAGACGGCGCGCGCGTCTTCGGATTTCCGTGTCATGTTGCCAAACTTCCTGTGGGCCGCCGCACGCGCTTCCCGCTCTGACGTGCCTCTCCCGATCAGGTCCTGCGCGATCGATTCGAGATGGAACTCCATTTCGTCCCGCAGCCATCGCTGCCGCTCGCTGTCTCGTGCCAGGTATCGCAGGCGCAGCCGAAAGCGCTTCCAACGCGTGCCAGTGCTCATACCGTCTCCTGATGCGCTCCCGGCCCCAGAAAGGCGACTCGCCGGGAGGCACGTCCTTGCACCTACGCGAACCCCATGATCCGGGCAACCGCCCCGGTCACCTGCCGGTAGCGGGCAGCCTCCGCGTTGAGATGCTTCCGGCCGTCCGTCGTCAGCGTGTAGAAGCGGGCCCGGCGATTACTGGCCGACAGCCCCCACACCCCTTCGATCCAGCCATTGAGCTCCAGGCGCTGGAGCGCAGGGTAGAGCGAGCCTTCTTCCACCCGCAGCAGGTCGTCGGACAACTGCTGAATCAGTTGAGCGATGGCATACCCGTGCAGATGGCCCCGGGTCAGTATTTTGAGCACCATCATGTCCAGCGTGCCCGGCAGGAGATCGGCTTTCGGTTTCCCTGTTCCCATAGACCGTCTGATTATAAGACGGATAAATTCACGAGCGGTTAGGGCAGAACGACAATTGTTTCAACAGCCAGCCTTATCAATAAGATCCACAGATCCCGCGCTGGACGTTGGACCGTTGGACACGCACGCCCGGCCGGCCCGGGCTGTCTGACCGCCCAGCGGGCGACAAGCAAGTGCGAGCCACCATCGATCCGGCGGTGGCCCCGCCGGACGTCACTCTCCAGTTGACACGCCAGTGGACAGCGTGTCAGTCTTCACTGCGATGGCCAGTGAACGCGTGGAGCTGCTGCAGGGCACGCTCGATCTCATCGTGCTGCGCGCCCTGTCGACGATGGGGCCGCAGCATGCCTACGGACTTGCCGCCCGCCTCGAGCGGGTGGCGGACGATCCGTTTCCGCTGAATCAGGGGACGCTCTACGCCGCCCTCACCCGCCTCGAGCAGAAGGGGTGGATCAAGGGCACGTGGCAGCGGACCGAGAGCCATCGCGAGGCGAAGTACTACGCCATCACGAAGCCCGGCGTGCGCGCGCTTGGCGACCAGGTCGAGCGCTGGCGCAAGCTGTCGAGCCTCGTGAACAAGCTGATCGTCGGCGCATCCTGAGAGGTCATCATGTCGGAACCCCGTCGACTGTTCATGCGCGTGCTGTCGTTCCTGCGTGCCGACCGCGCCGAGCGCGAGCTGACACGCGAAATGACCGCCCACCTGCGTCAGATCGAAGACGATTTCATCCGCAAGGGCCTGCCCCCCGAAGAGGCGCGCCTCGCCGCGCGCCGCGCGTTCGGCGGTGTCGAGCAGGCCAAGGAGTCGCAGCGGGACGAACGATCGATCCGCTGGCTCGACGAGCTGCGGCAGAACGTCAGGTACGCGATCCGGACGCTCGGCCGCGCGCCCGGCTTCACCTTCGTGGCCGTCTTCACGCTCGCCCTCGGCATCGGGGCCAACACCGTCATGTTCAGCATCGTGAACGCGACGATGCTACAGAGGCTGCCGTTTCCGGAGCCGGAGCGGTTGGCGATGCTCTGGCAGGTGTCGGCCACCGATCGCACCGACGTCAACATCGTCTCGATGCCGAATTATCGTGACTGGCTCGAGCGCAGCAGGTCGTTCGAGAGTCTCGGGCTGATGGATTCGGCGGGCCGGGGCTACAACCTGACAGGCCAGGGACAGCCCGAGCAATCTCCGGGACTCCGCGTCACCGCGAGCTTCTTCGACGTGCTCGGCATCTCACCCATGCTGGGCCGCACGTTCCTGAAAGAAGAGGAAGACGCCGGCCGCGACGGCGTCGTCGTCCTCAGCCACGGGTTGTGGACGCGCCGCTACGGCGCCGACCCCGCGCACGTCGGCAAGACCATCCAGATCGACGGCAAGGCGCGCGTCGTCGTCGGCGTGATGCCCGCGTCGTTCGTTTTCGAATACGGCAGCCGCCGCGAGCTGTGGGTGCCGGTCGGCTGGACGGAAGGCGACCAGGACCGCACGTCGAATTCGTTCCTCGCGCTCGGCCGCCTGAAGCCGGGGGTCACGATGGCACAGGCGCGCAGCGAGATGGACACCGTCGGCCGCGGGCTGTCGGCGGAGTACCCGATCGAGAACGTGGGCCAGACCGTGGGCGTCGAGCCGATGAGCGAATACGGCATGCAGCGGAAGCGATCGCTGCTGTGGCCGATGCTGATGGTGGTGGGGTTCGTGCTGCTGATTGCGTGCGTCAACGTCGCGACCCTGCTGCTGGCGCGCGCGGCATCGCGATCGGGCGAGCTGGCCATCCGCGCCACGCTCGGCGCGGGCCGCGGGCGCATCGTCCGGCAATTGCTGACGGAGAGCGTCGTACTCGCCTGCGTCGGCGGCATCGGCGGCCTGTTGATCGCCTACTGGGGCACGCACGCCATCCTGCCGCTGCTGCCGCCGAGCATTTCCGCATCCGATTTCCGGCCCATCGATGCCGTCGCCATCGACGTCAGGGTGCTCGCCTTCACGTCGGCCATCGCGATCGGAAGCGGCCTCCTGTTCGGCCTGGCGCCGGGGTTCGTGGCGTTCCGCAACAATCTCGCGAACCCGATGCGGCAGAACGCGCGCGGCTCGACCGGTGACGGCAAGAGCCGGCTGCGCTATGGACTCGTGGCCCTCGAGGTCGCGTTGACGGTGATCGTGCTCGCCGGGGCCGGCGTGATGCTCGTGAGCGTTGCGCGGCTGCTCGGCGTCGATCCGGGGCTCGATCCCAGGAACGTGCTGGTGATGGGGATTTCCCCCCCGCAGAAGGAGCTGTACTACGGGCCGCCGGAGAACCCACAGTTCTGCGAAGGGCTCACGCGTGAAGTGGGCGCCGTGCCCGGCGTGATCTCGGTGGGCGCTGTTGGTCACCTGCCGCTCACCGGCGCGCGCGCGGGCCGGTCGGTCAGCATCGAGGGGCGTCCCGATCCCGGATCCGGGAACATGCCTGGCGCGATGTACAGCGTCGCGTGCCCGGGCACGTTCGTGACGCTCGGCATTCCGCTCGTCGAGGGGCGCGAGTTCACCGCCCGCGATTCGGTCGACGCGCCGTCCGTCACGGTGAT
Organism: uncultured Acidobacteriota bacterium; assembly: GCA_963749835.1. Classification (GTDB taxonomy): domain Bacteria; phylum Acidobacteriota; class Vicinamibacteria; order Vicinamibacterales; family 2-12-FULL-66-21; genus JALZOC01. Next base: position 1,311,576 of record CAVVOD010000002.1, read on the forward strand.
CAACCGGCGGTTTGCGCGAGAGATATGGCCGGGGGAGCAGGCGGTCGGCAAGCGGTTCAAGATCGGCTTCCTGAGCAGCGACAATCCCTGGATGACGGTCGTGGGCGTGGTCGAGAATTTCCATCACGTCGGCCTCGACGTCGAGCAGGCGCCGACGTTCTACCGGTCCTATCACCAGGCCGCGTGGCCGGTGATGGCCATCGTCGTGAAGACCGCACCCGCGCCCGAGTCGCTCGCGAAGGCGATCACCAGGGCCGTCGCGGTGGTCGAGCCGAATCAGCCCGTGTCCGGTGTGAGGACGATGGAGTCGGTCGTCGGAACGTCGGTGACATCGCGGCGCTTCCCGATGTATCTGCTGAGCGGCTTCGCCGTCCTGGCGATGATCCTCGCGTCGGTCGGCATCGCCGGCGTGGTCGGCTATTCGGTGGTGCAGCGGACGCCGGAGATTGGCATGCGCATCGCGCTTGGAGCCCAGCGCCGCGACGTGCTGCGGCTGATTCTCGGCCACTCACTTGCCTGGGCGATCGGTGGCGTGGTGGCGGGCCTCGCCGGCGCGATCTGGCTGTTGCGGCTGCTCGGCACGATGCTCTACGGCGTCACGCCGTACGACCCGACGGTGCTCGGTTCCGTCTCGATCGTGCTGGTCTGTGTCGTGCTCGGCGCCAGCTATCTGCCGGCGCGGCGGGCCATGCGCGTCGACGCGGTCACCGCACTTCGTCAGACCTGAAGAACGCCGGATCACGACGCCGGCGCGATCCGCTACATGTCCTGGCTGGCCGGACGGCGCGCTCGAGAATTCCGCACCGGACGTTCGATGGGATCTCGAGCCCGCCGACCCGGACAGCGTGTCACCGTGGCGCGTCAGCGACCGTCGTGGTGGTGGTCGTGATCGCCGTTGCCGATCTGGCTCCGGATCTCGCCCGCACCGATAGCCGCCGTGTGGACGTTCACGTAGGTCTGTCCCCCGCGGATCAGGGCGACCACCTCTGCAAAGTCTGCGGGACCGGCGATCCCGTTCGCCGCCTGGGCAATGACGTCGGCCTCCGTCAGCGTCCCGGTCACTCTCCCGTTCCTGAGGTCGTTCGGGTCACTCTGGCCGCAGAGCGGCGTCGAGGCGACCGGTGAGGTCGGGAGTGGCGGGGCCGCGGAATCACACAGCCACAGCACGATGTTCCCCGCATTCTGCGGATGGCCGATGTGAATGTGCGCTTGCCTGGCGTCGCTTTCGAGATTCTTGAAGGTCAGTACGTAGTCGATCGCCGTCTCGTCTCGATTGATCGTGGCCCGGAACGTACCGGTTCCGGTTGTGGAAACGATGGCGGGCGCCTCTTTCAACCCGCTGAGGAACTCGCTGAATCGCCGACTTCCCCCGTCCGTGAATGCGTACCCAGTGCCCGCGACCGCGAAGATGATGGCCGTCACTATCGTGGGTCTCTTCATCCCTCACCTCCAATTGTCGGTTGATCGATAACAGCCGGATTCGCCCGACCCGCGTGACACGCTCCGCCTCGCGATTGCCGACTCGGATCCTGATGCGAACGGCCTGTGAAACTGCGGCAGCGCAGCAACGGGTATGCCACGCCTTGCGCGCCGCACGGCCTTCGAGGATGTGACGGAGACCTTGGCGTCGATTTACTGAGCGCGAAAACGCGTTACGAACCCCGTAACCTTTACGCGCAGACGTCGCGCTCCCCGCGCCTTCCAAAACGCGCGGATGCGTTTCGCACAGCGCCACACGCCTTCACCCGGGGCATTTCTATTTCGCCAAGGATGGGGACATTTCTATTTCGCGTTGATATGGCCGGCCGGGGGACTTGTGAATGTTCGACAGGGTGTGCTAGCCTCGGCTCATGACTCGCGACAACGCCATCTCGGTGTTGGCTTTCGGCTCGCCGCTCTTCCAGGCCCACGCTCGCGCCTGTTGTCCCTGCATCTGTAGCTAGACTTCCGCCATCCTTCTCGGAATAGAGAAGGACTGCCACGCGGGAGTTCACTTCCACATTCTCGAATCGTTCTATTCGTCCGTTCCGATGCCAGGGCGTCCGGTCCTCGCAGGGAACGTGTCAGGAGCCACGTATGTCCACTCGAGGCGTCGTTGCCGCGATCTCCGTTGTTGCGGTGGTATCCGGAATCGTCTCCGCACGGGTTTCTTCCTATGACTCGCGGGCCACGGAGCGCTGGCGCACACAAGCGGAGACAGACCTCCGCGCGCCCACGGGCTGGCTGACGGTTGCCGGTCTGTTCTTTCTCAAGCCCGGAGCCAACTCGATTGGCGCGGATCCCGCGAACGACATCGTGCTGCCGGCCGACGGTGGAGCACCGCCGGAAGTCGGGGAGCTGCGGTACGAAGGGGCTCGCGTGTTCCTTCGGGTCAAGGCCGGTGTGGCCGCGACGATCAACGACCGACCGATCGCCGACCGCGTCGAACTGAAGTTGGCGGACGCGGCGCAAAAGCGCCGCGAGGATCGCGTGACGATCGGACGCCTGACCTTCCACCTGCACCGGAGTGGCGAACGGCTGGCCGTGCGGCTGCGCGATCCTGAGAGCCCGCTTCTGCGCACGTTCACGGGGCGGCGGTGGTTTCCCGTGGATTCCTCCTGGGCGGTGCAAGGCCGCTTCGTGTCTTACGAACAGCCGCGATCCCTGCCGGTGCAAAACATCCTCGGTGACAGCGAGACCTCTACCAGCCCGGGTGAAGTGGAGATCTCGATCGCTGGCAACGCGCTGCGGCTCATCGCGTTCAAGTCAGCCAGGGGACTGTCCTTCGTCCTGCGTGATGGCACAGCGGGTCGTGAGACATACACCACGCGTTTTCTGTCGGCCGACGCCCCGGGGCCGAACGGCGAGGTCGTGATCGACTTCAATCGCGCTTACAACCCGCCGTGCGCGTTCAATCCACACACCACGTGCCCCCTGCCGCCGCCGCAGAATCGGCTCACAGTGGCGATTCCCGCAGGGGAGAAGCTCTACGCGGCTCACACATCGAGCCGCGCCCTCCTCGCCGCTCCGCACGTCGCCCCGGAGCGATGACCATCACCTGTCGGGAGAGGGGGGGACAGATGATCGCGAGGGTCTGGCACGGCCGGGTGCTGTCGGTGAGGGCGGATGAGTATGAGGCGTATCTGGAACGCACGGGACTTGCGGACTACCTGTCCACGTCCGGCAACCGTGGTGTGTCGGTGCTGCGCAGGATCGAGGGAGACGTGACCCACTTCCTGCTGATCTCGCTCTGGGATTCGCTGACCGCCGTCGAGGCGTTCGCCGGCACGCCTGTGGATCGTGCGAGGTACTACGCGGAGGATGACGCATATCTGCTCGAGCGTGAGCCGACGGTGTGTCACTACCAGCTCGCTGGAAAGGCGCCGGTTCGAGACGCCCGACGCGTCTCCGACCGCACCGGCTGATCTGCGAGCGCTCGGCCGGCAGATGTACGTCAGTCAACGGCGCGGTGGCGAAGTGGCAACGCAGCGGTCTGCAAAACCGCAATGCGAGGGTTCGATTCCCTCCCGCGCCTCCAATCTGGAGAACACATGCACACGAATAGCAGGAGCGCCTGGACCCCGCCCACGGCGGCCACCAGGTCGCAGACACCAATACTCAGTCGCGTAGTCCTGGACCTCGCGTCGTGCCCGGAAACCTGGATCGAACGCGTCAGGCTCACTACCGATCGACGCTGGTACGAGCGTCTCTACAACGGTTCCGACTAGGACGTCTGGGTGATCGCCTGGATGCCGGGACAGAGCACGGGGTTTCACGATCACGGAGGATCGTCCGGCGCGTACTGCGTCGTGAACGGCAGCCTTCAAGAGCGTCGGCCAGGGGAAGAGGCGCGCGTGATCGCAGCCGGTGAGGTTCAGGCGTTCGGGCCCACGCAGGTGCACGACGTGCGCAACACCTCGGCTGCTCCGGCGATCAGCCTGCATGCCTATTCGCCGGCGCTGACGGAGATGACGCACTACGCCGTCGAGGAGGGCGAGCTGCGTCCGGTGGACATTCGTCCCCGGATCGAGGCGTCCAATAAATGCGCCGGCATTCGGCCGCCGTGGCATCCCGTCTCCACCCCACTGCGCAAAAGACCCGCAGCGGACCCCGGGCCGCGCGGCGTTGCTCGTCGCTCGAATACTTCAGTATTCGCCTGAGTTCGAGACCATCATTCCGAACGAGGCGGAGGACATCGGAGAGGTGACCGGACTCTGCGCGTCCAGGCCCTGCCGCCCTCAACGGGCTCCACACGACGTTGAGGAACGTAAGCAGCTTCAACATCGGCACCGGCAGGAAGCTCGCGTCGGGCGAGAACGGTCTCGTCTTCGACTACAACCCCGCCGGCGGGGGGAAGATCTGCGGTCTGTCGGCAGATGCGAGCGCCTCGACCGACATCTACGCGGACGACGTCCGCAATCATGGCATTGTCTTGTGCGCCGACGGAGCTGAGGGCTTTGGAGCAGGATGGAGCACTATTATCGGCCTCGGCGTGCTCGACTGAGCCGCTCATCGGGGATCGGGGATCGAGGATCGATTCGGGACCGGGACTGGCGCCGTAGCTTCCGGCTTTAGCGGGAAGAAGACTTCCGGAGCTGATAGCTGATCAGGGTCGGATGAACCCCACACTCAAGACCAGCACCGGCGGCTCCGCAGCGGCGTATCGATCGGGAGCGAACTCCAGGTCGTCATCGTCGGCGATCGGCGCTCCCACGTGCGCCTGCAGGGGAACGTCGGACTTGAAGTACCGCTTGTAGGCCGCCACCCAGTCGGTCGCAATCTCCCGTTGTGCCTGCGCCAGGTCCAGCCGATTGCTGCAGACCAGTCCGGGAAGGAGCCGTTCGAGCTCGTCTTTGACACGAGCGTTCCAGACGGGCGAGGCATACCGCTGAGGCCAGAGGTTCGCGGCCTCGGTGGTGCCACCCAATTCCGGCGTGATCAACGCATCGAGCTCATAGACGCGATCGGAGACATTTTCCATTCGGTAGTCCCGGAGCACCCGCTGCCGGGATTCGGCCGTGACGAGTCGGGACGGTCTGCCGCCCGCACACAATTCCATCTCCGTCAAACTGGACACTGCGCCCGGCGTGAGAGCGGCGATCGGAAGGGGAGCTGCAGAGTCGTCCATCGGGCCTCCCACGATCTGATCCGGTCGCGACAACCAGACGGCGACCAGCAGCACGAGCGCGGCAGACACGCCCAACGCGGCTCGAGTCGGCGACAGAGCAAGCGCTCGATTCAGACGAGCAAGCCATGACTGATTCCAGCCGTCCGCGGCCTCGTGAAGGGCGCGTTCCAGGCGCAGACGCGACGCGGGGAGCTGTGGCCCCGCTGGTGTGAAAGCGGACTCGTAGAGGTCACTCGCCTCCGCGAGCGTCGTTCGGATCTGATGGAGTCGCGACCGGCACGCGGCGCACTCCGACACGTGGTCGTCCACCACCGACTGTCGCCGGCCGGTCAGCTCGCCATCCAGCAGGATCAGCAACTCAGGGTCACGAGGATGCGTTGAGCTCAGCATGGCATCATCCCTTCACCGCATTCGAGAGCTTGTTGATCGCGTACGTCAGCGACTTGGCGACCGTGCCGAGTGAGATCCCGAGGGTCCTGGCGATCTCCCGATACCGGTACGCCCTCGGCCCGCAGCGACACACACTGCCGCTCGCGCTCAGGCAGGGCCCGAAAGACGGCCTGCAAGCGGCCCTGATGCTCGCGCGTCGTCAGCTGCGTTTCGGGATTGTCGCCGGGGTCGGCAACGGCTTCGGCGATCTCGCCCTCCCAGGTCGATTCGTGCCGCTGCAGTCGTGCAGCTTTCTCGCGATGTCTCAGGGCCAGCCGATAGCTGACCTGCACCAGCCAGCCGCGAAGATTGTGCCTGGCGCCTCCTCCGCACAGATGGCGAAACAACGCCAGGAAGGCTTCCTGGACGACGTCTTCCGCAACCTCAGGTGTCAGACCGCACGACCGGACGTATCGACGAAGACCGGGCGCGGCGGCGTCGAACAGCTCCAGCACCTCCTGCTGCACGGCCGTCGTGGACACGCGTCCATCGCGAACATCGCGCGCGCGGTCGCCCGGCGCCGTCGGGGCGTATCTCGAAAGCGGGATCGAGGCATTTCGCACCGTCACATTCTAGTGTTCGCAAGGACGGCACGGGCGCGTGCAGGGCGAAAATAAATACCGTGAACAATCCGCCACCGCCGCGCATATCTACAGTGAGGCCTGCGGCCGCAGCTGCACTCACATGATCCGATCCTCCAGGAGACACCTTGCGCGCTCATTCAGCTCGAAGACTGCTCATACGTCCATACCTGCTGTTGTCCGTCTTGATGGTCGCGAGCCCTGTTTTCATCGCCGGAGCGCAGAATCCGTCGAGCACGCCAACGCCTGAACCGCCGAAGCCACAAACACCGACGCCCGACCCGCCAGTGACCTTGAGGGTGACGGTCATCGGCACGACCCCGTTGCCCGGCGTCGAGCTCCCCGTCGTCCAGGTGCCCGGTCCCGTCCAGACCGCAACGGACCGCGACATCGACGACAGTGGCGCGCTCGATGTCTCAGACTTCCTCAACCGCCGCATGAACGGCGTGCACGTCAATGAGGTGCAGAACAATCCGTTCCAGCCGGATGTCAATTACCGCGGGTACACCGCATCGCCGCTCCTCGGCACCCCGCAGGGTCTCTCCGTCTACATGGACGGCGTGCGTCTGAACCAGCCGTTCGGCGAGGTCGTGAGCTGGGACCTGATTCCGCGGATGGCCATTGCATCGACGACCCTGATGCCGGGGTCGAATCCGATCTTCGGTCTGAACACGCTCGGCGGCGCGCTGTCCCTTCAAACGAAGGACGGACGCACGTATCCCGGAACCGCGCTGCAGGCGACATACGGAAGCGCTGTGCGTCGGGCACTGGAGTTCGATCATGGCGGGCAGACGGCCAGCAGGAGATTCAACTGGTACCTTGCGGGAAACGTCTTCGCGGAAGATGGCTGGCGTGACGACTCGCCGTCCGACGTGCGGCAGATCTTCGGCAAGATCGGCTGGCAGCGCGACCGCGGCGACGTCGTGCTGTCGGTGGGGCACGCGAACAACTCGCTCACCGGCAACGGCCTCCAGGACTTCCGGTTGCTCGACCGTGACTACGCGAGCATCTACACCAAGCCGGACACGACGGACAATCGGACGACGCTCGTCAGCGCCTCGGCACGTCGGCAACTGAATCCCCGCCTCTCGCTCCTTGCGAACGTCTACTATCGCGACATTCGCACGAACACCGTGAACGGTGACATCAACGAAGAGTCACTGGACCAATCGCTGTATCAGCCTGGAGCCGCCGAACGTGCGGCGCTGGCAGCCGCGGGTTATGGCGCCGTGCCAGACGGCGGTCTCGACGCGGGCAACACGCCGTTTCCGTCACTGCGATGCATCGGCAACGCGCTGCTCAACGACGAGCCGTCGGAGAAATGCAACGGTCTCATCAACCAGACACGCACATCTCAGCACAACGGCGGCGTGTCCGGCCAGGTCACGCATCGGACGATGGGCGCGCGTGAGAATGTCTTCACCGCAGGGGCGGGCTTCGACCGCAGCGCGGTCGGATTTACGCAGTCGACCGAGCTCGGTTATCTGAATCCCGATCGCAGCGTGACCGGCGTCGGGGCCTTCGGCGATGGCGGGTTAACCGGTGGCGACGCGGACGGCGAGCCGTACGATACGCGAGTCAATCTCGACGGCGACATGACGACATGGAGTGTGTATCTGACCGACACAATGCCGATCGGTTCACGGACGCATGTGACGCTCGCCGGGCGGTACAACCGCACGTCCCTCCGGAATCGCGACCAGATCGAGCCCGGCGGCGGACCCGGCTCGCTTGACGGCGATCACGTGTTCGAGCGGTTCAATCCCGCGGCCGGTGTGACGGTCGCCGTGTCGCCGACTGTCAACATGTACGCGAGCCACAGCGAAGGCAGCCGTGCCGCGACGTCGATCGAACTGGGTTGTGCGAATCCTGAAGAGCCCTGCAAGCTGCCGAACGCCATGGCAGGCGATCCGCCCTTGAATCAGGTCGTCACCAGGACCGTCGAGGGAGGCATCCGCGGCACACACGCCAGGCTCGCGTGGTATGCCGGTGCGTTTCGGGCCGGTAACCGCGACGATATCCTCTTTGTCACGTCTGAGCAGACGGGGTTTGGCTACTTCAGGAATTTTGGAGAAACCCGGCGACAGGGACTCGAGCTCGGGGCGCGAAGCAACGTGGGACGCGTGACGTTCGGCGCGGGATACACGTTCCTCCACGCCACGTTCGAGACCGCGGAAACCGTCAACGGCGAGAGCAACAGCACCAATGACGCGGCTGAGGACGGCGAACCAGGCCTGGACGGCGTGATTGAGATTGCGCCAGGGGATCGACTGCCGTTCATTCCGCAACATCTGCTGAAAGTCTTCGGCGATGTGCAGGTCACGAGTCGCCTGGGCGTGGACATCGATCTCGTGGCGAGTGGCAGCTCCTACGCGCGCGGCAACGAAAACAATCGTCACGAAGCGGACGACACGTATTACCTCGGCGAAGGCTCAGTGGATGGCTACGCCATCGTCAATCTCGGCGCCCGGTACGCGCTGACGCGGCGGGTTCAGCTGATCGGTCAGGTGAACAACCTGTTCGATCGACAGTACGCGACTGGCGCGCAGCTGGGCCCCGCGGGCTTCACGGAATCGGGGACGTTCGTGGCGCGGCCACTCCCAGCCATCAACGGGGAGTTCCCCGTGAGGCAAACGACGTTTCTCGCAGCGGGCGCGCCGCTGCGCGCATGGATTGGGGTGCGCCTGCACTTCTGAACCGACCAGGACACTAGCCGTCAGAAGGTCACGCCGGCGCTGACGCCGAACGTCCGCGGACGTCCAGACTCGCCGATGAATCCTGACGGGGCAAAGCCGAAATACGGAATCGCAATGGGGATGTAGCGCGTGTCAAAGGCGTTTCGCACCCAGACTTCGCCGAACACGTACTTCGCCCGTGCGCCGGCGCGAAGATTCACGAGGGAGTAGGCGTCCTGCCCTTCAGTGTTCGCCTCGTCGTACTCGAATCGGCCGGAGATCGCGACTTCTCCCCGCCCGTAGATCTTGATGGCAGACGTCAGCGCCCGGGACACCTGCGTACCAACGGATGCCGTGTAGTCGGGTGTGAACGGGAGCGTCTTGTGCGACACGTCGGCGCCGCTGGCCGTCGTGCCCGCGGCGAACCGCGCATGCGTGTAGCCAAATGACGCGAACATGTCGACGGATGCGTCCGGGCGCGCCTTCAGTTCCAGCTCGACGCCGCTGCTGCGGGCGCCGCCGACGTTCGAGATATAGAACTCGCCGGGGACGAACGGGTTGGGCAGGTTCAGTTGCAGGTCGCTCCAGTCGATCAAGAAGACGGCGGCGCTGGTCGAGAGTCTGCCGTCCGCCCATGAAGACTTGAGGCCGCCTTCGGCATGCCAGGCATGCTCTTCGCCATAGGCTTCGCTCCCGGGAAGCGCCGCCGGATTGAAGCCGCCGGCCTTGTAGCCGCGCGCCGCCGACGCGTACCCCGTGTGTCGCGGCGAAAAACTGTAACCCAGCGCGAACTGCGGCGACACGTCTGAGAACGTCTGGCCCGCGCTGACGACATTGGCCGGCTGGATCGCCGGCTCGAAGAAGGTGGTCAGCACGGCATCGCTCGACTCCCGATCGAACCGCAGCCCCGTCGTCAGGTGCAACTTGCTCTTGAAGGTGACGGTGCCCCGGGCGAACACGCCGACGCCGCGGTTGTCGATCGACGATTCGGGTGAGTGCATCGCCACAGGAAACGGCACTTGTGGTGACAGGACGAACGCGCCCAGTGTATTGACGGCGTCCTGGTCGTAAGCCTGGTTGAAATAGTCGATCCCCGCCTGCCATTTCAACGTCGCGGCATCGTTCAGCTGCACGGGGGCATTTTCGGGTGACGCGAAGCGGACCTGTTGCGTGAACTGCCGATCCTCTTCGAGATTCGAGCGCGTGGCGAGCGGGAGCGGCGTGTAGTCGAGGTCCGTTTCGTCCTCGGTGTTCCACTTCACAAAGCCCGTCGTGCTGTCGATCGCGAAGCGACCCAGGGTGCCCCGCACGTTGACGGTCGCATTGTTGATGTCGCGGTTCGTGAAGCCTTCAAAGTCTCGTGCGACGCGGAACGGCGTTGACCGAATGGCGGCGAGATCACCCAGGGCGTAGTCGCCGTCACGATTACGCTCGTGTGCGTAGATCACGCGCGCTTCCCAGTTCGCGTTGGGAACCAGCATCAGCTGGGCCTTCGCGAACGTGCCGTCCCGGGAGTCCAAATCGTTGCCGGTGACCGTGTTGGTGGTGAAGCCCTCGCGTTGCTGTCGTCCCGCGGCGAAGCCGACAGCGGCCTTGTCGCCGACCGGTCCAGACACGCTGCCACGGACCTCCTTCAGCCCGGCGTTGCCGAAGGGTGCGACGACCGTGCCGTTCCACGCCGCCATCGAGGGGCGTGCGCTGGTCACGTTGACGATCCCGCCGAGCGTATTACGCCCGAAGAGCGAGCTCTGCGGTCCCCGCACGAATTCGATCTGGTCAACAGCCAGGAGCTCGATGTTCGACGAGTTGCTGTTCAACTGCGGAACGCCGTCAAGGTAGGTCGTAATCGCAGGGTTGCCGGGACTCGATCCGATGCCACGGAAACGCGCGTTGCTGACCTTGCGGGCGGTGAACTCCGTAAAGACGGTGTTCGGCGCGAAGATGGCGGCATCGGTGATGACACTGAGGCCGGAGTCGGCAATGGTCTGGGCCGTCACCGCCGTCACGCTTGCCGGAACCTGCTTCACGTCGGCGGGCTCCTTCTCCGCCCTGACAATCACTGGCGGCAACGTCACGGTGAGGGGCTGACTTGATTGCGCGACAGTCGTCGCGGGAGCCAGAAGCAGTACCAGGAATGTCAGGCGGCGCAAAAGCATCCGCCCATTATGTCAAGCCTGCTCCGCGTTGGCCACGCGGTTTCGGGAATGTCCCAGGCGGTTGCGTTCTTCATGAGTGTTGCGTGTGCGGTCACAGGACACGGCGTCGGCCCGGCAAGCGCATCAGAACCGGACCGCGGCCGTGAGACTGGCCGACCGGCCAGGCGCCAGCACCCACCGCGCATCCGGGCTCGCATAGTAGTCATCGTCGAGCAGATTTCGGAGCAGACCACGCAGTTCCAGCCTGGGCAAGAGCTGCCATCCGGCGCCCACGTCCAGCAGCGTTGCGCCAGGCGCGGCGATCTCACTCGGACCCGGGCGATCGTCTTCCGCGTACCACGCGACACGGGTCTGCGCGTACACGCGATCCGTAAAGTCCTTGCGTCCGACGACGGAGAGGCTGGCGGGGGAGACGTCGTCGAGGTGCGCGTTGTCATCGAGCGCGCGTCCACGCGCAACCTGCGCGGCGATCTCGACCGAGTACCCATTCCCGAGCTCAGACCGTGCTTCGATCTCGAATCCCCGCAGCCGGGCCCGGCCACGGTTTCGGAAGAAGAAGAAATCGGTGTGCGTTTGATACCGCTCGATCAGGTCGCTGATGCGGTACTGGTAGTAGTAGACAGCCAGTTGCGTGCGCGCCAAGGTATATCGGGCTGCCAGGTCAACCTGGAGACTCGTCTCAGGCTCCAGGTCCGGGTTACCGGTGATGAAGCCGCGACCGGACGGCCCTCGGAAGTAGCGGTCGGACAGCTCGGGGTCGCGGAAGCCGCGAGACAATTGGGCCGTGACGCTGAACCCGTGAAACGGGCCGATCGTGACCGCTCCGAACCCTGACGCATCGGCAGTCGACGTGGACCGATCGCCGAAGAAGCCACCGATGTTGGTTGTCGTCACGCGGTCGCCGCGGATACCGCCCGAGAGGCGCGCAAAGCCGCCGAGGGCCGACTCCGCCTGCACGTACACCCCCGTATCGATCCGGCGGGCGTCGTCGATGGAAACACTGGTCGTGTCTCTGGTAAGCCCGCCGGCCAGATCGAACGCCTGGATGGTATCCAGCGCCTCGAGGTCGTATCGACCGTTCACGTCAACGCCGAATTCCACCCGGGCGGGACCCACGAGCCGCTCTGCGCTTCCCTTGACATGGAAGTCGTTCGCGGAGACGTCCGCGCGTTCGATACCGCGCCCGGTCGTCGCGGTTGCAAAGCGGTCCTGGTCCGTTCGCTGCTCGTACGCACCCAGGAAGCCTGTGAACGCGACCTGCCGAAATCCCGCCACGTCGGGCAGTTCGTAGGATGTCGTCAAGCGATGTGAGTTCTCGAACGGGTAAGAGAATCGCACCGTCCGTGAGTTGTTACGGGGCCGCTCGAACGCCCGCCCGTAGTCGCTTTGCCATGCGGCCGTCAGAAAGCCCCTGGCCACCGCGTGCGTGAAATGCACCAGGACTCCCTGGTCCTCCCATCCGGAGTTGAACACCTCTCCCTCAGGGCTGTCGTAGTCCTCCGCGTTTCTCAGGTGCGCCTGGACGAGCACGCCGCCGCGCTCGAGTCCTTTGGATACCTCGAACGATCCTCGACTCTCGGGAACGCCGGCACCGATGGTGCCGGTGACTCGTGCTGTCAGCGGGCTGCCAGGTTCAGCCCGGCGAGTGCGCACGGAGACCACGCCGCCCAGCGCATCCGAGCCGTACGCGACCGACCCCGGGCCGCGCGCGACGTCCATGCCCTCGATGACGGACGGATCGAGAAACGTGCCGCTCGGCCCGACGCGGCGCTCGGCGCTGACCCTGCCACCGTCGATCAGGAACAGGGTGCGACCGCGGGCAAGTCCGCGAATGGCCGGAACGGCCGCGTGCCCCTCTGAGACCTGATTGATCCCGGCCACGGTCTCGAGGGCCTGCATCAGATTCTCAGGACTGCGTCGGGCGATCTGCGTGCCTGAAAGGACTGTGGCTGCGGAACCCGGCGCCGTATGGATGCTGGGCGCCGCACCGAGGACTGTCATGGCCTCGTCGGTCAGCCCTCCAATCTGGATTGATGCGGTCCCTTCCTGCACGGCATCCACGATGACAGGTCGCGCGACCTGGCCGGCCGAGAGCACGACGATGATCTGGAAGGGAGTGTGAGGCGCTGGTGCCCACGTGAAGCGCCCATCCGAGTCGGTTCGAGCGGAGCCGCTCACGCCAACGATCGATACGGAAGCACCGGCTACCGGTGTGCCGGTGCCTTCCTGCACGAGCCGGCCGCTGAAACGACCGGGCGTCTGTGCGACCGCGGTGTGCACGAACAGCGTCGCCAGCAACGCACTCCACAGCAGTCTTGAACGCATACGTCAGGCAAACCCCGCAAGAGACACCGTGTCGAATGTAGATGTGCAGTCCGCGCCGACAGCCAGTCTACTGCGTGGGGGCGAACCCCTCCTCACGCAGCCGGGCGATATCCCTGGTCGGGGCAGTCCCGAAAAAACGAGCGTACTCCCTGCTGAACTGCGACGGACTGAGGTAGCCGACGCGGCGGCATGCATCGCTCGCGTCCATTCTCTGAAACAGCATCAGGCGACGGGCTTCGTGCAGCCGGAGGACCTTCTGGTACCTGCAGCGGGCTCATCGTGGTCACCGCTTTGAAGCGCTGGTGGAACGACGACGCGCTCATGTGGGCGGAGGCGGCCATCTCCTCGACCGTGACGGGTTGCGCGAAATGCGTGCGTATCCAGGATACGGCTTCCGCAACCCGGTGTACGCGGGACTCGGGCTGTCCGATTTGCGCGACACGGATGCCAATCGGCGAGCGCAGGAGACGAATCAGAATCTCGTCGACAACGAGCGGTCCGAGGAGGTCCGCATCCTCCGCCTGGTCCATCAGATCGAGTAGACGCGTCACGGCATCGACGATGGCGTCGGTCGCGTGTCCGACGTACAGCCCGCGATTGTCCGATGGCCTGGGGAGGCGATGCGGGTATACCCGCGCGGCGAGCTCCGCCACGCGCGAAGGATCCAGGTCCAGCTTGAAACCGAGAAACGGATCCCTCCGGCTGGCTCGAGTCACCTGGCCGGAGACCGGCAGATCCACCGCGAAGACGAGCATGCGCGCGGGATCGTATTCGAGCACTTCTGGGCCAAGCATCACGACCTTGGCACCCTGCGCCACGACGCAGAGCGCCGGCCCCAGCGTCGCGTGGACGGGCTGCGAGGTCATCGCCGATCTGCGCAGGGCATAGGTCCCGGGAAGGCGAAGCGGAAACACCCCATCATGCCGCGCGTAGCGCGCGATCAGGCTGGCCAGTCTGCGCAGCGCCAGTGCTCCGGGGGCCACAAAGCGGAGGTCTTCGTGCGCTGTGCCGGGTGCTGATGCCGGGGAACGCTCGAGCCGGTGGGCGGGACGAGGTCCCGGCCCATCGGCGCTTCGGACACGACGTCGCGTGTGCGTACGCGTTTGAGGAGTGGGCGTCATCACGGGCATGGTACCAGCAGCGCGAACGCGACGGTTGCCGAATCCTGCGAGTCGAGCGCGTGATTACCATCCTATTCTCGTAGAAATAGGCAAGGAACGCCTGGCGCTGCCGGGTACTGTTGGTGTCTGACAAAGAGCCCCCACCGACGTGGCTCCAGAGAAGACGTCGCCGGACGTCGTCCTCTCTCTTCAGCATCCCTGAGCGACGGCTCGGCAGGCCATCTGGTGCGTTCAAGAGGCGGAGTGATATCGATGAAGAACACGGTGACAGTCGTCACGATCATGGTTGCGTTGTCGGCCGGTTCCGTCTTCGCGGCGGACTGGCCGTGGATCTATGGACCGCGCAGGGATCACTCGTCGGAGCAGAAGAGTCTCCTGCGGACATGGCCGGCGGAAGGTCCGAAGGTGCTCTGGACGGTGCCCATGGGCGGCGGTTTCGGCGGACCCGCTGTCAGTGGCGGAAACGTGTATCTGCTGGACCGGGACGAGAAGGTCGGCGACACGCTGCGCGTGCTCGATCTGGCGAGCGGCAAGGAACTGTGGACGTTCGCCTACGACGCGCCGGGCACCTTCATGTTCGCGGGCTCACGCACGACGCCGACCGTCGACGGCGATCACGTCTACACCGTCGGGCCGATGGGCGATTTGCACGCCATCAGCACGAAGACACGGAAGCCCGCCTGGCGCGAGAACATCTGGAAGGACTTCAACGGCGGCGCCGAACTGCCACGATGGGCGATCGTGCAGAATCCGTTGATCTACGGTGATCTGCTGATCGTGGCGCCCCAGACTCCGGAGGTCGGTGTCGTGGCCTACGACAAGCTGACCGGCGCGATCAAATGGAAGTCTGCCGCCCTGTCCGGCATTCCGGGGTACGTGACCCCCTCGATCGTCAAGGTGGCCGGAGAGGATCATCTCGTCATGATCACCGCGGCCGTTGGTCGCGGCCGCACTGCCAGGGACGGGAGCGTCAATGGTCTCGATCCACGCAGCGGCAAGGTGCTGTGGACCTACACCGGCTGGCAGTGCATCATCCCGGTCCCGCAGGCCGTCGACGCCGGTGAGGGCCGCGTGCTCATCACGGGCGCCTATGGGGCGGGTGCAGTGATGATCAAGGTGGACAAGAAGGGGGACGGCCTACGCGGTGTCCGAACTCTTCAAGAACCCTGACTTCGGCGCGCACACCCAGCCGCCGGTTCTCCACGGCGGGCACTTCTACTCCCACTACACGATCAACGAACGGAGCGACGGCCTCGTCGCGATGAGCATGGACGGCCAGATCAAATGGAAGACCGACCAGCAGCCGCCGTTCGTCCGCGGCGGCTCGATTCTCGCCGACGGCCTGATGCTGACGACCGACGGCAACACGAAGCTGTATCTCGTCGAGCCGAGCCCCGCCGGGTTCAAGCCGCTCGCGAGCGCGGTGATTCTCGAGCCGGGCGACAACTGGGCGCCGCTCGCGCTCGTGGACGGCAAGCTGCTCGTGCGCGGACAGAAGGAGCTGAAGGTCCTGCAGGTCGCCCAGTAGGCGCGAGACATGTCGGCATGACAGGAGATTGCACGTGAGAAGTCAGCGATTTTCGATGTTTTCCCGAGCGGCGATCCTGGCCGGCGTGACGTTCGCGGGCGTCCCCGGCATGGCCGCCGCCGTGATGGCGCAGACACTCAAGGATGTTCAGACAGCTGACACGCCCCTGGTGTTGAAGGCACAGGGAAGCTTCTTCGTGGGCGGCGAGAAGGTTGAACAGACTCAAGGTGAGCTGGGCGACCTCGGCCCGGGCGGGCACATCACCGTCAATCAGATGTACGTCCGGTATATGGTGCCGCAGGGCGCTGACGGCAACGTCCCGATCGTGATGGTCCATGGCGCGACGTTGACTGGCAAGTCGTGGGAGACCACGCCGGACGGTCGCATGGGCTGGGATGAGTACTTCGTGCGCAAGGGTCATCCCGTGTACGTGCCGGACCAGGTGGGACGGGGCCGATCGGGGTTCAATCAAGCGGTTTTCAACAACGTGCGAGCCGGCTCCGCACCGGGCGCCACCCTCCCTCGCTGGCTCCGATTCAGTGACGAGGTGGTCTGGCCGAACTTCCGCTTCGGTTCGAAACCTGGCGCGCCCTATGCCGACAGTCAGTTTCCCGTGACCGCCGTCGACGAACTCGCGAAGCAGGGGGTCCCCGACGTGAGTTTCGGCGGGGTACCGACCCCGAACCCCACGCACAAGGCGTTGTCGGATCTCGCCAGTCAAGTGAATGCTGCGGTGCTGATGGGACATTCACAGTCCGGAGCGTTTCCCCTGGCAGCGGCTCTGCTGAATCCCGCGGTCGCCAAAGGGCTCGTCCTCGTCGAACCGGGCCGTTGTCCAGCCACATATACGGACGAGCAGATCAAAACGCTGGCGACGTTGCCCATTCTCGTCGTCTTTGGGGACCACCGCGACACACCGACGGGAATCGGGACGCAGAACTCCTGGCAGATTTCGTTCGATAGTTGCCAGACTCTGATCGGGCGCCTCAAGGCGGCTGGCGGTCAGGCGCAGATGTTCAACCCGCCGGATCGCGGCATCCGCGGCAACAGTCACATGATCATGCAGGACAGGAACAACCTGCAGATCGCTGATGTGATCCTGCAGTGGATCGGCGATCAGGTCAGCAAGCGAAAGACTGAAAACAAGTGACGGCGCAGGCTCCTCCCTGGAAGGCGATGAGGAACGGCCTGGCCGCCGCGGGGGGCGCGGTGCTCGTCCTGGCAATTGCCAGGCCCTTTGCCGTGCAGCCGCCAACGCAGCGCCTGGCGCTGGAACTGCAGGATTACGCCGCGCTTCCGATCACGGCGGACAACACGAACGAGAACACGCGCGCGCAGCTGGCCCGCGTCAATTACCTGCGGGATGAGCCCGGCGGCCGCCGCTTCTTCGTCAACGACCTGAACGGCCCGCTCTATATCCTCGACAAACAGACGAAGACCGTCACCACATACCTGGACTTCAACGGCGCCGGCGGACGGCCGGGGCTGTTCCCGAAGTTCACGTTCGAGCGAAACTTCGCCACCGGTCTGACGAACTTCCTCTTCGATCCCGATTACACGCGCAACGGCGTGTTCTACACGATTCACATGGAGGACCCGGCAGTCGCCGCGCCCGCGGCGCCGAAGACCGGCGTCGTGTCCGGGCTCGATCTCTCCGGCTACACGGTCTCGCCTGCGATCCCCACCCCCACCGTGGAGGGCCGGATCGAGCGTGAGGTCGTGTTGATCGAGTGGAAGGACCGGAATCCGGCGAACGCCACGTTCGAGGGCACAGCCCGCGAGCTGATGCGCGTGCAGCACCCGCTTCCGCAGCATCCGCTCGGCGAGATGACGTTCAATCCCGCCGCCCGCCCCGGCGACGCCGACTGGCGCGTCATGTACCTCGGGGCCGGCGACTCGGGCTCGGGCGAGCAGCGCGACAGCCGCCGCCTGAACCCGCAGCGGCTCGACACTCTCGTGGGCAAGATCCTCCGCATCGTTCCTGACCTGCGCGAGCAATCCAAAACAAGCACCGTCAGCGAGAACGGGCGCTACCGCATCCCGAACGACAACCCCTTCTCCACAGTGGACGGCGCGCGCATGGAGATTTGGGCTTACGGCCTGCGCAATGCCCATCGGCTGACCTGGGACGTGGACCCGGCGCGGCCCGGCGCGCCCACGCTGCTGGCGTTCAATATCGGGCTCGTCACCTGGGAGACGATCGTGGTCATCCACAAGGGGGCGAACTACGGGTATCCCCTGCGTGAGGGTACGCAAAGCATGTCGTCCACGAACGGGATGGGCCCCTTGCCTCAAGAGGACGTGATTCCGATTCAGCTCTCGGACACCGTGACACGCGGCACGGTCAAGCCCACCTACCCGGTGGTGGAGTACCCCCACAGTCCCGAGGCAGGTGGCGACGCCATCGCCAACGGCTTCGTCTATCGCGGCAAACTGATCCCTGCGCTGAGGGACAAGCTCGTGTTCGGCGATATCACCACCGGCCGCATCTGGTACGCCAATCGTGCGGACGTGCTCGCGGCCGACGACGGCAAGGCGACGACCGTCGCACCGATTTACGAGATGGACGCCGGCCTGCGTGGACTCACCGAAGAGGCGTACCGCAAGCGGGGCGGGAAGGGACAGGCGCTTCCCGGGATGAGCGCCATCGCCGGCCGGGGCCGCGTTGACGTGCGGTTTGCGGTCGACAACGACGGCGAGCTCTACATCCTGACCAAGAGCGACGGCATGATCAGGAAAGTGGTCGGTGCCAGAGCCACGACGGCTCCCGCGCCCGCGGTGGCTGCTCTCACGCCGAGTCCTCCTCAGAACGTCACCAGCCAGCCGGCTACCAGCCTCAAGAATCCCGAGGCATCCACGCCCGAGTCGATCGCGGCGGCGAAGCGGGCCTACGATGCCAACTGCGCCGCCTGTCACGGGAACCTGGCTCAGGGGGCGGTCAAAGCGGGCATGACGATCTCCATCATCGAGGAGCAGCGAGGCAAGCAGCCGCCGGATCTCACCGACGAACAATGGGATCACGGCTCGAGCGATGGCGAGATCTTCGCCGTCATCAAGCGCGGGCTGCCGCCGACCATGATGGCGGGATTCGATGGACGCATTCCGGACGCTGACATCTGGGGCATCGTCAACTACCTGCGCACGCTCCCGCCGAAAAAGTAATTTCAAGTCTTTTCAGCTTTTTTCAGTGCTCCCCCTATAGACGATGGAGCAGAGTCTGAGTAGATTCCAGTTGGCTGGCCGTACTGGACTTATGTGCTTTGCTGTTGAGTTTCTGAGCGGCCCACGCGTTCTGATGCTGAGAGTGTATGGACCCTTGAAGCCCGCAGAGCGGCGTGCCGTCGTCCAAAGCGTCAAGGTGCATGGCTGCTATCGCCCCCGCGTACCGCTCCTGCTCGATAGCACCGAGACCGACTCTCCCGATTTGATGATAGAGGTGTGCGCGCTGAGGGCCACGCTGGCATCGGCCCTTCCAAACTCTCCCATCGCGATTGTCGTGCCCTCCGCCAGCCGCCCGCCCGACGAGGCGTTGCGCCAGGACGGGCCGGTGTTCATCGCCCGTGCAGACGCGCTTCATTGGCTGACTGGCCCGTGGTTCATCTAGTGTCCTGTAACCGTGGTGAAACTCTGGTTGCATTCGACGAGCGATGCATCCCCGGGGGCGGCGTTGCTCCTCCCTCAAATACAGCCGGTATTCTCAGTCGTCGCGCCTGGCCCGCGGGCGGGGTCCCCGCTGCGCGTGCTTTGCGCAGTGGGGTGGAGGGGCGCCTCGCTCGTCTCGGTGCGACACCAGACGTTCACCACGGGCTGCTAGGCACTAGCACCCCGGTGCGGGGTACTGCGCGTGCGGTAGTACATCGAAACCTGTCAGCGATCGACCTGGTCCAGCATCCAGATTTCGCTCCGCGATTCGCTCACCGGCAGGAGCAGATGCGTGGCAGTGATGGCGATGTCCATTTGCACCGTGCGGGGTGTCAACTGGAACTGCGCCGATCGGAACGACGTGACGGGGAATGGCTCACCAACCGGCGTACCCGTCGCGCTGTCGAATCGTCGTCCCCAGACGTTCGCAACGCCCGTGCGATTCGAGACGAAGTACAGGATCCGTCCGTCGGGGCCCCAGCGCGGCTTGTCGTCAAACCAGCTGCCGTCGGTGATGGCCCGCCACGGGCCGCCGGCCGCCGGGACGACGTAGACCATGGACGTCGAGGCGTACGACAGATCATGCGCGAGGAACGTGATCCAGCGTTGATCCCGGGAGAACCGCTGGTTGTAGAGATTGCGCTTTGGATCCGACGCGATGACGCGGATCGTCGCGTCGCCGGCCGCGTTGGCGTTCGACACGGACACCAGGCACGTCGCATATCGCTCGGACTGACTGAATCGGCAGGAGCCGAGGATCGCCTGGCCATCGTTCGACCAGTCGGACCCCTGCATCTCGACCTGACCGGGTTTCGTCAGCGCGCGCTCTCCGCTGCCATCCGTATTGAGGACCGCGACCGCGATCCCGTTGTCGCGCGACGCACAACGCGAGAACGCGAGCTTCGCCCCGTCCGGCGACCAGCGTGGCTTCGTGAGGAGCCAGTCGGTGCTCGACAGCAGCAGCCGCTCGGGTTCCCGTCCATCGGTAATCGAGCGCTCCCACAACTCGTTGCGACCGGCCCGAACGGTGCGATAAGCGACCTTGGAGCCATCGGCGCGCGCGTCGAAGTCCACTTCACCCGTGCTGCCGTGACTAATGGGATACGGTTCGCCGGTGACACGCCCGTTGGCAGAGTCAAATGGGAACGCCCAGAGCCTCGTTCTGCTCGACGTCGCCGTGAAGATCAGTCTCGTGCCGTCCGGCGAGATGGCCACATTCGTCTCTTGTCCCGCGCCGGTGGTCAGGCGTTCGGGGCCATCGACCCATCTGTCGGTTCGCGGGTCCACCGTCACGCGCCAGACGTTCTGCGTGTCCCCGGCGCGTTCTTCGAAATAGATATACCGACGCGATGCCGCCCAGACGAATCTCCCTCCTGAGACGCTGGCAAGGTGCTGCCGGACCCGAGGCGATATCTCCGCGGCAGCGGCGCTGCCGGCATCGAGCGGCATCGTCAGGAATCGCATCTCGTCTTTGCCGGCGGTGCCCCAGACAGAAATGCGCCTCCCATCTGGATGCCACGCCGCGTGAAGAGAGCGGAACTGGCCGAGCACATCGGGCCGGACCGGCCGCGGTGGTTTTCCATCCAGGCCCACGACGTAGACGGTGGGCATATGAGGAAGCACAATCGAACGCTTGAAAAGAATGAGCGTCGAGTCCGGAGACCACAGCGGCTCGTAGCCGAACCTTGAGACCAGGCGCTCGGCACCGCCGCTCGCCGGAATGACGTACAACCCGCCGCCATCGCGCTCCGAGCGGAACACGATTGACCGTCCATCGGGCGACCACTGCGGCTGCGACTCGTTCGCTTTCGACGTCGTCAGGCGAATTGGATCGGGATCTCCAGGGTGCTGCTTCCAGAGATCCGCATTTCCCGTGCGATCGCTGGCGTATACCACCCATTGCCCATCGGGCGCCCAGGCGGCCTCTCGCGGCAGCGCCGCCTCGTCGTAGGTGATGCGCTCCAGGGTTCGTCGAGGCTGCGGATTCACCAGCGCAGGCCGCAACAACATCAGGGTAATGGCTGCCGCCAGGACGACCGAGCTCGCCGCGACGAGTACGAACAGCCATCGCCCATTCGAGCTCGAGGGCACCCCATTGGTCTCGTCCGTGTCGACGTACTGAATCGGCGGCCCCGACAGGGGCTCGGCCTCGAGGCGGACATCTTCGAGGTTCGTCCCGGGGTCTGACGGTCCGTACCACTGGACGTCGCGGTTTGCCCCGGGTGGCGTGTTGTGATCAGTGTGCCACTCGGGAGGCACATCCCGCACAACCTGCACAAAGGCGACGAATCGATATCCGTGACCGGGAATCGTCACGAGGAAATCGTGCTGGTTGGGAGACTGGCCGAGCGCGCGCCGCAAAGACGAAATCTGACGCGCCAGGTTGTTCTCGTTGACGGTGGTGTTCGGCCACACACGGTTCAAGAGCTCATCTTTGCTGACGATGTGGTCGCGATGCTCGAGCAGCACGACCAGCACGTCGAACGTCTTCGACGTGATAGGCACGAGGCGGCCCTCGCGCCACAACCGTCGCTTGACGGGATCGACGACGAACGGACCAAAGGCGTACCCACCCTGCCCGGATGATTCCTCCCGCCTGGTGTTCACGTCGTTCCTCTCTCGGACGGCCGTTTCAGCCTGCTGCCCGGCCATCGTCGGCGGGCCTCGCGGCGAAGTCAATCGTCTTCTCGAGACCCCACGGCGTTCTGCATCGCGACACGCAGCCAGGTCATGGTGGATGCGGCTCAATGCGCCTGAATTGGTGCGCAAACCTTGCAGCAGCACGCGGTTGCCATCGGGGAAATGTCCTGCAGCGGTCTTGCAGTGTGCAACGCCGCCGGTTCATGTCTTTTCAGTTCTTTTCAGGCCTCCCGGTATAGACACCCGGACAAACCCTGCGTAGGGTCCGAGAGCCACGGCGAGGGCGAGTACATGCGTGGCGCAATCAACGAAACGAATTGTCAAACCATGACCGTGAAGGAGGCTCTGCAATGAGAAGTACTCCGCTCCTGACGTTCGTCAGCGCGGTGCTGGCCGCGTTCGTGAGCATGACTTCCGCGCCATCTGCACAGACGGCCACCGGCCAGATCACCGGGACCGCGCGCGACGCGACCGGCGCAGTCATGTCCGGCGTGAAAGTGGTCGTGACGAATGCGCAGACGGGCCTCACCCGCCAGACCAGGACTGGCGCCAACGGTGAATATGTCATCCCGCTGCTCCCTGTCGGCGTCTATGTGATCACGGGTGAACAGGAGGGATTCAAGACCGCTATCCATTCGGACGTCACGCTCACGGTCGACCAGATCCAGCGCGTCGACGTGCTGCTGGAGACCGGGAATGTGACGGAGACCGTCCAGGTGCAATCCAGTGCGCTCGTGCTCGATACGGGCAGCGCCTCGGTCGGTCATACGATTACCGAGAGGCAGGTCACCGAGTTGCCGCTCAACGGCCGCAACTTCCTGCAGTTGCTGTTCCTCGGCGCCGGCGCGGTGGAGACCACCGGTGAACAGGGAGGCATGCGGCAAGGGGTGGGCAATGCGATCAGCATCATGGGCGCCCGGCCGACGTCGAACAATTTCATGATCGACGGCACCGCCAACATCGACACGTCGATCGGCACACCGGCCGCGGTGCTTTCGGTGGATGCGATCCAGGAATTCAAGGAACAGACCACGACCTACTCGGCCGAATGGTGGCGGACGAGTCCCTCGTGGCGGGCGGCATCGTGGACGGGGCCTACTACCAGTTCGCGGATCGCCGCAGCCCGGAGAATCCAGACCGCTTCAAGGTGTTTGCCCCGCGACTCGGATTTGCCTGGCGGCCGATCGGTGACCAGACCGTCGTCCGCGGCGGCTTCGGCGTGTTCTTCGACTCAGCGGAGGGGCGCGAGATCGATGGCGCGGCGGATGTCTATCCGTACGTGAGCCGCGGGAATTACGTGCAGTCCGTCGGCCAGCCGACGCCGCTCCAGACCACGGATTCGCTGTTCCCCAGCTTCTCGGCGCCAGGGGTCGCCACGCCGGCAGCCAACACGTTCCTGGCGGTGAGCCAGTCACCAGAGCCCAGGAACCCCTACATGCAGCAGTGGTCGCTCGGCCTGCAGCGCGAGCTGTTTCCCCGGACCAGCGCGGAGGTGAACTACATCGGCACGCGCGGCTCCAACCTGTTGATGCGGCGTAATATTGCCCAGGCCTTCCCGTTCGATGCCGCCAATCCCCAGCCGGTCGACGCGCGGAAGCCCTACCCGAACTTCGCCACGTACGTGGACAGCGACTGGAGCGGCCGCTCCAACTATCACGCGCTCAACACCAAGCTCGAGCATCGAGGGTCCAGCTCGATCCTGACCTTCGCCTACACCTGGGCGAAGAGTACCGACTCGAAGTCCGCCGCGGCCGGCATCGGCGGGAGCGGCTTCAACGGCTGGCAGGGCTTCCTGAACAATCACGACACGGAGCGTGACCACGGGCTGTCAGACTTCGATGTCGACCATCGGCTCGTCGGCAGCTTCGTCTACAACCTGCCTGTGGGCAGCGGCGAGAAGTTCGCGGGCGATGCGACGGGCGTGAAGAACGCGGTGATCGGGGGATGGCAGGTCAACGGCATCTACACCTGGCAGCGCGGGTTCCCCATCACGATCACGGCCGCCGATCTCGGCGGGCTCAACGACACGTTCGGTACCAACCGCGCCGATCTGGTCGGGGATCCGAACGGCGGCGAGCGAACGGTGAATCGATGGTTCAATACGGCAGCCTTCGCGCAGCCGGCGTCTGGTGCGCTCGGCAACCTCGGACGGAATACTGAACGCGGGCCCGGGGTGAACAACCTGGATCTTGCCCTCTTCAAGAACGTCCCGCTCGGACACGGACTACGCCTGCAGTTCCGGCTGGAGTCGTTCAACGCGCTGAACCGTACGCAGTTCGCGGGTGTGTCGACCAACCTCCCCGCGACCAATTGTGGGGTCGTGACGGCGGCGCGCCCGGCCCGCATCAACCAGCTGGGCCTGAAGTTCCTGTTCTGAAACGACCTGAAGCCTCGGAGTGCGCGCGCGAACACTGATGACCGCCCTTCGCAAAGGTCGCGCAAATGGGGGAGTCCTGCCCCCGGGTGCACGCGGCCGTGAAGCCCTGATTCTGACCGTACGGAGGCCGAGTAGATGAACCGTTCCCGTCTCACGGCGACCGGTGTGATCCTGTTCGCGGCAGCTGCCGTCCACGCGCAAAGCGTGGCGCCTGCCCGGCTGCGCGCGGGTGCCCACAAGGTGAGCTTCACGCCGAACCAGAGCGAGCTGCAGATCTCCACGGATTCCATCCGCGATCCGCTGTTCGCTCGCGCCATCCTGGTGGATGACGGCAGCACGTGCGCGGTCCTCGTCAGCATCGATCTGGGAGCGGCTCCGAATCAGGTCGTGGACGACGCGATTTCAAGGGCATCGAAATCGACGGGGTGCCCGGCACAGAACGTCGTATCGGATCCCCGTCTCAAGCCCGGATGCGCCGAGGGGAGGATCGTCTCGACGGCGATCGACTTGATGCGTCGGTCAGGTCAGTGACGTTGACCGTCTCCGCGTCTTCGTCACGTGACCGTCACACCGTCCCTGTAGCCTGCTGACCCGCGACGGCGCATGGGCGATGCGCGGGCGCCCACAGAACCACGCCAAACCAGAGCGGTGCGGTTTCCCTTTGGCGGCCGCACCCGCTACGTCCCGCTGCCAGACGCGCTGGTTCAGCAAGTCAACCGCGACTGGACACAAAACCCTGCAAAGCAGATCGTAGAGGGACGCGAGAGGGCGACCCGTGTGTTGAGGTTACTCAACTGTTACACGGCCGCGGCGCAATTCCGGGTAACATCTCGGGGTTTCCACGCCTTCCCGAATCCGAGTGATGGCCGACACGCCTGCGAGCGAGACTGAACTCATCGGTGTACTCGACATGGGTGCGAGCGCCATCCGGCTCGTGGTGGCCGAAATCGACCCGAAGCGAAGCGTCAGGATCATCGAAGAGGCGTCACGGGGGGTTCTCCTCGGCCGCGATTCGTTTGCGGGCGGCGCAATCCGTTCGCAGACCGTTGACGCCGCACTCGATGCCCTGGAAGGCTTCCGGCGCATCCTGGATGGGTACGGCGTGACGAACATTCGAGCGGTCGCCACGAGCGCGGTCCGCGAGGCGCGAAACGCGGACGTGTTTCTCGACCGGATTCACCGGCGCACGGACATCCAGTTCGAGATCATCAACGAGGCGGAAGAGAGCCGTCTCGTGTTTCTCGCCGTGCGTCATGCCCTTCGACGGCATGCGGCGTTCAAAGCGGCCCGGACGCTCCTCTTCGAGGTGGGCGGCGGCAGTACCAGTCTCACGGTTCTCCGCAGGGGAGAACCGACCCGCTCCGGCGTCTACGCGCTTGGATCGGTCCGGCTCCGGCAGCAGCTCGACCTCCGGCGGCACACCCACGAGCTGCAGGTCGCGCTGCTGAAGCGCTACATCGCCAACGTCGTGGAGGAAATCCGGCTCGAGATGCCGCTCGATCGCATCACCCACGTGGTGGCACTCGGCGGAGACGTGCGGTTCGCCGCCTCGCAGCTGACGGACAGCGAACCGGAGGCGGACGTGCGCGAACTGACGCGAGCGCAATTCCTCGCATTTTGCGACGAGGTCGAGCGGCTGGACGAGGACGCGGTGGTCGATCGATTCCGTCTCCCGGCGGTCGAATCCGAGGCGCTGCTGCCGGCCCTCCTCATCTACCGCACGCTGCTGTCTGAAACGGCGGCTCAAAGCCTCGTCGTGTCCGGCGCCTCGCTGCGGGCGGGCGTGGTGCTCGACGTCGCCGAGCCGAAGAACCGCCTCACGGCGGAAGACTTCGAACATCAGGTGCTGGCCAGCGCCGATACGCTTGGCCAGCGGTACCGGGTCGATCGCGACCACGGTCATCACGTCGCGGGGCTTGCCACCCAGCTCTTCGAGCAGCTCCGCGCCGAGCATGGACTGGGCGATCGGGAGCGGTTGCTGCTCCAGGTGTCCGCTCTGCTGCACGATGTCGGCGTCTATGTCAGCCTGCGTGCGCATCACCGGCATTCGCAATACATCCTCGCCGCCTCGCAGATCTTCGGCTTATCCGACGAGGAGACGGCCATCGTGTCGAACATTGCCCGCTATCACCGACGGGGTCTGCCGCAGGAGAGCCACCTGCCGTTCATTGCGCTCGACCGCACCGATCGGTTGATCGTGAACAAGCTCGCGGCGATTCTCCGTATAGCCAATGCGCTCGACGCCGAGCATGCCCAGAAAGTTCGGACCGTGCGCCTGGTCCGGCGCGGCAGCTCCTGGATGCTGGAGCTCGACGGACACGGCGACTTGACGATGGAGCAGCTCGCGGCCACCGCTCGTGCCGACATGTTCGCCCAGGTCTATGGTCCCCAGCTCGTCGTCCGCTCGGCGGGAGTCGTGTCGTGACCGCACCCATATCGCCATTCATCAACCGTGAACTGTCGTGGCTGGCCTTCAACGAGCGCGTGCTGGAGGAAGCGGCCGATGCCACGACTCCGCTGCTGGAGCGCGTCAAGTTTGCGGCGATCGCATCGGCAAACCTTGACGAGTTCTTCATGGTGCGGGTCGCGGCCGTCAAACGGATCATCGAGGAAGGGGACACGGCGCCCGATCTTGCCGGCCTGAGCCCGTCCGAGCAGCTCTCTGCCATCCGGAACCGGACCCACGCGTTCGTGGCGTCGTTGTATCGCCTGGTCACGGAGGACCTGCTGCCGGCGCTCGCGTCCCATCGAATCAGCATTGTCAGAGTGCCGCAGGTGGCCGACGCCCGGCGGGCCGCGCTCGCGGCGTTCTTTCGCGAAGGCGTGCTGCCCGTGCTGACGCCACTCGCCATTGATGTCTCACGGCCGTTCCCATTGTTGTCGTCGCTCAGCGTGAACCTCGCCCTGCTGCTCGATCCTGCGCCCGGGGAATCCGATCGCCGTCTGGCGATCGTGCAGGTGCCGTCAGGTCTGCCGCGGCTGGTGGAAGTACCGGACGGCGGAGCCCGCGTCTATGTGCTCCTCGAGGATGTCATCCGGTCGCAGATCGCCGAGTTGTTTCCCGGCCAGACGATTGTCGAAACCACCGTGATCCGCCTGGCGCGCGATGCCGAACTCGAGCTCGACGACGAGGGGGGTCGCACGCATCTGGAGGTGGTCGAGCGCGAAGTGCGCCGCCGGCGACGGAGTGATGTCGTCCGGCTGGAAGTGGAGGCGTCGGCGTCCGAGGAGATCCTGGCGCTGCTGCGCGAACAGCTCGAGGTGCTCCCCGAGGAGGTGTATCGCATCCCGGGACCGCTGGATTTGCGGTTGTTGCTCGGGGTGACAGAGCTCGCAGGCTTTGACGAGTTGCGCGATCCCCCGCTGCAGCCGGCCAGGGTGCTCGCCGATCACGAAGAGAGCGACGTGTTCGAGGTCCTCAACGAGCGGGACATCCTGGTGCACAACCCGTACGACGCCTACGACCCGGTGATTGCGTTCATCGCGCAGGCGGCAGACGACCCGGACGTGCTCGCAATCAAGCAGACACTGTACCGAACCAGCGGCGGCTCGCCCATCATCGCCGCACTGCAGCGGGCGGCCGAGCGCAACAAGCAGGTGACGGTGCTGGTGGAGTTGACGGCGCGGTTCGACGAGGAACGCAACATCCAGTGGGCACGGGCGCTGGAACAGGCGGGAGCCCACGTGATCTACGGCGTCCGCCGGTACAAGACCCACGCGAAGGTCTGCCTGGTCGTCAAACGTACCGCGCAGGGGCTCCGGCGGTATGTGCACCTTGGCACGGGCAACTACAACGAGCGGACCGCTCGTATCTACACGGACTTCGCGCTCATGACGGCGTCGCCGGCAATCGCCGAAGATGCGACGGCTTGTTTCAGCGCGCTGACCGGCTATTCCGATCCGCCGCGGATGAAGAAGCTGGTGATGGCACCCACGCACCTCCGCCGGCGCTTTCTCAAACTGATCGACCGCGAACGACGACGTGCAGAGGCGGGCCAGCCCGGAGAGATCGTAGCCAAGATGAACTCGCTGTTCGATCAGGCGATCATCGAGGCGCTCTATGCCGCCTCGCAGGCTGGCGTGCGCATCAAGCTGAATGTCCGCGGGATTTGCGCACTACGGCCGGGCGTGCCTGGTATGAGTGAGACGATCGAGGTGATCTCGATCGTCGATCGGTTCCTCGAGCACTCGCGCGTGTACTACTTCGCGAACGGGGGCGACGAACAGGTGTATCTCGCCAGCGCGGACTGGATGAGCCGCAACCTGGACAGGCGGGTCGAGCTGATGTTTCCCGTCGAGAATCCGGAACACAAGGCCACGGTCATCTATGCGCTGCGTGCCATGTTCCGCGACAACGTCAAGGCGAGATGCCTTCAGGCGGACGGCGCGTACGAGCGAAAGCAGCCAGCCTCCGGCGAGCCGCCGTTCCGCGTGCAGCAGCACCTTCAGGACGAGGTCCAGCGGCGCCACGCACTGGCACGCGAGCGGGCAGGTGTGACGTTCTCGCCGGAACGTGCCGATAAGCGCTCCGGCCGTCGGGAGGCGTGAAGTCCATCCTCTGTTCGATCTCGTCGGAATGCGCTTATTGTAGAGGGCACCCACGGATGCTGAAGTGGGTTCGAGGAGGACTCATGATCGCTCGTGTCGCAATCGGCGCCGCCTTGATGCTCGCGGCCGCTGGGGACCCGGGAACTCTCGCACAGTCGCGCGCCGCGTCCGACGCGCTGCTGGGCCGATGGGATCTCGTCGTACAGCGCGGTACACAGACGTCGCCGTCGTGGCTGGAGGTGGAACGGTCGGGCACGGCCACCCTGGTCGGACAATTCGTGGGATCCGGCGGCAGTACGCGGCCGATCGCCAAGGTCGAGTTCACCGACGGCACGTTCCGCTTTGCCATCCCACCACAGTGGGAAGACAATCCCCGCGACATCACGTTCGAGGGGCAGCTCGAAGGCGATCGCATCACCGGTTCGATGACGATGGGTGACGGCCAGAAGTCCACGTGGTCCGGCACGCGGGCACCGTCGCTGCGGCGGGCCGGACGACCGGCCTGGGGAGAACCCATCACGCTCTTCAACGGCAAATCCCTCGACGGGTGGCAGCCGGTTGGACGCCGCGACAGCCAGTGGCGCGCGCTCGCCGGCGTCCTGCAGAACGCGAACACGGGCGCCAATCTCGTCACGGTCCAGAAATTCGACGACTTCAAACTGCACCTGGAGTTCCGCGTGCCCAAAGACGCGAACAGCGGTGTGTACCTGCGGGGCCGCTACGAGCTCCAGGTGGACGACGCCGCCGGCCTCGAGCCATCGTCACATCATCTCGGCGGACTCTACGGCTTCATCGCGCCGAGCGAGAACGTGGCCAAGGCCGCCGGCGAGTGGCAATCGATGGATGTCACGCTCGTGGGCCGGATGCTCACGTACGAGCTGAACGGCACGGCCGTCATCTGCAACCGGGAGATTCCGGGCCTTACCGGCGGCGCGCTCGACAGCGCCGAAGCTGACCCCGGGCCGCTGCTGCTCCAGGGCGATCACGGCCCCGTGGACTATCGCAACATCGTGATCACGCCCGCAAAAACGGCGCGATAGCAGGCCAGGGACGTTTCCAGACGGCTCAAGGGGCCGGCAGGCAGCGGCCTGCCGCGGCGATCCAGATCTGGTCCTCAGTGTTGCGATCCGTGCGGAACCGGCCGACATGCCGCACGTCTCCTCGCTGCACGCAATAGGCGTCCACCTGCGCCGACGTGAGCCGCGCGCGAAGATCGAGCCGCGGTTCCTCGACGAACACAAGTGACGCTGCGCAGCGTTCACCTTTCGACGCGAGCTGACATCCCAGCCCGGCAAGGCTGCGCATCGCGTCCCGATCTCCCAGCCCGCGGACGCGCCGTGTCAGCCGCCGTGCCTCCATGACGTTGGCATCACCTTCGAGGGATGCGTCGAGCGGCGCGATCCCGTCGTCCCGCAGGACATCGAGCAGGAGCCCGAACTCGCGGAGCGCCATCGAGTCCGAATCGGCGCGGGGTACGGTGGCAGCTACAGGGCTGACGGCCTCATCCGGGGAGGGCACCACCACCACTTGCACGCGCGACAGGAACTCCGGATGCGGGGTCGCGTACATGCCCCAGCCACCGTAGCGCCACGATGAAAATCCGAGGCGGCCCCCGAGCGTCATGTGAACGGGAGGCCAGAGTACGAGCACGAGGCCGATCGCGGCCGAGGCGAACGAGCGAGCGGTGACAGGGGCCCTCGTCATGAGCTACAGCACGCCGAGCCCGGTCACGACGACTCCGACAGCGATGAGGAGCGCCACCACCAGGTAGACCATCGGCGTGTAGGGCAGGAACAGCAGCGCGGATACCTGCCCCGCCACACCAAAACTGATTTCACGGGTGACGAGCGCAATGACGGCCTGGAATGCCATGAGTCCTGTGACCGCCGCCGTGCGTGTGCGCTGGAACAGCAGGCCGATCGCGATGGTGAGCTCGAGCACAATGGTGCCGCGTCCCAGCCAGATGAACACGGTGCAGAGCCAGGCGGGGACCGCCACCGGCTGCGGCGCCAGCGATGCCGGCCACGTGAGCGGCAGCGCGGCGGCTTCGGCTCCGGTCACGCGTGACGCGAGCGCCGCGAACCACTCCGTGACACCGATGAAGCGTCCCCCCTCGTACAAGCCGTAAATCCCCATCAGCTCACCGTTCCAGTAGCGCTCGTGGACGATTTTCTGGACGGCCGCGTACGCCCACACCGTGATGACCGCCAGCTGGATCAGGCGTACGGCACGCGCGTCGATGAAGTCCGGGTCCGCCTGGCGGGCAGGGTCACGTGAGTGCGCCGCGGGAGAGACCACCGTGATCACGAGGACGGCGGTCTCGAAAAAATGATGATTCAGCGTGAACGGGAACGTCTGCGTGACGTTCCACACTTCATAGACGAGCATACCGAGCAGACCCGGCAGGTAGCGGGTGCGCGCGAGAACGGCCTGGCTGGCGGACAGGAGCACGAGCAGCAGAAGCGGCGCGCTGCCGGGCAGGCGCACCCAGAGCGTCAGCGTCGCGAACGCGGCCAGCTTCAGGACGAAGAGCCGGCGGAACCACAGATATGGCCGGCCGTCGATCCGCGATGAGAGCACTGACTCCCACGCCGCGAACGCTTTACGCACGTGCGTCCCAGTCTGTCACCGCAACGGCGCCGGACTCCTGCGGCGTTGCGGCCCGCCGGACCGCGGGCCGGCGCGACTGCACCCAACGAAGCGCTCGCCGCCAGTGCGTCGGCTCGACGTAAGCGAGGTAGCAGATGATCATGAGCACGGAGAAGAACCTGATCATCATGAGCAGGTCGATGCCGACGTGCATGCTCAGGCCGGCCAGCAGCGCGACGTAGCGCCAGCGCGTGAAGACGAGCGGCGCGAATGTCAGCTCGATCGCCAGCGTGCCGTACGTCAGCGCCTCGAGCAGCAGCGGGTGCCCGATGACGAGCTGTGTCACGCTCGTCTGGAGACCCTGGCTGTGCAGCGCGTAGAACACGGCCGATCCGTCGCGCCATGCGTCCGCCCGCAGCTTGAAGTAGCCGGTGAACAGGTAGACGATCGCGATTTGAATCTGGATACAGCGAAGCGGCCACAACGACACCATCGGCGGGCGCGTCCACCGGAATGAGCGCGCGATCAGGGCGTCGAGCGACCACACCCTCGTCGATGCGAGAAAGCAGACCCAGACCATCACGTGCCGATACACGGCATCGGTGCCGTAGAGGACGAAGTTGTTGCGCTCCTGGAACAGGAGGTCGAGCAGGAACGTCGCCAGGACTGCGAGGCGTCCGCCGAGGCCGAGCGTCATGCAGACGGCGGCAGCGGTCCAGCACCAGAAGAACACTTCCAGTTCCACAGGGCTGTCATGCCGCCACAGCAGGCGCTTCCAGCCGGAGGTATCGACGGCTTCCGCGTGGATCGTGCCCAACAGGCCGCCGTGCCCCAGTACATCGTCGAGAACCGGATACAGATCCCAGAGCACGAACAGCGTGTAGAGCCCCAGCGCGATCCGGAGCGCCGCAGCGGACGTGGCTTCACCTTCGGCAAAGAACCAGCCGGCGAAGCGGCGGGGGACGGCCGACGGCTTCCACGCGCGGCGCCTAGTCACCGCAACCGTACTCATAGATGGGCACCTGCGCGTCGACGTCTTCGGACGTCAGCGGGCGCAGCGTGTAGGTCGGATCGCGGATTGCCTCACGGAACGGAGGGATGTTGCGAACCAGGTGGTAGAAGCGGACGCGGTGCAGGCCCTCGATGCGCGCGCGTCCCTCGCAGAAATACGCGCCGAGAGACGCGAAGTAGTAGCGGCGCACGGTGGGCATATGCCCGTCGTCGCGATCGAAGAACGCATGCGCACGAAAGAACGTGTGCAGCCGCGCCTGACCGCGGACGGCTGTCAGGCGCTCCCGCGACGCGAGGTCGATTTCGAGTCCGATCGAGACCACGTCGGTCCAGCCCCCGGGCAGCTGAAAGGCTGCTCCCAGTCCCGATACCGTACGCGCCGGTGGGGCGAACATCACCCACCGCTGATCCAGGTCGAGCGCCTTGTTGAAGGCCACCAACTGGCGCACCACGGGCAACCCGACTACGCGGGAGTCCAGCGGCAGGTTCATGAATGGACTCGACAAAAACACCGCACCCGCGAGCGAGAGCGCAGCCCCGCGCTGCGCCCGCACCCGGACGGTCGCCCACTTCACGGTGCACCTTTACTTTGACGGCTGCTTCAGTTCCTGACCGATGGTCTTGGCGTCCGGGCGGATGATCTGAATGCCCTTGATCAACTCGGGGTTCACCACGAGATCCTGACGTTCTTTCTTCTTCTTTTCCTCGGCGACCATTTCTTTCGCGGCCGCTGCGACCTCATCGAAGTTCTTGTTCGCTTGGGCGATGGGGCCGCCCGGGTCGGCGCGCTTCTCGAAGCCCGCGGGCGCCTTGAATCGGCGTCCGTCGGGAACCTTGATGAAGCCGTTCTCGTACACCCATTTTCCTTTGTAGGTGCTCTGCCCGGGAATGTCAGGCGTGCCCGGCCCGACCCTCTGCGCCGGCGCTGCGGAGGGTTTGGTTGTGTCGCTCGCGGGCGGCTTTGGGCGTTCCTGACGCTCGGCGCGAATCACCGACACCGTGACGCCCGTGCCGATGGTGAGACTCGCGACGCCGACGATCAGTGGGGACACTCGCTTCATGATTGACCTCGGATTCGAGACGCGTCCAGTCAACGAGCGGGGGAATCGGCGCCTACCATAAGTGAGGTTCTCAACAGGTGTCAAGCTGAGGGTACTAATGGCCTGTCTGACCCGGCGCGCACGGCGGCGCGCGGATGTGGTGATACGGCCTGAGCAGCCGCGTAAGACCAGGTAGTATCTCAGTCGGACGCGGCGTACGAGCCTCAGGGCGATTCCAGAGCGATCCCGCAAGCCTCGACCTGCTGATCACGGTCGGATATTGGAGATGGTGACGATGAACGTTATGGCATCCAGCACGCCGGCCAGACATCTGGCGCTTCTCGTCGCGCTCTCGTTCTGCGCGGCGTCGCCGGCCCTGGCACAGGTCAAGCTCACACAGGGACCGGAGCAGATCGCCGTCGAAATCGATGGCAAGCCGTTCACCGTCTTCTACATCGGCGGCAAGGATCTCAACAGGCCCTATCTGCATCCACTGCGTGCCGCCTCCGGCAGGATTGTCAACCGCTCGGTTCCTGCCGGCCAGCTGCCCGGGGAAACGACCGACCATCCGCACCATGCGGGCCTGTTCTACGGGCATGGCGATGTGAACGGGTACAACTATTGGGCGATCCAGAACGTCTTGACACCTCCCTCGGAGGCCAGCGCCGCCATGGGCCGGATCGTTCTGAAAGACGTTGTGTCGGTGAAGAGCGGCAAGGAGTCAGGCTCCGTGGACGTCGTCTTCAGCTGGCTGACACCAGCCGGCAAGCCGCTGTTGACGGAAACCCGGAAGATGACCTTCCACGCGCATCCCCTGCTCCGCATCATCGATTTCGACTTCGACTTCGCGGCGATTGACAGGGTCGTCTTCCGCGACACCAAGGAGGGTACGTTCGCCATGCGTATGGCGACGGCGCTCGAGGAGCCGCCTGCCAGGGAGAAGGCGGGCGCGCCTTCGAGAACGGGGAAGCTGATGAACGCCCAGGGCGGTGAGCGCGAGGCGAACGTGTGGGGCAAGCGGTCGGCGTGGGTGGACTACTCGGGCGAGATCGATGGCGAAAAGGTGGGTGTCGTGATGATGGATCACCCGCACAATCCGAGGCATCCCACTTACTGGCATTCACGCGGGTACGGGCTGCACTCGATCAATCCGTTCGGCGTGAGCGATTTCCTGAATGACAAGACACAGAACGGCAGCCTGACAATCGAGCCGGGGAAGCACGTCCGGTTCCGCTACCGAGTGATCATCCATCCCGGACGCGGGCGGGAAATGCTCGCGGAGCTGTACAAGCAATACGCAGAAACCACGACCTCGTCCCCGCATCCATGAGAGCCCACGTCCGCACAGGCAGCTGAATCAATGGATTGCGCGATCAGCCGAGACGCGGAGAGAGAGCAACCGCGTCTGTCGCGACGTTCGAGCGTCCCGGCGATCCTCCGATAGTTGACACAGGCACTGCGCCACGACCATACTGAGCTGACTTACTGAGCCAACTTAGTATGCCTATTCGAACCGACAACTTGTAAGGGCATGTGCTCGAGCACCCATAGGCCTGGTCATGTCATGGCTCTCCCGTGTCGCCAACGTGTTCCGTGCGTCGAGACTCGATCAGGCGCTTGACGAGGAGCTGTCGTTTCACATCGAGTCTCGAATCGAGGAACTGGTGTCCTCGGGTGTGCCACGAGGCGAAGCCGCATTGGGCGGCATCCTGGGCTTGCTCGTGGCGTACGTCGGCGTGCCGGGGCTGGTCAGCGTCATGCCGGCGGAGATCCCGCGCGCCGACGAGATCCGGATCGATCAGTCGATCCTCGCCTTCACGCTGGGTCTCGGACTGCTCACGGGGCTGGTGTTCGGCGCGGTGCCGGCGCTCCGCTCGTCGTGGCGGGGTGCGCCTGGCTCGATGCGCGTGGACGATCGAGGGTCCAGTGCGTCGCTTGGTCTGGTGGGCAGTGCCCTCGTCGTCGGTGAGATCGCCGTCGCGGTCCTGCTGGTGATTGGCGCCGGCCCGCTGATTCGAAGCTTCGCGCACCTCCTCAGCGTCGACCCCGGCTTCCGGTCCGATCGGATCGTCACGGCACGGATCACGCTGCCCGCGATTCGCTACGCGGAAGGCCGCCGAGCGGTGATGTTCTACGACGAGCTGCTCGCGCGAGTTGGCGCGCTGCCGAGTGTAGAGGCAGCAGAGGCCACGAGCCACCTGCCGCTGCTGGGAGGCGGCAGCGGCTTTGCCTTCGAGGTCGAAGGCAGGCCGTATGTGCAGGGCACCGCCGCGCCGACGACAGCGGAGCACAGCGTCACACCTGGTTACCTCGAAGCGATGGCCATACCGGTGTTTCGGGGGCGCTCGCTGGCGCACCGACCGAGGGGAGTCACTCCGAGTCGCCGTGATCAACGAGGCGATGGCCCGCCAGCACTGGCCGGGCCAGGATCCGCTCGGCAAGAGGCTCAAGCCGGTCTGTAACGACGAGTGGATCACCGTGGTCGGGGTGGCGCGCGACGTGAAGCACGAGGGGTTGACGACCGATCCCGAGCCCACGATTTACCGACCGTTCGTGCAGAATCCCACGCTCGACGCATCGCTCGTCGTGCGGACCGCGTCCGATCCGGCGGCGCTGGTCGCCAGCCTGCGCGCGGCCGTCGCGGCGGTCGACCGCACGGTGCCGGTCAGCGAGACCCTGACACTCGAGCAGGTCGTCGCCGGATTGAAGGCGGCCTCCCGCTTCACCACGCTGCTCCTGGCAGCGTTTGCCGCCGTGGCGCTGTTGCTCGCCGCCATCGGAACGTACGGCGTCCTGTCCTACGTGGTCAGCAGGCGCGCCCGGGAGATTGGCGTGCGGATGGCGCTCGGTGCACAACGTGCCGACGTCGTGCGGATGGTCCTCGGCCACGCGGCGTGGCTCGCGGGCGCCGGCACGGTGAGCGGTGTGGCCGCGGCGCTGGCCACGACGCACGTGCTCGAGGGCCTGCTCGTCGGCGTCACTCGAACCGACGCGGTGACGTTCGCCGTCGTGCCCGTGTTGCTCGCGGGTGTGGCGTTGCTCGCCGCCTACGTCCCGGCACGCCGCGCCACGCGCGTGGATGCCCTGACGGTGCTGCGCCTCGACTAGTCGACCAGGCCAGGACCTAAGGCGCCCTCTTCTTCGGGCGCTGCGCTGGACCTCGCGTCTCCTCCTGGCGGCGAACCATCTCGGCGATCCAAACCGGCACGTAGGGCGGCGTACATCCGGGTGACGCCGGGTAGTCGATGAGCACCGCGAGCCGCTCGCCGATCGCGATCGCTCGTGTGCGATGCTGCCGATGGTAAATACCGATCTCGGCGAGACAGTGGTTCATCGCCCACTGTTTGTGCGCCGGAGCCTGCTTCATCTCCTTCTCGATCTGGTCGAGGAGCGCCTCGAGGTCGAGCCCCTCAGCGCGTTTGACGACCCTCTCGGTGGTCAGGCTCCACCCTGCCCGGCCCATGACCTCGTCGCCGTCCTTCCAGGCCAGCCGGAGTTGTTCGGCGTGGCGACTTGGCTTCACCACGTTCGCGACGAACCAGTCGAGGAGCTTGGGTGAGCGGATGCCGCGAATCATCACGTCGAGCTCCGTCGCCTCGAAGGACTTCGGCCTGCACACGAGGGTCGCGAGGAGGCGCGCGGCGGTATCCCCTGTGGCCCAGAGCTGAAGGGCGAGCTCATGCTGGGTCTTGAGCCGCTTCGCGAGCGCACGAAGGTGTGAGAGGTTCACCCCGTGATCGTCACCCCGGCGCTCGTTGGCCTCGCGCATCTTCGGCTCCTCGAGGCCGGCGAGCTCGCGCATCGCGTCTTTGAGCATTGTGTTCGTCGACATTGGGCTCCCTTCGCGCGGCTTAGGTCTCGATGGCGCATGGTGGCGACGGCGACCGCGGTCTGCTCCCGGCTGATCCCCGGTTTCATACGGCCCCGCATTTGAAGCCAGCCGGAGAGGCTGCGGCTGCGCGACCCGGACAGCAGATTAGATCGATCAAAAGGGGGACGTCGAGATCTGCGCCATCGTCATGATGGACTGCCGTTGATTCGCCGGCGCGCGAAGTGCTGCCTCACGGTGAGGATACGATTCCGGGAGGAACGCGAGCGGCAGCACGTGCGGGACGTTGTGGGACACGCGTCCAGCCGGAATCCCGCCACACTTGTCACTCCCATCCCTCCACCCACCGGCGCCAGACTGTTCGTGTCCGCGCGCCATGGCGCGACGCGACGGGCGATGGAAGGAGAGACAGGTGATGACTGCCGGGCTGTGGACGTTCCGACGCAGGACTTCCGAGCGAACCGCTGAGGACGCGGTTCTTGCACTCTCTTCGGTGCTGTTTGCCGCCAGCACGACGGTGACGATCGTCTGGTGCGCTTCCATGTCGGCGATG
Source organism: uncultured Acidobacteriota bacterium (assembly GCA_963749835.1). Classification (GTDB taxonomy): domain Bacteria; phylum Acidobacteriota; class Vicinamibacteria; order Vicinamibacterales; family 2-12-FULL-66-21; genus JALZOC01. The sequence goes on from CAVVOD010000002.1 coordinate 1,349,727, forward strand.
GGTGGGATGCCGATGCCCGGCGGCTGGACGATGTCGATGGCCTGGATGCGGATGCCGGAACAAACATGGGCCGGCGCGGCGGCCTCATCGCTCGGCATGTGGGTGGTGATGATGGTGGCGATGATGTTGCCGTCGCTCGTCCCGATGCTGTTGCGCTACCGCGAGGCCGTCACCAGCGCCGCCGGGACACGGCTCGGCTTGCTGACCGCGTTGGTGGGCACGGGGTACTTCTGCCTGTGGACGCTGTTCGGAATGGTCGCGCTTCCACTCGGCTTTGCGCTGGCAGAAGCCGAGATGCAGTATCCCGACCTGTCGCGCGCCGTACCGACCGCGCTCGGGCTCGTCGTCCTCCTCGCTGGCGCATCTCAGTTCACCGCGTGGAAGGCGCATCACCTGGCCTGCTGCCGGGAGTTGTCCGCCTGCGCTCAAGGGTACCCGCGCGAGCCACGGCGAGACCGGACGTTGCCCGCGGACGCCGGCACCGCCTGGCGACACGGCATGCGCCTCGGCCTCCACTGCGGCTGCTGCAGCGCCGGCCTGACGGCGATCCTGCTGGTCATGGGCGTCATGGATCTGCGCGTCATGGCCGTCGTGACGGCAGCCATCACGGCCGAGCGGCTTGCTCCAGCCGGCGAGCGCGTCGCGCGAGTCACTGGAGTCATTGTCGTCGGCGCAGGCACGCTGCTGCTCGCGCGAGCCGCCGGCCTTCTATGACCTGAGTCCCGTCGTACGCGAGCGCGATCTCGCGACGGCACTTACACACACCACAAGGAGACAGAGATGCAGAAGAACCAGAAGAGAGACAGCGGCCTCCCCACGAACACACCATCGATCGTGTCGGCGCAGGACTGGGACGCCGCGCACCAGCAGCTCCTGGTGAAGGAGAAGACGGTCATGCGCGCCCACGATGCGCTGGCTGCCGAGCGTCGGCGGATGCCCTGGATGGCGGTGGAGAAGGCGTATGTGTTTGATGGCCCCCGGGGCAAGGTGAGCCTGCTCGATCTCTTCGAAGGCCGCCGTCAACTGATCGTCTATCGCGCCTTCTTCGAGCCCGGCGTGTTCGGCTGGCCGGACCATGCCTGTCGCGGCTGCTCCCTCGGAGCCGACCAGGTCTCGCACCTCGCTCACCTGCACGCCCGCGATACCACTCTGGTGTACGCATCGCGCGCGCCGCAGGCGGACATCGCGCGTGTGAAGGCGCGCATGGGTTGGGAGATGCCGTGGTACACGATCACGGACAGCTTCGACAAGGACTTCGGCGTGGACGAGTGGCACGGTCACAACTCGTTCATCCGCGACGGCGACAACGTGTTCCGCACCTATTTGATCAACAGCCGCGGCGACGAGGCGATGGGCACCACCTGGAGCTACCTCGACATGACAGCGCTCGGGCGCCAGGAGAAATGGGAAGACTCGCCCGAGGGTTACCCGCAAACGGAGCCGTACAAGTGGTGGAACTGGCACGACAACTACGACGCCGAGGCCTCGCCTGACCCGAAGTGGGTCGAGGTGTCCGACGCTGGAGTAGCCGCCTTCCGAGATGGCGACGCTGATACGAAACCGAAAGCTTGACGACATCGCCAGGGAGTAGAGAACGATGACAGGCATCATGAATGATGAGCTCGAAGCGCCCAGAACAGTCGATCGCGGCACGTTCCAGGCCGAGGTGGACGCCTTGCGGGCTCGAGAGAAGGCTCACACAAGAGAAGGGGATGCCATCGCAGCCGCCCGGCGGCGGCTGCCGATGGTGGAAGTGGATCCCGCCATCACGCTGACTGGCCCGCACGGCCCCGTCACGCTGCTCGAGGCGTTCGAGGGCCGCCGGCAGCTGATCGCGTACTACTTCATGTGGCACACGGGCCACCCGGCGCCGGAGCAATGCGAGGGGTGCACCTGGGTGACAGCACAGGTCCGCGAGCTGTCCTACATTCATTCTCGCGACATCACCTACGCGACGTTTTGCCAGGGCCCGTACGAAGAGAGCGCCCGGTACCGCGACTTCATGGGCTGGGAGATGCCCTGGTACTCAGTGCAAGGCTCCGCCGGCGCGCTGCTTGCCGGGCGGCAAGCGGGCAGGATGTACCTGGTGTGCTACCTGCGGCAGGGCGACAGGGTGTTCGAAACTTACTGGACGACCGTGCGCGGTGTAGAGGTCATGGACTACAGCTACGCGCTCATGGATCTCACCGTCTACGGACGCCAGGAGCCGTGGGAGGACTCGCCTCCAGGCTGGCCACAACAGTGGCAGGTCGACGGCTCCAACACGCGGAGTGACGGACGCCCCATCGCCCAGTGGTCTCGCCTGAAGTCCGGGCATTCTGACGATCTGGGTACTGGCAATGACTGACTGTGTTCTTGCGCACAGCGACCCGTGGGCTCGTTGTGGCGAGAGGCACCGGCCGGACAAAACGCCGGCTTGACAAGTTGTACCAATGAACTAGTATTATCGACCAATAAGGACCGGCGGCGACGCCGGCCGGACGGAGTGGAATGGAACGGCAGGGAGCCAGAGTGATGCGGAAACGTCTCGTGGTCGGTCTTCTCAGCATCTCTGCCGTCACGGCGATCCACGCTCAGACGAGACCGGCGGACGAACCCGTCGTGGGCACATGGCGGGATCCGTCCCCTCACCAGGTGCGATTCGTCACGGTCGATTCGTCCGTCCGGTTGGAAGTGCTCGACTGGGGAGGTACGGGACGGCCGATCTTGTTTGTGGGCTGCTACCTCACGGGGCACGTCTACGATGACATTGCGCCAAAACTGACCGATCGATTTCACGTGTACGCTGTCACGCGGCGCGGCGTCGGCGCGTCCGATCGTCCGGCGGCGGGCTACGACCCGCTGCGCAGGGCCGACGATATCCTCGAGGTGATTGGCTCGGTCGGCATGCAGAAACCGATTCTGATCGGCAACTCCTGTGGCGGGGACATCCTGCACACCCTTGGCGCCCGGCATCCCGATCGCCTGGGCGGCCTGGCGTACCTCGATGCCGCCGAAGACCCGACGCTCACGTTGTCGGACTACGATGCGCTTCCCGTGGACCGGGCGCATCTGCCTGCCTTTGTCGGGAAGCCGGCGCCGGTCGTGTTTCCCGAGGCCGAAACCCGTCAGATGGCTGAACGGCCGCTGGACCCGACGATTCGCAAGGCGATTGTCGAAGACAATCGAGTCAGGCCGGACTACGCGCGAATCCGCGTCCCCGTGCTGGCGATCTATCGAACCACCACGATGGAACAGGCGCTCGCAGACTATCCACCGAAAAATGATCAGGAGCGTGCGGCGTTCAATCGCGCCTTTGCGGGCCGCCGGGCGATGCTGGCGAAATGGCAGCGCGATTTACTCACCGGCGTTCCAGCCGCGCAGATGGTCGAGCTCGCCGGTGCGAACCTCTACATGTTCCTGTCGAACGAGGCCGACATCCTTCGCGAGGTGCGGGCTTTCGCGGGGACACTACCGCAGTGAATGGAAGTCCCGAGTCCCGAACGAGCCCCGAGTCCCGAGTAACGCCGGGTCACCGGAACAGACCCACTGTCTTCCACCCGCCGGCGGTTCGCCTGAAATACACCTGGACGGGCTGCGCCCAGACCGGATGATCCGGATGCTCCGTTCGGATCGCGGCGCTGACGAATTCCGCATCCTGTGAGAGCGACGCCGGAGCCGTCGCTCGAGGTTCCGGCGACTTCTGCGGCTCGCCGGCGCCGGTGTGGACGCCCGTCGCGTTGTCGAAACGGGACCAGCTCACGACATACGACTGCGGCGCTGTCGCCGCGCGTGACGCTACCGCGGCGTTCGAAAAGGTGAGCGTGCCGTCCGCCGCCAGCTTCGCATCGACGATCGGATTCACTCCGGTCAGCCACGTCCGGAGCACCGCGTCGCGGCGCTCGGCAATCGTTCGCGTCAGGTACGCGCTGGCCTTCGGGTCGTCGTAGCCGACGGCGCCGACAATCGACGCGATGACGTCGTCGGAGAATCGTGAGACGAGGCGCGCTCCCCAGAACGCGTCGTCTGGCTGCATGTTCTGGAAGGCGGCGTTCGGATAGTTGCCTTTCCATTTCTCGGGCACGTAGTCCACGCTGCTGACCTGTCCTGCTGACCGAGGGACATCTCCATATCGGGCGCGTGCGAAACGGGGCACGTGCAGGCCGAGCGTTCCAAGCGCCTCGAGGCTCGAGCCTTTCTCGATGTAATGCTCGTGGCCGCTGGCGGCCGTGTCGGGAAACCGCGTCGCGCTGCCGAGAATGGCGCCGAAGTCGTACATGTAGTGCCGGATGAACTTTCGCCCGCCCTCGTCGACGAGCATGTTGAGCGAATTCACCGCCCGCGAATCATCGTGCGCCAGCCATGAGGCGAAGACACGGTTGGCGCGCAGCTCGCGCCGGTGCTCGTGCGGGTAGATGTCGTTGGGATCGTCAGGCCGTGTGGCGTGGTACTGAAAGTGACCGATGTCCTGGCCTTCCTCGAAGCGGCTCGCGGAAAAGTACACCCGGCCCGACGCGTCGCGGGCGGCGAGCCGCAGAACGCCGTCGAGATCGGCGCGCGTGAACCGGCGGCGGCCGCTCGCATCGCGAACCGTCGCGTCCGGAGAAACGGTGATCTTCTTCGGATCGACCCTGATCGGGTAGACGTCGACGACGTTGTAGCCGAGCGCGTGGTAGATGAGCGTACCGATCGTTTCCGCCCCGGTGGCGAGCTGGGGATAGTGCGGCGGATCGACTTCGAGCTGGTAGATCTGCTTGGGATCCCCGGGGTGCACCGCGCGGAATCCGGGATGGAAGCCTCCAGGCCCCTTCCCGCTGACCACCGTCCACTCTTCCGCATCGAGACGCTCGAACTTGTTCGGGCCTCGCAGGAGCTCGGCGACCGGCAGATCGCGCACACCGATGCGGTTCGTGAACCAGCTCGAGTCCGGCACTTCGTCGATCGTGCTGACGTTGACCGCGCGGAGGCGCGATCGGTCGCCCGGAGATCCGAAGGTGTTCTCCAGGAAGTCGAACGTTTCCGCCAGCTCCAGTCCGCGCGCCCCGCTCGCGTCGAAGGCGGCATCGTTGTCGGCGCCAGCCGGATCGTCCGGATAGAACCTCGGCGTGGTGCGCTGCGCGCCCTCGACGGTGAGCACGGCGGCCACGAGCAACGCGAGCGTGGTTCTGACCGTTTCAGAAGACATTGTTGAACCTCAGGAGAATGCGGGTGCCCTCGCCGCTGCCGAACGCCACATCCGCGCGGAACGCGACACCGTTGCGGCCCCCGGCGCGCAGGCCGAAACCGTAGTCGCGTTCGAGCTTGCCGAGATCGTCGAGCCGGCGGGCCACGGCACCGGTGTCGTAGAAGAGCGCACCGGTCACGAATTCGTTGATACGCCAGCGGTATTCGGCCTGCATGAGCGCCAGGCTCCGGTCGCGGAAGCGGTACGTGCGGAAGCCGCGGAGCGAATACGAGCCGCCCAGCGTCGGTTGAAGGTAGAACGGCACCTCGTGGCCGGACTCGGGGCGCGATTCCGCAATCCACGTCCGGAGCGCGATCGTATGCGTCCGCTGGAACAGCGGCAGGTACGCTCGCGCATCGAGATCGACCCGCTGGAACGAGTAGAGATCGAGGTCACGGTCGCTGTAGCGTGAAAGCGATGACCGCAGACTGACGCCTCTCACGGGGTTGAGCGGCGGGTCCGCGGTGCTGAATTCCACGAACGGTTCAACCAGCGTGAAGGTCGGCTGCGAATCCAGGCCGGGGACTCCGCGAAACGCGAAGACCGAGCCGGTGGACGGCATCCGTTTGTCCGTGCCCTCGCCGATGGATGGATCCAGATAGCCGCCGGCGACTCCGGCGGAAAAGCCCCCCCTGCGCGCTCCGGCCGTGGCGCGCACGAGCGTGTCCCGCAGGGCGAAATCCGTCCGTTCCTCGGCGAGGCTGTCCGGCCCGAGACCGAAGAAGTCCTCCTGCGGGAAATCCCGATGCCGGGCGTAGAGCTCGAAGAAGGGACCGTCTCTGACCGCACCGGGAAGCAGCAGCGACGCCTCGCCGATCGCGTAGCGCCGCAGCGACGCGGCGGCCGATACGCGAAAGTCGAACGCCCCTGTGCTGTAGCGGTACCCGGGCCCGACACCGAAACCGGCCCCCTCGCCGATCCCTCCGAGCCGCAGATGGAAGCCGCGCGGCGGGTTCAGCCACCGTTCGACGAGGAGGTCGTCCTCGAGCTTGAACAGGAACCGCTCGACGCGGCCCGGATCCGGCGGCTTCAGCTGCCGGTTCTTGGCTTCGCGCAGGGCGTGCACTTCGGCCGCCCGGGTCGCCGCCGGCGGGTCCTGCTGGGGATCGCCGGAACCGATCGCCACCAGAAGGAAAACTGCGAGACCGTTCACAGGGACCTCCTCCGGCGACAGTTTAGTGTACGGCCGCGCTGTTTTCTGTACCCTTGTGTCCCGACCGGGTGGATCAAGGAAAAGTCCCCGGAGCGCCGCCGGGATTCCCGGCGCGCTGGAGTCGCCCTCGCACTGCCGGACGGCGAGGATGGCCTGCCAGAATTGCGCAACTTGGACAGCGCCCCGGCCGTCTAATCACCGGTGCTCCTACAGGACATTCGCTACGCTCTCCGCAATCTCTGGCACAGCAAGGGGTTCGCCACGGTGGCGATCCTCTGCCTGGGGTTCGGCATCGGCCTGAACGCGACCATCTTCAGCGTCATCGACGGCGTGCTGCTCAAGCCCTACCCGTACACCGATCCCGACAGAATTCTGGTGGTCGGCGAGCAGAATCAGCGCACCGACAGTCAATCGGGCCTGTCGTATCTCGACATGCGCGACTGGAAGGAGGCCAACTCGGTCTTTACGACGATTGCGGCCCTCGCAGGGCGGAGCTTGACGATCTCGGACCGCGGAGGCGAGCCGGAGCGGTACCTCGGCGCGGCCGTTTCGTGGGACCTGTTTCCACTGCTCGGGACGTCGCCGATTCTCGGGAAGGGCTTCACCGTCGAGGATGATCGCCCTGGGGCCGGTCCGGTGGTCTTGCTCGGTCACGACCTGTGGAGCCGGCGATATCACGGCGACGCGCAGATTATCGGGCAATCGATCCTGATCAACGGCAAGCCTCACGTCGTGACAGGGGTGATGCCGGCCGGATTTGCCTTTCCCAACAATCAGCGGCTCTGGATTCCGCTCGAGCCCGTGGTCGCACAGGAGTCGCGCAACGTGCGCGGCCTGTTCGCCTTCGCCCGGATGAAGCCCGGCGTGACGGTCCAGCGCGCGCGCCAGGACCTCGACGCCATTGCCGGCCACCTGGCCGGCCAGTATCCGGCGACGAACGAAGGCTGGACCTCGGATCTCCGCGCGCTCCGCGAAGCGTTTCTGCCGGATGAGGTACCGCTCGTCCTCTACCTGATGATGGCCGGCGTCACGCTGGTCCTCTTCATCGCCTGCTCGAACGTTGCCAATCTCCTGCTGGCGAGAGCCGCGGGCCGGCGCCGCGAGATCGCGGTGCGTACGGCCCTTGGCGCGGGCCGCGGCCGCATCGTCCGGCAACTGCTCACCGAGAGCGTGGTGCTCGGCTTGATCAGCGTGCCCCTCGGCATCGTACTGGCCGCGATCGGCACGAAGCTGATTGCCGCCGGCATGCCGCCAGACCAGGTGCCGTACTACGTGCGGTGGGAGCTGGACTGGCGTTCGGTTGTCTACACCGTGGTCGTCGCCGCGACGACGGCGCTGGTGTTCGGGCTGTTTCCCGCGCTGCAGGTTTCGGGCGGCAACCTGCACGAGACGCTGAAGGAGGGCACGCGGGGCAACAGCGTCGCGCGGTCTTATCTCCGAAGCACGCTCGTGGTCGTGCAGGTGGCGTTTGCGCTCGTGTCGCTCGTGGGCGCGCTGCTGTTCGTCCGCACGTTCATGAACCTCGGCGGCTCCGATCTCGGCTTCGATACGAAGCCCCTCATGTCGATGCGGTTCTATCTGGCGGGAGAGGTGTACGAGCCCGAGGACGCCAGGCTCCGGCGTGTCGAGGACGTCGTCAGACGCGTGGAGGCGCTGCCGGGAGTGCGCGCCGCGTTCGCGTCGAATCTCGTCCCGCTCAGCAACGGCGGAGGCGGCGGCACGGTGGTCGTCGATGGACGGCCCGCGCAGGCGAATGAACGGGCGGGCATTGCCTTCATCGGCGTGACGCCGCACTTGAATTCAACGCTGGGCATCGGGACGACGCGCGGACGCGACTTCACCGATGCCGAAGGCTGGTCGCACACACCCGTGGCGGTCATCAATCAGACCATGGCGAAGCGGTTCTGGCCGGCCGGCGAACCGGTGGGCGGCCGGTTTCGACTCGCTGAAGACACGAAGGTCGAGTGGTTTACGGTCATCGGCGTGACGCCGGACGCCAATGTCTTCGGCATCGACCCGTCCAACGAGCAGCCGCCGGCCGTGGCATACGTCCCGTTCGCCTACCAGCAGCTGCTCAATACGGGTCTCACGATTCGCGTGGAAGGGGAGCCGACGTCCATCACGTCGGCGGTGCGCTCCGCGCTTCGCGCCTCCGATCCGAACCTGCCGATGTTCCAGGTGCGCACGATCAACGAAGCCCGGCGATTGAGCTTCTGGCAGTACGGGCTGTACGGCTGGATCTTCGGGACCATCGGCGTGATGGGGCTGCTGCTCGCGGCGATTGGCGTCTACGGCGTGCTGTCGTACTCCGTCTCGCAGCGGACGCAGGAAATCGGCGTGCGCGTGGCGCTCGGTGCCGGCCGCGGCGATATTCTCCGCCTCGTCGTCGGTCACGGGCTCCTGCTGGCCGCAATCGGCATCAGCGCCGGGCTGGCGCTGTCGGCCGCAGCGATGCCACTCGCGCGGTCACTCCTCTACAACGTGAGCCCGTTCGACCCGCTCACGTTCAGCGCGGTGGCGACGTTCCTGGTGCTGGTCGCGTTTCTGGCGAGCTACGTCCCGGCGCGGCGCGCGACCAGAGTCGATCCCGTTGGAGCGTTGAGAGGGGAATGACGCGATAGGCCGGTGCGGTCCTGAATTCACGGCCGGCCGATTTCTGCCATCTGCAGGTTGCAAACAGGAGGAAATCCGCAATGCGGCTCACGCAACGGCTCGAAGAAGTGCGCAGTGATGTGCGCCTCGCAGTTCGGCAGTTGATCTCGGCTCCGGGGTTCACCCTGGTGGCGGCGCTGACGCTTGCGCTCGGCATCGGCGTCAACAGTGCCATCTTCGCCCTGGCCGACGCAGCGCTGATACGGCCGCTGCCGTTTGGCCAGTCCGACCGGCTCGTCATGCTGTGGGAGCGCACGCCCACGTCGCCGAAAACCGGCGTCTCGCCGCTGAACATGCGCGACTGGAGTGTGCAGAGCCGGTTGTTCGAAGGCATCGCGTACGTTCAGCGTGGCATGGGCGGCGGGCCGCTGCTGACCGCGCCCGACGGCTCGATCGAAACGGCGGAGCGTCAGAGCACCAGCGCCAATTTCTTCGACCTCCTCAAAGTGGTTCCTGTTGTCGGCCGCACGTTCAAGCCGGAAGACGACGGTCCCTCGCCGCGCATGGTGCTGCTCGGTGAAGCATTGTGGCGCCGCCGATTCAGCGCCGATCCCTCGATTGTCGGGCGTACTGTGCGCTTGAACGGTCAGCCTTACACCGTCGTCGGCGTGATCGCCGATAACGTGCAGTTCTCGCGTCCCGCCGAAATCTGGACGCTGTCGGGTCAGTTCCCGGACGTTCCCGCGCTGCGCGCCATCCGCGCCTTCGACGTTGTCGCGCGCCTGAAGCCGGGTGTGACGGTGGAAGCGGCGCAGGCCGAGCTCGACGTCATCGCCGATCGGCTCGCGCGCGAGTATCCCGAGCCGAACAAGGGCACCGGCGTCGTCGTCGAACCCATCCGCGGCGGCATCGTCGGGCGCGATCTGCAGACGACGTCGGTTTTTCTTCTCGGCGTGGTGGGCTTCGTGCTGCTCCTGTGCTGTGCGAATGTCGCGAGTCTGCTGCTGGCGCGAGCGACGGCGCGGGCGCGTGAGATCGCCGTGCGGTCGGCGCTCGGGGCCCCGCGCGGCCGCATCATCCGCCAACTGCTCACCGAGAGCCTGGTGCTCGCAGTGCTTGGCGGGGCGCTGGGCATCGGTCTCGGCGCCGCGGTCCTGAATGTTGCGCCGGCGGTGATTCCGGCGGGGCTCCTGCCGGCGGCGGTGACGCCCGTGTTCGACATACGAGTCGTGCTGTTCGGTCTGGCCGCGGCCCTGGTCGTCGGCGCCGCGTTTGGTGTGTTTCCGGCATGGCAGGCCACGGGAACGTCGCTCGTCAGTGTGATGTCGTCCGAGAGCCGGTCGGCGACGGCGAGCGGGGGCCGGCTCCGCAGCCTGCTCGTCGCCGGCGAAGTGGCAGCGGCGGTCCTGCTCCTGTGCGGCGCCGGGCTGCTGCTGCAGACACTGCTGACGCTGGTCGGCGGCGACACCGGCTATCGCTCCACCAGCGAGTCGGTCCTGACGCTCGACTTCAGCGTGCCCACGGGCAAGGGCTCCCGGTATCCAACCCCGGAGGCCGTCACACAGTTCTACGACGCCGTGCGTGCCGACGTCAGCGCGTTGCCCGAGGTGCGCCGCGTCGGCTGGGCGTCGAGCCTGCCGTACGGCACGAGCGAGCTCGGTCGGTGGGCGTTCGAGATTGTTGGCGATCCGCAGGTTGAGGCGCGTGATCGACCGAGGGCGGAGTTCACGACCGCCGATCCCGGGTACTTCAGGACGCTCGACCTGCCGATCGTGGGCGGGCGTGGCTTCAACGAGCGCGACACGCTGCGCAGCGTCCCCGTGTGCCTTGTGAACGAGGCGTTCGTGCGTCGCCATTTCGAGGGCCGCAACCCGATCGGCGCGCGCCTGTCGCTGACCGCGCCGCCCAACGGGCCCACACAGATCCGCGAGATTGTCGGCGTGGCCCGGCAGACCAGCGGCGAGCCCGATGCGCCCGAGGAGTTGCTCCAGGTCTACGTGCCGCTGGCGCAGTTCCCGACCGGCGACGTCTACATGGTGGTGCAGCCATCAACCGGCGCGGCGGAGACCCTGACGCCCCTCGTGCGGCGCGTCGTCGCGCGGATCAATCCGGACCTGCCGGTGCGGCGCGACCGCACGCTCGAAACGCTGTCGATCGCGTCGACGGCCGGGTATCGTTTCAGAGCGCAGATGGTCGGGACGTTCGCGGCGCTCGCGCTCGTGCTGGCGATGGTCGGTGTCTTTGGCGTGCTCGCCTACACCGTTCAGCAGCGCCACCGCGAGATTGGCGTTCGAATGGCGCTCGGCGCCACGAGCACGCGCGTGATGTGGCTCGTCTTCCGTGACGCCGGCCGGATGATCGCGATCGGTGCGGTCGTTGGCCTGGTGCTCGCGGCCTTCTCGGTACGGCTGGTCGCGACGTTCCTCTTTGGTGTTGACCCGCTCGATCCGCTAACGTTCGCCAGCGTGCCCGTCGTGATCCTGCTCACGGCGATTGTCGCCGCCGCCACGCCCGCCTGGCGCGCCAGCCGCATCAACCCCGTGGACGCGTTTCGTCACGACGGGTGAGTCGGTCAGGAGGGGAGTGCGGTCAGTCGAGGATCGGCGCCGTCTCACCGCCTCAAAGCTCGCCTGACACCTTCTTGCCCAATATCGCGGCGCCGCTCTCGTCATGCGTTCTATCGTGTGCAATCCGGAACAGCCAGCGAGAGAGTCATGCGGTATCGTCACGGTTCCTGTTCGAATGATGATCGAAACACTGAGATCCGAGGGAGCGACCTGTGAATATCCTGGTGCTGCTGATAGTCCTTCTGTTGCTGTTCGGCGGCGGTGGTTTTTACATGGGTGGTCCGGCGATTGGGGGCAGTCTTGGCGGCCTCATTCTCCTCGTGCTGATTGTCATGTTGGTAACAGGCAAAATCGGTAGTCGGTCATAACGCATCCAGGATGATCGGATGCCGAGGCAGACGCCGGGACGAGGCGGTGAACGAGGTATCCAGAGGCCACCGGGACCGGCAGGCCCCAGGGGACCCGCAGGTGAGACCGGCGCGAAAGGTCCGCGCGGGGCCGCCGGCAAGGCGGGTGCAACTGGAGCGGCGACGGGAGCCGACCGCATGGAAGGCCTCACCCTCGTCGAAGGGCAAATCGAGCAGATCTATCCAGAGCTCGACCTGCAGATGAAGCGACTGGCGCAATGCCAAGCGCAAATCGAAGCCCTTCGCGTCAATGTTCAAAAACTCACCGATTCCTAGTCGCGTCTCACCCGATCTTGACGCGATCGCTGGGCGCCGCCGCGAACTCCCGCATCCGCAAAACTTACGGAGCGCGTCCGCGACGGCATTTGCTTTGTAGATCAAAGTTCTTCAAGCTAGAGGCATGGAGTCAGCACGTCGGCGTGGCGAGGCAGTGCTCGCCGCCTTCATTGCCGGCGCTGCCGTGGCCCTTGTCGTCGGCGCCGGGGTTCTCTACGTCGGATCCACCGTCAATCCCGTGCACTCGAATCCCGCGGCGATCCCGTCAGCGCCCGCTGACGTCGACGCCGGGAGCTATGTGACTGCGGTGGACGAGGCAAGACGCCTCGCGCGCGCGCTCCTCCTTGAACAGAATCTGCCGGGCCTGTCGGTGGCTGTGGCCGTGGACGGCGCAATCGTATGGACAGAAGGCTTCGGGTATGCCGCCGTGGACCGCACGCCCGTGACGCCGCTCACGCGCTTCCGTCTGGGCGCGCTCTCGAAACCGATGACGTCAGTGGCGGCCGCCCTTCTGCACGATCGGGGACGCCTCGATCTCGATGCGCCGGTTCAGCGCTATGTGCCGGCGTACCCGCAAAAGCAATGGACGGTCACCACGCGCCAGCTGATGGGGGATGTCGCGGGTGTCCACCGCGGTCGCGGCGACAACATCGACGGCGACAGCATGCCCACGCAGCACTGCGCGAATCTCGACGAGGCGGTCGAGCTCTTCGCCGGTGACAAGCTCCGATTCGAGCCGGAGACCGAGCATCGCTATTCGATCTACGGGTGGGTTCTGGTGAGCGCAGTGGTCGAGAGGGCCGGCGGAGAGCCGTTTACCCGCTTCATGGAGCGCCAGGTGTTCAAGCCACTCGGCATGGACCGCACTGTCGTCGCGGACCAAGAGGGCCTCGACGACGCGACCTCCTACACGCCGAGATCCATCCTGCGGACCCGGCTCGGCATCGAGGAGGACCCGCCGCCGGACTACTCCTGCCTGGCGGGCGCCGGGGCTTTTCTCTCCACGCCGACTGACCTGGTGCGACTCGGCTCCGCGCTGCTGAAGCCCGGGCTGCTGAAGGCGGAGACCATCAGGTCTCTCCAGACTCCCACGCGCCTCGTCTCTGGAGCGTCCACGACATACGCGCTCGGTTGGACGGTCGGCAGCGTCGAGCTGGCGGGCAGGCCGGCACGGATCGTCAGCCATCGGGGAAGTCCCAGAGGCGGTACCGTCTCACTCCTGACATTCCCGGATCTCGGTCTCACGGTTGCCGCCGCCGCCAACATGACGAATGTCACAGGCGTCAACCCCCTCGCGCTGCAGGTTGCCGACGCATTCGCCAGACAGCAGAATCGCCGCGACGATTCGAGGAAATGAGCGGTTCGAGCACGACGACGTGCGCGTGCTGACGGCACGCGCCCGGCCGGCGGCGCGCGCTTCCTGCCGATTGGTCCGCCGCATGCGCTCGAGAACGTGGGCACCGGACCCCTCCGCATCCTGCGCGTGGCGCTGAAGAAACCGCGCTGACGTTTTGCCTCCCGAGCCAGCCAGTTGCCGAAATCGTCCAGTGCGGGGAGTCCAGCTCCGCTTTCGTTGCCTCCATCGTGAGGACGGAGGCTGGCGCCATAGCCGTCGGATTGGTGATAGCGTGTAGCGCGCCGACGCGGGTCGGAACCCACCCCGCGGCTGGCCGCTGTTGGCGCACGACGTCAGGACTTGGAGGGAGGCATCGTATGAAGCTTCGAAACTCGCTGCTCGCAGTCGTGGTGTTGGCGCTGTGCGCGGCACCTTCCTCGGCCGGGCCGCAGCCGCCGGCCGGCTGGACCGACGGCTACGTCGTCGCGAACGGCATCCGCATTCACTACTTGCGCACCGGCGGCAACAAGCCGGCGCTCCTGATGGCACACGGATCGTCGGACGACGGCCTGTGCTGGACGAACCTCGCCCGGGAGTTCCAGGGCCAGTACAACATCATCATGTTCGACGCGAGGGGGCACGGCCTCTCCGATCCGCCATCACCGTCCGATCCGCCCGACGTGCAGGTCGAGGACCTCGCGGGCGTGATCAAGGAGCTGAAGCTCGATCGTCCGATCCTGATGGGGCATTCGATGGGCAGTTCGTCGGTGGCGCGTTTCGCCGCGAAATATCCGGACGTGGCGCGGGCCGTCATCCTGGAAGATCCCGGACTGGTTCGCCCGGCTGCGCCGGCGGGGGGAGCGGCCCCACAGACGCCGGAGCAGCGCCGCGTGACGATCCTCGCGCGCAACAACACGACCGAGGAAGAGCTGGTGGCCGGCTGCATGAAGAACTCCCCGAAATGGGGACGCTCCGAGTGCGAGCTCTGGGCGCCTTCCAAACGACGGCACCATCCCGGCACCGTCGCGAACGTGCCCTCCGCCCTGCCGCCCGTCGCGGAGCTGTTCCCGAAGATCACGGCGCCGACGTTGATTCTCAAGGCCGATGCGCAGGGAGATCTCAGGAAGCAGAACGAGGACATCGCCAGCCGGCTGCCGCGCGGAAAGATCGTGCACATCGAGGGGGCCGGGCACAACGTCCGCCGCGAGAACAAGGCGCAGACCATCGAGGTGATGAAAGCGTTCCTGAGCGGAACGTAGCGCACGCGGCCGGTATATTCTGCTCACCGTGACACTCCGCGACGACGATCGTACCGACCGGCGCTTCTGAGGTGCCGTTGGACCTCGGTCGGGACCAACGCCTCGGTCCGTACCGCCTCATTACCGAGATCGGCCATGGCGGCATGGGCACCGTCTATCTTGGTGTCCGCGACGACGATGCGTTCCAGAAGCGTGTGGCGATCAAGGTCCTCAAGCGCGGCATGGACACCGACAGCATCGTCCGCCGCTTCCGGCACGAGCGACAGATCCTCGCGAGCCTGGAGCATCCGAATATCGCCGGACTGCTCGACGGCGGCAGTACGCCGGACGGACGGCCCTACTTCGCGATGGAGTACGTGGCAGGGCAGCCGATCGTCGATTACTGCGACACGCACGGGCTCGACACCGCCGCGCGCCTGAAGCTCTTTCGACAGGTCTGTACCGCCGTTCAGTACGCACACCAGAACCTGATCATCCACCGAGACATCAAGCCGGCCAACGTGCTGGTGACCGTTGACGGCACGGCCAAGCTGCTCGACTTCGGCATCGCCAAGCTGCTGAACCCGGAGCTCGCGGGACACACACTCGCGCCAACCGTCCCCGGGCTGCAGCTCATGACGCCGGAGTACGCAAGCCCCGAGCAGGTGCGTGGCGAAGCGGTGACCACGGCAACCGATGTCTACTCGCTCGGCGTGCTGCTCTACGAGCTGCTCGCCGGCCGCCTGCCGTATCGGCTGACCAGCCGCGTGCCCGCCGACATCGTGCGCGTCGTCTGTGAATCGGAGCCGCTGCGTCCGAGTACGGCGATTACCAGTGTCGATCTCGACCCAACCGGCGATGCCGTCACGTGCATCGACCCTCAGCACGTGTCCACGGTCTCCTCGAAGCCAGATCGCAGGGTGACGGTCGATGTCGATCGTCTGCGGCGGCAGCTCGCCGGCGATCTCGACAACATCATCCTCAAGGCGTTGAGCAAGGAGCCGAGGCGGCGGTATGCCTCGGTTGATCAGTTTTCCGAAGACGTGCGCCGCCATCTCGCCGGCTTGCCGGTGATCGCGCGCAAAGATACGTGGGGTTACCGGACGACCAAGTTCGTACGGCGCAACCGCGCGTTCGTGGGGGCGGCCGCGATCACCTTCGCGGTGCTCGTCGCGGGCATCATCGGCACGACCTGGCAGGCGCGGGCGGCGCGCGCGGAGCGTGCGCGCGCTGAACAGCGGTTCGGTGACGTGCGGCAGCTGGCGAACGCGTTCCTGTTCGACTTCCATGATTCGATCGCAGACCTCGAAGGCTCGACACCGGCGCGCAAACTCGTCGTGACCAAAGGGCTCGAGTATCTGGACAAGCTCGCGCAGGACGCGGGCGATCGGACCGATCTTCGTCGCGAGGTCGCCGCGGCGTACATCAAGGTCGGGGACGTCCAGGGGCGCCCGTTCACGCCAAACCTCGGCGACACGGCGGGCGCGCTCGCGAGCTATCGGAAGGCGGCCGCCCTCTACGAATCCATCACGGGCGAGGCCGCGCGCGACCAGGCGCTCGGTCGCGGGCTCGCGCTGACCTACACGCGCCTGAGCGACGTGCTCACGGCTGCTGGCGACACGGCCGCGTCGCTCTCCTTTGCGCAGAAGAGCCTGGCGATCGAACGGGAGATCTCGTCGGATGCGACCGACAAACCCGAGGCACGTCGAGCGCTCGTGGCCAGCTACACACGCGTCGGCGACATGCTGGCCGCGACGGGCAACGTCACGGGCGCCCTGGAGCACCGGCGGACCGCCCTGGCCATCATGGAATCGGTGTTCGCGGCTGCTCCGGACGATGTCGCCAGTATTCGGCAACTTGGTGTGGCGTACCAGAAGCTCGGGAATACTCTCGGCAATCCGAACGCGCCGAACATCGGCGACCATGCCGGCGGCCTCGCCGCGCTCGAGCGGTCCGCGGAGATCTTCCGCGACGCCTCGGCACGATATCCGAGCAACGCGATGTTCCGTCGCAATCACGCCGTCGCCGAGAGCAACGCGGCCGACATCCTGTTCGCGATGAAACGGGTCGACGAGGCGCTGATGCGGGAACGCCGGAGCTTCTCGGTGTACGAAGCGCAGGCCAAGGCGGATCCGACGAACGCCGCCGCGCAGAACGATCTCGCGATCGGGTATTCGAAGATGGCCCAGCTCCTGGACGCGACCGGCAAGACCGCCGCCGGACTCGCCGAGCAGCAACGCGCCACGGCCGTCCATCGCCGGCTCGTGGCCGCGGACGCTCAGAGCAGCGACATGAAGCAGGAGCTGGCGTCGGATCACAACCGTGAGGGCACACTACAGGCGAAGCTGGGGATGCGCGAGCCGGCGCTGGCCAACCACACGCGGGCGGTTGACATCAGCCGCGCCCTGACCGAGGCGAATCCAAGCGATTACGAGCTCCGCTTTGCGCTCGCCCTGGCGCACGCCGAGCGAGGCGACGCGTACCTGCAGTTCGCGCGCGCGGCCCGTTCCCCGTCGCGCGCGTCGGATCTCGCCGCAGCCGAGCGTGATTACGTCACCGCGCTCGACATCTACAAGACGCTGGAGGATGCCGGCAAGTTCGCCGCGCCCGACAAGGAGTACGTCGACAAGGCGCGCGCTCAGCTCAACACCGTCCGCGCGGAACGTGCTGCAATCGGCGGGTCGGCCGAGGAGTAGTTGGGGACGGACGGCCGCGAACGTCCTCTGACAGTCAACCGCAACAAATCAGATAACGAAGCCCGTCTCCGCGTGGTCGGATGGTCCGGGCCAGTGGCCATTGGCCACACACGCGTGGTATCGACTTGCTGATATATCGGTAGTCGGATATAGTTCGCCGTCATCAGCGGTCCCCGAGCTGGGACACAGGTGGCCAAGAAGGACGGTTTCGATATCCAGCACCGAACGGTCAGCGGAGACGTCTTCGCCGCGCTCGGAATTCCGGTGCTTGCGGGACGCACGTTCGACGCGCGGGAAGGGGGCGGTGCGCCCCAGCGGGCGGTGGTGAGCGCCAATTGTGCCGGCGCGGCGTTTCCGGGCACGCCGTTCGACAGCATCATCGGGCAGCGTATTGCGGCCGGTGGCCGCCCGACGCTCGAGATCATCGGCGTCGTGGGCGATATCGCGCTCGACGTGTATGGAACCTCGATGCTCGTCGTCTATCACCCTCATCGTCAGTTCGCGGACAACCGCAACTGGGCGCTTTCACACGTCGTCGCAACCGCGCTTCCGCCCGATCGCATTCTCGCGGACGTGCGCGGGACGGTCTCGGCGAATCGATCCGGAGCTGGTCGTGTACCGGGCCGCGCCAATGACGGAAGTCGTCGGGCGAGGGACCCGTCGCGAACGATTCGCGCTCGTCCTGATGGGAGCCTTCGCGGCCATCTCTCTACTGCTCTCCGCCGTCGGTCTGTACGGTGTGCTTGCCTACGCCGTGCGTCAACGCACGCAGGAGATTGGGATCCGGATCGCCCTTGGCGCAACGGCCGCTCAGATTCGCCTCGCGGTGTTGCGGCAGGCCAGCATCGTACTTGGCGCGGGTCTCCTGGCCGGGACGCTCGGTGCCCTGATACTCGGACGCTGGCTGACGTCGCTCGCCTTTGGAATCAGTCCTTCGGACCCGCGGATTCTTCTGGCCGCGGCAGGGCTGCTCACCATCACGGGCTTGCTCGCGGCGTGGCTGCCCGCACGGCGCGCGTCGCGAGTGGCGCCAACAATCGCGATGCGGGAAGGCTATTGATCCTTGCGGCGAGCCTAATTTTTGCCAGTTGGAACCACGTCGTTCATTGGTTGAGGCGGATCCACTCGCTTCGACATGCCGCTCAGGCAGATGTCCGCGTCAGTGCCGCCGTGCAGGATGCGCAGGATCTGGACTTCGTAGACAGCGAAAAAATGGGAGAGGCCGCTGATCCTAGTGGAAAGCTGACGGCTTGCCACTCAGCCTTTGTCTTCGAACACTGCGCAACCAGGACGACAAGGGCGCGATGGTCACCCACCAGGATGTCGACACCAGGAACCCAATGGACGCGATCCAATACGATTCGGTCACGGTCGGACCCGTTTGCCAATACCTCTCAGGCACCGTCTGTTCCTGAACGAATGCAACAGCTGGCCCGGCCCAGCCGCACTGATTCAATGGTGTCGGCGCGCAGCGTCGGGGTCCCTCCGGCGCCGATCATCGCGTGCATATACGCAATTCGGTCGTTGTCGGTCGGCCCGCCGATCATGACTTCGCGCGTTTCCAGGCTCCGAATTATAATCTATTCAAAAGCGAACTAAACATGATACGAATCCGTCTGTGAAAGGCGAACGGATGGGCGAGTTCGAGGAGCTCACACTCCTGGCCGTGCGGGCACTCGGCGATCGCACGTATGCCGTGCCGGTCCAGCAGTTCGTCGAGGAGGCCACCGGCCGCAATGTCTCGCTGGGGGCCGTCTACGCAGCGCTGGCGCGGCTGGAGGACAAAGGCTTCGTGCGCTCGGAGATGGGGAACGCGATCGCGCGGCGCGGCGGCAAACCCAGGCGGCTGTACGACGTCACGGCCCTTGGCCTGCGGACCGCCAGGGCGCTGCACCGTGTCCGGCAGAGGATCTGGAACGCGATCGCGGGCGATGGGCGCTCATGACGCAGGGGACCACGCCCGGTCTTGCCGGCTTTGTGCTACGGATTCTGGCCCCCAACGATCGCCGGGCAGAAGTCGAGGCGGATCTGCTCGAGCTGTTCGCGCTGCGCGCGAAACTCCACGGCGAGGCGTATGCGCGGCGGCGATACTACGGCGACATCTTCAGCCTGTGGAGACGATCCAGCATGCGAAGCGACTCCCCGATCCACGACGTGCAGCACGCGAACCTCGCCCGCGAGGTCGGCCGGGATCTGATCTACGCCGCTCGTCTGCTCCGGCGCAGCCCCGGTGTCGTCGTGGTCACGGTCCTGGGGCTCGGTCTGACGATCGGCGTCAGCACCGCCGTCTTCAGCCTCCTGAACGCCGTCGCCTTCCGGCCGACCGGCATCGTCGATCCTTCCTCCACCGTGCGCGTGCTGCGCAAGAGCCAGAACGGCATGAGCACGTCGTGGTCCTATGCCGAGTACGCGCGGCTCCGTGACGGCGCGAAGAGCACGCGAGTGGAGGCGTCGCTGCGCGATGGCACATCGCTCAGCACGACGCCCGACAGTGAGAGCGCGGCGCCGGTCAGCCTCAACTTCGTGAGCGGCGGGTATCTCGCGGCCTTGAACGGCCGCGTGGCGGGTGGCCGGACCCTGGCCCCCTCTGACGATGTCGCAGGCGCGCCGCCGGCGGCGGTGGTCAGCCATGGCCTGTGGGAAAGCAGACTCGGCGCGGATCCGTCGATCGTCGGCCGTCCAATCTGGCTGAACGGCGCAGCCTTCACCGTTGTCGGCATCGCCGAGCGGGGATTCACAGGGACCACCGACACACCTCCGGGGGTGTGGGCGCCGATCGCCAGCTATCACGTCGCGCTTGGCGGCCCGCCGGTCGAACGGACGACCCCGGCACGCGTCCACGTCGTCGGCCGCATCGCCGGCGGCGTGTCGTCCGCGCAGGCAGCAGCGGAGCTCAGCGCGGTCGCGGCGGGCATTGTGACTACGCCGGAAGGGGCGGCGGGTGACGCTCTGACGGGAGTGCATTTCGAGAGCGCGGCGGGTCGCATGAACCGGTCGGAAACCGCGCTCATCGCACTGATCGTCGCGATCGTGACAACGGTCATCGGGCTCGTGCTGCTGCTGGCCTGCGTCAACGTCGCGAACCTTCTGCTCGCCAGCGCGATTTCGCGTCAACGTGAGATGGGTGTGCGTCTGGCGGTCGGCGCGAGCCGCGGCCGCATCGTGCGCCAGCTCATGACTGAAAGCGCGTCGCTCGGTATCGCGGGCGGCATCATCGGGTTGCTCTTCACCGTCTGGCTGGTGCCGATCCTCGCAAGGGTTGCGCGCATTCCCACGTCGATTGATTTTGCACCCGACTTCCGGGTGTATCTCTTCCTGGGGATCGTGTCGGTGCTCGCCGGGCTCGGCGCGGGCCTCGCGCCCGCGAGGCACGCACTGCGCGGCAGCTTCGCGTCGCCGCTCAGAAGATCCCACACGCCCGGTGGCGGATCCGCGCGTTCGGCACGGCTGCGCTCAGCGCTCATCGGCGTACAGGCCGCCGCCTCGATCGTCCTGCTGGTGCTCGCCGGCCTGCTGGGGCGGGCGATGCTGCGCGCGACGCAGGTCGACGTCGGCTTCGACGCCGGCCGGCTCCTCGTTGTCACCCCGGAGTTTGGACGAGGCACCTACGATGCCGCCGGCGCGAAGGCCTACTGGGACCTCGCGCTCGAGCGGGTGCGGGCGCTTCCCGGCGTGCGGTCCGCGTCGCTCGCGGAGCATCCCCCGTTCTCCGGCCAGAGCAGAGTGACGGTGTTCCGGCAGACGGCAGGCCGCTACACGATCAATCACAACGACACACAGGCGGACTACTTCGCAACGCTTGGATTACGCGCCGTCCGGGGCCGGACCTACACGGCCGCGGAAGTCGTCAGCGGAGCGCCGGTCGCCGTCATCAGCGAGACGCTCGCGCGCGACTTCTTCCCGGGCGAGGATCCCATCGGGCAATCGCTCGAACGAATCGTGGAGGGGCCGCGCGCGACGATCGTCGGCGTCGTCTCGAACGTGATTGCCGCGCGCCTGCGTCAGCTGGGGTCGGCGACGATCTACCAGCCGATGCGCGAGACCCGTGGCGCGAGCCTGGTCATTCGCGGCGGCGACGCGCCTGAAGGTCTCATCCCCTCCGTGCGCAGCGCGCTTCACCCGATCGATCCGCGCGTGCGCCTCGGTATTACGCCGGTCAGCGAAGGGCTCCAGCGGCAGCTGGCCGAGCCGCGGATGCTGGCAACACTGGCCGGCGCGCTCGCGGTCCTCGCGCTCGCACTCGCGGCCCTGGGTCTGCACGGCGTGACCAGCTTCGTCGTGGGCCAGCGCAGCCAGGAGATCAGCGTGCGCGTGGCGCTCGGCGCCAGCGGACGCGACATCACGCGCCTGCTGCTGGCCGACAGCCTGCGGCCGGTGATGTTCGGGCTCACCGGAGGTGTGTTCGTCGCGCTCCTCGCGAGCCGGGTGCTGGCGGGAACGCTCTACGGCGTCGGCTCGGCAGACCCCATCGCCTTCGGCGGCGCGATGGTGGTGCTCCTGACCGCCGCGGTTGCGGCGGTGATCGTCCCTGCGAGGCGGGCCGCCGCCATCGATCCGGCCGCGGTGCTGCGGCAGGTGTGAGGGTTGGTACCGCGACGATGACACGCAGCAGTGCGGCGCCGAACTGCAGCGTGGCGAGTGACCGCATCCCCGATTTGGTCTAGGCTGTGGCAGCCCGACGGTCGGGGGTCATTGCGGTCCCAGCTGGGCAAGGTGGTCGACATGCCGTTCGATTTCTCGCGTTCCGCGTCGAGCCTCGCCGTTCTCGCGATGGTGGCACTGGGGATTGGCGGGGACAGGGTTGCGAGCGCGCCTCCGCAGCCGGCACAAGCCTCAGGCGCCGGCGTCATCGGGCCACTTCCGGACGACACCGGGCCGGATGTGTTGTCGTGGGTGGACGGGAAGCCGGTGACGGACTGGCCGTCGGAAATTCGCAACCGGGAGCGGGCGATTGAGGCGTATCTCGCCGACGCCGACCCCGATCGCGCCTCCAGGTATGGCTTTCGCAGCGGCCAGCACCCACGCCTCGCGTGGGCCTGGTTTCGCGACAATCCCGTTGGCTTCAACGGTGTGCCATTCGTGCTCCTGAAGACCATCTTCGATCTCGACCCCAATCACGCGAACGCCCATCTCCGCGCCATTGCGCGCATCTGGAAACACGAGGCGGAGCTGCCGCTGGGCAGCGGCGCGTCCGCGACCCGCTGGACGTTCGATCACCTCGGTGTCGGCCCAAATCCTGCCGACTATGCCGACGGCGTCGCGCTTCCCGCCGGGGAGCGGAAGTCGCCGCTCCCGTTCGGATTCGCCTTCGAAAACCCTCAGACGTTCACGCCGCTCTCGAGCTCACGTGCGAAGGCGCTCGATGCCCGCCTGCTGGCAAAGCGCATATTCGTCAACAGCAGCCTGTTGCTGGCCAAGGCGAAAACGGCCGACAAGGAGGAGAACTGGGAGCGCGATCGACCGGCGTTCGGGAGCCCCGGGTCTACAGATCGCGTGTTCTTCTCGTGCGCCGCCTGCCACGTGGGACGCGTCGTCGTGAACGGCAGGATCAAGTTCCTGCCTGGCATGCCGAACACGGAAATCGAAGCCCAGTACTACTCGAAGCTGCTGATGCTGACGGGAGCCGCGCTGGTCGAGTCCGGTTTCGATCCGGCGTCGCGGACGCCGGTCAACCCCGCCGGCGTCAAGCCCGCCACAGCGGCGGTTCGTGCCCTCTATACCGAGTTGCTCGACAAGGCGCGGCTTCGTCCGGAAACCCTGTACGGCTCGACGCCGGAGCAGATTGCGCGGGGAAAGACGCAGGCGATCGCAGTCGCTGACGAGTTCCCGAACGTCGTCAAGGACCTCATTGCCGTTGCCGTCAAGACGCACTTCATCTACTACGTCGTGGCGAAGAACAACGGGTACAAACAGCCACGTCCCGACGTCTTCGAGGATCGCCCGGGTCAGATGGATGCGTTCGGCATCGCCTCTGGCCTGGTGGCGATACACACTCGGCGCGCCGACAACAGCTTCATGGAATTCGTGAAGCGCGACAACCCCAAAAGCCCGATCTATACCGGCTTCTCGAAGGCGAACGGCCTCCCCGAAGACATGCCGGGCATGTCAGGGCCGGTCAGCACCGCGCAGGAGGCCGGCGCGCGGATCTTCCAGAACATTCCGGCGTGGGCGCCGCCGGTGGCGGCGCCAATCGACGTCAAGAGCGTCAACTGGGCCAGGCATCGCTATCACGCCAACTGGGACGGCAACCAGGGCGCCTCGTCGCGTACGCTCGCCTCAGGCGCCTCGGCCACCGGCGACCCACGGATGGTCAACGTCCGGATCCACGAGCCACTCAATCCCTTCATCGACAACTTGCCGCCGCCGCCCTATCCGTTCGCAAGCGTGGACCTCGGTCGCGCGAAGGAAGGCAAGGCGCTGTTCGCGGCGAACTGCGCAGGCTGCCACCGCCCGAAGAACGAGACGATCTACCCCGTGACAAAGCTTGGCGTCGATCCGAACCGCACGCTGGTGAACACCAGCGTGTCGCGGTACGGTCTGTCCGCCCTGGTGATGGAGGCCTGCACGATCTTCGGGTTGAACAACAAGGGGAAGCCGGGCGCGGACTGGTGCGTGCCGCAAGGCGACTGGCAGGCGCGCCTCGACGAGTACTTCCGCGATACCCCGCGGCGGGTTGCCGAGGGGTCGAACGGTTACAAGGCCGACGTGCTGCACGGCATCTGGGCCCAGGCCCCGTATCTGCACAATGGCTCTGTACCGACCCTGGGCCAGCTGATCTGCGCCGAAACACGGCCCGTTCGTTTCCTGCGCGGGAACATCAACTACGACGAACGACTCCTTGGCTTCGAATGGTTGGAGCGTCCGACCGCGAGATACGGGCCGCACGAGATGCTGCTGGTCAAGGAATACGACACCACGATTCCGAGCAAGTCGAATACCGGCCATACCTTCGGATCGCAGCTGTGTCCCGACACTCGTGGTCTCGATCCGATCCGCGACCGTCGCGAAATCGAGGCAAGGGTTCTCAGGTCCCCCGTCGGCGCACTGCTCGACTACTTGAAGACGCTGTAGACAGTCGGGGCGCAAGGGCTGTGAAGGGTTCGACGCGCTCACGAGTCGAACCCTCGTCGACATCCCTGCGGCCTTCGGTCGGGGGACGCAACCCCTCACTCACTCCTCACGCAAGGCAGTCAGGGGATCGATCCGGGACGCGCGGCGGGCCGGTAGATAACTCGCGAGGAGCGCCACGCCGATGAGCGTGAGCGACACCACCGCATACACAGCGGGATCGACCGGCCGGACGTTGAAGAGGAGGGTCGTCATGGACCTGCTGAGGAGCGCAGCGCCAACCAGACCCAGCACGACGCCGATGCCCCCTTTCCACAACCCCTGTCGCACGATCAGGCCGGCAATCTGCCCCCGCGACGCACCGACTGCGCTGCGCACGCCAATCTCACGCGTCCGCTGCGACACGTCGTAGGCCAGCACGCCATAGATGCCGAGGGCCGAGAGGAACACGGCCAGCCCGGCAAACGCGACCAGCAACAGCATCACGGCACGACGGTTGTCGTAGGACGAATCCACTGCGTCCTGCAGGATGCCGACCTCAAACAGCGGGCTTGCCGGATCGATGGCGCGCACCGTGTTGCGCAACGCCGACACCGCGTCGCCCACCGGTCGGTTTGTCCGCAGGAACAGCGTCAACCCGCCCGGACGTCCTCCCTGGAGGAGTTGATAGATGAAAGGGTTGCCGCTCTTCTCCTCAACGCCATTGTGCGGCACGTCCTTCACGACGCCGACGATCACGGGCCAGTCTTCAGGTTTTGCCGGCCGGCCGCCAAATGCGAACCTTCCCCCAATGGCGGAGCCATTCGGGAAGTACTTCCGCGCGAAGCTCTGATCGACGACGAACAGGCGCCGGCCGGGAGCCAGATCCGCTTCCTGGTAGAAGCGGCCCTCCACCAACTTCAGCCCCAGCGTTTCGGCGTACCCCGGCGTCACGATCACCCGGAACGCGCCCGGCTGCGGCGCACCCGGCGGCAGCGTGTCGTTCTCCAGGGTGAACGCGTTGATCGGCAGTCCCCCCTGGAAGGGGGTGGAAGAGGACAGCGCCACCGACGTCACGCCCGGAATCTCTTTCATCGCCTGGAACAGGCGCTCGCGAATCGACGTGGCGGCCTCGTCGCTCGCGCGATGTTCCCGCGTCAGCGCGATGCGTGCGGTGACCACCTTCGACGGCTCGAGTCCCGTATCCACTTTCAAGGCCTCGGCGAAGCTGTGGATGAGCAGGCCGGCGCCGGTCAGCAGCATCAACGCCACCGCGACCTGGGCAACGACGAGGACGCCGCTCAGCGCGCGCACGCCGCGGCTCGACGACGCGCCACGCGAGCTGCTCTGGAGCACGGCCGCCAGATTCGTGCGCAGGATGTGAAACACCGGGATCAGGCCGGTGAGCAGGCCGACCACCGCCGTGAGCGCGACGGCGAATGCGAGCACGCGCCAGTCGAGCGACGCCGGCAGCGACTGGGGCAGCATCTTCGCGAGGTAGTAATTCGTGATCCGCAGCGCCCCCCAGGCCACTCCCAGCCCCAACAGAGCGCCGAAAGACGTCAGCAGCAGGCTTTCCATGAGGAACTGCCGGGCAATCGTCGCGCGCGCGGCCCCGAGCGCGGATCGAATGGCCAGCTCCGACTGGCGGGCGTTGGCACGCACGAGGAGGAGATTCGCCACGTTGACGCAGCCGATGAGCAGCACGAAGGCGACGCATCCCTGCAGCATCAGGAGCGTCGTCCGCACCGGCTGCACGCGCTGCTCCTGAACCCCGCCGACGTTCATCGTCATGCCGGAGCGCTCCACGAACGCCTTCAAGGGTGGGGGGCCCGCATCGACGTAGCGCTTCTCCAGGACCTTGGCCTCGGCGTCCGCCTGTCCGGCCGTGACGCCCGGTTTGAGGCGTCCGAACAATTGGATGCCCACGCCGTAGCGGCCCTGCGGATTCTCCGCGGCCGGAGGCCAACTCAACGGCACGACGAACTTCAGACGCGCATCGAACGCTTCCAACTCCCGCGGCGCCACGCCGATCACCTTGTACGCTTCATCGTCGATTCGCACCTCCTTGCCGAGGACCTCCGGGCTTTCCTGATACTGCGTCTGCCAGTAGGACTGCGCGAGTACGATGACCTTGTCGGCGCCCGGTTTGTTCTGCTCCTTTGTGAAGAAGGTGCCGAGCAGGGGTTGTATCCGCAGGATGGTAAAGATGTCGGCGGTCATCCGTATGCCGGGAGTACGGACGACAGAATCTTTTTCTCCGACCAGGCTGTAAAAGAACGTCCACAGCCCGAGGCTCTCATAGGAGGTCGCGTTCTTCGAGTAGTCGAGATAGAACGGGATGTTGGCCGGCATATGATCCAGACCGGCCTTCACCGCGGACGTGTACAGCTCCACAATCCGCTCCGGCTCCTGATACGGCAACGGCTTCAACATCAGCGAATAGACCGACGAGAAGATCGCCGTCGTCGCGCCGATGCACAGCGCCAGCGTGACGAGCGTCGTGGCCGTGATTCGCTTGGACTTCCCCAGGAGACGGAGGGTCTGACGAAAGTCCGTGAGCGAGCCGGTCAAGAGGCCGGCAAACGGCGACGCTGAGTGGTGATGCGATGAGTTCATCGTAGAAGCCTCGGATTCGATGGAATCGAATTGACAACGGGATGGTAGTTGTTCCCGGGCTTTCGGTCCAGAAATGGTTGGCCGGAGACACGGCGAAACGGGCGAGTTCCGCTGTCTCCGTGGCTCCCGACGCGAACCTCCCCGGTGTTCTCACGGCCAGCAGGTTCGCGCGTCGGTTGCTTAGGCGATTGACCGCGACGGCGCTCCCGGCGCAGAATAAACGCGCTCGGTCGGAGCATCCACGTCCGCGGAAAGGGCTGCGCCCACGACCACGATCGATTCGCACATCGCGATCCATCGTCCTCTTTCAGCCTGGTGCGGACGCAGGCACGCGAAAGGGGATCCGCATGCCCGGCACGTCCGATCCGTACGCCGCCTTCCGGCTCAATTTAGAACAACAACGTAAGCGCGCGAAGGATCTGCTCCGCGCGGTCCGCGCGGGCGATGCGGCGGCGCGCCGGCGTGTCGCCGACGCCGTCGCTCTCCCGGTGCCGGATGCCGTGACGATCAAGCTCACCGATGCACAGTTCGCGATCGCCCGTGAGCTCGGGTTCAGGACGTGGCGTGACCTCCGAACCCATGTGCTGGCGCAGGCCGCTGCGCGTGAGGCGATCGCGCAGCCTGGCCCCGCCGTTGACGCCGACATGCCGACGCTCCACGTTCGCTGCGGATCGGACATCAAAGGAGAGCTCGAGGCGGCGAGATTCAGCGGTGACTTCCTCGCCGTGTGGGACTCGTTCCCCGTCGGGCCCGTGACGGACGCACCAGACTGGCTTGCGCAGCGCGCACGCTTTCACGCCGATACCGGTACCGTCAGCGATGGGGATTACGACGCGTTTCTCGCGGAGCTCACGGACGCCGACCGCCGACTCGGGGCATCCGCCAGGAGCTATGCGCGCGTCGTCATCTGGACCGAGCATGACAGCCACGACCAACTCTCGCTCATCCGCTGCCTCGCACATTACGCGCGAACGCGGCCGCCGCGTGTCCTCGAGCTGATCTCAGTCAACCACTTTCCCGGCTCGCGGCGTTTCATCGGACTCGGCCAGCTCCCACCCGAAGCGATGTGGCTGCTCTGGAATCGGCGCGAAGTCATCGGTGCTGAACGGCTGTCAGCCGGCGCCGCAGCGTGGGCTGCGTTGACATCGGCGGATCCGCGCGCGCTCGCGGCCATCGCTCGCACGCGAACGCCGGCGTTGCCGCATCTCGGACCGGCCGTGCACCGCCACCTGCAGGAGCTGCCGTCGTCGGCGAACGGCCTCAGCCTGACGCAATCCTTGCTCTTACAAATACTCGCCGGGGAGCCCGCCAGCGTTGGCGACCTGTGGCGAGTCTACCAGGGGGAACTGGAGCCGATGCCGTTTCTCGGCGACACGATGTTTCTGCACATCCTCAACCAAATGGGACGTGCCCACCCGGCCGTCTACGAACGGTCGGTGCTCGATCCGGAACGCCCGTTCAGCGATCGCCTTGCCATTACCCAGACCGGCCGTGAGGTACTCCAGGGCGTGACCGACTGGCTCTCCCTGCAACCGCCCCTCCGGTGGCTCGGCGGCGTGCGGATCGATCCGTCAACGCCGAACTGGCGCTGGGACGAGGCGCGACAGGACGTGACGATGGCGTGAGTCTAGCTATGAGCATGCCGAGCGAAAGTGTTCGATTCCGGGACGCCTCGTCCCGGACCGCGACAGGTGCTGTCGGACAGCATCAGAATTCCGCCGGATCTGCGACGCGAATTGGCATCGTCTTTGAGTTTCGTGCCACCATGAACGAGCTCATTCAGGATGTGCAGCTGGCGGTACGCAGCTTCTGGAAAGCGCCTGTTTTCACCATCGGCGCCATCCTGACGTTGACGCTCGCCATCGGCGCCAACACGGCTGTCTTCAGCCTTCTGAACGCGCTCGTGCTGCGCGACCTGCCGGTGCGCGAACCCTCTTCGCTGGTATCGCTGGCGCGCGCCACGCGGGCGACGGCAGATGGGGCGTTCTCGCTGCCGATGTTCCGCGCGGTCGCAGAACGGCAGCAGAGCCTGTCAGCGCTCATTGGCTGGACTTCGAGCAGCGTCATCAACGTCGAGATCGACGATGTCCGTACCGCCGGCAATGTTTCTGCCGTCACGGGCAACTACT
Organism: uncultured Acidobacteriota bacterium; assembly: GCA_963749835.1. Classification (GTDB taxonomy): domain Bacteria; phylum Acidobacteriota; class Vicinamibacteria; order Vicinamibacterales; family 2-12-FULL-66-21; genus JALZOC01. The sequence goes on from CAVVOD010000002.1 coordinate 1,378,990, forward strand.
TCACCGAGCTCGGGATTCGACCCGTGGCCGGGCGGTTGCTCACCGAGGCAGACGTCAGCGTCGACACACCGAACTCCGCGCCGATCGCAGTCATCGGGCACGCGTTCTGGCAGCGGCACTTCAATCGCGATCCGGCTGCTGTCGGTCGCACCCTTCGCGTCGAGGGCACACGCTTCACGATCGTCGGTGTTGCACCGTCCGGCTTCAAGGGTCTCGGACTGACGCTTGAAATCGACGTCGCCGTGCCACTGACGTTCGTCCCGATCGTGCGCGATGTTCCGAGTCGAGCATTCCTGAACGGCGCTGTCAATCCGATCAGCCTGACGGGTCGGTTGCGTCCTGGGATGACGCTCGATCAGGCACGCGCCGAGCTCACGACGTTATGGCCGGCCGTCCTGACGGCGGCAATGCCGCCCGGGTACGCCGGCGCGCAGCGGGAGCGGTTTCTCGAGACGACGATTCAGGTCCGGGAGAGTGCCAAGGGCGTGGAGCCGGGCCTGCGCCGACGATTCACGCAGCCGCTGGTGATCGTGATGGCGATTGCGCTCTTCGTGGTGCTCATCGCGTGCGTCAACATCGCCAGTCTCATGATGTCGCGGGCATCGTCTCGCATGCACGAAATGGGCGTCCGTCTCGCCCTGGGGGCGGGCAGCTGGCGGCTGATACGCATCGTCCTTGTCGAAGGTGTGATGCTGTCGCTCGTCGGAGCCCTGTTCGGCATGCTCGTGGCGATGTGGGTCAGCGAGTCGCTGGTCGCGGTCATCCTGGCCACCTACACCGTGCCGCCGTCGTTCGACGTGCACCCGGATCTCCGCGTGATGGCCTTCACGATCGGGCTGGCACTCGTGGTTGGCCTGCTGTTTTCCGCGGCGCCGGCCTGGCGGGTCGGGCGGGCATCGGCCGCTGCTGCGCTGCAGCGCAGTTCGCGGACGGCGACGCGCAGCGGTCGAGCCGGCCGGATTCTGGTCGCGGTCCAGGTGGGGCTGTCGCTCGTGCTCCTGATCAGCGCAGGGCTTCTCGTGCGCAGCCTGCAGGCGATCCGCGCGGTCGATTCCGGCCTGCGGACCGACGACGTGTTCGTCGTGTACCCGCACGCCAGGCCCGGCGGATATCAGAGTGTCGATCACGACAGCTACTATCCCGCCGTGCTCCAACGCCTCGCATCGATACCCGGAGTACGCGGGGTCAGCGCATCGCTCTTAAAGCCGGCAGCCGGTGGCGCAGGCGCACCAGAGCCGGTCGCCCGGGTTGGCGGTGCCCCTGGTTCATCCGAGGTGCCGGCCGTCCGGACGCCGGTGTCGCCGGGGTTCTTCGACACGCTGGGTTTGCAGGTGCTCGCCGGCCGCGATTTCGACTGGCGCGATCAGTCGCGCAGCCGGCGGGTTGCGGTGATCAGTCGCGGACTTGCCGATCGCCTGTTCGGAAGGGGCGCTGCCGTCGGCCAGCGCATTCACATTGGCGTCGCCCAGGAGAACAAGGACGTCGAAGTGGTGGGCGTCGTTGCCGATGCTCGTCTCTACAATCTCAAAGAGAGCAACGTCGCGGCGGTATATGTTCCGGCGCTGCAGACTCCCGATCCAGGTGGGAAATGTTACGTGGTCGGCGGACGTGGTGTCTCGATTGCGGCCGTACGGCAGGCCGTTGAATCACTTGGTGTCGAACTGATCAACTCGTCGGCGGAATCGCTCGATTTCATCGTCGGCCGCGCGATCTTGCAGGAACGCCTGGTCGCTGCGTTCGCCGCGTTCTTCGGTGCGCTCGCGTTGCTCATGGCCGCGATTGGTGTGTACGGGCTCACCTCCTATCACGTCAGCGAGCGCCGTCGTGAGATTGGAATTCGCATGGCACTTGGCGCCGACGCCACGCGTGTGATGCGCACGGTCGTGGGCGGCGCAGTTCAAATCACCGCCGTCGGCGTGCTGGTCGGCGGCGGCGCCGCGCTCGCGGTGGCTCAGGTCCTGCGCACGTTGCTTTTTGGTGTGACAGCCTACGACCCCGTCACGATGATCGCGGCACCGGCACTGCTGCTGATGACAGCCATCTTCGCCTGTCTCGGGCCGGCGGCGCGCGCAGCCCGCGTGGATCCGATAATCACGTTGCGCGCCGAATGACGTTCTTCGGTGAATTGGCCATGTCTCACGAAATTTCGACCGAAGCTGCACGCTGGAGTTGGAGCGGATGGCGAGTGGCATCGGTCGGGCCGCGTGGAGCGCCATCGCGCAGTTTCCACGAACTCGCGTCGCCTGGCCGAAGCTCCTCTCGAAACAGCGCCTGATCGTCAGCGATGCTGTGCAGAAGGAGATGGTGGAAGGCCGCTTATCTCAAACCGAGCTTCTGGCCGGCCGAGAGCAGTTCAATCGACTCGCGAATCCGCCGTTTCCGCGTCTCAGGCCGCTTCGCCATGTGAATCCACACGACGAAGTCACGTCTCTGCCTCGGGGCAAGCGCCTGAAAGTTGTGCCAGGCTCTTGGGTTCGTCTTGAATGCTTTGGCCACGTACGCGGGCAGTTCCGGAATCAACGGCTTTGGCGCGTAGCTGTTCTCCGTGGGCGCCGCTGCCTGCCCGGCGGCTGCAAGCAGGCCGGCGGCGTTCAGTTCGTTCCAGCGTCTCCGGTTGACGTCCGACCACTTGCTCGTCGGCTTGCGCGGCGTGACTTTGATCGCGTAGCGATGGTCGTCCAGGCGTTTGACGAGACTGTCGATCCACCCGAAGCAGAGCGCCTCACGCACGAGGTCTTCATGGGGCATCGATCTGACGCTCGTGTGTTGCTTGTATCGGACGAGCCAGATGCCCGGACTCGACGCGTGGTTGTTGACCAGCCAGGCGCGCCAGTGTCGTCGCGTGCGAACATCAATCGTGATGAGGGCTGCTGTCATGCGCTCGTATCCGATGTCCGCTGGAATTGTCCTGCAAAGTTGGCGGCTTCGGCCGCCGCCCGCGTGAACATCGGCTGGTCAGGGAGTCCCTGTTTCCAAGGTGAATTCTGACATCGAATGGGACGAGACAACGCTCACTCTTCGGACTGAGACCTCGATCGTTGGCATCCATCCGGTGCCACGACGGCGAGTCGTGTTCATGTGAATCTTCTGTCGGTTTCAGGGTCAGCGAATCGATCGGAACGCGGCACGGAGCTCGGCTGCAAAGAGCTCGGGCTGCTCCCACGCGGCGAAGTGGCCGCCCTTGTCGACCTCGTTGAAGTAGGTCAGGTTGCGATAGGCGCGCCGCGCCCATGTCTCGGGGGCTCGATAGACCTCCTCCGGAAACACCGTGATGGCCACGGGCAGCGAGATCTCGGAGGTCTTCTGCGCGGTCGCCAGAAGAATGCTTTGGCCCCCGGTCTCCCAGTACAGCCGCGCCGACGAGGTGGCAGTGTTCGTCAGCCAGTACAGCGTGACGTTGTCCAGGAAGTCGTCTTTGGTCAGCAGGCGCTCGGGCTCGCCGTCGTTGTAGTCATACATGAAGACGGCAAGCCCCGCCGGAGAGTCCGTCAGGGCCTGGCCTATCACCTGCGGCCGTGTACCCATCATGGCGCCGTAGGCTCTGCGCATCTTGTAGAACCTGTCGAGCGCGTCGAACGCCGCCCGTTCCTTCTCGGACAGTCCGGCCGGCGGAGGCCCGCCACCGGCGAGCGCCGCGGCCACATCCGGCGGTACCGTCGCCGGCAGGTTGATGTGGATGCCGAGCAATCCTGGCGCTGCCTGGCGCGCCATCGCGCTCGAGATCGGAGATCCCCAGTCGCCTCCCTGGGCGACGTAGCGGGTGTACCCGACACGGTGCATGAGCTCAGCCCAGGCTCGTGCGATGCGATCGGGATTCCAGCCCGTGGCTGTCGGTTTGCCGGAGAAGCCGTAACCGGGCATCGAGGGTATGACCACATCAAAGGCGTCCTGCACGTGTCCCCCGTGTGCGGTGGGGTCCGTGAGCGGACCGATGACCTTGAGCTGCTCCGTGATCGACCCCGGCCACCCATGGGTGATGATGACCGGCAGGGCATTCGGATGACGGGAGCGGACGTGGATGAAGTGAATGTCGAGCCCGTCGATCGTCGTGGTGAACTGCGGCAGCGCATTGAGCTTCGCCTCCAGCTTCCGCCAGTCGTAGTCCGTGCCCCAGTAGCGAACGAGCTCCTGCAGCGTGGCCAGCTGCACGCCCTGGGATCGATCGCTGACGGTCTCCTTGTCGGGCCACCGCGTTGCCAGCACCCGCTTGCGAAGGTCGGCAAGCGCTTCGTCGGGCACATTGACGCGGAACGGCCGGACCGCTTTGTCGTCAGTGTCGGCAGCGGCGGGCGTCGCTGACGCCCCGCCGACAGCGGTCACCGCGAACACGGCAAGCGCCAGGCGGAGGGCGGGCGTTGACGAGAGTGCGTGACACATCATCGCGCCAAGAACGACGATTCCGGTTCGGAAGCTGGCGCGGCGGGTCAGTCGCTCGAGTGGTTTCATGTTGTTTCCTCGAACACATCAAACCAGACGCGCGGTGTCGGATCTATCGGACGATGGTATCGGGGACACCTTCGTATTGGGTCGGAGAACAGGAACACTGCGGATCTGTTGGACGATGGTATGGATCCCGCTCGATCCTTCTGCAGACGTCCTTGCAAAGGAGCCGATACCATCGTCCAATGGTCCTGCGGTGCCACCCATGCTCCAATCGGTATGGCCCGGTCGCAGAGCGCTCGGGAAGCGTGCTCGCACGTGAGTCAGGGGAGGCCATGGAGGCAATGATGAGCGAGGATGGCAGCGGGGATCGGTCGGTTCAGGGCAGCCCTGCTCGTGAGGTGGCCGTGCTTGCTGGCGGCTGCTTCTGGGGCGTTGAGGAAATCCTCCGCGATGTGCCCGGCGTCCTCGAAACGGAGGTGGGCTATACCGGAGGGTGGTTGGAGAATCCGACCTACCATGACACTCACGACGGCAAGTCGGGTCACGCCGAGGCGGTACGGATCACGTTCGATCCGTCCGTGATCAGCTACGAAGATGTGCTCGAGAAGTGGTTCTTCAAGCTGCACGATCCGACCACGCTCAATCGTCAGGGCAACGACAGAGGGACGCAGTACCGCTCCGCCATCTTTCCTCAAGACGCCGAGCAGCAGCGAACGGCGGAGCGAGTCAAGGCCCGTGTCGAGGCCTCGGGCGGTTGGCGTCGGGCTATCACGACGACAATTGAGCCGGCCTCAACCTGGTACAATGCTGAGGATTACCATCAGGACTACTTGCGAAAGCACCCAGGGGGCTACACCTGCCACTACATGCGGGAGTAGCGAGCGCTCAGAGAGCTGCCTGATCAAGGATCGGCGCGCGTGCAGGCGACGAATGGTACCGAGGCCGCTTCTATGAACTCATTTGCTCGGGCATCCGGTCCTGAGAGTGCATCGCATGTCCACGAGTGCTGCTGAAGTCTGGGTTGTCCTGGCGTTGGGCGCAGTGCCCTCTGTGGGGCTGCTGGTCGGCGTGCTTGCCGGCGTCTTCTCCCGGCTGCCGCATCAACGTATCGCGATGGCCATGTCGGTAGGGGCAGGGCTGCTGCTCGCCGGTGTGTCTCTCAAGGTGACCACGGATGCGATCCGGCTCGCCGGGCCGATGGCCGTGGCGCTGTCACTGCTGCTCGGCGCAGCCGCGTTCAGCGCGAGCAACGCGCTGCTCGCCCGGTTCGGTGCCGCTCACCGGAAGCGATGCGGCGATTGTATTCAGCAGCCGGCCGAGTCGCAGAAGCCTGGCAGCGGCGTGGCCATCGCTCTCGGCAACGCGCTTGACGCGGCCCCTGAGGCGATGGTGTTGGGAGTGGCCCTGCGAGATCCCGTGGTACCCATCGCGCTGACCATCGCGTTCTCACTCAGCAACTTTCCCGTCGCTGTGTCGAGCACAGCGGGCATGCGGGCGGCCGGTCGAAGCTACCCCTACATCGTTCTGACCTGGATTGCGGTCGCGAGCGGGGCAGCGGTAGCAATCGCGGCAGGGTATGTGGGAGTTGGCACGCTCGGTGGTGCGTGGCCGCCACGACTACAGGCGTTCGGAGCCGGCGCACTGCTCGCGATGACTGCCGAAACGATGATTCCCGAAGCCTTCCACAACAGTCCGCGCTTCTCAGGCTTGCTTGCCGCCTTCGGGTTCGTCCTCCTGCTGCTTGTAGACGCCACGACACGTTAGCCTGTTTTCCGGCGGCGGCCGGCGCGTGCGCCTATCGTTTCGCGGCGGCCTTGCCCCAGAGGTAGAACTCCGAAACGCCGTCCGGCGAAGGACCTCCGCCGTAACGTCGCAGGCGGCAGCGAAGCACGGTCTCGAGGCCGTCTCTCTGCAGGGCCAGGAAGGGAGCTCCGGCCCGGCCGTGCGAGTGGCGTCAGAGTCGACGACATAAGAGACTCTAAGGCATGAACATCGCGACGTTCGACTGGATGGTCATCGGGGGATATTTCGTCGTCATCACGGCGATCGGGCTGATCGCCGGGTACCGGGTTCGCCAGACGGGCGAGTACTTCCTCGGCGGGCGGCGGTTCGGCCCCTGGCTCATGATGGGCCAGAGCTTCGGTGTGGGCACGCACGCCGAGATGCCGGTGGCGCTGGCCGGGGCGGTCTACAGCGTCGGCGCCTCGGCCATCTGGTTCCAGTGGAAGAACCTCTTCATCACGCCGTTCTACTGGATCATGGCCCCGGTCTTCCGGCGCATCCGCCGCACGACGATGGCGGAGCTCACCGAAGATCGGTACGGCCCCTGGATGGCCGCCATCTACATCGTGTTCGCACTGTGCTTCTTCATCATCAACACCGGCAGCATGCTGAAAGGCGCGGGCAAGGTCATCAGCCAGGCGACCGGCGGCGGCGTCGGCGCGAACGAGATCGTCGTGGCGATGACGGTCATGTTCATGCTGTACAGCTTCGTCGGAGGGTTGATCGCGGCGGCCTGGACCGATCTGTTCCAAGGTTTCCTGATCATCGCGCTCTCGTTCATCCTCGTCCCGCTGGGCTTCCAGGTGGTCGGCGGTCTCGACGGCATCCAGGCCTCACTCGAGCCCTTCCGCCTCTCCCTCGCCACGCCAGCCGGCATCGGGCCCTGGATGATCGCGATGCTGACCCTCAACGGGCTGGTCGGGATCATGGCGCAGCCGCACCAGCTGGCGGCCGTCGGCACCGGCAAGGACGAGCGCACCTGCCGCGTCGGCATGTTCTACGGCAACATGATCAAGCGTGTGTGCACGGTCGGGTGGGCGCTCGTCGGCCTGATTGTCGCGGCGATGGTCGTTCAGGGACATGCCGACGCCGCGGCGATCGGCGATCCGGAGAATGCGTTCGGCTTCGCCTGCCGTCAGCTGCTGTTTCCCGGCGCCCTGGGGCTGATGATTGCGTCGATCCTCGCCGCCAACATGTCGACCTGTTCGGCGTTCCTGGTCGACAGCGGCGCGTTGTTCACCGAAGGGCTCTACCGGCGCCAGATCATGCCCGGCCGCGAAGATCGGCACTACCTCTGGGTCGGCCGGGCGAGCGGGTTCGTGATCACGATGCTCGGGGTGCTGTACGCGATCTTCCTGATCGAGAGTGTGCTCTACACCTTCCTGCTGACCGAGACGCTGGCGACGTTCGTCGGGATCAGCGTGCTCGGCGGTATTGTCTGGCCGCGCGCGAACCGGTGGGGCGCCCTGGCAAGCCTGCTCGCCTCGCTGGCGACGAACTTCGCGCTCTATTTCGTCACGGGACAGCGGCTGGATCACTGGGATCCGAACGTGTTCGCCGCCGCGCTGGCGATTGGCAGCATCGCACTCGTCGTCGTCAGCCTGCTCACGGCTCCCGAGCCGCAGGATCGTATCGACGATCTGTTCGAGCGTCTCCAGACATCCAGCGATTCACCGGCGAGTGCGCCTGTTCGCCAGCCGCTGATCCTGGTCAACCTTCTGCACCTGCGCCGTGCGGCCGGCGCGCAGGGGTGGAAGGCGTACCGCGAGGATCTCGGCGGCTTCGCCGTCGGCTGGCTGGTCGTGTTCATGGTGGTCATCGCGACGGCGGTCATGCTGCGGATGTAACGCGCGCGGTCGCCGCGCTGCTCGTGGCTCCCCCCTTCGGGCGAGGTCAACGGCGACCGCCGCCCTCCGGCTGAAGTCGGAAAAAAATAGCAAACCTTCGGGGCCGCTTTTCCGTCTGACAGAGTCAGACCGGTTTCCAGGGAGTTCCAGATGTCGTTTCGTGACCTGTTTTCGAGAAAGCGGATGCCGACCCAGCGGGTCCGCATCTGTGTCGAGTGCGGCATGCCCATCGCGGAGCATCGGGACTGGTGCAGCATCTTTCGAACTCAGCGGGAGCTCGATCAAAAGGTCCGGGCGGCGACCCAGCCACCGGGCCTGAAGGTCGAAGAAGGCTAGTAGCCTATTCCTGCCGCAGGGCAATCATCGGGTCGATGTGCGAGGCACGGCGCGCGGGAACGAAACATGCCAGTGCCGCTACGCCCACAAGAATCAGGGATACCACGGCGACCGTTGGGAGGTAGTCGGGGCGGACGCCGTAGAGCAGCGTCGTCATCAAGCGCGCAGCCATCGCCGCCAGCACGAGGCCAACAGCGAGTCCGGCGAGCGTCAACGACAAGCCTCGTCTGCCAAATGAGAGCATGATCTCGCGTGAGGTCGCGCCTAACGCCATGCGCACGCCGATCTCCTGGGTGCGCTGTGTCACGGCGTACGAGAGTACTCCGTAGATGCCCAGCGCTGCGAGCAGCAGCGCGAGCACCGCGAAGGCGCCCAACAGGGCCGTGCTCTGCGAAGAGGTTGACAACTGGCTGTTGACGATCTCGTCCATCGTCCGGATACGCGCGAGCGGCTGATTCTTGTCCAGCGACCAGATGGCCTGGCGGACCGCCGGGACAATCGCTGACGGCTCGATCGCGGTCCGAACCACGATGCCGGCGTTCCCGCCGCCACCGGACTGCTCGTACGGGCGATAGACGGCGGGCCTCGGCTCATCCAGCACGCCGCTTTCGGGAATTGAGTTCAATACGCCGACAATCGTGTACCAGTTGCCCTTGGGGCCCAGGTTCCCGAGCTTGAACTTCTGCCCCAGCGGCGAGCGCTCAGGGAAGTGACGCTTCGCAAACGGTTCGTTGACGATCGCCACGGGAGAAGAGGACCTTCGATCGGGTGTGTCGAAGAATCTTCCGTCCCGTAACTGCGCGCCGACGGTTGTAAAGTACTCGCGACCGACATCGCGAACCAGCGCCACCTGGTCGGCGGCGCTATCTCTTGACTGGCCCACCAGCAGGTAGAACGTCGCGTTGGTGAAATTGGTGAACGGGATGACGTTGATCGATCCGGCGCTGATGACGCCGGGAATCGCGCGCACCTTTTCCACCTCCGCATTGATGAACGCGAGGCGGCGGTCGAAATCCGTGTATCGAAACAACGGCGTCTCGAAGGTCAGGAGCCGTTCGCGGTTGAATCCGAGGTCGGTACTCCTCAAATGCTGAAAGGTCTGCAGCAGCAGGCCGCCGCACGTCAGCAGCGCGACCGCGAGCGACGTTTCAACGACAATCAGCGCATGCTGGAACCAGCGGCTGCGACCCCCGGCCGTCCCGCGGCCGCTCTCGCGAAGTCCCTGCTGCGGCGCGACTCGCGATCCGCGCACTGCCGGCAAGAGTCCGAAGGTCAACGCCGTGACGATCGCAGCGGCCGCGGAGAATACCAGCACCCGCCAGTCGAGCGTGAGGCGCGTGGCGCCCATGGCCTCAGGGACCAGTCGCTCGAGAAATCGCATGGCCGGCACGGCGAGCGCGAGACCAGCAAGCGTACCCAGAGTGGCCAGCACGAGGCTTTCGGTGAGGAACTGACAGACCAGCCTGCTCCGGGCCGCTCCAAGAGCGCTGCGCACGGCGACTTCCCGGCCGCGCGCGCCGCCGCGGGACAGCAGGAGATTCGTTAGATTGACGCATGCGATCAACAGCAGCGCCAGCGACGCGCTCAGCAGCAGGATCAGCGCGTTTTGTGTTCTGCCCGCGATCTCTTCCCGCAGAGGCGTGACGATGACCGGGTGGGGCCCGGGGAATTGTTTCGCTGTCAGCTGCAGACTCAAGGCCGTCATGGATTCCCGTGCCTGCTGTAATGTGACGCCTGGCTTCAGGCGCCCGACGATCTGGTCGCTGTGCCAGTTGAAACTCCGACGCATCCAGGGAGGGTACGACGCAGGCATCCAGAGGTCGATGTCGCGCGAGGGCATGAAGTAGAAGGTCCGCGGCATGACGCCGATCACTTCGTGGGGCTCGTCGTTGACCGAAATCCGACGTCCGATGATGTCAGCGGCAGCGCCGAAGCGCCGCTGCCAGAGTCCGTGGCTGATCACCGCGACGCGGACGCTCTTGTTGTCCTCGTCCTCGGTGAAGACACGGCCACGCATCGGCTGTACACCAAGCACGCTCCAGAACGTCCATGTGACCTTCCGTGCCGGAACCTGTTCGGGCTCGCCGTCGCCCGAGAGCGTCGCGTCGGCAGGCTGACTCGATGCGAGGTCCGTGAACACCGTATTCAGGCGTCGCCACTCGACCCATTCAGCGGGTGTGGGGTTGCCTTTGCCTCCCGACGCGTCGGTCTTGCCCAGCGCGTCCCAGATCATGACGAGACGGTCCGCATCGGCGTACGGCAGGGGGCGGATCAGCACCGCGTCGACGGCGCTGAACATCGCCGTGATCCCGCCGGTGCCGAGAGCGAGGGTCGCGATCGCGACAGCCGAGAACGCCGGATTGCGCCGGACCTGCCGCAATCCAGAGCGGAGGTCTCGCCCGGCCACATCGAGCCAGGCGCCATGGCGAGCACCTCGAACGCGTTCCCTGGCCTGTTCCAGGCCTCCCAGCCGGAGCGCGGCTCGACGGCGGGCTTCAGGCACTGTCGCACCGTCGCGGACTTCGTCGTCGGCGGCCATGTCGATGAAAGCCTGCAGCTCGTCGTTCAAATCCTGTTCAGCCTTCTCCCGACGCGCGATCCAGCGGACGATGGACGTCAAGCGATGCAACAGCGTCATGCCCCCTCCAGCACAGGTGTGACGGCGAACGACACCCGGTCCCAGCGTTCGCGATGGCGCTCGAGCTGCCGGCGGCCCGACGCGGTGAGGCGGTAGTACCTGGCGCGTCGGTTGTTCTCCGTGGCTCGCCATACCGCCTTCAGCTTGCCGTCCTGCTCCAGCCGGTACAACGACGGGAACAACGATCCTGGATTGACCCGGAACAGATCCCCGCTGAGGACGGCGAGCCGCTGCGAGATGCCGTAGCCGTGCATCGGCTCGCGCGATGGGATCGTCAGGATCATCAGGTCGAGCGTGCCCTGGGGAGTGTCCAGCTTCTCCACGACCGTCCTTTAGGTAAACGATATGAGTGCGCATAATCGCACGGCTTCATTTAGGGTGTCAAGATGAGCGCCGGGGGAGGGTGATTGTGCGCTGGTGGGCGCACTTCGAGTTGACCCGCACACACACGACGCCAACTCTCCGCCGCGAAACGATCGAGGATGCGCGTGAGGCAGGCGCGACACCGGGCGACGGTGCGCGGTACGCGGGCCCACTCCGCGGGGCAGGATTCTGTACGCGCTGGGATTATACCGTCATGCTTCGGCCAATCAACATTGCGACTATCGCGTGATCGCGTGACTCACGGTGTGTCGCGGGCAGCGCACGATCGAGTTGCTGCCGGCCTTGTTCGGACGTCAGCCAATCCCCAGCCACACAGCGACTGCCGGCCGCCAGTTCGGGACTCAGGAGACCAGCATCGGCACCGTTGTAGCCCACGCGGGCCCGCGCTTGACACGTTACTACGTTTGACGTAATAGTATGCCAATCGTATTACGTGGAGCGGAGCATGAACCGGCGCGACCAGACCATCGATCTCGAGGAATTCGGGCGGTTCGGCGAACCAGCCCTGCTGATTCTCATCAGCCTCGCTGAGGGCCCCAAGCACGGCTACGCGGTGACCGAGGACATCGCGGCGTTCGCGGATGTCCGTTTCGGACCTGGCACGCTGTACGCCGCCATTGCCCGACTCGAGGCGCGGGGCCTGATCAACGCCCTCGCCGCCGACGATCGCCGTAACCCCTACGAACTCACCGCCCTGGGCGAAAGGGCGCTTCGCGCCAGGCTCGCGAGCATTCAAGCCGTCACGCGTGTCGGCCAGAGGCGGCTGGCGAACGCGTGACGTGGCTGCTGAATCTCTATCCGCCGCGGTGGCGGCGACGATACGGCGAGGAATTCCTCGCCTTGATCGCGCCGCAGCGGTTTTCATTCGTCACGGTCCTGGACATCATCGGCGGCGCGATCGACGCGTGGACCCGGCCACAGTCGCACCTCGCGGCCCGAGCCCCCGCTGAATCGGAAGGAGACACGATCATGCTGGCGAAAATGATGCGGTTACGGTCGGCAGCATCTCAGAGCTCGTCACGGACCGGCACTGCTAACAGCGGCCGGGCGGACGCGGTTGAAGCGTCCAGCTGACGCTCAATCACGTCGAAGAACTGATCCGGCTGAATAGGTTTCGACAGATATCCGTCCATCCCCGCCGCCAGACATCGTTCCTCGTCACCTTTCATTGCGTGTGCGGTCATGGCGATGATCGGAATGCGACACCCGCTCACCAGTTCTCTTTCACGAATGAGCGCGGTGCACGCCAGACCGTCCATCCCGGGCATCTGGACGTCCATGAGGATACAACCGAAGCCGGAAAACGCGGCGTCCTCCAAAATCGCGAGCGCCTCGGGCCCGTTGTTCGCCACGATCACGCTGTGGCCGCGTTTCTCGAGCAGGCGCCTGCCGATCAACTGGTTGACGCCGTTGTCCTCGACGAGGAGCACGCGTCCGGGTCGGCGGGCTTCCCGCACCGAATGCCGTGTCACCAGCGCCGGCTGGTTCCTTTCAGCAGACTGAATACCCAACACCGATACGATGACGGAGCGCAGTTCCGATCGCTTGATGGGTTTGGCAAGATAGGCGGCAATGCCCGACGCCCGGCAACGGGCGGCATCACCCGGCCGGCCGGCCGACGTGAGCATCACGATGATCGCGTCTGCAATGGACGGGTCGCCCTTGATGTGTTCTGCGAGAGTAAAACCATCGGCATGAGGCATGTTGAAATCGGTCAGCACGAGTCGGATGGGCTTTCCAGATTCCTGCGCGGCGCGTAGCGCGGCGAGCGCTTCCGCCATGGACACCGCGGGTGTGGGCACCATGTGCCAGACGGCAACCATGCCTTCGAGAAGTCTGCGATTCGTCGCGTTGTCGTCGACGATGAGGACACGCAGACCGTGCAAATCGCCCGCGCCCGGGACTGGCGTCGCGACTCTGGGGGCCGTGCCCAACGCAAATGTTGCGGTGAACTGAAACGTGCTGCCCTTGCCAGCTTCACTCTCGACCCAGAGCCGCCCGCCCATCAGCTGCACCAGACGTGATGAGATCGTCAGGCCAAGACCAGTTCCGCCGAAATTACGCGTCGTTGAGCCGTCGACTTGCGTGAAGGCTTCGAAGATGCGCTGCTGGCGGTCCACCGGGATGCCGACGCCCGTGTCGGTGACGGCGAAGTTCACCTCGACGCCTGCTGCCGCCGACCTCACGCTCGTCACGCGAAGCACGACTTCTCCGCGGTGGGTAAATTTGATGGCGTTCCCGAGTAGGTTGAGAAGAGTCTGGCGGACACGGCCCGGATCGCCTTTCACCATCCGCGGCACTGCCGCATCGACATCCACGATCAACTCGAGCTCTTTTTGATGAGCCTTCAGCGCCATCGTGTTCGCCGAATCGCCGACAGCGTCGCGGAGATCGAAGTCGATGTGATCGAGTTCGACTTTGCCTGCCTCGATCTTGGAGAAGTCCAGGATGTCATTGATGACGGCCAGCAGGGCGTCGGCCGATGATTTGACGATGCCCAGATTCTGCCGCTGCTCGGACGTGAGCTCGGTGTCCAGAACGAGATCGGTCATCCCGATGACCCCATTCATCGGCGTCCGGATCTCGTGACTCATGTTCGCAAGGAACTGGCTCTTGGCCTGGTTGGCGGCCTCTGCGGCTTCCTTGGCTGCCCGCAGTTCGCCTTCTGCCTTTTTTCGCGAGGTGATGTCGCGTGTAGACCCCACCACGAACTCGACTTCGCCATCGGCTCCAAAAGCCGGGGAAAAGATGTACCTGCAGTACCCATCGATCCCGGTCGGGCTTACGTAAGGTGTCTCACCCGTGAGGCCCTGTTTCGTTTGAAACACCTGCAGCACCTCCCGGTGCAGCCGCCGGGCGAGATCGTCCGGGTACCCGAGATCGAAGAAATTCTTGCCCACCGCATCTTCCAGCGAAATCCCCCCCAGATCGAGGAGCGGCTGATTGACAAACACGAACCGCGCGTCCGAGTCGTAGGTGTAGACGAAGTCGCTGAGAGATGACAGCGTCGTTGCGAGTATGTGGTGGCGGCGCCCCAGCTGCGGAGACAGCTCCGCCCCTGCGCGCGCGCGCCGCGGGAACTGTCTTCTACCATCGCAGTCCGCGGTTGAACATCGCGATGTCGAAGGCCTGCGTCCGCCCTGTAGAGGCGTCCGTCTCGATGTCGTTTGCTTGGGGAGCCCTTCTGCGCGGAGTACTCATGCGTCCCTGATTCACTTCCAACACTGATGTGCGGTGTGGCCCACTGGGAAGGTCAAGTGAGGGTGCGACAACTGGCTGGACAGTAACGTCCCACCCTCCCTGGCAGGTACCGACAGTTTACGCTACTCCGACCGCAGCGCCTCGATGGGATCCACTGCCGTAGCACGCCGGGCCGGCACATAGCTGGCGAGCCCCGTCGCGGCAATCAGCGTCAGCGAGACCAGGCCGTAGGTCAACGGATCGACCGGGCTGACTTCGAACAACAACGAGGCGATCAGCCGCATCACGCCGAATCCTGCGAGGAGTCCGATCGCCACACCGACACCGGCCAGCCTCAGGCCGTGGGTGACGAACATGCGCGTGATCGCCTGCCGCTGCGCGCCGAGCGCCACGCGGATGCCGATCTCGCGCGTGCGTTGCGAGACCGAGTACCAGATCACGCCGTAAATCCCCGCCACGCCCAGCAGCAGCGCCATCCCGCCGGCGATGCCGAGCATCACCAGCGTGAACGACGTCCGCGCCAGCGACGCGTCGTAGATCTCCTGCAACGTGCGGACGCCGGCCAGCGGCAGATTGGGGTTGACCGACCACACGGCCCGTCCGAGGTCGTTGACGAATCCGTTGGAGCCGGTCCGAGTGCTCCGAATCAGGTACGAGACGTTGCGCTGCGCGAGATATCTGTTGTCCTCGGTCGCCCCGAAGAAGTCCGCCATCAACAGCGGCCAGTACGCGACCGCCGGCGCCTTCTTATTCAGGCCGTCGTCTCGCATATCGCTCAGAACGCCGACCACTTCGCGCCAGACGCCCTTGGCGTACGGACGCACGCGTTTGCCGATGGCCGCCGACGGGTGGCCCCACAGCTCGCGCGCCAGGGTGTCCGAGACCATCGCCACCGGTCGCGCTTCGTACGCGTCGGTCCACGTGAAATCCCGGCCGGCGACGAGCGATCCGCCCATGGTCTTCATGTAGCCCGGGGACACGAACTTGAACAGCCGAATCGGGGGCACCTGCGATTCCGAATACGGGCGATCCTGCGCGTACAGCGGATCGTGCCACCCTTGTCCGGACATCGTGACCGTGGACGCGAGCGCCACCGACGCGACGCCGGGCACCGTCGCGATCTTCTCCATGATCGCCTGGTGCATGCGGGTAACCGCCGCTTCATCCTTGACCTGCGAGCCTGGAATCGACAAC
Organism: uncultured Acidobacteriota bacterium; assembly: GCA_963749835.1. Classification (GTDB taxonomy): domain Bacteria; phylum Acidobacteriota; class Vicinamibacteria; order Vicinamibacterales; family 2-12-FULL-66-21; genus JALZOC01. The sequence goes on from CAVVOD010000002.1 coordinate 1,394,755, forward strand.
CGCAACGTCTGAACGTCGTCGGGGCGCACGAACCCCGGGTGCACGTCTCTCAAGGCTTGAAACGTGCGAATCATCAACCCCGAGCCGACGAGGAGCACGAGCGCCAGTGCGACCTGCGCGATGACGAGCGTATTGCGCGCGCGATGGCGATCCCTGCTCGCGGTCGAGGTCCGCCCCCCGCCGCGAAGCGTCAGACCGAGCTGAGCGCCCGCGAACTTGAATACCGGGATGGCGCCGAACAGCAGACCGGCGACCACCGACAATCCAAGCGTAAAGAACAGCACGGGGATGTCGAGCGTGATCTCGTCGAGCCGCGGCAGGTTCCCCGGAGCGAGTGCCACCAGCAGCCGCAGCGCGCCAAACGCAAGACCCAGTCCGGCGACGCCGCCCAGGATGCCGAGCGTCACGCTTTCCAGCAGCAGCTCGCGGGCAATCCGGGTCCATCCGGCGCCCAACGCGGCACGAATCGCCAGTTCCTGCTGCCGCGACTCGGCCCTCACGAGGAGCAGGTTCGCCACGTTCGCGCACGCGATGAGGAGAACCATTCCGATCGTCCCCATCAACACCCACAGGACCGTTCGCACGTCGCCGACCAGATCGTCTTTGAGGGAGAGGACGTTCGGCCCGAGCCGCACTTCTTCGAACAGCTTGACGCTGGCCCCGGCGAACGGCGGGAAGCGTGTGAGTGAGATCGGGATCATGCGCGCGACGTCGGCGCTCGCCTGGTCCAGCGAGGTGCCCGGTTTCAGCCGCGCGATGGCCGCATAACTGAATTGTCCGAGAAACACTTTGCTGCGGTCGAACCGGTACGGGATGACGACCGACACGTTGCGGTCGAGGAAGCGGAAGGAATCGGGGAGCACGCCGATGATTTCGCGCGGGACACTGTCGACCATCAGGGTGCGGCCGATCGCCGAAGGGTCAGCGCCGAATTTCGACCGCCAGTACCCCGATGTCAGCACGACCGTCTCCGGTGTGGCGGGTGTGCCGTCGGCTTTCGAGAACACGCGACCGAGCATCGGCTGGACGCCGAGCATCGGCAGCACGCCGTCGGTCACGAACAGCGTCCGCACTTCCTCGGGCGTCGCGAGGCCGGTGACGCTCACGGTCCCGGTGTTCCAGAGCCCGACATCCTGAAACACCCGGCCTTCTTCGCGATAGGTGAAGTACTGAAACGGCGCGGCGCCGGCGCGTGGCAGGTTGAGGCCGGGCGCGGCATGATCGAGCGTCACAAGCTCGTCGGCGCGCGGATACGGCAGTGGCTTCAAGAGCACGCCCTGGATCACGCTGAAGATCGCCGTATTGGCACCAATGCCGATCGCGAGCGTCAACACCGCGATTCCTGTAAAGAGCGGCATCCTCACGAGACCGCGCAGGATCTGGTTCAATCGCATAGCGCTTACATACGGTCATCACGGCCCAGGGTTCAACACTTGTGTGGGCCTGTCTATGGTGATCTTTCATGCTGGCGGCGATCGCCGCCGTTCGATAAGCACTGTGCCGGAGGCCACGTCAGCAATATTCTGACTAGATGGGTTCCAAGCTCGACGTCCGACCCGCGGCGCGGCCGCGGTCTACGCGGTTCACAAGATTCCTCTGCCCCTCACGTCTGGCGGGAACCACCCAGTTTGGATCCGTCCCAGGACTGGGTGGTTTCGCCGACGCGCCGGCGCCCGTCTTCGTCGCACACTTGCCCTGCGGGGAACAACCCGCAGAGCGAAAGGACGAAGGCCATGGCGAAGCCGCACGAAGCGTCTGCGGCCCCCGCGATCCCCCGCGGCACTCAACAACCGTGCGCGAGGATGTCCGCGCGAGATGTGCGTCGCCACTGCCCCAGCCATGAGTGATCAGCAGCTCGGGACCGTGGTCATCGGTGGAAGCCAGGCTGGTCTCGCGGTCGGCTATCACCTCAGGCATGAGGGTCTGCCGTTTGTGATCCTGGACGACCACGAGCGGATCGGAGATGCCTGGCGGAAACGGTGGGATGCGCTTCATCTGTTTACGCCGGGCCGTTACAACAATCTGCCAGGGATGCCGTTTCCCGGGCCGCCCTCCTCGTATCCGAGCAAGGATGAGATCGCCGACTACCTGGAGGCGTACGCCCGTGGCTTCGATCTCCCTGTCCGAACAGCGGTCAAGGTCGACAGGCTGTCGAAGGTCGGCGATCGATTCGAGGTGGTCTGTGGCAAGGATACGCTGTTCGCCGAGAACGCGGTCGTCGCGACCGGCGCCTCCAGCAAGCCCAGGATCCCGGAGTTCGCGCGAGAGCTCGACGAACGCATCGTTCAGGTCCATTCCAAGGAGTACCGCAACCCATCCCAGATCGAGGAAGGGGGAGTGCTGGTGGTCGGCGCCGGGAACTCCGGCGCGGAGATCGCCATCGAACTCGCTCCGCACCACCGGACGTGGTTATCGGGCCCGGACACGGGACAGGAGCCTACCGGGGGGGCCGGGAGTCTTCTCGATCGAATGCTCACACCCCTCATGTGGTTCATGGCGACGCGGGTGTTGACGGTGAACCGTTTCATCGGCCGGGAGGTTCGCGACCACTTCCTCGACCCGCCTCGCGGGCTTCCTCTGGGCCGCGTGCGACGCAAGGACTTTGCCGCTGCGGGCATCGAGCGAGTGCCGCGAATGATCGGGGTGAGGAACGGATATCCCGTCCTCGAGGATGGAAGGGCCCTCGAGGTGGCGAATGTCATCTGGTGTACTGGATTCGCACCCAACCATGACTGGATCGATCTCGCGCTTCCGACCCACAATGGCATTCCCATTCACGATCGGGGCATCGTCGAATCCTGTCCGGGACTCTACTTCATCGGGCTTCTCTTCCTCTACTCGCTGAGTTCGTCGCTGGTGGGAGGTGTTGGACGAGACGCCGGGCATCTCGTCCACCACATCGTCTCCACGCGGGCGGCCCGCCGGCAGCCTTCGATTCGCGGAAAGTGACTGGCTATGCTGGGCGGCATGAAGTCCTCATGCGAGTTGAAGGCGGACACCTTCCAGGTTGATGCCGGGGAGCTCGGCCGTCCAGGTTTCGCCAGGATGAATGGGTAAGGGCGAAGTCAGGGTACCGGTGGTAACGATTTCGCCAGCCTGGATGCCCTCGAACAGGGACTGGCGCTCCAGTACACGCACCAGGTGTGCTGCAGCCAGCAAGGGGCTGTCGAGCACGTCGGCGCCGCGACCACGGGCCTCCACGCTGCCATTGCGTGCGAGTGCGATCGTAAAGGAGCGCAGCTGCATGGCGGAATCCAAAATGTCCGTCACCGGCATGCCGCGACCCACTACCAGCGCGCCATGCAGACCGAAGGCGGCGATGGTGTCGGGAGCCTGGAATTTCCAGTCCGGAAAATGACACTGCACGATCTCGTAGCCGTGAGCGATCCAGTCGATGCAGGACAGAAGCGCGGCTTCATCCGGACTCGGTCCAGGGGATGTCTTGAAGTGAAAAACGATCTCCGGCTCGATGCGCGGCTGGGCCAGATGGCCAATCGACAGGGGGCTGGTCGACGATTCCTGAAAGGTCACCGTGCTGTCGTACACAGGCGCCCAGATAGGGGCCTCGACCCCGTAGTGAGACCACATCGTGCGATTGGTGAAACCGATCTTACGACCGATCGGCCGCTCTCCCCGCGCCCGTCGGCGTTCCAGGATCGCGGCACTCACTTCGTACGCGGCCTGCTCATCGAAACCTGGCACGCGCCCTACGATCGGCTGGAGGGCCATGTTGTGATCCAGGGACTGCAGCAGCTCCGTTGCGATCTCCTGGATGTCCATGAGTTACCCTCGGCGCCAGCAGGTTGACCGTGTCTATTCGTTTCGCAGAGCCTCTGTCGGCTGAACGCGAAGCGCTCGCCGTGCCGGCGTGGCCGCAGCCAGGAGCCCGATGAGCAGGACGATCGCCGCAACGCCCGGGAGCATGGCCATACCATTGTCGCCGGTAATTTCTCCGTCCCCGAGCACCAGTGCCGCGAGCGCGCTGCCGATGGTGATGCCCATCGCGAGCTGACCAAGCGACCGCGACATGATCGTGATCAGCTGGCGAAACGGATTCGCTCCAAGCGCCATGCGAAGACCGATCTCCCGCCGGCGCTCGGTGACGGTGAACGCCATCAGCGCGTAGAGTCCCGTCGCTGAAAGCAGCAGCACGCTCAGCGTGATCAGCCCCGAGACACTCGCCACCAACCGCAGCTCCGTGTCCATCCGCCACAACAGCTCGTCCATCGGCATGATCGACGTCAGTTGAAGGTTCGGATCGACACTGGCGACGATTTCGCGCAGGCGATTGGCGAATGCGGCCGGCGTTCCGCCGCGCACGCGAATCGCGAGCAGGATGAGCTCCGCCTCGCCTCGTGCGGCGGGGAAGTACATCATCGCGTCTGCGGTTGCCTGGGTCGCTGGTGCGGGGAAGTCGCTGATGACGCCGACAATCTCGAGCCACGGCCCCGGACCATTTGAGCTGTGGCGTTCGCGGATCCGCTGGCCGAGGGCGTTGTCGCCGCCGATGACACGCCGGACAAAGGTATGGTTGACAATCACCGGCCGGGCGTCCCTGTCGATGTCGCGCGAGTCGAACGCGCGGCCGGCCAGCACCTGAATATCGAATGGCTCGAGAGCATCGACCTCGATCTGCTCGAGGTCGGCGCCGATTCGACCGGTGCCGGTCTGATACACGCCTTCACGTCCTTCGATCTCGAGCAAGGCGTTCCGCTCGTTGTCCGGGACGCCCAGGAGGAACGTGAGGTTGGCGACCTCGGGCTCGGCGCGAAGCCGCTGCACCAGAGCCGCCTGCCGATCGCGAAAGCGCGCCGCGAAGGCTCGCGGATCGGTGCCGCCAGCGTTCGGAGGCATCTCGCGGTCCAGGTCCAGGCGCGCCGTCAGGAATCCGCCGGCGGCAAACCCTGGATCCGCAACGGCGGCCTGAACCGACTGCCACACTGTCGCGATTGCGACCGGCAGAATCGCGACGGCCAGTGTCACCTGCACGACGATGAGCGCGCCGTAGGTGCGGCCGACCTTCCATCGTGACGCGCTGGCCGCCGCATGCTGCAGGCCACTTTGCGCGCGACGTCCGGTCGCCTGGAGCGCAGGGATGACGCCGACCACAACCGCGCCCATCACCGCGAGTCCGATCACGTTCCTGATGACCGGACCCGACAGCAGCGTGCTGTTCACCCAGAACGGAGCCTGGGCGATGAGCAGCTGCAACTGGCGACGCACGATGGTCGCAAGCAGCAGACCCACCGCCGAGGCGACGCAGGACAGGACCAACCCTTCCACGAACATCTGGCCGACGATGCGGCGGCGGCTGGCGCCGAGCGCGAGTCGAACGGCGCTTTCAGTCCGGCGCGTGGCGGTGCGCGCATACACCAGCACTGCGACGTTCGCGCCGACGATGGCCAGCAGCAGGAGGATCGTAACGTGGGCGCCGAAGATTGCGCCCTGACGCATCTCGGCGAAGAACCAGTGGATGTAGGGAAGAACCCGCGGACGAAGCGCCGCGTGCGTGTTTGGGGAATCGACAGCCGCGCGGTGGCCGACGACCGTCACTTCCGCCTGCGCCGCCGCCACATCGGCACCCGGAGCAAGCCGTCCGAAGACGTACAGCGCCGGCCCCCCGGCGCGCGGGGAGTCGGCGGTGTCGGGGCGCAGCGGCACCCAGTAGTTTTCGTTCTCGGGGAAGCCGAAGCCGTCTGGCATGATCCCGACGATGGTGTGCGGTGTGTCGCCGAGCCGCACCGAGGCGCCGATGATGCGCCGGTCGCCGGCGAACCGCCGCTGCCATTCGTCGTAGCCGATGAGGAGTACCGGCGGTGCGGCGGCCTGCTCATCGGCATCGAGCAGCAGTCGCCCCAGCAACGGCGGCACGCGCGCGATACGGAAGGCCGACGCGCTGATCTGTGCGACGCGCACTGGATCGGCGGGCCGGCCGGCCGCCGCCAGGTTGCGTTTCATGAGCCGGTAGGCGCCGACCTCCTCCACGCTCTCGAGTCCGCGCCACTCGGCGAGGTCGTGCAGGACCAGCGGCCGCGGCTCGTTCGTCCTGGTGTCCCAGTTCTCGATCGCGACGATGCGATCGCCGTCCGCGAACGGAAGGCTGCCGTTGACGACCGCATCGAAGGCCGCTGCGGCGGTGCCACATGCGACGACCACGGCGATCGCAAACGCGCCGGCCAGCGAGAGCCCGGGATAGCGGACGAGCATTCGCATGCCGAGCTTGACGTCCAGCCAGGACATTCTGTACGCATCAGGGCTCTACTACGGGAGAGGACAAAGTTTGGTTCGCCTCAGGCGAGTTCTTTCGCCGCCCTCGTTTTTCCTGGCAAATCCACCCGTGTCAACAGCTTTTTCGATCGAGCGAGCTGGCTATCCGGCAGCCGACGGGTTGATCCCCGGGCGGGCCGTGTAATAGTCGGTTGTTTCGCGCGTCTATGTGGGTGAGGCGCACAACGTGACTACCGCGACCCTGCAACTCTGTGAGCTCATCGAGATGACGTCCGCACCGGTGCCGGCACGGCTTCGCCGGGTTGTACGAGCGGCACTACGAGGCAGTGTTCCGGGCGGCCCTCCGCGTCACCGGACGTCCGGCCGACGCCGAGGACGTGCTGCAGACCGTGTTCCTCCGCGTGCTGTCCGGAGGCGAACAGGAGGACGCCGTCAGGCGGCCGGCGGCCTACTTCCGCCGCGCGGCCGTCAACGCGGCGATCGACCTCTTGCGCCGGCGGACGACGCGCGCCGAAACGGCCTACGACGATACGGCACCGCATGCGGCCGTGGAGTCAGGGCTCCTGCTGAAAGAGCAGCTTCGGCGCGCAATTGCGATGCTGGACAGCGACGACGCGACACTGTTCGTGCTGCGGTACGTCGAAGGACTGTCGAATCAGGAGCTGGCCGATCTATTCCAGCTCGAGAAGAGTAACGTGGCCGTCCGGCTCCACCGAATCCGGCTCCGCCTGCAAGCGGAAATGCAACGGTAGATGCGGTCGCGACGCTCGCGCCCGGATGCGAGCCGGCCGCAGCGGCGACTGAACGCGTGGGGGAGTCCGGGGAGCGAAGCCCGCGGATTGAGTAAGGAGATCGGTGATGTCAGAAGATCGACTCGACAGGGCACTACAGGAGATGCAGCACGAAGCCGTCGATGCGGCGACGCTCGACGCCGTGCGCACCCGCGTCTGGAACAAGCTGCCCAACACGGCCCCTGCCGGCTGTGCTGAGTTCCTTCCCGACTTCCACGCGTATCTGAGTGGAGCCGTCAGCGGCGGCCGGCGCGTGTTCTGCTGGAAGACCACGTCAGCCGCTGTGCCGCGTGTCGCACGGCGCTGGCCGAGATGAGAGGCGAACGGCGCGTGATCGCCATGCCGCAGCGGTCTTCCTCGCGGTGGCGGCGCTGGGGAACCCTCGCCGCGGCAGCCGCGCTGGTTGTCTCCGTCCTGTATCTCGGACGCGACACCCTCGACGTCTGGATGGCGCCCGGCGGCCCGCGCGCGACGGTCGTCTCCGCCAGCGGCGGGCTGTACCGTCTCTCCGGAGGCGCGCTCGAAGCCGGCGCCGCCATCGGCGAGAAGGAACGAATTCGCACGGGCCCTGGCGCGCACGCGGCGCTGCGCCTCGCCGACGGATCGACAATGGATGTCAACGAGCGCACCGAGTTGTTCGTGACTGCCGCCTGGAGCGGCCAGGCCGTTCATCTTCAGCGCGGCGACGTCATCGTCCAGGCGGCGAAGCAGCGCCGCGGGCACCTGCGCGTGCTGACGCGTGATTCGATTGCGTCGGTGAAGGGAACCGTGTTCGGGGTGTCGGCCGGCATGGGCGGGTCCGTGGTCTCGGTCGTCGAAGGATCGGTGGCGGTGAATCAGCCCGGGCGGGAAGTGCTGCTCAGCCCCGGTCAGCAGGCCGCTTCCAATCCCGCGCTGACGACGTCGGTTGCGCAGGCCATTTCCTGGAGCCCTGACGCGGACCAGTACCTGCAGCTCCTGGCGTCGCTCGCCAGGATCGAACGCCAGATCGCGCCCTTTTCGAGTCCCTTGCGCACCACTTCGGCCCTGCTCTCGTATCTTCCGGCTGGGGCGTTCGTCTACGGCGCGGTGCCCAATCCCGAGCGGCAAGATCGGCGAGGGCCTGGCCGCTGCCGAGCAGCAGGCATTCGAGAACGCGGCGTTTCGAGCCTGGTGGAGCTCTGATTCGGGACTCGAATTGAGACGGATCGTCGATCGCGTGCGGTCGGTGAGCTCGCTCCTCGGCGACGAAGTCGTGTTCTCCGTCGCCTCCGCGGGACCGCGCGACGAGGTGCCAGTGGTGATGGCGCGCGTGCAGGCTGACAAAGCGATCGGAACTGACGAACGCGCTCGACGGGCTCTTCGCCGACGCCGGCGAGTCGTCCCGTCCGTATTCAGTGTCCGACGAGCTGCTGGTGATCTCCGACTCGCCATCGCACCTCGCGTGGGCCGTCAATCACCTGGGCGCAGGGCGCACGCTCGCCGTTCGCTGCAGCCATCGGCGATCGCTACACGCGCGGCGCCGGCTGGCTGATTGGCGTGGACGCCGCTCCGGTCATCGCGATGGCGGCGGGAGACGACGCGCCGCCGATCGAATTCGCCGGCGTGGCGGGGGTGAAGTATCTCTTCCTCGAGCAGCGTTCGCCTGCGGGAGCGGAAGAAAACGAGGTCACGGTGACGTTCCAGGACGTTCGAACAGGGATGGCGTCGTGGCTGGCTGACGGCGGCTCGGGCGGCGCGGCGGAGTACCTGCCGGCGAATGCTCTCGTCGCCGGGTACGTTTCGATGCGGCAGCCCGGGCAGCTGTTCCAGGAGTTCACCGCGTTGATGTCGACACGACAGCCGTCCTTCACAGGCGACCTGTCGAAGCTTGAGGACACGCTCGGCGCCGGCTTCGTCGCGAGCCTCACGGCGGCGATGGGAACCGAAGCGGCGTTCGCGCTGCACGGATTCTCCGCCAGCGGTCCGACGTGGGTGATGGTTGGCCTGGCGAACGACCCGGCGGTCGTCGACAGCTCGCTCACGAAGCTCGTGGAGACGTTCAATGCCGAGCTGCCACCGGGCGAGCAGGACAAGCGAGCCACGCTCGCGCAGGAGAGCGCGGGCGGACGGATGTGGACGACGCTGAAAGCCGGAGGGTTTCCATTCGGCGTGACCTGGACGTACGATGGCGGCTACCTGGTGGCGGCCTCAGATCGCGGGACGGCCGAACGCGCCATCGCGACTCGAAACGGCGGCTCCGCGCTGGTCTGGTCGCCGGCGTTCCAGAGCTCAACTGCCCGCTTCAGCAGGAATCCACCCGTCCGCGTTTGCCTGGCTGAACACGAAGGGCGCGCTCGGGATGCTCTCGGTGCTGTCTCCGAGCCAGTCCGCGAAAGGAATGCTGGCCGACCGCGATCCGGTGCTCGTGGTCTTCGATGGACAGCCGGGACAGATTCATGTCGCCAGCCGTACACGTTTGTCGGGCGCGATCATCGACGCAATGATGCTCGAGAGTCTGGGCCGGACGCTGACAGCGCTGCCCTCGGAAACCCTGCGCCGTTGATATTGTGAATTCCAGCCCAGTCGTCGAACTCGAAAACCTCAAAGTCAAGTTGGGGCGGCGGGAGATCCTTCACGGGATCACCTGCCGCCTCGGCGTGTCTGGCACGGGCAAGGCGGTGGGCCTGCTGGGCCCCAACGGCGCGGGCAAGTCCACGCTGATCCTGACGCTGCTCGGATTCCTGCGTCCCAGCGCGGGGCGCGCGCGCATTCTCGGCTTCGACTGCGCGCACAGCATGGGTGAAGCGCGTTCGCGCATCGGCTACATGCCCGAGAACGATTCGTTCATCGGCGACATGACGGCCGTCGCCTTCGTACGCCAGATGGCCGAGCTCTCCGGGCTTCCGCCGGAAGCCGCGCTCGAGAAGGCCCACCAGGTGCTGTTTCACGTGGGGCTCGGGCGAGGCGCGCTATCGCGAGCTGCGGACCTACTCGCTCGGGATGAAGCAGATGGCGAAGCTCGCGCAGGCGATCGTGCACGGACCGGAGCTGGTCATCCTCGACGAACCCACCAACGGGCTCGATCCCGCCGCGCGCCGGCGCATGCTCAAGCTCATCGCCGAGATGAAGAACGAGCAGGGGATGAACGTGCTCGTCTGCTCCCACCTGCTGCGCGACATCGAGCAGGTATGCGACGAGGCGGTGATCATGAAGGACGGCGCAATCGTCCATCACTGCAATCTCGAGGAAGAGCGGCGGTCGAACCGCTCGTTCGTCGAGCTCGAGGTCACGGGCGACGACGGCGCCCTGCGCGCGGCGCTGCCGGCGATCGGCGCCGAGGGTGTTCCCGAAGGCCTCGGCCGCTGGCGGATCGTCCTGCCGCCAGGTGTCGAGGTCGACGCGATCTGGCGCCTCGCAGGCGAGCAGAACCTGCTCGTGAGAAAACTGACGCACCGGAGGGACACGCTGGAAGAGATCTTCCTGAAAGCCATGGGGCATCTCGCCCGTACGCCTGGAGAGAGCGCTGCCAGCAGTGTCGAGCCGAACGTGACGGTCAGCTGACAATCCCGTGGCGGTCTACAAGCGAGGATATCGGCGGTACTCGGGCCCTCTCACGGGGCGCTGGGCCAGATTTCTGGTGCTGCCCCGCTACGCCTGGCGACGGCTCTATCAGCAGCGCCTCGTCCTCCTGCTCACCATCCTCGCGTTCGTGTGGCCGCTGCTGTGCGCCGGCTTCGTCTATCTGACGAATCACGAGGACCTGCTGCAGGGACTCGACCGCGAGTTCCTCGAGTTCATTCAAGTCGACGGACGGTTCTTCTCGATCTTCATGTACGTGCAAGCGGGCTTTGCGGTCTTTCTCGCCGCGCTGGCCGGGCCAGGCCTGATTGCGCCGGATCTCGCCAACAACGCGCTTCCCTTGTACTTCAGCCGGCCGCTCACACGCTGGACGTACGCGCTCGCCCGGCTGACGGTCCTGGTCGGCATGCTGTCGATCGTCACGTGGATTCCCGGCCTGATCCTGTTCGGGTTGCAGGTGGGATTGGCCGGCGGCTCGTGGTTCCTGGCCAACTGGACGCTTGGCGCCGGCATGGTCGCCGGGTTCCTCATCTGGCTGCTGATCCTGAGCCTGGTCGCGATGGCCAGTTCCGCGTACGTGAAGTGGAGAGTCGTCGCCGCCGCGGTCAGCCTGGCCTTCTTCTTCATCCTGAGCTGGCGTAGCCGAGATGATCGACAACGTCCTCCGGGTGACCTGGGGGCACATCATCGATCCGGCCTGGACCGTGAACCGGGTCTGGTGCGCGCTGCTGGGTGTGGAAGCGCCTCGCGGTCCGGGCGCAGGTGCGTCAGCCCTGGCGCTGGCGGCGATGGTCGTGCTGCTCGTCGTCGTGATCGAGCGCAAACTGCGCCCGGTGGAGGTCGTCTCGTGACCGCGCGCGCATTGAAAGAGCGAGGCGAACAGCCCGCCTTCGCGCTGGCGGCGCTTCGGCGCGGGGCTGGGGACCCGGCGAGTGAGCATGCAGGCGGTGGCGGCGGGGCCAGCCCCCCGGCCGTGATATTCGACGAGGTCTCGAAGTTCTACGGCGAAGTGCTCGGGGTGAATCGCGTCACGCTGAACATCCCGCCGGGCATCACGAGCCTGGTCGGCCCGAACGGCTCGGGCAAGACCACGCTGATGAACCTGATGACCGGCCTGATCCATCCTGACAACGGTCGGATCCTCATGCGCGGGATCTCGCCGCGCGATCCGGAAGCGCTGATGCGCATCACCGGGTACGCCACGCAGTACGACACCGCGCCGCGCTGGGCGACGGGTTTCACCTTCATCACGACCGGGCTGCTGCTGTTCGGATATGGCGCGCGCGGAAGCGGAGGAGAAGGCGTGGAAGGCGCTCGAGCGTCTCAGCCTGACCGAGGCGGCGAACCGGAAGGTGGCGGCGTATTCCAAGGGCATGCGGCAGCGCGTCCGGCTGGCGCAGGCGATCGCGCACGATCCGGACGTGCTCGTCCTCGACGAGCCGCTGAACGGTCTGGACCCGCTCGTGCGCGCCGAGACGATCGCGCTGTTCCGCGCCTGGGCCGGCGAGGGCAAGCACGTCATCCTCTCGAGCCACGTCCTTCAGGAAGTGGATCTGATCAGCGACCAGGTCGTGCTGATCGCCAACGGGATGATCATCGCTGAGGGAACCATCCGCACGGTGCGCGAGGAGATCCAGGAGCACCCGAGCCAGTTCCTCGTGCGCTGCCGCGGCGCATCGGTCGTGGCGTCGCGGCTGTTCAGCGAGGATCACGTCACCGAAATCAGGCTGAGCGACGACCGCATGGGGCTGCTGGTGATGACGCGCGATCGCGAGCAGTTTGCGCGCGCGCTCGGGACAGATCGCGACTCGACGGGCATCGCATCGACGGCGTCGTGCCGGCCGACGAAAACGTGGACGCCTTGTACCAGTACTTGATTGGAGGCGAATAGCGTGGCCCGCGGCATTCGCTCGTTCTCCGCGCGAGCGCGTCAGGCGTGGACGATCGCCCGAATCGAGCTTCGCCGCGCCTTCTTTGCGAAACGCGGCCTCTGGGTCTACGCGCTGGCGCTCCTGCCCGCGATCATGTTCTTCGGTCACGGCCTGGACGCGAAGTGGCGGATGGAGCGCCTGGCACGGCGCGGCCTCACGGATTCCGCGCTGATGAACAGCGTCCAGAAGGGAGACACCATCGAGGTCGTGAGGGCGCGGCTCGGAACGCCGGCCGACGAACACGGCGGAGACGGGAGTCAGGCGCGTTCGAAAAGGTGGCGGCGACAACGCCACGACCACGCATGGTGATCGACCACGCCGTCGATGCGCGTTTCGTGCGCCTGAACATCAGCCGTGCCGACTTACAGCGACGAGGAGGTCGCGCGGATTTACGAGTTCGAGGTCTACGGGGCCGATGAGCGGCAGAATCTCGCGCTCGGCCGTCCCGCAACGGGAAGCCCGCCCTGCAGTCCCGATCGAGGACCGGAGAAGGCGTTCAACGGCAGCGTCGCGGGCGGGAAAGCCGACAGCTGGTGCGCTGACAACCGGCCCTTCTTCCTGCAGGTGGACCTTGGAGCGCCGCGTCCGGTGAAGCGCTTCGTCGTGAAGCACGCCGGCGCCGGCGGCGAAGAGCGAGGAGTCCAACACCCGCGACTTCAACATCCAGGTGAGCACGGACGGAAAGACCTTCACCAACGTCGCGACGTCTTCCGGCGCCGGCTTCGTCGATGAACGGACGGACTATCGTGAGCTCGTCTACTTCGACGGCCGCCGGGAAGGCCGGTTCACGTTCGTCGACGGCAAGCTCGACTCCTGGAACATGGATCGTCCACTGATACTTCGAAGAGGATCGGACGATCTTCGCGGGCATCTTCCAGTTCTTCTACCTGCGGCTGGCGATCTTCTTCGGTTGCCTCGGGATGTTCATGTATCTCTTCAGCGGGGAGATGAGCAACCGCACGCTGCACTACTGGTTTCTCGCGCCGGCGCCGCGCGGGGTGCTGCTCGCGGGCAAGTATGCGGCCGGCTTGATCGCGTCGACCACGATCTTCAGCGGCGGGGCGCTGCTCGCGTTCACGGCCATGATCTGGCCCCACGACCCCGTGGAGCTCCAGGCCTACTGGAACGCCGGAGGCATGTCGCACGCGTTCTGGTATGCGGCGGCGGCAGCGTTCGGCTGCGTCGGCTACGGCAGCGTGTTTCTCGCGGTCGGCCTGTACGTCCGGAATCCGATCATTCCGGCGGCGGTGCTGCTCGCGTGGGAGGGGGCCGCCGGCATCCTGCCGCACGCCCTGCAGAAGATCAGCATCCTGTATTACCTGCAGTCCCTCTGTCCCGTTCCGGCGCCGATGGACGACGACGTACCGACGCTGATTCGGCTGCTGGCGGTACCCGCGGCTCCCGCTTCGCGTCCAGCGGCGATGCTCGGACTGCTGCTCCTCAGCGCGCTGGTGTTGTGGATCGCCAGCCGCGCCGTCCGGCGCATGGAGATCTCCTACGGCGCCGAGAGCTGATCACGGACGGACACGATCCAGTGTCCTGACACCACCCCGCGTGTCCACGTCTCGAGCCCGTCCCTGGTGAGCGCCTCGCGGTGCGCTACTTGCGAAGCTCGCCCCCCATCATCGACCGGCCGCATGAAGGCATCGTGCACCAGCGAGGTCGCCTCGACGCGCGCACCCCGTCGCTCCCGCCAGTTCGTCTCGACCACCGGCACGGCGTGGGCCACGATCGGTCTCGCGTACTCGCTCGACTAGAGGATTGGGCGTATGTTACGAAAGCGCTTGGAAGGCCGAGACTCAAACGGCCGTTTCCCGAGACCGTGACGGCTCGTGAAATCTTCAGGAGCGGAGCCGATCGGCCGACGCAGTGGGAGAGGAGATATTGCTGAGGATGGTGGGCCGATTTTCCCGGATGGAACCGACTGATCAGCTGGAATCCGCTCCATTCCTTCGGCGCCATAGCTCGTGGGCGACGCATTCAGAGGGGAGGCTCTATGCAGTGCAGACTCGCACGAACGGCCATCGCGCTCCTGTGCATTCTCGCGGGCGCAGGGTCGGTGAGCGCGCAGATCACCACCGGTGTGGTGAGCGGCGCGGTCAAGGACGAACAAGGGGCGGTGATCCCCGGGGCTGCGGTCACCCTCGTCAGCGACACCCGCGGCACGCACGTCGCCAACGCGCAGACGAACGCGAACGGGGACTTCGTATTCCCCAACATCCCGGGGGACACCTATACGGTCGAAGTGGCCCTGGAGGGTTTCAAGAAAGTGCGGCGGGCCGGCCTCACCGTCAGCCCCGGTGACCGCGTCGTCGTGCCGACGCTCACACTCAGCGTGGGAGGCCGTGACGAGACCGTGACAGTCAAGGCCGAGGCCCCGACGATTCAGGCGGCCAGCGGCGAGCGGGCGTTCACGGTGACCACGCAGTCGGTCGAGAGCCTCCCGATTGCGAACCGTAACTTCGCCGGATTTGCGACACTCGTTCCGGGCGCCATCGCGCAGACCGGGACGGCGATCGCCGGCGGCGTCAGTCGCCTCGGCGGTGGCGGTCAGAACAACATCATGATGGACGGCGTGTCCACGATGGACACCGGGAACAACGGGCAGCTGATTTCGATGAATGTCGATTCGATCTCAGAGGTGAAGGTGCTCACGCAGGGGTATCAGGCCGAGTTCGGGAGGTCCAGCGGCCTGCAGATCTCTGCCGTCACGAAGAGCGGCACCAATCAGTTCCGCGGGTCGCTCTACGACATCGAGCGGAACTCCGACTGGAACTCGAACAGCTGGGTCAATACGCGGAACGGGGATCCAAAGCCGATCTCCAAAGAGCGAGACTGGGGCTACACGCTGGGCGGTCCGGTCGGGAAGTCTGGCGGCACCAACAAGCTGTTCTTCTTCTACAGTCACGAGTACCGGCCGCGCGAGGCTGGCGGAAACATCAACCGTTTCCGGGTGCCGACGGCGCTCGAGCGTCAGGGAGACTTCTCACAGACACGGGACAACAACGGCGCGGTCTTCAACCTGATCCGCGACTACACGACGGGCCTGCCGTGCACGGCATCGGATACGCGCGGCTGCTTCCAGGAAGGCGGTGTCCTCGGCAGGATTCCTCAGAGCCGCCTGTATCCGACGGGGATGAACGTCCTGAACAACCTGTGGCCGGCTCCGAACGTGCAGCAGGTTCCAGGCCTCGGCTACAACTACGAAGTTCAGGTCCCGGTCACCAAGACGCTGCTCAATCAGCCGGTGCTCCGTACCGACTACCAGATCTCCTCGGCCTTGCGCTTCACGGCGAAGTATGCGGGACAGCTGCAAGGTCAGGACGTCGATCCCGGCAGCCTGCCCGGCTTCAACGACTTGCTGCGGTGGAATCGGAACCGGCATGCCCCCTCGATCACCGTCAACTACAACCTGACGCCGACGATGTTTCTCGAGGGAACGTATGGGTACAGCTTCAACGAGATTGCCAACCTGTACGTGAGCCCGCTGTCCAATCGTGCCGCGGCCGGTCTCGGCGACTTGCCGATGCTGTTCCCGCAGGCCGGGCTGGTCGATCCCTCGTACAACGCCGCGCGCGTGTTCGGCGCCGCCGACTCTCCGTTCTATGTCGACGGCCGAGTGGTCTACCCGCCGAACTTCTCGTGGGGCAATCGCATTGCAAACGCACCTCCCAATCTCGGTGCGCAGCTCGCCAACATCAATCCGTCTCACGACGCGTCGTTCAGCGTCACGAAAGTCTCAGGCCGCCATACGCTCAAGGCCGGTCTCTACTGGAACCATGCCTATAAGGCGCAGCAGCTCGGAACAGCGGGCGCCACGCCCTTCCAGGGCGCCCTCAGCTTTGCGAACGACAGCACGAACCCGCTCGACAGCGGCTTCGGGTACGCGAATGCCGCGCTCGGCATCCTGTCGTCGTATGCGCAACAGTCCGTCGTGGTCGAGGGCGCCTACGTGTACAACAACATCGACTGGTACGCGCAGGACAACTGGAAAGTCAGCAACAAACTGACGCTCGACTACGGGCTGCGGTTCGTGTCTATGCAGCCGACGTACGATACCCGGATTCAGGCCTCGACGTTCTTTCCCGACAGCTGGCAGGCGTCGACAGCGCCGCTCTTGTATCTCCCGGGCTGTGCCGGTGCGGCGCCCTGCTCGGGGACCAGCCGTCAAGCGATGGATCCTCGAACGGGTCAGCTCCTCGGCGCCGGCTCCGCGGCCGCGATCGGACAGATCGTCCCTGGCTCCGGCACGCTCCTGAACGGCATCGTTCGCGCCGGCGACGGGATCTCCAGGTACAACTACACATGGCCCAGCGTGCTGATGGCGCCTCGCTTCGGGCTCGCGTATGACCTGACCGGGCAACAGCGGATGGTGCTGCGCGGCGGCGTCGGGCTGTTCCACGATCGTCCCGCTGGCGACACGATGTACTCCCAGGTCGGAAACCCCGGGTTCTCGACGTCACGGACCGTCCGGTACGCGCAGCTGCAGCAACTCTCGTCGGGCCTCGAGGTTCAGGGACCGCCCCAGCTCACCTCCGTGTGGCCGTATGAAGCGGACGTGCCTTCGTCCACGCAGTGGAACGCGGGCGTGCAGATGACCCTGCCCTGGGCATCGACCGTCGACGTCTCGTACGTCGGCCAGCACGGCTTCAATCAGCTCCGGGAGATTCGCGGGCAGGACCAGGTGGATATCAACGCCGTCGATCTGGGAGCGGCGTTCCTGCCGCAGAATCAGGACCGAACGCTCGCGCCCAGCAACACCCCTGGCGCCACGGCGTATTCCACCGACATCCTGAGGGCGTACCGCGGCCTCGGTCAGCTCGGGTTCAACTCACCGGACTTCCACGAGACGTATCACTCCATCCAGGCGGTGTGGAACCGGCGATTCCGTGATGGCGTCGCGTTTGGCGTCAATTACACGCTCGGTCTCGCATGGAGCGGCAACATCGGTCTCTTGCAGCGGTTGCAGCACGAGGCCGACGGGACGTACAGCCTTCGATCGGATCAGGCGGAGTACCGAGGAGATGAACAAGGACATGGGCAACCGGCGCCACCTGCTCAAGGCAAATTTCCTCTGGGACCTGCCGAACGTGTCGTCTGCAGGCGGAGCGATGCGGGCCCTGGCACTGCTCGTGAACGACTGGCAGCTCTCGGGGATTGTGACCGCCGGATCCGGCTCGCGGTACGACATCAGCTACGCGTACCAGGACGGCACGTCGAACGTCAATCTCACCGGGTCGCCGAGTTATCCGGCGCGTATCCGGATCGTTGGCGATACCGGGAGCGGCTGTTCGGACAACCAGTATGCGCAGTTCTCCGTCAACGGGTTCGCCGGGCCTCAGACCGGGAGCCTCGGACTGGAGTCGGGCCGCAATTATCTGGTGGGCTGTCCCGATCACACCCTCGACCTGTCCGTTGCGCGGAACATCCGGTTGGGTGGCAGCCGGCAGATACAGTTTCGCGTCGATGTGTTCAACGCGCTCGACACCGTCGTCTACAACGGGCGTGTGACGCAGCTGCAATTGAGTACGCCGTCAGATGCCACGGTGCGCAATGCGCAGTATCTGCCCAACGGCGACATCGATTCCACGCGGCTGACGCCGCGCAATGCCGGATTTGGCGCAGTGACGGGCGCGCAGGCGATGCGCTCCGTCCAGGCGCAGATCCGTTTCGGCTTCTAGCCTGAGGTGATCGGATGCGCGGGTCGTTCGCACCTGCGCGTCCGACCGTCCTTCTCTCTCCGGAGGAATGAACCGTGAGCAATTCAGAGAACTCGATGAGCCGCCGGCGGTTTTTCGATCTGGCCGCCGGAGTGGCAGGTGCGGCGGTGGCCAGCGGAAGGCTCGGTGCACAGACGCCATCCCGGGCGCCATCCGACAAGGTCCGCGTGGCGCTGATCGGATCGGGCAGCCGAGGGCGATCGGTAGCCGCATCATTCGTGCGCAACCTTCCCGACGTTCAATATGTCGCGGCGTGTGACGCCTACAAGAGTCAGCTCGACCAGGGGGTCCAGCAGATCGCGGAGGTCCAGAAGGATCTGAAGGTGGAGCCGTATGAGGATTACCGGCGCATCCTCGATCGCAAGGATGTCGATGCCGTGCACATCGCCACACCGGACCACTGGCACTGTCAGATGTTGATCGACGCCATCGCCGCCGGCAAGGACGTCTTCGTCGAGAAGCCGCTGTCCAACACGGTCGAGCGAGCCGTCGAGGCGCTGCGCGCTTACCAGGGGTCGAACCGGGTCGTGCAGTTTGGCACGCAGCAGCGCTCCGGCGCGCATTTCCAGGAGGCCGCGAAGATCGTCCAGGATGGGCAACTGGGCACAGTCACGCATGCGGTAATCCAGTTCGGCGGCTCGGGCTACGGAACGGCGCCAGAGGCCACCGCGCCCGTGCCCGATGGCTTGAACTGGGATCTGTTCCAGGGCCCAGCTCCGAAGCATCCCTTCAAGCAGGCACGCCTGCGCTGGCGCGGATGGTGGGACTACGGTGGTGGCCTCATCACCGACTGGGGGGTGCACCTCACGGACGTCGCGTTGTGGTACCTCAACGCGCAGCGCGTCGGCCCATTGCTCACCAGCGGGACGGCGCAGTACGTCAACTTCGTCAACCCTGAACGCGATCAGTCTCCGGATGCGTTCTCCCTGAGCTGGCAGTATCCCGGTTTCGTCATGACGTTCACGAATGCCGTCGTGCAGGACTGGGAGTTCGGCCGACAGGGAAACTACTTCTTCGGTCCGAGGGGCAGTCTCCTCGTGCATCGCGCGGGATACGAAGTGAGACCGGGCGCCGGTCAGGGTGGGCGCGGGCGTGGCGCACAGGGTCGTGGAAATCCTGCTGGAGGGCGTGGAGAAGAGAGCGCGGCGGTTCCCGCAGTGGAGGCGCGCCGCGTGCCCTGGCGCGAGAGCGACGGCTCGGACAGCAACAGCGCCACCGTCGCGCACGGCCGCAACTTCGTCGAGTGTGTGAAGTCGCGAAGCAAGCCGGTCAGCGATCTGGAAATCGGCTTCTACGCCTCGCTGCCGTGCCTCCTCGGTGTGAAAGCCGTGCGCGAGGGGCGCTCGTTCCGATGGGACGACGCCGGGAAGAAAGCGGTTGCGGTCTAGAACTAGCGCACAAGGCGGCCGCTACCGTGTCCTCGCGGGAATCACCGGCAGGAGGATGTGCGATGGGTGGTCGGCGTCGTGAACGATGGTCTGCTCAGCGACACGCACGTCTTTCGTGGCTCCGAACCTCGCTCCGGTGTTCGGGTTGCGATCGAACTGCGGGAAATGGCTGCTCGTGACGTGGACGCGGATGCGGTGCCCCTTCAGGAACGCCACCGACGTCCCGACCATGTCGATCTCGAATCGATAAACCTTGCCCGGCGTGAGCGGCGTGGGCAGAGCGACGCTCTCCCGATAGCGCGCGCGCACGATGCCTTCGGCCATGTTGTAGCTGGTCCCGTCGGGATGCACGTCCACGAGCTTGGCGACGAAGTCGGTGTCGGGTGCGTCCGACGACGCGTGCAGCACGACCTTGACCGGCCCGGTGACTTCGATCTCCTGCGCCAATGGCTCCGAGGTGTAGACGAGGACGTCCAGACGCCCCTCGATCGGGCGCTGGTCGCGCGGACCGGCCGGCGTCGGCGTGCCGCAGCAGTTGTTGCCACCCAGTGAAGGAACGGGATCGTTGGGATCGTAGCGGAACCGGTCCGCCGGGGAAGAGCCGGCCGGCTTCTGCCACGTCAGGCGACCGTCACCGCGGTCGCCGTTCGCCTTGCCGCCGCTCGCCAGGTAGAACGGCCGGTATTCCGCCCGCGCGAGCGGATACTCGTTCTCCAGCACCCACTCGTTCCGTCCCATGACGAAGAGCTTGACGGGCGGCTCGGCCGCGAGGCCGTTGTCGATCCCCCTGAGCCAGTAGTCGTACCAGCGAAGCTGGAGCGCCTGCTCGTTGACGTGTGCTGCGGGGCCGAAATCGATGTCGCCGGTCTTCTGCGTCGAACCGTGCCCCCACGCCCCGATCACGATGTTGCTGCCGCGGCGAACCCGTTCGGTCTGGCCCTTCTGGCTCATCCCGACATACCCGCGCAGCGTGCCCTGGCTGAAGATGTCGAACCAGCCGCCGAAGGTATGCACGGGCACCGCGACCTTCGCGAACGATTCCTCCACGTTGAGCGGCTTCCAGTACGCGTTGTAGTCGGGGTTGGCCAGCCAGTCGTCGTAGAACTTCGCGCGGCGGCCGACCAGCTGCTGCATCGTGTTCAGCGGCAGGTGCCGCTGCACCTCGTCGTAGTGGATCGCGTGCAGACCGTCGACGGTGTGAGCGCCCGGGTTCTGCATGATGCGTGACTCCTGGCGCACC
Source organism: uncultured Acidobacteriota bacterium (assembly GCA_963749835.1). Lineage (GTDB taxonomy): Bacteria > Acidobacteriota > Vicinamibacteria > Vicinamibacterales > 2-12-FULL-66-21 > JALZOC01. The sequence continues at coordinate 1,415,593 of CAVVOD010000002.1, forward strand.
GGGCCCCAGCCGAAGTTGAACGACAGGCGCCACGCGCCGTTCAGGGTGATCCAGTCGTGATAGATGCTGGTCGACGCGACGCTGGGGAAGATCGTCACGAGGCTCGGCGGCGCGGCCTGGGCCGCACGCCACTGATTCTGTCCGAGATACGAGCCCCCCTGCATTCCCACCTTCCCGTTGGACCACGGCTGCCGTGCCGCCCACTCGACGGTGTCATAGCCATCGCGCTCGTCGTCGAAAAACGGTTCCCACCGGCCGTCCGATTCGTGGCGCCCCCTGACGTCCTGGAACACGTACACGTAGCCGCGGCGGGAGAAGTAGACACCGGCTTCATACGCCGAGGGAAAGCGCTCGGTGCTATACGGCGTTCTCGAGACGATGACTGGATACCGCTCGTTCCCGACCGGCCGATACACATCCGCATACAGCGACACGCCGTCGCGCATCGGGATCGGCACGCGGTTGTCGAGCAGGATATCGTTGCGTTCCGGCACGTCGGGCGGCGGGAATCTCACGGCTGCCGTCGTCTGGACAGCCGACGTGGGTCGCTCAGGGATGGAGACGAGAACCAGGAGTGGAAGCAGGAGCAGGGCGGCGCGTCGATACCATGTCATGTAGGGCACTCCTTCGGTTCCGGACACCTGCGGCGGCGACGGACGCAGCCGACGGCAGGATCAGGCAGTGAAGGATACACCCGAGGACATGTGTGCTGAGGTTGGTGGACCAGATTTGTGCGAGCTCGAACCGACCAATCGGGTGGCTGCGTCAGCTCGACACGCTCCGAGGTGCCGCATGGTCCGAGTCGCGCTTGATCGCGTTTTCTATTCCTGCCGCAGGGCAATCATCGGATCGATGAGCGAGGCGCGGCGGGCCGGAGCGAAACTGGCCAGTGTGGCGACCGCCGCCAGGATCAGCGACACAGCGGCGACAGTCGTGATGTAGTCGGGTCGAAAGCCGTAGAGCAGCGTCGTCAGCAGCCGCGACGCGATCGCCGCCAGCACCAGGCCCATGGCCAGGCCGCAGAGCGTCAATCCCAGGCCCCGTTTACCAAACGACAGCAGGATCTCGCCGGAGGTCGCCCCTAACGCCATGCGCACGCCGATCTCGTTCGTGCGCTGCATCACCGCATAGGAGAGCACACCGTAGAGTCCAACAGAGGCCAGCAGCAACGCCAACACAGCGAAAGCGCCCAAGAGAGCCGTGCTCTGTGTCGACGTCGACAGTTGGCGGTCAACGATGTCTTGCATCGTTCTGATGCGGGCGAGCGGCTGATGTTTGTCAACGGACCAGATGGCCTGACGGACCGCTGAGACAATCGATGCCGGTTCGACGGCCGTGCGGATCACGATGCCGCTCGGCAAATCGTTGGTCTGGTCCGCCTGCTCGTGCACGCGATAGATCGCGGGTCTCGGGTCTTCGGCGAGGCCGCGCTCACGGATCTCGTGCACGACTCCGACGATCGTGTACCAGTATCCTTCTTCATTGAGACGCTCGAACTTGAGCCTCTCTCCGAGCGGCGAGCGCCCCGGATAGTTACGATTCGCGAAGGATTCGTTGACCACGACCACCGGCGATTCGGATTGTTGATCGGAGGCTTCGAAGAACCGCCCCTCTCGCAGCCCGGCGCCGACAGTTAGAAAGTAGCCGTGAGTCACCACGCGTGTCAGCGCGATCTGTTCAGAGGTACTGCCTCGTGACTGGCCCGCGAGGAGATAGCCCCGGTAATTATCGGTAACCGTCAACGGAACTTGCGAGATCGCGCCTGCGCCCGCCACGCCAGGGATCGCGCGCACCTTCTCCAACTGCGCATTTGACGAAGGCCACGCGCCGGTCGAAGTCCTTGTAACGAAGTAGCGGCGTCTCAAGCGTCAGCAGGCGTTCGATCCGGATTCCCAGATCGGTGTTCCGCAGGTGTTGAAACGTCTGCAGGAGCAGACCACCGCATGTCAGCAGCACAACGGCCAGCGCCGTCTGCACAACGATGAGCACATGTTGGAACCTGTGGCTGCGCGCACCGGCAGTACCGCGGCCTCCATCGCGCAGTCCTTCCTGCGGCGTGAGCCGCGACCCACGCAATGCAGGCGCAAGGCCAAAGGCCAGTGCCGCGGCGACGGAAGCGACAGTGGCGAATGCAAGCACGCGCCAGTCGAGTGCGAGACGCACGGCGCCCATCGTCTCGGGCACGAGCTGTTCGAGAAACCGCATTGCGGGCACGGCGAGCGCGAGTCCGGCAACGGCGCCAAGTCCGGCAAGCACCAGGCTTTCGGTCAGGAACTGCGCAATCAGTCTTCCGCGTCCGGCGCCCAGCGCCACGCGCACCGCGACTTCCCGCCCGCGCGCCGCGCTCCGTGATAACAGCAGGTTTGCCAGGTTGACGCAGGCAATCAGGAGCAACGCGCGGACGCCAAAAGCAGGAGAATCAATGCTGTTTGAGTGTTCCCCGCCATCTCTTCCCGCAGGGGCACCATCGTTGTTGAGTGCGGACCGCGGAAGGCCTTCGCCGTCACTTGCAGGCTCAGCGCTGCCATGGATTGCCGCGCGTGCTCCAGTGTAATTCCTGGTTTGAGGCGCGCGACGATCTGGGCGTTGTGCCACGTAAAATTCCCCCTCAGGTTGGGTGGAAACGACGCAGGCATCCACACGTCGATGTCGCGCGAGGGCATGAAATAAAAGCTTGGCGGCATGACACCGATGACTTCATAGCGCTCGTCGTTGACAGAGATCGTGCGTCCAACAATGTCGGGTGCGCCGGCGAAGCGACGCTGCCACAGCCCGTGACTCATCACCAACACGCGCGCGTTCTTATTGTCCTCATCCTCGGTGAAGACGCGTCCAAGCGCCGGCTGCACACCAAGCACGCTCCACAGATTCCACGTCACTCTCCGCGCCCGGGCCTCCTCTGGTTCACCGTCGCCGGACAGAATGGCGTTTCCCGGCTGGCTGCACGCCAGATCGGTGAATACGGTGTTGAGACGGCGCCACTCGGTCCATTCAGCGGGGGTGGAGAAGAACCTCGGATCGCCTTGGGACTTGCTCATATCGTCCCAGACCATGACGAGCCGGTCCGCGTCGGCATAGGGCATCGGACGCATCAGGATGGTGTCAAAGGCGCTAAACATCGCGGTGACGCCTGCGATGCCGAGCGCGAGCGTCGCGATCGCGACAGTGGAGAACGCCGGATTGCGTCGGAGCTGCCGCAATGCAAAGCGGATGTCTCGCCCGACCCTGTCGAGCCACGCGCCATGGCGACCATCTCGAACGCGTGCCTTGGCCTGTTCCAGGCCGCCCAGCTGGAGCGCGGCTCGACGGCGGGCTTCGGCCGCTGTTGCACCGTCGCGGACTTCGTCGGCCGCCATGTCGATGAAACCCTGCAGCTCGTCGTTCAAGTCCTGTTCGGCTCTGTCCCGACGCGCCATCCAGCGCACGATGGACGCAAGGCGTTGAGGAGCGTCATGCGCCCTCCAAAACACTGGTGACGGCGAACGAGACCCGGTTCCAGCGCTCCCGATGCTGTTCGAGCTGCCGTCTCCCGGAGGCCGTGAGGCGGTAGTACTTGCCGCGTCGGTTGTTCTCAGTGGCTCGCCATTCCGCCTTCAGCTTGCCGTCCTGCTCCAGACGGTACAGGGAGGGGAACAATGAGCCCGGATTGACCCGGAACTGATCCTGGCTGAGGACGGTGAGCCGCTGCGAGATGCCGAAGCCGTGCATCGGCTCGCGCGAGAGGATCGTCAGGATCATCAGGTCGAGCGTGCCTTGAGGAATGTCCAGCTTGTCCACGACCGCTTTTTAGGTAAACGAAATGAGTGCGCATAGTCGCACGCCTTCATTTAGGGTGTCAAGAGGACTATCGGGCTGGCGCAAAACGTCGAGCGATCTCAAGCCGGGTTCGGCGCGGTGGGGGGGCGGATCGACGTGTGACCGGGAGAGCCTTGCAGATGACGGCCGAGAGCGTTCGATCGCCCCTTGCCGATTCGACTACGAATCCGGGTTGCGTTCGGTACTTAGAACGTCAACGGAGCAAGTCGCCGCGAATCCGAATCACGAGCCGCAGGAAGCGCTGATCATGCGCACGCGCTTGACGTCCACTCTGCGGACCAGGATATCGCCCTTGCGGCCCTTGTCTCGATTCGGAGCTGGAAAGATTGACGTGTTGGGCACGTGCGCTTTCATCGTCCGTCCGTCTGCCTTGACCGTCACATCCGTCCAGTTGTCTTTCCGTTCCGTCGTAATCTCGCCGTCTTTCACATCACCTTTCAGCTCGCCCTCCACCTCGACCCGGCGGCCGATGTGTTGTTTCAGGTCGCCGTGTCCGTCGAGCCAATAGAAAATCGTCGCGTAGTCGCCGCTCGTGCCCAGGGCGCTTGGCGTGACCTGTTTACCCGGCGAGTTGAGAAACGGTTCCGTGGGAGGGTTCGCCAGCAAGTACCCAGAATCGTCGCCCTCGCCGCGAATCAGGCAGCCGGACAACTTGACCTCCTTGTCCGCGGCACGGCTGGCGCTCCCCGCCTCCCACGCTGTCACCCAGAAAGTGCCTACCAGCAGTGCAGTTACCGTGAGGCGTCGCGTGAACAGCAAGATCTTCATGGTGAGTCCTCGTCCCGCAGACACGCAATTGTGGTGCCAGGGCGTAGCCAAAACGGGAGGCGTGAATGTCTGCAAAACTTGAACGTTCTCTCTAGCAGGCCGTCGTGATGCGGTTCGGCTATGCGCCGCAGGAGCGTCCACTTCCGACTTTTACCTGCTCGAGCCTCACCCTCCGTCTGAGCGGGCTTTGGTGGAGCCAGCGCGTTTGCGGGTGAGCTTGTTGTGGCCCAATCGTGGACAGCAGTTCACGCCGAAATCAAACAGGTGGCACGACTGCCAAGGGCAAGCGCTCCTTGCGCTACATCGGCTGCGAGCATTCAGGCCAGCCCCATAGGTAGAGTAGAAAGAACAAAACGAACAGAAGACTGAGCGCGCTTAGCGCCGACAAGAGCCAAATCGGAACAGCCACTCTTTTATACGGACACGTCAATTCACCCGACTTCGGTTTTCCGAGGAATCGCACCGACAACCAGGACCGCAGGGGCGCAAGCCAGGCGCCACTGGGCGGTGTCGGCGGCCGCACAGGCGCAATCATTTCAATCCAGTGGGCTTGATGCGCTGCCGCCTTCTGAATCCGAGTCGGTGTGCGCGTGTCGCCTGGCGGAAGAGTGGTCCGGACCAGAACAGTGCCGACCGCTATTGTCTGAAGGGGGGTGCAGAGAGGACGCGATCCTGCGGCTGCTGCGCGGATAACGGGCAATCCTGCCGCCGATCGGTATACTCCGCGCGTGCAGTGGTTGCACGGATGGTCAGCTCTGAGGGAGGCATCATGCGGCGAAGTGTAGCCGTCGTTATCGTGACTGTGGCGGTGATCGGCCTGGCGGGCCGCACGGGTGCATTTGGGGCTGGCGGTCAGAGTCAGCAACCTGTGTCCTCGACGCCAGACGTCCTTCCTGCGCTGTTGACCGAAGTCCGGGGCCTACGCGCGGCGATGGAGAAGATGGCAGCCGCCGGGCCCCGCGTGCAGCTCGCGCTCGGACGGGTGCAGCTGCAGGAGCAGCGAATCAGTAATGCCATCCGCCGGCTCGATGCGCTGCGCGCAGCCGTTGGGGAAGCCCAGAGTCAATACGACCGCGCGCAGGAAAGAGCGAGGCGCACGGAGGCCTGGCTCCGCAACCCGCCACCTGATGGGGACATTGTGGCTTTGAAGGCCGAGCATGCGCAGTTCCGGCAGGAACTTGCTCAGGCTCTCGCACAGTTACAACGCGCGACGGCCGACGAAGCGACCCTTTCTTCAGACCTGGCGAATGAGCAGGCACGCTGGACGGATCTCAATCAGCGGATGGAAGCGCTCGAGGCGACGCTCGGGGCCAAATAGCGTGAGGAAGCATTTGCGTCGGCGCCGGAGTGCGCGTGCGGGCGCAGCGAACGGAACATGGAGGTAGACCGTGGCCGAGGCTGGGACGTCGTCCGCGTACGGCCCCTTCGCTCCGGCCTCCGCCGTTAGGGATCGTCGGCAAACCCGGTGACGAACGCACCGTTCTGAACGTCGCGCACCAGTACGAACTCGCCGCGAAGGTCGGTTTGAGGCATCCGATTGCGTAGACACGCCGGTCACTCTCATCACGGGCAACTGGAACCCGCACCATCATGCAGATCAGAGCGTATGCAATCCACGAGATAGGCGGCACGGCAGAGCCCTTTCTGTATGAGAGGACGCCCGGGAGCCGTGACGTCCTGGTGAAGATCACGCATCGCAGCCTGGCGAGGGGCGACATCCAGTTCATCGACAATGCCTGGGGTGATACGCGGTTTCCGCTGGTCCCCTGCCATGAAATCGTTGGAACCGTCGAAGAGGCCGGTTCGGACGTCGCCGACCTGCACCCGGGTGATCGTGTCGGTATCGGTTACCAGCAGGAGGCGTGTTTCGAATGTTCCTTCTGCACACAGGGCCTTGAGCAACTCTGCGCCAACCAGAAGGTCATCGCCGTCGACCGCTACGGCGGCCTGGCCGAACACATCGTCGTCGATTGCCGGTTCGCTTTCCGGCTCCCGCCGCAGCTTGATTCGGTTACATCAACCCCCTTGCTCTCGTCCGGCCTGACCGTATACGCGGGGATTCTCCGCGCCCAACTGCCTGCCGGTTCTCGAGTAGCGGTGCTGGGCGCAGGAGGGCTCGGTCATCTGGCCATCCAGTTCCTTCACAAGACAGGGCACAGCGTGACCGCCTTTTCGCAGTCGCCGCGCAAGAGAGGGCTGATCGAGCGCCTGGGAGGAGCATTCGCGGACAGCTCGGACCCGAGGCACCTGGCGGAGTATCAGGGGACGTTCGATTTCATCCTCTCGACGCTCAATGTCCCCTTCGACCTCGACTCATTTGTGAGAATGCTGACACCACACGGGCAGCTCTGTCTGGTCGCGTCGCCGTTGGAGCCGCTCTCGCTGAGCGGCGGTCACTTGAACAATTCCCGGCGATCCATCTATGGGAACTACATCGGTAGTCGGTCCGAGACCGTGCAGACGCTCGAGTTCGCGGCGACGCATGGCATCGGGGCTGTCGTCGATGTCATGCCGCTTGCTGGAGCGAACGAGGCCATCGAGAGGATCCGGCGCAGAGATGTCGAGATGGGCCTCGTGCTGGAAAGCTAGCAGAGGAGGGCGTTCGCTGAGCCCCCCAAGGATCCGCAGGGGATACCGTGAAAGCCCGTGGCGCGGTTCAATGCGTGATCGGTCCTCGTGAGGGGCCGACCATCCGGACGCGGGCTCGCAGGCCTCGAGGTAGCCCGCGGCTTCCTCGTGCTCTTCCACGAGCGTCTCATTGACTCACGTTATGGCGGGTGCGCCGGCGCGCTGATAACATCACCGACCTCCGTTACCCCAGTCAGCCGTGTGAGTCGTTTTCAGGGGAGGCCGTCGATGGAACGCCGCGACTTTCTGCGCCAGGCAGGACTCGCGTCCGCGAGCTTCGCGTTGTTCAATGAATCCGATCTCTTTGCGCAGTCCGCACCGCCGCCGGGATGGCGCACGTTCGAGCTCACGACACGTGGAAGTCCTGCGGCCGGCCGGCCGCACACGGATCTGGCTGCCGACGCCCCTCACGATCAAGACGCCGTATCAGAAGCCTCTCGGCGGCAACATCCTCACCGGCGAAGGCGGCACCACCTCGACCATGAAGGATCCGGAGTCCGCGAACGCGATCGCCTGCTTCGCATTTCCCGAAGGTGTGAAGCCTGTCGCCGTGCTCAGGTGTCGCGCCATGACGCGCGACTACTCGGTCGATTTCGCGCATCCCCAGCCGCGCAAGTCCATGGCCAGGCCGGAATCGAAGGACGTGCTCGAACGGTTCCTCAAGCCAACCGCCCTTGTGCCCACCGACGGGATCGTCAAGGAGACGGCGACGAAGATCACGAGAAGCGCCCGCGAAGACATCGACAAGGCGCGCGCGATTTACGACTGGGTGGTCGAGAACACGTACCGCGACCCCAAGGTGCAAGGCTGCGGTCGTGGCGATATCGGCGCGATGCTCGAATCAAGGATGTTCGGCGTGAAGTGCGCCGACCTGAACGCGCTCTACGTCGGTCTCTCCCGCGCGTCCGGTCTCCCGGCTCGTCATGTGTATGGCCTGCGCGTCGCGAAGTCCAATCGCGGCTTCAAGAGCCTCGGTCTGGCCACCGCGACCGCCACGAAAGGACAACACTGCCGCGCGGAAGTGCATCTGACCCGCTACGGCTGGGTGCCGGTCGATCCTGCCGACGTCCGCAAGGTGATGCTCGAAGAGCCCCCCGGCAACCTGACCTCGGAAGCGGTGTGGTCCGCAAGGCGCGCGAGGCCCTGTTCGGTTCCTGGGAGATGAACTGGATGGGCTTCAACTTCGCCCATGACGTCGCGCTGCCGGGCTCGGCGCGCGGCATGAAGGTGGGATACTTCATGTATCCGCAATGCGAGACCGCCGACGGACGCATCGACCCGTTCGATCCGGACAACTTCAAATACGAGATCACCTCGCGGGAGATCGTCTCCTGACGGTCTGCCCGACGGACGAGGGGGTCATCCTGGACAGGCCGCTCGGCCTTACGGGCGTCAACTGCTGGAGCCCGCCGTGCGGCATCCTTTGCAGACGCGCCGGCGCGTGGTAGCGTTCGGCGCGAGGATGCCACTTATGGACCGTCGAGATTTGTTTCAGGCCTGTTTCACCGCGCTCGCGGGCGGTGTCACGCTTCCGGCGGTGCTCGAAGCCGCCGTCACGATGCAGACCGCGGGGGCCGCGACGCAGTCGAAGCCGCTCGGCGCCCACGCCCTGACGGCGCCGTTCGACGGATGGACGGGAACCATGCTGGAGGTGACGTATCCGCCGGGAGGCAAGAGCGCGTCGCATCAGCATCCAGGGCCGACGTTCGGCTACGTCGTGAAAGGAAGCATTTTGTGGGCTGTCGACGGCGAGCCCGCGAAGACGCTCACGGCGGGGCAGACGTTCTTCGAGCCCCTGGGCTCCATTCACAGCACGTCCGCGAATGCCAGCGCCACCGAGCCCGCCGTCATCTCGGTCGTCATCGTCGGTAAGACCGGGGAACCGCTGTCGAAGCCAGCGACGCCGCGCACGCCGTAGCGTGATGCGCCACGCGGATCGGTACTCTGGCGACGATCCGAGCGCCGACGCGTGCGGCGACGACGCCGGCCGTTCAGCCGTCTCTGAGTGCGTCGATGGGATTGATCCTGAGCGCGCGCGACGCGGGCTCGACGCAGGCAAGCAGGCCCGCGCCCAGCATCACCACGGCTGTTATGGCGATCCAGGCGGCGAACGTCACGACGTCGTCTGCCGGCCGGCCGGTCGGTCCACCTCCCAGCGCAACGGAGAGCAGCACAAGGCCGCCGCCCGCCATGACTCCGCTCCCCATCAGCACGATGGCCTGGGCCACGATTCTGGAGAGCACATGGCGTGGGTTGGCGCCGAGCGCCATACGCACCCCGATTTCGCGCGTCCGCCGCGACACGCTGATCGACATCAGCGAGAACAGTCCCATGGCCGACAGTAACAACACCAGCGCGCTGACTCCCGCCGATGCTGCCACTGGCACGACCATCCAAAAATCCCGCTGCCAGATCGATTCGCCGAGTGGCCGGGCTTCGTGGACGGACAATCCGGCATCGACATCAGCCGCAATCGTCGGCAGACGAGCCGCCAGTGTGCCTGGACTGCCGCGCAGGCGCACGCTCATGATGAGCGGAGACACTGTGGCGGCCGTCGCGGCGTGGAACACATACGCGGCCTCGTCGCCCTGCTCGCCCGGGTCCAGGCGGAGATCCCGCACCACGCCGACGACTTCGTACGGCTTGTCCGCCGAAGCTTCAGCGGCGGCGGACGGTTCCGCGGCCGAGACGCCGGATTGGCTGGCATACCCCAGGCGGGCGCCGAGCGGCGATGCGACCCCGCGTTGCACGAAGCCACGCACGAACGCTTCATTGACGATCACCGTTCGGGCTGCAGGGCCGAAGTCGCCGCCATGGAAGCCGCGTCCGGCGATGATCGGGCGGCCGAAGGCTTCGAAGAAACCCGGGCCGACCGACGATGTCGCGAAGCTGGTCTGGAACGCCGGACCGGCGCCGGACGGGATTTCGACGGACGCGGTCCGATTGATCGCAGTCGATCCCCCAGGCGCGCGATCGGCGAAGGTGACCGCGACCACATCGGGTTCCTCCGCGATCTGTTGCTCGAGCCTCGCATACGTACGAGCGCGTCGCTCCTCGAAGGCGGACGTCATATCCTCGCCGGCCGGCCGATCGAGCTCGAGGCGCGCGGTGAAATACTCGTGACTGGGAAACTGCGCGTGGATTCGGACCCTCCGAATCGCCTGGCTGGCGCCCTCGATGCCGACAGGGATGGCAATGGCCGTCAGGGCCACCTGCGCGATCATGGCGGTCGTCCAGACGCGGCCGAACCGGAGCGTGCTGCCGCCAGCCCCCAGATTCGTCAAATGCGATTGCAGGCGCGTTCGCGTGACTCTCAGCGCCGGCAGGAGCGACACCATGACGGCGCCTGCGACCGCGAGGCCGCCGGCATAGAGAATCGTCGTGATTGCAAGGCCGGGCGTCATCCAGAACGGAACGCCTCCCTTGCCTTCGGCCACCGCTTCGATTCCCCAGCGCAGCGTGCGATCGGCGGCGATCAGACCGACTGCGGCCGCGATGGACGCGAGCACCAGGGCCTCGACGAACAGCTGACTGATGATTCGGGCGCGGCTCGCACCGAGCGCTGAACGCATCGCCATTTCTCCCTCGCGTATCGCCGTGCGAGCGTAGAAAAGGGGACCGACTCGGCGACATCAGACTGACCGGCACCGGCGAACCCGAGCGCGTCACCGGCGTACCCGTAACGGAGGGCTTCTTTCCGCTGCTGGGTGTGCGTCCCTGGCTCGGACGAGACTTTACCGCCGAAGAGTGCCGGTGGGGCGCACCGGGAACAGCCATCCTGAGCTACGCGTTCTGGCAGCGCCGCCTGGGCGGGAAGGCCGACGTGATCGGCGGGTCGATCACGCTCGATGGCGCACCCGTGACGATCGTCGGCGTGCTCCCACCGTCGTTCGACTTCGGCGGCACGTTTTCACCGGGACGCCCAGCCGACGTATTCCGCCCCTTTCCGCTGAGGCCTGAAACGAATCGAAAGGGCAACACGCTGGCCGTGATCGGCCGATTGAAACCGGGGATCGATCTGACGACCGCCGCCGTCGAACAGCAACGGCTGTCGATCGCATCAGCAGGACGGCACCCGACGTCGAACCCGGTCGGCGCCGAAACGGGTTCCGTCCGAACCTCAGTCCGCTGCAGGACCGCATCAGCGGCCGGTTTCACGTCACGCTTGCGGTGCTGGCGGCCGCGGTCGGTTTCCTGATGTCGCTGGTCACGGCGAACATCTCGAACCTGCTTCTGGCGCGGGCGTCGGCGCGGCAGAAGGAAATGGCGCTGCGGATGGCGCTCGGCGCCGGACGCGGACGTTTAGTCCGTCAGCTGCTCGTCGAAAGCCTGACGCTCTCCTGCAGCGGTGCGGCGTTGGGACTGGCGCTGGCGTTCGGCGGCACGAGCCTGATCGCGCATCTCGAAGGAACCAGCATTCCACTCCTCCAGGACGTGCGTGTGGACGGACTCGCGATGGTGTTCATCGCGTCCATGGCGATGCTCGCAGGGGTTGGCTTCGCGTACTGCCGGCGCTTCAAGCGTCGGAAATTGCGCCACACGAGGCGCTGAAGGACGCCGGTCGAGGCGTGACCGGCGGAGGCGGCTGGATGCGCCGGGCGTTCGTCGTTACCGAAATCGCGCTGGTCTGCGTCCTCCTGACCGGCGCCGGCCTCCTCACGCGGAGTCTCAGCCGCGTCCTCGACGTCGATCCGGGATTCACATCCGAGCACGTGGTTTCGCTGCGCGTGGACCCATCACGCCTCGAGCATCCGACGCGCGAGACGCGGAACGCCTATTTCGATACGGTCCTTCAAGAGGTTCGCTCGGTGCCCGGCGTCGAAACCGCTGGCCTGACCGACGCGCTGCCGCTCGGCGACAACTTCGGATGGCGGGTATGGACCGTCTCGGCCAGGGAAGGCGTGACCGATTCTGGCACGCGCGCGAACCCGCTCACTCGCATGATCGACGACCGCTACTTCTCCGCGATGCGCGTTGCCGTGAAAGCCGGCCGCGGCTTCACATCCGACGATCGCCCGTCCTCCGAACGGGTCGTCGTCATCAACGAGGCGTTGGCGCGCGCGTTGTGGCCGGATGTGGATCCCCTGGGCCGCGTGCTCCGGGCGTCCGGCCGGGACTATCGCGTGGTGGGGGTGGTCAACGACGTTCGCTATTTCGCGCTCGACCGGGACACCGGCCAGGAAATGTACATGCTCCTCAGGCAGACCGGCGACTACCAGACCGTCGATCTCGTCGTCAGGAGCGCGGTTCCTCCAGCCAGCCTGATCCCCGGCATACGAGCGGCGCTGAAGCGTGCTGACCCCGGACTGCCGGCCGTCGAATTCCGAACGATGGCGCAACTCGTGGATCGGTCGGTGTTCACCAGGCGGATCGTCGTGCAGTTACTCGCGTCATTCGCCGGCTTCGCGCTGATTCTGGCGTCGCTGGGACTCTATGCCGTCATCTGGTACTCGGTGAGCCAGCGAACGCGGGAAATCGGCGTCCGCATGGCACTCGGCGCCGCACCATTGGCGATGCAGGGACAGATTCTGAAGCAGACGATGACCCTCGCGGCGATCGGCCTCGCGATCGGTCTTCCGGTTGCGTTGATCGCCATGAAAGCGATCCAGGGCCTGCTCTTCGATGTCATCTCGTCGGACGCGGTGACGTTCGGCGGTGTCGCCGCGGTTGTCGTGGTTGTCGCCGGGCTTGCCGGCTACGTGCCCGCGAGGCGGGCGTCGCGCATCGATCCGATCCTGGCTCTGCGATCGGAATAAGCGTGCGGATCATGCACGTCATGGTCGATCGTCCCTCAGGAACACGTCCTCTATCTTCAGCTCGAACGCGTCGGCGATGCGGAAGGCGAGCGGCAGGGACGGATCGAATTTCCCGTTCTCCACCGCGTTGATGGAGTTGCGCGAAACCTGGACGCGCTCGGCGAGCTCCGCCTGGCTCCAGCCTTTTTCGGCGCGCAGGACGCGGATGCGGTTGTTCATGTCGAGATCCGTGTCGATTTCACGCGTTCCCGCCGATGCGGTGGTTCCAGATTGCGTTGGCGACGATGGTGCCGAGCGCCTGCATGACGATCAACAGCACCATGCCGAACATCATCCCGACATACACCGTGTCGCGGTCGGGCGTCTCCCCCGAGCCGGTCGTCATGAGAATGAGCTTGTCCGTGACCCAATCCACCACAGGCGTCGGGAGCAGCAGCAGGACCGTGACGACCGTGCCGCCGGCGGCCCCCTTCGTCTGGGCGAAGCGCTGGCCGGCGAGCTGCACCTCGTCCAGGGCGCGCTCCATGCGCGTCGCCACGAAGCGCCCCCAGACCACCACGAATATCGAGGCCGCGGTGGTAATGGACAGAGTAACGGTCTCGTCTATGTCCGCCAGCCACGGGAGGGATGCGAAGAAGGCCGCCATCACGACGATCGGGGGAGCGAACCACCACAGGCTGTGACCTGTCTTTCTCATGAGCTCTCCTTTGGGGCTTTCGGGCGCGTATGTTCCAACGCAAAGTGACCTTTTCATATTGAAAAGTATACTTGTCACGACACTGTTTGACAAGTGTGCTTTTCATCAATTGAGAAGACTACCGCGCAGCTGCGCCACTCGACACGAGAGAGGGTCAGTCCCGCACTGTGAATCAGAACTACCGCGCGCAACGCGAGCTGGAACCGCATGGCCAGGTGGGTGCGCCGACGAGAGGTCTTGCGTGAGGCTTCACGAAGGAACCGCTTCTCAAGCGGCCCGGCCTGAATCAGTGTCGCAGGGCCGCATCCCAGTTCATCACCACCGTGATCGGCGCGGAGTGTTCGTCGTCGGCGCTGCGATTGACCAGGACGCGCTGACCGTCGCGCGTGACCAGGTATTGATTGAAACGATCGAAAAACGACCCCCCAATCCCGGTGTTGAACAGCGGACGAGGCGTCCCGGGCTCGAACGACGACGAAGCCTTGACGTCGACGGCCATCAGCCTGCCGTCAAGCGCCAGGTAGAACAGTTCCTTGGCGTCGCCGCGCCAGCGACCCTGCACGCCGCCATGGGTCGAGATCTGCCACTTCCTGCCAACGTCGGGGAAGTGCCGCACGTACACCTCGGGAAGGCCGGATTCGTCCGAGGTATAGGCGATCCACCGGCCATCCGGCGAGAACTGACCTTGTATTTCCTTCGCAGCCGAGCCCACGAAGATCCGCGGTTGTCGATGGGCGTCGAGGGGAAGCACCTCGAGATCCTGATTGCCCCCGCGCTCGATCTGGTAAAGGAGATACCGTCCGTCGCGGGACCAGTCGGCGATGTAGACAAAGGACTTCTCGCCCGGCAGCACGGGTTGCGCCGTGCCGGACCCGTCCGATCGGATCATGAACAAGGCGAGCCCGCCGAGGCGATTCGAGGAAAACACGATTTGCTGACCGTCTGGCGACCAGGCTGCGTGGTGCGCACCGAACGGATCGGCGATGAGCCGGGAGAAGGTGCGGCGCAGGAGGTCGAGGAGCCAGATCGTGTGGCGCCCGGATGATGGGTCCGTTTTTTCGACGATCATGGACCTCTCATCGGGCGACAGCCGTGGATGATGGTAGTCGCCTGCGGCGGGGAACGCATCCAGTTCCCGGCCGGCACGATCGAACCAGAGCAGGCGACTGCCCGGACTCGCGCTCCTGTACGCAATCACGCTCCCGGCGCCTACCGCGAATGGACCACCCGAGCGGCGTGGCGGATCCGAAAGGATGTGATCGGCGATTTCGATCGGGACGCCGGTGGCCCCCCGATCCGGATTGTACGGCTGCGCCGCCAGGACGCCCTTGTTCAGCGAGAAGAGATAGCGCCCGGCGACGCCCACGTTGGCTTCCGACGCAAACACCAGCCGGGTTTCGGTCGAATCGAGGGAGCCCTGGAACAGCTCCGATTTGCCGGCGCCCCTCTTGATCACCAGATACAGGAACCGCCGTCCGTCCGGCAGGAACACCGGAAACGAGTGCGCGAATTCTTCCCGCGACTGGTCGAGGGCGGTGACCGGGCTCACGGTCCCCCCCTTTTCGGAGACACGGTGCAGCGCCTGGCCGTACCCGCTGAAGAGGATCGTGCCGTCCTGGTTCCATGTGCCGTGCCCATACGGCCGGGCGTCACAGAGCACCTGCGGCTCGCCGCCGGTGCGCGATACTTTCACGAGCTTGTCGCGTGTGAAGAACCCGATCCAGCGCGCGTCAGGCGACCAGAACGGATTGTGGGAGCCATCGCTCCCGACGACCAGGGCACTCTCGGCGGCGTCGAATCGCCTCAGCCACAACTGTTGCGCGCCGTTGGCCCCGACGGCGACGAATACCAGCCCGCTGCCGTCCGGTGCGACGGCGATTTCCGCCGTACCGCGTGGAAACTGCGTACCCGGTGGAGCGGACACCGCGAACGTGAGGCGCCTCACGTTGACGGCCGGACGCTGCCAGATGGCCGTCGCGAGCAGAAGACCGAGCAGGGCGGCGCCCGCCGCGCTCCAGGCCACTGCCTTCCGCGACACCATGCCCCCCGTCTGCGGTGGTCCCGGAGGTCTGGAGTGATCGTCACGAACCCACCGCAGGGCGCGCACGAGATCTTGCGCGGTCTGCCAGCGCTCGTCTGGGTCCTTGGCCAGGCACGTCGTGATCAGTCGCTCGAGCGGCGGAGGTATCAGCGGTTGACGTGTGGACAGCGGCGGCGGTTCGTGCTCGCGGATCGCGACGGCGAGATCGGCCTCAGAACCGGCAGCGAACGCGGGGCGCCCGGCCAGCATCTGGTACATCGTCGCGCCAAACGCAAACAGATCGGTCCGCGCGTCGGCCTCGGCCCCCCGCAACAGTTCGGGGGCCATATACGGAAGCGTGCCGAAGAGGCCAGCCTTTGTCGCAGGATCGCGGGCCGGACTGGCAGCGTGATCGACCACGAGCGAAGGCCGAAGACGGGCCAGGCCGAAGTCGAGCAGCTTCGCGCCCGATCGCGTCAGCATGATGTTCGCAGGCT
Organism: uncultured Acidobacteriota bacterium; assembly: GCA_963749835.1. Classification (GTDB taxonomy): domain Bacteria; phylum Acidobacteriota; class Vicinamibacteria; order Vicinamibacterales; family 2-12-FULL-66-21; genus JALZOC01. Next base: position 1,431,775 of record CAVVOD010000002.1, read on the forward strand.
TGACGTCACGGTGAATGACGCCTGCGGCATGGGCAGCCGCCAGCGCTTCGGCGAGTTCGATGGCGATCACGAGGGCCTGCCCCACGGGAACAGGTCCACGCTTGAGCCGTGCGGCCAGGGTCGCGCCCTCGACCAGTTCCATCACCAGGTACGGCACGATCGCGCTGCCGACTGGCGCCGAGCCGACGTCATACAACGTGCTGATGCGCGGATGGGTCAACCTGGAGATCGCCCGCGCCTCGGCCTCGAACCGCTCGCGCGCGGAGCCATCCGCGGTTGAGATCTCGGGCAGTACCTTGAGCGCCACCTGGCGGTCCAGCCGCGTGTCCCATGCGCGGTAGACTTCCGCCATTCCGCCCACGCCTATCAGGCTGGTGATCCGGAACGGTCCGAGCTCGTCGCCGGCCTGAAGGCGCGCAACGACCGTCCGCACCTGTGCGGAGTCGGGCGGGGTGCTCAGGAAGCCCGCCGCGGCGGGATGAGTGTGCAACAGGGACATGACTTCCTGGAAGACGTGCGCGTCTCCCGCCCGCGACTTGACGAAGGCAACGCGGGCATCCGGCGCGATGTCCAGTGCCTCTTGGAACAGCTGCTTGACGCGCTCCCAGTCCCCGGATGCCGTCATGCCGGGCCACCTAACTCGCGGTAGAGCCAAGTCCGGGCAATCGCCCAGTCCCGCTTCACAGTAATCGCCGCCACGTTCATAACGGCGGCCGCTTCATCGATCGTGAGCCCCCCGAAGTAACGCAGTTCCACCAGGCGGGCCTGCCGCGGATCGAGCGCGGCGAGCCTGTCCAGGGCCGAGTCGAGGGCAATCAGATCAGCGCTCTTGCTCCCACCCGCCACGTCAAGACCGTCAAGGGGAATCGTGAGCTCCACTCCCCGTTTCGTGGCACCCCGCGCCCGCGCGTGATCGACGAGCAGGCGGCGCATCACCTGGGCCGCCACCGCATAGAAATGCGCCCGGTTCTGCCAGCGCACCCGGCGCTGATCGATCAGCTTGAGATACGCCTCGTGAACGAGCGCTGTCGCCGGGAGCGAATGGTCCCGGCGCTCTCTCATCAGGTACCCGCGGGCAAGCCGCCGCAGCTCGTCGTACACGGCATCCATCAGAGGGGCCGCGGCCGCTTCCTGCCGACCTTCGCTCCACGCGAGCAGCAGACGCGTGACATCGGTGTCCTGGGGCATGGGGGCTTCGCCCTGGATTCTATGCCGAGACTTCCGGCCATGAGACAACCGGACCGGCGAATCCGCGTACCTATCAGGAGAGCGGCCGGTGAGGGCCGGCCGCCGGTTTCCAGTCAAGGAGAGCTCGCCATGAGAAGCACCGCATCGTCCGTCGGGCACGTCACCCGCCTGTCCATCGTCACCACCGCGATCGCCATCGCCTCCCTGTCCGGGATGTCCGCCGATGTCCTGACCACTTTCGGCGCCCCCGCGCTCGAGGGTGCACGTCGGCACCATAACCGAGACCGTCCGAAAGGTACGGTCTGGGTCGTCAACCGCGACCTCGGTGAGCTGGCAATCTTCGACGCCGGAACGGGGAAGTTACTGAAACAGCTGCCGGTCGGGGCAGGCGCTCATGACATCTGCATTTCCGAGCGGTCCCGCAAGGCGTACATCTCTGCAGAGTTGGACAACGCGGTGACAGCCGTCGATACGGAGACGCTCGCCACTGAATCGATCGCGGTCGGCCCGATGCCGCACCACCTCGAACCCAGCCACGACGGTCGCACCATCTACGTCAGTCTGGCGTCGCACCCGTTGGCCGGCGCCGTTGGAGCTCCCCAGTACGCGGCGATAGACACCCGCGACCATTCGGTCACCTACATGCCCACCAGCAACAACCCCGCGGCCCGATCGCATGGCGTCACCCCCGAGCGTGACAAGCTGTACGTGGCTCATGACACCGGCAACGAGCTCACCGGCATCGATCTCGAGACAGGCGTCATCGATTTCAGCATCCCGAACATTCTCAGGGCAGAGGAGGTCGTCGCCTCGAGGTTCGGCGACGAACTGTGGGTATCGGCGCGGGGCGACGGTTCGGTGAAACGCATCGACCTCCAGACCCATGCCATTGCGGCATCGGTGCCCGTCGGCGTGCAACCCGAGTCGATGATGCTGACACCGACCGAGCGCACGCTGGTGCTCAGCCTGCGAGGGAGCCCGGCCAGCCTGAGTTTCGTCGACACCAGATCGGCCGACACTGTTCCGCCGCTGGTTCAGACGATCCCAATCGCAGGCACCGGAACGTTCGGTGACCTGGCGGTGATGACGCCGAACGGCCGTTACGTATTCGCCACGTACGACAGGGGCCTCCGGCCGAACAAGGGCGGCGTCGTACTGGTTGACGTGCGCACACGGCAGATCGTGAAGTCGTGGGAGTACCCCGGCGAGGGCCGCCCGCACGGGATCTGGTATTCGAAGAAGGCTGCGCGCTTCTAACGCGGTGCGCGACAGAGTTCCCCGGTCAGGGCGCGCAATGAACCAGGGTCGAAGGTTCGTTGCGACGGCTCCATCCGGCGATGGGTCGCCTCGCCGCAGCAAAACCTCCACGCCGACTAGCTCATAGTACGAAAACGGCCGGGCTCGAGGCCGGCAGTCGCCGGTCACCGCCGGGCCGGGAGGACACTATGAGTCGGACGTCGTGGTCGTGCGGTGCCTGTCGCCTCGTCGCATCCGTCGCACTGTTCCTGCTCGCCTGCGCGGGCTCCGCCGCCGCCCAGAACACCGGCACCGTTGCGGTACGGTCATGGACAACTCCAACCAGGTGGTTCCGGGCGCCACCATCACGCTGGTCAACGAGTCGACCGGCAACAGCCGCGCTGCGGTGTCCGGCAGCCGCGGCGAGTTCGCGTTCCGCGCCGTCGACGCCGGCTCGTACGCGATCAAACTGGAGCTGACCGGGTTCCGCTCCCTGGAACTGCGCCACAACGTGCTCAACGCCAGCGGCACGCTCGATCTCGGCAACCTGAAGCTCGAGGTCGGCACGCTCACCGAAGCGATCACGGTGGTGGCCGAGGGGAGCACCATCGAAACCAAGAACGCGACTACTCGGGCCTGCTCACCGCGGACCCAGATCTCCCAGATCCGGAGCCGCGGCCGCGACGTGGTCAACCTGCTGCGGCTGCTGCCCGGCGTCCACTACGAGAACGACATCGAGGCGATGGGCGACAGCTTCGGGTCGCAGATTCCGAACATCGGCGGCCAGCGCAAGAACTGGAACCAGGTCACGATCGACGGCCTCAACGGCAACGAGCTCTCGGGCACCAACCGCATGAACTCGTCGATCAACCTGGACGCCATCGCCGAAGTGAAGGTGCTGCTCAACAGCTACAAGGCCGAGTTCGGCCACACCGGCGGCGCGAACATCCAGATTGTGAGCAAGAGCGGGACGTCGGACTATCGCGGCAGCGCCTACTGGTACGGGAAGCGCGACGCCTGGAACGCCTCGCCGTGGGAGAACAACCGGGCAGCGTCGGCAAGCCGAAGCTGCACGTCGATACGCCCGGCTTCAATCTCGGCGGCCCGGTCAAGATTCCCGGACTCTACGGCCAGGGCCCGGAGGAGAAGCTGTTCTTCTTCTACTCGTTCGAGGCGCCGCAGGTGCAGCGGCCGGGCCCGCTCCGGCTGTACCGGATGCCGACGGCGCTCGAGCGGCAGGGGAACTTCTCCCAGACGCTGGACACCAACGGGCGTCTCATCTTCGTCAAGGATCCCGCCTCGCCGCTCGCCTGCAGCGCGACCGCCGGCGGGCCGGGCTGCTTCCCGGGAAACGTCATCCCGGCCTCCCGGCTCGATCCGAACGGCGCCGCCCTGCTCGGGATGCTGCCGCTGCCCAACGCCGCGGCAGAGCCCCAACTACAATTTCGCGCGCCAGGAAACCGCCGACAACCCGCGCTTCAACAACGTCCTGCGCATGGATTTCCGGCCGTCAGGCAACAACACCATCTGGGGTACGTATCGGCGGGGAGCCGGAACCGGGGCGTGCCTGGCCGGCAACGATCCGTGCGCCCACGTGGTCCGGCCGGTGCTCGTCGGCAACCCGAGCGCCGGCGGCGGCAACCCGCTCACCGGCTGGTTCAATACTGCCGCCTTCGCCCGCCCGTCCGGATTGGGCGACTACGGCAACGCGCCGCGCAACGTCATCCGCCGCCCGGGCGTGGTCAACTGGAACCTCGCGCTCTTCAAGAACATCGCGGCGGGCGGACACCGCAGCGTGCAGTTCCGCGCCGAGGCCTACAACGTCCTGAACCACACCGAGTTCCAGGACATCGATCGGACCGCGCGCTTCGACCCGTCAGGCGCCCAGATCAATCCGAACTTCGGGACGGCGATCGGGATCGCCAGTCCGACCCGGCCGCCGCGCACGATTCAGCTCTCGGCGCGGTTCAGTTTCTGACGCACACGAGCCCGCCGACGATGAGCGCGACTCGCGCCAGGCCACACCGCCGCTGCGAATCGGGCACCGCCTGCGGGTCTTGACCGCAAGCCGCGCGTCGGCGAGTGAGCGACGTCAGCGCACCTTCATCACGATGAAGGTGAGATCGTCGTACTGCTCCGCGTCGCGGATCCAGTGCTTCATCTCGTCGGACAGCCGCGCGCTGATCTCGTTGGCCGGGAGGTGAGCGGTCTGTCGGAGCAGCAGCTGCAGGCGCTCCTCGCCGAACTCTTCGTTCTCAGGGTTGTGCGCTTCGGGAACGCCGTCGGTGAAGGCGAGGAGGACGTCGCCCGGGCACAACGCCACGGTCGCCTCTTCGTACTCCATTTCCGGGAACATGCCGACGACCGTGCCTCCCACGGAGAGTTGCTCGATCTCGGCTGACGCGGAGTCAACTGTCGACTGCCGGCCGGCTCGCAGGAGATACGGCGCGTTGTGGCCGGCGTTGACGTAGCGCAGCTGCCGACCCTGCTGGTCGAGCTGCGCATAGAAGAAGGTGGCGTACTTGCTCCCGGGCGTCGATCGGTAGACGAACTCATTCATCCGGGCGACGAGGCGTGGCGGCGGCACGTCCCCCTCGGACGAGATGATCCGCAGCGACGCCTGCACGACGGACATGATCAGGGCGGCGGCGACCCCTTTTCCCGACACGTCGGCCAGCGCGATGCCGAGCGCACGGTCGGGCAGCTCGACAAAATCGTAGTAGTCGCCGCCGATGCGGCGTGCTGGAACGCTGATCGCGGCGAAATCGGCACAGTCGATGCGCGGCGGTGCATCGGGCAGCAGGCGGCGCTGGACGTCCGACGCCAGAGCGATGTCGCGGCGCAGCGTTTCCTGTTCGACGACCCGATCGGTCAGCCGCGCGTTTTCGATCATCAGCGCGAACTGATCGGCGCACGCGCGCAGCACCTGTTTCTCGTGCGCGCTGAAGCCGGCGCGCTGCGGCCGTCCACCGAGCAGCAGCACGCCGAGGATCTCGCTGCGCGTGCGCAGCGGCACGGCCAGGCGGATGCCGGCCGCGGCGAGCGCTCGAATCTCGTCGAGCCGGTCAGGACGGTGTGTGGCGGCCCATTCGGCCAGCGCGGCCAGTTCTTTCGGCGCAAACGGCAGCGGCAGCGGATAGGCGTGCAGCCGCGCGATCAGGAATCCGTTGGCGGCTACGACCGGGGCGGCCGTTTCGAGCGCACCGGCGGCGACGAGGCAGCGGTACTCCGGCGTCGAGCCGTCACGCCGCACGAGCAACGCGGCCGACTCGACGCGCAGCTCCCCGCACACGCTGGCGAGCACGGCGCGCAGAGCGTCGGCGTACGAGTCGGCGCCGCGCGCGGCGTCGACAAACGCCGTCAGCACGTCTGCCGGCGAGATGTCCGATCCGCTGTCGTCCCCGCCGACCGCCTGGCGAATGTCGCGAACGGCGCGTTGCATCCCCTGACGCGCCCACCGCCAGACCGATGGCGGCTGCTCGCGAATGGCGACCATCGGCGAGATGAGCGTGGTGCGCCACGCCGGTACCGCCGCGGCTGCCGTGGCAACCAGGGCGACCACGGTCGTGGACGCCACAAACGGCAGCCATCCGAAATTCGTGACCTCGAGGTACCGCACGAGCAGCGGGACGCCGCCGACGAGCGCGATCGATCCCACCGCCAAGCCCGCCAGCGAGAGCTTCAGGCCGCCGCCGAGGACGAGCGTCACGAGATCGCGGTTGACGGCGCCGAGCGCCATCCGCGTGCCCAGCTCCACGGTGCGCTGCCGGACGAAGTACGACACCAGGCCGTAGATGCCGAGCGTCGCCATCACCAGCGCCGCCAGCCCGAAGAACGTCATGACCAGCGAGTTGAGACGCTCGACCTGCAGGGTATTGACCACGATGTCGCGTATCGTCCTCACGTCTTCCATCGCCAGTGTCGGATCGGCCTGCCGGATGGTGCCGCGGACGGCGGCGATCAGTCGATCGGCTGGCAGGTCCGAGCGGACCACGACGTTCATCGGGTTCACCCCCAGAGCGGCGGGCGGAAGATAGATCTCGGGCACCGCCGGCCTGTTCAGGCCGCTGTTGCGCACGTCGCCGACGACGCCGACGACCTCGAAGGGTTCGTTCTCGAGTGTGCTGTGGCGCGCCGAGGCGCCGATCGGATCGCGTCCGGGCCAGTACGCGCGCGCGGCGGCCTCGTTGATCACGACGGCCAGCTCGCCGTCGGACTCGTTCAGCAGCCGGCCGGCGCGAAGCGGGATCCGCATCGTCGAAAAGAAGTCCGGTGTGGCCTGGACGAGGCACACGCGCTGTCCGAGAGCGTCGGGCGGCCGGCCCTCGACGTAGATGGGGGTGTCGCCGCAAAAAGGACCGGCCGGCAGCTGGCTCGCGAACGCGGCTTCCGTCACGCCGGGCGTCTGCCGCAGCGCGTCCATCAACCGCGCCTGCGCCGCACGCCGTTGCTCAGCACGTTCCTCCGATGTGCCGGCGCCTCTCGGCAATGTGAGGTTGAACGCGACGAGACCGTCGGGGTCGAAGCCCAACGACACGCGTTCGAGAGTGCGCATCTGAACGACGAGAATGGCCGATATCGTCAGGAGCGTGAAGGCGAGCGCGATTTCGGCGACGACAAACGCCTTCGACAGGCGTTGCGCAGGCGCAGCGGCTGATGCGCGAACGCCTTCGGAGAGCACCGCGTTCGGCGCCGTGCGGATCGCCTGCCAGAGCGGGGCCAGGCCGGCGAGCACGCCGGTGACGACCGCCACCGCCACGCTGAAGCCGAGCACCCTCCAGTCGATGGCAATATCGTCGATGCGCGAGATGAATCCGGACGCCGCGGCCAGGATCTGCCGAACGAGGATCACGCTCAGACCGACGCCGGCGGCGGCGCCGGCGACGGAGACGAGCGCGCCCTCGGCGAAGTAACGCAGCGCCAGCTGCCGTCGCGACGCGCCGAGCGCCACGCGGATCGCCGTCTCGCGGGCGCGGACGACGGATCGTGCCAGCAGCAGCGTGGCGACGTTGGCGCACGCGATGAGCAGCAGGAGCCCCGCGCCGCCGAGCAGGATCAGCAGCGGGGCGCGGACGGTGGCGCCGACCATCCCGATGGTCGCCTCTCGCAGGTCGGCCACGCCCGCCGTGTAATTCCGGTAGCGTGCCGGATCGGTGGCGGCGACGGCGGTGGCGACTCGCTTGGCGTCCGCCTTCGCCTGTTCCAGCGACACCCCGGGTTTGCGGTGGGCGTACACGACGGAGAGCCCGCTGCCCCGGCTCGCGCCGGGCGGGGACGGATCGAGCGGAATCCACACTTCGGTGTCGCCGCGTGTGCCCCCCAGGCTCACGAGCGGAAGCTGAAAGGCTGGCGGCATGACGCCGGTGATCGTGTACTGGCGCCCGTCGAGCGTGACGGCGCTGCCGATGAGGTCGCGCCCGCCGCCCAGGCGGCGCCACAGGGCACTCGAGATGACGGCGCTCGTGTCGTCGGCGAACCACTGGCCGAGGATCGGCGGGCCGAGCTGCCGGGCGAGCGCCGGCGTCACTGCCGCGCCGGGGACGAATTGCGGCTCGCCAGGGGCCGTCAGCCGGTATCGGCCGGTGCGGAACCAGCCGAACGCATCGAAGCTCGTGGTCTGCTGCTCGTAGTCCTGCAGCTCGGGCACCGACATCGTCATCATCGTGCCAGGGCTGGTCGTGTTTACGCCGTACAGCGACACGAAGCGTTCGCCGTCCGGGTACGGCAGCGGCCGCAGCAGAACGCCGTTGACGACGGTGAAGATCGCGGTGGCAGAGCCGATGCCGACGGCAAACGTGACAATCGCGAGCAGGGCGACGGCGGGCGCCGTTTTCCAGGAGCGCCAGGCTTGGGAGAAGGCCGATAGCACGTTGCCGTGACTCTAGCGCGGGTCGCGCAGCACTTCAACCGCGCCGATGGCCAACACGCGCTGCTATCCACCCGTGACCGAGCGAGATGCCACTGGTTGTCAGTGATCTCGGACTTGACTATGAGGATTCAGGCCGCTCCGTCACAGCGACACTGCTCCGCGGCGGCAGCGGTGACTTGGCTCCGCCGCGACGCTCTCCATCAAGAAGGGCGTGCGGGCTCGTGTACGCATAGATCGTCGGCGCGTGGTTCTGCATCAGGCCGCCAGTGTCGGCCGTTGGACCGTAGTTGCTGTGCAGATCTCGTCCGAGCATCCGCAACATCGCCATCTGTTGGCCCCGGTGGTGCGACGTGTGCGTCAGCCGCCTCGTCATGACCCAGGCTCGCGATCGCGGCACATCGAAGAACGTGGTGAAGCCTTCCCACCACCGGTCGTCCACGTGACGAAGGCGTTCGAGTCGCTTGCCGCTATCCTCTGCGTACCGCTTCATGAATTCCAGTCGTGTTTCTCGCTCTGGAAGAGGAGGCGCTTCGACATCAATCCCCAGCATGTGCCGAAACCACGCATCCTCGCTGACGCACTGGTGCACCATGTGTTCGTGCACACTTCGTCCGCGCAGATCGTCCTCTCTCGGCCGCACAGGCAGGTCGTCGTCCCTGAACTCGCTCCAAACGCTGAGGACCTTCACGCGTTCGCTGCCGTAGCTCTCGATCAGAAAGTCGTATGTCATGGGTCTGCACGTGAGCAGGGCACGCTCGGCACGTGCCGCCTCCGACACCAGGCGTTACTTGTCCGCCACCCGCCGCTTCGCGCGCCACCGGCGTACTGAGATCACGTGGACTTCTCAAGCATAGCCCGGACATCGACCTCGGTCACGCCTCGTTGACCCATTCGCAGTTCGGCATTGGCTGGTGACTGAGAAGTCCCAACTCCACCATTCAGACAACGTCGGCATGGCAATATTGCCGCGAGTTCGGCCGCGCGTGTCATTCTAGAGACTTCGGTCAGGGTCGATCGGACGTATCGTCCTTCCTCCCGGCTCTGCTCAAAGCGAAGGTTGAGGACTTGGAGACCGATTTCCGAGATCGGCTGCAGACCACGCTGACCGGCGCCTATCGCGTAGAACGCGAGCTCGGCGGCGGTGGAATGAGCCGCGTGTTTCTGGCAGAGGAGCGCGCGCTCTCTCGTCGTGTCGTGGTGAAAGTGCTTTCGCCCGATCTCGCGGCCGGCGTGAATTTTGAGCGGTTCAAACACGAGATCCTGCTCACCGCCCAACTGCAGCACCCACACATCCTGCCGGTGTTCACGACCGGAGAGACGCAAGGGCTGCCCTACTACACGATGCCGTTCGTCGAAGGGGAGTCGCTCCGGGTGCATCTCATGCGTGCGGGCGCCATGCCGATCGCCGGAGCCGTCAGCATTCTCAGAGACGTCGCGCGCGCGCTGGAGTTCGCGCACGCCAAGGGTGTCGTGCACCGGGACATCAAGCCAGACAACATCCTGCTCGCCGGCAATACCGCCACCGTTTCGGATTTTGGCATCGCCAAGGCCCTGCTGGCTTCTCATGCCGTGACCGTTTCGGCGCCCAGGACCGACCTGGGCATTGTGATTGGCACACCGCTCTACATGGCGCCCGAGCAGGCCGCCGCAGATACAGGGCTCGACCACCGGGTCGATCTCTACGCGCTCGGCTGCGTGGCCTACGAGATGATCGCGGGGGAGCCGCCCTTTGCCGGTCCGGTCGCCTCGCTGATTCGCGCACACATCGTCGACGTGCCTCCCCCGATCGTGACCAAACGAGCAGATGTCCCCGAGGCCCTCGCCGTGCTCGTCGAACGTTGTCTCCAGAAGGACCCCGACGATCGGCCAGCCAGTGCGGGTGAGATCCTCGAGGTGCTCGACAACCTCGTGTCGGCGCATACCCGTGGCCCGGGGTCGATGGCCGAAACGGAAGTGCCGATGATCGCCGTGCTCCCGTTTGTGGTCGTGACGGCCGGGGAGGAGACCGATCACTTCGCCGATGGCCTGACCGACGAGATCATCACCGACCTCTCGATGATCAAGACACTGCGGGTCATTTCGCGACAATCAGCGATGCGCTTGAAGGGAAGCGACAAGAACCTGCGTACCATCGCGCGCGAGCTCGGCGCGCGGTACGTGCTGACCGGGAGCATCCGGCGCGCGGGTTCCAGCCTCCGGATCACGGCGCAGCTCGTGGACGCCACGACCGACGCGCAGCTCTGGGCCGACAAGTTCCACGGCGCGCTGGAGGACGTCTTCGAAATCCAGGAGCGTCTCTCTCGCCAGATCGTAGACGCGTTGCGGCTCAGACTCACGCCGACCGAGGATCGGCGCCTGGCGCAGCGTCCCATCGGGGATCTGCGTGCGTACCAGGTACTACCTGCTCGCGCGCCAGGAGATCTGGAGCTTCAATACACAATCGCTCGACCACGCGCTCCAGCTCGTCCGGCGCGCGGAGGCCATTGTCGGTGGCAACGAGCTGCTGTTCGTCGCCGAGGGGCTCATCTACTGGCAGCATGTCAACGTGGGCATCGTGCCCGTGTCGCAGTACCGACGAGTACCTGCGGAAGGCGGAAGGCTGCGTCGCGAAGGTCTTCGCACTCAACCCGGAGTCGTCGAAAGGGCACGGTCTGCGCGGAGCGATCCGGCACAATCGTGCCGACCCGAACGGAGCGGCTCGCGACTACAAGAAGGCGCTGGTACTCGATCCCAACGATCCGGAAGCGCTGCTCTGGCTTGGCTATCACTACGCCGTGTCCGGGCGGCCCGACCTCGCGCGTGCGCTCATGGGTCGCCTGCAGCAGGTGGATCCACTGACGTCGATCAACCTCACGATGTACGGGATGGTCGCGATGTTCGACGGCAAGTATCCCGAAGCGCTCACCTGGACGCAACGCTCGGTCGACATCGATCCGGCCAATCCCACTCCGCGTATGATGCACGCGCTCATGCTGGCGGCGAACGAGCGTCGCGAAGAGGGCGTGACGATGCTCGATGCGGTGGCGGGCGATACATCCGCCATGGCATGGGCGAGGTTGGCGCCGGCCATGGCCTGCGCGCTCCGTGGTGAGCGCGACGAGCTGCTGCGGATCATGACGCCCGAGCTGCGCGCCGCGGCGGAATGGGATGAGATCTTCGCCTGGTGGGCTGCCGATTGCTTCGCGCTGGTGAATGAGGCTGATGCGGCGATTGACTTCATCGAGCGCGCGGTCGAATTCGGGTTCATCAACGCGCCATGGCTGTCGCAGTACGAGCCGTTTCTCGCGAGTCTTCGGAGTGAGCCGCGGTTCGGTCGCTTGATGGAAGGGGTACGGAGAGCCTGGAGGGCTTTCGAGCCGTAGACACCGCACCCGGGGAAGTCACAAGGGCAGGCCCATCTTGCGCATGAAGACCCGGTAGCGGGGATCGCCCTCGATGTTCTTCAGGAGAGGATTGCCTTTCATCCCGACGAGGTCCGCATCCCGCTGCGTGTAGGCCAGCTCGAGCCATTCGAATGCCGGGTCGGCTTCACCGCGGAACGCGTAGATCTCGGCGATCGGGAATGCTGCACTCTGAACAATCAACTTGAACTGCTCGCGGAGGCTACTACAATGTGCCTGACCAAATCCCCGTCTCTTCGAGACGCCACGTTGGCGATGGTCTCAGAGAACCCATGGCCGATACTCGCTCGCGCCCGTCCCTGCTGGCCCGCTGTCTTGCGATCGCCGTGGTCGGTCCGCTGAGCGCGCTGGCCGACGCGGGCGCGCGGGGTCAGGCGCCTGCAGTGGTCGACGGCGTCTATGTCGCCGGTCCCCTCGAGTGCATTCGTGCGTCGAGAGTCCAGGTGTCGGTGGTGATGGGTGAGAACAACACCCTGCGAGCGCTCTTTGGCTTCGCGATGGCCGCCGAACCCACCCGCATGTACTCCTACAGCCTTCGCGGGATCTACGACCCATCGAAGAAGACGCTGCGCCTGAAGCCGGACAAGTGGGAGGTCCTCTACGCCGGGTACAGCCTGGCCGGGATTGAGGTCCGCTTCGATCCAGGTGGCGGACGCGGCGCCGGCGAGCTGAAAGGGAAGATCGACTACGCCGGCTGTCGCGGTTTGAAAGTCGAGCGCGATCGGAATGTGACGATGCCCTCGTCACTGGCGGCGTTTGCGCGCTCTCCGGTCGGCGCCACTCCGTCCGGCGTCGCGGTTTCCGCGGTCGGTCCGCCGGGCGGCACACCGACCGCGTCAGCGGCCGTCGACAGGCGCTTGCCGTCGATCGACTCGGTCAAGGGCGACGCGCAATGCGCGCTCTTGGTCCGATGGCTCGGACGCTTCCCCGAAGAAGAGAAGATCGGCCCCCTCGATCACGGCGGCCGACCCCTGTTTTGGGACGAAGAGTTCGTCCCACTCTTCGGCCAGCCGTATGACATGGCCACGCCGAAGTGGCGCGCCGACGTCTATGACCGCGTGATCCGCAAATGCCTCACCAACTCGCACGCGTCGACGGTCGATATCGGACGACCGCTCAGGACCTACGCCGAGCAGGTCGGGCTGTTCCAGGAGATGCTGGAAGGCGCCCTGGTTCGGCCGGGTCGGGTCATCAACCCACCGAGCGTCATCATGACGCTGACGCAAGGGCGGAGAACCCGCGACTGGATGGCGACGACACTGGCCAAGTACGCCGCCGCCCCTGCGACCCTCGCCTCGATCACAGAGCTGCGACAGCAGCTGCAGCCGATCGATCGTGATCCCCACTACTTCTTCTTCACGCAACATCGCGGCCTCTGGCCGAGTGAGCAGCTGGCATTTGCGAAGGCGTTGCGGACCAGGCTCTCGACCCTGTCCGGCAGCGTCGCTGGCGGCTGGCTCGCCGACCTGAAACGCACCGTGCCCAGCGTCGCCTCGGTCCAGCGGACCAGCACCGAGATCCAGCAGTACGCGGATTTTCTCGCCGAGCTGGCTCCGCCGCAGCGCGAAGAGATCGTGACGGCGACTTTCGCCGCCTTCAACGCCATCGTCGACGGCGCCCTGGCGCCGGCCCTGGACGGGTTGCGCCAGGCACCCTCGAACTTGAACGGCGCCATTCGGACGACGGATACCGCGACGACACTCGAGGGAAACGTCGCCAAGCTGTATCTCAACAAGCCGATTGACTACCGGGACGCACCCGAAGCCAAGTTGATCCGCGCGCGGTTCATCGACGTGCAAACCGCGGCCAGAGCGAGGATCATGCGCGTCGTCACCGACGAGCGGGCGAGAATCATCGGGGGCGCGCGACCCGAGTGGCAGGCCCAGCTGGCGTCCGCCGGCCGGTCACTCCAGGCCCTCCAGATCCCGGCTCGGACGCTGAGACAGATGTTCGTCGACGGCGAGCGTGAGCGCGGCGACCACGCCGCCCTCGAGACCGAGCTGCTGCGAGCGGTCGGACTCGATCTCTCCGGCTTCGAACATCCCGACCTCTTCGCCAGCCTGTATCTCGGTCGCTTCCGGCTGCTGACCACCAACTCTTACCTCGATGCCAACTCGGCGCGCCGCTACGCGCTCGAGGGCTACGTCGTCAAGTTCTCCCAACGGTGCGAGGCCTACCTGCCGCGGCCACGGGCGGAGATCATGCGCGTCGAGACGGAGGAGCTGATTGAGAAGCGGGGCGGTTGGGAAATCTCAAGGACCGAGTTGCGTCGGGAAGTCACGTCGACCGGCATCTTCGCGGCCCCCGAGTTCGCCGCCGTGTATGTCCGGCCAACGCCGGCGGACAGACTGTCAGGGATCGGACAGATCCTGGTGGCCTTCCTCGGCAAGCCGAACCCGGGTGACATGATCCGGACCGCTGCCAAAATGATCGAGACGTCGTTGGCGGTACGCGTGGACGTCGGTCGCTTCCTCGATCGCTACGACTGCGACTCGGCGGTAACCAGGCGATTCGCCGAAAATGTGCTCCGCGCATCAGACGGCCGCCCGCCCGTGGATCCGGTTCTCGACTAGCGGCCTGTACTCGCTGAACAAGGACTGGATTCCGGCGCGCGGCGGGATGCCCCGGCCCGGGAGTTATGTCGCGAACCACGCGGTCAGGGCACTCGTCAGCATCGAGTCCGAGAAGTCCGGAAGCTTGTCGAACGCTTCCTTGGCCTCTTTTTCGATACGCGCCACTCACGATCTTGATCGCCTACGTTTCTACTCTCTCCAACCCACCTCGATCGCGTCGTCAGGTGGTCACCCGATAGCCGCGCTCTCGCCTTCATCGACGGCGTCGGCGGGGTGTCACACATCTGCACACAGCCGCTCGACGGCGGCAGTCCTCAGCGCCTGACGGGTTTTGCAGATGGAACGATGAACACGTTCGACTGGTCGCGGGATGGGTCGACGCTGGCCTGGGTCAGGACGACCGAGGTCCATGTCGCAAAGACCACGATCTCGCCGGAGCACTGCCTCCACGTACCGGCGCAACCGTCACCTTCCTTCAGTTACCTTCCGAATCACACGGAGCCAGTTCAAGCCGAGGATCTTTTTGATTCGCTGATCGTTGTAACCCAGCTTCTGCATCGCGATGGTAATCTGCGGATAATCGCTGATGTCCTTAATTTCGTGCGGCAGTTCAGGGCCGCCATCCAAATCAGAGCCCAGGGCGATATGATCGTCGCCGACAAGCCTTACGCCGTAGTCGATCACCTTTGCGAGCTGGTCGACATGCATCCAGTATTCATCGGGAATAGTGCCGCGAAAATTAAGAGGAACCGTTTGTGCCAGTTCCCTATCGACATCCTCAATAGTCTGCGTGGTTACCTGTGAACCGAAGATCCGCGGCGTTTTAGGTTGAGGAACAGGCTGCGACCTGACGGGATTGTTCGGTTGTTGCCACTTCCAGTATTTTGGATTGTTGAAGAGGCTGCCGAAATGGACACCGATAACTCCCCCCTTTGCGGCGACAGCTGTTGCCGCTTCGTCGCTGATGCAGCGGGGATGATCAACTATCCTGTAAAATCCGCCATGGCTATAGATCACCGGGTGGCGGCTGGCGGCGACTGACTGAATGATGGCGTCGTTGGAGGCGTGGGCTACATTGATCACCATGCCGAGGTCGTTCATTTCTTTGATCACAGCTCTTCCGTGATCGTTAATACCGCCCCAGGTATACACGTCGTTGCAGGCATCGATAAACGCATTGGTGGTATTGTGAGCGGTCAGCTGCATGGAGCGCAGGCCAAGCCTGTGGAGGGCGCGCAGCAGGTTTAGATCGCCGTGAAGGTCATACCCGCCTTCCAGATCCAGGAAAGCCGCGATCTTTCCACTCGTGTTGATCCGTTCAATGTCCGAGACATTGAGCGCCAATTCGATAGCGTTGTTGTTGTTCTCTATCTGATCCAGCGCCAGCTCCACCACCCGGAAAGTATTCTTGATTTCAAACCTTCCGGGATAATAGGGTTCAGGAGTATAAACCGAGAAGAACATCGCGTCCACGCCGCCTTCTTTAGCTCTTGGTAGATCGACGTTTCCATCCGGATAACGCTGGCCGATATCGGTGTTCATCAACAGCTCGCGCGTCATGACATGCGTATGTCCGTCCATCACGAATGCTTCGCGGTGCAGAGCAGGCATCGGCTTGTTCTGAAGAGGCGTCGAAGAAAGATTCGATCCAGCGACGGGAGCGGCTAATAGGGATTTTATGGGGAATACACTTCCAGCCATCGGCAGGAGTGTCAGGCTCTTGATGACGTCTCTGCGTTTCATTGGTCTATGTACCCACGCTGACTCTATTTATCAAAACCACGTATGTATGGAATGTTCGGCGGACGCTCTCCCTTCTCGAACATCGGTCCCCGTGTTGTGTGGTATTTCATGTTCATGAACGGCGTCTCGATGCGGTGCCCAACGGCAGAGTAACGGCCGTTCTCCCAGTTTGATTCCATATAGTGGTTCACAATCCCGGTAGACAACAGCAACCGCTCCGCATTGAATGGTTCTTTTTTGGTCACCATCATCTCGGTAATCCAGTGCGGCTGAGCGTTCGCGGCGTGGTACTGCGAGTAGGGGCCTGGCCAGCCAAGCATCGAGATGATTGTGGGCTCTCGTTGTCCTTCAAGCTCGCCGGCGTAGGTCCAGCCCACACCCCGGCCAGAAATGACACCCGCTTTCGTTCCATCGTTGTACTCCACGATACAGACGTTTGCCTGGGCGCTCTCCTGAAAGGATCCCGGCTTCAGGTCAAAATGTTTCGCCACTGAATCAAGCAGTGTGCCGGCCCAGGGATTGCGCTCGACCCACTTCCATGTGTCAGGTCCCCGGATGGACTGTACTGATGTGACGCCTGTTTCACCGCCTCTGCGGCGTTCTACAAAGGCTTGAAGCACGTCCACACAATGGAAAATGGCTCCCTCATCTGCAGCGCCCCCAACCACGATCGAGCTCTTGATAGGCGTATCGATAGCGAGGTCTATCTCTGGCTTACGGAAGTAGGTCGGTATGGAGGAACCGCCGGTCAGTGGAAAGTTCAGTTCGCGGGATTTGTCCCACATCCACTTGGCATCGTCCCAATTGTAGGAGAGGTGCTTGTCGTTGAAGACTGGCACCGAACGTTTGCTGTGCTCGAAAACCCGGGTAACCTGCTGATACATCCACCAGCGCGGCAGGAGCCAGTGCCCCTTGAGATCGGTTGGATACTCCCCGTGTTCTCCGACGATGACGACACCATCCACCGCAAGTTCGGTGCCCTCGAGCGTGACGGCCTCACGTACGGTCTTATAGATCGGTATCTGTTTCGCCTTGCATACTTTCTGGCCCAGTAGGCTTGTTTCAAACTGATGGATATAAACAGAGACAACGGCCACCCGCGAAGGAGTGTGGGCGCCCTGCCACCAATAGCCATCCATCAGCTTGCCGATGATCCAGTCCGCATGGGATCCCGGTGCCCCCCAGAAGCTCACGATGCAGGCGATACGGGGCCGTGTCGGCATCGTCTGCGGCGCGGCACCGGCCGCACTGCCGGCCAACGGTGTCATACCGGCCAAGGCCGTTAAACCGGCCATGCCGGCTGCTCCCAGCATTTCACGCCGGGTGAAGAGAGGGTGTGACTCCATAAGTTCATTGATTGGGAATGACTGTGCAAGTCCGGTGTGCTTCTTAAAACCGCTACCTTCTGAATGTCAAGGACTCGTCGGGTTTCGCAATCTGAAACCGCTCACAGAGGAGTCGGACATCATGCCAGTCGGTGTCGTCCAATTCGTAACCCGTGTGGAATCTCACGAGCCACGCTGGAGGAATGCACCGCACGCGGTACCCGCCGATCACTCCGTGGCCGGTCAACTGCTCCCCGCCGTACGGCACACCGCCGACATTCAGACCTGCCGCATCGAGCGTATAGGAGTGAACGTCAAGCCGACGTCCGGCTTCGTCGGCCAGGACGAAGTTGCATTCCCAGCTATCGTCGCGACGCTGCTCGCGAAAGCCTCGGTTGCGGAGCAGGGCGCGAAGGCGCGGCACCTGGGCGTGCGGCAACGCGATGTCGAGGTCATCGTGAGGTCGCGTCTGCTCGCCGAGCACGGCATCCACGGCCCATCCACCATCGACGTACACCTCCAAGCCGTCCCTTTCCAGGAGCGCGATGAGGTCGGCGGCGTCCTTCTCAAGCACACCGGCAGTTTAGCAGTCGCACTGAAACGGTGCGGGTAGGGCCGGGGACTGCGCGCCGGCCGGTGAAGAGCCGAGCAGCAGAGGAGTGGCAAACGCGAGCATTCGCACCCCGGGCCATGACGACGCAACCCTCCATCCGAGACGGTCGTCGGCTGGAAGGTAATATCGCCGGCTTCCCATCCTCAAACCAAATGAACAGGAGTGCGATGCACGAGGCCATTGTATTGCAGACAAGAGATCGGAACTCGACATGACACCTGCCCAGCGTGCGACGC
Source organism: uncultured Acidobacteriota bacterium (assembly GCA_963749835.1). GTDB lineage: Bacteria > Acidobacteriota > Vicinamibacteria > Vicinamibacterales > 2-12-FULL-66-21 > JALZOC01. The sequence continues at coordinate 1,449,959 of CAVVOD010000002.1, forward strand.
CGTGGGTCTTTCTCGCGGCCGTGACTGTCATCGCGCCGCGAGTCGGCTCGCAGGTGCCGTCCTCGGCCATTCCCCTTCGCCCCGGGCTCACGATCGTGACGGCCATCCATGAGCCTGGACGCGGCGACTACGAGTCGCTCAAACGGGTGACCGCCGTGAGCGAGCGCGGAGTGACCCTGAGTATCTCTGGTGACGTGCCGGAGGAAGAGGTTCCGCTTGCGTCGGTCCTGGGAGAGAGGCAGGCTCGTCCGGCGGAGAGGCAGGAGACGCGTCGCTATCGGGTCCGTCGCTCGGTACGCGCCGAGGACCTGAAAAGCGCGCGGGAGTATCGCTCGTACTTCCGGGAGAATGAGCCCGACACCTTCCCGGGGAGCACGGCGCTCGGCGTGTCGTCACTGGTTCTTGGCGAGTTGAAGACGAAGGGTCAAAGCGAGCTGACCGTCTTCGATCGGCGAGGTGTGGCTGGAGCGCTCGGCGGCCTTCTGGGCGGACTGCTGGGAGCGCAGGCGAGCCAGGAGCTCGATGACAGCGCCAAAGCGACCGGCACCCTTCGCCTGGTCAAGGGTGGCCAGCAGACCATGACGATCCTCGTCAATGGCACGCCGACGCCGCTTCCCGTTGTTCATGCGCGAGGCACCATCGGCGACTCCGACGGCGACTTCACGTTCCTGGACGACCCTGGCAACCCGCTCTCGCTCAAGTACTCATACGGCGACATGCAGCTGCAGGTCGTGCGGATTGAGTTCGGAGTCGATTCCACCACCGCGGTAGCAGGCGCGGCGACCATCGCCACCCAGCTCGCGTCGACAGGCAAGGCGGAGATTTACGGGATCTATTTCGACTTCGCCAGCGATCGCATCAAGGAGGAGTCCGAACCGGTCTTGACCGAGATCGCCCGGGCGCTCGCCGACAATCCGACCTGGCGGCTCGGTGTTGATGGACATACCGACAGCATAGGCGGCGACACGCCCAACCTCGATCTGTCCAAACGTCGGGCAGCCGCGGTCAAGCAGGCGCTGGTGGCGCGTCACAAGGTCACCCCCGCGCGGCTGACGACCGACGGCTTCGGCGCATCGCGTCCGAAGGATACCAACGCCACACTCGAAGGACGCGCCCGCAACCGGCGGGTGGAGCTCATTCGACAACCATAGCCGTGGAGCGTGCGGCGGCCGCGCGACTCTTCAGAATCGCTCAGAACGTGAGCTTGATGGCGAGCTGCGCCTGCCTCGGGTCGCCCACACCGGTTCTGAGGAACCCGTCGAAGTTGAAGAGCGCCGGCGTCGAGAGCGGATTCACGTTGTTCGCGTTGTTGAACGTGTTGAACATCTCGACCGTCGGGATCAGCTCCGCTCCCCTGGGGAGCCTGAACAGGCGCGACAGTCGCCAGTCCAGACTGAAGTACTTGTTGTCCTTCCGCAGGGTGTTGCGCCCGCGGTCGACGCCGTCCAGCACCCGCGGGGACGGCGTAATCGGCTGCGCTCCGCGAGCCTGGGTGCGGGCGTTGAACTGAAATCCGCCAGGCAGCTCGAAATAGCCGAAGAAGTTGAACTTGTGCCGGATGTCGCGATCCGAAAGGCCGTAGTCGAGCGCCAGATTATTGAAGTTGAACGCGCGGTCGGTGAACGGGTCGCGCTCGTTCGAATCATCGTCCCTGTCGCGCGAGAGCACGTAGTTGGCTTCCAGTTGATAGTGCTTGGAGAACCGCTTGCGGAGCCCGAGAGTCAGGCCTTGATAGGCGGACCGCCCGAGGCTCGTGGTGACCATCGTTTCGTCGAGGAAGGGACTGAAGGGGCTCCCGGCATCCGCGCGGTTGTAGTTGATGAAGCGGGTCAGTTGCCGCGCGCGCGCATACGTGTAGTCCACGTACCCCGCCACGTCGGTCACAAGCTCCTGCTCGTAGCCGGCGTTGAACGTGGTGGTCCGCGGATTCCGGTAGTCGCGGTGGAACACCCGTACGCCGGTGAAGAGCGGAAACTCGCCGGCCGCGAGCGGCGCCGGCGTCACGACACCGGGCCACGTCGGCGGCACGGCGCCGAACTGACGGACGTTGTCGGTGCTGACGAAGATGCTCTGCTGCTGCACGCCGTTCGTCGTAACGGAGCCGACCTGGCTGAGCATGTTCTGCCGCGCGTAGTAGACGCCCGCGCTGGCACGAACCACGGAACGCCCGTTGCCCCGCACGTCCCACGTGGCGCCGAGCCGCGGTTGCCACATGTTCCACTGATCCGGAATCGTACCGTCCGACGGAAACCGGGGATCGTTCAGAAAGCGCGCGAAGGCCGTCGTCCCTGGATCGACCGTCGCCGGCATCAACTGCGCGTCCCAGCGCAGGCCGTACTGCAGCGTGAACCGGTTGACGCGCCACTGATCCTGCAGGAACAGTGACAGCTCCTCGTTGGCGACCTTCGACCCCCCGGTTGCATCGGTGGCCAGGCCGGTGCGGCCCGCCCCCTGCAGATAGAAGAGCAGCGGCCCGCTGGTGAACGTCGAATCGGCCGGACACGACGCCGGGAGCGTGACGTACGACCCGTTGGAGCAGCCGGCGGCCGAGGGACCGAAGCCGCCCGGTGCGGCCGGTGACGCGTAGCGCAGGAACCCCTCGACGCTGTCGAAGAGATACCTGCCGGTGAAGAAACCGCGGAAGACCTGATCGTTGAACGTGTGCATCCACTCGCCCCCCATCTTCCAGGTGTGTCCGCCGCTGACGATCGAGAGGTTGTTCTTAATCTGGGTGCGCCAGATGAGCTCGTCAACGCCCGGCTGCAGGAAGAACGGATTGCCGAACCGGAACGTGGGCCCGAACCCCATACCGGTGTCGGCGGCGACTTGCGATGCGTTTGCCGTGCGCGGGCGCGTCTCGCGCGAATAAGTGAAGTGCGCCTCGTTCAGCTTGTTGCTGGCGAACGTCGTAAAGAAGTTGACGTTGGCGACGTGGATGTGAGCCGGATCGCCCTCGGTGCCGTTGGCCGACGCGCCATACGTCGCGACGTCGAACGTCTCGTTCTTCTTGCGCGAATGATTGAACGCGTAGGACGTGGCGAGACGCGTGCCCGCGCCGAGGTTCCCGTCGCCCTTGAGCAGCAGCGCGACGGTCTTGATGGGATGGTTGAGCGGCTGGGCCTCATCCTGGCTGAACCGCGTCTGAAAGAAATTGATCAGTGCCACGCGCTGGCAGTCTGCCGAAGATCCGACGAGCGCCGCGTTGTTCGCGAGCGTCGGCGCCGAGACGGGGCACGGCGTGCCGATCTGCCGGCCGAGATTCTCACGCTGAAAGTCCCCTGTGATCCCCTCGACCGCGCCGAAGAAGAACGCCTTGTCGCGCCGAATGGGGCCGCCGAACGTGCCGCCGAACTGCTCGCGATGGAAGTTCCCGAGCGTCGTGCCGTCGGACAGCGTGCCGGTCAGCCCCTCGAGGCGCTGAAAATGGAAGACGGACCCGTGCCGCTCGTTCGTCCCAGACTTGGTGATCACGTTCACGACGCCGCCGGCGGTGCGGCCGAATTCGGCCGGCGCGCCGCTCGCGATCACCTGGAATTCCTGGACGGCGTCCAGCGTGACGTCGATCGGCGCCCGCTGTCCTCCCGCCTGTTCTCCGAAGAAGCCGTTGTTGAAGTCGCCGCCATCGAGGCTGATGTTGTTGAACACACCCCGCTGGCCGGCGAACGTGATCTCGTCGCCGTCCGCGCCTTGCACGACGCTCACGCCGGGGGTGAGCGTCAACAGATCCTCGAACTTCCGTCCGAGGATCGGCGTGGTTTCGATCGTCGTCCGATTGAGGGTCGTGGCCGACGAGACGCGTGTCGTTTCGACCACCGGGGTTCTGGTCACCGTTACGGACTCGGCCATGTTCCCCACCGACAGCCGGGGCGCCAGGCTGACCGCCTGGCCGACGGTCAGGCCGATACCCTCCTGGACGACGGCCCCGAAGCCCGAGAGACGAAACCTGGCGGTGTAGCGGCCCGGCGGCAACTGCAGAAACACGAAGCGTCCGTCGTTGTCGGTCGTGCGGCTCTGGGTCAGGTTCGTCTCGGGATTGACGATCGTGACTTCGACGCCAGGCAGCACCGCGCCGCTCGAGTCCACCACCGCGCCCTGAATGACGCCGGTCGTGATCTGGGTTTGTGCCGAGAGCGCCGCGGTTGCCGTGACGCCAACGAAGACGACGCTGATCAGCATCAGACGCATTCGTGCGTTCCTCCGATGTGGCAATGTATCGTCCCCGGTGATGCGCAGGCAACGCGAAACAGCCGATGCAACCAAACTGTCGTTGAAAATAAGGCTGAGCAACAATTACGTCCCCCGCGGCTCGACAGCAAAACGCACAGCGGTCGGCGTACAGCGTCGGGCCGACGAGGGCCATCAAAGACGGGCCGAAAGTAAAGTAAAGCGCCGGATGTCGAAAATGGCACCGGTGGTTCGACTAGAAGAGTGAAAGGAATGGCCTCCCCGAATGCCGGGCGGCCGACGCGCCATGAGCCTGATGACCGACTTCAAATTCGCCCTTCGCTCCCTGACCCGGGCCCCTGGCCTTGCCCTGACCGTCATCGTCACGCTGGCGCTCGGCATCGGCGCCAACGCCGCCATTTTCAGCGTCGTTCGCGGCGTCTTGCTGCGGCCCCTCGTGAACCGCGATGCCGATCGCCTCATCTACATCCGTCAGAGCGCCCCCGGCCTCGGCATGCCGAATGCGAACTTCTCGGTCCCCGAGATCAAGGACCTCCAGGCAGGCGTGAAGTCGCTCAGCGCATTCGGCGACTTCTCGACCATCGAATTCACCATGATCGGTCTCGGCGAGCCGCGGACGGTTCGCGCGGGGGTGGTTGGAGGCGCCTATTTCGACGTGATGGGGCTTCGTCCGGTCATGGGCCGCCTCCTCGGTCCGCGAGACGATGGCAGGAACGCCGAAGGCGCGGCCGTGCTCACCTATCGCTTCTGGACGAGTGCGTTCAAGAGCGATCCGGGAGTGATCGGCAAGGTCATCCGGCTGAGCGATCGGCCCGCCACCGTTGTCGGGGTCCTCGAACCATCGGTGCCGTACCCGCAGGAAACCGAGATCATCGCCAACATCGTCACCAGCCCGCATCATCTCGATGCGACGATGGTCGACGGACGCGTCCACCGCATGACGGAGCTCTTTGGCCGGCTCGCGCCTGGTGCCAGCCTGGACACGGCGCTCGCCGAGCTTCGTACCGTGCACGGCGTCATGGTCAAGGCGCACCCCGAGGCCTACCAGGCGCAGGCCGACTACCGCATCGAGGCCAGGAGCCTGCGGGACCAGATCATCTCGCCGGCGAGGACCATCCTGCTGATTCTGCTGGCGGCCTCCGGCCTCGTCTTCATCGTCGCCTGTTCGAACGTCGCGAATCTGATTCTGGCCCGAACGGTGCGGCGTCAGGGGGAACTGACCGTGCGCGCGGCGCTTGGCGCCAGCACGAGCGCCCTCAGACGTACGCTCCTCGCCGAGAGCCTGCTCCTCTGTGGCGGGGGGGCGGTGCTCGCGGTGGCGATCGCGCGGCCCATGGTGGCCGTGCTGGCGAGCTACGCCGCGCGCTTCTCGGTTCGGGCGAACGACGTCACCGTGGACGCGAGCCTGCTCTGGGTGGGGGCCTGGCTCGCCATCGCGGCGGCGGTGCTGCTGGCGTACCTGCCGAAATTGCCGTCCGCTGATGGGGCCAACGGGGCGAGCCTCGCCAGCGGCGGCGTGCGCATCACGTCCGGCACGAACCGGCGCCTGCGGGTGTTCGCCGTCACGCAGATCGCGGCGTCGTTCGTGCTGGTTGCGGGTGCCGGGATGCTGGTGACGACGCTCTTCGCGCTCCAGCGCCAGGAGACCGGCTTCACGGGCAACGTGCTCGCGGTGAACGTCCCCGTCGTCTCGTACACGCGCAAGCCCGAGGAGGTCCGCCGGTTCTACCAGGAGGCGATCCGCCGCATCTCGGAGCTGCCGGGCGTCGAGCGCGTGGCGCTCGGCACGGTCGTCCCGTGGCGCGATCCCGGCTTCTTTGCCGCGCAGTTCACGGTCGAGGGCTACCGGAGGGCCAACGGCGAAGAGGATCCGCGCGCGCGGTTCCGGACCGTCTCGCCGGGCTTCTTCGACGCGCTCGGCGTGCGACTCGTCGCCGGACGCGACTTCAACGAGGGTGATCGGGCCGACGGCGACAAGGTCGTCATCATCAGCGAGAGCGTCGCCCGGCGCATGTTCCCGGGCCTGGACGCCGTGAACCGGCACTTCATGTGGACGGATCCGGTCACGAAGTTCATCGGCGTGAGCACCGGACCCCGGCGCATCGTCGGCATCGCCGCCGACATGGACGACGAAAACCTGGTGCCGGAGCCGGCGATGACGGTGTATCACCCGATGTCGCAGGAGATGAACGGCGGACGCCTCTTCGTCCACGCAAAGCTGGATCCGTACGCGCTCGTCCCGAGTGTCACGAAAGTGATCCGGGAGCTGGCGAGCGATCAGCCCGTGGAGCGGGCCGCGACGCTGGCCGACATCCGCGCGGAGGTGCTGGCGCCCAATCGGGTGAACGCGCTCGTGTTCGGCGGCTTCGCCGGCGTGGCCCTGCTGATTGCCGTCGTCGGCGTCGCTGGCGTGCTGGCATTTTCGGTGAGCGCCCGGACGCGCGAGTTTGGGATCCGGCTGGCGATTGGATCGACGCCCGGCCACCTCCTGGCGCGAGTCCTCCGCGAGGGAGCGACGATCGGGGTGATTGGCATCGTCTCGGGCGCGATCGGCGGCCTGCTGCTCGCGCGCATCGTGGGCAGCGTCGTCACCGGCGTCCAGATCCCGGGCCTCGTACCAATCGTCGGTGCCGCGGCCGTGCTCGTCGTGGCGGCGATTGTCGCGTCGCTGACGCCTGCCGCGCGGGCGTCACGGGTGGATGTGGTCAGGGCACTGAGGGCGGAGTAGGGAGCGAAGCCAGCGGGCGGTTTACGCGGTAATTCTCGACGCGGACAGGTTGGCCCCCATGCAAATGCAGCTCAGCGTCTCTGGCTGATCGAGGCTGAACTCCTGGCGATAGAGGCGTGTTCTTTATTGCAGTTCGCGAATTCTGATATTGCGAAGTTCCAGCGTACCGGGATGGTCGCCTTGGATGCCGAGATAGCCTTTCGGCGCTTTCCCGAAGTTGGGATACTTCCCGGGGGTGAACTTGCTGGCCTTGATGGCTGCATCCCAGTCGGCGCTGGCGACGTCGTACGACGCGACCTTCTTGCCATTCAGCCAGTGCTCGACGTGGCTGCCTTTGGCGACGATGCGTGTCTGGTTCCACTCGTTGGCCGGACGCGCGGCGTCCTTGGGAGGCGCGTAGAGGTCGTAGACCGATCCCGCGAGGTGATTGTCCTTCTTGTTGTCGGCCGCGTTCACGTTGTCGAGCAGCTGGTACTCGGGTGCGCTCCAGTAGATCTGGTTGAACTCGTCGGTGCCACGGTAGAACACGCCGCTGTTGCTGGCGTCGCCGATCTTCCATTCGAGCTCGAGCTCGAAATCGCCGAACTGCTCCTTCGACGCGATGTCGTTCGCGTGGCCGTCCTTCCGCAGCACACCGTTCGCGATCTCCCAGCAGTCTTTCGCGCCTGGCGCGTCGCACATCTTCGGGGCGTTGTCGGTCTTGAAGATGCGCCACGCCTTCATGCTCTTGCCGTCGAAGAGCGATTGCCACGGCCCAGGTTTCGCTGCGGCGGGCTGGATCAAGACGGCAGTGAGCAGAATCGCGATTGTCCAAGTCATGAGAGTAGGTATACCACGACGGCAAACGGCCGATATGGAAGAAGCGTCCAAGAGCACCTTGCGGCGGCGTACGGCATCGCTTGACCCGTTACGCGCGCGACGCGGGGAGTAGAGGCGCTGATCGCGATGTACGGATTCCCTGACGCGCCCGATCTCGAGTTACCCAGGTGGCTTCTCCGTGGTCGGTCGGGCAACGGATATTCGCAGGCCCGGCTCCGCCCCGTGCGCAGACAGCGTCCAGCCATGCGCGAGCGCAATCTCCTGGCAGATGGCGAGCCCGAGGCCAGCGCCGTGGTCGCGCCGATGGGCACCGCGCCAGAAGCGAGCGAAGATCTTCGGCAGCTGCTCCCGACTCACGCCGGGTCCCCAATCGCGTACCAACAGTGCCGCGGCGCTGACCCCTACCTGCACGTCTGTGCCTCGGGGCGCATGCTGAATGGCGTTTTCCAGCAGATTCTTGAGCAACGTAACTCGCTCGCCGCGGGGCTGCCCTCGTGGCTCGAGTCGTCACGATCCGCCTGGCGGGCCGGCGCGTGGCTGACCGACCGATGGACGCTGACGCCACGACTGCGGGCTGAGCCCGGGCTGCGCGTGGATTGGAGCGGGCTGTCGGGTGAGGTGGTGGCGTCGCCGCGCATGGCGCTCGTCGCCGACGTCACCAGCAAGATACGCCTTCGCCTCGCTGGCGGCTAGTTCACCCAGAGCCCGGGTTACGAGAAACTGCTGCAGTCGGACGACTTCGTCGACCTGAGCGACGCCGATGCGCTCGGTCTGCGGAGCGAGCGCGCCTGGCACGGACTGGTCGGACTCGAACGCACCTTCGGCGCAGGGCTGTTCGCGCGCGTCGAAGGCTACTACAAGCGCTTCGATCGGCTGATTGTCGGCCGGCTCGAGACTCCGGACGAATTCGCCGCACGCGCGGCGACCTGTGACTTTCCGCTGGACCTCGCGCCGATCAGCGGCCGAAGGCCCCGCAAATCGCCAGCACGCCAGGAAACGATGGCACCGGCCGCGCGTACGGCGTCGAGCTGTACCTGGCACGGCAGGCGCGTTCGGCCAGCGACCGGGTCAGCGGCTGGTTGTCCTACACATGGGGTCGCGCCGAGACGACCGCATACGGACGCACGTACCCGTCAGACTACGATCGGCCGAACGCGTTGAGCTTCGTCGGAAACTACCGTCTGAGCCGGTTGATCGAGCTCGGGTCGACCGTGCGCGTGCAGTCGGGATTTCCGTACTCAGCGCCACTCGGTGTGCGCGTCGCTGCGGTCGAGGACACGACCGACGTCGACGGCGACGGCAACGTGAGGGAGCTGGTTCCCCGGCGAGATGCCACCGGCCTGCCCGTCTGGACGGTGGACTACGGCGACGTGCGCAACCAGAATTCCGGACGTCTGCCGATCTTCGCGCGCGTCGACCTGCGCGTGACCTTCCGGCCACGATGGCAGAACGACCGCTGGCAGCTCTATGCTGAGGTCATCAACCTGCTGAACCGAAAGAACGGCGGCCTGAAGGGGGAGCTGGCCTACGACCCGACCTCCGATCGACCGCGGATCACGACAGTTCGAGACGCGTCATTGTCACTGCTGCCTTCGATCGGCGTGCGTTTCAAGTTCTGACCTCGCGTGATCCGGCCAATGATCTTCTTTTCACTTCCCGGGACGACGTCGGTGTTGTGGGCCGAGACCGAGCGGCAGCCGGCCGGCGTCTGATGAACGACGAAAGACATCAGCGAACAGGCTGTCCGCCAACTTGAGCCTATTTGGAATCGCTACCGTAGCCGGCCGCGTGGGTGGCCCGAGCACCCACGCGGCTTCGCCCCTTGTGCTTACGGAAACTGTCAGGACCGCTGGGGCTCTTCTGTTCGATGCTGGTGAAGCGCTGGAGTATGGACGCCGTTCTTCAGCATGATTTGACCTTCACCACGAGCGCTTCGCGCACGTTGTTGTCGTCTTCGCGAGATTCGTTTGCCACCTTGAACACGTCCACACCGTGGAAGAGGAAGTACGTGCCGGCGGCGAGAGGGGGCATGGTCAAGGTGATCAATCTCGTGAACGCGCTGTTCTTGGTGAAGGTGCTGTTGTTCCATTGACCAATCAGAATGCCACCGCTGTGCCCGTCAATGCTCGTGTTGAGCCACCATCGTTCGGTCTGTGTCACGTTCACGGTTCCGTTGTTTCCCACCGTCGAGTTGATCGTGAGCGTGCCGCCCCCGCCAGTACAGAAGGTGACGGTGCCTGACGTGCCATTGACGATCGTGTCCGTTCCGGTGTCGCGGCGCTGCGCAGAGGCGAACAGGTTGACCTCGGTGTTCCCGGTGGGGTACAGGAAACGCCCTCCCTTGGCGTCGTCAGGCAGCACATCGACCGTTTCTCCGGGACCGCCGACCCTCGGCCTCGGCCCTGGGACACGCATCTGATTGTACCCTTGAGAATGCTGGAGGCCATGTGCATGGCCGAACTCGTGAATGAATGTTTCACGCCCACGGTTAGGGCTGACTGATGTCTCATCAAGGACGGCGAAGCTCATATCGCTTGCAACCTGCACATCCGCCTCCAGCCACTCCATATCGCCGGCGATGAAACAGCCGTCGTGGATCATCGAGGCGAGCCCGTTGTTGCCGCCGATGTCGGATCGCTTGACAACTACGGCGTCATTGAGGCCATCGTCGATGCCGTAGGTCGAGCCGGGGTTTACGAAAAATGCCTTCGACACCATGTCCTGCATTCCTCCCACACCGCGCCACCGGTTGATTGCGTTGTTGAGAGAGGCTTCTCGAAGTCCCCCGGGTGGAATGCTGAACGTGTTCTGCACCATCATGAAGGGGTCGTCCCAAACGACTTTGACACCGCCACACGTCAGATATGAAAATGCCTGAGCGGACGATGGCAGGGAGCAGCACACCAGGCAGACGGCTCCGGCCAGAATATTCTTTCGGATCATTGTCCAATCTCCTTTTCCTCCGGCGTTGTCGCCGCATTCCCGCGATTCCAGACACGCCCGGCCGTCGGCAGCCTTTGGAACTCGCCTGTGAGAGGTGCGCTCTGGAGCATCATCCGGATGGAGGACAGGAATGCCTCCTTCGACATGCCCCTCGCGAGCTGGGAGCGTTCCGCCTCAAGCACTTGTGGCTTGACCTGCGGCGTGAGGAAATCCAATTGACCGTCCACCACCGGATCAGGGGTGAGACGCAACCCCGCGGCGCTGACGCCGACGACCGCGCGGCCAGAAGGATCGATCAGAACGTCCGCCCCGTCAGGCCCGGGCTCGAGCCGGAAGATGTAATTCCCGACAACGGGCGTATAGAACCAGTCGACATTGGTCAGAAAAACCAGATAGCGCGTATCCACCGTGAGATGGGGCAATTCGGGCATGAACAACCAGCGTCTTTCGGCGATCGGCCCCCCGAGCGTGGCCACGGCAACCGTGTGGTCGCGGAAGTCTCCGAAGTGCGTCGTCACGTTACTCAGGGTTGCTACGGTACGAGGGCCTGATGCAGGGTCGTAAGCATAGCTGTAGTCCATGACGTGACCTTCGACGATCGCCGCCGTGTTGGAAATGGCATCGAGCGTCGAGTGCACCACATTCCTGGTGTCTGCTACGAGCTCTCCGCCCCATGCTGCCAGCACGGCGGCGCTCAAAAGCGTGAGCCGTCCGATCGTCAATCGTGCTCTCATGTCAGTCTCCTTGCCCTGCGAGGCGGCCACATCTCGCGGATGTCGAGCGATACGTGTGACGGGTCATGTGAGTACTCCTCACTGCAAATCGTCCGAACGACCGATCGGCTCGCGATGGCATCATTGTCGCCGCGGCGTCGGGTTCGACGTCTGCTCTACACAACGCGGCGGCTCGCTCGATCCCCTCACCTCGCTGAATCATGAGGGGTTTCGGCAGTTAGAACCGGCTCGACCGGTGCTTCAACGAATTTTTGGGGCTGCGGCGAGTGGCTACTTGAGGTTGATGTAGACGGTCACGGCCATGCAGAAGGGAACCGCTTTCTTGTCAAGCGATAGCGGTTCGAAGGTCCACTGGCGAATCGCCGTGACGACGGCGTCGTTGAAGGCGGGGAACACACGCCCTACCTATCAAGGTAGTTACGAACACCCGTCAACCACGGTATAACGTCGCCTGTGAGAAATCATCGCTCGAGTCCACCGCGTGAGCTCGCGTCGGCGGCAGAGAGGTGGAGCACCACGGCGGCATGGCTCAGTGGGGATTCCAGGGCGACAACGTCAATACTCATGGAAGGAAACAACAATGGCGGAACCGATTAAGGTCGCGGTCAAGAATTCAGATTTCACGATAAAGGAGCCGAGCACAACCGTCATCTCTTCGGTTGAGCTGGTTAATGCTCTTGTCGTGGAGTCAGCCGACGCGTGGCAGTCGATCGCCGACTCGTTCTGCGCTGTCAACACCGATGCCGTCCGTGTCAGAGCCGACGGCAAAATCGTCATCGACGATGCGAAGTTCACTCGCTTGGTGAAGCAGTTCCTCGCGGCGCCAGGTGGCGCAGGTTCGAACACCGTTTCCATCTGCGCAAATTGTCATTGTCAGATTGATTAGGTCGGTTGCGGTGTAAACGCTCGTCATGGAAAACGAATCCCATAGCGTCGAACCGTCCGTCGCCAAGATCGCCTGAAAGTCGATCTGCTACTAACGGAAGCCGCTGCGTCGTTCAACGACCGCGCGCTACAGCTGTTCATCCTTCCCACGGAAAAGTGCAACTTCCGGTGCACGTACTGTTACGAGAAGTTCGACGTGGGACGCATGAAACCTCCAATAGTCCAGGCCGTCAAGGCGTTCATCGTTCGCCGCATCACACAGCTCGACGCGTTGTCAGTTGAATGGTTCGGCGGGGAGCCGCTGCTGGCGAAGCCGGTTATCGTCGATATCGCTGAGCACATTCGATCGTCACTGTCATCCTTCCCTGCGGTGATGTACTCGGGAAGCCTGACGACAAACGGCTACTTTCTAGACGGAGCCACAGCATCAGCCCTTACCGGACTGGGAATCCGCTCGTTTCAAATTTCGCTCGATGGCCCCCCCGATGTCCACGATCAATCACGCGTCAGAACAGACGGCTCGGGCACCTGCTCCGATATTTGGCACACCCTCCTGACTATGTACGACAGTGACCTCACGTTCGAGGTCATGCTGCGCCTGCACTTCACGCCGGCGACCGCGTCTCGGCTCTATGAACTGATTGACCTCATAAACGAGTCCTTCGCTGACGATGTGCGATTCAAAGTAGCGTTCAAAGCTGTCTCTCGGCTGGGTGGAGAAAACGACCACATGCTGGAGTTGTTTCGCCCCGACGTAGAACAGGACACGATCGCGGCCTTCCAGGGACACCTGCGCCGACGGGCCGAACCGACGGCGCCTGACGGCCCCAGCCCTCGAATAACGCGCCCAACGAAACGTTTGGACGTGAGTCCGGCCTTTTCGTCTGACGGTCGCCGGATGGCGTTCATCCGTGAGACAGGACCCGCGATCAACGCGATTTATGTGCTGCCGCTGTCACCCGACCTGACGCCAGCAGGCGCTCCATTGAGGGTCGTGAGTAATACCCGGTCCGGGGTGCTCGGACTGGCCTGGACCCCGGACGATAGCGGGCTCGTGTTTGCGGCCGGAGGGCATCTCGGACCGTCGCGAATTCACCGCGTCGCGCTGTCGTCGGAGACATCCACACCGCTCGGCGCGCCGGTGATGTTGCCCTTCGGCGAGCAAGCGAATGCCATCAGCATTGCCCGGACCGGCCGGATGGTGTATTCCACGCAATTCAGAGACACCGATTTGCGAAAGCTCGGTCTCACGAATCCAGCCAGGGGGCCCGAGGTGCCAGCCCTCGGAGGCTCCACCTTCGACGAAGAAACACCCGATTACTCGCCGGACGGCGCGCGGCTGGCGTTTGCGTCGACTCGTTCCGGCACGGAGGAAATCTGGATTTCCAATGCGGACGGCTCGAGTCCCCGGCAGATGACGTTCACCGGAGGTGCGACCTGCGCCAACCCACAGTGGTCGCCCGACGGGCAGACGATTCTGTACAATTCGCGCGCCGAAGGGTCGTCGGATCTGTATCTGCTTCGCTGGGCCACCGGGGAGGTGCGACGCCTGACGAGCGATCCTCTGGACGAAGCCGAGGCGCGATGGTCGCGGGATGGCCACTCGATCTATTACGGGTCGAACGCAACCGGCCGCTTGGAGGTCTGGAAATTGCCGGCCCAAGGGCGGCCGGCCCACGCAGGTCACGCGCGCCGGCGGCGCGGCCGGGAGCGAGTCTCCCGATGGGCGATTCCTGTACTACGCCAAGCGGGCGGCGTCCCCTACCTCGATCTGGCGGATGCCGGTCTCGGGTGGCGAGGAAACACAGGTGGTCGACGGGCTGAGCTACTCGCTCAACTTCGTGGCGGCTGATCGTGGTCTGTGGCGTCGCGCTTTCCCACAACCAGCAACAGCTCTTGTACTCGGTGATCGATAGCGCCGGCAGCAACCTGATGCTCGCTGACAAGCTGCAATAAAAGCGGCGACACTGATTCCCGTCGGCGAGCGACTGGCCGGGAACGTCGCAGGGCACACCCGAGCTCTCGATGGCCAACCTCGCCGCCAAGCGGCGGCCCACCCATCCGTTACAGCGAATACCGCCCGTACCGTTTACAAAGAGGAGAGGAGACGAACAAAAAGCGAATGTGATACGCTGAACGCGCCGTGGCGTCTGCTCGCCTAAGCGAGGGCGCTGCATCGAAGCGGCGGTCGTGTAATCAGATCGGGTCGTGGCAAATGGTGCTAGGCAGTCCTTCCGAGCCGCTCTCGCAACTCGAGGTGCTGGTGGTCGACTGCCAGGCCACCGCCGCCGCTCCGCGAGGTCATCTCCTCGAGATCGGCTGGGCCCGCGTCCTCGGCACGACCATCACGCACGCGCATGCGTCGTTGATCGCGCTGCCGGATGGCGAGCAGATTCCGCCAGCTGTCGCGCGGATCACTGGGATCTCCGAGCACATGATGCGGTCCGCTGTCGACGGACGCTGCGCCTGGCGCGAGCTGACCGACCAGGCCGCGAGTCTCACGCAGCAGCCCGCGCCGACGGTCATCCACTTCGCTCGATTCGAGCAGCCGTTCCTTCGCACGTTGGCCGCCGGCGTGTTTCCGCTCGACGTGGTCTGCACGCGGGATATCGCCAGGCGCCTGCTGCCCAATTTGCCTCGGTGCAGCCTGCGCGCCCTCGCTGGATACTTCGGTCGCGCGGTTGGTGCGCTTCGTCGAAGCGCCGATCACGTCGAAGCGACGGCGTTCGTCTGGCACGAGTTGGTCGGCTTGCTCGAGAGGCACGGCGTGTCGACCTGGGGCGCGCTCCACGACTGGCTCGCCGGACCTGCAAAACCGATGGGGTGCCGACACCGCATCTGGCCGATGCCGCGGGACGTGCGGCTTTCATTGCCGACTGCGCCTGGGGTCTATCGCATGCTTCGGACGGACGGCAGCGTCCTGTACGTCGGCAAAGCCGCGTCGCTGCATCATCGGGTCAACAGCTACTTTCGGAAGCAGGCCGGCGTGCCCGAGCGGTTGCTCGAGATGCTGTCGCAGGCACGCGCGATCTCGTTCGACGTCACACCAAGTCCGCTCGAGGCCGCGCTCCTCGAGCCGGATGAAATCAAGCGGCACCGACCGCCGTACAACGTCGCGCTGACGACTGAGAGTCGCGCGTTGTGGTTCACGTCGCCGGATCTCAGCGCGCGTAGCCCACAGCCGTCGCCACACTGCCCGTTCGGACCATTTGCTTCGGCGGAAACGCTCGATCAATTCGCGGCACTCGCCCGGGAGGGACGCGCCGCTCTGACGTCCGGTTCACGAGGCCCGGATGACGGCACGTTCACCGCCGGTTACGACCGGCTGTGCGCAACGCATCCTGAACTGTCGCGCGTCGACCTCTCGGACTACGCGAAGCTGCTGCGGCTTGGCACACGCCTGTGGCGAGAAGGTCGACGAGACCGCGACGTTGATGAAGACGATGCCAGCGACACGCGTCGCGGTGTGACGGTCTGGACCCCGGAGTTCGTGCAAGTGTCGCTGGAGTGGCTCGCGTTGCGGGCGGCGCTCGCCCGACGCCGCGCGATCTGGTTGACGCGGTTGTTCGATTCGAGCGTGGTGTGGCGCGAGCCCGGTGACAGTTCTGCGCGGCTCATTGTGATCGAGAACAGCGAGGTGGTGTCGAGCGGGGCAGTGGACGCACACGCGACGCCACCGATTCCACCGGGTTACCGCCGTCCAGTGGCCGCACGTCGTGAGGCCTTCACCCTCGCCTCCTTCGATCGCCTGCGGGTATTGACGACGGAGCTGAAGCGCTTGATTGCAGCTGGCGCTCCAGTGGCGCTGCGCCTGGGCGTCGGACCGGCACTCGACGAGTCGCGACTCGCGTCTGCGCTGTGGTGGGTGTGATGCGCGGCTGGCAGATGATCGACCGATGGACGGACAGGCTGTCCGCCGTGGACGTGTGGGCAGACACCCACTGCGAGGCGGTCGTCCATTACGCCATGATGCAGTGAGAGTTCAGGGCGAAGAGTCAACGAGATGGGTTCCACAGCCACCATTCTCCACGCGGACCTCGACGCCTTTTATGCGTCGGTCGAACAGCTGCTTGACCCTCGCCTGCGCGGCAAGCCGATTGCGGTCGGCGGCGGCGTCGTTCTCGCGGCCTCCTACGAAGCGCGGGCCTTCGGCGTACGAAGCGGCATGCCTGGACGGCGCGCGCGGCAACTCTGTCCCGACCTCGTTTTTGTCGGCGGACATTTCGACGAATACCAACGGCTCGGCGACGCCGCCATCGGAGTCCTGAGCGATTTCACGCCTTCCATCGAGCGCATCTCCATCGACGAGGCCTTCGCCGACGTGGCAGGGTGCACGCATCTCTTCGGTTCGCCGGCAGAGATCGCAAGGACGGTTCGGGCTCGCGTGCGCGCCGAGCTTGGCTTGCCGATGTCAATCGGCGTGGCGCGTACCAAGCACCTGGCGAAGATCGCATCGCAGGTCGCGAAGCCGGATGGATTGGTCGTCGTCGATCCAGATACTGAACTCGAGTTCCTTCACAAACTGCCCGTCGCGCTCATGTGGGGCGTGGGCCCCGCCACCGAGGCGCGGCTCGCCAAGATCGGCGTCACCACCATCGGTCAATTGGCTGAGAGCTCTCCTGAATCCGTGGAGCGATTGCTTGGGCACGCGGCGGGAAGAAAGTTGACGGCACTCGCGTGGAACCGCGATCCGCGGCAAATCCAGACGCGCCGGCGCGCGCGCTCTGCCGGCGCACAATCGGCGCTCGGACGACAGCCTGCGATCGAGCGCGTCTTCAAACCGACGCTCCATCATCTCGCCGACCGCATCGGCGCGCGGCTCCGCGCCAAATCCCTGGCGGGCCGGACGATCACGGTCCGCGTGCGCTTCGCCGATTTGCGCTCGGTCACGCGCTCGCTCACGCTGTCAGCGCCGATTTCTGCAACGAGGGCTCTCGCTGAGATCGCCGAGGACCTGGTGCGCGGCGTCCTTGCGGATCACCGTGACGAGAGGACGATCTCGCTGCTGGCGATCTCCGTCTCACATCTCGAAGCGCATGCGATCGTGCAACTGGAGCTGCCGCTTGGGCTTGCCGACGAAGGACGCCGTCCTGGCACAACAAAGGGCGTGGCGCGATCGCGCGCAGACCGGGCCGTCGATGCGATCCGCAAGCGTTTCGGAGGACAAGCGGTGGATTATGGGTCAGCGTTGCGGGTTGTGCGCTCCGTCCCTGACGAGTTCCGACGCCTTGCTGAAAGAGAGCTGTGAATATCGCCAGCGCCCGCAAGAAGGCTGGCGCGGATCGGGAGCACGGGTGCGTCAGCTCCGAGTCGTGCATCGCGGCCAGGGTCGGCACTCAATACGCACTCGCGCCGATCGCGCCAGTGGGCTCCTCCTGTGAATTCATCGTCGGCGGTTTCGCCCGCTACTCGATAGAGTCCTTCCTGTTTGCTGCACGTCCGGCGAGTACTTGCGATTCTCTTCGTCACTCAGCGCACGCGGTGGACGCGTCTGAGCCCAGGCGACCAGGTCCTGCACCGAACCGCATGCCTTGCAGTCGAGGACCCGCACGACGCCATCCTCACCGCCCGTGACGATGCGGCGGCTGTCCGGAGTGAACGCGGCCGCAATCAGTCGGCCATCGTGCTGCCGCAGTTCAGCCAGGCGACGACCGGTAGCGACGTCCCAGATGTACGCGATGCGGTCGGTGCCCGTGGTGGCAAGCCAGCGACCATTCGGGCTGAACGCCAGGCTCGTGATGATGCCGGTGTGGGCGCGCAGCGTGAAGAGCGGTCGCCGCGTGGCAGCGTCCCAGAGGAAGACCGGTGAGATGAGTGGCGGCTGTTGTCGGCCGGAGGGCTCCATCTCTTCGCTGCCCGACGCGATCAGCGTGCCATCCGGGCTGAAGACGGCGCGCACACCTTCGTCGCGATGCCGCAGCTCGCCGATGGCGATGCCGTTCGGAACCGTCCACAACCAGGCCGCGCCTCCGATGCTGTAGTCGTTGACCGTCAGCACCTGCCCGTTCGCCCCGAACGCGGCACTTTCGATGCCCCGCGGCTTCCGGCCGAACACGGCCAGCGCCGCACCGCCGCGCGCGTCCCAGATGCGGGCGGTCCCGTCCTTGCTGGCGGTGACGAGCCGCGTGCCGTCGGCATCGAACGCGACCGTGTTCACGCGGGCCGTGTGACCCTTTAGATCGGTGGCCACGCCAAACTCGCGCGACCAGAGCCGCACGGACCCATCGTCGGTGCCGACCGCTACAGCGCTGTCTCGGCCGTCCACGGCTATGCTCGTCACCGTTCCGGTAGGCGGGGCCAAGGTGGCCCGGATCGTGAACTCGGGCCAGCGCCAGATCGGAGTTCCGCCGGCACCGGCCACGACGAGCAGTCCGCCACCGGGGCTGAAGTGCGCGGCCACACCCGGCACGGTCGCACGTGGCTCTCCGGCCACGCCGTCCCACAGACGGACGGAGTGATCGGCGCCGACGATCAGCGCTGTGCCGTCGCGCTGATTGATCTGGAGCGATCGCACGGGACTTCCGGTCCTCAGCTCCGCCACGGGGCGCCCTGTTCTGGTCTCCCATGCCAACGACCCGTTAGAGCCGGTGGATGGTCGGATTGTCCCTGCGGGGCCGGCGACGACGTAGTCGCCGTCCGGGCTGAACGCCACATGGTCGACCTGCCAGTTGACGGCGACGACCGTGATCTCGCTGCCGTTGCGCAGGTCCCACAGCCTGACGGTTCGGTCCTGGCTGCCACTCGCCGCAAAACGGCCATCCCGGCTCACGGCAAAGCACTCGATATCGTCGGAGTGCCCCCCCAGCGTGTGCACGACGCGTCCGGCCGGATCGCTCACGCGAATACCCAGGCCGTCGAGACGCAACGTGAGGCGACCGTCGGGGGTTGTCACCGCGGGTAGAGCGAATGACGCGTTGGTCTGGCTGGCGCCGGCGGCGAAGAGCGAGCGAACTTCTTCGCTCGGCACTCGGCGCGCGGCGAGAAGCGACTGCCGGAGGGCGTCCTCCGCCTCGCGCGTGGGAGTCACGTCGACGGCCCGCAGCGCCAGCGCCAGCCCGAGCTGCGGATCGCTTGCCAGCAAGGCCACTGCGTTGACGGCGAGCGCGCGCGAGTATGCTCGATCCCGCTGCTCGATCGCGATGCGCCGTTGGTCGTCGGCTTCCTGGCGCCTCCGCTCCGCCAGCGCCTCCTGCTGTTGCGCTTGTCGGGCGTTGGTTTCGGCCCGTGCCGTCTGGAGGCGCGCTTCGGCGGCGCTCTTGACGGCAGCCGCCTCGTTCTGCTGAGCGATCTGACGCTGCTCCTCCGCAAGCGAGCCATTGCGCTCCGCCTCGACGCGATTCTGGTCGGCGCGGTTGCGCTGGAGAAACGCGACGCTGGCCAGCGCTGCGGTGATCACCGCGACGAGCAGCGCTATGCCGACCAGCGTCCTCGCCTGACGGGTACGATGACTCCGACTGGCGAGGATGAACTCGAGCTGCTGCGGCGTGGGGTGCGGCAGCGCGTCGGGTCGACCGCCGGTGCGCGCGAGCCACTGCTCCGCGCTCGTCAGGCTCTCGCCGCGCAGCAGATATCCTCGGCTCTTGGCGCCGGCGATCCAGTTGTCGGTCACCACCAGCAGGCGGCTGTGGAGGTCGACAAGGTCGAAGTTCGTGACCACCGCGTCTGAGAGCATCTGCAGCGCGCTCTCGAAGTCGTCGGTATCGCCGAAGAACGTCCACTGCGGCATCCGCAGCGCCGAATCGAGCAGGGCGTCGGACCCATGCGGACGCCGGGAGATCGGCAAAATCCGCTTCTTCACCTCGACGGCCATCTCGAGCTCGCGTTTGCACTCGACTGACGTCACGGACTCCGGCGTGACGACGAAGACGAACGCATCGGCGCGGAGAATGAGCGAACGCAAGCGCGACGCGTAGTCCTCGCCAGAGACCAGCTGCCAGTCGCCGATCGCCTCGATTCCCTTGTGAGCGAGGCCGTCGGCGAGGCGAAGAACGAACGGACGGTCCTCGCGGGCGTAGGACACGAATGCGGAGGGCCGATCGCTGAGTTTCCGGTTGAGCGGCTGCGTGGACATCGCGCTCATTCTGCCATCACTGGCACGCGATCAGATTCGGGACGCGGCACCGGCGGTGGGCACCGGCTTTGTGACCGGCAAACGACGACTGAGGCGGTGTTCCCGTTAGCTGACGGGCGCTCTGGTGTTCTGACCGCGTGGATCGTGGCATAAGTCCCGGAGCGCGGCGCCCGCCTGGCAAGGCGCGACGACTGAGAATACCCAGAGTATTTGAAGGAGGAGTAACGCCGCCAAGCGGGATGCCCCGCCCGGGAGTTATGTCGCGAACCATGCGGTCAGGACACTAGCAGGGTGCTGAAACACTAATGGTTACGGGATCGGGTAGTGGGTCGGTCTGAAATCTTGACGTGCAACGGCCAACTGCGTTTCGGCGGCGTCTAAGTGTCCAACTTAGGAGAATTCGATGAAGACTCTGGCTCTGCTTGTTGCGATCGCGGCGGTTTCGGTAGCGCAATCCGGCGGTGCATCGATCACGGGCTCATGGACTGCACAGTTTGAGGGCCGGACGTTCCTCACGCTGGAGCTGAAGGCGGTGGATGGAACGATCACGGGTGGTATGAGGGCCGGAAATATCGTAGTCGACGAGCAAGGCGCGCTCCGCAGTGTGGGCGAGTTGCCTCGCAACATCAGGCCGATTTTCGACGTTACACAGCGCGCGTCAACTGTGACATTTTTCAGCAAGGACACTGACGACAGCACACCGGATCGGTTCGAACTACGATTGTTGGAACCCGGCCGCGCTGAGTTGCAGGTCTTACTGAGCGACGCGGACCGCGAGGAGCTCGCGGCGAGCGGCATTCTGGGCCTGAAGCCGATTTCCCTCACGAAACAGTAGCCCCGCCCAGAACTACTTCAATAGCCCGATTGCCCTGCACCCCGCGTTCAATGCCGGGCCAGCTCGCGCCACCGCTCGAGTTCGAAGAGAGGCATCGCCGCGATCTCCGGGCTTTGCAACTCTGCCGCGAGGAGCGCGGGACCTGCGTCACCTTTGTAGAGACTGAGCGAGCGCTGAACGCCGGGACGGTGCACGCGTACGCCGAGCTCCGCGGCGCGCTCGAGCCATGCGGCATCGTTCGTTGCCCGATACATGTTCAGCAGCGCATATCCGCGCCCGGCGAGCCCGCAGCACAGGTTAGTCGCCGGGTCGGGGTTGCCGTACGTGTCCAAAGCGGCCCCTTCGGCGAGCTGCATCCACTCGCGTTCCCTCAGAATGCGAGCGGCAGAAGTCCAGAGGAAAACGAAGCCGGCGGAGCCGTTGCACCATCCCGGCATGGTGTCGGACCGCGAACTGATTTTGCGAGGCCACACAAGGCCGGACTGCTGATGGCGAGCCATGTCCCCCAGCTCGCGCAGGAGGCTGCGGAGGCCGCGGGGTGGTTCGTCGCCCGACGCGTCGCTCCATTGGAGGAGGGCGTACATGACGCCGGCGAAGCCGTGGGCCATCCCGAGGAAATCCATGTCAGATTGCTGCCGGATGCGACCCAGCCCACCGAGCCATCGCCAAAGCTCGTCCCGCACCACCCGGGCAGCTGTCTCGAGCCGGCCAACGTCGATGAGCGGGTGCTGAGGGGCCGCATCGTGGAGGATCGCCGCCCCTAATAAGACCCCCGCCTGGCCGAGCGCGAGGTCAATCTGCTCGCTTCGTTCGCCGAGTCTCTCCGTGTAATCGTCCAATGCCGATTGTAGAGAAACCATGTCTCCGCGGGCATGGGCGATCAGGCCGCGCACGCAGTGCAGCCCGGTCTGCGTATGGTAGAGCGAGACGGTGCCGACGGTTTCGGGCGTGATGCCCAGGTGCTCGTCGTAGAATGCGTCGTAGCGCCCACTCTCCGCCAGACCGCGGGTGACCCATAGATCTGCGTGAGCGAGCAGCACCGGCGAGTCCCCAAGCATAGCGGCTCGGTAGCAAAGATACGCGACGCCCGCAGCACCGAAATTTACCGAAGCCGTTGGAGCTCCCTTCAAGCCCACGGATGCTAAAGACGAGGGCCCCGGCGCGGCCGCGAAGCGCTCAAGGTGCTGCCAGGCTTCAGCGGCGGCATGGTCGTCTCGGCTCGCGACCGGAGAAGAGTGACGCGCGCTGCTCTCATGAGGGCAGGCCTCGATGGCCGCCGCAAAGGCGCGACGGAAGTCCGTCATGCCCGGAAAGCGGTCCGACGGGTCTTTGCTGAGAGCGCGTCGGAGCACGTCCTCCACAGCAGCCCTGTCAGGCACGCCACAGTCTCTGAATCGCCGAGGCGCTTGCTCTGCGAGTTGCTGGTAAAGCTTCTTGCGTTCGGGGTGGAGGTCGATGGCGTGCTTGCCGGTCTGCAGCTGGAACAACAAGGCCGCCACGGAGAACTGTTCGCTAAGGGCCGTGGCTGGCGGAGCCGGCTCGCCGGACAGGCGGGCACGAGCGTATTCCGGCTCGAGGAAATACGCGACTGCGCCGCGGGCGGGCATGGTCAAGCCGTCCAGCGCGTTCGTCACCGCCAGTCCGAAGTCGAGCAGCGCCACTTCTTCGACGCTGGCGGCCAAAATATTGCCAGGGTGAACATCGGCGTGAATCACGTCAAGGCCATGTAAGGTGGCATAGGCCGTCAGTATCGCGTGGCACAGGCGGTCCAGTTCGGCGCCCTGTCCGGCGGCGCGTATGCGCGCGGCGAGGTTCGCCACCACGAGACCGTCGTGCCAGTTCAGGAGCAAGAAATCCCGGTCCTCCACTCGACCGGTGGAGAGCAGCCGCGGCCCGACGCGGCCATCCAGAAACTCGAGGATGCGCGCTTCGCGGCTCAACAGAGTTCGGGTCGCGTCGTCGGTTCCGTCGCGCATGATCTTGAGTGCGCCGGGCTCCCCGGACGCCCTTCGAACTCGGTAGATTTCCGTGTCGTCAAGAACGTTGATCGCCCGCTCGACGGTCCACCCGTCGATGTCCGATCCCGCCTCGAGCCTGGGTCGCCCGTCGTGCTGGTCTCCGACCTCGGCAGGCAGCAGGAACTTCGATTCGATCAGGAAGTGGAGTAGCGGGAAGGCGTCTTCGAGCGTGGTCTCGGAATCGAGCTTGCGCGCCGTCGTGTAGTCGATGATCGCTTGAACGATAGTCTTTGGCTCGAGGAACAGGCGTAGAAGTTCGGCCGCATCATCGCCGACGACCTTCGACCCCGCACGACCGTGGCGGCGGGTCAGGAGAATATCGCCCTCGCTCCCGTCCAACTTCCTGGCCTCCTCCGTTCCCAGACTCGCCAGCGGGATGAACGTGAGGTCGCTCGGGATGACGAAGAGGTCACCGATGTTCATTGTGGCTGCCTCACGAGCGCTCGACGCTCGTCTTTACGGTCCACGACGCGACGTCGACCCCCTCGAGCGAGAGTCGCTCGAGCGCATACCTCCAGGGCTCCACGTCGCCTCTGGGAGCGGAACGCGCCTCAACGAGCGCAGACGCGAGACGATTCGTGACCCACAGCCGCCAGCTTTCGCTTTCCTGCCATACCAGAAGCTGGCGATCGGGTGGCGGATCGGTCCCGAATGAGAGGAGGCCGTTGCCGCCATATTCTGAAGTGAACGGCACGGGTTGGGCCTGCATTCCACCGAGCTTCGAGGCCAGCATTTCGGCTGCCCGCAGCCTGGCGTCGGTGGTGCCGAAGTACGCGACGATCTTGTCGGGACGGAACAGCGTGTAGAGATCGCCGCAGATCTTGAAATAGGTGACCGTGCCCGAGTTGGCGAGATCGGCAAGCGCTTCCAGCGCATCCGGCACGTTCTCCACTGTTGGGCTGACGTACAGCTTGTGCCGGCTTCTTTCGCCGCCGCGCCGCTCGGGTGTTCTCAGCCTGAACACCCGCCAGGCAGTCGCCGCGCCTCCGGAGGACTCCTCCCGCCATCCAGAGTTCAGCAGCCGATCGTCCCCGAGTCTCACGTAGCGCGCGACCTGTTGTTGGCCGGCCAGTCGCCTGGTCCAGGCAGGCGTGACGGCGCGGCGGTTGTAGAAATAGAGGCGGGCCGACAGCTTGAGTTTGTCCGTTATGTCCAGAGCCTGACCGTATTGCAGTGCGCGCCTCGAAAGTGACGCGATGACTCCGCTGCCATCGTCATCATCCTGGCGCAGCAGCCCGAGCGCCTCTCTGGCGTGGATTCCACTGACGAACCCGTCGCCTACCTTCACCTCGAGAACCTGGTCGAGCACCAGACGATGGATTGCCGCTTCGTCCTCGCCGCCCTGACCTTCGCGCGCGAGCCGTGGAAGCACTCCTGGCTGCTGAACCGCATACCAGGCGAGCGCGGCGGTGCGGCACACCGACTTCAGCGTCAAACCGCCCTCTTGCTGCGGAACGAGCACGCCGAAGAATTCGGGGTCCCCCTGAAGGCTCCCCAAAGCACGGCGCTGCTCAGCAGGAAGGTGCTCGAACGGCAGCAGGCGATACTTGGCGTTTGCCCGGAACACCGCCTGCGATAAATTCAGCATCGTTCGTTGCCTGCACCCGGCGATCAATTCTGTTCGTCGTCGGATTCCGACTTCGAACTGCGCTCCTGCCCGCGATGTGAAAGCTGCTGCTTACGCGTGTCCAGCTCTTCGAGGGCTGCCCTCAACTTCTGCTCGAGCGCTTCGACTTCTTCCAATGTATTGGGCGAACGCGGCGTCTCTTTAGCCGCGTCCATCGCTTCCAGCCGCTGTAACTCGGACCTGAGCTGCGCCTTGAGGGAGGCCAGGTCCTGCTGGCGGTGGAGCGGCAGGTGATACGGGTTCATCTGCCAATGCCAGCCGCCGCCGCCGTGAACCGGTAGGGTGTCCCCAGGAGTGGCATGACAGGTGCCCCAGCCGCACGAACAGAGGGAAATGCCGATACAAGTTGCCGTGCATCCGCATGTGGCGAGCGTGCAGGCCGTACAGAGACCAGACGATATCGAGCAGGTCTGGGTGCAGGCAGTGCAGGCCGTGCAGGCACTACAGGCAGTGCAGGCCGTGCAGGCTGTGCAGGCTGTGCAATTCGTACACTCCGTGCAATTTGTGCAGTCGGTGCAGACCGTGCAATTTGTGCAGTTGGTACTGCCTCCACAGTCGGTTTCTGTAGGATCCAGTACGGTCAATCCGCAGAACCCCTGCTGTCCAGCCCCGCTTTGCGGCATCAGCCTTATCATCAGATCTCTGACCAGGAAGTTCGGCATGGCGCTCCTCCCTGTGGTGGCGAATTCCAAAAAGCTGAGGAATCAGCGACTCGCCACGCACAGGCATCAAATGTGGCGCGATGCGCTTGCGCGATCAATTCCCGGCGTGTTCCTTTGCGGTGGAATGTTCGTTCCCGGCGGGTGATAGACTCTCGGACCTCCTCCTGGCGTAGACAAGCGATGGGAACCGCTCCGATCACTGGCCGCGTCTTCCGGTTTGGGCCGTTCGCGGTCGACGCGCGGACCGGCGAGCTCACCAACGCCGGACGGCGGACGCCGCTGCGCGACCAACCGCTGCAACTGCTGCTGGCGCTGCTCGAGCGGCCTGGCGAACTCGTCACGCGTGAAGAACTGACGAGGCGGCTGTGGCCCGCCGACACGTTCGTCGACTTCGATCGCGGTCTTAACAAGGCGATGAATCACCTGCGCGAAGCGCTGAGTGATTCCGCCGACAAACCGCAGTTCATCGAGACGTTGCCCCGCAAGGGCTATCGCTTCATCGCCCAGGTCAGACCTGATGCGGAGGACGTCGAGCCGGCGGTCGATGAGGCGCCGCCGGCCCGTTCGAGGAGCCGCTTGTGGGTCGCGATGGCGGCGGCGTTCCTCGCGGCCATCGGCGCCGCGATCGCCGTCGCTCTTGCCGTCGATGCCGGCGGGGTCCGCCGCTGGATCGGCGGCCGGCCGGCGGCGGTGCCGCACATCGCGTCGCTGGCCGTGATCCCGCTCGAAAACCTCTCCGGCGATCCCGAGCAGGAGTATTTTGCCCATGGGATGACGGATGCGCTGATCACGGATCTCGCCAAGATGGGCAGTCTTCGGATCACGTCCCGCACCTCGGTGATGAGGTACAAGGAGACGAAGCTGAAGATCCAGGACATCGGGCGGGAGCTCGACGTCGACGCCGTTGTCGAGGGAACCGTCACGCGTGCCGGCAGCCGCGTGCGGATCACCGCGCGGCTGATCCAGGTGTCCACTGACATGCACCTGTGGGCCGAAACCTACGAACGCGACGTGAGCGAAGTCCTCGAGCTCCAGCGCGCGGTCGCGACCGACATCGCCCGGCGCATCAACGCCGTGGTTCGGCCGCTCGCTCGGCCGCGCATCGTCCAGCCGGAGGCGTACGGTCTCTACCTGAAGGGACGCTACGCGTTCTATCAGTACACGAGCCAGGGGTGGCAGCGGGCGATCGAACACTTCACCCGCGCGATCGAGCACGACCCGACATTCGCGTCGGCCTATGCCGGTCTCGCGGACACTTACGTGGTCGCGGGCACTTACGATGCGATCCCGGCCGACGAGGCGTTGACGCGCGGAAAGGCCGCCGCTGCGAAGGCGCTCGAGCTCGACGATGGACTCGCCAGGGCACACTACGCGCTGGCCACGGCGCACACCTGGTACGACTGGGACTGGCAGAGCGCGGAGCGGGAGTTTCGCCGGGCATTGGAGCTCGATCCGAATGATGCGCTCGGTCGCAACTGGCACGGCGGCTATCTGTCGCTGCGACGGCGCCACCAGGAAGCGATTGCCGAACACGAGCGCGCGCGCGATCTCGACCCGCTTTCCCTGATCGTCAACGCGAACCTGGCCCGCGCGCTCTATTGGGCCCGCCGCTACGACGAGGCCATCACGCAGGCGCGGCGGACGCTCGAATTGGATCCGCGCTTCGGGATCGCGCTGTTCTGGCTCGAGGGTTCGCTTCGTCACCGGGGCCTCTTGAAGGAAGCCGTGGCGTTGAGACAGCAAGTGTCCACGCCGGAACGGGCGCAGACTATCGCGCGCACGTTCGAGCGGGACGGCTTCCCGGCGCTCCTGCGGGAATGTGGAGCGGCCTATCGGGACAGCGGATTGCTCGTCATCGCCGCCCGGTGCTACGCGCAGAGCGGCGACACCGGGCAAGCGCTCGCGCTGCTCGAGGCCTGTTCCGCTCGGCGCTGCTCCGCGCTGGTGAACATGACGGTGGAACCGGACTTCGACGTGCTGCGACCCGAGCCGCGATTCCAGCAACTCCTGCGCACGATCGATCCGGACGCGGTCGCGACCGGGCGATAGACTGACCCGCCAGAGTGAGTTGCTCGCGTTGGTGGCGTTGCGGCCCGAGTAGCCTCTGGGGCGTCGCCCGTGCACTTCTTTCTGCGAGAGTGAGTAAGTCCATGACGAATGTCCCTAGCGAGGGCGGCGCACACGTCAGCGGCCGAGCTCCGCTTGCATTCGTGGCTGGCCCCAGCAGGGCTCCAACGACAGGAATCCAGTGTGACCGAAGGGTCGACAGCTGTCCGAAACGTGTATATACAGATTTCGGACAGGTTCCTGTGGGCAGCGGACGGCGGGTAATGTGCTGGAGCGGATGACGTGGGTCGGCCGTGGCTTCACGCCGCCGTGATCAGGTCGTTGCGAATTCCGTCACTGACACTCAGGCGGTGCGGAACCGACACCACGCAATTCGCCACTGTCCAATCGCGTGCGTTGCGCGCATCAGGCTCAGCGCCTCACGACGAAGAGGTCGAAGTCAGCTCTGTCGTCCTCCGGACCCGTCGGGTGACGGGAGGAAAAGGCGAACACGCGACCGCAGAGAATCCGTGACTGGTCAGAAGACGCCCGCACAATCGCGCGGATCGTCCCATTACGGCGGTCACGCGAAACACCGTGACACAATTCGGCACCGCATCCGGTACGAGGTTCGATGCGACCGATTCGAATGCGACATATCGGCCGTCGCCGCTGAGTGTCGGGTTCGAGGAGCTGCCGTTTGCCGCCGAACCGTTGTGGCCGATGGACGCCAGCTCGATATGACCGGAGCGCACGTCCAGCACGTAAATGTCACTCAACCCGGAATTGGTGTCGGCGGGGATCAGACTCGCAAGACTCTCGAAGGCCACGAACGCACCATCGGCGCTCACCGACGAGACCCGCGTGAAGATCGGGCCGGGATCGCGCTGGAGTGCCGTGCAGTGGATCGGCGGGCCAGGCTGGATCAGTAGCAAAGCCTGCCGCGAGTGCCGCGATCTGCGTCGTCATTTCCGGTCCAGCGACAGCACCAGGTTGTTGCGAGGTCGGCGAACCTCCGCAGCGACCTGCTGCCCGATGTGCGTGGCTTGGGCGGTTTCGAATCTGCCACTGGCATCACGAAACACGCCCGTTTGTGCTCGACCTGTCAACTGCACACCATCGAGTTGCTCGATGACGTGCTCCAGCTCGTGCGCGATGAGCTCGATCAGCGCGTTCGAACTCACGTCGATACTGACCACGATCTGCGCCTGCACGCGACGATCGGACCTGGTGAGCTCGGCACGCGCACCGCCTTCACCGGCTTGCGTACCCCTCGCCCGGGTCAGGACCACCCGCAGCGACAGTGCACGCTCGATCCGCGCGCACTGTGCGCGGAATGTGCGCGAACGTTGCCACATGGTGTGAAGGATCGGGTGAAGGGTTTTGGCAGCATCGATATTGTTCGGCAGGCCATCGGCTTTGGTTACCCGGAGGTCGTGCGCAGCCCCGAACACGGGCACGATCGGATCGCGCACAAGAGCGCATCCGGACAATGCGAACGTCGCGCACGCCTGGAGGGCGAGCGGCACCATCAGCGAGACTCTCATCACGGTTCGACCATTGCTCGATACGTTCGGTGATGCCCCAGCCGTGCATCGGCTCGAGGTGGAGCGCTTTGAGGACCGGCATGTCGAGCGTGCCCAGCAGCAGGTCGCCGCGTTCGGTCGCCACAGTGCTCCTTTCGATAGACGAAAGGAAGCATAGGAGAGTTCCTTTCGAACGTCACGGGGAGTCGCACAAGATTCGTTCCGGTAAGCACCAATGAGCGTGCCGGATGTGGCGGCGCAGCTCAGCGGAGGCCAATCGCGATGAGTGCACGACCGGCGTATCCCACCATGTCCAAATACTTGCGAGGCGGCCGGAACCCAAGACCTGAGGTGCCAGTCGCGTCGACGACGCGCGCCTCAGGTGTGTCTCTGGCGAGCGCGAGGTGCGTTCGTTCGACGTAGGGATTCTGCCAGGGTGATGGCAAACCGAACACGGATCGCCGTGCGGGCAGGAGGGCTCGCACCAAGCGGAATGAGCCCGATGGGTCTATTCGCTGTTGGCCGTACTATGCGACTGCTAGCGGAGAAGGCACTGTGAACCTGGCCCCGGGCTGGGCGGGTCCACCGGTGGACCCGCCCAGACTCTCTCGAAATCCACGGCGAGGTTGCACTTCACCGCCCGGAGGTGTTCGTCGGCACCGGACCGAACTGTGGCGGTGGAACCCGGTGATGCGTCGCGGTTTCATAGGCCGACGCCACCTTGATGACGTCGGGGTCGCTGCCAGGACCCGCCCAGAACATCAGGCTCATCGGCATCGGGTGTTCGAGCGGCGTTTCCACCGTGCCGGTGACGATCTCGATCTCCGTTTTGTCCTTGCTGACCACGAACTTCGGGTTGTACACCGTGCGGACGTAGCCGGCTGGGACCTCGATCTCCGGCATGCCGCCCAGAGCCGTGAACGCGGCGCAACAGCTGTGCGACTGACGACCGTTGACATCCGGTTCACCGGCATCGCCGAGCAGAGGCGGCGGGAGCGTGTGCTCCGGGTTCACAAACGCGTCGATCTTGTTCTCGTGCATCACCTTCAGAATCACCAGCCGCAGGACCGACTGCATCTTCAGATAGCTCACTGAATCGGGCCTGGCGCGCGGATCCTGATCGCTCAGCGCGTTGAGGATGCCGGCGCGCTCCTCGTCGTTCTCGAACTTCATGTTGGCCGCCCAGGCCTTGTAGTCCTTGATCCGCGTGTCGCCACGCTCGCGCAGGTACTTGTTGATGAAGTAGGGGCTGGACGGATTTCCCAGCGAGGCGCTGATGCGGCGCAGGTTGATCCCGGGTGAGAGCGGCGCCTGGCGCACGGCCAGCGCGACGGCGTAGTCCACTGACGTCACGTCCCAACCCGGGACGGCGAACTCGAGCTCGCCCGATGCGGTCTTCTGCCAGAAGTACTCCGGCGCGGTGTGCGGGAGGATTTCCGCGAGCGCGTCCGCAAACGTGTACTTCATGTTGGGGACGGCCGGATCGTCGGCATACAGCGGGTCGACCGACTCGAGCAGCTCGGCGCCGAGCTTGTCCTTCAGCACCGCCTTGATCTCCTTGTCCAGCAGATCGCTGATCGCCGCGTCGTTCTTGGTGTGCTTCACCATGAACTCGCGCACGATGCCGACGCGCATCCCCTGGAGCGGCTTGTTCGCGGCGTCCGTCACGAGGAAGCTGGTGAACGGCTCCTTGGGAATCAGCGCTTTCGGCAGCGCCGTGAACATGTCGGCCGACTCGTAGCCCTTGATCGCATCGAGCACGATCGCCGCGTCGCTGACCGTCTTGCAGTGGATGCCGGCGCGGTCGCCCGGCTGCTTGCTGGTGATCCCGCCGTCCATGATGATGCCCTTGGTCGTCAGCAGGTTCACGATGTTGTTCCTCGACGCCGGCCCTTTACAGGACGCGGAGCCCTGTTCGCAGATCGAGCAGGTCGCCAGGTTCGCCGCCACGGAAACGCCGGAGCCGTTGCTCGTGCCGCGCGGCACTCTCGCGGTGTCGTAGGGATTGCACGCCTGGCCACCCCACTGGCCGTACCTGCAGCGTGTTGTCGACGATGAGGCGCTTCGGTTTTTCCGGCCCTTGCGACGAGGCGCCGCCGACGTTGTTCGACGCGGCGACGGCGAGGATGATGGCCCCCTTGCTGCGCAGTTCCGCGATATCCGGTGAGTCGACCTTCGGGACATCCATCGCGAAGTTGACGTCGTTGCCGCCGGTCCCGCGCATGTCCTTGGCGTCGTACCAGTTCTTGAGCGTGAAGCTCGCGCAGTACATCGGCAGCGTGGCCAGATCCGGATTGGAGCCGTACTGGCGATCGAGCTCCGCCGCTCGCTCGAGCGCGTCTGGCTGTTTGCGGAACGCCTCACACGCCGCGGGGGCTCCCGGCGGCAGCGGCCCGGCTGACGGATGGCGATCGAAGTCGCCCTTGCAGGTGACCGAGCGCTCGCCGCGAACATTGAGCGTCTCCAGCGCGTTCAACTGGCCGGCGTTCGGGATGCCGACCCGCATCCCGACCTGCTGCTGCACAGAGGGATCGGACGCGGTCGGCTCCATCCGGCCGAGATCGAGCGGTGTGCCGATGTATTCGCTGAAGCCCGGAATCAGCGTAGAGACGGCGACGGTCCTGGTCGGATACTTCACCGCCGCGCCGGCGCGGATCGGTCCGGTGGCCTGCGCCACGGGCGCGCCGTCGGTGGTGACCAGCGCCGTGCACGCGCCGTTGTAGGCTTTCGCGCGATCGATGTACGCCTGCACGATCTGCCGGCAGGTCGTGGCACCCGACTTGATCGCGTTCCGAATATCGGTGATCGACGCCTCCTCCACCTGGAATGGTCGCTGCGCCCACGCCGACGTCGCCATCAACGGCAGCATCAAGCAAGTCAAGGCCAGCGGGCGTCTCCAATCAATTGCCATCATGTCGGGCTCCTTTGTAGAAGGGCTCTGTGCTCCCGCCGCCGCTCGCCGCCACTGGCAAACGAGCGACGCGCGTGCTGTCGCGATTCAGTGAGCGTGGTCTGCCTGCACCAGACGTTGCGGCGCCTCCTCACCACAGAAACTTCGCGCCGATTTGCATCTGCCTGGCCGACGTGCGCGTCGAGGTGATGACGCCGACGTTGGACGTGAGGTTGCCGTTGTTGTCGAAGATGATCACGTTCGGCGACGAGAAGTTCGCGCGGTTCAGTGCGTTGAACATCTCGATGCGGAACTGCATGGTGGTGCCGCCACGTACCCGCTGATGCTTCACCAGGACCAGGTCGAGCGTCGCCAGGCCGGGCGCGACCAGCAGGTTGCGACCGAGACTGCCGAGCACGCCGTCGGCGGGGAAGGTGAAGCATTCGAGCTTGACGTAGCGAGTGACGTTCCCCGGGGTGGTCAGCGTCTGGCACTCCGGGCTGTCGATCACATCGGGAGCCTGACCGAGACCGGCACCCGTCGTGTCGGCCTTCGAGCCCGCGCGGTCCCCGTTGAGCGCGAGCGTGAAGGGGAAGCCGCTCTGAGCCCGGAAGACGCCGGAGATCTGCCAGTCGGCGATCGCCGCGCGCGCGACGGCCGGGAGGCTCGCCGGCGACGGAATCGCCCAGACCACGCTGCCGACGAAGTTGTGGCGGACGTCGAAGTTCGACGGTCCGCGCCCGATCTCGGGCAGGAGCGGCGTGGCCACCGCGAACGCGTTGTCGTAGCCGGCGCCGGCCGATGTCGACGAGATCGACGACCCGGTATCGATGCTCTTGCCGTAGGTGTGCGAGGCCTGCACCTGCAGCCCTGCGGCCAGGTTGCGCTTCACCGTCGCCTGCAGCCCGTGATAGCTCGACTCCGAGTTCCACGTGACCGTCGTGTTGATCGACGCGAAGTTCGGGTTGAGGATCTGGCTCTGCGACCGTGCTGGATAGACCCATCGGCCATCCACCAGCGTCGGGATCACCGTGTTCATGTTGCGCTCGACGAGCGGCAGGTTCATGCCCTTCGAGCCGATGTAGCCGATGTCGGCCAGCCAGCCGCCGATCTGCTGCTGCACGCTGACGTTCCACTGCGTCCGATAGGCGCGGGGCGGGTCCGGATCGACCCAGGCGGTCCGCAGATTCTGGACGCCGAGTAGCGACAGCGCCCCGCCCGGGAACGACCCGGCTGGCGGGTTCAGGGCAACACCCTGCACGAACAGCGGCGTCGAGCGTGCGAGCGGCGTCGTATACAGATAGAGGAACGGCAGCACGTCGAACACGCCGACGCCGGCGCGAACCGATGTCTTGCCCGCACCGAACGGATCCCACGCCATGCCGACCCGTGGCGCGAAGTTCTTCAGGGTGGGATTGCTGTCGTGAATCGGCTGGCCTACCGTGACTGTCGGATCGGTGAGGCCTTTGAGCAGCGCGATCTTGTTGTCGACCTCGGTTGGGATGGTCATCATCTCGTAGCGCAGGCCGAGGTTCACCGTGAGCGTGTCGATCACCCGGTAGTCGTCCTGCAGGTAGCCGCCGAACAGCGTCTGTCGCATGCGCCGCTGGGTGTCGGAGTCGGGGAACAGGGTGGCGAACCGCGTCGGCTGGTTCTGCAGGAACCCGGCAAGCGTGCCGAAGTTGAACCCGCCGCCCGTGAGGTTAGGCGCATCGAAGTTGTTGTGCATGCGCTCGACGTTCACGCCGATCTTCAGTGAATGCTTGCCCTTGAGGATGAACAGGTCCTCGCTCAGCTGGTACGACACGAAGTCCAGGATGGTCGGGTCGACCGATCCCGGACCGCCGCCGACGCCGGTCAAACCAGGCACCGAGACGGTGCCGATGTTGTAGCCCGGGATGTACCCGAGCGAGGGATCGGTGAGCAGCGAGTTCATGACGCCGCCGATCTCTCCGCTGCGCGCGCTGGTGGACGAGACGCCGGCGCGGGTCACGTTCACCACCGCCGGCCCGAACACATGGGAGTACTCGCCCATCAGCACCTTGCGATTCGACGAGTCGCGCTCCATCTTGTTGAGCAGGCCATCCGGCTGGTTGAAACTGGCGTCGTCGTAGAGATAGGTGCTGTTCATCCGTCCGCCCTTGCTGATGTTGTGATCGATCCGGACGAGCGCGTAGTCCGCGCGCGAGCGTTTCTCGCGAACGCTCGCGAACTGGCCGGTGTCGCCGGTGCCGAGCAGCGCCTGGTTCGGCAGCGGATAGAGACCGAGCACTTTCCCAATGGTGGGATCGACGGTGACCGGTCCCGCCGCGAGCCGACCCAGACGGGCGTTGGCCGACGGGACCGTGGAGATCGTCGTCGAGCTGAGCGCCTCGCGCAGCCCTTCGTAGTCGGCGAACCAGAATGTCCGGTTCTTGAGCAGCGGACCACCGACGGCCACGCCGTACTGATTGCGAGAGAACGGCGGCGGCTTGGTTCCGGTGTCGAAGTAATCCTTCGCGTCCATCGCGCTGTTGCGGTGGAACTCGAAGACAGTGCCGCGGATCTGATTCGTGCCCGACCGGGTGATGGCGTTGATCACACCGCCGGTGGTGCGTCCGTATTCGGCGGAGTAGGAATTGGTGAGGACGGTGAATTCCTGCACCGCTTCCACGCCGAGATTGGTCCCGAGCGCGTTGCCCGGCGTGGTGTTGGCGTAGTCGTTGACGCCGATGCCGTTGAGCCGGTAGTTGTTCTCCGACGGACGCGCGCCCGCGACGGCCATCTTCAGACCGTTCCCCTGACGTGCGCCGCTGCCGGTGTTGACGCCAACGACACCGGGCTGCAGGATCGCCAGCTGCGTCCAGTCCCGCCCATTCAGCGGCAGCTCGCGGATCGTCGTGCCGCTCACGTTGTGCTGCTGCGTGGAGGAGGTCATGTTGACCGTTGCCGACTGACCGGAGACGAGAATGCTCTGGTTGATGTCGCCGATCTTCATCACGAAGTCGACGACCGCTTCTGCACCCACCATCAGCCTGATGTCCTTGCGCACTTCGGTGCTGAAACCGTCGAAGCCGGCGGAGACGTCGTAGACGCCCGGCAGCAGGTTGGGCGCGGTGTAGAGGCCCTGTTCGTTGGTGTTGACGCTCGTGACCACACCGGTCGCGGTGTTGGTGATGGCGATCTGCGCGTACGGCAGGGCGGCACCGCTCTGATCGTGCACCCGCCCCTGGAACGCACCGCCGGTCGACTGCGCCGCCGTCTGCACGCCCGTCAGCAACCCGACAACCATCAACAGGGCGCACGTGTAACGCATCGGGACCTTTCGGACCTTCATCGGTGGACTCCTCTGGTGTTCGTGCGGTGATCGCCTACGCGGCGTTGCCGACATGACGTTGGCCAACGGCAGAGCAAGAGGACGGCCACACAACCACGGTCCGCAGCAGATCGCGGAAGGCGCCGAGATCCTTCGATGAACTGCGCCGAATCGCAGCCGCGGGTGGTTCACGAGCGGTCGATCGGGAAGGCACAGTCATGTGGGTCCGGCGCGGTGAGCGGACATCCATGTACGAATCGTGCGTCCGAGCGAAGGGCTGGAACGCCGAATCGGCCGGGCCCGGTCGTGCGACGAAGGACGCTCGCGAGCTGCGAGGGCCAAACGCGTCGACAATGGGAAAGGTGGCGACGCGAATGTCGCTTGCCGTGCGCGTCATCTCGGGACCGTCCACAGCATCACGACCTCTCGGCGGCCTGATCTTCATGATCAGGCCCGCATCGGCTTTCTCTTGACGGTAGAGAGTACGCTGGGTATGCTTGCCTCTCGACAATCGAGAGGAGCCGTCCGACTGCCGCCGGTCAGGGCACGACCCCGGCTCGTCTGCTACCTCCGACGGTGACAATGGGTAAGCCCACAGACTTGCTGCAAGGCACGCTGGATCTCTTGGTCCTGAAAACACTCGCGCTCGAGCCGATGCATGGCTGGGGCATCACGCTGCGCATTCAGCAGATCACGGGCGAGGTGCTGCAGGTGCGCCCCGGCGCACTCTACCCGGCGCTGCACCGCCTCGAGCACCAGGGTTGGATTACCGCCAAGTGGGGCAGGACTGCCGCGGCACGGCGCGCCAAGTACTACTCGCTGACGCGTGCGGGTCGTCTTCAACTCGAGCGCGAATCCGACCAGTGGCGCCGGCTCTCGTCGGCGGTTGCGGCACTGCTCGATACCGTGTGATCGACCATGCTCACGCGCGCTTACCATCGCGTGCGAATGGCGCTTCGTTCGTTCCTGCGCCGGGGGACCGTCGAGCAGGAGCTCGACGAAGAGCTGCAGTTTCATCTCGACCAGATGCAGGAATCTGCGGTGTCGCGTGGAGATGACCTGTCCGAGGCACGCTGGGGAGCCCGACGCCACATGGGAAGCCTGGATTCCGTGAAGGAGGCCTGTCGCGACATGCGAACGTTTCGACTCGTCGAACACGTCCTCACCGATCTGCGTTTCGGAGCCCGCCTGCTCATCCGAGGACCAGGCTTCACCACCGTCGCGGTGCTGTCGTTGGCGCTGGGCATCGGTTCGAGCAGCGCGATTTTCTCCGTCATCAACGCCATCGTGCTGCGTTCACTGCCGATCGCCGATCCGCAGGACCTCCACATCGCGCAGGCGATGGAACCGGAAGAGGTCGAGCAGCTGTTCCCGTATCCGGTCGTGGCGCGCGCCGCCGAACTGCTGGCCGGCCGTGCCCAGGTTGCGGCACAGAGCAGTGTCGAGTCCGCGCTCATCGCGACACGGGAAGGCGGGGTCGGAGCGAATCCTCCCGAGGCCGCGCACCTGC
This sequence comes from uncultured Acidobacteriota bacterium, assembly GCA_963749835.1. Taxonomy (GTDB): domain Bacteria; phylum Acidobacteriota; class Vicinamibacteria; order Vicinamibacterales; family 2-12-FULL-66-21; genus JALZOC01. The sequence goes on from CAVVOD010000002.1 coordinate 1,486,733, forward strand.
AACTGGTGGCCGGCGACTTCTTTGGCACGCTGCGCCAGCACGCCCAAATCGGTCGTCTGCTCGGTCCCGACGACAATCGAAGCCTCGGTCAACATCCCGTCGCGGTGATCAGCGATCGGTACTGGAGCCGCCGGTTTGGCCGGTCAGAGCGCGTGCTGGATACCGAGCTGATCATCAACGGCTCTTCGATGGCTATCGTTGGCGTGGCGGCTCGGGAATTTTTCGGGACGACGGTCGACACCGAGCCGCCAGACGTCTGGGCACCAGCAGCGATGCAGGCCGCCCTCCGCTTCGCCGGGGGCTACGATCGCTCGGGCGGCGATCTTCTGAAGCCCTGGCCGTCCCAACCCGAGATTGCATGGCTCCGAGTCATGATTCGGACGCCCGCGGCAGGCGCTTCGGCAGCGGCCGAAGCCATGACACTCGCCCTGCACCGCGAGAGTCCACCCGGCGGACCAGCCGCTGAAACGGTATCAGTCACATTGCTTCCTGGATCACGCGGCTTCTCTCCCATGCGGAGCGAGCTGACCACACCGCTCGTCGTGCTGCTGCTGGCGGTCGGGCTGCTGCTCGCGATCGCGTGCGCGAATATTGCCAGTCTGCTCCTGGCGCGCGCGACGACTCGTCGTCGTGAAATGGCGATTCGTCTGTCCATGGGAGCTGGACGCGGCAGGTTGATCCGACAACTGCTCACCGAGAGCCTGCTGCTGGCCTCCGTTGGCGGTCTGTTGGGACTGGTGCTTGCGGGTTGGGGCAGCACCGCGCTGCTGACGGTTCTCACTCGCGGAGGGCCAGTGAGCAGCATCGACGTCAGGCCAGACTGGCGTGTCATGGGCCTGACGTTCGCGACGTCGATGGCCACCGCCCTCGCGTTCGGCCTGCTTCCCGCGTTGCGCGGTACGCGCGTGCCTCTTGCCGAAACCTTGAAGGCACAGGCGCGGAGCGTGATCGGCGCAGCCGGGCACGGCGGACGCGTTCCCCTCGGAAAGTTACTGATCGCGGGTCAAATGGCCGTCGCCATCCTGTTGCTGCTCGTGGCGGCGCTCTTCGTGCGCAGCTTTCAGGCGTTGGTGCACGTGGATGTCGGATACGACCGCGATCACGTCCTGGTGGTGCGGATTGACCCGCGCTCATCGGGCTACACCGTGGCCGACCGGCCAGCCCTGTACAACCGGGTGATCGAACGTCTCGGGCGGCTGCCGGGCGTTGTCGCGGTCAGCGCGTCCGCGACCCTGTTCAGCGGGCGAAACCGGGGCGTGTTCTCGATCGAGGGCTACACACCCGCGCGAGACGAGGAGATGAATACGCACAAGGAATGGGTCACGTCCGACTACTTCCGTACCGTGGGGCTGGCGATCACGCAGGGACGGGGGTTTGGCCCGGAGGATTCGGCCAACAGCCGGCCGGTCAGCGTCATCAACGAGACCATGGCGCGGCGATATTTTCGCAATCAGAATCCGATCGGGAAGCGGTTGAGTTGGGGGGCAGCAACTTTGACAAAGACGGATTGGAAATCGTTGGCGTGGTCGAGGATGCCCGTTATAACGACGTGAGGGCCGAGTCACTCAACATGGCGTACGCGCTCGTGCTGCAGACCGAGCGATTCGTAGGGAACGTAGAGGTGCGCGTGGCGGGCAACCCCACGGCGCTGGCGAATGCGGTGCGGAACGCCTTGCGTGAGTCAGAGCCTCGCCTCGCCGTCGGGACGATCGAAACCCTCGACACGCGAGTCGCCAGGTCGATTGGTGTCGATCGACTCCTGGCCTGGCTGACCATGGCGTTTGCTGCAGCGGCACTCGGCCTGGTGTGCCTGGGTCTCTACGGGACGATTTCGTACGCGGTCAGGCGCCGGACCGCCGAACTGGGAATACGCATGGCGCTTGGCGCCGACGGCCTGGCTGTGCAGTGGCTCATCGTGCGTGAGGCACTGCTACTCGTACTCCTTGGAGGAGCCATCGGGCTGCCGATCGCCTTCCTCGCCGCACGCGCGGTAGGCAGTTTGTTGTACGCGACCGCTCCGTCCGATCCCGTGGCGTACGGGGTGGCGGTCAGCGTGCTTGTCGTGGTCTCTGCGTTCGCGGCGTATGTGCCGGCACGACGAGCGTCGCGCCTCGATCCGATGATTGCGCTAAGGACGGAGTGAGGACGGAGCTGGCGAGCCTGAATGTCGCGGGTTGGAACCGTTCGCGAGTTGGAACCGGATTCGCGAATGGGTCAGACGCCTTGACGCGCTCCGGCGCGTGGCCTGAGCGCGCCCTCTTGCCCGGTCTATTTGCAGTCGCCCGTGCATCAGACGCGATCACCATCTGGAGAATGGCATCGAACTCGTGCGATTGCACTTCGCGCCCCCCATCCTCGTCGAAATCCACTTTGTGGGCAATCACCAGGTCCAGGGCGGGAAGCACGACGATGTATTGTCCGTTGGCTCCCATGGCGCTGGTAGGCGCCCTGATACGGTCCGGTCAGCACACCCAGCCCTGCCGGCGCGTCCCAGACCCACCAGAGGATCCCGTATCCCCAGCGACGGGACTGGGTCGAAAAACCGAGCTGGGTAGGATGGATGTCATGCTGCGGGGTCGCCAGCGTCGTGATGTAGCTGCACCACTCTTTGGGTAGCAGCGGTGCCCCATTCCAGACGCCGCCGCGGAGCATGAGAAGTCCGAGACGCGCCATGTCTCGGGTCGAACAAGTACATCGCATATTCCGGATGAACGGAATCCGGCATCGAGCTGTTTTTTTGTTGGCGGGACCGGTCGAAGTCCTGCATGCCAATTGGCCGGGCCAGGTCCGTCTCGAGCGCCTCAAAGATGTCTTTACGCACAAGCTTTTCGAAGGCGGTTCCCGCGGCGTTGAAGTCCCAGTTCTGGTACTGGAAGGACGTTCCGGGGATCTGGGCGCCCCGGCGTGGGGACAGCGAGGTGAGACTCTCGTTTCCCGATGGATGATAGATCCCGGACCGGGCCGTGAGCAGGTGCAACAGCGTCGCGCGCTTTTCGATCGGCAGGAAGGGCTGGACGTCAACCAACCCAAGCTGCTCCACCGTGGCATTGAGATCGATCGTGCCCCCGGCCAGGTACTTTCCGTAGAGCATCGCGAGCACGCTCTTGCGTACGGAGGCGACTTTGCTCACGCGCTTCAAGTCGCCGTATTCGAAAAAACTCGATCTCCTGCGGAAACGAGCATGGCGGTTGTTTGTTGTGTCTTCAGCCACGCGCGCAGGACCTCTAGCTTCGGACTCGAATACCCGACCGTCTCCGGCTTCACCCGCTCCCATTCAGCTGCGGGAAATGTCGGCTTGAGGTCCTGTGCCCAGGTCGCAACGGCAAGGCCGCACAAGCAGCCGGTAGCGAGTACCGAATCGGCGAAGCCTGCAGGGCCGCATCGTCCAAGCATAGAGGAAGCCGTTTGCCGCAACAATCGCTCTTTGCCGCTCTCGGACCTCCAGCAACCGCTTCAGTGAGCTGACGATGGAGAGCCAACGGGATTTCCACCGGCTTTGAGATCATTCCCGCTGTCGCCAGCGACTCTCCCAATCCGATTGTCCTCGAGCGCCGCCACAATCGAGACCATGGCGCTCGGTGGCCAGCGGCGCGGCAAGTTCGATTGACCATCTGGAATCGAAATTCCAATCGGTTGGAATGAACGGCTTGAAGCGGGGGACCCAAACCTTCGCCAGTTGGAACCTTGACGCCCCGATGCTGGCTCAAGGCAGCCGCTGAACGGTCTCAGGGCATGTCATTCGCTTCGAAGCGCACTCAGCGGATCGGTGCGCGCCGCGCGCCGCGCCGCAGGCAGGACAGCGATGGCACCAACAATCATCAGCACGGCTGCGGCCGCGGCGATGTTGAGCGGATCGGACCGGCCGGTCGCGAACACCAGGCTGCCGAGCGCGCCCGCCGTCCAGATCGACAAGACGCCTCCTACCACCAGACCCAGTCCCACCATCCACGCGCCCTGCCCGAGCGTGCGCAGGAGGATGCGCATCGGATCGGCACCGAGCGCGAGGCGAAGCGCAAGCTCTGCGCGCCGGGCTGCGACATCATGCGCCACCACACCAAACAATCCGATCCCGGCGAGTACGATCGCCAGCAGCGCGAATCCCATGAACGTGGCGGTCAGCACACGCCGGGCGGGCACGCCTGGCGAGGCCGCGGCCACGTCCTGCATCCGTCGCACTGTGTGTACCGGCACATCAGCGTCGAGCCGCGCCACCGCTTCCCGCACGGCAGTGACGACATCCGCATCGGGGCGCTGGCTTCGGACGACCAGGAGCATCGAGCGTGAGGGCGACCGCCAGGCAGACACGTACACGGTGGGCCAGAACCCCTCAGCATCGAGCGAGCGGTGCTTGACGTCGCCAGCGATCCCGATGATCTCCGCTAGCACGCATCTCGATTTCATTGATGCAGTCTGCCACACGCTTCATGAAAGTTCGAAACGCGGATCGCCATCATGCTGACGGCCGCGATCATCGGCTGGCGGTGCAGGCGCGCGGCAGCAAGTTCGCCGGGATAGATGGCCGCGCCTGGCCTGCGGTCTTCGCTTGCGACTCGGCGTGTGCCGGCCCTCGGTCAACGTGATCGTCGCGAGTCCGTGAGCTACCGGATTCGTGACCAGCCGCGGCCGTTCCATTCCCACGTGTCGTCGTAGCCGCGCGTCGCGCCGCGTGCGTCAGGACCGACGCCGCCGTAGAGGACTGTCCGGTTGCGCGCTTCGTCGAACGCGATCGCGTGGAGACGACGCTTGCCAGGGGAGCTGGCGCCTTGCGTCATCTCTCGCCAACGCGTGCCGTCCCAACCCCACAAGTCGTCGAGGATGCGATCGCCGTTCATGCCGCCGTGCAGGAGTACGAGCCCGACGCCGCTGTCGAACGTCATCGCGTGAAACGATCGCGGCGGCGGTCCAACCACGGACGCCTGCCGCCAGGCGCGCCCGTTCCAGAGCCACGTGTCGCCGAAGACGGGCTGCGGCTGTCCGGCGACAGGCGCGGCACCCTGACCGCCGAACAAGACGATCTCTCTACGCCGGCCGTCGAACACCATGTGGGACGCCGCGCGTCCAACGGGGCCGTCCGTCGCGAGCGTGGTCCACGTCCGTCCATCCCAGCCCCACGTCGTCGTCGGCCATGCCAATCCACCAGCGGCAAGGCGGATCGCGCCGCCGTATCGCACCGTCGTCGCGCGCGCCGCGTCGTACGCCATTTCGAAATGGACGTTGGGGCCGTCGGTCGCATCGGCGATCCGCTGCCAGGATCCGCTCGACCATTGCCACGTGTCGCTGTTTGGAGTTTCAGGCTGCCCAACCCGACCGCCGAACGAGACGAGGGTCCCGCGGCCGATGTCGTAGACCGCCCGGTTCATCGTTCGTGAGGCCGGTCCAGTTCCCGCGAGACGCGACCACGCGTTTCCATTCCATGCCCACAGGTCGGTGCGTTCCGGTGGCTCAATGGGCGAGACGGCGCGCACCCACGTATAGCCGTCCACGAGCACGACACGCCGTCCGTGCGAGTCGTAGGCGAGCGAGTGGCCGAAACGAATGCCCGGTTGCGTCGGCGTTTGCGGCGGCAGAGCCATGAGGAACGCCGCGATGACAGAGAGGTGTATCCAGATCATCCGGCTTCAGCGTAGAAGACACCGGAAGGACTGGACAACATGTTTGGGATGAGCGGTGGGCCCTGGGGGCCAGGCTCAAGAACCGGGCGCGAGGCCGCTCGCGACTGCACGTCGAACCAGTTGAAGACGAGCTGAATGACGCGATCATGCCCGAGCGTCGAAGGTTCCAGAAGGGAAGCGGCCCACGAAGGAGTACCTCGCCTACTGGCCTGCGCGAACAAACTCCGCCACCGACGGGGGCCTCCTGTCATCGTAAAGAACCGTCATCGTGCGCTCCCATCTGCCGTTGTTCCACTTGTCAGAGATGTAGACGCGGAATCGCTCTTGTGCCCGGCCCGCGCGTGTCGTGGTCGCGACCTCGGATCCGCGCAACGCGTAGCGCCCGTCAGGTTCGGCTGAAACTGCACTGCCGTGGAGCACACCGGCTGCACTACTTGAGTAGCCCCCGCTGGCGTGAAATGTATGCCCGCTCAGCATGCGACCCTCCCACGTCCCGATCAGGTCGCGCTCCAGTGCATTCCCTGCCGGACTCGACCAGCCGTGTGGCCGCAGGCTATGAAAAAGCTGTGCAAACGGAACGTCGTTGAAATTGCACTCGGCCGGGTTCCCAACACCAAAGACCGCGTTGACTCGGTTTGCCGAGGCAGGAAACACCATGACCATGACCGCAAGGGAAACGAATCCACCCGCGGCGTTCTGGCCCGAGAAGTTGCCTCCTGACAAGAAGTAGGGCCAGCCTGCCGCTGCAACCCCCCGCCTGGCGATGCGATAGTCGCTGCTGCGCTGCATTCCCGCCGTAGCAGTCTCGCCGAGTGCTGCCTCAGCGTCAGCTTCCAGCGATCCCTTCGAGGGGCGCGGCGTCATGAGTGCGTAAAGACATGGCGGATTGACAGGACCGGAGGCCTGGGGAGTCATCCACAACATACCGCCTTCGGGTCTCGCGACGTAACCGCCCGGCGCGGTGTAGTCGACTTCGAGCGAGACGGCGCCGTTTTGTGCTCGCAGCGCCACCGGGAGTACCGAGGAGTCCAAAACAGACCAGGAGACGCCCTACGGCCAGGGACATAGGTATCATCATGCGTCCTCCCGACAAGTTGGCAGGCAATCGTCAGGACACTAGCATGTTCTCGGGGTGGCCCGCCCTGATTGCTGTGATCGGCCTTGATCGCCCTAATCGCCGCGTCACGATGGCCGATTTTTGGACGGGGAACATGCGATGACACGGGAACCCGGCATGTTGCTTCTCGCACTGATATTGCTGGTGCTCTTCACGTGTGTGGCGGCCCTGATCATCGGCCGCCGGTATCGACGCCGGATGCGACAGTTGATGTGCGCGGCGAGCGCCGAGGACTCGACCGCGCCCGCTACCGACGCGGCAGTCGACGCCCGAGCTCCACCTGCGTCGGTTTCCCTGGCGGACAATCGCGCCGCTGGCATGTGGCTGACCCTGCTGCTGGTCGCATTGTCATGTCTGCTCGCGGCGACGAGCGCCTGCATTTGGTGGACATTGTCCTTTCCCGGCGAGCCACTGGCGCAGAAACGGGTGGCGGTGATCGCGCTGCTACAGCTGTGGCCCGTGATCCCCGTCGTGGCGCTGATGTGGCGCTGGTCACGTCTGCGCCTGGTCGCGAGCGTGCTGCTGTGGTGCGGGGTGACGTTCATCGTTTTCTTGTGGCGCCAGATCGAGCCCAGTCCACTCCTGGCGCTGGCGGCGATGGCAAGCGAGATCGGGCTCCCGCTGGTGCTCGTGACACTGGTCTTCCTGGGACGTGCCACTCGCGCCGTCACGCCGTGGCTGCTCCTGCCGGCCGCGGTGCTGATGTGGTCGTCGCTCCTGGGCCTCGATGTGCTGATGTCGACGGGCCAACTCCAGTCATCAGTGCTTCCCTACTTGACGGGGCGGTTCGAAGCCTTGCTGGGATGGCATGCCGTCTATGTAGTGCCTGCGCTGTTCGCACTGGTGCCATGGGCTGTGGCATGGTGGCCGGCGTGGGTACTGGGGCGCGCGCTAAGCCGGGCCTACGTGCGGAAGTGGACATCCGACCTCTTGGTGGCGTTTATCGGTGTATGGGCCCTTGCGCTGACGGACAAGGCAGTGACGGTCGCCACACAGGTCGGCATCGCCGCCGTGGCGATGTACCTGCCGCTCCTTTGGATCGTTCCGATCATATGGTTGGCCCGGCGGCGGCCCAGTCGGGAGCGTCCACCGACTCTCCTCGTGCTGAGGGTCTTTCAGCAGGACACTCAGGCGCAAGATCTGTTCGACCATATCGTCGAGCGATGGCGTCTGAGCGGCAACACTGTCCTGATTGCCGGAACCGACCTCGCCGATCGCACGCTCGACGCCGACGACATCTTCACATTTCTCGAGGGCAGACTCGCCGAGCGCTTCATCGTCCGTCCCGCGGACGTTGCGCGACGCATCGCCGCGTTCGACATGACGGCTGACGTTGACGGTCGTTACCGCGTCAACGAGTGTTACTGCCACGATAAGACGTGGCAGAACACGCTGCAAGCGCTCGTCAGTCACAGCGATGTCGTACTGATGGACCTGCGCGGCTTCCAGGCGCACAACGCCGGCTGTCGTTACGAACTTTCTACGCTCGCACAAGCTTCGCGCGAATTGCGCATCCTCGTGCTGGTTGACAGCCGCACCGATCGCGCGGCGGCGCGAGAGGTAATTGCCGGCGCGCCCGCGCGTTTCACGTTTGTTGAGGCCCAGCACTTCAGAGCGAGTAAGCGCCGAGAAGTGCTGGCGCGTCTGTTCGGCTAAGGGCACCATTTGGTCTGAGGTGCCTTTCGCGTAAGTGCCTGGATCGCGTTTCTTTGCTGGCACCGTGAACTGGTCGCGCGCTCTTCGGGGGGGGCGCGATCACCAGCGCACGCTGACCCGCACCTGCGACCGCCGCGGCGCGACAGTGCCCCCTACCGTCACCCTCCGATTCGTATTCTTCCTGTGCGCGTCGACGAGCCAGCCGACGACGCCGCCGACCGCCGCGCCGAACCCGCCGGCCATGAGATACATCGGCAACGGCTCCGGGGCGTCGCACGTGTCCTGGCATTGCGTATAAGCCCAGTGCATGAGCCCAAGGCCGGTGGCGGCGCCAATCGCCGCTCCGATGCCGACCCCGTTGCTGACGGGATCCGCTCTGGGCGGCGCGGATCCGACAGTCTGGGCTATAGCGGCCGGAACGATCGCCTCGCGAAAATGACTGGCTGAACCAACTCGGGGCCGGTGACGTCCGTCTGATGCGTGAGCGATCTGCGTGGACGCACTGAGGACCACTGCCGCGGTGATCAGAACCAAGGATGGGCTGGAGCGTGGGCGCATGAGGCCTCCTCGGGTGGTAAGGCGCGAATCCACGCCGAATCGGCTCAATCGGCGACCCAACCGGAGTACAGTTTCGCCGATCGTTGGAGGCTGTGAATGCTGAGAGATCTTCGTCACGCGGTGCGTGTGCTGCTCCGTGCCAGGGGGTGGACCACCGTCGTCATCCTCTCGCTGGCCCTGGGGATCGGCGCGAACACCGCGATCTTCACCGGCCTGAACGCGCTGCTGCTGACGCAGATTCCGGTCAAGGAGCCGGACACGCTGGTGCGGCTGCGGTATGGCGGACCGAACGACATGGTCACCGACTCGAGCGACTACGGCTTTACGAACAAGGGACGCGGCGGCCAGAACGTCAGGGCGACTTTCTCGTTCCCGATGTATCAGCAGTTCCTCGCCGACAACCAGACCATGACCGACATCATGGCGTTCGCGCCGAACGGCCGGGTCAACGCCGTCGTCGACGGGCAAGCAGAGATTGCGAGCGCGTTCGTCGCAACCGGCAACTATTTCCGCGTGCTGGGGGTAGGAGCCCGAATCGGCCGGGCCATCGTTCCCGAGGACGACACCGCGACTGCACCACCGGTTGCGGTCATCAGCTCGAAGTTCTGGCACACCCGCTTCTCGACAGATCCTGCCGTCCTCGGCAAGACCATCCGGGTCAACAACGTGCTCGTCACCATCGTGGGGGTGCTGCCGCCGGAGTTCACCGGTGTGCAGCAGCCGGTCGCCGAGCCGCCCGACATCACGCTGCCGCTCGCCCTGGATCCACAGCTCGACACGGGCACCAGCACGGGCCCGCAGCGCCTGGCTCAGCCCACCTACTGGTGGCTCCAGGTCATGGGACGGCTGAAGCCGGGCGTGACGGCCGGGCAGGTGCAGAGTAATCTCGAACGGGTCTTCCAGAACACGGCCCGGGGCGGCCTCGATGTCTACCTGAAGGGTTTGCCGGAATCGGGTCGTAACACGGCGTTGAATCGCGGCCGGACCGAGGTCCCTTACCTGATCGTGGATTCGGCCAGACGTGGCGTCTACGACGTCAACACCAACGACGTCCGTACCGCCTCGATCCTGACGACCGTGGTCGGGCTCGTGCTCCTGATCGTCTGCGCGAATGTCGCGAACCTGCTGCTCTCGCGCGCGGCCACACGGCAGAAGGAGCTGTCGCTGCGGCTGTCGCTCGGCGCGACCAGGGCACGGCTGGTCCGGCAACTCCTGACCGAGAGTCTGCTGCTCGCATTCGTTGGCGGCGGACTCGGGATCCTGGTCGGATATTGGGGGAAGCAGCTGTTGCCGCCGCCGGCGAACCAGGCGGCGCTGGCCGACTGGCGGGTCCTGGCGTTCGTAATCGGGGTGACCGTGCTGACCGGAATCGTGTTCGGGATCGCGCCGGCCCTGCGCGCGACGTCGGTCAACGTCAGCGACGCGCTGAAGCAGACTGGCCGCAGTGTGACCGGTTCCCGGAGCGCGCTTGGCAAGTCCCTGCTTGTCGTTCAGGTAGCGGTGTCGCTGATGCTGTTGATCGGCGCCGGGCTCTTCCTGCGAACGCTCCACAATCTCCGGCAGGTGGATGTCGGGTTCAACCCGCAGAAGCTTCTGCTGTTCCGGATCAATCCAACGCTGAACCGCTACGATGAGACGCGTCGGATTGCCATGTACAACCAGCTCCTCGATCGGATCGCTTCGGTACCGGGTGTGCGAGGCGTTGCCCTGTCGAACCCGGCGCTGTTGTCTGGCAGCGTCAACGATACCAGCATCTACGTGCGCGGACGGGTCTACCCGACCGGCCAGCGGGACCTGAACAACAACATCAACCGGCTGGTCACTTCCACGAATTTCTTCGACTTGATGGAAATCCCTGTGGTGCTGGGCCGCGGTTTCTCGCCGCGGGACAACGAGACCGCGCCGAAGGTGGTGGTGATCAACGAGGCGGCGGCGAAGAAGTACTTCCCGAACGAGAACCCGGTCGGTCAGCGATTCGGGTCCAGCCTCGAGACCATCAGTCAGCTCGAAGTCGTCGGCGTTCTGCGCGACGCCAAATACAACAGCGTCCGCGATCCCGCACCCCCGACCATGTACGTGCCATATCTGCAGGCACGGGTCGGGTCCGCCGTGATCGAGGTGCGGACCGTGGGCGATCCGGTGACCGTCACCGGCGGAGTCCGCGAAGCGGTCCGGCAGATCGAACCGAACCTGCCGATGATGGATGTCTCGACCCAGCTCGAACAGGTGGAACGGCGCTTCGCGCAGGAGAAGATGTTCGCGCAGGCCTACGCTCTGTTCGGCGGGCTCGCGCTGCTGGTCGCGTCGATCGGGCTGTTCGGGCTGATGTCGTACGCGGTGTCGCGCAGGACCAACGAGATCGGCATCCGGATGGCCCTCGGCGCGCAACGCGGCGCGGTGATGCGCCAGGTGCTGGTCGAGTCCATGATCCTGGTCGCGATCGGCGTCATCATCGGCATCGGCGGTGCCCTCGGCGCCGGCCAGTTCCTCTCGACCCTGCTCTTTGGGCTGGCCCCAACCGATGTCATCACAATCGTCGTCGCCACTGCCGTCATGATCGCCGTGTCGGCACTCGCCGCCTTCCTGCCAGCCCGGCGCGCCTCCAGGGTCGACCCGATGGTGGCGCTCAGGTACGACTGAAGTCCGCTCGGCCGCCCGGACGTGTGGCGTCACTCGATAGCGATCCGCCACGAGATCCAGTTGAGTGCTGGAAGTACCGTCCCAGATTCACCGTAATGTATCCTTGGACAACTGCCGCACTCGACTGGCCTCGGTGATACCTGTGGATGGTGAACGTGCCCCGACCGCACATATGGGATTGAGCGGAACGTTTCATCGATTGTGCCAATGAGTCAGCAGTCCAGGATCGCGAGGCTTCTCGACCGCGAACGCGAGCTCCGGGAGCTGGGCGACGCACTCAGCGACGCTCGCCGCGAGCGGGGGCGGATCGTCGTTATCGAAGGGCCGGCCGGCATTGGCAAGACGACGCTCCTTGCGGCGCTGCTCGACGATGCGGCCGAAAGAGGGTTCGCGGCCTTCCGGGCACGAGCGAGTGACCTCGAGAGCAACGTTCCGTACGGCTGCATGCACCGATTGCTGGAGCCCGCGGTCTCCGGCGCATCAGCGCGTGAGCGCGATCCGTTCGAGGACGCCGCCGCACACGCCGCGCTGCTCTTCACTCGCGGGGATCGCGTCAGCACGACCTGCCGCGGACGGTGGCTTCGCGACGCTGCATGGGCTGTATTGGCTCCTGAACAACTTGAGCGCGTGAGCGGCCGATGGTCCTCTGCATCGACGACCTGCAATGGGCCGATCCGGAAACAGTTCGCTTTCTCGGGATACCTGGCACCGCGGCTCGATGGGCTGCCGTTGGCGGTGGTGGCATCCGTGCGCCCCCAGTCGAACGTCACGACAGATATGGCCCGACTGCTCGCCGCACCCGAAGCCATCACCCTGCGCCCGGGACCACTGAGCGTCGAGGCGACCGCAGTGCTGTGCGAACGCGAGCTTGGTGCGGCGGTAGCACAGGATTTCGCGGCGGCGTGTCACGGCGCCACCGGAGGCAATCCGTTCTTTTTGCAGACACTGCTGCGCGAGGCGAGAGAGCTGAGGTATCTGACCGATGCCAGCCAGGTCGCGCAGGTGCGGCGTATCGGCCCTGCCGCGGTCGCTCGGGCCGTGCTGTTGCGCCTTGCCACGGCACCCGCGGCGGTCATCGCGCTCGTGCGAGCGATTAGCGTACTCGGCGATGCGGCGAGCGTGCTCGAGGCGGCCCGGCTGGCTGACCTCGATGACGATGCCGCGGCACGGGCCGCGGATCTCCTGGTCGAGCTCGCAATCTTGAGATGCGCCGAAGGGCTGGAGTTCGCGCACCCGATCGTCCAGAGCGCGATCTATGAGCACATCGGTTCGCACGAGCGAGCGCGCATGCACGCCCGTGCCGCCCGAATGCTGTCGGAACGGGACGTCCCCGACGAACGCATCGCCGCCCAGGTCATGAAGTCGGAACCGAGCGGAGAGCAGTGGCGCATCGAACGACTGCGTCGGGTCGCGGCTCGCGCGCTCGCGCAAGGCGCCCCCGCCGCCGCGCTGACCTGGCTCACGCGTGCGCTTGCCGAGTCTCCACCGCGGGCCGTGCGATCGGAATTGCTGCTGGAGTTGGGTTCAGCGGAGCTGCGACTCGGAATGCCGGAAGCTCTGGACCATCTCCGGGACGCCGTCGCCGGCGTGCAGCAATCGGCACTGCTGGCGACTGCCGCTCGTCAGCTGGCCAATGCCTACAGTAACGCCGGGAACAGCGACGGTGCGCTCTCCGCTCTCGAGTCGGCGATCGCGACGGTCGAAACGGACGATCGCGAGCTGGCACTGATCCTTGAGGCAGAGCTCGCAGCGAAATCACAGCAGGCGGGCGACCGCGCGCGCGCGGCGGCCGCCACGCGCCTGGCGAAACGGAGGGGCCTGGACGGCGGCACGCCTGGCGAGCGCCTGGTGTTGGCGAGCCTTGCGTTCGAGGAGGCGCGAGCGAGTGAATCCGAACGTGAGGCGGTGCGATGCATCGATCGCGGGCTCGCCGGAGGCGGCTGGTTCGATCAGCAGCCGGACGTCGTCGGCCCGTTCTACGCGCTGGTGATCAGCCTGCTCGAGACCGATGCGCTGGAGCTCGCGCACACGACTCTGGAACGGGCGTTGATCGATGCCCGCGCGCGTTGTTCGATTCCGGCCACGGCGTTTCTGACCGCGCATCGCGGATGGTTTCATCTGCGTGGCGGCGATCTCGCGCTGGCCGAAGCGGACGCGCGGACGGCGCTCGACATGTTGAGCGCTCACGATATCCGTCTCGGGAGCAGGTTTGCTCTGGCATTGCTCGTCGAAGCGCTCGTCGGCAAGGGCCACATCGAGGCTGCCGAGGATGCGATGCGCACACACGCTCCCGGAGCCGACATCCCTGTCGGGCTCGCCAACAGCAAGCTGCTCGAGGCGCGCGGGCTGCTGCGGATCGCACAGCGGAATTCGCGGGCCGGACTGGAAGATCAGATCGAGTTTGGCCGGCGTGACGAGCTCTCTGGCGCCGCGAATCCGCTGGCGTCGCGCTGGCGGACGCATGCATGCCTTGCGTTTCACGCCGCTGGCGAAGAGGACGCGGCGCGGCGTCTGATCGCTGAGGAGCTCGATCGGGCGCGGCGGTGGGGCGCAGCCAGCGGCATCGGTATGGCGATGCGTGTGGCCGCTCTGATCGATCACGACAAAGCCACCTTCGTCGATCGCCTCAGCGAAGCGGCAACCGTCCTGCAGGGTTCGCCGGCCAAGCTGGAATACGCGCACGCCCTGGTCGACCTCGGTGCAGCGCACCGCCGCGCCAATCGTCGTGCAGAGGCGCGCGGCATACTCGAGAAGGGACTGAAGCTCGCTCGGCGGTGCGGCGCTGACGCCCTTGTCGAGCGGGCGGAGGTGGAGCTGCGCGCCGCCGGTGGCCGGTCGAGCGATCCGGCCAAAAGCGGGATACAGCAGCTGACGGCCTCCGAGCGCCGGGTCGCCGAGCTCGCCGCCAAGGGGCAAAGCAATCCCCAGATCGCGCAGGCGCTCTTCGTCACGCGCAAGACGGTAGAAACCCACCTGGGCCACATCTACTCCAAGCTCGAGATTGCTGGACGAGCCGAGCTGGCCCGCGCACTCGCGAAACAAGCCGAAGACTGACCCGCCGTTCGCCGGCGACCCCGACCGTTCGGAATCAGGGAGAAAAATCAGGGAGCTCCCCGACGCGGAGCCCGGCTCGGCGCGGGCACCATCGCCCTTACGGACGCAGCGTGACGCTGCGGCCTGAGAAGGAGCCGCCATGGAGCCCTCAGTGCTGATCATCGGTGGAGCCGGCAAGACCGGCAGACGCGTAAACGCCCTGCTGAACCAGCAGGGGATCGCCACCCGTCCCGTATCCCGGTCCACGACCCCGTCCTTCGACTGGGCGCGGCCCGACAGCTGGCCTGGAGCGCTGGACGCCGTCTCGAAGGCGTACGTGACCTACCAGCCCGACCTGGCGGTGCCCGGCGCGGCGGACGCGATTACTGAGCTCGCGTACCTGGCGCGCCGCAAAGGGCTCGAGCGCGTGGTGCTGCTGTCAGGCCGTGGCGAGCCCGGAGCGGTGCGCGCAGAAGCGGCGCTCCAGGGTTCCGGCGTGTCCTGGACGATCGTGCGGGCAAGCTGGTTCAACCAGAACTTCAGCGAAGGCTACCTGCTCGATGGCGTACTCGCCGGCGAGATCGCCTTGCCCGCTGGTGCTGTGTGCGAGCCGTTCATCGATGCTGACGACATTGCCGAAGTCGCGGCGGCGGCGCTGACCGACGGGCGTCACGCGGATCGGGTCTACGAAGTGACAGGACCACGGGCGCTCACCTTCGCCGAAGCCACCACAGAAATCGCCGCGGGTCTCGGCCGGCCGGTCCGCTACACGCAGATCGCTCCCAGACGATTTCGTCATCAGCATGCGCGCCTACGCGCCGGAGGACGTCGTGCAGCTCATGAACGAGCTGTTCACCGTCGTGCTCGACGGCCGGAACTCACGCGGTCATGCCGGGCGTGACGCACGCGCTCGGCCGGCCGGCGCGCGACTTCTCTGACTACGTCCGCCGCACCGTCGCGTCGGGCGTGTGGACCGTCTGAACACTCAATACAGGAGACCGACCATGAACACGTCAGTACTTGCCAGTGTGACCCTCGTGTCCGTCGCCGCGGTGGCGTTGACGGCCGCACAGGCACAGGATCCACGACCGTCGACGATCACGTCGCCCGCGAACCGGAGCGTGGCCGCTCCGACCGAGCCGGCGAGGAGCGGTCATCACGCCATCAACGGGATCAACTACTACTACGAGATTCAGGGACGCGGCGAGCCGCTCCTGCTGCTGCACGGCGGACTGCTCTCGATCGACTTGATGCGGCCGATGATGACGGTGCTGGCCCAGCACCGGCAGGTGATCGGCGTCGACCTGCAGGGTCACGGCCGCACAGACCTCGGTTCGCGGCCGATCAGCCTGATCGACAGCGGCAACGACCTGAGCGTGCTGCTGCAGAGACTCGGTCACCGGCAGGTGGATGTGCTCGGCTATTCATTCGGCGGCGGCGCCGGCCTGCGCCTGGCCATCCAGCATCCCGAACAGGTGCGGCGACTGGTCACCGTCTCAGCGCCGTATGCGCAGGACGGTTTCTTTCCCGAGATGCTGCCGCAGCAGGCGGCGGTGAGCGGTGCGATCGCCGACACGATGAAAGAGACGCCCATCTACAAGTCGTATGCGAGCGTGGCACCGCGCCCGCAGGATTTTCCGCGGCTGCTCGATCGCATGGGGGAGTACATGCGCAAGCCCTACGACTGGTCGGCTGACGTGAAGACGCTGAAGGTGCCCGTCATGCTCATCTACGGCGACAGCGACATGATCCGTCCGGAGCACATCGTGAGCTTCTATCAACTGCTCGGCGGCGGGCTGAAAGACGCCGGCTGGCAGCGCGAGCACATGGCTCGCAACCGGCTCGCCATTCTGCCGAATCTCACGCACTACGAAACGGGCCTCGCGCCGGAAACGACACGCACGGCCCTGAGTTTTCTCGACGGGGAGAGTCGAACGGCACATGGACTCGGGGAGCGACAGTAGCCGGATGTTGTTCAGCCGTCCAGAACCAGCGGAAAGGGATCGCGAAATGTGTGTGGTGACGTTGATGCGTGGATCGCGCGAGCCGCGACAGCCGATCGGAGAGTGGCGATGACCGGGCATGCGGTGGTGATTGCCGGAGGAGGTCCGACAGGTCTGATGCTGGCGGGTGAGTTGGCACTGGCGGGGATCGACGTCGCGATCGTCGAGCGGCGCCCTGGTCCGGAACTCGTCGGATCGCGCGCAGGCGGGCTGCATGCACGCACGATCGAAGTCCTCGATCAGCGTGGAATCGCGGAGCGATTCCTCTCGCAGGGACAGATGCATCAGGTCGTGCACTTCCACATCCCTCTGGACATCAGCGACTTTCCCACCCGGCACAATTACGTGCTCGGGCTGTGGCAGAACCACATCGAGCGCACCCTGGCCGAGTGGGTCGGTGAGCTGGCGGTGCCAGTCTATCGCGCGCGGGAGGTCACGGGTTTCACACAGGACGACGGCGGCGTCGACGTCGAGCTGTCCGACGGCCAACGCATACGGTCGGCGTATCTCGTCGGCTGCGACGGAGGACGCAGTGTGATCCGGAAAGCAGCAGGGATCGAGTTCGCCGGCTGGGATCCGACCACGAGCTGGTTGATTGCCGAAGTCGATTGGTTCGAGGAGCCGGCATGGGGTTTCCGCAACGACGCCGTTGGTACCCATGCGATCGGCAAGTTGGACGATGGGAGGGCGCGTCTCGTGCTGACCGAACAGCACGTAGGATCCGCGAGCGAACCGACGCTGCGCGATGTCAGTGAAGCGTTGCTCGCCGTGTACGGGACGGACTACGGGATCCACAGTCCCACCTGGATCTCCAGGTTCACCGACATGACTCGCCAAGCCGTCGTCTACCGCGAGAGGCGCGTCCTGCTCGCCGGCGACGCCGCACACGTGCATCCACCGCTGGGTGGACAGGGACTCAACATCGGTGTGCAGGACGCGGTGAACCTGGGATGGAAGCTCGCGCAGGTGATCAAGGGGATATCGCCGGATGGCCTTCTCGACAGCTACCACGCCGAGCGTCACGCGATCGCTGCCCGCGTGTTGCGCAACACGATGGCGCAAATCGCGCTTCGTCGGCCTGACGATCGCACGAAGGCCTTGGGCGACCATGTTTCAGAGCTCCTTCGCATGGACGAGCCTCGCCGACGACTCGCCGCGGAGATGTCTGGCCTGGACGTCCACTACGACCTCGGTGATGGACACCTCCTGCTTGGACGCCGCATGCCCGATCTCGACCTGGTCACCGCCGGCGGCCCGCTGCGGGTCTTCACGCTGCTGCACGATGCCCGGCCGGTGCTTCTCAACCTCGGTGAGCCCGGCGCCTTCGATATCACGGCATGGGGAGATCGGGTGCAGGTGATCGACGCCGGGTACGTGGGCCAATGGGTGCTTCCGGCACTCGGGCCGGTCACGGCCCCCACCGCCATGTTGATTCGGCCAGACGGATATGTCGCCTGGGTGGGAGACCGGGACCAGCTGGGGCTTGTTGACGCGTTGACCACCTGGTTCGGTGGGCGTGGCGATACCCGAGAGTCTGCGATATCGACAAAAGGAGAGATGACATGGTGAAAGCGATTTTTGTGAACCTACCGGTTGAAGATCTGGCTGTTGCGACACGCTTCTACGAGGCGATCGGATGCACGAAGAACCCACAGTTCAGCGACGGCAACGTCGCCTCGATGGTCTGGTCCGACACGATCACGTTTCAGCTGCTGACGCGCGAGTACTTCAAAACATTCACCGCGAAGCCACTTTCCGACACTCATCTCACCTGTGCCGGGTTGTTCGCCTTGTCCCACGACAGCCGGGACCGGGTGGATGCCATCGTCGACGCCGCTTCGGTGGCGGGTGGCAAGGCCGACGTCCGCGATCCCATGGACATGGGATGGCTGTACAACCGCGCCATCGAGGATCCTGACGGGCACATCCTTGAGCTGGTGTGGGTGGATGTGGCCGCGATGGTCACCCCGCGGGCCGAGCACGTCTGAGCCTCAGCGGATCTACGCGACCTCCAGCAGGCACCGCATGCGCTGTCTTACCGGCGGCCGGCAGGGAAGGGGCTGGTGATTCGCGCGATGCGGCTACGGCGGCTCACGGACGCGGTCGGGACGAGTGGAGGGACGACATGGCGTCGATTCAGGTTGAGATTCGTGGACTCTTGGACACTCAAACCGAGTCGATGCGAGCGAAGGACATCGATCGACTCATGTCGCACTACTCGCGAGACATCGTGTACTTCGACGTCGTGCCTCCGCTCCAGTTTGTAGGCACGTCTGCCCTGCGGAATCGATTCCTTCAGTGGTTCGAGAGCTACGAGGGTCCGATCGAGATGGAAGTCAGCGACGTGCACATTGTCGCCGGCAGCGAGGTGGCAGTCGCATGTCGGTTCAGCCGGGTCAGCGGCACCTTGAAGAACGGGCGTCAGGTGGGATCGTGGGTTCGGGCCACCAGTTGCTGGCAGCGGTCAGGCCGCGGGTGGCTGGTTGTACACGAACATGTGTCATGGCCGGTTGATCCCACGAGTAGCCATGCGGTCATGAACCTCGTTCCGTGAAGTGCACGTTGATTCACCGCAGCGCTGCCGCGTGAAGGACGCGCGACGAGCTCGCCAGGATCGAGCGCGCGAATCAGGGATGAGGCCGAGGAAACCTGACGAATGAGGGACGCAGTCGGAAGGTGAGGAGCAGGATGGGACGACGGAGCTCAATGCCAAGGTACTTGAGCCGGATTGCGGCACGCGGTCGGCGAGCGTGCTCCCCAGCGAGATGATGCGGCCGTCGCCATCATCCAGGGCGCCGCCGCCCTGGCGGCGACGAAGGCCGCGCGGACGTTGACATCCCTCGTCTCGTCGAAATCCTCCAGCGTCAGCGCGTCGATCGGTCCGCCGCGAAAGATGCCGGCGTTGTTTGACGAGCACGTCCAGCCGTCCGAGCGTCGCGACCGTCTGCGCCACGGCACGCTCGACGGCCGCGGCATCGGTATTGTCCGCCTCGACGGCGAGGCCGCGCCGGCCGGTCGCCTCAATCTCGGCGACGACGGCCCGCGCCTTGTCCGCGGATCGCGTGTAGGTGAGCGCGACGTCGGCGCCATCCCGCGCCAGCTGTTTTGCAATCGCGGCGCCGATGCCACGGCTGCCGCCGGCGACCAGCGCGACGCGGCCCGCCAGTCGAAGAGTGTCAGTCTCATGGTGCTGTCTTTGTCGTCTGGGAATTGTGTATTGAACGATACACAATAGATAGCAGCATCCGAGGGTCACGGCGGTGTCTAACCAACCCGTCTTGCGTCACGCAGTCTTATCGAGGACGGAATGATGGCATGGGCAGTCATTGGGTGGCCGGTCGTCGCGGCGGCCATCGCCGCATTCGGCGTGGCATTTTCCACGCGTTACTCCTGGGCCGGCTTCGCCGGCGCGTTGATCGCCGCGCCGCTGTGTCTGTATCTCAAGGACTTGCCCTATCTGCATTGGGTGAGTCTCGCCGCATTGCCCGCGAACTTCGTGTCGGCCGCGCTGTTGTGGCGAGGCAGGCGTGACATCGCGTTCACCCTGCTGTTGCCGTTCATGATCGTGTTGGCACTGATCGCGATCCTCTGGACGCGGGACTTTTCGGTGTTCAGGGGCCTCCGAATCTGATCGGAACGTAGCTGAACACATGCGATCGCGAATCACGCGTGAGCTCAGGTTCAGCACACGTGCAGCGAGAGAATCAGCGTTTGAGCTCGGCTGTGCTCGCGCGACGAGATCGTTACTCGCCTCGGAAATCTCACTCCACTCGCCCAGTGGCCAGCTCGAGTCCAGGCCATAGACCCGCCCATGGGCGTCTGTCTTGCAACGACGGGACAGCGTGGTATGGCCACTGGCAGCCACGGGAAGTTCGACAATTCTTTATGACGGAGCGCCCCGTTGCGGGATTCATCGCGGGGCGGCGGTCAGCAATGCTGCCCTGGAGTGGTATTTGTGGCCCACAATCGAAGCGGGCTCGTGAACTCGCCGCGTGGCGCAAGTGCGCGCCCCGTTGACCGATTGGCCTCACACTGCGCATAACCGCCTCACCACGGCCGTGACGAAGAGTGGAGGAGATGGGCGATCCGAAGATTTCACAGACGCACAACGCGTTTTCGATGTCCTGTCGTGTCGAGGTCAATCTCCTCGGCCATGGGTGTCCGAACAACACTGAAATCCGTGCCGCGCATCGGCGCTCTCCTGGCCCGACGAGGACGGAGTGGCGGCGCGCGCCGTGCAACGCATTCTGACCATGACTGCTTCGCCACGCTTGGCGTGGCCTCGACTCGCATCTGCGCTGGTACTCCTCATCCTCGCGCCGTTGATTGCCGAGTTCCTGCTCGGCGACTTCAACGTCCGGCAACTCGGACTCCTGCTGTTCTTCATCCCGCAGTACCGGCGGCGGCGCACTCCTCGTACGCGAGACGACGCGTCGATGCGGTCGTGGCTGGCCGACGATGCTGTGGCTGGCCTTGGCGTATGCGCTGATTGAAGAAGGGTTCACGACACAGTCGTTGTTCAACCCCAACTACGCCGGGCAACGACTGCTCGACTATGGCTACTTGCCGTCGGTTGGGATCTCACTGAACTGGACCGTGTTCGTCCTGACGCTGCACGTCGTCTGGAGCGTGGGCAGCGCCATTGCGATTGCAGAAGCACTCGCGGGTCCGGCTTCGGAAACGCCATGGCTCGGTCCCATCGGCGTGACGGTCACGACGGCAGCGTTCGCGATCGGATGTGCGCTGACCGTCTGGATTACGCGGCGAACATTTCCCTATGTCGCGTCGCCCCTGCAATTCGGGTCGGTCGCGATTGCAACGGCGATCGCCATCTCGTTCGCATTTGTTCGTCCGCGCCCGCGCGGCCCAACGCTCCGGCCCTCCCCGGCGTTCTGGCAGGTCGCTGCGACGTCCTGTGGCCTGTCGAGCGCGTTTCACTGGCTCGCTCGACATGGGGAACGCTCCGACGTGCCGTTCGTGGTCACGCTAACGGCCATGCTCGCACTCGAACTCCTGGCGGTCACACTCTTCTGGAACTGGGGCTCACGCGCGAAGTGGAGCGCCCGTCACGTGCTCGCGGCAGCGATGGGTGCCGTCCTGACGTACGGTTGGATTGGGACAAGCCGGCTAGTCCTGACCGGTGCAACCGCGCTCGGGGTCCGGGCGCAAGGATCGGACGTCATTGGTCAGGTCATAGAAGTGCTCGCCGTCGTCGGATTGATCGCGGTCGGTTATGGACGCGTTCAGTCCGGCGGGCGATGTCCTTATTGATGGAGGTGTTGCGAGAGTGGGCAATAGCGTCGACGTGAAGACCACGCTTCGTACGTCGCGGGGTTCAACCATGATCGAAACCGAGCAGTCGAAACGCCTCCCGTCGATGTTCATTGACGATGGAACGCTGGCATGGATGGACGAGCATCTTGCAGATGCGAAGCAGTACGTGTCAGGCGAGCGCATTCTTTACTTTCACCTTGTGCTCGGCTTGGTGGTGGGGCTCGTCGCTCACATCGCTGGATACGTCATGATGTCGTCGATGCCCACCGGGACACTCGGACTAATGGCGGACCTGCTCCACGCGCTCGGTTGGTCGCTCTGGACCGGTGTTGTCGTGGCGGTATTCGTCCAGGTCTTACCCGAGGCAAAGCGTCGCCAAATCAAGCGGGCAGTCGACGCGTACGAGGCGCGCCAGCGCAGGCCGAACTGAATGAGCCATCGCAATCCCCCGCAAGTCAGTGCAAAGAACGGAGTGTCGAATGCCACCGCAAGTCATCTTCCTTATGCAAACTGTTTTAGGTTATGTCGCATGGCTGCTTTGCTTCCGCACCTACTTGTGGCCCAGGCTCAGATCCATGGACGGTGTTCAAGCACAACGCGCCATCGCCACGCTACACAGTTTCCGCTTCTTCGGGCTGGTGTTCGTTCTTCCGGGGGTCGTCGGTGCCAATCTGCCCGCTGGCTTCGCGCCCTTTGCTGCCTATTGGGATTTGACAACCGGGATTCTGGCGATGCTGGCCCTTGCGGCGGTACGAGTAAAACCAGTCTTTTGGACCTGCGTCGTGGCGTTCAATTGTGTGGGGATTCTCGATTTCCTCCTCGACTATTACCACGCGAGTAGAGTCGGACTCCCAGCGCTCGCCGGACAACTGGGCGCGGCCTACATGATCCCTGTTATCTACGTGCCCCTGCTGATGATCACGCATATGACCGCATTCTATTTGCTGGTGCGTTCACCCAGACTCCAGGGCAGTGCGGTTGGATAACGGGTAGAGGCACGCCGCCGATGCGAGACAGACCATGAAGCATGCGCGAAACGTGGAGGGAACGATGACAAGCAGCACGAGTGGAGTGTCCGTGCAAGGGCACGTCGCGGCCGGGTGGGGCAAGGTCGCCGATGCGTTCCGAGCGAACTTCGAGGAACCCCCCGGTGAAGTCGGTGCAGCGTGCTGCGTCTACGTCGGCGGCCGCCCGGTCGTCGACCTGTGGGGGGGCCTCGCGGACAGCAAGACGAATCGACCCTGGAGCGAAGACACCATCGTACAGGTCGCATCGACGACCAAGGGCGCTACGGCGATTTGTGCCCACTTGCTGGTCCAGCGCGGTGAGCTTGTTGGGACGCACCTCGATGTCATGCCGAGGAAATTCCGAAGGCCAGAGTGAGTGACTCGAGGCATCTCCGTCGTTCATCTAAAGAGGATGCAATGCGTCGCGCACGTCTGATTCCCGCACCACGAGTTGCGGGCTGGAGCTCTGGCCAGTAGAAGGAACACACCATCTTAACGATAGGAGGAATCCGATGACTGAGATGTCCCACCGTCCTCACACGCCATCGCGCCGACCGCCGGTCCGGCGAATCGCCTTGGCTGGTACGCTGGCCATCGGCATCTGCCTGGGTGCCGCGTTCGTGCACGCGTATGACCAGCGGCTCGATGAGGCGTTCGGCGCGTTGGAGAAGGCCGCAGCACTGGTTGACGCGTCGCAGGCCGGCAACGTCTCTCCTCGTACGCAACGCCGCTTCGATCGCCATCGCGACAGAGCGCGTGCTCATATCCAGGCGGCGATGAATCAAGTCATGGCCGCCGGGGCCGTCGCCGATTCGGACATCGATTCCGACGACGGCTCGGAAAGAGAGCCGTGACAGAGCAGCGTCTGAAGCGAGCCGCGTACGAGTCGGCCGTCCCAGCCGGTTCTGGTGGATTGCCACGCGTCGAGGCCGAGCGCGACTCGCTGTGCGACTTGGTCCGGAGCCGAAGTGCTTGATCTGGCGATTGGCCGCGATGCCAGCGTCGTCCCTGGCATCTTGCCGCGGGGTCCTTCCTGTCGATTTGGGAAGGTAACGCGATTTTGCGACTGCGCAGCCGTAAGGGTGCCGTGACCTCGGAAGTTGCGCGGCGCCAGAAGGATGGAACGTGGCTATGGGTGATTGACAGGTATTCCGTCTCTTGGTGATTGGCAGGTATGCCCTCACCTAAGCGCTCTCTTGCGTGGGCGCTTACGACTCAGCCTCTCGGCGCGGCTGGCCGGCGCGGTCCTGGTCCGTAATATTCCGGCCACGCAGCAGTTTCACGCCGAGGGTATCGAGCAGACCCGGCGTGATCCAGTGAATGCCGACGGACGGATCGCGGCCGTCGCCGAACGACTGCTTGGCCGGCGGGAACCACACGATGGTGCCGTTGCAGCCGCCCGACACCGGCGCGCAGAGGCCGAGCGCCGCCGACCGGACGCCGGGCAGCGCGCTGACGCGCTCGATCAGCTGCGCGTAGAACTGCTGCCCGCGGTGTTCGTCGTAAGCCGCGCGCGGCAGGTCGATGCGGACGGTGAACAGCCCCGTCGGGTCGACACCAATCCCGGTCCCGCGCAGCCGTTCGGCGCTGCGGATCATCAGCCCCGCGCCGGCGAGCAGGATCAGCGCCAGCGCGATCTGCGCCGTCACGAGCACGCCGCGCGCGTCGAGCCACCGGGCACCGCCTTCCGCCTTTCCCTTTTTCAGCACCTCCACCGGGCGCAGCAGCGACGCCTGCGCCGCGGGCAGCAGCGACACGAGCATGGCCGTCAGCAGCGCGACGCCGCCCGTGAACACGATCGTCATCGCGTCGAGGCCGATCATCGATGCGCCGATACGCGTCAATCCCGACGCGCCGGCGATTCTCGGCGTCCCCGGGGCGACTGCCGAGCGGAAGAACACGTCGGGCTCGGGCAGGACCGCGGCGGCGGCCCCGAGGAGCGCGAACGCGACGACCAGCCCTCCGGCCGCGCCGGCGTGTTCCTCGATCTCCCGCCGCACGCTGGCGCCGTAGGCGTCGGGTCCCAGCCGCATCAACCCCAGCAGAATCAGCTGTTCGAACTCACCAAGCGTGGCAGACATCGGCGACATATGCTCCACAACGTGGATGTTATTTCAATAGACGGACGTCGGGCCGATTCGGTTGACATGGCGGAGTCCTGGTGAGCCTGACATTCGCCAGTTGGAACCCGATTGCCAACTGGCTCCGTGGGTTCGAACCGCTCCGACATGCGGTCTGAGCGGCAGGCCGCCTCTGTCCCGGTGCACCGCATCCGACGTGCTCTGCGTTTCCAGGAGTCGGCCGTCCCTGAACCTTTGAGCCATGCCGCTGATCGTCTAAGCTACCCGGACCTCACCAAAGGAGAATCAGGATGGCCGCCCCCAAGAAGAAGGCGACGAAGACCGCGAAGCCCCGCCTCACCCCTGACGCAATCATGCAGCTTGGCCTCGGATTCTGGGGCTCAAAGACCTTGTTGAGCGCAATTGAGCTCGGCCTCTTCACCGAACTCGCCAAGGGCCCGGTTGAAGCGAAGGCGCTGCGGCAGCGACTCGGGCTGCACGAGCGGAGTGCGCGGGACTTCTTCGACGCGCTGGTCTCGCTCGGGATGCTCCGCCGCAAGGGAACGACCTATTCGAACACGCCGGAATCGGCTCTCTTTCTCGACCGCGGTAAGCCTTCCTATATCGGAGGGATCCTCGAGATGGCGGGGGCCCGGCTCTACGGTTTCTGGGGCTTGCTGACTGAAGGCCTTCGCACCGGGCAACCGCAAAACGAGGCCAAGCACGGCGACAACTTCTTCGCCACGATCTACGCGGATCCCCAGAAGCTCCGCCTGTTCCTGTCGGCGATGAGTGGCATCAGCATGGGCTCGGCGATCGCAATTGCGAAGAAATTTCCGTGGAAGCAGTACAAGACGTTCATCGATGTGGGCGGCGCGCAGGGCTGCGTCCCGGTCCAGGTGGCACTCGCACACCCGCATCTAAGCGGCGGCGAGTTCGATCTGCCGCCCGTGGGCCCGGTGTTCCAGGATTATGTGAAGTCGTTCGGTCTCGAGCGCCGCCTCACGTTCACGGCGGGCGATTTCTTCAAGAACGCGCTCCCATCGGCCGACGTCCTCATCATGGGGCACATCCTTCACGACTGGAACATGGAGGAGAAGCTGACCCTCCTCAAAAAAGCTCATGACGCGCTGCCCAAAGGAGGCGCCCTGATTGTCCACGAAGCCATCATCGACGATGACCGATCGAAGAACGCCTTCGGGCTGCTCATGAGCCTGAACATGCTCATCGAGACACCAGGAGGCTTCGACTATTCGGGTGCGGACTGCAAGGCGTGGATGAAGAAGGCGGGCTTCCAGAAGACCTTTGTCGAGCATCTCGCCGGACCCGATTCGATGGTTGTGGGGATCAAGTAGAGTGGCCCGAATTGACGACGAGGCTGCTCGGCTCGAAGAATAGAGGACTCAGTCGTGAGCCGAGACGATGGTGCTCGTGGTGAGCGGTGTGTCGGGTTCGCACTCAAGATCACGCCTCCGGCTGAGGAGACGCTCGAGAGTCGTGACCCCTCACCAAGACCACGCTGCCGAAACAACCGTATCTCGGCTATCATCCCTTTTCCTGTTTGCGTTCCCTGCTCTACCGATCGGAACGTGGGAGTCATCGCATGAAGATCACCGCATTCGTCGCCTGTATGCTCGCGGGAGCCGTCATGAGCGCTCAACAGACACAAACACCACCGGCACAGTCGCCGCCGGCGCCCACGGGCTACCAGGACACACCGATGCAGCCCAATGGGAAGTGGCACGTGCATGACGGCACGCGGCCGCAGCCGCGCGTCGTGACGCCCGGGCCGTTGCTGTCGCTGGCGCCTCCATCGGACGCCACCGTGCTGCTTGGCAGCGGCCAGGATCTCAGCCGCTGGCAGATGACGGATGGGGGCGGTCCCGTATCGTGGCCGATCGAGGGCGGCGTGCTGTCGAGCGGCAAGGGCATGATCCGCACCAAGCAGAACGACTTCACGGACTACCAGCTGCACGTCGAGTTCGCGACGCCGGCCGAAGTGAAGGGTAACAGTCAGGGGCGCGGCAACAGCGGCGTATTCCTGAACGGCGTCTTCGAGATCCAGGTGCTGGACAGCTTCGAGAACATCACGTATCCGGACGGCCAGGCATCCGCGATGTACGGTCAGTTTCCGCCGATGGTAAACGCGTCGCGCAAGCCCGGTGAGTGGCAGTCCTACGACATCACCTTCACCGGTCCGCGTTTCAACGGCACGACAGTGGAGAAGCCGGCAGTCGTGACGGTGCTCCACAACGGCGTGACCGTCCACGCCGGCCAGGCGTTCCTCGGGCCGACCGCGCACAAGCTGATCGGAAAGTACGAGCCGTCGAACGCGAAGGGCTATATCGGCCTCCAGGACCACGGCAATCCCGTCCGGTTCCGGAACATCTGGATCCGGCCGCTCAAGGAAGCGGAGTAGGCCAGCCAAGGCGGCAGGTCACTCGCTTTCTTCGCACGGCGCCAATCCGCAAGTGAGTAGTGGACCGCCGGATGGCTGAATGCCTCGAGCGGCCCCCTTGCGGCCCGTATGTGGAAAGCGGGCATGTGAATCTCAATTCGGCCGCACGAACCGGACGATGTACTCCAGGACGCTCGAGACGAGCAGCCCGCCGCCCACGAGACCAAAGATCCAGAGCATCGTCTCGCGGGCACCAGCCTGCAATCGCTCTCTGAGGTCGGCGTACCGCGCATCCAGCCGCTTTCCGAAAACGATGTGGCCCACGAGGAGGAGCACGGGCGGGAGGACGAAGATTGCGTTGTAGAGGACCAGCAGCGGCAGCCACTGCCCCATCGGGAGGTCGGCAGTCGTGAGAAGCGCGATCGCGCCGAAATACGGCACCGCCGTAGGCAACTCCATGGTCGTCACCGTCACGCCGAGGAGTGCCAATGCGGCATATGAGCTCGCGCTCAGTTCGACTCGCGGCGCCGACTTGGCTGTGGTTGGCGCCCGGATCGCGTAGAACAGCATGGCTAGCCCGATGAGGCCCTGCACGACGAGCCCGAGTCTGCCGCTGCCCATGGTCCCCAATGACGGCAGCAGAGCGTCGATTCCCGACATCATCATCACACCCAGCGTCAGATAGGTCAGGAAGATCGCGGCGACGTACACGACGATCTGCGCCGGCACGCGCCCGCCGGACAACAGGTAGAGGGTCACGACGATGGCCGACGGGTTGATGCTGTCCACCAGGGCCAACGCGAGGAGGCCGAGTAGCATGCGCTGGACAGTTTAGCAGCCCGTGGACGGCTGAATTACGGATCGACACGATCGATCCCGCGTACTACACTGTCGCGCATGGCGATGGGCAAACGACGACGTTGTCCGACGCAGACGTCGATGTGGGTCGCGGCTGGGTCGAGAAGATCGACGCCGACGCAAAAGGCGGCGCCGATGACGTTCCTCGGCCGCGACGGCCGGCAGTACATCGTCATCATGTCCGGCGGAGGATTGCAGTTGCACAAGACGGCCCCTGCCTCCGGTGGGAACCTGATCGCGTTTGCGGTGCCGGCGTGCACGGGAAGTAACGACTGGAGCGAATCATGACCGATGAGACCCGAACGGATGGCACGGTGGACCGACGCGGCTTTCTGAAGACCGCCGGCGCAGGCCTGACGGCCGCGACGGCACTGTTGACGTCGCGGGAACAGCCGATGGCGCAAGCGGCGGGCGAGAAGGACAAGCTGGATCGCCTCGCGTCCTGTACCTGGCCGATTCGTCAGATCTTCAAGACCCGTGCGGGCGGCGGGAGGGGCCGCGGGAACGCTGCCACGGGGACAAACCGGCCGTCCGCCGAAGGACGCCAGGCAGGTACCGGAACAGGTCAGCCGGCTGGACGGAACCGGATGACATCGGCACAGATGAAGGAGAAGTACGGCGAGATCACGATGCTGGACTTCCCGCAGTTCACGAAGGACACATTCCCGGGTGTGACCCGCATGGATATCCGATCGGGGCTCTTCGGCGATGTGACCGACGACAGCATGTTCGTGCAGGACACGTTCGATCCGTCGAGCGCATCGGGCAGGAAATGGCTGGACAAGCTCGTCGCGAAGATGGCGGCGACGGGCACAAGGGTCCAGCACATTTCGAACAACGCGCCGACGAACCTGGCCGACCAGGACGTCGCGCTGAGAAAGGCCGGCGTCGACGTGGGGAAGAAGTGGCTCGACGGCGCGAAGATTCTTGGCGCGAAATCCGTGCGCATGAATTCGCCTCAGGCGTTCGGTCCGTCCATCAGGCCGCAGGCGGTGCGCGATCCCGCGACAGGCTATCCGAAGAACGACGACATCGTGCCGTACCTGGACAACGCCATCGAGTCCTACAAGGAGATGGCTGACTACGGCGGCAACCTCGGCATCAAGGTCACCATCGAGAACCACTGGGGGCTCGCCGCCGATCCCATGAACATCCGGATCATCCTCGACACGGTGAACCATCCGTTCTGCGAAGCGTCGCCGGACTTCTGCAACTGGGAATACGAACATATGTTGTTTAGCGGTCTCAAGGCCCTGGCCCCGTACGCGCACACGAACGTACACGCCAAGTTCTGGGATCGATGGACGAACAACGACGTGCAGCGTTCGGTCAGGATCATGCTGGCCGCCGGATACCAAGGCACGTTTGCGCTCGAGTACGAGGAAGGTCCACTCGATGGAATCGAGGGGGCCAAGTATCTCTACAAAGAGGTGCTCGCGGCGCTGTCGTCTCCTGTGCCTGTCGTGTGACGTTCAACCATGCGGTCGCAGCCCGGCAGCCAGTGGTCGTCGCTCGGCCGCCGCTTCCCGTACGTCGCCCTCTCCGGCTCTTTGAACAGCCACAAGCGTCCCTCGTCCCCGTCTGTCTTTTGACCGACGTATATGAGCGTCTCGATCATCGGCAGCACTAGCGCAGCGCCTCGGCAAGCAGCTCGTCCGTCGTCATGATGTGCCCTTAGCACCTGCTCCCGAGAATTGGCTCTGACCTCGTCTGGGCCGGTCGACTTCGGGCCCAGTCCATTCGAGTGAAGCAAGAGCTTCCGTTGATGGTGGCGTGGGCGTTTGGCAGGTGAGTGGTACCTGAACACACCAGCCATTGCATCGGACGAGTGGTGGAGACATTTGGGCGCTGGAACTTGAAACTCAAGAACCGAGAGCTGAAAGCTGAAGGCGGATAGCCGTTCTAGTCGTTTCTGAGCGCAGTCATCGGGAGAACGTTGGCAGCCCGTCGAGCCGGAATGATTGACGCCGCGAGCGACGAGATCGCAAGATTTGCGCTGGCGGCTCCCGGAGTCACCGGATCGAGCGGGCTGATCTGATAGATCGCTGCACGCAACCCCCAGCCGAGCAGCATGGCGAGGCCCAAACCGATCGAGAGTCCGGCGGCGGTGGTCGCGAGGCTTTCCCGAACGACGAGGCGCAGCACGTCGGCGGGCGACGCGCCGATCGCCATGCGCACGCCGAACTCTCGGGTGCGGCGCGAGACCAGGTAGCTGCGCACGCCATACGAGCCAAGCACCGCGACGAAGGTGCCGGCGAGACCAAGCGTCAGGAACATCGTCGCGGCGGCACGGAGGACCCACATTTTTGGGCTGCCTTCGTGATGCGCACGGAAGCTCTTCACGAAGGTCACGGGCAGGTTGGGATCCGCGGCTCGCAGTTGTTCGCGAACGCTCCTCACGATCGCATCACCCGTCTGCGGTGTGGCTGCGCGCGCGTAGACGAACATGCTCGTCGCATCGGCTCCCCCAGATGGCACGTAGAGATGCCCTTCGGGCTTGTTGGTGAACAGACCGTGTTTCACCGCGGGCGCGAGGCCGACAATGACCATGGGCCTCGAGTCAGCGGTGCCGGAATCCGCGCCGTATTGCAGCAACTGGCCGACAGGGTTCTCGTTCGCGAACAGACGTTCGGCGAGCGTGACGTCGACGATCACCGGCGTCGTGCCGCCCACCGCCGCTTCTTCGGCCGCCGTGAACTCATGCCCCTGGACCATCCTCAAACCGATCGTCTTGAAGTAGGTCCTGCCAGATGGTCGTCATACCCGGGATACACGTCGGTCGCCACGAATTATTACAGTGCAGGCAAAATTCGAGGGCCGCTCGGGACCGATGCGCCAGTCAGGCAGCTGGGGTACTCCTCGACTGACGCTTCGCCGCCCGCCAGTCGACCCGCTGGGTCCGCCGCCGCTGGTCCGGGTGTTGATCGGGTGTGGTGAGGTGCCCGTTAGCTAGTAGATGAACCCGGCCTTGACCCTGAGCTTACTTGCCGGCTGGCGAGCGACCTGTCGATTCGTCCCGGCTGCCGCAGACGTGCGCCGGCGAACATTGCGTCCCAAATCCGGACGCCTGATGCCGTCCCCCACCTTCACAGGCCGCTTCATGTGCGGCTCGACCGTGGCACACGTCATGCCTGCTCAGCGCGGATAACAGAGGGCAACACATGCTCGACAATCTCGTCCGCGACATCATCTACGGCATTCGAATCGCTCGACGCAATCCCGGATTCACGACGGCTGCGGTGCTGACCCTCGGGCTGGGGATCGGCGTCGCGACCACTACGTTCACCGTCGCCGACGCCGTGATCTTCAGGCCGCTCCCGTACGCCCAACCCGAGCGGCTGGTCAAGGTCTGGGGACGCTCGTCCGCCCATCCGACCGATAACATGGCGCTGGCCGATTTCACCGGCGTCAAAGACCTGACCGCGATCTTCGAGCAGGTCGGTGCCGATGACGGAATGGGAGTCGGAGTCGAGGATGGCCAGGCGTTACAAGCGGCCGACACCGCGCTGGTGACGGCGGAATGGCTGTCGACTCTCGGGGTGCGCCCAGTCCTGGGGCGTGGGTTTCTGGCCGAAGAGTTCCTGCCCGGTAAAGACGACGTCGCCATCCTGACGCATGTCTATTGGCAACGACGGTTCGGCGGGGATCCTGCCGTGATCGGGCGCTCGCTGCGTATCGATGGCAGGCCGGTCACGATCGTCGGTGTGCTGCCGCCGAACGTGCTGCGCTACGGTGCGGATCTTCTCGGTCCGCTCGTCATCGGCACCTATCCGCCTTCACGCGAACACCGGAACCTCGACGTCGTGGCCCGGCTTCGTCCGGCGGTGACGATCGCCTCGGCACAGGCTGCCGTTGACGTCCTCGCGCGACAGCTCGACCTCGCCTACTCGTCACCGAACGTGAACCGCGAGTTCTCGGTTGCGCCGCTCGGCAAGAACTACGCCTCGATCGGTCCGGGCGCGAAACAGAGCCTGATGCTGTTGCTCGGTGCTGTCGCGCTCGTGCTCCTGATCGCATGCGTGAACGTCGCCAACCTCCTCCTCGCGCGCGGGATCGCCCGCCAGCGGGAGTGCGTGGTCCGCTCCGCGCTCGGCGCCAGCCGCGGGCGTCTGACCCGGCAACTGTTGATGGAGAACCTGCTGCTGTTCGTGGCCGGTGGCGGGCTGGGATGCCTTCTCGCGTGGTGGAGCCTGGATTTCATGACGGCCCTCGGCATCTCCGGCGGCTATGTCCCAGAGCGGCTGCTCGTGTCGCTCGACGCGCGGGTGCTGGCGTTCGCGACGCTGGTCACGCTGGTCACAGCCGCGACGTTCGGTCTCGCCCCAGCGCTGCGCGGCGCCGCGGTCAGTGTCAGCCGGGGATTGAAGGAGGCAAGCCAGGCCGAACGCGGCGGGTCATCGCGTGCCCGCACGCGACGCGTGCTCATTGTCGCCGAACTCGGCCTGTCCGTTGTCCTGCTGGTCGGGTGCGGACTGATCGTGCGAAGTCTGTTGGGGCTGTACGCGAACGTGAACGGCTTCGTGCCAGACCGGTTGCTCGAGACCGGATCGGATGCAGGGCGCGAGTTCGCGCCAGCGCTGATGAAGTGGCGCGCGGCGCTCGAGCGCGCCCGCGGAATTCCTGGTGTCGAATCAGCCGCGTTGTCCTCGCGTCCGCCGATCCACGGCGCACGGCTGCAGTCGTTCAGCGTCAGCGGACGCCCGGCGGTTGACCACGCGCTGGAACCTCGGGCCGGCGACATTCTGATCAGCCCTGATTACTTCAGGACGCTGGGCATTGCGCTCCGCAGAGGGCGCGCGTTCACGGAGCTGGACGGGCACGCGGCGACGCCTGTTGTCATCATCAGCGAGACGCTCGCTCGGCAGCAGTTCCCAGGCGAGGATCCAATTGGCCAACGGATCCGTCTCAACGAGCGCTCGCCGTTGAGCTGTTGCGTCGTCGACGCGCCCGTCGACGGTGTGTGGCGCGACATCATCGGCGTGGCCGGCGACATCCGCCAGGCCAATCTGGACGAAGCGCCCGCGGCGACGATCTACCGCCCCTATGGCCAAATCTTCGAACACGACATGTTCCTGCTGGTTCGGGCGCGGACCGATCGCGATACTGCCCCGGTGGCCGCGGCGCTCGCGACCGAGCTGCGCAGCGTCGATCCGTCGATGTTCTGGTCGCCAATTCAATCGATGCACCAGAGCATCGCGGAGTCCGGCTCGGTTCGAACCCGCCGGTTCGTGGTCCAGATTCTGTCCGGCTTCTCGGTTCTGGCGCTGGCGCTGGCGGCGGTCGGGCTGTATGGCGTGATGGCCTACCTTGTCATCGAGCGCCGGCGCGAAATCGCGGTGCGAATGGCGCTCGGGGCGACCCGTTCCGTCCTGTTCAAACAGATTCTCGGCGAAGCCGGCCGCTTGTTGCTCGTCGGGCTCGTCGCCGGTGCGATCGCCGCACGCTGGCTTACCAGGTGGATCGGTTCGCTGCTGTTCGGCGTGACGACGACCGATCTCGCGACACATCTGGTGGTGTTCCTGGTCTTGGGCACCGTCGGTTTGCTTGCCAGCTACCTGCCGGCACGGCGCGCCGCCGGGGTCGATCCGATGGTCGCCTTGCGAGAATAGGTAACGCGGCGAGTCCGCCCGATCAGCGATCGAGTAACGGCCAGATGTCCAGGCGTTCGTCGTGTGCAGTGGCCTTCAGCAGAGTGCGATCGTTGCAGCTTCGCCGCTGAACAGGAACGAGTCCGCATGGCCGCGAGCATTAAGAGTGATGCTTCTGTATCACTCGATGCAGCTCGCCGGAATCGCTTGATGCCTCTTCCTGGCCCCTCTGCGCCGCATGGGCACTTCCACCGCATCGGGCCGCCCGAGCGCGCTGGGAATTCGGCCGTGAAGTGAATAAACCGACTTGACGAGACGGCTTAGCGTCGTGGTTCTGACTTCGCCCGCTCGATGAATGGATGGAACCAGTCTTGATCCGCGAGCGATTGAGGACTGAGACCGCTGAACTGCCGACACTCGGCAATCATGTGTGACTGATCAGCGAAGCCCATGTCGAGGGCGACGCGGGCCCAGTCGATCGTCACGCGGGCGTTCGCGTGCGCCAGCATCGATTGAAAGCGCGCAAGCCTGCTGTAAAGCTTCGGTCCTAGCCCGATCCGCTCGCGGAACTCTCTCGAGAGATGCTGGCGTGACACTCCTGCTGCGCGAGCCATGCCGTCGACCGTGACTCGGCCGGCTCTCTGGAGCACGCTGGCCGCCAGCTCGACGTCGAGCGACCGCGTTCGCTGCCGCCGCTGCCGAAGCCGCGCCAGCAGGATGGATTCCACGCGATCGATGCGCGCCGCCTCCAGATGGACCCCACTAACCAGCTGGATGCGGCAGATCGAAGACTTCCAAAGGCTCGCGTAAGGCGGTTTGCCAAATCGAACAGAGTCCGATCAGCACCGCACGAATCACGCCTCTTCTCACGGTGTCCGGCCGAAAACTTCCCGATCGCGATTCTGTCCCGACCTGTCCTGATCCGCCGTTTGCCGACATCTCCAGCAGTCAGCCATCACCCCTGCCGGTAGTAGATCCGTCCCCAGTTCGAGTCGATGCGCTGGTTCAGCAGGCGGAAGCCGCTGACGACTACGCTCTGCTCGTTCAGGAGATCGTCCCAGGCGCCATTGACCGAGAAGGGAATGTCCACGAACTGGTCGAAGTCGGAGTAATTGACGACGATGATGAAGCGCTCGGCGGTGTGATTGTCCGCGACGAGGCCCCAGCGGTGATAGATCACCACGTCCTTGTCCTGGAAGGCGCCGTAGCCGTCCGGATGGTTGAACGGAAACGGAAACATGTTGGCCGAACGGAGGGACGGATGGTCCCTGCGAATGCGTGTGAGACGTGAGTACAGGCCGATGAGGAGGCTCCCCGTAACGTCCCGGCCGTGCGTGTTCCAGCGCAAGGGTCGGTGCTGGACCCGATCCTCGCCAGCCGAGGGCAAAAAGTAGTCCTCGGCGAATTCCTGGCCGTTGTGGAGCATGACGATTCCCGGCGACGTCAGCAGCGCGATGGCCGTCGCTTGCGTCTTGAACCATCGCTCCCGGCCCCCGGCCTCGCGCACGATCGTTGAGTGATCGTGGTTCTCGATGTAGGTCACGGGCGACTTGCCGGTCGCGAAGTCGAGATTGGCGTTGAGGATCCGCAGGAGGTCATCGTCGATGTTGCCAGTGCGGGCGTACTGGAACGACTTGAACATCACCGGGTCGAACCAGCAGCCGTCCGCGCAGATCTGGTTCGTGTCGTCGATCGCCTCGAAGCGGTTATTGGTGAGGTGCTCGAGCATGAGCGCGACGTGCTGCCTGCCAGCGCCCGCCAGGTGTGCCTTGACGTCGGAGATGAGCTTCGCGATGCCCACGTTCGGGCGGCCCTCCTGGAAGAAGCCCAGCGTGAAGTCGAAGCGGATGCCGTCCACCTGGAACTCGTCGAGCCAGTAGATGCACACGTCCCGGATGAACTCCTGGACGCAGCCGTTGTTGTAGTCGAACTCCTCGAAGAAACCGCCGCGGGCGAACGGCCCGATGTACGGCGACTCGGCGGGGTTCATATACAGCCAGAGATAGGGAAAGCCGTGGTTTGGATCGATGCCGGCCCGCACGTGGTTGAAGACGCCGTCCATGACGACGTGCATGTTCCGGGCGTGCAGATCGTTGATGAGCCTCTGCAGGCGATAGAGCTTGTCCGCGGGATTCGACGGATCGTTGATGTAGCGGTACTCGACCGCGAAGAACTGCACCGGATCGTAGCCCCAGCTGAACTTGCCTCCCGGCCACGACGTCCATGGCATGAATTCGATCCCGTTGACCCCGAGCGACTCCAGGTAGTCCAACCTGTCCTTCACCGCATCGATCGGCGCGCGTGTGCCGCGAAACTCGCCGGTGAAGTCGTCGATCATCAGTTCGTAGAGGATCAGGTCCTTCGGCGGCAGCCGCTGCGGAATCGGGTTGACGGAAGTGCGGTTGCCCCCGATGACGAAGCCCGCGTTCTCGTGCTCGTCCGCGCCGCCGTATTTGGTGCACGGGTCGCCGCACCATCTCGTCGTGTCGTTCTCGAAGGTCACAAAGTACTTGTACTGGTAGAAGCCTTCGGGAAGCGCCTGTCCGATTGCGCAGGTGAACAGCCACCCCTTGGGATGCGCGGTCTTCGTCATCAGCGGTGCGGAGCCGAGCTCCCAGTCCTGCCCGCCAATCCCACTCTGAAAGTCCCCGCGCACGCGAATCTCCCTGATGCGGGGCAGACCGCCGCGGACGTACCGTGTGGGATCCCTGGCGTTGTCGGGGAAGAACAGCTTGAACTCGACCTCCTGCCCGTCGACCACGGCGCCAAACTGGTCGTACATGATGCCCCTCCCGGACGCGGAGACCGCTGCCGATCTGCCGGACGCGAGCGATCCCTTCGAGCCCCCGCACGATACCGCCCATACACTACCAGCGTCACGTCCCGCAGGGACGTCGACCGTCTCGCCTGCCGCCCGGCTCACGCGTCCCGACGCGGGCGCCATGGAAGTGCCGCCGTTCGAGGCCCGCGTGTCGGCCACGGCATTCTGCCGTAATCTGGAGCAAGGCGTCCGAATGGCAGCCCTTCACTGCTCCCTGTGTCCTGGCGTCGAGAGCATCCTTCGCCCGAAACGAAAACACAGATAAGAGGAGTACGCTTCAAAAAACCCGGGAGGCTAACCGTGACACGATATCAGGCAGCTCTTATCAGCGCCGTGCTGGTGATGGGGCTGGGTTATCAGGCAATGCGCGCACAGGCACCGAAGTCTGAGCGTGCGGCGAACGCACAGCAGATCGAGCGTGGCCGGTACGTCGTGGAGATTGGAGGGTGCAATGACTGCCACACAGCCGGATACGCCGAAGCAGGTGGTAAGGCGGCAGAGGCTGACAGGTTGAAGGGCGATACGCTCGGATTCCGAGGCCCGTGGGGGACCACTTACCCCACGAATCTCAGGATCTCGATCGGCAAAGTGACGGAAGACCAATGGCTCAAGTACGCGAAGAGTCTCATGACCCGTCCTCCAATGCCGTGGTTCAACGTCCGCGCCATGACGGAGGCGGATTTGCGGGCCGTTTACCAGTACGTGAAATCGATGCCTGGGGGCGCGGGAGTAGCTGCACCCGCCTACGTGCCTCCGGATAAGCAGCCCAAGCCACCGTATATTCAGTGGCCGGGTGTCAAATAGCGCGCGGACCCGGTCGCGCCCTAACCGCAACGGGTATCGACCGGGGTTTCCGTCCCATGACCCACCGGCTCCGTTGTCCGGCTGGCGCGTCTTCCGGGGCGTCGCCGCATAAGGGACAAGCGACGACTTCCCCCGTACGTCACATCGCAGCCGCTATCGCTGAGCGTTTTTGCGACAAGACTACCCCCAGCGCCCACGTCGCGATCTGGACCGGGAGGAGATGCACCGCCAGGGACCGACCCGCGAACCATCCGGTGACGGTGAGCGGCCAGGACTGAACGAGCCCCATGACCAGCCAGCTGAGCACGCTCGTCAAGAAGCCAAATCGCCGGAGCGGCCACATCTGGAGGAGTCCGGCGGCGGTGTAGAGGCCGAACGACAGAATCAGGCCCGTCGCGCCGAGTCCGTAGAGCGAGAGCGCTCCAGGGGGCGCGAATATCGCCGCCACAAGGAGGTCCGCCTGAAACGGCAGGTCCCGGCCAAGGACCCGAAAGAATCAGCCGTCTGGACTTTTTAGCGTCAACTTGTAAGAAACGTCCGACTCCAGCGACTACCTTGAATGTGGGAGGGAAGTAATCCATCTCAACCGAACGAGCGAATCAGGATGCCCTATACGAGAGAACAGCGTGAGCTCGATGAATTGAACGATCTGGAAAAGGACAACAGCCGGTAGGACGCGCGGTATAGTGCTGGCGTCGACCACGGAGCTCCGCCATGAGAGTCGTCGCGCTCGCCCTCACCTTCGTCTGTGCCGTCGCGGCCGTCGGCGGCCAGCAGCCGCCGGCCCGCCGCCAATGGATCGATCCGGCCACCGGCCATCGCGTTGTCCGGCTGTCGGAAGAGCCGGGCAGCACGACATTGTATTTCCACGACAACGCCTTCTCGGCGTCGGGCGACAAGCTCATGCTCCGCACCCCGAAGGGCATTGCCGTCATCGCCGTGGCGAAAATCGGCACCGAAAGCGCTCCGCTCGACATCGTCAGCGCGACCGGGCGGGGCGGGTATTTCGCCCGCCGCGGCCGCGACATCTATCTCAGCGCCGGCGCTGGCAATTCGGGCGGCGGGCGCGGCGACGGTTCGGTGATGGCGGTCAACGTCGATACGCGCGCCGTTCGTGAGGTGCCGCGCGCCCGCGGTCTCCTCAACGCCGATGAGACAGTGGCCGTGGTGAAGAACGCGCGCGCGATCGACCGCGACGGAAAGTACCCTGCGCCAGCCCCACGGCCGCTGAGGCCCCAGCTGCACCGGATGTTCCCCGGCAAGCGGATGGAGGATCTGACCGCCGATCAGCAGTACTCGGTGAAGAAGGAAGATCAGCTCGCCCCGCGGGCGCTGAACCCTGGGCTGCAGTCCTTTATCTTCACCACGCTCGCAACTGGCGAATCACACGAGACCGGCTTCCAGTACGGCGATCTGAATCACCTGCAGTTCAATCCGGTCGACCCCGGCCTGCTGCTGTATTGCCATGAGGGAACGTGGCACGAGCTGGATCGCACCTGGACGATCCGGGCCGATGGCAGCGCGATGCGCCTCGTGCACAAGCGCACGATGGACATGGAGATCAACGGTCACGAGTGGTGGAGCTGGGACGGCAAAACCGTCTGGTTCGACCTGCAGACCCCGCGCAGCCAGGTGCTCTGGCTGGCCGGCGTCAACGTGGAAACCGGTAAGACGACGCGCTACCACGTCGAGCGTGACTGGTGGAGCATCCACTTCAACAGCTCTCGCGACGACACCCTGTTCGCCGGCGACGGCGGTGACCCGTCGCAGGTCGCGTATGCGACCGACGGCATGTGGATCAATCTGTTCCGGGTGCAGTCGAACGGAACGCTCGCGCGCGAGAAGCTCGTCGACATGTCGCGGCACAATTACGTGACGGGCCGCGGCGGCGTCGAGCCGAATGTTCACATCACGCCCGACAAGAAATGGGTGATCTTCACCGGCCAGTTCGCCCCCGGAGAGCGGCACGTGTATGCCGCGGAGATCGCCAGGGCACGCTGAGCGTGCCGAATCGAAGCCACGGATGCCGTGGTTCGTGTGCGACGATCGCTCCATGTCCATCGGTCTCGACCAGCTGCGGCGGTTCGCTGTCTCCCGCAGCCTGTTCCCTCCCACCTCGCTGAAGCAGGCACTGCAGCAGTTCGGATTCGTTCAGGCCGATCCGATTCGAGCTCCCGCCAGGGCCCAGGATCTGACGATGCGACATCGGGTCGTCGACTACCGCGCCGGCGACCTCGAGCGCCATTACGCGGTGCTCGGACTCGAGGAGGACTTCTTCATCAACTACGGCTACGTGACGGCCGATGTCCACGCGCTGATGCACCCGCGCCGGGTCGTGCCCGCCTGGCCCGATGGACGGCGGGCGCGGTCCGAGCGGCTGCTGGCATTCGTCCGTGAGCAGGGCATCGTGCATCCGCGCGAAGCGCACGCGCGCTTCGCGCATGGAACGGTGACCAACTACTGGGGCGGATCCTCGAACGCCACCACCCACCTGCTCGACGCGCTGCACTACCGGGGCCTGCTCCGGGTTGCGGACCGGAAGTCCGGTATCCGCCTCTATGCCGTGCGCGAGCGCACACCGGTGCCGCTCGATCGACTGCGGGTCCGCGCCCGCATCGATGCCCTGATCGACGTTGTCGTTGGTATCTATGCGCCGCTGCCTCGCCCAAGCCTGGCGACGATGGCCCGGTTGCGGTACGCGGTGCCGCAATGGCGCGGCGAACTGAAGGCCGGGCTGCAACGGGCATTGAAGCGGCTGTCGCGGTGCCGCGTCGACGGAGTCGACTGGTTCTGGCCGGCACGTGAATCCACCGATGGCGCTGATCCGGGCGACACGGTGCGGCTGCTTTCGCCATTCGATCCTGTCGTCTGGGATCGACGGCGGTTCGAGCTGTTGTGGGGATGGGCGTATCGCTTCGAGGCCTACACCCCTGCGGTCAAACGGAAGCTGGGGTACTACGCACTGCCGCTGTTGTGGCGCGAACGGGTGATCGGGTGGGCCAACGTGTCGTGGCGAGCGGGCGAGCTCGGTGTCGATCTGGGCTTCGTCGAGAGCCGACCCGCCGGCCACGGTTTCAAGCGCGCGCTCGACTCCGAGCTGGATCGGATGCGGACGTTTCTCGCTGGAGGGGAGTCTGCCCCCTCAGGCGAGTAAGGAGAGAGCGCCGGCCACTTCAGTGGGCCGGCCGG
This sequence comes from uncultured Acidobacteriota bacterium, assembly GCA_963749835.1. GTDB lineage: Bacteria > Acidobacteriota > Vicinamibacteria > Vicinamibacterales > 2-12-FULL-66-21 > JALZOC01. Next base: position 1,527,351 of record CAVVOD010000002.1, read on the forward strand.
TTTCTGGGTCGCCGGCTTCGCCTGCTCCGGCTGCAGTCCCGGAACCCGGCGCAGTCCGCCGCCTCTGCGGCCCGGCGTTCGAGTGTCGAGAACACCACACCGCAATGGACGCATTCGGTGGAGTCAGTCGATATCAGCTCCTTGCACTTCGGGCACGCGGTCATTTCGAGCGCCGCGCACCGACGTACGCCAGCGAAGCAACGACAAGGCACACGCCGAAGCCGAGCCATTCATCGCGGGTCAAGCCCGTCAGCAGCCACACGATCACGCCGCAGGCGAGCCAGGGGACGATGCCGGCCAATGGAACGCGAAACGCCACTCCATCGCCCTGCACGCCCAATTGCCGGAGGCGCCAGGACGCCAGCGCGCAACCAAAATACAGAGCGAGGGCGGACACGTTGGCGAGAATCGCCAGCTTTTCGAACGTGCCGGAAATCGCGAGCGCCAGTGTCAGGGTGGATTGCGCGATGATCGCCGCCTGCGGCGCCCGGTGAATCGGGTGCACGCCCGCCAGGGCGCGCGGCAGATAGCCGTCGCGGGCGAGGGCGAAGACCATGCGCGGGATGGAGAGTGTCATTCCACCGAGATAGCCGAACATCGAGATCGTGGCGCCGGCCAACAGGAGCGAGCGCGCCCATCCGCCCAGCGAAACGCCGGCGGCGTCCGCGAGCGGAGACACCGTGGCCTGCGCAAGCCCGCTGCCCAGGATCCCCTGTGCCACGATCTGCAGCGCCATATACAGCACGGTGGTGCCGATCATCGCCAGTGCGATCGCGCGCGGGACCGTACGCGCGGTGTCGCGGACCTCGCCACTTGGAACGAGCGCGCATTCGATGCCCGCGAAGGCAAAGATCAGGAGCAGGGACGTGCGGGCCACATCGGCCGCCGCCGGCATCGATGCGATCTGCAAGTTGCCGGCATGCACGAAGAAGGCGCCGCCAATGGCGACGATCAGCAACGGCAACAGCTTGGCGACGGTGGCGACCGAGTTGAGCCGGACGCCAAGCGTCACGCCGCGAAGATTGACGATCGACCAGAAGGCGAACACGACAAGCAGGATGCCGATCTCCATCGAGCGGCCGGCGAGCGCCGGCACCAGCTGGCCCAGGCTCGACGCGAAGATCGTCGAGACCGCCGCGGTCGCAAATGTGCCGAGCATCCACAGGAGGATGCCGGAGAGAAACCCGGCGTAGGGCCCGAACGCGGTGCCGACATACGCGTAGGGTCCTCCGGTCAGGGACACGCGGCTGCCCGCATCGGCGATGCACAAGACGATAAGGCCCATCGCGGCGGCGCAGACGAGGTAGGCGATCGGCGCGGCCGCGCCGAGCGAGCCGGCGACATTCGCGGGCAGCCGGAAGATGCCGCCGCCGATCGTGATGTTGATGATTCCCGCCGCAAGCCCGAACGTGCCAATCACGCGGACCAGGGATTCGTTATGGGCGGGCGGAGTCGACGCGGACATCGGCTGTAGCCTATCTCACGTCAACCACGAAACTCGCGAAAGACACGAAGCCTGATTCAACGATTCATGTCGTGAATGTCTGCTTTTCGTGGTTAACGTATGACATGCAGATTTGGGACATTTCCCCGCCGATCTCCACCGAGACGCCGGTGTTTCCCGGCGACACCGCCTACTCGCAGAAGTGGGTTTCGACGCTGGGCCCGGCGTGTCCGGTCAACGTCAGCGCCATCACGATGTCGCCGCATCTGGGAGCCCATGCCGATGCGCCGCTGCATTACGGCGGCGACGCCATGGGGATCGGCCAGGTCGACCTGGATCCGTTTCTCGGTCCCTGCCGGGTGATTCACGCGATTGGCCAGGGGCCGCTCGTCACACGCGCCCATCTGGAGCACGCGGCCGTCAATCTGCCGCGGCGTGTGCTGGTCCGCACGTGCAAGAAGGCGCCAACGGTCTGGTCTCCAGGCTTCTCCGCCTTCGCTCCTGAAACCATCACATGGCTCGCAAGTCTGGGCGTGCTGCTGATCGGCATCGATTCACAGTCCGTCGACCCCGCTGACAGCAAGACCCTGGACAGCCATCAGCAACTCCTGGCCCACGACATGCGGGTGTTGGAGAACCTGGTGCTCGATCACGTCGATGAAGGCGACTACGAGCTGATCGCCCTGCCGCTGAGGCTCACCAGCGCGGACGCGTCACCGGTGCGAGCCGTCCTGCGTTCCCTTCGATGATCACCAGGGCGGACTGTGCGGCCCGTGACGATGCGGATCCCCTGGCGCCGCTCCGGCAGCAATTCGCGCTGGAACAGGTGGACCAGGAGGGTGTGATCTATCTTGACGGCAACTCTCTCGGCGTCCTGCCAAGGGCCACGGCCGATCGCATCCGTCAGGTGGTCGAGCAGGAGTGGGGCGCCGGGCTGATCCGCAGTTGGAATCGCGCCGGCTGGATCACGCTCTCCCAACACATCGCGGACAAGATCGCGCGGCTCATCGGCGCCAGGGCCGGCGAGGTCATCGTTGCCGACTCGACCTCCCTCAATCTCTACAAGGTATTGAGCGCCGCCATCGCCACCGCCAGGGAGACGGGTCGCCGGCGAATCGTTTCGGAGCGCACCAACTTTCCCACCGATCTCTACATCGCCGATACGCTGGCACGGTCGGAAGCCTTCGAGCTCGTGCTCGTCGATCGAAAGGAGATCGCAGCCGCTCTCGACGACCGGCTCGCGATCCTGATGCTGACGCAGGTGAACTACCGGACCGGCCGGGTCCATCGGATGGCGGACCTCACCCGCGCCGCCCGTGGCGCCGGAGCGCTCGTGATCTGGGACCTCGCGCACTCGGCCGGCGCCATGCCCATCGATCTGTACGGAGGCGGTGCCGACAACGCCGCCGCCGACTTCGCCGTGGGATGCGGCTACAAATACCTGAACGGCGGCCCCGGTGCGCCGGCATTCGCGTGGGCGCATCCTCGCCACACGGCGCGCATGGATAGGGAAGGATGGCGGCAACCGCTATCCGGCTGGCTGGGACACGCCGCGCCCTTCGAGTTCACGCCCGACTATCGGCCGGCCGCCGGCATGTCGAGGTTCATCTGCGGTACGCCGCCGGTTCTGTCGCTCGCCGCACTCGAATGCGGGGTCGACACCGTTCTTGCCGCGGAACGGCTCGGTGGCCTGGCGGCGATTCGCCAGAAATCGTTGGGGCTTACTGACCTCTTCATCGAACTGCTCGAGTCGCGCTGCGCAGGCCACGCCCTCGCCCTGGTGACGCCGCGTGACGCGGACGATCGTGGAAGCCAGGTCAGCATCGCGCACGAGACCGGCGGTTACGCCATCATGCAGGCGCTGATCGCACGTGGGGTGATCGGGGACTTCCGTGCCCCGGACATCCTGCGGTTTGGCTTCACTCCGCTCTATACGCGCTTTGTCGACGTCTGGGACGCGGTCGATCGCCTCGAGAGCGTCCTCGCGACCGGCGAATGGCGCGAAGGACGGTTCCAAGTGCGCTCAGCTGTTACGTGATTCAGCGAAGAGTGCAGAGTTGAGAGTGAAGAACCGTGAGTGACCAGGGACGAGACGTCTTCCAAGGCGTGTTCGTGCCCTCGGGCGGCTGCAAACGGCCGGCCGCAGTAGTTCGAGAACGCCGTTTGGGCAGGCCGCTATTCACTCCTGAGCACTTCGATCGGATCGACGCGGGTGGCGGCGATGGCCGGGGAAGCGCTGGCGAGGCCGACGACCGCGATCATCAGCAGGGCAGCGACGCCGTACGGCATCGGATCCTGGCTCGTGATGCCGAACAGCTGACTCTCGACGAGGCGTCCGCTGGACCACGCGAGCGCCAGGCCAGCGGCCAGGCCCACGCTCAGGACGAGCGCGGCCCGGCGCAAGACGAGCTTCACGATGTCCGTCGGGGCGGCGCCGATCGCCAGGCGAACGCCGAACTCGCGACGCCGCTCGACAACGGTTTGTCCGATCAGGCCGTGCAGTCCGACCGCCGCGAGCACGAAGCCGATCGTCGCCAGCAGACCGAGCATCCAGGCGAAGAGTCGCTGCTGACCGAGCTGCCGGTCGATGCGCGCCGCGAAGGTCGTCTCGGGCGCGAGCGGAATCGTTGGATCGAATCGGCGCGCGGCTTCAGCCGCGAGTTGAAACGCCTCTCTCGACCCGAGCGTCGACCGCACGACAAGGTAGGCGTTCTGGACTATCGGGAACGTGGCGAGCGGTTCATAGAGCAACGCGTCGGGCGGACCCTCGATGCCCCTGAAGTGGGAGTCGCGCGCGATCCCGACCACATAGAGCGCGAGTGTTTTGCCAGGGCCGGCCTGCGTCAGGAGTTCGCGTCCGATCGCCTCGTCTGATCCGAAGAGCCGTCGCGCCAACGCTTCGGTGACGACCACTGGCCTGCGGTCCGTCTCCGCGTTGCCAGATGTCTCGGCCTCGGTGAAAACCCGGCCGCGGACGATCGGCAGGCGAACCGCCTTGAAGTAGTCGGGCGAAACGCCGTTCCTTTCGACGTTCGTCGCCTGGCTCGGATCCTGGTCAGGCAGGTACATCCCGTCGGTCAAGCCCCCGCCGAACAGTGGAGGACTGAACGCGAGACCGGCCGCTTGGATCCCCGGCTGTCGGCGAACCACGTCGGCCACCTGCTTCAAGTATTCGACGGCCCGAGCATCCGTGTAGCCATAGCCACGGACGTTGAGAGTCACCAGCGTCACGCCTGCGGGATCGAACCCGAGATCCACCGAGCGGAGGTGGCGGAGCGTCATGAGGAAGAGCAGGGCGCCGACCAGCAACGTCAGTGAGAGAGCCACCTGTACGGCCGCCAAGGCGTGCCGGAGCCGGCCGGCGCGCGGCGACCCGGTACGAATCCCTCGCCCGAGCGCGCCGGTCACGGACTCGCGAACCGCCAGCAGTGCCGGCGCCACGCCCGCGCACGTGCCCGCGACAACCGCCAGACAGGCGACCGCGAGAACCACGCGCCAGTCGATCGCGACCTCGATTGTGCCGATGCCCGGCAGCGCGAAATCAGAGAAGAGCCGGCCAAGGCCGGCCGCGACGCCGACGCCGGCAAGGGCGCCGAGAAGGGTCAGCAGAATGCTCTCGACGAGGCGGAGTTGAAGCAGCCTGCCCGCGCTCGCGCCGAGCGCTTTCCGAACCGCCACGTCGCGTCCCGATGCCAGCCCGGTGAAGATCAGCAGGTTCGTGACATTGGTTATTCCCAGCAGGACGAGCAGTCCGGCGACGGCCCCGATGAGTTGCATCGTATGCAGCGCGACCACTTGGAGCGAGGCGGGAGCGGCCAGTCCCGGCTGCAGGATCGGCACGATGGTCAAGGGGTTGTGCGAGCCCAGATCCCGCTCCACAAGCGCGCGCGTCCGAGCCGTCAGCTCGGCGGTGGTCTGGGCGAGACTCGCGCCGGCGGCCATCCGGACGATGTAGTCGTGGAAGGGCCCTTCGTTGGGTCCGTACACCCAGCGAGATGGCTGGAAGTTGTTTGCGCGTCGGTAGCTCATCCCCGGAATCCAGAATTCCGACGGCCGGGAAGCGTTCGTCCCGAGAAAGGCGGCTGGCGTGACGCCGATAACGGTGAAGGGCACGCTGTTCACCAGAACGACGCGTCCGACGGCGGTGTCGGGTGCACCAAAAAGTGCCCGCGCCAGTCTCTCGTTCAGGACCATCACCGGATCGCCGCCCGGCGCCGAGTCTTCCTCGGCGCGGAACGTTCGTCCGGCGATCACGCGCACGCCGAGCACGTCGAAGTAGTTGGCGGTGATCGCCGTGCCGAGGGCGAGACGAGGCGCGACACCGTCCAGCGCCAAGCCATACGAGATCGATGTCTGCCCCGCGATCCCAACGACCGTTGTCGCGCCGTTCCGGATTTCCGCGAGGTTGGCGTACGAGATGACGTGCGGAATGAGCCCGTCGCGCATCGGCGTGCCGAATGCGTAGTGGAGCAAGCGGTCCTGACCTGCGACGACCGGCAGCGGTCTGAAGAAGAGCGCGTCCGCCATGCCGATCACCGCCGCGGTCGGGCCCAGACTGATAGCGAGGGTGACGATGATGGTGGCGGACAGCATCGAGCGCTTGCGCAGGTTCCGCACGGCATACCGAACGTCGTGCCAGAGGCCTCGGAGCAGACGGCCTCGAGGGGCGACTTCGAGACCGGCGAGGCTCGGCCGTTGAGGAGGCTCGCTTGGCGAAAGCAGGCGACCGAGGACGTCGTCCCCTTCGAGCTCTCGCCACGCGTGCCGCTCGGCTTCGGCGGCCGGCTGGCCTGAGGCCAGCAGGGTCTGGTAACGGTCCTCGAGGTGCTGGCCCACCTCATCGACGATCGCGGCTTCCCGCTCGGGGGGCAGTCGCACCGCCGAGAGCCGTCGACGAATCTCCCCACTCCAGTCAGGCATGGTCGGTCCCCGTCACGAGGTTCACGGCACGGACGAACGCGTCCCACGTGGTTCGATGTGCCGCGAGGACGCGGCGGCCGGCCGCGGTGATCCGGTACATCCGCCGACGTCGAGCGCCGGCCTGTTCCAGCCATCGTCCGGTGATCCAGCCGCGCCGCTCGAGTCGATAGAGCAGGGGATAGAGCGACGCGGCATAGAAGGTCAGGGCGCCCTTTGAGCGCACGTCGATCAAGCGGGCAATGTCGTACCCGTGGAGCGCGCGGTCCTCCACGAGCGACAGGATGAGAAACTCGGCCGACCCCTTTTTCAACTCGCCGTCTAGATGTGGAGCACTCATATGTGTGACTGCCACACTATACCACACAGCTCCAGCCGACCAGCGTGCGCGGTCTGCCGGCGAATCCTGGCCTGAGCAAACCATCGATCGTCAGCGACGGTGTTGTGCCATATTGGAGACGACCGAAGAGTCTCGATGAAGGACGACTGATGGCCAGACGGCAGACGCGCGTGGGATTGGTGCGCCGCCACGTCAGCATCGTGGCGGTGCCGGATGCGACGGTGTCGACGTTGTTCGGCATCTTCGACGTGATGTCGTGTTTCGAACGCTTGAACCCGCCACCGACAGTCGGCGTGCCGTTTCAGGTCCAGATCGTCGGCGAAGCCGTCGGCCCGCTTGGCCTCGCAAGCGGTGTGACGGTCGATGTGCACCGAGCAATCGACACGCTCGATGCGAGTGACATCGTGATCGTCCCGTCCGTCGTGCTCGCTCCACACGGGTGGAGCATGGGACGGTACCCGCGCCTCATCGAATGGATCCGCCGCATGCACGCGCGAGGTGCGGTGTTGTGCTCCGCCTGCTCAGGAATCTTTCTGCTGGCCGAGACCGGGCTCTTCGACGGCAGGGACGCCACGGTGCACTTTGGAAACGCGGGGACGTTCGCCGATACCTATCCGGCCGTCCCGGTTCATCCCGAGCGAGTGCTGGTGGTCTCGGGTGTGCGTGAAGAACTGGTGACATCGGGAGCGTCGGTCGCCTGGCACGACCTGGTGTTGCACCTCGTTACCCGCTACGCGGGCTCCGCGGCCGCCCGCGACGTCGGGCGCGCCTTCGCGTTGGAGTGGCATCACGAGGGGCTCACGCCGTACATCGTCTTCGAGGGCAAGAGCGACCATGGAGACGCGGACATCGAAAGTGCACAACGGTGGTTGAGCAAGCACTTCTCGGTGGCCAATCCGGTGGAGGAAATGCTGAAGCGCACGAAGCTCGCCGGACGCACGTTCAAGCGGCGCTTCGCGAGCGCGACCGGTCTCGCGCCGATTGCCTACGCCCAGCGCCTGCGCATAGAAGATGCGAAGAGGCGGCTGGAACAGACCGAGACGCCGGTGGATGAGGTCAGCTGGCGAGTCGGCTACGAAGATCCCGCCTTCTTCCGACGCCTGTTCAAACGCACGACCGGCCTCGCACCATCGGAGTATCGAAAGCGCTTTCGCATTCCTGACTTCGCTCAGCCGAATGCGCGGTCGCGCGAAGCGAGGCCCCCAGTCCGACCAGCATCAGTTCGTCGCGCGAAGGTTCTCCCGAACCGGTCGTAGCTCAAGCCGCACCACGCAGGAGCAGTCTCCGGAGGCGCCGTGAGACGCTCTCTGGGGGCCGTGGCACAAATGAACCGATAGCAGGCGATCTCAGCACTTCCGCCGCCGGGCCGACCGATGGGAGTATCAGCCGTCGGCCGCGAGTGCGGACTGCGCGACGCAAGGCAAGCAAGCGTGCCTTGGTCTGCGCCCCGGACACCGTTCAAACCCGATTCCAAGACTCCAGTGCGCAGACGTCGAGCGCTGGTATGCAACCGCGATCGCGCGATCGACGGAACGGTGGACGTGTGCTCGATCGGAACGCGCAGAAACGCTGTGGCCGCGAATCTCGCTCGGCTCACTCGTGTTCATAAGGAGAAGGGGATCATGTTCACTCGTCTACTCGTCGGTTTCGGCAATCGCCCAGGCGACTCGGGGGTGCTCCGAGTCGGCACAATCGCCGGTCTCGCGCTGATGTTGAGCGCGGCGGCACAGGCAGGGGAAACGGGGGCGCGTCCCGGTCGGCCGGCGCGTGGCAACGCCGTGACACATTGGAACACCGTGGCGACGAACGCATTCACACCTTCGCAGGGCACGAATCCCATGGCGCAGTCGCGCACGCTGGCGATTCTTCACGCGGCCATTCACGATGCCGTGAACGCCATCGATCGTCGGTTCGAGCCCTACACGCGAGGGTTGCTGAAGACACCCTTGGCCTCGGTGGATGCGGCAGTCGCGGCCGCCGCGCACGACGTGTTAGTGAGGCTGCTCCCGGATCAAGCGGCAATGGTCGAAGCGGCGTACGAGCAGGCGCTTGCACGAATCGTCGACGGCGCCGCCAAGAGCTCCGGTATCTTCACCGGCCAGGCGGCGGCCGCTGCCAACATCGCTCGGCGACAGAAGGACGGCAGCGGCAATGCGGCACAGCCGGTCTACGAGCCGCGGCCGGGTCCGGGCGAGTATCAGTTCACGCCGCCGTTCAATGTTGCGGCGCAGCCCTCATGGGGAAAGGTGATGCCGTTCATCATCGACCTCCACGAGCACGCTCTCGAGGGTCCGCAGCGTCTTGCGAGCCGGGCGTACGCACTCGATCACGCGTACATCAAAGCGATCGGCGAACGAACCAGCTTGATTCGGACGCCGGAACAGTCGGAGATCGCCGAGTTCTGGTACGAGGACTCACCGCTCGGGTGGAACCGCATCGCAAACACGGCCGTCCGCGATCGAGGCATGGATCCCTGGTCCTCGGCGCGTGTGCTCGCCCTCGTGAATTTCGCGATGGCGGACGGGTTCATCGCCGGCTTCGAGGCGAAGTACCGGTTTCTTTTCTGGAGGCCCGAGACGGCGATCCGCGCCGCCGCCACGGACGGCAACCGGTGGACCACGCCCGACTCGACGTGGGAACCGTTTCTGATCACGCCGCCGGTGCCGGACTATCCGTCAACGCACACGGTTCTCGGATGGGCAGCGGCGCAGGTACTGATCGAGCTGCTCGGCGACAAGATGCGCTTCACGGCCGACAGCCTCACCCTACAGGGCGTCACTCGGGACTTCAAGCGCTTCTCCGCGGCAGCCGACGAGAACGGACTCTCTCGACTCTACGCCGGCATCCACTTCGCGTATGCGGTCAAGGAGGGTCGCAGTCACGGACGTAGCATCGGTCGCGCGGTTGCGGAGGCCCTGCCGCCCGTCCGTTGAGCGGGCGGCGCTTCCGGACACCCTTCACGACGGACCGATCCGTGCGTCTCCTGAACGTTGACGCGGCGGCGACTCGCACTCATCGACTCGCCGCCGCGACTCGTTCGCCACAATTATTTGACCACCCTCCAGGCTGGCTCGCCAGGTTGGCGTCGGTTCGCTGCTACGCCCTCGATGCGTGACGCGCGACGAACATCTGTATCAGGTGACCCACGGCGTCGGGATCCTGAAGGGGCATCATGTGATTCGTTCCTTCGACGATGGCGATCTCGGCATGAGGCAGGAGCTTTCCGCGCGAGGGCGGTGATTTCCTGGGATAGCGGACCAAGACGGGCGCTCTCGGCGCCTTCGGCGACGAGAATCGGCTGGTGAATGCGACGGGCCTCGGCCTCCCCGAACTGCGATTCGAGGACAGCAGGGACTTCGTCCCGAAAGAAGAATGCGGACTCGCGAACCGCTCGAACGAGGCCGGCGGCTCCCAGGCGATCCGCGAGCACGTCCCGATACGATTCACCACAGACGCCGCGCATGAATGTATCGAACGCCGTCTCCGTGTCGCCACCTGCGAACGCGGCCATCGCGGGTCCGACGAACCGTCGTGCGAGCTCCTCGCTCGCCGGGACCAAAAAGCCTCCGACAGCCGCCGGTTCAAGCAGGATGAGGCTCGCGACCAGGTTCGGGCGTTCGAGGGCAAGCTGCAGTCCGATCTGGCAGCTCGAGGAGTGTCCGATCCAATGGATGCGCTCGAGCCGCAAATGATCCGCGAGAGCGGCGACATGACGGGCATGGTCGGCCATCGTCAAATGTCCGGAAGGCATGGGTCCCGCGTAACCTGCCCGGCGGACGCGGACCACCCGGAGCCTGTCGAGCGAGCGCGTCTCACTCACGGGCAGGAACCAGTCGCTGAATACCCCCGCGTGGACGAGGAACACGGGCTCACCCTCGCCACGGTCGGAGTAGGCAACATCCGCGTTGTCGGTCGAGAACCTGTTCATGCGTCCGACTCTACGCCGGATGTTCGGGTCCGCGGCGCCGCCTCTGCATCCCTGTACCTTGAGATTTTCTTCCCGTCGATCTTCGTGAGGAGTCAGCACTTACCATCCGATCTCCGACCGGTGGCGTCGTGCTATGGTGGCACTCCAGTCCGCACAGGGAGAGCCGATGTCCATCCTGCGTTTTGGCGTCTTCGAGGTCGACAGCGGCTCCGGCGAGCTTCGAAAGCGTGGGCTTAGGCTCCGGCTGCGTGAACAGCCGTTTCGGCTGCTGCTGGCGCTGATCGACCACGCTGGCCGCGTTGTCACGCGAGAACAACTTCGTCACCGGCTGTGGCCCGCAGACACGTTCGTCGACTTTGACCGGGCGATCAACAAAGCGGTCAGCGAGTTGCGCGGCGCCCTCGGAGACTCCGCGTCCAGTCCGCGCTTTGTCGAAACGCTCTCGAAACGGGGCTATCGCTTTGTCTGTCCTGTCGACGGCAGTCCGCGTCCGCTGTGGGCATCGACGTCCGACGGCTTTCTCTCTGACGCGCAGCGAGCATGCCTTACCGGGCGATATCTCTGGGATCGGAGGACCGTCACCGATCTGGATTCGAGCATCGGATTCTTTGAGCGCGCGCTGGCACTCGATGGGAGGTGCGCGCTTGCCCACGCGGGGCTGGCAGACGCGAACGTGTTGCGTGGCATCTGGGGGCTCCGGCCGCCTGACGTCGCGTTCGGTGCGGGGCGGCGTGCTGCGGCACGGGCGCTCGAGCTGGACCCGAACCTCGCTGAGGCGCATACCGCGATGGCGGAAGTGCTGAAAGGCTACGAGTGGGATTGGTGGCAAGCGGAACGGCACTATCAGCGCGCTCTTGCGCTCAGGCCTGACTACGCGACGGCGCACCAGTGGTATGCGCAGCTTCTGGTCAGTCAACGGCGGTATCCGGAAGCCGCGTCGCACATCGAGCTCGCGAGGCGCGCCAACCCTGTGTCTCCGGTCATCAATTCATTTCTGCCGTACATCTATTTGGCTGCGCGAGACTACGGTCGGGCCGTACGAGAGGCGCTCCGAGCCGTGAATCTCGAACCGTACGCCCCGCTGGCGTATTGGTATCTCGGACGCGCCTATCTGTGCTCGAACCAGGCGGAGCGCGCCGTCGAGGCGCTGGAGCACGTCATCTCTTTGGGGGGAGCGGCATCCATTTGGGTCGCACCACTGAGTTACGCGCGAGCACGCGCTGGCGATCGGGCTGGCGCAATGGCGCTTCTTTCGGAGCTCACCGAGCGCGCGCGGCATGAATACGTCTCTCCATATGATCTCGCCATCGCGTTCATGGGGATCGGGGACCATGAGTCCGCACTCGATCACCTCGAGCAGGCGTTGAGCGAACGCGTGATGCGGATTGTCATGCTCGGCGATCCCGAGTTTGATGGGCTGCGGACCGAATCACGATACCGGCGCATGCTCGACCGCCTCCGGCTGCCAGGCGGTCCGATGTGAGGGCGGGAGCCGCGTGGGTCAACCAACCTTGACGGCGTGAACTCGCTGGCCTGCCGGCCGAAGCGCTGCGGGCGAAGAGGCAGGCTAGCTGCTCCGGCCGTTTGCGCGTGTTTCGAACGTCCATCTTTAGAGCTTTTGTCGACTGCGGGCATCTGGTCGTTCGTCGGAACTTTAAGATCACGAGGGAGTTCGAGCTGTCGAACTCGAGCCGATGGCCTCGCGCGCGGCCAGCAGCCCCTGGTCGTCGAGGCACGCGTGGGCGGCGCACCACCCGGCGATCGAGAAGACGGTCGAGCCCCAGCACCGCCGGGGTCAGGCGGAGGATCGTCTCGACCGACAGGCGCAGGCGCCAGGACATCCGCGAGCGATTGTATGGCTTAGACTCGCCGTATGGGACTCTTGACCTTCAGCATCAACGTCACCCTGGATGGCTGCGTCGACCACCAGGAGGGAATCGCCGACGACGAGACACACGCCTTCTACACCCACCTCATGGACGAGGGCGGGGCGATGCTCTGGGGCCGCGTCACCTACGAGATGATGGAGAGCTACTGGCCGGCGGTCGCCCGCGGCGACGAGGAGGCGCCGCCGGCGATTCGCGAGTGGGCGGTCAAGCTGGAGGCCAAGCCGAAGTACGTGGTGTCGTCGACGCGAAAGGACTTCCCGTGGACCAACAGCCACCACATCGCCGGCGACCTGCGCACGGTCGTGCAGACGCTCAAGGACGCGACCCCGACCGGCGTGCTCCTCGGTAGCGGCGCGCTCGCGACCGAGCTGGACCGGCTGGATCTGATCGACGAGTACAAGTTCCTCGTCCAGCCCAGGATCGCCGGCCACGGCCCGACCCTGTACCAGAGCGGGCTGCCCAGCACGCGACGGCTCGAGCTGGTCTCGGCGAAGCCGCTCCGCAGCGGCGCGGTCGCCATGCACTACCGGCGCGCGCGCTGACTCAGAGCAGCCCCATCGCGCCCAGCTCGCGCGCCAGCGCGTCGTCGGGATCAGTACGCCGGTGATACGTCAGAATTCCGCGGTTCTTCGCCGCTTCAGGACGGCCACGCAAGCGTTTATAACGATGCGCCTGGGCGATACGGTCTCGAAGACAGGGTAAGCGGCGCGGTTGACCGGAGGTCCGGATCGGATCAAAGGGTGACAACACACTAGCCTAGACCGCAGTGGCGTGCCTATTACCTAGCCCTAAGGGTTTCCCAATGACGGATACGATTCTGAACATATTGACGGGGATTGCGCTGATCCTGTCGCTTTTTAGCTTCGTGGTTAGTAAAGACGACGTCGCCGCCTATGATGCCAGAATTGGTAGGGTTCTAGGGCACGCAAGCGAAGCACTCCAGAGGCATCTGGCGGTTGTCATCGGTGCAATTGGCATAGCGTTCGTCAACTGTTCGACCTGATCGCTGACGCGGCTCCAAGCGTGGGCAGAACGATTGCTCCAAACGTGGGCAGATTCAGTTCGCCGGATACCGTATCCGACCTCGGCGCTTTGGTCGTGCCTGCGCTCTGGTAGTTTTTTTGGTCTGCTCAGGGGTGGCGCTTTATCTATTGGTCCTCTGGCTGTTGCAACTGACCTGTCGTTTGTTAGCCACTCATGAGAAGGGAGTCGTTGGGACCCCTCAAGCGCTCATTGGCTTGCTCTCTCAATTTCTAAAGCTGGCTACGTAGACAGGGTCTAAAACGGCAAAGCTGCAAATGCGGAACGGACAGACCCTGCATCTCATGACGCGATGACGGCCGCAGCCCAGCCTCTGTCCATCGATGCAGCGCCACAACCCGGGCCGGAGCGCACGAGGACGGCTCGAGACACCTTGTTTACGTGTGACGCATCCTCCGCAAACGGAGAAGAGATCGGCAACTGGACGCAAAGTTGACCAACGAGGGAAGAGCAATATTTGCTTGGATTGCAAGTAGATGACGCATTAACAATGATCCAGGTTTGGTGTGACATGACCGGCTTCCAAGACTCTCACTCTCTCAGTCACCTCCAGTTCCTCTTCGCAAGCAGGCGACGCCGGTCCGTGCTCGAGCGTGCGGTGGAGCCACAAGAGGTGCCGCGCGAGCGGGCCGTCGTTTGCGATCACGGACGTTCGGAACCATGTGTCGACCCGGCGGTCGCCAACCAGGTTAGAGATCATTCCGCCATCGGGATAAAGCGAGCGATAGCCGAAGGACACATCGGTCCGGCCCCTGTTCTCGTGCCGCTCGCCCGGATTCAATGCCACGATCGCCCCGGCGGGCATGGGATGACGGACACCGCGATGTGTGAACTCTTCGGCGCCGTTCGTCATGATGCTGACGACGTGGGTTTTCGTGGGCATGGCGCGGGAACCCGCGATTCCGATAGCGGCCACGCAGCAACTCGACCCCGCTCGTCACCTGAGATCCTGTCCGAAGCATGTATACAAATTTCGGACAGCCTCCGCGGCTCCGATTGCCCAGTGCCGTCTGGAGCGACTGATTGTGAATGGGTTGCGGAAGTGGCCTTCAGGCGGCCGTGATCAAGTAGTTGCGAATTCCGTCCCTAAAACCCCAGCCAAGCTCTTCCGCGAGCGCAAAATCCCACTTCGTAGAACGCAAGTTCTCGCCCGAACTTTACGCGCGCCTCGCTGGACGCTACGAACCGGGAGAGATCCCTGCTCTCTGACCGATCACCTCCGATTTTCCTGACAAATCCAACCGTTTCAACGACTTCCCAATTCGAGCGACTTGACTAGTGTTGCTCCGGAGGCGGCCGTTGCCGCGTCACACGACAATAGTGGGGACAATTCAACCAGCCGAACTTTCGGCCTCACCTCAAGATGATGCTTGCAGATCATTTAAGGTTCGAGTCCCAGACTCCTGGGTGTTAGAGGGACGACTGTCGACCCTGGATGGTGACCGCGGCGTAAGGGTCGGCGCAGGGTAAGCCTTCTGCGGCCTTGCTTTGGCGCTGCTGAAGACTCACCACCAGAGCTTGGTGTCCGAAATATGTATACACACTTTGGACAAGCGTCTCTCGGTCCGTCGCGGCTTTCCGGCGAGCGGATGCGTCACCGAACGCTCCGTGCTGTCGGCCTCGGCCTCGGCAGCGCACTTAATCTCCGTCATCAAGACGAATGCGCAGAGGAAATGAACCTACTCGCTGCGCAACGCCGTGTTGGGATGCGTGCGCGCCGCCCTGAGCGCCGGCCATGCGCTGGCGGCGATGGCGACTAGGAACATCAGGGCCGCCGCCATGGCGAACGACAGGAGATCCAGTGCTGACGTCCGGTAGAGTAGCGGCTGGATCCACCGGCCGAATACAGCGGCAATCAACAGACCGGGGACAACGCCGATCAGCACCACGGTCAGGCTACGGCCCACGATCAGGACCACGATCGCCCTTCGATCCGCGCCGAGCGCCACACGGACAGCCCACTCGCTCGACCGTTGCGCGATGTCATAGCTCACGCTCCCGAACAATCCTACGCCGGCGACCACCAGCGCCAGGACACCAAAACCGATGAGTACCTAAGGCGCCCATTCGCCATGATGCCTGCTGGTCGACCACCACGTCGGTCAGCGGTTGCGCGACGAGGTAATACCCTGCGGGAAGCACGCGCTGGAGCGCTGCCCGGATATCCTCGCCAGCACGAGTGGGTGCATCCCGCAGCTTGATCAGCAATCCGTTGCCGAACGTGCGCGGGTACTGATCGATGGGCACGTAGTAGTGCAGCCTCGGGCCTTCGGCCAGTTCTCGTTGCACGATGTCTTCGGCGATCCCCACGACCACGCGGCACGGTGAATCGACCGTGCGCATCTTGAAACACTCACCAATTGCGTCCCGGTCCGGCCAAAGCGTGCGGGCCATGCTCTCACTCACCACCGCAACCGCTGGCGCCCCAATGGTGTCGTCCTGGTGCAGGCCACGTCCGCGCACGATTCGAGTGCTCATCGTCTTGAAGTAGTCAGCGGTCGTGGCTTGAAATGTGAACGGCCCCAGCGCGGTGGCGTTTGGCAATCCCGGCACATGAACGTCAGTCCACGATGTGCTAACAAAGGGGGCACTGCTCATCCAGGCCGCAGACTCAACGGCCGGAAGGGCACTGGCGGCTTGCAGAAGTTGGCCTCGAAGCGTCGCTTGCTGGATGGCGTCGAACCCCCCAGGCGGAATGAACCGGGTCACAAGCAGCACACGGCTCGGGTCGTAGCCGAGCGATGATAATCGGACGGCGACCAAACTCCGAACGAACAGTCCCGCCCCAACCAGAAGCGTCACGGAGAGCATGACCTGCGCGGCCAGCAAAACCCCACGAGCCCGCTGCCCCTCGGAAATGGCTCCGCGCGCTCGCCCTTGCGCCGCTGTGAGGGATCCCTTGCGCAGGAAGAGGGATGGCAGCCAGCCGGTCAGGATGGCACTGAAGACGACGAGCGCCGCTGTAACGAGCAGCGTTCGCTGGTCGCTGAACACCGAGAGTTCCGCCAGACGAAGCGACGCAAGCACGGGCGAGAGGGCGGTCCTGGTCCACTGTGCAACCGCCAACGCCGCGATGCCGCCGCCGATCGCCAGGAGCGTGGCTTCTGCGTACGCGCCGATCATGAGCCGACGGGTGCTAATACCGAGCGCAAGCTTGACGCCAATTTCCCGATGCCGTGCCAGCGACCGCGACAACGAGAGGTTCGCCACGTTCGCGCACATCAGTCCGGAGAGCAGCGAGCCGGGTTCGTGCCGGCACCGCTTCGACGTGCGCCGACCGCATGACGTCTGCGTGACGGCGGCGGTCACCAAATCGGCGCTCCGCCTCATGACGAGCCGTGCGCTCGTCCAGGCCAGACGCGACCAGCGCGTCCACCGTCTCCTGGATGTGAAAGTCGATCTCCTGATCGACGTCAATGGGGTCTAGCGGACTTGTCATGCTTCACCCCGCCGGAAGACGCCCGTCACCGCGCCGGCGAAGCGGGTCCACTCGCGCTCACCCCGCTGTAGCTGTCGGCGGCCCTGGGCCGTCAGGCTGTAGTACTTCGCGCGCCGGCCCTTGGGAGATGTCGCCCATCGGGATGACAGCCACGCCCTGGCTTCCATCCTGTGGAGCGCCGTGTACAAGGCGCCCTCTTCAATCGCCAGAACACCGCCGCTCGCGTCCCGAATCCAGTCGACGACATCGTAGCCGTGCAGAGGTTCTCTCGCGAGGGCGCGGAGGATGAGCACGTCGAGGGTGCCTTGCAGGAAATTCACGCGGCGCTCCAATGACCTGAAATGTTGAGGGCAATCGCTTAGACGACAGGGAGACGGAACTGGTTGGGTTCCGGATGCCGTGGTCGCAGGTATTACCCCGCCTCCGGCCAGCGATGAAATGCCCGTCAGCCGGCGAGAGCGACAGCTGCGATGAAGCGGGACCGCTTGGCTTCACCAGCCCTGTAAGGTCTAGCGCCGAACTCGCGTTCTACAAGTAAGGAGGGATGCGTCTTGCGGAAGAGATTGGCTGAGGGATAGGGATTCGAACTCGGCTGAAGTGGGCGACCGCAAACTGTTCAGGAGACCGGTGCACACAGTGGACGTCCAGTAACGAACGGTTCGATCAATGAGGTGGGGTTGGCGACTTCAGCCGTTTAGAATCAACGGCTTGGAGATGGTAGCCCAGATTTGTCCCAGATGGAACGCCTCCAGAATGGTTCGAACTGGCTCGAGCGTTCAAGGACGCCGCATAGTCAGCCCGCTCAATGGTTCACGCTGTTGTTGGCGTCGTTGCTGTCAGCCTGGGCGAGCCAAACGTTCGTCAATTGGACCACATTGGGGAGTCCCTGGAAACAGCTCGAGGCGTTCCGAAGAGTCGCGAGCCTGCCGTCCGCCGCGTCGCCCCAGGCCCTGTGGCGTAGCTCAGGCACGCCGACTGCTCAGCATGCGCTCAGAACGCGACTTCCTGCTTAGAACAATTGATGGGGACACCTGGCGGGCGTCACTTGGAGAATGCGTCAGGACCTCCAGCGGTGAAGACCCGTTTTCCACCCTGCACGATTTCGATCAGCGGCGTGGGCACGGCCCTGACGCTAACGTAGTTGTCGTTCCGGTTACTCCCACTCCAGACCGCCAGGTTGGCGCCACCGTCCCGATTTGCGAGGAAGATCGTCTGTTGACCGCTCTTCGCATCGAGCGTCAGGAATGCGTCCCCTCTGGAGTTCGTCACGTACCCGCCTCGTTCGTCCCCATCACTGTCAAGAATCAGAATCCCCGACACCTGTCCCTGACGCGGAACGCGCTTCCCCTGAACCATCGGGTCGGGCAACGGCGCACCGATCCGAACGCGTTCGATCCCGCTCTCGTCGACTACCACCAACCCGCGGACCGTGAGGATCTCCCCGGTCGTGCGCACTTGCGCGTTCGCGTTCGGCACCGTCCGTGACAATGCCAAGCTGACCAGACCAACGAGAAGCGTCAACGCGAGTGTGGCCCACAGCCGTGTGCAACAGCGCTCGAGCATCTGGATACGCACTGACAAATCCGTCTCTGACCTCGGCATGTTTGCTCCTGGAGTTGCTTGGTTCATCGCGCGCTGACAGCCTTCGCGTTGGTCCAGTGAATACTAGGACGACTGTAGGGATTGAGCAATGTCGTCGACGAACATCCAGCCCTCTGCTGGCTACCAGCGCACTAACGAAAGCTGTGGAACCAGGGTGGGAGCTAGCGACCCAAACGTTCACCAGTTGAAACCACATCACGGCGCTGTTGCGGCACATCGATGGTCAGCGACGCACCGCGTGAAGGCCCGGCATCCTCAAGGGCGAACAGCTTGCTGTCGTTCCGCGACCCTGCGAGGATGTCGAGCGAAGCCCGCCGAAAGTGGCGTCGAGAATGGCCGCGCTCCTGGAATAGAACCGTCCATGATTGTTTACAACCTCGCGGTTCGCCTTATGGTGCCTGCGGGCTACTATTGATCCATGCGGCAAGTGCGGTCCCTCGACTCCTGGCACTGCTCGTTCTGCGTGGCGTTCATCACCACTGTCTGCGTTGGGCTCTGCAGTAGCCAGACACGCGCGCAGTCACTGCGGCCCCGGGAGTTCACCGAGGCGATCCTCGCCCCGGAGGCGCTTCGCGCCGATCTGGCCGTCCTTCGGACCGCGCTCGAACAGGCGCATCCCGGAGTGCTGCGCTATGCGACGCAACGCGACCTGAATGACGCGTTCGCGGCCGCAAGTGACGCCGCGCGGACTCCGCTCCGCGAACGTCAGTTCCTAAAACAGGTCGCGCGCATTCTGGGTGTCGTTCGCGACGACCACACGTACGTGCTTCCGTCATCATCCTTCTGGAACGAGGCCGTTGGTCCGACAAGGTACGGGCAGCGGTCGACCGCGGGGACGCTGCAGTTGTTCCCGTTTTTCGTGACTGCCGTCAATGGCCGATTGTTCGTCACCCACAACAACGGCGCCGTGGAGCTCTCGAGGGGGACCGAGATCTTGACGATCAATGGCGCGCGGGCCGCGGATGTGCTGGCTGAACTGGCACCGCTGATGCCGACCAGCGGGTTCGCGAAGACATTTCGCCCACGCCACTTCGAGCAGTTCAATCCCCACCAGGAATACAACGGGTTCGTCGTCAACTACGCGCTCTTCATTGCGACGCCCGAACGTTTCAAACTTGATATTCGCACGCCCGACGGCGCGGTCTCATCCGCGACGGTCCCCAGTGTTCGCGCGCCCGCGCTGTGGGCGACATTCCGAACGCGCTACCTCGGCACAAACGATTCAGTGCTGAAACGCGACCATCCGTTCCTTCTCACGTTCCCGTCGCCACGCACGGCGTTGCTGGCGGCCACCGCGTTCCACACGTGGCGGTGGAATCAAGCGAACCTCAACTATCAGCGGGACATCCCTGCGACCTTCGCGCGCATCAATGCATCTGCCGCCGATACGCTCATCCTGGATCTGCGAGGTAACGAAGGTGGCGTGATGGAAATCGCCGTCGAGGTTCTTCGTCACATGACCAGCGAGCCGTTCCAGATCTACGACTACAAAGAGATGATGGGCTACCGATTTCCTGAGCTCACGCCGTACCTGGCAAACCCCAAGGACCTCGACCACTTCACCGCGGATTTGTTTGAGACAATGCCCGATGGCCGTGTACGAATCAAGACATCGCTGCCCGACGAGACCTGGTCGCGGCCGCTGGAGCCCGCGCCGGGACGCTTCCGCGGACGCCTGATCGTGCTGGTCGATGGGGCGACCGGCTCGGCGGCAGCGCAGCTCGCGACGCTCATCCGCGTTAATCGCCGCGATGCGATCTTCGTCGGCGAAGAAGTGGGCGGCGACATGGAAGGACCGATCTCCGGTTCGTACCTCTCGTTGACCCTGCCTCATTCCAAGCTGCGAGTTGAAGTGCCGGTCCTGAAGAAGGTACTGCACCTTAACGGATTTCGTTACGAACGCGGCCGCGGCGTCGTCCCTGATCACGTCATCAGTCAGACCCAGGAAGACATCGCCCACGACAGAGACCCCGTCCTGGCCTTCGCCGCCCCTCGGAAGTGAAATAGGCTCGTCGACACCATGATGCCGGTCTAAAAATCCGCCTCCGCGCTTCCCGGCGTCCAGCCATTGTCGGATTTCTACGAAGCTCTTCGGATACTGCCGTCGGCTTTCGGCTGTTGCGGCCTTGATGGTTGGGAACACCGAGTCGAGGTTGGCATCGAGCGATAGCGATGATCTAACGTGAGATTGGATGGCGCTGGTAGCACCTGGCAAGCGCCGCGGCGACTGCAGCGGGATCCTGGATCTTTAGATGCATTCGTGGGCAGGGCCGGTCTGGCGGGTGGGTCAATCAGGAAAGCGCATGAACGGCCGCAACTGCTCGATGTCCTCATCTCTTGCCGCCAGGCCACGGCGAACGATCCAAATCAGAGATTCGACCCGCCGAGGATGTCGAGATGCTCGTACATCGTGGGCACGCGCTTCGTGAAGTGGTGGTCGATAAAGTGCAGTGCGTCGTCGATGGCTGCGATAGCTCCGTTCACGTCCGCGACACTGGACGGGGGTACTATACGAACCTCGAGAGCGACCTCGCGGTTGCGGTGAGCGATGTACGCATGGCGCAGCCTGTGCGCGAATCTCGTGGCGGTCTTCAGTGTGGTCAGCTTCGCCTGGCTCCTGTCGTGAGCTCCGGCGGAACACTCAGCTTCACGATGGACAGAGCCTGCGGTCGGGGTCGGTCATGCGGAAGATGTGCAAGATGATGTCGTTCCACCATGCGTGCTGAGCGAGGAAGAAGAAGCCGGGGGCGGCCCTGTTCATGTCGTTGACGCGGCTTTTAGGTCCCGCGTACATCGGCAGGAATTCGCTCCATTTGACGTGAAGTCTTGCGGCGTCCTGTATCAACTCGCTGAAGTCCTGACCAAGGCGTTGGCCCATCAACGTGATGTAATTCGTTTGATGTCGTCAGGCGATTCATCCATCCGCCATTGTAAGAGCTGGTGCTGCCTGCGACTGTTAAGGGATCTTGGCCGGCTCGAATTCCGCGGCGAATGCCCGCCACCGGCCCTCGCGCCTCCGCGGCGATCACTCCGATCAAGTCGCCATATTCCTGGACGATGACGAGACCGATCCGCACGAGAGAAGGCTGGCCGGGTTGGATCGATGGAGTGGATTGGCGATCTCGGCCGTGTAGAATCAACGGCTTGAGGGTAATGGCCCAGATTAGTCCCAGATGGAACCACGGGCCAGCTGGATGCGCCAAATCGAAGACTTCCAGAGAGCCGCTTAAAGCCGGTTTGCTAAACGGGAATCCGCCTCTCGGACATCTTCGATTTCCTCGCAAATCATTCAATCTCCTCCACTTCAGAGATCAAGCGAGTTGGCTCGCGTTGGCCCTGGAAGCGCTGTTTGGCGCCTCGCAGGGACACTCGTGGGACAGTCCGACCTCGTGAGCGACACGAAGCAGCCTGCCGGAATCGATGGCACATTATTCGTGAACGAGCGCTTAGCCGCCGTCATGAACCTGCCTAGGATGACGTGCACGGGCACGTCAACGTCATCGCCGATCTCGCGCGTCAGGACCTCGAAGACGCGGCGCAGGGCCAGGTTTCATAAATACATCCACATCCAGAACACTCCGGCCCG
Organism: uncultured Acidobacteriota bacterium; assembly: GCA_963749835.1. GTDB lineage: Bacteria > Acidobacteriota > Vicinamibacteria > Vicinamibacterales > 2-12-FULL-66-21 > JALZOC01. The sequence goes on from CAVVOD010000002.1 coordinate 1,549,537, forward strand.
CACCGCTATGAGGGAGTCCCTGTTGGATAACCTAGTGCGCGCCGCAATTGCTGTTCGTGTTCTCGCAGCGTGATCTCGAGCCCGGCATCCGTGCCCGCGATGGCGGTGGTGACTTGGTCGCGACTCTTCAGGATGATGTTCAGGGCGGCGGTCCCTTCCGCGTTGGCGCGAGGTGCCTCCTCGCGAACCGCGTCGAAATATGCCGATGACAGCGTGGCGGCTTCTCCATAATTCTTGGCTCGGACCGCATCAGACAAACGCAGCAATTGGCCAAGGACCTGACCGAGCCGGATGCGCCCCTCCGCGACGGCGAGCTGGTTCTGCAGCGTCCCTACCAATGCCTGGGATGCCGTCAGCTGCTGATGCTGTGGCCAAAAGCCTCCGAGGTACGCGAGTACCGATGAGCGTCGCGCCGATGCCTAACCAGATTCTCTTCACCGTGTCCTCCTGTGGTCTGTCATAGTCCCTTTGACTGGCGATCCGTCTGCAACGGTGGCTTGTTCGGGCGTTCCTCGCGATGGTCGCCCTCGTCGCCTTGTCGGCGGCGGGCATCGCGTGGTTGGACCGTTCCCTGACGACGGTGATACCGACGGTGCCCGCCCCTGACTTGATCGAGATCTTCTTCGATCGAACCCCGGTGACCATCACGTTCACAATCGCCGACCAGCCGTTGGACTGGCGGACCACCGCCGACGACGTGCGCGGCAACCTGACGTTGTGGCGGCGCCTTCATCTCGCCGAGTGGAACCAGGTGCCCGAGGTGTTGCGCCAGCAGGGCTTGGACAACATGTTGGCACGGTACCGGCCGATCTTGCTGAGCCCTGACCACTGGGACGCCATGACGGCCGATGACTGGGACGACGTGCCGCAGCCGATGCGGACGCTGGCCTATCGGCAGATGATGGCCTATTGGGCCGGCTACTATGACGTGGGGCGCGCGTACGGCCTCCCTCCCCGCCTCGTGTCCAACACGCTGTCGGCCATCGTGATGAGCGAGTCGTGGTTCGACCATCGCGCAGTAGGCATCAATCGTGACGGCAGCCGAGATATCGGACTCGGGGGCGCATCAGAGTACGCTCGGCGCCGTCTCCGCGACTTGTATGACCTTGGGGCTGTCGATGTTCGCTTGGAGGAGGAGATGTACGACAACCCCTGGATGTCGACGCGGTTCGTTGCGCTGTGGATGTCCCTCATGCTCGACGAGGCAGGGGGTAATCTGGATCTTGCGGTTCGCGCCTATCACCGCGGTATCGCCGATGCCAACGACGAATTCGGCACCCTGTACTTGGCCACCGTGCGCCGGCGCCTCTCAGTCTTCATCCGCAACCAGACTCCACCGCCCGCCTGGGACTACGTCTGGCGCAAGGGACGCGACCTCGAGCAGGAGGAGTGGCCTTGGCTTTCTGATGCCGCTCGCCGCCACCGAGTTGGGCCGACAACGCGCTCACCATCGACCGATCGATCGTCATCGCGCCCCAATCGCCAATGACGTTCGCTAAGCGAGCCGGAATCAAGAGAGGTCCACCGCCCACTCGCGATCGATTGTCAGCCGGCTCGTCGTCTCACGCCGTGATGCGTAAGGGCTCTCGGAACAGCCCTGAAGCGTCGGCGGCTGGGCCATAGAACTACTCGGCGCGTTGAAACAGTCTGGCGAGGAGTCCGTCGCGCCGAATTCTGAGCGCATCGGGGGATAGCATGTGGCCCGACGGGATGTGGGCCACGCGGCTGACCTCTAGACTTAGCCAAGTTAGTAGCCGCTCGGCGCGACGTTGAGCAGGCGACAGAGCGTCTGGACGCTGAACGTCGCTCGTTGCGCCTGGATGAACGCGTAGGTCGTGCGGACGCGGCCGCCACTCATGCGTGTGGACATCGGCGTGGGCCTCCGTGACCCGGATGCGCACAGCGCGGCGACACGGAAGCTGTGCTGTTTTGAACATCGCGATGGACACGTGGGGGCGTAACGTCAAAGTAAGGCTTGGGAATCGGCCGAATAGCGCAGGGTACGACGCAAGAAAACGGTGGCGCGGCTGACATCGACAAAAGGATGTTCGGCATGCTGGAGACGAGGCTGCATAGTGTCGCTTGCGGAGATCCACTACGTCACCGTGCGACGCGCGATCGATTGATTGGCTCGTCGTCGTGATGGCAAGGGCGGCATTCCAGACCGCGCCTGGTCCGCGCACCCTCGAAACCCAACATGATTAGCCACCACGACCACCGGTTGGTCGCCTTGTCGGTATTGATCGCCGTCCTCGCGTCTTACGCCGCACTTGATTTGGCCGGACGGACAAGAGCGGCACGCGGTGCCCGCCGCTGGATCTGGCTGACCGGGGGCGCCACCGCGATGGGCCTCGGCATCTGGGCGATGCACTACATCGGGATGCTCGCGTTCCACTTGCCCGTTCCCGTCTTGTACGACGTGCCCACCGTGATTGTTTCCCTCGTCGCCGCGATCGCTGCATCTGCGGTGGCACTCTTCGTGGTGAGCCGGAACCAGCTGACGCTGCTGAGCGTGGTGATCGGCAGCGTCATCATGGGCAGCGGGATCGCCGCCATGCACTACATTGGCATGGCCGCGATGCGTGTCGACGCCATGTGTCGCTACGACAGCTGGCTGGTCGCCCTGTCCGTGGCGCTCGCCATCGTGATCTCGATGGTCGCCCTGATCCTGACTTTTCTCTCGCGTGATGAACTGAGAGCGGGCAGCTGGCGCAAGGTCGGCAGCGCGGTGCTGATGGGTGTCGCCATTCCGGTCATGCACTATACCGGCATGGCAGCCGCAAGCTTCAGCGCCGCCCCGTTGATCGCCAGTACCGCTCACGCTGTCAGTATCAACGAGGTCGGCGTGATCGGTATCAGCAGCGTCACGCTCGTCGTTCTCGCCTTCGCGATTCTCACCTCCATCATCGACCGGCGCTTTTCCGTTCAGACGCTCGAGTTGGAGTCCAGTGAGAAACGCTACAGGCTGCTCTTCGAACGTAGCCTGACTGGCGCCTATCAGAGCACGATCGATGGGCGCCTCCTGGACGTCAACGATGCCTGTTTCCACATCTTCGGGTATGCGTCACGTGAGGAGCACATGGCTCATAACGCCTCTGACATGTGGTTTCAACCCGCCGACCGGGATCAGTTTGTCGCCCGTCTCATCACGTTGAAGAGCCTGGCCAACGTCGAAAGCTGCTACCGACGCCGGGACGGCGCATCCGTATGGGTGCTGGAAAGCGCAACCCTGATCGAGGGCCAGAAGGGCGAGCCAACCGTCATCGAGGGCACCGTGATCGACATTACGACGCGCAAGCTGGCGGAAGACGAGATGCATCGGGCAAAAGAGTCGGCCGAAGGCGCCAACCGCGCGAAGAGCGAGTTCCTGGCAAACATGAGCCACGAGATCCGCACGCCGATGAACGGTATCATCGGCATGACCGACCTGGTGCTCGACAGCGAGCTGACCGTGGATCAGCGGGACAGTCTCGAGACGGTGCGGACGTCGGCCGAAACGCTGCTGTGGATCTTGAACGACGTGCTCGACTTCTCGAAAATCGAATCGCGAAAGCTCGATCTCGAGCGCGTGCCGTTCTCATTGCACACGGCGATTGCGGACGCGCTCAAGCCGCTCGCGCTCCGCGCGCATCAGAAAGGGCTCGAGCTCATTTGCGACATCCACCCGCTGGTGCCAGCAGGTGTGACGGGCGATCCGGCGCGGATCCAACAGGTTCTGACAAACCTGGTCGGCAATGCGCTGAAGTTCACGGCAAGCGGCCACGTCTTCATTGACGTCCGTGAAGACTCTCGTACGAAGGGCAGCTCGAAGCTACACGTTCGCGTCGTCGACACGGGGATTGGCATCCCGCCGGAGAAACACGCCATGATCTTCGAGGCCTTCCGGCAGGCCGACGGATCGACGACACGCCGGTTCGGCGGCACCGGACTCGGTCTGACGATCTCGGCCACCCTCGTGCGGCTGATGGGCGGCCGTCTCTGGGTCGAGAGCGCGTCCGGTGCTGGCAGCACGTTTCACTTCACGATCCCCCTCGACGTGACGGACGCCCCCGAGGCCCAACCGGCGCCGCCGAGGACGCTGCCTCTCGACGTGCTGATCGTCGATGATAACGACGTCAACCGCCGGATTCTTGCCGAGCAGGTCCGCCGCTGGGGGATGACGGCGACGATGGTCGCGAGCGGCCGCGCCGCGGTCGAAACACTTGTGGCGGCGGCGCAGGCCGACCGGGCGTTCAGCCTCGTCCTACTTGATGTAAACATGCCGGAGATGGACGGATTCGAGGTCGCGGCGGAGATGGCACGGCGGCCTGAATTAGGCGGGGTCACGATTATCATGCTGACCTCGTCCGGCGAATACGGCGATCCGTCGCGCTGCGCCGCGTTGGGCATCGCGGTGTATCTGACAAAGCCGGTCTACGCCCGCGATCTGATCGTCGCAATCCAACGGGCGGTCGGCGCGAAGCCGTCGGCGGCGTTGCCGCCACCGGGGTCATCACGCGCCGGTGGCTTGGCGATGGACCCCAAGGGACAGTCCGCGCGCATCCTGCTTGTCGAAGACAACGTGGTCAACCAGCGGGTCGCATCTGGCCTGCTCACCCGTCGCGGGCATCACGTCACGGTCGCGTCAGACGGTCGCGAGGCCCTGGCGCAACTCGATCGCGAGACTTTTGACCTCGTCTTGATGGACCTGCAGATGCCGGTGATGGGTGGCTTCGATGCGACGGCCGCGATTCGTCAACGCGAACGCGCCACGAGCCAACACGTCCGCATTGTCGCGATGACGGCGCACGCGCGGGATAGCGACCGCGAGCGGTGTTTGGCGGCGGGGATGGATGGATATCTCTCGAAACCGATCGATCCGCTCATGCTGTTCGCGGTCGTTGAGCGGGACACCGACGGCGGCCCACAGACCGCCGTCGTCGAGCCAACCACCTTCGACGCGGCGGCCCTGCAGAACCGGCTCGGCGACGACTCGGAGCTAATGGCCGATGTCATTCGGGTGTTTCTCGAGGACCTTCCGATTCGGTTGGCCGAGATCGGGGACGCGGTGACCCACCGTAACCCAGCCAATCTTCGCGCGGCGGCCCATTCGCTCAAAGGGGCGGCAAGCAATCTATCGCTCGGCGGGCTGTTCGAAGCCGCGCGCGTGCTCGAGTGCATCGGTGCCGAGTCGCGAGTGAACGCCGCGGAGGCGGCTTGGCGGCAACTGTCGGTGGAAGCCAGCAACGTCATCGATGTCTTGAGTCGGCACACTCAGCAATGAATTGGCAGGTAGGACATTTCCGATGTGCACACCCAAGTACATCAAGCCGCCGACAAATGCTGCGATGTCGTGAGGTCGAGAGCTCGTCGTCCCGGCCGTGAGGTCCAGCGCGTCAACATCGACCCCTTCCTTGACACTGAGTCTGCGAAGAGCTACACCTTCCGCCTCCAGCACCCGCTGACCTCGTCCACGAGAGCGGAGGTCAGTTGTTCGGGTCGCTGGCGCTTGCGGGGAGCCGGCGAGCCGAATCGCCAGCGTGATACCCGAAGGGCTCCGGCATCTCAGCTGACTGTCGGACGCCCTGTTCATTCTGGAAGAACTGCGCGGGTGATCGAAGACCATCTCGGCCAACTCGATCCGCAGATGGCCGACCTGTTCGCGGCCCACCACGACGCGGTGCAGCGCCTGCGCCGAGGTCCCTGGCTTGGGCGTCGATTCCGCGCCGCAGATCATCGCGGAAGTCGGTGCCACGCGGCCACGTTTCCTGACCGAAGCTCTTCGCGTCATGGATGCCGCTTGAGTTCCGTCAGCTCGCCCCGAACGTAATCCGCTCCGCTGGGGGTCTCGTCGGCTGCGTGAGAATTGTCGAGCGCGAACTCAGAAGTTGATCGGAACTGCGTTGCTGGATTGATGTCCGGCCGCGCGGGGGACTTCAACTCTACGCGTGCTCGATCGACCACTCGATCACTTGGCGCTGTTTCGGTCACGCCGGTGATGCTAGACCGGTGGCGCTACGTCGAGTTGTGGCTGCGGCCCCTCTCCCGAAATGCCACCAACAGTCGGAATGGGACTTGAGCCATACTCCGAAGGGCCCGGCGATCTGGGCAGTGACTGAAACAACTCATGCCGAGCATTCCGACAGAACCAATCGGCAGCATCCCGCGCTCCCCGTCGCTGGTTCAGGCCATCACAGCGGACCCCGAGAATCCAGCCGTGGAGGCGCTGTACGATGCGGCCGTTCGAGACACGATCGCGCAATTCGAGGGGGCACCTGCGACGACTGTGGATTTGCTCCATTCTGTGACGACACGAGCACCACGCGGGAGACGGCGTTCGCGAAGATCCGCGCGCGCGTCGAAGGGACGGCACTGGCGAGCGCACGACTCAAGAGCACCTAGTGGCATCCGAAGCGACGAAGAGGCACGGCTCCGCGCCGTCGCCCTGCAAAACGCCCAGAGCATTCTCGCAGCGCGCCGCCGCGCCGAGGAGGCATTGCGCCAGCAGTCGGAATGGCTCCGCATCACGCTGGCGAGCATTGGCGACGCCGTGATCACGACGGATGCCGACGGCCGCGTGACCTCCATGAACGCCGTCGCACAAGCACTGACCGGCTGGTCTCAGACGGACGCTCTCGGGCAACCGCTGACCGACGTGTTCCGGATCGTCCACGAGGACACACGCGAGCCGGTGGAGAACCCGGCACTCCGTGCGTTGCAGACCGGCACGATCGTCCGCCTGGCCAACCACACGGTTCTTCTCGCCAGAACAGGAGAAGAGCACCCCATCGACGACAGCGCCGCGCCGATTCGGGACGAGTCTGGGACCACGGTTGGGGCGGTACTGGTATTCCGCGACGTGTCCGATCGGAAGCGCACCGACCTCACGCGCGCGCATCTCGCCGCCATCGTCGAATCATCCGACGACGCCATCGTCAGCAAGACGCTGCAGAGCATCATTCTGTCGTGGAACAAAGGGGCTGAGCGGCTGTTTGGATACTCGGCACGAAGAGGCGATTGGCCAGCCGATTACCATGCTCCTCCCGCCCGATCGTCGCGATGAAGAGCAGCAGATCCTCGACCGAATCATTCGCGGTGAACGCATCGAGCATTTTGAGACGGTGCGTGTGCGCAAGGACGGTACGCCGCATCGACATCTCGCTGACCATTTCGCCGATTCGCGACGCCAGAGGCGAGATCGTCGGCGCCTCGAAAGTGGCGCGCGACATCTCGCTCCGCAAGAGTCTCGAGGCCCGCAATAGCGAGCTTCGTGAACGCGAGCAGCTCGCCCGGCAAGAGGCGGAAGCCGCCAATCGGGCCAAGGACGAGTTCCTGGCCATGCTCGGCCACGAGCTGCGGAATCCGCTGTCGCCGATCTTGACGGCCTTGCAGTTGATGAAGCTCCGCGGCGGCGGCGGACTGGAGCGGGAGCGCACGGTCATCGAGCGCCAAGTCAGCCACTTGACGCGCCTGGTGGACGACCTCCTCGACGTGTCGCGGATCGCGCGAGGAAAGGTCGAACTCAAAGAGGAGCTCGTCGAAATTGCGGAAGTGGTGGCGAAAGCCATCGAGGTCGCCACCCCGCTGCTCGACCAGCGGACCCATGTCCTTGACGTGGACGTCCCACGCAAGACTGTGGGTGCGAGGCGACGCGATCCGCCTGAACCAGGTGGTCTCGAATCTGCTCACCAACGCCGCGAAGTACACACCTCCGGGAGGTGGTACTAAAGGTCGTGCTTCCTCTCGTGGCTGCGCCGGAACCACTGCCTGATCCGTGGCCTGTCGGACCTCCGAGGCGCGGTGTCGGATGAGAGCGGTTCGCGAAGAGCTCATTCTGGCGGTGGTGCTCGGGTGGAGTCGCTCAACCACGACCCGGACGGTGTGGCGGCAGGAGGCGCCGACGTACAGAACGCATTGTCGCCACC
>CAVVOD010000003.1:0-1560064 GCA_963749835.1 uncultured Acidobacteriota bacterium
GCAGCTGCCGGTGATCGTCGACGGGGTGCGTGAAAGCGGCGTCGCCCTCGGGGGACCGCGATCGGCTACGCGGCGTTGGTCAGCATCGGAGGGTGATCGCGCTTTCGCTTCGCCTGGACCTTTGGCACCAGGGGGTGCTGATCGGGCGCTTCGACCGCCGGCCCTCGCAGGGAAAGCTCGCCGGCCTTCGGTTGGCGCCCGCGGATCATCGGCTGCTGGGCGGGGATGCGCGGGGCGGTTTCGCTGGCCGCGGCGCTGGCGCTGCCGCTCACCACCGACGCCGGCGAAGGCCTTTTCCCGGCCGCGACCTGATCCTCTTCATCACCTTCGAGGGTGATCCTCGTCACCCTGGTCGGCCAGGGGCTGACGCTGCCTTTTTGATCCGCCTGCTCGGGGTCGAAGGCGATGGCAACGTCGAGGAGCACGAGGAGCTGAAGGCGCGCCTCCGTGCCGCCGCGGCGGCGCTGGCCCGGCTGGAGGAGCTGGAGGGCGAAGAGTGGGCCAACCCGGACACGGTCACCCGCCTCCGCGGCCTCTACGAATTCCGCCGCCGCCGCTTCAAGGTGCGGGCGGGGAAGATCGAAGACGAGGACGGGATCGAGGACCGCTCGCTCTCCTATCAGCGGCTGATGCACGACTCTACGGCGCCCAGCGCTCGGCCGCTGCGGCGCATCGGCGCATCACATAGTCCGGGTTGTGGTTGGCAGCAGCGCGGTCCTGGCGCTCGGCAGCCTGGTCGCGGGCATCGCGGCGGCGGCCTTGACCGCTCCACTACTGAGTTCCCTGCTCGTCGGCGTCTCCCCCCGCGATCCGCTCGTCGTCACGGCCACGGCGCTCATTACAATCCTCAGCACGGTGGTGGTCGCGAGCGCACCGCTGGCGCTTCGTGCAGCGCGAATTGATCCGCTCACAGCGTTGAAGGCGGATTCCGTCCGGGTTGACGCTCCTTCTCTGCGGCGGGCTTCTCCACGGCCACCCGGGTGAAGGTGTCCACGTCCACTTCGGCGCTGAGAATCTCGTTCAACCGGCCGGCGAAGCCTCCGAAGGCCCTTTCGTGCGTGCCCGCGTCGGCATACGGACCACTCAGCATGAGGTAATGCATACCTTCTATGCGGAGGGCCTCAGTCATCCGGCGGTAATGCCGCCAGCGTTCGCCCGGTCGGAAGAACGACTCGAGAGCCGTCGCCAGCGCCACGCCTAGACTCACCGTGAAAGTCGCGATCCGGACGGCCTGGCCCCCCCCGTCGTCGGAGTGATGGCGACCAGCGCAGGGATGAAGACCGCGCCGACGATGGCGATGAGCCGCAAAGACACGTATGCGGCCCAACACTTCGAGGCCTTGCGATCCATCCAGCCCAGCGTATCCAGCCACTGCAATCTGAGCAGGTCGCGCTGAAGATCGGTCAACGTAATCTTCGCGAGGGTGGATTCCAGGACAGCGTTCGTCGTCTGTCCTCTGTCGGTCTGTCCCACGGTCATCTCCAGCGAGGTATCAGGGTGCGGGCCCAGGCGGCTGATCGTTCGCAGCTAGGGCCAGCAGGGGGCGCCGCTCCGGGCCGGCGTCGAGGGAGCGGGGGCTGCGGCCCGACCGCCACCCGGCAGACCGATCACGGGCTCTTCCTGTGGCCCGGCCCCGCGGCCCCGACCGGCGGGCTTCCAGCCGTCACACGCGGGTCCGTTCTGCACCATGCGCGTGTCGGCACTCACGGTGTATCCCGTCAGGTACTGCTCGCCGGCGTTCCCGTAGTACTTGCCGTACTTGAGCGCGGCGTCGTGCACCTTGATGATCGCGTCCTGGTAGCGGGGATCGTGCTGGCTCCAGCCGGAAAAGCTCGCCAGATCGTTGTTGCCCAGGATGATGACGTCCACGCCGTGCGCGGCCGCAATCTCATTGGCCATGGCGACGCCTTCCAGCGTTTCAATCATCACCGTGACGAGCATGTTGTCGTTGATCGTCGCGCGATAGTTCACGCCGGACGCGTTCCAGATCTCGCGCCAGGCGCCGCCGCCGGCACTGCGGCGCCCGAACGGCGGGTACTGGAGAAACGGGCGGCGTCCCTGGCTTCCAGCGCGTCGTCGACAGTGGGGACGATGATCCCGAGAGCGCCGAGGTCCGTGGCCTTCTGGATACTCGACTCGAGGGCATCCGGCATGCGGACCATCGGCGCGGCGCCCACGTGAGGGCAGGTCATGATCATGCGGCGCACCTCGTCATAGGACATCGTGCTGTGCTGCATCTCGAACCAGATGTAGTCGAAGTGCTTGCCGACCTCGCAGTACAGCTCCGAGTCGTAGCTCGAAATCGTGTAACTGGTGATCTGTTTGTCCTGCAGGAGCCGCTCTTTGGCGCGGTTGTACAGCGGCCGCGGAGTCGCCGGATTCATCATGGCCTTGACCTGCCAGCCCCAGCCGCGGTCGTCTGCTTTCGCGGGCGTCAGCGTGCCGCCAATCGGACCCCCGCCGGCACTCCCGCCTGACGCCGGGGTTTGCGGCACACCGGGAGACTGCCCCGTTCCCGGGGCCGCCGGCAGGACCATCGCGAGCATCGCCGCCACCCAGACCGCCACTGCAAGACGCCGCCGATTCATGCATGCCTCCATTGACGGCCGGCCGACCCGTCACCGACTCCACGTCATACGGCGCCGCATCATCGCACAGAACCCGGTCACGCGATCTATTTCGGCGGGAGGACCGGGACCAGCCCTGGAAAGACATACGCGAACAGCATCGAGACGACGCCGACGACACAGGCGAGGAAGATACTGTGCTTGAGGGTGAAGCGAAAGAGCCTCCCCTCGTCCTCAGCCGTCAGGCCCGTCGCGGCGCATGCCACCGCGATACTTGGCAGCGCGATCATCTTGCCCATGACGCCGGCCGCAGAGTTCACCGACGCGGTGAGCACCGGATTGAGCCCGATCTGGTTCGCCGTGATCACCTGTAGATTACCGAACAGGGCGTTGGCCGACGTGTCGCTGCCGGTCAGGAACACACCGAGCCATCCGAGGATGGCGCTGAAGAACGGAAACGTGCTGCCGGTGGCGGCGAGGGCGATGCCGAGCGTGGACGTCATGCCCGAGTAGTTCATCACGTACGCGAGGGCCAGCATGGACGCAATCGTCAGTATCGGCTTTGCCAGCTGGCCCCACGTGGCGCTGTAGACGCCGACGAAGCGACGCGGACTCACGCGCAGGAACATGGCCGACATGACCGCGGCCAGAAAACAGGCGGTTCCAGCGCTGCTCAGCCAGTTGAGCGTGTAGACGGCCGCGTACGGCGCCGGCGCCAGTGTGACCGGGGGCACTCGCGTGACGAGGTCGTGCAGGCCCGGCACGGTCAATCCATTCATGACCGTCGGGCTCCTCGGCAGGAACGACGGCAGCAGTCCGTTCGTGAAGCTGTCGATCGCTCTCTTGATGGAGACCTCGCCCCATGTCAGTACGAAGATCACGAGCAGCATGTAGGGCAGCCACGCCATGAGGAGCTGCCCGGTCGAGTGGCCATGGGTCGTCGCCGTCACGGGCCGGTCGCCTTCCAGGCGAAAGATCGTCCGCGGCTTCCAGAACTTCAAGACCAGCACCATGCAGCCGATGCAGCTGAGCGCGCTCAGGATGTCCGTCAGCTCTGGCCCCATGTAGTTCGAGACGTAAAACTGCACGGCGGCGAACGACACGCCGCAGACGAGAACGGCGGGCAGCACTTCGATGGTCTTCCGCCACCCCGCCATCACCACGACCAGATACATCGGAATGATCACCGAGATCATCGCGCACAGGCGCCCCACCATGGCGCTCAACGGCAGCACCGGCAGGCCCGTAATCCCCGCCAGCGTCGTGACCGGAATACCGATGGAGCCGAAGGCGACCGGCGCGGTGTTGGCCATCAGGCAGATGCCGGCGGCATAGAAGGGAGAGAAGCCAAGACCCGCGAGCATCGCGCCCGAGACGGCCACCGGAGCACCAAACCCCGCGGCGCCTTCGATGAACGCGCCGAACGAGAACGCGATGAAGAGCGCCTGCAGCCGGCGATCGTTCGTCAGGCTGCCGACCGAGTCTTTGATGACTTCGAACTTGCCGGTGTCCACCACCAGGCGATAGAGCATGATGGACGAAAACACGATCCACGAAATCGGGAACACGCCGTAGGCCGCACCGGTGAGGGCGGACATCAGCGCCAGTTGGACCGGCATGCCGTACGCGAACAGTGCCAGGACGAGGGCAACGGCGAGCGCCGTCAGCGCCGCCATCCACGCGGGTTTGCGCCGCACGCCGAGCATGACAAAGAGCACGACGATCGGAATCGAGGCGACCAGGGCCGACAAGGCCAGGCTCCCGCCGATCGGTTCATAATTCTGCTGCCACATCGCTGCCCTCGGATTTGAGTCGACAGATAATGGCATCTTTTTCGTGTTACGGTCTCCGCGCAGTGCATGTGCGGGTCACACGATTGAGGGCGGGGGACACCGGTGTGTGAAGAGCCACAGTGTTGGCGATCGGACTTGTGCTCGCCGGCGTGAGCGCCCGCAGCCAGGGACAGGGCGCCGCCCCTGCTGCGGTGGTCGAGTGGAGACGTACGGCGGTGACCTCGCCAGCAGACGTTACTCGCCGGTCCTGCAAATCAACAAAGACAATTTCTCGCCACTGCGGATCGCCTGGCGGCTCAAGACGGATCCCTTCGGACCGCGACCGGATAGCCTCTACTCCGCGACCCCGCTGATGATCGGTGGCGTCCTCTACACCACGGCGGGCACGCGGCGTGCCGTCGTCGCGCTGAATGCGGGGACCGGAGAACTGCTCTGGATGTATGCCAGGGACGAAGGCCTCCGTGGTCAGAACGCTCCTCGTACGGGCGCCGGTCGGGGCGTGTCGTACGTACTCGCTCCCACAGTAACGACGTTGCGCCCCCCGGCGCATATGAAGAGTATCCGCACCGCCGGCTGAATAGTCTTGCGGCCGTTCTGTGCCAACTCAAGTGGCGTCGAAGTCTTCACGCCCGCGCCGGAGAATGGTCAGCAGCCGCTCGTCGGTCTTCACGTGTTCATCGTCGAGCCACTCCGGGCGCACGGCACTTCCTGCATCGACGAGCAGCGCCACAACGTCATAGTACGGCTCGCGCAACTCGAGCGTCTCCTCACCAACTCCGTGAAGCGCCCAGCCCAGCGGCGTGCCGCCCCATCGTTCGTCCTTCGCGTCAACCGATGCACCGCGCCGGAGAAGGAGCCTGACCGTCTCCCCGCATCCGCCATACGCCGCCCAGTGCAGGCCGGTCTGCCCGTGATGCCTGGGCAGACGTGCGTTGATGTCCATTCCACGATCCAGGAGGAACTCGACAACTGACGTCTGCCCGAACTCGCAGGCCCACGTGAAGCCGTCACGCGTCTGCTCGAGGGTCGCTGATGGTTTGAGTATCCCATCCTCGTTGAAGAACGCGGCGACCAGATCGAGCCGGCCGACACCGGCGGCGGCTTCCAGATCCAGCGGTGCGCCTCGCTCCGCCAGGAACCTCGCGGCTTCACCGCGACCGCTGGCGAGACAGCCGAGCACCAGAGCCACATCGCCCGTACCTGCCCCTGCGCCCGACCGCGCCTCGTGAAGCATCAGCAGGCCCATGAGCGCTCCCTGCACCCCGGCGCGTTTCGGATGAAGACTCGTCGCGACGAGACCAAGCGTGGTCGAGCCGCCATACATGCCCGCACGCGCATCGACGTCGGCGCCGGCGGCGAGAAGGGCTTCGGCAATCTGGACGGCGTTCTTCGGCGTGTGCTGCCGGAATCCCTCGATGCCGTTGGCGCCGATGTAATGGAGCAGCATGGAGTGGTGCGAGCGAAGGGAGCGGGCGCGAATCAGGTCCGGATCGCGTTCGAGCAGTCGCTCGAGAGTGTCCAGGTCCCCGGCAACGATGGCGTCGGCCGCTGCTTCGAATCGCGCGACTGGTGAGTTGACGTCCTTGACGGCGGCCGCATGTGCGGCAAATGCGTCCCAGCTCTCGAAGGCGTGCGTGCTCGCGATGATCAGTCGCGGATCGACCTTCTCGTAGTCCGGGCTGAGCGTGTTGTTCCAGAAGGACCGCGGCCGCTCAGAGCGAAACACGTCCTCGTGGTCGGCCATCAGCTGCTCGAGCGCGCGAGCGTCGCCCGCGACAATCGCATCCTCGGCCGCTTTCCAGATCGCGTCGGAACGACGCCTTCCTTCGCGCTTTACAATCTCGTCCGAGAATCCGGGCCAGCTGTCGAACCCGTGCTCCCGCGCGATGACGAGCTGTGCATCGGACAGGGTGAGCTGCGACGGGTGGACGGTGTGGCTCGCCGCCGCCAGCAGCGGATGCCGGTCCAGGCGCGCGAGGGCATCGGCGGCTCCGGCTCTCCACGCCTTCAACAGGTCCTTCGCCTGTTTTTTGTATTGTTCGAGGTTCGGGCGTTCGGGCAGATCGCGGGCAGACATACGAATCTCCTTTCATCGCACGCCTGGAGTCCGCACGAATCAGGCTGAAAGAAGGTTCGTTATCCTTCCGAGTCGTCTGTGGGTGGGCACGGCCCTTTCCGCGGACTGGATGCGCCCCTCGCGCAGGCAACAGTATAGCCGGCAGGTTGGACCAATCCAGCGTCTGGTTCACCGGGCTCGAGGCCCCGCGCCTCCGGCCATTGGCTGCCATTGGCCGGCGCAGAGAGGTCGCGCGGGCCGATCGCTGTGTCTCCGGCCCTGGCGGGACATTTGACTCTGTCGTAATGTTAGTTTTATAACATGCATGCGATAGGCATAACATCATGGACACCACGCTTGCCCTGCTCGCCGATGCACGCCGGGACATCTCGTACGCGATACGCTCGCTGGCGAAGAGCCGGGCCTTTACGGCCGCCACCGTCCTGACGCTGGCCGTCGGCATCGGCGCCACGACAGCCATCTGCACCGTGGTCGACGCCGTGCTCCTGCAACCGCTCCCGCTGCCGGACGGGGATCGGCTGGTGCGGATCGTCGAGAACGACCGGCCGCGGAACCTGCCGGGGTTGGCCTATCAGGAGTACCTGGAGTGGCGGGCGCGGACCGCGACGCTGTCGGGGCTGGCCGCCGTCACGTTCGACCCGCAGGTCATGATGCGGACGCCCGCGGGACTCGCACGGATCACCGGGGGCTTCGTCTCGACGAACTACTTCGAGGTGCTCGGCGCCAAGGCAATCCTCGGACGGACGCTGGTGCCTGCCGACACCGGACACCCGGATGTGGTCGTCCTCGGGTTCTCCACGTGGCAGCGCCATTTCGGGTCCGATCCGGCCGTGATTGGCTCCCTCGTTGAATTTCGCACCGACTCGGGGAGCCGATCGGCCATGGTCGTCGGCGTGGTGCCTGAAACCATGGAAACGATCGGCTCACCCATGGACGTCTACGCTCCCATCGTCAGTCCGTCCACAGCGCGGCCGGTGAGGCTGGTGTCCATGCTCGGACGTCTTCGTGATGACGTCTCCATGGTCGCCGCGTCCGAAGAAGCCGACAGGATCGGCTCAGCGGTTCGGCCGCCGCGGCCCGCGTCCGCGCCGGCGCTCACGAGGCCACGCTTCGACGTGCAGAACCTGAAGGATGCGGTCGTTGCAGAACTGAGGCCGGCGCTCCGCATCTTCCTCACGGCGGTTGCCGTTGTCCTGACGATCGTCTGCGCCAACGTGACCGGTCTTCTCCTTGCCAGAGGCACCGGACGGCGGCGCGAGCTCGCGACCCGCGTCGCGATGGGCGCCAGTCGCGGCCGGCTCGTACGCCAGATCCTGGCGGAGTGCGTCGTACTGACGGCTGCCGGCGGCATGGCTGGTGCCGCGCTGGGCGCCTTCGGCGTGGCCATCGTGAAGCAACTCGCCACGATTGACACACAGGGCGTGTTCCGGATTGCCATCGGCGCCAACATCCTGCCGCGCGCCAGCGAGGTCAGCGTCGATCTGCGGCTGTTCGCGATCACGCTCGCGCTCGCCGCTCTCACGACGATGGTGTTCGGAATATTGCCGGCGCTTCACCTGACCCGCAGAGATCATCTCGCGATTGGCGGGCGCAGTGCGGGCACGTCGAAACCTGAGACGCGTGTGCGGATGGCGCTCGTCACGGGCCAGGTCGCGATGGCGACGGTCCTCCTTGTCGGCGCAGGACTGCTGGCCACGAGCTTCGTCAGGCTCGCCACCGTGGAAAAGGGCTACAACCCCGATCACGTCCTCGCGTTTCAACTCGTGCTGCCGGGCGAGTATTCGATCGCTCGAAAGACCGCGACGATTGAAGCCCTGCTCACTGAGCTACGGGGGACGCCAGGCGTTGAAGCGGCCGGCTTCGCCTACGCCGGCATCCTGGTCGGCGTTCAGGACACGGTGGGAACGTTCGCGCCTCCAGGACGCCCGCCGGATGCCCGTTCGCAGGATACGAACCGGCCGCGACTCAAGTCACTGAGCGCGGGGTATCTCGAGGCCGCCGGGGTGCAGTTGCTGGACGGCCGGCTGCTTCGCGCCGGCGATTCGGCAGGCGCTCCGCCGGTGATCGTCATCAACGAAACCGTGCGACGCCGCTACTTCGGCGCAAGCCGTGCCGTCGGGGCATTCATGGACTGGCACGGCGGGCCCGGCGAGCCCGTGCGCGTCGAAGTGGTGGGTACTATCGCCGACGTCCGGCAGGGCGCACTCGCGAGGGAACCCTATGCCGAGATTTTCATGGATTACCGCCAGGTGATCGAGGTTCACCAGCGCTGGGGCGCTCACAGTGCCCAGATCGATCACGTCGCGCTCGGGTTCCTGTCGTTCGCGATGCGGACCGACGGCCCGCCAGTCGATGCGATTCCGGCCGTGCGACGGACGATCGCGCGCGTCGACGCGAACGCGGGTCTCGACGCCATCATGCCGATGGCCCGCCTCGTCGCGGACTCCGTGGCCCGACAACGCTTCAGCGCCGTCTTGCTCGGGGTGTTTGCGGGCGTCGCGGCGGTGCTTGCAGCGATTGGGATCTACGGAGTGCTGGCATACGCGGTCGTTCAGCGAACCCAGGAGATCGGTGTGCGAATGGCGCTGGGCGCCGGACGTCGAGACGTGCTGCTCCTCATCGTCTGGCGCGGCCTCGGATATGCCGCGGTCGGGATCGCGCTCGGTCTGGCAGGGGCAGCGGCGGGAACCCGTTACCTGCAGTCCATGCTCTATGGCGTCACCCCGCTGCACCCCGGAACCTTCGTCGTCGTGGCGGTGGCATTTGCCGGCGTCGCGGCACTCGCCTCGTACGTGCCCGCGCGGCGCGCGGCGCGGGTGGATCCCATGGTCGCGTTGCGCATCGACTAGTCAGCAGTCCGCCAAACGATCGGCGCCTGGGAGCGGCACCCTATTGCACGGGACTCGTCGCGGCGCTCACGAGCGCCGCCGTGAAGACCGCGCCCGCGGGGTCCTGGAAAATCGTGGCGCGCTGGTCGAGACCGAACGAGCGTTGACCCGTCAGGCCAAAGGCTGTTGGATGCGCCTCGGCGAAGTACGAGGAGATGGCTGCCGCCGCCGACACATTGCACGTCGTGGCCGCCGTCACCACGACCGTCGTCAGGAGCCCCGGGCCCACGCTCACCACGTAGCCACTCTTGACCACGCCGTTGGCATTGAGGTCCGGGCTGATGAATCCGGCCGTGCTGCCGGTGGGCGGCTTGGCGAGATCGGCAAGGCTCTGCGCGTACCCCCCGGTCGCGCAGCCTGACGCGAACGTCGACTGCGCGATGCTGATCGCGCGCATCGATCCAAGGGTGGACGCTTCGTTGGCCGCGATCCGCGCGCGGAGCAGGCCGGGGATGGCAAGGGCTGCGACGATCCCGATGATCGCCACGACGAGCAGCAGCTCGATCAGCGTGAAGCCTCTCTGACTCCGCACGTCCATTTGTGTCTCAGGTCAAGCTGTCCGGTAAAGAATCCATTCAGCATCCCACAGATGGCGTGGTCACGCGAATCCCACCTCAGCGGTGGATGGTTATGCTTGCACTCGCGAGGTGCGCAGACCAGACTGAGACTCCCTTCCAGACATACATGCGTCCGCTGCCGATTGTTGCGGCGACTCTCATCGGGATCCTGGCCGGCGCCGGGGGTTACACCTTCATCTATGCGAAGGGCTACTCCTACATGACCAACGATCCCGCCGCGTGCGCGAACTGCCACGTGATGGAGAATCACTACCGCGCCTGGATGAAGAGCTCCCACCGGGCCGTCGCGGTCTGCAACGACTGCCATACGCCGCCCGGCCTGGTCCCGAAATACACCACGAAGGCGATCAATGGATTCAACCACTCGCTGGCGTTCACGACCGGCCGGTTTCACGAGCCGCTGCGTATCACCCGGCGCAACGAGGGCGTCACTGAAAAGGCCTGCCGGAAATGCCACGACGACATCGTGAGCGCGATCGAAGGACCGCACCCGGAGACGAACCGGCTGTCGTGCATCCGCTGTCATTCGACGGTCGGACACATGGAGTGAGAAGCGCGGAGACGAATGGCCGACCCACACGAACGTCGCACACGCTGGTCCGGCGCACGCGGGCTCATGCTCGCCGCGGCCGTCGCGGCTGTCGTGACTCTGGGGGTCGTGGCGCTCCTGGTCAATATCTTCGAGCGCAAGCAGGAGGCGAGGAACCCGTTCTTCCGTGTCGTCGAGCTCACCGACGACACCGAGGATCCTGCCATCTGGGGCAAGAACTTTCCACAGCAGTACGACGCGTATCGCCGCACGGTCGATCAGGTGCGGACGCGATACGGCGGCAGCGAGGCGGTCCCGCGAACACCGAGCCAGGTGGACCCGCGATCTGTCGTAGCGCAGTCGCGACTGGACGAAGACCCACGGCTGCGCACCCTCTGGGCCGGGTATGCCTTCTCGAAGGACTTTCGTGAAGAACGCGGGCACGCGTACATGCTCGACGACCAGACCTTCACGGAGCGACAGCAGGTCGTGCAGCAGCCCGGCACCTGCATGAACTGCCACGCGTCGGTCTACGTGCCCTTCAAGAAGCTCGGCCAGGGAGACATCGTCAAGGGTTTCGAGGCGATGAACCAGATGCCGTATTTCGAGGCGCGGAAGCTCATGAACCATCCCGTCGGGTGTATCGACTGCCACGATTCCCAGACGATGGCGCTGCGCGTGACGCGGCCGGCGTTCATGGAGGGCATGCGCGCGTTGAAGGCCTCTCAGGGTGTGCCGGACTACGACGTGAACAAGATGGCCACGCGACAGGAGATGCGCGCGTTCGTCTGCGGACAGTGCCACGTCGAGTACTACTTCAAGCGAACCGGGAAGCGCCTGACGTATCCCTGGAGCAAGGGGCTGAAGGTCGACGAGATCCTCCAGTACTACGAAGAGAACCCGCACGACGACTGGACGCATGCCGAGAGCGGCGCGAAGGTCCTCAAAGCGCAGCATCCCGAGTTCGAGATGTGGAACCAGGGCATCCACGCGCGGTCTGGTGTCACCTGCGCCGACTGCCACATGCCGTACGTGCGGGTCGGTGCGATGAAGATCAGCGACCATCACGTGCGCAGTCCGGTGCTGAATATCAACAACGCGTGCCAGACCTGTCACAAGTGGCCGGAAGAAGAGCTGCGGGCGCGCATCGAGACCATCCAGGAGCGCGTCTTCGGCCTGCGAAACCGGGCCATGGGGGCGGTCGTCGGCCTGATCACCGATCTGAAGGACGCCCGCACGCGCGGCGTATCGGACGCTGAGCTCGACCTGCCGCGCAAGCTGCAGCGCCGGGCGCAGTTCATGCTGGACTTCGTCGAAGCGGAGAATTCCACCGGGTTCCATGCCCCCCAGGAGGCCGAGCGAATCCTGGCGGAGTCCATCGACTACGCGCGCCAGGGGCAGCTCGCGTTGCGGGGGGCCAGCGTTCCGGGGTTGAAGACCGCGGAGCTCGTAAAGCCCGTCCCGGCGGAGGCGCCGAAGAAGTAGGGAACGTCCGTTGGCTACTTGCGCGCCGCGGGCGTGAGCGTGGTCTCGAGCTTCTTGCCGTCGCGCATGTAGACGACCTTCGCCGGCACACCGATCTTCAGGATATCGAGCGCGTAGGTGTAGTCGTAGATGTTGGCGATTGTCTGTCCGGCGATCTCCACGATCAGATCGCCCTTCCGCAGGCCCGCCTGCTCGGCCGGCCCGCCTCCCACAACACCGCCGAGCAGCAGTCCCTTGACCTCGGTGGAATAGTCCGGAATCGTGCCGGTGAAGACCCGCACGCCGCCGCGCCCGCCCGCCTGCATCTGCTGATCGACCTTCGCAAACGCCGGTGCCTCCGCCGTGTCTTCGATCCGGCGCACGATGGCCGCGGCGAACCCGACCACGCGATCGAGGTCCTCGTAGTCGATCTTGTCCGGCGTGTCGGACGGCTTGTGATAGTCGGCGTGCGAGCCGGTGAAGAAGCTCAGCGACGGGATACTCGCCGCGTTGAACGTGGCGACGTCGGTCGGCTGATACGGATCCTCCTGCACGGCGAGGTCGAAGCCCGCGGCGACGTTCGCCTGCTCGATGATCCGGCCCCACGCGGGGCTCGAGCCGGCCGCCTGCACGGTGAGCTTGTTGTCGCGCATGCGGCCGACCATGTCGAAGTTCAGGTACGCCGCGATGGCATCGAGCGGCACGGGCGGCGTGGCCGCGAACGCGCTCGAGCCGATGAGGCCGAGCTCCTCGCCGGACCAGAAGCCGACCAGCACGTTGCGATGGCGCGGCTGTTTCGCCAGCGCCTCCGCGATCGCGAGGACGGCCGCCGATCCCGACGCGTTGTCGTCGGCGCCAAGGTGAATCTTCCCGCCGTCGTCCTTGCCCGCGAGCGTGTTGCCCGCTTCGCCGTGGCCGAGGTGATCGTAGTGCGCGCCGATCGCGACCCACGGCTTCGGGCTCGTGGCGGACGGCGTGGTGGCGGGCAGGTACGCGACGACGTTGTGGCCGGTACGCTTCTCCCGCTCGACGACGGCGTGGACCGTCAGCGTGACGCCGGGCAGCGCGAATCCGGTGGCGTGCGGGTTGGCGTCATCGAGCGCCTCCTGCGCGGCGGCCAGCGGCTTGTCAGGCACCGCCTTGAAGATCGCGGCAGCGACCTCGCCGGTGGCGCTGACGGCGACGATGCCGGAGCCGGCGATGGCGGTGTCGAACGTCATGGGCGCCAGCTCGCCGGCGTTGGGCGACCGCGGGCCCGTGACGACAATCATGGCCTTCGCGCCGCGCTGCCTGCGCGGCCATCGCCTTGTAGCGGAGATCCGCGTAGCGCGCGAGGATGCCACGCGTTTTCTGATCCGCGTCCTCCGGGAAGTAGCGCAGCACGACGACGATCTTGTCCTTCACGTCGAGCGTGGCGTAGCTGTCGTAGGCCAGCCCCTGGCTCGCGGGCACCACGATGCCATAGCCCGCGAAGACGACGGCGCCGGTGACGTCGCCGTTGTCGGAAAATGAAAGCGCGCGCGCCTGACCCTTGCCGAACACCGCGTCGCCGGCCTTGACGTCGTCGAGCCGCCATCCTTCGTGCCGGCGGTGAACTCGAACGGCAGCCGGAAATCCTTCTGGCCCGGGCAGCGGCTTCGCGCCGATCTTCTGCAACTGGGCGACGAGGTAGTCGCTGGCCAGACGCTCGCCATTCGACCCGGCCAGCCGGCCCTCGAGGCGCGGCGAGGCGAGCGTCTCGACGTGCGGGCGGGTGTGCGATGACGTCTGCGCGTGGAGTCCTGCCGCGAGTGCGACGGCGATCAACGCGGACACGCAGGCAGGAGCGCGTGCGGAGTGCGTGATCTGTGTCATGAGCTTTTTGCCGGCTTTCTCGGTGGGGCGTTCCTCAGCGCCTCGAGCGCCTTGTCGTGATTCCACTGGGCGAGAAACAGCTGTCCGGCGGACCCGCCGGCGCGGCTCGACGTCCACGCCAGCGTCTTGCCATCAGGCGAGGGCACCGGCAGACCGTCGAATCCCGGTCGGAGTAGGTGACGCGGACCGGTTCCTTCGTCCCGGCCGCGTCCACCATGAAGAGCTCGAAGTTCTCGAACCCCAGCTTGTTGGAGGCAAAGAGGAAGTACTCGCCCGAAGGGTGCATGTAGGGCGCCCAGCTCATCGATCCGAAGGTCGTGATCTGCTTCTGATCCGTGCCGTCGAGGTTCATCGTCCAGACATCGGCGATGAGCCCCTGCTCGTCGAAGCGGCGCCAGACGATCTTCTTGCCGTCGGGCGTGAAGAAGGGTCCGCCGTCGTAGCCCGGGACAGTGGTCAGCCGCTGTCTGGCCGGAGCCGTCGGCGCGCATGATGTAAATCTCGGCAAAGTTGCTCGGGTTGTCGGCGAGCGACTTCTTCTCCGAATCGGTGAGCGGGTGGTCGTAGCGCGTCGCGCATCGACGAAAACACGAGCCATTGCCCGTCCGGGGAATAGCTGCCCTCCGCGTCGTAGCCCTTCGCCGTCGTGAGCCGCTTCAGCGCACCGGTCTTCTCGCTGTAGCTGTAGATGTCCATCTCGGGGTCGTAGTCCCACGAGTACCGGCGCTCCTTGCCGGACGCACGGAACGCCAGCTCCTGCGTCCTGGTACTGCTTCGACTTCGGATCGGCGTGCGTGGAGGCGAACTCGATCTCGTCGGTGCCCGGACGGAAGAACGCGCAGGTGGTCTTGCCGAGGCCGGTCGAGATGCGCCTGGTCTCGCCGCTCGACCAGGTCGAGCGCATAGATTTGATAGAAAGGATTGCCCGGTTCACGCTCGCTCTGGAACACCAGCCGCTTTCCGTCCGGCGACCAGTAGCCCTCGCCGGCACGCTTGCCCTCGACCGTCAGGCGCCGCACGCGTGCCAGAAAGTCGGTTTCCTGGTATGCCGGCGCGTCCTGCCCGCCATTCACGGCGCTCGAGGAGATCGGCGCCGCGAACAGAGCCGTGACAAGGACTGCACGAACCACCGTCATCAAGACCCCTTCTGTGTTTCCGAGCTGACGGCTGATGGACTGTCTCGGCTTTCAGCTTTCAGCTCTCAGCTCTCAGCTCTCAGCTCTCAGCAGAACCCGATTATCTCCGGCGCGGGGTGGCGAGCGCCAGTGACAAGACGTGAAGCGCCCTGGAGGATCACGAAACGCACAGCATTCGCCGCGATTGACGAACGCGGGCAATGTGGCCTACGCTTGCGCGCTCGCCCGGACGCCCGGACGCATCACACGCCCCGGGCTCCCGAAAGGTCCCCATGACTGTAGTAATACCGGATGTCCAGACGGCCAACCCCGGCTTCGTCTTCGAGACGCTGCTCGCCTACCAGCGCACGGCGTCCCTGCGTGCCGGGATCGAGATCAACCTGTTCGGCGCACTCGGCGCCGGGCCGGCGGACTCCACGGAACTGGCCCGCCGCTGCGGCGTCTCCGAGCGCGGCGCCCGAATCCTGTGCGACTACCTGACGACGATGGGCCTCATCGAGAAGGAGGGGAGCACGTACCGCCACTCGCCGACGAGCGCGACGTTTCTGGATCCGCGCTCTCCCGCCTCGATGGGGTCGATCGTCCGCCTGCTCGGGCATCCCGATATCCTCCGGCCCTGGGAGCGCCTCACGGAGATGGTCCGCTCCGGCCACACGATCCTTCCCGGTGAGGGCACCGTGGAACCTGAGAACCCGGTCTGGATCGAGTTCGCCAACTCGATGGTGCCGATGGTCGCGCCGGCGATTGGGCCGCTGGCGGCGGCCGTGCTGGGCCACTGCTCCGGGCCGATTCGCGTACTGGACATTGCCGCCGGGCATGGGATGTTCGGGATCGAAATCGCCCGCCTGAACCCCGCCGCCCATATCGTCGCGCTCGACTGGGAGACGGTGCTCGCCGTGGCGAAGGAGAACGCCCGCGCGGCCGGTGTGCTGGAGCGAGTGGACCTCCTTCCCGGGAACGCCTTCAGCGTGGATCTCGGCGGCCCGTACGACGCGGTGCTGCTGACGAACTTCCTGCACCATTTCGACGAGCCGACCTGTGTGACGCTGTTGCGGAAAGTGCGCGCCGCGCTGGTGCCTGGCGGCATCACCGCCACCCTGGAGTTCGTGCCGAACGAAGACCGTGTGTCTCCGGTCGTGGCCGCGCAGTTCAGCATGATGATGCTCGGCACGACCGTGAACGGGGACGCATACACGCTTCGAGATCTCGAGCGCATGCACCTCGCGGCCGGCTTCGCCGGGATCGCCCCGGACGTGATCGCGGTCGGCCCTCAGACGATTGTAGTTGGGCGGACCGAGTAGCCTCGAGGGGCACAGTCGAAGAGCGCGCCTCCGGCCACGGCTGTCGCGTCAGTCCTCGCGCAGCGCGACGACTGGATCGATAGCGGCGGCACGCCGCGCGGGGAGATAGGCTGCGGCAACGGTGGCGACCGTCAGCGCCGTCAGCCCGACACCAATGCTGACAGGATCCTGGGGACTCAGGCCGAACAGCATGGACGAGACGAACCGTGTCACCAGGATGGCCAGCGGAAGCCCGATCGCCACTCCAGCGGCGAGCAACGTCAGGGACTCTCCCAGAAACATCCGTTCGATCGTACCCGGCCGCGCGCCGACAGCCATCCGCAACCCAATCTCCCGCCGCCGCCGCGCGACACCATACGCGAGCACACCGTAGAGACCGACGGCCGCAATCAGGAGAGCGAGGAGTCCGAACGCGGCGGATACCTGCGCCACCAGACGCTCGATGACAAGGGTACCATTGACGATCTCGCGGAACGGCACCACATTGCTGAGCGTCATTCGCCTGTCGATCGACTGTGCGGCACGAACCAGGTCTCCGGCGAGTCGGTTCGGGTCACCCGACGTCCGAAGCGCGAGCCGCACGGTGGGCGTGCCCCCCATCTGCCGGTAAGGCCGGTAGTACATCGCCGGTGAGTCGTCTCGCAGGTTGACCCACTTCGAGTCCTTCACGATGCCGACGATTTCCATCGATTCCCCGGATCTGGAGCCGCCTTCTCTGAAAAAGCGGGCGCCGATCGGGTCCTGACGCGGCAGGAACCGGCGCACGAATGACTCGTTCACGATAGCCACCAGCGGCGCGCGATCGTCGTCGGCAGGCGTGAAATCGCGACCGGCAGTCAACGGCGTCCCCATGGCGCTGAAAAACCGCGGCGAGATGCGCTGTTCGATGATCGTCGCGTCGTGTTCGGGTCTGGCGCGCCCGGGGAACCCGACCCGGAATGCGATTGCGCCGCCGGACAGCTGCCCGACGTGGCTGAAGCCGGCGATCTCGACACCCCGCATCGCTGCTGCCCGCGTTCGAAGAGCCTCAATCAGCTGGTCGCGGCTGGCCTCGGGATACTCTCGTGGCGGGGCGACGTCGGCGATCAGAAGGTGGTCCTCGTGGTAGCCCGCGTCCTGGCCTCGGAGATTCAGCAGGGTTCGTAGAAAGACGCAGCAGCAGGGGCTGATACAGTCGCGACCGCAAGGCGGAATACCCGACGCCGTCAGGCTGAACCTGCACGGGCCGGCCCAGGATCCCGGTGCTCTCGGCTTCCGCCGCGGCTGGCGCGACGCCCGGCCGCAAGCGGCCCATCACCCGCATCCACCGGCCCTGAGTCCGATCGATCGAGTCAGGAGAGACCACCTGTTCGATCGACACCCAGACGTCTGCCGGCACATCGATTTCTGTCCCGCGGAACCCGGGAGGCGTGATGCCGGCGATGGTGAACTCACGGTTGCCCCGACGGAGGCGAGTGCCTAGCGCGGCTGGATCCGATCCGTACTGCCGACGCCAGTATTCTTCACTGATGACGGCCACCGGCTCGCCGGGTGTGTCCGCTTCCGGTTGATGGAACACGCGGCCCCGGAAGGCGCGAACGCCCAGCACGTCGAAATAGTTGTCCGAGACGAGCTGCACGTAGGCGCTCCGCTTCTCGCCATCCACCTCGACCTCCCCGGGCCTGCCGACGAGCTGTGAGCTCGCGATCACTCCTGACAGCGTCCTGCCTGCGCGCAGGAGATCGTAGGTCGCCAGCGTGAATGCTTCCGACGTGGACGTGCCGTCAGGTCGCCGCTCGACAAACCGCACGAGCTCCGCCGGTCGATCGACCGGCACGTTCCTCAGGAGCAACGCGTCGAGCAGACTGAACATGGCCGTGGTGCCGCCCATACCCAGCATCAGCGTCAGGATCGCAGTGGCCGTGAATGCCGGCTTCCGGCGCAGCAGTCGCAGAGCGTATCGAACATCCTGCCCGATGCGTTCGATCCACGTCCATCCCCATGCGGCGCGTGTGTCTTCTTCGACGAGGGGGCGGTTGCCAAGGTCTCGTCGGGCGGCGAGGCGTGCTTCGGACTCGGTCAAGCCTTGCGCGCGGGCTTCGTCGGCTTCCTGTTCCAGATGGAACTCGAGCTCCGCTCGCCGTTCGTCTTCCTTGCGTCGCCTGCGAAGCAGCCACCGGAGCCTGGTGAGCAGCGTTCTCATACAGGGTCCGACTCGACGGCGTTCCGCGCCCGCGTGCGGGCGACGGCCAAACCGCGCGTTCCACGACGCTCAACTGAGGCAGGAACGTCATTGTGTAGCCACTCTACTCAGATCTGTGTAGCGCGTCTACCGTTGGCGTTGGGTGGCCACGGCCGTGCGATGCTGAGGGCCGCGGTCGTGCGGAACGCCGCCAGGCGATCACCGCATGTACGGGGCGACGTTGTCCTCGATGTCCCGGAACTCAGCATCGGACAACGGCAGCTGCCGGAAGGCGGCCCACATCTCGCGGGGTGCCTGGTCGCGGGTCGCGCCATCGGATCCATACAGAATCCGACCGACGCCGAGCGCCCGGATGCGCTGCGCGATTGAAGCGGTCTTGTCCTTCCAGTTGCCGAGCCCCGCGACACCGGACACGTCGAAGTAGACGCGTGACATCCGGAGATCGTGATTCGCGATCGCCTCCACGAAGACGCCGAGGGCTTCATCGACCAGTGGATCGGCAAATCCACCCGCGCCGGCCAGATGCGCGATCTGCACCGGGACATCGGGCGCCGCCGGCAGGACGCTGGTGATGAAGCCGCGCGCCGACCGGGCGCCGTACGGCCGGCGCATGGTGATGGAGGACCGCATGTGAACGACGATGGCCATCCGGTGCTCGTTGGCCGCCGAGAACACGCGGCGCAGGTGCGCGATGTGTTCCGCATTCTCGAGATCGACGTCGGAATTGCCGAAGTGCAGCTTCAGACCAGAACGGAGCTGCGGGTCCTTCGCGCAGCGACCGATCTCCTCGAGCGCATAGTCCTTGAGAGGGTTGACGCCGCAGAACCCGCGAAGGCGATCGGGAAAGCCCGCGACCTGCCGGCTGGTCCAGTCGTTCTCGGCCCTGACTTCGGCGTACTCGTTCTCGACAGCCGGCCGGTTCGGATTCCCCAGCTGGTAGGCGACCGACAGGATCACCGCACGACGAATGCCGGCAGCATCGAGCAGCGCCACGAGATCGGGGGCCGAGATCGCGCCGAGCCTCGGCGCGCGTGCAGCCGTCGCCGGGCTGAACAGGTGCTGATGGTGATCCACCAGCGGCCGCGACTCTCCCTGCGGAGAGTGGACCGGAAGCAGGACGAGCGCACAGCACAACAGACGGAGCGTCATGGTATTTCAGCTATCAGCTATCAGCTGTCAGCTATCAGTTGTCAGCTACCCTTCCTCGTGGGTCTTGATGTTGAACAGGAAATGGACTCCGGCATCGAGCGATCCGTCGGGCCTCTGCGGCTTGTATTCCAGGTCGACTTTGGCGAACTGCAGCGTGACGTTTTCCGCCGTGGCGGCTCCGTCGGACGCGCTCAGATTGACGCCGGTCACGATGACGTCCTTCATCTTGATGATCAGGAACTCCTGCTGGCCGCTGCCGGCCTTGCGCATCGTGATGGTCGATTCCCTGATGCGCTGACCGGTCGCGCACGCTTTCATCAACAGCGGTGACGCCTTGTCGAGGCGATGAGTGAAGGAGAGGTCGTGAAAACTCGACTTGCCCGCGCCACCACCCCCGTGGCTGATGGAACCGCTCTGCGCCAGCCCCCACGACCAGGCGATCACTTCGATCTCGTCCCTGTGGCGGTTGTCGAGCGACTCACCCTTGATGTCACCGATCTTCGCGAAAATGTCCGCTGCCATGGCGATGCTCCTGTCCTCCGGTCGGTTCCGTGGACGGATATTGCCACAAATGAAGGACGGCGCAGCGATCAGCAGCGTCGACGCCGCGGACGAGTTCGTCGTCGCGTCGGGATCCGACGCCGGCGAAGACACACTGGCCGAGTTCATCAGCGAACCGGTGCCCGGAAACGACAGCCGGACGTTGAAGGTCGTCGTGATCGTTCGAGTGGCGCCGGCCACGAGCGTACCGAGCGAGCACGGGAATGCCGACGCGCAATCGCCGGTGTTCGACACGAACGTGAGCCCGGCGGGTGTCGGGTCGGACACCTGCACGGCCGGCGCATCGGACGGCCCTAGGTTGGTCACCTGGATCGCATAGACGATGTTCTGACCGAGGACCAGCGAAGCAGGACCGGTCGTCGTGATGCGGAGGTCACTCTGAACGGACAGCGCGGCAGCGGGCACGGTCACTGAGTTGGACCCGGGGCTCGAATCGAACGTCGGGCTCGACGTCAGGGCGGTGTTGGCGATGATGGTGCCCGCCGCGAGTGAGGACGCCGGGAGCACGGTGAGCTGCAGGGACCGGATGCCGCCCGCAATCGTGTCGCCGCTCCACGTGCACGACACCGTTCCTGACGCACCGACAGACGGCGTCGTGCAGGCGGCGCCGGTGGACGGGGTGAGAGACAGGAAGGTCGATCCGCCTGGAATCGCGTCCTGGATGTGACATCCGTGGCGGCGTTCGGCCCGTGTTCGTGGATGACACGCTGTACGCCAGCGGCGCGCCAGGTGACGGCGCGGCCGTGGTGACCGTCTTCACCGCCACGAGGTCGGCGACGGCTCGCACGTTGACGGTCGAGGTCCCCTGGTCATTCGTCGGATTCGAATCCGGCTCATCGGCGCTCGTCAGCGTGGCTACGTTGGTGATCAGGGCATCGGCGGAAGCCGTTGCCACGATCGTCAGCGTGGCCGTCGCGGCAGCACCGGACACGGCAAGCGACCCGACCGACCAGAGGCCGGTCCCACTGGTGTAGGCGCCTTGCGAGGGGGTCGCTGAGACAAACGTCAGGGCGGCCGGCAGCAGATCGGTGATCGTGACGCCCGTCGCGACACTTGGACCATTGTTGACCACGGTCAGCGTGAACGTCACCGGCTCGCTCAGGGCCGCGGTCGCCCGGTCGGCCACCTTCACGAGATGGACGTCGATCTGCTGACCGTTGATCGTCGCGCTCGCGGCATGTTTCCCGGGTTCTGGTCAACCTGGTTCGACGCTGCCACACTCGCGAGATTCGTCGTCACCCCTGACGACGTCGCACTGGCCGACAGCGTCAGCGTGGCCGCGTTTCCGTTCGCGATCGTGCCAACCGTCCAGAGGCCCGTACCGGAGGCGTAGGCACCCTGTGAAGCAACGGCGGTCGAGAAGACGAGCGAAGCCGGAAGGATGTCACTGAGCACCACTCCCGTGGCACTGGCGGGCCCGGCGTTGCGGACGGTAATGGTAAAGGCGACAGTGTCGCCGGCGTTCGGCGATCCGTTGCTCACGGTCTTCTGGATCTGGAGGTCCGCGGTCGGCGGCACGTTCAGTGTCACGATTGCCGAGTTGTTCGACGGATTCGGATCGAACACATCACCAGCGGTCTTCGTCGCGGTATTCGAGATCGTGCCTGTCGCGTCCGTCTCCAGGCGCGCCTGCATCCGCAGCGTGGCGGAGGCGCTCAGCGCAAGCGTCCCCACTGTCCAGCGTCCCGTCGATGGGACGTAGGCGCCCTGCGAGGGGTTGCGCTGACCAGCGTCAGGCCCAGCGGAAGAACGTCGGTGATTTGCACGCCAGTCGCAGCCTGCGGTCCGAGATTCGTCGTCGTGACGGTGAAGGTGACCACATCACCCGGCAGCGGCGCCGAGTTGCTCACGGTCTTTGCCACGCGGACGTCGGCGGACTGCTGATTCACCGTAGCCTGGGCGGCGTTGTTGCCAATGACGGGATCGGCCTGATCCGACGCCGTTCGCGAGGCGGTGTTGGTGAGCAGTCCGGGTTGCGCGAGGGTCGCAACAATCGCGAGGGTCGTCGACGACCCGGAAGGCACGCTGGCAAGCGACCAGGCGCCCGTACCGGACACGTAGGTGCCGGCGCTCGGGGTTGCCGACACGAACGTCAATCCCGCGGGCAGCAGATCCGTGATGACGACGTTGGTCGCGTCGCTCGGACCGAGATTTCCCAGCCTGACAGGCCACATCTGTCCTGTATGGGACTGCCGCCTGTAACTCGCCTCGGTATGATCCTCAGGAACTGGAGAGTACCAATGAGCCAAGACAACATTTCGGTGTCCCCCACCGGATGTCCATTCTGCTATTCGAAAGACATTTCCACCGCCAGCAAGCGTCCCGACAAGGAAAGCTACTGGAGGTGTGCGCGCTGCGAGGAAATCTGGAATGCGCTGCGGCTGCAGCAGGGCAGCCAGTACACCACGACTGCCTCGATCTGGAGATGACGGCGGGGTCTTCGTCCGCGATCATGTCAGGCCCGCTCTCACCTGCAGCGAAGACGTGATCGCTCCGGGTCTGTCGGTGTCCCGTGAGCCCTTCGTCGATGCGATCAGGCGGCGGCTTCGCTCCGCCGAAGGGTGTCGAGCACGTGAGCGGCCTCGTCGGACAGCCGGCGGCAGGCGGCGTCAGCAGCGTCGAACCGATGGTCGCGGCCGAGCTGCTCGAGGATCTCGGCGGTCTCGAACAGGCTGACGGCCGAGAGGTTGCTGGCAGCGCCCTTGAGCGCATGCGCTTCGCTGCAGAGGGCATCGGCGTCGCGAACATCGATGGCCGCCCGGATCGCCGCCACCCGGATCGGGCAATCCTCGAGAAACAGCTGGATGACCTCAGAGAGCAATGCGCTATCTCCGCCCAGCCGCTCGAGCGCGGCCGCTCGCTCGAAGGCCGGCGCCCCGCTCGCGGGCGTGATCTCCTCCTGCTCCACGACCGCATAGAGCAGCCTGGGATCGAGCGGCTTGCTCACATAGCCGTCCATGCCCACCCGAAGGCACCGATCGCGATCGCCCGCCATCGCGTGCGCCGTCATCGCAATGATCCGAAGATGGTCCCCGGTGACGGCTTCCTCCGCGCGGATCGCCGTGGTGGCCTCGAAGCCGTCCATCTCCGGCATCTGCACGTCCATCAGGACGACGTCGAAGCTGGTCGCGGCGATCGCGGCAAGCGCTGCGCGGCCATCGCCGACGACGGTGACCTCGTGTCCGCGCTTCCTGAGGAGCCCGCTCGCGACGCGCTGGTTGACCACGTTGTCTTCCGCGACGAGCACCTGCAGCGGACGCACGAGCGGCGCCGGGGCTGGAACTACTCGCTCTGTGTGCCCCATGGTCTGCCTCGTCTCCTGATTGAACGTACGGCAGATGGCCTCGAGCAGATCGCTCTGCCTGATCGGTTTGGTGAGGTGCGCCGCCACACCCAGGCTCCGGCAGCGGGCGCTTTCGCCTTCGAATCCCGACGAGCTCAGCATCATGATCGTGGCCCCGGCGAGCTCCGGCCGCTCGGCGATGGCCGCCGCGACCGCGAACCCGTCCAGGTCCGGCATATGACTGTCGAGCAGCACGAGCGGGAACGACTCGCCGGCACGGGTTGCGGCCGTCAGCACGTCCAGCGCCTGCTGTCCGCCATCCGCCGTAGTCGGCCGCATCCCCCACTCGGCAACCTGACTCTCGAGAATCCGGCGATTGACGGCGTTGTCGTCGACGATCAGGACGGGGACCATCGCGAGCCGCGTCTGGTCGGTCGCGGGGTTGACCGGCAACTCCGCAGTGTCGAGCGCCACCGTGAAGGAGAACGTGCTGCCCGATCCGGGAGTGCTTTCCACCCAGATGCGTCCGCCCATCAGGCGGACGAGCGTCGATGAGATCGCAAGGCCGAGCCCCGTCCCCCCGAACCGGCGCGTCGTGGAACCATCCGCCTGGCTGAAGGCCTCGAAGACCCTGGCCTGCTGCTCTGCCGGGATGCCGATGCCGGTATCGGCCACGCTGAAGCGCAGGCGCGTGCAGCCCTCACGGCGCGTCTCCTCCCGGACCGCGACCATGACATGACCGCGCTCCGTGAACTTGATGGCATTGCCGACGAGGTTCGTGATGATCTGCTTCATCCGCACGGGGTCGCCGACCACGCCCTCCGGTACGTCCGGCGCGATATCGACGAGGATCTCGAGGTCTTTCTCGCCTGCGCGGTACATCATCGGCTTCAGGGCGTCGGCGATCATGTCGGCCACCGAAAACGAAATGGACTCGAGCTCGAGCTTGCGCGACTCGATCTTCGAGAAATCGAGAATGTCATTCAGGATCGTGAGCAAGGATTCCGCCGATCCCTTCACGGTGTTGAGGCAATCGGCCTGATACGGCGTCAACTCCGTCCCGAGGGCCAGCGCGGTCATGCCGATGACGCCGTTCATCGGCGTCCGAATCTCGTGGCTCATGTTCGCGAGGAATTCCGATTTCGCGCTGTTGGCCGCCTGCGCCGCCTCCCGCAGCGCTCCCTCTGTCTGCAGCTGCTGCCGGATGAACACCGTCTGGCGATGCACGCGGCGGCGGAGCACGATCGCCCACACGAGCGCCGTGAGCACCACGAGAAGCGCGACCACCAGCAGCCACAGCATGCGCTGCACGGACCACCACGAGGCGTGACTGAGCACGACGACGTCCTCCGGGCGGGAGAGCGCGAGGCGGAAGTCCTGGATCACGACCCGGCTGTCCTTGGTCATCGACTGCTCGGCCGTCACGAGACAGACGCCGGTGATCAGGACGAGGCTTCCACTCCTGATCGTCGCCAGCGATCCGGTGTTCAGCCCGGTCTCCAGAACCGCCGTGAAGGTGTGCTGTCCGGCCTGAAGCGTCAGCACCGACTTGGTCGAATGCGTGATCCGCTCGAGGACGTGCCCTTCCATCTTGACGAGCTGCGCGTTGTAGTTGCCCGTCAGGGCCTCGTCCGCCGTGATGAACGTCGCGGGCGGCAGAGCGCCGGAATCGCGCTTCTGGACGACCGCATTTTCCAGAACCGCGAGATAGTCCGCCTTCCCGGGAAATCCGACCACGTCGACGCGATCGCCGGCCGAGACGGGGAAATCCCGCGCCGCCCTGATGGCCACTCCGCCCGTGGCGTCGGACACGAAAGCCGTGCCGCCCGGCCGGCGGAGCGTCACGACACCCCTGATTCTCACGCGGTGGCCGAACGGCTGTTCAGGTTTGAACTGCAGCAGGGTGTTGATCGGTTGCACCGGCAGTGACTGCGGAGGCGCGGGAGATGCCGCCAGAACCGTGACGGGTGACGTCTCCGGCACCAGCACCTGGATGCTCAGGAGTTGACGGGTCTCATTGAAGATCGATCCGCAGGCTCCGCGGACCCGGACCCGGCTGTCCACGAGGTGCAGGGGCAGGCGCCCTGCGAGGCCCGGCAGCAGAACCTTGAACTTGTACGATCCCGAGACCAGCGAGAGCGCCGCGTCGGGACCCTGCGCGACCACGCCCTGGACGGTCCCTTCTGCCTCGACATACTGGCTGTCGTACCGTCCGGAGAACAGCTCCCCGATGGGTACCCTGATGGGGACGGGGAGATCTGTCTTCCCGACGACACGCGCGAATCCTTTGTCGATGATCGGTGCGAAGGAGCCAGCCGCGCTCTCTCCGCGCAGTTCGACGAGCTGCCCGGGCTCCACGACAGGGCCTGTGTTGACCACGAAGATCCCGGCCGTCGCATCCTGGACGAAGATGAAGTTGCGGTGCCGCATCAGATACGTCACGACCCCGCGGACCCGAATGGGGAAGCCGCGCCGGGCCTCCACTGGGTGCAGGCGACGAATCCGGTCGATCGTCTCGATCGGCCGCGCGCCTGCCGCCGGTCCCTTCGCGGCTTCCGGAGCACGCCAGATCGAGGATGCGGTCTCGATCGAACGGAAGACCGCGAAATGAAGAGCGAGAGTCGGTCCGGTTCGATCGACGAACGCGGAGACATCGACGGGAACAGCAGGCAGTTCCGATGTCGTTTCTTCGAGTCTGACCGGCAGGCTGCCGGTTCCGTCGCTGAGAGTCGTCGTCCCGTCCGGGCGGACGGCAATCACCCCTTGCAGGCGCACGCGGTGTTCCAGCCGCCCTCGTTCGGCGCTCTTCACGACGGTGTCGATGGACTGAACCGGGACGGAGAAGGGATCGGCGGCAGGCGGATCCTCGACGGTGATGTTGGCGACGCCCGGCACGAGCATCTGGAGACGCACAGGCTTTCCGCGCATGTCGAACGTGGTGAGTGCCACGCCGCTGATGCGGATTCTGGCGTCGACGAAGCCATCGCCGACCCCCGGCCCCCCTGAATTGTTCACGTGCACCAGGATCACGCCGTCCCCGGTGCCGACGGTCAGCAGGAGACGTTGATCCCCTTCCTCCCGCGCCGATTGGACGACCCCGGTGGCCTCGACCCACCGGTAGGAGAACCGGCCGGACTGCAGGTCCGCGACACTCACGCGTGCGACAGCCGGAGCCGGCGCGGGGTGTAGTTCCCTGACGGACGTGCCGATGACGATCGTCGTCGATTCGCCGGGTCCCGTCAGCCCGACGACCTCGACTTCCCGGCTGGTCACGATTGGCGGCTGCACGCGCGAGGCCTCCGTCTGCACCCGCGAGGTCTCCACCAGGATGCCCTGCGACCCGCTCTGCACGACGAGTGAGAACGAAGACTCGTGATAGTACGTGGCCGTGCCGCGAATCCGCACGGGATAGCCGCGCTCGGCTTCTGACGTGCTCAGGCGTTGAATCTCCGGGATGCTGGTGAGCAGCGGCTTTGTCGGCGACAGGCGTTCGCAGCCCGCAACGGGCAGCGCGGCACAGATCACGGCTGTGACTGCGAGCAGGCGCGCCCGGACATGGAGGATCCGACAGGTGAAGTCGCGAAGGGAGAATGTCATTTCGCCGGTTGTGGCCCGAGCCGTCGGTGTGACGACCCGGAACGCACGTCGGAGTGTGTGCGTAGACAGCAAATCCGCCGCCATGCGTACAGTCGGGAACGGGCGGTCTTCTCAGGGAACGGCAGGCTGTCGGTGAGCGGCCAGGGCCCTGCTGAGCGGCCGCCTGGCACACTCTGTGACACACCGTGTGCGCCGGGGTCACACGGAAGGACTCGGATGAAACGGGGGATGCTGATCCGCCACGCCGGCTGCAGCCGGGCGCGCGGTGTCAGGGCCCAGAATCGTCAGCCGCCATCACAGTTTCGTCAGCCCGTTCAGCGGCCGGTCGAAACCGTCCGCGTGGGGCCGCTCGCCCTCTGGAGCCCCGGGAGAAAGTGCAGCGGCCCGGCCAACGGCCCGCGCCAGGCAGCCGTCTAAGGGCCATGGATTTCAAGTACGCCCTTCGACGGCTGAGTAAGAACCCCGCTTTCTTTGCCACGGCCTGCCTCTCGCTGGCGCTCGGAATCGGCGCCAACACGGCCGCCTTCACCGTCGTCTACGCAGTCCTCCTGCGCTCGCTTCCGGTCAGCGATCCGGCGACGCTGGCTGTCGTCTCTGCCAGGCACACGGGCTTCAAATACAGCATGTCTCATCCCGCATACACGTATATGCGGGACCGCGCGGCCTCCCTCAGCGGTCTGGTCGCGTTCCGGGCGCAGCCGCTGAACATCAGCGCCGGCGGCACGACCGAGCGCGTCAGCGGCATGCTCGTGTCCGGGAACTACTTCGACGTTCTCGGTGTGAGCATGGCGGTGGGTTCGTCAATCCGGGCGGAGGACGATCAGACGCCCGGCAGCGGCGGGCCGCGCGGCCTGGTGGCCGTCCTCGGCCATGACTACTGGAAGCGGCACTTCAACGGCGATACGGCAATCGTCGGATCGTCCGTGCGGATCAACGGCATCCCGTTCACGATCGCCGGCGTGGCGCACGCAGGGTTTCATGGGACGCGGGTCGGGTCCCTGCCGGACGTGTTCGTGCCCATGATGTTCGGTCACCATGTGTTCAACCAGGCGAACTGGCTGTCCAACGCCCGGAACAACTGGCTGCGCATCCTCGCCCGGGTGAAACCGGCGGTCACGCCGGTGCAGGCCGAGGCGGAGATGACCGTCCTCATCCGGCAGTTCCATCAGGACGTCATCGTCCCTCTCGCGAACAACGACGCGGCACGGCGACGCGCGCGCGAGGCGCTGATCGTGCTGGAACCCGGGCACGCCGGCCTGCTGGAAATGGGAGACACGGTGAAGCCGACGCTGCTGGCGCTGATGGGCCTTGTCGGACTCGTGCTGCTCATCGCGTGCGTGAACGTCGCGAACCTGATGGTCGCGCGCGCGGAACGGGCGTACCGCCAGACGGCAATCTCGATGGCGCTGGGCGCCTCGCGGGTGCGGCTCTGGAGACAGCATCTGATCGAGAGCGGGGTCATCGGCAGCGTCGGAGTGCTGCTCGGACTCGTGGTCGCCGTCTGGATGCGGGCTCTCCTGCTGCGGCTCATGCCGGCCCGGCAGGAGCTCGATGTCGCGATGGACGCGCGCGTCCTGGGGGATCGATTCTCCTCGGCCTGCTGACGACATTCGCGCTGGCCTCGGTCACGGCCCGGCACAGCCTGCGCGTCGGCGTCATCGGCGCGCTCAAAGGCGAGGGCATGGGCGCGAGACTCCGGTTCCGCAAAGGGCTCATCGTCGTCCAGCTCGCGCTGTCGGTCGTTGTCCTGGTTGTTGCAGCCCTCTTCGGGCAGACGCTCAACAAACTGCGCTCGGTCGATCCGGGGTTCGAGCCCGAGCGTGTGCTGATCGCTTCGATGGCCACCGAGGGATACTCGGCCGCACAGCGAAAGGCGTTCTACGCGCGGCTGCTCGAGACCGTGCAGAGCATTCCCGGGGTTGTCTCGGCTGCGCTCGCGGCCGACGAGCCGCTCGGCGTGAACACCGGGTGGAATATCACGGTGCGGCGTGATCCCTCCGAACCACCCCGGCAGGTCGGTGCATCGGTGTCGTCCATCTCTCCCGGGTACTTCAAGACGATGGGCGTGCCGCTCACGAGGGGCCGCGAGTTCGAGGACCGCGATGAGGCGAGCGCCATCGGTCCCGTGGTGGTGAACGAGAATTTCGTGAGGGCCTACCTTCCACCCGATGAAGATCCGATTGGCCGGTCGATTACCGGCAACGGCAACATGACCTTTCAGATCATCGGCGTGGTGAAGGACAGCGCGTCGACAGGGCTCAGGGACCTCGATCAGCACATGCTCTACGTCCCGGGCGGCCGCGGTGTGCTGCACGTCCGCTCGGCGGTGCCGCCGGGGAGCCTGGCCGCCTCCATCCAGGCAGCCGTCCGTCGTCTCGATCCAAACGTCCCGGTGTTCAACGTCCGCACCATTGCCGAACAGATCGATCGCTCGATGGGCAGCGAACGCACGTTTGCGATGCTCTCATCGACATTTGGATTCCTCGCGCTGGTGCTCTCTGCCGTCGGCCTGTATGGACTGATGGCGAATGCCGTCAGCCGGCGCACCCGGGAGCTTGGCATCCGGCTGGCGCTCGGCGCCGACCCGCGCCGGATCGTCCGGCTGGTGCTGGGCGAAGCCGGTCTGCTCGTGGCGCTCGGCATTGTGGGCGGGCTCGTCGGTGCGTTCTTCACCGGTCGCGCCATTCGCGGCCTGCTGTTCGGCGTCCAGCCAGGCGACTGGCCGAGCATCACTGGCGCGCTGGCCGTGCTGATGATCGTCGCGGGCATCTCGGCATGGGTTCCGGCGCGGCGAGCATCACGGCTGGATCCGATGATCGCCCTGCGATCGGAATAGCTGGAAGCTGGAAGCTGGGAGCTGGGAGCTGGGAGCTGGGAGCTGGGAGCTGGGAGCTGGGAGCTGACGTCTGAGAGCTGACGGCTGAGAGCCGAGAGCTGAGAGCTGAGCGACTCCTATTGACACTCGATAGGAACATCGACGAGACTCTGCCCGTATAGAGCGGCTATAGAGGAACGTCGATGGCATCACGCGACTGCCCCGCACTGCCCCACTGCACGCTGGACCTGTTGATTCTCGATGTGGTCGCGACCGGCGCGAGACCCGGAGCCGTAGCGCCATGTCGCGGCTGAGGAGCTTCTCGCGCAACCTGTTGCGGCGCGATCGGGTTGAGCGAGGCCTGGACGACGAGCTGGGCGCGACGCTGGAACTGCTCGTCGCCGAAAGAATCGCGGCCGGGGCGACGCCGGAAGCCGCCCGCCGGGCGGCA
Organism: uncultured Acidobacteriota bacterium; assembly: GCA_963749835.1. Classification (GTDB taxonomy): domain Bacteria; phylum Acidobacteriota; class Vicinamibacteria; order Vicinamibacterales; family 2-12-FULL-66-21; genus JALZOC01. The sequence goes on from CAVVOD010000003.1 coordinate 30,226, forward strand.
CGGATCGAACTGGGCAACGTCAGCGCGATCAAGGATTACGTCCGCGACGAGCGATCGGGAGCATTCGTCGACACGTTGCTGCAGGATGTACGCTACGGGGCGCGACTGCTCCGCAGGAATCCGCTTTTCACCCTGACGGCCTCCCTGTCACTGGCGATCGGCATCGGAGCCACCACGACGATCTTCACGGCCGCCAACGGGCTGCTGCTGCGGTCGTCCGTTGGTGTCACGGATTCAGACGGCCTCGTCGACATCGTGCGGCTCGAGCGGGGGGACTCCGGAGTCGAGCCCATTTCATACCCCGACTATCTCGACCTGCGACACCGAACGACAACCCTCGATGCCGTCTACGGATATCACCTGGAGCTCGAGCCGGTCAGCCTGAGGGTGACCGGGAGCGCCGAACGCGTATTTGCGAGTCTCGTGACCGCGAACTACTTTCAGGCCCTCCGTGTGCCGCCGGCCGCCGGGCGGCTCTTCGGCTCCGGCGACAGCGAGGCCCCGGGCGCCAGCCCGGTCGTCGTCCTGAGCCATCGGTTCTGGATGCGGCGATTCAACGCCGACGCCGGTGTGGTCGGGCAGATCGTTCGCGTGAACGGCCATCCATTCATGATCGCGGGTGTGGCGCGGGAGGATTTCCGGGGAACGAGCGTCCTGGCTCCGGACCTCTGGATTCCCGCCGCGATGGTCGGCATCGTGCAGCCTGGCAGCGAGTCGTCTCGACTGAAGCTTCGGGAGAACGGGTGGCTGTTGCTGGGGGGCCGGTTGAAGCCGGGCGCTTCACGAGCGCAGGCCTCGGCCGAAGTCGCGGCAATCGGCCAGGCGCTGGCGCGTGAGTTTCCGTTTGATCCCCGCTTCCTGCCGAGGGGCGTACCGAGCAAGACCTTCGAGTGGAGCGCGCAGCCCGCATCGCCGATTCCGTACGGTCTCCGTGGCATCGCAGCGACGTTTCTTGGGCTCCTGATGGCACTCGTGTCGATTGTGCTCGTGATCGCCTGCGCGAACATCGCCGGCATCCTGCTGACGCGTGCCACCGTCCGCCGCCGCGAGATTGGCATCCGTTCAGCCATCGGCGCCGGTCGCCTGCGGATCATCCGGCAACTCCTGACCGAAACGACGATCCTCTTCGCGCTGGGCGGCGCGGCGGGCCTGGCACTGGCGCGCGTGCTGACGTCGCTGCTCGTCGCGCTGCTGCCCGCGTCTCCCCTGCCCGTGAATCTCTCGGCGCCGATCGACGGCCGGGTCGTCGCGTTCACGCTCGGCCTCTCGCTGATTGCCGCCGTGCTCTCCGGGCTTGCGCCGGCCCTGCACGCGTCAAAGTCCGACGTGGTCTCCGCGCTGAAAGACGACACAGGCGGACCGCCGGATCGATTGCGCGCCCGCAATGCATTCGTCGTCGTCCAGGTCGCCCTGAGCGTGCTGCTCATCGTGACCGCCGGGACGCTCGTGCGGGGATTTGACCGCGTGACGTCCGTCGATCGCGGCTTCGATTCGCGCTCCGTCGACGTCGTGTCCGTCGATCTGTCGATGGCGGGCTACACCGAAGCGAGCGGGACGCAATTCGGGTCCAGGCTGATCGAGAGGATTCGCCGCCTTCCCGGCGTCGAGGCGGCGACGCTCGCGAGCGGAGCGCCCGGGCAGGCGGTGGAGACGTTCGGCGGCGTAACTGTTCCTGGCGTGACACCGCCCAACGGGGCGCCGTTCTTCTATCCGAGCTGGACGCAGGTGGACTCCGGCTACTTCGCGACCCTGCGGATCCCGCTCCTGGCCGGACGTGACTTCGACCGCGACGATCGTGAGGGCTCCGAACGGGTGGTCATCGTGGGCGAAAGTGCGGCGCGCCGGTTCTGGCCCGGCAGAGATGCCGTGGGGCAGTTCCTCACCATCCACACTGGACACCCCGCTTCCTCCAGGGCTGTGCCACCCATGCGAGTTCGTGTCGTTGGCGTTGCGCGCGACATCGTGTTCGGCTCCGCACGTCGGGAAGGGCCGCTCGCACTCTACGTGCCCGTGCGACACCGGTATACGCCGCAGCTGACGATACTGGCTCGGACGAATGGCCGCGCGAGCCTGGCCGGCGACCTGCACGTGCTCGTCACATCCATGGATCCGGATCTGCCGGTACTGAGTGCGCAGACACTCGAGAGCCTCCAGAACAGCCCCGTCCAGACTCGACTGCGTATCGGCGCGGCCGTTGCGGGCGTCGTGGGACTCGTCGGTCTGCTGCTTGCGGCCATTGGCGTCTACGGGATCACCGCCTATACCGTGGCGCGGCGCACGCGTGAGATCGGGATTCGGCTCTCACTTGGTGCGAATCGTCTGGACGTCGTCAGCCTGGTCCTGCGACAGGGCATGTACCTGGTGGGGATCGGATCTGTCATGGGAATCGCGCTGGCCGCCGTGCTCGGCCGGGTCCTCGCCGGATCGAATTCCAGTGCTCCACGACCGGACGCGCTGATCCTCGCGGGAGCCGCAGCGCTCTTCATCGCGATCGGACTGACCGCGTGCTGCGTGCCCGTGATGCGGGCGACCAGAATCCGCGCGATGGACGCGCTCCGCTACGAATAGACCAGCTGAGAGCTGATAGCTGACAACTATCAGCTGTTTGGCCGCTGCCCTGCCCTGTTGCCTTTCCACATGACGTCTGGCATAATCATGTTGCCTTTCAACAGGAGCCACCATGAGCCCGCCAGACTCCGAAGTGCCCTACGGCACACTCGACCTGATGGTCCTGAAGACCCTCGCCGTGCTCGGACCGCTGCACGGCTACGGCATCGCGCGCCGGATTGAGCAGGTCGCCCAGGGCGGCCTCGCGCTCAACCAGGGCACGATCTATCCTGCCCTGCTTCGCCTGGAGCAGAAGGGCTGGGTCCGAAGCGCGTGGGGCACGAGCGAGAACAACCGCCGTGCCCGCTTCTATTCCATCACCGCGGCAGGCCGGCGGCAGCTCGAAGCGGAAGCTGCGCTCTGGGGCCGCACCGTCTCGCTGGTCAATCGTCTCCTGGAGGAGGAGTCGTGACGACGATCCGAGTCTTCGCATCACGCGTGCTGGATCTGATTCTGCGGCGACGACGGGAGGAGCGGCTGTCTGAGGAGGTGCAGGCGCACCTCGATATGCTGACCGACGAGGGCGTGGCGGCGGGCCTGTCACAGGCTGACGCGCGTCGCGCGGCACGCCGGCGCTTCGGCGTCGTGGACAACGTCAAGGCGGACTACCGTGAACAGCGTGGCCTGCCGCTCGTGGACGGCCTGTGGGAGGACGCCCGCTTCGGCGTCCGCCTGCTGCGCCGGAATCCGGCGTTTGCGGCCACGGCTGCGCTCGTCCTCGGCCTGGGCATCGGCGTGAACAACATGCTGTTCACGATCCTGTACGCCCATACGCTGCGGGGGCTTCCGGTTCCGGCTGCTGATCGCGTCATGTACCTCACGACGGTGGATGAGCGTTCACGGGATCGGGGCCTTTCATTCGTGGAGCTCGAAGAGCTCCGGCAGGCGGCGCAAAGCTTCGCAGGTGTAACTGCGTACATGAATGCGCCGGTCGTGGTTGCCGGGGATGGGCGTGCGCCGGACCGCGTGGAGGCGAGCTACGCATCCGGCAATGCGTTCGCGGTGCTCGGACTGCGAACATTGCTGGGCCGCGGCCTCGAGCCGTCCGACGATGAGTCCGGACGTCCGGCGGTTGCGGTCCTCGGGCGTGGTCTGTGGATGTCCCGCTATGGCGGTGACAGCGGGATCCTCGGGCGCGCGATTCACGTTGGCGGCCGGCCGGCCACCATCGTCGGCGTCGTGCCGGATCGATCCGGATTCCCGAGCACTGCGGCCGTGTGGCTTCCATTGACCCACGCGCCCGACCTGAGCACGCAGAAGCGAGAGCCTCGTTCCTTGCGCGCGGTCGGCCGACTGCACGACGGCGTCTCCCACCTCAGCGCGGCGGCAGAAGTGGACGCCTTCTTCTCGCGGCTGTCCGCCGAACATCCCGACACGAACAGGAACGTGCGCGGAAGGGCGGTGCCCGTCAACGAGCAATACTTCGGTCGCGTGACCGAGCCCACGTGGATCGCCTTCATCACGGTCGGCTTTCTGATCCTGCTGATCTCCGCCGCGAACGTCGCCAACCTGATGCTCGGTCGAAGTGTGGAACGCGCCCGGGAGATGGCGATTCGCACGTCGCTCGGCGCGACGCGCAGCCGCGTCTTCCGGCAACTGCTGATGGAGGGCATCGTCCTCGCCGGACTCGGCGGGATCGCCGGCATGGCTGTGGCCGTAACGGGCGTCCGGCTTTTCTGGAGCGCGATGCCTGAGAACGCGCTCCCCTACTGGTTCGATTACTCGATGGACATGCGCATTGTCGGGGCGCTCGTGGGCGTCACGGTCCTGACGGTGCTCATTTTTGCTCTGCTGCCCGCGATCCCGGCATCGAGGGCCGACGTGAATCGTGTCCTGAAATCCGGCGGACAGAGAGTCGCCGGATCACGCGCCACACGCCGCTGGACCACAGCGTTTCTCGCGGCAGAGTTCGGGCTTGCCGTGGTGATGCTCGCCCAGCTCAGTGTGGGGCTTCGCACCGTCATTCCCACGCTTCCTTCGGACAAGGTCGTCGAGACGACCGCAGTGGTCACCGGTGTCGTGTCTCTGCCCGCAGCGATGTATGGCGAGCCGAGCCAGCGTACTGAGTTCCACCAGAAGCTGCGCGAGCGACTCCGCTCGGTGGCAGGTATCGCATCGGTATCCGTTGCCAGTGCGCCCCCCTTCTCCGGTGCGCAGGAACAGCGGCTGCAGATCGCCGATGGCGGCGCTCCAGACGCCCAGGGAGCGCCGGTCGTCTCGACCGTGGCAGTCGGCCCGCAATACTTCGAGACTCTCAGGCTCACGATGGTCCGCGGACGTGAGTTCCGGCCTGAAGACGCGAGCGGCGCCGGCTCAGTGGTGATCGTCAACGAACGGTTCGCCCATCGGTTCCTCGCCGATCGCGACCCGATCGGCCAGCGCATCGCACTGAGCGCGCCAGACGGCGCGCCCGCGGCACCCCGCTGGCTGACGATCGTCGGGATGGCGCCCGACGTGCGACAGCGTCCGACAGCCGAACCAGACGCCGTCGCCTATATTCCGTACGACTCCGAACCGTCGCCGTCAGCCACGCTGCTCGTCCGAGGCGACGACACGGCGGAGCGCCTCACTTCATCTATGCGGGAGCAGGTTCAGGCGCTCGACCCGTCGATTCCGGTATACAGGGTCCGAACGATGCGAGACGTGGTGCGGGACTCGAGTTGGGTAGGCCGCGTATCCGCAAGGTTGCTCCTGTCCTTGACCTGGATCGCGATTGGGCTCTCGGTGGTGGGACTCTACGCGGTCACGGCCCACGGTGTCACGCGGCAGACGCGCGACATTGGCCTCCGGATGGCACTCGGCGCATCGTCACGCGCCGTGGTGTGGATGGTTCTGCGCACGGCGCTGGGACAGGTGGCGATCGGGTTCGTCGCCGGGATCGGTTGTACGGTCCTGTGGGATCGCCTGTTCTCGACGGGCAATCCGGCAATCAGAGCCACTGACCCGCAGTCGCTCGCCATCGTTGCCATGATGCTGATCGTGCTGGCAGGTATCGGCTGCGCCGTGCCCGCCCGGCGGGCGGCACGTCTCGATCCACTCGTCGCAATCCGTGACGAGTAGCGGTGTCGGCCCGATCCGGATGTTCAGAAATGCGTGGAGCCGGCTTACCCTGTTGACTGGCGTTCCGAGAGTGGTCCCGTGGCGCGGGTGATGTCAGCGCTTCTCAGGAAGGCCAGGCCCACGAGAATCAGCAGCAGGGTCGGCAGCCAGACCACCAGAATCGCCAGAGGTTCGCTGCTGAAGATCGACGGCGGGACATAGGCCACCAGCTCGAAGAAGTACCGGGGTATACCCCGTACGCGATCACTGCAATCGCGGCGGTGACGGCTACTCGCGCGTGAAGAGCGGCGACACCGAGCCCGAAAAGCGCAAAGGCTGTGGCCGCTCCGACCAGCGCCCAGCGCGCGTGGTATTCGAGGAACAGTCTGCCTGCCTCACCTTCCGACGCAGTGCCCCTGCTCTCGAGCGCTCGAGCGCGCAGCGAATTGACCGGCACCTCCGCGGAGCCCCTCGGAATCTCGCGGCCGGCGACAGTCACCCGGAACGCCTGGTTCGATGCGGGTATCACCCAGACAATCGTGGCAAAGGACGCCAGCGATCCGGCCAGCGCAACTCCAAGGACCGCCCGGCGCGTGAAGCGTGCGATGTGACGAGTGCGCGCGCCAGTCAGCACTCCCACGAGCAGCATGCCTGGGATCGTCAACGGCAACGATTGGGGCAACAGGAGCAGGAACAGCCATCCGGCCCGATCATGTGGCAGGACGATCTGCATCGGGACGGCGACCAACAGCGCCGTCGTGACGATCATCGTGACGGCTGCGGCGGCGAGGGCGCGGAAGAGTGGGGACCCCGATCGTTCGCGGGCGACGCGCGCGATCCACGCGACCGGCAGCCAGAATGCGACGACCTTCCAGAACGCGACATAGCTCTGCAGGAGCACCCACCGGCGTTCCCACGGTCCATTCGTGGACGTTCCCTGATCGTGCTCACGCTGCATGTCGCCGATCACGGGATCGATCAGCCGATCCATCGTCTGTGCGGAGCAGATGCGGCTCGCCAGCGACCGCAGCCGCGTTCCGGGCTTCATCGCGACGGCTCCGGTATCAGTTGCCGGGCCATCCGGGTCCACGCCGCGAGGACGCGGCGGCCGAATGGCGTCGCTTCGTACACGCGGCGCGGCAGCCCGCCCGCATCCGACGGCGCCGGCTCCAGCCGTGACACGATGAAGCCCTTCTCTTCCATGCGTCCGAGCGTCACATACACCGTCCCGCGCTTCAGCCGCTTTCTGGATGCCGCGACCATCTCCAGACCGTACAGTTCCTTGTGCTGGAGGAGCAGTTCCAGAATCAGCGCTTCCTTCGGGGGAAGTGTCGGCGGCTGCGATCGCTTCGCCATCGCGTTATCTTACACATTGTAAGACTGCGGTCAATCTCAAGAGGCTTCCACGCTTCCGGCTTCCGGCTTCCGGCTTCCGGCTTCCGGCTTCCGGCTTCCGATTTGTCTTCTTCCGGCTAAAGCCGGAAGCTACGGTCGTCCGAGTCTCGAATTCCCAATTCGCATTTCTCAATTCCTAATTCCCAATTTCCAATCCCCGATCCCCAATTCCCAATCCCGAGTTCTGGATCCCGAGTCCCGAGTCCTGGATCCGGAGTCCCGAGTCCTGGATCCCGAGTCGAATCCCGAGTCCCGAGTCACCCTGGCACCTTGCGCATAAGCACGTAGCACGTAGCACGTAGCACGTAGCACGTGAGTGCCCCGGCACCCTGCACCCGACTCTGCCGGAGCGGGGCCTGCACGCGGACGCATCGCAGTCGTGGCTGCGTCCAATCATCATGGCGGCCGACGGCTCACTCCCCACATAGCCCGGCCAGCACACCTGTCGCGACGTCTCATAGAGAGCGTCTGAATATGTCGCAGTTGTCCCTGCAATCCCGGGAACGGACGCCCGACCATTCCTCTGGCGTCGGCTGTGACAAATAGGTGGCGAACACGCAGCGGCGAGAGATCAACTGTCAGGTATCAAGGCTGATCGCTGATAGCTGATAGCTGATAGCTGATAGCTGTTGAGGACATTCGTCCGCGCATTCAGACGAGTAGAAGAAACAGACCACTGCAGCTTTTCGTATGGATGTGTGTATGTCGCGTCAACAACCTGCGAGAGGCGTGTCCGCACTTCGCACCGGATCGTCCTCTGATGTGGTCCCTATCGGTCTCTCGAACGCGATTATTCAAAACCGCGATGAAGCGCCGACTGGCACTGCTCTTGTAGGCCAGACGACGGGCGTGCCAGCGCCCCTGCCACCGCTCCAAGGAAGAAGACGATGATGAAACGCTTGTTGGTCGCCATAGGGATGAGCTTGTCCATCGCAGCGGTGCTGATCGTTTCGGTCCACGGCGCTGACGGGCGTTGGAAACTGGGACCTCAGGGCTGCTACTTCGACGCAAATGACGAAGGGCCCAACCAGTGCACGCGCGGGCGATGGAAGACCGATTCCTACGGCGGGTGCTACTTCGACGGGCTCGACTCCGGACCGGATCAGTGCGCGCCGGGCCAGGTGGTGAATCGCGTCAGCGTTCCAGCCTCGGAACCGCGCGTCCTGGCGACGGCAGGGCGGACGGTCGTCGCGGTCGCACAGGACGTGTGCGACAGTCGCGCACATCAGCCGCGCACGTCTCATCCGCCTGCTGGCGCCCTCCAGCCTCAGAGTTGAAGGCGGCGCGCAACCGTGCGACCTCGTTGAGTACATCTCGCGGGCGGCGCTCGGCGAACGCCCGCAGAAACTCCACCGCCTGGTCGAAGCGCTCGTTCGAGAACTGCTTCTTCGTGTCCTCATAGGCCGCGTCGATGATGACGCCGATCAGCCGATCGATCTCGAGCGTAAGCCAGTTGTCTGCCGACACCTCCCCCGCACAATCCTCCAGAGTCTGGAAATAGATCTCGCGGAGATCCGGATGTTCCATCGCGCGCCGGAAGAGCACGTTCGCATCCGTCGCCTTGATGGGGTAGTCGAGTGAGAAGAAGGCGTTGTCCTTGTCCCACACGAACAACTGGTGTTTCGTCGTGCCCTGTTGGCGATAGAGATAGAAATTGTTCATGCCGGCGTAGCCGAGGATGCCGTCATTCTCCGCGATGAAGGTCTCGGTGGCGACGTGCATCATGAACCGGGGCAGGTCGATGTATTGTTCCACCCGATCCCGCCACACGGCATCGTCCGGACCGTTGATCTCGCGAAACATCTCCTGGATGGGTCCATAGAGCGTGCTGTCGGCGTCCATCGTATGGGTGCGCGGCTCCAGCATCGGCTTGTACACCGAGATGTCGCCGAGATCCTCGGCGCGCCAGTCACGGATGTAGTGGTACTCGAAGAGCACACCGTCTGATTCCCCAATCACGCGCTTCGCGAACGACTGGTCGATCTCCTCGGTGATCGTGTACACGCCCTGGTACTCGCCGTCGATGAAGAGCCGGCAGAACGACTCACGCGGTGCAGGCAGGCCCATCCGCTCGAAGATGGAGAAGGCGAGACGCTCGCGGATGAGCGAATCGTCCTGCCAGGCATTGTCCAGGATGATGGTGGAGAGGCCGAGGAACGTCTGTCCCGTCGTGTAGCGGTCCATGTCCACGCGGAGGCCGATTTTGATCGGGTTGCGGCTGCCGGTCCCGCGCGATCGGATGCCGACGTTGCGGACCCTGATGTTCCGCCAGGTCAGGTCCGCCGTGTAGTACGTGTTCAGGTCGGTGTTCTCGCGGAGCGTCGTCAGGTCGCGAGAGTTCACGAAGAGCCGGATCTCCTGGAGCGTATTGACGTCGAAGAGATCGGCGGCCGTCTGGGCGGTCGCAGGCGCGGCCGGGACCAGGATCCCGGACACGATCGCTGCGATCACTCCGAACCGTACGCGCATGGCAAGTGTCATAGTGCAAACTGAATGCGAATGGCCGTAGTCGAGATGCCTGCTTTCGCGGGCAGAGGACCCTGGGCCGGGTCGTCGAGCGTTTCCCTGATGAAGTTCGCCTGCACCTTGAGAAAGCGGTTGAGGTACCAGTTCACGCCGACCGTCATGACCTTGTCCCGGTTCCCGAGAATCACGTCCGCGCGCGGGCCCCGCGAGCCGACTTCCCCGGATGCACCGCTCTTGAACTCCAGGCTCTCGACGCGGACGCCAACCTCAACCGCTCCGAATCCGCCTTGAAAGAGCGGTTTCTTCGGGAGGTCGGCGGCGCCGCTCTTCTCCCCTGTGATGACGTAGGTCCCGCTCACATACCACCCCTGCCCGATGAGCGGCGACAGATCGGTATCTTCGACGCTCTCGCCACGGCGCTCCGTTTCGACGCGCATCCACTCGGACTTGATCGAGGCGGGTCCTGGACGGAACAGCATCTCGAGCCCGATCCTTCGACGCGGCCCGTTCACGATGTAGTTCGACGAGGAAAAAAAGTTCTGGTCCAGAACGGTCTGTCCGCGCAGGCCCGCAATGCCCTCGGGAACCTCGCTGCGCGCGATGGCCAGGCCGAGGGAGAGGTCGCCTGGAGCGTCCTTGACGTTGCGAAACGGTTCGACGGTGATTCGTCCCACCGTCGTCCGGCCGCCGAAGACTTTGGACTCGTTGTTCGTCCGCGCGTTCCGGCCGTCGTGGTTGAAGACGCCAGCCTCGTAGCCGACGACTCTGTTCAGCACTCTGCCATGCACCATCACGCCGCGATCGCGGCCTGGGGCGAGATGCGTGGCGGCCAGCGATCGATACAGGAAGTCGAGGTTGCTGGCGCCCGTATTCTCATCGAGACTGAACGGCATCTTGAAGTGGCCGCCGCGGACCCGCACGGCCGCAAACTGCCGGTACTCGCCGTAGACGTCGCGCCACGGCTCGGTACCCGTCAGCTCGGCTTCGACCTGGAATCCAAACACGTTCCGGATTTCACCCGAGATGCCGATCCGCTTTTTGCCGAGATCGATCGCTGACGTCTCCGTCGAATCCTCAGTCGCGGCCTCCGAGTCCGTCAGGTCGGCGGAGAACCGCGCGCGGAAGTCGAGATGCGTGCCCTTGCCGAAGTGGATGGACGGGTGATCGTCGAGCCGGAAGGTCGGCGTGGTTTTCTTGTCCGTCCCCTCTTTCTCCGGCTTCGTCTGCGGCTCCTGCTGTGTCGTGTCCGCGGGTTGCGAGAAGGCTGAGCTCTGGCCGCTGAGCACCGCCAGGATGGCGGCAGAGAGGATTAGTGGCATACGTCCGAGCCGGATTCACGGAACGCCGTATTCGAGACGAACTCCCAGCGATATGCGTTGGTCGTGAGCGTGAGCATCAGGATCCCGTACGTTCTCGCTCGAATCTCGCTGTTGGGTTTCGCGGCCTCGGGCGCGTAGAGATGTGCGCCGCCCGTCCCCGCGATGAACTGGCGGATTCCTGTCGCACTGTCCGCGCGCCCCTCGGCGTCCTGCGGGGCGAAGCGCTCGTACATGTGATCGTGCCCGTTGAGGATCACGTCGGCGCGGAACTCCATCAAGGTGCGCCAGAGCGGGCGCGTGTCGGGGTTGTTGCCGTTGGGACCGGAACTGAACAGTGGCCGATGCCAATAGGCGAGCGTGCAGGCGGTGCGATTGGTCTCCAGCTCGTTACGCAGCCAGAGCATCTGCGGAGACCCTGCACCAAAGGGGATCTCGCTGTTGAGCGCGATCACCCGCCACGAGCCGGCCGAGAAGGCGTAATAACCCGCGCCCTGGATCCCTGCCACCGACCCGAAGTAGTCGTAGTAGGTGGACGCCCCTGGGGTTTCGTATTCATGGTTGCCCGGCACGGGGCGCGTGCGTCCCAGGTGCCGGCCCCATGCGGGATCGTAGCAGTCACGGAAGTTTGCGAGGTTCCCATGCATGTAGGCGAGATCACCCAACGCAAGCAGCGTGCCGGGAAGGCGATCCAGGATCTCGCCGGTTTCGTGCGCGCCAAAGCCACACTCGCCGATGTCGCCGGCAGCCAGGACGGTCGCCGGCCCCGTGTTCCCCCCGCCCCCGTTGCCATCACCGGGGTTTCCACCTCCTCCTCCACCGCCCCCTGGCGGCGTGGTCGGCGCGGATGGTCCTCCGCTGCCTCCGCACTGCCCCAGGAGCAGGGAGCATGCGACAACGACAACCGCAGATCTCAGGCGTGTTCGCATGGTGGGGAGGACCGGGGGGGCGCCTCGTATTATGACACCGACTCCAGTCCGGCGGGGGACAGGAATCGGGGAACGCGCATGCGCAGAAAGGAGCTGTTCACAGCCTGTCCCGTCGTCAATTGCGGCAGCGCGCGGCCGGGTCATCGTGTGCGCGGATCGGGGCCGGCCGTCGTCAGACCGAAGGTGTGGACGAGAAATTCCCGGCTGATTCGCAGGTTCGCCTCGATAGGGCGGGTCCGTTGGGTCCGCGGCTCGTACGCGAGCTCGACGGTGTAGGTGCCGCGATAGCTTCCCCGCCGGAACACCTCCGCGAGCGCCGCGTAGTCGAGATCCCCGCGACCGAGATCCTGGAGCCAGACATCCTGGCTCGAGTTGCGCAGGTGCACATCCAGGACTCGCCCACCCGCCGCTTTCAGGAGCTTCGCCGGATCCTGTCCACCCCGATGGACCCAGTGCAGGTCCAGGCAGATTCCGACAGTGGCTGGATCGGTATGCCGGAGGTTGGAGTACCACTCGCGCGCGCCGGAGCGCATTTCCTTGTCGTGCGCGTGAATCGCCAGCGAGACCTGAAGCGCCCGCAGCCTCGAACCGAGCCGGTCGAGGTTCCGTGCCTGCACCGCAAGCTCATCGTCGGTCTTCTCGGCTCCATCGCGCCGGACATCCGGGTTCATCACGACCATCCGCAAACCGTGCGGACGTCCGCGGCCTGCCCACTGTGCAACCCGATCGATCGTCGCATCCGCGCGGGCGTCATGCAGCGGACCGTCGGTGTACGCGGACGGCATGGACAGGCGCTGCGCCGACAGCGCCGCAGCCGTCGCGGCTGCTTGAGCGTCGGTGCCGTACCAACTCAGCCACCCCTGGACGGCGTCAAAACCGGCCCGAGCCGTCGCCGCGAACGCCTCGTCCAGATGATCCTCGAGGCGCTGCCCGCGTCCGGTGTAGTCCTGGGACCACACGTAGGTCGCCGCAACGATCTGCGGCTGTGCGACAGGAGGATCCTGGCTCGAGCGCCCGACGATCACAGCGCACAGTATCGGGATCGCGAGGCGTGGGTACATCACGGTCAACGCTCCCGCCAGGCCGGCGGTTCAGCGGGCTCCGGGCGGACTCGATTGTCCGACTGGTCGAAGCGGAGGGACGTGGAGCGGCAGGACGGGACGACCGGAATGTGCCGCGTGTTGACCAAAGTGCCGGAACTCTACTATCGAGCCCCGATGCCGTCAAACGGTGAATGCGCGCCGACGGGGTCTACGACCTCCGCAAGGCGTCGATCGGCTGTATGCGGGCCGCATGGCGTGCCGGCACGTACGCGGCCAGCAGGCCGACTCCGATCATCACCGCCGCGGCGAACGCGATCGGACCGCTGATGTTCACCGGCAGATTCCCCACGAGGCTTGCCGCGACGCGCGTGCTCCAGACGGCGAGCGGCACTCCCGCCGCAAGGCCTGCGAACACGAGCCCCAGTGCGCCCCTGACGACCATGCGCGTCATGTCGCGCTCAGTCGCGCCGAACGCCATGCGCACGCCGATCTCGTTGACCCGCCGTGCCACGGTGTACGCCAGCAGCCCGTACAGCCCCACCGCGGCCAGCGCTGCGCCGAGAACGCCGAGCAGACCTGACAGGGTCGAGATCACCCGTTCGGAGACGATGGACGCGTCCACCTGCTCTGCCAGCGTCGTGACTCTTGCGATCCGGATGTTCGGAACGAGATCACCCATGGTTCGGCGGACGTCCGTCACCACTCTCGAGGGAGGCACATCGGTCCGGAGCGCAAACTGGGACGCAATGCGCCCGTCCTGAAACGCATTGATGTAGACGGTCCGCGGCGCCGGTTCGTGGAGGTCCGCGTACTTCGCGTCCCCGACGACGCCGACTATCTGATAGGGACCGGAGTCCCCGTCGAACGTGAGATGTCGTCCGAGCGGATTGCGGTCGCGAAAGTAGTGCCGGGCCGTCGACTGGTTGACGATGGCGACGCGCGGGCGGGTCGCATCCTCGAACTCGAACTCGCGTCCGGCGGGCACCGGCGTGCCGAGCGTCTCGAAGTACCGCGGACCGACCGGATTCAACATGAGGCGCCGCCGATCGGCAGGCGCCTCCTGGTAGCCCTCGACCGTTGCGAAGCGGCTCGCGGCGGGACCTTCGATCGGCGTGACGCCGCTGAGCGTCGCCGCGCGGACGCCCGGGATCGCCTGCAGCCGCTCCAGCAGATCCTTGTACAACGCCGTCAACTGCACGCGGTTGTAGCCGCCGCCCTGAGGATTCAACGTGACGAGCAGCACGGACTCACGACGGAATCCCAGGTTGACGTTCCGGAGGTTCGAGAGGTGCGCGAGAAACACCACGGCAAGCGTCAGGAGCACGACCGACAGGGCGACCTGCGCCGCCACGAGGCACTTCCCGAACCGCCTGCCGGACTTCTTGTCCCCTGCGGTGCCGATCTCCCTGAGCGACGCGATGGGCGCGGACGCGAACGCGCTCCAGGCGGGGGCCAGCCCGAAGAGCACACCCGTCACCAGAGCGACACCGGCGGTGAACAGCAGGACGCGAGCATCCGGCGCTGTTTGAATGTCGAAGTGCAGCGGCATCATCACAGGCGAGCGTCCGGACATCATGACGCGCACCAGCGCGTCGGCGCCGAAGTAGCCGAGCACGACGCCGACGAGGCTGCCGGCTGTGGAGAGCAGCAGAGATTCGGTCAGTACCTGTCGCGCGATGCGGAACGGTCCTGCACCGAGCGATGCTCGCACGGCGATCTCCTGACGTCTGGCCGCGCCGCGAGCCAGCAGCATGCCGGCGACATTCGTGCACGCGAGCAGCAGCACGAGTCCTACGGCGAACATCAGGACCAGCAACGGCGTGGCAAAACGATCGCGAAGAATCGAGAACCCTGACGCGGCCGGCACGACCTCCATCTTCGCCTGGAGCCACAATGGATCGCGGCTCGTCGCCGCGAGGTCCTCGATCCTCCACTGATCGAGCAGACGCATCTCGGCGCGCGCCTGCTCGATCGAGACACCGCGCTTCAACCGCCCCATCAGCCTCAACCTCGCGCCCTGGGGGGCCGGCATCCAGACGGCCGGCCGGATGCCGGTCTGCAATCCGGTGAACGCGCGCGGCGTGACCCCGATGATCGCCACCTGCGCGCCATTGATCACCATCTCAGTGCCGAGAATCGCGGGATCTCTGCTGAACCGGTTCGTCCAGTACCGACCAGCTCAGGACGGCCACGGGAGCTGCGCCGGGGCGGGCGTCCTCCGGACCCATGAGCCGCCCGATCGCCGGCTCGAGACCGAGCGCCGAGAACGCCGCCGGCGACAGGAGCTCGCCATCCACCGTCTCGGAATCCAGTCCGGCTCGCCTGACCTCGAGTCGGGCGGGCGACGCACCGATCACGTCTGAGAAGACGTGGTTCTCGTCCCGAAAGTGCTCATACACCTTCCAGGAGAAGTTGTTCATCCGCGGCTCACCAGGGTATCGAGTCAACAACTCCACCAGCTGCGACGGCTCGCGCACCGGCAGCGGCCGCAGCATCAGGGCGTTGACGAGGGTGAAGATCGCGGTGTTGCCGCCGATGCCGAGCGCCAGAATGCCGATGGCGATGGCCGAAAACGCCGGCGATCGGCGCAGCATCCGCCCACCGTAGCGCACGTCCTGCCAGACGCTCCCGAGCACCGATTCCCATCCCGCGTCGCGAACGCGATCCTGCACGGCGGCGGCGCTGCCCAGCTCCAGCCGCACGGCGCGGATCGCATCGTCCCTCCGCATGCCGGAACGCATCTTGTGCTCCACGCCGCTCTCGACGAACGCGCGGAGCTCCCTGTCCAGCTCTGCGTCTTGCCGCGTTCTGTGCAGGAGTCCCTGAATCCCGCCGACAACGCGTCGCAGCAGCGACATCACAGTTCTCCCGGGGACGCTTCGAGAATCCTGGTGATGGCGGCGGTCTGCACTTCCCAGTCGCGCGTCTCCCGCTTCAGCCGTGCGCGGCCCGCGCTGGTGAGCGAGTAGTACTTCGCGCGACGATTGTTCTCGGTGGTGTCCCACGCGCCGGCAATGAGCCCGTCGCGTTCCAGGCGGCGCAGCGCGGGAAAGAGCGATCCCGCGTTCACGCGAAACACGCCCCGGCTGATCTGCTCGAGACGTACGCCAATTCCGTATCCGTGCATGGCTTCGAGGGCGAGCGTCTTCAGGATGAGCATGTGCAGCGTCCCCTGCACGAGATCGCTGGGGTTGTCGGCTGGAGCCACGTCGCTTCCTCCTATAGGCAAACCAGAGAAGAGAAGCATACGCCTCTTCTCTAGTTTGTCAACTGGAGAACGACCGGCCAGACTCACGTACCACGTGCTCACGTGCTACGTGCTACGTGCTACGTGCTACGTGCTACGTGCTACGTGCTACGGCGTCGCGGGGTCCTGATGGACGAGGTCAAGGCGACGAGCCGCGGGCACCGCTCGGTGCCCGCGGCCACGTCTTCGGGGATCCGCCCCTGAGGTCTGCTATCGCGGGACGATGGTGTGGTCCTGCGTCTGGCCTCCCGGGGGGAATGTCACGTACGTATCGGGCGACAAAACGATCTGATCGAACATCGCGCCGTCTTCCCGCTGTTGAATCCGGATCGTGTGCGGGCCGGAGGTCGAGAAGTAAATCAGCCCCCCCGGTCCGTTCCAGCCCTGATCCGCCCAGCCCCAGCCGGACACGATGCCGCCATCGGATTCCTGCAAAACGACCTGCGCGGAATTGTCGGCGCCGGTCGAACCGATCCGGTAGATCGGCGTACCGATGCTGTTGACCGCATCGGAGAACTGCACGTGGATTGAATCGTTGCCGAAGAAGTCGTTCTGCGCGCGCATCCGGATCCAGAGACGGTACGCGGTGCCTGCCGGGGCGTTGAAGGTCGTCTCCACGTAGTGCTGCGGCGTGACCAGCGCGGGGGCGATCTTTGGCGCACCGTTGTCGGTGTTCCGCAGCGCGATCTGGTCGGCAGCCGTGCTGTCCGGCACCTTCAGCCAGTTGCCGACAACCCGGTTGTCGGGTACCTGTGCGGCGTACAGCACGATGGTGCCGGTCGGCTGCGCGTCCGGGTTCACCACCGTCACGGTGACCGTCGCGGAGCTCGCATTGCCTGCCGCATCCCGCGCGAACGCCGTCACCGTGTGACTCCCGTTCGTGCTCGCGACCGTGTTCCACGCAACCGAGTACGGAGCCGTCAAATCTTCGGCCCCCAGACTCAGGCCATCGAGCTCGAACCGCACGCCCTTGACGGCGATGTTGTCCGAGGCCGAGGCCGCCACCGTGCTCGTCCCGCCGACAGTCGAGCCATTCAGGGGGGACGTCAGGGACACCACCGGTGCCGTGGTGTCGGGCGTCGTGTCGTTCGATACGATCGCGAAGATCGCCGATGACGTCGTTCTGTTGCCGCGGCTGTCGCGCGCTTCCGCTGTCAGCGTGTGTGTGCCGTCGGCTGCCGACACCGTGTCCCACGCGATCGTGTACGGCGCGGTCCTGTCCTCCGCCCCCAGCGGGCTGCCATCCACCTTGAACTGCACACCCACGACGCCGACGTTGTCCCAGCTGCTGGCGGAGAGCGTCGTCACACCGGATACAGTGGCGCGATGTGCGGGTGAATAGAAGGCGACTCCTGGCGCCGTCGTATCGGGCGGAGGCGGCGGCGGGCTCGGAGGCGGAGCGCCCGTCGTCGTGAAGCTCCACAGTGGTCCTGCCTGCGCGACGTTGGCCATGGTCTTGGAAACGACCCTCCACGAGTACAGCGTTCCGGGCTGGAGCCCCGTGACGGTGATGCTCTTGTAATCGCTGGTGCTCTGACTTGGCCCGAGCTGGGCGTCCGCCCTGACGAGCACCGGGTTCGAGCCGATACCAAGATAAACGTCGTACTTTCGCGCCCAGGCGCCGGCATACCACCGCAGCGTGACACTGCTCGGGCTCACGGCCGTCGAGAGATTGGCGGGCGCGTTGTAGACGGGCTTGTCGGGTGCGAGCGGCACGAACTCTTTCGTCTGCACCGACGGGGACCCGTCGGGACGCTCGTTCTGCCACTTCCATTCGAACTGATCCGCGAAGAACTGGTGGAACCAGTCTTTCGTCGTGAAGTAGTTCACTTCCAGCTGGTTGTCGTCTGACGCCGTCGACCAGTTCGACGTCCCGAAAACGGTGGTTCGCTGGCCGACGAGCATGACGGTCTTCTGGTGATTCTGGCCTGCGTGCGCCCGCATCCTGATGTTGACGCCACCCATGTACATCCGATCGATGTTGTACGAATCCTCCAGCCTCGCCGGATTGCGGTATTCGAGCGGCTCCGCGTACAGCCTCACCGGCACGCCGCGCGCGACGGCATTGATCAGCGCGTTCGCCGGCCGTGAATCCGTGATGCGAAACATCACGACATCAATGCCCTGGGTCTCGTTGTTGAGGAGAGGCAGGAGCCTGTTGGTGTAGCTCTCGTCGGGCGGAAGGTTGAACTCCGCCGCAATCAGATAGGTCAGCGGGTAGCGGCGCACCCTCGGGATCGGGTTCGCATAGAACGTGTAGACACTGTTCATCCAGACATCGTCGAACCTCCGCATGAGGCTGCGGACGACATCGGGCTCGCTCGAGAAATAGATCGTCTCGTCCTGGTACTGGATGTACGGGATCTCGTAGACGTACTGGTACGGACTGTAGTTCGCGCCTGAAAACTCCGCCACGTTCTGGCCGGCGAAGATCATGCCTTTCCAGTGCGCGATGTCGCCGAACGGTTTGTTGAGCAGCGGGATGCCGGCGTCGCGGAGCTGCTGGACCTGCGCGGCGTTGGCCGGCTTGCTGACGTTCGCACGCGGGTCCATGATGACCCTGACCGGCACGCCTGCGTTCCACCGCTTGACGATTTCGTTCGAGTAGCGGGAGTCGGTCATGAACCAGAAGCTCAGGTCGATACCGACCGTCTCTTGCCTGATGAGATTCAGCACATCTGCCCGGCAGTCCCGGTACGCGATGTCGCACAGATAGGTTCCAGGAGGGGGACTGGCCGGCGGCTGGGCGTGGAGTACCGTCGAACACGATCCAACGACCCACATCGCGATGACGAGGCGACCGGCGAGCAGCTTGTTCACTGGGGGGCTCCTTTTTCCGACAAAGTTGTCGAGTGCAAGGAGGTCGACCTGAGCTGTTAGCCTGGGGAATCGGAGCAAGACGCCATGGATGCTGGAGCGATGGACGGCATTTCTGCGTGCGTAATCTCCGATCGGATACTCGGCCACGCCCGATCGGAGACGCACGCCGTGCGCCTCAGCCAGACTTGATGAGGCGGCTTAGGCGCCTAAGCAGGTGCCTTTAGTCATCTGAGAGTAAGACTTTTATCGACATAGTCGCGGTAACTAGGTACTATTTTGGTGAAACAGTGCGTAGAGCCGATACGGTCGTATTGAGCGACTACGGATGGTCGCAGCGGTGTTCAAAATGACACTGACTGATGAGCTGCCAGCACTGCGGAAGGTGGCGAGCCGGTGCCGCAGCCTTCCTTCCCCACTAGTTAGACAGATTGCCCTCGCGGGCCTACAATCCGGCCACTATGGCCTCATCCCTCGCGCCGCTCCTGCCAGACGAGCCGGACCACGAAGACCTTCGCGACGGGAGGATGGGGTTCCTGGATCATCTCGAGGAACTGCGGAAGCGGATCATCCGCTCGTGCCTGGCTGTCGCTGGCGGCATGCTCGTCGCCTTCTTCTTCGTCGATCGGATCGGCGACTTCATCCTGGCGCCAACGCTCAAGACGCTGCCCGCCGGCGATGCACTCATCTACACAAAACCGGGAGAAGGCTTCGCCTTCTACCTGGACATCGCGTTGATCGGTGGCGTGGTACTGGCGGCGCCCTTCGTCATGTACCAGGTCTGGCGGTTCATCGCTCCCGGACTCTACGCCAGGGAACAGAGATTTGCCGTTCCGTTCGTCGTGCTGACGACGGCCGGAAGCCTCGGTGGCGCGCTCTTCGCGCACTATGTGCTGTTCCCGTCGACGATCGCCTTTCTCGGTGCGTTCCATTCGCCGGCCATGAAGTTCATGCCGAGGGTTGAAGACACGTTCGAGCTGTACAAGGGGATGATGCTCGGGATGGTCGCCGTGTTTCAACTGCCGACGCTGATCTTTTTCCTCGCGAAGATGCAGCTCGTGACCGCGCGGTTTCTCTGGCACAACATCAAATACGCCATCCTCATCATCTTCATCGTGGCGGCGGCGCTCACGTCGTCGGCAGACATGTGGAACCAGGCGCTGTTCGCTGCACCCATGATCACTCTCTACTTGATCAGCATCGGTATCGCCTGGCTTGTCGCGCCTCGCCGCGATGAAGACACGCCCGATGAGGTGAATTCGACGAAGCTGAAGCTGGTGATCGGAGCGATGGTCATCGAGCAGGCGCGCAATCACCGTGGGCGGCAACTGCGCAAGCAGGCATAATCACGGGTCCAGAGATTTCCGTGAGGGCACGGCGGAAATATCACCACGGAAGTGGCGGAGGCACGGAGACGCACTCCCACAGGGCCGTGAAAAGAGAACGGCCGGAGGGTGCGCTGCACCTCTCCGGCCGTACTGAGCGATGAATGCCGTGCGGGTGCCGGGCACGCCGCAGTGACGGCGGGTCTTACCGGACTTCGAACGTCGTGACGACCGGACGATGATCGGACGGCATGACACCTGCCGCGTTACGTGTGTCAACCACCCGCGACTCGATGACCCTGAGATTCGATGCCCCGCGTGAGTAGAAGATGTAGTCGATGCGGCCGTTCTTCGTCGCGCCGGTCGGGTTGTTGCCCGCGAACGTGAACGCCTTGCCGATGGCGGTCGCTGTCTCCCACGAGTCAGCATAGGTCTTCCGCATTTCCGCGATCGACGACTGATCGGGCCACGCGTTGAAGTCGCCGGCGATGATCCGGTTTTCGGGGCGCGCCAGCGCCCAGTTGATCACCTGCTTGGCCTGGGTCAACCGATAGGGCTGCGACTCGGGATCGAGATGCGTCTCCATCAGCGTGATGATCCGGCCGTTGACCATCACGGTAGCCGCCCCGATGACGCGACCATAACTGATCGTGGTCTGGTCCGTCGAGTCGAGCGGGAAGGTTGAGAGAATCTGGCTTCCCTTGCCATTGCCGGTCCAGTTGCCGTACTCCTGCGTGAAGTGCGAGTACCAGACCCTGCCGGTCTTCGCCTCCAGCAGCGCGCGGTAGCGTTCGGGCTGGTTCTCGTTGCCCCAGCCGGTGTACTTCTCGACCTCGTTCAGCATCACGATATCGGGCGTCATCGACGCCATCGAGGTCGCAATGCGGTTGATGTCGTACTTTCCGTCGGTGCCGACGCCGTGGTGCAGGTTCCACTGCAGCACCCGGATCCTGACGACGCCCGTCGATGGTGGCGGCTCGACTGGAGATACGACGGGAGGTACGACGGGCGGCACGACGGGGGGCGCGACCGGGACCGGAGCCGGAGGCGTCGTCGCCGGAACCACGATTGTCGCGTCGTTCTTCAGAGCGCCGGGGGCGACGGTCAGATACCTGACCGCCGAGAGCACGACCTGATCGAAGCGGACGCCGTCTTCACGGGTCTGAATCCGAATCGTCTGCGTTCCCGACGTGGCAAAGGTCACGAGCGGACCGAGCACGCCCGCGCCATACCCGTTGTCCTGCCAGCCCCAGCCGGAGACCCTGGCATCGGCCGAGTCCTCGAGGTTCACGGTGAACGCGTCGGTGGAGCCGATCCGCAGGGCCGGCGCCCCGGCCGCATTCAGCGAGTTGGTGAACTGCACGAAGACGGAATCATTGGCCCAGTAGTCGCCGGTGGCACGCGCGCGCAGCCAGAGGCGGTACGGCTTGCCGGCGTCCGCATCGAACGTCAGCTCGACATAGTCAACCGGTGCGGCACGCGGAGCCGTCACCTTCGGTGCACCCGTGTCGGGATGGCTGAGAGCCATACGGCTGGCTGCCGTGGAATCGCTCACCAGCCGCCAGGCGCCGGACACCGCCTTCGGAGCGCCGGCGCCAATCATGATCTCGTCGTGCACGACCACCTCGGGCGCTGGTCGCGCTACGACCGGTTCGGCGATCAGGGTCGCGTCGTTCGTCGACGCGCCGGGCGCGGCCGTCAGGTATCGCGCTGGTGAGAGGACCACCTGATCGATCGAGATCCCATCCTCGCGCTGCTGGATGCGGATCGTCTGTGGACCCGACTGCGCGAAATAGACAAGGGGACCGAGCGCGCCGGTGCCGTAGCCGTTGTCCTGCCAGCCCCAGCCCTGAACGCCGCATCCGGAGCAGTCTTCGATGCCCAGCCACGTCGCCGACGCAGAGCCAATCCGATAGACCGGCGCGCCGGTGGCCGATACGGCGCCGCTGAACTGCGCGTAGACCGAATCGTTGGTCCATGAGTTCAGATCCGCGCGACCGCGGAACCAGAGCCGATATCCGCGATTCGCCTCGGCGCTGAACGTCAGCTCGAAGAAGCTCGCGGGGGACACCAGCGGAACCGTCAGCTTCGGGACCGCGTTGTCTCGATTCCAGAGACGCGCACCACCCGCAGCGGTCGGATCGTCAACGACGGTCCAGTTGCCCTGAACCACGGACGCATCCCTGGCGAGCAGCGCAATCTCGCCGTCCACAGTGCCCTGGGCGTGAGCGGCCTGCGGCGCGCCGGCGAGTGCCGCGAGCATTCCGAGAACCACCATTGCGCGACCACGTGTACAGACTTCTAGAACCATGGAATCCTCTTGCATCCTGCACAGTGGCCGCGCACATAGCGGCCGTTTCTGATGCAGGCCTTGTCTGCCTGTTTATGAGAGCGACGCTCTCAGCGACGGGAAGCGCGAGCGTCGAGCAGCTGAAGCGCAAGGTCAATGCCAGCGCGAACGCTCACCGAATTGCGCAGATTTGCTCAGGAGATGTGACGGCCGTTGCTCAAGTCGGCGCAGGGCGCGCACGGAGTTTTGGCGTCGTGATCACGAAAACGCAATCGTCGGGATCCGGCAGCGTTCAGAACCCGCGGCCATCACGGGTGCGGATCGGATACAGACGGCGGGCGCGCACACGGAATGCGCACACGGGGAATCGGAAAGAGAGATGATCACGGACGACAGGTCGGGCACAGGGAACCTCAACCGTTCGAGTCACGGCCGCCGGACCTGCCGGCGCCCGTCCCGGAACACATGCCGAACCCAACGAAACGGTGATTGGTTTCGTCTAAACCCGCAGATCTTCAAGGGAGACGTGTATGCGCCGCTCGCTCGAAACGTTGCTACAGGATCTCGGCTATGCCGTCCGGATGTTCCGGCGCAGCCCATCCTTCGTATTCGTCGCGCTGTTGTCGTTGACGCTGGGCATCGGCGCCACGTCAGCGATCTTCAGCGTGGTGTACGGCGTCCTCATCTCGCCTTATCCCTACGCGAAGCCGGCTGAGATCTGGTCCCCTTCGGTCGACGCGCGCGAAGGGCGCGGCGGGCGACCCTATGCGCTCAACGAGCTGCCGCGACTCTCGGCGCTGCCGGCGTTCTCGGACGTGATGGCCACGTCCATGGAAACCGTGCTGCTGACCGGCGAATTCTCACCGGAGAGCTTCGGCGGCGTGCTGTTGTCCGGCAATGCCTTCAACTTTCTCGGCGTGCCGCCCGTCATCGGCCGCACCCTCCAGCCGACGGACATCCGGCCCGATGGCCAGGCCGAACCGGTCGTCGTCCTGAGCCACCGGTTGTGGCTGCGGCTGTTCGACGGCAGCCCGGCCGCCGTCGGCCGTACGTTGCGCCTCAACGGCCGCCCACACACGATCGTCGGCGTGATGCCGCCCCGCTTCGGATGGTATGGCAGTCAGGGATTCTGGCTGCCGCTCTCGCCGACGCGCACCGACCTTCAGTTCATCGCTCCCATCGTGAGGCTGGCACCGGGAGTGTCGAAGGCGGTGGCCGAATCGCAACTGAGCGCCTCCAATCAGGCCCTTGCGGCCGAGAAGCCGACGACATTTCCGCCGAAGGGCTTCACGACGAACCTGCGCAACTACCTGGACGTCACGGTCGCGAGCGGGGACATGCGCAACAGCCTGCGGCTCCTGCTCGGCGCCGTCGGATTCCTGCTCCTCATCGCATGCGCCAACGTGGCCAACCTGCAGCTTGCGCGCGGGACGGCCCGGGCGCGTGAGATGGCCGTCCGGATGTCGATAGGCGCGGGCCGCCGCCGTCTGCTTCGTCAGCTGCTGACGGAGAGCGTCCTGCTCTCCCTGGCCGGCGGGGCGCTCGGCGTGCTGTTCGCGTTCGGTGCGATTCAGGCGATCGTCGCGCTGATGCCCGAGTTCTACGTGCCGAACGAGTCGCGGGTCACGCTCAACACACCCGTGCTCCTCTTCTCAGTGGTCGTGTCGGTGCTCACGGGCATCGTCTTCGGGCTCGTCCCGGCGCTCCAGACGTCCCGACCGGACATGACCGACGCGCTCAAGGCCAGCCGCAGCACGGGTGCGGGCACGCACGGCGGCCGCACGCGCAACATGCTGGTCGTCGTGGAAGTGGCGCTGTCGGTCGTGCTGCTCGTCAGCGCAGCTCTGACCGTCCGCACCTTCCTCGTCCTCCAGAACGTGGATGCCGGGATCAACGGAGATCGCGTGCTCCTCGTGGGCGTCCCGTTGCCGCCGGAAAAGTATGCAACGCTCGAACAGCGCAACCGTTTCGCGGGCGAGTTGCTGGAGCGGGTCAGCCGGCTGCCGGGGGTCGAGGCGGCCACGCTCGGCCTGCCTTTCGGCGGTCCTCAGTCTCCATTCACCATCGTCGGTCAGGTCGCCGACGAGTCGAGGCGGATCACCGTGAACCTGGTCGGCGCCGACCACCTTCGCACGTTTGGCATCGCCCTGCGCGGCGGCCGCATGTTCGACGCCGCCGATGTCCGGCGCGGCGATCGCGTGGCCGTGATCAACGAAGCCGCGCTGAAGCTCTGGCCGGCGGGCGAGAATCCGATTGGCTCGCGGCTGCGGCTCGGCGTCCTGGAACGTCCGCCGGCGCGGACGCTGGTCGATACGGGACGCCCGGCCGAGGTCACGATCATTGGTGTGATCGCGAACACCCGCAACGCAGGATTCCGGAGCGAACCGGTGCCGGTGGTCGCCCTGCCGTACTCCGTCATCGCGCCGCTCCAGCGCACGCTGGCCCTGCGCTCAGGCGGGGATCCCAATCTCCTGCTCAACCCCGTCCGCGCGGAGGTCAGGGCGATGGACGCCGAGCAGCCGCTCGGACGTCCCATTACGCTCGCCGAAGTCCTCGGACAGGAAGTGATCCAGCCCCGCTTCACGATGGCGCTGTTCAGTGCGTTCGCGGCGCTGGGCCTTGCGCTGGCAGCCGCCGGGATCTACAGCGTGCTGTCATTCCACGTGACCCGGCGGACCCACGAGCTGGGCGTCCGCATGGCGCTCGGCGCCCCTCGACGTCATGTGCTTGCGCTCATGCTGCTGATGGGCGGACGTCTCGTCCTCGTCGGGCTCGCGGTTGGTGTGGGTGCGAGCCTGGCCTCGACGCGGCTGTTGCGCAGCCTGTTGTTCGGTGTTGAAGCAGCCGATCCGCTCGCTTACGCCGGGGTTACGGTGCTGCTGGGTCTCGTGGCGCTCATCGCCTGCTACATTCCTGCCCGGCGCGCAGCCGCCGTCGATCCGATGGTGGCGCTTCGGCAAGAATGATCTTCGGGGTTCCGGGTTCAGGTTCGGGGTTCGCTCGGGTTCGGGTTTCAGGTTCGATTTCGGAGTTCAGGTTCGATTTCGGAGTTCAGGTTCGATTTCGGAGTTCAGGTTCGACTTCTGAGTTCACGTCCGAACTTCGGGACCGCGGAACGCTGAACCCCGAACCGGAGCGAACCCGGAACCCGGAACCTGAACCCCGAACCCGGAACCCCGAAGATCATTCACTTCTGAGCACGCTGACGGGATCTGCAGTTGCCGCGCGGCGCGCCGGCGCGATCCAGGAAGCGGCCGATGCGGCGAACACGCAGGCGGGAGCCAGGACGAAGACCAGACCGTCCCGGGGGGCGACACCGAAGAGCAGATCCGCGACGAGGTGTCCGGCACCCATGCTGGCACCGACCCCAATGAGCAGCCCGAGTCCCGTGAGGCCGGCGCCCTCGAACGCGACCAGCCGGATGATCTCGCCCGGTCTGGCGCCCAGGGCGGCGCGGATCGCCAGTTCACGCGAGCGCCGCTGGACAGATGTCGCGAGAACACCGTACACCCCGACGAGCGCCAGGAACACGGCCAGCCCTGCCGCGACACCGGAGACGACAGCGGAGGCATGCGGCACGGCGCGCGCCTCGCCGAGCTGTTCGGTGAACGTCCGGATGTTCGAGAGGGCGACGTTGGCGTCGAGCCTGCGAATCGCCTCCCGCAGGATGGCCGCACCCGCGGCGCCTCGGGTCCGCACGTGGATCTGCATGTCCGCGCGAAAGACTTGAGGAAGCGGCAGGTAAACGAAAGGCTGCGCCGGTTCGGTCAGGCCGTTGTACCTGATCGCCCGCGCGACGCCGACGATTCGTCGGGGCGACGGCTCGTTCGGCAGCCTCACCGTGCGCCCGACGGCGGGACCGCTGAATCGGGACGCCAGTGTTTCGTTGACGATGGCGACGGGCTCACTGGCGGATGTGTCCGAGGCCTCGAACTCGCGGCCTGCCCGGAGGGGAATGGCGAGCGCACGGAAATACCCGGCGCTCACCACGTTGTATCGCGCCTGAAGCGGCTCGGTGGAACCGGCTATCGAGAAGGCTGTGGTCGCGCGGACGGGTGTGAGCGGAGCGTTCCATCCAAACGCCACCGCTTCCACTTCCGGCCGCCGGCTCAACTCCTCCTGGAGACGTGCGTAGAACCGGCTGCCCGCGACCGCGGTGTATCCCTGATCGCGCAGTCCTACCGTGCCGGTCAGGTGGTTCGCCACGTCGAACCCGACGTCGATCCGATCCACGTTCATGGCGCTGCGGCCGAGGAGGCCCGCGACGGTCATGAGCACGCAGCAGAGCGCGACCTGCGCAACGACGAGCACGCGTTGCGCGCGCGGACGCTCGGTCACGGCCGCCGACGACGAGCCGAGGACACTGCGCATGTCCGATCGCAGCCCCTTGCCGGCAGACATCGCCGTGAAGAGCAGCGACGCCGCGAGCGACACGATCAGGCAGAGGGCGCCGAGCCTGACGTCGAACGTCAGGCCGAGCGGAGCGGGCACCGGTGCCGGAATGCGGGTGACGAATCCCGCCCCCCACGAGATCAGCAGCAGGCCGATGATGCCGCCAAGCGCCCCCAGCACGAGACTCTCGGCCGCGAGCCGTCGGACGAGCTGACGGCGGGTCGCGCCAAGCGCCTGCCGGAGAGCCAGCTCGCGCTGCCGCTCCCCCGCCCGCGCCACGAGCAGACCCGCCAGATTTGCGCAGGCGATGACCAGAATGCACGCGCCAAGGGCCGCGAAGATGCCGAGATAGCGCGCAACCGCGGAGCGGTAGGTGGGCCAGAACTTCAGGTACGCGGCGGGGAACACGGCGAGGCGCCAGCCCTCAACGGACGCGTGTGTCACGAGTCCTCCGACGCGGCTCTGCAGCTCGTGCATCGTGGTGGCCCGCGGCCGCACCACCGTCTGAAGGAGCGGAACGTCCGGCCGGGATAGAAGGTCCTGGCCGAACGCTGCGGCCGCCATTCCGAGCGGGATCCAGAAATCGGAAGGATAGGCCGGTCCGTGAAAACCGTCGGCCGCGATGCCGATGACGAGGTAGTTCGTGCGCCCGAGACGAATGGGCCGTCCGATCACGGCAGGATCGCCGTTGAAGGTGCGGCGCCAGAACCGATAGGACAGCACCACGACCGGATCTCTGGAGAGACCGCCGCCTGGCGGCGGCACCAGGAAGCGGCCCGCATGAGGCCGTGCGGCGAGCACCGCGAAGTAGTTGTCGGAGACGAGCTCTCCCAGGACACGCACCGGCCAGTCTCCACCGCCCAGCGTGCTGTCGATTCGCATGAAAGCCGCGGCGTCCGCGGCGCCACTCATGCGGTCGTGCAGGTCCACGTAATCCGGGTACGACAGCACCTGGAACTGCGGCGCAGCGGCGCGGCGGTTGTAGACGGTCAGCAGCTCACTGCCGCCGTCGCCACCAGGCGAACGCCAGAATGCCTGGTCCACGACGCCAAGCGCCATCGTGCAGACCGCCACGGCCATGCCGAGTGTGAGCGCCGCAATGACCGTCGACGTCCGCTGCTTGAGAAGAAAACGCCATGCGACTCTGACGTCCTGCCACATCGCTTCGTCGGTCCTCTCCTGTCAGCCCGCCTCACTTCTTCGTGAGATCGAGCAGCGTGATGTCCTTATACCAAGCCTCGGTGGGCGGGCCGGAATGGATTTGCACCGCGATGACGCCGGTGGTGTCGACCGATGGATCCTCTTCGGTGTAGTCAACGGTCTGCACACCGTTCAGCCACAGCCGGATGCGCGGGCCTTCGGCGCGGATCACGTAGTCGTACCACTCGCCCACTTTGACGCCCTTGATCGTCGCCGCATCCGGGGACTGCAACGTCTTCTTCCGCCTGGACTCGTCGTACAGGGAGCCCCAGTAGCCCTGACCCAGATCGGCCTGATAGCCGATGACCTCGTGGTTGTCGGGAATGCGCCGCGTGCGGAACTGGACGCCCGCATTGGCCGCATCCGCTCCCAGCAGCTTGACCTTCAATCGCAGCTCGAAATCGCCATAGGTCCGGGTCGTACAGAGAAACTCGTTCCGCGCGATCTTCTCGCGCAGCGAGCCACCCACGATCGCGCCCTGCTCGATTCGGAACATCGCGCGGTTGCCTTCCCAGCCGGTGAACGACTTGCCATCGAAGATGGGAACAGGCAGCTGTTTGTCGGGGCTCTGCCCGATGGAGAGCCCGGAGGATGCCGACACGACGAGCGCAGTCAGGACAGAGAGGATTCGCATATGTGAGTCACCCGGGGCCGATTATGTCCGAAGGCAGGGCCGTGTCAAAGGCCGACGAAGCAGAACCGTAATCGAATGGTTCGTTCTGAGCACCGTGCCGGTGGTGTGGGGGCGCAGATCAGGCCTTTTCTGCCTCGCGGAGAGGCGGACATTTTGCAGCCCCGGTATCGCGAAGCCTCATGACGATCAGCACGATCAGATCGACTGCCCGGCGCGCGTCGCTCGCCGCGGCATTCGCGGGCGGCGTGCTCCTGCTGCCGGCCCTGCTCCGCGCACAGAGCGTTCCAGGCGAGATCGCCGGACACAAGCTGCCGGTTCCGGGCGAACCGGTTGACGGCACGACTGCGAAGCTCTCGGAGGTCGAGGCTGAGCTGGTGGCGGGTCTCCCGCCACAGGGTCAGGCCGAGCGGCTGCTCCAATACGCCATCTCTCATCACGCCGGCGCCACGGACGATCTGAAGATCCGCGTGAAGGCCTGGCGCGGCGTGATCACCATGACTCCCGCACTCGGAACGCTGCTCGACGTCGCGCGCAACGGCGGCGACCTGCGTGTCCGGGCGGCGGCGATCGAGATTGAGCTCGCCGTCTTCGGCATTCGCAAGACCGCGGCGCAAGTGGAATCGCTCCTGGGACGAACGGCAGCGAATCCGCAGGACTCGCGACAGGCCATCTACATTCTCGGACTCCTCGCCAATCGCGGTGTCGAAACCGAGCGCATCCACGACGAGCTCCGTGCGCTGACGCGTTCGGAGCTGGAGGTCGTGCGGTACCAGGCGTACGCCGCCATCGCGAACATCGGCACCGACGAGACCGTTGCCGATCTGGTGCACGCGTTTCATCATGACGCTTCCTCTCTCGTCCGCATCGACGCCGGCGGCTGCGGTCTCGCGCACTGCGGGATGCTGACGCGCGCGCAACGGATGATCGCCATTCCCGGGCTGATCGAAATGGCCGCAGACAAAAACGTCGGGCCGAGAGACCGGTCGTACGCATTTCGCGCACTCAGGGAAATCACCGACGAAACTCTGCCGGACAACGACCGCGTGTGGCGCGACTGGTACGTGGCACACGGCGCAGCGCTGACGGAGAAGTTCCGCAGGTTCAGCGAGAGATGACAGTCCTTCCAGGCTGAGGTCACTGACAGCCAATAGCTGATAGCTGATAGCTGATTGACTTTCCTTAGCAACTAACGAGCATCACCACTCGTCTCACTAACGTATGCTTGGCGGTCGATGCGCAGCCGTCGCGATCGCGCTCTCCGTAAGCACGGTTGTCTCTGCCGTCCCCGCGTTTTCGCAATCGGCCAGTGGTCGTACTTGGGCTGATCTGACACGACCATCGGATGCCGAACGAACGCGCGCCGGTGTCGCGCGCGTCCTGAATGCCAGTGTCGTGTCGCGACCGGCGATCGACCTTCCCCCCAACCTGCTCGTACCTCCCTTTCTTCGTGGTGTCGTGGAGTCCATGCGCACATCACCGACCTTCGGCCGGCAGTGCATGCGCATCGCGAACGCGCCGAGTACGATGGTCGTCCTTGGATGGTTCCAGCCGCACGACACCGACGGCGTCCGCGCACGCACGGTGATGTCGATCACGCCGGAGGGAACGCGCTTCGCCATGGTGGAGATCCGCCCCGTCGACGATCAAGTGGAGCTCATCGCGCACGAGCTCGAACACGTGATCGAGCAGCTGGACGAAGTGGACCTCCCGGCGCTCGCGGCAGTGCCCGCGAGCGGCGTCCGACGATGTGACTGCGGCAGGGAACGTTTCGAGACGATCCGCGCCGTCCGCGCCGGCCTCCTGGCCTCGGCGGAGGTTCGACGGAACGGCAGCTGAAGTCCGATGCCTGTCAGCCCGATTGCCTCGGTCGTCACGTTTGGTCTCCTGCTGCAGGCGCCGCTGCCGCAGCCGGACATCCTCATCACCGTCCCGCAGCGGGATGCATTTCGATTCGTGACCAACCCGGCGTCAGCGTCGGTCAGCGCTGATGGCCGGTATGTCGCGCTGGCGTCGTACGCCAGCCTCGTCCCGGCCGATACGAACG
Source organism: uncultured Acidobacteriota bacterium (assembly GCA_963749835.1). Classification (GTDB taxonomy): domain Bacteria; phylum Acidobacteriota; class Vicinamibacteria; order Vicinamibacterales; family 2-12-FULL-66-21; genus JALZOC01. The sequence goes on from CAVVOD010000003.1 coordinate 60,970, forward strand.
CTCGCGCAGATATCTACGTCCTCGATCGCATCAGCGGGATCGTCACCCTCGAGAGCACGATGGCGGACGGTCGCGCGCTGACGGGGGACAACGCGTATCCGCGTCTCAGCAGGGATGGGCGATGCCTCGTGTTTCAAACGGCCGTTTTCGTCGGCGACGCCGCGCGGCCGGACACCGACATCGTGGTGCGGGACCGCATGCGGGACACCGCCACCCTGGTGGGAAGGGACACGTCCCACGGCACACCCATGTTGAGCCGCTATCCCTCAATCAGCGAAGACTGCCGGTCCGTCGTCTTTGCCTCCGCCAGCACGAACCTCGTCCCCGGCCGTGACGAGAACGGCTCCCAGGAAGATATCTATACGTTCGACGTCTCGAGCCGTGCGCTGCGCCGCGTCAGCCTGAACGGCAGCGGGGTTCAGCCGGCCCGAGGCGCGAGCTTTGCGCCCGCGATGAGCGCCAACGGCCGGTACGTGACGTTCACGTCAACAGCCGATCTCGACGCGAGGGTTGTTCACGACAACGCCGGCCCGCCGAAGCCGGAGGCGCAGGTCTATGTGCGAGACACGGAGCTTGGCACGACGACACGGGTGAGCACGGGCCCCGGAGCCACGCCTCTCGATGGCGCCAGCTATGACCCTGCGATCAGCCCGGACGGACGCTATGTCGCCTTCGTGTCCCAGGCCACGAACCTCGCGCGCGGCGATCGGAATCGGTCCGCCGACGTCTTTCTGCGCGACCTGCAGACCCAGACAACAACCGTCGTCAGCCGAAGGGCGGATGGAGGAACCGCAAACGGCCCGAGCGGGACCCCGGCGATCTCCGCCGAGGGCCGGTTCATCGCGTTTCAGTCTGAGGCGTCGGATCTGGTCTGCGCTCGCCGCTGTCCGGCGACACTCGAGGACGTCAACCTGTTGTCCGATGTGTTCCTCTACGATCGCGTCGCTGACCGGATAACGTGGATCAGTGCGCTGCCCTCAGGGGGGTGGGCCGAGGCGAGCAGCGGACCTGCCGTGGACGCCACAGGCACGATCGTGACGTTCGCGTCGCGCCACCCGATCGACGAACAGGACGTTCGCAACGACTTCGACCTCTTCGTCCGCGTCCCGGCCAACAGTCAGACAACGGAAGGCCAGCCTGCTCCCGCCTGGTTCAGCTCGTTCGACGTTTCGAAACGTCGAGACTGACGTCGCGGATCGTCGTCCAGGCGCGGCTCCCGCCCGCTGCCGCACACAGGCGTCCCACGTTCGAACACAAAATACCGGACGCAGTCGCGAACACAGGCGAGATGGCACCGTCGGGCTGGTACTGGCCTTGCTCTCAGCGCCCATGCCATGACTCACCTGCTCGCCGACCTGCGTTTCGCCTTTCGAAGCCTCCGCAAGGCCCCGCTGTTCACGTCGGTCGCGGCATTGTCGGTCGCGTTCGGTATCGCCGCGAACACGGCGGTCTTCACCCTGGTGGACCAGGTGCTGCTGCGTCCTCTTCCCGTGAAGGAGCCGAAGCAACTGGTGCAGGTGGACGCCGAGGAGACCGAATCGCATGGCGGCGGCATGGGCGACGGCACCGAGCTGTCCTACGCGATCTACAAGGATCTTCGCGACAGCAACGACGTCTTCGAAGGCATGTTCTGCCGGTTCCCCGTCGATCTTCAGATCAGCCAGGCCGGGCGCAGCGACCGCATCCGTGGCGAGCTGGTATCCGGCAGCTACTTCCCCGTGCTCGGCGTCACACCGGCCGCCGGACGGCTGTTGACGGCAGACGACGAGATCGCGGGAGGCCGCGCGGTCGTGGTCCTCGGCAACGGCTACTGGCGGTCACGATTCAATGGCGATCCTGCCGTTGTCGGCCGCAGCATCGCGATCAACGGACATCCGTACGAAGTTGTGGGTGTCGTGCGCGCGGGATTCCAGGGGCTGGACATCGGCCAGCCACCGCAGGTGTACGTGCCGATCACCATGCAACCCCGAATCGGTCCCGCGTGGCTGAAGCTGGACGAGCGCCGATTCCGATGGGTGCAGGTGTTCGGACGGTTGCACGGCGGCGTAACGTCGGCACAGGCCAGGGCCCGCCTGCAACCGCTCTACCGATCGCTGCTCGAGCGAGAGGTCGTGGACGCGGCATTCGCGGGCGCGTCGCCGCTGACCAGGGAGCAGTTCCTGAAGGGCACGTTGAATGTGACGTCGGCGGTTCGTGGCCACTCGACGCTGCGGAGCAGCGTCAGAGAGCCCCTGCTGATCCTGATGGCGGTCGCCGCGGGCGTCCTGCTCATCGTGTGCGCGAACGTCGCCAACCTCCTGATCGCGAGAGGAGCCGCCCGGCATCGTGAGCTCGCACTGCGGCTGGCCGTAGGTGCCAGCCGCTCTCAGATTGTGCGGCTGCTCCTCGTGGAAAGCCTCGTGCTCGCCGGTCTCGGTACGGGACTGGGCCTGCTCTGCGCAAGCTGGGGCGCCGACGTTCTGCTGCGCTTCTACTCCAGCCCTGACGGAACCATGGCCGTGGGCGCCGACCCCGACTTCCGCATCGTGCTCTTCACCGCGGGACTGGCGATTGCGACCGCCATGCTGGCAGGGTGCGTGCCGGCGTTGCGCAGTACGCGAGTGGACGTGGCTCCCGCCCTCCGCAGCAGCGGCGGGGCCGTGGTCAGCGAACAGCCCAGACTGCGCAAGACACTCGTGGTGGCGCAGGTCGCGCTGTCGTTCCTCCTGCTGATTGGCGCGGGCCTCTTCGTGCGCAGCCTGAATAACCTCCTGGATGTGGACACGGGGTTCCAGACCTCGCACGTACTCTCCTTCACCGTCGATCTTCCGGGCAGTGGCTACGATCCGGTGCGCGCGCACGACTTCGCGATCAGCATGCAGAATCACATGTCGCAAATTCCGGGTGTCGTCTCGGCCGCCTACACATTCGTTGGCGTGCTGGAAGGCGGCGGCTGGGGAATGGGGCTCACGATCGAGGGACACAAGCCGCCCGCTGGACAGAGTGCCGGCGCGATGTGCAACGCGGTGAGCCCCGGGTTCTTCCGTGCCATGGGCGTGCCCGTGCTCCTTGGCCGCGAGTTCGACAGCCGCGACGATCGCGAGATGCCTCGTCCCGAGGGCTGGCCCTACCGCGCCGCGGTCGTCAACGAGACGTTCGTCAAGCGTTACTTCAACGGCGTCAGTCCTATCGGCCGTCGCATCGGCATCGGCAGGGACCCCGGCACGGCGATGCCCATCAGGATCGTCGGCATGGTCAAGGACACCCGTTACACGGGTGTGCGTGAGGATCCACAGCCACAGGTGTTCTTCCCTTACCTTCAGGCCGATATCGAAGGACTGACCGTTTATGTGCGCACCGATCGCGCGCCCGACGACACGATGCAGGCCGTGCGTCGGCAGATCGCATCGATGGATGCGTCGATGCCGCTCTTCAACGTGAGCTCCATGGAGGATCGCATCGCACGGTCGGTCGTCAACGAGCGCCTGATCGCCAGCCTCTCCGCCACGCTCAGCGTGATGGCGACGCTCCTGGCGGTGATCGGACTCTACGGCGTCATGGCGTACTCCGTCACGCGGCGCACCCGTGAGATTGGCATCCGCATGGCTCTCGGCGCCCTGGGATCCCAGATTGCCGGGCGCGTGCTCCGGGAGGCCGCCGCGTTGATCGGGGTTGGGCTCGTGCTCGGGTGGGGCGCGTCGGCGTGGCTGGGCCGATTCATTCAGAGCCAGCTCTATGGCGTCGAGCCGGCGGATACGGGGACGATCGCGCTCGCCGCTCTCTCGCTCTGCGTCGTCGCGTCGGTCGCAGCCGCGCTGCCGGCACACCGGGCGTCATCCATCACGCCCATGGCCGCCTTGCGGGACGACTAGGAGCTGTCAGCTCTCAGCTGTCAGCTCTCAGTTCAAGCCCAGAGAGTGCTCGGGTAGGAGCTGTCGGCTGTCAGCTCAAGCCCGGTAAGTGCTGGAGTCGTTGTCGGGTCTTCAGCTGTCAGCTCTCAGTTGAAGCCCCGGTGGGTGCGCGAGAAAGGAGCTGTTGGCTCTCTCTTTCTGGAAGCCGAAAGCTGACGTCTGATAGCTGCTCATGGGCACGCAACGTGACGGCCCGCCGCACAATCCCGGCGACGCGCGCCGGCTCGAACCGCATCAGTCCCTGGCAACCTCCGATGTCGCAGGCAGAACGATACCCGGCGACTGCAGAAAAATGACAGCCGATACACGAGAGCACCTCACGTTCAATCGCTGCTGCGACGACGTTGGGTTCGTGTGCGAACACGATCCGCGGATCGGTCGGCCCACTGATCGCGATGGTCGTGGTACCGAGCGCGGCCGCCACGTGCGAAGGACCCGAGTCGTTCGCGACCACGACGCTCGCGCGGCGTGCCATCGCGGCGGCCTGCCGGACAGTGAACCCGCCCCACCAGTGGCACGGCATGAACGCCACGGCATCCTGAGATCCCGCCATAGCCGCGACGGCGTAGCCCATGCTCGCAAGCTCTGATGCCAGGTCGATGAAATAAGCCCGCGGCCAGGTGCGTACCGGCCAGGCTGCGTCCGGAAACAGCAGGACCCGGCGGCCGGCGGCGGCCTCGCCGATCGTTCGCCACTGGACCTCCGCCCAGTCGCCGTCTTCGGGCCGCTCGACATACGGGGGGCGAACAGGGTTCAGCCCCCGAAGATTCAGGCTGGTAGCCCACACATCGAACCGTGACTGGGGACGGCCGGTCGCTGCCAGGTGGTATTCGAGCTGGTGGCCGACGCCGGGAGTTCCCGCCCAGTCGGACGCTTCGGTAATCGTCAGGCAGTCGTCCGGCACGCCGAACATGAGCGCGACGTCGCGGTGGTTCCGCGGGTTGAGCAGGACCCGATGACCGGCCGCGCGCGCGCTGAGCACGATCCAGCAGGCGACGACGACGTCACCTATCCCGTTCTGGCGGATGTCTATGATGATCGGCGCGTCGGTCGGCACGGCGTCACCGCTGGATGCGCGGCTGGCTCTCGATCCCCTTCAATCCCGGCGCCAGCTTGATCGTATGTTTGCGGAACAGGGCCGCGAACACCGGCGGGCCCACACGCGGGTCGCCGCCGGCCTGAACGCAGATCAGGCATCAACCCCTGCGCCGTGATGGCCGTGAACTGTGTCTGGTACTGCGAGCTCGTCATTCCACCCTTCACGATGGATTGGCCCACGGGCACATCGCTCCGGTAGACGGTCAGATATTCGCCAAACGGTGACCGCGTCACGTAGGCCAGCCGAAGGACGTCGTTCCCGGGCATGGTCAATGGAATGGCCAGATCCGGGCCGTCGATGGCGGCCGTGATCTTGTAATCCCATTTCACGCTGGGTGCCCGTTCCCACACACCCGCGTGGAGCCGGTTCATGCCGCCGTAGATGGTCGCGCATTCGAGGACGTGCTGGTGCTGCTTGGCCCAGTCGCAGGTGTCCCGGAAGGTCGGTCCATCGATCCCGTGCTTGGCCACAAAGGGGGTCGCGTCCTGCTCGAACACGCCGGCGAACGTGGACGTATTCGTCTGGTTCCCGCCGACGGTGCCGCCTCCCGTGGCGGTAATGATGGTCGGGCGAAACCCTTTGGAGGTCGCATCGTTGAAGTAGGCCTGGTAGTCGCTCGCGGAGAGCCCATGGAACGCCCGCCAGGCCGGGCCCTTTGCGTCGATCCACACGGCAGCGTAGAGCGTTGCCCCGGCATTCCTGTACACGCTCAGCGAACGGATGCGGTAGCCCTTCTTCAGCAGGCCGTCCGGGGCGTCGAACTGCTTCTGATGATCGGCCGCCGACGCGTCGTGATACGCGCGCACTCCCGGACCCTGCGCAAAAACCAGTCGGGGCAGCGCCACGAGCCCGGCACAGAGCGCCGGCAAGGTGCCAAGAAGACGACGACGAGTGATGGTGAGAGAGGCCGGCTGCTCGGCGCAGGCCTGATCGGCGAATGGACTCAGCGCCATGATGTGTGGCCTCCTGCGACCTTACACGTGCCTGTACACGTCCAGGCGGGTGACCACGCCGGACCCGGCGAGGCTCTTCTCCACACGCGCGACGTTCTCCGCGAAGTCGTACTCGTGATCGGTCACGAGGTCCACTTCAACCTGCCACACGTACTCACGGAACTCGGCGCGTCCCTTCAGGAGGCGATGGCGGAACGCCGCAGTGATCCGTGTCGACTGCAGGGCCGAGACGTCCTTGAAGACGGTGTCCTTCATATGCGCCGCAAATGCCGGCTCGTCGGCCCCCGGCATGAGCGTGATGTGAAACTGACCTGTCATTGTCATGGCTGCTCCTCCTTGATCGTAAAGAAGCAGAAGTCGAACAGATCGCGGGCCGGCGTGCCGCCGACTTCAATCGCCTTCGCCGCGCTGCTGATGACGTCGAACGTCAGCTTGCTCGCGTCGCCCGACGACGCGTCAATCCTGGTGATGAACTCGCGAAACTCCCCGGCGGCCCGGTTCTCTGCGCCGGGCAATCCAAAGTTGCTCGGCACGTTCCCAATCACGAAGACGTTGTCCCCCTCGATCTTGGGCGTCTCGATGTTCTTCTCCCGGTAGCCCTCGGTCGTCTCCTCCGGAAAGGCGCCCTCGCCAGGCACCCACCACTTCGCGTAGTACTCGCCTGCCTCGTCGTAGGTGAAGAAGCGCCCCAGCACCAGCTTGAACTCGTCGAGCGTCATCTCGACGCCAGGCGGCACGGAAGTGACGTCCGCCACCCGGATCGGGAAGCCGCGCTTCATCGCGGCGATGGCGTCGGCGACCCGGCTGCCATAGCTGGCCGGCCCGGCGTCGGGTGGCGGTGTCGTACCGTCCGCGCCAGGCACCGGCGGTGTCCCCCCGCCCGGCGCGGCGGGGCCAGGCGTCGTCGTCCCGGTACCGGGCCCCGCACCAGGCGTCCATGTCGATGGCGGACGCAGATCCTGGAGGACACGCCGGAGCGTTTCCTGACCATCGACGAGGGGATTGGCGCGCTCGACGAGCCACCGCAGGAAGTATTTGTACGGGTACGGCTTGTTTGCCGACTCGGTGTGAGACACGGTGATGCCGTCAGCGCCACCCGGCTGGACGACCACCGGCGCGCGGGACACGTGCAGCGAATGCGTCGCCGGGAACGTCACCCCGGCGCACGTCGGAACCTGCCCCGCATGCGGCCGGTACTCGCCGACCGTGACTTCGAGCTCGGCGCCGAGCTGCGTCACGTATTTCGTCAGCTCCGCCGGCGAGAGCGGTCCGCCGCCGGACTGGAGCCGGAGTGGCTGCAGAAAGTACGCAAGAAACTGCGGAACGGCTGCCTGAATGCCTGGCGTAATCACGATACTGCCTCCGGCTTCGCGGGATCGAGCAGCAGGGTTTCGGCCTGCACGGTGACGGGGCCGACGTTCACCTTTTCGCCGTTCTGACGAAACCACTCCAGCTCCACCTGGTAGCTGGTCTTCCGCCGGTCCTGCATCGCCACGTCCCAGTTGAACGGCTCGAGGGGTGCGCCCGCCACGATCATCTTCTCGAAATCGGGATCCGCCCACTCGGGTGCATCCGGGTAGCGGAGCTTGATCCGCAGCGCCTTCATCTGCGCCGCGGCCAGATCGCCGAGCATCATCACCTGGACCTTCAGGATCCCGTCCATGCGATCGCCCACCAGCAGCTGTGTCGCGCCGGTCTCGATCCACGGCTCCTCACGGACCGGGCCGCTCATGAAGTACGTCGTCTTGTACCTGTAGTCGCGCTTGGCCACGTCGTCGGGCCGGAACGACCAGCTCGCGCGGGCGTTGTTCCCCTTCAGATCGATCGAACGGCTCGAGCCGCCCGCGGCCGGATCCCCCTCCGCGAACTGCACCGTGACGCGCTCGTATCGAGTCAGGGGATCGAGCAGCGTCACGTCCACGGTCTGTGTCTTGTCGAGCGGCTGGTTCAGGATGACCGGCCCCGACTCCCGCCGCGAGGTTTCGACGACGTCGACTTCTCCGGTGGCGTACAGGAATTCCGCAGAGACGCGGATGGGATCGTCCGGTTTACGGGGGCGCACGAGGACGCGCTGTGACTCGGCCTGCTGCTTGAGGATGACGGTCGTCTCACCGTCCATGTCCCCGGCCTGGTCCTCGTAGATCACCTTGGCCTGAATCTGCTTCACGAGCGCCCAGTCCACCGACGCCGCCTGGAGCTCGAGCGCGACGATGTCGCCGGCGGCCCGCGGGTCGATGGCGATGAAGCGGTCCGACGTCGTGATCCAGGGCGTCTCGCTCTTCGACGCATCGTTGCCGATCGCGGTGTCGGGCTTGTAGTTGACGGTGACCTGGTACTGGATGTCGAGCGTGTTGCGGAAGTCGCGGAAGAACCCGAACGGCAGGATCTGACCGTCGGCAGTGATGACGAAGCTTTCGTCGTGCGCGGAGCCGGCCCGGCCGTCCACCGTGCCGTAGCGCAGATCCACGTTCATCGAGTGAATGCCGAGGTCGGCCAGGTTGCTCTGCGTCGAGAACGACCCCTCGATCCGCTTGAAGAACTCGTTGTCGAGCGAGATCTGCTGGATGCGGCTGCTGGCGGTCGCCATACCGGGGAGCACGCGCAGCTGCCCTTGCGGCGCAATCGTTCTCGTCTGGGAGGACACCTGTTTGAGCTCGAAGGTGATCAGCTGGCTCTCGGTCTGGCTGATCTCCTTCAGCTGATAGGTGCCCTGCGGACGACCGGCCTTGTTCCAGGCGTCGACCGCGTTGGGCCCTTGGCTGCCGGCGGGCGTGGTCGGGGTCGTCGGGGTCGTCGGCTCGGCCGGGCGCGTCTCCGCCGGTTTCGCATCCGCCGGCGGCGCGGGGTTCCCCGACACGCGCGCACCGCTCGCGATCGCATCGGCCGGCGCGACCGCAGGACGGCTCGGCGGAATGCCGACGGGCGTCGCCCCTGTCATTGCCTGGTTGAAGGGTGTGCCGGGGCCGGTGCCGAGCGCCCCCGCTTCGATGCCGCCGACCGCCTGCAGATCCCGCACGTTCTTCGCGAGCACCTCACCGGGGTTCAGTCCCGGTTTGAAGAAGGTCCATTGTGCGAGCTCGCGCGCCAGATCCTGGAGCTGCTGCAGGCGCTGCTGACGTGCCTGCGGATCGTCGGTGTGATAGACGATTTCTTCGATCTTTATCGAGCCCTTCTTACGGAGCTCCTCCATCTCGCGGTCGACGTCCGACTTGAACCAGAGGCTGGAAAAGGTCGTGCGATTCTTCAGGTACTCGTAGCTCTGCTTGAACTCGATGACGATCTTGCACTCGTACGCCGGCAGCAGGCCGCGATAGGTGAGCTCGTAAATCAGCATCACCGGGCTCGCGCCTTCGTTCAGCAGCGACGCCTGCATCGCGACGGCGCCGTCCTGGGACAGCTCGGCCTTGAAGACCGCCCGCTCGTCCCCGTACAGGCTCGGCGTGCCGTGCGCCAGGATCTTCTCGACGAACGCCCCGGCGTCCTCGTCCCCGCTGGCGGCATCGAGCATGGCCACCTTGACGGAGCCCGATTCGACCTGCAGTGGGGCGAGCGTTGCGCTGACGCCGAACCGTCGCGACAGCTCCCGCGTGGCCGTCTCGAGCTCGCCCTGTGGCACCTTCAGTTCCGCGGTCATCGTCAGAAAACCGCCGCCCCTCGCCGCGCCCGCCGCGTCCTCTCCCCGCCAGATCAGCAGGTGGAACAGCGGCTGTCCGCCTTCGGTCGCGATGCTCGGCGAGCCTGGGAGGAAATAGAACAGCCCCTTGTTGTTGTAGTCCCGGAACAGATTGAGCCGGCCGATGCGGATCGGCTCGTCCAGATACAGCATGATTTTCTCGCTGGCCTACTGAAATGGAAACGCGTGAACCGTCCTACTTCCACCCCTGCGACGACATGAACGCCCTGATCCCCTCGCGGATCATCGCGACCTGCTGCCCGAAATCGTCATGGACCTCGATAGCAGTCGTCACCGCCTTGGTGCTGGACTGCGAGCGGGTGGTCTCCTTCTTGACTGTCTCCTCGACCGCCTTGGACTCGGTGATCAACTGCTGCCAGCTGGTCGTGAGCTTGTCGGACATCGCCTTGCTCTCGGCCTCGGTGGTATTTCCCATCTCTTCCCTCTCGAGCGCGGTCGTGTTCTCGAGCTTCTGGTTGAAAGTCACCGTGACCTTCTCACTCCCTTCGAGGATCAGGAAATCGGCTTCGCCCGTTGTCTCGCTTCCCTGGGTCGAGCCCCCGCCGACGGTATTCGAAGTGCTGGTTTTCTTGCGCCAGCCATCCACCTTGGTCTTCGCCTTGGTCAGGGTCTCCAGCCGCTCCTTCGCAACGCCGTTCGTAACCGCCTTCTGCAGTTCGGTTCGAATAGTCCGCGCCTCACCCAGCATCGTGGTCAACGCTGTCGTTTCGGATTGCGACACCGTCTTCTCTCTTTCGCGATCCTTCTTCAGCAGGGTCCGCATCGCGGTGTCGTCCGACCACAGCTTGAGGAGCCCGGTGAGCTCGTCCTTCAGCCATTTCAGCCCGTCGGGATGATTGCCGATCGCACTCAGCCAATCGTTCAGATGGAACGTCACCATCTTCTGCCACTCTGTCGTCGGCGCCGCGCCGGCAGCGCTGAAGACCAGGGGAAATCGCTGCAGCAGGTTCGTGAGTGCGAGCGTCATCATCGTGCGTGGGAGTCGCTCGTCCACGTCGGTGGCCAGCTTCAACAATTCCCCCATGTGGTGGACGGTGCCGGTCACGTCTGGATCGTGGCCGCGCAAGGCTTTCAAGTATTTGGTGACGAGATCGTCAGCGTTGGTCTGGATCAGATAGTTGAAGGTCAGCGCCAGGTGGTGGAGACCCTTCTTGCCGACGGTCTTCCGCTGAGCGTTGACGAACGCGACCATGCCTGCGCCCGAGCCGCGCGCCGTCGTCGTGAGATGCCGGATCGTGGAGAGGAACCCGGCCGTGGTCGGTGGCATCCGCATCGGGAAGCCGCCCAGCACGAAGACTTGAGCGTTGAGCCCGCTGGTGTCCAGCCCAAGCAGTCCCCACCAGCCGCCGGCATGTTTGGGATCCGACTGGACCACGCCATCGGTGTCGGCCACCATCGCGGGATCCGTGGGATAGCTGGCGTTGACTTTGGAGATGTCGAAGGCGGACCCGAGCTGCTGCTGGAAGATGTGGATGTTGCTGCGCTGCTCGGCGATCTCCTGGAGGATGACGAGCACGGTCTTCGTCGAGTCGGTGGTCCTGACCTTGTCCCACAGCGCTTTCGGCTTGCTGTCCCACTCCAGGCAGAATTGGAGCTTCGCCTCGAGCTTCATCTTGAACCATTCGGCGTCAAAGGCCACCGTGCTCTCCTTCGCGTCAGCGTTGTGATCGTCCGACCCGGCGGAGATGCTAACACGCAACACAACAGGGAATGGGGGACCTACCTCACGAAAAACCATTCGCGGCGCAATTTTTTCTAAGCTCATCCTATCGGCCGAGGAACCGCGGTACCAGCGGTTGAAAAAATGGCGAGAGCACGTGCCGGAGGCGTGTCAGGCCGACGGAAATCGCTGTAGACTTCCGACTCTCCATGCTCGACGCAGGGCGTCCCCCGCAACTCATCGCCGGCCTCACCGTGTTCCACGATCACGCGGACTCCGCTCGACGTTACGTCCTGCCGGAGGTGCCGACGCTCGTCGGAAATCCCGACCCTCAGCTTTCGCTCCTGGTCTTCCGCGGCGCGCAGCAGGGCGGGTTCCTGCAGCTCGTGGCGACGCTCGCGCCGTCGGAGTCGCAGCTGAAGACGGTCGAAAAGACGTTGTCCGAGACCGGACGTGTGCCCACGCTGGCGCGCCCGGACTGGCGCAGTGGTACGGTCCGCATTGCCGGATGGCTTGCCGCGCGGGAGCTCGCGCCGTTGGATCTCGTCGTCGGCCCGCCGTCTCTCGTTGGCGATCCCGTGGCCGTCATTTCGGCGCGCCTCGACGCGCCCGGCGCTGCGCTCGCCGATGCCGCCATCAGGGGAGATGCGCTGCCAACCGTCGTCATCTTCGACCTTGAGACGCTGGGCCTCTCCGGCCCGCTCGGCATCGAAGCCGAAGCGGATTTGACGGCCCTGCACGATCGGCTCACCGCGGAGGGTGCCCTCACGACGCCGTATGGGCGGGCGCGGATTGCGAAGACCTGGGAGGAAGCCGCCCGCGACAACGTGATCAGGATCCGCGTGGTGGACGAGAGCGGCGACATCGAGGGTCGGCGTGCGGAGGCCATGCGGCGCGTCGGAGACGATCTGCTGGCCCGGATGTTCAGTCCCTTTCCTCCCCCGGAGCGTCCCCCGCAACTCGGGGACGAGACGGTGGCGCCGCTGGAGCTGAGCTTCCGGCTGACGATCCGGCGCGAGGAGGTCTCCAACCGGGCGCGGTGGGACTTCCGTGAGCGTCGCGCCACGCTCATCCGGCACTACGCGGCGGCGAACCTCATCGATCTCCTCGGCGGCCGCGACCCGTCGAAGCACATTCAGTTTGCCGACCTGACGGAAACCAGTCATGAGATCGTCGTGCGCGCCGAGCCTGAACTCGCCAGGCTTGGCTTCGCCGCGGTCGAAGTGGACATCCGCGAGGCCGAATCAGCGAACGTCATCCGGAGCGTGGTGCTGACCGACGCGGCACCCGAGACCCGTTTCACCGTCGACGATGCATCCGTTCCGAGGCAGTTCCGTGTGCGCTCCCGTATCGATCCGGAGCGAAGTGGAGCGACGGACACAGAAAGCGCGTGGCTCGACGCGGCATACGCTGTCATTCCCATTTCGGCGCGCCGGCTCTTTCCGCCGCGGATCTTCACGGTGATCGCCGGCCAGGTCGAGTTCGACTGGCTGGACCACGTCGAAGTCGCTGTGCAGGCGCCAGGTGAGCCGGCCCGATCGCTGATCCTCTCGCGCGATGCGCGGAGCGCGGACGCCTTTTTCCCCGCCGCCGGCGGGCGCGCGCTGTCCGTTGTGGCCCACTGGCGGGGTCTCAGCGATGAGCCCACGCGTTCGGACGCGCCGCGCGAGGTCATGGACGACATCCTCATCCTCGACAGCCCGTTCGGCGATTCCATCAACGTGCTCGTCGTGCCGCTGCCCCTCCAGGGCATCGCCACGGTCGTCGTGGAATTGCGGTGCCCGCTGGGGGACAAGATGCGGACGAGGACAGTGTCGTGGGACGCGCCCGATCGAACTCCCAGATCCGTGGGCCTGCGTCGCCTCCCGGGCAGCCCGCGCCGGTATGCCCATCGGATGCAGTTGATTCACGAAGACGGCACGGTCGATCAGAAGGCCTGGGTCGAAACCGACGCGACCACGCTCGTCGTGCCGTCGTCGGACGGCCTCGCCGTGCGAACCGCCGAGGTCGTCTTCCTCGGCGGTGGACCCAGCGCTCGTGGCAGCTTCGCGATCGAGCTGGCGCTCGAAGCCGGCAGCAATCGCGTCGCTGACGTCGTCGAAGCCGATCGCGACACGGCCACGCTGGTGCTCGTCCTTCCCGAGGACGCGCCGGCGCCGGTGCTGACGATGCGCGAGCACATGAACTCAGGTGAAGTCCGGGAAGAGCGGTGGGATAATCCGGCCACACTGACGGTGGTTCCGGCACCAGCCGTCGTCCCCTAGCCCGTCTGGAGCCTTGACATGCTGTACGACGAACCCATTCTTTTTTTCCGCGGCCTGACAATTTACAAGGACTTCAGCGACCCGCGGACCTTCTACTACCTCCCGCCCGAGTCGCCGCGCATCGCCCGGAGCGCCGAGGGTGGCGAGTCGGGGGACTACGCGCTGCGGCTCGTCCTCTTCCGCCCGGACCCGAACGGTCCCAAAGCCCAGGGCATGGAGGAAGGGGGCGGCTTCCTGAACCTCGATACCGATCTCCACGTGAGCGAAGGGGTCCTGGAGGAAGTCCGTCAGGAGATCCGCCGCAAGTTCGGCACCGACGCCAATCTCGTTCCCGTGCCCTTCATCGACGGGTCCGTCGAGCTCGTGCTCATGGGCGTCGGCCGGTCGGACGAGGGGGAGCCCTTCGTCAGGAAGGTCGCCGGCAGCACCGTCCCCTCGCTGTACGGCAACGAGCGCGCCGCCTTCAGCGTCGTCCTCGACCGCAACGGCGCCGCGATCATGAAATCGGTGATCGAAAAGGGCGGCATCACGATGGCGGCGGCGATCTATCACCTGACATACGCCGGCATCGGCCCGGCGTACAACCTCAAGATCACGATCGACTATAGGCGCGTCTTCGACCATCTCGAAACGCGACTGCGCGCCGGCGTCAGCGCCGGCAACTCGAAGATGTCGCTCGTGGCGCGCGCAGGCTTCCACATGCTCGTCGAGGAGCTCAAGGAAACGCGCGCCATCAAGGTCGAGGAGGTCGATCCGATCCCCGGAGAGAACGGCCGCTCGCCGACGAACCAGGAAGCGATCAACGAGATCATCGGGAACCTGATGGGATCGAAGTGGTTCAAACCGACACTCAGCAACACCGGTTCGATGACCGACCTCACGGGTCTCGTCGGTGAGCACCGCAATACCGGGAGCGGTTCGGGAAGCGGAACCGGAAGCGGCATCGTGACGGGACCCGCGAGCGGTACAGGATCCGGCGCGGCGACGGGCGGCGGCCCGATACCCGCGTCGGTGGGCACTGGCGCTGTGCGAACCGCTCCAGTCGGAACCGGCACAGGCGTGAGCGGCACCGGAACAGGCACCGGCACTGGACCTCGCACTGGCACCGGCGTGGGAACGGGAACAGGAACAGGACCTCGAACTGGAACAGGCACCGGAACAGGAACGGGCACAGGAGCGGGACCAAGCACAGGAACAGGAACCGGAACGGGCACAGGAGCCGGACCAAGCACAGGAACAGGAACCGGAACGGGAACGGGACCAAGCACAGGAACAGGAACAGGAACAGGAACAGGAACAGGAACGGGAACGGGAACGGGAACGGGCACCGGGACAGGAACAGGAACCGGAACCGGAACAGGAACAGGGACCGGAACGGGAACAGGGACCGGGACTGGAACCGGCACGGGCACGGGCACGGGCACTGGCACTGGCACTGGCACTGGCAAGAAGGACGAGGATCCTCTGAAGCTCGAAGCTGCCTTCGAGGTGAACCTCGAAATAATTCAGCAGGAAGAGCGCATCACGGCGACGTACGAGCTGAGCTCGCGCAAGGCCCGGACCGCCACGAAGCATCCGCAAGGGCAGCTGGTCCTGGACGACATCAATCGCGCGAAGTACATCATCGAAGCCGACGGTGCTCTGGATTTCTTCCAGAGCCTGAAGCTGACGTTCTCGACGACAGCGCAGTGGGAGCTCGACGGGATCCACTCGATCGCCGTCCAGGTCCGCTACGCGCCGCGGGCGAACGGCGGTCATCAACGGGTGGACGAGCGTGCGCTGACACCAGCGCAGCCGACCGCGGCGTGGGAGTCCGGCGTCCTGAAGGACGAGACGGATCCGACGGGTGCGGTGATCTACTGGTACCAGTACCGGGTGACTGTCAACTACACCCAGAGCGTCGCGCTCGGGACCCAGCAGGGGGCCATCACGAGTGTCGGCGCCCCTGGAGCGGACCCCGACGGGTGGATTCGCAGCGAGTCGCGCAATCTCGTCATTCACCCGCGCGACATTACGCCCGCGATGACAGTCAACGTGGCGACCGGATTGATCCACTACGACCTGCTGCAGAAGGTGCAGCTGGTGCTCACGTACGGTCCCTACCGGCAGAACGTCGAGCTCTCGCTCGAGAAGCCCGAGCACCGGCTCGTCATCCGGCCGGAGGCCGGCGTCGAGGCGCTCCTCCGCACCGAGGGCACGCTCTTCTACAAGGACGGCGCCCAGGTCCCGCTCGCTCCGCGTGACTGGAAGCCGCAGGAGCTCCTCGTCATCAACGAGCCGCGCGAGAATCTGCTGCGGGTACGCGTCATCCTCGCGGATCCCGCGCGCGAGTACGAGCGCGCGCGCGTTCGCCTGCGCTACGAGCACGGCAACCGTCTCGTCGAACAGCCGCTCGAGCTCACGACGCACGCGCAGATCGAAGAGTGGGCGGTGCGGCTCGAAGATCCGGCGGCACGCGACTGGAAATACGAGGCCACCCTCGTCAAGAAGAGCGGCGACATCGACACGGTGCCGTGGACCAGTGGCAAGAACGATCAGCTGATCCTGGGCGTGCAGGCCGTGGATGTGATTCCGGTTCAGGTCGTGTGGCTCGTCGTGCCGCCCGAGGGAAACCTCCTCGCCGTGAAGGTGGATCTCATCTACGAGGACGAGCGCGGCGGGTTGCGGTGGGAACACTCGGAACTGATCCGCCAGGGGCACACGGGCAGCTTTCTCTGGTCGATTCCGATTGCAGACGCCAAGAGGCGCACCTACCGCTACCGGGTGACGGAATTCCCGAAAGGGGGCGGACAGAAGGAGACCCCATGGCAGGAAACGGACACCGAGATGCTGGTGCTCCTGCCAACCAGCTAGCAGCCCGTGGTGAAAGTCTGGTGTCGCACCGAGACGGGCGAGGCGCCCCGCGGGCCAGGCGCGACGACTGAGAATACCGACCGTATTTGAAAGAGGAGCAACGCAGCCCCCGGGGATGCATCGCCCGTCGAATGCAAGCAGAGTTTCACCACGGGCTGCTGCGCCCGTCGAGCGTCGAGGCGATACTCTGGCGCGCCGCGCTGCTGGCCGGCTACGGCGCCCGGGCCCTGCCGCTGGCGCGCCGGCTTGCGGCGGCGACGGTCTCCGGTGCCGGGCGATCGTGCCTCGAGGCCGGCGCTCCTCTGCAGCTGACGATGGACGCCCCGGGCCCCTCGGGCCTGCGCGTCGGGCTCCGGCTCGGCGAGCGGTTCGCGGACGCCGACCTCGATCAGCTCATGCCGGCGTCCACGCAGGAGCGGCTCGCGCAGATCCTCGCGCCGCTCCCGCCCGCCGCGCACACCGGCCTCGGAGCCTGGCTCTTCTGGACCGAGACCCGGCAATCGGTATTCATCGATCTTCGCGACCCTTCACCGGCATCCGCGCTGGCGCGACTCGACACCGTGCTGACGGCCGATTTCCGTGCGCGCCTGGCCCGCCTCGGCACACTCCACCGATACGCACGTCCCTGGGCGTTTCGCATCGAGCTGGACACGGCCGGCATACACCGGCTGCATATGCACTGGCTGGTCGAACGGGGCCGTTCGCCGCACGACGCCGCTGACGTGGTCGCGCCCGGCGTCTGGCAGTCCACACTGCCGGTGTTCAGCCGGCTCGTGAGGCGGCCAGGCTTCAGCGGCCGCTGGGTGATCGTGACGCCGCTCGACGAAGCGAGCGAACCGGCGCTGCGAATCGCGAGCACCGGATGGTCGCTGGTGCCGGAAGACCAGGAGAAGCACCGGGCCGTCGGCGAGGTGATGGCGGCGCTTGGCGGTCCGCGCGATCATGCTGAGGCGTTGTGGAGCCTCTGCCGCGGGCTCGCGACGCCCGCCTGGCGCGTCGGCCGGGCATGCGAGGTCACCGCCGGCGCCACCGGCGTACTGCGCGCGCGACTGTTCCTGACTCCCCAGGTTCACACCGACGCGACGGCAGGCACGAGCAGTTCCGGCGCGGTCAGCGGCTCGGGGGGGGCTTCGCTCGCCGTGCCATCCAGCGAGTAGCGGATGACGCGATAGCGCGGACTGGTCCCTGGTCCGGCCGGAACCAGGAGCATTCCGGCTTCCCGCTGCGTCTCCGTGAAGACGACCGTATCGATCGTCTCGCCCGACGGGTCCAGGAGTTGAACCTGCAGCGCCATCAGGCCATGCGCCGCCAGGCTCTGGCCCGCCAGCAGGCGAACCCCGACCTGTCTGTGCACGCCGTCCCGATCGCGAATGACGACGACCGGCTCGCCGGTCTGGATTGGCTGGGCGGAGAACGTGCTGCCATCCCCGCGAATCACCACCGCATCCACCTGCACCGCCGGCGGCTGGTCCGCCAGTGACGTCAGGCTGATCGATTTCGCGCGCTTCTCCCCGGGTTCGAATCGCAGTTCGACGGTCTGCGTCCGTGTGGGCTCGATCATGGTGAGCGTGACGAGCGCCTCGATGAAGTCGTCCGGCAGGATCGGCAGCACGCGGATCGTCCGGCTGCTCTTCCACGGGTTGTGAACGAGGTACGCGGTGCCTTCGACGCCGGTCCACTCCCCTTCCACGCGCTTCCCTCCCGCGAGGAACCAGGTGGTTCGCCCTTCCAGTTTCGGGCCCGGCGGCGGCGGAGCGACATCCAGGCGGCGACGGAAGACCGCCGTCGGACCGGCTTCGGTCAACATGTGGGTCGCGACGATCTGACCGTCCAGCCGGATGTCGATCTGCGCCTGCGGGGTCTCGCTGAAGACCAGCGTTCCCGGCGACAGCTCCACTTCGAGGCGCGGGATCTCGGTCAGCGGATGCACCGCGAGGTCGAGCGACTGCAGCGTCTGCCACTCGCCCGTGAAGACCGGTGGGCCTGGCCATGGCCCCTGGTCGTCGAAGCGCGCTTCGACACGCGCCCGATACTCGGGCCGATGGCCGTTGGTCCAGGCGGTGAAACGCCTGGGATCGGTCTGGCCCGGCGCGAACACGAGCGCTGACTGCTGCTGTGGAGCGTTCTCGTCGGGATACGCCAGCTGCACCACCAGCCCGAGCACGCCGAGCGCTTCGAAGTCGCCGAGCGGACGTACGGTGACGTCGATCTTGTCCCAGAACGTGCCGGCATCCGTCGCCTCGACGATCGTCGGCGCCCCGCCGATCCGGGAGAGGAGACCCTGCGGCGCGGCCGTGCGTTTCTCCGCCTGCGCCTGCGTCCAGTCGAGCGTGATCGTTTTCAGCTCTTCCTGCCTGATGTCGCGGAACGTGAACTGCAGCTTCAGCGCGAAGGAGGACTGGCTGGCTGCCCCGCCACCAGCTCCGCCCCCTCCGGCGCCGGACGCTCCGAGGCCCTTGAGCACGTCCGGGGGCACGCCGAGCGACTCCGCCAGCTTCGTGATCATCGAGGCGTCCTTCAACGCCTCCTGAAGCGTCGCGGCACCGATGGCTTTCGCCGCATCGAGCGCGCGCTTCATCAGATCCTCGTGGGCGGCCGGCTGAAGAGCGGTCTTGAAGAAGTCCTCGAGGATCTTCTCCTGGAACCAGCGGACCGCCTCGTCCACCTTCGCCTGGAGGTCGGCGTTGTCGGTGAAGTGCAGCACCTCGATCTGGATCGCCCCCGATTGCCGCAGCTTCTGCGTCGCGGACTCGACCGACGCGCGCACGCCGATCCCCTCATACGCCACGCCGAACTGGAAGCCCCAGGACAGTTCGGTATAAATCCGCTTGTAGTCGGCGCGCATGCGCACCTGGAGCGCCGGACGCATTCCCGCGTACTCGAGCTCGTAGCGGACGCCCAGCGCGCTCGGCCCTTCCGCGGAGACCAGCGCTTCGATCAGGCGCGCCCCCTCCTCGTTCAGAAGCATCGAGAACATTGCGCGGTTCGTGCCTGCGAGGTCCGGCTTGACCTCGCCAAACAGCTTCTCCACGAAGCCGTCTCCCTCGGCAAGCGCCGTCGCGAACACCGCTTTCCCGTCGATCCACGGGACCTGCGCGAAGATCGGCTCGGCAATCCCCTGCTGAACGACGTGCTTCCGCGCCTGATCGAGCTGTTCCTGCTCGACCACCAGCTCGGTCGTGAACGACAGGAGCCCGACACCTCCCGTCGCCGCTTCCCCCTGACGGAACTTCACGAAGGACAGCTCGGGCACGCCGTCTACTCGCGCGAGCCGCGGCCGCGTGGAGATGTAGTAGACGCGCTTCCGATCCGCGTGATCGGCGAACAACGCCAGGTCGGCGACGACTCCCAGCGGGCGATCGAGCGCGAGCATCAGCGGGGACCGGGCGGCGTTCCCGCAATCGGCACATACGTCTCGCTGGTCGTCGACGGACCCACCTTCGGGTTGAATCCGTCCGATCGGATCCACGTCATCGTCAGCGTGTACATGCGTTTGGATGCGTCTTTCAACTGGAGCTGCCACTCGGCGCGGCTGTTGGGTCCGAGCCGGAAGACCTTCTCGTCGTGGACGTCACTCGGTGCGTCGTGGTACGCGACCGAGACCTCGATGGCCTCGACGTTCGCCCCGAGCTCCCCCGTTGCGAACTCCACGGTCAATCGCCGAACGTACACCTCGCCCACCGGGAGCGTCGGGGCGTCGGTATTGATCCAGCCGGTCTGAACGAACTCGCCCGCCTTCGTCACGAGCGTCATGCGATACCGGTAGCGGCGCTTGAGCGGATCCGCCAGGTTGACGGTCCACGACAGCGCCTCGTTGATGTTGGTGGCGTCGAACGACAGGGAGCCGGTCTCGTGCACGTCCCCCTCCGTGTCCGTATACTCGAGATCGACCAGCACGTTGGCGATGTTCTGTCTGTCGCCCGCAACGATCGCGCGAACGACCAGTTTGTCGGGATGCGGATCCTCGACGACCAGCTGATCCTGGTACATCGGCATCCACGGCGTGTCCACCCGCTCGCCGGTGGCGCCGATATACGTGAGCCTCACCTCACGGCTGCCGGGCACCTTCCGATCGACCCGGAATCGCGTCTGGAATGTCTTGCTCGCCGCCGTGAGCACGGTGTCCTTCACGTGCTCGAAGCTTCCGTCCCCGGCCCGATAGCGCACGACAGCCTGGACGGCCGGCCAGCGATTGAAGGGGAACTCCGGAACCGCCATCACGTCGAGCTGCACGACATCGTAGAGCTCGCGCGGGTTGACGACGAGGACGGTGCCTTCCTGCTCGATCCAGTCTGGGCCCGAGCTCGCTTTCGACGAGAAGCCCGGCACGCCGCCGTCGAGGAACACGACCGAGTACTTGGTACTGGAAGCGGTTGCCGCTCGTGCGGTCCATCCAGTCGCGATAGAGGGTCTTGCTCTTCTCCTTGTTCAGGAACACGCTCTTGCTGTGAACGGCGGACGACTGGCCGTCCGTGTACTCCAGGTCCACGGTGATGCCGGCAATGCCGTCGGTGTCCCACGCCGCGGCCGCCATGATCTCGAAGGGAAGCACCTTCCAGACGTTGTCGGGATTGACCACCGTTACCAGCTTGTCGAGCGTGACGCCCGAGCCGGTAATCAGGTTGTGCATGTGCGCCTGGGGGTAGATGGTGCGCTCGGTCGCACGGCGCGCCGTCCAGTCGAGGTTTAAGGTCCGGAGCTCCTCGATCTTCACTTCTTTCTTGTGGTACGTGTAGCCGATCCCGAGCGTCAGGGCATTCTGATGGATGTGGGTGAGCGTGTTGACGATGTCGTCGGCCGTCCCGCCACCCGCCGGGTCCAGCCGCTTGAAGGTGGCTTCGAAAAATTTGTCGAAGATCAGCTGCCGGATGGAATTCATCGCCGCTTCCCGCTGGGCGTCCATCGCGTCCGCGCCGATCCCCTCAATCGTTTCTTCGAGCTGGATCACCTTGTCTTCGACGAGCGTGTCGATCGATTTCTGGACGTCGCTCTCGTAGAACAGGAAATCGGCCTGCTCCCGCTCGCTGAAATGGTCGTAGACCTTCTTCCAGTCGACCTTCGCCTTGATGTTGAACGCCGGCTGCAGCCCTGCGAAGGTCAGCGAGTACACGACCCCAATCGGCGTCACGCCGTCGAGGGCTGCGGACAGTGCCGCCGCCCCCTTCTTGCTGAGCGATGCCTGAAAGATCGCCCGGTTGTCGCCGTAGAGCGAGGGAGAACCGGCTCCCATGATCTTCGTCACGAACTGCGTGGCGACCGCGGTCCCGGCGCCGGGCGCTGTGCCCGCATCCGGCGTGACGGCGTCGAGCAGCATCAGTTTCACGGACCCGGACCGGAAGAAGATCGGCGTCAGCCGCGGCTTCTCCGGCAGCGAATCCTCGACACGAATCTTGCTCGCCGCCTGCTCGATGACGTCGGGGTCCCAGGCGAGATCGACGTCCAGGCTCAGGAACCCGACGGCCTCGGGGTCGTCGTCGGCAATCGTGTCCAGGTCGTCCCGGAACACCAGGAGGCGGATGGCGGGGCTGCCGTCGTCCATCTTCGCCACATGCGGGAAGTTCGGCAGATAGTAGAACTGCTGCGTATCGGTGAAGTCCGGAAAGAGATACAGGGTCTGGTGTTCGCCGGCCTTCACCTGCCGCATGCCGCGCCCGAGATACAGCATCCTAGTTCTCCTGCTGACGCGGGGCCGGCGGGATGAGCACGGCCGGTTTCTCGAGCTTCACCGGCGTGGTGGTGCGCTGCGTGCCGTCGGCCATGTACCAGGTGATCGTCATGTCGTACCCGCGGGGCGCGGCGTCGGACACCGGCACGAACCACTTCTGGTGCTCCTTCGACGTGAACACGAGCGTCATCCGCTCGTGCACGTTCCGCTGCGGATCGTCGTAGGCGAGGTTGACTTCGACCGCAGGCGCTGCAGTGAAGTCCACCAGCGCGGGGCTGAAGTCGGCGCCGACCTTCGGAATCGAGTAGCGCGGCACGACGATGAGCTCCGTTTCGGCGACTTCCCAGTCGCGCGTGACCGGGTTCCCTTCGATCGGGAAGTAGGTCGTCTTGAACCGGTAGTTCCGCGGCCCTTCTTTTCTCAAGGGGACCGACCAGAGCGCGACGTCGGTCGGTTTCTGGAGCGAGACGCTCTGCACGTCGGTCTGTCCCTGCGGGTCCTTGTACTCCAGGTCCACTTTGGCGAGCGGCGTGCTCACGTAGTCGAGTACCGCTCCGGTGACGGTGACGTCGAGCCGCGGCGGGCCCTCGACGGTGACCGGCAGCGCCTGGTCCCCCTCGCGCGACAGCCATTCCGTTTCCTGCGTATCGCCGTTCTTGAACGTCGCGAGAATTTTGTAGTCGAACTTCCGCTTGCCGGCGTTCAGCAGCAGCACGGCCCATTTCTTGAACTCGTCAGCGGTCTTGAAATTGAACTGCGCGTCCCGCTGATACTGGCCGTCCACATACCGGAGCGAGAGGACGGACTGCACGACATCCGTCCACCGGCCCGCCGGGATGAGCGTCAGATCGAGCACGTCGATGTTCGGACGGGTGACGAGGACGTTCTGCGTCGGTCCGTCGGTCTTCGTCCAGTCCTTCGAGACGCTCGTGCCGCTCTTGAGCAGGTATTCGACCCGGTATTCCAGCGGCTTGTCCCATGGGGCGAACAGCATTCGCGACCAGGTTCCGGACAGTTTGTCCTTCGTCAGGAGGACCGACTGGCCGCCCATTTCGACACCGCGCGCCGGATCCGCGTACCTCAGGTGCACGAGCACGGCATCGACGACGTTCTCGAAGTCGAGACCGACGCCGCTCACCTCCACCTGGAGCTTCCCTGGCGTTTCCACCGAGACGTTCAGGTTGCGGGTCGTCGATTTCTCCCATCTCGACCACTCGCCTGCCGCACGCCCCTCGAAGCCGACGCGCCAGCGGTATTCGTAGTTGCGTTTGCCGTTGACGAGCGCCGGGTCCCACTCCATGGGCTCGTTCGCCGCGGGAGTGAACGTGAACGTCTGCGTCTTGAGCTCCCCTCCCTGCTCGTACTTCACCTCGAGCTCGACGAACGCGACGTTGTCTTCCTCCCAGTTGGCGAACGCGCGCGCCTTGAGGCCGAGCGTCGTGAAGAACTTGTCGTTGGCGTCCACGACGCGGACGAACGGCGTCATGTCCTGCACCTTCGTGAAGAAGGCCTGCAGCGTCCCCTGGGGCGCGATCTTGTACTCGATAGTGGGGTTGATCTCCATCGTCTGCTCGAAGTTGGTCATGTCCACTTCGGTTTCGCGCTTCAGTTTGTAGACCTCGTCGTCGTCCTTCGTGATGTCGTCGTTCGCCCATTCCTCCATCGGCTTGCGCTCCTTGTCGGCGAACCGCGCCGTGAGGAGCGTCTGCACCGTGCTCGTCGCCTGCTGCATGAGCATCTGCTGGGTGTCTTCGTCCGTGATGCCGCCCATATCGACTTTGACCGTGACGAGACCGGCCTCGATCGCCGTCGTCATCATGTTCTCGGAGGTGAAATAGTCGTCCGAGCAGTTGGTGTGCTCGTGGAACAGCTCGTGCACCGAGTGAAAGAGGCGCGCGGTGTTGAACCTGATGTACATCGTCGCCGGCGGCAGCTTCGCGAGCATCGTGAGCTCGTAGACGACTTGAATCGGCGTGAGGTCCGTCGCGCCGCGGCCGTCGCGCCCGACGAGCGTCTGCTCCATGAACGAGGCGCCATCGGTCGTGAGATCGATACTGAACGCTGCGACGTTGTTGCCGATGAGCGAGGCCGGCCGTTCGCCGATCTTGTTCTGCACCAGCCCGGCCGACGACGGCGCGTTCATCGTGACCTTGCCGGACTTCCAGAGCGGCTCGCCGATGACGACAGGCGGCGGATCCTTGGGGACGGGGATCGATGTGCCCGGACCGGGCATCGTCAGCGTCGTGCTCGTCCCGGTCGTCGGAGAGGCGCGCGGCCCCCCTTCGTGCCCCTCGCTGGCCCAGTTGCTGCCGATCGTGTCGTTGAACATCGCCCCGACGGTCAGCGTCCGGACGGCGTCGTTCGGCAGCGCCTTGAGGCGCTCCCACTCCTTTCGCACCCAGGTGGTCAGCTCCTTTTCGATCTCCTCCTGGTGCGTCTTCTTCACCTTCAGCTCCGAGTCGAACACCATGTAGCCGCCACCGCGCGGCAGTTCCTTGTTCTCTTCACGCGACTCGTCGGAGAACTTGTACTTGATCAGCTGGAAGACGGGGTTGCCCTGCGGATCCGTCCGGACCGTCGGAAAACCGGGAATGAGATAGAAGCGCCAGAACTGCGCGTCGTCCCGGAAAATCGAGACGGTCTCGCCCGTCTCGAACTGCTTGTGCATGAAGGCGGGAAGCATCATCATCGCTGCGACTCCTCGTTGTCAGGGAAGGGGATGATCGGACGATCAGGGCTGACGTTTGGTCACCGAGATGACCGGATCGTCAGTCTGCCCCTGGGCGCCTTCGACGCGGGTGCCGTCGGCGAGGTTATACGTGATGGCGTACTTGTACTTGCGCTGCGTGCGATCGCCGATGTCCACCGACCAGACGGCGTTCGGGGTCTCCTTGTTCAGCGTGAGCGTCTTGCGCTCCTCCCGGTCGCCGTCCTTCCAGTGCAGCGCCACGTCGACGAACGGGGTGACGGCAAAATCGACAGCGAAGCCCCGGACGATGACCTCCAGCTTCCCGACCGTCGGCAGCTGGGCGCGCGGGATGAAGAGCTCGGTGTCGGCCGTCCGCTGCAGGCCTGACGACAGGGGCTCGCCCGCCGCGGGGATCCAGGTGATCTCGTAGGCGTACTCGGTCGGTCCCCCGGCCGCGGCTGGAAACTCCACGACCGACGCCCCGGCGCTGGTGAAACTGATGGTCTTGCGCTCCGTTCCGTAGGTGAGCGAGACCTTCACGACCGGAGTCCGCGTGAAGTCGACCAGGTTCGCGAGCACGTTCACCCGCAGCTTCGGGAGCCCCTTGACGTTGATGAGGATGGCCTGGTCACCCGTCTTCGTGATCCACTCCGACCGCTCGTCCCCGCCGCTCTTGTAGGCCACGACCGTCTGGTACTGGAAGGACCGGCGGTCCGGATCCCTGAGCAGTACCGTCCACTCCGCGATCTCGTCCAGCCCCTTGAAGCGGAACGCGCGGTCGTAGACGCGTCCGTCTCCCGCGTCGTACTTCATCGACACCACCGCCTGGGCGACGTCGCTCCAGTTGCCCGACGGCACGAGGCTGATGTTCAGGACGTCCACCTGCGGCGGCGGCACGATGAAGAGCGTGTCCGTCAGCGCCACCTTGTGGCTTCCACCCTCGACCACCTTGTCGTCGCTCAGGGAATACGTGAGGGTCGCGGTGATCCCGCCGGCGATCTCGGTGTCGAACTGCTGCTCCCAGGTCCGGACCGGATTGAGCTTCGTGAGCTCGAAGGTTTTCTCGCTGTGCGCGCTGGTGTCCGCGGGGTCGTCGTACACGAGCGCCACTTTCACACCGCGAACCACGTCCCAGTTGAGGCTCGCGCCGCTCACCTCGAGCGCCAGCCGGCCCGCGTTCTCGACCGTGACGTTGAGCCCGCGCGTCGTCGTCGATTCCCACCGCGTGTAGGCGCCCTCTTTCCCGTTGTCGTAAATGACCCGCGTGCGATAGCGGTACTCACGCTTGCCGCCGACAACGGTGGGATCGAACTTCGCCGGCGCGACCTCGCCCGCCTGAAAGAGGAACGATCCCGGTATCACCTTCGTCTGGCCGTCGTTGTCTGTCGCCGTGTACTCGGTCTGCACTTCAACCGCCCGGACCGGCTGCTTCTCGAAGTCCACGATGGCGCGGACGGTCACGCCGAGCGTGTCGAAGGCCTCCGCCGTCAGCTCGACGACGTGCCGCTTGAGCTCTTCGCGGGTGGCACCGGCGAAAAACGTTTCCAGCGTGGCCTGCCCCCCGGTCGGCCATTTCACCACCTGCGATCGTTCGAGCTTCACCTCGAGGTGCATCGTCGAGTGGTTGACCGACTCGCGGACCTTGTAGCGGCTGGTGGGACGAAACCTCGCCCAGCCCGGGCGGATGGGGCGGATCGGGGTCAACGCGGGGTCGTCCGCGTCGAAGTCGAGCGCCGTGTCGTCGGTTTCGGCGGGCACCAGGAATCGCTCTGCGACCATCTCGTCGAAGAGATCCATGGCGTACTGCTGGAGCGGCTGGACGACGTCATCGGGTACGGTGGCGTCCCCCTTGTCGATCGTCACCACGACCATGCCGGTTTCCTTGAGCGTCGAGGTGCTCGTGCCGTTCTCGCGGAACGTCTCTACCTCCGCCGGTGTGCACGGGTTGTCGCGATTGGTCTGGGAGACTTTGAGGAGCGTCGAATGGACCCGCTCGGAGTCGCCGACGATGGTGATCACGATGGGCGGGAGACGGGCCATCATCTCCAGGTTGTAAATCACCTGGACGGGCGTGAGATCGATGCGCCCCGCACCCGCCTTGTCGACGAAGAGCTCGTGCATGAACTCCGCGCCGTTCTCGGTGAGGTCCATGTTGAACACGGCCGTGGACCCGCTGACGAGCGACGCCGGCGCCTCCGCGAATCGATCCGTGACGAGCAGCTTCGACTGCGTCGTGTGCATCATCACGGTGCCGCCGGACAGGAGCGGATCCGCGAGTTCGAGCTTGGGCGGAACGGTCCCGGAGTACTCCGGCAGTGTCGAGTACCTGCGGGTCGGCGCGCCGGCGCGCGTACTCGTCGTTCACCCACGCCTGCAGCTCGCGTGTCGCAGACTCACGTGCCGCTTCGTCAACCGCGAACTGCACGTCGAAGTTGAGGAAGCCTCCGCCGCGCGGTGCATCCGGCACACCCTCGCGCGATTGATCGGACGTGTGAAAGATCGTCAGCAGGAAAATCGGCCGCCCGTTCTCGTCGCGGCGGATTGTAGGTATCGACGGGACGAGGTAGAAGCGCGTCCATTTGGCGTCGTCCTCGTAAGCCGTGAGGTCGGCGCCGATCCGTTTGAATGGCGGGATGCGAAGCATGAATCTCCTGTTACAAACGTCCCTGGGATGGACATACGGGTGCGTTGCGGCGTGCTATGGTAGCAAGAAATTTTCACGCTGAAACGACAAACGAATCGATCGATCTGCAAACGATACAACGTCGCAGCGGCGGGTTCGGTACAGCCTCTAGAGAAGAGCGCCGACTCGAAAGGACAAGGACGCCATGGCGAACGAAACATTCATCGTGGACCGCCGGCTCGGAGCGATACCGGTCGCGCGACTGCTCGATGTCCGGCGGCAACTCGTGGTCGACGGCACGATCGTCGCGCCGATCAATGTCTCCGGCGATCGAGCGGTACTCACGGGAGGCCAGACGCTCGAAGCCGACACGCTGTATGCCTCGGAAAAAAACGCGGGCCTCAAGTACCTACCTCCCCAGGTACTTCGTTCAGTCGGACGCCAATAGCCACCCTGCTGTTGAGCTTCGGTATACGGGAGAGGCAAACGAGGTAGGCCGGCTCACGATCAACCTGACGTGGACGCCGCCTGCGGCACCCGGGGCGCAGGTCCGCGCCCTGGAACACGTGGCGGGCCTCACGCTGAAATATCGACTCACCGTCGAGGGCGCGCCGACCGCGGCCACCAACCCCGGCAATACCGGTATCACCGGCATCTGGAATCCCACACTCAGGAATCCCTGGAATCAGTTCATTCCTTTGCAGCCGGTCCTGCAGGTCGGCAATCAGATCGCGCGATCGACAACGGTGTTCACGGACAAGGCGCAGTTCGACGCGGTGTACCAGGCGATGCGCAATCAAGACTCCTTCGGGGCGCTCGAGCTTCGGATTTCCGCGCGCGTCGGCATCCGCACCTGGCGCCAGGTGTTCGTCGGTCAGCTCGCCGTGGAAGATCAGACCGCGGTCCTCCGCAACCGTGGCGTGCTCTTCACGCAGATGCTGCACAAGGAATCCCTGGCGACGATGACGCCTGTCGCGCAGGGCAACGGCGGGCGTGTGAGGATGGCGGAGGTGCCGGTTGAAGAGACGAAGCGGCTCGAACAGACACGCATCGTCATGGATCGACGCGAAGCGCTGCTGTTGCGGATGAGGCAGCGGTTAGCTGGGACTACGAGGATGCGGGCAGCGGAGGCCGACGTGGCCCGTCCAGTCGGCAGGGTCCCGGCGAGGCCGCTCGTCGTGGAACGGCAGGGGACGGGCCGTTTTGTCGCCGAAGAAGCGCTGCGCGCCGGTACCACCCGCGTCGCACAGCCGGTCACCCCGATCACGGCCACCAGGGCGACCCCGGGTGCCGCGACGCCTGTCGCCGCGCCGCGCCGGCCAGTGGTGATGACGGCACCTGGTGCGGGCATCAAGTTCAACGCGACGATGAACACCGCCACGCTCGCGCGCGTGAACACACCCATGCTGGCCAGGGCCGTGGCCGTGAGCGATCTGCACATCGAAGGACGACTCGCCGTCCCGATTCGCGTGGCCCTCGACACGCAGAAGGAGCCGGCAATCGTCGATACCGATCTGGAAACCACGCAGGGGATGCCGTTCACGTTCAGGCCGGATGAGCCGACCAACGCCGGCGTGTTTTCCGTGGCCGGCTTCGACAGCGGCGGCATCCACCTGCTGCTGCCGCTCAGACTCACAGCGCCAGACGGGTCGACGCACGTCGTGTATCAGGACAACCTCATGCGCGACGTCGTGCACGTGGCCCCGAGCGAATTTCGCCTGGAGCGGGATGGGACAGCCCCGTTCCTGCCGTCGGTCAGTTTTCT
Organism: uncultured Acidobacteriota bacterium; assembly: GCA_963749835.1. GTDB lineage: Bacteria > Acidobacteriota > Vicinamibacteria > Vicinamibacterales > 2-12-FULL-66-21 > JALZOC01. The sequence continues at coordinate 90,125 of CAVVOD010000003.1, forward strand.
CGCGAGTGAATTCAGCACGACCGACAACGATCAGAGCGCCGACGTCCTCTTTCGCGTGGCCGCTGTCTACCGGCTCGAACCGTGGCTCGATCCCGATCTCGTCGATCTGGCGAGAGCGGAGCTCGCGCGCCAGGGACACGTCGCCCGTTTCACCACCACGGTGTCGCACGATGCGGCGTTGACGCTCGATCTCGACTTTCTCGGAGACGGTCAGAAACGAGGGGGGGCGACGGTCGACCCGGTGACCGGGATCAACGACACGCTCGATCTCGATCACAACACCTTCGTGCGGCTCTGGCGCGAGCGGCTCGCGAATCCGGCAAGCGAGGGCGTGAGCGGACGAGTGGACTACCGGCTCTTCGACGGCAGCCAGGCGCAGGTCAAAGTGCGGCTGTCGCTCTGGGAGGATTCAGCGGAGCTCTTCGACGTCGCCTTTCTCGGGCCGGTCGCCGATCAGCCGTCGCGCTACCGCGTCACGATCCGCAATCGCGTCGAGAGTCCGGCGCGCATCACGGGGCTCCCGGGCGAGATTCTGCCTGACGGGGGGGTCGCGCACGCGGTTGACGCATCGTCCATCGTCGGCCTTCTCCTGCAGCCCCAGGAATCCAGGACGATCGATTACGAGGTCGGAGCCGGCGGGGCCGGCGTTGAGTTCGAGCCGACGGTCGTCGGCAGGCCGGAGCCGAATCTCCCGGTCCTCTTGAAGCGGCTCATGCTCACCCCTGGCTACACGGCCCTCGGCTTTTCGCTCAAGGTCAAGGCGGCTGACGGCGTCTTCGGCGCCACGGCCGCCGGTCAGGAGCCGCTGGTCGGACTCTCCGTCGAATTCGACGACGGGTCCCGCGCGACGATCGGGCCGGACTCCGGCGAGGTCGAGGTGAATCTCGTCGGACGCCTCGTCGATCAGATTCTTGGCACAGCCGACAACAGCCAACGGTACTTCTACAGGGTGACGAACGTGCACTCGACGGGAGAGGGCGCACGATCGAGCTGGTTCGAGGGGCAAGGGACCACGACGCTCCAGGTCGGCACTGCCGTCGTCAAGCTCGATTTCTGATGCTGGTGCTGAAGAGCGTCGAGGGAGGCTATCCCGACGACGCTGACCCCGCGATCCGCTACCGGCTCCCGACCGGGCTTACACCACTCGCCGGCCCCGACGGCACGCCGCAGGCGGTGCTCGCGCGTGGCGACGACGGCGGGCTGCTGCACCTGCGACTCGGGGCGATCTGGCCGCCGTTCGCAGCGAGTGAGCGTCCGGTGCCGCTTTCAGCGGCGCGATTCCGTCTGTTGCTGCAAACACCCGGCGCCGGTGAAACCGGACGCTGGAGGGACGCCATTCCGACAGGCGACACGATCGTCGATCGCAGCGTGTCCCTCGAGGAGGCCGAAGCCGCCATCGCGAAGCACCTCGGACAGCGCGGCAGCGATCTGGTCACTGTCGAAGTCGAATTGACGCTGCGGGGGCTGGCGCCCGCATTCCCCTGGCTCGCATCCGTCCAGCTCGCCACGCTCCACGACAGAATTGCGGCCCTGCTTCGCGCGACGCCGGCGACGTGGGAAGACGTCGAGGCTGCGTTCCTCGGGCTCACTGAAGACACCTTCCAGTGGTATCCGCTCGAGCCGCGGGCCATCGCGCCTCCACGCGACGAAGCGCTCCTGGCGATCGCGCACTATGCGGCGGTCACGCTGCTGACGCCGACTGAAGGCGGCTGGCGGTTGGCGGACGGCGGTCCGTCGAAGCTGGACCTCAATCTCGCGCAGGCGCGGATGCAGACGCGAACCGTGGGTCTTCGCTGGTCCTTCTCGGAGTTCCTGGCCGCGCAGCCCGATCCGTCGAAGCACCTCATCGAAGTGGCGGTGCCCGCGCCGTTCGTGGCTGCCGATCTGTCGGTGGTGAACGACGTGCCCCTTGCCGCGTCAGGAGTCCGGAGCGTCGCGTTCGAAGCGCAGACCGGTGGTCCGACCGGCAGGCTCCATCACGAGTTCCTGCCAGGCGAACCGGCCGCGGCACGGCTGCGTTTCGTGCGGCAGACCACCGATCCGCTGAACATTCTCTGGCGGACCCGAACGACGATCGTCACCGGCTCGGGACCGGCGGTGATCGAGAGCCCGGAGCGGCGTGGTGGATTGATGATCGACGTGGACGCGGTCAGCCTCGGCATCAAGCCCCTGCGCTTCGCGGCCGCGCGCGATCTCTTCGACTACGTCGTCTCGGCGGCGGTGACCGTCGGCAGCCGGACGCTGACGCTTACCGCGGCAGCGCCCGAGGCGTGGGCGATCGGGCGCGAACCTCCTGCGTCCGTAGCCGTGAGTGTCACGCTGCAGTCGGGAAAGGCACATTCGCTGGGGGACATGACGGTCGGCCCGGCCGGGCTCACGATTGACGCCAGCGCCCTCGGGATCGGCGACGTGGTGCCGGTGGTCCTGAAGCCGCCGGCAAATCTTCCGGACAGGGCGGCGTACCTCGCCGTCCAGGTTGACGGCTATCCGTGGCGCACGCTCGATGCCGGCGCGGAGGTCCGCCTGCCGATCCGTCGGCCAACCCGGCTCGAAGCGCCCAGGCTCCGCTATCGCACCCGGATCGTGGCGCGGGACACGAACGGCGCGACGCGCGCGCTGGACGAGTCCACCTGGCACGATGCGGCCGGTGACGTCATTTCGATCGAGGTGTGACCCGTGCTCGTCCTGCCGATACACAGTCACGGCGAAGTTCTCGCGATGGACGACGATGCGACGCCCGGTGCGCCGTGCGTGGCACTGGCCCGTCCCCGCTTGTCGCGCGATCCGCAGGGGGCTCCGCGACTGAGACTGGTGCGGTGGACGTCCGAGGCGGGAACGGCTGTCGATGCCACCGGCGCCAGGCTCTCCCTGGACGTGGACATCAACCCGGTGGCCGCGGACCTTTCGGCCGCAGGACTCCCGGCGGACACCACCCGCCCGTTCCCCTGGCTCGATGCCATCGTTCGCCTCGACGGACCGCTGTTCGAACCGGTCGATGCCGAGGTCTCGATTGCCACGGGTGGAACGGCGGCCGTGTCGGCGGACCTCTCGGCGGCCGCAGCGGCGGTGCTCGCGCCGCTCCTGACGGGGGATTCCGTGTCGCCGCTCCAGGTCACGTGGATCGGTCACGTGCGCGTGCGTCTGCCGCCGGTCGAAGTCATCGCGACGGCGGACATCAACGAGGTTCGCCGCCGCATCGATATCGTCTCGGGGAACCGGCGCGTCACGACGACCCGCTCGGTGATCGACGCCAACGCGCACATCGAGATCCATGGGTCGGACAACGCCGCTCTCGAGCAGGCCTTGCGCGACTGGGTACTGGACGAGCTCACCGATCGCTTCGCACGGGGTGACGCGCTGAGCGTGCGGGCGGCCGCTTCGGACGTCGTGCGCTGGCCGATCCAGCTCGCGACCACGCTCGACGACCTCGTGCCGCCCTCCATGCAGTCGGTCAGACGAACGCTCGTGGAAACAGTGGTCCTCGGTTCCGGCGGTCCCGGAAGGGTCCCGCCCGTCGCGGTGCGCGCGCTTGGAGATTTCGCCGGCGCGCTCGAGCGGGTCGATGTGAAGCTGCAGGGTACGGGCACCTCCGCCCCCGATCCGATCGAAGTGTCGCTGACGAGCGACGCACCAACGGACGTCCACCTCGGCGCGAGGGACTTTCGATGGAGCCGCCGCATCAAGATCAGGGATCGTGCAGTCACCGACTGGTCTCCATGGGAAAAGGTGAAGGGCTCGACGGGGCTGAACGTGGCCGTGGCGCTTCCTGAAGCCCTGAACGTCGAAGTGCTCGCCGCCGGCGTGGACTTCACGCGCCGCTGGTCGTCGATTCGAGTGGTGCTCGAGCACACCCCGGGAGGAGGATCCGAGCCTGCATCAGCCACAATTGAGTTGAGCGCCACCCGCCCGTCCCAGACGTGGACGATCCCGCTTGCCGGCGCGCGGGGCGCGCTGACCGCTCGCCTGACGTACCTGTCCCAGAACGGACAGGTCGTCGAGCGGACGGTCGATCAGGTCTCCGGCGACCAGCTGATCGTCGAGGATCCCCTCGACAGCGCACAGATCCGCGTAGCATTGCTGCCCGCAGGCACGGGCTGGAGCGGCGTGGCATGCGTCATGGTCGATCTCCGGTACACGGACGGTTCGCACACCGTCGACGAAACGGTCTCCCTGCGAACGATTGACGACTTCCTCGAGTGGGACGCGCCCGCGCGGCCCGACGGTCCGAGGACCATCGAGTGGCGGGTGCACGCAAGCTTCAGCGATGGACGTTTCGAGTCGCGCCCCTGGCAGACCTCGGACGCCGGCGTCATCGTTGTCCGCATCGACGGTGTCGCACGCCGCGAGGTGCAGGTGTTGCCGATCTTCCTTGACCCGGCACAGGTGAAAGAGGCGACGGTCCGTCTCCGTGGCGCGGCACACACCGAAACCGTCGTGCTGCGCGACCGCACGCCGCGCACGACCGTTCTCGACGCGGGCCCCTTCACGTGGACCGTGCAGTGGACGACGGCGGACGGCCGGACGCTGCCCGAAACGGCGCCTGCCGAAGGGGACGATGTGATCGTCCTGCCAAGAGTCCCGTCGGGTTGAACAGAAACCGAATCTCCGATGGCTGGATCAGGCGCTGGAAGCCTGGTCCGCAACCCGGACTTCCGGAGTATCGCGCCTCCGCAAGGTCAGGGGCCCGCCGCACCGAGTGTGATGACGACGCGCGTCGGACGCGACAGATCCAGCTGCTCGGCGTTCTCCACCTGTGTGAACGACAGCGTGCGCCCGGCGTCTGACCAGACGAGATCGAAGCAGGCGCCCGGATACGGGCCTCCGGGGCCGGTATGAATCACCTGGCGGGTAGCGCCGTCGCGATCCGCGATCGTCACGACCGCCCCTTCAGAGAAGGCAATCTTGCTGCTGTCAGGAGACCACGCGAGCCCGTAGAGATTGACGATCGGACCGATCGTGACGCGGCGACGATTGGGACCGTTGATCACGATCCGGGAGGTCCGGCTTTCGCGACCAGTGCTCACCGTCCGGGCGCGCGCGATCCAGCGCCCATCGGGAGAGCGAACCTGCGACGGCACCTGCGCAAGCCCGCGCGTCGAGCCGCCCGGCTCGAGTTTTGCGGACTCTTTCGTCAGCTTCTCCGCGGGGACCTGCGGCAGCTTCTGGCGCGATATGTCACGCGCCGACAATGAAAGGGCGGCGAGCAGCAGCACACAGCCGGAAAAGCCTGCCGTTCTGGCAGGGCTGGTCGTCATGCGGAAGGGATCACCCGAGTCCGTTGACCTTCCCCAGGAAGCCGGTCACGGCATCGAGAAACTTCGTCACATTCCGGAACGCGGTGACCATGTCGTCTATCTTGCGGATCTTCCCGCGGATCTCGTCGTTGACGATCTGCAGATCGGCGGCGGCCTGTTGGAACCGCGGGGTGTTGTCGTCGAATACCTGGCGGCTGAGCATCAATTGCCGCGAGTCGAGCAGCCGGCGGAGATCCTGGAGCCGCGTCAGGTCGGGATCGCCGGGCATCAGGCTTCCGACGGTCACGTCGATCTCCGTGAGCACGTCGCCAATCATACGAATGACTTCGAGCTGCGTCACTGCGCGCCCCCTTCCTGCAGTTCACCCAGATGCTTGACGCCCTCCCCGAGCCTCTCCGCGGCCCTGGCGAACACTTCCATGGCCTGGGCGAAGACGGCGATGTCGGTCAGCCTGGGTCTCGGGGTTCGCGCAAATTTCTCGAGGGCGAGGTTGGCGTCCTGCATCGCCTCGAGCCCTTCGGCGGGCCTGGCGGTCTGAAAGGCCGTCCATTGATCCTCGGTCCTGGAAATGACCGTGGCCAGGCGCTGCAGCGTGGCCGCAGACGCGCTGGACCCCTTTTTCTGCTCGGTGTTGTACGCGAGCGTGGCATCGGAACGGCGTTTCGACAGTGCCTGACGCCGGCGCTCGAAAGCCATTTCCGCGTCGACCTTGATGGCCGCGATCATCGTGTTCACAGGCTCAGCGCCCGTCGTCGCGGCGCTCTTCAGCGCGTCCTCGATGCGCTGGGCGACGATGGCCTCGAGGACCTTGCCGAGGACCGGGAACACCATGCCGGCCGCCTTCTGGAATCCGGCGTTGTCGGTTCCAGTCAGCTTGCTGACCCTTCCGGAGAGATTGGAGAGCGCGGTGTTGAGATCCTTCGCCTGCCCCTTGATCGCGTCCGGCGCATCGCTCGTCGCCAGTCGATAGAGCAGCTCCGTGTAGTCCGCGAGCTGGTCGAGCGCGTCGAGGCGGGCGGCGATGGCATCGGCGCCGAAGACCTGGACCTCCAGCATCTTGTCGAGGAGGATCGGTTCACGGCTCGCGACCTGGTCGTTGATGTAGTGCTCGCGCTCGGTCTTGTTGAGCGCGGTCAGGTAGGCCTGGGTGCTTTCGATGACGACCGCGCTCGCGTCGCGGAACTTCGTGACCGGCACGATGTAGGCGGACGGTCTGGCACACGCGGCGCCGAGGAGCGCGACCGTGAGGACGATGACCGCGGGACGCACGACACGCAAAGTCACGATGTCCTCCCTTTCACAAACACGGGGCACGTGGCACGTGATTGTGCAAGCGCGCGAGACCTGGCGTCAACAGCGATCTGCACGTTCGTGCGACGTTGCAGGGACGTGTGTCCTCCACCGCCACATTCCTGTTGACTCCCACCGGCCGGCCATGCGAAACATCTCCGGTCACTCAGCCAACAGCTATCAGCTCTCAGCTGTCAGCTATCAGCTGCGGTTCACGGCCGCGAGTACTCGAGTCCCGGAAATTCTCCATGTCCGCATTGCTGACCCCGTTGATCCCCATCACTGTGGCCTCGATCTACAACAACTCCGCGCTTCCGGCTCGGATGGCGAAGTGCACGCCGGACACCGCGTCGGCGATACAGGGAGTCGTGGACGATCTGCGAGCGCTCGGTCACGATTTGCGTCTGAGCGACCTTTTCCGCAGCTACCAGATGCAGCGGCAGGCGAACCTGGATTACGTCGAGGGGCGGAAAAGGGCCTTCAGTCCGCCGCCCGGCGGCAGCATGCACGAGGCCGGACGGGCGATGGATATCGACCTGGCATCGATCGGCGTGTCGCTCGGCGACTTCTGGGGCATCGCGAAGGGACGGGGTTTCTTTCCCATCATCGATGCGCCGATCGCGGGCCGCAGCGAGTCGTGGCATTTCGACTGCCGCGGCAGCCATGATGCGGTCTACAAATACGTCCACGAGGGCAAGGCGGGGGCGAGCATCCCGCCCTACACGCAGATGGCACGCAGCGGGATTCTCGCGATCGGCGTGCAGGTCGATGGGCTGCCAGATCAAACCGTGGGCACCCTGCAGGCGGCCCTGATCCGGCTGGGCTTCGATCCCGGACGAATCGACGGCGTGATGGGCGATCGGACCCTCGCGGCCATGCGCGACGCGGCCCTCGACCCTGACGATCCCGTCGGCTCGGCGACCCTCGCGCTCAAGGCACGATTCCCGCTCGAATACTGAATCCTCCACGGGATTGGGGATCGGGGATCAGGGATCGGGATTCGGGGATCGGGATTCGGGGATCAGGGATCGGATTCGGGGCTCGGGGCTCGGGATTCGGGGCTCGGGATTCGGAAAGCTGGGAGCTGATACTGATAGCTGATAGCTGAGAGCTGAGAGCTGTGTGACGCCTATGCCTGCCCTGTCCCCAACGGTCGAAGCACGCACGAAGCACTTCACGGGCCGTCAGTGGGTCTTCAAGGCGTTGGGGGACTGGCTCGTCCGCGAGTCGGCGCCGCGCGTCTTTCTGCTGACCGGAGCCCCCGGCACCGGCAAGACAGCGCTGGCGGCGCGGGTCGCTCAGATGAGCCTCGGCCTGACGGACGCACTCCATCCGGCGCTCGGCAAGGACGGTCTGTCGCACTTTCATTTCTGCGAAGCAGGCCTGGAAGATACGCTGACGCCCGTCACGTTCGTGCAGTCGCTGTCGCAGACGCTCGCCAATCGCTATGCGGAGTTTCGCACCGCGCTCGTCAACGCCGGCGCACGCCAGATTGTGATCAGCGCGGTACAGCATTTTACGACGCTGGAGGCGGGCAGCCAGGCGATCGGCAACCAGATCACGATCCAGATGCGCGGCACCGATGCGCGGCCGCTGTTCGACGAGGCGGTCCGCCGCCCGCTCAAGGCGCTCGCCGCTACCCTGCCTGCGACCGAGAGGCTCGTGATCCTGGTCGATTCGCTCGACGAGGCCCTCACCTTCAGCGCCCAGGACAACATCGTCCAGCTGCTCGGGCTCGCGAAAGACTTTCCGCCGCAGGTACGGTTCCTGTTGACGAGTCGATCCAACAGCGAACGCGTTTTCGATCTCGTCGGATTGTCCACGCTCGATCTCGTTGCCGACGCTCCGCCCGCACTCGACGAAGTGCTGCCCTATGTCGCCGGGCGGCTGGCCTCCATCCCGGAACCGGGACGGAGCGTGGCCGCGTCGCGCATCTCGGCAAAGAGCGCGGGGAACTTTCTGTACGCGCACCACGTGGTGAGCAGCCTGCTTACGCCGGGCAAGACCATCACGGATGCCGATACGCTGGACCTGCCGGACTCCCTGGAGGATGTCTATCGCGACTTTCTCGAACGCGAGCTCGCGTCGAGCCGGACGCGGTGGAACGATGTCTATCGTCCGATCCTTGGCGCAATCGCCGTGGCGCGTGGCGACGGCCTGACCAAGGCGCAGATCCTCGGGATCACCGATCTTGCCGAAGACACCGCGACCGACGTCCTCGGCGTCTGCGCGCAGTACCTCGTGGGCGGAGATGCCCCCGGCGCCCGGTACCGCATCTACCATCAGTCCTTTCGCGATTTCCTCCTCACGGACACGGCATTCCCCCTCGTCCCCTCAGAACGGCACGCGGCGATTGCCCGATACCTCCAGGATCGCTGCGGGGCGAGCTGGGGACGGTGCGGCGACGACTATGCCCTGCGGTATACGCCGGCGCACTGGGCGGATGCCGCGACGCTGTCGGACGTCAAGCGCGAGACGCGGACGCAGGCGCTCATCGAGCTGTCCGGCAACCGCAGAGTACCAGCAACGGTTCGAAGCGAGGATCGGCGATCTGCCGATGCTGCACGGGCACCTGAACCGGGCCGTGCAGGTCGCCGCGCTCAACGAGCGCGATGACATGCTGCCGTCAATCGTCAAGGCCGCAAAGGGATTCATCGCCTTCCGGCGCGAATACCTGCGTGCGGATTCACTGGTGGCGCTGGCGGACAGTGGCCGGCTGACACTCGCCGAGGCCAGGCTGCCGCTGTTCGTGGACGTGGACGAGGACTGGCAGGCGGCGGCCCGTCTGATCCTCGCGTGGCTGGCCATCGACAAGAACGCCACGGAGGCGGCGGCTCTCCGGGACAGCGTCGCGCAGGCCCTCCCGGCGCTTCCGCCGATGCCGCTGCTGCTCGCGCGTGTGAACGCCGCGTTGGCGGGTCAGGCGGACTATCCGGCCGTGGAGGATCACGTGCTGCCGCTCGAAGTCGGCCAGGAGCTCGTGAAGAGAATCGGTGGACAGGCGTTCGATCGGGAGCTCCTCGGAGCGATCAATGCCAGCTTCATCTCGGCGCTCGGGTTCCAGAGCGAGATGGTGACGGCGCGCGGGTTCTCCGCGACCTTCGATGCGCCCATCCTCGTCAACATGGCACGCGCATACGGTGACGCGGGAACCACGCTCGTGGATGAATATGTCGATGCGCATGCGGGCTACAACTATGTCGAGTACCGCAACCGATCGCTCTGGCACGTGCTGCACGCGGTACTCCGCGGCCACGGCAACCAGCAGTGGGTACGGAACCGGCTGCGGCGCCTGCTCATCGCCGCACTCAGCGGCGGCGGGGTCGATTTCGAGGAAATGCTGCCCTTGACGTCGGCGGCACTCCACGAGCAACTGGGGCCGGGCGGCGCTGGTGGATCGGCCGAGACCTTCCGGACACGCGCGCTCGCTGCCGCGGGCGCGCTGCAGAACCGGCGCGGCGCGAATGATTCCTGGGGCAACCACCGGCGGCGGTTGACGGCTCTGATGGAGCTGTCGCACCTGCGCGGGGATGCCGCAGACGTGCAGACGCTGCTCCGCATCTTCGCGCTCCCGGACGGCTTTGCCGGGTTCCAGGCGCCGGCATGGCTCCGCCTGGCGGATGCGCTCCGCGTCTGCCGCATCGACGAGCCTCTCGTGCTCAATCGGGTGCTCGACGCGGCGCTCAGCTCCGCACACCACATTCAGGACTACCACTTCTGCGCCCGGATCACGGCACGCTGCAACGCGCTTCGCCGCTGGCACGACACCCTGTTGAACGGATCGGACTTGACGGCGACGATCGCGCGGCTGGCTCGATCGACGGGCGATGTCGAGTTCGCGGCGGACCACATGGTCCACGAGCCGTACGTTCACCGAAGCAACGACCCCGACCTTCTGCCTGTGACGACAGCCCGGGACGCGGCGACGCTGCAGGACCTCGTCGAGGTCTTCCAGCGATCCGCCGTCGAGTTTCACCGGCTGAATCCGCAATATGGCATCAGCGACGCGCTGCCCGGCGGCACCCCCGTTCACGTGCCCGATCCGGGGCTGGCGCCGCTCCTTGCGCTGCATTTGTCGGCCCGCGTGCTCGCAGACGATACGATTGCGGAGCAACGCGTCGCACTCCTCCGGACGCTGGTGCCCGTTGCGGCCGCCAACCCGACGGCGCTCGACACGGTCCTGAGCTACCTGGTGATTGCGGCCGACCTGCAGGACGCGGAGCTTCTCGAGGAGATTGCCACCGAGGCCGGACCAATCGTTCTGGCTGAAGCGCCCGTACCAGCAGCGCAGATCGGGCCGGACGCGGTGATGCCGGCGTAGCTGACAGCTGAGAGCTGATAGTTGCCAGTGAAGATAGGTGGGATCGGGGATCGGGGATCGGGGATCGGGGATCGGGAAACTGGGAACTGGGAACGCACCATTCAACAGGAGAGTTCAAAATGGACCCCGCAACCATCGGCACAGCCGTCGTGACCATCCTCTCGCCGTTCGTGGCGGATGCCGGCAAGGAGCTCGTCAAGACCGTCGGAGAAGTCGGGGTCGAAAAAGCGAAGGGACTGTTGGCGTGGCTGAAGCAACAGTTTGCCGGCGACCCCGTCGCCGCCAGCGACCTGTCGCGCTTCGAACAGGATCCGAAAGTCTTCGCCCCGTCGCTGCAGACGACCATCGAGAAAAAAGTCGCCGACGATCCGGCGTTCTCCTCGGCAATTGCCGATCGCGTGAACGAGCTCGGGCCGATCATCACCATCATCCAGGAGTTCGACGACGCCAGGGATCTGACCGGTGTCGAAGGGGCCGTGCGCGCGGGAAACGTGTCCGTCACGCAGAAAGGAACCACTGCGTCCAACGTTACCGGTATCAAGGGAACCATTGGCTAGGCACCCGCCGGCTCACGGTTGGCAGCCATTGGTCTTTCTTCGTTGAACAGGGGCGTGCCCATGGCAAGCAGACCCGTGCAGTCTCGCGAATACAAGGTGATGCTCCGGCCGGAGGGCTTCGGTGGGAACGAGCAGGCCATGCTCGGGGCCGCCGGCGCATTCTGGCGCGACTTCCGCAAGGAGACGGCCCACGTGGTGATCGAAGCGGAGGGCGATCTCGACAAAATCAAGACGCGGCGGCTGATCACCTTCTTCGATACCTCGAAGCAGCTCCTGAACGGCAGCAGCTACATCTTCCGTGAACGGGTCGATCTCGAGAGTGAAAAACGACAGGTCACGTTGAAGTTCCGGCACGCCGATCGCTTCCTCACCCAGGACCGCACGATGGACCCGTCCGTCCCGCAGGGCGCAAAGACCAAATTCGAAGAGGACATCAAGGCACCATTCCTCTCCCTCTACAGCTTCTCAACGAGCCTTCCACGGGACGAGCCGTCGCGCGATCTCGGCGAGTTGGCCCGTCTGTTTCCGGACGTCGCGGAACGAGTGGAGGGCTTCCGCGAATCGGAACGACTCGCGGCGGTCAACGGCTTCACGGCGCGGGAGCAGGTGATCGAGGGGGGCAGCATCAGGATCGGCAAGCACCCGAAAGTGGAGGCCGAATGCGCGCTGATCGTCTGGTACGACCATGCCGGGCGCAAAGACATGCCTGGCGCCGTGGAGTTCAGCTATCGATACGGCGATGACGACGAGGCCTACGGCGGGACGACGGCCCGCCGGGCGTTCGAGGTATTCACGGCGCTTCAGACCCGGCTTGCGAAGTGGGTCGCGCGGGAAGCCCGCACGAAAACGGCGTTCGTCTTCGGGTAGCCGGCCCGGTTGCACGATCTTCCAGGCGTCGCGCCGCACCTTGCCTCTCAGGCCGGCGGGCCTGTCGTCCTGACCGAGGACGGACAAGCCACCGGACGATCGTCCCTTGACGCGGCCGTTCTTCGGGAAAGCGTCTCCCTGCTCCTGTGCGATCGAAGGTGGTTCCGTCGTTACAACCATTGAGAGGTAGGGGCAATTGACCGACAAGACCACTCCGGACGACGGCCGGAAGGCGTCGCGGACCTCGACATACCTGCGTGCACTGAAGATCCCCGCGACTCTGCTGCTCGTCGCCGTCGCGTTTCTGGTCGGCTACTACTCGCTCTATGTCCGCAATTCGCTCGGCTATCTCAAGGGGCGCGACCTGCGGCTTCTTGCGACCGTTGGAGCGCAGGTGCAGGCGTCCATAGAGGATCACGAGAAAGTACTGTCGAGCTTCGCGAACTACTACGGGCCACGCGAGTTCGCCAATCAGTACGACTGCATCGTGAAAGAAGCCACGAAGGCATCGATTGAAATCTTCGCCTACGTGTCCCCGGCGCTCCCGGGCGGCGGCCGCGCGCCGGGGTCCACGTGCTCGGGTGAGGCGATTCAGCCTGCGCAGAGGGCCGGGGTCGTCACCCAGCCGATACGCGCGCGTTTCATCGACGACGCGGGGACCGCCTGGACCCGCAACAAGATGCCCGGCGAAAATCCTGCCGATGAAGTCTCCTTCCGCATCGACCTCAACCGTATGCTCGCGCCGCTCTTCACCCATCAGGTCGGCGACGACGTCTTCGACACCGTGATGCTCGTGGCGCCATCCGGCCGCGTGATTTATTCGGAAGGCACGCCGGACCTTCAACTGACGAGCCTCGACGGCCTCGTCCGCCATCAGCCTGATGGCAACTGGAAGGAACAGACCTTCGCGGGCACCGGGCGCGTCTCGCAGGTGCTCGACGTGAAGATCTCCGGCGGACAATACGTCCTCTATCTCCAGCCGTGCTGCAGGAACCTGTTCGACTTCCCGCAGGTCGAGAAGGAACCCGGCTGGGTCATCGCGGGATTGACCGAGAGCGGCAAGCTGAGAAGCACCAGCATGACGGTCTCGTTTTCGGTCATGGCATTCCTCGGCGGCCTGATTCTGCTTGCGGTCTTCAGCTGGCCGTTTCTCAAGCTCACGCTCATGGGGCAGGAGCACCGGCTCCGGCTCATCGACGTGATCGCCGTGGGCATCTGCAGTCTCCTCAGTGTCTCGCTCGTGATGCTCTTCCTGGTGGACTGGTACTCCTATCGCCGGCTCAAGGAGGATCTGGATCAGCAGCTGGAAGAGTTGTCGCGCGACGTTCAGCGCAACGTCGGAGAAGAGATCTCGCGTGCGTACGATCAGATCCAGATCCTGGACGTATGGACCGACGGGGTCAAGGACCCGGGACGGGTGTCGAATCTGTTCCAGCAGCAGGGCATCGAACCCCAGGAGAAGGCCGCATACCCCTTCTTCGAGTCGTTCGCGCTCATCAATCCCGACGGCATGCAGTTCCGCAAGTGGGCGGTCGCAAACTTCACCACGCCACTCGTTCCCACGATCACACGCGAGTACTTCCGCCACTGGCAGGACCACAAGCCGCCACCGGCAGTGAAGGGAAAGCCGAAGGATGCGACTGCCCGGGCCGCGAATGCCTACGCACACACCTATCTCGAGTCCATCCGCTCGGCAACGACCGGTCGCAAGGAAGCCGTCCTGTCCGCGCCCACGGATCTGCACCCCGGCATCGCTGTGGCGGCGCTGACGATACCGATGGTGTCGCTGAACGACGTCGCGCTGCCGCCCGGGTTCAAGTTCGCCGTCATCGATGCCCGGGGGCGGGTGATGTTCCACTCGGACACGCGGCACAACCTCGGCGAACAGTTCTTTCTCGAGACCGACTCCAGCCGGCGCCTCCGATCCGCCGTCACCGCACGCCGCGACGAGAATCTGAGCCTCCGCTATTTCGGCCAGGACTACCGCGCCTACGTCGCTCCCCTCGCGTCCTTGAACAGCTCCAGCTGGTCGCTCGTCACGATGTTCGACCGGCAGCTCGCGAGGACCGTGAACATCGAGTGGCTGGTCACGACGATGCTCTTCACGGTGATCTATGCATCGCTGTACATCGCCATCTGCATACTCGTGCTGCTGTTGAAGCCGGGATACCGTGCGTCCTGGATCTGGCCGGACCCGGCCAAGCGTCGGGACTACCAGCATCTGATCGTCGCCTACACGGTGTTCGTCGTCGCGTGCGTGCTGGCCATGTACGGCCTGAGGGGCCGCTATCTTCTGACGTTCGCGTGGGTCGCGCCGTTCGTCGTGTGGATGTCGACCTATCTGACGCTCTCGAGAAACGCGGGCGTTCCCGTCGAGCGGCGATGGATGTGGCGGGCGGCCGCGCTCGGCCTGAGTTTTCTGCTCTTCAGCTTCGTGGCTACGGCGGGGTGGTCAGGCGTGGCCGTCGGGCTCCTGGTGCTCGCAGGCGTGCTGACAAGTGCTATCCGGATCGGACCCCGGCTGTCGAATGCCTATGCCATCGCAGCGGCGATGCTGCTCGTGCTCACGGCGGTGATCCCCACCGCGGCATTCTTTCAGGTCGCCCACGCGATCCAGGTCGACAGCTACGTCAAGTACGGGCAACTGACACTCGCGCGCGAAATTCAGAGGCGGACGGACCAGTTGTCGACGCGGCCCGGGCAAACCAGCGGCCCACCCGCGGCGCTCCGGGCAGAGCTCGGCCGATATGGCGGGTTCTTTTACAAAACCCGGATCGTCGACGCCAGCGCGGATCCGAAGACGATCGACGACGAGTGCGAGGGGGCCTCCGGCCCTGACGCGGAGCAGCAGGATCCGCAGTACGAGCTTCCGAAAGTGCTCGAAGACTTCCTTCCCTACTATTCGGAATCGTCCGTGGGCATGCGCGAGCTGCTGCACGATCGCTCCAGTGACCGGGCGTGGGACTGGCATCGGAGCGGAGCGACGCTCGTGCTGCACACGCCGCGGAATGCCGGCTGGCACACGGCCTGTGTGCGCACCGAGCTGCCGAAGTTCTCACGGGCCGGCATCGTCTCGTTCGACACGGCAGGCAAGGGGGTGGAACTGGGCGGGCTGGCTGTTTTTGCCTTGTGCGCCGTCTTCTGGATCGTCCGCTTCATGACGCGCCGGGTCTTCCTCGTCGACGTGATCGAGCCGTTGTGGGCCCGCAGGGCCGCCGCCATTCCCTTGCATCCCGGCGAACACCTCTATCTGGTCTGGCGTCCCGCCGATCGCAAGCAGCGGGCGCTGGTCGAGGCGGGAATGTACGTCGTCGATCTGGAGAAGGTGACGGAGCCCAGCCGCGACTGGTTCGCTGCCGAGCGCGACCGCCTCGAGCAACTGCCGACCGGGCAGACGGTCGTCATCGATCATCTGGACGCGCGAACCGGCGATGCCGCGTTCAACGAATACAAGATGGACCTGGTTCGCAATGCCCTGGATGTGCAACATCGCACCGTCGTGATCGTCTCGGCGCTGCGGCCGACGTCGTTCGTGGCGCGCGTTGCGGACACCGCGGCGCCAGGGGTGGACGATGAGAAGCGTCACTGGTTGTCTCTTCTGGCGCGGTTCACCGTGCTCGAAGGCATCCGCTTCGAGGGGCCAGCTGTGGCCACAGCGACCGTGACCGAGCTCGCCGCGACGGCAACCACTGCGGCTCCTGCGGCCACTCCGGCTCCTGCGGCCACTCCGGCTCCTGCGACCGCTTCGGCCCCTGCGACCACTCCCGCCCCTGCGATCACGGCAGCTCCCCCGACGTCATCGACCGCGGCGTCCGGCGGCGGACAGGACGGCGATCCCGTCGTCCGATCCGTCTGGGAGGAAGTGTACCGATCGTCGGTGGATGCCAGCGGCCTGACGTCGCTCGACGAGGAACAGATCCACGAGGAGGTGGGAGACCGGCTCGACAACTACCATCGCGGGATCTGGGCGAGCTGTTCCGACGCGCAGAAGCGCGTCCTCAAGCATCTCGGCCGCGACGGGCTGATCAATGAGAAGAACCGCCGGACCGTGCGGCTGCTCCTTGCGCGCGGCCTCGTCCGGAAGGATCCGAACTTCCGCTTCGTGAGCGAAAGCTTCCGCCGCTTCGTGATGTTCCGGATCCCCGCAGCGGAAGCGGCGGCGATCGAGCTTCGATCGAGCAGCGCGTGGGATGCGGTCAGGCTCCCGTTCCTCGTCACGCTCCTGGGTGTCTCGGCGTTCTTCTTCCTCACACAGCGCGAGTTGTTCACGACGACCATTGCCGTCATCACGGCGCTGGCCGGTGGCATTCCGGCGATCGTGCGGGTCGCCGGGCTGTTCGAGCGGCAACCCGAGCGGCCGAACGGATAGTCAAGGTGACAGGGTGACAGAGGTGCCAGGGGTGCCAGGGGTGCCAGGGGGCCAGAGGTGCCAAGGGGGCCAGAGGTGCCAGGGTGCGGACGGCAAGAGTCCAGATGCGCTGGGGTGCATCGCATCGAGCTGCCAGATTGCTAAAGCACCCTTGGCACCTTGGCACTCTGGCACCCTGGCACTGTGTCAAACCGATTGAATGGCGCGCATGAGATCGATGAGTCCCTGGCCTTCGAAGTAGCGCTCGCGTCCGAGGGTCGTCGCGGTGGACATGAAAATCCGCTTGACCTCCTCGGGCCGGAGAATGAACTCGCGACGGATCGACAGGAACGCCGCGATGGCGCCGGACACGTGTGGCGCCGCCATGCTGGTGCCGGTGTCGTCGATGTAGGCGGGCATATCGTCAGGAATCTGTCCGCCGCAGCTGACGAGATATCGGCCGGACGCGCACGAGGTGATTCGCTCACCGGGCGCGACGAGGTCGGGCTTGAGGCGGCCGTCGCCGGTGGGGCCTTTCGACGAAAAATATGAGACGCCGTACATGTGGGGAGAGTCGCGATGCGTGGCGCCGACGGTAATCGCCAGCACCGAATTGCCGGGATCGTTGATGGAGTTCGACAGACTCATCTTGGACGTTCGCGACAGCGCGGCCACTTTGCCGTATCCGGTATTGCCCGCTGCGACGACGACCACGACGCCGGTCTTCACCAGGCGGTCAACCTCGAGGCAGAGCGGGCTCTGGCCGCAGGCGAACATCTCCGCGTCGAACTCGTAGCCGATGCTGAGGTTCACCCCCTGAATCCGCAGCAGCTTGGGATCGCCGTTGACCTCTTCGCGGATGTACTGCATCGCGCGAATGACGTCGCTGGCGCGCCCGGCACCGTTGTCGTCGAGCACTTTCAGGCTGACCAGTTTGCAGAGCGGGGCGACGCCGCGGACATGCGCGGTGCTGCCAAGCGTCCGCGGCTGCATCGACATCGCTTTCGTGCCGTCCTCCTCACCCGGGTCCGAGACGAACACGTGCTCGAAGATGCGGAAGCCGTCGGTCTGTCCGGCGTTCCAGCCGCCGGCGATGATGCCGGCGACGTGCGTGCCGTGGCCGTACAGATCCTTCAGCGCCGTGTCGCGCGACTCCTTTGTCGGATGTGCAGGCCCGGTGAAATCCCGGTGCAGGTCCACGACCGTCGGATGCGTGAGCGTCTGCACACTGGGATTCTTGGCACCCCCGAAGTGCGGATGCGCGCCGTCGATGCCGGAGTCGATCACGGCCCAGCAGATGCCGTCGCCCGTCGCCGCGTACGATCGGACCGCGGCATCGGCCTTCACCGTGGCCACCGAGCGGTCGATCAGTGGCGTGACGGGAAAATCCGGCCAGAGCTTGTAGATGACGCGATCGTTCCGCCCGTGACGTTCTTCATCCAGTCGAATCAGGTTCCGCCACTGGTCCACGCTGACCCAGCACCGGTAATAGGTCTTCGAGACGAGCACAGGTGGATGCGCGTCCCAGCCCTCTCCCAGCACCTCTTTGCAGAGCTGCTCGAACTTGGTACCCGCGGCCTGCAGTCCCTCCTTGTGCGTGAGGCTCAGCTCGAACATGTACCAACCGGGCTTGTCCGTCTCCCGCGGAAGGGACCATCGTGCGCGCTGATCGGGATCGTGCAGCGCCGGGGGGACGATGGCACTGCCATACACCGGACCGCTGCCCATGGAGCGTCTGGGCTGACCCGCGACTGCCGGCGCCTCAGGGGGGGACGCCGGGCCGCGGTGGGGTTCGTTTGCGCTGTCGGGCGCGTTCGGATCCTTGCTGTCGTCCACCCGTCCTCCTGCTGTTTCACCGAAGGCCGAGCAGTAGTATCATCCCGCCCGAGCCGAGTCGCAAACGCTCATCCTGGCACGGAACGCACCCGTTCCGCGATCTTGCCCCTTCAGTCAGAGGACAACACGATGTCGAGCATCAAACAGTTTCGCAGCCGCGACGCCTCCCTGTGGCAATCCGCCGTAGATGAAGTCGTTGCGAAGGAGAACGCGGGCAGCTCGCCGGCCGCTGGACTCGGCGGCAGCGGACCCGTCAAGCGGCCTCCGCAGGGGGCGTCAGAGATTGTCGTGAACAACGAAATCGCGGAGGCCATCGACGAGGGACAGCCGGTCCCTGCCGTGCAGCCCCCTTCACCCGCCGCTGGTTTTGGCGACACCGTGAGGTTCTGTTCGACCGCCGCCTTCAAGCTCGCCGAAGCGCGCGTCAAGGCGGCCTTCACCCACGACGAGACGGAGCTGAAGCGCCTCGAAGAGGAACTGAAGACACCGTTCGGCAACTGTGACGCGAAGTGGGCCCAGGTCGTCGCGGTCTACGCGGCAAGCAAGATCAACGCCCAGACCCGCACGATCCCCTACGTCCGACATGTTAGTCTCGACGACTTCGTGATCGAGAATCGGCTGCCCGAGAACGCCACGCTGGCGTTCGTCGGCGATTGGGGCACCGGACAGGACAACGCGCGCGAGCTGCTCGCGAAGATCGCGTCGAAACACCCGGACGTCGTCTGTCACCTCGGCGACGTCTATTACTCGGGCACGGAAAACGAGGTCAAGAACTACTTCTACGCCATCTGGCAGAAGGTGCTGGGCATCCCCAAGGTGGCGTGGGGTTCCGCGCTGACCGACATGGCGGCGAAGCCGGCGACCTTCCATCTCTCGGGCAACCACGACATGTACGCCGGAGGCGGCCCCTACTACTCCGTGATCAAGATGCTCGGCCAGCCGGCGAGTTACTTCTGCCTGCGCAACAAGGACTGGCAGTTCATCGGCCTCGACACGGGACTGCACGACGCCAATCCGCTCGCGCAGGGGAATGCGACGTTTCTCGAGGACACCGAAGTCGAATGGCTGAAGCACAAGATCGACACCGCCGGGGGACGCAAAACCGTCTTGATGTCGCATCACCAGTTGTTCAGCGCCGTGGACAAGATCGGGGGCGGCACCGTGAACACACGGTTGCTCGAGCAGCTGAAGAATGTGCTGTCAGGAGTGACGGCATGGCTCTGGGGTCATGAGCACAGCCTGGTGATCTACAAGCGCTTCCAGGGTGTGCTCGGCCGGTGCATCGGGCACGGGGCGTTCCCGGTGCCGGTGGATCTGGACGAGGCTGCTGCGGCCGACGTGCCGATCGAAGACGTGCGGCTGGACAAGAACAGCACCGGCGGTCTTTTCCTTCACGGGTACACCGTCGTCACCCTCAACGGCAAGGGAGCGACGGCTGTCTACTACCAGTACAACGCAGAGACCGACGAAGAAATAGAGAAGTTCAAGGAAACCTGGTAGACGAACGTCCTCACAAACGCAGTGTGCACGTGACATTGCCGTTGACAAACCGCTGACCGGGGGTCAGCATCAGCGGCCAGCGGATTCTGTGCAACGGATAGGGGTGGGCAGATGAGTAAGCGCGCATTGATACTGGCCGGCGGAGGCCTGAAGGTCTGTTACCAGGCAGGTGTCCTGCAGGTGTGGCTCGATGAAGCGGGCCTGACGTTCGATCATGCCGACGGCGCCAGCGGCGGCTGCTTCAACCTGGCGATGTACTGCCAGGGCATGACCGGCCAGAAGATTGCCGACAACTGGCGGAACCTCGATCCCTTCCTGCCGGTGGATGCCAACCTGACCGGTGTCTGGCCGTTTTCGGCGTCTCTCTTCAAGATGGACAACTTCAGGGAGAAGGTGCTGCCCTTCTGGGGCATCGACTTCAACAAAGTCACGCGCCTCCCAGAAAGAGGCGACGTTCAACGTGTTCAACTTCTCGAAGAAACAGCTCGAAGTCATCCCGCCGGCCCAGATGACGGAGGACTTCCTCGTCTCGTCCGTCTCGCTGCCGATGTGGTTTCCACCGGTCAAGATCAACGGCGACACGTACTTCGACGCGGTGTATATCAGCGACGCCAACCTGGCCGAGGCGGTGGCGCGGGGCGCCGACGAGCTCTGGGCCATCTGGACGGTGAGCCGCCGCGACGAATGGCGCGACGGGTTCGTCAACCAGTACTTCCAGGTCATCGAGACCGTTGCGGATACGAACTTCTTCACGTACTGGAAACGGATCGAGGCGAGCAACGCAAAGATTGCGGCGGGCCAGGCTGGAGAATTCGGACGCACGATCAAGCTGAATCTCATCGAAGCCGAGGTGCCGGTTCACTACCTGTTGAATTTCTCGAAGGACCGGATGGCCGAACAGGTCAACCGCGGAGTGGAAGACGCACGCGCCTGGTGCCGCGCGCGCAACATCCCGCTGGCGGCCGGACAGGCCATTCCACCGCCGAAGCCGGTGGCCAGGACATCCCTCACGTTCACGGAAGAGATGAAGGGCTTTGTCAGCAAGGGGGCCAACGCGACGACGCGCGCCGACTACGAAAAGGCGGCCTCCGCGGCGAAGGACGCCAAGAGCTCATTGATGTTCCATCTCGACGTGAAAGTGGAAGACGTGGACGACTTCATCACGTCACCGGCGCACCGCACGCGCGCTGACGGCTACATCGATTCGCCGCTCTACGGCGGCCGGCGCCCTGTCTCGAACGGCACGATCAACCTCTTCGTGGACGCGGGCGACCCCACCAAGAAGCAGATGCGCTACCGGATCCCCTTCAGCGGCGCCGATGGACAGGACTACACGCTCGTCGGCTTCAAGGACATCAGCGGTCAGACCGTCTCCGACGTCTGGCCCGAAACGACGACTTTGTACACCCAGATCCTGAAGGGGCACGTTGCCGAAGGGGCCAACGGTCCCGTCGATGCCAGCGGGATCACCGTCATCCGGCCAGAGGACTTCATCTTCCACCAGATGCTGTCGTTCCGCGTGGAGGGACCGGTTGCGACGCGCGCCGCCGCGCTGGCGCGATTCGGCGCGATGTTCATGGGCAAGCTCTGGGACGTGTACGGACATCAGATCGGTCCGTTCTAGCGGGAGGTCGTGGTGAGCGATTTCGACGTCATCGTGATCGGCAGCGGGTTCGGAGGGGCGATCACGTCGTGCCGCCTCGCGGAAGCCGGCTACAAGGTCCTGGTGCTGGAGCGCGGCCGGCGCTGGGACGTCGCGAGTTTTCCGCGACAGGCGGACGACCCCTGGGTCTGGGACGCCGCGGCGCCCCACCTGCGCAACGGCTGGTTCGACTTCCGCGTGTTCCCCAACATGAGCGTCATCCAGGGGGCCGGCGTCGGCGGAGGCTCGCTCGTCTACGCGAACATTTCCATCGAAGCGAAGAAAGACACGTTCGACGCGGGCTGGCCCTCAGAGCTCACCTACAGCGAGCTCCAGCCGTACTATGCGCGCGTCGGGAAGATGCTCGACGTCAAGCCCGTCCCGGAAAACCAATGGCCGGATCGGACCAAACTCGTGAAAGATGCGGCAGAGCGATCGGGATTCGGCGACAGGTTCCGTGCGCTCGATCTCGCCGTGAGCTTCGATCCCGACTGGACCTACACACAGGACAACCCGCACGCGCTCTCGCGCTCGAAGACCTTCACGAACGCGCAGGGTCAGAAGCAAGGGACATGCGTCCACCTTGGCAACTGCGATATCGGCTGCGACGTCGCGGCCCGCAACACGCTCGATCTGAATTACCTGCCACTCGCCGAACAGCACGGAGCCGAGGTGCGTCCGCTCCACCAGGTCACGGCAATTGCCCCGGACGCCGGGGGCTACCGCGTCTCGTTCAACCGGATCGCCTCGCAGACAGTCGTTGCGGGAAGCGCGACCGCGCGTCTCGTGATCGTCGCCGCAGGCTCCCTCGGATCGACGGAGCTGCTGCTCCGCTGCCGCGATCAGCACGCCACGCTCGGCGGCATGAGTGCGCGCCTCGGCATGGGCTGGAGCAGCAACGGCGATTTCCTGACGCCCGCGATCCACCCGTTCCGCCCCGTCAATCCGTCGAAGGGGCCGACGATCACGGCGGCGATCGATCTCCTCGATCACGGCGCGGACGGACAGGACGTCTTCATCGAGGACGGCGGGTTTCCGAACATGCTCGAGGGAATCCTGCGGCGGTGGACGGCGGACAACTCCGACAACGACCGCGCCCGCACGATCATCGAAAGCCTCAGGCCCCTCCTGACGGCCAGCAACCTCACCGATCACGTCATGCCCTGGTTCGCGCAGGCGCGCGACGCGGCCGATGGCGTCCTGAGCCTCCGCGACGGACGACTGGCCCTGGCGTGGGACGTCGCGAAATCGACGCCCACGATGGAGGCGGTGGTCCACATGCATCAGCGTCTCGCCCGCGCAACCGATGGCATGGCGCTCACGCCGCTGACATGGACGATGTCGAAGGATCTGATTACGCCGCACCCGCTCGGCGGCTGCAACATGGGCCGGACGGCCGCGGACGGCGTGGTCGCGCACAACGGCGAAGTGTTCGGCCACCGCAATCTCTATGTCGCAGACGGCGCGATCGTGCCGAAGGCCATCGGCCTGAATCCCTCGCGCACCATCGGCGCGCTCGCGGAGCGTGTGGCGGCGCTGATCGTCGCCGACAGGCGGTAAGGCTGTCGGTGCCGATCAGGCAGGCGGCGGAAGACCCTTTCGGGCCGTCTCGCGCAACTGCTCCAGCCAGATCTGATGGTAGGTGTGCATCCGGCGCGGCATGACCCATGCCCCAAGGCGCGCGAGCCATCCATGCTGCGTCTCTTCGGTCAGCACGTGCGATCCGCCAGGCGTCCCGCCGATCACCCACGCATGATACGCATCGACGCCGGCGCACCGGGCAACCCACGCGATGCGCTCACCGGGCACGAACTCCTGCACCGACGACTCGAGCCGTACACCGAACGTCGTCCATCGAAAGCGGGCGCCCGGACTCAAATCAGGCCGCGTCCCGGATAGAAGCGTCACATCGGAGGCGTTCTCGTACCACGTCGGCCAGAGGGGTGCCCGGACCAGCCACGCCCAGACGACTTCCGGCGGAGCGTCCATCTCGAGCTCATTGTGTACGTATACCGGCGCGCTCGCCGGCGAGTAGCGGGGCGGCCAGCGGACGATGAGTGAGGCGCTCATGATCTCGGGACCAGTCTGAGTCTGACACGCTTCCAGCTTCCAGTTTCCGGCTTCCGGCTTCCGGCTTCCAGCTTCCGGCTTCCGGCTTCCGGCTTCCAGCTTCCAGCTTCCGGCTTCCAGCTTCCCGCTCCCCTGTTTTCGAATCCCGAATCCCGAATCCCGGATCCCGATCTTCGTTCCCCCTTGACAGACGAACGGAAGGCTGTCTATCCTCCTTTCGTCGCTCGAAAGGAATATCGAAGCGACGATGAGCCGCCGGGAAGCACCATGAAATGGATCACAGAGACGTGGAAACGCATCCGTACGCTGGGTCAACGCCAGCCGTTCGAACGTGGTCTCGACGAAGAGATCCGTTTCCACATCGACCAGCAGACCGAGAAGCATCGTCTCGCCGGGATGAGCCCGAAGGAGGCCCGGCGCCAGGCGCTGGTCAAGTTCGGCGGGCTCACACACGTCAAGGAGAGCACGCGGGACGAGGTCCGGCCTGCTCTGCTCGAAGACTCGATGCGTGATCTGCGTCATGGCTTTCGCGCCCTGCGACGGGCGCCCGGCTTCACCGCGGCGGCGCTGGTGACGCTCGCGCTCGGCATCGGGGCGACCTCTGCGATCTTCAGCGTGGTCCGCACGGTGATGTTGACGCCGCTGCCGTACCACGAGCCCGATCGGATCGTGGCGGTGTGGGAAACCAACCGCGGCGGCACGAGCCGGAACGTGATTGCCCCGGCCAACTTCGTCGCCTGGCGCGAGCGCACGCGGACGCTCGAGCATCTGGGCATGGTGGGACCTGTCGACCTTGCCATGATGGTCAACGGCCAGGCTGTCGACGTCGATGGGCTCACGGTCTCCGCCGATGTCTTTCGTGCGCTGGGGGTTCAGCCGGCGCTCGGCCGCGCCTACACGGCCGAGGAGGACTTCGGTGGCAGGAACGCCGTCATCGTGCTGACCCACGAATTCTGGCAGCGGCGCCTCGGCGGCCGTCCGGATGTGCTCGACATGGCGTTGCCCACAGACGACGGCCCTCGGACCGTGATCGGCGTCATGCCTGCCGGCTTCACGATCCTCGGTCAGAAAGCCGACTTCCTGATTCCATACGGCCAGACGCTCGAGCAGCTTCGCGCGGTACGCGGCCGTGGCAGTTCGTACGCCGTCGCGCGCCTGGGCGAGGGGGTCTCGTTCGAGCGCGCCTACAGCGAGATGCGGAACATCTACGCGGAGCTCGAGAAAGAAGAGCCGCAACGCAATGCCCGCCGGACGGTGATGCTCCTTCCGCTGCAGGAGCAGATGGTCGGAGAGCTCCGGCCCGCGCTGTTCGCGCTGATCGGTGCGGTGGCGCTGGTGCTGCTCGTGGCCTGCGTCAACGTCGCGAATCTGCTGCTGGCGCGGAGCGCGGCGCGCGAGCGCGAGCTCAGCATGCGCCGGGCGCTCGGCGCGAGGCGCGGACGGCTGGTGCGCCAGATGCTCACCGAAAGCCTGGGGCTCGCGGCGATCGGCGGGGTCGCGGGGCTGGCCGTCGCGGCGCTGTGCCATCGGGGCCTTCTCGCGCTGGTTGGCGATCGCATCCCGATTCCGCGGCTCGACCAGGTGGCGCTCGATCTGCCGGTGGTCGCCTTCACGATGGCCACCGCCCTCGCGACCGGCATCCTCTTCGGTCTCGTTCCTGCATTTGTCTCGACGAGCCATACCGGCGAGGCGCTGCGCGAAGGCGGGCGCCACGGCGGCGGCCGGCGATTGCACCGTGTGCTCAGCGCGCTCGTTGTCGCCGAAGTGGCGCTGTCGCTCGTGCTGCTTGCCGGCGCGGGTCTGTTGATGCGCAGCTTCGTCAAGCTGCGAGGGGTCGACCCTGGCTTTCGCGCTGAAGGGGTGCTCACGGCGGGAATCACGCTTCCGGCCACGCGATACGACCTCCCCAAGGCCGGCAGCTTCTTCCGTGAATCCCTGTCGCGCATTTCCGCGCTGCCCGGGGTTCAGCATGCCGCAGGGGCCGCGTGCATGCCGGTTCCGTTCCCGTGCGTCGGCACGAGCTTCTGGCGCGCCGACCGGGCCAGGCCGGCGGATGGCCAGCTCTCCTCCAGCCAGGTGCGGCCGATCACCCAGGGGTTCTTCAGGACGATGGGGATTCCTCACGTAGCCGGACGCGACTTCTCCGAGTCCGACACGGTGAACTCGACGCCCGTCGCCATCGTCAGCGAGGAGCTGGTGAGGCAGCAGTTCGCGGACGGAAGCCCGCTGGGCCGGCGCCTTCGGGTGAACGTCGACCACGCCAGCGGCAGGGACGACGTGGAGTGGATGGTTGTCGGTGTCGTCGGCAACACCAGGTCAACGCTGGACGGACCCGTTCGCCAGACAATCTTCATCCCGACCACGCAGAGTCCCGGCCGCGGCATGAATTTTTTCGTGCGCACCGGGCAGGATCCGATGCTGCTCGCGACCAGCGTGACGGGCGTCCTTCATTCGATGGAATCGGAAGCGCCGGTGCAGGTCCGGACGCTCGATGATGTCGTCGGCGGCACCGTCGCGCGTCCGCGCGCGATGTCGGTCCTCGTCGGCGTGTTCGCGCTCGTGGCGCTGGTGCTCGCCGCGGTCGGTGTCTACGGTGTGATGGCGTACTCGGTGCGGGAGCGGACGCAGGAAATCGGCGTCCGCATGGCCCTGGGCGCGACGGCGGCATCGGTCTTTCGTCTCGTGCTCGGCCAGGCGCTGCGCCTCGCCGTCATCGGCGTCGCCGCCGGACTGCTTGCGGCAGCCCTCCTCACGCGCCTCCTCGAACGATTGCTGTTCGACGTGGAACCGCTCGATCCCTCGACGTTCGCCGCAACCGCACTGGTCCTGCTCGTTGTGGCGACGGTTGCGTCGTACGTGCCCGCGCGCCGCGCCATGCGCATGGCTCCCGTCGACGCACTGCGGACGAACTAGATTCGTTCTCTGATGGCTGACCGCTGATAGCTGATAGCTGATCGCTTCGGTCACCCTCCGATCACACTTCTGTCAAAACACAGTTCCGTCAGTACCGGCAAAAAGCACCTCGCGGGCGTCTCAACCAGAGCGCCCGTTCCTGATCCCGGCCGCGTGGGGCCGGATCACTCGAGGAGGCTTTTCTATGAAGCGCTGGTTTGCGCTCGTGTTTCTCGCACTGTGTGTCCCGCGCAGCGCGGCCGCACAGGCTCCGGGGACTGACGGCTGGGTCGTCCTGCCCATCGAAGAGTACCGCGCGCTCCGCACGCGCGCGTTTCCTGTCACGCCCGACCCGCCCCCCCCACCGCTCGACGCGACGCTGACGCGAGTGGACTACACGTTGTCCACGTCTGGGGAGAATGTCGTCGGCCAGGCACGGTTGACGATGGACGTCCTGAAGCAGGGATGGGGATCCGTGCAGGTGCCGCCCGGTGTGCTCGTGCGGGGCGCGACGCTCGACGGGCGGGCGACCGCACTGGTCCATGGCGATCCGCCACGCCTGCTGCTGCCGCGCGCCGGACGGACGGTGCTGTCGCTCGACATCGCCCTGCCGCTCGGCACGTCTGCCGGTACGGAGTCGCTCACGCTGCCCAGCGCGGGCTCGGCGCTGTCGCTCGTCACGTTCACCATTCCTCGCACCGGCGTGGATCTCTCTGTCGGCGGCGGCTTCCTTGCGGAACAGCGCGAGACGCAGGGGAACACGCAATTCAGCATTTATGGCACGCCGGACCGTCCGCTCACCCTCGTCTGGAAGCGCCGCGTGGACGATCGGCGGGGGACGCTGCCTGTGCGAACGCGTGCCCGGGTCACTCAGCTGGTCGCGCTCGGCGAAGACTCGACCCAGATCACGACCAGTGTTCGCCTGGAGGTCACGCAGGGCCTGGCGCGTGATCTGGTCGTCACGGTGCCAGCCGGCGTGATCGTCAACCAGGTGTCCGGCGCGTCGGTCGCGGACTGGTCGGTCAACGCGGGCACTCTCACCATCGTGTTTCTCGATCCGGTGACGTCGGACACCTCTGTGGTCGTGACGGCCGAGGCCCGGCTGCCGCGCGATGGACGCCTGCCGGTGCCTCTCCTGCGTGTGCCGGCGGCCGAGCGCGAGACGGGCGGGGTGGCGATCGACGTCATCGGCGCCGGAGAGATCGGGGATCGCCAGCCCCGCGGGCTGGAGCCTGCCGATGTCTCCGATCTCGGGGAAATCGTCTCCGGCCGGGAATCGCCGTCGATGGCCGCGTTCAGATTCGCGCCGCAGGGCGGCGCCGCACCGCGCTCCCTGACCGTGAACGTGTCGCGTTACACACCGGATGCGGTGCTCGTGGCCAACGTCGAAGAGGCCTACTACGACGTGCTGCTGGGAGAGGACGGCAAGCTGCTCGTACGTGCCCGTTATGCGGTCCGCAACAACCAGCGCAGCTTTCTCGCCGTGAAGCTGCCGCCGCAGGCGCTGCTCTGGAGCGCCGCGCTGGCCGGACAGCCGGTCAGACCCGGCCTCTCGTCCGACGGTGCCGTCCTGCTCCCCCTGCGAAAGGAGCGCGCGCGCGACGACGCCCCGGCGTTTGTCGTCGAGCTCGTGTACCTGCAACGCGTGCCTTCCCTGACCGACAAAGGCACCGCGCACGTGGAACTGCCCGCGGTGGATCTCCCGATTTCCCGGACGGGCGTCACGCTGCAACACTCGCCGCGATTTGCCGTCGACCTCTCCAGGGCAGGCGCGTTCAGGCCGTCCGACACACCGGGCCCGTGGAGCCCCACCCTCCAGATCGTCACCGACGGCGTCGAGCCTGTCGCAGCCCCGGCGCCGCTCCGCGCCGATCGTGAGGAGAAGGACTTCAAGATGCTCACCGATCGCCTGACGCAGGAGGCCGGACGCATGCGCCAGGGGGTCATGCCCGTCTCAGTCGGCGTGCCGACATTTGGTCCTACGATGTTCCTGGCCGCCGAGCTGACGGCTGAATCGCAGGCCGCGTCGTTCAACCTCGAGTATCAGAAGACGGGAGGCCGCCGATGACGCGTTGTTCGAGCTGTAGCGGATTGCTCCTTGCCGCGGCCATTGCGGCGACAAGCCACGGCGTGCTGGCGCAGGTACGCATCGCGGCTCCTCCCGGCGGCGCCGGCACGGTCACCCTGACCCGTGTCGACTATGACCGTCTCCTCGAGCTCGCGACGAAGACGCCGGTCGCGCCGAATGTCGCACCCGTCGCGGCTGTCCTCAACCGTGCGGAGATCACCGTCCGCATCGACGCCACGCTCGCCCGGGCGACGTTACGAATCGATGGCGAGACCTTCCGCTCTGGAATCATCAAGGTGCCGCTCGTCAAAGGGGCCACGCTCATCGACGCGCGTCTCGCGGATCGCCCGCTGCCGATGACCACCGAGGGTGATACGCACGTGGCCATGCTCGGAGGCCCGGCGTCGTTCACCGCGACTCTCGAGCTTGGCGCACCGCTTTCCATCACACCCGGACGTGCATCCTTCACGCTGCCGGTCCCGCCCGCCGGAAGCAGCACCGCAATCTTCGACGTACCAGGGGATCAAACGGACGTCCACCTCTCGTCCGGATTGATCCTCGCCCGCACGTCCACGAACGGCCGGACCAGAGTCGAAGCGACGCTCGTGCCAGGCGCCGCGACCCAGGTCTGGTGGGGTACGCGCGACAGCGCGGCAACGACCGTCACGCGCGAGGCGCGCCTGCTCACGGCCGTCAAAACGCTGGTCACCATCGGCGACGCGGATCTCCGGCTCTTCACGCTGCTCGACGTGACGGTCGTCCAGGGAACGCCGCAGCAGATCGACGTCAGGATCCCGGCCGGGTACGAAGTCAGCAGCGTGAGCGGCGCATCGCTGGATCGCTCGGAGACCCGTGATGACGTGGTGACGCTGTTTCTCACGGGGCCCGCAGAGCGCCGATACCACTTCCTCATCGGCCTGGACCGCCAGAACGCCGGCGGCTCGTTCAAGCTCGAAACAGGGTTCGTGAGCGTCCAGGGCGCACAACGCGAGACGGGGGAAGTCGCCGTCGCCGGCACGGGTACGTTGCAGGTGTCGGGACCCGAGCCGGCCGGGCTGCGCCGCATCGACGTCCGCGAGCTGGACGCCGCGCTCGCGTCAACGGCACGCCAGTCGATGCTGGCCGCGTACCGATACCAACGCACGACAGAAGCGCGGCCGATACTGACGCTCGATGTCACGCGGTTTCCTGACGCCGCCGTACTGGCGGCGATCGCGGAACGGGCCGTGGCGACAACGCTCGTGACGACCGAGGGACGGGCGCTCACCGAAATCGTGCTGACGCTTCGCAATCACGCCCAGCCGTTCATGAAGGTGGCGCTGCCCGAAGGGGCCACGATTCTCTCCGTGGAGGTCGGCGGCAGTCCGGCGAAACCAGTGACCGGCACCGACGGCAGCCGAGTGCCGCTGCTCCGTCCAGGTTTCAGGCCGGTGGGCACGTATACCGTGTCGTTCGTGTACATCCACGCCGGCACGCCCTTCCTGACAAAGGGGGAAATGCGCATGGCGCTTCCACGCATGGACGTTCCGGTCGGGATCCTCGAGTGGGAAGTCTTCATTCCGGATCGTTTCCGTGTTGACCGGTTCGACGGCACCGCGCTTCCCGCATCACTTGTCGAACGAGCCGTCGGCATCTCCGGCGGTGCGGGTTATGGAGTGGGAGTGGGTTCTGGCGTCGGCGCTGGCATGAGTGGTTCGTCCGCCGCCTCCCGGCCCATGTCTCCAGGACAGCTCGGCGGCCGAGTGGTGGACAGTCAAGGGCTGCCGGTACCGGGTGTCACCATCGTGGCCGACAGTGGAGGCGGCCGCCAGACCGCCATCACGGACGCAAACGGGCTGTACGTCCTGTCCGGCGTCCCATCGGGTTCGGCGACCGTGACCAGCTCGATGAATGGATTCACCACCGTTCGACGATCCCTGGAGTTCGACCAGCGGCCACGCCACGTGGACTTCGTCCTGACACCGGGCAGCATCGCGGAGAGCGTCACCATCGCGAGTGACGCTTCGGTGGTTGGAGAACGCCCTGGCTCTGAGATGAGTGGTCAGCCCATCGCAAAGAGTCAGCCTGCACAGCGCGAGAACGAAGTGTCGCTGAACGTTCAGAGCCTTCAGCGCCGTGCGTCGGGGGTCCTGCCCGTGCGGATGGACGTCCCCAAGGCAGGCACCTCCAACCGTTTCATCAGGCCGCTGGTCGTGGACGAGGAAACATCGGTCAGCTTTCGGTACCGACGACGGTAGGGGCAGCTCTCAGCTCTCAGCTGTCAGCTACACACTCGGCGGGATTCGCCCGCCTCCGCTCGCTGGGCACTCTGGGCGAGCTTCGGCGCGGCCCGCGCCGTAGCCGCCGTGCGGCGCAGGCAGGGGGACTCGGGAGTTCGATGTCGGGATTCGGTATTAGGGATTCGGAGCTGAGAGCTGACAGGTGAGAGCTGGAGCTACTGTTGCTGCTGGTCGTACTCGACCTGCGCGTCCTGGTCGGTTTCGAGGAACAGCGACCACTCCTCGTCCGCCGCGAACTCTTCGTCCGGCGGGAGAAGCGCCTGGGACGGCGTGACACGCACGCGGACCCTGAGCTCGGTCTCGGCCTTGCCTTTCATCGTGCCGAACGTCGGCGGCACGTCCGCGTAGTCGCGGCCGATGGCAGTGCGGATGTGGCGGCCGCCCGCCACGAGATCGTTGGTCGGGTCGAACCCCACCCAGCCGAGCCCGGGCAGCAGCGCTTCGACCCACGCGTGCGTCGCCCCTTCCGCCGAGCGATCGCGATGCTCCTGGCCGTGATACAGGTAGCCGCTGACATACCGGCACGGAATCCCGACGCCCCGCACGATCGCAATCATGATGTGCGCGAAGTCCTGGCAGACGCCCTGCCGCGAATTGAGGCTTTCCTCGATCGGCGAGTTCACCGCGGTGCTCTTGCGGACGTACGCGAACGCGCGATGGATGCGATCGTTGACGTCGCGAACCATGGAGAGCGGATCCCGCCCGGCGGGATCGGCGATCTCGAGCTCGCGCGCGAGATCCTCCAGCTTGGGCGAGCTGCGCGCGTAGTGGCTCGGCCTCAGCATCTGCCAGTGATCCTCTTCTTCGATCAGGCGCCGCAGATCGTCCCATCCTTCCATCGGCAACGACGCCGGAAGCGGTGGGGGCGCATCGACATTGACGAGCGCGTCGGCGACGACGGTGAGCTCCCGGTGCTGCGGAGGCAGATCGAAGTGATGGACCTGGTTGCCGAGATAGTCCATGAACGTGAAGATCCGCGCCCGCGGATTCACGGAGAGCCGGAACGTGAAGCACCGCTGCGTGTTCTCGCTGCGCGGATGCATCCGCACTTCGAGCATGCTCTGCCAGACGGGCCGGCTGTAGCGGTAGCGGGTGAAGTGTCGGATGGCGTAGAACATCAGCTCTGGAAAGCCACTTCGATGGGGTAGTCGATGTACGCCTCGTGCACCGCGGCATGCAGGGCACGGCATTGATCGAGCACGCCGTCGAGAAAACGGTGGAAGTCGCCGTCGAGCAGCTCCGACACCGGCGTGAACGTCAGCGATGCGCGCAACCGCCCGATGATGCGCTCGATCCGGACCCGCTGGGGGGTCGGCGACTGCGCGATGATCGCCTCGAGCGCCTCGTGCATCCGCTCGACGGAATAGCGGATCGAATACGGGAAGTCAGGATGCACGAGCAGAAACTTCGCGATGCGATTGGGCTGCAAATCGGCAGTGAACACCTTGCAGTAGGAATCGAACGCCGCGCAGCTGGCCAGGAGCGCCACCCAGTCCAGATCGTCGGACGGCGTGGTGGCGGCAAAGTAGGCGTCCACCAGCAGCGAGACGGCGCACGCCCGCTCGGTGAACTTGCCGAGCTGCACGAACCGCCACCCTTCCCCGTGGCTCATGGTCGTCTCTGTGACCCCGTAGAAACTGTACGCCCCTTCGCGGACGGCTCCGACGAGCCGCATCACGTCGACGTCCGGCCGCGCCACTTCGTGATACAGCCGATTCAGTTGCTCCCACATCTCGGAGCTGATTTCCTCGCGTACCTGCGAGGCATTCTCGCGCGCGGCCGCCACGCACGCGACGATGGACGACTTGTTTCCCGGATCGAGGGCCAGACGGGCGATCGCCGCCTCCGGGTCGTCGTCGCAGCCGTCGGGCGGCATGCCCATGCAGGTGAGCGCCCGGAACCACCGCTGATCCGTTCCGACGATGGTCCGGTTGAGCATCAGGCTGTGCGTCGCGTCAATGACGCGCGCACAGTTGTCCGCCCGCTCGAAGTAACGGCTCATCCAGTACAGGCTGTCGGCGACTCGTGAAAGCATGGCGTTCAGTTCTGGAGCACCCAGGTGTCCTTGGAGCCGCCCCCCTGTGACGAGTTGACGACGAGCGACCCCTTGCGGAGCGCGACCCGCGTCAGCCCGCCGGGCACGATCACGGTCTTCTCGCCGAAGAGCACGTAGGGCCGGAGGTCGACGTGGCGCGGCTCGATCGCACCGTCAACGAAGCACGGCGCCGTTGAAAGCGCGAGCACGGGCTGCGCGATGTAGTTGCGTGGATCCGCGAGAATCCTGGTGCGCATCTCTATCCGCTGCTCCTCGGTGCTGTGGGGTCCGATGAGCATGCCGTACCCGCCCGACTCGCCCACAGCCTTGACGACGAAATCGCGGAGATTGTCGGTGACGTGACCGCGCGGCGAATCGTCGGTCATGAGCAGGGTTTCCACGTTGTCGAGAATCGGGTCCTGATCGAGGTAGTAGCGGATGATCTTCGGGACGTACGCATAGATCGCCTTGTCGTCGGCGACGCCGGTGCCGAGGGCGTTCGCCAGCGTGACGTTGCCGGCGCGGTACGCGCTGAAGAGTCCCGGGGACCCGAGCGCCGAGTCCACGCGGAATGCGAGCGGATCCAGGAAGTCGTCGTCCACGCGCCTGTAAATCACGTCGACGCGCTGCAGCCCGTTCGTCGTCCGCATGTAGACGTAGTTGTCGTGGACGACGAGATCGCGACCCTCGACGAGCTCGATCCCCATCTGCCGCGCAAGATACGCGTGCTCGTAGTACGCGGAGTTGTAGACGCCGGGCGTCAGCAGCACCACCGTCGGCTCGGACCGTCCCTCGGGGGCGAGCGAGCGCAGCGTGGACAGCAGGATCTGGCTGTACTGCTCGATGGGACGCACGGCGTACTTCCGGAAAAGGGCCGGAAAGATCTGTTTCATCACCTTGCGGCTCGAGAGCATGTACGACACGCCGCTCGGCACGCGCAGGTTGTCCTCGAGCACGACGAACTTCCCGTCGGGTAGTCGCACGAGGTCGGTGCCCATCACGTTGACGTACGCGTCGCGGGGCACCTTGACGTCCGTCATCTGCCGCCGGTAGTGACGGCAGCTGTAAATCGCCTCCCCGGGGATGACGCGGTCGTGCAGGATGTGCCGGTCGTGATAGAGGTCCTTCAGGAACAGATTCAGCGCCGTCACGCGCTGGATGAGGCCCCGCTCGATCACGTCCCAGTCGGCGCCGGAAAGGATCCGGGGCAGGAGATCGTGCGGAAAGATGCGTTCGGTGCCCTCCTTCCGGCCGTACACCGTGAAGGTGATCCCCTGGTTGAAGAAGCTCAGGTCCGCCTTCTGCTTGCTGCGCCCGAGATCCTCGGGCGTCCAGTTCATCAGCTCCTTGTGCAGCTTGCGATAGGGACGCCGGGGCTGCGTCCGCGTATCGAACATCTCGTCGTACGCAGTACCGAGCGTGTAGTCGGCAAAGGGATCATGCGTCGCGGGCGTGGGCATCTGGTATGTGTACACGGCGGACCTACTGCGCGACACGGGTTGAGCGAGAGCCGCGGCCCGAACGCAGGAGCCCGCGGAATGCTACGGTTGTCGCATGGCCTGTCGACGCTCGCTGATGCTGATCGGCGCCGCCTCTGGTTCGTCGAACTGAATCTCCGGCAGCTGCTCCACTGCACGGCGGAGCGCCTGCTCCCATGAGGTGTGGATCAGGTTCAAGTCCGGATCGAACGCGGCGATCCTGCGCGACCGCGTTATCGCCAGAGAGTCGCGCTTGTACAAGAGCAGATCGATCGGCGGCCCCACGGTCACGTTCGACCGCATCGTCGCATCGAACGACAGCAAGGCGTACTTCGCCGCCACTTCGAGCGAGGTGGCCGTGTCGATGCCACGATCGAGAATGGGCCGGCCGTACTTGCACTCGCCGAGCTGCAGATACGGCGAGTCTTCCGTTGCCTGCAGGGGATTTCCCTGCGGGTAAATCAGGTAGAGTCCCGGCGCTTCTCCCCGGACCTGTCCACCGAGCAGTAGATTCACGTTGAAGCTGAAGCTGTCGCGCTCGAGCGACGCGCGATCGATCTCGGACACCCGCCGCACGCAGTCCCCGACGATGCGCGCGGCCTGGTACATGGAGTTGGCCTGCGCGAGCCCTCGTCCGGCGTCGAAGTCGACGCGCAGCAGCGAGACGACCGACTGGCTGATCGAAAGACTGCCGCTCGTGAGGATGACGAAGATCCGCTCCCCGTCCTCCACGAACCGGTACATCTTCCGGCAGGTGTTGACTTGATCGAACCCAGCGTTGGAACGAGAATCGGAAGCCATGACCAGCCCCTCGGCCGTCACGATTCCCAGACAGTAAGTCACAGATCCCCCAGGGACGTTGATAAAGACGAGTCATCTCATCATACCCGTCAGGATCAACCACGGACATAAGAACCCTCGTGAATTTTGGAACGACGCCTCGAGAGGCAGTGGCGAGCCTCTTGCTGCCGGAAACGGGATAATAGAGCCGAAGCAATGCCCGGGCCGTCCCGGAAAGGAGGCGCCGTTCAGGACGGAGGGCGCCGGGTTTACGTGACAAAATCGCACAAAGAACCATGCTGATCAGACTTGGCTACGACATCCGCTTCGACGTCTCCCAGGCGGTGCCCATCGTCGCCATTTTGAACGTGCACCCCGACCGGCGTCATGATTTGCAAGAGCCTGACCGCGTGCAGGTTGACCCGCCCGTCGCCACCGAGGAGTACGTCGACTCGTTCGGCAACCTCTGCACGCGTTTCCTCGCGCCCGCCGGAACGGTTTCGCTGACGAATTCCACGCTGATCACCGATTCCGGCGACCCGGATGTGGTCAAAACAGACGCCCGCGAGGTGCCGATCGAGGAGCTGCCCCCCGAGGTGCTCCGGTTCCTGATGCCCAGCCGCTTTTGCGAAGTCGATCTGCTCTCGAATACCGCGGCTGAGCTCTTCGGCGCCGTGCCGCATGGCTGGGCGCGCGTCCAGGCGGTCTGTGACTGGGTCCATCAGAAAGTCACGTTCAGCTATCCGCATGCCCGGCCGACGCGGACGGCCCTGGATGTGTATACGGAGCGGATCGGGGTATGCCGCGATTTCCAGCACCTGGCCGTCACGCTCTGCCGCTGCCTCAACATCCCGGCGCGATATGCAACGGGATACCTGGGCGACATCGGCGTCCCCCCCAGCGGGCCGATGGATTTCAGCGCGTGGTTCGAGGTGTACCTGGAAGGGCGCTGGTGGACGTGCGACGCGCGCCATAACGCGCCGCGGATCGGGCGCGTGCTCCTCGCGACGGGGCTCGACGCGACGGACGTGGCGATCACGACCTCGTTCGGCTCGGCGCGGCTGTCGTACTTCAGTGTGACGACGGACGAGGTGGTGTAGCCGACACTCTCGTGTGTGTCGGAGTCTGCGCGGACAATAATGTCGCCTGACTCTATGGTGCTGTCTGGTCCGTGAGGGCGTTTCCGGCTGCCGATGCCCTCTCTCGGCACCGGGAGCGAGGCGGGAGTCGCAGGTTTCAGGCGTGGAACCGACGATTCGACAGAAATGTCCGTCAGTGCACGGACGTCCGCCGGTTTATGTCTGCCGGCGGCCTTCCCTGACGCCCGGTTCACTCCTGCCTGAGCGCCTCAATCGGTTCGATCCTGGCGGCACGCCGCGCTGGAATCGCACCCGCGAGTGCGGCCACGCTCACCAGCAGCAGGATCGACAGGCCGAGAGTCGCCGGATCCTCCGGTGTGATGCCGAACAGCTGGCTGGAAATCAGATGCGTCCCGAGGAGAGCCGCGGAGCCGCCCAGCACCGCCCCGGCGAGGGTCAGTCCCATGGTTTCGCCGAAGACATCCCGTACGACTCGACCTCGCTGTGCCCCGAGCGCCACACGGATCGCAATCTCCTTCGTGCGGCGCGTGACCACGTAGGCGACGGTTCCATAGAGGCCGATGCCTGCGAGGAGCAGCGCCACAATCCCGAAGAACCCGGACAGGGCCGCCACCATCCGCTCGAGGAGCAGCGCCTGATCGCGCAGCTCGGGCACGGTCCTGACGTCCACCTCGAGTCGCCGATCGACCGACTGCACACCACTCCTGACCATCCCCGCGGCCTGGACCGGTGGCAATGACGCGCGGACGATCACATAGCGTGCCTCGCTCGCGGGCACGTAAATCAGGGGCACGGTCCCCTTGCGCAGGTCGCCGTAAATGGCGTCCCTCGCGACGCCGACAATCTCGATGTCGTACCTGGCGTCTGGTGGATTGCCCCAGCCGAACCGCTCACCCACCGCCGGCTGCCCGCTGAAAAACCGCCGGGCCATGGCCTCGTTCACGATGACGGTCTTCGGAGCAGCCCCACCGGCGAGATCTCTGTCGCTGAACGCGCGTCCCCTGACGATCGGGATTCCCATGGTCTCGAAGTACCCGGCAGTCACAGCCATGGTCTGCACTTCGCGATCTTCGCCTGGTTCAGGAATGTGACCCCGGATCGCAATGCAGCACGTGCGCGAGGTGCCGGTGCGAAAGCCGCTGCTCGACATGCTGACCGAACGGAGACCCGGCGTGTCACGCACGCGCTCGAGGACGCGCCGATACACATCAGGGAACTGCTCGCGTGGATAGCCAGCCTGCTGCGGGTTGATCGACGCCTGGAGGATCCCGTCCGGCGCAAATCCCAGATTGACGCTGCGGAGGTTTGTCAAAGTCTGGACGAAGAGTCCTGCGCCCGCCACGAGCAGCAGCGACAGTCCGACCTGCGCCACCACGAGAGCGCGTGGCAGCATCAGTGCCAGCCGGCCACCGGTCTTGATCTGAGGTCGGGCGGCGGCATAGGCCGGCGCGAGACCGAAGAGCAGGACGGTCGCCAGGGACACCCCGCACGTGAATGCGAGAACGCGCGCGTCGGGCCTCACGTCAATCGCGAGCGGACTCGAGGGATTCGATGCGAGCACGAGCAGCACCTGGCTTCCCCATCCTGCGACGAGAAGTCCGGCCGCGCCGCCGAGGGATCCGAGCAGCAGGCTTTCCGTGAGGAACTGCCGGATCAGCCGTCCACGCCCTGCACCAATCGCAAGGCGCACCGCCGTCTCCCGGCTGCGTGCCGCCCCCCTGACGAGCAGCAGATTCGCGACGTTCGCACAGGCGATCATCAGAACGACGGCGACGACCGCCATGAGGATCCCGAGCTGCTGCGAGAACTTCGTCCGCGTGTCCGGCAGGCCGCGGCTTCCGGGCTCGATCGCAATCCCGCTGACCTGCTCGAGACTCTGGCCGATCTCTCCCCGCTCGGTCTTGAGCGCGGCCAGCCGGAGGTTCACCGATTCCTGCGCCTGCGCCGGGCTTGCTCCAGGCTGAAGCCGCCCCATCACCCGCAGCCAGCCGACGCGTGGATCGGTCAGGAGGCCGGGCTGGTCGAGCAGCGCTTGCAGCGTCAGCGGCACCCACATTTCCGGCGCCCGTCCGACGGACTCCCCGAAGAACTGCGGCGGCGCCACGCCGATGATGGTGACCGATTCGCGCTTGAGCGTGATGCGTTGACCCAGGATCGACGGGTCGGATCCAAATCGCCGCTGCCAGCAGCCATAGCTCAGGACGGCCACCGGCTCCGGCTTCCCGAACCGGTCATCGTCGGGCGTGAGCGCACGGCCGAGTGCCGGACGAACCCCGAGGACCTGGAAGTACTCTCCTGAGACCGCCTGTACGCGAACTGTCTCGCTATCGGAGCGGCCCGCCCTCGCCATCTCGAGACGGTAAGTCCCGTCCAGTGCCGCGAACGCGCCCGACAGGGCCGCGTCCGGCGCCCGAAGGGCGCTGAAGATTGCATATGAGAGGTTCGATCGTTCGCCGCGCGTGTTGACGCGTTCCAGCACGATCAGTTGCTGCGGGGCGTCCACCGGCAGCGCCCTCAGGATGACGGCATCCACGAGACTGAAGATCGCGGTGTTGGCGCCGATCCCGAGCGCCAGTGACGCGACAGCCATCACCGCGAAGCCAGGGTTCCTCCGCAGCAACCGGCTGCCATGCCGCAGATCTCGCAGGGCCTCCTCCAGCCATCGCAGGACCCAGACGTCGCGCGCCTCCTCCCGCGCCAGCGTGACGTTGCCCAGCGCCCGCCGGCTCGCGCCCTCCGCCTCGCGACTGGTGAGGCCCGCATCCTCGAGCTGGGCCTGACGCAGCGCACGATGCGTCTCCATTTCCTCCGCGAGGTCGCGGTCGAACTGCTGGAGCCGCTGCCATCGTCGAAACCGGTTCAACAGAGCACGCATGAGCATCTCCAGGTCACTCGGCGTGAAGCACGCGCTGAATCGCGCCCACCATGCGATCGAACTCCCGGCGTTCGGCGGTGAGCTGTTCCCGTCCGAGCGGTGTCAACGTGTAATAGCGGGCCCGCCGGTTGTTTTCGGAAACGCCCCACACCGCGTCAACCCAGTCCTTCACCAGCAGCCGCTGCAACGCTGGATAGAGCGCGCTCTCCCCGACCCTCAGCACGTCGTCCGACGCGGCGCGGAGATGTTCGACGATGGCGTAGCCATGCTTGCTGCCGGGAACGAGCGCCTTCAGGATGAGGAGCTCGAGGGTCCCGGGGAGGAGATCGGAGGGTGTATTGGTCAGTCCCATCAACTATTGATGGGACGTTACTCGCGTTGATTCAGTTCGTCAAGGGGGCAATCGAACTCGGGACTCGGGACTCGGGACTCTGGGATCGGGGATCGGGGATCAGGGCTCGGGACTCGGGGGCTCGGGAAAGGACGCGTAGCTTCCGGCTTTAGCCGGAAGAAAACGCGCGGGAAACCGGAAGCTGGGAGCTGGGAGCTGTGAGCTGGGAGCTGGGAGCGGGAAGCTGAAAGCTGAAAGCTGAGAGCTGGAAATCACTTGACAACGATAGCTGTGTGTCATACAGTGTATGACGGATAGTATATGTTGCACGGTAATGAACCGGCCGATTCCGGCGTTTTCGACAATCTTCGGCTCGAGCTGCGGCGCGGATGTCTCAGCGTCGCGGTCCTCGCGGCGCTTCGCACGGAGCAATACGGATACACGCTTCGCAAGCTTCTCGCGGAGCACGGGCTGGCTGTCGACGAGGGCACGCTCTATCCCCTGCTCCGGCGCCTCGAGACCCAGGGGTTGCTGGTCAGCGAGTGGCGGGAGGAGGGGAAGCGCAACAAACGTTTCTACCGCCTCTCGGACCAGGGGGCGTTGACGCTGGACCAGCTGCTCGCGGAATGGCGAAACATCGATTTTTCGTTGAACCAGATTTTGACGGAGCTGCATCATGGACCTGCTCGATCGGTATCTGCACGCGGTTAAGTTCTTCCTCCCGCAGAAGCACCAGGACGACATCGTCCGTGAGCTGTCGGAGAATCTCATCTCGCAGATGGAGGATCGCCAGGACGAACTTGGCCGTCCGCTGACCGAGGCGGAGGCCGCCGATATCCTGCGCCGTCACGGCCACCCGATGGTTGTTGCCGCGAAGTACCGATCGCGTCAACAGCTGATCGGACCCCTGTTCTTTCCGATTTACCTGTTCTCGCTGAAGCTCGGACTGGGGATCTCCCTGGCCATCTCCGCCATCCTGGCGGCGATCAACGGCGCGCTGCATGGCGATCTCGTCCACTCCGCCGTCCGGGAAATGCTGGCCTTCCCTGGTCGGGCGTTGATGATGTTCGCGTGGACCACGCTCGGGTTTGCCGCGCTCGACATGGCGCAGGCGCGGCTCAAACTGAAACACGACTGGGACCCGCGGAAGCTGCCCAGAGTGATCGACCACGAATATCGGATCTCGCGTCCGCGCGCGATCTTCGAGTTGCTCGTCACCGTCGCCTCGCTCGTCTGGCTGCTGCTGCTTCCGCGGATGCCGTTCCTGCTGCTCGGGCCTGCTGCAGCCTTCCTTGAACCCGCAACCCTCTGGCCGGTGGCCTACGTGGCGCTCATCCTGCTGACCGTCGCGACGGCTGCGCTGCAGGCCGTCAACGTCGTGCGCCCGTATTGGACGAAGTCACGGTCCCTGGCCCGGATCGGCCTCCAGGCAGCGGGCGTGCTGATTTTTGGGCTTCTTCTCCGGGCGGACGAGTGGTTCATCCCCGTCTCGACGGGAACAGCGTGGAATGGCGTGCACGTGGAGCGCCTTGCGGGCATCGTCAACGCCGGCTTTCAGATTGGGTTTCTCTTCGCCGCGATTCTCTCCGCGATAGAGGGGCTGAAGGAGCTCCACCGGTTGAACGTCCGGCGCCAGGCCGCAGAACGTGCTACGTGCTGAGTGCTACGTGCTACGTGCTACGTGCTACGTTCCCCGCCGGGCGCGGCGCTCCGGCACTTATGCAACGGCTCACGCTTCCAGGAGACCAGAGGATGGGTGCAATGACGCTTGGCGGTACGCGAGCAGGGGTCACCGGAGCCGCGGTCTGTCTCGCAATTGCGGGCGCGGCGCTCCTGTTTGCGCCTCAGGAGATCGCAGGGTGGCTCGGATCGCCGGGGACGGAGCTCCTTCTTCAACTCTACGCCGGGGCGCTCCTGGCACTGGCGGCGATGAACTACATCGCCCGCGGCTCGAGCCTGGGTGGCATCTACGGCCGCGCAGTCGTCACCGCAGACCAGGTGCACTTCACCATCGGCGCGCTCGTGCTGATCCAGCACGCGCTGCGGTCGCCGGCGTCGCCCGCCTTCTGGATTGCGTTTGCCGCGTACGCAGCGGGCGCCGTCTTCTTCAACCTGCTGCTCTTTCGTGGAACTGAATCGGTCTCAGCGGACGCGCGTCGCTGACGGCTGTAGCACGTAGCACGTAGCACGTGGAGGTTGCACGTTGTTTTTAGTGTTCGAGGACGTCCCGCACTTTCTGGACGAGCGTTTCAGGCGTGAACGGCTTGTGCAGGAATGCGACTCCAGGATTGAGCACACCGTAGTGGATGATGGTCTCCTCGGTGTAGCCGGACATGTAGATCACCTTCAGTGCGGGCCGGCGCTGGACAAGCTGCCTCGTCAGCTCAGGTCCGCTGGCCCCGGGCAGGACGACGTCGGTCAGGAGGACGTCGATGGAAGGGTTCTGTTCGAACACCCGGAGCGCCTCATCGGCGTTCGTTGCGACCAGCGCCTTGTAGCCTTGTCGCTGCAGCGGTCGTCTGGCCAGCTCGCATAGCTCCATCGCGTCGTCCACCACCAGCACAGTGTGCGTCATGGCCTGTGGCGCAGCCGTCGACGGCAGTGCGTCGGCGGTCCTCTCGTCTGCAGCCGCAGGGAAATACACCTTGTACGCCGTACCCTTGCCGAGCTCGCTGTCGACGTGCACGCTTCCGCCGGTCGCCACCACGACACCGTGGACGGTCGCCAGGCCAAGCCCGGTGCCTTTGCCGAGTTCCTTGGTGGTGAAGAATGGCTCGAAGAGGCGCGCCTGCACCTCGGGCGTCATGCCAGTCCCCGTATCAGTCACCGTGAGCACAACATGGGTGCCCGGTGTCAGCAGGGGATGAGTCTTCGCAAAATGCTCGTCGAGCTCGACGTTGGCGGTTTCGATCGTGAGCGTGCCGCCTCCCGGCATGGCATCGCGCGCGTTCACGCCGAGGTTCTACGAGCTCGAACATGAAATCCTCGAGCGCAGGCAGGCGGAGTCGGCCCTGCGCCATGAGCGCGATCGGGCGCAGCGATACCTGGACACGGCGGAAGTGATCCTGCTGGCGCTGGATCTGCACGGGCGGATCACGCTGATCAACCGGAAGGGCTGCGACCTCCTGGGGTGGGCCGAGCGCGAGCTGCTCGGACGCGAGTGGATCGAGACGTGTGTTCCGGGACGGCTGCGGGACGAAGTCCGATGGAATCTCCGCCACGTGATCGGCCGCGATCTGTCCGTTGTCGAGAATGCCGTGATCGCAAGGTCCGGCGAGGAGCGGCTGATCGAGTGGCGAAACACAACCCTGCAGAACGACAAGGGGTGCATCGTCGGCACGCTGAGCTCCGGCACGGATGTCACCGTGCGGAATCAGGCGGTCAAGGCGCTGCAGACGGCCGAAGAGCGGATGCGGTTCACGCTGGAGGCGGCCGGTGTCGGGACGTGGGACATGGACTACACGACCGGCGTGCTCCAGTGGTCCCCCATCCTCGAATCCCAGTACGGACTTCAGCCGGGCACGTTCAGCGGAAGCTTCGAAGCGTTCGTGGAGCGTGTCCATCCTCAGGATCGCGAGGCGCTGCTCGAGGCAATGGAGAGAGCGAAGCGGTCCGGCGCCGATTTCTCGATGCAGCATCGATCCCTCTGGCCCGATGGCACCGTGCGATGGCTCAGCGGCGCGGGCCACATCTATCTCAGCGAGCATGGCGAGCCCGGGCGCGGCGTCGGCATTTCGCTGGACGTGACCGACCGCCGCACGCTGGAAGAGCGCTATCAGCAGGCGCAGAAGATGGAAGCCATCGGACGGCTTGCCGGCGGCGTGGCGCACGACTTCAACAATCTGCTGACGGTGATTCTCGGGCACTGCGATCTGTTGATGGAGGATCTCCCGATTGACGATCCCCGGCTGGCGGACATTGCGGAGATTCACAAGGCCGGCATTAGCGGTGCGGGGCTCACGCGCCAGCTCCTGGCATTCAGCCGGAAGCAGGTCATCGAGCCGACCCTGCTCGATGTGAACACAATCGTGGCCGACATGCGGGTGATGCTGGGACGCCTCATCGGAGAAGATGTCCGCATGGTGCTCGATCTCTGTCCGGAGCTTTCACGAGTCAAAGCGGATCGCGGCCAGCTCGAACAAATCGCCGGATCGAGACGCAGCTGTCTGCCAAGCTCATAGCCATCCATGAGCGGCAGTCCCGGATCCCGAATCTCGTCACCCCGTTCACAGGACCCGGGCGAATGGCGGCTCCGGCTGGGCGAGCAGGTCGCTGACGGTCGTCAGTAGCTCGGCGTCGTCCCAGGGCTTCTGCAGGTAGCCCTTGGCCCCTGCCGCGAGCGCCCGTTCCTTGTTGCC
The DNA here is from genome assembly GCA_963749835.1 of uncultured Acidobacteriota bacterium. Lineage (GTDB taxonomy): Bacteria > Acidobacteriota > Vicinamibacteria > Vicinamibacterales > 2-12-FULL-66-21 > JALZOC01. The sequence continues at coordinate 134,007 of CAVVOD010000003.1, forward strand.
GAGCAGTCCGTACACGTCCCGGCCGGACACCACGATGACCGGGATCGCCGCGAAGTAGGCGTTCGCCGCGAGCCTGTCCAGCACGATGAAGCCATCACCGGCGGGCAGACCGAGATCGAGGATGATCAGATCGGGCTGATGCTTGACGGTCTCGCTCATCGCGGTGACGCCGTCAGCCGCGAAGAACGTGTCGTAGTGGTGGGCTTTGAGAAGGACGCGGTACCCGAGACGCACATCGGCATCGTCCTCGACGACCAGGATCTTCTTGTTACTCACTTAAACAGCCTCCGAGATGATGTGGGATTTGATCGACTCTTCCAGGTGTGTGGCCATCGTGGTCACGATGCTGTTCATCGATGTGCCGGCATCGTGTGAGAACGGCCTGAGCATGCTGTACGACGCAGAGACGGTCAGGCGAGTCTGCTGCAGATGCGGCAGGCGCTCGAACTGGTCACGAATCCTGTCGGCGAGCGCGGATGCGCCCTTTTCGTCGATGACGCCGGCGACAAAGCAGAAGCGCTCTCCTTCCGCAGTGGCGTTCTTCTGCGACAGCAGCAGGTCCATGTCGGGCTGCAGAGAGCGGTGGAGCAGGCTTCGGGCTTCCTGAGACCACTCCTGCTGCACGGCCTTCGACGCCCAGGCATCCAGGAAGCAGATCTGGTCGGCGACGTCGGGTCTGCGTATCACCGCGCGTCCAGCTGTGCCGCGATGGTCGCCCGGAGCTCCTGATAGCGCATCGGCTTGGCGATGTAGCCGTCGCAGCCTGCGCCTCGAATGCGCTCCTCGTCCCCCTTCATCGCAAGGGCGGTGAGGGCGATCACCGGGATGGCGCGCGTGAGCTCGTCCTTCTTCAGGAGCGCCGTGGCTTCCAGGCCGTCCATTCCGGGCAGCTGGATGTCCATCAGAATCAGGTTGGGCAGCTCGCTGCGCGCCAGGGTCAGCCCGGCCTCCGCATCGTCGGCGGTCAGCACGGTGTGGCCAATCGACTCCAGGAGGAAGACCGCCAGCGACATGTTGGTCGGGTTGTCTTCGATGATCAGGATCTTTGCCATGTCAGACGACCAGCCGTCGCCCGGACATGGCGCGCCGGACTTCCGCCGGAAAGCGATTCCCGTCGAAGCCGGCTTTCTGCACGATGGCCATCACCGAGCCGTTCAACCTGGCGCGGTCGCCGGCGGTGATGGACTTCGCGGTGACCACGAGGATCGGGATGCTGGCGGTCGCGGGATCCTGCTTGAGCGCTTCCACCACGTCGAAGCCGTTGACCTCGGGCATCATCAGATCGAGGACGATGACGTCAGGCACTTCTCTCCGCGCGGCGTCGATCGCCTCCCGGCCGCCGTAGGCGCGCACGACCGTGCTCGCGAGCCCCAGAATGCGGACGGCAAGCAGCTCCATGGCTTTCGGGTCGTCATCGACCAGCAGCACTTTCAGCGTGCGACCGGGTGAGACCGGCAGCAGGCCGATGTCGGCCAGCGAGTTGTACAACTCCTGCCGCGAGATGGGCTTCTGCATGACCGCCGCGGCGCCGAGCGCGAAGCATCTCGTGCGATCGGGCACGATCGACACAATCACGACCGGGATGCGCTGCAGGTACCTGTTTGAGACGCGTCAGAAACTCCCAGCCGTCCATGTTCGGGAGCCTGATGTCCAGCGTGATGAGCGCCAGCGGCTGCTGCACCGCCAGCGTCAGCGCCAGCTCCGCCGACGGCGCATGGAGGACCGTGAAGCCCTCCGCTTCGAGCTGCACGCGGATCAGATCGGCAGCCTTGAGGTCGTCTTCGACCACGAGCGCGACGCGCGATTGCGCCGGGAGTTCGAGGTCGGCGACGGCCGGCGTCCTGGCGCGTGCAAGCGCCCCGTCGTGCACCCCGCGGACCGGCAGCCACACGGTGAAGGCCGAGCCCTCGCCGACCGCGCTTTCCACCGCGACCGCCCCGCCGTGCAGTTCGGCGAGCAGCTTGACCATCGCCAGCCCCAGACCCGTGCCCTCGAAATGGCGCGAAAGGCCGCTGTCGATCTGGCTGAAGGGCTTGAACAGGTGCTCCATGCCTTCCGGCGAGATGCCGATACCGGTATCCGTGACGCAGATTTTCAGAAACTCTTCGAACTCGTTGACCGGGAGCGGCAGGCTGCGGCCGGTCCAGGAGCCGGAGAGCAGACCGACCTCGGCGCGCGACACGCGGCCGGCGCGGAGCGTGATCTGTCCCCCGTCCTTGGTGAACTTGACCGCATTCGACAGCAGGTTGTAGACGATCTGCTTGACCTTGCGGATGTCCGCGTGGATCGACCCCAACTCGTCGGACGCATCCTTGTCCAGGCGGATGTGGCGGGCCGCGGCCTTCTCCCTGACGATCGACAGGCTGTTCATGAACAGGGTCGACACCTGGACCGGTTCCAGGTCGAGCATCATCTTGCCCGCTTCCACCTTGGAGAGATCGAGGATGTCGTTGATGAGCGACAGCAGGTGGTTGCCGCTGTTGAAGATGTCGCCGATGAACCCCCGCTGCTGATCGGACATCTCCCCGACCAGGCCGTCCCGGAGCACCTCGGAGAAGCCGATGATGGCGTTCAAGGGCGTGCGGAGCTCATGGGACATGTTGGCGAGGAATTCCGACTTCATGCGGCTCGCGCCTTCGAGCTCGACGTTCTTCTGCTGCAGCGTGTGCTCGAAGCGCTTGAGCTCGGTCATGTCGCGCGCGGCGGCGAAGACGCCCTGCAGGCTCCGGTCACGATCGTGGAACGTGGTCGCGTTGTACGACACCACGGTGAGCTTGCCGTCCCTGGCGCGCGCGGTGAGCTCGTAGTTCGTGACTTTGCCTTCGCTGAGCACGCGCTTGATGCCCGCCTCGGCCCGACCGGAATCGGTGAAGTAGTTCTTGAACGGAGCGCCGATGAGCTCATCCCGCGTGCATCCCGTCAACGCTTCCATCTGCTTGTTGACGTCGGTGAGAATGCCGCGCGGGTCGGTCGTCATCAGGGCGTCGATGTTCGACTCGATGAGCGAGCGCGTGTAGAAGTGCTGATCGCGCAGCCGTTGATCGAGCTTCTTCTGCTCTTCTTCGATCTGCTTGCGCGCGGTGTTGTCGGTGCCGATCAGCAGGTAGCCGATGATGGCGTCCTGCGCGTCGCGCAGCGCCGTCACCGACACCACGGCCGGGAACCGGCTGCCGTCCTTCCGGATGTAGGTCAGCTCGTAGATGTCTTCGATCCCGCGCGACGCCTTGAACACCAGCGCCTCGAAGCCGGGCGTAATCGGTGTCCCGAGCTCGACGCTGAGGGCCTTGGCGCGCCCGATCACTTCCTGCGGGTCGGAGATGTCGGCCGGGGTGATCTGGTTCATCACCTCGGCGGCGGTGTAGCCCAGCATCCGCTCGGCGCCGACGTTGAAGATCTGGATGACGCCCTTGGCGTCGGTGGCGATGCTCGAGAAGTTGGCGCTGTTGAAAATCGCGCTCTGCAGGGCGCCGGCTTTGAGCAGTGCTTCTTCCGCGCGCTTCCGCGCGGTGTTGTCGGTGCCGATCAGCAGGTAGCCGATGATGGCGTCCTGCGCGTCGCGAAGCGCCGTCACCGACACCACGGCCGGGAAGCGGCTCCCGTCGCGCCGGATATACGTCAGCTCGTAAATGTCCTCGATCCCGCGCGACGCCTTGAACACCAGCGCCTCGAAGCCGGGGGTAATCGGCGTGCCCAGCTCGATACTGAGCTCTTTGGCGCGCGCGATCACTTCCTGCGGGTCGGAAATGTCGGCCGGCGTGATCTGGTTCATCACTTCGGCGGCGGTGTAACCCAGCATCCGTTCGGCGCCGACGTTGAAGATCTGGATGACCCCCTTGGCGTCGGTGGCGATACTCGAGAAATTGGCGCTGTTGAAGATCGCACTCTGCAGGGCGCCCGCTTTGAGCAGCGCTTCTTCCGCGCGTTTCCGCGCGGTGTTGTCGGTGCCGATCAGCAGGTAGCCGATGATGGCGTCCTGCGCGTCGCGCAGCGCCGTCACCGAGACCACGGCCGGGAACCGGCTGCCGTCCTTCCGGATATACGTCAGCTCGTAGATGTCCTCGATCCCGCGCGACGCCTTGAACACCAGCGCCTCGAAGCCGGGCGTAATCGGCGTGCCCAGCTCGATGCTGAGCTCTTTGGCGCGCGCAATCACTTCCTGCGGATCGGAAATGTCGGCCGGCGTGATCTCGTTCGTCACTTCGGCGGCGGTGTAACCCAGCATCCGCTCGGCCCCGACGTTGAAGATCTGAATCACCCCGGTGGCGTCTGTCGCAATACTCGAGAAATTGGCGCTGTTGAAAATGGCGCTCTGCAGGGCGCCCGTTTTCAGCAGTGCCTCCGCATGCCGGACGTCGACATCACCCGATGCGGCAGTGTTTTTCTGGCCAGTCATGTAACCCCGGTTCCACGATGTCGTGATCCTGGCGGCCTGGGTGGCGGGCCGGCAGCGGCAGTGATGAGCGGAGGCGGACAGAGCGAATGACCGCGCAGAGAGGCTGCTGATCCACAGGGAGGAGATGTGTACTCCCTACAGTAGCCGAAGAGGCCTCATCGGGTTGTCCGGTTGTGAACAGATCGATTGGGTGTGAGAGCGAGGCGCACATGTGGATGAGCAAGACGACGGCCGCTCCGGTTATGGGTCTTTTGCCGGACTTTGTGCGTTCAGCTCAGGCGCGTGTGCGAAATCGTCTTCGCGATGCGCGATCGTGTGCGGGGTTCGTGCGGCTGCGGTCGCGCCGTACCGATATACTGTAGAGTCGGCTCGTCACTGCCGAGTCGGCGATTACACAGCCGGACCGTTCTTGCAGTACGATCCCCGACCTGGTCACGCCTCTGCCGTCTTCCGTCTGCGACGGTTCGACACGGCATCGGAGAGGCGTCCCAGAGTAGCGCCGATGCTCAACAACCGATTCCCTGCTGCGCCAGCAGTCCTGAACTACCTCAGCGTCATGTCGGTCGCCCTGGGGCTGCTGATCACGGCCTCCTGCGGCTCTTCGTCCGAAACGGTGACGGTCACCTCTCCCGTGCGCTGTGGAATCCAGACGCAGGCGGACGCATCGTCGTTCGCGCCCGATGGGGGATCCGCGGCGATTCGTATCTCCACGAATCGCGAGTGCGCCTGGACGGCTCGGAGTGACGCCCCATGGGTGAGCCTGACGCCGCCGACCACCGGACAGGGTGACGGATCGATTCAGTTCACCATCGGCGTCAACGCGGATCCTGCGGCGCGGGCGGCCACGATCATGATCGAGGATCAGCGCGTGCAGGTGGCGCAGGAAGGCCGGCGGTGCGACTTCCGGCTGTCGTCCAATGATGAATCGTTCGATGCGACAGGCGGTGAGCGAACGATTCAGGTCACCTCGGCGAGCGCGCAATGCCGGTGGACCGCGGTGCCCGGTGTGCCCTGGATTACGGTCGTTTCAGGCGCCGAGGGCAGCGGAAGCGGAGCGGTCAAGATGCGCGCGGACGCCCTCACCGGCCCGCCGCGCACCGGCATCGTCACCATCGCCGGACAGGCCGTGCAGGTCGAACAGGGGACCGGCTGCAGCTACACGATTGGTACGACCGCATTCAGCCTCGGCGCCGCCGGCGGCGCCCGGGAGATCCCGGTATCCGCCCCGTCCGGGTGCAGTTGGACGGCCGAGAGCCAGGCGGCGTGGATTGCGATCGCGAGTGGCGCGACCGGCAGCGGAGCGGGCACGGTCGGCTTCCGCGTCGAGCCAACCGAAGGACCGACCCGAACCGGCACGCTGACGGTTGCCGGCCGCACCGTGACCGTCACTCAATCGCCCGGATGCTCGTACAGTGTCGAGCCTCTCGCGTACGCGGCGCCGCAGGCCGGCGGCTCAACGGCCGTCGCGGTCCGCACCGGTCCCGGGTGCGCGTGGGTCGCGTCGAGCGCGTCGAGCTGGATCAGCATCACAGGGGGACAGTCAGGGAACGGTCCGGGCGAGGTGCGCTTCAGCGTCACCGCGAACTCCGCGCAGGGACGTGCCGGATCGCTACGCATCGCGGATCAGACAGTCACGGTGACCCAGGGTTCCGGATGCACCTACACCGTGACGCCGCCGAGTGTCAGCGTCGGAGCGGCTGCGGCGACGGGCGCCTTCCAGGTCGCGACCACACAGGGATGCGCATGGTCAGCGGCGAGCGGGTCGGACTGGATCACCATCACCGCCGGCCAGTCGGTTGACGGCGCGGGTGAGGTGAAGTTCAGCGTCGCCGCGAACTCCGGGGAGGCCCGTACCGGCTCGCTGCAAATCGCGAATCAGACGGTCACGGTCAGCCAGAGCTCTGGCTGCACGTTCAGCGTGACCCCGCCGAGTGTCAGCGTCGGAGCGGCTGCCGGGACGGGCACATTCCACGTCGCCACGGCGCAAGGATGCGCCTGGTCAGCGGCGAGTGGGTCGGACTGGATCACCATCACCGCCGGCCAGTCGGTCGACGGCCCGGGTGACGTGAAGTACAGCGTCGCCGCGAACTCCGCGCCGGCGCGTACTGGCTCACTGCAGATCGCGAATCAGGCGGTCACGGTCAGCCAGAGCTCAGGCTGCACGTTCAGCGTAACCCCTCCGAGCGTGACCGTCGGCGCGGCCGCAGCGACGGGCACGTTCCAGGTCACCACGGCGCAGGGCTGTCCATGGACTGCCGCGAGCGGGTCTCCATGGATCACGATCGCCGCCGGCTCGAGCGGCAACGGCCCGGGACAGGTACCCTTCTCCGTCGCAGCAAACTCAGGTCCTGCGCGTGACGGGAACGTCTCGATTGCCGGGCGCTCGTTCTCCGTGTCACAGGCGAACGGCTGCACGTACAGCGTCGCGCCGACAACGCGGGACGCAGGCCCCGGAGGAGAAGGCGGTGCGGTGTCCGTCACAACCGGCGCGGGCTGCCCGTGGACGGCATCGAGCGGCGCCAGCTGGATCACCGTCGCGGCGCCGTCGGGTACCGGCCCGGCGCAGGCGCCATTCGCTGTCGCGGCAAACCAGGGCCCGCCCCGCACGGGCACGTTCACGGTCGCCGGTCAGCTCGTGACGGTCAACCAGTCGTCGTCGTGCACCTGGGTCATGGCGCCCCCGTCACACGCCTTCAGTTCGAGCGGCGGCAACGGAAACATCCTGGTGATCGTCACCGGTTTCTGCACCTGGACGGCCGCGAGCGATGTTGACTGGATCACATTGACAGCCGGGGGATCCGGCACGGGAAACGGCCTCGTTCAGTTCATCGCAGCGCCCAACAACGGCCCGGCCCGCACCGGATCGCTGACGATTGCGGGTCAGCGGTACAACGTCGTGGAGGCAGGGCGATAGACGTCAGTACCGCGGAACGGAAGGGTCAACCAGGGTGGACCAGGCTTCGATGCCCCCTTCGAGGTTGTACAGATTCCGGAAGCCCGCCTCATGAAAATATTCGGCGGCGGACTGGCTGCGCATCCCGTGATGGCACTGGAAGACGATGGGCGTGTCGGGATCGAGGGCCATGAGGTCGTCGTGATACAGCTTGTCGAGGAGACGCGCCCCCTCGATTTTCGCGACGGCGCGCTCTTCGGGCGTCCGAACGTCCACGAGCTCGAAGGACTGAGCGCTGTCGATCATGGCTTTGAGCGAAGGAGCGGAAAGCTGGCGAATGGGCATTCGTGACATCCGGAGCGTTGGATTGGTCGAGGAGCGGCGGGAGATCAGCGAAGCCAGCCGGGAAGCGCTCCGGCCTGTCGCGCCTCGTCTTCAATCGTCGCGATGAGCTTCCGCCCCTCCTCGATCTCGTTCTTCACTCGTCCCTGCTCGGCGAGCGCCTTCTGTCGTTCCTCGCCAACCTTGGCGCGCTGAAAGGGATCGTCGCGGGCCGAGAAATCGGCGGTCAAGCCGTTGACACGGCTCTGCAGCGCTTCCGCGAAGGCCTCGTTCCGGCGCAGGTTTTCGCGCGCCTCGGTAATCCGTCCGCGCCAGTAAGTCTCCCCTTTTGCGTCGGAGGGCTCCTCCGCTTTGGCGCTCGCGGCCGGCGCTTCACCCTGGACAGCCGTAGACGCCGCCTGCGCACCGGATCGTCCAGCGGCCGCGGCCGCTGCGGCGGCTGTGCCTTCGGTCTTGGTTCCCTTGTCGGTGTAGACCTTCCCGGGCGCCTTGATCGCCTTGCGGCGCTCGACTTCCTGCCGAGCCAGCTCGGCAAGTGAGGGAGTCTGCTGCGCAGCAGCCCGGCCAGGGATGCCGAGGCAGGCCACGGCCAAACCGGTTGCGACGAGGCGCAGACTCGAGCTGTTGAAGTTCATGCGGCCACCTTCGGATCAAGTGTAGCAGTCCTCGGGGGACTGCCGCGCCTGAACACCCGATTCTCGATGCGACGTGGAACGCCGCCCGCCGGGCAGGTCGCTGAGGCAGGCGGTTCTTCCATCGGCTTCCGGACCCGCGGCAGTGCGGGCCCGCGGCACTACTTCTACTGCGTCGGCCGCAGCAGCTGGCGGAACGACAGCGTGTTGACGTCCCGGAACATCGGCGTCGCGGGCGGCAGCAGCGCCGGAGTCAGGAAGTCCGTGTCGAAGGACCATTCACGGTCGCCGCGGACGTAGGTGTCGCCGCCGCAGCACTTGAACGACCCCAGGGCCTGGCGGCTGGTATAGAAACTCACGAGCGAGCCGCGATAGCGCTGAACGACGTTGTTGATGTTCCAGTTCTCGAGGTTGCGGACAAAGTTGTGGGCGCCGCCGTCCGATCCGAAGCTCGAGGACGCGTAACTGGGCTTCGGGAACGGCAACGTTTTCCCGGTGATGATCGCCACCCGGTACCCGGTGGACGTGGCGTTCCGCATCGGGTCGGACGCCGTCGGCGACAGGAAGGAGTCCGTGTCGGTCCACGCATTCGAAAGCAGCGTCACCGAATCGGCAATGATCGCAGCAGCCACGTTCGGTTCCGCTTGGACGTTCGTGGATGTCGCGTTGTAGTCCCCCTGGAGGTACACAGGGTTCTCGGATGCGATCGTGAGGCCGGGCGCCGGGAGCCTGTTCAGGCCGCCGTTGACGATCTTCAGCGCGCGACGGTAGAACAGCTGTCGATTTGCGCGCGCCTGGAGCACTTTGTTCGAAGCCGTCAGCAAATGCGTAGGCCTGGCCGCCGCGTCGAGCGGGGACGCGCCGACTACTCCACGCGGAAACCTTCCGTATTCGTCAAGGATGCCGTTGCCGTTCGCGTCTTCGCCGGCGTCGAGCGTGCTGTTCGGCGGCCCGGCAGAGGTCGCCGGATTGACGACGTCCTCGTAGCCGTACTCGCCAGTTTCGGCGACGCCGGCGCCTGCGGGACCGTTTCGGTTATTTCGTCGGTCGGAGAGGTACACGACGAACCCGTTCTCGTTCTTCGCGTTGGTCCCGCGCGTGCCAATCTGTCCGGCGAGCCACCGGCGCAGGTTGTTGGCGTCGAGCTCGACGTACTGCATGATGCCACCGAGCGCCAGGTCTGTGCCGCCGAGATTGTCGCGTACGTGCCCTTCACGCGGATCGTAGAGGGCGTTCGGCCAGAAGTCGTGGGGGTCCGTGGTAACGGCGCTCACGGCCCCGGACGTCAGGGTGTAACCGCACACTGTCGCGGTGCTCGACAACAGTGTGGCGGCGACAGGAACGTCTCGGACGCGCTGCAGGCGGATGACCGCATTCGGGTACGGCTCGAGGCAGGTGTTCGACGTGCTGTTCCATCGGCTCGTGAGCGTCAGCGCCGACGGGTTCGACTGGTTCCGGCCCGCGATGCCGAGACTCAGGATGTCGTCCGTCACATCTTCCCACGTGCCGTTCTGACGCTGCATCTCGATCTTGATGACGCCGCCGATCAGCGACGCGCCGTCGGGGGTGAGATACGTGCTCGACGGCAGCGATCCGGAGGACCCGGTGCCGTGCGAGAGAGCCAGCGGCCCCCGCAGTGGTACCAACGCGCCAGTCGCGTACCCGGTTCCCGAAGTGAGGGACTTCGGATCCGTCGCGGTCACGATCTGCGGCAAGCCGGTGATATCCGCGTTTACGTCCGACAGCAGGATGCGCAGGCTCGCCAGCGTGTAGTATCGCTGCGCGTAGACAAGGGGCCTCGCGATGTGCTCGTTCACCGCGGGGCGTCGGATGAGATCGACCGGGACCGCTCCCTGGGCCGGCGACACGAGAGGCAGGTCGAGGCGCCGCGCACCCGTGTCTCCGTTGCGGATGTAGCTGTTGTACTGGCCCACGGACGTCTGCGCCCACTTCGGATCGTTCTTCGCTGACCCAAGGGTTCCGACGAGACTGCCTTCATTCATCAGCAGGCTGCGGAACGTGTTCGGTCCTTTGATCAGGCTGACGGCGCCATTGTACCCGTTGCTCGAGGCGGATAGCCCGTTCGGCAGGGTCGTCCGAATCACGTCTTTGACAGCCGTCACGCGATCCGAGATCCTCAGGGTCGCGCTGTCCCCCTGTGCCAGGAACAGATTCCCGTTCGTGTGCACGCGGCCGCCGAACGCAAAGTCTTCGCCGGCGTGGAACGCGAGATCCGACTCGGAGAACATGCCGAACTGGAACACCGGGATGGCGATCGTCTGGAGCCCGCGGCGCATGCGCACTTCGGCGCCGGGACCCGATCGCGCGGTCACCGTCAGGGTGTATTGCGTGATGATGCCCATGAACCCGTCGTAGGGTCCCTGCGTGATGTGCGTGCCGTTGATCGGATCGTCGGATATCGGGTTGCCCGAAGCATCCGGCGTGAACGTCACGGTGTAACCGGATGAGCCGTCCGGCGCAATGTACGAAAAGCCGGGAACCGTCGGGCGCTCGGTCGTGGTCGTCAGCGCGCTGACCTGCGTTGCACTCGGCGAGTAGTCAACGTTCAGGAACAGCCGCGACAGATCCGACGTGAGCTTCTCGAGCCCCGCGTGGGCGGCCGCGTACGCCTGCGTCTGGTCGTTGTTGACGCTCGAGACGCGGTTGTCGGAGACGATGACCGCCACGAACCCGACCATCAGCGCCGAGCACAGCATCAGCACCATGATGGTGGTGATGAGCGCCATTCCGGCCTGACCCTCGGCGAAACGCCGGGGTGCGTGTGAGCGAAGTTGACACTCCATGACGATCTGGTCCTTTGTTCGTTATTTGTATTCGTCGACGAATGCCAGGCTGCGCAGGCTGACCTGCGTCGTCAGCTGGTTGCGAAAGAATTGCTTCGTGTTCTTCAGCGTCGAGCGCGAACGTCCGGAGACCACGATGTTCACCTTGCGGATCTGATTCGGTGAACAGGGGTCGGCCGTGCATCCAGGCCCGCCGGTGCCGGCCTGGTCCGCGGTGGTCATGCGGACATTCGTCGGATTGTCCGACCCGTCGGCGAGGTCATAGGTGATCTGCAGGTTCTCGATGTCGAAGGCCACCGCCGTCCCAAGCGTGTTGTCGTAGGCGATCGGGTTGCCGTTGTTGATCCGTCGCACGAGCCGCGGCCGGGTCGGAACCGTCACGTCCAGATAGAAGCTCACCATCCTGATCCGTGTCGCGGTCGTTGGAATCGACCCACTCGCGCCGATGATGTCTGCGGGCGCCTCGGTATAGACCGACTTCGCGTTGCCGTCCGCCGCCGCGGCCTGGTTCAGGTTGAGCGAGTCGGGGGTGTCGAAGTACACCTGCTGCCCGACTACGCGCGTCACCTGGACGAGCGCCGTGGTGCTGCCCTTCTTCAAGAGGATCAGGTTTCCCGGATCCACGTCGTCCACACCGCCATCGACGATGTTCACCGAGGAATGGACCGTCATGCTCGAGCCATTCGCCGCGAGCGCGGTGAGCCTCACGCCTTCGAACGCGCTGTCGGCCGCAATCGTGGTGATCATGTCCGTGGGCCGGCCGTTCACGAGAGGGCCCCTGTCCGGGCCCGGAATGACGGCATTGATCACCGAGGCGCCCAGCGGCATCAGATAGGCCGTGCCCGGAGGGCCCGGCAGCCGGATCTGCGAGGAGCCCGTTCCGGTCGGCAGCGCAATGATGTTGCCGGTCGGAAGGCCCTGACCCACCTGGAGCATGTCGCGGACGAGCAGGTCCATCGTGGTCCGCAGGCCGTTGTTCATCCCGGTCACGAGCGTGGCCGTTTCGGTCGCCCGCACGGCATTGCCAAGCGCCCCCATCGTGGCGCCCACGATGACGGTCGTGATCGCCATCGACGTGAGGAGCTCGACCAGGGTGAAGCCCGCCTGCGAATTACGCGGCGCCGGGTGTGATGAAGATGAGGACAGCATGGTTGTGCTCACGAAATGGACGAAATGTACGTCGTCAGCGTGTAGGTGCGTGTCGCCCGGTTGACCTTGTAGGACACGATCACCGTGACTTGCCGAAGCGTCGGGTTGGGCACGGTCAGCTCCGAGATCACGATCTGCCGCTTGTAGTCGGTGAGCGGAATGCTCGTGTCGTCCGGGGTCCCGAGTGTTCCGTCCGGCCCCGGTCCTTTCAGCGTTTCGATCGGCTGACTGGAGTCGTCGGCGGTGTTGACGAGACCGTCCACGCCGGGCCGTTTCACATCCTGCTGACCATTGAGGAATACGCCGCCGTTCGAGACGTTGTTGATCTGCGCCCATGTGATGACGCGGGTATCACGCGCCGTGTGCACGCTCTCGACCGCTTCGCGGGCCTTCTCGCGGGCAATGAGGTTGTTCGACGAGCCCGCCATGTTGTTCAGTCCCATGACGAAGACGCCCGCCAGGCTGAGCAGCCCCGTTGCCAGGATGCCCATGGCGATGATGGTTTCGACCAGCGAGAAGCCGGCCTCTCCGTGTCGTGGTTCGAGTGATTCAGTGTTCATCATCGCCGTCCTAATTGACCCACGCCCTGCCGTTCCAGTTCCACGTCCGCACGAGGGCGGTCGGCCCGAAGATCGTGACCGCGCGCGCCGACTCGGGCTCGTTCTGGATGCCGAAGAAGACTGTCCCGTTCAGCTCGTCGCCGCTCTGATCCACGAACGTGCCTTCGCTCGTGAACATCCGTGTCGTCGAGGCACCGAACGCAACCGGCGCCGAGTTTCCGAAGCCGTCCGGAGTGTCTGGAACGCCGGGCATCAGGTAGTACCGCATGCGGCTCTCGAGCGGAATGCTCTGCAGCACCGTGGTTGCGCCGCCTGGAATCTCGACGCGGGCGATCTCGATGGTGTTCACACCGATGAACCGAACCTGGATATTGCGGCGCTGTGCGACGGCCGTCTCGCGCGCGAAGCGCAGCGCGCCCACGAACTGCTCGACGCCGGACTGTGCGCGCACGTACCGGCTCATTTGTGGCGAGATCGTGACGACGACGGCAAGGGTCACACCGAGGATGCCGACGACCATCATCAACTCGATGAGAGTGAACCCACGCTCGCCTTTGGATCGGTGTAGATGCATAAGCCTGCTGGGATGCTCGGCCACCCCGGATTACCAACTCGAAAACCTGCGATGCCTGAATGATGAGCAATGGCCGTACCCGCGACTCGATGCCCGTTAACCGTTGTTTGGCCTGTACTTACTGGCACGGCACCGGTGACGGGACAATCACGCGCGTGCCCGTGCTCTCATTTGGTACGAGGGATTACGGAATTGGTTTTCGGGGCGGAACCCGCACACGCGCTCCGGCGGGATGTGCCGGACCGGCCCAGGGTCAGATGCGCAGGAGAGCGCCGCTGGAGGAGGGGAACAGCGCCATCAGACCGTCATCAGCCGACGTACCTCGCGGACGATCAGGTCCTCGACAGCGTCGGTGAATGGCCCCGGCCGCCCGTAATAGATCATCGCGTCGCCACCTTCGTAGCCCCCTTCGCGCAGGACTCGGACAGACGGGACGTACCCGAACACGTCGTTGGAGTAGCCGGCGACCCAGAGATTCCGGCCCGGGTACTCGCGCGCCAGGCGCAGCGCGTAGTCAACGACGACCTCTCCGCCGAGAGCGATGAGGGTCAGGCCGGTGCCGATTCGCCACACTTGTACAGGGTCACGCTGCGAGGCCGGCAGATGGCCGTCACGCTGAACCGCCGCCTCCATCAAGGCAGCGTGCCGGCGCAGGTACACTTGGTCGATGTCGAGCTGTTGTCTCCAGCGCTCCCGCGCCGCGGCATCGACGAACGGCAAATCGACCGTGCCGTAGGCGGTGTGCATCGTGGATTCGACGGGTGTGGCCGTCAGCAGGGCGCGGTCGACGGCGTCCGCGAGCGCGGCGCCGTGGGCCTGCACCAGTTCGAGAGTCCCCCGCGGCTTCGGGTTCACATCTGCGCCACACCCCATCATGAAGAGTGCCGTCGCCCCGGGATGGCGACGCTCCAGGGCGGCCTGGGCGACGCCGGCGTAGTCGCCGTGATACTGCACAAAGCCGTCCTGGAGCGTCGTGTTGTGGCAGGCGTACCCGAACAGGATCGCCAGGGCCGTCCCGTCGGCTCTGTTCACGCGGAGCACGGGCACCGAGCGATCGACGGGGCCGTCGGGTGTGAACCTGACGCGCCGGTTGGCGGCGAAGCCGGCTTCGCCGCGCCCGGAGGCGACCTGCGCGGGACCGAGCCGGGACAGGGCTTCTCCGATGACAGCGATCAGCTGGTCTTCCAGCCGCGCGGTGTATGCGCGGATTGCGGTCCACTGGTCGGCGGACAGGTCGTACGCCACCGACAACTGTTCGTCAATGACCGGCCCGCAGTGGGTGTGGCTCGCGTTGAACAGCAGATTGGCGCGAGCGACTCCATGCCGCCGCTGGACTTCGGCCGCCACGCGATCGGTGATGCGTGCCGTCAGGCCGAGAAGATCGACCGTCACCAGAACGGCTGGAGGCTGCACCCCGCACCGCAGCGCCAGCGCTTTCGCGTGCAGCGGCAGGGCCATTCCCTGCGACGGCGCTTTGCGCAGCGCGAACCCCGCCATCCAGAGCGAGTGGACCGGCGTGATGTCCACCGTCGCGACTCCAGCGTGCCATGCAGGTGCCGCAGGCGGCGATTGCGAGGGGATCAGAACGGCCCCCGCAACCGCGGCCATGAAGCCGCGCCGATTCAGCACAGTAGCCGGCAGGTGATGGTCGCTCACTGGCGTGCGTTCGGATCCACGCCGTTCATCGTTGATCAGGAAGGGAACCGACGGCGACTTCGGTCTGATCTTTGCCAGATTTTGCCGGTTGCGTGTGACGAAATCTGTAATTGATGTGCAGCGTTGTAACAATATTTCGAGCGAGTGCCAAAAAAAAGCCCATTCTGATGGCATTTTGAACGGCACTCGCATTGCCTTCGAGGGGACAGGCAATGACACTATTCACCAGAGCGGCATGTTTCGGTTGCGGCCACGGAGCAGGCCGATGATCGTCCACGCTGCCACGCGGTTCGGCTGCCGACACCGCTTCGTCGTCACGAAGCAGGACGGCGTCCACTGGTTCATCTGCGAGGGCTGTAACCATCGCACCGACATGCTACCGATCCATCTCGACAAGACGCGTGGTCAGATCGTCCAATTTCCCATGCAGTCTGCCGGCATCCTCTCACCCGAACCCATGGCCGAACCGGCGGCTGTTTCGACCGGGCAGCACGCTGTCCGGCAGAGAGGTCGACGATAATGGGACTCTTCAAGCATCCGCACCTGGTCCGTGGCATCGTGCACACGTCCGAGGGAGCATTTCTGATCGAGCGCGGCGTGGCTGAGCTACCAGACGACGTCGGCGCAACGCTGGGCTGGACACCGCTAGACGATGAGGCCGATGCGCTGATGAGCACGCAGGGGGCCGCACCAAAAAGTGCCGCCGACTCCGCCCGGGATCAGGCCGCCGTGGTCTAGACAGAACAGGTCCCGAGTCAGAGTCTGACTCTTCTTCCGGCTCAAGCCGGAAGGCTAGGTCCGTATTGGCAGCGAGCGAAGCCGGGCGAATCCCGAGTCCCGAGCCCCGAGTCCCGAGCCCCGAGTCCCCGCCTACGCCGCGAAGCGGCTACGGCGCGGCCTCGCCGTAGATCGCACTGATTCAATCTGCGAGCGGAGGCGGGCGATCCCCGATCTACCTCCCCCCGAGGTGCTCGCGTTCCAGAAGCGCACGCTTGCGTTCCACGCCCCAGCGATATCCGGATATCGCGCCATCGGTTCGCACGACGCGATGGCAGGGAATCGCGACAGCCAGGTGATTCGCGGCGCACGCTCCGGCAACCGCGCGCGCAGCACCGGGGGCGCCGATGGCTGCCGCCAGCTCCGTGTAACTGACGGTGGAGCCGGCCGGGATCTCGCGCAGCGCGCTCCAGACCCGCTGCTGAAAGGCGGTGCCGCCCACGTCGAGCGGCAGGTCGAGACCGATCTGCGGCGCATCCACGAAGCCGACGACCTTCGCCACCCACTCTTCGAACTCTGAGTCTCCCGCCGCCAGCGCGGCATTCGGAAAGAGATCCTGCAGCTCGCGCGCGAGCGCGTCGGGATCGTCGCCCAGGAGAATGGCGCAGACCCCTCTGTCACTCGCGGCCACGAGAATGGACCCGAGCGTGCACTCGCCCGCCGCAAAACGCACGGAGGCTCCGCTTCCGCCGCGGCGGAACTCCGTGGGCGTCATGCCCAGGAGGCTGGAGGATGTCTCGTAGAATCGGCCGCTGGAGTTGAAGCCCGCGGCATAGACCGCGTCAGTGACGGTGAGACCGCCGGACAGCTCCTTGCGCATCCGCTCACCGCGGCGCGCGCCCGCATACGCGCGCGGCGTGACGCCGGTCGTTGCCTTGAACACGCGGTGGAAATGGAAGCGGCTCATCCCCGCGGCGGCCGCGAGCGTGTCGAGGTTCGGCATCTCCCCGGCTGCGTCGATGAGCCGGCACGCCTGGACGACAGCGGAGGCGCGCCGTTCGGACAGGCCGGCCTGGCCCGGGCGGCATCGCTTGCACGCCCTGAAGCCGGCCTTCTCGGCCGCTGCGCACGTCAAGTGAAACGCGACGTTCTCGCGGCGAGGCAGGCGCGCGCCGCACGACGGCCGGCAGTAAACCCCCGTCGTCTTCACCGAGTAATAGAACAGCGCGTCGGCGGCCGGGTCGCGCCGCACGACCGCGTCCCATCGCGCCTCGTCTGTGACGAAGTGTGATGCGTTGGCCCGATCCTTTGCGACTGCAGTGCTCATCCGATGCTCCCTGGAACGGTCGAGGCGCCCATCTCTCCTCGACCTGCTTCAGTCTACGTTCCAGTCCAGGGGCGGACACTCCGCTCCTTGCTTTCGAATTCGCCCCTTTTCATCGTGTGTGCGGCCCGCAACGAAAGGTGTGTAACTCGACGACCGGGGTCAGACTCCGGTCGTCGGATTACACACATTGTCCGACGTAACGAGTGTCCAACTCAACGACCGAAGTGCCGGGCGGGGGCTACGGATCAGCTCGACGGCATGCGGAACGTCCGCCTGACGTAGTCGAGGTTGGCGCGCGTGTCGGCAATCAGGTCTTTGGTGGGGGCATCGGTCTCGAGCACATACCAGCCTCGGTAGCCGATTGCGTGGTATTCCTGCGCGAGCCGCGGCCAGTCGAGGATGTCGGTATCGCGCATCAGCATCGGGCCGTTCTTCACGTGGATCTGATGGATTCGTTTGCCGAGCCTCGTAGGTTCGCCGTACGGATCGTGGAGGCGCGACTTGATGTTCCGCGCGTCGTAGTAGACGCCCACGAATTCGGAACCGATGGCGTCGAGCAGCCGGATGTTGTCTTCCGCGGAAATCCAGTCCTCGAGCGCAACGACCACCCCGGCCTTCTCGGCGTACCGCGCGACCTCCTTCATCATCGCCACGAACGTGTCGACTTCCCGCTGGTTCGTCATGGTGATGTGGCTGTCGCCCAGGATCGGCAAAAGGATGTTCGTGGTGCCGATGCTGCGCGCGACGTCAACGGCTTCGACGAGGAGGATCGCCGCCGCAGGATTCGTGTGCAGCGGCAGACGCGACTTCCCAGGAGACCCGATGGCCAGCGAACAGATCTGGATCCCGTTGTCGAGCGCCGCCTGTTTGAACGCGGCCTGCGTGGCCGGTTCGCGGAGATGCGGGCTGCCGTCCGTCGGGAACGTCAGGCTCACCTGAATACCGTCGAGGCCGATCTCGCGCGCGAGCGCGATCTTCGTGATATCGCCTCGCTTGCCCAGGTTCCAGTCGGTCATCCCGACCCTGATCGGCGGCGGGCCCGCGGCGGGCGCCGGCGTCTGCGGCTCCTGAGCAGATCGCGTCAGGAAGGACGGGACCGCAGAAACGATGGCTGTCTTCGCTACGAAATCGCGCCGCGTCATCAGCATGGAAGCTCCTTGCGTGTCGTAGATAACATGGCTGACGGCCCTCCCGTGAAATTCTTTTGGCCAAGCGCGGCGGGGGGCTGCTTTGCTATCCTTTCCGAATGTCCTCCCACCTGTGTTCCTCATCCTCGATGAGAAATGTGCTGACGCTGACCCTCGTCGCCGTGGCGGTCGGCTGGCTGGGGATCGCGACCATGGCGGCGCAGTCCGCTCAGTCCGGCACGCTGCTGGTGCTCTCCAAGGCCGATCGGACGCTGTCGCTCGTGGATCCGGTCACGCTGAAGGTGCTCGCCGCCGTGCCGTCAGGGCCTGATCCGCACGAGGTGACCGTCTCCACGGACGGCCGCACCGCCTACATCTCGAACTACAACGCGGGCAGCAGCACCATCACGGTGGTGGATCTCGCATCGAGAAAGGCGCTGCCGCCTGTCGATCTCGGCCCGCTACGGGCGCCGCACGGACTGGCATTTGCCGCGGGCAAGCTGTGGTTCACGGCCGAGGCCTCCAAGGCGATCGGGAGCTACGATCCGGCATCCGGCAAGGTTGACTGGGTGCTCGGCACCGGACAGAACCGCACGCACATGATTTTCGCGGCGCCCGACGCCAGCTGGCTGGTGACCTCGAACGTCAGTTCCGCGACGATGACGTTCATCCAAAAAACCGCTGGAGGCGGGCGTGGAGGACCTGGCGGTCCCGGCGGCGTGGGAGCTCGAAGCGGATCTCCTGCCGAGGCCGGCGCCCGTGGACGCGGTCCCGGAGGCCCGGGTGGTCAGGGCGACTGGGACGCGACGGTGATCCCGGTGGGACGAGGGGCGGAGGGGTTCGATGTATCGCCGGACGGCAAGGAGCTGTGGGCCGCCAACGCGCAGGACGGCACCATCTCGATCATCGACATCGCCTCGAAGCGAGTAACGGACACACTGGCGGCCAGCGTCACCGGCGCGAATCGCCTCAAGTTCACGCCCGACGGGAAGCTGGTCCTCGTGTCCACTCTGGGCGGCACCGACCTGACCATCCTCGATGCGGTCACGAGAAAGGACGTCAAGCGCGTGCCTGTCGGACGCGCGGCGGGGATCCTCATGCAGCCGGACGGCGCGCGCGCGTACGTGGCGTGCACGCCCGCCGACCACGTCGAGATCATCGACCTGAAGACGCTCGCCCCTGCGGGCCGCATCGAGGCCGGCAAGCAGCCGGACGGTCTCGCGTGGACGACAGCGCGTTGACAGGTCAGGCGACCGTCAGTGCTGATTCGCGAACACCGTCAGAAAATGAAGCCAGGGGCCAACCGCAAGGACCACGTAGATGGTCGCAAGCCCTGCGAGCACGCGATGATATCCGCACTGGTACAGGAACGCCGCGCATCCGCACGCGATGAATTTGGCGCCCAGCAACGCCGGACCCGTCCCCACCAGCACCATCCAGGTGGCGAGCAGGGGATTGCCCTCAGCGGCAAGGCCAAAAAGCTCCACGGCCTGGAACGTGATCAATCCGTCCGCGATCTGAAGGACGATGAAGACGGCAAGCACCAGACGCCCGGTCAACGGAATCGTGAGGCGCTTGTACGTCGGAGAGTCCCGGACCGGCACTGCCATCGACGTAGCAAGACAGCCGCCTATACGGAAGAGCCGGGATCGTTCGTAGTTTCTCTCAGGGCGCCGGAGTTATCATGCGGACGGGAGACTAAAGAATGCCGATTGAGACGGCGCCCCATAAGCTGTGCAATACTTGGCGCGAACCCAGCGTCAAGCCTGCCTTTTCCCCCTGGAGACCGCCCGTAATGCATGGCCGTGTCCTGATTGTTGACGACGACGAGGCGTGCCTGTCCGGCATGAAGCAACTGCTCGAAATGGCGGGTCATGAAGCGATCGTGGCCAGCACCTTCGAAGAAGGCCGGCGGGTGCTCCGGAGCGCCGCCCCGGACATCCTGATCGCCGACGTCCGTCTCGGCTCCTTCAATGGACTTCAACTCGTCGCGACCAGCGCGATTCACATCCCGGTGATCGTGATTAGCGGCTTCGACGATGTCGTGCTGCAGGCCGAAGCGCGAGCGATGGGTGCGGACTACCTCGTGAAGCCTGTCGCCCCGGCCGCGCTCCTGGAGCGAATCGAGCAGAAGCTCGCCGAGACGCGAATGGCGCTCCCTCCCCAGGGACCGGCGTAACGGCCGAATCGGCACTTCCCGCAACGCCGGTCCGCCGGTTTACGGTTCCAGGACGGAATCTTTCGGAGATCTGTACATTTTTTCGAAAGTCGACGTTTCTGGCATCAGGAGCACGGACTTTACCGGTCAAGACTCTCGCATTTGCGCGGTATTTGGACTAAATGACCGGCACGACTATTGCGACCGTCCTGGACTTCCCGAACCTGAGCCATGGAATTGCCAAAAACCGTCGAAGAGTGTCACGAGATGATTCAGCGGCTGCTGGAGGAGAACAACGCGCTGAGGCATTCCGGCGCCTCTTTCGGCCGGCTGGCGGAACGCCTCAACTCGGAGCTCCAGGAAGAACGTCGAAAGGGACGCGAACGCCGTACGGTGCGCCGCCCGGGCGACGACCGCCGCTCCGACACAGCGGGGTGCGGCGACAACCTGCAAGGCTGAACATCCCCCTCGATCTCCGTCGCCCCCCGGACGGGCACGCGATCCCCTTCAACGACCCCGTCTGACCTGTCTCAGGGACGCGTCGCCGACCACATCGAGCCGCTACCTCCCGCCGTCGTCCCCTGCATCGCGTTCCCTGTCACACGCCCCGTGTACTTCGCGGTGCCGACGGTGAAGCTGATCTGATCGCCCTTGAGCGAACCATCCGCAATAGGAGTGCCTCCCAGCGTCCCTGAAATTTTTTGGAACTGCTGCGTCAGCGCGAGATCCGCAGTCCCGAGCTTCCAGGTGCCTTCGACCTTGGCGGGAACGACCCAGAAGAGCGCCGTGCACCACGAGGTGCAGCCGTCGCTGACGGTGGCGGTTTCGTCGGGCTGCCAGTCGTCCATCGTGAACGAGTTCGAGACGATGCGTGTACCCGGTTTCAGGTTGAGGAGTGTGGGACGCAGCTTCAGGTTGAGCTGCGGCAGCAGGAACAGCGTGATCACCGTGGCCTTGGAGAAGTCACTCTCGAAGATGTCGGCTTTCATGAAGGTCGCTTTGTCGCTCACTTTCGCTTCAGCTGCTTTGCGCTTCGCGAGCTCGACCATGTCGGGGTTGTACTCGATGCCGACAGCGGTCAGGCCGCGCTTCGCAGCCGTGATCACGGTGATGCCGTCTCCCGACCCGAGATCGATCAGGTAGTCCTGCGGCGTCACCTTCGCCATGTCCAGCATCTTGTCCACGAGGGCCTGCGGCGTCGGCACCCACACGACATCCTTGCCGGCCTGCCCGACCTTCGGCTCGAACGGGGCCTGCGGCGTGGCTGTCTGCGCCCACGCGGTCGTAGCCGCGAGCAAGACAGTAATCGTCAGGGCTCCCCATCGATTCACACGGTGTCCAATCATGACTGCGTCTCCGATCACGGGTATGGGGCGCACTCACGCGCCGTTGAGGATTATATCGACGGTAGAATCGCGGCGTGAAACGAAGAACCTTCCTCACGGAATCCTCGAAAGCAGCGGCCTCTCTGGCGATCGCCGCCCGGACCGGCGCGCAGGAACGGCCTCCGGATCGCGTTGCGACCGCGGGCGGTTCGATCGCGATTGAACCTGAGCCGCTCTTCGAGCTCTCGCCCTATCTCTATATGCAATTCATGGAACCACTGGGCGCCACCGATGGGTCGGTCGAAGCCGCCTGGGATCATCTCCTCGCGCAGTGGCGCGAAGACGTGCTGGACGTGACAAGGCAGCTGGCGCCGACGATGATGCGGTGGGGCGGAATCTTCGCCGACTACTATCGGTGGCGCGAGGGCGTCGGGCCGCGCGCCGGTCGTCCTTCCATGATCAATCTGCTGTGGGGCGGAATCGAGTCGAACCAGGTCGGCACGGGCGAGTTCGTGGAGCTCTGCCGTCACGTTCGCGCCGAGCCGCTGATCTGCGTGAACTTCGAGTCGGACGGACGCCGGCAGTATATGAACGTCGGCGGCCATGTCCGCACGGGAGACGCACGCGAAGCCGCCGAGTGGGTCTCTTACTGCAACGCGCCGGAGCACGCCGAGCGACGGGCGCACGGCCGCGCGGAGCCCCTCGGTGTCCGGCACTGGCAAATCGGCAACGAGACCTCCTACGACAAGAACGGGTTCGACCTGGAAACGTCCGCCCGGAAAACCGTGGCATTCGCGACGGCGATGCGGCAGGCGGATCCACGCCTGGAGCTCATCGCCTGGGGCGACAGCGGCTGGGCGGGTCGTATGGCCGAGATCGCGGGCGAACACGTGCAGTACCTCGCCTTCCATCACATGTTCGATCCGGACGATCCCAAGCGGCCGGTGCTGCGCGGCGAAGCGTATCGCCGTGATCCCGATGAGACCTGGGCGCAGTTGATGAAGGCCTGGGAGCTCACGGATGCAAAGATCCGTGAAGTGCGCGATCACCTCGGATCGCGGCGGATCCCCCTGGCACTCACGGAGTGCCATTTCGCGATTCCCGGCCGCGACCGGTGCGACGTGCTGGCGACCTGGGCGGCCGGCGTGTCGTACGCGCGGATTCTCAACAACCATCAGCGGCATGGCGACGTGCTGAAGATCGCCACGGCGGCGGACTTCTGCGGCACGAGATGGCAGAACAACGCCGTCATGATTCCGGTGCCGAAGGGAAACAACCGCGCCTATCTGCAGCCGGTTGCGCGCGTGATGCAGCTCTATCGCCATCACATCGGCAGTCACGCCGTCAGGGTGGCCCACGCTCCGCCCGCTCTCGATGTCGTGGCCAGCCGCCGGAACGAGACGCTGTTTCTGCACGTCGCGAATACCGAACGGGCGCGATCGGTGCGGGCCACACTGCAGGTCCAGGGTCACATCGTCAAAGACGGCAGAATCTTCGAGATCTCCGGAGATACGACGGAGGAGTTGTCATACCTGAACAGTTCACGCGTGATGACAACGTCCGAACGAGTCATGGGACCCGGCGCGGACTGGGAGTTTCCGCCGGCGTCGGTCTCTGCCGTCGAGCTGAAAGTCGTGCCGATATGACGTCGAGATCGGCGGTCCGCGCGATGGCGGATCGGCTACCATCAGGACCTCGCTCGCCAGTGAGGAGCGGGGGCGGAAGCGAAGCTAGAAAGCAGCGGGAAAGAACACCATGACGGGCAAAGACACCGTGCGCAAGCCACCGATGGTCCTCGTGGTTGACGACGAGACTTCGATCGTGAGTGCGTTTATCGAGACGCTCGAGCTCGACGGATATGACACGACCCCGGCGAACAGTGCGGAGGCTGGCCTGCGTCTCCTCGATGAAGGCCTCAAGCCGGATGCCGTCCTGCTCGATTTGCGCATGCCGGGGATGGGCGGCCTCGGGTTCCTGCTTTCGCTCCGCGCGCATCCGGACCGGCGCCTGATTCCCGTGGCGGTCGTCACCGCCGATACGCACCTGGACGACACGGCGCAGCAGGCCGTGCACGCGCTCGGTGCGGAGCTCTGCTTCAAGCCGCTGAACATGAAGGAAGTCCTGGCGCTGGCAGCGAAGCTGACCTCGCCCAACTGGGAAGCGCAGAGCGGCCACGTGCTCCATTGACCCGCGGCGGGGCGACGGGTGCCCGGCACGTCGCGAGGGTCCTGTATACGCGGGTTTGAAACCGGTCCCAGCCAGTTCATCAGCTCGGGCCGAAGGCCGCTCTCTTGCACCTGGCGTAGCGGGGGTGCATCGTGGCTGAAATCCTGGTCGAATTCACCGACGTCGTCCTGAAGCGGGACGGCCGCACGTACCGGGCTCGAGTCGCGGGAGCGGAATCCGGCAACGGCATGTGGCGGGGCTGGATAGAGTTCGTTTCGCCGGACGGCAGCGTGGTGGCGTCGGGCCGGGAAACCACTCAGCCGAATCGTCAGGATACGTTCTACTGGGCCACGGGACTGACCGAGGTGTATCTCGAAGGGGCCCTCGATCGGGCAGTCAATTCACACACAGGCGTACGGACTGACACCGGCCCCGACTTGCACGAGTCGGTGTCTCCCTCCGAACTGTCAGACACCGACAGCGTCCTCAATCCATTTAGTGCCTATCGCAATGGTGAGCTGATGCTGCGGCGCCAGCTGCAGGCGCTGTCGTCCTGGCACCTCGTCAACATCATTACGGCCCACGACCTCAGTGAGCAGGACCCTGCCGATCTCTCGGCCAGCGACCCGGAAGTGCTGATCGAACTCATCGTGCTGCAGGTCAGGGAGCGAGTCGGACGCGAGACACTCGAATAGGACGACAACGGACTCTAACGAACTTGCACATCGGATGAATAGTGTCCCGTTACGGCACATATGAGCCCCGCCGAATTATGCGACAAATCAGTAAGTCATTGGATTGTAAGGTACTTGTGCACGCATCAGCTTGGGAGCGGTAATTGCTCAGTGCCTGGTATCATGTCGTCCATTCATGCCGTCGGGGGACGAACCACCCCACCACAGGACACGCGCGGTGAGAAGCCGCCTGCGTCCACTGGCACCGATCACTCCGCCTGCCTCGAACGGATCAACGAGCTCCGAGAGGAGAACGAGGTCCTTCGGAAGTCGGCGGAAGAATTCGCCGCGCTGGCCGAGCGCCTTCAGGGCGCGCTCGTGCGCGAGCGTGCCAAGACAACCCGCGAGGGCTCGATGGGACGGCCGGGAAATCGTCCGGACGCGAATCACGTGCTCACGATCTCGATGCAGATCGAAGCCGAGTTCCGAGCCATCCCGAATCTCAGGCTGACGAGATGGCAGGCCGCGCGCCTGTGGGATCTCGACCAGACTGAGTGCGACGAGGCGCTCGCCGCGCTCGTGCGGAACCGTGTCCTCCGCGAGACGCCGGGCGGTTTCGTGCGACGCGACAAGTAATGTCCACGGACACCGAGGTGGACTCAGATGCCGTTTGAAATCTCATCGACCTTCGACCCGCGCATGATCGTCCTGCGGGCGTATGGGATCGGCAGCTCCAGTGAGGGGCATCGTGCGTTCCAGTCGGTGCTGACGCACGCCGCCTACGTGCAGGGCATGCCGATCCTGATCGACAGAGTCGACCTCGAGTACCTGCCGACCGCGTCCGAGGGGCGCGTCTTTGCAGGACTCTTTGCGACGGCGTTTCCCTGCTCCGGCATGGCTCTCGTCAGCACCCCTGGCGAGGCCCAGGAAGCCGCGCTGGAAATCGCACGGCTGGCGGTCAGCCGCGGCGCTATCGTCGGGGCATTCACCTGCAGGGACGAGGCGATCGCGTGGCTGACCGACCCCGCCCCTCCCGTCCCCGAGCTCGCGACTGAGGTCGAACCTGCGCTGCCAAGGCCTCGACCGAGGCGGCTCTCGGACTGGGTCGCGATTCCGTACACGCTGCGGGAGAAGATTGAGACGACGTGCCTGGAGGTCGAGGGGCACGCCTGCCCGCTGTGGCTCGATTCGGCAGCCGGGCGGCCGGTGATCGATCCGGAAGTCGCGGAGGTCACGGTCAGCACCGAGTACCGGAGGATCCGCGCGGCTCGCGACGGTGGACGTTCGTGTCAGCAGCCTCGACGACGAGGAGTACGTCGTGTCGGTGGTCGTGAACGCCATGCGAGCGGTGCTGGCCGACGTCCACGCTACCGCATCAGCTGCCCCCCGTTGACCTCGATCGTCTCTCCCGTGATGTAGCTCGCGGCGCGGGACGCGAGAAACGCGACGACCGTCGCGCATTCGGCGGCCGTTCCAACCCTCCCCATCGGGATCGTCGTCACGAACGTCCGGATCATGTCGGGTGTGGAGAACACCTCGTGAAAGGGCGTGTCGATGACGCCTGGGGAAACGGCGTTGACGCGGATGCCGTTCGGCGCCAGCTCTTTCGCCAGCGACTTCGTGTACGCGGTCAGCGCAGCTTTGGATGCGGCGTAGGCGCCGGCACCCGGTCCGCCGCCCGTGTGACCGGCAATCGACACGACGTTGACGATCGCGCCGCTTCCGCGCTCGATCATCGAGGGCACCACCGCCTGCGATGCCAGGACCGCGCTCTTCAGGTTCAGCGCCAGGATCTCGTCGAGGTGCTCTTCGGTGAGCTCCCGGATGCCGCGCCGGACGACCAGCGAACCGGCGTTGTTGACGAGAACATCGATCGACCCGAGCTCGCTGACGACCTGCCCCACCAGTCCGCGGACCTCGTCACTGCGCCGGACGTCCGCCGCCACGGTGATCGCCGTGCCGCCCGCGCGCAGGATCCCGTCGCGGGTTTCCTCCGCGCCTTTCTTGTTGCGGTGGTAGCCAATCGCTACCGACGCACCCAGATCCGCAAGCGTGGACGCCGTCGCAGCGCCAATCCCCGAGGACGCCCCCGTAACGAGCGCAATCATGCCGGTCAGGTCGAGATAATTCTGCATGGCGCAGTCTATATCGGAGCTTCCAGCTTCCGCTTCCAGCTTCCGGCTTCCGGGTTCCGGCTTCCGGCTTCCCGAATCGACGTCGAACCCCGAGTCCCGAATCCCGATCCCTGTTCCCGGTTCCCTGTTCCCTGATCCCCCATCCCCGATCCCCGATTCCTGTTCCCGAGCAATAATCCCCACGTGTCCACCAGTATTGGCCGACGCGCGTTTCTGACGGCCGTCGGCGCCGGCGCGCTGACGGCTGGCTGCCGGACCCGGCCGACGCGCGGACCGATCGTCCTCCGCCTGTCGCACTCCATGTCCGCAGGACGGACGGCCCTGCACGTGTTCGGTGACATATTCCGGGAGCGGGCCGAAGCCGCAACCAACGGCGCGGTCACGGTGCGGCTCTTCCCGAGCGGGACGCTCGGACAGGAACGCGAGGTCGTACAGCAGCTTCAGGAGGGCCTGGTCGATTTCATGGTCTCCGGCACCGCCATCTGGGGCAGCGTCGCCCCCAGGCTGCAGGTGTTCGACTTCCCTTTCCTCTGGCGTGACTGGGCTCACGTGCATCGGATCGTTGACGGCAACACCGGACGCGAGGCGGCCGATTATCTCGAGCGAGCCGTCCGCATCCGCCCGATCGCCTGGGGAGACTCGTTCGGATTCCGCCAGGTGATTACGCGGTCGCGCGATATCACGGAACCTGGCCAGCTCTCCGGACTGAAGATCCGGACGATCCAGTCACCCATCTACGTGAAAGCCGTACAGCTGATGGGCGGCAGCCCGACCCCCATGGCGTTCGGAGAGGTGTACACATCGCTGCAGACGGGCGTCATCGACGGCTACGAGCACGACGCGAGCACGACATTCCAGCAGCACTTCTACGAGGTCGCGCGCTACATGGCGCAGACGCGCCACATCGCGGGCGTCCTCGGGCTGTTCGCCTCCAGCGTCGGGCTCGCGCGACTTCCACCGGGGTTCCGCGAGGTCCTCGAACGGGCCGCGATCGACGCGGCGCTGCAGCAGCGGGCCATGGGACCGGCGGAAGACACGGGAGCGGCCACTGAGCTCGCGGAGCGCGGGATGATCATCCGGACGTTCGACGGCACGGCATTCCACCAGTCGGCCGAACGGCTGTGGGAATCCGAAGCGCGGACGCTCGACGTCGCCTCGTGGCTCGAGGCGATCCGCGCGTGACGGGTGTGCCCCCCGCCCCCGGGGTCATCCCGTCGCTCTGGGACCGCGCCCTCCAGTGGTCGGTCGCCTTCCTCATCGTGGCGCAGGCGCTCGTCGTGGGCCTGCAGGTGATCGGACGCCACGTGCTGCGAGAGCCCATCCCGTGGACCGAGGAGATTGCGCGGCTGCTCCTCGTCTGGCTGATGTGCGTCGGGGGCATTTCGGCGCTCGGTCACGGCCAGCACCCGCGAGTCACGGCCCTCCTGCGCCTGTTCACGGCGGCTCACCGGGAGGCGATCGATCGTGGATTGCGGCTCGTACTGATTGGCTTCTTTGCCTGCCTCGTCATTCCAGCCTGGAGGCTCACGGTCTCGAGCGCGAGCGAACACCTGCCCGCCAGCGGCCTCTCCGGCGCGGCGATCTCGGCCGTCCTGCCCGTCGCTCTCGTCCTGATGTCGGTCGTACTGCTGCAGCAACTGCGCCTTGACGGCCTGGCCGTGTGGAAGGACCGATCGTCCCAGGCCTGGTCGCTCGGCGCCGCGGGCCTCGCGATCGCCTCGGTGCTCGTCCCGCTCGTCTCGGGCGCAGCCCCGATCGTCATTCTCATCTCGGGTTTCCTTGTGACCGCCGCGCTCGGCGTGCCGCTCGCCTTCACACTCGCGCTCACCTCTCTCACGTACCTGCTCGGCATCGGCGGCGTGAACCTCATCATCCTGCCCATCAAGATCCTCGGAGGAGTCGACTCGTTCGTGCTCCTCGCCATCCCGCTCTTCATCGTCGCGGGCGCCCTCATGGAGTCCGGCGGCATCTCGGAGCGCATCGTCGATCTCGCGATGGCCATCGTGGGTCGCGTCCGGGGCGGGCTCGCGATGGTGGCGGTCGTCGCCGAGATCCTCTTTTCCGGCATTTCAGGATCAACCGCCGCCGACATCTCGGCCATCAGCTCGCTGCTCGTGCCCTCCATGCGGAGGGCCGGCTACTCGGGACCGGAGGCAGTCAGCGTCGTGGCAGCCGCATCGGCGATGGGCATCCTCGTGCCGCCGTGCCTGACCATGGTGGTGCTGGGATCGCTCGTGAATCTGTCCATTGTCACGCTGTTTCTGGCCGGGTTCGTCCCGGCCTTCATCCTCGCGGCCGTGCTCATCGCGCTCATCGCCATCCGGGCGCGCCGGCAGCACTGGCCGTTGACCGGCCGCGTCACGAACGCGGCACTCGCGCGCGCGGCCCGCCGCGCAGCCGTGCCGCTTGGGCTCCCGGTGATTCTCTTCGGCGGGATTTTCACCGGCGCAACGACCGTGACCGAGGCGGCGCTCATCGCTGTCGTGTACGCGCTCATCGCCGGCGTCCTCATGGGGGGAATCAAGCGCAGCGAACTCGTCGGTCAATTCGCGCAGAGCGGCGTCGTCACCGCGACGACGCTGTGGGTGCTCGCGGCCGCGTCGGCGTTTGCGTGGATCCTGGTTCGCGAATGGGTGCCGCAGATGCTCGGAGAGTGGATCGGGGGCGTGGGGGCGGGGCGGCTCGGCGTGCTGGCGATGACGGTGGTCCTTTTCGTCCTGATCGGCGCACTCCTCGAAGGCCTGCCGGCGCTCCTCATCTTCGGCCCGATCCTGTTCCCGATCAGCCGCGTCGTCGGGATTGACCCCGTTC
Source organism: uncultured Acidobacteriota bacterium (assembly GCA_963749835.1). GTDB lineage: Bacteria > Acidobacteriota > Vicinamibacteria > Vicinamibacterales > 2-12-FULL-66-21 > JALZOC01. The sequence continues at coordinate 163,450 of CAVVOD010000003.1, forward strand.
ACTATGGGATCGTGATCGTGGCTGCCATGGGCATCGCCTTCTTCCTTCCGCCGGTGGGCGTCGGGCTGTCGATTGCGGCCGGGATCGCACGCGTCGACATCGACGAGGTGAGCCGGGCCTACGTGCCGTATCTCGTCGCGCTCCTCATCGGGCTCGCACTCATCGCGGCATTCCCTGGACTCACGCTCGTCCTTCCGAGAGTGTTCCTGGGATACAAGGGATGATGGCGCCCTGCGGCGTTACGCCCTCCCTCTCACGGCAGCTCGCGCACGCGAATGTTCCTGAATTCAATCGGAGAGCCCTCGGCTTCCAGGCACAGAAAGCCGGTGCGCGGTTCCGCTCCGTTGCCGCCGGAGACTTCCTCTCCGTTGACCCACAGGCGCAGCTCGCCGTTGATCCCTCGCACGTAGTAGTGATTCCACTCGTTGACGCCGTGGCTCAGATCTTTCCGCGGGAAGCTGCGCGAGCCATCCGGCGACAGCGGAGCGAAAGGTTTCAGCTTCGATTTACCGACCGCGAAGATGTCGCCGTTGGTCGTGAACCAGTCCCCCTTCTTACCTGACTGCTTCTCGTACTGGTCGCGATACCCGTGATCGAGCATCTGCACTTCGATGCCCCCTTCGGGCAGTTTTCCCGACGGCAGCTTCGCGAGCGCCTCGTCGGGGACCCACGCGAACACACCGGAGTTTCCTGACGGACGCAGATGCCGCCATTCGATGACGAGCTCGAAGTTCGTGAACTTCTGCGTGGTGCGCATCACACCGATCGGCATTCCCGAGCCGAGCAGGAGCTCCCCCTTCCAGACCCACGTGTCCGGATCGCCGTTGACGTCGGCGAAGTCGGCCTCCGTGAGCGTCCGCCAGCCGGGGCCTGTGCCATCGATGAATGCCCTCGACGGCGCCGCCTGAGGAGGGCTCGAATGCATCGGCAACGCGGACAGCGCGACCAGGCCCGCCACACAGACGGCGCTTCGTACGAACGTCGGAATCATGAAGCCTCTCGAGACCGGCCGTGCAGGACGGCCGGATCCATAAATCTATTTCAGGAAGCCGCTGCGCACCGCCGGGGCAGCGCTCAGTTCGTCGTTGATCGGATCGTCGAGCGCCAGGAGGGCCCGGAGCTCCGGACCAAGCGCCGCCTGAACGTCAGGACGGAGCAGTCGTTTCTGATATTGCTGCTGCGGCTTGTCGTTCCGGCAGTAGAACGAGTGCATCGCGAGGCGCGGCGACGAGGTGCGATTCGCCGTGCCGCCATGCCACATGTGCGCATTCATCACCGCGATGCTGCCGGCCTTCCCGATGAGGAGAATCTCATCGGGATGTTGCGCCATCGGATCCTGCAGCACATCCTGCGGCCGGGTGCCCCATTTGTGCGACCCCGGGATCATGCGGGTCGCGCCATTGTCGGGAGTGAAATCGTCCAGCAGCCAGACGGTGTTGCAGACCCAGTAGCCCTTCTCGTCCGGAATCCCTCCCATGTCAACATGAAGCGGCTGGCCCTCGTCGGTCCCCGGGTCGGCCGATCGCGCGTTGAGGCTGCTCAATTTCATCCCGGCGCCGAGGACGTGCCGCACGCGCTCGAGCACGACAGGCAGCGCGACCGCGCGCTGGAACACTTCTCCCTTGTCGACCAGGTTGGAGAGCCGGTGCGCGTGTTCTTCCTGCTTGAACTCGTAACCCGCCCGATCGCCTTCCTCGTCGAACAGCTCCAGGATCCGCCGGCGGAGCCCGTTCAGCAGGTCGCCACCCATGCAGTCGCGGAGCACGACATACCCCTGTTCATCGAGCTGACGCTTCTCATCGTCGGTCATGCCGTGCTCCTCGAGCCGCCAATTCGGCTACTTCTTCGGGACCAGCTTCAGGATACGCCCCTTGGGATTGTCGGTCAGCAGGTACAGCAAGCCGTCAGGACCCTGGCGCACATCGCGGATGCGCTCACGCGGCTGCATGTCGGTCAGCAGACGCTCCTCGCCGACGACCCGCTCCCCTTCGACCGTCAGCCTCACCAGGTTGTTGCTCGCGAGGCCGCCAATGAAGAGGCTTCCCTTCCAGGCCGGGAATGCCGTCCCGGTGTAGAAGACCATTCCGCTTGGCGCGATGACGGGATCCCAGTAGTAGAGCGCCTGCTCCATACCGGTTTTCGCGGTGATGTTCCCGGTGATTGGGTTGCCGTCGGTACTCGATCCCGTACGTAATCGTCGGCCAGCCATAGTCCTTCCCCTTGCGGGCGATGTTGATCTCATCGCCGCCGCGCGCCCCGTGCTCGGTCTCCCATAGCTCGCCGGTCGTCGGGTTCAGCGTCGCCGCTTCGACGTTGCGATGCCCAAGCGACCAGATCTCCGGGCGCACGCCCTCCTTGCCGACGAAAGGATTGTCCGTGGGAATGGAGCCGTCGCTGTTGATCCGCACGATCTTGCCGAGGAGGCCGTCCATCCGCTGCGACTGCATGCGCCCCTCGGTGATCGACCGTTCGCCGAGCGTCACGAAGAGCTTGCCGTCGCGGGCCCATACGAGCCGCCCGCCGTAGTGCAGCTGAGAATTGAGTGAGGGCACCTGGTGAAAGATCACCTGCACGTTCTCGACGCGCGGCGCGGCCTCGTCCACGAACCGGCCACGGGCCACCGCGCTGTTGTTGACGCCGTTTTCACGAGGCTCTGCGTAGCTCCAGTAGATCAACTGGTTCGATGCGAACGCGGGATCGACCGAAACGTCCAGCAGCCCTCCCTGGCCCCTCTCGTCAACGGCGGGAAGTCCCGCAACGGGCTCCGACAGCTTGCCGTCGGCGCCGACCACTCTCAGCCGGCCCGGCTTCTCGGTGACGAGCATCTTGCCGCCTGGAAGGAACGTCAGCCCCCAGGGTTTTTCCAGCCCCTCGGCCACCGTCACCACGTCGAACGCCACGTTGGCCTTCCGCTCCGGGGCCCGGGTCTGTCCCGCGAAGGCGGGCGTCTGCCCTTTCGCATTGGGAGGACGAGGGTCCACGCCGGCCTGCGGCGCAGGAGGGACGGCGCTCTGATTGGCACCCCCGGGAGGGGGGGTCTGTGCCCCGGCACTCACGCACGCCAGCACGGTAAATGTCGCAGCAAAAATCCTGATCTTCACGAGCTCTCCTGTTTCTGACACGTGGTTTCCGCCTTCAGGCGGAAGTCCGAGAAAGGGGCAGTTCGACCGCCCTTGAATATATAACTACCGCGTCCTTTGCGCAGGCCGTCGGATACACTGCCGTCATGCAGGACATTCGACTGGCACTCCGAAACCTGCGGACCCGGCCGGCGTTCTCGGTGATCGCCATCCTCACGCTGACCCTCGGCATCGGCGCCAACACCGCCGTCTTCACCGTGCTGAACGGCGTCCTCCTGTCTCCGCTGCCCTACGATCAACCCGAGAACGTCGTCATCCTGAACGAGCAGACGCCCCTCCTGCAAGGCCTCTCGGTGACGAGGCAGAACTACGAAGCCTGGAGAGACCGCGCGCAGTCGTTCTCGGCGATGGCGGCGTTCCGCTCGACGAACATGACGCTCGTCGGCGCCGGCGAACCTGAACGCCTGCCGGTCAAAATGATATCGGCGCGGCTCCTGCCGCTGCTCGGCGTCTCGATCGAAGACGGCAGGGTGTTCACCGAGCGTGACGACCGCCCTGGCGCCGAAGGGGTTGCGCTGCTGAGCGCCGCATTCGCGGCACGGAGCTTTTCTGGAGAGCGGCCGCTCGGACGGACGATGCAGCTCGATGACCAGAGTTATACCGTCGTGGGCGTGCTGCCTGACGGATTCGAGTTGTTTCAACCAGCGGACATCTATCTGCCCTTCGGCCCGTGGGCCGCAACGCTGCCCGATGACTACGGATGGCACCCCGGCATCTTTCCGATGGCCCGGCTGAAGGACGGCGTGTCGATCCACCAGGCGCGAGTGGAAATGGAGGCGATCGCTCGCCAGCTCGAAGTGGAGCGCCCGGACTCCAATACCGACGTGCGGGTCCTCGTGAACCGTGCGCAGGATCAGCTCGTGCAGAACGTGCGGCCTGCTCTTCTGATGCTCTCGGCGGCCGTCGTCCTCGTCCTGCTCATCGCCTGCGCGAACGTCGCAAATCTGCTGCTGGCGCGCGCGGTCGGACGCCAGAAGGAAATCGCCATCCGCGTCGCGCTCGGCGCACGCCGTGGGCGCATCGCACGTCAGCTCCTCGTCGAGAGCACCATCCTGGCCTCTGTCGGCGGCGCCGCGGGCCTTCTGCTCGCCTGGTGGGGCGTGACCTTCCTGGCGCTGACGGGCGCGAGTGCGGCAGCGCTGCCGCGGGCTTCCCGGATCGGTGTGGCCTGGCCTGTGGCGTTCTTTGCGATGGGCCTCTCGATGATCACGGGCATCGGGTTCGGCCTCATCCCGGCCCTTCGCGGCACCCGGTTCGACATCCGGGCATCGCTGACCGAGGAAGGTCGCGGAGTCTCTGCCAGCAGCCGGCATCGGCGCGTGCGTTCGGCGCTCGTAGTGGCAGAGATGGCGCTGGCACTGGTGCTGCTCGTCGGGGCGGGACTGCTGCTGCGAAGCTTTTCGGCTTTGACGAGCGTGTCTCCGGGATTCGATCCCGCCAATCTGCTCGTCGTCAATCTGCCGCTCTCGCCGCTGGCTTACGAGGACCACGTCGTCCGCACGAACACCGTGGATCGACTGGTGGATCGGGTCCTGGCTGCGCCCGGCGTTCACGCCGCCGCGGTGACGACGATGGTGCCGATGGCTGGAGGAGGGTCCACGATCCACTTCAACCGCATGGCGCATCCACCGGCCAGGCCGGACGACTACATCATGGCCGGATACAGGGCCGTCACGCCCGAATACCTCTCGACGCTGCGTGTCCCTCTGCGGCGCGGCCGGCTGCTCGACCGGCGCGACGACGAGCGGGGTCCGCGCGTGGTCGTGATCAACGAGTCCATGGCGCGCCAGTTCTTTTCGGACGCCGACCCCCTCGGACAGTTCATTCAGCTCGGCACCGAGCCGTCGGACGAATTCCCGAAGGTGGAGATCGTCGGTGTCGTGGGGGACATGAAGCAGTCGTTCGAGGCGGCCTCGAAGGCCGAGATGTTCGTCCCCTACGGGCAGTATCCCGACGCGGTGCTGACGGGCCTCTACCTCAATGCCGCGCTTATCGTCCGGGCGTCAGGCGATCCCGCCGCCACGGCCGCCGCGCTGCGCGTGGCGGTTCGTGAGATCGATCCGAAGCAGCCGCTCGTCAACATGAGAACGATGGAGACCGCTGTCGCCGGGACCGTGGCCCAGCCGCGGCTGCAGATGATCCTGCTCGTCGTTTTCGCAGTCGTCGCCGTCGCTCTGGCGGTCGTGGGCGTCTACGGGATGATGGCCTACAACGTCTCGCAGCGCATTCCGGAGATCGGGGTTCGGATGGCGGTGGGGGCTACGCCTGCGCGGGTCGTCTGGATGGTCGTGTGGCAGGGGGCGCGACTCGCGATCATCGGCATCGGCCTCGGTCTCGTGGCCTCCGCATTCGCCGGCATGGCCGTGCAGCACCTGCTGTTCGAAGTCCGCGGCCTCGACCCGATGACCTTCACCATCGCACCGACCGCGCTCGGCGCCGCGGCGCTCCTCGCGAGCTACATTCCTGCGCTTCGCGCGGCGCGGGTGTCTCCGCTCTCTGCGCTGAATCGTTGAATACGATCGGGATTCGGGATTCGAATCACCGAGCGAGTCCCGAATCCCGATCGAGTCCCGAATCCCGATCCCCGATCCCAACTAAGCGAGGATCTTCGTGGCGACTTCGCCGTGCACGTCCGTCAGGCGGAAGTCGCGTCCCTGAAATCGATAGGTCAGCCGCTTGTGATCGACGCCCAGCAGGTGGAGGATGGTCGCCTGCAGATCGAAGACCGACACGGGATCCGAGACGACGTTGTAGCTGAACTCGTCGGTCTCGCCGAGCACGAATCCGCGCTTGGTGCCGCCGCCGGCCACCCACATGCAGAAGTTGCGCGGGTGGTGATCGCGGCCGTAGTTCACGTCCGTCAGTTTCCCCTGGCTGAAGACCGTGCGGCCGAACTCGCCGCCCCAGATGACCAGCGTGTCGTCGAGCAGGCCTCGCTGCTTGAGGTCGGTGATGAGCGCGGCGGTCGGCTGATCGGTGCCCTTGCACTGGAGCGCGAGGTCCCGCGGCAGGTCCTTGTGCTGATCCCATCCGCGGTGATAGAGCTGGATGAACCGGACGTTGCGTTCGGCGAGCCTGCGCGCCAGCAGGCAGTTGGCCGCGTAGGTGCCCGGCTTGCGGGACTCCGGACCATACATATCGAAGACCGCGTCCGGCTCCTTCGACAAATCCATCAGGTCCGGCACGGACGTCTGCATGCGATACGCCATCTCGTACTGCGCGATGCGCGTCTCGATCTCGGGGTCGCCGTACGCTTCGTGCGTGAACGTGTTGAGCTTCGCGACCGCATCGAGCATCTGCCGGCGCGTCGTCTTGGTGATGCCGGGAGGATCGTCGAGATACAGGACCGGCGCACTGCCGGTACCGAACCGGACGCCCTGATAGCTTGACGGCAGGAACCCGCTGGCCCAGAGGCGGGAGAACAATGGCTGGTCGGTGTTGATCGCGTGCGCCTGGGACAGCAGCACGACGAATGACGGCAGATTCTGGTTCTCGCTCCCGAGGCCGTAACTGAGCCACGCGCCCATGCTCGGCCGGCCCGGCTGCTGGAAGCCGGTCTGGATGAAGGTAATTGCCGGATCGTGATTGATCGCCTCGGTGTTCATCGTCTTGATGACGGTGATCTCGTCGACGATCTTGGCAGTGTGTGGCAGCAGCTCGCTCACCCACGTCCCTGACTGCCCGTGCTGCGCGAAGCCGTACACCGATCGTGCCACGGGCAACAAGGACTGCCCCATGGTCTGCGCCACGCGCTGACCCTGCCGCACGGAGTCGGGAATCTGCGTGCCCTGGAGCTCAATGAGCTTCGGCTTGTAGTCGAACGTCTCGAGTTGCGACGGCCCTCCGGACTGGTGCAGGAAAATCACCCGCTTGGCCTTCGGCGCGAAGTGCGGCAGGCCGACGAGTCCGCCCGTGTTCGACTGGGAGCCCGGTCCGGCCTGTGCCGCCGCCAGCAACTCCGGGCCGAGCAGGGACGCGAGGGCGGCAACGCCGATCCCCTGGGCCGAGACGCCGAACAATTGCCGGCGCGTCAGGTGAAGGGCACGGTCGAAAGGAGTCATGGTCATCAGGCCTCGGGAACCCGGCTACTTGTTGACGGTCTCGTCGAGATTGAAGATCACGCTCGTCACCGTCGTCCATGCGGCAAGCTCCACGGGGTCGAGTGCCGGATCTCGTGGAGACTCTCCGACGGCGAGCAGCTCGAGCGCGGTTTTCGGGTTGAGACGGAACGAGGCGAGCCGCTGATCGAGGAGCGTGCGCAGCACCTTTGTCTCTTTCCCGGTCGGCTTTCGTGTGGTCGCCAGGCGGAAGGCATATGTGAGCTTGCTGGCTGGATCGGGTCCGCCTTCGAGGAGCGCTCGCTGGGCCAGCGCCCGCGACGCTTCGACATAGGTGGGATCGTTCATCAGCGCGAGCGCCTGGAGCGGAGTATTGGTCAGCGCCCGTCGAGCCGTGCACTTCTCGCGATTCGGCGCATCGAACGTGGCCAGCGAGGCCGGCGGCACAGTGCGCTTCCAGATCGTGTACATGCCGCGCCTGTAAAGGGCGCGGCCGTGGCTCTGTTCGTACGCCTGCCCGGAGAACCCATCGCCGAACGCCATCTCTTCCCAGAGTCCCTTGGGCTGATACGGGGACACGCTCGGGCCGCCGATCTGATCGTTGAGCAGACCGCTCGCGGCAAGGGCCGTGTCGCGAATCATCTCCGCCGGGAGCCGGACGCGCGGTCCGCGCGCGAGCAGACGATTCTCCGGATCCCGTTCCTGCAGCGCAGGCGTCACTCTCGCGGACTGCCGATAGGCGGCGGAGGTGACGATTAATCGCTGCAGCGCCCGGATGTCCCATCCAGTGCGCACGAACTCCGTCGCCAGCCAGTCCAGGAGCTCAGGATTCGCGGGGGGCTCTCCCTGCACGCCGAAATCCTCCTGGGTTTTGACGATGCCGACGCCGAAGTACATCTGCCAGAACCGGTTCACCGCCACGCGGGACGTGAGCGGGTGATCGGGCTGCACGAGCCAGCGGGCCAGCGTCAGGCGGTTGAGCGCTGCGCCGTCCGGCAATGGCGGCAGCATGGCGGGCACGCCGGGCTGCACTTTGTCCGTCTGGTTGCGGTAGTCGCCGCGCGCGAGCACGAAGGTCTCCCGCGGCTTCTCCATCTCCGCCATCACCATCGCCGTCGGGACCAGCTTGTCGAGCTCCTCCTTCTGCCGATACAGCGTCTTGAGCTCTGCGTGAACCGTGCGCAGGGTCTGGGGCGCCGCATACGTCAGGAAATACTCGCGGGCCTGCGCCGCTTCGTTCGTCGAACGCTTGCCGTGCACCCCCGACACGATCACGCGTGCGGTGTCGTGGACCGCGAGCTGGTCGATCTGGTCCGGCGTGAGCATCCGGTCGTACAGCCGCAGATCGTCAATCTGCCCGATGTACGGAGTGCCGAGCGTCTTGCTCCCGACCCGCAGGGGCGCGTCGTTCTTGATGGGCCCGGCGAGCGTGTCGCGGACGACCTCCGTCTCGAACTTCTTCCCGTTGACGAAGAGGCGCAGGCCGGCGGCCTTGCCGGAGCCGTCATAGACGAGCGCAACGTGATGCCAGTCGCCGAGCCGCAGCCGCTCACGGGTGCGAACCTGGAGCTTCTTCGAGGTGTCCGACGCGAGCGTGACGCTCAGTCGCGCCGCCCACCGCTGGATGCCGACGAGTCGCACGTCCTCGAACGCCCATTCGTAGCCGCGCCGGTGCTTTTCGTCATCCAGTTTCTGGAACACGGACATCGGCAGGTTGCCGCGGCCCTTGAGCCACACGGCGACGCTGAACGCATCGGTCCGGTCGAAGGCGCCGACGTTTCCGAAGCTGACCTGCGTGTCTCCATCGAACGAGACGGCCCGTCCCACCTGCCCGACATCGAATGTCGGATCGCCCGCCACCGTGCGCCCATGCTGAAAGCGTCCGGAGATATCGGAGAAATTGCCATCGAGCTCGTAGTACGCCATCAGCCCGGCGCCGGACGGAGCGGCCTTCTCCGGCAGCGTCGCTTCCCAGGCTGCCTGGAGAGGGGCGACGACGACGTCCGTCAGCGCGGCTTCCTTGGTTTCGATCGCCGCGGTGAGCGCTTCGAGACGCGCCTGCTGGTCGGGTGACGGCAGCTGGATGAGCGGCGGCGCATTGCCGGTGCGTCCGTCGAGCCCGAGCTCCGGCACGCCATTGAAGAACGCGAAGAACTGATAGAACTCCTTGTGCGTGATCGGGTCGAACTTGTGCGAGTGGCACCGCGCGCACCCCATGGTGAGACCCATGAAGGCCGAGGACGTGGCTTCCACCCGGTCGATCACGTACTCGACCTGATACTCGTCGGCGATCGCGCCCCCTTCGAAGTTGATCATGTGATTGCGGTTGAAGCCCGACGCGACCTTCTGCTCACGCGTGGCGTTGGGGAGCAGGTCTCCGGCGAGCTGCTCGACCGTGAACTGATCGAACGGCATGTTGCGGTTGAAGGCGCTGATGACCCAGTCGCGCCAGGGCCACATGTCCCGGAGGTTGTCTATGTGGTAGCCGTGCGTGTCCGCATATCTCGCCGCATCGAGCCAGGGCATGGCCATGCGCTCGCCGTAGCGCGGCGACTGGAGCAGCAGGTCCACCCGCTTCTCGTATGCGTCCGGAGACTGATCGGCAAGAAACGAGTCAATGGCCTCGGGGGTCGGCGGGAGTCCGGTGAGATCGTACGTGAGGCGCCGCAGCAGCGTCGTTTTGTCGGCTTCGGGTGATGGCTTGAGCTTTTCACGCTCGAGGCGCGCCAGGATGAACTGGTCGATGGGCGTGCGCACCCAGCGAGCCTCCCGGGAGCCGATGACCGGCGGTTCGGTCCGCTTCGGCGCGACGAAGGCCCAGTGCGTATCCCACTTCGCACCTTCGTCAATCCACCGGCGAAGCAGCTCGATTTGCTTGGCCGTGAGCGTGTGTCCCGTCTCCGCCGGGGGCATCCGTTCGTCGGGATCCGGATTGGTGATCCGTTCGACGAGGAGGCTGCCGGCAGCGTCTCCCGGAACGATGACCCCTTTTTTCCTGAACGCCCCTTCCTGCGTGTCGAAGTGAAACTTCGTTTCACGCTGGTCTTCGTCGGGCCCGTGGCAGGCGAAACAGTTGTTCGAAAGGATCGGCAGGATCTCGCGGTTGAAGCTGACGGGGGTGACGGCTGGCTGCTGCTCCAGCGCAGACCGTGCCGCCAGACGGGAGGCTCCGGCCGTCGCGAAGCCCGTGATCGCGAGCGCCAACGCCCAAGTGCAACCGCCAATGCGCATCCGCGGATCTTAATGTAAAACGGGGGAAGTCCGCGGGCGGAAAACCTCTCAGTCGCCGGTCTTCCGCCTCGCGATGGGTGGTCCTGCCTCGTTGCGCCCCCAGAGCCAGCCGACCACCCCGACGGCGGCGAGCCCGACCACTCCCTTTCTCAGCAGCTGCATACCCCTGGGCTGCGGCGCTCCAGTGGTGAGGCGACGATAGACCTCGACGTCAGCAGGCATGGGTGCGGGAGCCTGAACCGGCTCTTTGGTGGGCGCCGAGGCGCGGCGCCGGTCGTCAGTTGGAATCCAGCGAACGAGGTACGTGAACGTCTCCGAGGCGCACACGGGACATCGGAGCGCGTCATGCACCTCTTCGCAATCGATGCACAGCCGGGCGGTTCGCAGTTGCATGGCTCAAGTGTACTCCGCCGGGCGGGCGGAAAAAGAGTGAGGGGGGAGTTGGTTCGGGGTTCCGGGTTCCGGGTTCGGGGTTCAGGTTCGGGGTTCACGGTTGAGAGTCACAGGTACCAGGCTCCAACTCCAAACTCCGAACCGGAACCCGAACCCTGAACCCGGAACCCGGAACTCGGAACCCAGAATTGCCCACCTCTGGCATCACCCGTGATTCAGTTACAATCACACCCATGGCTGCGATCCCGTTGATCATCGAAAACCAGCACGACGGACAGTGGTACGTCATCGACCTCCCGGACAACTGGGTCCCGCAAGGAGGGGTCATCACGATCTCCGTCACCGATCGTCCGTTCCCCACCCGGAATGCCGCGCAGCACGAACGGGCGAAACGAACCCAGGAGCGCCGGCGATAGTTCGACCGCGCCCTTCGAGGTTCGCCTCTCGGCCTCCCTTCCCTCCACCAGCGCGTCCGCAGCCGCAAGAGTACCAAAATAGAGCAACTTCACGGTCTGAGAGTCGTCAGCTGGCATAAACCCACACAATATCTCCAATTCATCATCGTTCGCTCCTGTTCCGAAACGAGCCACTCTGGAAGGAGCAGGCTGAGACCAGACGGCCCTCGGCTCGAGCCACGACTTGGCCAGTCAACGCTTCCAGCCCTTTGTAATCAGTAACTTAGCCCACAATATCGTTTCGGCTGGCCGGCGTCGAACGCGAGGATCCAAACGGCATCCCATTTGCTCCACTGGATTCAGCTATAAAGTCATTACAAGTCATGTATTGTCAGCATTGCACCGATCGTTCGACGCTCTCGACCCCCGATCGGGGGACCGCATGATGTTCCTTCGATCGGCGCGTCCCTCGGTGCTGTCGCTGCCGGTCGCGGCGAGGGTTTACGTGGGTGCGGTGATCGCGGCGGGGCTGGGCTGCACGATCGCGGCCGCCACGCAGCTGCGGATCGACGATCCGTGGCTCTTTGTCGCCCTCCTGGTCCTGGCCGTCGCGACATCGACCGCCAAGATCGAGCTGCCGCTCGGACGCAGCCAATCGAATCTCTCGCTTTCCCATGCGGTGAACTTCTGGGCACTGTTCGCGCTCGGTCCGGCGGCGACCGTCTGCATCGCGGCGGTCAGTGCGTGGGCGCAGTGCACCTGCCGGCGGGGCGCGCGAAACCCGCTCCACCGCATCATCTTCAGCATCGCATCGCTGACGATGACGGTCTGGGTCGCCGGACTGCCGCTGGGTCTCGCGCTGGGCGCCGACCCCACGAGCGCGGCGGCACTCGCGCGGGCGGCCGCCATCATCGGGCCCCTGTACTTTTTCGTGAACTCATCGCTTGTCGCCGGGGCGATCGCGCTGACCACGCACGAGGCGCTCTCCAGCGTGTGGCGGCGCAACTTCCTCTGGAGCGCGCCGAGTTATCTGGCGGGCGCCGCGCTGGCGGCAGTCGCCGTTGCCGCATCGTCGCGCGGCTGGTCCGGCTGGCTGGCGCTCCTCGCCGTGCCGCTCTATCTCGTCTTCCACAGCTACCGCACATTCGTCGGGCGCATTCGAGAAGAACAGAACGAAACGCGCAAGGCGATGGAGGTCCAGCTGGCGACGATCGAAGCGCTGGCGCTGGCCATCGAGGCAAAGGCGGGCTCGACGCCCGAGCACATCCAGTCCATCCAGCAGTACGCCGCGATGCTCGCAGAGGCGGCCGGCCTGTCCGACGCCGAGATCCAGGGCGTTCGCACGGCGGCCCTGCTGCACGACATCGGCAACATGGCGGTGCCGGAGCACATTCTCGCGAAGCCCGAGCCGCTCACGCCGGAAGAGTTCGAGCGAATCAAGAACCACCCGCGTGTGGGCGCCGAAATCCTGCGCAACGTGCCGTTCGGTGCGCCGATTGCGGACATGGTCCTCGCGCATCACGAGCGATGGGACGGTCAGGGATACCCAGCCGGTCTGCGCGGCACCGACATTCCCCTCGGCGCTCGAATCCTCGCGATTGCCGATTGCTACAGCACGATGCAGGCCGAGCGCCCGTATCGGCCCGCGCGCGGCGAGGTCGCGGCGTGCGCCGTCCTTCGCGATCAAGCAGGGTCCGCATTCGATCCCGCCCTGGTGGATCTCCTCATCGGCCGGCTGAACCTCGATTCCGCGGGGACCGACGCGCCCGTCGAGGACGCCTGGGCACAGGGCGAAGGCATGGTGGCGCTCCAGGATATCGCCCAGACGCATCGTGAGGAACAGACGCTGTACGAGATCGCGCAGGCGCTCGGCTCCAGCCTGGGCGTTGTGGACGCGATGGCCCTCATCGGAGAGAAGGTCGGGCGCATCGTGCCGTTCGTCACATGCGCGCTGTTCCTCGGGGATGACAACGAAGGCTACGTGTGCCGCTACGCGAACGGACCCGGCACCGAGGCGCTGCTCAAGTGGGCGCCCAGGTCGTGGAGCGAGATTTCGCTGAAGCTCCCGTCGTGCGCCGACGGCCGCGGCGTCAACGGGGACGAGCTCGCGTCACTGCTCCCGTGCCCGCTGACGTTCGATGGGTCGATGATCGGCGGTCTCGTCATCTATCACACGGCGCCGGGCTACTTCACCGACGAGCATCGGCGGCTGCTCGGACGCGTCAGCGAGCAGACCGCGGCCGTCATCTTCAACTCGACCCGGTTCGAACAGACGCAGCACGAGTCGCACACGGACGCGCTGACAGGGCTTGCCAACCGCCGGTCGCTGGATCGGCAGTTCCAGGAAGGGCTCGAACGGGCCACGCGCACCAATGGCACCGTCAGCCTGATCGTCCTCGACCTCGATCGCCTCAAGGAGCTCAACGATACGTATGGACACGAGACGGGCGACCGCGCGATCCGCGCCGTAGGCTCGGTACTCTGGTCGGCCGTTCGCAAGGGCGATCTGTGCGCGCGCTTTGCCGGAGACGAGTTCGTCGTCCTGCTCTGGGACAGCACCCTGGAACGCGAAGCGCGCCGCGTGCGTGAGCTGCAGAGCGCCGTGTCGGCCTATTCGTTCGAACCCCGGCCCGGCGTGCAGCTGTCGCTCTCGATCAGCGCCGGATCGGCACGCTACCCGGTGGATGGCAACACCTTCGAAGAATTGCTCGCCGCCGCCGACGAGCGGATGTATCACGACAAGGCCGGCCGCCGCTCGCGGAACTCAGGACGTCACGCCCTGGCGGCCGTCGCCGAGAGGGCATGATCACAGAGTGGACAATTTCTGGTTCGGGGTTCGGGGTTCCGGGTTCAGGTTCAGGGTTCCGGGTTCTCTGAACGCTGAACCTTGAACCTGTGCAAACCCCGGAACCCTGAACTCCGAACTCGAAACCTGAGCCTGGTAACAACCCGGAACCTCGAACCTCGAACCTAAAGCCAAAACCCCCGAACACCGAACGCGGAATCTCGAACCCGGAACCCCGAACCCCGAACCAGCGCGCGGTTTATCCTCCCATAATCATCACTTATATGTTGACCAGGAAAATCATCGCCGCTTATACTGATTGCGCATGCCCCCGCAGATCACCATTATCGGGATCGGCACGACCCGGCGCCGCCTCACGCGGATCCGGGCGGCCGGTGGTGTTTGCGTGTTGGCTGGCTGAGACATTCGGACCAGGACATTCGCAAAACCCGCCGGCCTTCACGGGCCGGCGGGTTTTTTTTGGCCGTTCGATTGTCGGCGGCCGCGCTCGAGGTTACAGGACATGGTGCTCCACTTCACCGGGACGCCGCGGGAACGCGCGTCATGACGACCACGATGCGAGGCTACGGCGCCACGTTCCGGTGCACGTCCGGCTGCCCGGCCGTGCACAGCATCTGGCAGCCGCTCTACCGGTGCCCGACCTGTGGCTCGCTCCTTCAGGTGGTGCACGACGTGGATGCGCTCCGCGACCGCACCGCGGCTGAATGGCGGCGGCTTTTCGACGATCGCTACAAACGAACCGCCTGGCCATACGGCTCCGGTGTGTGGGGCAAGAAAGAGTGGGTGTGCCCCGAGCTGCGCGACGAGAACGTCGTGTCGATGGACGAAGGCGGCACCAACATGTTCTGGGCCGAGCGGTTCGGCCGAGAGCTCGGCATCGAGGACCTGTGGGTGAAGCAGTGCGGGAACTCCCACACCGGCTCCTTCAAGGACCTCGGGATGACGGTCCTCGTCTCGGTCGTCAAGCAGATGGTGGCCGACGGCGGTGGCGTTCGCGCCGTCGCGTGCGCGTCCACCGGCGACACATCCGCAGCGCTTGCGGCCTACGCCGCGGCGGCGGGGATTCCGTCGATCGTCATCCTCCCGCGCGGCCGCGTCACCGCCGCTCAGCTCGTCCAGCCGCTCGCGAACGGTGCGCTCGTCCTGTACGTCGACACCGATTTCGACGGCTGTATGACGATGGTGCGGAAGCTGGCGGAGGAGGAAGGGGTCTATCTCGCCAACTCGATGAACAGCCTGCGGCTCGAGGGGCAGAAGACCCTGTCGATCGAGATCGCGCAGCAGTTCGACTGGGAAGTGCCCGACGTCGTGATCGTTCCTGGCGGCAACCTGGGGAACGTCAGCGCCATCGGCGCCGGCTTCGATCTGATGCTGGAGCTCGGGGTCATCACCAGGCGTCCGCGCCTGGTCGTTGCGCAGGCCGCCGCCGCGAATCCGCTCTACACCGCATTCCGCAACGGCTGGAAGTTCGAGCCGATGACCGCGGGGGCCACCATCGCGTCTGCCATCCAGATTGGCAACCCCGTCTCGGTGGACAAGGCCATCCGCACGCTGCAGCGGTTCAACGGGATCGTGGAACAGGCAACCGAGAGCGAGCTCGCGGACGCCGCCGCGCGGGCGGACCGCACCGGCATGTTCAACTGCCCGCATACCGGAGTGGCGCTCGCGGCGCTCGAGAAGCTTGCCGCCCGGGGGGACATCCGCAGCACCGATCGCACGATCGTCATCTCGACCGCCAACGGACTGAAGTTCAGCGAGTTCAAGGTGGCGTATCACACCGGCGCTCTCGCGGGCGTGTCGCCCCGGCATGCGAACCCTCCGGTCGAACTGCCCAACGACTACGATGCCGTCCGCCGCGCGGTCGATGCCGCGGCCTCCGCGGTTCCGGTCGCGTCGCGGAATGACCGGAGCCGTTCATGACGCCTGCGGGCTCCGAGACGGCGACGGCCGCAGGCGGGCTGGAGATCTGGAAGTTCGGCGGCGCGTCGCTCGCTGACGCGGCCGCCATCCAGAGGGCCGCTGCCCTCATCGCCGCACATCCCGGCCCGCTCGTGATCGTCGCTTCGGCGCTCGGCGGCGTCACCGACCTGCTCTTGAGCGGCGCGAACCTGGCGTGCGGTGGAATGGGCGAGGAAGCCGGACGTGTCGCGGCCGTCTTTCTGCGGCGGCACCGCGATGTCGCCAAGGCGCTGCTGCCGGAAGGTGCGGCGCGGCGTGCGCTGCTGGCCCGCATCGATGCGGCCGCGCGCGAATACCGGGACCTCTGCGGCGCCGTGTCAGTGCTCGGTCATCTCCCGCCGCGGGCGAGCGACATGCTGCTCGCGCGGGGCGAGCGCATCTCCGCCGCGATCCTCGCGGCGTCGATCGCACGGGCCAGGCGCAAGGCGACGTTCGTGGACGCCGCGGACTTCGTGACCACGGACGGGCACCACGGCAGCGCGTCCCCGGATTTCCACGAAACAGGGCGGCGCGCCCGGAAGGTCCTGCGCGGGCTGCTCCGCACGGGCGTCACTCCCGTCGTACCGGGATTCATCGGGTCCGCCCCAGACGGCAGTGTCGTGACGCTCGGGCGAGGAGGCTCGGACCTGACGGCCACGCTCCTGGCTCCTCCTCTCTCCGCGCGACGCGTGGTCCTCTGGAAGGACGTGCCCGGTATTCTGACCGCGGATCCGCGACTGGTGCCGGACGCGAGGCTGATCCCACACCTGCACCACCGTGAGGCGGCGGAGGTCGCGCACTACGGCGCGAAGGTCCTCCATCCCAGGGCCCTCATTCCGCTCGGGGGCACGCGGATCGTGCTTCAGGTGCGATCGTTTCTCGACACCCGTTCGCCGGGCACGGAAGTGTCGGCCCGCCGATCGGTGACGTCCTACCCCGTCAAGGCGCTCGCCATCGTGCAGGGCCAGGCGATCGTCACCGTCGCCGGCAAGGGGATGATTGGTGTGCACGGAATCGCAGCGCGCACCTTCGCCGCCATCGAGGCGCAGCGTCTGTCGGTCTCGACGATCTTCCAGGCATCCTCCGAGAGCTCGATCGGGTTCACGCTGCCGGAGACCGAAGCGGAGCGCGCGGTCGCCAGCCTGCGGCACGCGTTCCGCACGGAGATCGCGGCGGGGCTCATCGACAACGTGACCACGCGCGGCGCGATGTCGGTCGTGGCGGTCGTCGGCGATGGAATGGCGGGAGCGCCCGGCGTCGCCGCACGCGTCTTCACCGCGTTGGCGACCCACGGCATCAACGTGGTGGCCATCGCGCAGGGATCGTCGGAGCGGAACATCTCGTTTGCGGTGGCGACCGCAGATGCCGCAGAGGCGGCCCGCAGCGTGCACGGCGCATTTCAGTTGTCGAAGATCGGCGGCGGCCGATCGCAGGCCGCGCCGAGCACCGACGTCGTGCTCCTCGGATTCGGCCGCGTGGGCCGTGCGCTCGCTGATCAGATCGCGGCGCCCAACGGCGGCTCTGCGGTCCGCGTCGTCGGACTGCTCGATCGCTCGGGCTACGTCTTCGATGCCCGCGGCATCTCGCGACGACGGCTGCTGGCGCTGACCAGGGACAAGGATGCCGGAGCGCTGCTCGCCTCGCTCGGCGGTGAGCCGGCGGCGGCCGCCGAGGCGCTGACGCTGATGTCACGCCATGCGGTCTCGCGTCCCGTCATCGTCGACGTCACGAGCGACGAGACGGGGGATCTGCTCCGCGCCGCGCTCGGTCACGGATTCGATGTGGTGCTCGCCAACAAGAAACCGCTGGCGGGCTCCTGGCGCAGTTATGCCGACCTGCTCGAGGCCACGTCAGCGGGAGGCCGCCGCCTGCGCTACGAAGCCACCGTGGGTGCCGGACTGCCGATCATCGACACATTCGAGAAGCTCGTGGAAACGGGCGATCGCGTGCTGCGGATCGAGGGGTGCGTCAGCGGCACCCTGATGTATGTCGTCTCTGCGGTCTCCGCGGGCACGCCGTTTTCCGTCGCGGTCCGTGAAGCGGTGGAACGCGGCTACGCCGAACCGGATCCGCGCGACGATCTGTCCGGACAGGACGCCGGCCGCAAGGCCCTGATCCTCGCTCGTCTGCTGGGATACCGCGGCGCGTCGCCGACTCCTGACGACCTCGTGCCGCGCGCGCTCAAGAAGCTGTCCATCCCGGAGTTCATGACGCGCATGTCGACACTCGATGCGGACTGGGCCGCGCGCACCAAACGGGAGGCGGCAGAGGGCCGCGTCCTGCGTTACGTGGTGACGGCGACAGCACGTGGCGTGTCGGCCAGGCTCACCGCGGTGTCTGCTGACAGCCCCATCGGCGCCTTGCAGGGGACGCGCAACCTCGTGGCGTTCACGACGCGGCGCTATCGAACGGAGCCGCTCGTCATCAGTGGCCCGGGCGCCGGCGCGGAGGTCACCGCCGCAGGGATCCTCAACGACGTGTACTCGCTGACCGCGCGCTGAGACGGGGGACGACATCATGAGACCTGAGTTCACGCTGCCCTCCACGCGCACGCTGGAGGTCGATCCTGACACGATGCTGCGCCTCATCCTGACCAGCCGTGTCTACGACGTCGCGCAGGAAACGCCGCTGGAAGCGGCGCCGCGGCTGTCGAAGCGCCTCCAGAACAACATCCTGCTCAAGCGCGAAGACCTCCAGCCGATCTTCAGCTTCAAGATTCGCGGGGCCTACAACCACATCGCGCACCTGACGCACGCCGAGCGCGGCGCCGGCGTCATTGCCGCGAGCGCCGGGAACCACGCACAGGGAGTCGCGTTCTCGGCGCGGCACCTGGGGATTCGTGCGCTCATCGTCATGCCGCAGACCACGCCGGAGATCAAGGTGGACGCGGTGCGCGACATGGGGGCCGAGGTCGTGTTGAGCGGCGACACCTACTCGGATGCGAAGTCCCACTGCGACGAGCTCGCCAGGTCCACGGGCCTGGCCTTCGTCCACCCGTTCGACGATCCCCTCGTGATTGCGGGACAGGGCACGATTGCGAACGAGATCCTGCGCCATCGCCTCGGCGACGTGTCGGCGATCTTCGTGCCTGTCGGCGGCGGCGGATTGATCGCGGGGATTGCCAGCTACGTCAAGGCGATCAAGCCGTCGGTCCGCGTGATTGGTGTCGAGCCGTTCGAGGCGGACGCGATGTTCCAGTCGATCGCGGCGGGGCGCCGCATCGTGCTGGACGGCGTGGGCATCTTCGCCGACGGCGTGGCGGTCCGCGAGGTCGGAGAAATCACGTTCCCGATCGTGCAGGCGACCGTGGACGAGATCGTCCGCGTCTCGAACGATGAGATCTGCGCCGCCATCAAGGACATTTTCGACGACACCCGTTCGATCCTCGAGCCTGCCGGCGCGCTGGCTGTCGCCGGGCTGCGCGCGTGGGTGACGCGCACGGGCACGACCGGGGCGAATCTTGCAGCGATTCTCAGCGGCGCGAACATGAACTTCGATCGGCTCCGCTTCGTCGCCGAGCGTGCAGAGCTCGGAGAATCGCGCGAGGCGCTCTTCGGCGTCACGATCCCGGAGCGTCCGGGCGCGTTCCGCGAATTCTGTTCCGCGATCGGCCGCCGCGTCGTCACCGAGTTCAACTACAGGCTGAGCGGCCGGGACCAGGCGCACATCTTCGTCGGGATTGCGACGAGGTCGCGCGAGGATGCCGCGGACCTGGCGTCCGCCTTCGGACGGAGCGGATACGAGACGACGATCCTGACCGACGATGAGACCGCGAAGCTGCACGTGCGGCACATGGTCGGAGGGCGGAGCTCTGAGGTGGCGAACGAGCAGCTGTGCCGGTTCGAGTTCCCCGAGCGTCCTGGTGCGCTCATGGCATTTCTGGAGCAGCTCGGCGGGCGCTGGAACATCAGCCTCTTCCACTACCGCAATCACGGCGCCGATTTCGGGCGCGTGCTCGCCGGATTCGAAGTGCCGGCCGCGGAGATGTCCGGGTTCGAGGATTTCCTCGAGCGCCTGGGGTACCGCTATCAGCGTGAGATCGGCAACATCGGGTACGAGCTGTTCCTCGCCCACAAATAATGGGGACACTCACCTTTACGCTAAGTCATTGAGCCAGCAGCTCGATTTTTCGACAAGCGGGTTCAGGCGCTTGATGAAACGCGAGTTGACCAGGCGTCCGCTCCAGTGCGCCTCCAGAAAATGGGGACACTCACCTTTACGCTAAGTGATTGAATCGGTAGACCTATTCGGGAGGGTACGCGACGGACGCCCGCGCGGACGGACTGTAAACTCCAGGCCACTCTCCCCCGTCACCCGCCGCACCCACTCTTCCTGTCCATACGGTGTGCCGCGACACACTGACGCGCGCAGTGTCGCCAGCTCCACATCGCCCGCCTCTCCATTGACGTACTCCAGCCATTCGACGGGTCTGGCCACGGGCCATTCCGAGAGCTCGGGACGGTCACCGTCGTCCGGCGACAGGCTGGACCATCTCCAGTCTTCCGCACGCCGCACCAGGCCCGCGCGCAGCGGATTGGCCTCGACGTAGCGCAGCACGCGAAACAGATGACCGTCCTGCTGAATCGGGAAGTTCTTGAACCGCCCCTGATAGATGTGACCATGACCGCACGTCCCATAGTGATGCTGATAGCGGCGGATATGTGCATTCATCAGACACCGCATGTACGCGGAAATCGCTTCCGTCGACTCTGGCCACAGGACGAAATGAAAGTGATTCGGCATCAGCGCATAGGCCAGCAGGCGCATCGGGACCCGCGTCTGTACCTCGCACATCAGCGACAGAAATGCCTGATAGTCGCGCGGTTTTTGAAAAATCCGTCCGCGATTGTTCCCACGGTTGATCACGTGGTGAGCCAGGCCGGCGGGAGCGACACGGTGAATGCGTGGCATTGAGGGCCACGGGCTCGCCTGAAAGAACCGTACCGGATCAGGGAGCATATCGCCCCAAAACATTGACCTGCGGAATCAACAACTTACGCTAAAGGTGAGTGTCCCCATTTATCTGACCGTGGGATACCCGATCCCCAGCTGCTCCAGATACGTCTTGTGCTTCGTGGAGTCGAAGTAGTACTTGCGCATCGCCGGGCGATACTCCTCCAGCAGCTTCGCGTTCAGGTGGATCGCGGGCCTGTCATCCGGTCCGATGAACGGCTGATACTTCTGATCCTTGACGGTCTCCTTCTCGAAGTATTCGCGCGCCTGCTGCACCAGCTCGGGACGCGTCAGAAAATCGAGGATCGTCATCGCCTGCACCTTCGCTCCGGCGGTCGTGCCCTTGTGCGCGATGGGCGTCGCCATCGCGACGGCGTTCGCCCAGTTGTGCCCCGGCAGATTGGGAATGTTCGCCGGGTACCGCAGCGTGGCCGTGGGCACCGTCCACGACACGTCGCCGATGTCGTCGGACCCGCCGCCGTAGTTCTGGTCCGGCGCCAGGCCCGACTTGATCGCCGGAATCTCCGACGGAAGCCCGATCTCCGGCTGCTTCAACTCCTTCTGGAGCGCCTTTGCCAGCTTCTGATCCGCCTCGTCCCACTTCGGCAGGCCAACCGCCGTCGCATTGGCGTAGATCGCCTCTGTGACCGGCTTGCTCATGTTGCCCGGCCACGCCGATCCGAGCAGACGCGACGACACCTCCGTGTCGGTCATCATCGCCGCCGCCTTCGCCATGCGGTCCGCGATCTCGCGCATCTCTTTGATGTGCGCGTAGTCCGTCTCGCGCAGGTAGTACCAGACCGTTGCGGTGGACGGCACCACGTTCGGCTGATCCCCGCCGTCCGTGATCACACTGTGCGATCGCTGCTGAAGACGCAGATGTTCGCGGCGGAAGTTCCACGCCACGTCCATGAGCTCCACGGCGTCGAGCGCCGAGTGCCCGCGCCACGGGTTCGAGGCCGCGTGCGCGCTCTCCCCCTTGAAGGTGTACTCGACCGACTGCAGGCCGGTCCCCGTGGTGAGTCCCCACGCCGCGTCGAAGTTGGAGGACACGTGAGCAAAGAGCGAAATGTCCACATCCTTGAAGAGGCCCGCGCGGATGAAGTACGCCTTCGCACCGACGACCTCCTCCGCCACGCCCGGCCACAGCTTCAGCGTGCCGGGCAGGCGCTCGCGCTCCATGATCTTCTTCACGGCGAGGGCCGCGGTGATGTTGAGAGGCACGCCGGAGTTGTGCCCTTCGCCATGACCGGGCGCACCCGGCAGCACGGGATCGTGATACGCCACGCCGGGTTTCTGCGACGCCTGCGGAATGCAGTCGATATCCGACCCCAGCGCGATCACGGGCTTCCCCGAGCCCCACGTGGCGACCCACGCAGTCGGCATGCCGGCGTAGCCGCGCTCGACGTGGAATCCGTTCTTCTCGAGGATCCCCGTGAGGTACTTCGAGGTCTCGACTTCCTGGAACGCCAGCTCGCCATAGCTGAAGACCTGGTCAACCATCTGCTGCGTGAAGTCCTTCATGCCGTCCACGCCCGATGCGGCATCCCGCTTCAGCTTCTCCAGCTGCGGATTTGCGGGGACCGCCGGAGCAGCGGCCTGCGCCGCCGGCCTGGGCTCCGCCTGCGCCCGCGGGCGCCCGGACGCCGATATCGCCACGCACGCACACGCAACCAGCGCGGCGATGGCCTGAGTCGATCGCATCATGTTCAGAGTCCTCATTAACTACTTCCAGCTTCCGGCTTCCGGCTTCCGGCTTCCGGCGAGCCTTCTTCCGGCTAAAGCCGGAAGCTACGTCGTCCGAATCGCGAACCCCGCTTCCTTGATTGGAAACTGAAAGCTGATAGCTCAAGGCGCCGCCAGCCACCAGACCATTCTCATTCAAAAGGTCAGGGTGGTGACCCGTGCCGCGTGCTCCGTGTGCCGTGCTATGCTCCGGCGGTTCACGTGCCGAGGGCGATGCGGGCGATGCCGCGTCGCGATTGGCCGATGGTCCAGGATGGCAAACCCCGACGGCGCACGCCGGCTCAATCCGCTCCGAAGCCTGTTCGCCTCGCAACAGGCCGGGCTCGTCCTCGTCATCCTGCTGCTGGGCATGCTGCTGACGCTGCTCGCGGGCAGCCACGTCGACTCGGTCACGGGCCGGACGGTCAATAACTTCCTGAATTCGTACACGCTGATCCAGACCGCCACCGACACCAGTTTCTTCGCCATCATGGCCGTCGGGGCGACGGTCGTCATCATCTCCGGCGGCATCGACCTGTCGGTGGGATCGATCTACGCGCTCGCTGGGGTCGCCACGGCGATGGTGCTGCGCGCGTATGGTCCGGCGGAGGGGGCGGGAGCCGTGATGCTCGGCTTTGCCGTTGCGATGGCCGTCGGCCTCGCGTGCGGGGCGATCAACGGACTCATGGTCGTCTGGCTGAATGTCCATCCGTTCGTCATCACGCTCGGGACGATGTGGATTCTCCGGGGCATCGCGTTCGTGGCCAGCAGCGCCGAAAGCATTCTCCTTCCGCCGGCCCTGACGAACGTCGCCAAGGCGTCGCTCGGGTTGAGCGAGTCTCTCTATCCCGTGCCGATGCTGGCCATGATTGTCGTCACGGTGCTCGGCGCGGTCTACCTCCGGCAGACCGTGATGGGCCGTCACGTGTTCGCCGTCGGCGGCAACGCCGAGGCCAGCCGGTTTTCCGGGCTCTCGCTCCGGCGCATCCAGAGCAGCGTCTTCGTCATCTCGGGGCTGACGGCCGGTATCGCCGCCTTCATCGGGGCCAGCTTCTACGGGTCCGCCTCCTGCGTCGACGCGACGGGGTACGAGCTCTACGTCATTGCATCCGCGGTCGTCGGCGGAGCCAGCCTCGCCGGCGGCAAAGGGAGTGCCGTCAGCGCGATGCTGGGCGCGCTGCTCATCGTGCTCATCAGGCAGTCGATCCGGACGCTGCATTTCGACCAGAATTACGAGTGGATCATCATCGGCACCGCCACGATCATCGCCGTCGTGCTGGACCGGGCCAGCGCCAGCTTCACGGCGCGGCGGCTCGCGCGCGCGGCCACCAGGTAGGACACACAGCAGGAGAGAGACGCATGACCAAACGAGTACCCACGGCGCTCGCGCTGACGCTCCTGGCAACAGTGCTGGGCGGATGCCGGGGTGAGCAGACTGCGCCGGCGCAGCAGGCGGCCCCGGCCGCAGCCGGACTGAAAATCGCCATGATCGCAAAGAGCTCGACGAACCCGGTCTTCCTGTCGGCTCGCACCGGCGCCGACGCCGCGGCGCGCGAGCTCTCGCAGAAGAACGGCATCGCCATCGAGATCGCCTGGATGACCCCGCCGGCCGAGGACGGCCAGGTGCAGGCCCAGCGAATCGCCCAGGCCGTCAACGAGGGGGCCAACGCCATTCTGATTTCCTGCTCGGATGCCGGGAAGGTGACCGGGGCGATCAACGACGCGGTCGCGCGCGGCGTTCCGGTCATGACGTTCGACAGCGACGCGCCGCAGTCCAACCGCTTCGCCTTCTACGGCGTCGACGATGTGAAGACGGGTGAGCAGGTGATGCGGGAGCTCGCGCCGCTGATGCACGGGAAGGGATCGGTCGCGATCCTCGCGGGCAACCAGAATGCGCCGAACCTCCGCAACCGTGTGCTGGGGGTCAAGCAGGAGGCGGCGAAGCATCCCGGGATCACGATCGTCAACACCTTCTATCACATCGAAACACCGCAGGATGCCGCCGCCGAAGTGTCCCGCGCGCAGCTGGCGAACCCGCAGATCCAGGGCTGGGCGATGATTGGCGGCTGGCCGCTGTTCACGCCGGCGCTGCTGACGGACCTCGATCCCGCGAAGGTCAAGATTGTCGCGGTCGACGCCTTGCCGGTCGAGCTCGTGTACGTGGACAAGGGGCTCGCACCGGTGCTCCTCGCACAGCCGACCTATATGTGGGGCTACGTCTCCGTCGAGCGGATTGTGGACAAGGTGCACTTCAAACGTGACGTGCCCAAGATCATCCCGATGGACGTCGTGCGGGTGACCAAGGAGAACCTCGGCACCTGGGCGCGCCAGCTGAAAAGCTGGGGCTTCACGGACGTGCCCGAAGCGTATCTGGCCATGCAGTGACGCATGACCACGCCTGACCCTGCGATCCGGTTCGAGCACGTCACCAGGCGGTTCCCGGGTGTGCTCGCGCTCGATGCGGTGAGCTTCGAGATCGCGGCCGGTTCGTGCCATGCGCTCTGCGGAGAGAACGGCGCGGGGAAGAGCACGCTCGGAAAGATCCTGGGCGGCATTTATGCCCCTGACGGCGGACGCATCGTGGTGTTCGGCGAGCCGATTGCGTTCTCGGGGCCGCAGCAGGCCCTCGCGGCCGGGGTGGCGATCGTCCATCAGGAGCTCGCCTTCTGCGAAAATCTGTCTGTCGCCGAGAACCTGTGCCTCGGCACGCTGCCCCGTCACGGTCCCTTCCTGTCGCGTGACGGGATGCGCAGCCGTGCGACGGAGATGCTCGCCGGGATCGGGGCGTCCATCGACGTCGACTCTCTCGTCGGCGACCTGAGCACCGGTCAGCAGCAGATGCTGCAGATCGCCACCGCGGTCGGGCGCTCGGCGCGCATCATCGTCTTCGACGAGCCCACGAGCAGCCTGTCGCAGCACGAAGCGGAACGCCTCTACAGTCTCATCGGCACGCTGCGCGAACGTGGAGTCACCCTCATCTACGTCAGTCACCGGATGGACGAGATCTTCCGGCTGTGCGACACGATCACGGTCCTCAGGGACGGACGTCACGTCAGTACGCTCCCGGCCTCGGAACTGAACGAAGCCGCGCTCGTGGAAGCGATGATCGGTCGTCCACTCGGGGAGTATTTTCCGAAGCACCTGGATGCGGATGCGGGTGCGGAGCTCTTGCGCGTCGAAGGATTGACCAGTCCGGGCCGGTTTCACGACGTCTCGTTCTCGCTCCACGCCGGTGAGGTCGTCGGCCTGGCGGGCCTCGTCGGGGCGGGCCGCTCCGAAGTCGCCCGCGCGCTCTTCGGCCTGGATCCGGACGCGGCAGGGCGGGTCTGGATCGACGGGGTGACCGGCCTGCCCCGCTCACCTGTCGACGCGATGAACCGCGGGGTCGCACTGGTGCCCGAGGATCGCAAGCGGCAGGGACTGATCCTGTCGATGTCGGCGCTGTCCAATACGACGCTGCCTACGCTGCCGGCCCTGTCGCGATTCACCTTCATCCGTCAGCGCGCGGAGCGCGCGCTTGCCCGGTCGGTACTTCAATCGTCTCGGTGTACGGGTATCCGCGCTCGATGCACTGGCCGCCGGGCTCTCCGGCGGCACGCAGCAGAAACTCGTGCTCGCAAAATGGCTGGCGGCGAAGTGCCGGATTCTCATCCTCGACGAGCCAACCAGGGGTGTGGACGTCGGGGCCAAGGCGGAGATCCACGTGCTCATCGACGAGCTCGCCTCGGCGGGTCACGCGGTCCTGCTCATCTCCAGCGAGCTTCCGGAGGTCGTGCACCTCTCCACGCGCATCATCGTCCTTCGCAACGGCGGCGTCGCGGGAGAGTTGCCGCGGGCGCAGGCCACGCAGGCAGGCCTCATGCGGCTGATGGCGGGGGCCGCAGCTCACGCCTGACGAAGGCATCGGGCAAAGACATGGACGAATACAACCACGGATGCCACGGACGAGCACGATCAACACGGACAAGACAATAGGCTAACCGTCAGCGCGTAGCGCTATGAGCGAAACTGAGATCGAGAATACGAGCACGGCAACGACGACCGCGTGTTCGCATTCTCGATCTCAGCTTCGCTCACCCGCCGGCCTCCGGCCGGCGGCGGTCAGCCGGTCTCTCCGGTCCGTGTTCTTCCATGTTCTTCCGTTTGATCCGTGTCCTGGTCTTTGACTATTCGGACCGCAGCGCCACCATGGGATCGACGCGAGCCGCGCGCCGGGCCGGGACGAAGCTGGCCAGTAGCGCCACGAACAGCAGCAACCCGATTGCCCCGCCGAACGCGACCGGATCGAGCGCCCCGATGCCGAACAGGAATCCCGACATGGCGCGTCCGACCGCGATGCCCAGGAAGCCCCCGATGGCGATGCCAGTGACCGTCAGCCGAAGCGCGTCGCCGAGGACGAGTCCCAGCACACGTCGCGGCGTCGCTCCGAGCGCCAGCCGCACGCCGAGCTCCGAGGTGCGCTGAGCCACCGCGTGTGAGAGCACGCCGTACAGGCCAATCACCGCGAGTCCAAGCGCGAGCAGGGCAAACGACGACAGCATCACGACCGCAAACTGCCGGGTCCCGAGCGATCGAGCCACGATGTCGGTCATCCGTCGAATGTCGAACACCGGCACATCACGATCCACGGACCAGATCGCGTTGCGCACGGCCCCGGCCAGCGGGCCGGGATCGGACATCCGGCTCCGGACCATGAACACCGCACTCGTCGTGGCGCCGCTTTCCACCTGATAGACGGACGTGTAAATCGTCGGATTGATCGTCGAGTCCAGCGATTCGATGTGCACATCTCCGACGACACCAACGATCGTCAGTGTCCGGCCGCCCCACATGAGACGCTTGCCGACGGCGTCGCCGCCCGGCCAGAAATGGCCGGCCATGGATTCGTTGACGATCGCGGATACCGGAGATTGCGGCGTGTCCTCGGCGCCAAACGTCCGCCCCTGGCGCAGCGGGATCCCCATCGCCGCGAAATAGTCCCCGCTGACGAGCGGACCGTTTGCCCATCGCACCGTGTGCGCGTCTTCGTGTTCGAGGATGAAGCCGATCTGTCGCTCATCCGCCAGCGGCACGTGGGTGGTCAACGCGACGGCGCTGACGCCGGGAATGGCCGCGAGCCGTTCTTCGACCAACCGTTCCGCCGCACGCCGGGCCTCGTTCGACGGATAGCGCTGGCGATTGAAGGTCGTGCGCGCGATGAGAACGCCGTCGGGCGAGAATCCGGGCGGTACCCGCAGCACTTGCACGAAGCTGTGCAGCAGCAACCCGGCGCCGATCAGCAGGACGACCGCGCAGGCCGCCTGGAGAACGACCAGCGCCGGTCCCATGCGTCTGCGGGCAAGCGATGCACCCTGACGGCCCGCCTGCTTGAGATGTCCGCTGATATCCGGGCGTGTCCCGGTGAACGCGGGAACCACACTGCAGAGCAGACCGGTGATGACGGACACGACAAGGGTGAACGTCAGCACGGTGGCATCCAGGTGCGCATCCGCAAGGCCCGCAACGAATGACGGCCAGAGGCTTCTGACGAGCCTGACGATTGCGCCGGCGAGACCGAACCCCAGCGCCGCGCCTGCCACTGTCAGCAGGAGTCCCTCGGTGAGCAGCAGCGCAACCAGCCGACCCGCGCTCGCCCCAAGCGCACTCCGAACAGCCATTTCGCGCTGCCGGACGACGCCGCGGGCGAGCATCAGGTTCGTGACGTTGGCGCACGCGATCAGGAGCACGAAGAGCACGGCACCCGCAAGGGTCAGGAGGATCGGCCGGACGCGGGCCTTTCCCCCGGCGCCCAGCGGTTCGAGCGTGGCCTGCAGGCGCGCATTCCCCGCATAGATGTCGGTGTGCTCCCCCTGAAACGCGGCCGCGACGCGGCTGACGTCATCCTCGGCCTGGGCCCGGGAGATGCCGGGCCCCAGTCGAGCCACCACGTGCACGGGGAAGCTCGCCGCGCGATCCTGAATCTCCCGTGGCGTGAACGCCATCGGCACCCACAGCGCCGGTGGTTCTCCCACGCTGGCGGCCGTGAACGGGAACTGGAAGCCCGCGGGCATGATCCCGATGATGGTATGGGGTTGCTCGTTGAGCCGCACGACGGTGCCGATCGCGCGCGGGTCACCGCTGAACCGCCGCTGCCACAGCTCGTAGCTGAGGACCGCGACGTGCGCCGCACCCGGTGCATCCTCGGACTCGAGGAATGCGCGGCCGGCGATCGGCCAGACACCGAGCGTCGAGAACAACGTGTGTGTGACCCGCTGCGCCTCGATGCGCACGGGCTCGCTGGTGCCGGTCAGAATGAAGGCGGCGTTCTGGTAGCCCGCCATCGACGAAAAGGCGCGCGCGCGATCCCGGTAGTCCAGGGTACTCGGCGGGCGAAGTCCCCAGCAGGCCCTCACCCATGAGCGGGAATTTCTGGCGGAGGCTGACGAGCCGATCCGCGTCGTGATAGGGCGCTTCACGCAACAGCACCGCATGAATCACGCTGAACATGGCCGTGCTGACCGCGATGCCGAGCGCGAGCATCAGGACCGCGAGAATCGTGGACGTGCGGCTTCGCGCGAGTGCGCGAAGGGCGTAGCGGACATCCTGGAGCATCA
Source organism: uncultured Acidobacteriota bacterium (assembly GCA_963749835.1). Taxonomy (GTDB): domain Bacteria; phylum Acidobacteriota; class Vicinamibacteria; order Vicinamibacterales; family 2-12-FULL-66-21; genus JALZOC01. Next base: position 192,682 of record CAVVOD010000003.1, read on the forward strand.
CCATCCGAGGCCTCCTGACTCCGTCACTGTCGAGTGTTCACGGCGAATGTACACCCCTTCGGTCTCTCGGTGTCAGTCAGCGGCGCCCCCCGGTGGATCACTGCTCGATTGGCGAACGTTCTATGCACTCACATCCTCCCCGAGGGCGATTCAAGGGGAGCGCGAGAGGTCATGAGGCCAGGAGGATTGTGGGAGGGCACGGAGAAGCAATTCCATCACGGAGAAGCGGTTGTACGGAGACGCACGGAGAGAACCAGCGGGCTCGGGGCACTGGCCACGGGCTGATATCGAGACAGCTATTTATCGGAGACAGACAGCGGTCGGCGGCCGACCGCCGCTCCCTCCGTCCGGGCTCATCTCCGTGTCCCCGTGGTGATCTTTCCGTGATCACCGCCGCCTCTTCTGATCTTCTGAACTGCGCCCGAATGCCGGCGCGTTTATGAGATGGGTTCTACGGCTTGAAGCGCTTCCAGTCGATTCCGAGCTTGCGTACCTTGTAGTTGACGATCCGCTCGGTGGTCCGCAACAGCCGCGCCGCTTTCGCCCGGTTGCCGCGCGCGCTCTTCAGGGCATCCTGCAGCAGATCCTTCTCGTACGCCGCCACGGCGTCGTCGAGCGCGATGCTCATGACGGTGCCTGATGCTTCGGCGGTCTGCAGCGTCGGCGAGAGGTGGTGGGCGTGGATCACGTGGCCGTCGCAGACGAGGACGGCGCGCTCGATGACGTTCTGCAGCTCGCGCGCGTTGCCGGGCCAGTGATACGACGTCAGCATGTCGATGGCCGGCGTGGCCAGGCGGCGGATGTCGCGTCCGTGCTCGGCCGAGTACCGTTGCAGGAAGTGGTCGGCGAGCAGCAGCACGTCGGGCTTCCGTTCGCGCAGCGGCGGGATGAAGATCGGGAACACGTTGAGGCGGTAGAAGAGGTCCTCGCGGAAGGAGCCTTTCTCAATCGCACGCTCGAGGTCCTTGTTCGTCGCGGCAATCAGCCGGACGTCGGACTTGAGCGTCTCGTGGCCTCCGAGGCGCTCGAACTCGCGCTCCTGCAGCACGCGCAGCAGCTTGATCTGCGTGGAGAGCTGGACGTCGCCGATCTCGTCGAGGAACAGCGTGCCTCCCTCGGCGAGCTCGAACCGCCCCTTCTTCCGCGCATCGGCGCCGGTGAACGCACCCTTCTCGTAGCCGAACAGCTCCGATTCGATCAACGTGTCGGGCAGCGCGCCGCAGCTGACCTTGACGAACGGCTTCTTCGCCCGCGACGAGTTGTAGTGGATGGCGCTCGCGATCAGCTCTTTGCCGGTGCCTGATTCGCCGCGCAGGAGCACTGTGGTGTTCGTGCGCGCGACCTGCGCGACCTGCTCGTAGACGCGCTGCATCGGACCGCTGTTCCCGACAATCCCCGCAAAGTCGTAGCGCTCCCGCAGTTCCTGCTTCAGGTGGGCGTTCTCGTTGACGAGCCGCTTGTGCTGCGCCGCGACGAGCCGCTGCACCTTGAGCGCCTGGCCGATTGCCGACGCGACGACGCTGTAGAAGGCCTTGGAGCGCTCGTAGTTCCTGTCCGCCTTGAATTTCAGGTTGACGCCGAGCGCGCCGACCACGCGCCGGTCGAACCCGATGGGCACGCAGATGAAGCTCGCTTCCTCCGACTGGGAGTCGTCGCGGCCGGTCGCGCGCAGCACGAGCGACGACTCGCGGCTGATGCGCGGCACGATCACCGCCTTGCCGGTCTCGACGACCTTGCCGATGACCCCCTCGCCGAGCGTGTAGTGAATGTGGTGCGACGGACGATTGAGCCCGTGCGCCGCCTCGACGTGCAGCTGACGGCCGTCTTCGTCCATCCGCACGATGAGACTCTGCGTGATCGTGTGGCGGCGCGCCAGCGTCTCCAGCACTTCCTGGAGCGCGCTCTTCGTGTTGAGCGTGCTCGACAATGCGTCGGTGATTTGCAGCAGCGTCGCGAGCCGCTCCTGCTCGGTGGATGGACTGTCACTCGGAATGCTGCGAGCGGAGGACGTCTTTGTGGTCATCGATTTAGGAACTCACCTTGAACAAAATTGTCGTGTCCACAAACTTGCGTGACCCAATTCTCGCCCGGCGCACTCGTCTCGTCAACGCCGAACAGCAGTACGCCGTGCAATTTTTCGCTTCCGTCACACGCGGCGACGCGCACATGACGACGCGGATGTTCGTGTGAAATTCACTTACAGACAAAATTGTCCGTATTTCGCATTGCGACACGACCGTCGGATGCTCCGCTAAGCGCCACGCATGCACGGAGTTGCGCAGGCGCGAATGCGCCGAGCCCGCCTGGATCCGCCCTTGCTCTGAGCAGAGGCGTGTCCTCCGGGTTGTCCTGTCGGTCATTTTTTCATCCGTCATCAAGGAGTGTTTCGTCATGAACGTGTTCGTCTCGCCGGGAGCCGCGCTCTTCCTGTGTGCCCTCGGGCTGCACGCCGCCGCCGTTCCGTCTGCGCCGCAGATGGTCCGCCGCCCCGTGCTTCCCGCGAACATCCAGGCTGACGGACAGCTCCGGGAGGCGATCGAGCAGCTGCTCGGGCGATCGGGGACGTTGCGGGCGCAGTGCGCGCAGATTGGCGCGGCGGCCGGCGTCCGCGTGTGGATCGCGATCGAACCCCGCGTCATGACCGCCGAAACGAGGGCGCGTTCGACAGTGCGCCGGTTCGACTCCGGCCTGATCGAGGTGGACATCGAGTTGCCGCTGCCGGGCGCCGACTTCGTGGAGCTCCTCGCCCACGAGCTCGAGCACGTCACGGAGTTCGTCGACGGCATCGATCTGCGTGCGCTCGCCCGCAACCGGGATTCCCACGTCATCGAGCGGCGGTCCGACGGCGCGATCGAATCCGATCGCGCTTACGCCGCCGGTCTGGCCGCGGCGGCGGAGGCGCCGCTTGGCATGGACCCGGCCGCGCGAGCCATGGGCCGCGGCTTCGCGAGCGCCTTACGGGCGGTCTGGCGGGTGGCACGCTCGGTGTTCTGACACCGGGCGACCGACCGTCCGCCTGTCTCCCGCGCCGTTCCGTCCGCCGGCGCCGTCACGCAGTGCCGCAAGGCTGGTGCGTCAGGCCCTGCGCACGGCCTCGCACGGCCCACGCGATCCGGCCGCCCGTCCGACTTCCGCCTGAAGGCGGAAGCTACGGTCCCTCCTTCGCGGAAGCTGCGATCCCTCTTCGCGGGGCTACGATCCTTCTTCGCGGAAGCTACGATCCTTCTTCGCGGAAGCTACGATCCTTCTTCGCGGAAGTAGACGATCCTCTTCGCGGGAGTGACGATCCCTCTTCGCGGGAGTGACTATCCCTCTTCGCGGACGTGACTATCCCTCTTCGCGGATGCTGCGATCCCTCTTTCGGGGAGCTACGAGCGCTCAGGGCGGACGCTGCGAGCGCTCGCCCGCGGCCTCCCTCGCGCCGTCCCTCGCCGACCGTTGTAATATCTACGGATTCGAACTCTGTTTCCGGTGCGGGAGCCCGCGGTTTGGAGCTGAAGGTCGTGTTACGCGGGTACCTGGAACTGCTCCGTCCGCCCAACGTCATGACGGCGGTGGCGGACGTGCTGGCTGGATATGCGATCGCGGGGCTGAGCAACCCTACGGCCCTGCCCTGGCTGCTGGGAGCGACGGCCTGCCTGTACGCCGGCGGGGTCGTCCTGAACGACTTCTTCGACCGGCACCTCGACGCCGTCGAGCGCCCGGAGCGTCCCCTTCCGAGCGGGCGCGTCCCGGCAGGAGGGGCGGCAGCACTCGGCGGCGGTCTGCTGGTCGCCGGCATCGCCCTGGCGAGCCGCGGGACCCCGGCCAGCGCCGTGATTGCGGCGCTCATTGCCGCGATGGTCCTGCTTTATGACAGCTGGACAAAACGGTACGGCGTGCTCGGACCCGCGACGATGGGGGGCTGCCGCGCGCTGAATCTCCTGCTGGGGATGGCGGCGGCGCCCGAAGTCCTGGCCGGACGGTGGCCGCTGGCCCTGATCCCATTCATCTATATCGCTGCCGTCACGCTGGTCAGCCGCGGAGAGGTCCACGGCGGAAAACGCGGAGCCGCCCGGCTGGCTCTGATATCGTTGGGGGTGGTGATCATTGTACTTGCTGGCATTTCGGCAGGTGCGGGCGCGGGCCGCCTCGCGGCGCTGGCGATCACGCTGCTGCTGGCGTGGCGCGTGCTCCCCGCGTTCTGGCGGGTCAGCAGGGACCCGGGCCCGGCCGGCATCCGGCAGGCGGTAAAGGCGGGCGTGCTGTCTCTCGTCCTGGTGGACGCGACGCTCGGTGCCGCCTATGCCGGCCCCCTCTATGCCGTGGTCGTGCTGGCGACGGCGGTCGTCGCCGCGGGACTGGCGAGATTGTTTTCGGTTACCTGAGATGGATGCCATCCAGCAGGAGATTCAGGTCTCCTTTCGCTACCCCGTCCATTTCACCACCGGTGTTTTCACGGCCGCGAACCCCTTGTTGCGCGACCTCGCCGCGCGGCCCGATGCCCGGGCGCCGAGCCGCGTGGTGGTGGTTGTCGACAGCGGCGTGGAGCGCGCCCATCCCGACCTCCTCGTCGCGATTGCCGGTTATTTCGCCGCGCACCGTGGGTCCATCGAGCTTGCGGGCCCGGTCCTCATCGTTCCAGGCGGTGAGCAGGTCAAGAATGATGGCGTCCAGGTCGAGCGCGTGCTTGCCGCGATTCATGCCGCCGCGCTCTGCCGCCACTCATACGTCGTCGCCGTCGGCGGAGGCGCCGTCCTGGACGCTGCCGGATTTGCCGCTGCCACGGCGCATCGCGGCGTGCGGCTGATTCGCGTGCCGACCACGGTCCTTGCGCAGGACGATTCTGCCGTCGGCGTGAAGAACGGCATCAACGCGTTCGGACAGAAGAACTATCTGGGCACGTTCGCGCCGCCGTTCGCCGTCGTCAACGACTTTGCGTTCCTGACGACCCTCCCCGATCGCGACTGGCGCGGAGGCCTGACAGAAGCGGTCAAGGTCGCGCTCATCCGGGATGCGCCGTTCTTCGATCTGCTCGAGACGAGGGCCGCTGCGCTCGTCAGCCGCGAGAGGGGCGTCATGGAGCAGGTCATCCGGCACTCTGCCGCTCTCCATCTGAAGCACATCGCGACCTGCGGCGATCCGTTCGAGCTTGGATCCTCGCGGCCGCTGGATTTCGGGCACTGGGCCGCGCACAAGCTCGAGCAGCTGACAGAGCACCGCCTGCACCACGGCGAGGCGGTCGGAATCGGCATCGCCCTCGACAGCACGTATTCGAAGCTCGGGGGTTACCTTCCCGAACGCCAGTGGCGGCGCATCATGGATCTCATCGCCGCGCTCGGGCTCGCCGTCTACACGCCTGCACTCGGCGACAGGCTCGATGCGCCGGACGATCCCCGTTGCGTGCTGCGCGGTCTCGCGGAGTTCCAGGAACACCTGGGAGGCCGCCTCACCGTCATGATGCTCGAGGACATCGGCCGCCCGTTCGACGTGCACGAGATCCGCACCGACCTGATGCTGCAGAGCATCGAAACCCTGAAGAACATCGAAGCCGCCCGCGCTGGGACAACCGCCCAGAAGGCCTCCTGAGCCGCGGACCTCATTGGACATGCCCATGGCCCGTTCATCACATCCATCGCCGCTGTCGGCCACCCAGCTCCTCGACGAGTACTTCATCGAGAACCGCACGCGCCTGCTCGAAGTCGCAGCATTCCTCGATCGCCTTGATCGCACGGACCCTGCGGCTGCCGGCGCCGATTTCCGGATGAAGGCCTTCACCGAAGCGGTAGCCGCGCTGTCGGGCTCCGGGGATCGCCTCACCCGCATCCAGCTCCTCCTGAGCGATCCGACGACGGGTCCGCTCGAGAGGCTGGACAGGAAGAGCGCGCGCGGCGCATACGATCGCTGGACCAAGGAGGCACGGTCATGAGGTACATCGACCATCACGCCCACATGGTGTCGCGCACCACCGACGACTACCAGCAGATGGCCCTGACCGGGTGCGTCGCCGTCACGGAGCCCGCCTTCTGGGCAGGTTGGGATCGCAGCTGCGGCGACAGTGTCGAAGACTATTTCCGACAGCTCACCGAGTTCGAGCCGGCGCGGGCGGCGCAGTACCGGCGTCCAGCACTACACGTGGCTCGCGGTGAACCCGAAGGAGTCCGACGACCGCGTCCTGTCACGCGACGTTCTCGCGCGGATCCCGAAGTTCCTGGATCGTCCGACGGTGCTCGGCATCGGGGAGATCGGACTGAACCGGGTCACCCGCAACGAAATCGACACGTACACCGAACAGGTGGAGCTCGCCATCGCGCATCGTCAGCTGATCCTGATTCACACGCCTCACCTCGAAGACAAGTACAAGGGCACGACGATCTCGGTGGATGTGCTGCGCCGTTACCGGGAGATCGATCCGCAGCGCGTCATGGTGGACCACGCCGAGGAGCACACGATCGAGATGATCCTGGAACACGGCTACTGGGCGGGTCTGACCCTGTATCCGCAGACGAAGATCTCACCGCAGCGCGCGGTGGACATCATCGAGAAGTACGGCCCCGATCGCATCTGCGTCGCCGGGGCCTGCGACTGGGGCCCCAGCGATGCGATCGCCGTGCCGAGATTCGCGCTGGAGATGAGGCGCAGGCATCACCCCGAATCGCTGATTCAGCAGGTGATCTTCGACAACCCGGTGCGCTTCCTCAGCCAGTCGCCGAAGTTCAAGGTCCCGGCAGCCGTGGCGGAAGCGACGCCCGCGCGGGTCGGCTGACGGGAACCGCACGGTGCACATCGATCGCGCTGGCTTCTTCCACCTGACGTACTGCACGAACATCCATCCAGGAAACGGGTGGGACGAGGTCGAGGCGAACATCCGCCGCTTCGGACCGGCGCTCAGGCACCGCCTGTCGCCCTCCAAACCGTTCGGCCTGGGCCTGCGCCTCTCGGCACGTGATGCGCGCGAGATGCTCGAAGGCAATCGCCTGGCCGAGTTTCGCGCCTTTCTCGACGCCGAGGGACTCTACGTCGCGCTCATCAACGGGTTTCCGCACGGTTCGTTTCATCGCACGGTCGTCAAGGCCGACGTCTACGCACCCGACTGGCGAGACGATGAGCGAGTGCGTTACACGCTGGACCTGGTGAGAATCCTCGGCGCCCTGCTGCCCGACGGGGTCGATGGCGGCGTCTCGACCGCGCCGCTCTCCTACAAGCCGTGGATCCTTCGTCCCAACGCCCAGAACTGGACCACTTTCGTCTCGAACGTCGCCTGCGTCGCCGATGCGCTGGTGAGTCTGCGGAAGAACCACGGAAAGCTCATTCACCTGGACATCGAGCCTGAGCCTGACTGCCTCATCGAACGAAGCGACGAGCTCGTGGACTTCTTTGAACAGCACCTGATGCCGGAGGGGGGCCCGCTGCTTGCGGCTGCGGCCGGCTGCAGCGTCGACGAGGCCTGCGAGCACCTGCGGGAACACGTGCGCATCTGTTTCGATTGCTGCCACTTCGCCGTCGAGTTCGAAGATCCGCAGGCGGCGCTGGATCGACTGAAGACCGCGGGCATCAAGGTTGGACGAGTGCAGCTCAGCTCAGCGCTCACCGTCACGTTTCCGGAGGAGGAGGCCGCCGCAAGCGCGGTGACGGAGCGGCTCCGCCGCTTCGCGGACTCGACGTATCTTCACCAGGTCATCGAGCGGAGGAATGGACAGGAGCTCCGGCACTTTGCCGACCTGGACGAGGCGCTGCGGATCGGCAGGCCGCCCGCGGGAACAGAATGGCGCATCCACTTTCACGTTCCGCTTTTCGCCGCCTCGTACGACGGACTGGGCTCGACGCAGGAGTACGTGCGGACGATCCTGGCGACGGCGGCGCAGACACGGTTTGCCGGGCACTTCGAGATTGAGACGTACACCTGGGAGGTCCTGCCGGCCGGGCTGAAAATCGACCTCCTGGAATCCATCGGCCGGGAGTACGAGTGGGTGCTCGAGAACTTTCCGATAACGACCTGATCCCGCCCGTCCTCATGCGCGCCTGACGTCATGCACAAGACCGTCGTCCTCAACGTCGTCGGCCTCACACCCGGACTGCTTGGTCCTTCGATGCCGGCGCTCACGCGGTGGGCCGGCGAAGGAGCGCTCGCGCGGATCAAGTCGGCCTTCCCTGCCGTCACCTGTTCCGCGCAGGCGGACTACCTGACCGGCCGCCCCCCGGCGGCCCACGGAATTGTCGGGAACGGGTGGTATTCCCGCGAGGAAGCCGAGGTCAAGTTCTGGAAGCAGTCGAACCTGCTCGTGCAGACGCCGAAGATCTACGAAACGGCGCGTGAGGCGGACCCGTCGTTCACGTGCGCGAACCTGTTCTGGTGGTTCAACATGTATTCGACGGCGGACTACTCGGTCACGCCGCGGCCGATGTATCCCGCGGACGGGAGGAAGATCCCCGACGTCTACACGCGGCCATCGTCGCTGCGCGACGAGCTGCAGTCTGCGCTCGGGACGTTTCCTCTGTTCGAGTTCTGGGGACCTCGGGCGTCCATCCGCTCGACGAAATGGATTGCCGACGCCGCGAAAGAGGTCGATCAGAAGTTCAATCCGACCCTGACGCTCGTCTACCTGCCGCATCTCGACTACAACCTGCAGCGGGTCGGGCCAGGTGCCGCCGAGGCCGCATCCGATCTGCGCCAGATCGACGAAGTGTGCGCGGACCTGATCGCACATTATGAGTCGCGTGACGCACGCGTCATCGTGCTCTCCGAGTATGGCCTGCAGGACGTCACGTCGCCGGTGCACCTGAACCGCGTACTGCGCGAGCACGGATTGATCGCGGTTCGTGAGGAGCTCGGTCACGAGATGCTCGATCCGGGCGCGAGCGCTGCGTTCGCCTTAGCGGATCACCAGGTGGCGCACGTCTACGTGAACGACAAGTCGAAGGCCCACGAGGTGCGCGGCATCCTCGAGAGAACGCCGGGCGTGGAGATCGTGCTCGGGCCGGACGGAAAGCGCTCGCACCAGGTCAATCACGAGCGCGCGGGGGACCTGATCGCCGTGGCGGCGCCGGACTCATGGTTCACGTACTACTTCTGGCAGGACGATCGGCGCGCACCGGACTTCGCGCGCACGGTGGAGATCCATCGGAAGCCCGGCTACGATCCGGTCGAACTGTTTCTCGATCCCGCGATTCGCATTCCCGCATTGACCGTCGGCTGGAAGCTGATCAAGCGGAAGGCCGGCCTGCGCTCGCTGCTCGACGTCATCCCGCTGGATGCCTCTCTCGTCAAGGGGTCTCACGGACGGCGGACAGGATGGGAAGAGGAAGGGCCTGTGCTCATCAGCCGCCAGAAGGAGCTCGTCCCCTCCGCGCGGATCACGTCACTGGACGTCCACGACCATATTCTTCGCCATCTCGCGTCCTAATCACGTGCTACTTGGACGGCGGGTTCAGTACGAACGCCCAGAGCGTGTCGCCCGCGCCGACGACGACGTACTGCTGGCCGTCGAGCATGTAGGTGATCGGCCCGTTGGCAATCGGGGCGTTCAAGCGGGCCTGCCACAAGGCGCTCCCGGTCGTCGCATTCAACGCCACGAGGCTGTTGGTATTGCCTCCGGTGAAGACGACGTTACCGGCCGTCGAGACGACGCCCGATCTGGCCGGGCCCGCCCACTTGTGGTTCCACTTCACTTTGCCGGTCTGATAATCGATCGCGGTCAGCATCGACTCTGAATAGCCGCCGCGATCGGTGCCGCCCCACCCCTGCGGGTTGTCGCTGGTGTCGTAGATGTACCAGATGCTCCAGCCCTGCGTCGCGGGGACGTACAAGAGGCCGGTCGCAGGATTGAAGCTCGGCGGAGGCCAGTTCGACGCGCCTCCCTGGTTCGGTGTGACGAGCGCACCGTCGATCTGCGGGTCCTTCTCGGGATTGGGAATCGGCGTGCCGTCAGGCGCGAACCCTTTCGACCAGTTGGTTTTCACGAATTCGCTGGCGACGACCTTCTTTCCGTTCGTCCGGTCGAGCACGAAAAACTTGCCGTTGCGTGAGGCCTGCACGACGAGCTTGCGCGGCTTGCCGTCGATCACGCCGTCGATGAGCACGGGGGTCTGTGTGGCATCCCAGTCGTGCGTGTCGTGCGGCGACGCCTGGAAGTACCAGGCCATCTTGCCGGTGTCGACGTCGAGCGCGACGATGGACGCGGTGAAGAGGTTGGCCCCTTTGCGGTTGACGTGCGCCACGACGGGCTGCGGGTTGCCGGTCGCGACGTAGATCAGGTTGAGGTCCGGATCGTACGTGACGGGCTGCCACGTCATGCCGCCGCCGTGCTTCGCGGCTTCCTCGCTCGGCCAGGTGTCGGATCCCGGGTCGCCCTTCTTCTGAGGCACGACATACCAGCGCCACTGTCGTTCGCCGGTCACGGGATCGTGCGCCTGGATGTAGCCGGGGATGTCGAGATCGTCACCGCTCACACCCGCGATGACGTGGTTCTTGATGACGACCGGCGCCGAGGTGCCGAAGTAGAAGAGGTCGAGATCGCAGATCGATTTGTGCCAGCGCTCCGTGCCGGTCTTGATGTCGAGCGCGACGAGATTGCAGTCCGGCGTCTCGAAGTAGAGCGAATCGCCGGAGATGCCGACGCCTCGATTCCCGATGTGGTCTCCCCCTTTGGACTGCCAGGCAAAATGCCAGCGCTCACGCCCGGTCCGTGCGTCGACCGCCCAGACGTGATCGGGCAGCGAGAAATACAGCACGCCGTTCACCTGCAGGGGAGTCGCCTTGATTGAGCCGCCAGGCCCTCCGGCACCGCCGGGGCCGCCGCCGCCGAGGCGGTACATCCAGGCGAGGCTCAATGACTGCACGTTGCTGTCGGTGATTTCCTTGAGCGGGCTGAAGCGGCGGCCGGAGTAGTCGCCGTTGTACGTCGGCCACGAGTCGGTCGGCGGCTTCGAGAGCTGCGACGGATCGACACCACTCTGCGCCGACGCGGTGGCCGCACCGCCGATCAGGAGGATCGCGAACATCAGGCGCTTCATTTCAGGGTCTCCAGGTAGGCCACGACGTCGTGCATCTGTTTATCTGTGATCCGATCGAGGAGGTCGATGTGAAACTGGAGCGGATTCGTGGTCGTCACGGTCGTGCCTGGCGTGCGCTTCAGCGTCCGCACGGCACCGGACGACTCGCGCAGCGTCACATGAAAATCGTCTTCTTCAACGCGCACGCCCGTGACCGCCGGTCCGTTGGGGGGCGTGACGGTGGTGGTGATCGCCGTGCGCGCCGACGCCGCGGCTGCACCGCGGCCTCGCCCTCCGCCGAAAGGGAAGATGAACCGCTGCTGGATATTGACCGGGGTGAGCCTGGTTCCGATACCGGCCAGGTCGCCGGTCGGGGAATGGCAGGTGGCGCACTTGCCCTCGCCGGTGAAGTAGGCGGCGCCCCCCTTTGGATCGCCCGTCAGGACGTTCTGGACGTCGAAGAGCGGCGAGCTGCGCAGCGTGTCCATGAGGCGCTGTCGCAGAAAATGCGAGAGCTGCACCACCTGCGCCTCGGTCAGGCCGGCGCTGGGTTTCCCGCTCTGCATCGGATGGCCTTCCTTCAGAAAAGGACCGAGCCCGCTGCCGTATCGATCGTGAAGCACCAGGGGAGACCGGAGGAGGTTTGGCCCCCCGTCTCCTCCCCGCGCATTGGCGCCGTGGCACGTCACGCACTCCGCCGACCAGATGGCGCGCGCCTTGTCGACCTCGGCGAGGTCCACGACCATCCTGTCGTTCGGCCCCGGACGGTCCGGCGGCGCCACGCCCCGGCCCTGCGGAGCGGGCGCGCCTGCTGGAGGCTGCGGCGTGCCTCCGCCGCGTCCCTGACCGCTGACCGCCACGGACACGACCGTCAATGCGGCCATGGCTGTGGAGACGACCGCGGTCCGTAACACTCGTCCTGAATGACGCATCCCTGCTCCCCTGCCGGCGCCACGCGCGGCGTGCCGGCCCAGCGAAGCATAGGCGAAATCTGCATTCTGGGAAAGAACGGATGATTGTTCACGAAGGCACTTCGCCGCGGGAGCGCGCAGGCGGCGCTCCTTGACAGCGATCCCGCATCCCGTCCACACTCTCCGGCGATATGCCCTCACAATTCATCGATCGCGTGGCCGCGGCCCTTGACGTATTCCGCATCGAAGTGCCCTCCTGGGGGTTTGCCAACACGGGCACCCGTTTCGGAAAATTTCTTCAGCCGGCGGCGGCCGGGACCATCGAAGAGAAATTCGCCGATGCCGGGCACGTGCACGAGCTCACCGGGATCTGTCCGACTCTCGCGCTCCACGTCTTGTGGGATTTCGAGGACGGGCTGGGCAGCGTGGACGCCGTGTCCAGGCTCGGACAGCAGTACGGCATCCGGCCCGGGTCGATCAATCCGAACCTGTTTCAGGATCAGATCTACAAGTTCGGTTCGTTCGGCAATCCCGATCCAGAAGTGCGAAGGAGCGCGGTGCGGCACGTCGAGGACAGCGTGCAGATTGCCCGCCGGCTGCAGAGCCGCGATCTCTCGCTGTGGTTTGCCGACGGCTCGAACTATCCGGGGACGGCCAACATCCGAATGCGCAAGCAGTGGTTCGAAGAAGGCCTGCAGGCGACGCATGCGGGGCTCGCGCGCGACCAACGGATGCTCGTGGAATACAAACCGTTCGAGCCGGCGTTCTATCACACCGACATCGCGGACTGGGGCATGGCGCTGCTCCTCGCACGCGCCGCGGGCCCGCAGGCACGGGTGCTGGTGGACACCGGACACCACTATCTGTCCCAGAACATCGAACAGGTCGTCGCATGGCTCCTCGCCGAGGGGATGCTCGGCGGCTTCCACTTCAACGATCGCCGTTATGCAGACGATGACCTGACGCTCGGGTCGATCGATCCGTATCAGATCTTCCGCATCTTCCACGAGATCATGTTCTTCGAGCACGAGACCGGCGCACGCGCCGATATCGCGTTCATGATCGATCAGAGCCACAACCTGAAGGGGAAGATCGAGGCGATGATCCAGACGGTCACCGTCGCGCAGGAGCTGTACGCCAAGGCCGCCCTCGTCGATCACGCGCGGCTGGCGGAAGCCCAGAAGGCGTGCGAGCTCGTGAACGCCGAATCGCTGCTGCAGGACGCGTTCTCGACCGACGTGCGGCCGGCGATTCGCGAGTGGCGTGCGGGCAGGGGGCTCCCCATCGATCCGCTGCAGGCGTTCCGCGAGGGGGGCTATCTCGAACGCGTGACGGCGGCGCGCGCGGGCCGGAACGCGGCCGCCGCCTCGTCGTACGCGTAGACGCTAATGCGTGTCGGCTGGCTCGGCAGCCGCCTTGCGTTTCGCGTCTTTCTGTATGACCTGGAGCAGCCGGGCGTACGTGGGATCCCTCGGCACACAGCCCGCAGCGTACTGGCCCAGCTCGTTGTCCTTCGCGCGCATCAGCAGCGTGCACTGGCTGACGGTGATGCAGGCCTTGCGCTTGTCCATCTTCACGTCTCGCGCGAAGTCGGGGTACGCGATCGCGCCGCGGCCCAGCCCGACGAGCGACACGGCGCCCGCCCGTAGATTCGCTTCACCAGCCTCCACCGCGAAGTGCCGCAGATAGCTGTACCCGGTGCCGACGACCGGCACGTCAGGGCAGGCGCGCTGCGCTGCCTCGGCAAGCTTGAAGTGCCGCTCGACGCCGACCAGCCCAGGCTCCGGCGCTCCGTACCCATCGGGCGGCTCGCGGTCGGCCGGGCGGCCGACGTGCGGGTTGTAGTACGGGCAACCGGCCGTCACGTTGACGAGCTGAAGCCCGGCGTCACGATACAGCCGTAGCGCGTCGAGCGCTTCGTCCAGCTCGAGATAGTTCTCGGTCGCCCCGGCTATCGGTTCTCCAATGCCCGTGTCCGGGTTCTTGCGGTACGGCACGCCGTCAAAGAAATTCATCCGGCTCGCGCGAATCAGCTCGGGCGCCTCGCTGGCGAGCCGTGCCAGCACTTCCCTGACGAATCGCGTTCGGTTCTCGAGGCTTCCGCCGTACTTTCCATGCCGTGTTTTTGCGGCAAGCATCTCCGAGAGCAGATAACGATGGCACTGCTTGATGTCGATGAAATCCACGCCGATGTCGCGCGCGCGAAGGGCCGCCGCCACGTACTGATCCTGCAGACGATCGAGCTCGGCATCGGTCATGATGCGCGCGTTGTTGCGCAGCGCCGGGTCATGGAACAGGACCGCCGGCGACGGATAGGACCATCGCCCCGAGTGCGTGAGCTGCAGGCCGATGAGCAACGTGTCCGCGCCCGGGCCATGCTCCCGGCGCGCGAGCGCGATCAGCTGCGCGAGAGCGGGCAGATTCGGTTCCGAGAGGAGCAACTGGCGCGTGTTGGCGCGGGCGTCAGGATCGATCGCGACGGCCTCCCCCCACAGGAGCTTCGCGCCGCCACTGCCAAACCGGCTCCACCGGCGGACCGTGAGCTCGTCCGGCGCGCCGTCGAGCGTGCCGTCACACCCTTCCATCGGATGAATCGCGAGACGATTCCCGGCGGTGCGGCCGCCAATCTGAATGGGAGTCAGCGACGCCTGGATGTCGGGCTCCAGCTGAATCTGGACGCCGAGCCGGCTGATCTCTTCTTCCAGCGCTTCCCGAGTGGCGAAAACTGCAGTGCTCACGCGCAGGACACTCCGTACATCTTGACGATCTCCTCGAGGATGACGGCCGTTCATCCGGCTGCGGACGATACCGACGGCCCGCGATGAGTATTGCGGCAGTTTCACGAAAGATCAACCACGCCTGTTTTGAAAATGGGGACACTCACCTTTACGGTAAGTTGTTGATACCGCTGGGCCGTTTTCGAACGCCACCCATCGGACGCATTCGTTCCGGCGTCCCGGCAAAGACGCCGGTCCGGTACGAGAAAAAGGCCTGCTCCGAAAAGCAGGCCTTATGACTCAATGACTTAGCGTAAAGGTGAGTGTCCCCATTTAATGGTCGACGGTGTGGGGCGCCTGCAGGTGCGTCACCACCACTTCGGGCGCGCGCACCTTGCGACGGCGCTTCAGCCAGTCCTGCAGATTCTCCATGTAGATGTAGAACACGGGCGTGACGTAGAGCGTCAGCGTCTGTGACACGAGCAGACCGCCGACCACCGCAAGACCCAGCGGACGACGGGCTTCGGCGCCGGCGCCCCAGCCGAGCGCGATCGGCAGCGTGCCCATCAGGGCCGCCATCGTCGTCATCATGATCGGACGGAAGCGCACGAGGCACGCCTCGTAGATCGCGTCCGCCGCGTTCAGGCCCCGATCGCGCCGCGCCTCGATCGCGAAGTCGACCATCATGATCCCGTTCTTCTTCACGAGGCCGACGAGCATGATGACGCCGACGAACGCGTAGATGTTGAGGTCCTGCTTGAACAGGAGCAGCGTGAGCAGCGCGCCGAAGCCGGCAGACGGCAGACCCGACAGGATCGTGATCGGGTGGATGAAGCTCTCGTACAGGATACCGAGCACCACGTAGATGACGAAGATCGCGAGGACGAGCACCCAGCCGAGTCCGCGCATCGATTCTTCGAATGCCTGCGCCGTGCCCTGGAAGCTGCCTCTGATCGTGTCCGGCAGCGTCGTGCGGGCCAGCTCCTGCACCCCCGCGGCGGCATCACCCAGCGCCACTCCGGGCTTGAGGTTGAACGAGAGCGTCACCGACGGCATCTGGCTGATGTGGTTGATCGACTGCGGCCCGACGCCGGCACGCGTAGACGCGACAGTCGAGAGCGGAACCAGCTTGTTCCCGGGCGCCTGGACGTACAGCATCGAGAGCGCCGCCGGATCGCGCTGGAACTGCGGGGCGACCTGCATGATGACCTGATACTCGTCCTCGGGGGCGTAGATCTGTGAGACCTGGCGCGAACCGTAGGCCGAGTTCAGGGCCAGCTGCACCTGGTCCACGGTCAACCCCAGCGCGGCAATCTGCTCGCGATCGAGATCGACCGACAACTGCGGTGTCCTCAGCTCCAGGTCGGAGGTGACGTCCTGGACTCCAGGCACGTCGTGCATCGCCGCCTCGAACTCAGGTGCGACGCGGTACAGCTCCGCGGTATCAGCTCCCTGCAGCGCGAACTGGTACTGGCTTCGGGACATCATGCCGCCGATGCGAATGGCGGGGGGGTTGGACAGGAAGACCCGAACCCCCGGCACACGCGCGAGCTTCGGACGCAGCTCGTCGATGATCTGATCGGCCGTCAGCGTCCGCTCGTGCCGCGGCTGCAGATCGACGTTCAACCGCCCGCCGCCGCGGCCGCCGATGTTCGCGGTATAAGCCGCGACATTTGGATCTTTCGCGAGGATGTTGATGACTTCGAGGTTCTTCTTGACGGCTTCATCGAAGCCGATTCCCTGGACCGTTTCGATCTGACCGTTCACCTGCCCGGTGTCCACGGCCGGGATGAACCCGGTCGGGACGATCTTGAACAGGTACACCGTCGCCACCAGGAGCAGGGCCGATACGAACATCGTGGTGGCCTTGAAACGGATCGTCTGCTTCAGCGTCCAGCCGTAGCTGTTGACCCAGATGTCGAAGACCCGCTCGATGGCGTTGTAGATGCGCCCGTGCTTGATCGAGTGCGGGGCCTTGAGGAACCGGCTGCAGAGCATCGGCGTGAGCGTCAGCGACACCAGCCCGGAGACGAGAATCGCCGACGCAATCGTCACCGCGAACTCGTGCATCAGGCGCCCGACGATGCCGCCCATGAACAGGATCGGGATGAACACCGCCGCGAGCGACACCGTCATTGAGATGATCGTGAAGGCGATTTCCTTGGACCCGTCGAGCGCCGCCTGCATCCGGGTCTTGCCCATTTCCATGTGCCGGACGATGTTCTCCAGCATGACGATCGCGTCGTCCACGACGAAGCCGACCGACAGGGTGAGGGCCATCAGCGAGAGGTTGTCGATGCTGTACCCCAGCGCCCACATGACCGCGAAGGTCCCGACGATTGAAAACGGCAGGGCCAGGCTGGGGATGACCGTCGCCGACAGGTTCCGGAGGAACAGGAAGATGACGAGCACGACGAGGGCGATCGTCAGCAGCAGCGTGAACTTCACGTCGTCGACCGATTCACGGATCGAGACGGAACGGTCGCTCCGTATCGCGAGCTTGATGGGCGCGGGCAGCTGCGCGGTGAGCTCAGGGAGGAGTTGCTTGATCTCGTCCACGACCTGGACGGTATTCGTCCCGGGTTGACGCTGGATGGCGAGATAGATTGCGCGGGTGCCGTTGTACCAGCTGACGTTCCGGTCCTCTTCCACGCCGTCGTACACGTGCGCCACTTCGTCGAGGCGGACGGGGCTGCCGTTGCGATAGGCCACGACCACGTTCTTGTAGCCCTCGGAGCTCAACAACTGACCCTGCGCCTGCACGACGTAGTTGCGGTTGGGTCCGTAGAGAGTGCCGGTCGGCCGGTTGGAGTTCGCGGAGGAAATGGCCTGCGCGACCTGGTCGACTCCTACCAGTCGTGACGCGAGCTGCATCGGATCGAGGTCCACTCGAACCGCGGGCTTCTGCGCGCCGAAAACGTTGACCTGCGCGACGCCGTTGACTGTCGACAGCCGCTGGGCGAGCACTGTCTCGGCGTACCGATCCACCTGCGAGAGCGGCAAGGTTTCGGAGCTCAGCACCAGGAAGAGAATCGGGGAATCGGCGGGATTCGTCTTCTGAAACGACGGAGGAGACGGCATTCCGGGCGGAAGGCTCCGCTGAGCAGCGGCGATGCGCTGCTGGACGTCCTGCGACGCCGAGTCGATGTCGCGGCTCAGGTCGAACTGCAGCGTTATGCTCGTGCTGCCCTGCGAGCTCCGCGAGCTGATCGAGGTGATGCCGGAAATTGTCGCGAACTGTTTTTCGAGCGGTGTCGCCACCGACGAGGCCATCGTCTCCGGGCTGGCCCCGGGCAGGTTCGCACCGACCTGGATCGTGGGGAAGTCGACGGAGGGCAGATCACTGACTGGCAGCAGCCGATAGCCCACGGCGCCGAAGATGAAGATCGTCGTGACGAGCAGCGTCGTCGCTACGGGCCGCTTGATAAATGGTTCAGCTATGTTCATCGTGTGCCCCCGCCGCGTCCGGCATCAGCGCCGCCCTTCCCTCGCCCTTCGCCCTCATTAGCTCCCGCACCCACGCGGCCACCGCGGGCTCCTTCAGGGCCGGTGGTCACCCGCACGCCGGGCGTCAGCCGGAGATGGCCGTCCGTGACGATCTCCTCGCCGG
The DNA here is from genome assembly GCA_963749835.1 of uncultured Acidobacteriota bacterium. Taxonomy (GTDB): domain Bacteria; phylum Acidobacteriota; class Vicinamibacteria; order Vicinamibacterales; family 2-12-FULL-66-21; genus JALZOC01. The sequence continues at coordinate 210,891 of CAVVOD010000003.1, forward strand.
CCGTCAACCCCTGCGCAATGACCGTTTCTTCACCCTGCTGTCGTTCGACCCGCACGCCGCGCATCTCCGCGGTGCGGTCGGACTTGATCACGTACACGTAGGTCCCCTGCTGCGACTCCTGCACGGCTGTCGCCGGCACGACGAGCGCACCCGCATCGGTCGTGAGGAGCAGCGAGACCTGGACGAACAATCCCGGCCAGAGGCGATTGCTACGGTTCGGGAATGTCGCCTTGAGCTTGATCGTCCCCGTCGTCGCGTCGACGGAGTTGTCGATGAAGCTGACGGCACCCTCCTCGGCCGGCGTCGAGTCCACCGGCGCAGCAAACCCCTCAGGGCGGGGTGCGTCCCCCTCCCGTCCCTCGGGCGTGGGGATGGCCATCTGCGTGGGCCCGGTGGGGCTGCCCTGCAACCGCGCCTGCACCTTCAGCGGTCTCTGCGCCTGATACCGCCGGATGTCGCCGAGGAAACGTCCCGGCACGGAAAACCCGACGTAAATCGGCGCGAGCTGGTTGATGACGAGCAGCGGTGCGGTATCGTTCGCGCGAACGAGATCCCCCTCGTGGACGACGAGCGCTCCGGCGCGGCCACCGATCGGCGCCGAGATCGTCGTGTACTGAAGGTTCAGGCGCGCGGTATCAACGGCCGCCTGGTCGGCTGCGAGCGTGGCCTGCTGCGCCGATGTCGTTGCGGCCTGCGTCTCATACTGATCGCGGGGAATGAGTCCGCGCTTGAAGAGATCCTCATACCGAACCTGCTGCGAGAGAGAGTTCTTTGCGGTGGCGGTATCTCGCGCCAGAACCGCTTGCGCCTGCTCCAGCGCAGCCTGGAACGGCCGGGGATCAATCGTAAAGAGGACCTGGCCCTTGCGGATCTCCTGCCCCTCCCGGAAGTGGATGGTGCTCAGCTGACCGGTCACCTGGGCGCGAATCTGCACCGTCGCCAGTGCCTCCGCTGTTCCGACGGCCGGAATCGTCACCGGAATGGCTTTCTTCTGAACGCGCCCCGTGAGGACGGGAACCGATCCGCCGCCGCGGCCGGCACGTCCACCCGCACCTCCGGCAGCGCCGCCCGCCCCAGGTTCGGCGGCATTCTGGGACGAACAGGCAGTCACTGACAGCAGGAACAGGCCGGTAGCGAAGACGAAGCAGGTTTTTCTCGGCATTAAAGACACAAAAGACACAAGGAGGCAACGAGTACCGTGGCACGTATATTAACGACGCCCGCGGCCCGCGCGTTTACCCTCTCGCGTGACAGCTCCCCCTGACGGGGGGCACTCACCTTCTGCGTAAGTTGTTGGCGCCGTGGGAACTGGAACGGAAGCCAGTCCGCGGCTCTACGGGTACGATAGCACGCCGCCGAAACCCTGCTCCGGTAAAGCAACAGATTGACGCAGGCCCTCGCCTGCCACGGACGAGCTATCGAGTGCCGACGCTCCGGCCCGACTCATATAGTCGCAACCGTTCGACGGACCAGGGAGCATCGGCGGCAGCAGCCGTCTGGGTGATGCGAACGAACTTTGCCCTGACGGGTGCGAACGTGACGTCCGTCCGGACGCCCGTGCCATTTCCCTGGGCGACCGGCTTGCTCCACGTTGAGCCGTCCATGGACACCTGAACCTGGTAACCGCGTGGAAAGCCGGGTAACAGCGGCGGTGGAGGAGGCGCGCCGGGAATTCCCCGGCCCCCCAGCCCGGTCCGGGTAGGGGCGCCCGGCACCGCGGGCTGCGCATCCAGGGCCACCGGGCTCGACTGGAACTCAACCTCCGTCAGGGGCACGGGCTGCGGCAGTTCGACCTGCAGCCACATGCCTGCCTGCTGCGGCTGACCCGAGGTCCATGGCCGGATGGTCAGGGCATCGGAGGCCGTCGGGTTGTTGTGGCTGGCCGTCAGCTTCCAGCCTGGATCGACGACCACCAGCCGCGGCAGCGACGCCTCGAGCTCCGCCGTGGACCAGGGAGCCTTCCGGGCGGCTGCCGCCGCGCGCACGCGCGCGACATCGGATGCGGCAATCAGGGCGGCGCGATTGCCGAACGAGTTCCTGATATAGGAGCCGACCGCCGCAATCCAGTCGTCCGGGCTCTGTCCCATCGGAACCATTACTTCGGCGTACGTCGTGCCGTTCACCGGTCCCGTCAGACCGTGCAGCAGGGTCTTGATGACGTAATCCTGGTGTCCCGAGACGCGCGGTGATGACGCGAGCGCGGGCGCCCTCGTCGCACCTGCCGGTCCTCCGGGCATCGCTTCCCCGCGCCCGTCGTCGCCATGACACGCAAAGCAGACCTCTTTATAGATCGCCTGCCCCTTCTCGAGGACCGCCTGCTCGGCGGGTGTGTGGGGTGCCACACCGAATCCACCAAGCCCGCCGCCCCGGCCGGCGTTCGCGGGAGGGTTGAGGACGGTGCCCGCCACGAGCTGTACGCCCTTCGCCTTGTTCACCTCGATGACCGCCTTGATCGCGTCGGCCGCGTCAGGCACCTTGAGCGTATTCAGCGTCATGATGGCCTGCATGGTGACGTCGACGTCCGAATCCTTCGTTCTGGCCTTGTAGTCGGCGGCGAACGTGCGGTCGCCTGCCTTGTAGAGCGTTTCGCTCGCGCGGATGGCCTGGGTGCGGATCTGGGGGTCAGGATCCTCCATCAGCTCGCGAAGGAGCGCCGCATCCGCGGATGCGAGCCCTTCGAGCGTCCAGACCGCGTGAATGCGGGCGAGCTGATTGGCATCCGAGCGCACCATCTGCTTCAGCGCGGGCACGACGGTCTTGTCCTGCCTGAGAACGAGGAGCTGCTGCGCGGTGTCTCGCCACCATCCGTTGGTGTCCGTCAGGTGTGCGACGAGTTGCGCGGGCGTTTCGTTCAGCATGCGCGGAGGAGTGGTCCGCCGTCCCATGCCTTCGTACGTGAGCCGCCAGATGCGGCCGTGCCGCACGACCTTGTCGAGCGCGTACTGCTCGATTCTCGAACGCAGGTAGGTGCCGGGGCCCGACCACTGCGACTCCTGGATGATGCCGCGGTACATGTCGGTGATATAGAGCGTGCCGTCAGGCGCCGTGGTCACATCGACCGGACGGAACAGCGGGTCCGTCGAGCGCAGGAACTCCGAGAGCGGGTACACGTTGCGAAGCTGCGTCAGCCCGTCGGTCTTGACGGGCCGCAGGCGCCGCACGACACGGCCGACGGCTTCACCGTAGAAGTAGTCGCCGACCATGTCGGCCGGCAGGCGGTCCCCCCGGAACACGTCGTTACCAGCGCCCGCCGTCGCTCGTGCGAGCGAGCCGTCCGGCATACGCGTGGCGTTCATCCCGCCCTGCATGTCGGCGATGAGCACCGGCGCGCCCCAGATGATGTTGAGATCCGGCTCGAACTGTTCGGGATAGCTGAAGTTGCCGTACACGACCGGCAGCTGGAAGTATCCCGGCATCCCACTCGCGCCGGCCTGGAACCAGAGTTTTCCGTAGTTGTCCTGCGTTGTTCCCCACTGCCCGCCGTTCGACCCGGTCGGCTCGCGGAGGACGCCGCCCGGCGTCCAGCGTACACGCGCCGAATTGATCGTGCTGTAGATCCAGTTGTCCATGCCCCAGGTGAACCCGCTTTCCTGGTGCTCCACGTTCAGCAGGCGTCCGAGCCCGGTTGCGAAGAGCTCTTTCTTGTCGGCCGTGCCGTCCGCGTTCGTATCCGTGAACTTCCAGACCTCGTCGGCATTCGATTCCTTCGTGAGGACGGCATTGGCGCCGTAGGGCAGGACGAAGCGCGGAAAAATCAGCTTGTCTACGAACACCTTGTGCGTCTCGTAGACGCCGTCGTTGTCGCGATCCTCGTGGACCGAGATCCGGCCGACCGGGTCCAGTTCGCCGGCGGCATCCGCATTCTGCATGTAGCCGCGAAGCTCCAGCACGAACATCCGGCCATTGCCGTCGAACGCAATCTGCGCCGATTCCTCGATGTCCGGATCGGACAGCACGAGCTCCATCTTGTATCCGGGCGGCAGGAGAAATCGCTTCGCCTCCTCTGCGGGAGTCAGCGGAAGCACCGGCGGCTTCTTCGAAAAATCCGGTTCCATCATCGATGGACCGCGTCCGCGCCCGGGACCCGCAGGCGCGCCCTGTGGCGGAGTGGCGGGCGGGGTTTGCGACGCTGGAGCACCGGCGACGGGTGGCGCCGGAGACTGGGACACGGGAGCCGGCCCCTGCGCAACGAGCGACAATGTGGCCGCCGCAAAGGCGGCGCCCAGCGCGACTGACACCCGGCTGACGCGGGAACGTGAGATCGGCATGAGGTTGGCTCTTTCAGAGTTCGCGGGAGAATCGGGGATCGGCTGGCCGGCCACCTGGTGGATTGACGACGGAATGAGGAGGGCGGCCGTCCGCCCTCCTCAGCGTGGTGACCCGATTTACTTCGTGCCGCCCTTGGTGCTCGGGCTGTCGTCTGCCTGCAGGTCGCCAAGCGCGTACTGGACACCCGCGAGCAGGTGTTCCATCAACGGCTTGACCGCATAGTTGCGCTCGTGGTGCCCGTGCGCCATGTAGAAGTACCGGCCATTGCCCTCGCGCCTGATGTAGCTCAGGGCGTAGTCGTGGTCCGCCCGCGGATTCGGCTCCTTCGCCTTGTCGGCGTCGCTCATCTTGGAGTAGTCGACGCTCGTGAGCACGTGCACGTTGTCGCGGGAGAACGACTCCTGGTTGAACGTGTAGGTCTCATCCTGGACGACCAGGGGCGCCCCCTTGAACATCGCGGTGAGCGGGCTCTTCGGATCGTCGATCTTGTAGGTGATTTCCTGCGGATCGTTCCAGTGGAACTTGAAGTACCCGCCCGCCATCTTGTTGAACTCGGGCCAGAGCGGATTGCCTCCGGGAGGGCCGCTGCGGCCGCCGGCCGCGGGCGCCGCCTGGGGCATCACCGACGCCCATCGCTGCGGGAAGTCGGCCTGGGTCACGGTGCCGGCCTTTGCCGTGTCCATCTTGTCGAACCAGCCGTCCGCAACGGCCGCGAGCTCCTCGCGGCTGATCTTCAGGTCGCTGTTCTTGTCCCCCTGGGTGACAATCAACATCGCCAGCGTCGGTCCAGGGCCGCCGCGGCCTCCTCCGAATCCGCCGGCGCGCCCTGCAGACGCGGGCGCGTCACCCGGGCATGCCGTGCCATGGTACGAGTCGGTGGCCGCGTGGATGGCGGCAATCCCCTTGCCGCTTCGCACGAAGTTCATCAGCGCCTGGCGACGCGCCGCGGTCGCGGCCTTGTCGTTCGCATCGTCGAGGAAGCAGCCCGTCGTGCTGTCGAGGAACACGGCGTCGTACTGTTTGAGGTTCTGTTCGTTGATGTCCGCGGCGTCGTACGTGACGACGGCCGTCCAGGCTTTCGTCTTCTCCCCCATGGCCTCCATCGTCTTGGCGGCCAGCGGAATCGACGAGTGCACGAACCCCTGCGTGGCGCCGAGGACCAGGATCTTCCGTGCCTGCTTCGGCTTCGCGGGCGCCGTCGCCGGCAACGCACCCATCATCGCCTGGACGTCAGCTGCGCACGGTGTGCGCGGGTTGCTGCTGCGGCCTCCGCAGTCGGGTGCCGGCTGAGCGGCGGCGGGAGGAGCCTGGGGCATTGCGGCGGTCAGGCCGGCCGCAAGCTGGTCCTGCGTCAGCGAGCCCGACCGGGTCGTGTCCCATGAAGTGAACCAGGTGTCGAAGCTCCCCTTGAGCTCTTCCCGGGTGACCGAGCCATCCTTATTGGTATCGACCGCGGTGAACAGGGCCGGAGCCACTCCGCCGCGGCCACCGCCCCCACCCCCGCCCGCACGGCCGGGTCCCGGCTGGCCTTGCGGCGCCGCGGCGGGCGGCTGCTGCGCAGTTCCCCGGACGCTCGCGGCCAGCAGTGCCGCGCCGCACACGGCAACCGCCATAGCCGTCTTTGAATTACTCAATCCCATTTAGTCCTCCTCAGCCCGCACCTGGCGGCCCGCATTCCACTGCCGCATACGCCGCGATCGGTGAAATCGTTTCGTGCATAACTTACTCGCTTCCCTGTCCGGGCTCCCGTGTTTTTTCGGCCGCCGGTCGCGTCCGGTTGAGATGCGCGGCCGCCGTTTTTATCGATGCGCCCGCGGGTTCGGCTGCGGTAAGCTCTCGCGCATGAATCGACGCGCCTTTCTCTCGAGTGTCGCGGCGCTCCCCCTTGCCTCCGCAATCCAGCAGCAACAGCCCCCCCGTCCGGCGCCGCTTCGAGGCGGTCTCAAGCTCGGGACGGTCACCTACAACATCGCGAAGGACTGGGACATCCCGACCATCATCAAGAACCTGACCGAGGTCGGATTCGACGGGGTCGAGCTGCGGACGACGCACAAGCACGGCGTGGAGATTTCGCTGCCGGCCGCCGCGCGCGCAGATGTGCGGAAGCAGTTCGAGTCGTCCGCGGTCAAGATTGGCGGTCTTGGCACGACCTGCGAGTTCCATGCGGCCGATGCGGCGATCGTCCGCAAGAACATCGACGAGACCAAAGAGTGGGTGAAGCTGGCGAAGGACGTCGGGGCCCCGAGCGTGAAAGTGCGGCCCAACGGCCTTCAGAAAGGCGTGCCCGAGGACCAGACGCTCGAACAGATTGGCAAGGCCCTCGCGGAATGCGGGGCGTTCGCCAAGGACAACGGCGTGACGATCCAGCTCGAGGTGCACGGGGCGGAGACCCAGCGCGTCCCCCGCATCCGCAAGATTCTCGACTACGGCGGCAATCATCCCAACGTGCGCGCCTGCTGGAACTCGAACCAGGCGGATCTGCTCGACGGCGGGTTCGACGCCAACTTCAAGCTGCTCCGCGACCAGATCGGCCAGGTGCACATGCGTGACCTGTCTCTCGAAGAGTATCCGTGGCGACAGCTCGTCTCGTCGCTGTCGGCGATGAAGTTCCCGGGCTACTGCTTCGCGGAGATTCCGGAGTCTCCCGATGCCGTGCGGGTGCTGCAGTATTTCAAGGCCCTGTTCCGGGCGTACCAGGGGCTCTGACGCTGTCGGGATCCGGGGGGTCGGGATTCGGGGCTCGATCGGGATTCGCGACTTGACCGTGTTCCGCCCGAAACCCGAGTGCCGAGCGAGGTCCCGAGCGAACCCCAAGTCCCGAACGCCCGAATCCCGAGTTTCGAATCCCGAGTCCCGAGTCCCAAGTTATGTCCTACACACGACGCGAGTTCACCGGCTCCATGGCGCTGGGCACGATCGGGGCTCTTGGCTCCGGAGCTCGAGCTCTGGACATCGAGCCGGATCCCCAGCAGGCGTCCGGTGCCCACAGTGGGTCGCTGGCGGACGTGCCGGGGGTCAGTGTGGGGCACTGGACCGATACGCGCCGGCCGACCGGGTGCACGGCAATCCTGTTCGATCAGGCCGCGGCGGCGGCTGGCGACTACAGCAGCTCGGCGCCCGCGGAGTCGATGGGCGTCCTCCTGCAGCTTGTCAGTCCAGTCGACCGTATCCACGGGATGCTCCTGACTGGCGGCGGCATGTTCGGTGTGCCGGCGGCGGGCGGCATGGTGCGCTTTCTCGAAGAGCACAAGGTCGGCTTCGACTGGGGCACGCCCGACCTCCGCATTCCGATCGTCGTCACGGGCGCGATCGATGACCTCGCGCTCGGCGACCCGCGGATCAGGCCGGATGCTGATGCCGCCTACAAGGCGTGCGCCGCGGCCACGTCGGGAGCGGTGGTCGAGGGAAACGTCGGCGCCGGAGCGGGGGCGACGGTCGGGAAGATGCATCGCGCCCGCGGTTTGTCCGGCATGAAGGGGGGCATCGGGTCCGCCAGCGTCAGGATCGGCGATGTCGTGATCGGCGCGCTCGCGGTCGTCAATGCGGCGGGAGATGTGCTCGACTGGCGATCCGGCCGGATCGTGGCCGGCGCCCGGCGTCAGGACGGCACGTTCGCCGACAGCGTCAACGTCATGCAGGCGATGCTCACAGGCGCCGCCGGCGCGGCGGTCCAGGATCCCGTACTCGGCAGCACCACCATCGTCGTCGTTGGAACGAACGTGGATCTGTCCAAGCCGCTGCTGGCGAAGGTCGCCTCGATGGCGAACTGCGGCGGCGCCCGCGCGATCCGCCCGTACCATACGACCGGGGACGGGGATCAGCTCTTCGCGCTCTCGACGAGGAAGGTGCAGCGGCCGGACCTACAAGTCACGGTCATTGGTGCGCTGGCCGCCGATGTCGTGGCCGACGCCATCGTCCGGGGAGTTCGTGCGGCGAAGGGCGTTCCCGGATGGCCGGGCCTGGGCGGCATGTGAGGCTGACCGGGGATCGGGGATCGGGGATCGCGGATCGGGGATCGGGGATCGGTTCGGGATTGGGAATTGGGGATCGGGGTTCGGGAAGCTGAGAGCTGAGAGCTGAAATATTCTCCTGGAGATAACCATGCATCGTCGTGACTTCATCAAGCAGAGCGCCGCCGCGCTGGCGGTATCCAGTCTTCCCGCTTATGCCGAACAGCTGGCCAGCACGCCCAAGCGCGTGGGCCTCATCGGCACGGGCTGGTACGGGAAGTGCGATCTGCTGCGTCTCATTCAGGTGGCGCCGGTCAACGTCGTCTCGCTCTGCGACGTGGACAAGCAGATGCTCTCCGACGCGGCCGACCTGGTCGCCACGCGGCAGGTCTCGAAGAAGAAGCCGCGCACGTTCAGCGACTACCGGCAGATGCTGGGCGAGCGCGATCTGGACATCGTGCTCATCGGCACACCCGATCACTGGCACGCGCTGCCGATGATCGAGGCGGTGAAATCGGGCCTGGACGTGTGGGTGCAGAAGCCGATCAGCGTCGATGTGGTCGAAGGACAGGCGATGCTCGCCGCCGCGCGGAAATACAAGCGCGTGGTGCAGGTCGGCATGCAGCGTCGCAGCACGCCACACCTGGTGCGCGCACGCGACCGCATCATCAAGGAAGGGCGCCTCGGCACGATCGGCCTCGTGGAAGTCTATTGTTACTACCACATGCGCGCGACGGAGAACCCGCCCGACACGACCCCGCCTCCCAACCTGGATTACGAGATGTGGACCGGACCTGCGCCGATGCGCCCGTACAACAAACTCGTGCACCCGCGGAGCTGGCGCGCCTTCATGGAGTACGGCAACGGCATCGTCGGCGACATGTGCGTGCACATGCTCGACATGGTGCGGTGGATGATGGACCTCGGGATGCCGACCCGCATCAGTTCGTCCGGGGGCATCCTGGTGGACAAGAAGAGCAAGGCGAACATCACGGACTCACAGACCGCGACCTTCGATTTCCCGAACCTGCAGGTGGTCTGGACGCACCGCTCGTACGGTGATGCGCCGGATCCGAAGTATCCCTGGGGCGCCACGTTCTACGGAGACAAGGGAACGCTCAAAGCGAGCGTGATGGGCTACGACTTCATTCCATCCGGGAAGGATCAATCACCGATCCACGAAGACGTCACATACGAGCTGGATCAGTTCCCGGAGGATCGGACCGAGAAGGACCTCGAACGGCACGTCGCGCCGGCGATCCGCGCACACATGAAGAACTTCCTGGAGTCCATCGAGTCCCGACGTCCACCCGTCGCGGACATCGAACAGGGATACATCTCAGCGACGGCCTGCATCCTCGCGAACCTGTCGATGACGCTTGGACGTTCGCTCGAGTGGGATCACGCAAACGGCGTCATCGCGAAGGATGCCGAAGCCAACAAGCTGCTGCGCCGCCCGTACCGAGGCCCGTGGGTTCATCCGGACCCCAAGACGGTCTAAGGTTCCGGGTTCCGGGTTCCGGGTTCAGGTTCAAGGTTCCGGGTTCGGTTCAGAGTTCAGGGTTCGGTTCGGGGTCTGAACCTGGAACCCCGAACCGATCCAATTCATTCTTTCTTAATCGCCCACTTGAAGCCGCGCGTCAGGAGATCCTGAAACACCGGATCGTTCCAGGTGGCATCGCCGTGCCCGATCGTCGTCCCGAACACGCGCGTCGTCCCGTTGTACTGATTGATCCAGACGAGCGGATACTCTTTCTGATCCTCGGGACTGACGGCTGTCGCCAGTGCCTTCGTATTCGGCCAGACCTTGTCGATGACGTACAGCTCGTCGACCGGAGTGACCCAGTCGGCCTTCATCCCCTTCATCACGCTTTCGTCGGGCGCGACGATCTTCACGGAAATGCTGTGGGCTTTCGTGTGGTGGCGGCTCGTGACACCGAGAAACTCGCGCCAGTCGTCAACCGTCGCGGCGCGGTACGAGTGCATCGAGCAGTGAATCACCATCGCGGGGATGCCGCCGCGATGCGCGGACGTGATCTTCTTGAGATAAGCGGGGTCGGTCACATCGGCGAAGCACTCGTTGTGGACGACGATGTCGAAGCCGGCGATCCAGTTGGGATTGTCGTAGAGAGAGATTTTTCCGACCGTGCCGCGGCCGCCCTGCACCGCGACCGTCCAGTCGACAGGCAGCACTTTGGAGACCGTGTCCATCAGCACTTTCGCCTCGCCGCTGTAGTCGTGGCAGCAGCCGCCGCTGATGACGAGCGCCTTGATCCGGGGTTGCCCCGCGAAGGGATCGCCACCACCCCCGCGACGGCCCTGCGCCGCGCCTGAACGGCCGGCCGGTCCCTCCGGCGCCTGTGTCTGCGCGTTCGCCGTCACGGCGAGCGCGAGAAGTGCGGCCGACGCGAACACGGCCAGCGGTCGAAAGCTCATTCAGGTTCTCCTTGAAAACAGTGGCACCGGCTAACGGCACTTCGAGTCGTCGCGGTGCACGTAGTACGACTTGTAGTTCGAGGCTGTCGGCTGCATGCAGCCCGAGAGATTGAGGAGCTCGATCTTGCGGAACTCCGTCGGGGCGCTCTCCCCCTGGATCGCGATATACCCCTCGGAGAGCGGCTTGCCGTCAACCTTCACCGACGGGTTGAAGTTGATGACGCTGCCTCCGCCGATTTGTGGCGAGTCGTACTCGAGAACGGTCTGCCCCTCGACCATGTGCTTCAAGTGTTCGGCGCCGCGGACCTCGATCTCCACGCGTAGCCACATGTCCCCGCGGTAGGTCTGTGAAGTGGAGTTCTTGCAGTGCCCCTTCACCATCGTGCCGTTCTGAAAGATCTCGGTGCCCGGCGTGCAGACATTTGCCGTGGACCGTTCGCCAGACGGACCGCCGCCGAGGAGCTGAGCCTCGATGGAGATCGGAAAGTCCTGATCCTTCCCCATGGTTTCTGGCGCCTGGCTGTGGAGCATCAGGCCGTTGTTCCGAATGGCCCATTCCGGGCCGCCCGCCACCTGCTCGCCGACGAATCGATACTCCGCCGCGATGACGTAGTGCGAGTACTTCGTGCGATGGAACAGGTGGCCAAAGCGTTCGTCGAAGGTCGTGTACTTGTCGTACGCGGCCTTGAGGTTGCCGTTCTCGACGCGGAACGTATTGTTGTAGTTCTCTCCGAGCGGGTAGCCCTTGATCTTGGGTATCCAGCTGTCCAGATCCTTGCCGTTGAACAGCTGGACCCAATCCTTGCGGTCGGCGGCGGGATTGGCGGGTTTCGCGGGCTCCTGTCCGATCAACCGTGCGACAGGAAGGCACAGCAGTCCTGCGGCCAGGACACTGCACGCGTAAACGGCCGTCATGCGCTTAGACATCACAAAGCACCACCGCTTCGCGAAGGGACGTCAGGGGATCGCGGGTCGGCACGAACTCGTGCGCCACGTAGCCCTGGAAGCCGGTGTCCGCAATAGCGGCACACACCGTCGCCCAGTTCAGCTCCTGCGTCGCATCGAGCTCGTGGCGTCCGGGGACGCCGCCCGTATGGAAGTGCGCCAGGTATTCCTTGTTGTCGCGGATGGTGCGGATGATGTCTCCCTCCATGATCTGCATGTGGTAGATGTCGTAGAGCAGCTTCACACGCGGAGAGGCGACCGCCTTGACGATTTCGACGCCAAAGGCCGTGTGGTCGCCATGATAGTCCTTGTGATCGACCTTGCTGTTGAGCAACTCGACACAGATCGTGACACCCGAGTCTTCCGCGACCTTCTTGACCCGGTTCAATCCCTCGACGCAGTTGGTGATGGCTTCGCTGTCGCTCATCCCCCGCCGGTTCCCGAAGAAGGTGATGACGTTCGGCACCTTCTGAGCGGCCGCCTTGGGAATGCTCAGCTCCAGGTTCCTGACGATCTCGTCGTGATTCGCTTTCACGTTCAGGCCGTTCGCGATGGAGCCGCCGCCCCCACTGCCCATCGAGCAGATCAGCCCGAAGTCGCGGACGACGGCCCAGTCTGGCTCGTTGAGCAGGTCAATCGCGGGGATTCCCATCGCAGCGACCGCCTTGCAGAATTCGGGCATGGGGATCTTCTGGTAACACCAGCGTGAGACGGACTGCTTCAGACGCCCTTTCATCACGGCCTTTCCCGACGCTGCCGCCTGCGCGTGCACGTCCGACGGCGTCGTCAACCCTGCGGCAAGCGTCGCGGCCCCGGCCGCCAACGCCTCGCGACGAGTGAGTTCCGGCATGTCTCTCTCCTGGTCGATGAGTCGTGCTTTCTTCCGGCTGAAGCCGGAAGCTACGTCGTCCGAATCCCGAACCCCGAGTCCCGAACGAATCCCGAGTCCCGAGTCCCTGATCCCCGATCCCCGATCCCCGATCCCCGATCCCCGATCCCCGATGCCCGATTTTAGGGGTTCAGCACGAACGCCCACACCATGTCTCCGGCGCCGAGGACGACGAACTGTTTGCCGTCCATCTCGTACGTGATCGGCGCGTTCGAGACCGACGCGTTCAGGCCGGCATGCCAGATCGCGTCGCCCGTGGTCGCGTTGAGCGCCACGAGGTCGTTCGAGGCCCCACCGCTGAACAGCAGGTTACCCGCCGTGCTGAGGAGGCCCGCGCGCGCGCCGCCTTCCCAGGGGTGGCTCCATTTGACTTTGCCGGTCTTGTAGTCGATGGCCTGGAGCATGGCCTCCGAGTAGCCGCCGCGGTCGGTGCCACCCCACCCTTGCGGGTTCTCGTCCGGGTCGTAGATGTAGAAGACACTGTAGGCCTGGGTCGCATTGACGTAGAACAATCCGGTCAGCGGGCTGAAGGTGGGAGGCGGCCAGTTCGCCGCGCCCCCCTGGTTCGGGGACACGAGCGTGCCATCGAGCTGCGGATGCTTCGCTGGATTCGGAATCGGCTGTCCCTTCGCATCGAACCCGGTCGACCAGTTGGTCTTGACGAAGTCCGACGAGATCAGCGCCTTGCCCGTCGCGCGATCCAGCACGAAGAACTTGCCGTTGCGCGACGCCTGGGCGACGAGCTTCCGGGGCTGGCCGTTGATCTCCCCGTCGATGAGCACCGCGGTCTGTGTCGCGTCCCAATCGTGCGTGTCGTGCGGTGAAGCCTGGAAGTACCAGGCCATCTTGCCCGTATCCGGATCGAGCGCCACGATGCAGGCCGTAAACAGGTTGTCACCGGCCCTGTTGGCGTGCGCGATGACGGGCTGCGGATTGCCCGTCGTCACGTACATCAGGTTCAGATCGGGGTCGTATGTCGGCGGCTGCCAGGTCATGCCGCCGCCGTGTTTCATCGCATCTTCGTTCGGCCACGTTTCGGATCCGGGATCCCCCTTCTTCTGCGGGACGACCCACCACCGCCACTGCATCTCGCCGGTCGCCGGATCGTGTGACTGGATGTATCCGGGAACGTCGAGATCGTCGCCGCTCACACCCGCGATGACGTGGTTTCTGATGACGATCGGCGCCATCGACCCGTAGTAGAACTGATCCAGATCGCACACCTGTTTGTGCCAGCGCTCGGTGCCGTCCTTGATGTTCAATGCGACGAGGTTGCAGTCCGGCGTCTGGTAGAACAGCGAATCACCGAGCACCGCCACGCCCCGGTTGCCGATGTGGATGCCACCCTTGGACTGCCAGGTGTGGTGCCAGCGCTCGCGTCCCGTGCGCGCATCGAGAGCCCAGACGTGATCCGGCGCCGTCACGTACATCACGCCGTCGACGACCACCGGGGTGCCCTTGACCGACCCCACGTTCGTGCCCGGCCCTCCGGGGTTCAGGCGGTACACCCAGGCAAGACTCAGCGCCTTGACGTTGGACGTGTTGATCTTGTCGAGCGTGCTGAAGCGGCGGCCCGTATAGTCGCCGTTGTAGCCCGGCCACGAGTCGGTGCCGGGGTTCGACAGCTTCTTCTGATCGACGCCGCTCTGCGCCGAGATGGCCGTGGCGGCGGCAACGGTCAGCGCACACGCGAGCAGTGTGACGTTCCTCATTTCAGGGTCTCCAGGTACGCGACGACGTCGTGCATCTGCTTGTCGGTGATGGTGTCGAGCAGCGCTCGGTGAGCGGCCAGCGGATTGTTCTTCACGACCTTCAACTCGGGAGTCCGGGTGATCGTCTGCACCTGCCCCGACGCGTCCCGCAGCGTCACCGTGAAATCGTCCATCTGCATCAGCGTCCCGCTGATCGCCGGTCCCGATGGCGGCGTGAGCGTCACCGTGACGGCTGTGGCGGACGGTGTGGCAGACGGCGCAGCGCCGCGTCCGCGGCCTCCCCGTCCGGCTCCGGGGAAGAGGAAGCGCTGCTGAATGTCTACCGGCTCGAGCCGCGACCCGATCCCTGCGAGATTACCCGTCGGCGAGTGGCAGCCGCTGCACTTGCCCTCGCCGTTGAAGAATGCGGCGCCCGCCTTCGCATCGCCGGTCAGCACGTTCCGGACCTGGAAGATGGGTGATCCTCGCAGCGTATCGTTCACGCGCTGCCGCAGGAAGTTCGCGAGATCCACGATTTGCACATCGGTCAGCGTCGAGCTGGACCGTCCGCTCATCATTTCCTTGTGACCCTGCTTCAGCAATGGTCCGAGCTGGCTGCCGTAGCGGTCCCGCAGGACGACCAGAGAACGGACCAGATTCGATCCGTTCTGCGTCCCGCGCGCCTGCGGGCCGTGGCACGACACACATTCGGCGCCGTAAACCGTCCGTCCACGATCGGCTGCGGCCGCATCGACCGGCGGCTTGTCGGCCGGACCCGCTCCGGCCAGCAATCCTCCGCCGCCACGCGCGGGGGCCGGCGGAGTCCCGGGGGGCGCCCCGGCCCGCCCTGGAGGGGGCGGCGTCTGCGCGGGCGGCGCCGCCCCACCGGCTCCCGTCGGCGGCGTCGCCTGACCCGCGATCACGATCGACGCCATGGCGGCGAAGGGGACCACTCTCAGCAACACCCTGCTCAACATCCGCATCAATCGTGCTCCTCCGCGCCGACCATGATTCCTGACTACCGATCAGTGATTAGAATCCACTGCGCGGGCCTGATGATACCTGCATTCTGGCGGGGCTGAACCCCTGGTCAAGCCGCAGTGGCCTTCGTGGAGGCGCCATTCGCGATTCCAAGATGGCGTGAGCGTCTATCTCCGAAACCCCTGGATGAAGGAAGTGACGGCCCGGACGACATCTCCCTCAGCCTGCGCCGAAAACGGGGACGTCCGCGGCTCGTAGCCCCCTTCGTCAAAGGCCCTGGCGGTCGGCAGATATCCGAACCAGCCATTCGTATACCCGAAGTAGAACGTGTGCGAGAAGGGAGACCGGCTCCGCACGTCCATCGAGATCTCGCAGAACAGCTCCACCGGCGCGGACCAGATGACGGTGTCGTTGATGCGGAGAAAGCGGATCGGGAGCCTGACCAGCGGCCGCCCATCGGATCCGCCGTACGCCGCGAGCTCGTCCGGCCACTCGAGCCCCGCTCGTCGCGGTGTCTCCACGACTCTCTCGGCATGCTCCATCGTCACCTCGGCGGTGCCGGGCCCCATCGCTGCGACCGCCGCCAGGATGCGGTCGCCGAGCAGCACGCGAAACTGGGAGAGGTGCCCGCTCTCCGGCGTCGGGTAGACCGAGTAGATCGGCGCGATATTGCCGGCTGCTCCGTTGATGTAGAGAATCGTGCCATCGAGCTTCTCCTCGAGATATGCGGTGACCACACCGGGGCCGTCGCCGCTGATCTTCAGGTTCTCGCCGCTCATGACGGTCCCGTGCATCGCGTAGTTGGCGATGAGGGCGATGAGGCTGCCGTCAGGACGATCGAGACGAATCAGGTTGATCTGGCGGTCCACCGGACCGTCCGGGTTCAGGCCAAGCGAGACCCGGCCGTCCACATCCTTCGCGCGCCGGTTGATGTTCGCCATCGCGGCGCCCGTTCCGAAGGCGACACGCGCGGGTTCCAGCCTGTCTCTCGCGCTGTGCACGCCGTCGACCAGTGCCTTTGTCGTGCGGGCGGTGTAGTCGCGATCCCACTCGTGATCGGAGCGCCCGAGCAGCGCCTTGTACATGTCCGGAGGTCCGATCTCCGGGGCGGCGTGGGTGTGCGTGACGCTCCACATCACCTGCTTCGGCGAGATGCCCGTCTGCGTCTGCAGCTCGCGCGTCACGCTGTCGTACAGCGTCGGTGAGAAGAGGCAGAGATCGCTCGAGATCAGATACAGCTGGGTGCTGCCCGCATCGAGCGCAACGACCCGATGATAGATCCTGTCGTGTACTCCGGTTGACCGCCGTGCCTGGTAGCCGAGGAGCCACTGTGGCGTGTCGGGTGTGATGTCCACCTTGACGGCCGCAGCGCGGAATCCTGATGGCTTTGTTGCCCCGTGCGCTCGAGCCCCCGTCTGGGCACTCGCTCGGCGCGGCTCGGCAACGACAAAAGCGAGCAACAGGAGCACCACGACAATCGCAACAAACCTGAAGTGTCGAACGTGCCTGGAGTGCAGGGGACCCATTTTATCGGGCGTCCGCCGTGCTGGCCGGCGCCTGAAACAGCCGGAGGCGCTGGATCGACCAGGCAGGAGCGTTTTCGACAGCGGCCGTCTGCGTCAGTCGGATCAACCGGGCGCGGACGGGCGCAAACGACAGCACCGTCGCAACGCCGGTCCCCTGATCCTGTGCGAGAGGCTCACTCCATGACTGTCCATCCATCGATACCTGTACCTGGCAGCCGCGCGGATAGGTGCCAGCCGGCGGCGGACTGCCTGAGACCGGTGAGTCGAACTGCACCTCCACGAGCATGATCGGCGCGGGCAATTCAATCTGGAACCACATGCCTGCCTGCCGGGGCGCACCGCTGGTCCAACCGGCAAAGTCGACGCCTCGAACGGCATCGGCCGAGTTGTGGCTGGCCGTGACCTTCCACGCCGGATCCACGACGAGCGGCCGAGGGAGCGACGATTCAAGCTCGGAGACCGTCCAGGGCGAGCTTCGATTGGATGTCGCGGTGCGAACCTTTGCAACATCCGTCGGCGTGACCACCCAGGTGCCTCCAAAGCCGCTCCGCACGTACGAGGCGACCGCCGCAATCCATTCGTCCGTATTCGTGCCCATCGGCACCATGTCAGCGTAGGTGCGGCCGTCCAGCGGGCCGCTCAGCCCGTGAAGCATGGTCTTGATGACGTAGTCCCGATGCCCCTGCACCCGGTTCGACGTCAGCAGCGGAGGCGCCATCACGGCGCCGGGCCGTCCCTCGATGGGCATGCCTCGTCCATCCGGACCGTGGCACGTTGCGCAGAGCTCGTTGTAAATCGCGGCGCCGCGCCGCAGCGTCGCCTGCTGATCGGATGTCAGGTTGCCGCTGCGCCCGCCGAACGTCAGCGACGCTGGCGGCTGGAGGATTCGCCTGGCCACTTCCTGTACGCCGCGAGCCGGATTTGCGGCCTGCGCCGCCTGGACAACCGCGCTCAGGTCGCCCACCCTGAACAGGTTCAGCGTCAGCATCGCCTGGATGACGACGTCGACATCGGCGTCCTTCGTCAGCGCGCGATATTCCTTCGCGAATGACGAATCGCCCGCTTTGTACAGTGTCTCGCTGGCGCGGATCGCCTGGATCCGCATGCCCGGATCGGGGTCGCGGAGCACGGTGCGGGCCAGTGTTGCGTCGAGTGCGCCAAGGCCCTCCAGCGTCCAGAGCGCATGAAAGCGCGCCAGCAGGTTCGGCGACGCCCGGACGATCTGTTGCAGGGCCGGGACGACCGACTGGTCCTGCTTCAGCACGAGCAACTGCTGCGCGGTATCGCGCCACCATCCGTTCGGATGCGAGAGATGCGCGACCAGTTGCGCGGCGGTCTCGTTCAGCATGCGCGGCTGCCGGCGATCGCGTTCCATCCCGTCGTAGGCGAGCCGCCAGATTCGGCCGTGGCCCAGCACTTTGTCCAGCTGATACTGCTCGATCTTCTTTCGCAGGTAGGTTCCCTGCTTCGCCCATGGAGCGCCTTCCATCACGCCCCGATACATGTCGACGATATACAGCGTCCCGTCGGGGGCCGTCGCCATTTCGACCGGGCGGAACAGCGGATCGAGAGAGCGGATGAATTCCGAGCGCGGATACGCGTTCCGCAACTGCGTGAGCCCCTCGGTTTTGACCGGCTTCAACCGGCGGACGATGCGGCCGACGGCTTCGCCGTACAGGTAGTCGCCGACGAGATCTGCGGGCAGCCGGTCGCCGCGATAGATGTCGTTGCCGGCGCCGGCCGTCGCGAGGATCAGGGATCCGTCGGGCAACCGGGTGCCCGGCAGGCCGGCCTGCATGTCGCCGATCAGAATCGGCGCCCCCCATGTGACGTTCAGACCGGGCTCGAGCTGGTCGGGAACGGAAAAGTTGCCGTAGTGAATCGGGAACTGGAAGTAGGTGGGGATCCCGCTCGCTCCGCCCTGGAACAGCACCTTGCCGTGGTTGTCCTGCGTGACGCCCCACTGTCCGCCGTTCGGTCCGGTCGGCTCCTTCACCACGCCGTTCGGCGACGCGCGAATCCGGAAGGCATTCACGGTGGTGTAAAGCCAGTTGTCCATGGCCCACAGGAGACTGGACTGCTGGTGTTCGAGGTTCCCGGCGCGCCCGAAGCTGGCGACGAACAGGTCCTTCCTGTCGGCTGTCCCGTCGCTGTCGGTATCCGTGTATTTCCACACCTCGTCGGCGTTCGTTTCCATCGTGAGGATGCTGTTGGCGCCGAGCGGCAGCACGAACCGAGGGAAGGTCAGCTTGTCCACGAACACACGGTGGTGCTCGAACACACCGTCGTTGTCCTTGTCCTCGTGGACGGAAATGCGACCGAGCGGGGGCATGACGTCGACACCGTCCGGCGTCTGCACGTAGCCGCGGAGCTCGACGACGAACATGCGGCCGTTGCCGTCGAAGGCAATCTGTGCCGGCTCTTCGATCGCCGGATCCGAGAGAATCGGCTCGAGGCGATACCCCGGCGGCAGCCAGAACTGCTTCGCTCCTTCTGATGGCGGGAGAGGAACGACAGGGGGCTTGGGCGAGAGATCCGCATCCCGGTTGGCGGGATCGTCTGCAGCCGGCGCTTCAAAGACGCCACGGCCTTCGCGTCCGCCCGGGGCGACGAGTATCCCCTGACGCGGGGCCGCAGGCTGTGGAGCGGCCGCCTGCGCGGGTCGAGGCTCACCCATCCGGCGCGTCTCTGCGGCGAGTGAGAGACAGGCCACGAACAACGAGGCCGCGCCCGCCAGACCGCGATTTCGTAGCATGATGCAGCGCCCCTCACGGTCGTCGTTTGTCGATTGTGTGCACGCACGATGCGAACACCTCGACGAACAGGTGCAGGGCCAGGGGGAGCACCGACACCCCCTTGACCCGCTCCGTCACCGCATGTGTGGAAATCGACGACCGGGGTCTGACCCCGGTCGTCCAGTTACACACCCCGCTGACGATGGCAAGCCAGCGCGCTTATATCATTGCGTCTTCGAACCCGTCAACGACGACAGCCGACGCGAAAAGGCGCATACTCTCTCGCGCCATGAGCACTGTCTCGGGTCCGGCTGTTGCACCGGCACCTCGAAACCCCTACGCGCTGACGCCAGCGGCCATTGAAGAACCCCCGGTTCGGTTCTTGGCATCGCTGCGACGCATCGGCCCCGGCATGGTGCTGGCCGCCTCGATCGTCGGCTCCGGTGAGCTCATTGCCACGACGACACTCGGGGCGCAGGCGGGCTACACCGCGCTGTGGGTTGTCCTTCTCAGCTGTCTGATCAAGCCCGTCATCCAGGCGGAGCTGGGCCGTTACACGATCGCCACCGGCGAGACCGGTCTCGAAGCGCTCAATCACATACCCGGTCCGCGCATCGCGCGCGTCAACTGGCTCGTCTGGGCATGGGCCGTGATGGTCGTCGGCACGCAGTTGCAGGTGGGCGCCATGTACGGCGGTGTCTCACAGGTCATGCACCTCATCGTCCCCGCGGTGCCGGTTCTGGTCTGGGTGCTGGTCTTTCTGGCGCTCACGTTCGCGCTGCTGCTCGGCGGAGGGTATGCGCGTGTCGAGAGGATCGCGATGGTGAAGGTCGCGCTCTTCACCGTCATCACCGCGCTGGCCGCGGTGGTGCTGATGCGCATGCCCCGCTTCTTCTCGTGGGCGGCCGTCGGTGAAGGGCTGCGCTTCCAACTGCCGCCGGCAGGCATCGGAATGGCCGTCGCCGTGTTCGGCATCACCGGAGTCGGCGCGACGGAGCTGTTCATGTATCCGTACTGGTGCGTCGAAAAGGGATACGCACAGTTCACCGGGGCACGGGAGTCCAGCGGAGGCTGGGAGCGCCGGGCGCGTGGCTGGATCCGCGTCATGCACGTCGACATCGCGGTCTCCATGATTATCTACACGGCTGCGACCGTCGCGTTCTACCTGCTGGGCGCAGGCGTCCTGCACGGCATGGGACTCGTGCCTGCCAGCTCTGACATGATCCCGGTCCTGTCGAACCTGTATACCCAGACGCTCGGCGGATGGACGCTTGGCGTGTTCTATGTGGGGGCGATTACCACGCTCTACGGCACCGTCTTCGCGGCGACCGCTGCGCATTCACGTCTCTTCGCGGACATGTGCCGGCTGGCCGGGCGTTTCGAGGCCGACGACATCGCGAGACGGCTCACGCTGCGCAACCGCTTCGTCGTCCTGCTCGGGATCGTGCCCGTCGCGCTTCTTCTGACCGTGCAGGCGCCGGTCACCATGGTGATGATCGGGGGGATCGTGCAGGCGATCATGCTGCCCGTCATCGGCATCGGCGCGATTTTCCTGCGCCACCGCCGGCTGCCTCGCGAAGTTGCACCGTCGGCGCTGACAACCGTGGCGTTGTGGGTCACCACCGCCGCGACGCTGGTGATGATGGGGTACTACGCGGTGTTCATGGCGCGCGGGTAGCTCTCAGCTGTCAGCTCTCAGCTGTCAGTAACGTCAAGGCTGATAGCTGATGGCTGATAGCTCACTTGATATACCGTGCCGCAAACTCCAGGAACGCGTTCCAGTCCGCCGGGGTCGCGGTGTGGCCGCCGGTGTGATAGTGCCACCCCAGGTCCCCCTTCGTCAGCGGCGCGTCGAGAGGGGGCGGGCCCTGTGCGACGCCCAGATCCGTGCCGCCGAGCAGTTTGTAGACGGGACCGGCGTTGACTTCCGCGAGAAACATTCCGACGGGATCCGCCCACTGATCGGCGGTACCACCCGTGATGAAGACGGGCCGCGGCGCACTGAGCGCGATGAGCATGTGCGCGTCAACCGGCATCTCGTTCCAGCGACCTGTCCACTTCTGGAAGTTGCCCGTGAACCACCACGGAAAGTTCTGGGTCATGTCGTCAACGGTTTCACCCCAGTCGCGGCGCGACAGCGCGGACCCCATCTCGCCGGAGCAGCTCGCGTAGACGACCTTGATGCGGTCGTCCAGCGCCGACGCCCAGAGCGCCGTCTTCCCGAGGCGTGAGTGCCCCTGGAGCGCGATCTGTTTTGCATTCACCGACTTGTCTGTTTCAAGGTAGTCGATGATGCGGCTGACACCCCACGCCCACGCGCTGATGCTGCCCCACTCGCCGGGCCCCGGCTGCTCCTGCCCCGGGGAGAGCGTGAGGCCGATGATGCCCTGCTTCAGCGAGTCCGCCTTGTCGGGCTGGATATCGTTGTATCCGACCATGGCGTAGCCCCAGCCGCGTGCCAGGATCTCCGCCGCTACCGGTGGGTCGCCAAGCTGCACGCCGCCGCCCGCACGGGCGGGCGTGCCACCGCCGCCGAAGTTCGCAAGGAGAATGACGGGCACCGGCCCGGCCGCCTTCGCTGGCGTGTACACCGTCACCTTCATCTGAATCGCACCGGCGCCGCTGCCGGCCGTCCCGACAACCTGCTTCATCAGCGCGGCCCCGCCGCGCGCGGCCGGATCGGTCTCCTTCACCTCCCACGTGACTTTCGGGGTGTTCGAGGGAATCCGCCCGAAGATCTCCGTCTCGTACAGGCGCATGATCTCCGGACGCCGTTCGGCGCGCCAGGCTTCAGCGGTCGTGACGCGGCGGCCGTTCGCGAGCACCAGCGGATCGGGCAGTTTGTACGGCGGGACCCTGGCCTCGTCGTAGTTCGACACGTGCCCCGTCTTGGTTGCCCGGCGTATCGGGTTGCCATTGGCGTCAGCGCCCAGATTCGTGGCCGATTGCGGCGCCGGTGCTGACGCCTGGCCGCTCGCGGGAGCCGCGGGTGGCTGCGCGTGGACGACGAGACCAATCGACAGCGCCGCGGCACCGGCAAGAACGCTGAGTCCTGTTCGCAAAGAAGGCCTCCTGTGACGCGACAGTATGGCACCAAGGTGCTTCGATTTCAGCTATCACCTGTCAGCTTCCAGTTCTCAGTTCCCAGTTCCCAGTTCCCAGTTCCCAGTTCCCAGTTTCCAGCTTCCAGTTCCGAGTTCCCAATCCCTGATCCCTGATCCCTGATCCCCGATCCCCGAATCCCCGATCCCCGATCCCCGATCCCCGAATCCCCGAATCCCCGATTCCCGAATCCCCGAATCCCGAATCCCGAATCCCGAGTCCCGAGTCCCGAACCCCGAGTCCCGATCTGGTATATACAACATCGATGTCTTCAACCGCACCCGTCGTCGTCGTCACCGAGCCGGAGTTCCGCCGCGCGGAAGCGGTCTTCACCTCGAGCCCCCTGACTTGTGTGGCGGCTCCGCCTGTGGAGGCTGACCTGGTCCAGGCAATCCTTGCGACAGGGGCGCGGCATGCGGTCCTCGGCCCGTTCGTCTACAAGGACTCCCTGTATGCCGCGTTCCCGCCAGGCGCCGTGCTCGCGCGTTACGGCGTCGGCCACGATGGGATCGACAAGGCGCGCGCGACGCGCGCAGGGCTCTTCTGTACGAATACGCCGGGCGTGCTCCACCAGTCGGTGGCGGAGCTCACGCTGCTCCTGATTCTCGCGTCCGCCAGGCACCTGGAGCAGGTCACGCGAAGCATGCGCGCCAGCCAGTGGTCGCCGCGACCGGGCGTGGAGCTCCGCAGCAAGACGCTCGCGCTCGTCGGCTGCGGCACGATCGGCCGGGCGACGGCGCAAATCGCGAAAGCGGGTTTCGGGATGCGGATCGTGGGATACCGGCGGTCAGGCGGAGCATCCGCTGGCGACGAGGACTTCGATGCAATCACGAGCGATTTTGCGGATGCTGTCAGAGGGGCCGACTACGTCAGCCTGCACATCCCGGCAACATCGGCGAACATGGGATTCATCAACGAGGACCGCCTGTCCCTGCTGGAGAAGCACGCGTGGCTGATCAACACGGCACGCGGAGCGGTGGTCGACGAAAGGGCGCTCTACGATGCGGTCGCCGCCGAACGGATCGGCGGCGCCGCGATCGACGTCTACGACCGCGAACCCTACGAACCGGCGGAAGCCGGCAAGGACCTGCGAACCCTGCCGAACGTGATCGTGGTGCCGCATATCGGCAGCAACACCGCGGAGGCGAACATCCGCATGGCCGAACGCGCGTTGAAGAACATCACGCTGGCTGAACGCGGCGAATTCGCGCAGATGGACCTGCTCAACCCTGACGTGGTCTCAGGGCGCGCGAGGGGCTGACCAGCTATCAGCTATCAGCTATCAGCTCGGCTGATGGCTACGCTGCAGTGCGCTCCATTGGCGTATGCGCATCCAGAAAGATCCAGCACACGGCGCCAAGGCTGTAGATGCTCGCGGAGACGTAAAAGGTCAGCGTCCAGTCCTGGTTCGTCCACGCCAGCAGGTAGCCGACGACCAGGGGTGACAGGGCGCCCGCGATGCTGCCCATCATATTCATGCTGCCGGCCACGGTGCCGGCGTAACGGCCACCGACGTCCATGCAGCCGGCCCAGGCCGCAGGCATCACGAAGTCGTTGAACAGGCCTGCGAACCCGAGCACGAACATGGCGGTCATCGGGTCCTGAATCCGCGTGAAGATCAGGATGCACCCCGAGGCTCCCAGGAAGCCGATGATGGCGACGATCCGCCGCGCGCGCGCGACACCGAGTGACCTGGCGATGCGCGGGATGAGCGCCGCCGAGATCAGACAGCCGATCCCTCCCATGAGCAAGGGCAGGCCGGCGAGGAGCGCGCTCATTTTGATGCTCGTCCCACGGGAATTGCGGAGATACGTGGGCAGCCACGTCACATAGAACCACCAGCCGTACGCCAGACAGGCGTACTGCAGGCACAGCAACCAGACGGCGGGCGTCGTCACGAGCAGGCGCCAGGGCAGCGGGCCCGAGACCGATGCGGTTTCCCGGGCCGGAGGCAGCAGCGCCAGCTCCGCGCTGTTGACGCCCGGGTGTGTCGCCGGATCGTCACGGAACCACTTGTAGAATGCAATCGCCCAGATCACGCCGAGGACGCCAAAGAGCTCGAACGCACGCCGCCAGGAGATGAACTGCAGCGTGTAGGCCACGAGCAGCGGCGTCAGCGCACCACCCCATCGCGACGCGAGCCACAGCGTCGCCTGGGCGCGCTCGCGCTCCCGCGCCGGCAGCCACGTGGTGAAGACGCGCGTCATGTTCGGAAACGCGCCCGCCTCTCCCGCGCCGAAGAGTGTGCGCGTGACGATGAGCGAGGCGAAGTTCCACGCCCATCCCGTGGCCGCGGTGAAGAACGACCACCAGAGCACGATGCGCGTGAGGACCCGGCGCGGTCCCATGCGATCGGCGAGCCAGCCGCCCGGGACTTCCAGCAGCGCGTACGACCATCCGAAGACCGAGAATACCCACCCCATCTGGATAGGAGTCAGCCCCAGGTCGCGCTGGATCGAGGGGGCGGCCATCGAGATGGCCACACGATCGATATAGGTGATGATCGCGAGGACGATCGTATAGATCAGCGCGATATTGCGCGCACGGGTCGGCTGCAGGCCCGCAGGCGGCGCCACGCGACCGGACACGGGCGGCGGGGACGAGATGGAACTCATGGTTCGCGGACCTCACATAACGGAATGGCGGCGGCATCGGGCCGTGAGAGACGTGTGCGGACGCGCCGGAGACGCAACGATGCGAGCTGGAGATGTTACGACAAACAGTTGTCTCGATGTCCTACTGTGCGTCGGCCGGCAGCTCCTTGACGGCGATCGTCCGCCAGCGCCAGAACCCGCCGGGCACCCAGCGCGATCCGCCGTGTACCTGGATGGCGAGCGCCCCCTCCGTGATGCCGTTGCTGGCGTGATTGGCGGTGTCGGTAAAGTCAGTGACCTGCTGATCGTTGACCCACACGGTGATGTGCGGAACGTCGCCCGCAATGCGCACGCGCACCTTGTTCCAGTCTTCCCGTTTCCACGCCTTCATCCACGGCGCGTTGCCCTGCGGCGTCGTGCTCCCCAGCGGGATGCCGCCGGCGACATCGGGCTGAGGCGCAGCGGCGGCGCCCCGAGGCGCGGCCGGAACAGCGGTTCCGGTGGCCCCGACCGCTGCACCGCGGCCGGCCGCGGCGCCGGGAGCGGCGGGCGGACCGCCTGCGCGAGCGCCGACACCCTGCAATCCCTCCCCGTAAATCCCGCCGATCGACCCGCCAGGAAGATAGTCCATTGTGACCTGATACGCATCTCCCTCTTCGTTCGAGCGGAAGAACAGGCCGCTGTCGCAGCCGTAGTCCGGCTTCACCTCGGTGTAGAACTCCACGTTCTTGTACTTCTTGTTCGTCAGCAGGATCCCGCCCTGGCCGAACGGACTCTGTGTAGCCACAATCATCCCGTGCAGCACGCGGTAGTCGGGTGTCGTCCCGTGATGATTCGTCTTGCTGACGTGCCATCCGTCGAGATTCTCGCCGTTGAACAGGGGTGTGAATCCTTCAGGAACGAAGGGCTTCGGCGGCGTAATCGGGGGCGGAACCGGGCGGGCACCGGCCGCCCCTGCGGGTTGCTGGGCGGCCTGCGGCTGTGCCCCTCGCAACGGAACGCTCGCCGCGAGCGCCGCGACCGCGACTCCGGCAGCCGCCACGTAGATCAGCTTTCCTCGCATGGATTCTCCTCCAGGTGCTGCGCCGCCGCTCATTGGCGGAGCCAGTCAGTTCAGCGAACCACTACACGCAGTGACGTCAGGCGACCGTGTACGACACGCTGCCTCCGGGCAGGTCCGTTCTTACCGGTCCCTTGAGAACGAACGCGACGGCGGAAGTGCCAGGCGGACGATAGTCAACCGTCGGCGACACAATGCCGCCGGCATACTGATTGGCCCACCAGACCCAGCACACGACACTGCCCCCGTTGTCGAGGATGATGCCGTCAGTCGCTCCGGCAGTCTGAAGCGCGCTGCCGATCTCCTCGGCTGTCCCCTCACGCTGCACGACGACGAGGCCCTGCGGGCCAACGCCGATGGCGTTGTGAAAGTACCGGGCGCGCGGCACACCGAGATCCTGCCAGGCGCGCCTCGTATTCCCTCTGAACGTCGCCGGGTAGCCGTCATAGAGCGCGCGCCGGGTCCGCTCCCCTTCTTCGCGATGATGATCGAACGCCAGCACATGGCGCGCGTCGTAGAACTGATCCAGGATGTCGTCAATCCGCGTGACGGCGCCACCGCGCAACACGCGCTGGCCGAACGTCGCCCACTCGATCTCGTCGGTCAGGTCCCGCCCGTCCGGGGCGCGATACACGCGATCCTCCGGAAACGCGAACCGAAGGTCTTCGATCGACACCGCTCCGCCGCGCCACACCGCAAGGGACGAGTACGTCGCATAGTCGCAGGGATCTTCACGAATACGAAAAATTCGCGGCACCTCGGTGCGCTGCCACGCGACGTGTCCATGATTCGTCCCGAGATTCCGATTGCTGATCGCGACCGCCCGGCGCTGGACGCTGCCGTCAGCGGCGAGAATCGAGAGCCGCCGCAGGTGTGCGTCGATCTCGATCTTGCTCGCCGCAATGCCTTCGATTTCCGCGGGGGTCGCCGTCCGGTGCCGCGGCATACCGGGAAGCGCCATCAGCCGATCGCGATTGGCCACGCTCAGCAGAACCGAGTCGATTTCGGCCCGGTCCAGGTGCAGCAGCAGATCGTTCCGGAGCCCCTCGACGCGGTTGATTCCCAAATGCATAAATGGGGACACTCACCTTTACGCTAAGTTGTTGACCCCATTGGGGCGGCCGGATAGTCCCGCCGTCCGGCGGCCTCACCTTGCATGTGAAAAATCGCCGGTCCTGTGTAATCAACGAGTTACCGTAAAGGTGAGTGTCCCCATTTATACAGGCCTATTCAGATCGAAACGCGCCGGCTCGATCTTCCGCAGCACGAGGAACACGCTCGCCATCGCCAGGAACGGCAGCATACCCGCGCCGAAGAACACCGGCGTCCAGCCGTACTTGTCGACGATGACGCCTGTGTAGAGCACGGCGAGGAGCGCCGCGCCGTTGTCGCCGAAGCCGGCGATGCCATTGACGCGGCCGGCCAGCTGCTGCGGAACCACGTCGCCGACGGTGCCGATGTACGTCGCCGCCACCCACTGGTTCCCGAAGAGCGCCAGCCCCATGAGCACGACGGCCAGGTAATCGTTCGTCACGAACGGCATCGTCATACTGAGCGCACCGAGCATGAAGGCGCACGTGAAGGCGATCTTTCGCCCGCGATCGACCGACCCGGTGACCCTGACGAGCCTGTCCGTGATGAGTCCGCCGACCACGTTGCCGCTCATCCCAATCAGGTTGGGCACCGACGCGAAGAAGCCCACGGCCAGAAAGGACATGCCTCGTCCGGTCCGCAGATACAGCGGCAGCCAGGTCCAGTAGAACGTCGTGATCGGCCCGGTGAACACGCGTATCAGGAAGAGACCGAGCACCTTGTGATTCCGAATCAGCTGACCGAGGCTGATCGACGGTGCCACGGCGACTGCCGCGCCGCCCGGCTTGACCGCGATCGCCGCGAGCCGTTCCTTGTCTGGAAAGATCGAGAGCCACGGAATGAGCCAGAGGAGGCCGAGCAGGCATGGGATGACGAAGGCCATGCGCCAGCCGAACTCGCTCGCGAGGAACACCACGATGGGCGGCGCGATCACCGATCCAAACTGCGCTCCCGCATTGAAGAAGCCGCCTGCCCGTGACCTGTTGGATGCCGGGAACAGACCCGCCAGCGCCTTGATGCCCGCGGTGTAGTTTCCGCACTGGCTGAGCCCCATCAGGAACCGCAGGACGATGAACCCCGTCAGCGTGCTGATGCCGATGGCCGCCGCGAAACCGCCGACGAAGGCGTGCGCGAAACCGATGAGCGACCAGGCCACGAAGATGAGCGCGAGTCCCGTCCTCGTGCCGAGGCGATCCATCAATGCGCCCGCAGGCACCTGGCCGCACATCATCCCCAGGTTGAAGACCACCGCGATGTATCCGTACTGGGCGTTGCTCCACTTGAACAGCGTGCGCAGCTCCGAGGCGAGCACCGACAGGACCTGACGGTCGAGCAGGTTGATGGCGATGGACGCCGAGAGCAGTCCGACAATCGTCCATCGGGCCTTCGAAGAAAGCTCCGCGCCGCTCGCAGTCGCGCTCATGTGGCGTTGCACCGGATTCTGAACTGGCATATCCACGGAATCGTTCTCCACGGCCGTCCACTGGCGTGTCCTCGCGGACCGCTGCACGGCGTCGAGCGCCTGCTGCACCGCGAGCGCGTCGGTGAAGTTCGGATGAAACGCGTCCCCCTTCGACAGCGACTGGAGGAACTCCGCCAGCGTGGCGATGAAGGTGTGCTCGTAGCCGATGATGTGCCCGGGACGCCAGAAGTTGCCGAAGATCGGATGCTTCAGATCGGTGACGAGCAGGTCGCGCGGTCCCTGCTCGGTCGAGGGATTCGATGCGTCTACGAATTCCAGATGATTGAGCCGCTCGAGATTGAACCGCAGCATCCCGCCAGAGCCATGAATCTCGAACCGGTTCTGGTTCTTGCAGCCGATGCCGAAGCGCGTGGACTCGAACGTCCCGGCGCTGCCGTTCTCGAACATCACGAGCGCCATGACGGCATCGTCCACGGCACGATTGGGCGCGAGCGTGCGGGCGCGCGCCACGGTTTCGGTGATCGGACCGTTCAGATAGAGCGCGGTGTCGAGTGAGTGCGTCAGCAGATCGTCCGCCACGCCCGATCCCGCGAGCGCCGGATCCATCCGCCAGGTCGCGGCGCGGGACGTGTCGGCTCCCCACTGCTGCTTGTACGCCGCGTTGTAGTGAAAGATCGTCCCCAGGCGTCCTTCGTCGATCAACTGACGCGCATAGGCGATCGCCGGCACACGCCGGTAGTTGAACCACACGAGCGTCGGCACGCCGCGGGCGGCACGCTCCATCGCGCGCGCTTCGTCCAGCGACAGTGCGAGAGGCTTCTCGCAGAGCACGATCTTCCCCGCTTCCGCCGCCGCGATGGCCACGGGGCCGTGGAGGTGATTCGGCAGCGCGATGTCGACCACGTCGATGTCCGCGCGGTCGATCGCCGCGCGCCAGTCGGTCGACGTCTCCTCCCAGCCCCATCGCTCCGCCATGGACGCCAGCGACGCGGCATCGCGGCCGCACAGCAGCGTGCGCCGGAGACGATAGGGGAGATCGAAGAAATGGGGCGCCTGGCAGTAGGCGTTCGAGTGGGCCTTGCCCATGAAGCCCTGCCCCAGCAGCGCGACGCGAAGTTCTTTCATAGTGAATAGCTATCAGCTAGTCAGCTGACACGGAGCTGACAGCTGATAGCTGATGACTGCTAGACCGCTTTACTCTTGCGACCAGCCGCATCCCAGCCGAGCGGTTTGCCCTGCTGGAGCGATTCGAGTGCGAGCAGGCACGGCAGCGCCGCGTAGTAGCCGATCTCCATGTCGGCGTTCGGCTTCTGTCGCGACTTGATGCAGTCCAGGAAGTTGCGCGTGTGCGCGTCGAGAGGATAGTCCTCCTCGACGCCGCCGCGCGGGTTCACGTACATCTTGGCTTCGATCGGCGGCAGGTTCGCGTTGCCGCCGCGTCCGCCGCCGCCGCGTCCGCCACCGCCGCGTCCGCCGCCGCCCGCGCCGCCAGGTCCCGGTGCACCGGCTGCGCCCGGCGCGATCGCGGTCCCGCCAGCGCCGAGCGTCACACCGCCTGCCGTCGGCGGCGGCGGTGGGCCCTGCTTGCGAATCACGTGCGGCACGACGGGCCGCACAGCCCAGCCCTGCCGGTTCACCTGCAGCGAGCCTCGGTTGCCGACGAAGAACACGCCCCAGTTCTCGATGCCGTCCGCCATGTAGACTTCGCCATTGGCGAAGGTCATGATGAAGTTGTCGTAGAGCCACGAGATCGAGAACGTGTCCGGCACCTGTTCAGGATCGGCATCCGGCACGGCCAGGAACGCGCCGTTTGCCGTCGTCCGGATGGGCACCTTGCTGTCCGCATTCATGAACCAGTGCGCGACGTCGACATGATGCGCGCCCCAATCGGCGACGAGGCCGCCGCCGTAGTCGTACCACGCACGGAACCCCAGGCGCGACGGCTTGAACGGTTTGCGCGGCGCCGGGCCCTGGAAGCCTTCCCAGTCGAGACCGGCCGGCACGGGAGCTTCGGCCTCTTTCGCGCGGGCGTACGCGCCCGGCTGCACGATGGTCACGTGCGTGATCTTGCCGAGCGAGCCGCCGTCGAGGAACTTCTTGGCCTCCATGAAGTGATCCCAGCTCCGCTGCTGGGTCCCGACCTGGACCACCTGCTTGCCTTTCTTATAGGCGTCCAGCATGGCGTTCACGCGGGGGATCGGTATTCGACGCCGGCTTCTCGACGTAGACGTCCTTGCCGGCGGAGATGGCGTCAACGAGCTGCTGGCTGTGCCAGTGGTCCGGCGTCGCGATGAGGACGGCGTCGATGTCCTTGCGCTCCAGGATCCGGCGGTAGTCGCCTTCGACTTTCAGATTGAACGTCTGACGCGCGGGCGTCATCCACGAATCGAGCTTCGCCTTGTTCACCTCAGCGGCGGCCAGGAACTGGCAATCCTTGTTGCGGACGAGCGAGTCGAACACGCGGCCGCCACGGTTGCCGGCCCCGATGATCGCCATGCGGACCCGGTCGTTCGCACCCTGGATGCCCGAACCGAAGAGCGGCTTTGTCGCCGCTGCGGTCAGCGCCGCGGCAGAAATCTGCAAAAACTTGCGCCTGCTTTCCATCACATCTCCTCTTCGTCGTCGATGGCTCCCGGAGCCAACCGCGGATTCTTCCCTTGCCGTCAGCAGAGGAAAGAAGGGATTCTGACACGCAACGGAATCACCCGCCGTGGCGTAACTACGTGTCGGGTCGTGTCAGCGTTTACCAGAGAGCTGAGGTATTTCGGTTCATGAAGATTACAGTCCTGGGTGGTGACGGATATTGCGGATGGGCCACGGCGCTCTATCTCTCGAAAAAGGGACATTCCGTCTCGATGGTCGACAACTTCGCGCGCCGCCAGTGGGATCACGAGCTCGGCGCCGAAACGCTGACACCCATCCGGCCGCTGAGCGAACGACTGCGCGTCTGGAAGGAGCTCACCGACCTCGACATTGAGCTCTTCACCGGCGACATCACCGACTACGACTTTCTCGCCCAGGTCATCGCGGACATCCAGCCTGACGCGGTCGTCCACTACGCGGAGCAGCGGTCGGCACCCTACTCCATGATCGACCGCAAGCACGCCGTCTTCACCCAGGTAAACAACGTCGTCGGGAATCTCAATCTCCTCTTTGCCATCCGCGAGCTCGCCCCCGACTGCCACCTGGTCAAGCTGGGGACGATGGGCGAGTACGGGACGCCGAACATCGACATCGAGGAGGGCTACATCACCATCGAGCACAACGGACGCAGCGACATCCTGCCGTATCCCAAGCAGCCGGGTTCCTTCTACCATCTTTCGAAGGTCCACGACAGCCACAACATCATGTTCACGTGCCGCATCTGGGGCATACGCGCCACCGACTTGAACCAGGGCGTGGTTTACGGCACGACGACTGACGAGGTGGCGCTCGACGAACGGCTGATCAATCGGTTCGACTACGACGAGGTCTTTGGAACGGTGCTGAACCGGTTTTGCGTGCAGGCGGCCGTCGAACATCCCCTGACTGTCTACGGCACCGGAGGGCAGACGCGGGGCTACATCGACATCCGCGATACCGTCCGCTGCATCGAGCTTGCCTGCAACAACCCCGCGGAGCCTGGCGAGTGTCGGGTCTTCAATCAATTCACCGAGCAGTTCTCGGTGCTCGAGCTCGCCCACATGGTGCAGGCCTCGGCAACGCACCTGGGTTTGGCAGTGACGATCGATCATCTTCCGGATCCGCGTGTCGAGAAGGAAGAGCACTACTACAACGCGAAGCACTCGAAGCTCGTCGATCTCGGCCTGCGACCTCATCTCCTCGGCGAATCGCTGGTCGATTCGCTTCTGAACATCGCGGTCCAATACAGAGATCGCATCGACCAGTCACTGTTCATGCCGCAGGTTGACTGGCGCCGCCCCCGGAACGACCGCCACAAGAAAACTCCCCGACCGGTCACGCGTTAGTTGAATCCCCGCGTTTGGAGCTGATTTCCGGCTGGAGCCGAAAGCTACGGGCCGAAGCCGGAAAGCACGGAAAAAAGAAGAGCGGGCAGGAACGCCCCTGCCCGCTCTTTGTCAAACGTCGGACGCGTTTAGAACTGGAACCGGATCTGGAGTGACAGGTTGCGCATATTCTGCGCACCCGTGGCCCCTCCAAAACCCGCATCTTTCGGCAGCAACCGAGCCGGATTGACCGAGCCATCCGCGAGGAACTGCGGGTTGCGGACGGTCAGGTCCGTCGGGCTGTTGAACTGAATCTGTCCCTGACGGGCGTTGATGACGACCGTGTTGAACACGTTGAACACATCCAGACGGAACTGGAGCTGACGCGCCCCGCCCACCCTGATGTTGCGGACGACGGCGATGTCCGTCGTCTTGTCTGCGCAGCCGCGCATGAGATTGCGTCCCGATTCGAGGCCGACGCTGTTGTAGGTCGGTCCCGTCACCGCCGCCCGGTTGAACTGCCCGTACTGGTTCGACGAGCAGCCGCTGCCGGCGTCGCCGAGGTAGACGATCCTCGCGCCATAGTCTTGCGAGCCCGTCAGGTTCTTGCTCGACCCGTTGCTCTCATAACTGTAGGTCAGATCGTAGGGGTTACCTGACGCCGCGGAGAACACGCCGGAGAGCTGCCAGTCGTTGAGCAGGGCTGCACCCACGCGGCCGAAGCTCGAAGGCACACTGGGCAAATCCCATACCGCGTTGGCCTTGAGGACGTGTGGAATGCGAGCCAGGTCCTCGTTCAGTTTCTCGTACTGCTCCTGATCGGACCGAATGGAGATCGACCCATCCGGCGCGTGGACCAGCCGCTTCACCAGGCCGGTGTTGCCCTTCCACGAGATGCTGTAGGTGTAGTTCACCCCGAAGGCAAAGCCGTCCCGGAACCGGCGGTTCAGAGAGGTCTGAATGGAGTGATACGTGTCCCAGAACTCCGTGGTGTTCTGATTGATGTTGCCGTAGCCCTTGTAGGGGCGCAGCAGGTTGTCAATCGTGTTCGCGCCAGGCACGGTGCTCGTCTGCGTCGGGTCCTGGTTCTGCGGGAGGTACGCCGAACCGATGTCCACGGCGTTCTGGTTCACCGTCGTGCCGCCCTGCAGGCCGCCGAGGCGATTGAACCCATGGTTGCCGACATACGAGACGTCGAGCGCCGAGGCCCACGGGAGCGACATCTGGACGCCCCCATTCCACTGCCACGAGGCTGGCACCTTGGCGTCGTACTGGAACGTGACGAGCCCGGGCACGCCGATCGTCTGCAGACCAT
The DNA here is from genome assembly GCA_963749835.1 of uncultured Acidobacteriota bacterium. Lineage (GTDB taxonomy): Bacteria > Acidobacteriota > Vicinamibacteria > Vicinamibacterales > 2-12-FULL-66-21 > JALZOC01. The sequence goes on from CAVVOD010000003.1 coordinate 244,846, forward strand.
TGCCGGTCCCGACGTTCTGCAGCTGGCCATTGCGAAGATCCTGCGCGCTGGCGATGGGCGGGTTGCCGGGGATCGAGAACACCGTGTTGCCGTCCGGACGGTCGTAGTAGAGACCGCCGCCGCCGCGCAGCACCAGTCGCTGGTTACCGGTGAGGTCGTACGCCAGACCGACGCGCGGTCCCGCGACGAGCTTCGGCCAGACGTAGCCGGTCTTCGCGATGCCGTCGCCTGCCTGCCGGATGCCGTTCGTGAGGTTGCCCGAGCCGGGGATCGGCGTGCCGATCGCCGCGGACGTGTTGGGCAGACCCGGAATCGTGAGGATCCGTCCGTTGCGGGGATCGACGGCGTTGCGCACGCACGTCGTGCCGCTCATCACGCATCCGGCTCCGTAGAGGACGGGCGCCTGCGCGGCATTCCACTCGTTCGGGAAGAAGTTCGACATCTGCTGGAACTGGTCGTGCTGAGGCTGCTGCCGGGTGAACCTGACGCCGTAGTCGATCGTCAGCCGGTTGGTCGCCTTCCAGTTGTCCTGCAGGTAGAACTCGGTGTTGTTGTAGATCATGCTGCCTTCGATGAGCCGTTCGGCCTGAAGGTACTGCGTGAACACACCCAGTGCGGCGTTGGAGTAACCAAAGCCTGAATCGATGGGATTGTTCGAGTCGTTGCCGAAGTTCACATAGCCCTGGAAGCTCAGGTTCGCCAACCCGCCGGCGCCGGTGTTCTGCGCCTTGAAGCTGTGGTTGTTGTAGAAGCCGGCTTTCATGGTGTGACGCCCCTTGACCTTCGTCAAGCTGACGGCAAAGTCCTGGGTGCGGTTGATATTGAGCCAGCCGGGATAGCGCTGGTTCGGCGGCGCGGCGCCGATGCGGCCGCCCCACGCAAAGACGGGCGGCAGGTTGATCGAGGTGCCGTCCCAGAATACCGGGTTCAGGTCCTCCATGACCTCATGGGCGTAGTATCGCGGATCGACGACGCCGGCATCGGGGTACAGGAGCGGGAAGTTCGCGAGCCCGCCCGCGGGGCTGAGGCGATTGGCGGTGTCGTTCACGAGAATGCCGTTCTCATTGCCGCCAGCCAACTCGTTCCTGATGAACCCGTAGGTGGCCTCGACGAACGTCGTCGGGTTCATCGTGAAGTTCATCGTCGCCGCGTAGCTCGTGATGTACGGATAGGGATTCAGCGCGTCCGTGAAACCCTCGACGAGGCCCGGCGTGACCAGCTTTCGTCGGCGGTCGCCCTGGTACTTGCCGGTGAACCGCAGCTTGGAGTTCATCTGATAGTCCAGGCGAAGCGCCGGCTGCTGGATGAGATCCTTCGTGGCGGGGAGGGCACTGCTGGCAATTTCGTAGTTGTAGTTCGTCCCGGCCGTCTGCGTGCGGTTCGGAAGGGGATACCGCTTCAGGATGTTCATGCCGAGGGCGTACTGCCGATCCGCCGGAATCGTCCTGTTAGGAAACGGCTGCCGTGTCGCCGGGTCCAGCACGTTCGGAATCAACGCCCCGTTGTTGTCGAGGCTCTGCGAGAAGTCACCCTGACGCTCGAGCAGCGTCGGAACCCGCAGCCGGACCGGATTTCCGCCGTTGATGGGGTTCGTCGTCGGACGGTATTCGTGCGCGTAGAAGAAGAACAGCTTGTTAGCGCCGCCGGGCTTGCCGACCGGACCGCCGAGGGTATAGCCCAGTGTCTTGGAGGTCTGCTTGGGCTTGGCGTCGCCGTTCTTCTCTCGAACCCAGCTGTTGGCGTTCCAGTCGGAGTCGGTCTGGATGTCGTACACCGATCCGCGGTAGCGGTTCGTGCCGCTCTTCGTGACGGCGGTAATCTGTAATCCGCTCGAGCGCCCGTACTCGGCTTGATACCCCTGTGTGAGGATCTTGACCTCGCCGATGGACTCGATGTTCATGTTCAGCATCTGGCCGTTGTTCCCGGTATCCATCGCCGAGACGCCGTCCATCATGATGTTGTTCTGACCGACGCCGCCCAGGCGCGTGCCGCCGGCCGAGGCGCCGCCGGAAATGACGCCGGGTGTGAACGCGGTGACGCTCGTGAAGTTGCCGTGGGCAATCGGGAGGTTCTCGATCTGCTCGGTCGTGATGGCGAAGGAGCGCTCTCCGCTCTGCGACTGAACGAGCGCGGCTTCGGCGGTCACGTTGACGGTCTCGGCTGCGCCGCCGACCTCAATCGCGATGCCGGGAACGGCCACGCGGTCGCCGCCCGTCACCTGGATTTCGGTGCGGCGCAGCGTCTTGAAGCCCTCCATCGTGACTTCGACGGTGTACTTGTCGGGAGTGACGTTCGGAAAGACGAAATCTCCGCTGGCACTCGTGACGGCCGGAGCCGACTTCGTGCCGCGCGATTCGCTGATGAGGACCACGTTCGCACCGGGAATGACGCCACCCTGGCTGTCCTTGACCGTGCCCGTGATCGTGCCCGTCGTAATCTGCGCCGTGACGTTGAGGGCGCCTGCACAGAGGGCCATCAACGCGAGCGCCACTACCCGCCCGAACCGCTTACTGATCATCAATTGACTCCTCACATTACGTCCATCGAACAACGTGCTTGCAACCGGCGAGCGCTGCCATCGGGTGGGCCGACGAGAAAGCGCAACCCGCCTGACGGACGAGAGATCGGTCGCGTTCCACCCGATGTAACCGGTTGCGGGATGGTATGCGCGGACTGAACCATTGGCAACGACAAAAACTGTGTTTTACAGCGCAAGTCAATAGGGGGGTATTTGCTCAAATACGCGGAAAAATGCGGGAAACGCATATCGCAATGCAATACGGCTGGGGCGGAGGTCCTCGAACACTATCGATTGTCGGGCGTTCGGATCACCAGAAAGCCATCGAGAGCCAGGGCGTGAGCGGGCGCGAAAATCGGTCCATTGGTCCCGTGTGGCGCGTGAATTCGTCGGGACTTACGTAACCAGCGCGCTGTCAGGCGCAGTGAAGTGATCACTCGTGCTGAACATGTCGACGCGACGAGACGGGGCTCTTGTGTATCGCTAATCGATGGCCGATCGTTCGCGTCGGTACGCGGCGGCGAGCAGCGACACTGGGTGGACCACGAGGGACGAGAGTCCCGCTGCGGACAACCCTCTCGCAATCTGGAGCTGGCAGCCCGGGTTCGCCGTGGCGACGATCGCGGCCTGTGTTTCTGCGATGTGCTTCACCTTCCGCTGCAGCAGCAGGTCGGCCTGCTCGGGTTGGGTGATCGCATACACGCCCGCGGCGCCGCAGCACCAGCTCGATTCGGGGAGTGGAACGAGCGTGATCCCTGGAACGAGCGCGAGGAGCGCTCGCGGCTCGCGCGCGATCTTCTGGCCGTGCACCAGGTGACACGAATCGTGGTACGCCACGGTGAGCGGCGGCCCTGAATCGCCGACAGCGGGCGCCCGGCAGCCGATCTCCCCCAGCCATTCGTGAACATCGCGAAGCTTTCCGTCCCACGCCACGGCCCTGTCTCGATAGACGGGATCTTCCTGGAGCAGGAGGCCATATTTCCGCAGGTGCGAGCCACACCCGCCTGCATTCGTGATGATCGCGTCGTAGCGATCCGGAGGGAACAGATCGATCATCCGGCGCGCCAGCGTTCGCGCCCCTTCGAGATCGCCGTTATGAGCGTGCAGAGAACCGCAACACGGCTGCACCGGCGGAGTGGCGACCGAACACCCGTTGGCGAGCAGCACGTCCGCGGTGTCCCGGTTGACGTCTGCGAAGACGAGATCCTGGACACAACCCGTGAGCAGCGCAACCCGGTACCGCGCCGGTCCGGAAGGACGCTCTTCGCCCGCGATCACGGCGTTCGAAAAGACAGGACCGATGCGCGGCGCCTGCGGCTCGATCCGTCGCAGCGCCGCGGGGAGCAGCCGCAGCAGGCCCAGACGGCGTACGGCCGTCTCCAGCCCGCTGCGCTGGTACACGCGCAGGGTCCGGCCTGCCAGGCGGAGCGCACGCGGGTGCATGAAGAGGAACCGGAGCGTGAGCGCGCGCCAGATCTTCCGCTGCACGCCGGGGTGTGCCCCGGCGATCTCGATGTCGCTCCGCGCCGTCTCGAACAGCTCGGCGTAGTTCACACCGGCCGGACACGCGGTCTGGCACGCGAGGCATCCGAGGCAGTAGCTCATTTCCTCGGCGAACTCCTGAGTGATCGAGAGCTCGTGGTCCGCAATCGCGCGCATCAACGCGATGCGGCCGCGCGGGCTGTTGCGTTCACGTTTGGTCGTGTCGTACGTCGGGCACGTCGGCAGGCACATGCCGCAGTGCATGCACTGCTGCAGGACCGAATAGTCGATGGTCTCGAGGGTGGCTGCCACCTAGTCGAAGATCTTTCCGGGATTGAGCAGCCCGGCAGGGTCGAGTGCCCGCTTCACCAGCTTCATCACCTCGAAGCTGCTGTCCCCCATCTGCTGGCGAAGCCAGGCCTTCTTCGCCAGTCCGACACCGTGCTCGCCGGTAATCGTGCCGCCGAGTTCCAGTGTCTTCCTCGCGATCAGGTCCAGCGCGGAATGCACACGCGACATCTCGTCGGCGTCGCGCTCGTCGGTCAGAAATGTCGGGTGTAGATTGCCGTCCCCCATGTGCCCGAACGTGCCCACTTGCAGGTTCGCCGCACGCGCGGTCTCCGCGATGAAGCTCACCATCGCCGCCAGCTCGCTCCGCGGCACGGTGAAGTCCTCCAGGATCGTGGTCGGCCTGCGGCGCGCCAGCGCGGAGAACGCATTCCGCCGGGCGGCCGCGAGCGCGAGCGCCTCGCGCTCGTCGCGCGCGGCCCGGACCTCGGTCGCGCCCTGTTCCCGCGCAATGGCCATCATGCGATCGGCCTCATCCGCGACGGCCGCCGGATGTCCGTCGGTCTCCATCAGCAGCACGGCGGCGCAGTCGGTGGGCAGCCCGACATGCGCAAACTCCTCGACGCAGATCGTCGTCATGCGATCGAGGAACTCCAGCGTGCACGGGATGATTCGCGCCGCGATGATGGCGGACACCGTATCGGCGGCATCCTCGATCCGATCGTAGAGCGCCAGCATCGTGCGTCTCGCCGGAGGCCGCGGCACCAGCCTCAGCAGCACTTCCGTGATGATCCCGAGTGTCCCCTCGGATCCGACGAACAGGTCCTTCATCGAATAGCCGGCCACGTCCTTCACGCACGCGCTTCCGAACCGCGCAATCTTCCCGTCCGGCAGCACCACTTCGAGCGCCATCACGTAGTCGCGCGTCACGCCGTACTTCAGGCCGCGAAGGCCTCCCGAGTTCTCGGCGACATTACCGCCGATGGTGCTGACGCGCATGGACCCGGGGTCCGGTGGATAGAAGAGGCCATGAGCGGCCGCCGCTTCGTCGATCGCCAGCGTGACCACTCCGGGCTGGACGCGCAGCGTGAGGTTCCGGGGATCGAGATCGAGGATCGCATTCATCTGCGCCAGGCAGACGACGACGCTGCCGGCGGAAGGGACGCTGCCCCCGCTCAGCCCTGTCCCGGCGCCGCGCGTGACGATCGGAAGGGATTGTGCTGCGGCGAACCCGACGCACCGGGCGACCTCGTCGGTGGTGCGGGGAAACACGACCGCGCCCGGCACCTGCCTCAAGGCGGCCGTCCCGTCGAAACCGTAAGGGATGATGTCCTCCGGCCGCGTCAGGACGGAGCCCGCTCCAAGAATGCTGGCGAGGCCGTCGGTGATCGCGGCTGACAGAGGCATGCACGAATTGTACGCTACGCGCTCCGGCTTCTGGCTTCGCGCTTCCGGCTTCCAGCTTCCGGCTTCCAGTTTCCCGCTTCCGGCTTCCAGCTTCCGGCTTCCGGCTTCTGGCTTCGCGCTTCCGGCTTCCGGCTTCCGGCTTCCAGCTTCCGGCTTCCAGCTTCCGGCTTCCAGCTTCCGGCTTCCAGCTTCCGGCTTCCAGCTTCCGGCTTCCAGCTTCCGGCTTCCGGCTTCGGCGTCCCGAGCCGCGCAGCGGCGAGGCCGCGCCGAAGCCCCCACTGATTGCGCGCGAGCGGAGGCCGACAACTCCCGAATCGCGAGTCCCGAACCCCGAGTTCCGAGTCCCGAGTCCCGAGTCCCGAGTCCTGATCCCTGATCCCCGATCCCTGATCCCCGAACCCTTGATCCCGATCCCCGTTCCCCGAATCTCGCGGTATTCTGCGGACATCGTGATCCGCACCCGCTTCGTCATCACCGCTCTGTGTGTCTGTGCTCTCGTGGCAGCCGATGCGGGTCACCGTCTGCACGCTTCCCAGGCGGCCGACGGCAGCGCCGCGGTCCGAGAACGCCTGAACAAGGTGGCCGCAACCCTCTTCTCCGGCTCCGGGAACGCCGACGACGCCATCAAGGAGATCAAAGCCATCCTTGCCATTGACCCTGCCGTCGCGGAGGGTCATCTGCTCCTGGGAATGGCTTACCGGATGCAGGGGTCGGGCGACCTGACCGGCGAAGCCAAGGCGGAATTCGTCCAGGCGCTGACTCTGAAGCCGGACCTCGTGCCTGCCCGCATGTATCTGGCCCAGCTCTATCTCGATCTGGGAAGGGCCGGGAGCGCTGCCGAGACACTGAACGCTGGTCTCGCCGCGGAACCGGGACGCCCTGAGCTCCTCGCCCTGCTCGGCGAAACGGAGCGGCAACGGGGGAACCCTCGTCGCGCGGTGGAGCTGCTCAAACAGGCGCTGCAGGCCAACGAGTCTTTCGCGCAGGGTCGCTACTACCTGGGTCTGGCGCTTGCGGATCTCGGCCAGCGCGTCGAGGCGGTCACGGAACTGGAACGCGTCGTTCAATCAGGGCCGAAAGTGGCGGACGCCTATCTCGCCCTTGGCACCGCGTATGTCGACGGCGCCCGGCTCGATGACGCGGTTCGAGTCCTCCAACAGGGAGTGGCCATCGATCCGTCTCGCGCCGACGTCCGGATCGCGCTGGCGCGCGCGTATCGCTCGAAAGGCCTGTTGATCAAAGCGGACGAACAACTCACACTGGCCCGGCCCGCCGCGACAGCGGCGCCCGCATCGATCTTCTCGCAGCAGCCGATCGAGCCGGGCTTCTATCTGGAGCTCGGCCTCCTTCGCGTGCGCCAGCGCCGGCTGGCAGCGGCCGCAGAGGCGTTCCAGAAAGTGCTGGACCTCGATCAGAATCATGCGCAGGCGAAGCAGCGCCTGGCGGAGGTGCGCAAGCTGCAGCAAAGCCGCCCCAGGCCGAAGCCCGGCGGACCATCGTGACCGCGCTCAGGTGGGCGCTCCCTCTCCTGCTCCTTGTTCCGGTATCGGTTCCCTCACAGACGGTCCGGCCGTCGACGCAGGGATCCGCTCCGGCGGCGTTCATCGACGTGACCGCCCGGGCGGGCATCACCTTCGTGCATCAGTCGGGCGCATCGCCTGAAAAACGCATGGTCGAAACGTTCGGGTCCGGCGTCGCATGGATCGACTACGACAATGACGGCTTCGCCGATCTCTACTTCGTCAACGGGGCGCCGGGCGCCGCGAACGCGCTCTATCACAACAACAAGGACGGCACCTTCACTGACGTCACCGGTGCAGCCGGCGTCGCGGCCGACGGCAATCGCTCCTACAAGACCGGTGCGGCGGTCGGCGACTTCGACGGCAACGGCTATCTCGACCTGTTCGTGACCGCGTTCGGTCCGGACATCCTTTACAAGAACAATGGAAACGGCAGTTTCTCGGATGTGACCGCCGCTGCGGGCGTGGCCGGCGGACCCGCGGAGTGGAGCACCAGCACAGGCTTCTTCGACTACGACCATGACGGTGACCTCGACCTCTACGTCGCCAACTACCTGGACTTCCGGCTCGACGACAATCCCTACTGCGGGCTCAAGAAAGACGGCTACCGGATGTACTGCAATCCGACGATCTTCGACGGCGTCGCGGACCGGCTGTTTCGGAACAACGCCAACGGAACGTTCACCGATGTCTCGAAGGAAGCCGGGATCGCCAACCCTGCGGGCAAGGGACTCGGCGTCACGTTCTGCGACTTCGACCAGGACGGCGACACCGATGTCTACGTCGCGAACGATCTCGTGCGCAACTTCCTGTATCGCAACAACGGTGACGGCACCTTCCTGGACGTGGCCTACGGCGCAGGCGTCGGGTTCGACGCCAATGGAAAACCGCAGGCGGGAATGGGGGTCGACTGCGGGGATATCGACGGGAACGGATACCCCGATCTGTTCGTCACGAATTTCTCGGAGGAGCTGAACTCACTCTACAAGAACCGCGGCGGAGGCATCTTCGAGGACGCCTCGACGACGACGGGACTGTCGTCGGGCTTCCTGCCGCTGGGATTCGGGACGAAGATGTTCGACTTCGACAACGACGGCGATCTGGACATCCACATCACGAACGGGCACGTCATCGACAACGTCAGCCTCTATCGTTCCGCGCTCACGTACGCGCAGAAAGACATTCTGTACGAAAATGTCGGGGGCGGGTTCCGTGATGTCTCCCGGCAAAGCGGTCCCGCGCTTCAGGCCGCACGCGTTGGCCGCGGACTCGCGGTCGCGGACTTCGACAACGACGGCAACCTCGACGTCGTCATCTCGTCGCTCGGGCAACGGCCGTTTCTACTGAAGAACACAGGCGCGCAGAAGCGCAACTGGATCATGCTTCGGGCGCAGGGCAGCAAGAGCAACGCGTTCGGCCTGGGCGCGACCGTCAAGCTGCAGACCACCGAGGGCACGCAGGTCAGGGAGATCACCAACGTCGCGAGTTATCTGAGCAGCAATGACGTCCGGCTGCACTTTGGCGTGGGCGCCGCGAAAACCATCCAGCGGATCGACATCAGCTGGCCCGGTGGTGCGAAGCAGGTCCTGACCGATATCGCCGTGAATCAGATACTGGTCGTCAAGGAACCCTGAGGACGAAAGGGCCCGCCCCTACTCGGTGACGACCCGCTGCTGCTGCTCGCCGAGACTCTGGACTCCCAGGCGCATGACGTTTCCCGCGCGCAGATAGACGGGCGGTTTCTGTCCCAGCCCGACTCCGGGCGGGGTGCCGGTCGAGATGATGTCGCCGGACTGGAGACTCATGAAGCGGCTCAGATAGCTCACCAGAAACGGGACGCCGAAGACCAGTGTGCGCGTCGAGCCGCTCTGAAACCGATGCCCGTCGACTTCGAGCCAGAGATCCAGCGCGCCGCAATCCGCCACTTCGTCGCGCGTCACGAGCCAGGGTCCAATCGGACCGAAGGTGTCGGCGCTCTTGCCCTTTACCCACTGCCCCGTGCCTTCGAGCTGATAGGCGCGCTCGGAGAGATCGTTGATCGTGCAGTAGCCCGCGACATGAGCCAGCGCGTCGGCCTCCTCGACATACTTCGCCGGCTTGCCGATCACGACCCCGAGCTCGACTTCCCAGTCGCTCTTCTCCGATCCTCTCGGCAACACCACGTCGTCGTTCGGCCCGATGATCGCCGAGGTGGCTTTCATGAAGACGATCGGCTCTTTGGGGACCGGCATGCCGGATTCCGCCGCGTGGTCCGAGTAGTTCAATCCGATGCAGATGAACTTGCCCACGCTGCCGACGCACGGTCCGATTCGCGGAGTCCCGGCAACTCGGGGGAGTGTGTCCGGATCGATGGCGCGGAGGCGTTCGAGCGACTCGGGCAGCAGCGTGCCGCGCGAGATGTCGTCGACGACCCCTGAGAGGTCACGAATGACGCCGTCGGCGCCAAGAAGACCGGGGGCTTCCTGCCCCACGGGGCCGTATCGGAGGAGTCTCATATGAGTCAGTTAGCTTTCAGCTATCAGCTATCAGAACCGTTGCAATTGCGTTTCCAGCTGACAGCTGAGAGCTGACAGCTGATGTCTTTCAGTGTGACTCCCGTGGCACCGCATGGCCACGGCAGCCGACGAGAAAGTCGAGATCGGCGCCTTCGTGCGCCTGCTGCACGTGATCGATGTAGAGCCGTGCATACCCTCCGGGCGGCCCCACCGGCTCGGGCGTCCGCCAGGCGTCGCGCCGCTCGGCCAGCACCTGGTCGCTGACGTCGAGGTGCAGCCGGCGGGCTTCGACGTCGAGCTCGATCATGTCGCCGTCCTGCACGAGGGCCAGCGGACCGCCTGCGGCGGCTTCGGGCGAGACATGCAGAATCGCGGTTCCGTATGCGGTGCCGCTCATGCGGGCGTCGGAGATCCGGACCATGTCCGTCACACCCGTCTTGAGGACCTTCGGCGGCAGTCCCATGTTGCCGACCTCCGCCATCCCGGGATAGCCCTTCGGGCCGCATCCCTTCAGGACCAGCACGCAGTCCTTGTCCACGTCGAGCTCAGGATCGCTGATGCGCGCCTTGTAGTGCTCGATGCTTTCGAAGACGACCGCCCGGCCCCGATGCCGCATCAGGTGCGGCGACGCCGCCGACGGCTTGAGCACCGCGCCGGACGGCGCCAGGTTGCCGCGCAGCACCACAATGCCCCCGTGCGATGCGAGCGGCTTGTCGATCGGGCGGATGACTTCGGCATTCCAGGTCGGCGCGGTCTCGCAGTTTTCCCAGAGCGTCCGGCCATTGATCGTCATCGCGTCGCGATTGAGCAGCCCGTTCTCGCCGAGCGTGCGGATGACGGCGGGGAGGCCGCCGGCGTAGTAGAAGTCCTCCATCAGGAACCGGCCCGATGGCATCAGGTCGACAATCGTCGGCACGTTCCGGCCGAGCACGTCCCAGTCCTCGAGTGACAAAGGCACACCGACTCGCCCGGCAATGGCGAGCAGGTGGAGCACCGCGTTGGTCGATCCGCCGACGGCACCGTTCACGCGGACGGCATTTTCGAAGGCCGCGCGCGTCAGGATCTTCGACATGCGAACATCCTGCTCGACGAGCTGGACGATCCGTCGGCCGGCGAGGTGCGCCTGCGCGAGGCGGCGCGAGTCCACCGCGGGGATGGCGGCGTTCTCCGTGAGCGCGAGGCCGAGGGCCTCGGCCATGACGGCCATGGTCGATGCCGTCCCCATGACGTTGCAGGTCCCCCACGAGCGAGACATGCAGGACTCGGCCTGCATGAACTCCTTGAGACTCATCACCCCGCCCCGGACTTCCTCACTGAAGCGCCAGACGTCCGTGCCGGACCCGATGTCGGCGCCGCGGAACTTGCCGTTCAGCATCGTGCCTCCGGACACGACGATGGCGGGAAGGTCGCAGCTGGCGGCGCCCATGATGAGGGACGGCGTGGTCTTGTCGCAGCCGCAGAGCAGCACCACGCCGTCGATCGGGTTGGCGCGGATGGACTCCTCGACATCCATGCTCGCGAGATTGCGGAAGAGCATGGCCGTCGGACGGAGGCTCGTCTCGCCGAGGGACATGACCGGGAACTCGAACGGAATGCCCCCCGCTTCCCACACGCCGCGCTTCACGTGCTCCGCAAGCTCCCGGAAATGACCGTTGCACGGCGTGAGCTCGGACCACGTGTTGCAGATCCCGATGATCGGCCGGCCGTCGAAGCTGCCTTCCGGCAATCCCCGGCCGACCCAGCTCCGGTGGATGAACCCGTCCTTGTCCAGCGGTCCGAACCAGGCAGACGATCGATACTTCCGTTTCTGATTAGGCACTCACGCAGCTCTCCGTCTCTCAGCTATCAGCTTACCGCGCCCCGTGCCGCGAAGCGGCGAGGCCGCGCCGTAGCTCGCCTGGATTGCCCGCGAGCGAAGGCGGGCGAATCCCGAGTCCCGAGTCCCGAGTCCCGAGTCCCGAGTTATTGTCCCCCCGTGGGTCCCCTGCCGCCTCGCCCCGCGCGCGCGGGACGTTCGGTCATCAGCGTGTCGGCAGAACGCTTGCCCGCCCAGGCAATCCCCCGGAGAAGCATCCCCTGAACCTGCGGGTTCGAGAAGTTGGCGTAGTTGTGTCCCTGCATCCACACGAACGCCCGAAAGGACTGACCGGTCGGAGCACCCGGCAGGTTCGGACCCATCTGCTTTTCATACGTCCAGATCTGCGGGACCACTTCGCCCGCATGTCCGGCCCGCGTCGCGCTCGGCGTCGCCGCGATCGGCGACGTCGCGAGCACGTGTATTTCGGGGGACTTTGCCCACGTCATCTGGTAAAACGCTTCGTCCTGGAGCTTGAAGTTGGTCATACCCTGCATGATCGGGTGCGCGGTGTCGACGATCGTGTAATCGATCTCGGCTTCGAGAGTGTAGTTCACCTCGCCGTGCTTTTTGGCGCCGCCGACGAGCGACGCGAAGTCGCCGGGGTCCGGCCCGCAGAGCGCGTCGTGGATGCTCACGAGGCCGCCGCCTCTCCGCACGTACGCGTCGAGGTTGGCGCGATCTTCCATGCTCAGATACCCGGCATCCCCTTTGTACATGACGACCACATCAGAGCTCGCAAGCTCCTTCGCTGACGGAAAGTGCAGGCCGCCATCGACAAGCGCATTGCGGTTCATCAGCAGCTTGCTCCAGTCGGCAAGGAACTGCGGATAGTCGTGCTGCCCTTCCGAATGCGTCTTCAACCCGGCATAGATGAACACGCGGAGGGGCGGCGTCGAGAACGGGCTGGGCTGCGGACCGCCGCGGCCCTGCTGCGCGCCCGGGGCCTCGGGCGTCTGTTGGACGGCCCGCGTGGTTCCCGGCTGTGCGGCCGGGGCGGCCGCCTGCCGCGCGATGACGGTCGAACCGGCCAGCGCTGTCACGGCGACGAGCAGAGGAATTCGAATCTTCATGAACATGTCTCCTGGATCTATTTACCCTGGCGCGCGCTGGTCGTCTGGGACGTGCGCTTCGAATACGTCTTGCTGAATCCGTTGCGGCTGTTCGTGACGGTGAACGTCCCGTTCTGCTCCGCCGACACCTTGATCCAGTAGGCCGGCGTGTGCGCGGCAGCCGCTCCACCGCCGCGGCCTCCACCCGGCGCGCCGGGCGCTGCCGCCGGCGGTGCCGTGGCTCCGGGTGCGGTGCCAGCCTGAGACGCAGCGCCGGCCTGAGCTGCAGTGCCAGCCTGAGCTGCAGCGCCGGCCTGAGGCGCAGCAGCCGGTGGCGCTGTCGCAGGCGCCGGCGATGCACCGGCAGATGGCGCACCGGCGGATGGCATAGCGGCGGGCGGCTGGCCAGGCGCAGCGGCAGCCGGAGGGCCACCCGCGCCAGGCGCGCCACCGCGTCCGGGTCCGCCACCTCGCGGCGGCGCAGTGAGTACACCTGCGATGGTCGCGGCATCATCGACGTTCGCAATGAACACGCCCGCGCTGTTCTGTTCAATCCCTGCGCCGTATCCCCAGTGCAGCTGCCAGATATCCTCGAGCCCCGGCGAGGTCCGCATCGTCGGCATCGCCTGCGCCGCCGCACCCTTCCGGGTGCCGTTCTGCATCACCGCCACCCTCGGCTGCACGCCGTGCACGAGCACGGGCGATCCTGACTGATCGATGCCGTGATGCGTCACGAAGTACACGTCCACGGTCCCGACCGGGTTGTTCGGGCACATCAGCTCGAACTCCTTGTTCCACAGGAGATCGCCGAGATCGATGCTCCGGAACTGACCGAACGTGACGACGCTCCCGACGGACTGCGCGTTCTCCGGGTCGTTCGTAATCTCCTTCGGCGTGAACGATGCGCAGAGAGCGTTCGGCTTGCCCCCGCCGGGGAGGGGCGTCTTGAGGGAACCGCCCCCCGCGGTCACGATCCGCCAGTCGAGGCCTGTGATCGGCACGCGATCACCTGGCTTCACGACCAGGTGCCTGGCTTTGCCGTAGAGGTCCGCATACGCCTGCTGGAACCCTGCGACCTGCTCACGCTCTTCGACGGTCGGACCATGATCGATGAACGTCCCGATCGGAATGCGCTTCGCGAGCTCCTGCATCCCGCCGACATGGTCAACGTGGTAATGCGTCGTCAGCAGGTAGTCGATGCGGGTGACACCGGCATCCGCGATCGCGGCCATGATGCGATCGGTATCGCGTCCACCGGGATTGCCGCTGTCGATGAGCAATGTCTGGCCCGTCGGGGACACGTAGAGCGCGGCCTTGCCCCCTTCGGTGTCCACGACGTAGACGACCAGCGGCTTCGTGGCCGCCGACGTCGTGGCGCGTCCCTGCGCGCGCGGAACGGCGGGGAACGCAACCGCCCCCGTAACAGCCAGGATCAGGACTGCGAACGAGCACTTCATGCGGGCCTCTCGGAACGGCGCGCGGAACATCTACTTGATGGCCGAGAAATCGGCGGGGCTGAGGAACACGGATTCGACCTTCGTCGTCAGCGGACCGTCCTTCTCGGAGTCCGCCTTCGCCTTGACCCAGTCCGGATCCGCGCGGAACGTAGCCCAGCTCTTCGCCGCCGCTTCACGGCTCGGGTGCGCAAGGAGATAGATGAGAGTGTTGTCGGCAAGTGGCTTGTCCAGCGGCACCCAGTAGCCGACGTTCGTCATGCCGGTCTTCTCGAACAGCTTGAGCGTGTGGTCACGAAAGCGCGCCTTCAACGCGTCGAGCTTTCCCGGAGGTGTCGTATAAGTGCGCATCTCGAACACGCGATCGGCCGCCGCGTGCAGCGTCACCTGCGGAGCAAATGCGCCGCGCAGGGCAAAGCCTGCCGCGAACGCCGCGACGACGATGAGAATCACAGAGATTCGGTTCAAAGACATTCTTCTCCTCCAATGTGAAGTGCTGGTTGATTTCGTGGTGCGGTCAGCGCGCCGAGTCCCCCGCCTACGCCGCGAAGCGGCTACGGCGCGGCCTCGCCATAGCTCGCCTCCATCGCCCCGCGAGCGGAGGCGGGCGAGTCCCGAGTTATCGCGCAATCCATCCGCCATCGACGACAATCGACGTGCCCGTGACGTACGACGAGGCGCCCGACGCAAGAAAAACGACGGCGCCGGTCAGCTCGTCGACCTCTCCCCAGCGGCCCATCGGAATCTGCGCGACGAACTCCTTGTACTTCACTGGATCGTCGAGCAGCTGCCGGTTCATCTCGGTGGCAAAGGCGCCAGGGCAGATGGCGTTCGCGGTGACCCCGGTGCCCGCCCATTCGAGCGCAAGCACACGCGTCAGGTTGACGATGCCGGCCTTGGACGCGGCATAGGGTGCGCGCCCCGGCAGCGCGATGAAGCCCAGCACGGAGCCGAGGTTCACGACACGTCCCCACCCGCGCTCCACCATGCCCGGACCGAAGGCGCGGGCACACAGGAACGGCCCCTTGAGGTTCGTGTCGATTACCGCGTCCCAGTCCGCCTCGGTCAGCTGCTGAATGGGTCCGCGGATGTTGATCCCGGCGTTGTTCACGAGAATGTCGACCGGGCCGAGCTCCGCCTCGACCTCCGTCTTCAGCCGCTCGACGTCGGCCAGCTTGGTGACGTCCGCAGCAAAGCCCCGCGCCCGACGACCGGTCGCTGCGGTGATTTTCCCGGCAGCTTCCCGGCACGCTTCGACCGAGCGCCCCGACAGCGCTACGTCGGCCCCGGCTTCCGCCAGCGCCGTGGCCATCGTGAGCCCGAGCCCGCGCGCCCCTCCCGTCACGAGCGCAATCTTTCCTTCGATTCGAAAACTGTCAAGAACGTTAATGTGTGGCATATCTCTCATCAGCTGTCAGCTGTCAGCTCTTAGCCTTTCAAGTTCTGATGTCTGAGCGCTCGCTCAGAACCCCGACGGTCGTACCCAGAAGCTCTCCTGCCAGGCGCCGCCCGGAGGAATGCTCTGCAGCTCCTTGTAGAGTCCCGTGTGCGCCAGGTTCATCGCGTTGGTGATCCCGGCCATCGGTTCGAAACAGATGTAATTCCGATTCTGATCGCCGTTGCTCCGGCCCCGTCCGCCTGCCGCCGCCGGCGGCCCGCCTGCAGGCGGAGCCGCTGCCGGTTTGGGCGCGTAAATCACGACCGAACGGTAGTTCGGTCCGAGCAGGACGTCCAGCCGCTGCGACTTCCCTTTCAGGCTCATGACCGCACGGCCCGTCTCGTCGCGCACGAGATCTCCGAAGACGTGATCGAGGTCGAAGTCCTTCAGGAGAATGGCGTGAGGATCCGGCAGCAGCTTTTCGATCGGCTCCGTCTCACCGGTCGGGACCTTGTTCGCCGCCAGCAGCCATTGCGTCTTCGCGCCGATCGACACGGTCCAGTCCTCGCGCTTCGAATCCGTCAGCTGAAAATACGGGTGAAACCCAATCGCGACGGGCATTGGATCGGTGCTCAGGTTGACGATTCTTGTTGTGACCTGCAGCACGCCGTTCTGGAGCCGGTACGTCATGTCGATCGTGTGGGCGAACGGAAACTGTTTGATCCAGGCGGGATTCTTGTAGAAGTCGAGCCGGCTCGTCATCCACGCGCTCTTCCCGTCGGACTTCACCTCGGTGACCTGCCACAGGTTGGTGGTCGTCACGAATCCGTGAATCGGTATCGTGCCTCTGACGTTGCCAAGCTGCATGTCGAACGCATAGCGCTGGCCGTTGGCATAGAACGCCTGTTCATCGAGCCGATTCGCCCAGGGTCCCAGAAACGGAATCCCGTTGAAGCCGCCCGCCCCTTTCGCCTTGAAGGCCTCAACCGATTCGAACGGGAAATACAGAACGTTCTGCCCCTTCACTTTCATCTCGAATGCCTTGTTGCCGGACGACGGGATGATGGACACGACCGTTTGTGCTTTCGTGTCCTCGAGCCGTACGACATCGCCTTCGCGCACCGCGCGATACGCAGGCGCCGCGACAGCCTCGGCGCCGCCAGCCATGAGGGATACCGCCAGCGCGAGACGTATCAGGTTGAGTGGCACTGATGTCTGTCCTTCCACCCGTTACTGCACCCCACGGCCCGCGCCCCCACGGCCACGAATCGCCTGCAGCTCCGTGTCCGTCCATGGGCGCGTCCGCGTTTTCGTCATTCCGCGGATCTCCAGGACATCTTCCGCCTCGACGGGCGACCCAGTATGCGCCCACTCCCGGCGGATGTACGTCAGGACGGACGCAATCTGCTCGTCATTGAGCGCGCTCCCCAGGGGGGGCATCAAACCGATGGTCCCCTCTTTGCCGGCAAGCAGCACGCGGGCGGCGGCCCCCGCATCGGGAGCCGTCACGTAGCGTGAGTTCACGAGACTCGGCGCGATCTTCTCTTTTCCCATGCCGTCCGGCTGGTGGCAACCGACGCAGAGGCTCTTATAGATGTCGGAGCCCGCATCATAGCGCCGCTGCTGCTCTGCGTTCAGTGGAACGGCGGCCGTCACCACCGCTGCAGGTTTGCCGGTCCAGTCCAGCTTCGCAGCCACGCGCTTCGCCACGCTTCCGGTCTCGTCGTTCACCGCAGCCAGCCGCGTAAGCTCGAGTGGCTCGGCCGGAAGCGCGACGAGCTTGACGGGCTGCGCGACACCGCGGCCTCCGCCACGCCCTCCGCGTCCGCCGCCCGCAGCGGGAAGGCCGGTGTCCAGCCCCTGCAGAAGTGCACTCCGCTGCCACGCGGGCGTCGCCTCATCGCCGGCGCGCGCCAGCAGGCGCTGCACCGACGGAACGATCGCGCTCTTCGCAACGGCGGCTGCCAGCATCGTCACGGCGTCAGCCTCGCCCGCGGCGGGATGCGACTGCAGCACGCGCTCGAGCACGTCTCCTTCCGCGCCCCGCAGCCCGCTGATTGTGGCATCCACCACAATCTCGTCGCTGCCGTAACGCGAGAGCAGGGTCACGGCAGGCTCGGTCCGCGCGGCCTGCGGCAGTTCACCCAGGCTCGCTCCAAGCTGGCGCCGCACGGTCCAGGACGGATCGTCCATCAGCTTGAGCACCCCTGCCGTCAGCGGGGCAGTGCCCTCGCGCAGCCAGCGTTCCGACAGCCGAATCGCCGCGGCCCGCACGTCAGCGGATTTGTCGCCGAGCGACTTCTGCACGCTCGGCGCGTCGAGCGCGTCGAGGCCGTCCAGCGTCCACAGCGCGTGCAGCTTGACCCGCCAGTCGGACGTCTGTCCAAGGAGCTTCGTCAGGAGCGGCGTGGCCTCCTTCGCATAGCGCTCGACGATCAGCTGCTGCGCCGTGTCGCGCCACCAGCCGTTCGGATGCGACAGCGTCTGCACCAGCTGCGCGGTCGTCGCCTTCGAGAGTGCCGGCGCCCGATCGCGCCGCGTCGTATCGTGGACGATGCGCCAGATGCGGCCGTGCCCGATCGGCTGCTGGAGGTCTCCCGCTTTGATGTAATCCCGCAGATAGTCCGTCCAGTAGATGGCCTCCTGGACAACCCCTCGATACATGTCGACGACGTACAGCGTCCCGTCGGGACCTCCGAGCAGGTTCACGGGCCGGAAACGCTCGTCCCATGACGCGAGGATCTCACCCTTCTTATAGCCGTCCACGGCGGTGAGACGGCCCGCGCCATCGTCCACCACCTTGTATCGATGCACGAGATTCGTCGTCGAGTCCGTAATGAACGCGTCGCCGTAGAGCTCCTTCGGCAACCGGTCTCCGCGATAGATGACGGGAGTGCCGACGCCCTGAATCGTGACCGAGCTGTCGTCGGGCCGGAAGAACTGATCGCGATATCCACGATTCACGCCGCGCGTCGCCCGGATCGGCCAGATCGTCGAGGCCTCGCGCGAGATGAGTGGATCGTACAAACCGCGCGTGCGCGCCAGGTTCGGGTTCCGTGAGTAGTACCGTGCGGCCACGAAATCGACGAACAGCGGCGCGTCGTTCACATTCCGGTAGATCCGGCCCGCGTCGTCCTGTGTGGCGCCCCACTGGCCGCGGCTGAGCGTCGGCTGCGTTTCGAACTTGCCGTCCTTCAGGCGGAGGTGCCAGTCGTGCTCGGACGTGTAGATCGTGTTGTCGAGTCCCCAGAACAGGCTGTTCGCGTTGTGCTCGATGCTCGCTTCCCCGCGTCCGTAGGTGTTGTTGACCAGTTCCCTGGTGTCAGCCTTGAGATCGCCGTCCGTGTCTTTCATGAGCCACAGGTTCGGCGGCTCGCCGACGAGGACGCCTTGATCGAGCACCTTCAGCGACCGGGGCAGCACCAGCTTGTCGGCAAACACCGTCCGTGTGTCCATCACGCCGTCGCCGTTCTTGTCCTCGAGGACGATCACGTTGTTGATCGGCTCGCGCAGATTCATCGCGTTCGCGCCGGCCATGAACCCCGGCATCTCCAGCACCCAGAGCCGTCCGTCCGCGTCGAAATCGATCGCAATCGGATCCATCACGAGCGGCTCTTTCGCGACGAGCTCCGCATGGTATCCGGGCGGCAGCGAGAACGTCTTCAACTCCTCCTCTGCTGTCAGCACGGGGGCTTTCGTGGGCGTCTTCCGGACGGGCGGAGGCCACGGTCCGCGCTGCGATCTTGCCCCGGCGGATCCTGACGCGGGCCGCGAGGCGCGGGCCTGGAACGCGTGCACGACGCCAATCGACGCAACCGCGAGGACAACGAGGCCGGCAGCGACACGGGGCTTGAGCAAGGGCATGGTGACTTGATCTGGCTGCGCATGGGCCGGGCCTGCGATCGAGCAGGCTCGGTCTCGTGGATATCTACTGCACGGGAATCAGGCGTGCCACCACGCCGGGTGTCGACTGTGACAGGCTCTGGCCGGGCAACTGCATCGTCACGTACAGATATCCGTCGGGCCCGACGATGACGTCGCGGATACGGCCGAATTGATTGAAGAGCACTTCCTGGTGCGTGACTTTGTCGCCGGAAATCTCGAGACGCCGGAGCTGCTGGCCGGCGAGCCCGCCGACGAAGAGATTGTTCTTCCATCCGGGATACTTCGTGCCGGAATAGAACGCCATGCCGCCCGGTGCGATCGTCGGCGTGTAGTACACGACCGGCGGGTCCATGCCTTCCTGGGCCCGCTTGGTGATGCCGGGCTGAAGCCCCATGGTGACGACACCCCAGCCGTAGTTGTGGCCCGGCTCGATGATGTTGATCTCGTCGCCCCCCTGGGGTCCGTGCTCGGACTCCCAC
The DNA here is from genome assembly GCA_963749835.1 of uncultured Acidobacteriota bacterium. Lineage (GTDB taxonomy): Bacteria > Acidobacteriota > Vicinamibacteria > Vicinamibacterales > 2-12-FULL-66-21 > JALZOC01. The sequence goes on from CAVVOD010000003.1 coordinate 264,659, forward strand.
AGCTTGCCGCTGACGGGATCCCACGCAAGCCCCTGCGGATGCCGATGCCCGTAGCTCCAGATCGACGCCACGGCGCCCGCGCGATTGACGAACGGGTTGTCCTTCGGAACCGTGCCGTCGTCATTGACGCGATGGATCTTGCCGAGCGGATCACCGAGATCCTGGGCGTGCGTCATGTCGTTCTTCTCGCCGAGCGTGTAGAACAGGTGCCCCTCCTTGTCGAATGTGAAGCGCGACCCGTAGTGCGCGTTCGTCGAGGAGTACAGCTCCGGCTTGGCGCGGAAGAGGACCTGCTGGTCCGTCCACTCGTTGTTCTTGCTGATCTTGCCGCGCACGATGACCGTCATCGACGGCGGATCGGGAGGGCCGCCACGGCCTCGTCCACCCTGCGGAGCGGCGGCAGGCGCGGGAGGCGCTGCGGGATCGACCGGCGCGGGGGGGGGCGGCGCGTAGCCGGGCAGCGTCTCGGAGTAGGAGAGATAGATCCAGCCGTTGCGTGCGTACTGCGGGTGGACCTCGACGTCGAGCAGCCCGCCGTCCTGCTTCTCCCAGACCTTTGGTGTCCCCTTCACCGCGTCCGGCAGCATGGCGCCCTTTTCGATGATGCGGAGGCGGCCCGGTCGCTCCGTCACGAGCAGACGGCCATCGGGCAGAAAGGCCAGGCCCCACGGCGTCTCGACATTGCGCGCGACGATATCGATCTTGAACGTCTGCTTTTCGGTCTTGATGATCTGACCGTTCGGATCGGCCACGTACTGCGGCTTTTCCTTCAGGTTCGCCCCCTGCATGCGCAGGTAGGTGACGAGCTGCCAGATCTGCGGCTCGGTCAGCGCGGACTTGAACGCCACCATTTCCGTATTGGGGATGCCGTCGGCGATGATGGCGGCAATCGACTCATCGTCGGTCGCGCGAGTCCACTTGTCGTCGAAGAGCGTCGGGATCCTGCCACCCTCGAGTCCCGTGCCGTGGCAGCCGGCGCAGGTTTCGGTATAAAGGGTCGCGGCCGGGTTCCCGCGTCCACCGCCGCGCCCCGAAGGGGCTGCACGCGTCGGTTCGCTGGATGCCGGAGCGGCTGCCGTCGGATTCTGGGAAGGCGCCGCGGGCGCCTGCGCGAGAGCTGTCAACGTGGCGGCTAGAGTGCCGACGCCGAGAATTCCAGCCGCTGCGAGAAGTCGTTTCACTGAGGTTCCTTATGGCTGACAGCTGTTAGCTGTCGGCCGATCATTTCGTTCCGCCGACCGCCCACACCCGCACCTGCTGAATGCCCCAGGCCTCGCCATTCTGCGCCGAACCGGTCTGATTGATCCGAATGAACCGGGCCTGCGCGCGAGCAAACGATATCGTGGTCCTTGGAGTTGACCCGGGTCCCTGCGCGACAGGCGGTTGCCACGTGGTCCCGTCCATCGACACCTGGACACTGTACGCGACCGGCCCGACGGCCGCGGGACCACCGCCCCGGCCGCCGCGGCCGCGGCCTCCGGCGCCCTGAACGAACGAATCGATCTGGAGATCCGCGATCGTCGCCGGCTGCGGCAGCTCGATCTGGAACCACATGCCCGGCTGCTGAGGCGCGCCCGTGTCCCATCGCGCGCCCGGCGTTGCGCCGAGGACATTGACCGCCGCCGCCGTGTTGTGACTCGCGCTGACCTTCCATTCCGATGTGTTCGTCAGCGGCGCCGGAACCGTCGCGAGGAGCTCGGCGAGCGTCCACGGCGCTTTCCGCGGCGTGGCCTTGCGAACCGCCGCCACCTGATCGGATGTCACGAGACCCGCGGAGTTGCCGAAACTGTTGCGCACATAGCTGGTGACGTCGGCCAGCCATCCGTCCGTATTGGTGCCCATCGGCACCATGACACCGCCGGGGTAGTTTTTGTCCTCGATGGGCCCTGTCAGGCCGTGGAGCAGCACCTTGATCGCATACTCGCGATGCCCTGCGACGCGTGGTGAGCCGGCCAGCGATGGCGCGAGCGTCATCCCCTCCGCACCGCCGGACATCGGCGCCCCCTTGCCATCGGGGGCATGACACGAACTACAGAGCTCCTTGTAAGTGCCTTCGCCGCGGACCATCGATTTCCGCTGGTCCGGCGAGAAGTTCATGAAGGTGGCTCCCGCGTCGGCGAGCGACGGCCTCTGCCCGAGGTATGCGCCGGGCTTGAGGATCTGCGCGCCGATCTCCTTCACCCCGCGCACCTGGCTCGCAGCAGCGGTTGCCGCGATGATCTTCGCCGCGTCAGGAACCTTCTGGAGGTTCAGCGTCAGCATCGCCTGGATGATCACGTTCGGATCGGCGTCCTCCGTCATCGCTCTGTAGTCCGTGGCGAATGACTTGTCCTTCGCCTTGTAGAGCGATTCGCTCGCGCGAATGGCCTGGATCCGGATCTGCGGATCCGGGCTCTTCATCAGCTCACGCGCCAGCTTCGCGTCGAACGCCCCCAACCCCTCGAGGGTCCACAGCGCATGAATCCGTGCGAGCTGGTTCGCGGACCCGCGCGCCATCGTGAGCAGCGCGGGAACGACCGACTTGTCCTGGCCGAGCACCAGCAGCTTCTGGGCCGTGTCGCGCCACCAGCCGTTGGGATGTTCGAGATGCGCCACGAGCTGCGCGGGCGTCTCGCTGTACATCCTGGGCGGCGTGAAGCCCGCCGGCTTGCTCTCATGGCTGATCCGCCAGACACGACCCCAGTTGTGCTGCTTGTCCAGTTCGTACTGATCGATCTTCTTCCGCAGGTACGAATTCGGACCGACGAACTGCGCGTCCTGGATGATACCGGTGTACATGTCCGACAGGTACAGTGTGCCGTCAGGCGCGTTCGAGATGCTGACGGGACGGAAGAGGGGATCCGTCGAGCGGATGAACTCCGATTTCGGATAGGCGTTCCGAAGCTGGGTCAGCCCGTCAGTGACCACGACTTTCGCGCGCCTCACGATGCGCCCGACCGGCTCGTTGAAGAAGAGGTCGCCGACGAGATCCGCGGGGAGACGATCGCCACGGTAAATTTCCACGCCCGACGCCGCCGTGAAATGATTCAGCGTCCCGTCGGGCATCCGCACCCGCCGCATGCCGCCCTGCATGTCCGCGATGCTCCCGGGAGCGGGCCAGGGGATCAGGAAGTCAGGCTCGAAGTTGTCCGGCACATTGAACGCGCCGTACGCAATCGGAGCCTGGATGTTGACCGGACCGAGCTCGCCACCGCCGTCCACCCACCACGTCTTCCCGTAATTGTCCTGCGCCGACCACCACTGCCCGCCGTTCGGCTCGGTCTCTTCGCGCAGGATCTTTCCGCCGGGCGCCATTCGCAGACGGTACGGGTTGTAGGTGGTGTAGATCCAGTTGTCGAGCGCCCACGTCATCCCGCCGGGCTGCCACTCCATGTTCTGGACGCGGCCGACCCCCTGGTAGAAGAGCTCCTTCTTGTCGGCAACGCCATCGCCATTCGTGTCGGTGTACTTGTAAAGGTCGCGATTGTCGGTTTCGAGGGCGAGGATGACGCCGTCGCCCAGCGGAAAGGCAATCCGCGGCATCACCATGTTGTCGATGAACACGGTGTGCTTGTCGTACACGCCGTCTCCGTCCGTGTCCTCGTGGCGGGAGATGCGGGAGATCGGAGCGCGTGACTCGGAGCCCTCGGCGTCCCGCATGTACGAGCGCATCTCGAGCACGTACATCCTGCCGTTCCCGTCGAACGTGACGCCGACGGGATCCTGGATCAGCGGATCGGCGAGCACCGGCTCGATCCTGTATCCCTCGGGCAGCAGAAACAGCTTCTGTTGCGTCTCCGGGTCAAGCCGCACGACAGGTGGTCGCTTGAGAAAATCCGCACCAGCGGTTGCTTCGTCGAATCCGCCGCGGCCGGCCGGTTGCGGCGCGGCCGGTGCAGCCGGCGGTGGCTGGATTGGCGCCTGGGCGGCCTGCGTGAGAACGAGCGCGCTTGCGGCCAGGAGCACCACGACGAGCAAGCCGAGCCGAGGTCCGAACCGTTTCATCCGTTGAACCTTTCGCACCGGCGGGCGATGAGCGACTGGCCGAACGTGCACAATACCGCCACTCTGCAGGGGGGCGAAGCGCAGGAAGACGTCATTGTGACAACAATCCGATGGCGATTACGAGCAAAGGCCGTCGGCCGTTTACCTGCCACGCCGACGGTCCCGGAGTCTTCCTCCGGCTGAAGCCGGAAGCTGCCAGTCGAGTCCCGAATCCCGAACCCGAATCCCGAACCCGAACCCGAGACCCGAGTCCCGAACCGATCCCCGATCCCCGATCCCTATTCCCGAGTTTGCGCCGGCTGATACACGCGGAATTTCTGGATCGACCACGACGCCGCGTCGTCGGGAGTCGCCGTTTGCGTGATGCGCACGAACTTCGCGGAAACCGGCGCGAACGTGATGACGGTCGTCGTCCCCGCCCCCTGTCCTTCTGCGACCGGGCTCCACGAGGCACCATCACTCGATACCTGGACGGTATATGCCCGAGGAAACCCGGAGATCATCGTGAATCCCCCGCGGCCGCCGAACTGTCCGGGCCCTGCGGCGCGCGCACCCGCCGGCGCACCAGCTCCTCGTCCTTGAACCGGAGTCGGACCCGGCCCCGGAGTCCCAGCTGTTCCGGGAGTTGCAGGGGCCGCGCCGCGAGCGCCCCTGCCGCCTGCGGGAGTCGCCGCGGAATCGAACTGGATCTCGGTGATGGACGTGGCCGCCGGCAGCTCCACCTGGAACCACATGCCCGGCTGCTGAGGAGCGCCCGTGGACCATGTCCCCGTCGCCAGCGCATTCGCTGCGGCGTCGGGGTTATGGCTCGCCGTGGCCGTCCATGCTGGCTGCGACGCGAGGAGCACCGGGAGCGAGGCCTCGAGCTCGGCGACGGTCCAGGGCGTGTTGCGATTCGCATCCGCGGCCCGTGCCCGCGCGACATCCGCCGGTGAGATCAGGGACGCACTGTTCCCAAGGCTGGTCCGAACGTACGACGTCACGGCCGCCATCCAGTCGTCCTTGTTGGTGCCCATCGGCACCATGACGTCGGTGTAGGTGGTGCCCTGCACGGGCCCCGTCAGTCCGTGCAGCACCGCCTTGATCAGATAATCGCGATGCCCCAGCACGCGCGGCGAGCCCGTGAGCGGCGGCGCCTTCATCGTCCCGGCCGGCGCTCCATCGACGGGCATGCCCTTTCCGTCCGGTCCGTGACAGGCCGAGCACAGCTCCGCGTAAATGCCCGCCCCCTCCTGAACGAGCGCCTGCTCCGCCGGCGTCACGGGACCGCCCCGGCCACCGCCGCCGAATCCACCGCCAGTCGTCGGCGGACGCAGCATCAGGTTGCCGATCTCCTGCACGCCGCGCGCCTTGTTTGCGGCCTGCGCGGCCGTGACTACCTCTTTGAGATCCGCCGCCTTGAACAGCTTCAGCGTCAGCATCGCCTGGAGGCTGACGCGCGCGTCCTCATCCTTCGCAAGCTGACGGAAGTCCGCATCGAACGACGTGTCCCCGGCTTTGTAGAGGGATTCGCTCACACGGATGGCCTGAACCCTGACGAGCGGGTTCAGATCCTTCATCAGGGCGCGCGCCAGCGCCGCGTCGAGTGCGCCAAGCCCTTCGAGCGTCCACATCGCATGAAAACGTCCCAGCACGCTGGTCGAGTTGCGCGCCATGACCTGCAGCGCGGGCACGACCGACGTGTCCTGACGGAGCACGAGCAGCTTCTGCGCCGTGTCGCGCCACCAGCCATTCGGATGATCGAGATGCGCGACGAGCTGCGCCGGCTTCTCGTCGAGCATGCGCGGCTGCGTCCGATCCGGTTCGATGCCGTCGTACACGAGACGCCAGATTCGGCCGTGGCTGATGACTTTGTCGAGCTGAAGCTGGTGAATTTTTGCGCGCAGATACGATCCAGGTTCCGTCCACTGCGATTCCTGGATGATGCCGTGGTACATGTCCACGATATACAGCGTGCCGTCGGGGGCCGTCGCCATGTTCACGGGTCGGAACAGCGGATCCAGGCTCAGGATGAACTCGGAATTCGGATAGGGATTGCGCAGCTGCGTGAGCCCCTCGGTCACCACCACCTTCGAGCGTCGAACGAGCCGTCCCACCGGCTCGGCGAAGATCAGATCGCCACGGAGATCCGCCGGCAGCCTGTCGCCCCGGAATATGTCGGGACCACAGGTGGCGGTGAAATGATTCAGCACCCCGATCGGCATCCGGACGCGGCTCATGCCTCCCTGCATGTCGGCGATACTGGGCGCCGGCCACGTCACCTCGAACCCCGGCTCGAACTGGTCCGCCACGTTGAAGGCGCCGTACACGATCGGCGTCTGGAAATTGAGCGGGCCGCGTTCGCCCCCCGCGTCGACGAACCAGGGCTTGCCGTGATCGTCCTGCGTCAGCCCCCACTGCCCGAAATTCGGAGCGGTCGGTTCCTTGATCACGCCACCCGGCGTCCAGCGGATCCGGAAGGCGTTGTAGGTGCTGTAGATCCAGTTGTCCAGCGCCCAGATGAACCCGCTCTGCTGGTGCTCGAGATTCCCACGCCGCCCGGCGCCGCTGAAGAACAGCTCCTTCTTTTCTGCGACACCGTCGCCCGTCGTGTCCGTGTACTTGAAAATATCGTCCGCGTCGGTCTCCATCGTCAGCACGCTGCCCTTGTCGAGAGGGAGGATGAACCGCGGCAGGACCAGCTTGTCGATGAACACGGAGTGACGATCGAAGGTGCCGTCGCCTTTCGTGCTCTCGTGCATGCTGATGCGGCTCACGGGCTCGAACTCGCGGCTGCCGTCGACGTCGAGCATGTAGCTGCGCATCTCGTTCACGTAGAGCCGGCCATTGCCGTCGAACGCGATCGCGGTTGGATTGATGATCTCCGGATCGGAGAGCACCAGCTCCATCCGGTAGCCGGGGGGCAGGATGAAGCGCTTCTGCTGCTCCTCCGGCGTGAGCGGCTGGACGGGCGGTTTCGGGGAAAAGTCTCCAGCCATCGGCTGGTTTCCTCGAGCCGGACCCTGGGCCGGCGCTCCCTGGCCACTCCGGCCTGCCGGCGCGGGGCCGGACGCCGGTGCGGGCGCCTGCGGTGCGCCTTGCGGCTGGGCAAACACCGTCAAACACGCGAGCCACACCAGCGACACGATCGGCACCCACGTTTTCGACAGCTTTTTCGTTTTCATTTCTGGCATAACCCCTATCGCCGCGCCGACCCGGCGCTCAGCCTTCGGCACGTCGTCACCGCACAGCGAACGACTGTCGATGCAATCGTTTGCATCGATTTCCACCATCGGTGTACACCCCCGCAGGCAGGTTGTCAAAGACGTTGCGCTCTGCGAAACGCATGCGATTGCTGGATCAATTTGTGGCTCGCCGTGGCCGAGGCGGATATGATGGCGACGTTTCGGGGGGCCATTTGTCGAACATTTACCAAGTCGCCAAGCGCGCCGCTGTGTCGACCGCAACGGTGTCCCGTGTCCTGAGCCGCCCCGACGTCGTTTCTCCGGAAACCAGGCGCCGGGTGATGGACGCCGTAAACCTTCTCGGTTACGCACCCAACTCAGCCGCCAAGCACCTCCGCACGCTCCGCTCAGGCCAGCTCCTCGTCATGGTTCCCGACATCTCCAATCCCTTCTTCTCGCTCATTCTTCGCGGTATCGAAGAGGCGGCTCGGAAGGAAGGCTATGCCGTGCTGCTCGGCGACACGCAGCACGACGAAGAGCGGGAAGAACGCTATGCGCTGATGCTCAAGCGGAAGGAAGCCGACGGCCTGATATTCCTCGGTCACCGGCTGCCCCGGACGGCCGCAGGGCTGGTCCGCTCGTCGTTGCCAGGATGCGCGCCGATCGTCAATGGCTGCGAATTCAGTCCGACGCTCGGTATTCCCAGCGTGCACATCGACAACGCGACCGCGGCGTCCGAAGCGATGCATCACCTCTACGAGCTCGGGCACCGGCGCATCGGCGTCGTGACCGGTCCACTCGTCAGTCCTCTCAGCCGGGATCGACTGGAGGGGGCCACCAGGCGCGCGCAAATCCAGGGAGCCCAGGACGACGTGTTCGTCGCCCAGGGGGATTTCACCATCGAGTCGGGCTCTCTCGCCGGCGATCAGCTGCTCGATCAGCCGGAGCCCCCGACGGCGATCTTCTGTTTCAACGATGAAATGGCGATTGGCGTGCTCGGGAGCGCCCGCCGCCGCAACCTCCGCGTGCCCGAGGACCTCTCCCTCGTCGGATTCGACGACGTGCGGTACGCGGCCCACACGAATCCGCCGCTGACGACAATTGCGCAGCCCATGCAGGAGATCGGCGAGCGCACCGTCCGCCTGCTGCTCGACATACTGAACGGCAGAACTGTAGCGCCCGTCTCGGTCACGCTTCCCCACAAGCTCGTGGTCCGCTCGAGCACCGCGCGGATCTGATCAACGTCGGGATTCGGGGGGGCGGGATTCGGGGCTCGGGCTACGCTGGACCCTTCCACGTCGCCGGATTAACCTCTGTCATGACCACCAGGCCAGATCAGCGTCGCGCTTTCCTCCAAATCCTGCTTGCGGCGGGGGTGCTTCCCGTCCGGGCTTTCGGTGGCCAGCGGAAGGTCGCCTTCGACGCCGAGAAGACGGTGCATCATGTCTATCCGACGGGCCGGATCCAGGACGCGCTGGAAGCCGCGGCGGGAGATCCCGTCAACAAGACCGTCCAGGTCCACGCGGGAACGTACCGTCCGTCCTCCAGGGGACAGGCGCTCATCTGGCTCAATGCCCGGCACGACGGCATCACACTGGAGGCGGTCGGTGAGGTGATCCTCACTGCCGCCAATGCGGAGATCTCCGACCCCCGGGCGCCCAGCCATCCCGCAATCGTGAACCACGTGGTCTACTTCGGGGACGGCGTGTCACGCAAGACCGTGTTCCGCGGCTTCAAAATCACGGGCGCCAAGAACTTCACGACTGGGTCCGGGGAGAAATCCCCGATCGAATCGGACGACATTCGAAAGACCGCGTTCTTCTATACCGACGGCGGGGCGATCAAGATTTACGCGCGGTCGTATCCCACGATTGAAAACGTCGACGTCTATGAAAACTATGCGAGTCCGTGCGGAGGGGGCGTGTCGGTCGAGCACCTCGGCGATCCCCGGGATTCCGTGCTCTTCCGGAACTGCATCTTTCGCAACAACGGCACGCAGACGACGGGATCGGCCGTTGATCTCTTACACGGCAGCCGGGCAACGATCGAAAACTGCCTCTTCGTCGGCAACGTCTCCAACATGGGCGTTGACTACGTCGGGCTGCTGACCGGCGGCGAGTATCATCCGGAGCATGGCTCCGGCGCGATGACGGTATTCGAGGGATCGCGCGCAACGGTCAGCCGCAGCACGTTCACGGGCAACTGGAACGGCGTGGATGACGGCGGGACCGGCAGCACGTACGTCGCGTCGATCTTCTGGATGAACACGATGGCAGGTGGGATCTCCGCTGGCTCCCGCTATGAGCTCGACATCCTCGACGGCGCCGGGGTCAAGGGCTCGTTCATCCATGGTGACGGTGAACGACCTCAGAGGGACGATCAAAGCTGACATCAACACGTTCGACCCTCCTGATCCTCGCTTCGACGCACAGTTTTCTCCCCAGGCGCCTCAGTACAGCGACGTGGGATATCGACCCGTGAAGACGTCGGCGGCAGAGCGGCCGACGCGGCGGTAGCGAGGAGCGGCTGCCCACGCGTCCCGCAGGAGTCCTCGCAATCAGGCGGGCGTCACTGCTCGCGGACTTCGATCCGCGAATTCATCTTGATGGGTGCCGGCACGGTCTGTTTCTTCCCGGAAGGCCAGAGGACCTCGATGCTGTCCACAGCCTCCGCGGCGCCGAGCCCGAAGTACAGCGGGTAGAGGCTGTGCGACAGGTAGCCCGGAGTTGCCGTCCAGGACCTTCGTGTAGGTCGCCGCTCCGGCGGTGACCTTGACCACCGCCCCGAGCCCGTCGCGATTCGACGTGGTGCCGGTGAGCTTCACCTCGAGATAGTGCACGCCGCGTCTTCTCGGTCAGGTTGCTGACGAGCACCATCGGCGCGGCGTTGAACTCGTTGGTGACGATGTCGAGATCGCCGTCGCCGTCGACGTCGAAGATCGCCGACGAGCGCGTGCCGCGCGCGCCCCAGACCGCCACTCGTCCCGTCGCGCCGGCGGCATCCGTGTGGCCCTTGTCCTTGCCGGACGCATCCAGCTCGAACCACGGCGTCGCCACGCCGCCCTTTGCGCGGCTCGACGCCGAGCACGAACTCCGCGTCGACGAATCGTTGCCCGCGGTCGTTGAGCTTCACCGAATTGATCATGTAGCGCTCCGGATAGTTCATGCCGGACGCGATGAACGTGTCGTCGTATCCGTCGGCATTGAGGTCGCCGACGCTCGGTCCCCACGGGCAGTAGTTCTCGACGCCCATGGCGTCAGACGCTTCGCGGAACTTCCCCGGCCCCTCTTTGACGAACAGCGAGTTGCCCCAGATGCTCGTCTTGCCGTCGCCGCGGAAGGACACCGGCCATTCCATGGTCGACTTCATCCTTCTCGCGCTCGGGGCCGATCATCGTCGCTCATGTCGGAGTGCATGTCGGTGATGAAGATGTCCAGGCGGCCGTCGTTGTTGACGTCGAACACCTTGATGCCCATCGCGCCCCAGGACGTCCGCGGGAACACCTCACGGCTCTTCTTGACGAAGCGCTTGCCGCCGACGTTCTCGTAGTACTCGTCGTCGCCCTGCATGTTCAGCACATACAGATCGAGCCAGCCGTCGTCGTTGACGTCGACCGCGCTCGCGTCGCCCGACCACGACAGATCCATGAGGCCCGTCCGCTTCGAGACGTCGACGAAGCGGTTGCCTCCCTCGTTGCGATACAGGATGCTTCGCTCGGCGCGCTCCGGCTTCAGGTGGCCGTGAGAACGCGTCCTCGAACGCCACGTAGTACTTGTAGCCGTCGCCCGCGATCGTGTTCGTCGTGTACCGTCCGACGTTGACGAGGAACAGGTCGAGCCGGCCGTCGCGGTCGTAGTCGAAGAACACCGCGCCGACGAGTGCCCGACGTAGTTGAGGCCGGAGGCCGCGGAGATGTCGCGGAAGCGGCCGTGGCCGTCGTTCTCGAAGAGCATGTTGCCGCCGCGAACGGTCGTGACGTACAGGTCCGCATCGCCGTCGTTGTCGATGTCGGCGAACGAGGCGGAGACGCCGACCTTGTCCGGCGACCGCCACGCCGGCCGACGCGGTGATGTCCTCGAACCTGCCGCCGCCGGCGTTCTTCCAGAGCTGGTTGCCGCCAACCTGGTTGACGAAGTAGATGTCGGACAGGCCGTCGCCGTCGACGTCCGCGATCGCCATGCCGTTGCCATGATCGTAGTGCGCCGCCTTGTACGTCTTGCCGGCATCGTCGACGATTCGGTGCTTGAAGGTGATGCCGCTCTCGGTCAGGCGGTCCGTGAACTGGAAATCGTGGAACACGGGGAGTGCGGCCACGGTCTTGATCTGCGCGTCCCGAACCGCCTGGAGCCCCGGTGTGTCCTCCAAGTCGGGCGGAACGACACGGACGGTGGGGGTCTGAGCGGCGGAGTCCGCGGGTCTTTGAGCGGTGGAGTCCGCGGTTCCTCGAGCGGCGGAGTCCGCGGGTGCTCGAGCGGCGGAGTCCGCGGGTGCTTGAGCCGTGACCACGGCTCCCGTCGGCCCCACGAGCAGCGCCGCCACCATCGCGACGACGATGAAGAGCAAGGTCCAGGCGATGCGCGCGTACGCTGATCGCGTGAGGTGATGGGTCGTGCAGCCCGAGGCCCGTTCTGGAATCAACAGATGCTCCTGCGACTAGTGACCGTGGCCTCCCAGAATGGCCTTTGCTTCGGCGGCGGGGATTTCGCGGACGAAGATGTTGCGGAACCGAATCTCTGAGCCGTGGGTCTGGAGCTCGATGGGACCACGGGCGACTGGCGGCTGCGCGCGGTCGAAGAAGTTGTCGAGGACCTGCCCCTCGACTGTCGGCTTGTCGTTCAACCAGACCCACACGCGTGAGCCCGCCATCCTGATCCGGAGGGTGTTCCACTCGCCGACGGGGTTGTCCGCCTTGACCAGCGGCCACTTGCCGGGGTTGTCGGGATTGTTGTTCCAGAGCGCGCCCGATCCTTTGGGCGCTCCGTTCCGCACTTCGCGAGGATTGTCGGGGTCCCACACCTGAACCTGCGGATAGCCGCGAAGGTAGACACCGGAGTCACCGTTGCGGCTGACCATCAGCCAGTCCACCTGAAACTCGAAGTCGCCGTAGTCCTTCTCGGTCGCGAGATGCGGGCTCTGTCCGTCCGAAACGATCTCCCCCTTCGCGGTGTCGACCTTCCAGTGGGCGTCGCGGGCGGTGTTCCACTCGGCCTGCTTGGCCGCCCGCTCTTCCTTCGTGAACTTCGCCTCCTCGGCGGGATTGAAGTTCGGCTGCCGGCCGCGCCATCCGGTCAGATCCTTCCCGTTGAACAGCTGGGTGAAGCCCTTGGGCGTTTTCACCGGTGCCGGCGCCTGCGCCGAGGCTGCCACCGCACACGTCATTGTCACGATTGCGGCCATGGACCATCGCATCAGCGTCATTCGCATCTCCTCGTCGAGCCGCGATTGTACATCGGACGCGCGCGGGGTCCGGGATTCACGCGGGCTGCCGCGCTATAATTCCGCGCTCTGGTGGATGCTCATGCGCCGATCGCGAGTCTCGAGCTCCGCACTTCATCGACGACGACGCGAGGAGAGAACTGATGGGACGTCCGTGGCGAGTGGCGATCATGGGACTGGGACACTGGTACTCCGCGTACAACATGGCTCGCGCGCTTCGTGAGTATCCCCGCGCGACGCTCGTGGCTGCGGCATCGCCGGACGGAACGCAGCTCGGCGCATTCACCGACGCATTCGGCGTTCCCGGCTACGAGAGCTACGAGGAGCTTCTCCAGCGTGAGGACGTGGACATCATCCAGACCGCGGCCCCCGTGTCGGAGCTCGCGGAACTGGCCATCATGGGTGCGCGGGCGGGCAAGCACCTGATCATCGGCAAGCCGATGGCGATGACGATCGCCGAGGCCGATCGCATGGTCGACGCCGTCACGACCGCCGGCGTGGTTTGCTTTCCGTTCCAGGGAAACATGCGCCTGCGCGGCGCGGACCTGAAAGAGCGGATCGACAGTGGGGCGATCGGCGAGGTGGCGGTGATACACCAGACCTGCCGCTGGTCCATCGCGGAGGATGCGAGCGGCTCCGGCACTCCGGGCTGGTTTGCGGATCCCGCGCACGTGCCCGGCGGGGCGCTCATCGACGAGGGGATCTACTGGATCGATTTCTTCCGGTGGGTGGCGAACAGTGAAGTCGTACGGGTCGAAGCCAGAATCGCGAATCTCGTGCACAAGGACATCGCCGTTGAGGACTGGGGCATGGCGACGTTCACGTTCGACAACGGCATCATTGCGACGCTCGAAGCCTCGTGGACCATCAACTCGCCCCGCAAGACCGGCCCGTCACCGAAACACAACAGCGTGGTCCGTCTCGAGCTCGTTGGAACAAGGGGAGAGATTATCGATCAGTGGTTTCGCGCACCCGGTCGCGCCGTCCTCGCCGCCGGTGCGGCGGACTGGGTGTACGAGCGTCAGTCGGAGCCGACCTACGCGCCGGCGGCGCCGTTCCCATTGACGCACCTCATCGAGTGCCTCGAGCAGAAGCGTCAGCCGGCCGCAGGCATCGAGGATGCCAGGAAGTCGTTCGTGATCGCGATGGCGGCCTACGACTCGGCCCGCGACCAGCGCCCGGTTGCACTTGAGTGGTGAGCCTCCGGCCGCGCCCGGCTATGGAATCGTGACGCGGACGGTCCGCTCGGTGATGGGACCCGGGGTTCCGAGCGCGTAGACCACCAGATCGTAGGTTCCCGACGGCAGGGGCATCGTGCTGAGATGAAAGCCGCTCCACTTGGCCTGCCCTCCGAAGGCGCTCGCCACGTCGAGCCGTTGGTCCGTCGGCGTTGTTGCGCCGGCAAAGGTTGGTGCACCTCCGGAGGTGGGATAGGCCCAGACATGAATCGCGCTGACGCCGACAGCGTCCAGTGCTGCCGCCTCGTCCATCGCCCAGCCGGCGATTGTCACCGCCCCCGGGACGGTGGGGTCCGGCGTCGCGTCGTCGATTGACATCCGGCGCACAGGGGTCGGCGCCGCGACGAACACCCCGCCCGAGAACGCTCCATCGTAGGCGTAGAAGCCCGCCAGCTGCTGGACTGCGTCGCCGCGGCCAGCCGTCCACACGCGGACGTGCGGACCTCCGCCAGGACCGGCACCGGTGATGATCTCAGCGTAGCCGTCGCCATCGATGTCGCCCGCGGCGACGCGCACACCTCCTGCGAACGCCGCGGAGTACGCGAAGAAGCCCAGAAGCTCCGAGCCGTCGTGCACGTTCCACACGCGAACGTGCGGTCCCCCGCCTGCGCCGGCGCCCGTGACCACGTCGGCATAGCCGTCACCGTTGACGTCACCCGCGGCCACATACACGCCACCGCGAAATGCCGGGTCGTAGCTGAAGAACCCGGTCAACTCCTGGAGGCTGCTGACATGCCCCGAGTTCCAGATGCGAACGTGCGGGCCTCCGCCGGGTCCCGCGCCGGTGATCACATCGGCACGGCCGTCACCATTGACGTCCCCCGCGGCTACGCGCACACCGCCGACGAACCGCGGGCTGTAGGGCACGAACTCGCCAACCGGCAATGTCAGCTTGCGACCCGTCGGACCGTCGAACACGCGGACAAGGGGCGACCGACCCTCTCCTGAACCCACGATGATGTCGGCGATACCGTCGCCGTTCACATCGCCTGCCGCCACGAACACGCCGCCGCTGAAGGTCCGCTCGAATGCCGCGAAGGTGCGCACGAGGACGCCGTCCGCACCGTTGTAGACCCGCACCGTCGGCTCCGTGCCTCCTCCCGCGCCTGTGACGACGTCAACCACGCCGTCGCCGTTGACGTCTGCGAGCGCCACGCGCACGCCGCCCGAGAATCCGGGCGGCGCGAGGAAGCTCCCGAGCGGTCCCGCAATCTGCCCGTTCGTCAGGTCGAATGAACGAACGTGCGCGGTCCCGCCCGCGCCGGGGCCCGTCGTAATCCACCGCGCGGCTCCGACATTGAGCGTGTGGGCCGCGCTGGCGCTGCACGCGCCGTCCTCCACACGCACCGTGAACGAAGCGCTCACGTTGACCTGTGGCGTGCCGCTGATGGTGCCGTTGCTCGCGAGCGTCAGGCCCGGCGGCAGCGTCCCGGCGGACACCATGAACGTCGCGATGCTGGTCGCCCCGCCGGCCGGCACCATCGTGGAATACTCAGCGGCAAGCCGCCCCGCCGGCAGGACACCCCCCGCGACGGTCAGCACGCAGGCCGTCGGCCCCACCAGGAAACTCTGTGTGGACGTCGGAGCACTGGTGTAGTCCACATTCCCTGCCTGGTCGGCGGCAATCGCGCAGACGCCCAGGGCGAGCACAGTGACGGTGTCCCCCGAGACGGTGCAGACCGAGGTGGCGGTGGACGAGAACGTCACGGGATTGCCAGAAGATCCGCCGGTCGCTGCGACCGTGAACGGCGCATCGCCAAGAGCCTTGCTGCTCAAAGCGCCGAACGCGATCGTCTGGCTCGTCATGGGATGGACTGGCGTGACGGCCACCGACGCGGCACTCAGAGGTCCAGTGCCCGTGCTGTTGGTGGCCGTGACCCTGAATGTGTAGGGCGTGCCATTCGTGAGGCCCGCCACGACGAGGGGACTGCCCGCGCCCGCCGCAGTCAGGCCGCCGGGCGAGGAGGTCACGGTATACGCGGTGATTGCCGCCCCTCCGTTGCTGGCGGGAGCCGCGAACGCGACACTGGCACTCGTGTCACCGGCGGTCGCTGCGACGGCTGTCGGCGCACCGGGGACCACGGCGACCGGTGTCACCGCGCTTGACTGGGCGGACGTTGGGCTGGCACCCACCAAATTGACCGCGACGACGGCGAACGTGTATGCGGTCCCGTTCGTCAGGCCCGTCATATTGACGCTCGTTGCGGGTGGAAATCCGACCAGCGACACGAAGGTCCCGTTCTGAACACCGCCGATGTATTTGAAGACGCGGTATGACGTGACCGCCTCCGCGCCGGCCGAGGCCAGCGTCCACGACACCAGCGCGGTCGCGTTGCCAGGAACAGCGGCCACGGCAGTTGGGGTGGAAGGCGCTTCGACGAAACTGATGGTCGCCGTGCCCTTCGACGCGCTGTTGTAGCCACCCAGGCCGATAAAATAGGTCGTTCCAGCCGTCGCAGTGAACAACAACTGCGCATCGAGACCATAAGAGTCGTCGTTCTGGGTGACGAGCGTCGTACCATCGCCCGTTCGAACCTCCAGCGTATTATCCCAGCCGGACGGAGCCAGAGACGTCGCGCGAACGGCGAATGTCGCCGTGGTGCCTGGCGTCCAGCTCCACCAGGTGACGTTGTTCCACCTTTGGCTCGGCTGTGATGGTGGCGATGAGATGCCGGTGCTGTCCCCGATGAACGAGCCAGGCGGCGTGATCGGCAGCGTGACGGCAGTCCCGATCGAATCGCCGCCGTTGAATGCCATGACGAGCGTCGTGGTGAAGGCTGCGAGTCCAAGCATCACCGCCAGTGCCAGCGCGGGCCCGGCGAACAGACGACGGACGGACATGCGAATACGCATCAGAGTCACCTTGCTTGTCATGGACGGACGGCTTGACATCCGTTTGCGTGAATTCGGCAAACCGGATGAACGGGGGGGATGAATGGCTTCGCGCGCGAGGGCCGATCCGTCGAGAGCCCGCTATCGATGACTCCGATGCAGCAAGGTGGACGCCGCCGAACCAGGGCTCATTTGGCGGACTTTCGGCGCGAGCCACACGTGATCCGCTCACGGCATTCCACGGGTGTGCACTGTGCGCAGTTTCCCAGTGCGGTTACCGCACACCCTGTGGCGGAGGCGGGGCATGAACGCGAAGCCCGGATTGCGAGCCTCGGTGGGACGGAGCGAACGAGTACGGCCCGGCCGCGCCGGAGAACGGCGAGCCGGGCCGCCGTTGTCAGATCACCGGTGTCGGGGTCGTCAGCGCCGCCAGGACTTCTTTGTAGAGATACTTGGCTCCTTCGACACCGTTCAAGGGACCTTCTTCGTACTCGAGCGCGAAAGTGCCTTTGAAGCCGGCCGCGAGCATGATGCGGACCGAGCGCTGGACGTCATTCTTCTCGCCCCACCGATCCCAGGTACTTCGCGTGGACGTTGGTGTGCGAGTACGGCGCCAGCGCTTTCAATCCGCTCACCAGCATGTAGTCGTACTCCCAGTTGCAGAAGTCCGGCGAAGCCTCGCAATACGGGCTGTTGACTTCGTCGATGATCGTGCGGATGTTGATGGGATCGGCCGCGAGTCCCCAGTGGTTCTCGAGCGTCACCCTGATGCCCAGGTTCCCGCCGTAGTCGGCCATCTCCTTGTACGACTCGATCGCGCTCTTGAGGTACGGCATGATCTCGTCGTTCTTCGGATATCCGTTCCTGGGATCGATGGCGGCCTGCGGCCTGATGCTCGGCCCGAGCGCCCGCGGCGAGTTCATGCGCACGGACTTCGCCCCGATGATCGCGGCGCCGGCCAGCCACTTCTTGCCCACCTCGACACCGGCTTTGCGGAGCGCCTCATCGGGTCCCGCGAGATCGTTCGGCGCGTTGTTGGAGATGTGCTGCACCTTCGTGCCCGTCGTCACCAGCTTCGCGGCCAGCTGGTCCAGCCACTTCTTCCCGGACAACGTGGACGGATCGAACGTACGCCCTGCGAACATGCTGTCGTCGGTCACGTCCCCGAAGAGTCCCGAAAAGATGTCCATGTGGGTGACGCCCGGGAACGTGTCCTTCGTCCACTGCGGGAAATCGAGCATCGTGATCTCGCCGTACTTCTTCTTCATCTCTTCCGAGCTCACGCCGGCATTGACCGGGCCGCGCGCCGGGTTCGGAGCTGGAGCGGGCGGTGCACCCGCTGCGGCACCCGGCTGTCCCGCGCCGCCTCGCCCCGCGGCGCCTGCACCCGCGCCACGACCGCCTCCCGGGCGTGACTTGAAGATGTACCGGATCGGGTAGGAGTTCGACGCGATGCGCGCCAGCCGATCCTTTTCCGCCCGCTCCTGGGCAATGAGCTGCTCTCTCGGCGTCAGCATCAGGCCGGCCGCCGTCAGTCCGGCGCCGGCGGTCTTGAAGAAGTCACGGCGGTCGAGACCCCGGCCGTTGTCAGTCGTGTCACTCATTGTGTGCGTCCTTCTCTGCCGCTCCAGGTATCCGGCGAGGCTCGTGTTTTAGAATTCTTACCGTTTCACCGCCGAGGTCAAAGCAGAATTTGTGTTGTATCGTTCATGGAGGTTCGCGGGTTTCTGTCCTGAGAGGTGTGCATGGCGCTGACTGTCACGAAGGATGTGATCCTCCCGGCCACGGTTACCGGATCGTGGCCGCGTCCGCGGTGGTTCGACATGAGCATGTGGGCGAAGCCGCTCGACACGTGCATGCAGGACATCCGGTTCCGTGAGAAGTTCCAGGATGCGCTCGCGGTGGTGACGAGCGATCAGGAGCGCGCGGGGCTCGACATCCTGACGCACGGAGATTTTCACTGCGACGAGGACTTCGGGGGCCGGAGCTGGCACCACTATCCGCTGCAGCGGTGGACGGGCTTCGAAGGGGACGCGCTGCAGTCGGAAGAAACCCGCAGCGAGTGGCTGCGGTATCCTCCGGGCACGCTGCTGAACGAGATCTACACCGGCTGGCGATGGCCGCACGTCACCGGGAAGATCGAGCACCGGCCGCTCGGTTACGACAAGATCTGGCGGATTGCCCAGAGCAAGTCGCGAAAGCCGGTCCGGTTCGGCACCTGCTGCTCGCAGGTGATGGGCCTGTTCCTCGATATCCATACCGCCAAGTACAAGGACAACCGCGAGGTCCTGTGGGACATGGCGGTGGCGATGAACACCGAGCTCCTCGCGCTGCGCGATGCGGGCTGCCGGTGCATCCAGATTGAAGAGCCGACCCTCCACTTCATGGCGAACACGTTCGGCGCCAAACACGAGAAGGTCAAGTTCATGGTCGAGTGCTACAACCGCGAAGTGCAGGGGCTCGACGATGTGGAGATCTGGATCCACACGTGCTGGGGCAATCCGAACATGCAGCGGGTGATGGACGACACGAGCTACGAAGCCTCGTTCGATCTCTACCTGAACGAGATGCGGGGGGACGTCTGGACGATCGAGACGAAGGATCGGGATTTCAGGAACATCGAGCTGTTCGGGCGTCAGAAGGGGAAGCTGCCGAAGAAGGTCTGCATCGGCGCCGTCAGTCACCGGACGCTGCAGGCCGATCGGCCGGAGGAGGTCGCCGGAGCCGTCCGCAAGGCGCTCGAGCACATCGCGCCCGAGCAGCTGATCGTGTCGAGCGATTGCGGATTCGGGCGCCAGGGCTGCAACCGCGAGATTGCGTTTTACAAGGCCAGCGCCATCGCCCAGGGCTGCAACATCGTCCGCAAAGAGCTGGGCGTGGCGCAGACGTATGTGCCCGCCGCCGATCCCGCCCTGCAGATCGATATCGTCCCGAAGACGGCCCGGTAAATGGGGACACTCACCTTTACGCTAAGTCATTGAAAACACAGGCACGAATTGGGGACACTCACCTTTACGCTAACTTGTTGATTCGAAAGCCCGAAAAATCGCGGTTTGTTTTCAACAACTTACGCTAAAGGTGAGTGTCCCCATTTTCGGGAGTGATGAGATATGAAGCCAGCGACAGTGTTCCTCGGCGAGATGACGAACCCGGAGGTCGAAGCGTTCCTGACGTCGAACCATACGGTCATCGTGCCGACGGGCGCGACGGAGCAGCATGGCCCGCACGGGCCCCTCGCGACGGACGTGCTCATTCCCAACGAAATCGCGCGACGCGTGGCCCCCACGATCGGCGCGGTGGTCGCCCCGCCGCTCGCCTACACGCTCTCGTATCCCCACATCGGCTTCACGGGCCTCGTCTACATCCGCATTCCGACCTTCATGGCGCTCATCGAGGACCTCTGCGCGTCGTTTGCCGCCTCCGGATTCCGTCGGATCATCTTCCTGAACGGGCACTACGACAACACGTACGCAATCGCGTACGCGTGCGCCAACGCGGCGGAGCGGATGCCGAAGGGCGTGCAGGCCTTTCCCGTCAACTACTGGGATGCGTTGAGCGAGGCCGAAGTCGCCGAGTTCTCAGGACTGAAGAACGGACTCCACGCCAATCTGGCCGAGACGTCCGCCGTGATGGCCATCAATCCCGACCTCGTCGATCTCGAGAAGGCCAACGCGGAGTTTCCGCCGTTCCCGGAGTTCACCGTGCCGAACATCGGCGCCGTGCACTCCGCGTTCTTCTTCAGCAACCCGGGGTCGGTTCACTGGGCGACGAAGTCAGGGACGTGGGGGGACGCACGGAAATCAAACCCCGAGGCCGGCGAGCGCTACCTCGAGGCGGGCGTGCGTTCGACGCTCGCGTTGATCGACAACATCGATCGGACCTTCGCCGCGATGCCCCCTCGCTGACGGGCATGCGTCCTGACGTCCCACAAACGGATAGTGGGGTCAGACGCCGGTCGTCGGTTTACGTACTGTCCGGGCCCGGAGCGTGGGCGTCGTCTCGGTTTATTTGTCGGCAATGCGCGTTGGTGCCAGCACGTTCATCCCCGGCACCTTGACCGCCACGTTGATCTTGTCGGACGTTTTCTCCCCCTGGCGCTGCGAATACGTGACAGCGTACTGGTTGCGCAGGAGCGACTGGGCGAGCTGCTGGAGGCTGCTGACGAGCCCGGCAGCCGCGACGATCTCGTCGCGCGTCCCACCCGACTGCTTGGGCCCCTCGCCGAGCACCTCACTGAGATTCATGTTTTCACCCAGGAGCCCCGAGGGCTTCTGAATCGCAACGGTGGACCGTATGGCGGAGCTCGACACCTGGACAACGTGAAGCGCGGCCCCGCTCCTGCGCAGCTCATTGAGGACGTGATCGGCTGGGAGCGTGCTGTGCTCTTCACCGCCGACCGTCAGGGCCAGGATGATGCCGCGTCGCGGACGCCCCTTCGCCGTGAAGTCGCGGGCAGTCTCCGAGATGCCTTCGAGGAGCTGACCGCCATCCGCGGTCGCCGGACGCTGACCGAGCCGGGCGATGGCCTCGCTCAGTTCGCGCCCGTCGCCGGTGTAGTCGACGATCTTCTGCGTCTGGCCCGTCACCTCGCTGATGGCGAACTCGGCATTCCCGTGCAGCTTCTCGATGAACTTGCCGACGCCGTACCGGAAGAAGCCCGTTCCGTTGTCGTCGACGATGACCGCGATCCGCAGCGGCGCGGCGGCCGGCTCCGCGCTCAGCACCTCGCGGACCTTACCGCCGATCTTGACCACGAAGTCGGCGGGCCCGAGATCGGGAACCGATGATCCGACCTTGTCCGTCACGGTGACGTATACCGTCCGGTAAAGGGGTTCAACCTGCGGCTGCCCTGCCTGCGGGCCGGCGGCACTCGGGCCGACCAGGGCGAGTTGCAGGACGCCGAACGACAAGGCGAGCATCCACGCCATGGCCTGACCCCCAATTCCGCGCGTCCCGCGAGTCGCGGGCCGACGTTACCGCGTGCCGGATCCCGCCCGCTCCCCCTGCTCGTCCATCATGAGCGGCGGCGGCTCCGCAGCGACAAGATACTCGAACTCGCGCCGGAATTCCTCTTCGGTGAGTTTTGCCGTCGATGCGAGCCTGGCGACTTCGTGCGGATCCTCGATATCGTCGCGCCGCAGCCGGATCATGTAGCGCCGCGCAATCGCGTAGCGCGTGGACGAGACGTCCACCAGCCGCACGGCCGTGCGCCCGGTCACGCCGTCCATCATCTCTGAGAACGGGATCGGCACGAAGTGCCCTCCCTGCATCGAGATCATCGCGGCGTTGCCGCCCGCGAGCAGATACTTCGCGGCACAGTAGCCCAGGTCGCGGGTGTACTCCATGTCGAACGGGATCGGATCTGCGCACCGGAGCTCGTACCCGATGTTCTTGGCGGCAATCGTGGTCTTGATGCCCAGCCCGCGCAGCCGCTCGGTGACTTTCGCCTTGAGAATCTCTCCGAGATTGACCTCCGCGATCCGCAGGTGCCCGTGGGCATCGCGCTCCACGTCGGCCAGTCCGACGAGATCCTCTTCGGCGACGTCGAGCACGACCCCTTCCGCAATAATCGCCACGCCGTCGCGTCGCCCGCCGGCCATGCGCTTGATGATGCTCGCGGTCAGCGTGTCCACAATCGTCTTGAGCCGGATCGGGGAGCCGAACTCCTCGGTGATGAGCGTGACCGTCGCCCCGGCCGCCTTGCCGATGCCGAGCGCGAGGTGCCCCGCCTTGCGCCCCATGGCAATCACGAAATACCAGCGCGTGGTCGTCTTGGCATCGACCATGAGGTTCTTCACGATATCGACGCCGTAGTGTCGAGCCGACTGATACCCGAACGTGTCGACGTGCGCCGGCAGGTCGAGGTCGTTGTCGATCGTCTTCGGCACGTGCACGACACGAATGCGGCCGGCGGCGTGCTGCTCCAGCTTCATCGCGGAGAACGCGGTGTCGTCGCCGCCGATCGTCACGAGCTGGGAGACGTCGAGCCGCAGGAGCGACATGACCGTGTTCTCGAGCAGCTGCGGATCTTTGGTCGGATTCGCACGTGCGATGCCGAGGTGCGAGCCGCCACGGAAGTGAATCCGGCTCACCGCGTCGATCGTGAGGGGCATCACGTGATCGATGTCCCCCTGCATGAGCCATTCGAAGCCGTCCCGAACGCCGACCACGTCGATCCCTTCGAGCCGGGCCCTGATGGTGGCAGCGCCGATGACGCTGTTGATCCCGGGCGCAGGCCCGCCGCCGACGAGAATTGCAAGCTTGTTATGGTGTTCCACGAGAGTCCTCAGAATACCCGGCACTTCCGGTCCGCCGGCGCTGTAATCGATTGCAGGCAGCCGGATTATACCTCTACCGCATGCGCGAAGACCGAACCGATCTCCGGCGCCGCTCACGGCGCGGCCGCTGACGCGCAGATCGGCCTGCGCGTCAGGTGAGCTCCGGGACTACGACCGATACGGCTCGCGCCCGGTCCCCTGAATCGGAATGTCCTGCGCCGCCAGCACCTCGTGCTGCAGCGCATACATGCACGCCGCCGCCGCATCGACGTGCCGGACGAACGCAATCGATCCCTGGAGGATCGGCTTCACCCGCGCACGATCCTGGAGGCGGGCCGGCGGGTACTCGTGTTCGACGACGAGGTGCGTGTTGGCCACGTCGAGCTTCAGCAGCTCCCGCGCCGCGAGCTGGTGATCGAACCAGTCGACCGACCGGTTCTGCAGGTAAGCGAGGGGGTCGTGCCGGGCCGTGCCGGGCAGCTCGTGCTCGGCGAGCACGATCTGCTTCTTCCACGCGTTCAGCTGCTCCGCCGGGTTGTCCGTCGGCTTCCCGTCCTTCCAGTCACCGCGCTCGACCGTCTGGCCGCCGTAGCCCCACTCGGACACGCCTTTGGCGTGCACGACCTGCCCTTTCACGTGGAAGCCGCCGATGAGGAAGTTGTATCCGCTGTCCTTCAGAAACTGGAAGATCGACCGCGTGTCCTGCCCCATCAGAATGGCGTGCGACGGATCGTAGTGAATCCGGAACTGATCGCCCACGCCATGCTTCTCGCAGATGCGGTGCAGCGCGATCCACGTTCCCGGCGTGTAGGCGATGTTGTTGTGCCAGATGTCGCCCGTCGTCCAGCCTGGCATCGGGCACTGCTCGACACGGTAGGTGAGGCCGCGCGCCTTCGCGTCCTTGAGGAGCGGCACGAACCACTGCTCGAAGTCGAGCAGGTTCTGGTCCATGCTGTGCTGGTGGTTGCGCCCGACGAACCCGCACACCGCATCAACCCCGAGAAGCGTCGCGGCGTCGAACACGCGATGCATGAAGTCGTACTTCTTGGCACGGATGACCGGGTCGTGATGGAGCAGATTGTCGAAGTACCCGATCTCGGAAATGCCGATGCCGCTGGCGTCGAGCGCAGCCTTGACGCGGCGCACGCGATCCTTGTCGAACGGCTTGCGCAGATCGAGGGTGTTGGCCACGGGGTCGAGCTGCGCCTCGAGCGGAACGTCGCTCTCCGTCGGGTGAAGCGCCGAGGCCAGCTGGATGTAGCTCGCACCCAGCTCTTTCGCAAATTCCACCCACTCTTCGATCGCGCGGTCAGGGTCCGCATCGCGGATGTCCCGCGGCGTCAATTCCTGGAGCGCGGCCGTCAGGATGCCGACCTTCATGAACTTTGGTTCGAACGGTTGAATTTTCATAGCGTCTCTAAGATTTGTAAGCGACCGTGGTCCACTGGGATCCGTTGCGCGCGCTCTCGAGAATGGCTTCGACGACGCAGTTCGCGCGGTACCCGTCTTCGAATGTGGCAAATGCCGGTGGATGAGGATCCGAAGGCTTCTTGCCGGCGGCGATGAATCCGTAAATATCCCGCATCACGTTGCAGAAGGCGTCAGCCCAGGATTCCTGGTGCCCGCCGGGGAGGTGCGCGTAGCGGCCCGCTTCGGTGTCGAGCAGCGAAGGATCCTTCGCGAGGACTTCGTTGGCCTTGTCGCGGCGTCCGATCCACAGCTGGTTCTGGCTCTCCTGGTGCCATCTGAGCGACGCGCTCGACCCGCAGATCTCGAGCTGCAGATCGTTCTTGTGTCCCGCACAGACCTGACCCACGGAAAAGCTGCCCTTGGCTCCGTTGTCGAAGCGCAGCAGCACCGACGCGAGATCCTCGACCTTGATGTCCACTTCTTCGACCGCCTGGTCGGCTCCGGCGACCGCAAACGCCTCGCGCGATCCCTTCGGCTTCTTGCGTATCGGGATGACGGTCGTGATGTCCCCCAGCACGTGCGTGATCTTCAACCCGCTGATGTGCTGAGCCAGATCGCACCAGTGGGAGCCGATATCGCCCAGCGCCGACGAGGCGCCCCCCTTGTCCGGTTCGAGACGCCAGGAATAGTCCGTGTCCTTCAGGAGCCAGTCCTGGAGGTAATGGCCGACGAGAAACGTCGGACGCCCGATGTCGCCGCGCGCGATGGCATTGCGCGCCTGCTGCACGAGCGGGTTGCCGCGATAGTTGAACGTGACGGCGTGGACGATGCCGGCCTTGTTGGCCTGGTCGAGCAGCGTCTTCGCCTCCGCCGCCGTCATCGCGAGCGGCTTGTCGGAGATGACGTGCTTCCCTTTCGCAATCGCCGCGGCATTCACGGGGTAGTGCAGGTAGTTGGGGGTCGCATTGTGGACCACCTGGATGTCCGGATCGTCCAGCAGCGCTTCGTAGCTTCCATAGGCCTTTCGCGCGCCGAGCGCTTCGGCCTTCTTTTCAGCCGACGCCTGGCTGCTGCCGGCCACGGCCACAACGTCCACGTATCCCAGCCTGCGGACCGCGTCCACATGATGGGGTCCGACGAACCCTGCACCAACGATTCCCATCCCAATCCGTTTCACGGCAAAGTCCTCCACACGAGCTATCAGCTGACAGCTATCAGCCCTCAGCTTCGCCTGCAGTTTCGAGTTCCGCGTCAGTTCCCAGTCTTCCGCTTCCAGGTCCCATTCTTTGGCTACTGGACCGGTTACGGCGCCGCTGATAGCTGACAGCTGAAAGCTCCGATGCGCCGCCCAGCATACACCGCCGTCGCGGCCCCCAGGCGCGCGCGTCCGCGCCCTGGTGTCCTGACCGCATGGTTCGCGACATAACTGCCGGGCGGGGCATCCCGCCTGGCAGCGTTGCCATGCGGGCGCCGCGCTCCGGGACTTATGCCACGATCCACGCGGTCAGGACACTAGCTTCCCGCTCCTGGTCTGTACAACCGCAGCCGCAGCATCGACCAGGGCGGAGCCCCCTCGACGGATGCTGTCTGCGTCAGCCGCACGAACTTTGCCTGCACGGGAGAGAACCGGATTGCGGTACTCACTCCGGTCCCGGCTCCCCTGGCGACAGTCGTCCACTGTGTGCCGTCTGTGGAAATGTCGACGACGTATTCGCGCGGAAATCCTGAGGTCGGCGGTGGCGCGCCGGCGCCGCGCCCTCCGCCGATGCGTGACGAGTCGAACTGGATCTCCGTGACTGGCGTCGCCTGCGGAAGCTCGACCTGGAACCACATGCCGGGCGCCTGCGAAGTGCCGCTGCTCCACGTCGCGAAGTTGAACGCCTGGGCAGCCTTCTCCGTGTTGTGGCTCGCCGTCGCTTTCCACCCGGCATCGGCGGGGAGTGCGGCCGGCACCGATGCGACGAGTTGATCGAAGGTCCAGTTCGCCGTCCGGCTCGAGGTCGCCGCGCGCACGCGCGCGACGTCCGCGGCCGATACGAACGGCGCGGCGTTACCGTACGTGTTGCGGATGTACGACGCGATCGACGCAATCCACTCATCGCGGTTGGACCCCATGGGCACCATCACGCCACCGGCATAGGCCCGGCCGTCCAGGGGACCCGTCAGCCCGTGCAGCAGGGTCTTGATGACGTAGTCGGGGTGCCCGGTGATGCGTGGGTTGCCGACGAACGCCGGAGCCATGATCGTGCCGGCTGCCGCCCCCGCGAGTGGCGCGCCTCGTCCGTCATCGCCGTGGCACGAAGAGCACAGCTCTTTGTGAATCGCATCCCCGCGCTGCATGGCGGCAAGCTCGTCCTCCGAGAACGGGTTGTTGCCCGGACGTCCGTAGGTCAGCGCCGGCGGATTCAGGATCTGCCGGCCGACTTCCTGGACGCCGCGCGCCGGGTTCGCTGCCTGCGCGGTCGCGACCGTCTCCGCAACTCTGGGCTCCTTGAGGACGTTCAGTGTCAGCATCGCCTGGATCACGACGTCCACATCGGTGTCCTGCGCGAGCCTGCGGTAGTCGCCCGCCAGGGATCGATCGCCGGCTTTATAAAGCGTCTCGCTCACGCGAATCGCCTGTATCCGCATCTTCGGATTCGGATCCTCCAGCTGCTGCCGCACGAGTGCGGCATCGAGCGCGCCCAGTCCCTCCAGCGTCCACATCGCATGGAACCGGCCGAAGAGGCTCGGCGACGAGCGCACCATCTTCTGCAGCGCCGGGACCACGGATTGGTCCTGCTCGAGGACGAGCAGCTGCTGCGCCGTGTCGCGCCACCAGCCGTTCGGATGATCGAGGTGAGTCACGAGCTGCGCCGCGGTCTCGTTCAGCATGCGCGGCTGCGTTCGATCGCGCCCGGTGCTCTCGTGCGACAGACGCCAAATCCGTCCGCGTCGCACGATTTTCGCCAGCTGATACTGATCGATCTTCGCACGCAGGTAGCTGCCCGGCTGGGTCCACGTCCCTTCCTGGATGATCCCGCGATACAGATCGACGATGTATTCGGTGCCGTCGGGAGCGGTGGCGATATCGACGGGACGGAACAGATGGTCCGTCGATCGAATGAACTCGGAGTGCTCCCACTGGTGCACGTTCTGGAGTTGCGTGAGCCCCTCGGTCACGACCGGCCTCACGCGGCGCACGATCCGGGCGACCGGTTCGCCATAGAGATAATCGCCGAGCAGATCCTTCGGCATCCGGTGGCCACGGACGAAGTCGTTGCCCGCGGATCCCGTCACGCTCACAAGCGTCAGATCCGGACGACGTATCGCGCTCGTGCCCGGCTGAAAATCGCCAACCCCCGAAACGCCCCAGGGAATCTCGAACCCCGGTGCGAGTTGATCCGGCACTCTGAAGTTGCCGTAGTGAATCGGGAACTGGAAGTACGACGGCAGCCCGCTGGCGCCTCCCTGAAACCACATCTTGCCGAAATCGTCGTGCGTGATCCCCCACTGCGCGCCATTGGTGCCTGTCGGCTCCCGGACAACGCCGTTCGGCGTCCACCGGACCCTGAAGGCGTTGTAGGTGCTGTACAGCCAGTTGTCCATGCCCCAGTGGAGGCTGCTCTGCTGATGCTCGACGTTGCCGGCCCGCCCGAAGTTCGTGGTGAAGAGCTCCTTCTTGTCGGCCACTCCGTCACCGTTCGTGTCCGTGTACCGCCATACCTCATCCTGGTTCGACTCCATCGTCAGAATGCTGTTGGCGCCGAACGGCAGCACGAACCGCGGAAACACCAGCTTGTCGACGAAGACCGAATGTTTCTCGTACACGCCGTCGTGGTTCACGTCCTCGTGCACGGAGATGCGTCCGATCGGATCGAGCTCGCCGGTCGCATCCGCATCCTGCATGTAGGCGCGGATCTCGACGACGAACATGCGGCCGTTGCCGTCGAACGCGATTTGCGTGGGCTCCTGGACGTCAGGCTCGGTGAGAACCGGCTCCATCTTGTAGCCGGGCTGCAGGACGAATCGCTTCTGCTGTTCCGCGGCAGAGACCGCGACAATCGGCGGCTTGGGCGTCAGGTCCGCACCCTCGAACGGATCCGGACCACGCCCTCCGGTCCCGCGGGCGCCTGGCACGGGGGGGGCCCCCTGCGGTGGCGGCGTCGGCGTCGGCGCAGTCTGGACAGGTGCGGCCGACGGTGCCGTCGGTGTCTGCGCGACCACGACGAAGCAGGCGACATACACGCCCAGCGCGGCGGTGAGCAGCCGCGCGAAGCGCGAGCGGGCAAGTCTGGCGGTCATCTGCACTTCTCTCCCGAACAAATGGGGACACTCACCTTTACAGTAAGTTGTTGAGCCGTATAGGGGAATCTAGGAACGTATCAGCTCTCAGCTTTCAGACCTCAGCTCAGCGCACGGGGACCTTGGCCCATCATCCGGCGAGCCGTTGTGAGACTTTTCTTGTGGCCTGCATTCGTTCACTAGTTCGGGAACAACGTGCGCAGGTGACGCAGGCCCTCTGTCGCCAGTGCATCCTGCGACGTGGCAAACGAGCGCCAGATCGCGGCGGCGCGGGCGATCGACTTCACCTTGTTGGTGAACGACTCGATCACCATCGGACCCTTGTAGCCGATGTCGCCGCACGCCTTGGCGACCTCGTCCCAGGGCACATGACCCGAGCCTGGCGCACCGCGATCGTTCTCGCACGTGTGGAGGTGACGCATCCTCGGACCGGCGGCGCGAATCGCGTCCCCGATCGAGCGCTCTTCAATGTTCATGTGGAAGGTGTCGAGCAGGATCCCGCAGGACTTGTGATCCACGCGGTCCACGACCTCGATCGCCTGCGACGCCAGGTTCAGGAAGCTCGTCTCGAACCGGTTCAGCGGCTCGACACAGATCGTCACGCCGCGGTCGCCGGCGAATGTCGCCAGCTCGCGCAGCTGACCGACCAGCAGATCCAGGTCCTGCGTGCGCTCATCTGCGGTCTGCTGCCACGTCCTCCCGACGGCGCTGTACAACGGCCCGACGACATTGGCGGCGCCGAGCGTCTTCGCCGCGTCGATGCAGTGCTTGACGTAGTCCATGCCGTTCGTGCGGATGCTCGCGTCCGGATGAATCAGGTCGCGGTCGGGCCCCATCGCGGCGCACACACTGACGGCCAGGTTGTTCGCCTTCGCGATCTCTCCACCCTTCTTGTAGTCGAGATCCGTGACGCTCTCGATCGGCACCTCGACGAGATCGAACCCCATGCCGGCGATCATGGGCGCCAGCCGGGCGAGCTCCTCGGTATTGATCGGTGACGACCAGACCCACGCGTTCACACCTATCTGCGCCATGTTGCACTCCCCGATGAAATCAAAACGAATCACTCCTCGCGGATCGTCGCCGCCGAGGCCGTCACGAGCCCAGTTTCTTGTACAGGATGTTCCGGTATTCGATCTTGAACGGCGGTCCGACGTGCATCTGAAAGCCAAGCAGGCCTTCGGGCACGAAGTTCTTCACGTCCTCGTCAATCGTCATGCCCATCAGCTGACCGTTGATGATCTGTATCAGCACGGGGCCGCGGGCGATGATGTGATAGCGGTTCCAGCCGTTGATGTTCACGACACCCTTGAGCAGCGTGCCGTCGGCAATCGTCGCCAGCGTCTTGTACTTCGGACCGTCCGAAATGCGTGTCACCATCCCGCGCTTTGCCAGGACGACGTGTCCCGGCTTCCGTCCGCGCTCCTCGTGCACGTTGCCCAGATACTGACCCGAGAAGTCGATGTCTGCCTGGTAGCCTTTCAGAACCCACTTGCCGGCGTCCGGCAGCTCGATGCTCCGATACTGGATGCCGCTGTTCGTGCCGCTCAGCCTGAACTCCACCTTCAGCTCGAAGTCCTTGACCGTTCCGCCGCGCCAGATCAGGAAGCTGTTGGTCTTGACCACTTTCTCCGGCGTGGTCTCGCCGACGATCTCGCCGTTTTCGGCCCGCCAGAACGTCATGTCCCCGTCCCAGCCCGTGAGCGACTTGCCGTCGAAGATCGGCACGAACCCCGCGTCATCGTCCGGCTCATAGGTGGGGTAAATGCCGCCGCCCGCCTGAGGGGTTGAGCCCTGCGTCCCCGCTGCCGGTGGCGCACCCGGGGCGGTCTGCGCTCCCTGCCCCGCCGGGGCCTGCGGCGCGCCTTCCGCGCTCAATCCGACAACGGTGAGGGCCGCAACCAGAATGGCGAATCCGTGCCGGCTGCTACGCCAGGCGCCTGTTCGATGCTGCATGTTGTCTCCGTTCATCGCACACCCTGGCCCGCCTTCGCCGCCAAGCGGCTACAGCCTGGCGCGCCGCTGGCACCTTGGCACCTTGGCACTCTGGCACCGTGGCACCTTGGCACCCTGGCACTTCGGCGCCCTGTCTGATTGCGCGCAGTCCGCGTCCCCGAGTAATCTAGCGCGTTCGTGGCGCTGCATGATACCGCAGCTAAACCGTTGCACGGGGCTGAGGCGCATGGCCCCGCAGGAGACCTCGTCCGATGTCCGACCAGGTACACCCCTCGTCCTGAGCACAAGTTCTCATTCGGCCTGTGGACCGTCAGCAACCGCGGCCGGGATCCGTTCGGTGAAGCGGTGAGGCCGGCTCTTCCGCCCGTTGATGCGGTCGCGATGCTGGGAGAGGTCGGCGCGTGGGGCGTCAACCTTCACGACAACGACCTGGTGCCCATCGACGCCACGCCGTCCGAGCGCGATCAGATCGTGAAGGACTTCCAGGCCGCCTGCGCGCGCCACAACGTCGTCGTGCCGATGGCCACGGTGAATCTTTTTTACGATCCCGCGTTCAGGGACGGCGCCTTCACGGCCAACGATCCGGCCGTGCGCGCGTACGCGATCCAGAAGACGATGCGCGCGATGGATCTGGGAGCCGAGCTCGGTGCCAAGACGTTCGTGCTCTGGGGAGGACGCGAAGGGGTGGAGACGGATGCGTGCCGGCGTCCGGACGAAGCGGTGAAGCGGCTGCGGGAAGCGATCAATTACCTGGTCCGGTACTCGCTCGACAAGAAGTACGGATTCCGCTTCGCGATGGAAGCCAAGCCGAACGAGCCGCGCGGGGACATCTACATGGCGACGACCGGCGCATATCTGGGACTCATTCCCACGCTCGAGCACCCGGAGCTCGTCGGGGTCAATCCGGAAGTGGCCCACGAAACCATGGCCGGCTTGAACTTCCTCCACGCCGTCGCACAGGCGCACGAGGCCGGCAAGCTCTTTCACATCGATCTGAACGACCAGGCGCCGGGCCGCTACGATCAGGACTACCGCTTCGGATCGACCAACATCAAGTGCGCCTTCTTCCTCGTCAAGTTCCTCGAGGAGGTGGGATACGACGGCCCGCAGGCACTTCGACGCGCACGCCTATCGCACGGAGGACTACGACGGCGTCCGTGATTTCGCCCGCGGCTGCATGCGGACGTATCTGATCCTCAAGGAGCGTGCGGAGCGCTGGGGCGCGGACGCGGAGATCCAGGCCATGGTCAAAGACCTTGGGAAAGCGTCCGCCAGCGTTCCGCCGATGACGGAATACTCGACGAAAGCAGGCGACGGCCTCCTCGAGCACACGTTCGACAGAGCCGCCCTCGCCAGCCGCGGGCTCGGCTACGAGCGGCTCGACCAGCTGACGATGGAAGTGATCCTGGGAGCGCGGTAGACATCAGCCGTCAGCAATCGGCTCTCAGCTATCAGCTATCAGCACGGACTGAAGGTTAAGAGCAGAAACCTGAGACCTTGTATTGCCAGTTTCCAGTAGCCAGTTTCCAGTGGCCGGCCGGGGACTGGGAACCGATGACTGGCAACTGGGAACTGAACTGACCACTGAGAGCTGAGAGCTGAATTTATGCCCGTCCTAGGAATCGACGTTGGAACGACCGGCTCGCGTGCGCTGCTGCTCGGTGAAGACGGACGCCTGATCGCGTCGACGACGGCGGACCATGCGCCGTTCCGGTCGCCGCAGGCGGCATGGGCCGAACAGGATCCGGACGACTGGTGGCGCGCGTCGCAGGAGGCGGTCCGTTCGCTGCTGACGCGGACCGGCATCTCCCCCAAGGCGATCTCCGCCGTTGGCCTCTCGGGGCAGATGCACGGCGCGGTGCTGCTCGACGATGGCGGCAGGGTGCTGCGGCCGGCGATCATCTGGTGCGACCAGCGCACCGAGCAGGAGTGCCGGTGGCTCGATGGGCATGTCGGTCCGGCGCGCCTCCTGGAGCTCACCGCCAATCCGGCGCTCACCAACTTCACGCTCACGAAACTGCTCTGGGTCCGCACCCACGAACCGACGATCTGGAGCCGCGTGAAGCACGTGCTCCTCCCGAAGGATTACATCCGGTATCGACTGAGCGGCGAGTTCGCGATCGATGTCGCGGATGCCTCCGGAACGCTCATGCTCGACGTCGTCCGCCGCCGCTGGTCGCAGGACATGATGGAGATCGTCGGCATCGATGCCGGTGTGCTGCCGGCGCTCTTCGAGTCGCCGGAAGTGTGCGCGCGCGTATCGGAGCAGGGGTCTGCATCGACGGGAATCCCCGCCGGCACACCTGTCGTCGCGGGTGCGGGTGACCAGGCCGCCGGCGCCGTGGGCATGGGAATCACGCGTCCCGGCACCGTGAGCGCGACCCTGGGAACATCAGGCGTGGTCTTCGCGGCTACCGACCGGCCCTTCCTGGATCCCGGTGGCCGCCTCCATACGTTCTGCCACGCGATCCCCGATCGATGGCACGTCATGGGGGTCACGCAGGCGGCGGGGTCTGTCGCTCCGGTGGCTGCGCGATCAGTACGGACTGTCGGAGGCGGGCGATCGCGCGTACGAATCCATGGTGACGGAGGCCTCCGGCGTCGCGCCCGGAGCCGAGAATGTCCTGTGGGCGCCGTATCTCATGGGTGAGCGCACGCCACACCGGGATCCGAACGTCCGCGCCGCGTTGCTGGGGCTCGCCGCCAGCCACACGCGCGGACACGTCGTCCGCGCCGTGATGGAAGGCGTGGCGTTCAGCCTGCGCGACTCGTTCACGATTTTTGCGGAGCTCGGCCTGCCGGTGGAGAAAGTCCGGGTCGGCGGTGGCGGCGCCCGCTCTGACGTGTGGCGTCAGATACAGGCGGACGCCTATGGGATGAGCGTCGAAACAGTCGAGACCGAGGAGGGAGCTGGATATGGCGCGGCGCTGCTGGCCGGTGTCGGCGCCGGGTACTGGAAATCCGTGGACGAGGCGTGCGATGCCGTCGTCCATACAGCACAGGTGACGCCCGCCCGGGCGGACGTCGTCCCGGTCATGAGCGACCGCTACGCCCAGTATCGGCGGGTCTATCCGGCCCTTCGGACGATCTACAACCCCTGAAGAATCGACCCCGGCAGGAGTCCTGCCGTTTTATCGCCTGTTTTCGGACTTCCTGGTCTCCTTTATTCAGCCGCGGACGTTGCGGCATGCGGGGGATTCGTTTTATGATCCCCCTCATGGCTACCTTCAAAGTTCCTCGCTGGATTAACCAATCCGTTATCGGTATCTCGGTCGTGGTCACGCTGACGGCGGTATTCGGCGCGGGTATGCCACCTGATGTCGACCAGAATGCGGCGCCGCCCGCGGCGGCTGCGAAAGACGGGCTGTGCCCGGCTGGATTCACTGGCTCGCCGGAGACGAAGTGCGTCGATGTCAACGAGTGCGCGGTCCGCAATGGCGGATGCAACAAGCTCGCGGCGTGCGTCAATACTCCTGGTTCGAGAACATGCGGTGGGTGCCCGGAGGATTTTGCGGGTAACGGGTATGTGGGGTGCTTCGATGCGAACGAATGCCCCAACGGGGACTGCACCAGCCGTCTGCCGATCGGGTTCGAGACCGCGGAGCCTCCGACGGTGACGACGTCGGGAGACGTGACCGTCGCTTCGACCTCGGCCACCGGAGGTGTCGCCACGTTCACCGCGACGGCAGAGGACAAGGTCGATGGCAAGCTATCGGCGTCCTGCTCGCCGGCATCAGGATCGACGTTCCCCGTCGGGAAGACGACCGTCAGCTGCTGGGCCACCAACAGCCTCGGCAAGCTGAAGACCGCATCGCTGGCGGTCACGGTGACGAAGTAGCGCTGCGCGCGTCGGGATCAGGGATCAGGGATCAAAATCGTGGGTTCTTCAGAATCCCAATCCCCAATCCCGAGCCCCGAATCCCGAGTCCCGAATCCCGATACGCGTGCCGAAGGCGAGCTCCGCTATGCGAGCATCTCCTTGGAGATCTGCAGGCACTTCGCCACTTCGACGATCGGGTCCCCCGGATACTCGAACTCCACGTTCCCGGGAATGTCCCACTTGTTCTGCTGAAGCAGCTTCAATACCGGCTTGATCGGCGTGTCTCCCTCGCCCCACGGCACGTTCGCGCCGTGATTCTTCTTCCGATCCTTGAGGTGCAGGTGCGTGATCCGGGCGTGATGCTCCTGGATGTACGGCACCGGGTCGAAGTTCGCGGCCGTGAAGTGGCCGATATCCAGATTGATCGCGTGGTACTTGGAGGCCGCAAGAATCGTCGCGAAGCTCTCGGGCGTCGCGGTCTCGTCCGGGTTGTCCAGGTTGTCGTGGCCGTGGAAGGCAAGCAGGATCTTGTGCTTGTCGGCAAACGGCGCGGTCCGCTTCGCCATGCTTACCTGGGTCGAGGTCGAGATCGCCTTCACACCCAGCGCCCCCGCCATCATGAACGCGTACTCGATCTCATCGTCTTTGGTGTTCTTGACGTTCATGTTGAAGCAGAGGATCCGCAGGTCGATGCCGGCGTCGGTGATCTTCTTCTTCACCGGCGCGAACGTTGCGGCCGTCGCGGCCATCCGCCACTTGCGGAGGGCCTCAGCGCGAGCGTCAGCTTCTGCCTGTTCCTCCGGCGTCAGCACCCGTCGTCCGCCGCCCTGCCGTCCGGCAGGTGCGGGCCCTGCTGGAGCGGCACCCGCAGCTGGAGCCGGTGTCCCGCCAGAGGCCGCAGTGGGAGGCGCAGCTGCGGGAGGTGCCGGGGGCGACCCGCCGGCAGTTCCACGACCGCGGCCGCCTGCCGGCGCCATCGGGATCGGGGCGCCTGCCAGCATCTCGGCGTGGTTCGACATCAACTCCATTTCGCTCAGCCCGATCGTCACATAGGCGGTGATGATGTCCGCGGGGTTGGGGATCGAGCGGAAGCTGTAGGTGATTGCGCCGATCTGTACGCCGTTGATCTTCGAATCGATCGGCCCGAAGGCCTTCAGGTTGCCGAGAGCGAGCGTCACCGGCAGCCCGGCGAGCGCGAGTTTGCCGAAGTCTCTGCGTGAGTACAGAAATTCATCCCTGTCGCTGATGGCCATGCCTGCCTTCTCCTGATCTGAAACGAGTGCGAACGGCGTGCGCAGTCCGGGCGTACCCCGCGCTCCAGACTGCGGATGTTAACACTTCGGACCTCGGCGAGCGCCGTGGCTCATCCCTCGGCTCTTCGCCGGCCAAGCCACATCTTCCCTGCGAGAATCGCCAGACCTGGCAGCGCCAGCGCTCCGGCAAACGTCAGCAGGAACGATCCGGCCTGCATGGAAAACGCGCCGACCGCCGAGTACGCGAACGCGATACCGAGATCCGCGAGGGCGGTGAGCCACAGGAAAGGCACGAGCGGGCTTCTCACGAGCCCCGCAAAGACCACGCTCGATTCTGCCAGGACAGGAATCGGCCGGCAGATGACGATGGCGAAGAGCCCGTAGCGGTCCATGATCTTCCCGGCGCGCGACAGTCCCTCGGCCCCCACGAGCCGCCGCGCCGGCACTGCCGAGTACGCGCCGAACACATAGCCGATCAGGCATCCGAGCGTCATGCCGATCCAGACAACTGCCGCCCCCCACCAGAATCCCAGCAGTACACCGGCACCGGTGGAGACAATGCTCGACGGCACCGGGAGGAAGACGTCGAGCGCGAGCAGCGCGAGAATCGCCGCGGCTGTCGCCCAGCCGGACGCGTTCCCCTGAGCCAGCCATGTGGAGAGCTGCTCGAACTGTTTCTCGAACACGAGAAACGGCACGAGGACGATGCCGATGAGAATTGTCCACAGAATGGCCCAGCGCAAGACTCACCTCTACCCTGACGATGGACGGGGATCGCAAACGTGAAGCCGCTCTGTCAGAAATCGAATCGATCGATATTCGTCTTGGTGAACATCGTGGGCGCGCCGAGCACGATCTCGGTGCCGCGGATCTGGATCTTTCCGAGCCGGCCGGCGTCGATCGACGTGGTGCCCTGGGGAATCTTGTTCTGCGCGACGAGCGACCCCGCAAGGACGGCGAGGTAACCGAGGTCTCGTGTGTTCCAGAGGACGACCGTCTGGACCCAGCCGTCGTGCACGTACGGCTTGTTGATGTTCGGCAGCGAAAGGCCGATGACGTTGACGTCGCGCCGGTTCGCCTGGCGCACCGCTTCCGCGGCCCCAGGCACGGCAGGCGCCGAGATCGCCATCACCAGCCTGACCGCCGGAAAGACGCGCATGATCGTCTGCGTCTCGGCGAACGCCTTGTCCCGATCGTCGTCGCTCGGACGCACGGTGGCGAGCTTCAGGTTCGGGTATTTCTCCGCCAGGCGCTTCTTGATGAACGCAATCCACTCGTTCTGGTTTGCCGCGCTCAATGCCCCGGTGATGATCGCGAACTCACCCTTGCTGCCGAGAAGCCGGGCGGCCTCGTCCGTCAGGGTGTTCCCGATGCCTTCTGACGTCGCCTGGTTGACGAAATAGTCGCGTGCATCCGGCTCGGCATCGGCGTCCCAGGTGATGACGTGGATCCCGCGCTCCCGGGCTTTGCGGAGCACGCTCGAGAGGCCACCGCGGTTCTCGACCGCCACGGCAATCACGTCCACCTTTCTCGTGATCCAGTTCTCGACCAGCTCGTTCTGTTTCGCGGCATCGAGGCTCGTCGGTCCGTCCCAGATCAGGTCCACCCCAAGCTCCTTCGCCGCCTCCTCTGCGCCTGCACGGCAGCTGACGAAATAGGGGTCCCCTTTCGCCTTCGGCATGACCGCGATCACCAGGCGTTTCGCGGCCGGCACGGGGCCGGGCGCGGCGGTGTCTGCCGGCCTGCTCGCAGCGGGAGACAATGACCGCACCAGCCAGACATTCGTCGCGGCCACGATCAGCGACCCGGCGACGATCGCTCCGCACAACACGGCAACCTGACTGTTCCTCACGGGCATGTCCTCTGGGTCAACGGCCAGCGTATCCGCTTCCGGTGTCGAATATACCTTGGGGGCGTGCCGCGCGCGGCTGCGCAGCCGGTCGATCGCGATCGTCGCGACGAGCAGCGTGCCGGTCAGGACGCCGGTCAGCTCGGAGGGTAGCGCCGCGAGATGCAGCCCGTTTCGCAGCACCGACAACGCGAACAGCCCGATGAGCGTGCCCCACAGCGTGCCTCTCCCGCCGAACACGGACGTACCGCCGAGGACCACAGCGGTGATGGCGTCCAGTTCGTAGCCGGTCCCCGCGTCCGACTTTGCCTGGCCCATGTGCGCGACATACACGATGGCGGCGACGCTCGAGACGAGCCCGGCGAGCACATACGCGAGCGCCACGCGCCGCGGAACCGGAATCCCGGCGTAACGCG
This sequence comes from uncultured Acidobacteriota bacterium, assembly GCA_963749835.1. GTDB lineage: Bacteria > Acidobacteriota > Vicinamibacteria > Vicinamibacterales > 2-12-FULL-66-21 > JALZOC01. The sequence goes on from CAVVOD010000003.1 coordinate 302,579, forward strand.
CGCCAGCCGCGCCGAAGCCGATCGCATACCAGGCGCGTCCGATGACCGAGCGATGGAGGAGCACGGCGTAGACCGCCAGCACAATCGCGAACAGCGGCAGCTGCGCCGGAATCACGCCCCAGAGATATCCCTGTCCGAGTGAAACGAAGCGCGCCGGAAAGCCCGTGTAGTTGACGGCGCCCTGCGTGAGCCCCTCGGCAATGCCGCGAAAGAGTGAAAACGTTCCAAGCGTGACGATGATCGGGGGGATGTTCAGTCGCGCGATGAGGACGGCGTTCAAGCCTCCGCCGGCGCATCCCGCGAGCATCGCCAGCGCCGCGGCTCCCGCGATCGGCACGTGCCAGTCCTGGGCGGCCGCTCCAAACACCACGGCCGCAAGCCCCATCATCGACCCGACCGACAGATCGATGCCGCCGCTGATGATGACGGGCGTCAGGGCAATCGCCAGCAGTCCGAGCTCGACGCTCAGGCGCGTGATTTCGAAAAAGTTGCCGAGCGTGAGAAAGTTCCGCGCGATCACCGAGAAGAGCGCGATCTCGGCGAGGAGCGCCAGCAGCACGATCCATTCGCCGTTCGGAAACCAGCGCGTCCGCCAGTCGCGGATCATGCAGGCTCGACCACGGCAGCAACCGTGTGAACATCGCGGCGGGCGCGCACCGCATCGATCGCCACGGCGGTGAGGATGATGCCCCCCTGGAGCGCCCTCTCCCAGTAGGCATTGACGCCGAGAAACGTCAGAGCCGGACCGATCGCACCGAGCAGCACGACTCCCAGGAGTGTGCCCGCAAGGTTGCCCTGTCCACCCCTCACGGCGGCGCCGCCGACGACGGCCGCGGCGATGACCTTCATCTCCAACCCGATTCCGGCGTTGCTGGGGATCTGGTTGAAGCGGACCGAGTTCAGGAGTGCGGCGAGCCCGGTCAGCGCCCCGGCCAGCGCAAAGACCGAGCAGGTGATCCGAGCCGTGTTGAGTCCCGCCAGTCGCGCGGCGTGCTCATTGGATCCGGTGGCGTAGATCGCACGCCCGGCCGCGAGGTTCCGCATGCCCCATCCCAGCCCCACTTGCAGCGCCGCGACAATCGCGAGAGCCACGACCGGGTACGCGCTCTGCGAAAGGCCGAACCACTGAAATCCGGCCGGCAGATTCTGGACCCACGCGCCCTGTGTCGCCCAGCGCAGCGCGTCCCTGAGGGCGACCATCGTGGCGAGCGTCACGACGACCGAGGGGATGCGGACGTAGGCGACAAGCGCTCCGTTCAGACCGCCGAGCGCCGCCCCCACCAGGCACGCGGCCACCGCCGCGACAGCCACCGGCGCACCTGATTTCGCGACAACCCCTGCCGCGACGCCGCAAATGGCGAAGACCGATCCGACCGAGATGTCGATATGGCCGGTCAGGATGACGAGCGTGGCGCCGAGCGCCACGATCAGCACCGGCATGTTGCCGAGAAACAGATCGCTCAGGTTGTCGCGCGCGAAATAGCCCGGCGCCGCGGCCGCAAGGAGAATCCCCAGCGCCGCAATCGCCAGCGCGATTGATGCTTCTCTCCGGTGTCTTAGCATCCCTAGTCACTAATCCCCAATCCCGAATCCCCAATCCCGAGTCCGGCCAATTACACCACGACCCGTTGCCGTTCGTTGGCGGGCCCGGCGCTGAGGGGTCGCCGGTGGCCCTGGCACATGGCTCAACCGTCGCGTGTGCCCCGGAAGCACGTGGCACGTAGCACGTAGCACGTAGCACGTAGCACGTAGCACGTAGCACGTAGCACGTGAGAGACTCTGCCATGCGCTGGTGCGTCCTGCTTCTCGTGCTCGTCGCCGTTCCCGTCGGCGCCCAGTCGCCGCGCGAGTTCCGCTGGGCGGCGGACCCCGAAGGAGGCGCCCCGTACGTCGAGGCGGATGCGGCAGATCCTTCCCGCGTGCAGGGCTTCGAAGTCGAGATTGCCGACCTGATTACACGCGCACTCGGTCGAACGCCCCGGTTCATCTTCGTCACGTACGCCTCCATCGATCAATCAGTGGCGCGCGGAGACGTCGAGCTCGGCCTGAACGGACTCGAGGACACCCCGGCCCGCCGTGCCGCCATGGCCGTCACGGTCCCGTACTACGAGTTCCGGGAAGTCCTCTCCGTCAGGACCGCCGACGCCTCGCGGTTCCGCACCTTGTCGGACCTGAAGGGGCGGCGCGTCGGGACGCTGGGAGGAACCCTCGCATACGAGATCCTGCTCGGCGCCGGCGGCCGGTTTGGCATCGAGGCCGTGTCCTACGACGACGACGTGCATCCCTATAGCGATTTGCTGCTCGGGCGCGTGGACGCCGTTTTACTCGACAACGTGATCGCCGAACGCCGCGGACGTCAGATGACCGGCGTCGCGATTCAGCCGGAGACCGTCGCGATCGGTCACTACGTGGGCGTACTCGCGCCCCAGAACACCGCCATGCGTGATGACGTCAGCGCCGCGCTGCTCGGCGCCATGCGTGACGGCTCCCTGGAACGCATCCTTCGGAAGTGGCGGATATGGAACGACGATCAGCCGGCACTCCACGCGAAGCTGCTCAGCGGCTCCGCACCCATCGCGAGCGCCCAGGAGAGCGCGGCTGCCCCTCCCGCCACACGGTGGCAGATAACGCGACGCTATCTGCCGACGCTCCTCCGCGCGGCGGGTGTGACGCTCGTCCTCTCCTGCGTTTCCATGGCTGCCGCGGTCGTCCTCGGCATGTTGATCGCAAGCGGCCGCGTGTATGGCGCGGCACCTGTGCGGTTCATCCTGACGGGCTACGTGGAGCTGATGCGCGGGACGCCCATCCTGCTCCAGTTGTTCGTCATCTATTACGGACTTGCGGCGGCCATCAAATTGCCGGCCTTCGTGGCGGCGCTGACGGGGCTGGCGCTGAACTATGCCGCCTACGAGAGCGAGATCTATCGCGGGGCGCTCGAGTCCGTCCCCACCGGGCAGCTCGAGGCGGCGCGGACACTCGGGTTCACCGAGCGGCAGATCCTGACGCTCATTCGCGGCCCCCAGGCATTTCGCCTGGCGCTCCCTCCGATGACGAACGACTTCGTCGCGCTGCTGAAAGACTCGTCGCTCGTCTCGGTGCTGACGGTCGTTGAACTGACGAAGCAGACGCAGATCTTCGCCGCCAACATCGGCAGCTGGGTCATTCCCGGGTCGCTCTGCGCCGCCCTGTACCTCGCCATGTCGCTGCCGCTCGCGGGGGCCGCGCGGCGTCTCGAACGGCGGTGGAAGGCCGCGACGTCATGAGCACGGTGCTCGACGTGCGCGGCGTTCATCTTCGTCGCGGGGCACGCCGGATCCTGACCGGCATCACCTTCACGGTCCCTCGCGGCGCCATCGTCGCACTCATGGGATCGTCAGGGTCGGGAAAGACGACGATCCTGCGGGCGATCGCGGGGCTCGAGCGCTTCGATGAAGGAGCGATTGCCATCGACGGGCTCGAGGTCAGCGGAGGGCGCAGGCTGTCCGGGCATGCGCTGCGGCAATGGCGAAGCCGTATGGGGTTCGTCTTTCAGTTCCATCACCTGTTCGAGCACCTGACAGCGATCGACAACGTGACGCTCGCGCCCGTGCACGTCCACCGCGTGACGAAATCCGCGGCCGAAACCCGGGCGCGCGAGCTGCTGGACTCGCTTGGCGTCGAGCACCGCGCGGGAGCGCTGCCCCGGGAACTCTCAGGAGGCGAGGCCCAGCGGGTGGCCATCGCCCGCGCACTGGCGCTCGATCCGCCGTTGCTGATGATGGACGAGCCGACGGCCTCGCTCGACCCCGAGCGTCGCACCGACCTGGGCGTGCTCCTCCGCGCCCTTGCCGCGCGCGGACGGGCGGTCCTCATCTCCACGCATGACGACGTATTCGCGCGTGATTTCACGACCGACGTCCGCCGCCTTGCGGATGGTGCGCTCGTCGAACCCGGACCCTGATATCCTTCGGCCGTCATGACTACCTTGCCCTTTCTGCTTGCTCTGACCCTGAGCTTCAGCGCGCAGGCCGCTCCAGACCAGCCGAAGCCGCAGACCGCTGACAAGAGCGCGATCAATGAAGAGCTCCTGGACGCCGCACGATCCGGCAACCTGGCGCGTGTCACGAAAGCGCTCGACCAGGGGGCCGACGTCAACGCGGCCAACCGATACAGAGCCACGGCCCTGCTGGCCGCGGCCGACAAGGGATACATCGAGGTCGTCAAGCTCCTGATCGAGCGCGGCGCGGACCTCAATATCCAGGACACCTTCTACAAGGCCCGCGCGATCGACATGGCCGGACAGAACGGCCACACCGCCGTCGTTATGCTGCTGCTCGAAAAAGGATCGCTCGGATCCGGGGACGTGCTGCGGGGCGCGGCCGGCGAGGGAAACCTCCCGCTCATCCGCGCGGCGCTGAATGGCAAAGATCTGACGAGAGATGAACTGATGGTGGCCGTCGCCAATGCCAGGCGCGGCTCCAACGCGGAAGCCACGGCAGCGATCGAGAAGAAGCTGGCGTCGATGCCGCCGGATCCGAACGCGATCACGGTTGAGCGAGGTCTGCTGCAGTCATACGCCGGCACCTATCGCAACGACCAGACCGGATACACGCTGATCGTCACGCTGTCAGGCGACGAGTTCGGCGCCGCCCCTCCGGGGCGGCCGCCGGGACCGCTCGTCCCAACATCGCAGACTTCCTTCAGGATGCTGGGGGCGCCGGTGACCGTCGCATTCTCCGGCCGTGGCGGGATGATCGAGCGCGTCGAGCTCACGCAGGGCACAACGACGCAGTCGCTCGTCCGCGTTGCCGAGAGCGCATCCGCATCGGCGGCGCCAGGTGCACCCCCACCGCCGGCCGCCAATGCGCCCGCCGCGTCGCCGCCCGCACCCGCATCCTCAGTCCCTTCGCCTGCGCCGGCGAAGCGTGCCGCGGCCATGCCGTGGCCGGCGTTCCGTGGAGCCAACGCGGCGGGCAATGGCGACGGCCAGGGAGCCGTGAGCGAGTGGAATGTCGACGCCGGAAAGAACGTCCGCTGGAAGACGCCGATCCCCGGCATCTCGAACGCGAGCCCGGTGGTCTGGGGCGAGAGGATCTTCGTCGTCAGCGCGGTGAGCAGCGCCGGCGACAAAACGTTCCGCACAGGTCTCTATGGCGACGTGAAGCCGGTGGAGGATCTGTCGGAACACACCTGGAAGATGTTCTGTCTCGACAAGAAGACCGGGAAGATCCTGTGGGACAAGACCGCGTTCACCGGCCTGCCGAAAGTGAAGCGCCACACCAAGGCGTCGCAGGCGAACTCCACACCTGCGACCGACGGCACGCACGTGGTCGCACTCTTCGGATCCATCGGGCTGCTCGCCGCCTGGGACATGAACGGCAAAGCCCTCTGGACGAAAGAGGTCGGCGTACTCGACAGCGGATGGTTCTTCGATCCCACTGTACCAGTGGGGACATTCGAGCTCGCCCATCATTCACGACGGCAAGGTGATCGTGCAGGCGGACGTCCAGAAGCACTCGTTCATTGCCGCCTTCGACGTGAAGACGGGCGCCGAGGTGTGGCGTACGCCGCGCGAGGAAATATCGAGCTGGGGAACCCCGACGATCTTCGAGGGACAGATCGTCACGAACGCACCGACCGTGCGTGGCTACGACGTCAAGACCGGGAAAGAACTGTGGAAGCTCGGTCCGAACTCGGAGGTCACCGTGGGTACGCCGGTCGTCGGCGACGGCCTCGTGTACATCACCGGTGGGTATCCGCCCGTTCGTCCGGTCTATGCCGTGAAGCCGGGTGCGAGCGGCGACATCAGCATGCCGAAGGACAAGTCGTCCAGCGACGTCATCGCGTGGAGCAACACGTCGGGCACGTACATCCCGACACCGCTGGTACTACCAGGGGATCCTCTACACGTGCGGCAACGACGGAGTGGTCACCGCGTATGACGCAAAATCCGGCGAACGCATCTACCGGTCGCGCGTCGGTGGCGGCGGCGCATTCGCCGCCTCACCCATCGCGGCGGACGGCAGGCTCTACTTCGCAAACGAGGATGGCGACGTCATCGTCGCACTCGCCGGACGGAAGTACGAGGAGGTCGCAAAGAACTCCATGAAGGAGGTCATCATGACCACCCCGGCGATCTCCGACGGGCTCATCATCGTGCGCACGCTGGGTCACGTTTACGGCATCGGGGAGAAATGAGCAGGGTGCCAGGGGTGCCAGGGGTGCCAGGGGTGACCAGGGGTGACAGGGCGACAGGGCGACAGGGCGACAGGGCGACGGAGTGAGCGTCGCGCCCGCCCGGTGATTCGCGGCACCTGGTCAGACGATGGTCGGTGTTCCGCGATCGTCGAGCACCTCGGCGCGCGTGAAGACTGACAGGAGGCTGCTGGCCGTGACGAGGACGATCGGGCCGAGCACGAGGCCGATGAACCCGAACGCGGAGACGCCTCCAAGCAGACCGAGAAAGATCACCAGGCCGCTCGACGTCGTGCGGCCGCTGAGAAGGAGCGGCCGCAGGATATTGTCGATCATGCCGATGCCGACCACGCCGACGACGATGAGGATGACGGCGCGGGCGATCTCACCGGAGAGCATCAGCCAGATGGCGGTCGGCGCCCAGACGAGCGCGGATCCTACCAGGGGAATGAGCGAGCAGATCGCCATTGCGACGGCCCACAGAACTGGTGCGCTGATACCGAGCATCCAGAACGCGAACCCGCCGACAGTGCCCTGAACGGCCGCGACGAGAAGACCGGCGCCAACGCTGGCGATCACGAGGTCCCGGGTTTCGGACACCAGGCGATCGCGCTCCCGCTCCGGCAGCGGAAGCAGATCGCGGATTCGCCGGCCGAGCCCGTGACCGTCCCGCAGCAGGAAGAACAGGCTGAACAGCATCACAAACAGGCTGCCCAGCGTGGCGAACGCATCGGCCAGGACACCGCCCGCTCGCGGCGCGAGAAACGTCAGCGCGCGCTGCACGCCTTGACGGAGGAGCGCCGCGGGATCTTCCGGCAACGCCATCGGGCTCCGACGCCGCACCACCTCCCACGCCCGATCGATTTGCTCCGGCGCGGTGAGCGACGCCTGCTGGACGTACTCGATCATCTGCGGCACTTCGCGCGCGAGCACGGACACGAGCATCACGGCGGGCGCTACGATCAACACCGCCGTAATGAGTGTCGTCGCCAGCGCCGCGCCGTTGTTCCCCAGCCGCGCGGAGAGCTGCATGTAAATGGGATGGAGCGTCATCGCGAACACGGCCGCCCACCCGAGCGATGCGAGGAACGGGCTGAGCACGACGTACGCGAGATACCCCATCAGCAGCACCAGTGCATAGAACAGCACGAGTGCGAAACGCTCCCGAGAGGTTTGTGGCATGTTGACAATGCATTGTACGACCAAGGCGGCCGGCCGCATCACGGGACGCGAGTTGCACGTCAGAGGACGATGTGAACCCGATGCTGAGAGCTCAACGCGACCCGCGCTTCGGCGGACGGGCGGGCGTCCGACGCGCGGCAGCCAGTTCGTGGGCAGAGCGCAGCCGTTCCGCGACCTCTGCCCAGTCCGGCGCTCCATCAAGGTAGATGCCCACCCACCCACTTGGACCTGCGTACGGCGGCACGAAATAACGATCCGGCGATCGCGTGATCAGCAGGTCCTGCGTGGCATGGGTGGCTTTGCACCACACGGCGTGCCGTCCGGCGCCGTGGTGATTGGCGGCGTTCGCGAAGCTGGCAAACATCCTCTTGCCGGCCCAGAAGGTGGGCTCGCCGTGGGACAGTTTCTCCCACGCGTCCGGCAGGGCAAGGCAGATGCGCCGCAGGCGATCGAGAGGGCTACGCGGCAAGACACCGACTCCAGCTGTCGGGCGCGTGCCGACCGATCCTGCCGACCGTTCCGGAAATTGGGCGCATGCCGCCAGTATCCCCGAACGTGTGGTGAAATCGCGGTTGATTCTGACGTATATTCTCACCCGAGGTGACTGTCATGACGCACGTTCGATCCATTCAACTCGCTGTGCTCTTCGTCGTCTTGAGTGCCGCCCCGGTCGTTGTCGCAAGAGCCAGTGCGCAGCAGATGCCGCCGATGCCGAAGCCCGGTCCCGAACACGAGATCCTGAAGATGGATGCGGGCACCTGGGACGCGAGCGTCGAAATCGTTCCCGGGCCGGGAGCGCCCCCGATGACGTCGAAGGGCGTCGAGGTCAGCACGATCGGCTGTGGAGGCATGTGCCTGATCACGGACTTCAAAGGGGAGCTCATGCCGGGCGTGGCGTTCCAGGGACACGGCGTGATGACCTGGGATGCGGCAAAGAAAAAGTACACAGGGAGCTGGACCGACTCGATGGCGTCGGGCCTGGCCATCAGCTCGGGCACGTACGATCCGGCGACGAAGAAGGCGACGGGCACGATGGAAGGGCCCGGCATGACCGGCGAGATCGTCAAGAGCCGGACGGTGGTGGAATACAAAGGCACCGACGAGCGTGTGATGACCGCTTACACGCCTGGCCCTGATGGAAAAGAGACGCAGTCGTTACGAATCACGTACACGCGTCGGAAGTAGCTGCCGGCTCTGCAGCCGGAATCCTGCGTCTCAGCACAGCACGGCCGTTCGGGCGAGCGGCGCTCGGGCCTCGATTTCGTCAGTGAGTCGGCTGAACCGTGAACACCAGGATGTGCTGCCATGGCAGCACGTCGATCACGCGGTCGAACGTAAAGCCTTCCGTCTCGAGCTCCATGCGCGCCTCGCGCACAGACATCTTGTGCTCCACGCGAATGGGCACCCAATCGCTCTCCTTGCGGAACTCGATCAGCACGAGCCTGCCATCGCGCTTCATCGCACGCTTGAGCGATCGCAGGAACGCCTGCGGCTGCGCGAGCTCGTGATACACGTCCACCATCAGGGCCAGGTCGATCGCGCCGTCCGGAAGCCTCGATTCGGTCGGCGTGCCGAGGACGAGCTCCACGCTGGCGCTGCCCTTCCCCGCGGTCGTCGTCTCGGCGAGCTTTTTTTTGATCAACGCGAGCATCTCCGGCTGGATGTCCGTCGCATAGACGCGCCCGCCCTGCCCGACAACCTCTGCCAGCCGCACGGTGTAATATCCCGAGCCCGCACCGATGTCAGCGACCGTCTGACCGGCGCGTATGTCGAGTGCGGCAATCGCCCTGGTCGGCGCTTCCTCGCGCTCCCGCTCCGGACGGTCGAGCCACGCGGCTCCCTGCGCATCCATGACTGACGCGATGCGCCGGCCGGACACCGGATGCGAACCCTGCGCAAACGTGAACGCGGTCGCGGTGATGGCGGCGGCCGCAAGGACGAGAAGGATCAGCCGCGCGTGAAGAGACCGGCGGGGCGTCATGACCACTGACGCGATGGTAACGCAGACGCCAGGCGAAGTGCTGATTTGCCGGCGACCGCTATTTCCGGGTCGGGCGCCTGATACGGAGGTGGGATACACGTGCCAGGGCGTCGTAGTCGCGGTCCTTATGGAGAACCTCGAGACCGTGTCGCATCGCACAGGCCGCGATGAGGCAGTCGACGCCTGACCTGATCGTGACGCCTGCCCGACGCGCTCCCCGATACAACCCTACCGCATCGTCGAACACCGCGCTCGTGAGGGGGGATTCGACGATGGGCAGGGCGTACATGGCGTCCCGGGCGAGCTGGTAGGCGCCCTCATCGCGAAAGCCCTGCAACACTTCCTGGATGACGGGAAGACAGGTGACCACGTCCTCGAAGTCTACGACCTGGTCCAGCTTGAAGCGAGAGGGTTTTCGAAAGACGTCGATCCAGATCGACGTATCAACGAGAACCACGGCGCCGGGTCCGAAAGGCACCGCGGTCCTCGCGGACGACGGACAGGTTACCTTCCCACAAGCCGGAGCCTGCCAGCTCTAGAATGCGCTTCGCCTTGGCGCGACGGACGAAATCCTCCAGCGCGCGCTCGACCGTACGGGAGTACGTGCGCTCACCACTCAGCCTGGTGGCCTCCTCGAGCAGATCGCCGTTCAGCACAAGATTTGTGCGTCTCATGTGTATTGAGTGTAATCCCCCAACACTACTTCGTCAAACCCGGTGGTCCAGCGATCTGCCGTCTCACCGTCGCAGTCCCGTTTCTGAGGCACTTCAAGTCCTATCGTCAGCTCAGCCGCAGGCATCCTGTACGATGGTCCCGCAAAATTCACCGGAGGGCAGATGACACATGCTGTGCGACGGCTGATATCGATGCTGGCTCTGTGCGTGCTCTTCTCGGCGGGTCTCGCCGCTCAAACCACGACGCCCATCACGGGCGTCATCACCACGCGTGCCGATGGCCTTCCGGTTCCGGGGGCGGTCGTCTCACTCGTCGGCTCGGACATCACAACGACGACGGACAACGAGGGAAGATATCGGCTCGAAGTGCCTCCCTCCTTCGCGCGCGCGGGCAAGGTGCAGATCAAGATCGAAGGCCTCGGCCTTCCACCAAAGATCATGGACGTCGAGCTGATACCCAACGCCCCCACGACGCTGGATGTCGGGCTGAGCCTGGGCTTCGAGGAACAGGTCACCGTCGGATCGCGCATGGCCGGTGCGGAGGCGCAGAAGTCCGTGCCGGTTGACGTCATCACCCAGGACCAGATCGCGTCCAGCGGCTACGCCGAGACGTCTCAGGTGCTCCAGGCGCTGGCGCCTTCGTTCAACTTTCCGAGACCGACCATCACTGACGGCACAGACACCGTCCGGCCGGCGACGCTGCGCGGGCTTGGCCCCGACCAGGTGCTCGTGCTCATCAACGGCAAGCGACGGCACCAGAGCGCGCTCGTACACCTCAATGGAAGTATCGGACGCGGATCCACCGGCGTGGACCTCAACGCCATCCCCGTCTCGGCAATCGAGCGGATCGAGATCCTCCGCGACGGCGCGGCGGCGCAGTACGGGTCCGACGCTATCGCCGGCGTCATCAACATCGTCCTCAAGGGTGGTGTGTCGGCGCCGTCGGTGTCGAGCAGGTTCGGGCTGTCCACTGGCAGCTTCGTCGGCAATAACTGCACCCCGAGCGGTCTCTCGTGTCAGCCGGGCAGCAAGATCGATTTCTCCGACGGCGAGCTGTTCGACGCGGGTGGATCGTGGGGGCTCGCGGCCGGTAAGGGCAGCGTGACGGTTTCCGCAGAGTATCGCCATCACGACCGGACGAATCGAGCGTCGTTCGATCCCCGGGACCAAATCGTAGCGGGCGACGGCGGGAACAATGCGGTCCCTGAGCCCAATCACCGATGGGGGGATCCGGACACCCGCGACTTCATGACGATGGTGAACGCGCAGGTGCCGCTCAATGCAAAGCAGACACGCTTCCTCTACGCGTTCGGCGGATACAGCCGCCGTGAGGCCAACAGCGCGGGCTTCTATCGGCGCGCGCTCGACGTCCGCAACTGGCCGCAGATCTATCCGCTCGGCTTCCTGCCCGAGATCCAGCCGCTCGTCGTGGACTTCTCAGCCACCGCTGGTGTACGGGGCGCGTGGAACAACTGGGCCTGGGATGCAAGCGGCGGCTTCGGGCACAACAGCTTCGATTTCACGATCGGCAATACGTTGAACGTGTCGCTCGGTCCGAGCATTCCGCCGAACAAGAAGACATTCGATGCCGGCACGCTCAGGCTCGGGCAAGCCATTGGCAATGTCGACATGAGCCGGCCATTCAAGCTCGCGGGACTGAGCGGCCCCCTGAATGTCGCGTTCGGCGCCGAGGTTCGCCGGGAGCAATACGAGATCGTGGCGGGCGAGCCGGACTCCTATGGTAATGGCGGTTCCCCGAACATCGCAGGCGGTATCGCGGCGATTGGTGCGCAGGTCTTCCCGGGCTTCCGCCCTTCCAACGCGGTGAACGAGTCGCGCCAGAGCGCAGCGGGCTACGTCGATGTCGAGGGAGATTTTCTACCGTGGCTGCGGCTCGGTTTCGCGGGACGAGGGGAACACTACAGCGACTTCGGCGGGACCGTCGAGGGCAAGCTGACCGTCCGCGTCCAGCCCGATCGGCGCTTCGTCGTCCGGGGCGCGTTCAGTACCGGGGTTCCGTGCACCGTCGCTGGGCCAGTCGTTCTTCTCGTCTACCGCGACCAACTTCATCAACGTCCCCGGGCAGGGGCTCGTGCCGTTCGAGTCGCTGACGCTGCCCGTCGAGTCCGCTGCCGCGCAGGTGCTGGGTGCGCAGCCTCTCAAGCCTGAGAGCTCCGGCCATGCCAGCGGCGGCGCCGTGTTCACCCCGATCCCCGGCCTGGACTTCACTGTCGACTACTACCACATCGCGATCGACGATCGCATCGTCCTGTCCGGCAACTTCACCGGCCCGCAGATCACGGCGCTGCTCGCCCCGTTCGGCGCCAACAGCGCGCGGTTCTTCACGAATGCGATCAACACGCGGACGGATGGGGTCGACGTGTCAGCCGCCTATCGCGTTGCACTCGAGTCGGCGGGAGAAGTGCGTCTGCACGCGGCCTACAACAACACGCGCACGAAGATCGTGGGGGGCGTCACGACCCCGCCGCAGCTCGCCGGCTTCGATCAGGTGCTGTTCGACAGGATCGAACGTCGTCGCATCGACTGCGGCCAGCCGAGCGACAGCGTCCGCACCGGCGCCGACTGGCGTCGCAACCGCCTCGGCGCAAACGTCAACTTCGCGCGCTACGGGGATTACTGCAGCTTCACAGCCAATGTCGTTGATGATCAGACCTACAGGGCGAAGTGGCTGAGCGACGCCGAGGTGTCGTTCCGGGTCGCGCCCACGCTCACGCTGGCAGCCGGTGCGCAGAACCTGTTCAATGTCTTCCCCGATCGCAATACGACTGTGAACTCGTTCAACGGGATCCAGACGTTCCCGAGCCATTCGCCGTTCGGGATGAACGGCCGCTCGATCTATGGCCGGGTGGTGTGGAGGATGTAGCCCGTCTCGACACGGCCCGCGGGCGTTGCAAAAAAGAGAACTGTTTCGACCGGCGCGGCGTACGGGGTTGCACTCACGGATGTTGCAGAGCCCGTGCCACGCGGTTTTCGTGAATGGCGGGCCCACTCTTCTGTCTGGCTCGGGCTTTGACTACTTCGAAGGACGGCGCAGTGTCTTCTTCTTCGCGGCCTTCTCCTTCATGAGTGCTTCGGCGATTTCGGCCATCGCAAAAGTGCGTTCGTCGTCCAGGGATCGGATGGCCGGTTGATTCCACCAGGAGCGCCTGGGAGACGGGCTCGTCTCGTCCCAGTGGTTCATCACGGCATCGAACATTCGCCCTTCTGCCAATTCGACAACATCGTCATCGTGGTAGAACTCGTCGTCGAGCCGCCGTTTCAAGTGAAACGGCACTACCTCCTTCCACCTTTGATCACCGACCTTTCTGTTGAGCGTGCGTCGCATGGTGTCGCGGAACTCAGCAACGCGTGCCGGGGATCCAAGCACTACCAGGCGATTGAGGTAAGTCACAGACATTCGGTTCTCCGCTTGAAGCTGATAGCTGATAGCTATGTTGACATCTGATGCGTGATGCGAGATGTTAACGAGGTGCGGACAACATTGGATATAGAGGACGACGTGCTGCAGGCGGCGAAAGAGATTGCCGCCAGTCGTGGCGTGACTGCGGGCAGCGTGGTGTCCGAACTGATCCGCAAAGCCCTCCAGCCTGCGGCCGGTGCAGCGCGCGTGCGCAATGGTGTGCCCCTGCTTTCACGCCCACCGGGAACGCCGGTGATGACGATGAAGGTGGTCAATGAATTGAGAGACGAGTGAGGCGTCCGGCGTTGCTCGATGTGAACGTGCTCGTCGCACTGTTCGATGCCGCGCACGTGCACCACGAAGCGGCCCACGACTGGTTCTCGGACAACCGGAAGGACGGCTGGGCGACCTGCGCGATTACGGAGAACGGATTCCTGCGTGTCCTGACGAATCCAAAGTCTGGCCTGACTGAACGTGCGCCCGCGATCCTCGACGGCCTCAGAGTCTTCTCCGCCAGCGGCCACCATGTGTTCTGGCCGGACGTCCTGTCGCTTCGCGACGAGCTATTCGACCTGTCACAGGCCCAGGGTCATCGTCAGGTGACCGACATCTACCTGCTGGGACTCGCGGCAAAAATGGGCGGCGTACTTGCGACGTTCGACCGATCGATCCCGGTGAAGGCCGTCAGAAACGCGCGAGCCGACACGCTTGCGGTCATCGCATCGGTCGCTGACTGACGCACGACTCGATCGTCGCGCAGGCGGGCGGCTGCTGGTTCAGGAAATCACGTCGTCCATCAACCCTTGTATCTCGGAGCGCCATTGCAGGCGCTGCGTGACGTCGGCTCGCCGTGCGGCGACCCAGGCGAGCACCTGCGCGAGCTCGCACGCATCCTCACACGGTGCTGTGGTTCCCTGGACGCGAACGCGATCCGTGAGTTTCTGCGCATGCGGGGCCACCCTCTTGTGCGCCGGGGTCCCGTCGTAACCGGATGCAGCGACGCCGGAGACTCGGGCGGCGGCCATCGGTCCTCAGGCCGCAGCGACAGGCCCGTCCAATGTGGAAGCCTCATTGAAGGCAGTCTACCGGGAGGCCGTGACAGGTCGGGTCATACGCCCGTTGTTCGCCCGCGCCGATTCAGGCCTCGGGCTTTGTCTTCAACAGGGCGTCGTTTTCCTTGATAAACGCACGAATTTCGTCAGCCATGGACAGCAGCCTGGTCCACTGCTCCTTGTAGAGCGTCACCGGGAACCGGCCAAGCCCGTAGACCGAGACGCCGCCTTTCTCGCTCACTTTGAGGCTGACGCTTCGGCCTCGCTGGCTCTTGAGTTGCTCATTCTCCGCTTTGAGCCGCGCGAGTTCGGCTTTCAAGTCTTCGTCTGACATCTGGGATCTCCAATTGTGTGACGCCGATCAGGGCTCGGAATCTGGCTAGAGAATGCGGCCGTGCAGCATGATGGGCAGAACGGCAGCGAACCGCGTGAAGTCGGCGTCGGCAGTCAGGATCGGAAGGTTACGCCGTTCGGCCGCCGCACAGATCAGGAAGTCAGTATTTGATCCCTGCACCCCCTGCGCACGACATGTGTTGAAGTGCTCGGCCGCCCGCTCGAAGTCGGCCGTGTCGAGTGGTTCGTCGGAAAACGGCCGCAGGTGATGCCGCAACCGCTCAAACGTGTCGTGACTACGGATGCCGCTCAGCAGCTCCTGGCGGATCACGCCGAGCATCGCGACTCGTCCTTCGTCGATGAGCGACCGGAGCTCGTCCACCGCGGCGCTCGGCTGGGACGTGCGACGACGCAGCGCGAGCGACCATACGGAAGTGTCGACCACGACCTTCATCGTCGGCGCCGCTGTTTCTTGTAGTCGTACTTCGGATCGTAGTCCACCGTGCCGAAGAGCCTTGCGACCTGCGCCTGGCGGCGTCGGGCGATATACTCCTGCAGCGCCTCGGTGACAGCTTCTTTCTTGGTACGCCGGCCCCCCACTGCCACGGCTTCCTCGACGAGGGAGGGATCGAGGTCAAGGTTGGTTGCCACTCACACATTACACCACACATTTGTCTGTGTGGACAAGTACTGCCAAGCTGGCACGTCGCTGCCAGCTCTTGACCGGCCCGGGGTCTGGCAGCGGTAGGGGACAGCGCGCTATCCCGCCGCCGTGACCTCGTCGTAAGCGGGCCCGAGCGGACGGGCGATCAGCGGGCCGTAGTCCTCGAAGCCTTTGATGATGTCGGTTGACGCCACGATCTGTTCGCGGGTCTTCCCTGCCTTCACCTGTGAGCGGACGTATTCGAGGAGCGCCGTCAGGTAGGTCGCATGATGATTGAGGTCGGCGCGGCTGCCGGTCACATCGAACTTCGGGCCTGCGTGGCCGAAGATGTAGATCGTATCCGCGGGCAGCTCCGCCGCGACCTTCTGGAGCACCACCGTCCAGTTCGCGATCGACGCGCCGTTCGTGCGGTCGATCACCGGGTGCGCGCGGTTGAACATCAAGTCCCCCATGTGCGCGACGTTCGCCCTTTCGAAGACGATCACGACATCGCCGCCTGTGTGCGCAGAACCGTAGTGCTTCACAGATACGCGCTCGTCGCCGTGGTCGAATGCCAGGGCGTCCGTCAGCGTCTTGTCTGGAACCACGGGCTCCGTCGGCGCAGGTGTTGTCGGCGCCGGTTTCTGCTCCGCGCGCCGCGACATGGCGAGCTCGAAGCTGGACTTCATGTACTTCGGCACGTTCGCGTGGCCGATGATCTGCTTCGTCTTTGGCCGGAACACGCCGTTGCCGCCGGTATGGTCGCCGTGATGATGACTGTTGACGAGCGTCGCGATGTCGGTCTTGCCCGACGTCTTCAACAGCTGCTCGACGCATAGCGCCGCGGTGTCGGGAAACTGGCTGTCGACCGCCACCACGCCTGTCGGATTGATGAGCCACCCGATTGTCCCGCCGCGCGCCGTCCAGTACCCGGTGTTCCGCCTGATCTCTTTGAACACCGGCGTAACCGGTTCTGGTGGCTGCTGGCCAAACAGCGTCAGCCGCCCGGAAGTGCTGGCCGCGATCGCGGCGGTGGAGGTCGCGAGGAAGTGACGGCGTGAGATAGGCATGGGGGAGATGATACAGCTATCAGACTTCAGCTATCAGCTATGAGTGGTCAGCCTGAAAGCTGACCGCTGATGGCTGACGGCTGGAGAGTCACACCAGCTCGGGCTCCCCTGCCGGCAGTTCGAGGCGGCTGATCGAGGGCAGCGACGGGACGAGACCCTGCAGGTCCCCATACATGCCGGAGATGTTGAACGTCACCGATTCGATCTGCTTCGTGCGCTTCGCCCACTGCCGCTCGGCCGCCCGTCGCTCCTGATCCAGATCTCCACGCACCCGTGCGAACGACTCGACGATGGCTTCGACGCGCTGCCTGAACTCGACGCCCGACAGGTACCGGTGAAGCAGCTCGAGCTTCTCCCCTTTGTTGAGCGCTGCGCTCCGAGTTTGCGAGACCTGCAACAGATTTGACCGGAGCAGGGCCGCCACCGGTGCTGCGCAGATGAAGTCCGTGACGATGACTCCCTCGATCAGCGCGAACCGGCGGCACCCTTTCGGGAGACAAACTGGGAACGCAGCGCGCGCTCGCGTTTCTCGAGCGTTTCTTCGTACTGCTCCCTTATGGAGCTCTCGATTTCAGCCCGCAGCGCGCGGGTCAGGGGAATCTTCTTGCCGCAGGATGGACAGGAGATGGATTGTTCGGCCATGGCACCTCGCTTCTGGAGCGAGTGTATGAGGGGGCCGTGACAGGGCTGGTCATACGTGTTGTGTTCGCCTCCCACCATCCCTACTTGTGGAGTCGAGATCAGTGTGCGGGAGAGCCGATTGCCGGTTCATCCACGGTGCTTCTCGACCACGGTCGTCAGCGCGTTGCGCACATCCCCGTCATTTCGGTTCAGCCGGAGAACGATCGAGATCCCGCCTAGCGAGGGGTCAGGACAGGGCGGGTCATGCGCCCACCTTTCGCCAGACGAACTGGGAGGTATGAGCCTTTCCGACTGAAAGCGGAAGCCACGTGGCGGAGTTCAGGGACGCCGGCAGAGAAAGACTTCGGAGCCGAGTCCCTCGATCACACAGTCGACGTTCTCTGCCCTGAACCCCACGCTCGACAGGATCCGCAGCCACGTATCCCTGGCGAAGAGTCCCTCGATGTGCTGATCGTGGTGCACGGTGACCTTGCCGTCCTCTCGAAGGGCGAACACGTAGTCGGTCGTGAAGGTGCTGTCGGTCGGATCGGGATCCCAGAACCACTCCACGCACCGAAGAGAACGGCCATCAGCATCCCCGACCAGCAGGTCGCTCCTCTCCACGAACGTCTCCTTCACGCAGTCCGGCGCGAAGACGGCGGCACCCCCCGGACGCGTGTGCACGAACGCGGTCTCCGCTACGGCCTGGAGATCCTCTTCGGTGGTGATGTACATGACGGCGTCGTGCACGAAGACGGCGTCGAACAGCCGCCCGAGCCGCAGCGAGCGCATGTCGCCGATGAGGTGCTCGCAGTCCGGGTTCTGGCGTCGGCTGAGCGCGAGCATGTCGGCCGAGCGATCAGTCAGCGTGCACCGGAACTGGCGCTTCATGTGAAACGCGTTGTTCCCGGCGCCGCAGCCGAGCTCGAGCAACGTTTCCGCAGCACCCGAGACGCCGCGCACGAGCGCGGCCTCGTAGCACGCCGCCTCGTCGGCATGGTCCTCGACAGGATCCAGGAGGGGATACCAATGGGCCGCGAGCTCACTATAAATAAGCATCTTGCTCCTCGAGAGCGAGTCCTGATGTCGCCACAGCGCACTATCGTAGCCGAGGGACGACCGCCGTTCTACCGAGTGGGGAGGAGAGCGTTTTCATCGGCTGCATGAGGCGCAATCTGCACTTCCCTCCACCCGCCGGTGTGGCAGCCGCTGCCACTTCAATCTTCTCGTCGCGCGATTCCGTCCTGATCTCGAAGCGCCGAACATGGCCCGTTGTTCGCACGAGTGACGATGCTAGGATGGAGGCGCGATGACGATCGACGATCTGGACAAGAAGACGCAGGCGGGCTTCAAGGAGGTCCGTGCTGAAATGCACAACGAGTTCAAGAACGTCAGGGCGGAGATGGCGGCCGGCTTCGGGCACGCGGCGGCCGACCTGGAGGCTGGTCTGCAGGACGTCCGGACGGAGATCAGGGCCGAGATCAAGAGCGAGGGAGAGATCACCCGCCGCCACTTCGACCTCGTCGCAGAGCAGTTCAAGGAGTACACGGGGCTCCTCGCTGACGGAACCGCCCGCAACACCGAGCGCTTGGACGATCACGAAAGGCGCATTACGGCAATCGAAAGCGAACGGTAGACGTCAGCTTCCCGCTCCCTGCTTCCAGCTTCCTGCTCCCGCTTCTCACCTTCCGGCTAAAGCCGGACGCTACGGTCGAGTTGCGCCCCGCTCCCCACGTCGCGTTGCGTCATACAGCGGGAACTCAGGACCGGCACCCTGGCCCCCTGGCACCGGGAACATTCGCGGCCACTTGAACGTCACATCTTGACAGTCAAGATGTGAACGCAGTAGCGTGGAGCACCATGAGCCACGACGAGCCGAATACCGATGTCATCCAGGGGACGCTCGACATGCTGATCTTGAAAGCGCTCAGCCTCGAGCCGATGCACGGCTTCGGGATCGCGCGCCGGATGGAACAGACGTCCCGCGGCGTCTTCAAGGTCAATCCCGGATCGCTCCTGACGGCCTTCCAGCGTCTGGAACGCGGAGGGTTGATCGATGCGGAATGGCGCCAGTCCGACAAAGGCCGCCGCGCCAAGTACTACACGCTCACGCGCGCGGGCCGGCGGCAGCTCGACGTGGAAACGGCGGACTGGACGCGGCGCGTATCGGCGGTCGCGCGCCTGTTGAAGGCGGAAGGGTAAACGATGTCACTCTGGCGACAGCTGACCCGCGGACTCGCGGTCCTGGCGAATCGGTCCGCCGCCGACCGGGAAGTGGACGACGAAGTGCAGCACTTCGTCCAAGAGGCCACTGACGCGCACGTCGCGCGCGGACTGTCGCCAGACGACGCCAGGCGCCAGGCACGACGCGAAATCGGGAACACCACAGTCGTCAGAGAGCAGGTGCGGGACTACGGCTGGGAAAGCCTGGCCGGCGCGCTGGTCGCCGACGCGCGCTTCGCCGGACGGATGCTTCGCAAGAGCCCCGTCTTCACGGCGGTGGTGGTATTCGTCATCTCGCTCGGCAGCGGCGCAGTGACGACGATCTTCAGCGGGATGAATGCGCTGCTGCTTCGCCCGCTGCCAGGGGTCGTCGGCGAGGAACACCTGGTCGGCCTTCGACCCGCGCGCACCAACGGCACGGTCGCGGAGCAGGGGTCGTACAACTACTACACCTACCTGCGCGATCACTCGAATGCGCTCGATACAGTGGCGGCCTGGGGCCGGGTGTCGCTCACGATCGCCACCGGGGGGCAGGGCACCGCTGTCTACGCGAACATGGTCAGCGGCAACTACTTCGACGTGCTGGGCATGCGTCCGGCGCTCGGCCGCTTCTTCGCCCCAGATGAAGATCGAACCCCGGGCGCGCATCCGGTCATCGTCGTCTCCTACGGGTTCTGGAAGTCCCGGCTCGGAGGAGAGACGGGAGCAGTCGGCCGGACGGTCGCGGTCAACGGCCACCCGTTCATCGTCATCGGCGTGGCGCCGGAACCGTTTCACGGCATCTACACCGGCATTCGAGCGGAGGCATGGGTGCCGCTGATGATGCAGCCGCAGCTCCGCCCGCGCTCGAACCTGACCGGCGCATCGTGGCTCTGGCTGTTCGGCCGCCTGCGCGAGGGCTCGTCGATCGAAGCCGCACGGCAGGAGCTGTCGGCGCTCGTGGTCGCGCGTGCAAGGGACGCCGGCGAAGCCATGACGCCGGGATCGTCACCGGCCGTTCAAGTGGCCGGGCTCACTGGCCTCCCGAACGGCGAAGGGCGTGGACTGCTGCGATTCATGGGCCTGCTGCTCGGCGCCGCGAGCCTTCTCCTGCTGATTGCGGGCGTCAACGTCGCGGCGATGCTGTCGGCGCGTTACGCGGCGCGCGGACGCGAGATGGCCGTCCGCACGGCGCTCGGCGCAGGGCGGTCACGACTCGTCCGGCAGCTGCTGACAGAGATTCTCGCGCTCTTCATGCTCGGTGCGCTCGGCGGGTTCGTCATCGCACAGCTCGCAACCGCGGCGCTCGAACGGCTTCCGCTTCCAGCGAACGTCCCGGTCACGCTGGAACTGTCGCCGGACCTCCGTGTCCTGACGTTTGCGCTCGGCATCTCGCTTCTCACCGGCCTGATCTTCGGTCTCACGCCCGCGCTGCAGGCGTCCCGGAGGGACATCACCTCGCGTCTGCGAAATGATTCGGCAGGCAGCGGCCTTCGGCGCACGCTCACGAGCCGCGTGCTGATTGTCGGACAACTCGCCCTCTCGCTCGTCCTGCTCGTTGCCGCCGGACTGTTCATCCGCGCTCTCGACAAGGGTCAGCGGATCGACGCCGGCTTCGAGAGGGCCGGCGTGATCACGGCCTCATTCGACCCTGAGTCCTGGGGCTACGATCCCGCACGGGCCCGCACGTTCTATCGCACACTGCTCGAGCGGGTCCAGGCGCTGCCAGGCACGGTGGCCGCTTCGTACGCGGGCCGCCTGCCGCTCATGATGGGCAGCTCGCCCGACGACATCAAGGTGGACGACGGGAGCGAGATGGGGGTCCATACGGCGGTCGTCGACGCGGACTACTTTTCCGTGCTGCGACTGCCGCTGATGCAGGGTCGCGCCTTTCGCTCGGCAGATAGCGAGGAGGGAGAGCGAGTCGCCATCGTGAACGAGACGCTGGCACGGAGGCTGTCGCCCGATGGACGCGCGATCGGCCGCACCTTCCGCTTCCGGAACGCACGCACGACCATCATCGGGATCGCGCGCGACGCCAAATACGCGACGCTCGACGAGACCACGCCGTCGTTCGCGTACTTTCCGATCGCACAGCAGTGGCAGCCGGGCCAGGTGCTGCTCGTTCGGACCGCCGGCGACCCGCAGCAGTTCACCCCCATTCAACAGGCTGTGCTGTCGATCGATCCGTCGCTGCCGAGACCCCGGATGAGCACGCTGCAGCGCGCGACCGGAATCGTGCTGCTGCCCCAGCACACAGCCGCGATCGTCACCGGCGCCCTCGGCGGCTTCGGCCTCCTGCTGGCCGCCGTTGGACTGTACGGGATCATGGCGTTCTCCGCGGGCCGGCGCACACGCGAGATCGGGATCCGGATGGCACTCGGTGCACGGCGATCCACGGTCCTCGCAATGATGATCCGCGACGGTCTTCGTCTCGCCGCCGTCGGCACCATCGTCGGGCTGATCCTCTCCGCCGCGGCCACACGGCTCATCGCGGGCTGGCTCTTCGACATCAGTCCGCTCGACGCGTCCGCATTCATCGGCATGTCGTCAGTTCTGATCGTCGTCTCGCTCGTCGCCACTTATCTGCCTGCGCGGCGCGCGGCGGCTTCCGATCCACTGAAGGCGTTGAGGGCGGAGTGAACTCAGTCGTCAGCTGTCAGCTCTGAGCTTTCAGCTATGCCCATGTTCCAAAACTCCGGCCGAAGCTGATAGCTGATAGCTGATCGCGACGTCCATCGAGCCCGAAGGGCGAGGAGCGGAACTGAGTCGTTAAGCATGCGCTTGACGACGGGGCGCGAGAGGTTCATGCTGGCATCAAGGGGTTTCAACAGGAGGCCAACGTGGACGATCCACCGGGCCAGGCGCGGGCCTCACGGGGTTCTGCCGGCACTCAGCCGAGCGCATCCGAAATTTCATCGGCGCGCACGACTCCAACCATTCGCCGGCAGTTCCCCGCCGCAGGCCCTCTCTCGCCGCGTCAACGACACTCACGAGCCTGACCGCTCTCAGCCGTCGGCCAGCGCGAGCGCCAGAATGCTGGCCTGCGTCGCCTCCTCGCGCGTGAGGACACCGCGGATCGTTCCCGCGTGCATCACGGCAATCCGATCGCTCATACCGAGCAGCTCCGGCAACTCCGACGAAATCATGATGATCGCGAGGCCGCGCTCGGCCAGCATCTGCATCAGCGCGTGGATCTCGGCCTTCGATCCGACATCCACTCCCTGCGTGGGCTCATCGAGGATGAGCACCGCAGGTTGAATCGACAGCCAGCGCGCCAGCGCGACTTTCTGCTGATTACCCCCTGAGAGCGCGCCCACTTCCGTCATGACCGACGGAGCCTTGATGCGCAACTGGTCCACGTACCGCGAGGCGGCGGCCCGCTCGGACGACCCGTCGATGAGCCCGCGCTGCGAGACGGCGCCAAGGTTCGCGAGACTCGCGTTGGACGCGATCGACATCTCGAGAATGACACCGTGCTGGCGGCGATCCTCCGGCACATAACCGACACCCAGGCGCACGGCATCGGCCGGCGACGAGATCCTGACGGGCCGTCCATCAAGGACGATTTCTCCGGCATCGGCCGGCGCGAGTCCGAAGATGGTCTCGGCAAGCTGCGTACGCCCGGAACCGACCAGCCCCCCGATCCCGAGAATCTCTCCGCGGCGGACCGACAGCGACACATCGTGAACGCCGCTCGCGCGGTGCGTCAGGTTGCGCGTCTCGAAGACGACCTCTCCGAAATCGACAGCTCGCTTCGGGAACACCGCCGAGAGCTCACGTCCCACCATGAGTCGTATGAGCTCGGCACGATCGATCTCGTTCGCCTGACGCGTGGCCATCGTCTCGCCGTCGCGAAGCACCGTGATGCGATCGGCAATCGACGAGATCTCTTCCAGCCGGTGGGAGATGTACACGATGCCCACACCGTCCTGCCGCAGGCGCATGATGACGCTGAACAGCCGTTCAACCTCGCGCGCACTGAGGGACGCGGTCGGCTCGTCCATGATCAGAATCCGCGCGTTCGAACCGATGGCCTTGGCGATCTCGACCACCTGCTGTTCCGGCATGCTGAGGGATTCGACGAGGCGGTCCGGATCGATCGGCGCACCGACGCGGGTGAGCAGCTCGGTGGCGCGTCGTCGACGCGCGCTCCAGCGCACGCGTCCCCAGGGCTTCAGGGTCTCGAGCGCAAGCCCGATGTTCTCAGCCACCGTGAGGTGCGGGAACAGCGAGGGCTGTTGATAGATGGCGGCGATGCCCAGGGCGCGCGCGGTGTGGGGATCGAGATGCCCTACCGGGTTGCCATCGATCATCAGCGTGCCGGCATCGGCACGCTCAGCCCCCGTCACGATCTTGATGAACGTCGACTTGCCGGCGCCGTTCTCCCCGACCAGCGCATGCACTTCGCCGGCGCGAAGGTCGAACGCGACATCCTTCAGCGCGCGGACGGCGCCAAAAGACTTGCTGATGCCGCGGGCGTCGACGAGCAGCCTGGGAGCGATCGCTGGCAGGACGGTCACGGTGGCGTCCTTATGTACCACAGTCAGGGATGGCCCTCGCGGCACAGTTGCCAGACGGGCCATTTTTCAAGCAGATTCTGGATGGGGTATCGATGTACTGGCGTTGCGCAGCCCGGAATGGCCCCCGGTGGCCATCGAGGTAAGTTCGGCCACAAATGGCGACAAATCGGCCTTCGGCAAGACATTTGTGAAAAGTCCCATTGCGCCTAGCGAAACGAAGGAGCATAATGTCGCGGCCGCGTAACGCGGCGGAATCAAGAGCACGGCACCATGAATTCCAAACCTCCGGCGCGGGACCCCTATCTCGTCAAGTCGGTCGTCCATTCATCGCAATTGCTATCGGCATTCCGCTCGTCCGGCGAAGCACTGCCGCTGCGCGAAGTGGCCGCACGGAGCGGATTGCCGAAGAGCATGGCGTTCCGGTTGTTATACACCCTGGAACGGTGCGGGATGATCGAGAAGGTCGGCGAAAATCTGTATCGGTCGCACCTCCGGCCGTTCAAGCAGCGCCCCTATCGCCTGGGCTATGCGGCGCAGGGGACCGATTACCAGTTCTCGAAGGAAATTTCCACCGGACTGCAGCGTGCGGCCGCCGCGCAGGGCATCGAGCTCATCTGCGTGGACAACCGCTACAGCCCGAAGATCGCGCAGCGCAACGCCGACGTGCTCGTGCGTGAAAAGGTCGATCTCGTCATCGAATTCCAGACCGACGAGCACGTCGCGCCGATCGTCGCGGCGAAGTACCGAGAAGCCAATATTCCCTTGATTGCGCTCGAGGTCCCTCATCCTGGCGCCACGTACTTCGGCGCGAACAACTATGAAGCGGGTCTCATCGGGGGACGCCACCTCGGACGATGGGCCAAGCACCATGGGCAGGCCGAGATCACCGAGATCGTCCTGCTCGCGTTGGAACGCGCAGGCAGCCTGCCCAAGATGCGTCTGACGGGCATGCTCGTCGGGATGAAGGAAATCTGTCCCCAGCTCGAGAACGCCCAGGTGACCTACCTCGAAGGCGATGGAAAGCTGGGTGAGAGCTTCGAGGCCATGCGCAAGCATTTGCGCGCCACACGAGCCAAGCGTTTCATCATCGGTGCGATCAACGACCCGAGCGCGCTCGGTGCGATGCGCGCGCTTCAGGAGGCCGGCCGCAGCGAGTCGTGCGCGATTATGGGTCAGAACGCCTCACCCGAGGGACGCGCGGAGCTCCGCGAGCCCGGCACCCGCCTCATTGGATCGGTCGCGTACTTCCCGGAGAAGTACGGCGCCGAGATCGTCGCGGTCGCACTCGACATCCTCCATCGACGGCCGGTCCCTCCAGCCGTCTTCGTCAAGCATCAACTCGTCACGCCGGAGACCGTCGATCACATCTATCCGAACGATCGCCTGACGCAAACAACGACCGCGGCCGCGATTTAACAGAGTCCCATGGTGCCAAGGTGCCAAGGGTGCCAGGGGTGCGCGGTGCCAAGGTGGGTGCTTGCATGTCCGATCGTGTAGCACGTAGCACCCGTAGCACGTAGCACGTGTTCCTCCGGCTTTCCCGGCCGCCGGGCTCGACCCGGTGTCTAAAGCTGCATGAACTGACGCGGGCGGCCGCGCCATGCAGCCAGGAGGCCGGATATGCGTGTGGTAACGCTCGCCGTTGGCGTGTGCCTGCTCGGATTGACGCTGGTGTCAACCGCCCAGACCTCGATCGGAACCGTCTCGGGAACGGTGAAAGATTCAGCCGGCACGCGACTGCCCGGCGTCACCATCCGCATCAGCCGGGGCGCGTCCACCCAGACACGAACGACAGACGCCAAAGGTTCGTTCGCGTTCGCGCGCGTGCCCGCAGCCGAGTACGAGTTGACCGCGAATCTCTCCGGTTTCTCGCCGTTCAGCACCCGCATCACCGTCCGGTCCGGCGCCACAGAGACGGTCGCTG
This sequence comes from uncultured Acidobacteriota bacterium, assembly GCA_963749835.1. Taxonomy (GTDB): domain Bacteria; phylum Acidobacteriota; class Vicinamibacteria; order Vicinamibacterales; family 2-12-FULL-66-21; genus JALZOC01. The sequence goes on from CAVVOD010000003.1 coordinate 328,379, forward strand.
TCGGTACTCAGACGGGCAGTTGCGAAGGAAGCGGACCCGCGATCTGTTCCGGAGCCACCGCCGGCGCTACCGGCCGCCCCACTTGCAGATGTGACGGCCCAGCCTCGGGTGAAGTCGAGCGTTGCCGCCGGCATCGTCTCGGGATCGCCGGCGCCTCCCTATGGCAGGCCCCCCTCCAACACGGAAGCCTACGACCGCATCGACGAGAATCCGTTCCGCCGCGTGGCCGTTAACCCGCTGTCGACATTCTCCATCGATGTGGACACGGCTTCTTATTCCAATGTGCGGCGCTTTCTGAACGCCGGCACGCTGCCGCCGGCTGACGCGGTTCGCATCGAGGAGCTGATCAACTACTTCCGCTTCGACTACGCGCCTCCGAAGAAAGACGCGCCGTTTGCCGTCACGACGGAGATCACGGCCTGCCCGTGGAACCCCAAACATCGACTCGCGCTCGTCGGCCTCCAATCGCGCGCGCTCGATCTCAACGCGGTGCCGGCGCGGAATCTCGTGTTCCTCCTGGACGTCTCCGGCTCGATGAGCTCGCCGGACAAGCTGCCCCTGGTCCGCACCGCCATGCGCATGCTCGTCGATACGCTCACCGAACGCGACCGCATCGCGATTGTCGTGTACGCCGGCGCGAGCGGCGTGGCACTGCCGCCGACGAGCGGCGCGCGGAAGGACACGATCCACTCGGCGATCGCCAGGCTCGAAGCCGGCGGGTCGACCAACGGCGCCGCGGGCATCACACTCGCCTATCAGATCGCCCAGGAGAACTTCGCCAAAGGCGGCATCAACCGCGTGATTCTCGCGACGGACGGGGACTTCAACGTCGGCGTCACGAACCAGGGCGATCTGACGCGCCTCATCGAAGAGAAGCGCAGCAGCGGCATCTTTCTCTCGGTGCTCGGCGTCGGCACGGGCAACGTGAAGGATTCAACGATGGAAAAGCTGGCGGACAGGGGGAACGGCAATTATGCCTACCTCGATACGCTGCACGAAGCCCGCAAGGTACTGGTGCACGAAGCCGGCGCGACCCTCGTGACGGTTGCGAAGGACGTCAAGATCCAGGTGGAGTTCAACCCGGCACATGTGGCCGCTTACAGGCTGGTGGGCTACGAGAACCGCATGCTGCGGAACGAGGACTTCAACAACGACAAGAAGGATGCCGGGGAGATCGGCGCGGGGCATACCGTGACCGCGCTGTACGAGCTCGTGCCGCCTGGGGCGGACGCCGACGTGCCGTCCGTGGATCCACTCAAATACCAGCGGCCCACCGCTCCAGCCGGCGGAGCGCCGACCGACGAGGTGATGACGGTCAAGCTGCGTTACAAGGCGCCGGACGCCGACGACAGCCGGCTGATGTCCGTCGCCGTCAAGAATCGCATCTCGGAACCGTCGGCCAACATCGGCTTTGCCGCGGCGGTTGCGGAATTCGGCATGCTGCTTCGGAACTCCGAGAGTCGCGGCAGCGCGACCCACGCCGATGCCGCCGCGCTCGCGCGGCGCTTCCGGGGCGCCGACCCTGACGGATACCGCGCCGAGTTCATCAAGCTGGTCGAGCTCGCAGGATCGCTCAAGACGCTTGCGGAGCGATGATCGGTACGTGCTACGTGCTACGTGCTATGTGCTATGTGCTACATGACGTGCCAAGTGCTACGTGCGACACCTCGCGCCCATCGCACGTCGGACGTGGCACGTGTAGCACCTAGCACGTAGCACGTGATCCGATCAGCGCAGGAAGGCTTCGGGTAATCCCCCATCGACCGGAATGACGTGTCCGGTGGTCTTGGCGCTCTGGTCGCCGGCCAGCCAGCAGATCGCATTCGCATTGTCGATTGGCAGAATCGGTCGGCGCGTGATGGTCCGGCGTGCGTAGAACTCCGCAAGCTTGTTGCGGAGCTCCTCAGTGGACTCCGACTCGCTGTGCTCGAGGTTGTACTTCTTCAGCGCGACGATGACGCGGTCGCGAGGGAACATGGACGACCCCGCGATGACGGTGGCGGGCGCAACGCCGTTCACTCTGACGAGCGGACCCAGCCCGATCGCGAGCTCGCGGATCAAGTGATTGATCGCCGTCTTGCTGACGTCGTACGCCTCGCTTCCCGCCTTGGGCACGACGGCATTCGCAGAGCTCGTCAGCACGATGGACGCCGGCAGGTTCTGCGCCTTGAATACCTTCGCGGCTTCCTGCGCCAGGATGAAATTCGACGTCAGGTTGATCTGCAGGGTACGCGCCCAGACGCCTTCGGCCGGCACTGACGGATCCGGTGTCGGATACCACGCCGCCGTGTTGATCACCGCATCGAAGCCGCCGAACTGCAGGACGGCCGCACGGAGCGCCGACGTCATCGTGTCGCGCGCAGTGAGATCCATGGCCGCCGTCATCACCATCTCGGCGGACGAGGCCTTCACGGCATCGGCTTTCGTCTCCTCTGATCCCGCCGTGTTCATGTCGGCGATGACGACGTGACCGCCGCGCTTCGCGATCTGAACCGCGACCTCCCGCCCGATGCCGCTCCCGCCGCCGACAACGACGAGTACCTTGCGGCTGAACTCCTTCTCCACCGGCATGCGCTGGAGCTTCGCTTCCTCGAGGGCCCAGTACTCGATGCGGAACGCCTCTGTCCGCGGCAGCGCCACGTAGTTGTGGAAGCTCTTGAAGTCCTTCGCCTGCTCCGGACGCCGCACCTGCGGCAGCGTCCCTCCCGGACCGGCGCCGTCCTCGAGCGCGTTCGCTCCGGCCATCACGTGGATCGCGTTCACGAAGAACTCCGACGTGATCCTCGCTTCGCGCTTGTCCTTGCCGAACCCGAACAGTCCAAGGCCCGGGACCACGACGACGGACGGGTTGGCGTCGCGCAGGGCAGGCGACCCCTTCTCGGCGCACGCGCTGTAGTACTCGGCGTAGTCCTTCCGGTACGTGCCGGCGCGATCGCCAATCAGCTTCTCGAGCTGCGCGAGGTCGTCACGCGAGGGGTCCCACGGGATGAACATCGGCGAAATGCGGGTGCGCAGGAAGTGATCGGGACAGCTCGTGCCCATCCGGCACAGGTCCTGCGCCCAGGCCGAGTTCGCAAAGGTGAGCGCGTCCTCTGACCCGTCGACGTGCGCGATCACGCGGCGGTTCGAGGAGACGACGCCGCGCAAGTGCGGAAGAATCGACGCGACCATCGACTCGCGATCGGCCACGACCGTGGTGACCGCGGGACCGCCGAAGAGCGGCGTCCCTGACCGCTTGGCGTGCTCCTGGATGAAGTCACCCATTTCGTCGATGGTGCGAATGCTGCTCACGTAGCAATCGCGCTGCGTCTCGCCCCACGTGAAGAGCCCGTGGCCGCCGAGAATCAGTCCGTCACAGCCTGGAGTCGCTTCGACGGCGCGCTTCAGCATGAGCGCGAGCTCGAAGCCCGGACGCTGCCACGGCACCCAGATGATCTTCCGGCCGTATGTCTTGTTGAACTCCTGCATCTTCTGCTCGCCGTTCGCGCTCGCGGCAAGCGCGATGGCCCAGTCGGGGTGCAGATGATCGACGTGCGGAAACGGCAGGAACGCGTGGAGCGGCGTGTCGATTGACGCGGCGACGCGGTTCTCTCCGAATGCACACAGCGGGTACATCGCGACCATTTCATCTTCGAGCTCCTCGCCGCGATAGCGTGCGATGAGGCTCTCGAGCTTGTCGAGATAGAGAATCGCAAACCCGGAGTTCGTGATCGACCGGAGGTCACCGCCGCTGCCTTTCACGGCCATCACCCGCTGCGGCTCGCCCGTCAGCGGGTCGGTCATGTCGAATTTCGAGCTGGTGTTACCGCCGCCGAAGTTCGTGATCCGGAGATCAGCCCCCAGCAGGTTGGAACGATACCGAAGCAGCCCGAGCGGATCCCCTTCCAGCTTCGCCGCTTCCTTGTCGTCCCACAGGTTCTTCAGAAACTTCGGTGCGATCTCCGTCTTAGACACAGGTCATCTCCACGATTTCAAGGAAGCGCGCGTATTGTGTATCCCAGAGCTCTGGCGCGACCGGCTCGAAGCGATCGACGGGAAACGATCGCTCGATGATCGTTCGAGCTTCGGCGAGCGACGAGACGGCCCCCGTCGCGAGCATCTGCATGGCCATGTTGCCGAGCGCCGTCGCCTCGACGGGCCCGGCGACCACCGTGCGCCCGGTCGCATCGGCGGTGAACTGATTGAGCAGGCGATTGCGCGATCCGCCACCCACGATCCGGATCTCTTCGAACCGCGTCCCGGTCAACTCCTCGAGCGATTGCAGGACGACGCGGTATTTGAACGCCAGGCTCTCGAGAATCGCGCGCACGACGGCGCCCGGAGACGCGGGCACGGGCTGTCCGGTCTGACGGCAGTAGTCGGCGATCGCCGACACCATGTCGGGCGGCTGGAAGAAGGCGCGGTGGTCGGGATCGAAGAGCGAGCGGAAGGGCTGCGGCTCGTCGGCAGCCGCCGCGAGCAGCATCTCGTACGGGAAGTCGTGCCCTGATGCGGCCCACGATCGGCGGCAGGCCTGCAGCAGCCACAACCCTCCGATGTTCTTGAGGAGCCTCGTCGTCCCGCAGACCCCTCCCTCGTTGGTGAAGTTGAGGTCGCGTGCCTTCGGCGTGATCACGGGCGCCTGCAGTTCGGTGCCAAGCAGCGACCACGTGCCGGAGCTGATGAAGGCGGTCTTCCCTCCGGCGAAGACCGATGCGACGGCCGATCCGGTATCGTGCGTCGCCGGAAGCACGACGGGTGTCCCGGCAAGTGCGGGGCAGGCATCCTGTCTGACTTCGCCGACAAGCGTCCCCGGTTCGACGAGCGTCGGCAGCAGCCGAACCGGAATATCGAGATCCTTCAGCAGACTGGTCGCCCAGCTCCGCGTCTTCGCTGCCACGAATTGCGTCGTCGTCGCCATGGTGTATTCCGACGAGAGCTCCCCCGTCATCCAGTAGTTCAGCAGATCGGGGATCGTCGCGAATCGTGTGGCGGCGCCGACAAGCTTCGGCGTCGTGCGGCAGGCGGCGTAGAGCTGATAGAGCGTGTTGAAGGTGAGGAACTGAATGCCGGTCACGGAGTAAATCTGTTCGCGCGACACGCGCTGCCAGACTTCCTCCATCACGCCCTCGGTGCGCGCATCGCGGTAGTGATAGGGATTTTCCAGCAGGTCGCCGTGCTCGCCCACGAGCGCGTAGTCGCATCCCCAGGTGTCGATGCCAACGCTCTCGGGCGAATGCTCAGACGCACGTTCCATTCCTCTGCGGATCTCGAGCCAGAGACGGAGCACGTCCCACTGGAGCGATCGGCGATGCCGCACGGGTTCGTTGAGGAATCGACAGACTTCGTCGATCGACAGGATCCCCGCCTGCAGGCGACCCAGCATGGCCCGGCCGCTTTCGGCGCCGAGATCGATGGCTAGAAAATGAACACTCATTCAGCGCCGAACACTACGGAGCACCGCGATCGGATTGTTCGCAACGGAGATGATTGGGCACGACACCATCCCGTGCGGCGAACAGCATACGCTCGTACACCAGCGAATCACAGAATTTTTCCCGCCCCTGGTATCGCATCGCACAACACGCGATCGCGGGCGGACTCGCCCATCACAAATCCTGAATTCCAACGGACATGACACATTGAGCATGCACACCCAAACGTACCTGGGGCCGCCGCGCCGGAACGTCAATTTCGCACTGCGCAACGCTCCAGCGCCACTTCGCCACCGAAGGATTGGGCAGTACTGCCCTAACCGACTCCGTTCATTGCGCTTGGCGGCACACCGCCCATTTGTCAGTTCGAAATCAACCCACGCTCCGGGTGAGTGTTTGACTCGCATGGTGCACGAGCGTAACCTCACCGCGCCTATCAAACGGCCGAGCGGGTTGCAATCGATTACGGCTGGACCGCCCATGTGCGTGGGGCGGGATGGGCGCCGGGCGGAGGCTTCGTCAAACGGAGGAGTAACTACAGTGAAATCTCTTTGCAGGATCGTGCTCGCCATCGCGGCAGTGACCGCGCTCGGTGGAAGCCTGACCACGCTTCAGGCGCAGGGGCTGACTGGCCAGATTTCCGGCACGGTCACGGACTCAGGCGGAGGTGTCCTTCCGGGCGCCACCGTCACCATCAAGAACGCCGGCACCAACCTGACGCGCGAGAGCGTCACGGGCGCCGATGGGGCATTCCTATTTCCCGACCTGCTGGCCGGGAAGTACGACCTTACCGTCACCGTCAGCGGCTTCAAGACCTACGAGCAGAAAGGCATCGAGCTCGCCTCGACCGAACGTGTCGGCCTTCGCGCGATTGCGCTCGAAGTTGGTGGCGTTGCCGAGACAGTCACGGTGCAGGCCGAGTCGGTGCAGGTCCAGACGACAACGGCTGCGCGCTCGGGGCTGATTACCCGCGACAACATCGAAGACATCGCGCTCAAGGGGCGGGACTTCGCCGGCATGCTCAAGCTCCTGCCGGGCGTCGTGGACGTCTCGAACCGTGAGGCACCGGGCTGGGGCAGCATGGGCGGCCTCTCGATCAACGGCCGGAGCGGTGGGTTCAACTTCTCGTACGACGGCGTCACCAACAAGGACACGGGATCGAATAGCGGCAACTATGCAGCGCCAGCGCTCGACTCGATCGCCGAGGTTCGCGTGCAGACGTCGAACTTCCAGGCGGAGTACGGCCGCAGCTCGGGCGCAACCATCACTGTCGTCACCCGCAGCGGGTCGAAGGACTGGCGCGGCAGCGCGGCCTACTACAAGCGCGACACGAACTTGAATGGCAACGAGTTCAGCCGCCGGCAGCAATGCGGCCTGGGCGTCACTGCCCAGTGCGATCCGCCCTTGTACAAGTTCGACAACGAAGCCTGGACACTTGGCGGACCGGTTCTGATCCCCGGGACAAGCTTCAACAGCGGGCGCAACAAGCTGTTCTTCTTCTTCTCGCAGGACCTGCTGCAGCGCACCGATCCGGGCGGTCTGAACCAGCGCCGGATGCCGACTGCGCTCGAACGCAATGGCGACTTCTCACAGACGTTCGACGCGCAGAACCGGCTGATCTATATTCGCGATCCGCTCCTGTCCGGCAACTGCAGCTCGACCGCCGGCGGTCCTGCCTGCTTCCCGGGGAATCGCATCCCGGCGAATCGTTTCGACGCCGTGGGATCCGCGCTGTTGAACCTCTTTCCGATGCCCAACGCCACCGACCCGACGGGCGCGAGGGGATACAACTACACGTTCCAGACCGTCCAGGACTGGCCACGCAACGACCAGGTGCTGCGCGTGGACTGGAATATCGCCCCCAAGACCACAGCCTACGGCCGGCTGCAGTGGGGTTACGAAAAGCGCGCCGGCGGTGTGTCGTTCCTCGGCTCCACGGGCGCAGGGTGGCCGCAGCAGCCGAGCAAGTACGAGATCGACACCGTCAGCTATGTCAACACGCTGCTGCACACGTTCAACCAGACGACGTTTGCGGAGTTCACGGTCGGCGTCAACTGGGCGCATCAGTACACCAGCGCCCTGGATCAGGCGGCGATCGACAACAACGACCGCACGAAAGTCCTGCCGTCGTTCCAGCAGTTCTTCCCGTCAGCGAACCCGGACAACCTTCTGCCACAGGCGACGTTCACCGGCGGCATTCCGTCCCTGAACAACAACTCGATTGCGTCCTTCAACGTGGAGAGCCGCTGGCCGTTCTTCGGCTACAACACGCTGTTCAACATCTCCGGAAACCTGACGAAGGTCAAAGGATCGCACAACCTGAAAACAGGAATTTTCGTCGAGCATACAACGCGTCCGGCGCAGCGGTCTTCCACGTTCAACGGATCGCTCAGCTTCAACGCGGACGGTTCCAACCCGCTCAACACCAACGTTGGTTTCTCGAACGCCCTTCTTGGCGCAGTCACACAGTACCAGGAGGCGAACGGCCACCCGGATGCCCACGGCGAGTTCATGAATACCGAGTTCTACGTGCAGGACAACTGGCGTGTGAAGCGGAACTTCACCATCGATGCGGGCGTGCGCTTCTACTACATCACGCCCACGAGCAGCCAGGGTGACAAGGTCCCCCAGTTCGAACCGGGCCAGTTCAATGCCGGCCAGGCACCGCAGTTGTTCCAGCCTGCGCTGGTCAACGGCACCCGCGTCGCGCGCAATCCGGTGACGAACGAGATCCAGCCGTTCGTCTATGTCGGCCGGCTCGTGCCGGGATCCGGTAACTTCACCAACGGCATGGTCGTCTACGACAACACGCCGCAACAGAAGAATCCATTCAAGGTCGCGCCCCGCCTCGGCTTCGCGTGGGACGTGACGGGTGATGGAAAGACGGCCGTTCGCGGAGGCGCCGGTGTGTTCTACGACCGGTACTCCGACGACAACGTCCTCGACCTGGTGGAACTGCCCCCGGCTCTCCAGACGTTCACGACGAACTACACGACCGTGCGCGACCTGCTGGCCAGCCCCCTGACCGCTACACCGACGGCGGTGCGGCTCATTCAGGAGTTCCAGCCGCCTGTCGTCTACAACTGGAGCCTGGGTGTTCAGCGCGACATCGGATGGCAGCTCGTGTCGGACGTCGCGTATGTCGGCAACGCTGCGCGCGATCAGCTCATCGCACGCGACATCAACGGGCAGCCTGTACGGTTACTGCGTACCAGGCGGCGAACCTGGATCCAACGAACGTGTCGGGTGGCCAGGCGCAGCCGCTGCCGACCGATCTGCTGCGTCCGTATCGCGGGTATGGAAGAATCCAGCAGCGTGAATTTTCGGCGTACTCCGACTATCACGCTCTGCAGTTCTCGGTGAACCGCCGACGCGCTTCAGACGGACTCTCGGTGGGCGCATCCTACACGTACCAGATGGTCAACAAGACCCTCGAAGGAATCGACTCCTTCGGTGACAGCCGTGCACGCTTCTACCGGGACACCACGGGCGTAAACGGCCGAAGGCCGCACGCGCTGACCATCAACTACGCGTACGAAGTGCCGAACCTGAGTGCTCGCTGGAACAACATCATCGCCAAGGTCGTCTTCGATAACTGGCAGGTATCCGGCATCACGAGCATCCTGAGCGGCAACAAGCAGGGTTTCACGTACGGATACGCCAACGTCCCGACAGGTGTCCTGAGCGGGACGGGGGCGATCGACGGCGTCGGCAGCCGGCCGGACATCGTCTGCGACCCGAGCCTCCCGCGCGGTGAGCGGACGTTCAATCGCCAGTTCAAGACGGAGTGCATCGCTCCCCCGTCCGATCAGTTCCGCCTCGGGAATTCCCTGGGAGATGAACTGACGGGACCGGGCTTCATGAACTGGGACATCTCGTTCTTCAAGAACGTGCCGATGGGCGGGACCCGCCGGCTCCAGTTGCGCGTGGAGCTCTACAACGCATTCAACACCGATCAGTGGAATGGTGTGAACACCGGAGCGACGTTCGACTACGTCACCGGAGCCCAGACGAACGCGAGCTTCGGTAGGCTGAACGGATCGACGTTCAACGCCCGACGCATCCAGCTCGGCGCGCGGTTTCAGTTCTAAGACAGCTCTCAGCTGTCAGCTCTCAGTTCCCAGCCTTTCGCTGGGGGCTGGGAGCTGGGCAGGTTCGCGGACAGCCATCAGCTTTCAGCTAACAGCTATCAGCTCCCACCCTCCCCGTTCCAACTTGCCAGCAGTCGGCACCAGCTGGACTCGTCGTGGAGTATTGAGAGCTGACAGCTGATGTCTGAACGCTATTTGGTCGTCTTTTGCGGCCCCATCGGCTGGCCCGTCACGGGATCGGACGGCTCCGTCGGCTTGGCTTCCCAGGCTTCGAGGTCGGGGACGACGAGCATCACGCCATACATGCGGACCCAGTGGCCGGGGAACGTGCAGAGATACACGTAGTCTCCCGGTTTCTCCGGAGCGGTGAAGTTCAGGCGCTCCGTTTCTCCGCCGTTCAGCAGGCGCGTGGCGGCAAGGACGAGGGGACTCTCCGGCACGTAGGCTTTTGCCTTGGGATCCGATGTCGGCGCGACGGCGGCACCCGCGGCGCCGATCTCCTGCACTGATTTTGGCTGACCGATGACCACGTTGTGCGGCATGGTATCGGAGTTCACCAGCACAATCTGCACCGGCTTCCCCGCCTCGACGACGAACCACTTCAGGTCGTACATCAGCTGCTCGGGGACGGTGTCGATCGTGATGACGCGTACGCCGAGCGCTCTCAGATCGCGACGAACCAGGCGCTTGGATTCGTCCGGCAGCGCGGAGGCGAGCTTCTCTCCCAGCTGGACGGCGTCGATGACCTCGGGATCGGTCCGACGGTCCGCGCTCGTCTCCTTGATCATGCCGACGATGGCGCGGGCAAGAGGATCGAGAGTGGCTTTCGGCCACGCGCTCTCAGGAAAGCGCTTCAGCGATGCAATCGCCGCCGACCGCGTCGCCGCATCGGCGCCACGCGATGAGTCGATGATCTCGCGAGCGAGCAGCTCGAAAGTGGCAGCGTCCTGCCGCGTTGCACCAAGGGCCGCGACCGCGGCAGCGCGTGTGGCGGCATCCGGTTTGTCGTTCAGGAGCCCGGAGACAGGCGTGAACAGTTTCGCGCGCAGGTCGTCGGCCTTCCCGAGCCGCGGTACGCTGCGAAGCAATTCGACGAGGTGCCCGTCCTTGACGGCGGCCTGCCAGGCCGGACCGGGATCCCCGTCCGCGATCATCATCGCCCCGTAGACACCGCGAAGAACCAGCGGCTGACCACCGGCGGCTGCCTTGACGAACACGTCACGCTGACCGCGGAGGGCATCGGCGGGCTGGCCGAGCAGAATATCCAGGAGCTGATCTCCGCTCTGAGCATCTCCGGCCTTGTCCGTGTCCGCCGGGATTTTACCGAGTGCCTCCAGGAGCACCTGGCTCTGGCTGGCGTTGTCCATCTTGACGAGCGCCGCAAGCGCCTCGTCGCGCAGCGGACGCGCCAGCCCCTTGCGCGTCAGCAGGGCGTAATAGATCGGCCGGTACTTCGCGTCGGTGGGCTGACGTTCGACCCGACTCAGCTCGTCGTTGGTGAGACGGCTCAACTGATACTCGACCGCACGAGGCGACTGGTCGAGCAGGATTTTCGGCGGCGCGTCCTGGGGCGCGCCGCCGTGGAGGCCGGCTGCAGGGTCGAGCGGCGACGACAACGCCGCCGCCAGCAGGGCAGATGTGAGAATCCCGGTCATCAACGAAGGAACGGCTTGAGTGTCTTCATGGTCTGGTCAAGCGTGTATTGCAGGAAGCGATCCTGCGGATGGTCGACGGATGCCAGCGCGACTGCAGCCGCTTCTTCAGTCTGGAAAAAGCTGGCGGCCCTGACAGCCTCGAGCCGGACGGCTGGATGCTCATCATTGGCCTGCACCTTCAGCAGTGCCAGAGGATTGTCGGTGCGGTCGCGCCAATAGCAGAGCACCCGCGTCGCCGCCGCCCGCGCCCACGGCTCGCTCGATCGCAGCATGCGCCGCAGGAGCTTGTCGTCCACGCGGTTGTTCCACTGCTGCACCCAGAGCGCTTCCATCATGTTGTGCTCGTAGGTCGGAGCCTTCGGATCGAGCTTGCCGATCCAGGTCTGCAGCGCCGCCAGGACTTCCTTCGGATCCCGTCCGCTGAGCTCGATCTTCGCGCGATACCTGACGCGATTCTCTGGCTCCTTGAGCAGATCGAGGAGCTGCGGGATCGGCTGACCAGCGATCTTCGCCGGCTCCAGGAGTGGCCGGCCGGGATACGTCACCCGATAGACCCGGCCGTGCTCATGGTCGCGCGAGGTGTCGCGCAGGTTGTGCTGCATGTGGCCGATGATCGAATTCTGCCAGTCGAGGAAATAGAGCGCGCCGTCCGGCCCGATCTCGGCGTCGACGGGACGGAAATTCTCGTCGGCCGACTGGAGAATCGGATCGACCTCCGTGGACTTGAGACCGGCTCCGTCCTCAGTCATCTTGTAGTTCAGGAGGCCCCTGAAGCCGATCGTGTTCAGCACGATCATGTTTCCCTGCATCTCCTCGGGGAAGTGACGGCTGGAAATGAGCTCCGTTCCACCGACCGGGCGGGTCCGCACGGGACCCGGCTTGGGCGCATCCTTCGTCTCCATCGCCGGGTAGTACTTCTTCGTCGAGAACGACGGCCCGTAGTACGGCTGCCCTCCCGTCGCGTCGAACACGATGTCGCGCCCCCACTGATCGAACACGTGGCCGTGCGGGTTCGGAAAGTTCATCGGAATGTAGACCTCGACCTTGTACGTCCGAGGCTCGAACCTGAAGACACCGCCGTCCGCCTGGCGCATGGTCGGTCCCCATGGCGTTTCGACCTGCGTCCGGTGGAAGATCCCTTCCTGCATGTAGAGCGCCCCGCCAGGGTCGAAGGTGAAGCTGTTGATGGCGTGATGCGTGTCGGCCGAGTCGAAGCCGTGCAGGAGGTAGTCCTTCGTGTCGTACTTGTCGTCGCCGTTCGTGTCCTTCAGGAACACGACATTCGGCTGCTGCGCGACGATCACGCCGCCGTTGTAGAACTCGAACCCGGTCGGGCTGTTCAGGTCTCCGGCAAAGACGGTGCGCTTGTCCGCCTTGCCGTCGCCGTTGGTGTCTTCGAGGATCAGCAGCTTGTCGTCCATCGGGGACTTGGGCTGCCAGTGCGGATAGCTCTTCCAGGCGGCCACCCACAGCCTGCCCTTCGTGTCGAAGGACATCTGGACCGGTTTCACGAGCTCCGGGAACTCTTTTTCCGAGGCGAAGAGCTCCACTTTCAGCCCCTTGCCGATCGTCATCTTCTGGATGGCTTCATCGCCGCCAAGATAGATGTGGGCGCCGTTCGGTCCTTTCCCGGGCTCGTTCGTCTGTGCGTCGATGAGCGGCGGCGTATCGCTGTCTTCGACCTTGAGGTCTGCCGTCTTCAACCCCGATCCGCTCGCAATCGCCCAGACGCGACGATCGCGGTTTGCCGTCATCGCGTCCAGCACGGCCGCTTCGCGCTGGAGCACCTCGTAATTGGTGGGAAGGATGTCTTCCTTCGGCACCGGGCCAATCTTGCCCAGATTGACGTCGCGCGGATTCCCGCGGATGAACGTGAGGAAGGCGCGATCGCCATACGTGGCATAGCCGTCGGTCACCCGGTAACGGTTGAACCAGTGGAAGTCCTTGTCGATGACGGCCTGACGCAGTTGCTGAAGATGGGGCTCCGGATACGATTTGGGCGCGCCGAACAGCGCCCGATCGACGACCTGTGCGATCAGGCGATCTCCCTCCACATTCAGGTGGATGCCATTGATTGTCAGCGGCGCCTTGGTCGATGCATACAGGTCAGCGCTCGGCTTGAACAGGTCGACAAATGTGATGCCTTCGGCTTTGGCGACCTCCGACATCGCCTGCGTATACAGCGCCAGCCGCTGATTGTTCTCCTTGCCGTCCGACAGGTCGGGGTTGCCCAGATCCTCGTGCGCGATGGACGAGAAGAGCACTATGCGGGGCGCAGACTTCCCGTTGTACTTCTGCGCCAGCGTGTGCTTGATCCAGTCGGACAGCTGTTTCTTGAACGCCTCGAGTCCCTTCTCCCCCGCGTAGGACTCGTTGTACCCAAAGAACGCGAAGAGCACGTCCGTCTTCGTGTTGGTCCCCTGGAAGCGGTTTTCCTGGTATCCGCCGATCGGCGCGCCTTCTCCACTCAGCCACTCGTCCGGCGTCCCGAAGTTCTTCGATCGGAGCCGCGTCGCGATCTCGTCTCCACTGAAGCCCAGATTCCTGATGACCAGCTCGTGCTTCGGAAAACGCGCATAAATCATCGTCTCGAGCCAGCCGTCGTACTGCATGCGTTCGGCAAACGTGTTCCCGATGATGCTGATGTGCTCTTTCTCGTGCAGCTGAAACGGCTCGGCCGGCTTCTCGATCTGGACAGGCTCCACGGCCCTGCCGCCCACGGGGACGGTCCAGATCAGGGCGATGCCCGCCGCACAGGCTGCCAGGAATTTTCGCGTTGTCATCATGTCGATGCGCTCCAGGAAATCCACTATCTCGAATTCTACTTCTGCGGCCGGGGCGGGATCGGCGAATCCCAGCCGGCAAGATCACCGGGCTTGACACCCTTCACGTATCCCCCGAAAGCGAACGTAGTCGGGTGGTATGGGCCGACGAGGCTGACGTCTCCGTCGGGCCGAATGTTGTTCTCCAGACCGGCGCCCCACAGGCACGCGTTGATCACCATTCGCCGGAAGCCCTCGTTCAGCAGGTCCTCGGACGCCCCGTGCGTCGTCGTGAACACACGGCCGGTCTTGCCTGAAGGCGACGTGTAGGTGCGATACCATGCGACAGGCTCCTGATTCTTGTCCTTCGCCGCCGGCGAATCAGGCGTCATCCCGTCGAGTATCTGTCCCTTTGCGAGAATCTGGCTGCCCTGGATCGGCGCTGCGGTGTAGCCACCAGACTGAACCCACACGTCCTTGACCCCGCGCAGGATCGGATGTGTGGACTGGTCGGGTTGCAGCAGAACGCGCGAGCTCTGCACGTGATTCTTGCCATAGTGCGAGACCCACGTCTCTCCAAGGATCTGACGTCCGAAGCCACCCTGATAGCCGTCCACGCCGTGCCAGTCGAACTTCAGGAACTTCGCATCGGGACGCTTGATCTGGAACGCGTGCGTTGCCGTGCGCAGGCCGACGACGGGACCTCCCCGGTCCAGATAGTCGGCAATGTGCTGCATCTCCGCATCGGGAAAATCCTGAAACCGCAGCGCGATGACCAGCAGGTCGGCCGTCTTCAGCGCCTCGAGTCCGGCCATGTTCGAACTGCCGGGCTCGATGGCTCCCGTCTGCGGATTCGTGGTGATGAAGACGCTGCACTTGAAGCCGTAGTGCTTCGCCAGCATCCTCGCCAGCGCGGGGAGCGTTTCCTCGGATCGATACTCGTGGTCCCCCGCAAGGAGGACGATGTGCTTCCCATGCCCCGGGCCGCGCTCGCCTTCGTACGTGACGAGGTGCGGATTCTGCGCGACGGCAGGAACGGGCAGCGCGAGAGCGACGGCGCACGCGAGAAGAATCAGCGACTGGTGTTTCATACAGGAGTACTACTCTAGATCGGGATTCGGGATTCGGGACTCGGGACTCGGGATTCGGGACTCGGGACTCGGGACTCGGGACTAAAGATCGGGACTCGGGATTCGGACCGTAGCTTCCGCCTTCAGGCGGAAGGACAAGTATCGGGATTCGAGTTCGGGCTCGGGATCCGGAGCTCACACGAGCCCCGAGTCCCGAACCCCGAGTCCCGACCTAGAACGTGAAGCGCAGCGCGCCCTGCATGATCCGTGGGTCGCGTGCCGACGTGGCCTTGCCGAAGTTTGCGTTGACCTGCTGGCCGGCAGCGTTGAACTGCGCGTTCGAGTTGATCGCCGACCAGTTCACCTGGTTGAACACGTTGTACATCTCCCAGCGGAACTGCAGGCGCTTCCCCCCCACGGTGAAATTCTTGAAGGCGGAGATATTCGAGTTCACGATCTTGGGCAACCTGAAGAACGTACGCGGGGCGTCACCGATGTCGCCCCGCCCGTTCGGGCGGCTGAATGCGCCCACGTTGAAGTAGTTGCCCGGTGTGCCGGGCGTGGGATCGCAGTCACTGCTGCACAGCCCATCGCCGGTGACCCTCGGCCGGACGGTCCGTACCCCGTTGACGTCGCCGCCCGTGCCGCCATCACCACCCGTGAAGTCGAAGTTGTCAGTCGTGGAAATCGTCACACCCGACCAGTCACCACTGACGACTGCCGTGTCGCCCGAGACCTGCCAGCCGTCGAGCAACCCGCGCGTCAGTATGTTGTTCCACAGGCGGCTGCCGTTCGGCACGTCCCACGTGTAGTTCAGGATGAAATTGTGGAACTGTGTCGAGCCGTCCGGACCGACATTCCACGCCGCGCCCGGCCGTGTCGGAAGATAGTTGGTTCCGTCGCTGACCGTCTTCGCCAGCGTGTAGGCCACCGCGAACTGCAGCCCCCGGATGTACCGCCGATTGAGCTGCACCTGCAGGGCGTTGTAGTGCGCGGTGCCGAAGTGCGAGCGGACGATGATTTCCTGGTATCCCGCGAACGGACGCAGGAACTCGTTGGGCTTGGCCGTGGTCGGATTGCGCGGATCGGCGTTCTGCGGGTTCACGTCGAGGAAGCGCGCTCCGTCGGGGATGGTGTTGATGTTGGTCGACATCTCCGCATTGCGCATCTGGAAGCCCGCGTACGTCACGTCGATCACCGTGCCCCAGCCCACCTCCCGCTGGACTCCAACCGAGTAGTTGTAGCTCTTCGGCGTTTTGGCGTCCCGCTCGATGCCGAACACGTTGCTGGGCCGGTTCGAGAACGCTCCCTGTGCGCCGACTGCGAGAAGCGTGTCCATCGTGCCGTAGATGATCTGCGGGGTGTTCTGCGCGGGAGGATTCCTCGCCATCGCGTCGAGCCCGTTCGCGTTGACGTGGGGGTTGTGATACAGGCCGATGCTCGAATGGAGCGCCGTCTTCGAGTCTCCGGTGATATCCCACGCAAGCCCCAGCCGCGGCTCCGGCTCGATCCCCTGGCTGTCGCGGAAGCCTCGGGGATAGTCCGGGTCGTCGCTGCTCACCATGCCGTTGTAGCGGTCGCCGGAATTGGGGACGAAGGTGCCGACGAAGACGTTCGGCAGCGTCTGCCCGGTCACGGCATCGTAGGCAACGTTCACGTTGTTGATCCGCGCGGGCTGGAAGAGGCGGGCGCCCTTGGACGGATCGTAGCGCTCCGGCACGAAGACCGACGCCGGCTGCGACGAAAACCACGGCTGATACCAGAGGAAGCGCACACCGAAGTCGAGTGTCAGGCGCCGGTTCGCCTTCCACGTGTCCTGGATGTACCCCTCGCCAATCATGCGGCTGCCCTTGACTTCCGAGAAGTTGTCGATCTCGGTGTAGTTCTGGAACGACCCGATCAGCGCGTTCGCATAGCTGTAATTCGTGTCGAACGGATTATTGGTATCCGCGTTGAACGCGAACTGCCCGGCCCAGGGACCCGCCCCGACACCGCCGTTGCCTTCCGAATTACGCGACTGCTCGACGTAGACCCCGCCCTTGAGCGAATGGCTGCCCTTGATCCACGTCAGGTTCGACCGGAGGGATGTCAGCCACGCCTCACCCTGATCGACGAGACGGTTGTCGAAGGAGAAGTTCGGCGAGTTGGGCACGTTGAAGTTCACCTTCGGGATCACGTTGCGAGGGTTCAGCTCCGGATGGAACTGCCCAAGAGTGAAGCCGACGTTCGAACGGGTGATCCGATCCCAGTCTCCCTGCGTCAGGGGATAGAACTGCTCCGTCTGCTGCCGCGTGCCGAAATCGGTGTCGCTCACCAGGTTCGGCCGTATGACCTTCGTGTAGTTGGCGCTGATGCCGCGGTCCGTATTCAGGTAGTGCGTATTGAAGAAACCCCACTTGTTCGGACCGGCCGTGATCTCGCTGCCGCGCTGGTCCGAATACCAGTCCTTGAATGTGAAATAGAAGCTGTCTGTGGAAGACGGCCTCCAGTCCACACGCACCACGTTGTTCATCTTGGGATTCTTCGCGTTCTCCTGGGTCGTATAGTTGAATTGTCCCTGCGTGAACGCGCGGTCGAAGTTGTTGCCGCGTGGGAGCATGTTGAGCAGCGCCACGCCGTTCGGGTTGAACCGGTTCGTCGGGATGATATTTCCAGGGAAGCATCCCGGCCCACCCGTGACCGCGTTGCAGGCCCCCGTCCGCTGCGGATCCTTGATGTTGATGAGGCGCCCCTCGCTGTCGAGGGTCTTCGAGAAGTCCCCCCGCATCTCGGCGTCAGTCGGCATCGTCCAGTTTCGCGCCGGCCCCGGGCGGCTGACGAGAGGCGCCTCCACGGAGTAAAAGAAGAACAGCTTGTTGTTCAGACCTGGAACAGGTCCACCCAGGTTCCCGCCATACGTGTTGAACCGGTACCGCGGCTTCTTGATATTCGAGCGGTTGTTGAAGAAGTTGTTGGCGTTCAGCATCTCGTTGCGGCCGTAGTAGTACAGATTGCCGCGGTACTTGGTGCCGCCCCCCTTGCTCACGATCTGAACCTGGCCTCCACCCGCACGGCCGTACTCCGCGCGATAGGAGTTCAGGAGCACTCGCACCTCGGCGATCGCATCCAGGTTGATCTGCTGCGCCATGAGGCTGCTCGAGCCCACCTCGTTGGCCACGACGCCGTCAACGACCACATTGCTCCAGTCCCGCCGCGCACCGCCTACGTTGGGCACGTCCGTGCCGAAGCTCATGCCCAGCGAGTCGACCGTGTTCTCGTAGCGGACGCCGGGCAGCAGCCGCATGATCGACGTCACATCCCGGCCGAGGACCTGCACCTGCTCGATCTGAGTCGCCGTGATGACGCCGCTGTGCTGCGTCTCGGCCGTATTGACGTGCGTGCCGCGGGCCTCGACAACGACGGTCTCACCGATCCCTCCGACCTCGAGCGCGAGGGTGCCGACCGAGAGACGTTCTGCAGCGCTCAACACGACGTTTTTGCGCTCGAGCGTGCGGAAGCTCTCGAGCGCCACGCGCACGGTGTACATGCCGGGCTGCAGGTTCGTGACTTGAAAATTTCCCCTGTCATCGCTGACCGCGGCACGCGAGTCGTTGGTGTTCGCCTCGCTGATGATCGTGACGGTCGCGCCGGGAATGATCTGCCCCTGGGGGTCGGCAACGGTGCCGGAAATGACGCCCGTGACCGCTTGCGCGGAGACAAGGCGCGGCAGCAGAAGCGCAGCAACAATGATCGGCAGCAGTCGCATGCGGCCCGATCCGAATCTCGACATGGATCCTCCTCACGAGTGTTGGTCGGCGTACCGGGCGACGTAACGCAGCGCCCGGAAACAGGCGAGGTGATACCAAACTTAAGCGGTAAAGTAAATGCCAATCTCCCATTCCCTGTCATTGCGCCCTGCGAAACATGGACGACCCGATGGGATTGGCGGCCGCAACGTCGATCTGACGGGCGATGTCGCTGATGTAATGGGTTTCACCGGCGGACACGGGGACGAATATGACGGCGCGCGGCCGAAGCCGCGCCCCGTTCTCACGGTCCGTCCGTACCACGCAGCGCAACGTCAACCGCGCTCAACGGACGCCACCGACCCGGCGACGGGCCTGCTTACTGAGGCCGGCGGGCGGGCTTTTCGTCGAGGTTCATCGCGAGGTCGGCCTCGGTGATCTTGTCTTCGACACCGCCGGCAGGCACCTCCACCTTGGCCAGCCACAGCAGCGCGTTCAGCATGACCTTCCGCTGGTTCGGATCTCCCCAGTGCTTGTGCGTGTGCCCGCCGGTGAATCCGAAGCTGCGGCCGCCGTCGGGACGCTCATAGACCCACATCATCGTCTCGACCTTGCCGCTGTCGGCGACGATGTGGTCGTACGGACCCTTTGGAGAGACGTACGGTCCCTTGCGGACCTCGTCGCTCGGCGTGGCCGTCAGCAGCGGCGTGATGCGCGCCTTGGCGGCGGCGTCCGTCGTCCATCGCATGTTGAAGTACCACTCGTCGAGCGTCGCAAACGGCTTGACTCCTCGCGTCACGGGGTGCGCCGGGAACTTGTCGAACGGCGGCGTCCACATCGGATTCACGGAGAAGCGATCTTCGTAGAAGCCGCCGATCCACCGATGCATGGCCTCGCCGGGCGGACCCGTCGGCACTTCGACGGCGTAGTGCGCGAAGCCAAGGCCCGCACCCTTCGCGGCCAGGGCGTCGATGACCTTGATCCGGTCTCCCTGGATCGCGGGATTGTTGCGGCCGCCATCCGAATAGATGAGTACCGCGTCGGCCTTGTCGAGGGCGGCATTGTCGTCGACCACCTGCCCGTCGACAGTCTTGGTCGGCCAGCCGTTGAAGTACACCTGCACGTTGACCCCGGGGACACCAGCGAGCGCCTTCTGGAACAGGGTGGTGCCGGCGCGGAACTCGTGCATGCCGGGTGGATGGCTTGGCCGCCCGGCGATGAGCACGATCTGCTTCGGGGGCTTGCTCTGTGCCCGTGGAACGGCGACGACGGAGGCGGAGACGAGCGCCGCCACGAGAACGACATACGTAATGCGAATCAGTCTGGACGAAGTGATCATGGTCGGCAGGTCCCTGAGTTGTTGCGACCCGGTCGGTTCCGAGTGCGACACATCCTATCCGGTTTCCGGCCCCTGTCCACCGGGAACAGGCGAATGGGCCCGGTTTGACTCCCACCGTTCAGAAGGCGCCCCGCTATGGCACAATAGCGCGCGCATCGGGGGCATTTCTGTCACGACGGGAGCCGGTCCCCGGCCGGCGTGACTGACGAAGCGTCCGATCATCAGGGTATTCAATCCATAGGCATCCACAGGAAAACTATGAGCAACGCGACAACTGTCAGCAGCGACGCGATCGCGCCCAACGCCCAGCGCCTGCTGTGGGCTGGCTTCCTGGCCATCCTCGCAGCCGGCATCGGCTTCGGTATCCGCGGCGGCATCCTCGCCAACTGGGCGGCCGAGTTCGGCTTCACCGGTGCGCAGCTCGGGGCGATCGGCGGCGCTGGTTTCACGGGCTTCTGCTTCGGCATCATCATCGGCGGCGTCGTCGTCGACAAGATCGGGTACGGCAAGCTGGTCGTGGCGGCGTTTCTGTTCCATGTGCTGTCCGCGTTCATCACGTTTGCCGCGACCGGGGGGCAGGCGCAGAGCACGGCGTACATGTTCCTGTATATCGGAACCTTCGTCTTCGCCCTGGCGAACGGCACACTGGAAGCGGTCGCGAACCCGCTCGTCTCGACGCTCTTCCCGCATAATCGCACGCACTACTTGAACATTCTTCATGCGAGCTGGCCGGCCGGTCTCGTGCTCGGTGGTCTCGTGGGCTGGATTCTCGGGGAAGGCATGCATCTCAGCTGGAAGCTGCAGCTCGGACTGTTCCTGGTGCCGACGGTGCTGTACGGCGTGGCGTTCTACGGTCAGAGCTTCCCGAAGTCCGAAGCGTCCGCCAAGGGCCTCAGCGTGGGCCAGATGCTTCACGAGGTGGGTATCCTGGGAGCCCTCGTGGCATGCGTCCTGGTCGGCCTCTTCTTCAAGGAGCAGCTCGGCGGGATTCTCGTGTTCTTCACAGGCAGCACGTTCTTCGCGTCGTCTGCGTGGGGGTTCATCGCGTGGGGCGTGGCTGGGGCTCTCCTGCTGGTCGTTGCCATCCAGACCAGTTTTTCCGTGGGGTCCGTGCTGCTGTTCGTGCTGTTCCTGACGCACATGCTCCTCGGCGCGGTGGAGCTCGGCACGGACGGGTGGATTCAGAACATCACCGGCAACATCCTCACGCCGGCGCAGGGAAAGATCCTGTTCGTCTTCACCTCGCTCCTCATGTTCTCGCTCCGTTTCTGCGCCCACTTCATCGAGAAGAACCTCAGGGTGTCTCCCATCGGCCTGCTCTTCATCTGCTCGGTGATGGCGGCCATCGGTCTGCGCATGGTCAGCGGCATCGAGACGTTCATGGGGGCCATGGTTGCCCTTGCCGTTTACGCATTCGGCAAGACGTTCTTCTGGCCGACCATGCTCGCCGTCGTCGGAGATCGATTCCCGCGCACCGGAGCCATTGCCATGTCGATCATGGGCGGAATCGGCATGATGTCAGCCGGCCTCCTCGGTGGACCGGGCCTCGGCTACGCGAAGGACCGCTTCACCGCCGAGCACCTGACGGCGACCGCCCCGGCCGTCTACGAGCAGTACAAGGCGCAGGTGCCGAGCAGCTTCCTGTTCCTCGATGAGGTGACCGGACTCGACGGCACGAAGCTCTCCGAAGCGCAGACGGCTGCCGTCAAGACGCCGGAGCAGAGAATGGTGGCAGAGGCCAGCATCCTGGGCGACCGGGAGACGCTCAAGGCAGACTCCTACATCCCGGTCGCGATGGGCATCATCTACGTGCTGCTGTTCCTGTACTTCAAGAGCATTGGCGGGTACAAACCGTTGCGGATTGACGAGGTGAGTGCGGGGAAACGCTGATCGCGTCGCTCGTCCGCGGGGGCGGCCGGCTCACGCCGGCATCAAGGCAGAAAATCACGGGTCACGATCGTTCGTGGCCCGTGATTTTGTACGGTGTGAGCGTTCCGCCGATCAGAGCGTCTTGAGGTAGATGTTCCTGAACTCGATCTTCATCGGCGGGCCGACATGGATCTGGAAGCCGAGCAGCCCTTTCAGCGCGCGCCCCTTCGCATCATCGTCGACGAGCACAGCCGTGACATGGCCGTTCACGATGTTGATGAGGGTGTTGCCGCGGGCGATGAGGTGGACGTTGTTCCACTCGCCCGCCTTGATGAGGCCCTTGAGATCGTCGGGATTCCGTTCGAGGTCCCCGATCATCTTCGGCTTGGCGTCCGCGCCGATGTAGACCGCCTGGCCGCGCTGCATCAGGAACCCTCGGCCCCGCTCCTCGTAGATCATGCCGGTGAACTGATTGGCAAAGTCGATGTCGGCCTGGTATCCCTTCAACACCCACTTGCCCGCGATCACCTGGCTCCCGTCCGCACCCGTCTTCGTACCCTGGGGAAGGTGGGTGCTGCGGAACTGGATCCCGCTGTTCGTCGCGCTCATGCGGAACTCGACCTTGAGCTCGAAGTCCGCAGGCTCACCCCCGCGATAGATGACGAACGTGTTTTCCTTCAGGGGATTCGCTTCGGAGGTCTGCCCGACCAGCATGCCCCCCTCGGCTTTCCACAGTGCCGGATCGCCCTCCCAGTTCTTCATGGTGCCGTCGAAGATCGATTCGAACCCCGTGTGATCTGCGAGGTCGAGCGGAGCGGCGCCTCTTGGCCCGCCTCGTCCCCGCCCCTGGCCGCGTCCCGGAGCCTCTCCGCCGCGCCCTTCCGGCGTGGCCGGCGGTTGCTGCGTCGCGGAGGGCTGCGGCGCGGCAGTCCCCTGAGCCGAAACGCCTCGAGCGATTGGCGCCGTCACGACGACGCCGGCCGTCAGTACGGCCAGACCGCAGAGTGTGATTCCCCTGTTGCGCATCGATGTCCTCCCTGACCCCTTGGTGAATTACTTCGCGGTCCCGACCTTCTCCCACTTTCCCGACTTCGCGGACTTGAGCACCGCGTCTGTCACGTAAGTCCGTCGCGAGCCCGTCGCGGAAAGTCGGCGCGAGGCTCTTGCCGTCCGACGCGGCCCGCACGAAGTCAGCGAACTGGTGGATGAACGTGTGCTCGTACCCGATCTGGAGGCCAGGCACCCACCAGTGCTTCATGTAGGGCTGGTCCCCGTCTGTCACGTGCACGTTGCGCCACCCGCGGACCCGGCCCTCGTCCTTGTGATCGAAGTACTGGATGCGGTGCAGGTCGTGAAGGTCCCAGAATGCCGAGGCGTGCTCGCCATTGATCTCGAGCGTGTAGAGCGCCTTGTGCCCGCGCGCGTAGCGCGTCGCCTCGAAGGTCGCGGTCGAGCCGTTCTCGAAGCGGCAGAGAAATGCGCTCGCGTCATCGATCCCGACCGGCTGGACCTTGCCGGTGAGTGAGTGCTTGCGCTCCTTGATGAACGTCTCCGTCATCGCGGTGACCTCGGTGATGGGCCCGTTCAGCCAGAGCGCGGTATCGATGTTGTGCGCGAGGAGGTCGCCGGTGACGCCGCTGCCTGCGACCGACACGTCGAGCCGCCAGAGTCCTTCGCCGCCCTGCGGGAGGTCCTGCGGAGATCGTCCAGTCCTGCAGAAACTTCGCGCGGTAGTGGAAAATGCGGCCGAACTTCCCCTCGTCCAGCAGGTTCTTGATCATCGTGACCGCTGGCACGCGGCGGTAGTTGTACCAGACCGTGTTCGGCACGCCCGCGGCCTCGACCGCCGTCACCATCTCCAGGGCCTCGGCGGCTGTCCGTCCAAGAGGCTTCTCGCACATCACCATCTTGCCGGCCTTCGCAGCCGCTATCGCGATCTCGCGGTGCGTGTCGTTGGGGCTTGCGATGTCGATGACGTCGATGTCCTTGCGATCGAGCAGCGCACGCCAGTCCGTTTCCGCCGACTCATAGCCCCAGTTCGCCGCGAACGCCTTCACGCGATCCGCATTGCGGGCCGCCACCGCCTTGAGGACCGGGCGGTACGGCAGATCGAAGAATCGCGGCGCCTGCAGAAACGCGTTGGAGTGCGTGCGCCCCATGAAGCCGTAACCCACCAGCCCGATGTTCAATGTCTTCATTCACAAACCCTCGCCCTGCACTCTGCTCGCTTTTTTGGCCCTTGAGATTCAACGACTTACCGTAAAGGTGAGTGTCCCCATTTTCCGGCGCCCACCCTGGCACTTTGGCACCCTGGCACCTTGGCACTCTGGCACCTTGGCACTCTGGCACCTTGTCAATCCCATCCCTGCGCGTCTCGTACCGCGAGCATCGTGCCGAGGACGTCATTCCAGGTCTTCGGCTGCGTCATCACGGCGTTCGAGAACATGCAGCCGTCCCAGCAGATATGCTGCACGGCCCGCGTCGGCTGCCCCTGTTCGTCGCGCAGCCAGAACCCCGCGTCCTTGGCGATGTCGAGCTTGCCGTTCGGATCGGTGGGCAGACAGTGGCGGCCGGTCTTGTCGTGCGATCCCGATCCCTTGACCGTCCCGTCGTTCTGGGCCACGTGGAAATCAATCGTCCATGGCCGCAGCGTGCTCGTGACGACCTTGAGCGCATCCTCGAGCGCCGCACGGCTGGTCCAGTCGTGCCCTTCCGGCAGGATGCGATCCTCGGGTGCGTTGTAGCCCATCGTGTAGAGAAGCGTGTGCGCCATGTCGGCCTGGAAACCGACAGTCTTCGGCCGGCCGACCAGTTCCAGGAGCTCCGCCATACGCTTCCAGCTGTGCATGCCGCCCCAGCAGATCTCCCCTTCCGCCGCCAGCCGTTCACCAAAGCCTTCGGCCACATCGGCCGCATCGCGGAACGTCTCGGCAATCTTCCTCGTGTTGCCAGCCGGATCCTTCACCCAGTCCGCCGGGCTCGCGGCCGAGTCGATGCGGACGACGCCGTATTTGCGGATGCCGAGGTCGCGGAGCTTCTTGCCGATGACGCAGGCTTTCCGCACCTGGGTCACAAACGCCTTCCGTTCGTCGGAAGTGCCCATCGCCGACCCGCCGCCCGTTGGCGGCCAGACCGGTGCGACCAGCGATCCGACCACGAGATTCTTCGACGCAATCGTGTCCGCCAGCCGTTTCAGATCGTCGTCGGACGAATCGATGCTGACGTGCGGATCGGACAGGAAGAGATCGACGCCGTCGAATTTTTCGCCGCCGACCTCGGCCGCCGCCGTCATGGCGATCATCGTGTCGAGCTCGATCGGCGGTTCGGAATCCGGTCCCTTACCGACAAGACCCGGCCACATCGCGTTGTGGACGGCAGGATATTTGTGTTTCGCCATTCGCACCCTCTCAACCGGAGAACTTTGAACCTTGAACCTGAAATCCGAGCCCCGAGCCCCGAGTCCCGGGCCCCGAATCCCGAACGCTATTTCTTCTTCAACCCCTCAGCGTCAGGATTACCCGGGCCGAAGTGTTTGAGCAGCACCAGCGGCTCGGTGTCGCTGTGATTCTCGATGAGCACCCCCGCCTTCGCGGCGTCCGCCGTGACGAAGAGCTCGTCTTCCGTCATCTCGCCAAACCGGATCATCGCGGGCGTCGAGACCGGCAGCGCGCCGAACCTGCCGTAGCCCTGCGTCATGATGATTCCGTAGGCGGCGCTGTCCTTGATGGTGACGCTCCGCTTCGGGAGGACCGTGAGTTCCTTGGCGGAGTACCAGCCCGTGCCATACGTGATCCACTGCTCGCGATAGCCCTCGGGCTCCGTCTCTGCGAATGTTTTCACCGGCTTGGGAAAACAGCGGTTGCTCTCGCCGAATCGGGGATTGACGTTGGCGTCCCAGTCGAGCATCTCGATGATGTAGTCGAGATCCTGATGGTTCTCTTTCGGCACGTCCTTGACGAGGAGACTCCAGTCGATGATCCGCCCCTCGACTTCGGACTGGAACATGGCGAACACGTCGCTGTTGACCTGAGGCTCGTACGTGAGCAGCGATCCCGGCGCGTGCAGGATCCCCGGATTGATCTGCCAGCCCGTGCCCGGCTGCAGCCGGTATGCGCGCGAGAGGAACAGGATGCCGTTGTCACCCTTGCTCCAGTTCTCGAGGCACCGGCGGACATCGTCTTTGGTCGTGCCTGGCTCGAGTCCCATGAACGTGTACGGGAAGTGGTTTTCCGCGGGGTTGTACTGCGGCGGAAAGTAGTACGCCTCCGGCTTTCCGCGGCGGCCGACGCGCTTCGCGGCTTCCTCGCTCTGGTGCATGTGATGCGGAATGGGGCCGAGGTTGTCGAAGAATTTGCAGAGAAGGTTCCAGCCCTTCTCGCGCTGCATCACCTCGGCGCCGAGCAGCAGATCGCCCGCAGCTTCGACGGCATCCTTGAGAAGAAACCGACTGCCCCCGACGTGGACGTAACTGAGTCCCTCGTCGGCCGGGGTACCCGGCCCGTTGTCCGCGTTCGTCGTCGACGAGAACCAGCGTTCGTTGATGCCGCCGCGGTGTCCGCCAAAGGCGTAGTAGTCGTCCGGATGCAGCCGCAGCCGCCGCCCGGGGATCATGAACGAACGCGGGACCCATGCGGGCTCCAGCCGGAGCAGCCCGGCGCCTGCGTCAATGGCTTCTTGTACTTTCGATCGGTCGAGCATCTGAATCCCCGTGAAGAGCTGCTGATTGGCGAGTGCGTTCCGGCTGCCGAACGTCGGCGACGGCTAACTCTATATCAGCCCTGCGCACGACCGGAACAGCCGGTTCGCTGCGCGAACCCGGCGCGGGCGCGTGTTGCGCTCTGCGCAACGACGGGGCGGCCTGCTCGACAATCCGGGCTGTATGCGAGCGGCGAATTGTTCGGGGCATAATACGGCGAGTGCCCCTACACACCTTTCGCGGTCGGCGCGCCGCCAGCATCGAGAACAGCACACTCCGCCTGACCGTCGTCGAGGGAGGCGGCCACATCGCCGAGATCCTCGACAAGCGGACCGGAGTCAGTCCGTTGTGGATTCCTCCGTGGCCATCGATCGAGCCGGGCGCCTTCGATCCGCAGACGGATGCCGCGTACGGGAGCAATTCCGAGGCACGCCTGCTCGCAGGCATCATGGGGCACAACCTCTGTCTCGACATTTTCGGAGGGCCCTCACCAGAGGAGGAAGCCGCCGGCCTCCATCCGCACGGCGAGGCCTCGATCGCGCCGTATGAGGTCGAGCCGTCCGCCACGCGACTGACCATGCGCGCCACGCTCACGGAGGCGAACCTGCGCGTCGAACGGAAGATCGACCTCCAGGACCGCGCCGTCAGAATTCGCGAGTCGGTGGAAAATCTGTCCGGGACCGATCGTCCGATCGGCTGGACACAGCACGTGACACTGGGCCCGCCGTTTCTCGAGCGAGGCTCGACCGAGTTTCGAGCGTCGGTAACGCGCTCAAAGGTCCTGGAAGCGGACTTCGGGACAGCGGATTACCTGGTGCCAGCGGCTGAATTCGACTGGCCGTCGGCACCGCGCCGCGACGGGGGCATCGCGGATCTGCGCCTCTTCAATGAGGCCGCCGTGTCCGGCGCCTACACCGCGCATCTCATGGACCCCGACCGCCACCACGCATTCTTCGTCGCCTACTCTCCGAAGCTCGAACAGGCCTTCGGCTACGTCTGGAAGCAGGCAGACTTTCCCTGGATGGGCATCTGGGAGGAAAACCACAGCCGCACGGCGGTTCCGTGGAGCGGGCAGACCCTGACGCGCGGAATGGAGTTCGGCGTCTCGCCGTTTCCCGAGTCGCGCCGCCGGATGATCGATCGCGGCCGGATGTTCGGCGTGCCCACCTACCGCTGGGTACCGGCGCTGAGCCGTGTCGAGGTCGAGTACCTGGATCCTCGCGCCCCTGGCGAGCAGCATCCCGGAAGTGCTCGAATGGCCTGTGAGCTGAACGACGCGTCCCTGGCATGACGCCCGTGGCAGGTAGCACCCAGCACCCAGCACGTAGCACGTTTCTGGGCCGTCCAGCTTGTGTCGCCGGGCGGCTGAGCATAAACTCAATCCTGCGCCGATTGGCGTTTGGGCCAGCCTGCGGGCGTCGATGGACGTTCACAGGCATCCACAACAGGACTCTTCACTCGATAAGGATCATTCCATGAAGCGACTTCTAGTCACTCTCTCTCTCGCAGCTGCCGTCGCGGCCGTCTCTGCCGCGCCTATCGCGGCGCAGACGACGCCGCCAGCACCCGGCGGTGCGGCCAAGCCGGCGACGCCTGGGACCAAGAAGCCGGCCGGGGCCGGACGGACAGTCGAGATCACCGGCGGCGACGATATGAAGTTCAGCGTTACGTCGATCGCAGCCAAGCCGGGTGAGACGCTCCATATCGTGCTCAAGTCGACCGGCGCGATTCCGAAGATTGCCATGGCGCACAACTTCATCGCGCTCAACCTCGGCGTCGATGCGGCAAAATACAGCCAGGACGCGATGACGGCGCGCGACACCGACTACGTCCCGGCCGCGCGGAAGGCTGACGTCCTCGCGTCAACAGGACTGGCCGGACCGGGCGAGACCGTCGAGGTCACGTTCAAGGTGCCGGCGAAAGCAGGCTCGTACCCATACCTCTGCACGTTCCCCGGCCATTTTGCCGCCGGCATGAAAGGCGACATCGTCGTCAAGTAGCTTCGTCGTTTCGCATCAACGCTGACTGACTCTGTCAGTGCAATCGTCTCGAGAAGGCGCCACCGCGGCGCCTTCTTCTTTCTGGGCTGATCCGATTTCATTCTCGCTCGTCCCGATTCCGCACACTGGGGTCAGACCCGGTCGTCGGATTACACACATCAAGATGACCACCGATCCGACGGCAGCGCCCCCTCCCGACGAGGGGCTCCGACGAATGCTCAAATGGGTATTCGTCGGTACTCATCCTGACGGTGCTCTTCGCCGTCCTGGTGGTCGAATTCACGCTCCGGTGGTTTGGTCGATAGGGTGAAGCGGGGGGAGGACTCGATCTAACTATTGAAGTAAGCGTCGCAGGCTTCGCGGACCACGGCGGTCAGCTCATCGGGATCGATTGGCTTCTGAAGGATGGCGAACGGTTTGAGTAACGCGGCGCGAGACGGCAGGTCCGACACGGCGGAGACGAGAATCACGGGCACATTCGCAATCTGCGGATCCGCCAGCTGCTTCTGTCGAAACTGAGGACCGCTGCACCGCGGCATCATATAGTCGAGCACGATCACCGACGGCGCCTGCGGATCCTGCAGCCGGAGCTGTTCAATACACGTCAGCGCATCGAGGCCGTCACGCGCCACGGCGACTTCAATGCCGTCGGACTCCATGATCATCCTCAGCACTTCACGTGTGTCCTCGTCGTCTTCGACCAGCAACACATGAGCCTTGTGATGAACGCTCATCGGGGTTCGTCCGCGGACTGGGGAAACATGGGACCCGCTGAGGATGAATTTATTCCGCGCACGCACGTACCTCGACGGGGTGTTTGATTCACAAAAGCCCCTAACTGTCCGCTTTGGATACGAATGGGTCTCAAAAACGTCGCTTAATCTTCATAGCCGCAAACATTGTGCCCGCGGCTACTTCTTTTCCGGCAGCAGTGTCACGACGGTATATCGGTCGAGAGGGAAGTACTGCTTGAAGACTGCCTGGATGTTTTCGCGTGTGAGCGCGGCAATTCGCTCTTCTCTCTTGAGGATGAGAAGCGGATCGCGATCCAGGAGCTTCGCTGACTGAAGGCGGCCGAGCCAG
This sequence comes from uncultured Acidobacteriota bacterium, assembly GCA_963749835.1. Classification (GTDB taxonomy): domain Bacteria; phylum Acidobacteriota; class Vicinamibacteria; order Vicinamibacterales; family 2-12-FULL-66-21; genus JALZOC01. The sequence goes on from CAVVOD010000003.1 coordinate 358,083, forward strand.
AAACCGTTCTGCCTGAGCGCGGTTTCATGCTCGCGGCGAGCTGTCTCCTTCGCGCGGTTGACGAGGTCCTCGGACGGTCCTTCCTGCTGCAGCCGCGTGACCTCCTGGATCGTCCGGTCGATCATCTTCGGAATGTTGTCGGGAGCGCCGGCGAAGCTCACGGTCACGTGACCCCCTCCCCGCTGCGGCAGCGCCTGCGCCAATCCGGCCGAGACGTTGTAGGTTTCGCCGAGCGCCTCGCGAAGGATGTCGCGGAGCGCGATCTCGAGAACGTCCGTCGCCGCCGCGACGCGCGTCTGCTCGTTCTCCTCGATTGGCGGATCCGCAAAAAAGCTCACGACGGTCTGCGCCCGCGGTTCTCGTCCTTTCTCGATGCTCGCCCGTTCGGTGGCGGCGGGAAACTTCACACCCAGATCCGCGAACCGGCTCGACGCCTTCCCCGTCGTCGGCAATGAGCCGACGTACCGCGCGGCGAGCGGAATCGCATCATCCACCTTGAACGCGCCGACCATGAAAAAAGTGAAGTCCGCCGCGTTCGCGAACCGCTGCTTGTAGAACGAGGCCATCGCGCTTCGATCGAGCGTGCCGATGCGCTCCAGCGTCAACGGACGTGACGTGAAGTGATTGCTGGTGTTCACCTGCGCGACCTTCTCGCGAAACAGGAGTCCGGGATTGTTGTCGCGATTGGCGTAAGAGGCCTCGAGCTGCTTCCGAATCAAGGCAAACGCCTGCTGGTCGTCGCCAGGCGCGGTGAAGCTGAGATTCAGCAGCTGCAGCGCGGTCTCGAGATTGGCTGGTGTGCTGGAACCTGAGATCCCGTGCGACGACGGAGAGACGAACGGGCTCGCCGACGCAATCTTCCCGGCCAGGAGCTTCTGCAGATCGACGGCACTGTGCCCGCCGATACCCGAGAGCTCGACGAGAGCCGGCGCAAGCGTCGCTTCCGGATACTGTGCGGGAGGCGCGAGCGACGCACCACCGGACGCGATCATCGAGAACAGCACCTGGTCGTTCTTGAAATCAGTTGACTTGAACCACCCCTCGATCCCGTTCGCGAAACGGACGACGGTGACGTCAAGCTCGGGGATGGTGCGGCGGTCGGCGACTGCGGCGGGCTCGGGGACACGCGCCATGAGCACGGCCGAACCTGCCGCATCGTTCCATGCCGTGACGGCTGTCTTGTCCGCGGCGATGAGCGCCTCGCGCAGCTGGACGTCGGTCGGGACGACGACCCCTGTCTTCTGCGCCGAGACCGCAAGAATGACGCGGCTCGCATCCGAGAACAGACGACGCGCCGCGTCGCCGACCTCCGCGGCCGTGATCGTCGGGATCATGCTCCTGACGAGCCCCACCTCGTAGTCGATCCCGGGGCTGGGCTCCCCTTCGAGAAAGTGGTTCACGTATTCCTGGGCGTAGGATCCGCTCTCGCTCTTGTCCCGCTCGCTGTAGGCCCGCTCGTACGAGGCGAGCATCCACTTGCGCGCGCGCTCGAGCTCGGCCGGACCAAAGCCGAACTCCTTGACGCGGTTGGATTCGACGGCCAGCGTGGTGAGTCCGGCGACGAGCTTGCCGTCCTCGACCGCGGCCCCCATCGTGAAGGTGCCGACGGTTGGACTCAGGCCGTTTTCGTAGGCGCCGGCACCCAGCACCTGGGCATCGGCCTTCCGGGAAATCTCGTCGAACCGCTCGTTGATCATCTGGAAGACGAGACGGTGCACGAGGTCGCGACGGTAGTCCGCTACGCGGTCCTCCGGCGATCGGGTCTTCTTCCGCGCGAGCGAGATGGACGACTGCTGCGCTTCCGGATCGGTCGCCACTTTGATCAGCAGCTCCGACTGGAGGGGCACGTCGTAGATCCGATCCGGAGCGGGCCCGGCGGGTTTGGCGAGGCCGGCGAACTCCGTGCGAATCGTGGACTCCATCGCCGCCGGATCGATGTCCCCCACCGCGATGAGGGCCATGCGGTCGGGCCGATACCATTTCGTGTAGAACGCCCGGAGGCGATCCGGTGTGAAGCTCTTGAGCACGTCCGGTTTGCCGATGGGCAGCCGCTCGGCATACTTCGACTTGTAATAGAGGACGGGGATCTGCTGGTCGCGCAGGCGGGAGGCCGCGCCAAGACCCCCACGCCATTCCTCGATCACGACGCCACGCTCCTTGTCGATCTCGGCCGGCTCGAGCGACATCCCGCCGGCAAAATCCGACAGCGCCTGGATCCCCTTGAGCACGATCCCTTCGCGATCGGTCGGCAGCGTGAACATGTACACGGTCTCGTCGAACCCGGTGTACGCGTTCACGTGCGGCCCGAGGCGGGCCCCGGTCGCCTCGAACGTGGAGATCAACTCGCCGGGCTTGAAGTGGCGGCTGCCGTTGAAGGCCATGTGCTCGAGGAAGTGCGCGAGCCCCTGCTGGTCGTCCGCCTCGTCGACCGATCCGGCCTTGACGGCGAGCTGGAGGTTGACGCGCTTCTCCGGACGCGCGTTGCGCCGGATGTAATAGGTCAGCCCGTTCGGAAGCGTCCCGGTCTTGACCGCCGGATCGAATGGCAGCTTGTCGGTCGGCGTAAACGCAGGCGCCGCAGCTGCCGGCTGCGCCTGGGCCCGGAGGAAAACCGGGTCGACCAGCGCCATCCCCGGGAGGCTCAGGACCAGGAACAGGGCGACACGACGCCGGAAGCTTGTCAACATCCGCCTAATGTAGCGCAAGTGACCCGACCTGACGCCGGCGGAGGCGCCGCCACAGAACTTTCACTTGACTCCCGCTCGAAGCGAATGCAGATATAGCGGGTTGAAAATCCAGGGAAACCGGGAGGAGGTTGCATGCGGCTCAGAGTTATTCGAAACGTGCTGGCAACGGCGGTCGTGGTGGCTGCCGCGGGATGGACCCTGGCGCGGCCGTCCGCGGCTCCCCAGGTGGCCGGACTGACACCGCAATCGCTCGGCGTGCTGACCTTCAGTGCGGCAGGCGTGCTCTTTGCCGCCGACTCGCAGGGCGCGACGATTTATGCCCTCGATCTCGGCGACCAGTCGGGTGGCGGAAAAGCGGGCGCCGGAGATGTGGCGGGAATCGACCAGAAGATCGCGGCGCTTCTCGGCACCGACGTGGCGGGGATTGCGATCAAGGATCTCGTCATCCACCCGACCTCGAAGAACGCCTACCTGTCGGTGATGCGCGGCACGGGCGCGGACGCAAAGCCGGCGCTCCTCCGCGTGGACGGAGACGGAAAACTCCAGGTCGTCGCGCTCGATCGCCTGAAGTACTCGAAGGTCGCCCTGTCCAATCCACCGGCCGCTGACGCCGCGCGCAACCAGCGCGCCGACGCGGTGACCGACATGGCCTTCGTCGACGGCCGCCTGGTGGTCGCGGGGCTCTCCAACGAAGAGTTCGCGTCGAAGCTGCGGACGATCCCGTATCCCTTCTCGTCGGCCGACGCCGGCACGAGCGTCGAGATCTTCCACGGCAATCACGGCCGCCTGGAAACCCGCTCCCCGGTCAACACCTTCATTCCCTACACCATCAGCGGCAAGCAATACCTGATTGCGAGCTATACCTGCACGCCCCTGGTCCGCATCGCACTGGACAGTCTCTCGGGCCAGAAGGTGGTGGGGACGACGATCGCTGAGCTGGGGAACAGGAATCGCCCGCTCGACATGTTTGCGTATCGGAAGGATGGACGCGACTTCCTCCTGATGTCGAACAATGCGCGCGGGGTCATGAAGATTCCTGCGGACACGTTCGGTACCGCGGCGGCCATCACCGAGCCCGTGAAGACGGAAACCGGCGGGGTCCCTTACGAGAAGGTCGCATCGATGACGGGCATCGAGCAGATGGACCAGCTGGACGCGCAGCATTCGATCGCGCTCGCGCGAACGTCGGCCGGCGCACTCAATCTGTCCAGCGCACCACTGCCCTAGTCAGGCGAAGATCAGGGCAGTCGCTCTCGGCTGTCGGCGCTCCAGGGCATTGTGACCGGGGCGGCGGCAGTTGAGAGCGGCGAGCCTTCAGCTCACCACAGCCGGCCGTCACATGACCCGCGGAACACTCCGTGTCCTCCTCCTGGCGGCCAGTGCCGCCGCTGCCGCCTGTTCGGGCGCCTCTGCACCGGCAATCCACCTCAACACGGCAAACCCTCAACAGGCTGTCGTGGAAGTCAGCGGCCTCTCGCGCCGCGATCGTGCCGCGCTGTCACGAGTCAACCTGACCGATGACGAGTGGTCGGCTGTCCTGCGCGTCACGGTCGAGAACACGGTTACAGAGCCAGGTGCGGCAGTCCCGCCCATCGCGGGACGCTACGTCGTTGACGACTCGGTGCGCTTCATTCCGATGTTCCCGCTCGACCCGGGGCGCCGCTATGCTGTCTCGTTCGATGCGTCGAAGGTGACGCGGCCAGGGATGCCCGATATCCCCAATGCGCGCGTCGTCGTGTCACTGCCGGCGGGCACGGCGACCCCTTCGACCGTGGTCACGACGGTGTATCCAAGCAGCGAGGTGATCCCCGAGAACCAGCTGCGCATGTACGTGCAGTTCTCAGGACCGATGGGGCAGCAGGGCGGGCTCGGTCACATCGCGCTCATGGACAAGGCCGGACAGGAAATCACGGGCGCGATCCTGCCGCTGGACACCGAGCTGTGGAACACCGAGCGCACGCGGTACACACTGCTGTTCGATCCGGGACGGGTGAAGCGGGAGATCCTGCCAAACCGCACCTTGGGACGTCCGCTGCACCGGGGGCAGACGTTCAGCCTCGTCGTCAAGACGGACTGGCTCGATGCGCGGGGCGTGCCGCTGAAATCAGAGTTCAGGCGTCAGTACCCGCGTCGGTCCGCCGGACGAGCAGCCGTTGAGCACGCTGGGCTGGCGTATCGGTCCGCCCTCAGCACTCACGCGTGATGCGCTGACGATCAGCTTCCCTGAACCGCTCGATCATGCGCTGCTCCAGCGGGCGATCGGCGTCTCGCATGCGGGGGCGGTCATTCCGGGAAGAGTCGGTGTCGGACCTGGAGAGACCCGGTGGACGTTCGAGCCCCGCGATTCGTGGCAGCCTGGCGTCTACACGGTCGTCGTCCAGCCCATCCTCGAGGACCTCGCCGGCAACCGCATCGGTCGCGCCTTCGAAGTGCGGTCGCCTGGCGACGCGGTCGCACCGGAAGACGCCAGGCCCGTCTCGCTTCCGTTCCGCATCGCGATACCGAACGCCCGCTAACTCACGCCCTGCGGGCTCACGTGCTACGTGCCAAGTGCTACGTGCCACCGCGCCGCCTTGTGGACGTTTCACCAGACAGAAGACGAAGTTCACCCGAGCAGTCATTCCAAATCGCACTTGAGCCGGCAGCGGTTGATTCCGGGCGAGAGCGTTTCGCGAGGCGAAATGCGCCATCCGGCCCTGATTTTCCCTGCGGCCGGCGGCTCCGCTCTGATAGATAAGCGCCACAGGAGCATCTATGAATCGACGAGTGCTGACGCGCGTCGCTGTGCTGAGCGTCGCGGCGGCCTGGACGGCAGGTGCAGGCGCGCAGGGCCAGAAGAAGGCGGACTGGCTGACGGACGGTGGCGATCCGCAGCGCACGGCGTGGCAGCGCCACGAGACGATCCTGACCAAAGAAAGTGTCGGGAGCATGAAGCTGCTGTGGAAGCTGAAGCTGGATAACAAACCCCGGCAGATGCACTCGCTCTTTCCTCCCCTCATTGCCGGCAATGTGGAGTTCCCATCCGGGCCGAAAGAGATTGCCGTCGTCGCCGGCGTTTCGGACAACGTGTTCGGCATCGACGTCGAGCAGGGAACGCTGCTCTGGACCAGGCACTTCGACAGCACGTTCGAGGAGCCTCCGCAGCGCGGCCCAGGCAGCACGCTCTGTCCGGGCGGACTGACCGCGACGCCCGTCCTCGATCAGCCATCCCCCGGAAAGTACGTGGCGTACGCCGTCTCGTGGGACGGCCGACTGCGGAAACTGGATGTGACGACGGGCCAGGAGCTCGAGCCACCCGCGTTGTTTCTCCCGCCCAACGGCAAGCCGTACGGCCTGAACCTCGTGAACGGCGTGATCTATACGTCGACGGCGCAGGGATGCGGCGGTAACCCGAACAACTTCTACGCGTACGACCTCGCGACGAAGAAGGTCGGGAACTGGGCGCCCGGCAGCGGCGGGCTCTGGCCCCGGACCGGCCCCTCGGTGGGCAAGGACGGAACGGTCTACGCGGGAAGCGGAGACGGCGACTATCTTCCCGAGCAGCAGATTTACGGTCAGGCGATGATCGGGGTCAAACAGAACCCCGAGACGAAGGCGCTCGAGCTGAAGGACTGGTACGCCCCTACCAACGCGTACTGGATGCGCAAGCGCGATCTCGACCTCGACACGTCGTCGCCGATCTTCGATTACAAGGGGAAGGAATATCTCGTCTCGTCGAGCAAGGAGTGCCGGATCTGGCTGCTCGACACCAGCAATATCGGCGGTGAAGATCACCGCACCCCCGCGTACCGCACACCGTTGATCTGCAACGAAGAGGTCAACTTCACCATGGGCATCTGGGGAGCCCTCGCGACCTGGGAGGAGACGAACGGCACGCGGTGGGTGCTGACGCCGTTCTGGGGCCCGAAGCATCCCCAATTCAAGGCGCCCCTCGAACATGGACCCGTCGTCTTCGGAGCGGTGGCGGCATTCAGGCTCGAAGAGAAGGCCGCCAAGCCGGTCCTGACGCCCGCGTGGATCTCCAGAGACATGTACATGGCTGACCCGCCGGTGATTGCAAACGGAGTCGTCTATGCCTACGGCAGCGGCGAAAGCACGACGCAGCGCTGGCCAGAGCCCGGACACGTCGGCGGCTCCGCCGGGCGCATCAAGGAGTCGACCCGTGCGGTGCTCTTTGCCCTCGACGCCCAGACCGGCAAGGAGCTCTGGTCGAGCGGCGAGCAGATCACATCCTGGAATCACTTCAGCGGCCTGTCCGTCGCGAACGGACGCGTCTACATCGGAACCTTCGACGGCATGCTGTATTGCTTCGGCGCTGCGAGCCTGCCGAGCCGGACGTCCACGGTGGCTTCGGAGGGACTGCGATGAAGAGACAGATGATGCAGTCGCTTGCGCTTGCCGCATGCGCCGCGCTCGGTGCGTCGCTGGTGCAGGCGCAAGGCCGTGGCGGCAGCGAGTGGACCACGAGCAGCTTCGACGCGCAGCGGACGGGATCGATACGGACGGATCCCCGGATCTCTGTCGGGACGATGCTGAAGCCTGGCGCGTTCGGGCCGTTCACGTTCCTCTGGAAGATGAAACTGGAGCACGATCCGGGCGCGGCGGGCGCATTGACGCAGCCGATCCTGCTCGATCGATTGATCGGGTTCCGCGGCTTCAAATCGATCGCGTTCGTCGCGACCGCGTCGGAGACCGTGCACGCGGTCGACACCGACTTCGGCTCTCCGCTCTGGAAGTACCACATCAACTACTCGGCGAGCTTCCCCCCGATCAAGGGTTACTCAGCTGATTGCCCCGGCGGCCTGACGGCGGCGCTCTCTCGTCCGACCGCCATCGCGCCGGCACCGGCTGGGGGGGCCGGCGGCGGAGGACGCGGAGGCCGTTCCGGCGGTGGCGTCGGCGAACCGGGGAAAGGGTCCCTCACTCTCGCCACGGCAGGCCAGGGGCGGGGAGGCGGAGCCGGCGCTCGCGGCGCTGCTCCACCTGCGGCTCCCCCTGCCGCCGCACCGGGATCGGCTGCAGCCGCCGCAGGCGCCGTCCCCGGTGGGTTGCCTGGCGGCGCACGCGCCGGAGGCCCGGGGGCGGGCGCACCATTCACACCTGGAGGAGACGCGGCGTACGTCGTGGGGAGTGACGGCTACCTGCACGCGCTGAATGTCCAGAACGGCTGGGACAACATGACGCCGGCGCTCTTCCTCCCCGCCAACACGCGCGCGACCGGGCTCATCATCGCCACATTGGCTGAAGGCGGGGCGGTCGCGTACGCGGCGACCACGCGGGGCTGCAGCAGTCAACTCGATGCGGTGTGGGCGATGGATCTGGCGAGCCCGCAAAAGACCGTGAGCGCATTCAACGCAAAGGGTGCAATCATCGCGGGAACCGCCGGCCCTGCGATCGGACGCGACGGGTCCGTCTACATCGTCACGGCCGACGGCGAGTCGCCGCTCTCGAACGCGGTCGTGGCCCTCGAGCCGAAAACGCTGACGCTCAAGGGATCCGTGACGGTGCCGCAGGCGAAGTTCGCATCGTCGCCACTGGTGTTTCAGTCGAACGACAAGGACATCCTCGTAACCGCCGGCGGCGGCAAGCTGTTCCTCTTCGACACACGATCGCTCTCGAACGGTCCAATCGCGACGAGCGCATCCTACGGGCCTGCGGGCTTTGAACCCGGTGCCCTCGCAAGCTGGCTGGACGCACAGGGCGTGCGCTGGATTGCCGCGCCGTCCTCCCGCGGTATCGCCACCATGAAAATCACAGAGCAGGATGGAAAGCTCGCGTTCCTGCCGGGTTGGACGTCGCGTGAGATCGCGGCGCCACTCCCGCCCCTCGTCGTCAACGGTGTCATGTTCGCCGCGTCTGGCGGCACGCGCGCAGCGCCGGGCGCTCTCTACGCCATCGACGCGGCCACCGGCAAGGACCTGTGGAACAGCGCGAAGACGATCACCTCCACCGTGCGTGGCGGGCTGTCGTCCGGACAGGGCAACGTATACGTGCCCACGGCTGACGGAACTCTGTACGCCTTCGGGTTTGCGATCGAGAAGTAGGAAGGGAGCTATCAGCTATCAGCTTGTTAGGCAGTCCTCCGAAAAGAGAGAACGGTGGCCCGGCGTGCGAGCCCCGAATCCCTGATCCCCGATCCCTGATCCCTATCTGTTAAGCAGGAACCTGGAGGTCGGGCATCGGCGGCGCTGAAAAGAGCCGCCGGCAGGGTGCGGCGATCACGCGTGCCCACCGCGCCGACCGGTTGACACGGGCGCTGTCGGTCGCAATCCCGGTGTTCGCATACATCTGGCGATACAGCTTCGAGATGAGCACGAATGCCAGGCGGGCCTTGAGGGACTTGACGCAGTTCGAGCGGTCCCAGATTTTCCGCAGGCTGTAGAAGTCATCCCAGACCGCCTGCGTACGCCGCCGGATCTCGTCCGCTTCCATGACCGGATGCGGCGTGTACACCTTGGGGCGCAGCGCCTGCGGGATCAGCCAGTGGCGCGTGAGCGGCACGCCGCCGATTCGCGTGGTATCCGACTCCATCGTCTTTTCCCAGGCCGCGAAATCCACCGTCCCCGGGAAGGGGGTGAGCATCACGAACTGGGCGAACGTGACGCCGGCGCGCGTCGCGATGGCGGATGTCGCTTCGAACGTATGCGGCCGATCGGACGGCAGCCCGAAGATGAACGATCCGAGCACGTGCACGCCCGCGCTCTTGAATGCGCGCAGCCGCTCCACCAGGGTCTCCCCCGCGTAGTTGAAGTCCTTGTAGACGTCCTTGAGCCCCTCGGGCGTCACCGCTTCGACGCCGACGAGGGCACCCTTGATGCGGGCCCCTTTCATCGCCTCCAGAAACGCCGGGTCTTCCGCCGCTTCCATCGTGATCTGCGTGAAGAAGATCATGTCGCTCGGCAGCTTCGCGAGCTTGCCCATCAGCTCGAACCGCTCCGCCCGGAGCCCCTCGAGATACTCGCGCTGCGAGGGATCGGCACGCCGCGCCGCCATCTTGATGTCGGTCAGCGTCACGGTATAGAAGTTGTCGTCCGCCAGCGCAATGAAGCGAAAGCCGAGACGCCGCAGCTCCACAATTTCCGAGATGACGGCATCGGCGCCGCGCTGCCGCGGCTTCTGACCGTCGGTCCTCCACACGGAGCAGAAGGAGCAGTGCTTCGGGCAGCCGCGAACGGTCTGCACCGACGCCCACATGTACTTGTTCGGCGGAATCAGGTCCCAGCGGGCCGGCACGAACGAGCTCGCGTCGACCTTGCCCCCTTCGTAGACCGGCTGTGGTGCGCCGAGGGCGCAGTCGTTGACGGCCCTCCCCCAGGCGACATCGCCGTCACCCTTGACCACGGCGTGCGCGCCGCCAAGCGAATGCGGCTCCTCCGGGTACAGGGTCGCGTGAATCCCGCCGAAGACAACCCATGCGCCGCGCTCCCGCGCGAGCTTACCGACTTCATACCCCCTCAGCGCATTCCCGGTATGGATACCGATCCCTACCACATCCCCGCGCTGGATGCTTTCCGGGTCGAGGACCTCGAGCGTCTCGTCGGTGATGACCGGATCGCCAAAAGTCCGCGGCGTGGCAGCCGCCAGGACGTACAGCCACCTCGGCGTGATGACGCCGACCCCGAAGGCGAGGTGACTGGGATTGATGAGGTGAACGCGCAAGAAGTATCTCCTCTGTCCAAACGATCCCGACCCGCACAGTGCGGATTCAGACGGCGGATGGCTGATAGCGAATGATAACGATACGTCGCGGATGACCAAAAGGCCACTGTATTATGCACGCGCCTCTGCCGGCGAACCGGCTAGGCCGTGGACTCCAGCTTTCGACCGGATGCCCTGCTCGTCACGACCCGTAGGACGTCCGGTCCAGCCCGAAAGTCTTGGGTGAACGACGGCACCCACCTATAATGACGCTCGATGGGAACACGCTCGATTCGTCTTCCTCACCTGCCACCAGCCACGTTTTCAGGCGGTATTCTCTAGTGGACGTGGTCGGGCTTGGCGCCAGCTCCGTCGATTACGTCAATCTCCTGCCCTGCGCTCCCGGCGGCGCCGCGGCCGAGACCAAGCTGCGCATCAACGCACACTTCGTCTCCTGCGGCGGCCAGGTGGCCACGATGCTGGCCACCTGCGGCGAGCTGGGACTCCGCACCCGGTTCCTGGGACCCATCGGCAACGACGCCAACGGCCGGCGCGTGCGCGAGGATCTCGCGGCCCGGAAGGTCGATCTGTCGGACGTCATCATCCGTGAGGCGGACAATCAGTTCGCCGTCGTGCTGGTCGACCAGTCGACGGGTGAACGCACGGTCCTCTGGCACCGCGATCCGCGGCTCCTGCTTGGCGATGCGCCAATCGATCCGGCAATCCTCGAAGGACGTGTGCTCCACGTGGACGACGTGGACGAAGAGGCGTCCATCCGGGTGGCGCGTCTGGCGGTCAGAGCCGGCGTCACGGTCACGAGCGATCTCGACCGGATGACGGATCGGACGCCGGAGCTCGTCCGAAGTGTGTCCGTCCCGATCTTCGCCGAGCATCTCCCGCCGCTGCTGACCGGCGAGCGCGACCCCGAACGCGCGCTGCGAAAGCTGCGGAGGCTTCATCAGGGGCTGCTGTGCGTGACGCTGGGCACCAACGGTGCGATGGCGCTCGACGGCGATCGCATCATTCACTCACCCGCCTTTGCCGTCAACGCGGTCGATACGACCGGATCGGGTGACGTCTTCCGCGCGGGCTTCGTCTACGGAATGCTTGCAGGGTGGCCGACGGCGGAGGTCCTCCGCTTCTCGAACGCGGCCGCGGCCGTCAGCGTCACGCGCCTCGGCGCGATGGCGGGCGCACCGTCCCTCAGCGAAGTCGAGACACTGCTCGCGCACGGCGAGTGCCTGGCTTTCTCCGCCCCGCACACGTGAGCGGTCCGCGGGGCACGGAGGTGACGGAGGACACGGAACAATCCACCACGGAGACACGAAGACACGGAGATCAGATCACTGCGAGCCTTTTGCATCCTGCGAGCAGGATGATGAGCAGCTGCACTTCACACTCCCCGGCGATTGTCACGAGTTCATGAACTGCGTGGTCGGGCCGCGCTCGCGCGGCAGACAGGGTCTCGCCGGCGGATGGCCGGCGCCCGACCAGTCACGCTCCGTGCGTCTCCGTGTCCCCGTTCCTCCGTGGTAGATCTTTCGTGATCTCTGTGATTTCCGGGATCTGTCCCGCTCCTGCCCTTGTCGATTGCGGCAACGCCACGGCTGCCGGGCCCTGCTGACACCAACTCACTCGATGCCGACCGCAGAACACCGCCGCCTCGACGAGCCTGCGACAGGGGACGTGCCGCCATGGCGTAAATGGGGCTGCTACCTGTCCGAGCGTGCGTGGGGCACGGTGCGCGAGGACTACAGCGCGGACGGCGACGCCTGGAACTACCTGACGCACGACAAAGCCCGCAGCAAAGCCTACCGATGGGGCGAGGACGGGATTGCCGGTCTCTGCGATCGCTACCAGACGCTGATCTTCTCGCCGGCCATGTGGAACGGGCGCGATCCGATCCTGAAGGAGCGGATGTTCGGCCTGACGTCGACCGAGGGCAACAGGGGTGAAGACGTCAAGGAGTACTACTTCTACCTCGATGCCACACCGACGGGCAGCTACATGAAGCTGCTCTACAATTACCCGCAGGCCGAGTACCCCTACTCGCTTCTGGTGGACGAGAACCGTCGCCGCGCCGGCGGCGGGAGCGAGTTCGAACTGCTCGATACCGGCGTGTTCGATCAGGATCGCTACTTCGACGTCGTCGTCGAGTACGCGAAGGCGGATTCCGAAGACCTGTGCATCAAGATCGAAGTGTTCAACCGCGGACGGGACGATGCGGAGTTTCACTTCGTGCCACAGCTGTGGTTTCGCAATATCTGGGGATGGGGCCCGACGCGCGGCCAGGAACCGGTGATCAGGCGCGGCCGGACCACGCCCGCGTGGCAGGAGATTATCGCCGACGATGCGACGCGAGAGCCGTTGTGGAATCTCATGTTCGACTATCGGCTGGGCGTCCGCCACCTGTACGCGCCGTCCGGAGGGGTCGCGCTCTTCACGAACAACGAGACCAACGCGGAAGTCGTGTATGGTCCGGGCGCCACATCGGCGAGCCCCTTTACCAAGGACGCGTTCCACCGCGAGATCGTGAAGCGCGAGAGCGCCGGTCAACCCCGCGGGTACCGGCACGAAAATGTGCCTGCACTACACCGGTACGACGACGGCGGCTTCCAGAAGTTTCGGGTGCGCTCGCTCGTCGGCCTCGTGCCGCTGTTCGCCGTGGAGGCGCTCGACCCGACGAAGATTGAGCACCTCGACGTGTTCCTGACCGCCGTCGACTGGTTCGTGCGGAACCGGCCGGACCTTGTCGGCGCGGCCTGTTTCCACGCCGAGCGCAACGGCCAGAAGCTGGATGTGCTGTCAATCGTCGATCAGCAGCAGCTCACACGCATCCTGCAGTATCTCTGGAATGAAGACGAGTTCCTGTCGCCTGGCGGCATCCGCTGCCTCTCGAAGTATCACGGCGACCACCCCTTCACTTTCGGCGCCGGGACGGTGCGATACGAACCGGGAGACGCGGAGGTCAAGATCAAAGGAGGGAACTCAAACTGGCGCGGGCCGGTCTGGTTTCCGACGTCGTACCTGTTGATCGAAGCGCTCACGAAATTCGGTGATGCGCACGGCCCGACGTTCACGGTGGACGCGCCGGCGTCCAGCGGCAGATCGATCGGAACCGCCGCCATGTCGCGCGAGATCGCGAACAGGATGATCGGCCTCTTCACTCGCGGTGAGGACGGCACGAGGAGGGTGTACGGCGGAATCGCAAAGTTCCAGCAGGATCCGCACTCGGCGCGACTGTCTGCTGTTCCACGCGTACTTCCACGGCGACACCGGCGCCGGGCTTGGCGCGAGTCACCAGACGGGATGGACGGGACTCGTCGCGAGTCTCATCGACGAATGGCGGCGGTGACACAGCTCTCAGCTCTCAGCTCTCAGCTCTCAGCTCTTCGTCCGCCTGACTGGCCGCAGCTCGGGATTCGGCGCTTCCAGAGCCGGCAGCCCTGCCTCGATGCGTGCCCTGGACGGCTCGAGCCAGGGCGGCAGGACGAGCGTTTCACCCAGGTGCGCGGGTTCCTCGTCGGTGGCGAACCCCGGTCCGTCGGTGGCCAGCTCGAAGAGCACACCGCCAGGCTCTTTGAAGTACACCGACTTGAACCAGAAGCGATCGATGACAGGCGTCGCGCTCGCGCCGGCTGACTCCGCCTGCGATCGGACGAGCATCTGATGCTCCTCGTCGTCCACTCGCCAGGCCAGGTGGTGGACGCTGCCGACGCCCCACGCGCCCATCCGGACTTCGCGGGGCGTCTCGCGAACGTCCACCGCGCCGGGCTCGTCAGGGAAGCCGTAACGCGTCCAGCCGTTCTCGGTTCCGAGCTCCGTGAAGCCGAGGACACTCGTCAGAAAGGACACCGTCTTCCGCTCGTCTCGCTCCCACAACCGGCCGCTATGAAGTCCGCGTACCTGATGCGCGGGATCGACAGAGCTGCCGTCCCAGGGCGTGAACGGTCGAGTGGAGTCTGCAGCGGCTTCCCCCAGCGACAGCCGCAGCCCGTGCGGGTCGACGACCGGTAACACCCGCGCGCCGAATCGTGTTTCGATCCGCTCGATCTGCGCGCCGTACCGTTCGAGACGCGCGCCCCAGAACTCGAGGCTTCCGGCCGGCACTTCGAGGCCGACCTCGACCGCCAGACCGTAGCCAAGCCGCGGAGGCGCCATGTGCGCCCAGGGAAAGAAGGTCAGGTCCGTTCCTGGACGCCCCTCTGCATCGGCATAAAACAGGTGGTACGTCCCGGGATCGTCCTGGTTGACGCTCTTCTTGACGAGCCGCATACCCAGAACGCCGGCATAGAAATCCAGGTTCTCCTGCGCCGGGCCGGCGATGGCGGTGATGTGATGGAGTCCGTTGACGCGTCGCATAATCAATGTTCCCGCCAAGCGCAGGATTCGTCAATACAGAGCTATCAGCTGTCAGCTATCAGCCATCATCTGTCTGCTGTCAGCTCTCAGCTTCAGCTCGGTTCAGATTGGGATACTGATAGCTGACAGCTATGAGCTGACAGCTACTGTGAAGAGATGTGCGCCGCCACCGTCGAGGCGCACGAAGAGCCCCGTGCGTTCGAGCGCGTCCCTCGTCCATGGATACCGCAAGCCGGTCAACGCGTCCTCGAAGTTGAGAGTACTGCCGGCGGGGAGATCCGCTGCCAGGTCGATATGTGCCTGTGCGGTAGATGCAGACAGATTGACGACGACGACCGCGAGCGCTGCGGCGGTGCGCCAGCGATAGCTCACGATGCTGGACGAGGTGTCGTCCCATGCCTCGCGGACCTCCAGCAGGCGCCATTCCGCATCCCGCAAAAGAGGCTGTGACGCGAAAGCGAACGCGCGATCGTACAACGCGCGCACTGACTGGTCGACCGGCTCGTCCGGCCAGCGGGCCACTTGCACGGGGACCCGGATCCGCCGGCCGTCCAGTTGACCGTCAAAGAAGAACCGCATGCCGGGCACCGTCGTGGCCAGCGCGATGGCCGCCGGCAGGCGATGGCCGAAGCCCGCGGCGCTGCGGGGCTCGTCATGGTTCTCGAGGAACCTCGCCATGCGTTCTCCGGGCGGGACATTTGCTGCGAGCAGATGATGCACACGCGACGCCGCGTCCGGCGCATGCAGCGCGTCGAGCAGCCGCTTGTCGTACGCGAACGTGAACCCCTGCCCGAGGAGGACCCCCTCGAGATCCCAATACGCCTCCGCGAGATACAGCAGTTCCGGGACGGCGCGGGTCGCGCCGGGCCAGAACTCGTCCGTGAGGCGCGGCCAATCCCACCGCAGGACCCGCCGCCACGTTCGATCGAAGACCTCATTCAGCGGCAGCATCGCCATGTCGCACCGGACGCCGTCGCAGCGGCCGGCGAGCTCGCGAAGCACGTCCCGCATCGCCTCGCGGGTATCCGGGTTGAAGTAGTTCAGCTGCGCCACGTCACGCCACGGATCGAAGTACGGATCTCGCCCGCACGCCACGTGCACCATCCCTTCGCGGCTGTCCATGGTCCTGAAATCCGCCCGCACCGCTCGTACGTCGTCGTCGGTACCGAGAACGTAGCGATGTGGATACTGCGAGACCCACGGATGGTCGAAGCTTGTGTGATTGGGCACGAAGTCGAGAATCAGGCCGATCCCGCGGGACTTCATCTCCCGGCGCGCCGCCGCCAGGCCGGACCAGCCTCCCATCCGGGCATCGGGCTCATACCGCTGAATGCAATACGGAGAGCCAGGCACATCGTCTGTCGTCCACCCGGGGAGGACTCGATCGTACTCGCGGACGAGCGACGGATCCGTGCGGGCGAGCTCGCGGCCGATTGCGCTGCGGGCCCACACGCCCATCAGGAACACCAGCTCGAAGCCTTCACGCGCGATGCGATCCCACTCCGCGGCCGGCACATTCTCCAGCGTGACGTGACGCCGCCCGGCCTGCGACAGCCGTTCGAGCCAGGGCCAGACGGAGAGTTGGAGTAAGAGGGGATTCTTCATCATCGGGACTCGGGACTCGGGACTCGACACTCTGGATTCTGGGTTCGGACATGAGGCTTGAAGTCGGTTGAGCTCGGGAGTTTGCTTCGAATCCCGCCCCACGAATCCCGAATCCCGAACTCCGAATCCCGACTAGGATCCCCCAAGAATGCCTCGGTTCAAACTCCTGATCGAATATGCCGGCACCCGCTACAGCGGGTGGCAGATCCAGAAGAACGCGCGGACGGTGCAGGGGGAAATCGACCGCGCGGTGCGGGAGGTCTCGAAGCGGCGTGAGTTCGAGCTGTATGGCTCGGGTCGGACGGACGCCGGGGTCCATGCGCTCGCCCAGGTTGCCCACCTCGAACTGTACACGGACCTCCCGCCCGAATCGCTGCGCCGCAAGATCAACGACGAACTGCCGGCCGACATCCACATCCGGAAGATTGACAAAGCGCCACACCGGTTCCACGCACGGCACGACGCCATGTCGCGCTCCTACCTGTATCAAATCTCCCGGCGGCGCACCGCGTTCGGGAAGCCATTCGTCTGGTGGATCCGCGAGACGCTCGATATCGCGGCCATGCGCGACGCCGCGGCTTCGTTTGTCGGCATGAAGAACTTCGAGGCGTTCACGGCGGACGATCCCGGCGAGAAGTCCACGCGCGTGCTCGTCGATCGCGTGGAGATTGCCGAAGCGGGCGCACTGGTATTGATCCGCGTGCAGGGTTCGCACTTCCTCTGGAAGATGGTGCGCCGCATGGTGGGCGTGCTGGCGGCGTGCGGTCGAGGGGAGCTCAGCCCGGGAGACGCAGCCAGATTTCTCGAGGACACCGGTAAAACGTCAGCGGCGCCGGCCGCACTCGCCGCCCCTGCCGCGGGCCTCTTCCTCGAGGCCGTCGTCTATGCGGGCGACCCGCCACCCGGCCCCATCCGTCCCGTGATGGCGATCGAGTAGAGCAGACATCAGCTATCAGACATCAGCTATCAGCTGACCGCTCCGTTACCTTACGATCATCAAGTTCGTCGGTGGCGCCGGCGGAGTGCCGCCGCCCTGCCATCCGAGCTGCACGACCTCGAAGTCGTCTGCCGTCAGCGCCCTGAAAGCGGGGTTCAGCACATCGTTGTTCCATCGCGCATCCATCGTCCCGCTGATGTACATGTCCGACCCGTTGTCGGCCACGATGAGGCCATATCGCTTCATCGCGCGGTAGATGCGCTGCACCTCGGGAGTGAAGCTCGAAATATCGCGCGACGGCTTGAGCCGGAGACGCGCACCCATCGGCGGCGCGCTCGCGTTGTTGCCGGCAGAATGCGAGGCCGGCCACACGTGGCCGTTGGTGGCGCGCGTCGTGACACGGAAGGCATGCGTGATCTCGACCGTGCCGAATACTTCGTCGTAACGCACGAGTCCAGGAAAAATGGCGAGCCCCGCGGCATCCGCCGAGGTCCATCCTTCAGGCCGTCGATCGTTCCGCGCAAGGTCGAAGACCGCGCCAGAATCGGCCTGCCACTGCGACTGCGCGGCGTTCCAGCGCGTCGCGTACGTTTCGTAGAGCAGCCAGCGATCCCGATCGATCACCAGCAGGTGCCGATCGCCTGAAGAGCCGCCCCCGGCGACTCCGCCTTCGATGTAGTTGGGGGTCGTGCGCGCCTCAACCGGTATCGGGTAGCCGGGAAGGCCCGGTGCACCGGTGTCGCTCTCGTCCGCGTACGCGAGCAGCCCCAGCGTCACACGCGCCTGGTCACCCGCGACGACGACGTACGGGATGCCGTATGGGGGAGGACCGAAATCCGGATGCAGGCGGCGCACGGCCGTCGTATTCGTGGGCGTGCGTCCGCTGATGAAATCAATGAGCTGGCCGGACCGGGCATCGACGGGCGCCCCGCTGATGTCGATGTTCCACCAGTTCGACGATGGAAACACCTGACGTCCGGTCAGCGCCTCGTTGAGTACAGGAGGCGCTGCAGCCAGGACTCCGACTGAGGCACAGAGGGCCACGAGTGGCAAAAATTGGCGGACTTGCACTACACACCTCCTTCACGTCACGTGCCGGGGCAGGGGCTCGCGGCAAGCGGCTCTGCCCAGACGACTTCGAGGATTACCCCGTGCCGCGAAGAGCCACGCCGCGCACGGGATCTGTGATCCGGTGCGCAGCGCTGTAACAGGGGATGCTGTTTCTGCGGACGCTTTTTGACGCCGAGCTCGGCCAGCCTGGCGACGACGGCCTCACCTGCCGCTGCCGGCTTGACCTCCTTGTCGATCGCCGCAATCATCCCGTTCGGATCGGCGTTCGCAACCTTCTTGTCGGGATCGCTGAGGATGGGAAAGTCGGCGTGCTCGATGCTGGCCATGAAGTACGCGATGTCGAAGACTCGAATCAGGTCCCCACTCGCACGGAACGAATGGCACTCAGTCGTTCAGCCACCAGTGAAAGCCCTGGGGAACCGCGCATCGCGACCTCGAGCTCGACAGGGGTGGTGCAGCGGGCGTCTGAGCCGCTCCGTACGCGGCCGCGCCAATGCCGAGTACGCCGAGGCCGACGACCTCAACTTGAACGCCAATCACCTCGTGATCGAGCGTAGCACGGCCAGGCGCCAATAGCCCGAGGCGCGACGGCGGCGAACCACGGAGTATGATCCAGGTCATGCGCACCCTGGCGGCGGTCATGCTCGTCTGCATTGCCGCGCCCGTTCTCACAGCTCAGCGGGACTCCTCGGCGCAGCTCTCCCGCGCCGGCTGGGACGCGCTCAATGCTGGACGCCTCGCCGAAGCCGCGGCGGCGTTCGACGCCGGTCTGAAGATCTCGCCCCAGCAACCCTCCGTGCTCCTGGGCGCCGGCATCGCGGCGCATCTGCGCGGGCGCGAGGACGAAGCCCGTCGTCTTCTGGTGGACGCGCTGAAGCTGCTGCCGTCATTGACAGAGGCGTCGCTGGTGCTGGGAGCGGTGCTCTACAAGAGTGAGGACATCGACGGCGCCATCGACACCTATCAGCAGGCGCTCGTTCATGCGCCCGGTCACCCGAGGCTGCTTCAACAGCTCGAGGCGTGGCGCAAGGAAGCGGCCCTGCACAGCAGCTTCGGCCACAAGCTCGGGAATCACTTCACGGTGCTGTTCGAAGGTCCCGCAGAAGCGCAGCTCGCCGAACGCGCGGTTGCCATTCTCGAGGCCGCCTACCTGCGAATCGGGGCCGCGCTCTACTCGTACCCCCCGGACGTCATCACCGTCGTCCTCTACACGCGCGAGCAGTTCCACGACATCACGCAATCACCCGAGTGGGCAGGAGGCGCGTACGATGGGCGCATCCGCGTGCCGGTGCAGGGCGCGCTCGCGGATCCGGCGGAGCTCCAGCGCGTCCTGGCACACGAGTTCACGCATGCGCTCGTGCACAGCATCGCGGGCAGGGGCGTCCCGTTCTGGCTCGATGAAGGACTTGCGGTGCGATTCGAAGGCAGCGATCCCGGGCGCCGGCGCGCGAACGTGCGGTCGGCCGCGGCGTTGCTGCCGTTGACGCGCCTCGAGGGATCGTTTGCGAACCTGTCCCCGAAGGAAGCAGCCCTCGCCTACGCGCAGAGCGCGGTCGCCGTCGAGGAAATGTTCGAACAGGCGGGGGCCCCGGCGGTGGTCAGCCTCCTCACGGCGGTCGGCGGCGGCATGCCGTTTCCGGAAGCCTTCGAGCGGAACATGCTCAGTTCGTATGCCGAGTTCCACAAGAGGCTCGGCTCCTGATTCGCCCGCCTCCGCTCGGTCGCTTCCGAGCATACTGAGCTATCATCCGGAAACCCGCCTGCACCCGGCTTCGCGCCGAGGCTTCGCTCGAGGAGAACATTCGCATGGGACTCAATCCGATCCTCGCGCTGCAGACGGCGCTGGGCGTGCTCACGATCGTGTTCATCGGGGGATGGTCGTGGGCCATCATGGCCATCCGCGGAGCCGCGGGCCGCGCGGTTGCCTCGCCGGCCACGGACGCCGGCGCTCCGAACGGCATCCAGGTGGCAATCGGTGCGGTCTCCAATTTCTTCGACACGCTCGGCATCGGCTCATTCGCCACGACGACGGCCATTTTTCGCGCGTTTCGGATCGTGCCCGATCGTTTCATCCCCGGAACGCTGAACGTCGGTCATACGCTGCCGACGGTCGTGCAGGCGGTCATCTACACCACCATCGTGCAGGTGGACGCGCTGACGCTCTTCGCGCTGATCACGGCCGCCGTCCTCGGCGCCTGGCTCGGCGCGGGTGTCGTATCGGCATGGCCGAAGCAGAAAGTGCAGATTGGGATGGGTGCCGCGCTCCTGGGCGCGGCGCTGCTGATGTTCATGACGCAGATGAGCCTGTTCCCGGGAGGCGGCGAGGCGCTCGGTGTGCGCGGTACGAAGCTCGCGATCGGGGTCGGCGTGAACTTCCTGCTTGGTGCCCTGATGTCGCTCGGCATCGGCCTCTACGCGCCCTGCATGATTCTCGTCAGCCTGCTCGGCATGAACCCGACGGCGGCGTTCCCCATCATGATGGGATCGTGCGCCTTCCTGATGCCCGTCGGCAGCCTGCGATTCATCCGTGAACAGTGCTACGGCCTGCGCGCAGCGCTCGGGCTCGCGATCGGTGGCATCCCTGGCGTGCTGCTCGCCGCATTCATCGTGAAGTCGATGCCCATCTACGCCGTCCGCTGGCTCGTCATCGTCGTCGTGGTCTACACCGCCATCACGATGTTGAAAGCGGGCCTCAGTGGGGAGACCGTATCGGGGAGACCCGCGTAGGCGACACTCGAGGCCGCGGATGACCACTTGGCCCGACTGGACACGGATTCGACGGAACAACGCGGACGAACACGGACTAAAGCAAGTTCCTTCCGAGCGAACCGGTTGCACCGCGCTTCGCGCGGCAACCGGACAGATACAGATTCTCAACAGTCCCCAAAGATCAGCGACTGCAGGAATTGCCACCAACCCTCAGTCGACAAGGAAACTAGGAGTGAATCCGCATGGCGGTGCTATTGCTGGGCGGATCGTGATGGAACACACCGACCAGTTGAAGCTCGCTCACGGCGACGTCACCGGGGACATTCTCAAGGCGTTCTTCGATGTCTACCGGGAACTGGGATATGGCTTTTCTGAGATCGTCTATCGACGCGCGCTGGCATTCGTGATTCGTGCGTCCGGGCTGGAGGCTCTCGAGGAAGTGCCTCTCGAAGTGCACTTCCGCGGAGCGATTGTTGGACGATTCCATGCAGACCTGATCGCGGCGCGTGTGGTCCTGGTGGAGACCAAGGCAACTCCGACGCTGCAAAGTTACGCCGAAGCACAGTTGCTGAACTACCTGAAAGCCGCGGGAGGCGGCGTCGGCATGCTGCTCAACTTCGGCCATGAGCCGACGTTCAAGCGGCGGGTGCTCGGGAGCGTGAATCCGAGCCTGCCAGCCTTACGCCCCGCGCGGATAGACATGGCCGGGCACCTGTGATGACGATCGTCGTCCGCCTGTAGTCTGTGCTGATCCGTGCCGGTCACGTCGCTTCCGGTCCGTGTCCGGTCTTTGCGGTATGTCCTTTCGAGCGTGCACCTTCTTCAACGTCCGGTGTCCGCCTTCCGTGCCCCTCCATGTTTTTTCAGTCCAGTCCGCGGCGGTCGGCGGCTTATCATGAGCGACCAATGCGGTGCCTCCTCCTTGCGTTCGGTCTCCTCGCCGCGGTCTCGACGCCTCACGTCACGGTGGAACCGCAGAAGAGCGGCGTCACCACGAGGCTGCGCGGGGTGAGTGCCGTGTCGGCCCGCGTTGCGTGGGCCAGCGGCGCGGGGGGCACGGTGCTGCGGACGATCGATGGCGGCTGGAGCTGGCAGGCGCGGCCGATCCCCGGAACGACAGGGCTGGACTTCCGCGACGTGGATGCGATGAGCGAGCACGTGGCCTTCGCGCTCAGCATCGGGCCCGGTGAAACCTCGCGCATCTACAAGACCAGCGACGGCGGCAAGCACTGGGCGCTTCAGTTCGCGAACACCGATCCGGCGGTGTTTCTCGACGCGATGGCGTTCTGGGATGCGAACCGCGGCGTGGCCGTGAGCGATTCGGTCCGCGGCACGTTCGTCATCCTGACCACGACCAACGGCGGGCGAGCCTGGACGCGTGTCCCGGCGGACCGTCTCCCGGCGGCCCTCCCCGACGAGGGCGCGTTCGCGGCAAGCGGGACGAACGTCGCCGTCAGCGGCCGCAACCACGTCTGGATCGGAACCGGCGCCGGCCGTGTGCTGCGATCGACCGATGGCGGACGCTCCTGGACAATTGCGGCGACCCCGATTCGATCCGCAGAATCCTCCGGCATCTTTTCGATTGCCTTCCGTAATGCCACCCACGGCGTCGTCGTTGGCGGCGACTACAAGAAGGAAGCGGAGGCGGCCGACAACGTCGCGGCGACGAGCGACGGCGGCGTCACGTGGACGCTGTCGACGAAGGGGGTCGGCGGCTTCCGCTCGGTCGTGGCGTGGGTGCCCGGAACGAAACAGTCGTTCGTCACCGCAGGACCATCCGGCATGGACTGGTCGGCCGACGATGGACGAACGTGGACGGCGGTGGACGGCAGCGGCTTCGACACGCTCAGCTTTGCACGGGGCGCGGGCATCGGCTGGGGCGCCGGCGATCGCGGCCGCCTCGCCAGGCTCCGCATTCAGGATTGACTCGCCAGCCCCTCCATCCAGGATTGACCGTCCCGCACGACGTCCCTCCGGCGCTCATCTCGATCATCGTCCCCGTCTTCAACGAACAGGCGACGGTCGCCGCCGTCATCGCACGGCTGATCGAGATCGAGCTTCCCGCCCCCCGGGAAATCATCGTCGTCAACGACGGATCGAGCGATGGGACGCGAGCGGTGCTCGACGGACTCGCGGTCATGCCGGCAGTCACCGTCATCCACGCCGAGCGCAATCGCGGCAAGGGGCATGCGATCAGGCTCGGGCTCGCGCGAGCGAGAGGGACCGTCATCGCCATCCAGGATGCGGACCTCGAGCTGGACCCGGCGCAGATCGCCATGCTCGTCGAGCCGATTCTTCAGGGCACGTCGGCAGTCATTTACGGATCGCGGTTCCTCACCAGCCGGCCCGCGGCGCCGTGGGCCACCATTCTGGCGAATCGGGGGCTGACTGCGCTCACCAACATCGTGTACGGGTCATCGATCACCGACATGGAGACCTGTTACAAGATCATGCGCGCCGACGTCGTGCGGGCACTGGAGCTGACGGCCGATCGCTTCGACATCGAGCCGGAGATCACGGCCCGGCTGTTGACCGGCGGGCACCGGATTGACGAGCGGCCGGTGACCTTCACGCCGCGGTCGCGCGCCGCGGGCAAGAAGATCGGCTGGCGCGACGCCGTGGCGGCGGTGGGCGTGCTGATCCGGCTTCGTCCACGTGGCGCGTTCCTCACCCGGGCATTGCTGCTGGTCGCGATTGCCGCGTCGCTCGGGGCGCTGGCCGTTGCGACGTCGGATGGGCTGACGATCGATCTTGGCGCGTTCAAGGTGCGCGCGCACAGTCCCGTCGCACTTGCAGGCATCGCGTTCGCGGCAATCGCGCTCGCGCTCCTCCAAGGACGCGAGAGGCTGGGCGCCGCCTCCTCGTGGTGGTGGACGTTCGTCCACAACGCCGCGGTGCCGCTAGCGTGCGCCGTGGCGGTAGTGACCATGGGTGTGGGCTGGACCTGGGGGACACATGTAGCAGGGGGCTCCGATTCGGTACTGCTACATGAACGAGGCGGAGCTCCTCGCCAGCGGGCGGGTGCGCCAGCTCCAGCCGCTCGCGGTCGATCCACCATGGCCGGACGCGCGATGGTCGTTCGTGCCCGCAGGCCACGCGCCGGGCACGCTGGCGGGCGCGGTGGTGCCGATTTGCCCCGCCGGCTACCCGCTCATGATGGCTGCGGCGAGGCTCGTCGGGGGGCGTCCCGGCATGTTCGCGGTCGTCCCAGTCCTCGGCGGAATCGCTGTCTGGCTGATGTTCGTGCTGACCCGCCGTCTCGGCGGATCCGTGGCCGGAATCACGGGCGCCAGTCTCCTGGCGTCGAGCCCGGTCTTCCTCTACCAGATCGTCCAGCCGATGAGCGACGTGCCTGCAATGGCGTTGTGGCTGGCGTCGCTGTTGCTGGCGTGGCGCGCGGTTGAGCGGCCGGGATGGCGACGCTCCATGCTGAGCGGCGCGATGACCGGCGCCGCCGTGCTCGTCCGGCCGAACCTCGTCCCGCTCGCCGCGATCGTCGCGCTCTGGATCGCCGTGTCACGCACGGGCACGCTCCGCGAACGCGGCGTCTCTCTCGCCGCCTTCGGCGCTGCGGCCCTGCCGTTCGCGCTCGCGGTGATGGCGGTGCAGAATGCCATGTACGGCGGCCCGCTCAAGTCCGGCTATGGACCACTGGATGCGCTTTTCACATTCGGCCATGTGCGGCCGAACCTGCAGCGCTATCCGCGATGGCTCCTCGAAACGCAGACACCGTTTGTCGCGCTGGCGCTCGCGGCGCCGTGGGTTGCCGGGCTCCGCGCCAGACGGTCTGAGATCTGGTGGCTCCTCGCCTTCGCAGCCGCGACCCTCGCTTGCTATCTCCCTTACGTCGTCTTCGACGCATGGTGGTATCTGCGCTTCGTGCTTCCGGCAATCGCGGTGGTGCTTTCGCTGAGCGCCGCAGTGGCGGTGCACGTCGTATCGAAACTCCCGGGCTCATGGCAAATGCCGGCGCTCGGACTCACGTGCGGAATCCTCGTGGTGTTCCACGTGACGACGGCGGCACATCGTCAGGTGTTCGAGCTCCGTGACCTCGAGAGCCGATACCGGATCGCGGGGCAGTACGTCGCGTCGCACCTGCCACCGGACGCCGCGGTGTTGACCGTGCACCAGAGCGGCAGCGTTCGATTCTACTCGGGCCGTCCAACCCTCGTGTGGGCAGACCTCGATCCGTCGTCACTGGAGCGTGCGCTCGAGTACCTCCGCGGCCGGAACCTCCGGCCTTTCCTGCTCTTCGAAACCTGGGAGGAGCCGGACTTCCGCAGAAGGTTCGGCGCGAAGAGCGCGACGGGCCGCCTGGAGTGGCCGCCGATGGCGGAGATCGACAGACAGGTCCGCATCTACGATCCGGCGCAGTATGCGCGGTTCATTCGCGGTGAGTCGGTGCGGACCGACCACGTGTGGACGCGGCGCCGGTAACTGGCCGTCAGCGGACGATGCGAATGTTGGTCGGGGCCGAAGGGATGACCGAAAGATCCACGAGCTTGACGATGCTCCCACCGGAGTGATTGACGACATAGACTTCGCCGTCCCGGTCGACCCCGAATGAACTGACGTTGCCGATCACGGCTGAGCCTCCGAGGTCCGCGGTGTGTTCGACGAGGTTCGCGGACCGTGCCATGCCGGTTGCGGGATCGATCGTGAGTCCCATCGACCAGACGCGACCCCGGACGAAGTCAGCGAAAAAATATCGTCCGCGGAATCCGTCGCCGAGTGCCTTGCCGCGGTACACAACGCCGCCTGTGACCGACTGGCCTGTCGCGCGATCGTATTCATGAATCGGGTCGATCAGGGGCAGGAACGCAGGAGCTCTCGACGTGACGCGATCGTGTGCCCCCTCCCGGTTGCGCCAGCCGTAGTTGCGTCCGCCGCGTCCGGCCGGCTCGTAGTCGATCTCTTCCCAGGCGCCCTGTCCCACGTCACCGATGACGAGAGCCCCGGTTCCGCCAAACTCGGGTGGATCGAACGAGTAGCGCCACGGGTTCCGCAACCCGAAGCTCCAGATTTCCGGCAGCGTGCCTGCGGGGCCGGCTGACAGGAATGGATTCGTGGGCGGAACCTGGTACCCGGTCGGGTGCCCATCGCCGACGCTGACGTCGATCCTGAGCATCTTGCCGAGAAACTCCGCCGGGTTCTGCGCGCGGTGTGCCGGATCGTCGCCGGATCCGCCGTCACCCATGCCGACATAGAGATAACCGTCGGGACCGAACGCGAGGTTGCCGCCGTTGTGATTCGAAAAGGGCTGCTCGATGAAGGGCCGACGCGCGGATCCCCAGAGCAGATCGAACCGCGACGACGCGTCAGCCACGAACGCATCCGCGGAGCGACGGAACCGGGCGACGACAGTGTGCCCGGCCGGGTTCGTGAAGTTCACGTAGAAGCGCCGGCTCGACGCATAGTCGGGCGCAAACGCCATCCCGAGAAGGCCGCGCTCGCCTCCCGCGACAATCGCACCGCGCAGATCGAGGAAGTCAGGGCCCAGCAGGGTTCCGCTGCTGACCACTCGAATCCGCCCCCCCTGCTCGACAACGAATTGCACCGCGGAATTCGTCGGATCCTGAACGAATGCAACAGGGGACGACAGTCCTGTAACAATCACGCGTGCGCGAATCGGGCCCTGGGCGTGCACACTGACGGGGACCAGCATGCCCGCAAATGCCAGAGCAAAAAATTTGCGCCCCATGGTCCCAGATCTTAGCGCATCGGTTGCGCCAACCAGCTTATGATGTTGCCGTGATCCGCCATTGGGTTCTCGCTCTCACAACCACGCTGGTGGTCGTCTCTGGCTGCGGCGGCAGCAAGGATCCCAGCTCGCCCCCACCCTCCGCTCCTCCCGCGGGCGGGATCACCGGCCGCGAGCGCATCGGATGGGATCAGTCGGCCGACGATACGGCTCAGCTCGGTGGCTTTCAGTACGCAATCTACGTGGACGGGACGCGCCATGTGATGACGGCTGTCTCGTGCGCAGCCGGCAGCAGCGCTACGGTTTTTGCCTGCAGCGGCAAGGGCCCGGACCTCTCGGTCGGCCAGCACACGATTGAGCTCGCCGCCTTCACCTCCGCCGCCGAAGGCCCGCGCTCTGCGCCTCTCACGGTGACGGTCACCGCCCTGACGACGGGCACGGCCTCGGCACCGGTTGAATGGGCCAGCGACCAGACGGAAAAGACCAGTGACGGCGTCACCCTGCGGACTCAGAAGGTCGTCGATGGCCTCGAAGACCCCGTAGACGCGCTGTTCACACCCGACGGCCGGCTCTTCATCGCGGAACGACGGGGCCGAGTGCGAATTGTGCAGGACGGCCAACTCCAGGTGCCCGACGCCTTGACGACGGTGCTGGAGGACGACGGCCCCGCCGAAAACCTGTTGTCGATCGCGATCGCTCCGGACTTCGA
The DNA here is from genome assembly GCA_963749835.1 of uncultured Acidobacteriota bacterium. GTDB lineage: Bacteria > Acidobacteriota > Vicinamibacteria > Vicinamibacterales > 2-12-FULL-66-21 > JALZOC01. The sequence continues at coordinate 385,502 of CAVVOD010000003.1, forward strand.
ACGTACACACTTCGTATACGCGGTGCTCGCGAGCCGAACGGGATCCGGCGACGTGTTCAGGCTCGTGCGATATCGGGAGCTGCGCGGCACACTGGCGGAACGGGCGGTCCTCCTCGAGGGCGCGGGGCCGCCAATCGCGGATGCCGCCGCAGTGCTGCGCGTCGCCGCAGACGGCAAGTTCTACGTCGCCGTCGGCGCCACGGGATTCCCAGGCACGCTGCTGCGTATCAACGCCGATGGAACCATGCCGCTGGATCAGGCAGGGACTGCCCCCGCCGTGGCACAGGGGCTCCAGTTGCCGCGCGGGCTGGCAGCGGATCCTCGTTCCGGGATCGTCTGGATCGCCGACGAGCAGGATGGGGACGCGCATCTGAGCGGGCTGGCGTTCACCGGCCGGCCGGTTCGAGCCGTGGTCCGCGCGCGCCATCCACTCCCCGACGGCAGCGGCTCGCTCGCGTTCTACGCCGGCAAGGTGCTGCCCGGATTCGAAAACACGCTGCTGGTTGCGTCGGCAACGGGGCGGCACATCAAGCGCATTCGTCTGGCAGGCGATCGCCTCGACAGCATCGGGGCAACCGAGACGCTGCTCCAGGACTCCGTCGGCCCGATACAGCTCGTCATCGTCGGACCCGACGGCGCGATCTATTTCTGCACGGATCAGGCGATGGGGAGGGTCACTGCTGCGCAGTGACAAGCTACGTGCTGAGTGCTACGTACTACGTGCCAGGGTACTCCGGACTCCCTAATCCCCAGCTCCGAATCCCGAATCCCGTCTCTAGTGCGTGAGCGCGTAGATCACGACGTTGATGCCGACGGCGTACCCGTTGGGTGAGAACTCGTAGAAGTACCGCGGGTCCTCGCCTTCGCGCTCCCAGGCATCCGAGATGTCCGTGTCGTGCGTCATCACGACCATGAGCCGCCCGTTTTTGTCGGCGATCCCGCGTATGTCCGGCACGGCGGACTCTTCACCGCGCTCAGACGTCGCCCCGCCCATCCGCATCCACGAGTTGATCGACGGGATCTGCGGCAGCTTGTCGATGATGAACATCTGCCGGAACAGCTGGTGGCTCGGTTCGATATCCTTGATCGGATACTGGCTGGGCGGCAGCACACGGCCGATCTCTTCGGCCCACTGCTCCCACGCCCAGTCGCCCCAGAAATCATCGACGTACAGGAATCCGCCCTTCAGCAGGTACGCGCGGAGCCTCGTCACTTCATCGTCTGTCAGCCGCATCGTCCCGACATCTTCCATCTGGATCATCGGACAGTTGAACAGCGCATCGTCCGTCAGTCGGACCACGAGATGATTCGGTTCGCCGCCGGGTTGCTTGCTGATGTGGATCTTGGTGAGCTCCGAAAGACGGATGGAGAAGTTGATGTCGGCGTCCGGGTAGTCCGTCCACCAGCCCATGCCGCCGGCTTCGCGGCGGTCGCTGGAGAACATCCCGCGGCAGAACGTGAACGAGCCGTCGAAGCTCGTGTCGGTGGGAAAACGAGGGGGCGCGGTCCTGAGCCTGCCCCAGCCCTGTCCGAACCCCTGAGCTCCAGCCACAGCGACACCGACGGCCACGAGGCACGAGGCCAGCACGGAACGACGCGATCCTGCGGAGAGAGGCAGCATCAGTGACTGAGTGCGTAGAGGATTACATTGATTCCGAGCGCATAACCCTTCGGACCGAACTCGAAGAAGTACCGCGGGTCCTCACCTTCGCGCTCCCACGCATCGGCGATATCGGTGTTGTGCGTCATGAACACCATCAGACGTCCCGTGCGATCGCTGATTCCCCGGCTGTGGACCTCGATGCTGTCCTGACCGTACTCGGACGTGTTGCCCCCCGGAGTCCAGCGGCGGATCGAGGGAATCTGCGGCACACCGGGCACCTGGTACTGCATGTGGAACAGCGGGTGATCCGGCTTCACATCGCGGATGGGATACTCGGAGGCGGGCAGAACCCGGGAGATCTGCTCGACCCAGTAGTCCCACTCTGCGTGCCCCCAGAAGTCGTCCACCCAGAGAAACCCTCCCTTGAGGAGGTATGCGCGAAGCCGCAACACCTCTTCGTCGGTGAGCTCGGCTGACCCCATGTCCTCCATATGAAGGGAGGGGCAGTTGAACAGGTCATCGCTCGTGAGCCGCACCGTCAGGTGGTTCGGCTCACCGTCCGGCCGGCGACTCACCTTCGTCTTCGTCAGCTCCGACAACCGGATCGAAAAATTGATGTCGGCGTCGGGATAGTCCGTCGTCCAGCCTGTGCCGCTCGGGTTTCTCCGGACGCTCGTATACATGCCACGGCAGAAGTTGAACCCGCCGTCGAAGCTCTGGGCCGTGGGCTCGCGGAGCGGTGCACGGCTTCGTCGCATGAAGCCCTGCGCTCCGATGCCCGCACTGCAGAGGACGAGGAGGCAGACGACGACCAGTGATGCGCGCCTGGTCACTTCCTGCCTGCGGCGTCGCTCTTCGCCTTGTCGTCCTTGACCGGTCCCTTCGAGAGCGACTTGTAATACTGGTCGACGAGCTTGCGATACTGCTCCGGCACGTCGTCCGCCCCTGAGAGAAACACTTCGTTGCCTTTCGACTCGGCCTGACGACGGAGACTGAACTCGAAGCGCTTCATGCCTTCGGCAACGGTTGACTGGAGGCGCTCGAGTGTGGCGGCGTCCTGATACACACGGTCGTCGTCCAGCGCCTTCAAGTTGCGCAGGACCTCGTCGAGGACCCTCGGATCGATGCCCTGCCCCTGGACCATCCGGCGGAGCTGCGCCGCGTCGTTGGCAAACTGGCGCGCATCGCCGCGGAACTGGCGGATATCGCCGGGATCGAACTGGCCGCCAAGGCGTCCGGGGCGGCGGTCACCGCCGCCGCCGTTGTTGTTGAAGCCTCCGGCAGCGTCCCCATTCGCAAGCTGGCCGTCACGGGAGCCGCCGCCCTGCTGACCCTGCTGCCCGCCCTGACCCTGCTGACCGCTTTGCCCCTGTTGCCCGCTTTGACCCTGTGGCCCCTGTTCGCCACTCTGGCCCTGCCCGCTCTGACCTTGCCGGCCGTTCTGTCCCTGCTGGCCGTTCTGTCCCTGTTGGCCGCTCTGTCCCTGTTGCCCGTTCTTCCCCTGCTCACCGCTCTGACCCTGTTGACCGCTCTTCCCCTGCTGACGTTCGCGCATCCGCTGGTCCAGCGAGTCCACGCCGCGCGCGAGCTGGCGTGCCTTGTCGAGCGCCTGTCCCATCGCATCCGCCTGACTGGGCTTGCCGAGAGCCGAAGCAGCCTGCCCCAGCGTGTCCTTCAAGGCGTCGAGGTTCGAGCTGATGGAGCTTTCGATCGGCTGCTGATCGCCGGGCGACATGCCGGCGCGCATCATCGAGCTCGAGTACCTGATCTTGTCGCGCACCTTGTTGTCGCGGATCGAACCCGCGGCTTCCGCGAGCTTACGCGCCGCTTCCTTCTCCCCTGCGCGCAGGTCGCCCGCGGTTCGATCGAGCTGTTTCTCGAGCTCTCCGACCTTCTGTTCGAGCGCCGTCTTCCGCTCGATGAGCTGCTGAGCCTTGTCCTGGCGCCGTTCGCCGGCCGGCTCGAGGTTCTTCACCGCCTCGGCTATCTGCTGCTGCTCGCGCGCCAGGTCCTCGGCTTGCTGCTGCGCATCCTTGACGTCGCGCTCGGCGCGCCCTGCCTGCGTCTGCTGGAGCCTCCGCTCCGCTTCCTTCAGCCGATCGAGCGCGGCAGCGGCCTGGGCGCCGCTTGCCTGCTGTCCATTCGCGGCAGCCTTGCGCATCGCGTCCGCGGCTTCGCGCAACTGTTTCGCGGACTGCGTCAGCTCGGGCCGGTTCTCCTCGCGTGCGAGCTGCTCCAGCCGGCGCGCCGCTTCCTCGGCCTGATCGGCGAGCTCACGCTGCTGCTGCCCTGACCCGCCACCCGAGGCCTGTTGCCCGAGCGCGGCCCGGCGCCGCTGACGTTCCGCTTCCTGCTCCTGGCGCCTGGCGAGCTCCTTCAGCTTCTCCATGAGCTCATCGAGCTTCTGGTCCGACTGCTGCTGCGACGCCTGCTGGCGTGTCTCGGTACTGATTGGCCATCTTGTCGAGCTCCATCTCGAACAAGTCGGCAAGGTCCTGCGACATCGCACTGCCGCCACCTCCGCCACCACCCTGCTGCCGCTGCATCTGCACCTGTATCTCGTACTCCTCCTCAGCCTGCTGCAGGAGCTGCAACGCCTTCTGCTCGGGCGGGAGGGCCGCTTCGGGCTTGACGGCATGCAGCTTCGACTCGGCGGCTTTCATTTCGACCACCGCCTTCGGGAGCAGCTCCGCCACTTTCTTGAACGCGGGATCCTGTTCGACCAGACGGCTGTTCATGCGGGTGACGAGACTGTCCACCTGTTCGCGCAACCGCGACTGGGAGAGCGCAATCACCGTCGAGTTCTCGCGCACCTTGTCGGCCGTCATCTTCTTGCGGTCGCGCTGAACGTTGAAGGTCGCCGCGATGATCTGCCGCTGTTGTTCGGAGAGCGCACCGACCTGGTTCTGGCCACCCCCTCCGCCGCCGCCGCCACCCGCATCGGATTGTGCGCGCTTGAAGTCCTTGCTGAGCGGCCGGACCCGCACGAAGTACATGTCGCTCATCGCCGGCTTCGGACCATCGATGCCGTCGTTGTCAACCGCCTTGGCGTAGTACGACACGAAGTCGCCCGGCTTGACGTCGAGCTCCTCGAGATAGAAGGTGTGTCCGGCGGTCACCTCGGCGAGGCGCTTCTTGCCGTCGAACAGACGTAATGTCTTTTCCGCGGCGCCGTTGACCGAGTACACGAGATCCAGATCCCGCACGCCGAAATCGTCCTCCGCCCGCGCTTCGACGAACACTTCTTCAATCGGCGAGGCCTGCGTGTCGCGCCCCGGCTTAGCGATCGAGACGGTCGGCGCGCGATCGGCGAGCGCGTCGATCGTGTACTGCGGCGACGCCGGCAGACGCTCGCCCGACGGGCCATCCAGCTCGATCCGGTAGAAGCCCTTGCTCTCGACCTTGAATGCACCCGCCAGCGGCGCAGGCGACCCGGCTTCCGAGACCGGCGCCAGCGGGGTGCGCGCGGTATCCGACAGCACGATCTCGCCCCCCTTCGCCTCCATGGTCGGAACCGCACGCAGCCGCACTTCAGTTCCCTTGAGGACCGCGATGTCCCCGCCTTCTTCCATTTTCTGTGGCGCGAGACCGGTGTAGGCGGGGAAGTGATACTCGAGCTCGAGATGCTGCACGTACGGCAGCTCGACGACTTTCAACGTGTAGATGCCCGAGCGCACGCCGTTCGCTTCCACCATGTACTCGACCGGCGCAGCGAGATCGAACAGCATCCCTTCGTACTTGCCGTCTTCACCCTTGAGCAGAGGCACGCGCTCGTACGCCGCATCCGGCGTCTTCTTCACCATCAACGACGCCTGGTCGGCGTCGAATCCGGACAGGTGCGCGGTGATCGTCTGATCGGCGCCGCGTGGCACGGTGGCGTTGCCGGGCGTCACTTCGATGCGGTATGGCGCGGCCGCTTCGACATCGCCGGATAGGACCAGCAGAGCGGAAAGGGCATGCCGCAGGTATGCGGGCCCGAGCACGAACAGCAGAATCGCGGCCACCGCGACCATCGCGAGCGTCGCGCCGTAGCGCCGCACGTGCGGGCGCTCGACACCGCGCCCGCCTTCGATCTCGCGGCACTTCTCGACTGCGGATTCCACGAGGCGGCGAACGAGAGACTCGGAATACGCGAGCCCGCCCTGCCCGCGGCCGGCCTCGACGGCGCTGATGATGGCCGCCTGGAGCGACGGCTCGTGCTCTTCGAGGTACAACGCCACCTGCTCATCAGTCGCACTGCGCATCAGCGGACGCACGAGCAGGTACCCGATCAGCCCCACGACGACGACGCCGAGAAGGATGCGGAACGCAATGATGGATCCGGCGGTGAAGCGCCAGGACTCCAGACCGTAGGCGGAGAGCAGCAGCACGACCAGGCTGATGCCGACCACACCGAGCGCCCCGCGCAGCGCCAGCTTCATCCGCCAGCGGCGGCGCACCTGACGGATGACATCCACCAGCTCGGAGGAGGAATCGTCTGAGCGAAGCTCGTGAGTCATGTGCGTGTTGCTCCTGAGATCCAGATTACCACCCGAACCCGCCGCAAAATCCCTGATCCGTCCGCTACACCTGCACGGTTCCGGAGCGCGAAAGACGATTACCGAAGAACGTTTCCGCGGCGAGGATGACGATGCCCGCAAACAGCAGGTACCACCAGAGACGCTGATTCCGTTCCTGTTCCTGATCGGTCGCCGTCACGTTCGCGCCGGGCTCGACAGCGCCGCCCGCGCGGCCAGTCGCCCCCGCAATCACGTCCTGCGGATCCATGGGCGACAGATCCGATTCCGAGAGATCCAGGTTGCTCGCCACGGTGACGGCGGGTGCCGCGTCGCGCCCCTGGCCGCGCACTTCATAAAACCCCTGCTCGGAGAGTTCCAGCACGTCGGGCCCCTCACCGTCGAGCGCCACTCGCTCACCGGAAGGCGTCAGCACCACGCGCGGCGAGGCCGCACGCGTCGCGCCCGGCACGGCGGCGGGGCGCGCAGGCTCCAGCACTTCTCCCACCGTCAGCCACGACGGCCTGTCGCGATAGGCCGCCAGGGTCGCGGCCATCCGGTGGACGAACGGCAAATAGACCGACTTGAGCGGCAGGTCGTTCCACGCCAGATCCAGCGACGATGTCCACAGCAGCACGCGACCGTTGCCGACGCGCCGCTCCAGCAGCGCCGGCGCACCATCGTCGAACCGCGCCACGATCTGCGCAGCTTTCGCCGGTACGACGGAGCGATAGCTGTAGAACCTGGCCGACGAGAAGTCGCCGCTTCGCGCGGCGCGGAACGGCTCGAAAATCGTGTTGCCGTATTCGAGCGCGCCAAGCCGTCCTGATGCTCCCTGCGTGCGATCGACCAGGGGGCCGGGTGCTCCGGGCAGCACGTCAGCGACGGCGGGCGACGTGCCGGTCGCAGGCCAGGTGGCGCGCTCGCCGGCGGCGACCAGCAGACCGCCGCCGCGCGCGACGAATGCGCCGAGACGCTCGGCGGCCGCCGGGGCGACCGGGGTGTCGTTCAGGATCACGACGGCCGCACGCTGCAGATCGTCCCCGGTCAGCCCCTCGATCGACTTCACCGCAACATCGAAGGCGGGATCCTCACCGAGCGACAACGCGCGGGACAGGTAGAGACTCGCGTCGCGGGCGGACCCAGGTCGATCCGCAATCACGACCTTCAAGGGCTGCTTCGCGGCGACGACGAAATGAAACGCGTTGTCGAGCGGCAATCGGTCGGACGCAATGCGCACCGTGCCGCGCGTGCCCTGCGCGGCGGGAGAGAACGGCGTGAAGCTGACGGACCCGGAGCCGTTCGGCTCGAGGTTGAGACGCTCGGTCTGCACCGGACGTCCATCGAGCTCGAGCACAATCTCCAGATTCGAAATCGCTTTGGCGCCGTGGTTCACCGCACCACCGGTGATCGTCACGCGGTCCTGTTCCGAAAAGGTGGACCGCTGCATCGAGACGGGCGTCACACTGACGTTCGCCGTCTCGGCGTCGCCGACGGGCACGGCCGTGAGCACCACACCGTCCGGCAGCCGCACACCCTCGGCTCCCTGCCATCCGCTCCGTTGAAAATCGGAGATGAGGATCACTTCGCGGCGCGGGAACGGAGACTCGCTGGCGATGCTGCCCGCCAGCTTCAGCGCGGGTCCGTAGCGAGTCGCGCCGGAGCCAGGTTTGGCTGTGAGGAGCGCCGCCTCCAGCCGGCCATGATCGGAAGCGGACCTCAGCGCGACCTCGGCGCCGGAGGCGAAGAACACAATCGACGCACGGTCCGCCTGTCCGAGAGCGCCGATGGCATTGCGGCCCGCAGTTGTCGCCCGCGTCCAGCGATCCCCGTAGGCCATGCTGTACGAACGATCGACCAGCACGACGACTTCGCGCGCGCCTCCCGCCCCGGCCGCCGCGAGCGTCTGTCGCCGCATGAACGGACGCGCGAAGGCCGCGACGATGAGCGCCAGCGCCGCAAGCCGCAGCAGCAGCAGCGGCCAGTTGCGAATCCGGCGGCGCCGGACGGACTGGTAGGGAATGCGCTGCAGGAACATCAGCGACGGGAACTGCACGACGTTCTTCCGCTCGCGCTGGATCAAGTGAATGATCACCGGCACGGCGATGCCCGCCAGCCCGAGCAGGAACAGAGGGGTCAGGAACGACATACGGGGTCCATCGGTCGATCCATCATCGCACCCTGGTCAGCCGCTCGCGCGCCGTCAGATAACTGAACAGCGCGTGGTCGAGCGGCGCGGACGTGTTGACGAGCGTGTAATCGATGCGGCTGCCGGAGAACCGTTCCGTCAGCCCGTCGATGTGGGCACGGACCAGCGTGCGATACTGCTCCGCTAGCGCGGCCGGCACGACGGGGATCTGCTCCCCCGTCTCGAGATCCTCGAAGCTCGAGGGGGCATCGAACGTGAAGTCGAGCTCCGCGGGGTCGAGCAGGTGGAACACGATGATGTCGCTGCCGCGGAATCGCAGCGGCCCCACGGCCTCCAGCACGGCATCCGGCTCCTCGTACAGATCTGAGATGAGCACCAGCAGTCCGCGGCGGCCGAAGTGCTCAGCCATCTTGTGAAGTGGCCCCCGCAGGCGTCCAGGCGCGGACGGTTTCAGCCTGTCGAGCGTGTGCAGCACCACATCCATGTGCTTGGCCGACGGCGGCACGTGCGCGACGATGTCCGAGTCGAAGGCGACGAGGCCGACGCGGTCGCGCTGCCGGTGGACCAGGTATGTCAGGCATCCGGCGAGCATCTTCGCGTAGTCCAGCTTCGTCACACCGCGGCTGCCGAACCCCATCGATTTGGACACGTCGAGCAGGATCGAGAAGTTCGAGTTCGTGTCCGCCTGGTACTCCTTGATGTAGAAGCGGTCGGTTCGCGCATAGAGGCGCCAGTCCACGCGGCGGATGTCATCCCCCGCGACATACCCGCGGTGTTCGGCAAAATCCACCGACGCGCCGAAGTACGGCGACCGGTGCATGCCGTTGATGAAGCCATCCACGACATGGCGCGCGACGAGCTCGAGATTGCCGATCCGCGCGAGCACGGTCGGATCGATGAATCGGGCGCCCGGAACTGTCGATGTGGCTGACACGCTGTCTTTCTCCGTTCTGCCGTAACCGAAGGTCTCCTTCCGGCTGAAGCCGGAAGCTACGGTCCCCCGAGCCTTCCGCCGCGAAGCGACGGGAGGGCGCGCCGAACCTCGCCCCTGTTCGTGCGAGCGATGGCGAGCGAACCCCGAGTCCCGAATCCCGAGCCACGAATCTAGTGTGTAACTCAACGACCGGGGTCAGACCCCGGTCGTCGGACTACACACATTCCCGGTCACATGCCCGAGCGCGGGACGGGCACGGCCTCGAGCAGCCGATCGATCAGCGTGTCGGTCGAGATCGCTTCCGACTGCGCGTGGAAATTCGTCAGCACGCGGTGCCGCAGCACCGGGTGCGCCATCGACCGGATGTCGTCGAAGCTCACGTGATAGCGGCCGCTCGTCAGCGCACGGGCCTTGGCCCCGAGCACCAGGTACTGCGCCGCCCGGACGCTGCCACCGAACGCCACCCACTTCTTCACCGACTCGGGGCAGGTCGGGGACTTCGGCCGGCTCGCGCGCACGAGGTTGAGCGCATATCGCATCACCGGCTCCGCAACCGGCACACGCCGCACGAGCCGCTGGAACGCGATCAGATCCTCTCCGGTGACGGCACGCTCGAACTTCGGATCGACGATCGCGGTCGTCGTGCGGATGACCTCGAACTCCTCGTCCTCCGGCGGATGATCGATGACGATGTGGAACATGAAGCGATCGAGCTGCGCTTCCGGCAGCGGGTACGTCCCTTCGAGCTCGATCGGGTTCTGCGTCGCGAAGACGTAGAAGGGTTCATCCAGCTTGTACGTGCGCCCCTGGATCGTGACCCGGTGCTCCTGCATCGCTTCGAGGAGCGCGGACTGCGTCTTCGGCGGGGTCCGGTTGATTTCGTCCGCCAGGACGATGTTCGCGAAGATCGGGCCCGGGGCGAACACCATCTGACGGCGTCCCGTCGACGTGTCCTCCTGGATGATGTCGGTGCCGGTGATGTCCGACGGCATGAGGTCCGGCGTGAACTGGATCCGGTTGAACTTCAGGTCCAGCACGCGCGCGAGCGTATGAATCAGCAGCGTCTTGGCCAGTCCCGGCACGCCGACGATCAGGCTGTTGCCGCCGACGAACAGCGTCAGCAGCACTTCGTGGACGACCGCATCCTGACCGATGATCAGCTTCCGCAGCTCGGAAACGATCCGGTCGCGGCCGGTCTTCATCCGCTCGGCCAGCGCGACGTCGTCCGGCGATTCGAGATCGATGGTGTCAGTGACGGCGGAATTCAAAACGGCCTCCTCAGCAGGATGTGACGTATCAGCCTCAATGCGTCAGCGCGTACATGACGTAGTTCACGCCAAACTTGTATGCCTCGTTCGTGAGATCGACGGGCGCGAAGCCCGTGTCCGAAAATTCCCAGGTACTCGCTGAGATCGTTGTTCACGTTGGCGATGGCCATCAGCCGCTTGCCCGGATCGTTGTCCTCGTAGAGGCCCCAGTAACTCGGCGCGAACTGACCTCCGTAGACAGAGGGGGGACGAGCGTCTCGGGATGCGGAATCTCGAAGAACGAGTGGAACACCCGCGCGGTGCCATCGAGCTCGAACCAGCGCGCCTCCGGCAGCACCTCGCGCATCTGGTCCTGCAGGTTGTCCCAGTCGCGCTCCCGGAAGTCGTCGAAGATCACGAATCCTCCCTTCCGCAGGTAGTTGCGAAGCGCCACCGCCTCGGTGGGCGTCGCGCCCCAGTGCCCGGGCTCCGCCATGTAGGCGACCGGATAGTTGAACAGCTCCGGATCGTCGATCGCCAGGATGTTGGATCCGTCCGTCCTGACTCTCAAGAACGTCAGATCCTCCAGGATCTTCGAGAAGTGCACCTCGCCGTCCGGGTAGTCGTGCGACCAGGGTACGCCGCCGTCGCCAATCCAGTCGCCGTAGCGCCCGAAAGCGGTCTTGTATCGCAGCCGCACGAACACGAACCGGCCGTCATACGGCGTGTTCCCCTGGACCTGCACGTCGAGCTGCGGCCTCCGGTCGCGTCCACGCTGCGCGAGTGCCACGGCGCCCGCGATGCAGACGAGGAGGACGAGGAGCGCCAGAACGCGGACCGGTCCGCCATTCACTTCTTACCCTCGGCGTTCCTGATCTGCTGGCTCTTGAGTGCGAGCTCCGTCAGCAGCTTCTCGATCTCCGACGCATACCGCGCGGGCTCCATGCCCGTCTTCATCAGCTTCAGGCCTTCGACCCGGCGCTCCAGGTCGCGCCGCTCTTCGTGCAGCGCGCGCAGCTTCGGGATCGTCCGGCAACGCATTGGCGGCCGTCGGCGTTCCCAGCGACAGCACCGCGGCGATCCGGCCGTTCTTGCCGTCCGGCTTCGGGTCCGGGCTGCCCTGCTTGTCGCCGCTGTCGTCGAGGAGCGGATGCTCGGTGATCATCGTCCCGGCCTGCTCGTACGCACGCGCCACGCCGAGCCGCGCGGCGTCGAACGCCTCGAGCACCGAGATCGCGGCGGTTCTTGTCGGCGTCCGCGGCGTCGCTCGAGAAGGCATCGACGAAGTAGCCGCCGAACAGCGTCGCGAAACGCTCCGCGCCGGATCGGGTCGCCGTCACGATCGTCCGTCCGGGCCCGGACAGGTCGTTCAGAAACGGTCCGCTCGCGCTCGCCGTGTTCACGAACACGACCTGCCTCGACTTCAGGCTCTTGAGCAGCGGCTCGAAGTCAGCCGGGGTCATGTCCGGACCAGGCAGGTTGAACTTCGCCAGCTTCCCGTCGAACGTGCCATGCCCGATGAGCACGACGAACACGACGTCGTCCGCCTTCACGGTGCGTGCGAGCGCGCCGAACGCGCGGGCTATCTCTGCCTGCGTGGACTTGCCGGTCGCCCGCTGCGCGTCTTCCTCCGGCTTCTCGGCGAGGTAGACAATGTGATCTTGCGGGATCGCCAGCCGGCCAGACGCCGTGTCGACGAGCGTGGAAGCCCAGCGCTGAAACAGCTGCGCGTGTTCCGGATCGCCGGCGAGCCCCACGATGACCGCCAGACGGACGGACTGCGCGGCTGCGGGACCCGCCGTCAACAGCAGGACCGAGGCAGGACGATGGCTCGAATCGGGAGCTGAAACATCGCGCTTTGTTATCAACTACTTACGCTAAAGGTGAGTGTCCCCATTTATGCGAGGCCGACGGCACGACGGTAGCCCCACTCCGCGGACAGCAGCCCGAGGAACAGCATCAGCACGATCGGCATGTGCCAGAGCTCGCGTTCTTCGATGGTCGTGACGCCGCGGCCGGTGTAGCGCAAGTCTTCCGGCATTCCGGCGATCGTCTCCGGCGTGTAGAAACGGCCGCCGGTATCTTCCGCAATCCGCTGCAGCCGCTGCGCGTGCATCGTCGCGTCGAAGTACTCCGCATCGCTCGGTGCGGCGCGGATGTCGGTCTTGCCCGTGCCAAGCGTCTTGCCGCCGCGTGAGGCGTCGACCTGCGCCGAGTACATGCCCGAGCTCGCTCGTCGGGAAGGTTGCGCGGTACTGGCCGTTGCGTTCGCCGGTCCACTGCATGGGCACGTCGGTGACGTCACCCTTGGGTCCAGTCACCTTGGCGATGACCCTGGCGTCGTTCACCTCCACGAACGTGCCATCGACGACGTCCGCCGTGAAGGTGACCGGCTCGCCCGGCTCGACGCGGTCGGTGAGCGTATGGACGTCCACCGGGCTCGGAACACCGTCCACGACCCATCGAAGAAGCTGACGCCAGTAGTTCTCGTGCGTCTGATCCTCGAGGCTCATCTTGACGTCCATCTGCCAGTGCCAGGAGTCCTGCACGGGGAAGGCCAGCGCCTTGCCGCGCCCGTAGCGCTGCCATGCGAGGACGACCTGCTCCTTGCGTCCGTCGGTGCCGTTGAGGAGCACCGTCGCGCCCGGCTTGACGGCGGTGATGGCATTCACGCTGGTCAGGACCGGCAGGTCCTTCCAGCGCGCCAGCGACGCCGCCTCGGTCGGGGCAATCTGCGTGACGCCATGCGCTTCTCCCGCCCGCGTGGGCTTCACATGGAGACGCGTCACCGGCAGCGGCTCGGGAACGCGAGCCAGCCGCTCGAGCGTCACGGGCAGCGCATCCGCAACCGGGGTGCCGGCGTAGCCTCCCTCAGCGAACGATCGCGGACCGCCGAGCACGAGGAGGCCGCCGCCGCGGCGCTCGACGAATTCGCTGATCATGCGAAGCTGATCGCCCGTGAACGCACCGGCTTCCACGCTGCCGAGCATGAGCCCCCGGTACGCGAACAGCTCCTCGCGCGTTTTCGGGAATCCGGCCACCAGTTGATCGGGGTTGTCCACCTCGAGAAAGCGCTGAAACTTGTTGTCGGCCGTGCGCTGGAGCGTGACGACCGACAGATTCTTGTCGTCGTGAACGGCGCGGTTGAGGAAAGCCATCTCCGCACGCGGCTCCCCTTCGTAATAGAGAATCTGTTCACGTCGGTCCGCGACGTCGATGAGCGCCTCGCGCGCATTGTTCTGCGTGACGAGCTCACCCGGTCGCGGCGCAATGCGGAAACGGAACACCCGCGCGCCCGGCATCGGCCGCCGTGAACCTCACGCGCACGGCAGCGGGCTCGCCGTCCGCCGGGAGCTTCACTTCCTGGGAGCCGACGATGCGCCCCTCGTCCTCGACATCGAGCGAGACGGTCTCTCCCGCGTAGCCGGTCTGCGTGATGACGGCGTCGATCACCAGAGACGTACCGCTGAAGCGCCGATCGCGGCGTGGACACGCGATCGACCTGGACGTCGCGCGCAAGCCGGTCTCGACCCGACGCCGACGGTGAAGACGGGAACGGACGCCGCCTTGAGGCCGAGCAGCGCATCCGAGAGCGACGCGTCGGTCGTGTCCGCCCCGTCGCTGACGAGAACCATCCCCGCGAGCGGCAGGCCCGGCGAGCTCCTGACGCGCCCCGTCGAGCGCCGCGCCGAGCCTGGTCTGGACGCCGCCGAACGTCAGGTCATCGGTCGAACCGAAGCCGCGCTGCGTCTGAGGAGAACCGGAACGTCCGGAGGACGAAGCGCTCCGAGAGGGCCTTGATGAGCGCCGCGTCCTTGCCGAACGTCTGGCGCACGAACGCGCCGCGCTGCTCGGTCCCCCAGTCCGTGATCTGCATGCTGCGGGAATCGTCGATGAGGACCGCGAGGAAGTTCTGCTGCGGGACCGCGGCCTTCACGACGAGGATCGGGCGGAAGAGGCAGAAGAGCACGAGGCAGAGCGTCGCGATGCGAAGCACCGTCAGGACGATGCGGTCGCGCACCCGGCCACGCGCGCCCACCTGGCGATAGGTGAGGACCGTCGCGGCAATCGCCACCAGCGCGATGGCCGCGGCGACGTACGAACCGGTGGACGGAGCAAGGCGAAACTCTCCCTGCTGAAAGATCACCGGCCGATATTCGAAGAGAAAGCGGAACAGCGATTCCAAGGTCACTCCGGCGGCTGGGCGCGCCTTCGGCCTCCGCGCTGATTGTGATTGTATAGCCGTCCGCCGGAAACCTCGCCGCCAGCGGGCTCGCCGCAGAATGTTGGCTCGCCGGACGAGGGCTGGCTCGCGGGACGAGTGTTGGTGGTTACGGCAACGGCCGACGTTGTGTTTACCGGGGGTGAGCTGTCTACCGGGCGGAAGCCAGACAAGCCGCCGCGAGGTGCTCGTACGCGTCGATCGCGCGGTTCAGCTCCGCAATCTCCAGATGCTCGTCGGATGTATGGGCGACCAGAATCGAGCCTGGTCCAAAGAGCAGCGGCGCGCCCCACCGGTCGAGAAACGGCACATCCGTCGTGAACGAAAACACCGCCGTGTCGAACCCTGGGACGGTTTGCAGGCGGACGTCCGGCACCCGCAATATCTCTTCAGACGTCACGAGTGCCTCCAGCGGTCGGATCGCCTCGAGAATGTCGGCGACCGGACCCACGGTTCGAAACAGGAGCTCAGCCGAGGCGTGCGGCGAGATCACGTTCGGCGCGACTCCCCCCTCGATCAGACCGATGCTGTAGTGCGTCGCCCCGAGATCCGTGATCCGCACGGCAGACGGAATCGAGCGGAGCAGGATCAGCGCATCGATGAGCTTGTCGATCGCGGACTCCCCCTGCTCGGGGACCGCGGAATGAGCCGCGCGGCCCGACGCCACGACCCGCAGGCGCAGCACACCGCGAGTGGCGGCGGCAAGCCGGTTGTCCGTGGGCTCGCCGTTGATCAGGAACCGGGATCCGGGCGCGATCGCATTGGCCGCCATCGCGCCGTCGCTGCCACGCTCTTCTCCCGCGACGAACAGCAGGCCCACGCGGCGCTCGCCCGACGCCCTCAACCGCTCTGCGGCCGCCACCTGGGCCGCGAGGATGCCTTTCGCGTCACACGAGCCGCGTCCGTAGAGACGCCCGTTCTCCACGCGGCTGGGGAAGAACGGCGGCACACAGTCGAAGTGCGTCGAGAACACGACGACCGGCGGATCGAGCGTCGCGATCACATTGGAGCAGCCGCGCTCCAGCGGCTGCTCGACCACCGTGTATCCAAGCGCGCGCAGCTCGCGGGCGATCCATTCTCCCGCCGCGGCCTTCGTTCCCGGTGGTCGAATCAATATTAATGAGCGCTCGGGCGAACGAGATCGGCTCGAAGGGCAATGTCATAGTTTTGTCTTCTAGTGTCGACAGGCGCTGAACGCGATGTCAGGCGAGGTGGCGGTCGCCCCTCCCGGCGATCCGTCATCGAATCCACTCTTCCAGCGCGGTCCGCGCATCGGTCTTCTCGTCTCGATACTTGACGATGATCGGCGTCGAGACGGAGAGTCCCCACTCGCGGCCGGGACCACTCGTGAAGGGCCGGGTGCCGGGCACCACCACGGCGCCCTCCGG
The DNA here is from genome assembly GCA_963749835.1 of uncultured Acidobacteriota bacterium. Taxonomy (GTDB): domain Bacteria; phylum Acidobacteriota; class Vicinamibacteria; order Vicinamibacterales; family 2-12-FULL-66-21; genus JALZOC01. Next base: position 401,541 of record CAVVOD010000003.1, read on the forward strand.
CACGACGAGCGGTCCGCCGGACGGCTCGATGATCCGAGCGTTCGGGATGTCGTAGATGGGGGTCGATCCGGTGAGAATCGTGCCCGACGCCAGGACGGCCCGGCGCTTGACGATGGCCCCTTCGTAGACCCCGCAGTTCCCGCCGATGAGCACCTCGTCCTCGATCACGACGGGAAGCGCGCCGACCGGCTCGAGCACGCCGCCGATCTGCGCCGCCGCGCTGACGTGCACGCGCCGGCCGATCTGCGCGCACGAGCCGACGAGCGCGTGCGAGTCGATGAGCGTCTCGTCGCCCACGTACGCCCCGATGTTGATGTACATCGGCGGCATGCACACCACGCCGCGCCCCAGGAACGCGCCGTCCCGCACCGTCGATCCGCCGGGACGATCCGGACGCTTCCGCCCGGCTCCAGCCGCTTGAGCGGCAGCGTGTCCTTGTCGGCGAACGGCCAGCGGCCGTGGTCGGCCGAGACGTCGACGACGTCGCCGAATCGGAATCCGAGCAGGATGCCCTGCTTGACCCACGCATTCACGCGCCAGCCCGAGGGTGCTGTCGGGTCCGGCTCCGCCGCCCGCGCGTCACCGGCAGACAGCGCCGCGCGGAGTGCGCGCGAACGTCGTCGCGCACCTTCGTGCGATCCGCCGTGGTGCCGGCGGCAAAGAGTGCCGTGATGTCAGTGGCGAGAGTGCTCATGCGTCCAGTCAGTGGGAATGTGTTCGGCGAGATCGTCAGAATGCCTGGCAGACGGGCCCCTTGTGTCGCGTTCGCCCGATCGTGCAAAGCGGCGTCACGCGCGCGCTGCGGCCGTTGCGAGTCCGAGCTCGCGCAGCACTCGCCGAATGCGGTCCCGCGACTCGGCGCTCGGAGCGACGAGCGGGAGGCGATACACCTCTTCGACGAGGCCCATCATGGCCATGGCGGACTTCACCGGGATCGGGCTCGACTCGACGAAGTTCACCTGCATGAGCGGCAGCAGCTCGCTGATGGAGCTTCCGGGCGCTCGGTGAAGTCTCCGGCTTCGGCGAGCTCGACCATCCGCACCATTTCGGCGGGGACTTCGTTCGAGACGACCGACACGATGCCACGGCCCCCAATCGACATCACCGGCAGCGTCAGCGCATCGTCTCCGGACAGCACGAGGAAACGCTCCGGGAGCGCGCCGCAGAGCTCGCACATCTGGGTGACATTGCCGGATGCCTCCTTGACCCCGACGATGTTGGCAATCTCGGTGAGCCGTGCGACCGTCTTGACGTCCACGTTGCAGCCCGTTCGCCCCGGGACGTTGTAGATGATGATCGGCAGCGGTACCGCGCTCGGCGATCGCCTGGTAGTGCTGGAACAGCCCTTCCTGTGTGGGCTTGTTGTAGTAGGGCGCCACCGACAGGATCCCGTCCGCTCCGGCGCGCGCCATCTCGAGCGCGGACTCGATCACTTCGTTGGTGTTGTAGCCGCCGGCGCCCGCGAGCACCGGAACTTTCCCTTTCGCCTCGTCGACAACGATCTCGACGACGCGCACGCGCTCGACGGGCGTGAGGGTTGGGGTCTCGCCTGTGGTCCCGCAGGGCACCAGAAAGTGGATGCCGGCCTCAATCTGCCGCCGCGCCAGCCGGCGCACGCCAGCCTCGTCCAGCGCACCGCTGCGCGTGAACGGAGTGACCAGGGCCGTCCCGCATCCAGTAAAACGGTCTCTCATCAGACGTGCTCCTCTCAGCTCTCAGTTCTCAGCTCTCAGCTGACAGCTCATAGCCCCAACACATCCCGCATGCTGAACCAGCCGCGGCGCCCGTGCACCCATCGGGCGGCCTGGAGCGCGCCGCGCGCGAAGCCCGATCGGTCCCGCGCCGTGTGCGTCAGCGTAATGGTTTCCGACGCCGCATCGAAGCCCACGGTGTGCGTGCCCGGGATCGAGCCCGCACGGGTGGACGATACATCGAGAGGGCGATCGTATCCACGCGTTCTGAGCGCCGCTTCGAGGCTGAGCGCCGTGCCCGAGGGGGCATCGCGCTTGGCCGCGTGGTGCGCCTCGTGAATCCAGGCGCCGAACTCTCCGTGCGGCGCCATGAGCTCGGCGACGCGCTCGGTCAGCGCCAGGAAGAGATTGACGCCCAGCGCAAAATTCGGCGGCCGCCACCACGCCGATGCCGGATGCGGCCGCATCCCGCCGCACGGCCGCCTCCTCGGCCGACCATCCGGTCGTGCCAATCACGACGCTGATGCCCTGTGCCGCCAGCCGGCGGACGTTGCCGGGCACCGCGCTCGCGATCGAAAAATCAATCGCGACGTCGGCGGCCGGCCAGATCTCCGGCGATTCGCCGTGCACGGGATCCACGCGCCCGACGACCTCCATGCCGTACTCAGCGCTCAGCCCGTCGACAATCCGCCCCATGCGGCCGTAGCCCAGCAGTAACAGACGCATGCTCTGCGTAACCCTCAGGCGCGCGTGACGCCAGCCTCCTGGAAAAATTCGTCGTGCAGCTGCGACATCGCCGCGCCGAGATCCGCGTCGCTCAGCACAATCGTGACGTTGCGGCGCGAGGCGGCCTGCGACACCATGCGGACGCGGAAGCCCTCGAGCGCGCCGATGACGCGCGCGGCAATACGCGGATCCGTCCGCAGATTGTCGCCGACGGCGCAGAGAATCGCGAGCTCCGCCTCGACGCTCACTTCGGCGAACTCGCGCAGGGCGGCCACGATGTCGTCGAGCCCGCGGTCGTCATCCACCGTCACCGAGACGCTGACCTCCGATGTGGTCACGACGTCCACCGCCGTGCGATACCGCTCGAAGATCTCGAAGACGCGGCGGAGGAAGCCGTGCGCCATGAGCATCCGCGTGGACGTGATCTCCACCATCGTCACGTGGCGCTTGCAGGCGACCGCGGCGAGCGGACGGTCTGCTGCCGGGGGCTCCGCGGTGATGATCGTGCCCGCCGCCTCGAAACGGCGGCTGTTCAGGATGCGCACGGGGATGTCTTTGGCGACGGCGGGAAGAATTGTGCTCGGATGCAGGACCTTGGCGCCGAAATACGCGAGCTCGGACGCCTCGCCGAACGACAGGTGCGGCACGACGTGCGGCTTCGCCACGACGCGGGGATCGGCGGTCAGCATTCCGTCCACGTCCGTCCAGATCTGGATCTCGCGCGCATCGAGCGCGGCCCCGATGATCGCGGCGGAATAGTCGGACCCGCCGCGTCCGAGCGTCGTCGTCACACCCTGGATGGTGGCGCCGACGAATCCGCCGAGCACCGGAACCCGCCCGTCGGCCACGCGCGGCACGATCTCGCGCGCCACGGCGTCACGCGTCTCGGGCGCCAGCGGCGCCGCGGCCGTGTGCGCCCCGTCGGTCACGATCGTGCGACGCGCATCGACCCAGGCCGTCGCGACGCCCGCGTACTCGAGCGCGGCGGCCATGATGCGGCTGTTCATCAGCTCGCCGGTGCAGACGATGGCGTCGTGCGCGCTCGGCGAGGCGGCGCGCAGGATGCCGGTCGCCTTGAGCAGGGCGCGAAGATCGTCCAGTTGCGCAGCAATCTCGGGGAGCACATCGCCGGCAGCCTCCGGAGGCAGCAGCCGCTCGAGCGCCTCGAAGTGACGGCGCGAGAGCTCGGCGACGCCGTTCAGCACGTGCGCGTCACGCCGCTGCTCGGCGGCCGCGGTGAGCTCGAGGAGCCGGTCGGTCACGCCGCTCATCGCCGAGACGATCACGACCGGCGGCAGCCCGGAGCTCTCGCGCGCCCGCTTGACGATCCCGACGACGCGCGCGATGGCGTCCGCATCGGCGACGGACGTGCCGCCGAACTTCATGACGATGGGTCCGGCGAGCGCCATCACTAGTCGCCCTGCAGCAGGCCTTCCGCCTGCATCAGCTCGGCATTGAGCACGGCCGCGCCGGCGGCGCCGCGGATCGTGTTGTGCCCGAGCGCGATGAACTTGATGTCGAGCACCGGACAGCGGCGCACCCGCCCGACGGTGACGGTCATGCCCCCGTCACGCTCGGCGTCGAGCCGCGGCTGCGGCCGATCCGCCGCCTCGAGCCAGACAACCGGGGCTGGCGGCGCGAGCGGCAGCTTCAGCTCCTGCGGCCGGCCCGCGGAACGATGCGCATGGCGTCGATCACCTGCTCGACCGACGGCTTCGCCTCGAGCCTGACGGACACGCTCTCGGTATGCCCGTCGATGACCGGCACGCGCGTGGTCTGTGCGCTGACGACCACCGGGTGCGGCGTGACGGCGTCACCGTTCAGCCTGCCCAGAATTTTCTGGGTCTCGCGACTCCATCTTCTCTTCCTCGCCGGAGATCGACGGAACGACGTTGCCCATGATGTCGAGCGAGGGCGACACCAGGATAGCCGGCGCCGGACACCGCCTGCAGCGTCGTGACCATGACCGAGTGCAGACCGAACTGACGCAGCGGCGCGAGCGCCATCGACAGCACGACCGTCGAGCAGTTCGGGTTCGTGATGATCGCGCCGCGCCAGCCACGTTCCCGCCGCTGCGCCGCAAGGAGCGCCAGGTGATCCGAGTTCACTTCAGGGATGAGCAGCGGGCACGAGCGGATCCATGCGGTAGCTTCGCGCATTGCTGATGATGATGTGGCCGGCCTGTGCGAACGCCGGTTCGATATCCTTCGCCGCGTTGGCGTCGAGCGCCGAGAACATCAGCTGCGGGCCGCCATCCGGGCGTACAGGCGTGCACGCGCGCACCGCGCAGCTCCTCCGGCATCTGCGAGGACAGCCGCCAGGTGGCCGCCTCCGCATACGTCTTGCCCTCTGAGCGCTCGCTTGCGCCGAGCCAGACGGGCCTGAACCAGGGGTGGCCGGTGAGCTGCTTGATGAACTGCTGCCCCACCATGCCGGTGGCCCCGAGAATTCCCACGTCGATGCGCTTGAATTGCATGATGCTCCGCCAGGAAAACCAAAAAGAAATCAAAAAAAAACCCGCCGCCCTGAATGAGGGCCGACGGGTGGTTGCGAGTCGTCTGTAGTTGTTGCTACGTTCTGCGCACACACACCGCCGGCCCGGGTCGTTTGACCCGCTTTCGGCTGATGGTCTGCGTCATTGTGCTCGTCACGTTGACGCGCAGTATAGCTGGCAGGGCGCGCGGGCGTCAACGGGATTTGCTTGAGTTCTCGTCCTCTGGAGCCATATTCTGCCCGCCGCACGCCAATTTTCAGACGAAAGCGCCATGACCGGGCGTCGCACGATATAACCATCCGTTATGGCAGATGGCGCGAACGCAAATACCTCTGTCGCGACTGATCACGACTGACGATGGACGGCTGAACGTCCACGGAAAGGCGGGACCGACTTGACGGCAATGGAACAGCTCGAACACGTGCGCTGGGGGATCCTCGGCGTCGCCCGCATCGCGACCACCAAAGTGATCCCCGCGATGCAGAAGAGTGCGTTGAGCCGGGTGGATGCGATTGCGTCGCGCGACGGCGCCAGAGCACGCGACGCGGCGGCAGCGCTCGGTATCCCGAAGGCGTACGGATCGTACGAGGAGCTGCTCGCGGACGCCGACATCGACGCGGTCTACATCCCGCTTCCCAATCACCTGCACGTGCCCTGGACGATCCGCGCCGCCGAGGCCGGCAAGCACGTCCTCTGTGAGAAGCCCATCGCGATCACGGCCGGCGACGCGGAGGGGCTCATCGCCGTACGCGAACGCACGGGCGTCCTCATCGAAGAAGCCTTCATGGTCCGCACCCACCCCCAGTGGCTCCGCGCCCGCGACATCGTCCGCTCCGGCCGGATCGGGCCGGTGCGATCGATGGCCGGCACGTTCAGCTATTTCAACGACGACGCGGGAAACGTGCGAAACGTGAGCGCGTATGGCGGAGGGGCGCTGCTGGATATCGGCTGTTACCTCGTGAACACCGCGCGCATGATCTTCGAGCAGGAGCCGCGACGCGTCTGCGCGCTGGTGGAACAGGACCCGGTCTTCGGCACCGATCGCCTCACGTCGATGCTGCTCGATTTCGCAGGCGGACACGCGATCGGCACGTGCGCCACGCAGATGGCCCCGGGACAGGGCGTGACGATTACGGGGACGCTCGGGAGGATCGAAGTCGAGATTCCGTTCAATGCGCCTCCCGATCGGCCGTCACGGATCGTGGTCGAAGAACGGAGCGGCGCTGTCCTCCGCGACGCGATCGATTTCGACATCTGCGATCAGTACACCATCCAGGGGGACCTCTTTTCCGAGGCCGCCCGGCGCGGTGCGCCGGCGCCGTATCCGCTGGAGGATTCCGTCAGCAACCTTCGCGTGATTGACGCGCTCTTCCGGTCGGCAGAGACGAACGCCTGGCAGGCCGTGGCGTGATCGCGGTCCATTGGGGATCGCCCTTACAGGTCAATCACTTACGCTAAAGGTGAGTGTCCCCATTTATTTTGGGGCGAGCACGCGCAGGTACCAGAGCCTGACGCCGATGCGTTCGGCTGGATCGAGCCAGTCGAACCTCGGGCCCGCCGACCCTGCGGTCACGATGGTCTCGGGCAGGATCGTCAGCTCGTTGGCACCGACTTTGACGAGGTGCTGCGGCAGCCGCAGGCGGTACGAACCCATGCGCACGGGATCGAATCTCAGAAACACGCTTCCAAGCAGCTGCCGATTGAGGAGCACGGTGACCCGCCGCTGCAGTTCGGGCGTCGCGGGATCCAGCCTGAGGACGATCTCGTAGTCACGCTGGGCGGGCAGCGGGAACCGGACTATCGCGCGGTCGTCCTGCGAGACTCTCACCAGCACGCCATCCCGGTGCGGCCGGGACCAGCCCGCTCTGAAGAACAGCCTGTCGCGCGGCCCGGTCTCGATGCTCACGTCCTCCCGGCTCGAGATACCTTCCCGCACGACGAACCACGGCAGTGTGACGTAGAGGCCCCAGAGGATCACCGGCACTGTCGCAACGCCAGCCGCGTAGAACGCGTGCGGACGGGACGGACGCGTCAGGCGCGCGCGGGTGCGCCAGAGCGTCAGGACGAACCGGCATGTGCGGTCGACGGCAAACAGCGCTGCGGCGATATACAGGGGATACGCGTGCATGGTGAACCGCCATTCGCCGCCGCTGGTCACGTTCCACGTGAACGCATACGGCACGAGTGACGTGAACAGGATGACGAGCAGCATCCTGCCGGCAGAGACGAACGGCCACATCAACAGCCCCGCCGCCGCACACCACGCCACAGTCGCACCGATGTGTGGCGCGTAACCTTCATATCCGTGAAACCTCGTGCTGAACGGCTGCACGAACAACCCGACGAGAACCGTGTCGAGCACACGCACCGGATGTCCCGCGAGCTTGTCGGACAGGTAGGACGCTGCGCTCTGCGGCTGTGCGGCCGGCAGCCCTTCACCGAAGCGGTAGAACGAGGTGTGATAGTTGATGGCAAAGAACGGATCACCGGTCGCGATGGCGCAGCTGATCAGGAATGGCGCGACCAGCGCCACACAGATGAGGGCGGCAAGCCCGGTCATCGTCGCACGGGGACGCCACGCCGCCCGCGGAGCGTCCAGCACCACGACGAGCAACGCCGGCAACACGAACGACAGCGCGGTGATGCGCGTCAGGCAGGCGATGCCCGCCGTGACGCCGACGAGCACGGCATTTCCAAATGTCGGCTGACGATGGAGCCGGACAAAGGCCCACGCGGCGAACACGACGGCCGCCATGAACGTGTCGTCGCGCCATCCGTCGGGGGCCCACGCAATCAATTCGTATTCCGTGGCCATCAACAGCGCGGCCACGAGCCCGGCGAGTGGTGAGACGAGCGTTCCGGTCAACAGGAAAGCCCCGGCTATCGCCAGCGTCGAGGCTGCCGCGGATGCAAAGCTGACGGCAATATCCTGATCGGAGAGCAGCCAGAGAAAGCCGCGCGTCCACGCAAGGAACACCGGCTCGCGCACGTGCGGCTGATAGAACGTCTCCATCTCGCGTGCGTAGCGCAGGTAGTTGATGGGATCTCCCCCCACGTACGGCTGGGCGACACGCCGCCACTGGTGCGCCTCCGGCTTCAGGGGGGCGGCCCAGCGCGGGGCGCCGTGGGTCACGACGCGCGCCCAGGCAGGATGATCGACGGTTCCGTATCGCTCGACGAGCACATCGAGACGGAGCAGCCCGCCGTAGGCCGTGATGGCGACTGCCAGAACGATCGAAGCGACCCGCCAGGGACCCGGCCTGCGCACGGTGAGATCGTATCGCACTAGAGTAGAGGGGTAGATGGAACCGCGGCCGGCAGATGGCCGTCTAAACGGACGCCAGCCCGCCTTCGGAGGACACGTGCATCGTCCAATGCTCCGCGCGACACTCGTGCTCGCGTTGTCAGCGCTCGGCCCCCTTTCGATTGCCCCCCGCCAGGCCGAAGGCCAGACGCCTGCGTCCACGCCTGCGGTCGAGCCGTCCGGCGATCTCGACCAGTTCATGAAACGAGTCCTCGCTCGCCGCGAGGTCAACCGCGCCGTTCTGAATCAGTACGTGCTCGACGAAACGGAGGAGTTCCGGATGCTCGGCCCCGGGCGCTGGCCGCTCCATCGCATGAAGCGCGACTTCACCTGGTACGCGAGGGACAGCATGCACGTCCGCAGCCCCGTCAGGTTCGATGGTGTGAAGGTCGACGAGGCCGCGCGCCACAAGTACGAGGCGGACTGGATCAAGCGTGAGCAGGAGCGGCAGGAGCGGAAGGCAAAGAAGGAGCCGGAGAAAGGCGATGTCTCAGTTGGACCGAACGGCCTGCAGGTCAGTGGCACCAACGTCGCCGCCGCGACCGAGCCCCGGTTCGTGTCGGAAGCGTACTTCATGGACTTCAAGTTCGAGCCCGGCAACTACTACCTCGCCGGGCGGGAAACACTCGAAGGGCACAAGGTCCTCCGCATCGAGTACTACCCGACGCGTCTCTTCAACGACTCGGACGACGAGAAGCGCCCGAGAGAGATGAAAAGAGAGCGCGATGAGCAGATGGAGCAGGACATCGATCGGAAGATGAACAAGACCGCGCTCGTCACGCTCTGGGTTGACCCCGCCGAACATCAGATCGTGAAGTACACGTTCGACAACGTCTGGATGGACTTCCTGCCTGGCGCGTGGCTCGTGCGCGTCGACGACATCCGCGCCTCGATGACGATGGGACAGCCCATCGCCGGCGTCTGGCTGCCTCGCTCGATGAACATCCACGCGGGACTCACGCTCGCCGCGGGTTCGTTCGAAGCGGGCTACGACCGCATCTTCACCAACTACCGCGAGGCGGAGGTCAAGACCATCATCAAGGTGCCGAAGATGCAGGCCGGGGGGCCGGGGGGTCCGGGGGGGCGGGACTCGGGATTCGGGCCTCGACGCTCGGAACTCGCGACTCGGAACTCTGGACTCGCGACTCGGGATTCTGGACTCGCGACTCGCGACTCAGGGCTCTGGGCTCGGGACTCGTTCGGACCCGTAGCTTCCGGCTTCAGCCGGAAGGACACACGACCGCTCGACGATCACGGTCCATTTGTCGATGACGCACAGGCAGGTCCGCAGGCAGCCGAAGTGATTCGCGAAGTCCGCGTCCATGGCAATGCGTGGCTCACGGACGAAGAAGTGCTGAAGCTCGCGGGGGTGACGGTCGGCGAACAGTTGCCGCCGGCGGCCGAGAAGGCGATCGAACAGCGCTTGAAAGACAGCCGGCGCTTCGAGACGGTGGAGGTCCGCAAGCGGTACCGCTCCCTCGACGATCCCACGGATGTCGCGATTGTTCTCGTGGTGCACGAACGGCCGGGCGTGAGGTCCGGCTCCTCCGGCGGCACCGGCAAAGCGCCACCGGCGTGGCGGCGGCTCACGAGCCGGCTGATGTTCTTCCCGATCGTCAGCTATGACGAGGGCTACGGCCTCACATATGGCGGCCGCGTGAGCACGGTGAATCTCCTTGGCGCCGGTGAGCGGTTCTCGGTGCCTCTCACGCTGGGCGGGACCAAACGCGCCGCGCTCGAGGTCGAGCGGACCTTCAAGACCGGCCCACTCACGCGCGTGTTCTCCAGTTTCGGCATCTGGAATCGTGAGAACCCGCACTTCGACCTCGACGATCAGCGCGTGGAGTTCAAGGCGCGCGCCGAACGTCAATTCGCGCAACTCTTCCGGACGGGAGTCGAGGCGACGCGCAGCTCCGTCCGCTTCGGCGACATCGACGACCATCTGTGGACCATCGGCGCCGACGCGGCGATCGACACACGCGGCGACCCCGCTTTTCCGGCCAATGCGGTCGTCCTCGGCGGCGGATGGTCTGCCCTGCACGTCAGAGGGGCCTCGAAGATCAACCGGTACAATGCCGACGCGCGAGGATACCTCCGCCTCGTCGGCCAGAGCGTTCTTGCCGCCAGGCTGCAGGTACTACACGTCGGACGCGACGCTGCCGCCATACGAACGGCTGCTGCTCGGGGGCGCCTCGAATCTGCGGGGCTTCCGCGCCGGAGCCTTCGACGCCGATCGCATGGCGATCACATCAGCCGAGCTCCGTGTCCCGATCACCTCCGTCCTGCGCGGCGCCAGGCTCGGCGTCACGGTGTTCGTCGACGCCGCAAAGGCCGTCGACTTCGGGACCAGATTGGGGGACGCGGAGTGGCACAAGGGCGCCGGCGGCGGGCTCTTCCTGATCGCGCCGCTCGTGCGGCTCAACCTCGATGTCGCGCACGGGTTCAGCGGCGGCACCCGCGTGAACATCGGCACGGGCTTCAGCTTCTGAGGGCGACGGGCGCTCGAGCCTGTTCCACGACCTCGAACAAGAGCTCACCAGATCAGGAGGCATGGTGTTTTAATTCTGAACGATCGCCTTCTGTTCTCTTGAAGTCTTGATATCGTGTTAATCCGAGTCCGATCCCCGATCCCCGATCCCGAGTCCCTGATCCCGAGTCCCAGCCCCCCGCCTACGCCGCAAAGCGGCTACGGCGCGGCGGGCGAATCCGAACCCCGAATCCCGAATCCCGATCTCATGGCATGGAAGGCACCATCCACTGAAACACGTAGGCCTGGAGCATCACGATGATCCCCATCACGATGACGAGGCCCACGCTGTGCCAGAAGACGAACCGCAGGATCCGCCCCTCCTGCCCCACCTGGCCCGTGGACGCCGTCGCCACGACGATGCTCTGCGCGTCGATCATCTTCCCCATCACGCCGCCGGTGCTGTTCGCCGTGACGATGAGAATCGGGATTGAACCCGAGCTGCTGCGCGGTGATCTTCTGCAGGCTTCCGAAGAGGACGTTCGAGCTGGTGTCCGATCCCGTCAGCGCGACGCCGAGCCAGCCGAGGAGCGCGGCAAAGAACGGATACAGCCATCCTGTCTTCGTGAACGCCAGGCCGAGCGTGGCGTCGGTGCCGCCGTAGCGCGTCACGAATCCCAGCGACAGCATGAGCATGATGGTCAGGAGCGAGGAGCGCATCCGCTTCACCGTCATCAACGCCACCCTGGCCAGCAGTGCAAGAGAGACTCGGAGGTACAGCGCCGTCGCAAGCGCGGCAAGCAGAATCGCCGTCCCGGTCGCGGACACCCAGTTCAGCGTGAACACCGCCGCCTCGCCGCGCGCGGTTCGATAGGCCGGATCCGCGAGACGCGCGGGATCCACGGGCGCCGGCACGACCGGATAGTCGCGGAAGACCGCCCGGTGCAGCAACGGCACCTCCCACGCAGGCGACAGCGCCGCATTCACCGTCGGCTTCTTCCCTGCCTGATACATCGAGAACGCCTGCGGTCCTCCGTTGAGGAGCGCCTTCACCGGCGCGAGGCCCCACAGGATCACCGCCACACTCAAGAACAGCCACGGCATCCAGGCTCGCAGAACGGCCCCGGGCGCCGGCGTCGTCACCCCCGCAGCCGGCAAGGGGTTGGAGGCCGATCGTGCAGAGGGCACCGCCGCTGCACCGGCCCCGGCGTCCGCGACCGGAAAATCCCACACGTCACGCGGCTTCCAGACGCGCGAGAACAGCGCGAGCGCCGCGATGGACGCCAGGCCGCCGACGATGTCCACGAGCTCGGGCCCGACGAAGTTGCTCCATGCGTACTGGACGAACGCGAACGTCCCGCCGCACACGAGGACGGCCGGCCACACCCCTCGCAATCCGTGCCAGCCGCTCATCGTCACGACGAGCCATGCGGGAACGATCAGCGACACGAACGGCAGCTGACGCCCGGCCATGGCGCCGAGCGTCGTGCGCCGGCAGGTCGGTGACCGCCGCGAGCGTCAGGATCGGTGTGCCGATGGCACCGAATGCCACCGGCGCCGTGTTCGCGATGAGCGACAGCCCGGCCGCGTAGAGGGGCGTGAAGCCAAGCCCGATGAGCAGCGCCGAGCAGATCGCCACCGGCGTCCCGAAGCCCGACGCACCCTCGATGAACGCCCCGAACGAGAACGCCACGAGCAACGCCTGGATGCGGCGATCGGCGGACAGACGACTGACGGATGCTTTCACGACCTCGAACTGGCCGGTCTCGACGGTCAGGTTGTACAGGAATACCGCGTTGACGATGATCCAGCCGATGGGCAGCAGGCCGTACGCGGCGCCGTAAACAGCGGTCGCGCCGGCCGTCGCGAGCGGCATGCCGTAGACGAGCGTGGACACGGCCAGCGCCGCCACCAGACCCGCCAGGGCGGCGATGTGGGCGCGCCACTCCAGAACGGCCAGGGCGACCAGCAGAAGAACGATGGGAAACGCCGCCGCCGCGGTGCTGAGCCAGGGGCTCCCGAGCGGGTCGTATGCCTGAATCCAGGGGGCCCACGTCATAATTTGCCGCGGCCATCATAATATGGCGTGAGTTGTGGCGCCCGGGATCAGCCGGACGCCGGTTCCGGCACCTTCATATGGCTACTCCACGCGCCGTTGCACCACCCCGCATCGTCAACATCGAAGACCTGCGCAAGGCGGCGAAGCGTCGGCTTCCGCGCGCCGTGTTCGATTACATCGACGGCGGCGCCGATCGCGAGATTACACTCGGCGAGAACTGCCGGGCATACAACGAGATCATCTTCCGCCCGCGCTGCGCGGTCGCGAACCCGAAATACAGCCTTGCCACCACTGTCGTCGGCACGCCGGTGGCGCTGCCCTTCCTGCTCGCGCCCGTCGGGAGCTCCCGGATGTTCTACCCGCGCGGCGAGGAGGTTGCCGCCCGCGCAGCGGGAGAGGCCGGCACCTTGTACATCCTCTCGACGCTGTCCGGCTGCCTGCTCGAAGACGTTCGAAAGGCGACGACGGGCCCCGCGTGGTATCAGCTGTATCTGTGCGGCGGCCGCGACGTGGCCCTCGCCGTCCATCGCACGCGCGCGACAAGGCGGGATACTCCGCGCTGGTCGTGACGATCGATACGCCGGTCGCCGGGATGCGCGAGCGCGACCTGCGCAACGGCATGAAGGAGCTGGTCACCAGGAATCCGCTGAAGATGCTGCCGTTCGTCGTGGCAGTTTGCGGTGAAGCCACGCTGGCTCGCCGGGTTTTTCAGTGACGGCGGACTCATGAGCTTTCCGAACGTGGTCCTGCCGGGCGAGGGACCGATGCCGTATGCGGACGTCGGCAGCGCGCTCGAGTCGTCCACGGTCACCTGGCCGGACCTCCGCTGGATCCGGGACGCCTGGGACGGTCCGATCGTCGTCAAGGGCGTTCACCGTCGGAGACGACGCGAGGCAGGCGATCGACGTCGGGGCCGATGCGGTGGTCGTCTCGAATCACGGCGGACGTCAGCTCGACGGCGTTCATGGAACGCTGCGCGTGCTGCCGGAAGTCGTCGCCGCGGTCAACGGACAGGTGGAAGTGCTGCTCGACGGCGGCATCCGGCGCGGCAGCGACGTCGTCAAGGCGCTCTGCCTCGGCGCGAAGGCGGTGCTGATCGGCCGGGCCTACGCTTATGGCCTGGGTGCGGCGGGCGGGCCGGGCGTATCGCGCGCGATCGAGATCCTGCAGGCCGATGTCATGCGGACGATGAAGCTGCTCGGATGTCCATCGGTGTCTGCGCTGAACGAGTCCTACATCGAGGTGCCGTCGCACTGGTCGGTGCACCCGTCGGTGGACGTCGAATCGAGAAGTTACCAGTCGCCAGTTTCCAGTAGCCAGTAGTATCCAGTCGCCGGTTCTGGCAACTGGATACTGGCTGATACGGGCAACTGGCTACTTTGTCGAGCCGGTGACGACGATGTCCCGGAACTCTCCGGTTTCGTCGAAGGAGGCGAAGCCGACCCTGCCGGCCTTGATCGTCGTGTCGGTCGCCTTGAGCGCGGGGGTCTTCGATCCGTCCAGGAACACTTCGATGCGGCCCGTTGCCGGATCGCGCTCGAGCCGCACGCGATGCCACGCTTGGTCCTTCATCTGAGGAGCACTGTTCGGCTCGTCCAGTCTGCGGCGGTCCGCGTCGGCGACGACGAAGATGCCGTTGTGGACCGCGTCGGCGATGCCGGCGAGGTGGACGTAGTAAAAGCGCGTGGGCGACTCGTAGCCGAAGATGAGGTCGACGTCGCGGACCGGCAGATCCACCGGCGCCGTGGACTTGATCTCGGCTTCGAGCGTCATCTGCGTAAATGCCGGCGACTTCAAAACCGCGAGCGCGGCGGGGCGTCGAATTGGCCCGCCGGGAACTCCTGCCTTCGTGAGCCGCAGGCTGTTGCCCGCCACCTCCCACGTTCCCGATCCGTCGAGGGTCCAGTCGGCAATGCGTTCAGCGCTGCCAAGATCCGCCCGGACCATCGCCGGCGCCTGAGCGAACGCTGCGATCGGCGCCAGGACCGCCAGGATGATGATGATCGCGATTCGGGGTCTATTCATGAGGTCTTTTTCTTTTCCACAATCGGAATGCAGTGCTTCGCCGCGATCTTTCGAATGGTCGTGATGTTCCGAACTGTCGATGCACCCAGTGCCTTGTCGAACTTCGGGCCCTCGTATTCTTCCGCAAGACTGGACCGCAGCCAGTAAAGCTCCCGGTCGTGCACGCGGAATTGATGCGCAGCCGTGCTGGCCGCCGAGACAGAGGCGCACGCGGCCTTCGGTGGTGCGGTTTTCAGGAAGCCGACGTACAACGCGAACGCACCTTCGATCTCGGCTGGGGAGAAGATCGGGCATGCAGCGACCGCGGCGACCTCCGGCAGCGAGCGCAGGAACGTCGCCACGGGAAACTTCAATGCGGCCTCGAGCACGGCCTCGATCTGCTGTTCGAGCTTCTGCTCCTTCTTCACCGGCGAATCAAAGATCACATTCCCGCTGGCGATGAAGGTCTGCACGTTGGCGGCGCCCATCGACTCGAAGAGCCGTCGCAACTCCTCCATGCGCACGGTGTGCCCGCCGACATTGATGGCTCGCAGAAACGCGACGTATCTCATCAGCTCTCAGCTGTCAGCTATTTTGCCAGCGGGTCCGGACGAAGCTGGAACTTGATGACCTTGCTGGTCGTGCCCTTGCCGGTCTCCATGTGGAACGGCGCGCGGGTGCTTATGGTCGTCCAGAGCCCTCTGCCCTTCCAGCCTGCCTTCGCATCGTCGATGCGGCCGTCCAGCCATTTCGTGTAGAACCCGGTCGGATACGGCACGCGCAGCACGACCCACTTGCCGTCCTTCAGGACGAGCAGGCCCTCTGATTGGTTGCCCGTGTTGATCGGCGTGTTCTTACCGAGGCCGAACGTGTCGAACTGATCGACCCACGTGTAGTAGCTCCCTTCGGCGCTGCCGGGATCCTTGAGCCCTTTCATCTGCGGCAGCGGCTCTGGATAGAGCGTCCAGCCTTCGGGGCAGTGCTGCCCGGTCGCCTTCGGGCCGTTCAGCGGGCCCTTGCACAGCCGCCGATCGAAGCTCGCCATGTGCCCGCTGGCGAGGGCAGCCCAGACGACGCCGTTGCGATCGATGTCCATGCCGCGCGGAGAGAACCCGGGATTGCGCGGGTCGTTGAACGGCGGCTCGTACACTTCGGCCAGAGTGGTTTCCGGCGGGTTCGCGCCGGGCACGAGCCGCACGGCGGCGCCCGGGTATCCGAGAACGGATCCCCAGACCGAGCCGTCGGGCGCCGGAGCCACTGAATAGAAGGCCGCGCCGAATCGCTTGTCCTTTGCCGGATCGACCGGCTGATCGGGCTCGACGTATTCGTCACGCTTGCCGTTGCCGTTCGTGTCCATGATGAGCGCGGTCCAGCCCTGGGACTTCTCTTCGTCCCCGGTCGCTTCGAACATCTTCGTATTGAGCCAGCCGACGACCTGCCCGCCGCCGCTCGTCCACAGCGTGTCGTTGGCATCCTCCGCGAACATCAGGTGATGCGTTCCGAAGCACGTGCTGATGTGCGTGAGCTTGCTGGTCTTCGGGTCGTACATCGCCAGATGACGGCTGGCCCGCTCGATCGGAAAGAGCTTTGCGGACGGGTGGGTCGAACCCGCTTTGCAGTACGCGGGATTCTCCGGCGGACGCACAGCCGACGTGATCCACACACGCCCCTTCCCGTCGAACATCGGATTGTGCACGTTGTTCTTGCTGTTCCAGAGCACCTCGCGGTCCCAGTAAGGGGAGGGCTGAAGCATCATCGGACCCTGTGCCGGCTGTGTCGCGGGATCGCGCACGGTCAGTTCGACCTGGCTCACACGGTTGTTCACCGGGTCGAGCACGGGAAGATAGTCGGCGCTGAGCTCGAGCGCACCGTAGATCAGACCATTCGGGTTCAGCGTGGGATTGCGCCGATCGGTCGAAACCTGATCGTGGAGGTAGGCCTTGTCGTGTGCCCAGTCCCACTCGGTGATAACGACGTTGCGCTCGAGGCCCTGCGGCCGCGGGGGCGCAGGCGGCACCTCGCCGGCGGCGATTCGATCGGTCCAGTCCGCGAAGATCGCGAGAGCACGCTGGGGTCCAAGCTGGTTGAGCCCGCTCATCATCTGCGAGCCCGCCTGCCCCGACTGAAGGCGGCGCTGCCATGCGTCGGCGGACGATTCGAATTTGCCCAGCGCGGGCAACAGCTCGCGGGTCCCCTTGGTGCCAAGCGCATGGCAGGCCAGGCACGAGCCGGACTTCACCTGGCGGAGCCATTCGCCCTGGCTCTTCAGTCCCGGGGAGATTCCGTTGCCGGTTGGTCCCGTTCCCGGGAACTCGCTCTTGTCCGGAACCGCCATCATGGAAAACCAATAGCCGGCCGGGTAGTACTGCGCCGCAGCTCGTGGATCGGGAGCGACCACCGCGGTGAGATTGAGGACCTTGCCGGGAGCGGCCGTCACCTTCGGAGAGTCGACGAGCCCGTAACCGCGCACCCATACGCTGTAGCTGGCCTTCGGCAGGTCAGGGACCAGGTAGCGGCCCCGATCGTCCGTGACCACGATGCGCACGAACTTCGTCGGCAGATCGCTGGTCTCGGCGATGACCCACACGCCGGCTTCCGGGCCTTTCGGGCCGGTCACGACGCCGCCCAGATCGTTCTGGTCCACAGGCACGCTGTCAGTCGACGTTGCCTGCTCCGCGCTGGTCCGGACCAGGGTCGCGCCAAGGAATGCCGCAAAACCAGCCACTGCCAGAGCTGACCCAAGGGATCGTCTCGTCTTCATGACTCGGCCTCCTCTCGTCACCGGCACACTCTAACCGAACATCGTGCGTACGACGAACCAGACGTTGGCCGGGCGCTCGGCGAGGCGGCGCATGTACCACGGAAACCAGTACTCGCCGTAACTGATGAGGACGCGCAGGCGCTTCCCCTGCGCGGCAAGCCGCGCCTGCTGCCCTCGCTGGATCCCGTACAACATCGCAAACTCGTACGCCGACGACGGTACGTCGTTCTTCGCGATGTGCGCCGACAGCCTGTCGATGAGCGCGAGGTCGTGGGTCGCCATGTGTAGAAGGGCGCCCGGCCGGCGTGCGTCGGGCGACAGCAGCCGGGTGCAGAGCCGGAAGTAGTTCTCGTCCACGTCCGCCTTCTTCGGAAAGGCGATTTCGGGCGGTTCGAGATAGGCGCCCTTGACGATCCGGATGGCGGCCCCGAGCGGGATCAGCGACTCGACGTCCTTCTCCGTTCGATACAGGTAGGCCTGCAGCGCGATGCCCACGCTGGCCGTGCGCGCCCGCATCCGCGTGAAGAGCGCGATTGTCGGTTCGACGTAGGGCGATCCCTCCATGTCGATCCAGACGAAGTTCTGCCGCTCCCCGCACGTTCGATGATCCGCAGGAGATTGCGATCGCAGAGCGCCGGATCGAGATCGAGCCCGAGCTGCGTGGGTTTGATGGAGATGTGGGCATCGAGCCCCGCCGCGGCGACCCGATCGAGCACGTCCAGGTAATGTGTCGTGACCTCCTCGAACTCCTGCTCGGTCGTCAGATTTTCTCCGAGCCTCGTCAGGATGGTCGTGATGCCCTGCGGCTTCAGCGCCTCCGCCGCGCGAACGGCATCCTCACTCGTCTCTCCCGGCATGAAGCGGGAGACCGACCGTCGCACGAACGCCGTCTTCGTCGCCCGCTCCCGCAGCCACGGGTTCGTCGAGCCGGCGAGCAGGGCTTTACGCATCAAAGACATCAGTTCTCAGTTCTCAGCTGTCAGTTTCGCTTCCAGCTTCCAGCTTCCAGCTCCCGCTGACAGCCGAGAGCTGACAGCTGAGAGCTGACGGCTGACAGCTGATGTCTGATGTCTGATGTCTGACAGCTGATGTCTGTTTGTCACAGCACACTCCGCACCGCGCCCCCGTCAACTTGAACGGTGGCCCCGGTCATATAAGCCGCCGCGTCGGAGAGCAGAAAGGCCCCGACGCGACCGAACTCGTCTATCTCACCGTAGCGTCCGAGCGGAATGGCGGCCATCGACTTCTTCTTCGCCTCCTCCACCGACGTCCCCTGTTTCTTCGCGTTGACCTCGTCGAGGTGACGGACGCGGTCTGTATCGATCCGCCCGGGAATGATCTGGTTGACCCGGATGCCGGACGCGGCCAGCTCCAGGGACAGCGTCTTTGCCAGCGCGGAGACGGACGCGCGCAGGACTGTCGACAGGCCGAGATTGGGGATCGGCTCCTTGACGGACGATGAGGTGGACATCAGGATCGCCCCGCCGCCGCGCTTCTGCATCGACGGGACCGCGGCGCGCACCATCCGCAGGACGCTGAAGAGGAGCAGCTCCGAAGCATCCTGCCATGCCGCATCGTCGAACGACAGCGCCAGGCCGGCCGGCGGGCCGCCGGAGTTCGTCATCAGCGCATCGATGCCGCCGAACTTTTCTTCCGTCGCCTTGATCCACTGCTGAATCGCGTCAGCGGACCGGACGTCAACAGGCATGGCGAGCACGCTGGCCCCCGTTTCGCGCTCGATGCGCGCGCCCGCCTCCTTGATTGCGGTGTCGTCGCGGGACGAGATCGACACGATCGCCCCTTCACCGGCGAGCGCCCGTGCGACCGCGTAGCCCAATCCTTTGCTCGCCCCCGCGACGAGCGCGACTTTGTCCTTGAGGTGGAGATCCATTGTTTTCAGCTCTCAGCTTTCAGTTTCCCCCGCTTACGCCGCGAAGCGGCTACGCGAGGGCGCGCCGTAGCTCGCACTCTTGCAGAGCGAGCAGAGGCGGGCGAATCGCGAATCCCGTTCCCTGCTTCCCCCGCTTGCGCTCAGTGCCCGCGAGCGGTGGCGGGCGAGTCCCGAACCCCGAGTCCCGCTGCTTCGCTCCATTTCATCACGCGATCGAGAGCGTCACGCGTGGGCTGGTCGAGCGTCGCCGCGGGAGCGCGGGTAGCGGCGCTGGCCAGTGCGCCGCGGCGATGCAGGACCTCCTTGCGGATCGCCATGCCGATCCCTTCCTGGAACTCGAAGCGCATCAGCGGTACCGCCCGGTAAAAGTAGTCGGCTGCCTCGTCGACACGTCCGGCGCGGAAGAGCGACACGATGGTGACCAGGATTTCGGGAAACGCAAAGCCGGTCATGGCGCCTGTCGCGCCGGCAAGGAGCTCCTCGAGCAGGAACACGCCGCCAAGCCCGCCGAAAATCCGGACCGGCGTCTCGCCGCAGGCTTCGAGAATGCGCGAGGTCTTGAACGGCGTCGGCGGATCCTCCAGCTTGATCGTCCGCGCGCGCGGGATCTCGCGGGCGATTCGCGCGAGGAGCGGGGGCTCCATGGCAAAGCCCGAAATCGGCGGGTAGTCCTGCACGACGATCTCGATATCCACTTCGGAGGCGAGCGCCTTGTAGTGGCGGACCACCGCCTCGGAGCTCAGCTTGAGCATGCGGGGGGGACTCACCATCACCGCCGTCGCGCCGGCAGCACGCGCATGGCGGCTGTGTCCGATGCAGGTGCGGGTCCCTTCAGCCGTGGTCCCGGCGACCACGCCAATCCGGCCGTTGACCTGCTCCACGACGACCTCGAGCACCCGCTGACGCTCACCATCGTCGAGCCGGGCCACCTCCCCTGTCACCCCGAGGGCCGTCACCCCGTTCACGCCCGCGGCAATGAAGAGATCGACGACGCGCCTGAGGCTCGCCTCATCGACGTCGCCGTTGATCAAAAAGGGGGTTGGGAGTACGGAATACACGCCTTCTAGCTGCAATACAGGCTCCTCAATTACGTGCTACGTGCAACGTGCTGTCTGCTACGTGCGCCGTGCGACGTGCGACGTGCGACGTGCCGCCTGGGTTCGCTGGCACCTGGCACGTCGTAGCACGTAGCACGTAGCACATAGCACGTAGCGGTGCTTGGGCGATTGTGGATCATATTCTGGGTGGTTGGTGCAGCATGGGCGCCGCGGCGCCGTCCAGGTCGGCAGCGAGATCGCAAAAAACCGTCAGCGGCGGCCAACGAAACCCCGGCATACTGCGTCGAAGGTCTAGAACAATTGGGTCGAGGAGACGCATGCAGGACCTACGCGACGCCTTCCGGGCACTGAACGCCACACCCATCGTGACGGTCGTGGCCATCCTCTCACTGGCACTCGGGATCGGCGCAAACACCGCCATCTTCTCGATCCTCGACAGCCTCATGCTGCGCACGCTGCCGGTCAGGGAGCCGCAGCGGCTTGGGCTCCTGGGTTCGGCAGATACGCGGCGGAACACGTCATGGACCAATCCCATCTGGGAACAGGTGCGCGAGCGTCAGTCACTGTTCGACGGTGCCTTCGCCTGGTCGAGTACGCGCTTCAACCTCGCGCAGGGGGGGCCGACCGAGCTGGTCGACGGCATGTGGGCGAGCGGAGGCCTGTTCGAGGTCCTTGGCGTGCCGGCGATCCTCGGGCGGACGTTTACCGCCGCGGATGACCGGCGTGGCGGCGGGCCTGACGGTCCGGTAGCCGTCATCAGCTACAACTTCTGGCAGCGCCGGTTCGGCGGGGCGGCTGATGCGATCGGCCGCTCGCTGACCGTCGAGCGGGTGCCCTTCACGATCGTCGGCGTCACGCCCCCCGGGTTTTTCGGAGTCGACGTCGGCCGTACCTTCGATGTCGCGATTCCGATTGGCACCGAACCGGTCATCCGCGGCAAGGAGTCTTCGCTCGATCGTCGATCCAACTGGTGGCTGAACATCATGATTCGAGCCACGGCCTGGCCAGAGTCTCGAGGCGGCCGAGGCAGCGCTCCGCGGCGTGACCCCGCAGCTCCGCGAGGCGACGATGCCTCCGGACTGGCGCCCGCAGGACAAGGAGGCCTACCTCAAGGAAGGCATCGCCGTTCTGGGAGCAGCCAACGGCAGCTCCGGACTGCGCAGAACCTACCGGCTGCCGCTGACCGCGATGATGGTCGTGGTCGGGCTGGTGCTGCTCATTGCGTGCGCGAACATTGCGAATCTCCTGCTCGCGCGCGCGACCGCGCGTCGACACGAGCTGAGCGTCCGGGTCGCGCTGGGCGCGTCGCGCATGCGGATTGCGCGACAGCTCCTCACTGAGAGCCTGTTGCTGTCCATCACCGGGGCGCTCGTCGGCCTGCTCTTTGCCAGCTGGGGCAGCCGGCTGCTCGTCCGCCAGTTGTCCACGAGCACGACCAACGTGTTCCTCGATCTCTCGCTCGACTGGCGCATCCTCGGCTTCACCGCGGCCGTGGCCATCGCGACGGCCGTGCTCTTCGGCATGATGCCGGCGCTGCGCGGCATGCGCGTGCAGCCCAACGAGGCACTGAAGGCGCAGGGCCGGGGGGTGGTCGGCGACGCCCGCCTTGGTCTTGGCAACATGCTGGTGATCCTGCAGGTCGCGCTGTCTCTGGTCCTCGTGGTCGCGGCCGGTCTCTTCGTCCGGACGTTTTCCTCGCTCGCGACGCTCTCTCTCGGCTTCGATCGGCATCCGGTTCTCGTCGCCAGCGTGAATGCGCAGCGCGCGCAGCTCGAGCCTGCCGATCGGCCCGAGCTTTTCCGACGCCTGCTGGAGGCCGCCTCCGGCGTGCCGGGTGTCGCGACGGCATCGCTCTCGGCGGTCACTCCGGTCAGTGGCAGCACGTGGAACAACCGGATCGAGCTGCCCGAGGGACCGGACCTGCCGGAGAAGGAGCGCATCACCTATATCAACTTGATCAGCGCGAACTGGTTCCGCACCTATGGCACGCCCATGCTCGGCGGCCGGGACTTCACGTCCACGGACAAAACCGGAGCACAGCCGGTCGCTATCGTGAACGAGACGTTCGCGAAGAAGTTCACGTACGGCAAGAGCCCAATCGGACGGCGCGTGCGGGAACCGGGATACGGCGGCCGCCCGGCCATCGATCGCGAGATTGTCGGCTACGTCAAGGATGCCGTCTACCGGTCGCTGCGTGAACCGGTACCGCCGACGATGTACCTACCGTACGCGCAACAGCCGGAGCCTCCGTCATTCATGTCGGTGAGCGTCCGTGCGTCCGGGGGCTCTGCCGCGCTCTTGACGAAGAGTCTTGCGGCGGCCCTGACCCCGGTGCACAAAGACATCGCCATCACATTCCGTCCGCTCTCCGATCAGGTGAACTCGGCGCTCACGCAGGAACGGATCGTGGCGATGGTCTCGGGGTTTTTTGGCGCGCTCGCGCTGCTGCTCTCGGCGCTGGGGCTCTACGGCGTCACGTCCTACGCCGTCAGCCGGCGTCGCACGGAGATTGGCATTCGTATGGCGCTTGGCGCCGCACCTGCGGGCGTGATCCGGCTCGTCCTCCGGCGCGTCGTGATGCTCGTGGGGCTCGGCGTCGTCCTCGGAAGCGCGGTCAGCCTCTGGACCGCTCACCTGGTGAGCACGCTGCTCTTTGGACTGCAGCCGCGCGATCCGATGACCCTGGTCGGCGCCGTGGCCGTGCTCGGCGCGATCGGCGCCATCGCCGGGTGGCTCCCCGCACGTCGTGCGTCCAGGATCGATCCGGCGCGAGTCCTCAGGGAAGGATGACACCAGGCAGGGTGCCAGGGTGCCAGAGTGCCAGGGTGCCAAGGGTGCCAGAGTGCCAAGGGTGCCAGGGTTCCAGGGTGCTGATAGCTGTCAGCTGTCAGCGGTTAGCGGTTAGCTGTCAGATGTCAGCTGAGCACTGAGCGCTGCCCGGCGCACGGCTTCCGCGGTCCATCCTTGCGCGCGAAGGTCGCGCACACCCGTGTCGCCGTCGGACTTGCTCAATTTCTGCTCCGGCGTCTTCATGATCAACGGGTGATGGAAGAACACCGGCATCCGCCCGCGGCCCAGCAATCGGGCAAGACGAAGTTGTCTTCCCGTTGACGGCAGCAGATCGATTCCCCGGATGACCAGGTCGACCCCCTGGCGCCAGTCGTCGACGGTGACGGCGAACTGGTAGGTCCAGTTGCCGCTCCGATCGCGCAGCAGCAAGTCCCCGCACTGTGACGCCGGCTCCTGCTCCTGCACACCGAGCCGTGCGTCGTCGAACGTCTCGATCCCGGGTTCCATCCGCAGACGCCACCCCACACCGGCGGTCAGCGGCAGGTTCCTGTCACGGCAGGTGCCGGAGTAGTGAAGCTCGGTGTGGTCAGCAGACGCTGTCGCGAGCGAGCGGCGCGAGCAGTCACAGGCATACACCAGTCCCCGGGCGGTCAGGACATCGATCGCCGCTTTGTAAACATCGTCGCGATCGCTCTGGCGTCCGGCGCACCGGCCGGCGCGGGTACTCGTTCGTCGCGTAGATGTCCGGGCGGAATCCCAGCCAGTCAAGATCATCGAGGAGTCCGGCTTCGAACTCCGGCCGTGACCGTCCGTGGTCGTGATCTTCGATGCGGAGGAGCACGCGCCCGCCGAGGACGCGTGCGATTCCCCAGACGTACTCGGCATTGAGCACGTGTCCGAGGTGAAGCCAGCCAGTGGGAGCCGGAGCGAATCGGGTCAGCGGATGGGCGGGAAGGCGCGCGGCGAGGAGGCCGGCATCGATGCCCGTGAGCAACACGAGCACCATGGTGCCACAAGGATGGAGTGGCACCTTGGTACCCCTGGCATCCTGCTATTGGAGCGTGACGCGCCTGACGATCATCTCGCTCCCGTTCCCATTGGCGAGGTAATAGAGCACTCCGCTGACAATCGTCGCGGCGGTGGGGTTGGCGATCGAGATGCTCGGGTCGAGCACGTCGAGTGCCGTCGCCCGGCGTCCCAGCCGATCGAGCGTGATCCGGACGGCACGATAGGGCCCCTCCGACGTCTTCTGGAGGCCCACCAGCGCGCCGCGGTGCCAGCGGATGCGTGTGAGGCCGCTGACGTCGATGCCCTTCGCCTCTTTGACCGGGCTCGTTGAGCGCGCGACGATGTCCACGCGCACGATCCCGGAGGCGGTGGCGACATAGACCACGCCGTCCTCCCCGGGGGCAATCGACGATGGGGATGTATCCGGGAGCGTGAGGGCGACCTCCGCAGCGGTGGCGCGCGCAGGCAGCCGGAACAGGCGGTGGCCCGCGGTATCGAGCGCCAGCACCGCGCCGCCTCCGGCCACTGCCACGTCACCGAAGCTGACGGGAGCGAGCGTGTCGGGCACCTGATACGCCGTCAGAAGCCGTCCCGAGATCAGCTGCAGCTTGTGGAGGGATGTGTTCGTCCCTTCGGAGCTCACGACCCAGAGATAACCCTGGCGCGTGTCAATCTCGAGAGCCGCAATCTCACCGAAGCCTGACGTCTGCGCCCCGGCGAGGTTTGCCACGTGCCGGGAGAACTCATCGACGACCGCGAGCTTGCGCCCGAGCCGATCGCCCACGACGAAGCGGCGGGAGACCGCGTCATACGCAAGGCCCGCGGGCGTGAACTGCGGTGTCGCAAAGCGGAGCGATTCGAGGGCGGATGAAACCGGTGCTGACGCGGCCTTGGCGGGTGAGGCCTCGACTTTCGTCGCGGCTGCGGGCGCTGGCGATGGCATCGCCGCGGGCGCTGGTGTTGCCGCGGGCGCTGGCTTTGGCGCGGCCCCAGGCGGCGTCTCTTTCGAGATCGGCAGAGGGTCCTTGTTTTTTGGGGTCTCTGGAATCAACGACTTAGCGTTAAGGTGAGTGTCCCCATTTTCCGGGGGGGAGAGCTTGCCCGCCAGGTCGGGCCAGCGCGGCAGAGCACGAACCCGGCGAAAATCGTCGCTGGTGGCCGCGTCGGCAATCGGGACGCCCATGCCTGTCAGGCGCTCGAGCATCACGATCGCATCCGTCGGCCGTCCACTCAGGCTCTGCGCCCGCGCGAGCAGGTACATCAGCGCAGGATCGTTTTTCGGCCCGAGCTGCACGGCGCGCCACGCCAGATCGTGGAAGCTCTCGAAGTCCTGCCGCTCCGACGCATCGACGGCGAGCTGGCGGCATTCCTGCCAGGCACGACAAGCTGGTTTCGTCGGGGCGTCCTGGCCGGAAACGGCGAAGAGGACGAGCAACAGGACGGCGTGGACGTGAAGAAGCGGCATCTGTAGGGGTTGCACGCCATCTTACACGCATGAACGTCAATGACACGGCCTGGTGTGCCAGCGGATCAAGGCCCCGAGCTCAGCCGGCCCACATATTCCAGGAGATCAGGAGTACTCAGCGTCTCGCGGTCTCTTTGTCGTGGTGTCGGGTCATTCGGATCGGCACGATCCACGCGGCGACAAGCATGAACATCCCGAAAAACGTACGTAAATCAACGACCGGTTGGGTTACTCATCAGGAATCTCTCAGCGCCACCATCGGATCGATCCGCGTCGCGCGCAGCGCCGGCACGTAGCAGGCCGCAGCCGCGACGGCCAGGAGCGCGATGGTGACGGTCGCAAACACGGAGATGTCGTAACGGCCGACGCCGAACAACAGCGTCTGCAGGAAACGCGAAATGATCAGCGCGCCGCCCAGGCCGAGCACGACGCCAATGCCGGCGGTCCGGAGCCCCTGCAGGAGCACGAGCGAGAGAATCGCCCGCCGGTTGGCGCCGAGGGCCTGGCGGATGCCGAACTCCCGCACACGCTGCGCGACGCCGAACGCCAGGACACCGTAGATGCCGATGGCCGAGAGCACGAGCGCGATGCCGCCGAAGAGCGTGATGAGCACCATCGGCGTCCGCCGGTTTTCGAGCGACCGTGACACCCATTGATCCATGGTCCGCACTTCAGCAATCGCCTGCTCGGGATCGATCGACAGCACCACCTCACGCACCTGGGCCACGAGTTGTGTCGGATCGATGCCGGTCTTCAGCATCAGCGCCATCATGGGCTGGGCACGCTGCCTCACGGTGTAGTAGAGCCGCTCCTTGATGACCGGCTGGCTCAGATCGATGCTGTTGACCGTCCCGACCACGCCGACAATCGTGAACTTGGTGCCGCCGCGCTGAATCTGCTGACCGATGGCGCTGCCGCGTGGGAAATATTTCTTCACGAGATACTGATCGACGACCACCACCGGTGTGCTCTCCGCCGTGTCGCCGTCGTTGAACACGCGTCCCTCGAGGAGCGGAATCTGCATCGCCCGGAAGTAGTCCCCGCCGACGACGTCCTGGCGTCCGTGTGGCGCCGTCTCGGTCGGCCCCGGCGTATATCCGACGATCGAATAGGATCCCGAGCTCACGCTGCCGCTGAAAGGGACGCTCGACACCAGCCCCGCGCCAGTCACACCGGGCAGCGCCCGGGCCTTGTCGATGAGGCGAGTCCAGAATGCCGCCCGCGCCGGGGCTTCTGCGTAGCGGGCGGGGGGGAGCGCAATCTGGGCCGTCAGCACGTTGTCGGTGGTGAATCCGGGATTGACGCTCTGCAGCCGGGCGAAGCTCTTGATGAGCAGGCCGGCGCCCACGAGGAGCATCACGGCCACGGCGACTTCCGCGACCACGAGTCCGGCGCGCAGAAGCTTCGTCCCGCGACCCGCAGATCCGCTCCGGCTGTCTTCCTTGAGGAACGACGCGGTGTTGCCCCGGATGACCGCCACCGCAGGCACGACCCCGAACACCAGCCCGGTCAGAAGCGCCAGTGCCATCGTGAAGAACAGTACCGCCGGCTCGAGCGACGCTTCGGTCGCGCTCGGCAGCTGCCGCGAGCTCATCGCAATCAGGCCGCGCATACCCGCGACTCCGAGCGCAACGCCGGCCGCTCCGCCGATCGCGGCGAGCAGGACACCTTCGGTCAGCATCTGCCGCACGAGACGCCACTGGCCGGCGCCGAGCGTGGTTCGGATCGCAAGCTCCCGCCCGCGTCCCGTCGCGCGCATCAACAGCAGGTTCGCCACGTTGGCGCACGCAATCAGAAGAACCAGAATCACGAACCCCTGGAGCACCAGGATCGGCGTCTTCGCGTCGTCAACCAGCTCGTCGCGAATCGGGACCGCGTAGCCACCGAAGCCGCTCCGTCTGGCGAACTGCGCGCGGGCGGGCAGGCGCTCCATATTGCGCTCCACGATCGTCGTGATCTGCGCGTTCAGCTGCTGGACGGTCGCACCGGGCCGGAGCCGCGCGATCATCGAGCTGAACTCGTTGCCGCGCCCGTTGTCGGACATCTGCTGCGCGGTGAACGCGAATGGCACGAGCAGGGCCACGTCGCGCGAGGGAATCTCGAAGTCCGCCGGAATCACGCCCACGACGCGGTAGCTCTCGCCGTTGAGGCGGATGTCACGGCCGACAACTGCGCGATCGGCGGCGAAGCGGGATTTCCACAGCGCCTCGGTCAGGATGACGAACTTGTCGGCATCCGGCCTGGCCTCCTCCTCGGTGAAGGCCCGGCCCAGGAAGGGCTGGCGGCTGAGCGTCGAAAAGAACGAGGGCGTGACCGCCAGCGCGCGGAGCTGCTCCGGCCGCCCCTCCTGCGCCAGCGTGGCGGCCCGGCCCGTGAAGAGTGCCGCATCTTCGACCGCGGGCGCCTGGGTCTTCCGATCGATATAGTCCGGAATCGACACGCTCGCCTGCGGCAGGTCCATGGATCGGTAGGTGTTCCACACGAACACGAGCCGGTCGGCGTTCCCATACGGGAGCGGCCTCAGCAGGGTCTGATAAAGCAGGCTGAAAATGGCGGTATTGGCGCCGATCCCGAGCGTGAGGGTCAGGACGGCCACCAGCGTGAAGACCGGTTGCTTACGAAGCGCGCGGAGGGCGTAGCGGATGTCCTGCATGGGTGCTTGGACGGGACGGAACGCCGTTAGGTTTCGCTGAAATCTCCGGTCAGCGCACCAGCGGCCCCTTCCAGATATCCTCGGCCAGCCCTCTCGACCCGGACGGATCGGTGTCCGGATCGGCGTTGCCTCGAGGCCGCGAATAGGCGATCGCAGAATGATAGCGCTCGGCTGCCGAGAGCTCACCGGCCGGGCAGTCGCCGGCGATGAACGGAAACATGATGCTGCGCCGGTCCGGCACATGAAAGAACCCGAGCGCGTGTCCGACCTCGTGAAGCACAACCGCGCCCGGTATCTTCCGGCTCCCACACGAGCACACATCGTTGTTGAGCGTGATCGTGCCCGGGTTGGAGCCGACGTACGCATAGCCGCACGTCTCCTTCTCCTTCGGATCTCGACGCATGACCACATTGATCCAGCCGCTCGTATCCGGGCGATCGACGGTCCCGGTCTCGATCGCGGCGGCGGACAGCCGGCCGCCGGTGAAAGCGGGGACCGCCCGCGCGATCGCGTCGAGCACCACGAGCATGACCTCGGGCTCGATCGGACGTCCGTTCTGATCCACGGTCTTCACGTAAAACCGCGGGGACTCCATCCATCGAAGGACGACGTACGGCGCGCCGGGCATGTCGTAGGTTCCCCGCACGAACTGGCGGTAGAAGTCCAGCGAGAACGGCGCCGCGTTACGAATCGCATCCACCGTGATCCCGGTCCTTGCCGCACGCTCCCAATTGAGCCAGACATCATGCGGGACGACGCCGTCGGCGGAAAACGCGACCCTGTACGGATTTGTCGGCGGTGCGGCCGTGCCCGTCAGCGTGAACGAACCGTCGCCAGCCGTTGACACCGCGGCCAGATCGAACGTGGGCGCGACCTGCGCTCCGCCGATCGACTGGCCTGTGACCGTGTCGGTCAGATGTCCGGCGGCCGACCACGTGGTCGCGACCGGTGTGACAGGTGTAACGGGAGTCTGGGGCGAAGTCGGTGTGGATGCTCTCCGCCGCATGCGGCCAGCGCCAGGCATGCGACCGCCACGACGAAAGCCGGGCGCATGGTACTGCTGAGCAAGGCCGCATTGTAGCTCAGCCGTAAGCCGCCCGTCAATCGACTCGCTGGCGAGCTGACAGCTATCAGCGGTCAGCTGACATCTCAGGGCAAGCTGACAGCTGACAGCTGTCAGCCACGTTCCGGTGTGTAGGTCGCTGACCAGAGCGGGAACAACGCCGCGAACGTGTCCTCGACCGTCGCCACCAGCTTCGGCATCGAGGCGAGCGTCTGCGCGTCGTCCGTCTTTTCGAGAGAGAGCCATCGGCCGACGAAGACCCATCCCTGGCCGACGGGGTTGCGGCAGTTCATGAGCCACTCGACGGCCTGCTTCGGGAGCAGTTCCATGGCGGGCGCGCGTTCGCCGTACTGAATGAAGCCGCCGGATTTTTCCATCCAGTCGACGAGGTGGCTGCGCCAGGCGCCTGCGACCTGACGCTGAAAGACCTCGAAGAACGACACGATCTGCTCCTGCCCTTCGTCGCGTTCACTATCACGGGCGCCGTCGCTCAGGTTGAAGCCGAGACCGATCCGCATCCAGTCGCCGCCCCACGGAGTCCGGCTGAAGAACCCGATGTTGAACTGCGGCTCCCGCCGTCCGCCGTGGTGATACGCGTAAACATGGCCGCCGGTGCCCGGGTGATAGCTGTTGCGATGAAACAGCTTGGATCCGGACTCGCCGGCGCGGTTTCGCGCCTCCACAATCCGGATCGCCGTCCGCTGATCGTTTGCCGCCAGCAGGAGTGCTTCGAACTTGGGGCCCAGCGCACGTGCAGCCTCGACGGGCGCCAGGTGCCCGAGGGCGTCGAAGTCGTGACCCGTGAACCCGGACGCGGCTTCGGCCAGCGGCAGCGCCGCGGCGCGGCGGCGGGTCACCTCCGTCAGGAGTCCCCGCGCAATCGTGCTGGTCGGGTTGAGCTCGAGTACGGTCGCGAGCGCACCGGCGGCGTCGGCAAACCGACGCTGTTCCAGATAGCACCGGGCGAGCCGGGTCCATGCGCCCTGGTTCCCGGGATCCGAACGGGTAATCTCCAGGTTCAGCTCGAGCGCATCGGGCCCGAAGTTGTTCTGCTTCGCGAATTCGATGGCGCGTAGCTGAAGGTCGGCAAGAGTGGCAGTCACCCACAGAGGTTACCAAACTCGCCTGATGAAGCGTAAACGATGTGAAAATGGCTGATGCCCGCTTGTATGGCTCCTGTCCTCTCGCGCGCGACCGCGGTCGGGGCGCTCGTTGTCCTCACCATGCTGACTGTTTCAGGATGTTCCCGCCCGAGCGCGCCCGCGGGTGGCGCCGCGGAGTCGACGAATCCGATCCCCGCACCACCGGACGTCGCGGCCGCACCGTCCGATGCGTCTGTCACCGCCACGGGGCTGGCGAGCAGAGTCCTCGCTCCTGGCGCCGGCACGCGTCATCCGCGGCCGAATTCACGAGTCACGGTCCACTACACGGGCTGGACCGCCGATGGGAAAATGTTCGACAGCTCAGTGGCGCGGAACGAGCCATCGAGCTTCGCGCTTGATGAGGTCATACCGGGCTGGACGCAGGGGGTGCAGATGATGGTACCGGGAGAGAAGCGGCGCTTCTGGATCCCGGCATCGCTGGCATACGAAGGTGTGCCGGACAAGCCACAGGGTCCCCTCGTCTTCGACATCGAGTTGATCCGAATCGATTCGTGATCTCGGACTCCCGAGTCCCGAATCCCGAATCCCGAATCCCGAATCCCGAGTCTCGAACCCCGAATCCCGAGTCCCGGATCGCGGATCCCGAACCCGAGCCCCGAATCCCGAACCCACGAATCCCGAGAGCTCTGTTCGCTTTTGGCCGCGGTTGCGTTATCTCATGTATGGACGAGGCTGTGAACGGCGTGCGGATGGACTGGGCAGAGACCGTGACGACGCGATGCCAGTACGCGGTGACGGACTTGCGCGCAATCGACTTATCGAGCTTCAGGCGCCGGTTCGATCGGCTCGCCGACGGCTTGCCCCCCGCCGAGAGCGAGGGGGAGCGAGTGTTTCTCCACAACCTTCTCCGGACCTTCGCCGATGTCGGCGGACGGCACTTCCACACCGTGTTCCATCGTCGCTCGCACTACCAGCCCTGTGA
This sequence comes from uncultured Acidobacteriota bacterium, assembly GCA_963749835.1. Classification (GTDB taxonomy): domain Bacteria; phylum Acidobacteriota; class Vicinamibacteria; order Vicinamibacterales; family 2-12-FULL-66-21; genus JALZOC01. The sequence continues at coordinate 433,060 of CAVVOD010000003.1, forward strand.
GGGCCATTGCCTCACCAGGGGAATGGCCGTGTGGAAGGCCTGCGCGACGGCCGCCGATCCGAGATGCACGCTCCGGGAGTGGGCCCGAGGCTTCGAAGCCGCTTTTCACAAAGAGCACTCGGTGCAGCCATCACTCGGGGCATGGCGGGCGCGAGCAGCTGTCCAGCCGCTAAACCTGGACGCGCTGGCGACGGCGCTCGGATGCCGGAGGGTCGAGCTTGCGCAGTCCTTTCGGCGCGGGTTCCGTGCGGGCCGCCTGAGTACGGCCTATGCCGATATCTCGGCGGCCACGAAAGCTCTCTACTCTGAGGCTGACCGTCTCGGATCTGCAGGAGGACGCCAGCGGCTCGGGCCGCGCGACCATCTGGCCTCGGGCCTCGATCTCCCCCGCATCATTCATTGAGGATCGTCGTGGGACGAATCACGTCGTGGCGAGCTCTCGCACGCGCGATCCCTTCCGTCCACGCCTGAGCATGCCTGTCACGACGCGTGCCAGCTCGGTCTTGGGAGCAGGTGTCGTGTGCAGCGACACGCGGCCTTCCCGGATGGCGTGACACACACCGTCGGCACTGCGCTCCCCGAATACGAGAGAACACGTGCGCCCGAACTGACGCATGTCGTGAAGGTCCGAGTTCCCCACCAGAGCCTTGCCGTGGGAGGCGGCCCATTTCGCCGCTTTCGCATTGAAATTGATCCCCCGGGTCCAGAAGTAGCTCCACTCGACCGCGTCGATCAGGTCGGCGTTGGCCGCCATGCGATTCTGCAGGCTCGATGGATGCGGAAAGAAGGGATGGGGCGCAATGACGATCCCGTTCGTGCGCGACTTGAGGACGGCGAGATCCGCAAAGCTCGTGACGCTTTCCACGGAGGCAGGAAAGTTGATGAGCAGCACGTGTCGCCCCTCGATGGTCCGCTCGATCCCGGGGATCAGCGTGATCCCGAGATCCTCTGCGTAATCGAACAGGCGGGCGTCCGCGAGCTGACGATTGTGGAGCGTGATCGCGAGCGCGTCGAATCCCAGATCACGAGCGCGGTCGACCAAAGTCCGCGAATCGTGGACAATTTCGTCTTCGGGATCCTCGGCCGTGTGGAGATGAAGGTCTACTTTCAGCACATTCGTCATCGATTCGCTCGCCTGCCCAGTTCAGGAGCAAGGAGCATTCCGACCTACCGTCGTCCCCTTACGTCCAGGGGGGCTCTGGCCGCGCCGCTGCACGGAGCGGACGCGCGTGCCACAACGCTGTAAGCGCCCGCCGCCGGATAGACGTGCCGCAGGCGATCGGGCAGCACCGCGGAGCGCGATTCGTCGTTGCCATCGCCGAATTCGATGGTGTATCCGCACGTGCCCGATCCCTCGACGGTGATGTCCACGGGCTGACCGGCATCAACGGGACTCGGAGAAATCAGGACTCGATTGATCCGGGGCAGCTGCGTCTCGGTGGACACGATCTGGAGCACCTGCGTGAATCGTCCCGTGCACGGGGGCGTCGGCTTCACGATCACCGTGTAGTTGTCCGGCTTCGCGTACGTGTGCCGAAAGAGCTGCGGCAACTCGCCCGTCACTTCCTGCGCGTTGCCGTCTCCGTAGTGCACCTCGTAGGTGCACGTCCCCTTTCCCTTCACGGCGATCGTGATCGGCTCGCCGACACGGCCCGGGTTCGGCGCCATCTCGACGGCCGTGATCTGAGTCCCGGCCGGCGGAGGCTCGGGTGGCTCGGGAGCCTTCGGCGGCGCGGGAGCCGGCGCCGTCACCGTGACGGTTGTCGTGACCTCCCCGTCGCAGTTGCCCATCCCTTTGCCGGTAATCGTGTAGGTGCCCGCCTTGCTGTAGACGTGGCCCTGCGCGTAGGGCAATCCGGTGATCGCGTACGTCACTGCCTCGCCGTCCCCGTAAATGATGTGCGCCGCGCCGCATGGATTCGTGCCGCTGACGGTGACCGTCACCGTGCCGCCGGCCGCGACTTTTTCCGGCGCCGCGCTCACGCGCGTGACGGTACCGGCCGCCGACGTCCGCGCGACGAGCAGCAGCGCGGCGGCGACGATCGCGATCGCGTTATTGCGCACGGGCACTACTGTAGCAAGAGCAGCGCCCGGGCCACAGCTGGACCATAACCTTGCAAGGCCTGCGACACCTCATCAGGACAGCAGCAATTCGAGATCCTCCGCCTTCAGCGTCCGCACCAACCCGGCGTCCGCGCTGAGAATGGCGTCGGCGAGTTGCCGCTTCGTCCGCTGTAATTCCGCAACTTTCTCTTCCACCGTATCGCGTGCGAGCAGGCGATACGCGAACACGTGGCGGGACTGGCCGATCCGGTGCGCCCGGTCGATCGCCTGCGCCTCGACGGCGGGGTTCCACCACGGGTCGAGCAGAAACACGTACTCCGCCGCGGTGAGGTTGAGCCCGAGGCCGCCGGCCTTGAGGCTGATGAGGAACAGCCGGCACTCCGGATCCGTCTGGAAGCGCTCGACGCGCTCGGCCCGCTGACGCGTCCGGCCGTCGAGATACTCGTAGCTCGATCCCGAGCGCGTCGAGGCGCGGGCGCAGCAATGCGAGGAAGCTCGTGAACTGCGAGAACACGAGCGCCTTGTGCCCTTCCTCGATGACCTCGGACAGGCGCGGGATGAGGACGTCGAACTTCGCCGACGACTCGTGCGCGCGATGCGGATCGATGAGCCCGCTGTGGCACGCGGCCTGCCGCAGCCGGAGCAGCGCTTCGAGGATCTGCATCTTGGAGCGGTTCACACCCTCCCGGGCGACACGCGCCAGCAGCGTCTCGCGGTAGTGCGCGCGCAGTTCGTCGTAGTGCCGGCGCTGCGGACCTTCGAGCTCGCACTGGAGCGTCTGCTCGGTGCGACGCGGGAGCTCCGGCGCGACCTGCTCCTTCGTCCGGCGCAGCATGAACGGCCGCAGCGCGCGCGACAGCCACTCCAGATCCTCGTCGGTGCGCGTGCGCACCGCGCTCGCGCGCTGAAACGTCCGCGCCGTCCCGAGGAGGCCCGGGTTCAGAAACTCGAACAGGCTCCAGAGCTCACCGAGATGGTTCTCGATCGGCGTGCCGCTCAGCGCCAGCCGGTGACGCGCCCGCAGCAGCCGCGCCGCCTTGGCCGACGCGGTCGACGAGTTCTTGATCGCCTGCGCCTCGTCCAGGATCGCGTAGTCGAATTCGATCGCGTTGAGAGCTCGATCGCATCGCGACGGAGCGTCCCATACGTCGTCAGCACCAGATCGGTTTCACCGATCGCGGCACGGTCGCGCAGCGGGCCCGTGTAGTCGAGCACCTTGAGCTTCGGCGCGAACCGCGCCGCTTCTTCCATCCAGTTGAAGACGAGCGATTTTGGAACGACGACGAGCGAGGGCACGTGCTCGCCGGGCGGACGGCTGTGACGGCAGCCTTCGAGGAGCGCGAGCACCATGACGGTCTTGCCGAGGCCCATGTCGTCGGCCAGGCACCCGCCGAAACCGAACCGCCGCAGGAACTCGAACCAGCCCAGGGCGTCCCGCTGGTATGCGCGCAGCGTCCCGCGAAACGAGGGGGGTGGATCGACAGCACTCATGCCACCGAACGTGCGCAGCTCCGCCCGCACGCGCTCGAAGACCTCGTCGTACGCGATGGTCGGCTGGGCCGCGAGCAGCGCGTCGAGCAGGGCCGCCTGCGATCGGCCGAACCGGATCGCCTCGCCTTCGGTCTTCCCGAATCCTGCGATCGAGGCGTAGCGGCGCAACCACTCTTCCGGCAGCAGCCCGACGCTCCCATCGTCCAGGACGACCACGTCTTCTCCGCGTGAGATGGCCGCGAGCAGCTGCGGAAAGGGAGCCGTGCGGCCGTCGCCGAAGTCGATGTCGCCGTGCAAATCGAACCAGTCGATTCCTGACGAGACCTCGAGCTGCATGCCGACGGCCGAACGGAACGCCCGTCCTTCCGCCTCGACCCGCCATCCCTCCTTCACGAGTGTGTGCACGAGCTTCGGGAACTGCTCGGGAGAGATGCCGAGCATCTGGCGCGATTCGAAATGGCTCCAGGTGTAGCGGAACCCGAGCTGGTGCAGGCGATCGATCGCCGCCTGCTCGGCGCCGCGGTTGCGCCGCACCAGGCGCCGCCGCTCGCTGTCGTACGCCGTCGCGCCCGGGGGTCCTTCGACAACGATACCGTCGTAGTCGAACTGGACGGAGGCACGCAGATCCTGGCGAACCGCGTAGGGATTCTGACGTTCCGGCCGTCCGACGCGAATCCGCGGCCGTGGGACTCCCTCGATCACGTCGTAGCGCAGGTCGGCGGGAAGCGAGCGCGGATCGAGACCCGGAGCGCGCGAGCGTTTCGAGCAGGACGCCGGCTTCCGCGCGCGGAATCGACGTCCGCCCGAAGCTGCGGAGGCGCGCCAGCCACGCAAAGCCCCCTTCGAGATCGAGCCTCGCCATCGAGGTGCGCGTGAAGAGGAATCCGCGGCTGAGCAGCAGGACCGGCTCCCTGAGCGGCATCCGCTCGCCCTCGCGGAAGAACGCACCGTCCACGAGGATCGTGTCGTCCTTCTCGTCGCTGGCGATCTCCAGCTCGAACTTCCACGGTGGACCGGCGTCCCAGGAAATCTGGAAGCAGCCCCTGCTCCTCGCCGACGCTGTCGAGATGCGCACGGCCCGTGCGGGCCACCATTGGCAGCACGCGGTCTTCGAGCGGCCCGTTCAGCACGTACCGCGACAGCCGGGGATAGCCGGCTTCGTAGGGCGCCCCCTGGTACCAGCCATTCGAGGCACCGATGAGCAACGAGAGGATTTCGCGGTCGTCGCGATCGACCATGTGCTCGGCCTCGAGCCGGCGTGATGCCAATCGGTTTGGGTTTCGTCCACGCGCCGTTCTTCCGGCGCTGGCGGAAAAACACGGTGACGACCGTCCCGCGGCCCGCGAGCGTCTCCCTGACGTCAATCGCGTAGACGATCTCGCCGTTCGAGAAACGCGGCAGCGGCACGGCGCCTTCCGCGGCCGCGACGTCCTGCTGGAGCTCGCGAAGAAAACGCTGCCAGGCTGGGGGCTTGGCTGCCGGCATTCGCGCCCCTGGAGGCGAGTAGCTGACGGCCACCTCCTGATGGAGGTCGGCCGGGCTCGGCCTGTACTCCGGCTCCAGCACCGCATCGTCGCCGACGGGACCGTCTCCGGCGAGCAGGCCGCGCTCCTCGGCCTCGAGCATCGACGCCCAGATGTGTTTGCAGATCTCCGCGCGGTCCGCGTAGTAGGGACACTCGCAGGCGCCGGTGAATCGCTGGCGGTCACGGACCAGATCGACTCTGTAGTCGCGCGTGCCCCGGACGATGGCGTTGGCGACCCACTCGGCGCCGCTGACATCGATGACCCGACCTGTACTGAAGTACTGGAACCCCTTATGGCGAGTTCGGGAACTGACGGAGGGTGCGAGGGCCTTGGTGAACATTCGGGGGGAACCCCCGATTATAGCCCGTTATCCGGTCCGCCCCTGCGAGGAACCTCATCTCCCGTACTAATGGGGACACTCACCTTTACGGTAAGTTGTTGATTCTGTTGGGGAATGACGAGCCGTCGTCGGACTGACCGCCAGTACGTTCGAAACCGGACAGTGGGGTCAGACCCCGGTCGTCGAGCTGATTACCTTCCGGCTGAAGCCGGAAGCTACCTGTCCAAGTCCCGAGTCCCGAGTCCCGAGTCCCGAGTCCCGAGTCCCGAGTCCCGAGTCCCGAGTCGCGAGTCCCTGATCCCCAATCCCCCGTTCAGCGGGACCCGGCGTTTTGAGCGAGCACGTACTTCCCGAGCCAGGCGCTGACCTCCCGGTAGAACACCCGGCTGTTCTCGGCCTTGAGGATCCAGTGGTTCTCGTCGGGCCACACCAGGAGCTTCGCCGGCACATTCATCCGCTGCAGGGCCGAGTACATCGTCAGCGTATTGCCCTCCGGGACGCGGTAGTCGTTGTCGCCGACCGACAGCAGCATCGGTGTCCGGAAGCGCCCGGCCATGGCGAGCGGGCTCTGCTCGTTCCATTTCTGCGGCTTCTCCCAGAATGGCCCGCCCATCATGAGCTCGCGATGATAGATCCCGTCGCTCATGCCCCACTGCATATCGAGCGATGCGAGCCCCGCATGGCTGACGATCGCCTTGTAGCGCGTGGTCGTGGCTTCCATCCAGTTCGCCAGGTGTCCGCCGTAGCTGGCGCCGGCGGCGGCCTGACGGGTGCCGTCGATGAACGGGAACTCCTTGATCGCCGCGTCCGCGGCGTCGTTGATGTCGTCGGCGGGCCCCTTCAGCGGATCGCCCAGGATGTCGAGCGCGAACTTCTCTCCGTAACCCGTGGATCCGCGGTAGTCCGTCGCCAGAACGATGAACCCGGCGTCGGCGAGGAGATGGTAGTTCCAGCGGTATGAGATCGCGTCACGCCACGAGCTTGCGAAGCCGCCGTGCATGAGCACGAGGAGCGGATACTTTTTCGCGGCGTCGAAATCTCCCGGCAGAACAACGCAGCTGTGAGTACGCCGGCCGTCCCTTCCGGTAGACCAGAACTCGCGGAGGGGCCGCCAGGCGAGCGACGCGGCTTTCGCGGTGTTGAACGACGACAGGAATTCGCGTTTCTTTGTCGAGGGATCGATCCGCACCACCTCGACAGGATTGACGGCACTTTCCCAGTTCGCGAAGAGCACGGGCGCACCCGCCTTCTCGGGAATCTGGAGCGCCGTATACACCCCCTCCGGCGCATCGACGACGAGCCTGGCAGGGCCACCCGCTGCCGGCGCCGAGTACACCCGCTCGTGCCCGGCGTCTTCCGCGGTGAAGTAGATCGTTTTGCCGTCGGGAGTGAACGCCCAGCTTCCAACCGGCCGATCCAGCTCTTTCGCGATCACCGACACCGCCGCGCCGGAAGCCCAGGGCCATGGGGCGCAGGCCAGCCGCGGCAGCGCATAGATCGACGCGGCCCCGCTGGACGCGGAGAAGCAGACCGACTTCCCGTCCGGGCGGAACTTCGGAGCGCCGAGGTCCCACTCGTCCGCGCCAAGCCGTTTCGGCTCGCCCCCGTCCGCGGACACCTGCCAGAGCGACGCGTTCACCATCGCACGGGCGCCAGCGTCCGCATGGTCGGCTGCCGCAAAGACCATCGAACCTCCGTCCGGTGTCCACTGCGCGCTGGATGGTGAGAGGTTGAAGCCGGGCAACGCCGCGAGGCGCGTTCCCGTCATCAGAGAGCGGGATGTGTGATCCCCCTCGACATCGACGACCCACACATGTGCTTTCGACTCGTCGAGCCATTTGTCGAAGTCGCGAATCGGAAAGGTCTCGTACATCCGGACCTTCGACTTCGCATTCTTCTTCTCGGTCGCAGCCTTGCGGTTGGACTCTTCGTCGGTCGCCCCGGGCCACATGGCGGCGACGAACGCGATGCGCTTGCCGTCAGGACTCCACTTCGGCGCTGACGCCAATGTCGGCGCGTTCGTCACGCGCTGCGCTTCACCCCCGCGCACCGCGTCCAGCACGTAAATCTGTGCGACCTCGTCTTCGTCGCGCTTCGCGGCAAACGCCAGGCGCAGGCTGTCGGCGCTCCACGCGGGGGCACTCTCTCCGCCTTTGCTGGACGTCAACCGCCGCGGCTTCGCCGAGCCATCTCCCGGCACGATCCAGAGGTCGGTGACGTCCTTCTGCGGGTCGTATCCCATCTCGTTGACGCTGAACGCCACCCACTTCCCGTCGGGCGACGGCACGGGGACGCCGACGCGCTGGAAGGACCACATCGCCTCGTGAGTGAGCGGCAGTTTGGCCTGCGCGTGTGCGACGGCTGCCAGTGAGATGAACAGCAGAACGAGGTGAATGCCGCGGCGGATCATGGTCCTATCTCCAGTCTCCAGTAACCAATTTCCAGTTCTCAGTTCCCAGTCCCCAGTTCTCAGTCTCCAGCGCCAGTTCGTTTTACTTACTGGGAACTACGGCTGGCTACTGGGAACTGCCTACTGGTTGCCCCCGCTGAGAGCTGATGGCTAATAGCTGAGAGCGAATAGCTGCTTGCTGCCCCATACTATCTGCCTGTTCATGCCCCATCTGGACTTCATGCAGTGGCTGCTCGCAGCCGTCGGAGCGGTGTGCGTGGGTATCGGCAAGGCCGGCATTTCGGGGATGGGGCTGGTTTCCGTCGTGATATTCGCCTTCATCTTCGGCGCCCGCACGTCCACCGGCATCGTCCTTCCCATGCTCATCGTCGGCGACGTCAGCGCCGTCCGGATCTTCCATCAGCACGCCCGATGGGACTATATCCGGCGCATGCTGCCGCCGGCCTGCATCGGCGTGATCGTATCGGCGTGGTACATGCGATCGCTCCGCGAGGCGGTATACAAGCCCGTGATCGGCGGAATCATCCTCGGCCTTATCGCGCTGCAGGTCGCGCGAATGCAGAAGCCCGAGTGGTTCGGCAGCGTTCCCCACACGAGGCTCTTTGCCTGGACGATCGGTCTCATCGCCGGCTGCGCGACGATGCTGGCGAACGCGGCCGGGCCCATCTTCGCCATTTACTGCCTGGCGGTGTCGCTGCCAAAAATGGAGTTCGTCGGGACGAGCGCGTGGTTCTTCCTGATCATGAACTCGTTCAAGATCCCCTTCAGCTTCGCGCTGGGCCTGATACACGGCGGTACCCTGCTGCTGAACCTGGCGCTCAGCCCTCTGATCCTCGCCGGCATGCTCGCCGGCCGCTGGCTCACCACGCGAATCCCGCAGCGCACCTTCGATCTCCTGCTGCTCGCGTTCGCCGCGGTGGCGGCCACGAGACTCATCGGCTTGTTCTGAGGCGGCTCGGAACACCTGCTATTTGATCGTGCGATAGCGCTCCAGCAACTGACGCTGACGAGTGTCCTTCGGCATCTCGCGCCCCTGGATGAAGACGTGCTCCGGACCTGTCGTCAGCTCGAACGGATCGCCCGACCAGACCACGACGTCCGCGTCCTTGCCGGCTTCGAGCGAGCCGTAGCGAGCCGCAATGCCCCACACCTGCGCGGGCGTGAGCGTCACGGCGCGCAGCGCCGCATCCCGATCCATGCCGTTCGAGATGGCATTACCGGCTTCCTGACGCAGGTTGCGCGCATTGTGCGTCTCGAACGACGAGAGGACGACCGTCACTCCGGCCTTCGACAGCCGCGCGGGGTTCTCGAGCGTGGCGCCGAGCGCGTCGAACGACGGGATGTCCGTCAGCGGCTTCACGATGACCGGCACCTTCGCCGCGGCAAGCTGCTCCGCCACACGCCACCCGTCGGCGGCGCCCATCAGAATCAGCTTCAACTTGAACTCAGCGGCAAGCCGCATCGCCGCGAGCAGATCGCTGGCGCGATTGGCCTGCACGACCAGCGGCAGCTCACCTCGCACGACCGGACCGAGCGCTTCGAGATCGAGCCGCCCCCGCGTGAAGGGGCGGCGTTGTGCGTTGTTCCACGCCGTTCGGTTGCGCATGAAATCCAGCGCATCCTCCAGGGCCTCACGAAGCCTGAGAATCGCGGAGGATCGCGAACCACCTTCGGCGGCGGCGCCGGCCTCTCCCAGCTGCGCGAACATCGCCACGGGCGCTTTCGTGATGGCCGCAGGCGCCTGTCTTCCCGAAAGGTCGATGACGGCGCCCTGTCCGAGCAGCACGTGCTTGCCGTCCGGCATCACGACCGCGCGCGTAATGCCCTCGACGCGCGTCACCGGAATCAGCGTCGTGTCGCCGTTGAACGAGTCCACGACCGTGAATGCGGCACTGAGTCCCAGGTCCGTCGTCGTCTGATCCGCCGTGCCTTCGGCGGAGGACGGGATCTCGACGATGCCAAGCTGGGTGGCCGAATCGAGCCAGCCGGGGGTGACGACTTTGCCGGCGGCGTCTATCACGCGCGCACCCGGTGGGACCGTGACCGTCGCCCCCACCGCCGCGATCTTTCCGTTGACGATGAGCACCGTGCCGCGCTCGATCGGCGGACCGGACACAGGCAGCACACGCCCGTTGACGATGGCGATCGTTTCGCCTGGCGCCGGGGCCGGCGCGGGGGGACGGGGTTGCGCACGGCGCACGGGGGCAGCAACCGTCTGGCCAGAGGTGTCAGAGTGCCAAAGTGCCAGGGTGCCAGGGGTGGCAGGGTGCCAACGTGCCAGAGTGCCAGGGGTGCCAGGGTGCCAGGGTGCCAGGGTGCTAGGGCTGCTCCCGGCGCCCGAGGTGACAGACGCGCCACCGAGCGACACAGCCAGGACGAAGCAGGCGGTGAACCTCATCGCGTTTCTCCCTGGGGCAGCGTGCCGGTCACGAAATCGCGGCGCGGCTGCTTCTGCGGATCGTGCCGATCGTAAAGCAGGGCCCCGTCCAGAAAGACCTGATCCGCGCGGGTGTAGACGCTGAACGGATCGGCGGACCAGACGACCACGTCGGCGTTCTTCCCGGGTTCCAGCGACCCGGTGAGCTTGTCGATGCCCAGCGCCCGCGCGGGATTGATTGACACCCACTTCACGGCGTCGGCGCGCTCGATCTTCATCCCGGCTTCCCATCCGGCCCGCATCGCCTTGGCGGCTTCCTGATTCAGCCGCTGAATGCCGTTCGGATCGTCCGAGTGCACGATCGCGCAGCCCTTTGCCTGATCGACCAGCGGGATGTTCTCCCGGATGCCGTCATAGGCTTCGAGCTTGAAGCCCCACCAGTCGGCCCACATGCTCGCGCAGATGCTGCCCGCCGCCAGCAGGTCACGGACCTTGTAGGCCTCGACCGCATGATGGAACGACGAGATCCGGTACCCGAACTCCTTGGCGATGTCGATCATGACGGCCATCTCGTCGGCGCGGTAACAGTGGTTGTGCACGAGGATCTCGCCGTCGAGCACGCCCGTCAGCGTTTCGAGCTGCAGGTTGCGATCCGGCCGCTTCGCCGGATCCGAACCGCCATCCTTCCACCGCTTGAAGCTGTCGCGGTATTCGGAGGCGGCAATCCATGCCTTACGGAAACCAGCGACGTTCCCCATGCGCGTCTGTGGAGAACTGTTGCGGGCGCCGTACACGCGTTTGGGATTCTCTCCGCACGCCATCTTCAAGCCGTTCGGCGCACCCGGAAACTTCATGCCCTGCTCTGTCCGTGACGGCACGTTCTTCACGGTCACGCCGCGGCCGCCAAAGAGGTTCGCCGAGCCTGGCAGAATCTGCATGGTGGTGACGCCGCCCATCAGCGCCAGATCGAACTGGGGATCCTGCGGCCAGATGGAGTGTTCGGCCCAGACTTCCGCGGTGTTCGCGTTGGTCATCTCGTTGCCGTCCGAGAGTGACGCGATCCCGGGCGCGGAATAGACACCGAGGTGCGAATGCGTGTCGATGATGCCGGGTGTGATCCACTTGCCGCTGGCGTCGATCACCAGCGCGTCCGCGGGAGCCGTCACACTCTGCCCGACCGCGACAATCTTTCCCGCCTGCAGCAGAATCGATCCGCGCTCGATTGCCGGTCCCGCGGCTGTGAGAATCGTCGCGTTCCGGATGACGGTCGTCTGCGACGGCAGCGCCTTGTAGGTTGACGGGTACGGGTTGGCCGTCACCGGCGCAGACCCCGCCGCCGCCTGCGGCTGCGCTGGTGCCGGCGGAGACGCGGGCGGGCGCGGCGTTTCAGCCGGAGCCTGAGTGCGCTCGCCGGGCGTCGCTGGATCGGTCGAAGGCCGCGGCGCCGGTGCCTGTGGCGACGGCGGGGGCTGCTGCTGCGCCGCAGACGCGTCGGGCGCGATCGTCACAGCCCACACCAACACCGACACCGCAAACAGACGCATTGAGGGCCTCTCTCACTCGATCGGGATTCGGGACTCGGGATTCGCCTGCCGCGCCGCAGGCGGGGGTTCGGTGAGATTACCTTTTCTACAGACCGTCCGCCAATAGCATCGCGGTGGCAATCAGGCGGCGTCAACGCCCTCGGTGCGCGGGATCTCCAGCAGGGTCGCCAGATAGGTCCTGGTCTCGACGAGCGTCGAGTCCACATGACTGGCGCCGGCGTCACGAAGAATCTGCGTGCTCTCGTCCGCAAGCGCGGGCGGCGCCCATCGCCCGACGACGATGCGAAGGTCCGGAAACGCGGCGCGGAGCCGTTTCACCAGATAGCGCGTTTTCGACGATGGGCTGGGAGGCAGATCCGCGATGCAGACGATCGAGAACTCCCGTTCCTGGATGAGCGCGACGACGTCGGCCGCGAGCATCCGTGTTCGGGTGATCTCGAGCGTGACGGGCAGGTCCTCCACGAGGTGCCCCAGCATCGTCAGCGCAACTTCGTCGGCGACGCCGTTTGCCGCGTAGGCCAGCATCGGGAGCGGCTCGCGCCGACCCGGCAGCGCCGCATCGACGACGCGGTCCGTTTCCGCCTCCCGGGAGGCGATCTTCTGCGCTGCGAGAGCCGCATCCGCGATGAGCTCACGTGTGGCATCGATCAGCGCAGCCTCTTCCTCCGGCGTGAGCCGCTGCTCGATGCGGTCACGCTCCGCGTAATTCAGCGCCGGCAGGATCAAGGCGTCGTACACGGTCCCGGCCGGCTCCGACTTGAGGTGCGTTTCGATGAGATCGGCGGCTTCACTCAGATCGCGTGCGAGCAGGCGCTGGTAGTAGCCATCTTCAGGCGCGAGCGGAGGCTCGTCGGCCATCAGCGTGCTGAAGAACTGCAGCCCGGGGACGTGCTTCCCCATCACGACGAGACACACGGTCAGCGGCGTGGCCATCAACAGGCCGAGCGGGCCCCACAGCCAGGTCCAGAACGCCACCGAGACGAGCAGCGCGACCTGCGACACTCCCGCAGCCCCCGCGTACAACATCGTCTCCAGGACGAGATTCGTGAAGAGTTCGAGCGCCGCGAAGAACGCCACCACTTCGAGCGGGCCTCGCCATCCCTGGAGGGCGGCCAGGCTGACCAGGATCGGCCCGCCTGCCGCGAGGACGGGGCCCACGTAGGGAATGAATCGCAGAGCGCCGCCGAGCATCGCCCAGACGAGAGGGTATGGCACATGGAGGAGGTAGAGCACGAGCCCCACCGTCAGGCCGTAGATCGCATTGACCAGCGTCTGCATCAGCAGCTGCCGGCTGACGCGCGTGCCCGCCTCGTCGAGGGCCTTGGTGGTGATGGCGAGGTGCCCGTGCCCGAACATGCCAATGAGCCGGTCGCGCAGATCGCGCCGCTCTATCAGCATGAAGATGACCATCACGACGACCACCCCGGCCGTACTGATGGGGCCGACGAACGGGCCAAGCCATGCGAATCCCGTGAATCCCGTGGACTGAGGGGACGTCACGACGATCGGGCGCGCCGAGGTGCCCCTCGGAGGGGGCGCGTTTCCGAGATCGGTGTTGATCTCCTCGAGCCGCTGCTGGAGCTTCTCGACCGTGCCGCCCTTGCCCGCGCCGCGGACGTCGGCGATCTTCGCCCGTATGTTGGAACGGTAGCCCGGCAGGTCTTCGACGAGGCGGTCCATCTGGCGCACGAGCCCCCAGCCCGCGAGCCCAAGGGCCGTGAAGACCAGTGTGACCACGATGGCCACCGCGACGCCCCGGCCGACCCATCGCTGTAGCCAGGTCACGGGCGGCGTCAGGACGAACGTCAGAAGGATGGCGAGCGCGACCGGCACCAGCACCGCCTGCGCCCAGTACAGCACCAGCACGACCAGGACGCACCCGGCGAACGTGATCCAGGGCTTGACCGACTTCAGGGCGTCGTCCATGTACGGAACCAGTCTACATGGACAGAAGACTCTCCGGAGCGATGGGGGGTAAGGTATTGACGCGGGGCGTGGGGCTATAATTCCGCACAGTCGCGGGGGCCCGATTCGCGGCGAAAGGCACAGTGACCATCACCAACGAAACGGCACGGCTGGCCGCGCTGCACAGATATCAGATCCTCGACAGCGAGCCCGAGCGGGCGTTCGACGACTTGACGATGCTGGCGTCGCACATCTGTGGCACGCCGATGGCGCTCATCACGCTCGTCGACGCGGACCGTCAATGGTTCAAGTCGCGCATCGGGATCGAGCTGTCAGAAACGTCCCGCACGATTTCGTTCTGCGCGCATGCCATCAAGCAGCCCGACCTCTTCGTCATTCCCGATGTCCGGGCGGACGAGCGGTTCCGCGACAACCCGCTCGTGACCGGCGACCCGCACATCCGCTTCTACGCGGGTGCGCCGCTCGTCACGCCTGACGGCTTCGCACTGGGGACGCTGTGCGTCGTCGACCGCGTCACCCGGACACTGACACCGGCGCAGATAGAAGCCCTCGACGCCCTGCGCCGCCAGGTGCAGTCGCAGCTCGAGCTCCGGCGTCACGTGTTCGACCTGCAGCAGGCGCTCGAGGAGCGCGACCAGGCGCAGATCGAGCAGGTGCGGCTCATCGACACGCTGCGCGCGGCGCACGACGACGTCAGGCGGCTGAGCGGGATGATGCCGTTCTGCTCGACGTGCCAGTTCACGATGACGATCCCGGCGGATCCTGCGGCGATCCCCACGCTCACCGACGGCGTGATCCAGGTGCTCCAGGAAAAGCAGTGGAACGAGACGGACGTCATGGCGGTCGAGCTCGCGCTCCAAGAGGCCGTCGCCAACGCGATCCGCCACGGATGCGGCGGCGATCCGACGAAAGAGCTGCAGTGCGCGGTCACCTGCGACGCGGAAGGGGAGGTCGTGATCACCGTCCGCGATCCAGGCGAGGGCTTCGATCACACCGCGGTGGCCAACCCTCTCGATCCCGAGAACATCCTCAAGCCGAGCGGACGCGGAATCTTCCTGATCAACGGGCTGATGGACGACGTGCGCTTCAGTGACGGCGGCCGCGAAGTGCACATGCGCAAGAAGAAGGCATGATTCTCGTCGCGGACCAGGTCTGCCGCACCTACACCAGCGGCGAGACAGCCGTGCACGCGGTCGCCGGTGTCAGTCTGACAATCGAAGAAGGAGACTTTGTCGCGCTGGTCGGCCCCTCCGGCTGCGGCAAGTCGACACTGCTCCACCTGTGCGGCGCGATGGATCGCCCCACATCCGGCACCGTGCGCCTCGAGGCCGCGGCTCTCGAGACAATCGGGGACGATGAGCTGACGCGGGTACGGCGGGAGCGCGTCGGCTTCGTGTTCCAGTTTTTCAATCTCCTTCCGACGCTCACGCTCCTCGAAAACGTGGAACTGCCGCTGCTCCTGGCGGGGCGGCGTGTTTCCGAAGCGGAACCGGCTGCGCGGGCCCTGCTCGAACGCGTCGGTCTCGGTCCGCGGCTTCGTCATTACCCGCAGCAACTCTCGGGCGGGGAGCTCCAGCGCGGAGCGATGGCGCGCGCGCTCATTCACAAGCCGGCGCTTCTCGTCGCCGACGAGCCGACCGGAAACCTCGACTCCGAGAACGGACTCCAGGTGCTGGAGCTGCTGAAGGAGCTCAATCGCGAGACGGGGGTCACGATGCTGCTCGCGACGCATGCGCCTGAGATCGCCGCGGCAGCGCATCGGATCGTCCGGATGCGCGACGGGCGGATCGAGTCCGACGGCCGCAATCCGTGAAGCTGTTCCGCTGGTTCATCCTTCGGCGGATCGTGCAGGAACCCCTGCGTTCCGGCCTGACTGTCCTTGGCATCGCGCTGGGTGTGGCGGTCGTGGTGGCGATCCAGCTGACGAACGCCAGCTCGCTCGCCGGCTTCCAAACGGCGCTCAACACCGTGTCGGGCCGGACGTCGCTCGAGATCGTGGGCGCCGGCGGCGTGGACGAGCAGCGGCTGCCGGAGCTCGGGTGGCTGCGCGACTACGGCGAGGTCGCGCCCGTCATCGAGGGAGACTTCGTCTACCGGCAGGCGGGACACCCGACCGAGATCCTGCGGATGCTCGGCATCGACATCCTGCGCGACCGGGCATTTCGTGACTACAACCTGCTCGAGTGGGCGGATGTCTCGGCCCGCCAGCGCCGCACGGCGTCGGAGCTCAGGACCGAGGAGTTCCTGGGCCTCCTGATCGATCCCTCGTCCGCGATCGTGTCCGCCAAATTCGCCAGACCACGGGGCCTGACCCTCGGGTCCGCGTTCCCCGTGCACGTCGGCGATCGGGTCGTGCAGCTGACAGTCAGAGCGCTGCTCGAGGATGAAGGGCCGGCGCGCGTCCTCGACGGACGGTTCGTGCTGATGGACATCGCGTCGGCGCAGCAGGCCCTGAACCGATTCGGACGCGTGGACCGTGTCGAGGTTCGCCTCGCCGCCGGAGCCGACATCGACGCCGCCGAATCCGCCATTGCGGGGCGGCTGCCTCCAGGCCTCTCGGTGCAGCGCCCCGCACGGCGCGGCCGGCAGGTCGAGCACATGCTCGCGGCGTTCCATCTGAACCTCACCGCGCTTTCGTACATCGCGCTGCTGGTGGGGCTGTTCCTGGTCTACAACACCGTCTCCGTCGCCGTGCTGTCGCGGCGCGAGCGAGATCGGCACGCTGCGGGCGCTTGGCGTCACCCGCGGGCGTGTGGCTGCGCTGTTCCTCGCCGAGGCGGCCGCGCTCGCAGCGGCCGGATCGCGGCGCCGGCGTGCTGCTCGGACGACTGCTGGCCGATGCGACAGTGGCATTGACGTCAACGACCGTGTCCGTGCTCTACATCGCGACCGCCGCGGCGCCTCCAGCGCTCACCTGGCAGCATGCCGGGCTCGCCTTCGCGACAGGCGTGCCGCTCTCGCTGCTCGCGGCGCTCCTGCCGGCGCAGGAGGCCGCTCGCGTTCCGCCGATGGCGGCGATGCGCGGCGCCGATCGGGTCGAGGCGCGCGGCAGATTTCCACACCGCGCCCTCTGGGCCGGTGTCGGCCTGCTCGCGCTCGGCGCCGCGGCTCGCGACGCCGGGTCCCGTCCGCGGCCTGCCGCTCTTCGGCTACGCCTCCGCGATTGTCCTCGTCTTCGGCGCGTCGTTCCTGGTGCCGGCCACGCTCTTTGCCGTCGCACACGGCGGTGGAGCGTCCGGTCCGGCGCTTTCTGAAGGTGGAGGACTGGCTGGCCGTCACGAATCTCTCGGCCGCCGTGCCGCGCCTGTCCATCTCGGTCGCCGCGCTGGCCGTGAGCCTGTCGATGATGGTGGCGATCGCGGTGATGATCGGCAGCTTCCGCGAGACGGTGATCTACTGGGTCGGGCAGACCCTGCAGGCCGATCTCTTCATCAGTCCAGGCTCGGGCCACCAGCGAGGCGCTGAAGAAACCGTGTCGCCCGGAAGTGGTCCGGACGGTCACCTCGAGCCCTGACGTCGCGGCGGTGGATCGGTTCCGCACCACTGAGGTGCCCTACGGCGACACCAGGGTGCGCGTCGGCGGCGGCGACTTCGACGTGCTCCTGGAACACGGCTCGCTGCTGTTCAAGGGGCCTGCCGACGCACGCGACGCGATGCGCCGGTCGATCGGCCAGGATGCGGTCGTCGTGTCGGAGAGCCTTCGCCATCAAGCAGCAACTCGGCATCGGCGACGAGGTGCGGCTGCCGACGCCGACCGGCCCAGTCGCGTTCCGGATCATGGCGGTCTACTACGACTACTCGAGCGACCGCGGGGTGCTCGATGATGGACCGCGCCGACATTCGTGCGCCACTACGGGGACGTCGCGATCGGAGGACTCAGGCTGTACCTGCGGCAGGGCGTCGATCCGGAGGACGCGCGGCAGCGGCTGCTCGCGTCCATCGGCGAGTCGCACCAGGTCTTCATCAACACGAACGCGCTCGCTGCGCCGGGAGGTGCTGCGAATCTTCGACAGCACGTTTGCCATCACCTACGCGCTGGAGATCATCGCCATCATCGTCGCCATCCTCGGCGTCGTCGGGTACGCTGCTGACGCTCATTCTCGAACGGGAGCGCGAGCTCACGATGCTGCGGCTGATCGGCACCGAGCCGGAGCCAGATCCGGCGCATGGTCGTCGGCGAAGCGGTGCTCATCGGCGCGATCAGCCAGGCCGATCGGACTCGCCGTCGGCCTCGTGCTGTCGCTCGTGCTGATCTACGTGATCAACGTGCAGAGCTTCGGATGGACGATTCAGTTCCAGCTGCCCACGGGGTTTCTGCTGCAGTCGTCGATCCTGATGGTGCTCGCCACCGCGCTCGCCGGCCTGTATCCGGCCCGCCGCGCGCAACAACTGGGCGTCTCCGATCCGTCCGACGGGATGTGACCGATAGACCACGCACAACAGGAGTGATCACGGAAAGATCACCACGGGGACACGGAGGCACGGAGCCACGGAGACGCACGGAGAGGCCCGGATGGCGTCGGGCGTAGTCTCAGGAATCAGCGTTCAGGTTTTGTCGCCGCAGTCTCGCCGGGACAGTGGTCGGGCGCCGGACGAAAGTCCGGCGCATGACAGAGAGGCGGGCCCTCAAACACACAACGCGAACCCCGTACATCAGCGTTGAGTTTTGAGGGCCGCCTCTCTGTCAGCCGCGCGAAGCGCGGCCCGACCACTGCCGATCAGAACCTAACCATCCGGTTCTCTCCGTCCGGGCTCCGTGCCTCCGTGTCCCCGTGGTGAATTTTCTGCAGCGTCTTCTCTTGGCCTCTTGCCTCCTTTTGAGGCGTCGCTCAGGCGCGGCTACCAGGAGTCCCCCAGGTAGAATGCTCTATGTCGATCTCGCGTGATGCCTTCCGCCGTGCGGGCCGGACTGCGGCAGCTCTCGGCCTTGCGAGCATCACACTCGCCGCGCAGACGCCGACGTGGAAAGAGGCGGCACCCGGCAGGCCCATCGTGCTGCCTGCCGATCACGCGAGTCACCCCGACTACAAGCTCGAGTGGTGGTACTACACCGGCAATCTCGATGCGGCCGGCGGGCAGCGGTTCGGGTATCAGATCACGTTCTTCCGCATTGGCGTGGACCCTGCGCCAGCCAACCCTTCGCGCTGGGCGGTGCGCGATCTCTACATGACGCATCTGGCGCTGACGGACGTCTCCGGAAAGCGCTATCAATTCACCGAGCGGGTGAACCGCGCCGGCCCCGGATGGGCGGGAGCCGCGACGAACGCGTATCGCGTCTGGAACGAAGACTGGCAGGCGGTACTCGAAGCCGGGGGCACGCATCGACTGCAGGGAAGAGCCCCGGGCTTCGCGATCGATCTCCGAGTCACCGAGGACCGGCCCGCGGTCCTCCATGGCGACCGCGGGTACAGCCGCAAGGGATCGGCGGCGGGCAACGCGTCGCACTACTACTCCCTGACGCGGATGCCGACGCGCGGCACGCTCACCCTCGACGGCCACGCCGTGGAGGTCACCGGCCTGAGCTGGATGGATCACGAGTTCGGCACGACGTTCCTGGAACCGGAGCAGATCGGGTGGGACTGGTTTTCGATTCAGCTGACCGACGGCCGGGACCTGATGATCTTTCAGCTGCGCCGCGCAGACGGCTCGATCGACCCGCGGTCGAGCGGCACGCTCGTCGAACGCGATGGGACGACGATTCCGATCACGTCCGGGTTTCGGCTGGAGCCGGGCCGGCAGTGGAAGTCCGCCGTCACCGGCTCACAGTATCCGGTCACCTGGACGGTGCGAGTACCGGCTCGAGATCTCACGCTCGATGTGGCGGCAGCGCTCGACGGTCAGGAGCTGCACACCGAGCAATCAACGGGTGTGACGTATTGGGAAGGTGCAGTCGATGTCGCCGGATCGATTCGCGGGGAACCGGTCAAGGGCCGCGGCTACCTCGAGATGACGGGCTACTCCGGCGCACCGATGGGGCACCTCATGCGCTAGAACGCATCTAGCGTCCTCGTCTCTCCAGTGGTAACCTCCGCGGTTCAGGCACCGAAGTTGCTGACTGAGGTCCATCATGTCCAACGAATTCAAGAAAATTGGCGATGCTGCGTTGTCCGGTGTCGCGGGCGCGGTGGCGCTGACGACTGTCCACCAGGTCGCAAGGCACCTGACCGAAAGCGCGCCGCGTATGGATGTGCTGGGTGTGCGAGCCCTGACGCGAGGGGCAAACCTCGCTGATATCCACGTCCCGGGGCCCGAAACCCTTCAACGGGCCGCCCTGGCCGGCGACCTCGTGTTCAACACGACTTACTATTCATTCGCGACGACGTGGAGACGCGGCGTGGTGCTGGGCCTCGTGGCAGGCGTAGGGGCCCTGGTCCTGCCGAAGCGGATGGGCCTTGGCGAGCCACCGAAAAGTGATCGCGTGTCGAATAAGGTAATGACAATCGCGTGGTATGTCGCCGGAGGCCTGGCGGCGGCGGCGACGGCCACACGCCTCGCAGCGTTGCGGGAGCCCGCGCCGTCTGCTGCGCCCGATTGGGCCAGTCTCGGCGAGCTCGGTCAGCTGCGCGCCTGATCTCGCGAGGCCCGCCGGGTCAGTGCGCGAGCTTCCCGTCCGGCTGGCGTTTGGGGACCTCGTAGAACTCGTACGTGATGCGCCACGACGACTCCTTGCCGGGATCGATCCGAAGATCGATGAAGGCCTCCGGACACACCGTCCTCGTCGCTGACCAGAAATTCAACTTCGATATCGGCCGGTCGGATGTCTGTCGCACCCCTGCGCCCGTCTTCGTGTTCTCCACGCGAATGTCGTAGTCGGCCGGCGTCGCGCCAAATCCTTCGAGCTCGGTGAAGACGCTCTGCTTCGGCTCGAAAGGCTTCAGGAACGCCAGCTCCTTGCCGCGAATATCGGCAAGCCCGTTGAGCGGCCGCTTCGCACGCGGCGCGAACGGAAATCGCACCACATAGTCGGGCCCGGTGAGCTGCCCGTCGAGCACGTAGAAATTGTGGTTGTACACGTTTGTCGCGATCGGCTTGCGCCCGGTGTTCTTCAACCGGTGCTCGAGGACGAGCGTGTTGCCCGTCAGCCTGACCGTCTTGTGGTACTCGTAGGCGTATCCTGACGTATCGCGCAGCTCGTGCACGAATTCGATCGAGTCAGGTGCCTTGTTCACCGTCCACGTTCCGGCAGCCGTGATCTCGTACGTGGCGAACTGGCGGTAGGCGGGCTCCTCGGGCTTGCGCACGGCGCCGACGCCGATCCGGACGAAGCTCTCGCCCGCTTTCGCTTCGTCGTACCCGACGGTCGAAAACTCTTCGACGGGGCCTGTGATCGCGTCGTGGAGCTTCGGATCGTACTTCTCGAACCACAGACCGAAGTAGTTGTGTCCCTTCCACTCCAGGCTGGAGATGACCCCCGACCAGTCGAAGCGCGTGCCGCGATAGTAGCCGGTCTCAGCGTCCGGCAGATAGAGCTTCGCGCGGACCGCACCGGATGAAATCTCCGCCTCCGGCGGCCGCGGAGCGACCACCTGGGTGAGTGTGAGCGCAAGCAGCAGCAGCATCCGCATCAGTTCAGTCCCTCCACGGGCTCTACTTTCCTCATCAGCGCGAACCCCGCAATAAGCGCGACGGGCATCAACAACCCGATCCCGATGAATACCGGCGCGTAGCTGTGGGTCACGTCCAGCGTGCGTCCGACGGCCCACGTGCTGATCACCGATCCGATGGTCGACCCGGTGCCGGCAATCCCATACACCGACCCCACCGCACGCGGCGGGAAGTAGTCACCGGGCAGGCTGTGCACGGCAATCGACCACCATATCCAGAAAAAAATGGCGATGGAGATCAGCCCGATCGTCCAGAAGAGCGACTGCGCGAAGACCGCCAGGATGCCGACCGGTGACAGCACGGTGGCGATGACCATCATCGTCTTCCGGGTGCGGTTGGCGCTCCAGCCGGCACGCTGGAGCCGGAGGGACACGTACCCGCCGACGAAGTTGGAGACGTCCGCCACGAGAAAGGGAATCCACGCAACCGCGCCAATGGCGACAAGATTCAGCCCGCGCTCGCGGGTCAGGAATTCGGGAATCCAGAACACGTAGAAGTACCAGAGCGGGTCCGCCAGGAACCGGCACACGAACGGCGCCCAGGTCTGGCGATACCGCAGGAGGTCCACCCAGCGCATCTTGTCGCCCGACGTCGCGGCGGCGCGTTCGGCCTCTTCCATCTGCGGGTGAGCGCGGCGAAAGAGTTGAAAGGCAATCACCCAGACGAACCCGAGCAGCCCCGTGACGATGAACGCGGCGCGCCAGCCGGCCTTGACGGTGATGAAGGCGACGAGTGGCGGCGCGATCATCGCGCCGAGACTCGATCCGCTGTTGCAGACGCCAATCGCCAGTGTCCGAGCGTGGGGCGGCACCCACGTGGCAATCGCCTTCGCGAACGCCGGCCAGCCGGCGCCTTCGCCCACCGCCAGCGCGCTCCGGTAGAAGCCGAGACTGAGCGGCCCGGTCGCAAGCGCTGTGGCCATGCCCGCGAGGGACCACCAGCTGATCGCGAGCGTCAGCCCGCGTCCGACCCCGAGCCGATCCAGCCCCCATCCCGCAAACGCGTAGCTGACCGCGTAGGTCGCCAGGAACCCATTCAGGATCATCGCGTACTGGCTGTTGGTCAGGTGAAATTCGGCGCGCAGCGTCGGCGCCAAGACCGAGACCACCTGGCGGTCGATGTAGTTGATCGTGGTCTCGCCGAGCAGCAGCGCCACGAGGATGATGAGCGATCGTTGCGTGAACACCGCGCGGAACGGGGGAGCGCCAGCCGCAGGCGCAGTGGGGGTCAGCATCAGGTCGGTTCTCAGCTATCAGCTATCAGCTTTCAGCTTTCAGCTTCCAGTTTCCAGTTTCCAGCAGGTTCTTCCGGCTGAAGCCGGAAGCTACGGGCGCAATCGGGGCGTCCCGAATCCCCCGTCTACGCCGCAAAGCGGTTACGGCGGGGCAGGCGAATCCCGAGTCCCGAGTCCCGAATCCCGAGTTAGTCCGGCAAGCCAAACGCGATCACGGTCGGTCCCGCGGCGATTGCGATGTACTGCTTTCCATCGAACGTGTAGGTCATGGGGGATGCCTTCCACGACTGGTTGGTCGGGAAGCTCCACAGTGGCTTGCCTGTGGTGGCATCCGCCGCCATCAGCGCGCCACCCTCTTCGCCGAAGATCACCAGGCCGGTCGCGGTGCTCAGCGTCCCGCCCCAGGAATTCCCGGGACCGGGCTGCGGAAGCTCCCACTTGATGTCCCCCGTGGTGATGTCGATGGCCTTGAGAATCCGCTCCGGTTTCGGATCGGGTGCGGTGCGCTGCGATCCGCCAAGGTAAGACTTCCCGCTTTCCCATTTCGAGTCGTCGCTCTTCGTGTAGATGCTGCACTTCTCGAACGTCTGGACGTAGTAGAGGCCGGTCGCCGGATTGAATGACGGCGAGAACCAGTTCGTGGCGCCGTCCTGCGAGGGGCACACCTTCGTGCCCGCCGCGGTCGGCTCCTGGTTCGGGAGCTTGACGGGACGGCCGTCCGCGCCGATGCCGCTCGCCCATGTGAGGTTCCTCACGAACGCCTTCGACAGGAGCAGCGTGCCGTCGCGGCGATCGAAGACATAGAAGAACCCGTTGCGGCTCGCGTGGAGCATCAGCTGGCGCGGCTGCCCCTTCCAGTTCACGTCGATGAGCACCGATGTCTGCGTCGCGTCCCAGTCCCACAGGTCGTGCGGTGTGAACTGGTAGTACCACTTCAGCTTGCCGGTCTTCCGTTCGAGCGCGAGGATGCTCGCTGAGTACAGGTTGTCCCCCTTGCGGTCATCACCGTTGTACTCCTTGGCGGGATTGCCGACCGGCCAGTAGACGAGGTCGAGCTCCGGATCGTAGCTGCCGGTGAACCAGGTCGGCGCGCCGCCGTGCTCGATGTCCTTCCCCTGCCACGTTTCCGAGCCGGGCTGCCCGGGCTTCGGCACGGTCCAGAACCGCCACACTTCCTTCCCGGTCTCCTGCTCAACGGCCGCCACGAATCCGTTCGCGCCGTGCTCCCCTCCTGTCACGCCGGCAATCACGAGATTGCCGACGGCCAGCGGCGCAGAGGATGCGGCGTAGTTCTGCTTCCAGTCCGCGAGCTCGGTGTCCCACAAGAGCTCGCCCGTGTGACGATTGAGCGCGATGACGTGCGCGTTGTCGGTCTCCATGAAGACGCGATCGCCCGCCACCGCAACGCCGCGGTTCGCATGTCCGCTGGTCACTCCCGTCGTGCGGGGACGGCGATACTGCCAGATTCTCCGTCCGGAGCCCGCGTCGAGCGCGTAGCACTCGTTGGGATTCGCGACGTACATGATGCCGCCGACGACGCTGGGCGTGGTCTGGGACTGTCCCGCACCGGGGATGGTGAACATCCAGCGCGGCGCCAGCCGCGTGACGTTGTTCTTGTCGATCTGGGTCAGCCTGGTGTGGCGGTTGCCGCCGAGATCGCCGTTGTACGTGGGCCAGTCCGATTCCGACGACACCTCGCGCATCCGATCGCCTGCGCGGCGCAGCAGGTGCACCCGCTTGTCCTCCGTCATGAGCTGCACGTCGTCGAACCCCTGCGCCATGACCTGACCGTCAAGGGCCTTGCCCTGGGTCGTCTGGACCTTCAGCCGGACGATCGGGGCGCTCTCGGGCCGGCGCTCGATCGTGCGGAGGAATTTGATGAGATCCGACGTCTCGTCCGCGCCGATGTCGCTCGGCGGCATGCCCTTCAGCGGGATGCCGTCGTGGATCAGCTTCGCGAGCTGCTCGGCGTCACGGGTCACCAGGCGCTCCGGAATGGCTGGACCCATTTCGCCGCCGTTGCCGTCGCCGCCGTGGCAGCGTGCGCAGCGCGTCTCGAAGACTTTGCGTCCGGGATCGACGGCCTGGGCGTGAACGATGGACGCAGTGCAGGCGAATCCGAGAACGCAAAGTAACCCGACCCTGATCGTCTTCATGCGCATGAGTGCGATGACCTCTCTTGCCTCGGTGCCGTGCGGAGCCGGATTATACCCTCACCCTGCGCGTTGACTCTTTTCCGAGAGACTGATGGTCTGGTGACTCTCTTGCATGGCTCGTCGGCGTCCGCGTCCGTTCAGGGCACGGAGGCGGGGGATCGAGCCAGGAGGGTGCAGTGGCGAAGCGAGCAACGGGACGAAAGCCGGCCGGCAGGGGTTCGGGGATCAAGAAAGCGTCGTCGTCGAAAGCCCGTCGCCCCTCGGCGGAGTCTTCCCGGGGACGATCCTCACGTAAGCGAGCCGGCGTGAGGAGCCCGGTGCCCGAGCGGACGGCCGGGAAACGCGCGGCAGAAAGCCCGTCGAAGCGAGCGGGTTCGAAAAAGACCCCGCGGACACCCGCGAAGCGGCCGAGTGCCGCACGCAAGCGCGCTCCCAAACGCGGTCCTGGCGTGCTAACACCTATTGCGACGACTGTACGAGGCGCCGTCGCGGGAGCGGTGGCCGCAGTGGCCAGGAAGATGCCGTGGTCGTCCGGTGAGACGGACGCCATTCAGCTGCTCGAAACCGATCACCGCCGCATGGAAGGTCTGCTCAAGAAGGGCGAAGAGACTACCACGCGCGGGGTCAAGACGCGGACCGAGCTGCTGAACACCCTGACCCGTGAGTTGAACGCACACGAGCACATCGAGGAAACGGTGCTGTACCCTGCGCTGCGGTCGCACCGGGAGGCGAAGGACATCGTCCTCGAAGGCTACGAGGAGCATCACGTCGCGGACCTGATCGTCAAGGAGCTCCATGGCCTTGCGCGAGACAACGAACAGTGGGGACCGAAGTTCAAGGTGCTCAAAGAGAACATCGAGCACCATATTGAAGAGGAAGAGGACACCATGTTTCCCAGGGCGCGCGTCATCTTCAGCCGCGAGGAGCTCGAGCAGCTCGGCGCTCTGATGGCCGCGAAGAAGCAGGATTTCCTGGCCGGCACCAGCTCATAGACGCGCGATGCGTCGCCGGACGCGTGAATCCTCCGGGCGGGTTGGCTCCGCCAAACGGAGTCCTGTACAATGCCCGCGTGACCCTAACCCGTGTTCTTCTTGGAGTGGTATCTGTCGCTGCCGCGGCTGCGGCAGCCGTGACGATTGCGGCGTGCGGACCTGCGCCGACGACCCCCTCAGTCGGGGCGCCTTACAGCCAGACGGACCTGCGAGTAGGCACGGGGACCGAAGCGGTAGCCGGCAAGGAGATCTCGGTCAACTACACGGGCTGGCTGTACGACTCCACCAAGACCGAGCAGAAGGGGCTGCAGTTCGATTCGTCGGCAGGCGGCACACCCCTGACGTTCACGCTCGGCGCCGGGGAGGTGATCCAAGGGTTCGACCAGGGCATGGCGGGCATGAAACTCGGTGGCGCACGGCGGCTCATCATCCCATCCTCGCTCGGGTATGGAGCGGTGCGGAACGGATCGATTCCGGCGTTTTCGACGATGGTCTTCGACGTCGAACTGGTCGACGTCCAGTAACCATCCAATTGTCTAGCGCCCGGACCGCCCGACGTGAAGCCGGATGCCTCCCATGAAGAGGCGCAGCCGGTCGTCGATGAACGCTTCCCCTCCACTCTCCGCGGGACCCTTGAGCTTGACCAGGTTGAACTCTCCGAAGATGGCGACGCGCGACGTGATCCACCCTTCGCCACCGCCGCCGAACAACCATCCATAGCCCGTCGTCCGGAACGCGATCGTCTGCGTCACATTGTCGATGGTTTCGTCCGTCGTCGAGGTGGCCTGATGGTAGTTGACGCCCGCCTTGCCGTACAGCCTCACGGGGCCAATCGGCGCGCCGCCGACCCCCGCGAGGGTCCAGACATCGGCGTCCAGCGTGCTGTTGAACGTGAACGTATCGCCGCCGCTCGCCTTCATGTTCTTCGGCTTCACGTAAGTGCCTTCGACCCCGAGATATCGGGTGATCCACCAGGTGGCGCCGCCCGAGTACGAGAATCCGGAATCATCGCCGCTGCAGGGAGACGCGGTTCCGCAGGCGATGAGAAGGGCGTCGCGAAACTTGGAGAGCCCTGCGCTGCCTGATAGGACCGGACCCTTTGGCGACGGCCTCCACGAGCGGATACCCTCCTCAGCGGGGGTCGTCCCGTCCGGCGCGGTCACCGGGATTCCGTAGGCTCCCTTGATGAGCAGCAGCGTCGGCACGACACCGGCAAGATTCACCACGACCGTGTTCACGGGCCGCACCCAGTAGAGGCCGCTGACCTGACGACGATCACACCCGGCTTCCACCGGAACCGTTGGCGCTCCCACTTCGACAATCAGCACGCGACGCTTGCCCTCACAGACATCGACGGAGACGTTCGCATCGATTTCCGCCTTGCCGATGAGCTCTTTCATCCTGGTGGTGAGTGTGGCGACACCCGTCGCATCCGCCGTGCCCGTCGCGGCAGGCGCCGCGTTCAGGACGACCTCGATCGTCGCGCCCGGCGGGGCGTTTCTCACCGTCACGGTCTGCGCTGCCGCGACTGCCGCGCCTGCGCTCGCGTTGAGCGCGAGCGCCAGCGCGATTGGCCTCCAGGGTCTCTGCATCCTTTGTCCTCGCTTCCGGGAAGTCCTGAGTATATCTTCGGCGGCTGCTGCACGTCCGCGATTGGCGGGGACGAGCCGCCTCACGGCTATCAGCTATCAGCCATCAGCTATCAGCTGTCAGCTCTGGTTGAATGCGGGCGCGGGGCCCAGAGCAGGAAGGAGATCCGGATGAAGAAGGTGATCTGCGCACTCACGATTCTCGGAACGCTCGCCGGAGTGTTCACGGGTCCGGCCAGTGTTCGCGCCCAGGCGCCGGCGGCTCAGGCGGGAGCGCGTCCGGAGCGGACGGTCTGGTACTTCTACCGGGTCAAATGGGGCTTCCAGGAGGAGTTCGTCGATCTGTTCCGGAAGAACCACTACCCCATCCTCAAGGAAGAGGTGAAGACCGGCCGCATGACGGCGGTGAAGACATACGTCCCCACGTACCACGGCGATGGCCGCGCCGACTGGACGTTTGCCGTCGTCATCACCTATCGCGATGCCGCCGCTATGATGGGTGGTGGAGACGAGGGGCTCGTCCGCAAGCTGTATCCGGATCAGGCCAGCTTCTTGAAGGAAGAGCAGAGGCGCTTCGAGATTCTGGACGCGCACTGGGACGTCCCGCTCAACGAGCTCGACCTGGACGCTCCGCGTCGCTAGCGCGCCGCTCCTGTCGAGTGCACGCCGGGGTGAGGCGTCACAACCTTTGTCATGGAGGCGAACAATGAAGATGACGGAGCTGTTTCTCGGTGAGCTGGATCGCGAGGCGAAAATCACGAAGCGGGCGCTCGAGAACGTGCCGGAAGGCCGCGACGACTGGAAACCGCACGAAAAGTCGATGCCGCTGGGGCGTCTCGCAGGGCTCGTGGCCATGATGCCCTCGTGGATCTCGATGATGATCGAGCAGGACGAGCTCGACCTGAATCCGCCAGGAGGCTCGTCGAATTCCAAGTGGGCGCGTCAGCTCAAGACGAACGCGGAGCTCCTCGGAACGCTGGACGAGGGGGTCAACGGCGCCCGCGCCGCGCTGCAGGGAACGAGCGAGGAGCACCTGATGAAACCCTGGCGCCTCCTCGTATCCGGCAAAGTCGTCCAGGAGCAGCCGCGCCACATCATGCTCCGC
The DNA here is from genome assembly GCA_963749835.1 of uncultured Acidobacteriota bacterium. Classification (GTDB taxonomy): domain Bacteria; phylum Acidobacteriota; class Vicinamibacteria; order Vicinamibacterales; family 2-12-FULL-66-21; genus JALZOC01. The sequence continues at coordinate 461,419 of CAVVOD010000003.1, forward strand.
GACTCGATCAACCACCTCGCCCACCACCGGGGCCAGCTGACTGTGTACCTGCGGCTGAACGACGTGCCCGTCCCCGCGATCTACGGCCCGTCGGCAGACGATACGCGCTTCGACTGAGACGATGCGGCAGGAGCGGCGAGCGTAGAGTGTCGGCGTTCGCGCCGGCACCCCGCTCCGTTCGATACGCCCGCTACAGCTGGACGATGGTGACTCCCGGGTTTCGCGGGTCTATGCGGAACCCGCGGAGGGAGGTGAGCTGGCGCAGCCGGGCATGCACCGCCGCCTTGAGCCGCCCGCCGCTCCGGCCATGGATGATCCGCGCTTCACCGGCGCCCGCCAGGAGCGCGTCGTTCAGGAAGCCATCGAGCGCTTCGATGGCCTCCTCCGTGGTCTTGCCGTGCAGATCCAAAACACGTGCTACGTGCAACGTGCTACGTGCTAAGTGCTCACGTGCGACGTGCTCACGTGCGACGTGCTCACGAGCTACGTGCTCACGTGCGACGCCTTCACGTGCTACATGCACCGTGCGACGTGCTACGGGCGCGCGGCGAGATGGTTTCGCGGGCTGGAGGTCGGCGGCGGCCACGACGATGGAACGCCCCTTCAATTCGATGAGAAAACGCCCGCCGTTGCGCACTTCGCGCACGACTCCCGTGCCGAGAGCCGCGACGTGCACGCGATCGCCCGGGGCGAAGGCCGCCATCACTCCGCAGCATAGCGCGTGCGCTCGACGCGGGCAGCCTGGGGCTTACCTCCAGCACGTTGCACGTGGCACGGCGCACGTAGCACGTTATTTCGGTCGGTGCGACGCAATCTGATCCAGGTGGCTGTCGAACTGGCGCGTCGTGGCAATGAGGGTCGCAGCGACTCCTGCGAGGAATGCCCGGTCGATGGTGGCCGCATCGTCGGTCGCCTTGTGGTACTGGGCGACGTCCTCGACGCCCAGATAGATGAACGGGATCCCGGCCTCGTGGAATACGACGTGATCGGACAGCTTCGTCCAGTCCTCCTTCTCACCGGGCGTGTCGTGGCCGAATACCAGTACCGACTGGAGGCTGGGCGACGCCCTGCAGAAGGGTCTTCAGAAACGGATAGTGATACGTTCCGGCGGCAAACAGCTTGTTGTCGGGGGCGCGCCCGACCATGTCCAGGTTGATGTTCACGGTCATCGCGCTCACGGGGACGGGCGGATCACGCATCAGGGCTCTGGCCCCCCGGGATCCTGACTCCTCGGCGTCGAGGACGGCAATGAGCAGGGAGTGCTCCGGCTTTGTGCGGGCGAAGTACGACGCAGCGGCCAGGACCGCCGCCACGCCCGACGCATTGTCGTCAGCGCCGTTGAAGACTTCGCCGTTACGGACGCCGATGTGATCGTAATGCGCAGTGAGCACGATGTAGCGCTCGGGGTTTCTGGCGCCACGGATGACACCCACCAGATTCGTCCCCTTGCGTTCGCCGGCCGTACGCGACATGAAGGTGAACGGCCGCTCGAAGCTCTCCCCCATCGGCTCGACGCCCGCCTGTTTGAGGCGTCCCAGCACGTACGCCCGCGCCTTCGCACCCCCCGGGCTCCCCGCAAGCCGTCCTTCCATGCCGTCGGCGGCCAGCTTGGCAACGTCGTCGAAGATCCGGGCGGCGTCCACCCGGACGACAGGGCCTCCAGCCTGACCGGCGGCGCTCGAGAGCGCGAGGGACGCACAGAGGACGACCGTCACATGATTCAGCATGTATCTGTCCGCTGAGTCATTGTAGCTGCTGACTTCAGACGGCCCGGGGCGGCATCTGTGGAAGGCTGGCGCGGTTCCTGGCCGAAAGCTCTGCCACGCCTGCACCCTGCGCGCCTCGGGACCGGAGTCCTGCTACAATTCAGCGGCGCACCCAAATTGACTCGGTCTTCCCGGCCATAGACAGACGGGCGTGGACCGCCATGGCCTCAACCCTGATTTCGCACTATCGTCTGCTGGACCAGCTCGGTGACGGCGGCATGGGCGTCGTCTATCGCGCCGAGGATATCCGGCTTGGACGCGAGGTCGCGATCAAGGTCCTCAGGACCGAAGCGGTCCACTCGCGGGAGTGGCTCGGGCGCTTCGAGCGCGAAGCACGTCTCGCCTCTTCGCTCCAGCATCCCCACATCTGCATGGTCCACGAGCTCGGCGAGCACGAGGGGCAACCCTTCATCGTCATGGAGCGGCTCGAGGGACGGACGATGCGGCAGATCATCGAGGACGGCGCGATACCGCCGGACCGGGTGATCCACTTTGCGCGTCAAATCGCGGACGCGCTCGATGCGGCGCACCGCCGCGGAATCATCCACCGGGACATCAAGCCGGCGAACCTGTTCGTGACATTCGGCGATCACTTGAAGGTCCTCGACTTTGGTCTGGCCAAGATGGCTCTCGAGGACCATCCCGGCGGGACCGAACGTGCCGCAGGCTCGCCGCCAACCCTGGTCGGCACGTTCCCGGCGGACCTGACGCGTACGGGCGACACGGTCGGAACTGCGGCCTACATGTCCCCGGAACAGTCGCATGGGCTGCCGCTCGACGCTCGCACCGACCTGTTCTCGCTCGGCAGCGTGCTGTACGAAATGGCGACTGGCCGACGTGCCTTCGGCGGCGAAGACGTGCAGCTGATCGTCATGAAGATCAACAACGGGATCATCATCCCGCCGCAGACGGTCAACGCCGCGATTCCGGACAGTCTCAACCGGATCATCCTGCGCCTGCTCGCCGTCGATCCACCGATGCGGTTCCAGACAGCCGCTGAGCTCGGGGCCGATCTGGAGAGCGCCGCGCAACAGTTCGAGCCCGCTCCGGCGCCGGCGACCGATCCTCGCGTGCCCGCAGCGATTCATCGCCGCACAGCCACGGCACGCTGGGTCATCCCGATTGCACTGGCTGTAGTAGTCATCGCCGGGCTCTCGGGATGGAAACGATTCAGCGCCGGTGGGGCGGCGCTGACAGATCGCGACACCCTGCTGGTCGCGGCGTTCGAGAACTCGACCTCCGATCCGGTCTTCGACCAGACGCTCGACACCGCGCTGAACGTCCAGCTCGGGCAGTCGCCGTTCCTCGAGCTCGTTCCCGATTCACGCATCGGCGAGACGCGGCGGCTCATGGGGCGCAAAGCGGACGACAAGCTCACCCACGTTGTGGCGCGTGAGGCCTGCCAGCGGATCGGCGCCAGGGCGATGCTGGAAGGTTCGATCGCGCCGCTCGGCTCGAATTACGTGATTACGCTCTATGCGACCGACTGCCAGACGGGGGAGACCCTCGCGCGCGAGCAGGCAGAAGCCACGAGCCGCGAGCGCGTCCTCAAGGAGCTCGGCACGATCTCGTCGTCCATCCGCACGAAGCTCGGCGAGTCGCTGCGGTCGATTCAACGGTTCGACACGCCGATCGAGCAGGCGACCACCCCGTCGCTCCCCGCGCTGAAGTCGTACTCGCTGGGGCTGGAGGAGCGCCGGCGCGGGCGGGAGCTCGAGTCGATGGCGTTCTTCAACCAGGCCATCGAGCTGGATCACGAGTTTGCGTCGGCGTACGCGACACTCTCCACCGTGTACGGCAGCCTCGGCGAATGGGAGAAGAGCGAGGAGTCGGCGCGGGTGGCGTACGGGCTGCAGAACCGCGTCAGCGAGCGCGAGCGGCTTTTCATCACGTACCAGTACCACGACCGTGTGACCGGGAACGAGGAACGTGCGGCGGAAACACTCGAGACGTGGAAGACCGCGTTCCCCCGCGATTCGCGGCCGGCAAACGCGCTCGCGTTGATCCACAACCGGATGGGCCGCTATGAGCGGGCAGAGAGCGAGGCGCAGGAAGCGCTCCGGCGAAGTCCGGGGCATCCGTTTCCTTTTTCGAACCTGGCGATCGCGTATCGATCCATGGAGCGGTACGCGGATGCCAAGAAGGTCGCCGACGAAGCAGTGGCGCTGGGAGTCGAGACCACTCCAACACGCCGCCTGCTGTACCAGCTCGCCCTCCTGGCCGGTGACCGCCCCGGCGCTGCGGCGCAGCTCGCGTGGGCGAAGGACAGGCCGAGGGAGTTCGACCTCGTCTCGGCGCAGGCGCAGGTCGCTGCTTACGAGGGACGGCTCACGGAAGCCGGGGAGCTGTACCGCCGCGCGGCCGACATGGCGCTTGCGCGCAACCTCAAGGGGACGGCCTCCGGATATGCTGCGCACCTGGCGTGGACGGAAGCGCTCTATCGGCCGGCGTCAAAGGCTGCCGAGAACGTCAGGCGCGTCGTCGCGCTGATCGACATCGGAGCGGATCCTGCCGGGACCGTGCCGCGGTTCCGGGAGGCGGCGGCCTACGCGCTCGCGGGACTTCCGAGGGAGGCACAGGCGCTCGTCAACCGCGCCCGGCAGCGGTACCCCGAGTCCACGCTGGTGCGGACGGTGCTCGTGCCGACGACGCAGGCGGCGAGTGCCTTGCGGCAGGAGCGTCCGGATGCCGCCCTCGCCGCGCTCGAGGCCGCAACTCCCAGCGAGCTCGGGACCGTCGCCGGACTGGTGCCCACGTACCTTCGCGCCGAGGCGCTGCTGCAGAAGGGGTCGACGGCTGACGCTCTGCGCGAGTACAACAGGATTCTGGTGCACCGGGGAATCGATCCGTTCGCTCCGGTCGTGCCGCTCGCGCACCTCGGGATTGCCCGGGCGCGGGCGCGTGCCGGCGACGCGGCCGGCAGCCGTCGCGCCTACGAAGAGCTGTTCAAGCTGTGGCACGCCGCCGACGCCGACTTCTGGCCGCTGACGGAGGCCCGCACGGAGTACGGGCGCCTGTCCTCCTCCACTTCCGCATCGGCGCCATGAAGACCGGGGGAGACGCGTGAGGGCGCCGCGCAGAATCTCGCACTACGAACTGATCGAGCCGATCGGCCGCGACGGCCCGACTGAGATTTATCGCGCACGCGACCTGCGTCTCGAGCGCGAGGTGGCCGTCAAGCTCCTTCGACCCGAGGAAATGGCCCGGCCCGGAGCGCTCGATCGCTTCCACCGCGAAGCGCGCATCGCCTCGCTGGTGACCCATCCGCACATCTGCGCCGTCCACGACTCCGGCGACGAAGGCCAGCAGCCCTTTCTCGTCTGCGAGCTCCTGGAGGGGCGCGCCCTGGACGAGGAGATCTCCGGACGCCCCGTGCCCATGGAGCGCCTGATCGAAATCGCGATGCAGGTGACCGAAGCGCTCGGCGCCGCGCATCGCCGCGGTATCGTGCATGGCAGTGTCAAGCCGTCCAACGTGTTCATCACGACGGACGGCCATGTGAAGCTGCTCGAGCTCGGCGCGGCGGCGGCAGCCGCCGACGCGGCCAGTGACGATCCGGCCACGAGCCAGACCGGCTCCGCGACCACCGGGATCCAGCGGGCGGCCTCGAGTCCCGGAATGACCGGTGAGTTCTTTCACCCCTACATGTCGCCCGAACAGGTGGACGGCCGCGCCGCCGACGTTCGGAGCGACATCTTCGCCGTGGGCGCGCTGCTCTATCACATGGCGACGGGCAAACCGGCGTTTCGAGAAGACACCCTCGCGGAAATGGCCGCGTCCATCGCGGCACGCCAGCCCGCCAGGCCGCACATCCTCAATCCGCGCCTGCCGCACGACATCGAACAGATCATCGATCGCGCGCTGGAGAAGGATCCCGGAAGCCGCTATCAGTCCGGCGTCGAAATGCTGGACGATTTGCGCCGCGCACGCCGGGCGCTCGATCGGCCGGAGCGGTCAGCGCCCCGTTTCGGACGGTCCCGGAAGGCGGCTGGAGCGGCGGCGGGAATCGTGGTGATCGCGGCGGTGGCGGCGACCGGGGCGGCTCGCAGGTGGTGGCACATGGCGTCCGGCGCGCCGCCGGCCCGCAACGCCGTTCTGGTCAGCACCATCGCGAACGGCACCGCGGATCCCGACTTCGACGGCACGCTGAGGGAGGCCGTAACGGTCTATCTCGGGCAGTCGCCGTACCTGAACCTCGTCTCAGACGAGCGCGTCGGCAGCCAGCTGCGGCTGATGGGCAAGGATCCGTCCGTGCGGATGACGCATGACGTCGCGGTGGAGGTCTGCGAACGGCTCCGGCTCCAGGCCATGCTCGAAGGCAGCGTATCTGCCGTCGGCCAGTCCACGCTGATCTCCCTGATTGCGACCGACTGCCGGACGAAGACGACGATTGCGCGGCGGCAGGTCGAAGTCGAACGGAAGGAAGACGTGCTCGGATCGCTCGGCCGGCTTACCGCCGAGATGCGGAGCTCGCTCGGTGAGTCCGGTGCGTCGCTCGCGAGCCACAACGTCCCCATCGAAGACGCGACCACCGCATCGCTCGAGGCGCTCAAGGCGTATACGGAAGCGGTGGCGCGCCGGGCATCGGGTGCCGAGCTGGACGCGATCGACCTCCTCAAGCGGTCGATTGCCGTCGACCCGCAGTTCGCCCTCGCCTACACGACGCTCTCGAGTGCGTACGGCGGCCTGGGAGAAACCGGGAAGAGCGAGGAATTTGCCAGGCTCGCCTACGAGCATCGCGCACGCGTGAGCGAGCGCGAGCGGCTGTTCATCGCTTATCAGTATCAGGACCGGTACACCGGCAACCAGCTGAAAACCCGTGAGGCGCTCGAGGTCTGGAAGCGGACCTACCCGCAGGACTACCGCCCGGCGAACGCGCTGGCGGTGTTGCTCAATCGTCTGGGGGACTATCCCGCGGCCATGGTCGAAGCCGAGGAAGCCATCAGGCGCAACCCGGCGCACGCGTTCCCGTATTCGAACCTGGCGTACGCGCATCGCGGCGCCGGCGAGTACGCCGACGCACGCACGGTCGCCGAGCGGGCCGTCTCGCTCAACCTCGAGACGGTCCCGATGCGGCGGCTGCTCTATCAGATTGCCGAGATCGAGGGGGATGAGCAGGCCGCGCGCCGGCACATCGAGTGGGCGTCGACGAGGGGTCGGGGGTTTGACATCATTGGCGCGCGTGCCCAGGTTGCGGCGTTCCGCGGCCGGCTCGCCGAGGCCCGGACGCTCTACGAGCAGACGGTGGCGGCGGCCGAGAAGCAGGGCTTCGCGCAGATTGCGTCAGGGTACGAGGCGCAGGCCGCGCTCACCGAGGCGCTGTATGGCTACAAGCGGGAGGCGCTCGAGCGTGCCCGCAGGATTGTCCGGTCCGCGACAGCCACTGAGCCACAGCTGCGAGCGGCAGTCGCGATCGCGCTCGCGGGCCAGCCCGACGAAGCCGAGGCGGTCCTGCGGCGCGTACGGAACCTGCGGCCCGAAGACACACTGCTGCACCGCGCGTACCTGCCCGCAACGGAGGCCGCGGCGCTGGTCGCGCGCGGCGCGTTCGATCGAGCCGTGGAGGAACTTCGCCAGGCGGCGCCCTACGAAAGCGGCTTCGTCGCCGCGCTCGTGCCGACGTATCTGCGCGGAGAAGCGCGGCTGAAAGCGGGCGCGCCCGTGGAGGCGCTGCGGGCATACCAGGCCGTCAGCGAACATCGCGGAGCCGACCCGTTCTCGTCCCTGATCCCGATGTCGCAGCTCGGCGCCGCCCGCGCACTCGCCCGGAGCGGCAATGAGTCCGAAAGCCGCAAGATGTACGAGGCGCTCCTCGTCACGTGGAAAGACGCCGACCCGGAACTGCCGATCCTGCGCCAGGTCCGCGACGAGCTCGCCCGGCTGACACGCTCGACCACGTGACCGTCCACAGACCCGGCCGTAGCCACGTAGCACGTAGCACGTAGCACGTAGCACGTAGCACGTAGCACGTAGCACGTAAGATTAGAACGCCCGCCCCTCCTCGCCCAGCATCGCCTTTCGAATCAGCGGCAACGGCAGCGGGCCGAGCTTGATGAAGGTGTCGTGAAAGCCCTGGAGCGAGTAACTGGCCCCCATCTTCGTCTGGTAATCGTCGCGCAGCTTCTGGATCATCAGCTTCCCCATCGTGTAGTACCCGTACGTCGCGTCAGACGTGCCGCGCTTCGTCTCCGCGCGCGCCGTGTGGGGAGGCTGATACCCCTCCTTCACGAAGAACTCTTCCGCCTGCGCCATCGTCATTCCCCGCGTATGCATCCGGATGCCCACGATGAAGCGCGCGTCGCGGAGCAGCGCGTCCTGCACCTGTGCGAGGCGGTAGCGCGGGTCGTCCGCGTGAAAGCCCTCGTCGATGACCATCTCCTCGCAGTAGTGCGCCCATCCTTCGGAGTTGCTGGCGGCGCCCAGCACCTTGCGCACGTCAGACGGAAAGTTGCGCGCGTAGAGGAACTGCAGATAGTGGCCCGGCCAGACCTCATGCACGGACACGTTGGTGATGAGCGGGTAGTACCACTGGCGCATGAAGTCCTCCGTTTCCTTTGCGGACCACTTCGGATCCGGGAGCGTCATGCTGTAGTACGCCTCGTTCGCCACCGTCTCGAACGGACCCGGCGTGTCCATCGACGCGGTCGTCGTCGCGCGGAGGAACGGCGGAGTCTCCTGCACACGCGCGGGAGCCGCTTTCGGGACGGTGATGATGTGACGGTCCGACATGAAGCGGCCAATCGCCTCGAGCTCCGCCTGCGTCGTGGACAAGAGCTTGCCGGCCGGCGGATGATCGGCTTCCACGACCGCGAGCACCTGCTGGGGCGTGCGCTTCGGATCGATGCGCTTCGCGGCCTCGGCGAACAGTGCCTGGTTCTTCTTCAGATCGCGCTCGGCTGTCGCGAGGAGCTGATCGAGTGGCACGTCGATCATCTCGTCAGCCGCCAGCTTCTTTCGGTAGGTATCCTCGCCGAATGCGAAGTCGCCATTCGATCGTTTGAGCAGGTCGCTCTGCAGCCACTTCTTGTAATCCGCGAGCGCCGCAATCACGGCATCGTTCGCGGTCTTGAACTCGGCCAGCAGTGCCTTGTCCTTCACCTCCTTGAATGCTTCCGGGACCGCCTCCTGGAAGAAGCCGCGATTCCCGTCGAGCTGATCGATGGCAATCTGGGTGTAGATGCGTGGAGGGTTCTCCAGGTTCGTCCGTGCCTCCGCAAGTGCGGCGGGCATCGCTTTCTCACGGGCGATCAACCTGCGCAGGCGTTCCTCGGCCGGGGCAAATGCCCGCTTGATCATGATGTAGGCCGTGTTGGTGATGCCGCTGCTGTAGGTGTCGGCGTCGCGCGCCCAGGGGGCGTACGACCTCGAGGGTGAGGAGGCGCGAGTCGATGGCGTGGAGAAGCTGGACGCGATCGAGCTGATTGTCGGCCGAGAGAGACGCCTGATCGATGGCGGCGATCCGCTCGCGGAACTGGCGCGATGCCGCGACGGTCTCGGCGACGGCCTGGCGGGAGTAGTTCTCCAGCTTGTCGTCGTACTTGTGAACGCCGAGGTATGTCGCCTGCGTCGGCAGCCGGCGATACAGATCCTCGAGATAGTCATGCGCGGCGGCCGTGAAGGCCGCGTCCTTCGAGTCTCGAGCAGGCGGCGCGGCGGTCTGCGGCGAACGGCAGGCGGCAGAGAACGTCACCGAGACGGCACCGATGACGATCGAGCGGGAAAGGATTCGCATCCCTCAATTTTATATGCCGTAGCTTCCGGCTTCAGCCGGAAGATCTCGGTCCTCGCGCGCAGAATTTGACAACACCGGCCATCACCGCAGGGCTGAATCTGCATCGCCGAGGGACCGCTCGTCACATTTCCCGGACAAACCCACGCGGCACGAGGCTGGCAGTTCCCGTCTCGGGTGACTAAACTGGAGGTTCGATGGCGATTGACAGGCTCCGATCGGAGATGCGGATTGGCTTCGACGGAGTCAGCGCACGATTCGGCCAGGTGCACTCCCGGTTCAACGCGCTCGAGGCGCGGCTCGACACGATCGAAAAGCGACTCGCGAGCGCCGAAGACCGCGCCGTGGAGGAGGGATTGACGACGCGTCGGCACATCGATGTCGTCGCCGAGGAGTTCAAGCACTATCGTCAGATCCTCGCGATGGACGAAGAAGCCGCACTGAAAGACGAGCCACTCACCACATCGACACGCGGTGAACGATGACGCTTCGTCTTCTCTGCCAGGACGGCGGCGGTCGAGCGCACGATCCCGCGTGAGGTCACATCCCTGAAGCCCTGGGAGCTGCTCGGCCAGGCTCGGACGCCGGACGGCACCGACCTGACGCTCACCCGTCACGACCGTGAGTACGTCATCATGGCGAACGGCAAGAGCCTGATGTCCAGCCGCATGCACGGGTCGGAGCAGGCGCTTGCCGCATTTGCCCTCCGGCGCCTGCAGGTGCCGGACGCGCGTGTGCTCGTCGGCGGACTCGGCATGGGCTTCACCCTGCGGGCCACGCTCGATCTTCTTGCCGGGGACGCCACCGTGGTCGTGGCCGAGCTCGTGCCGGCCGTCGTGGAGTGGAACCGCGGCGCGCTGGGCACGCTCGCCGGTCACCCGCTCCGCGATGCACGAGTGCAGGTCGAGATCGGTGACGTCGCCGACACGCTTCACGCGAGTCCGGGAGGCTTCGACGCCGTGCTGCTCGACGTGGACAACGGGCCCGACGCCTTTACCGCGACCACGAACGCCCGGTTATACAGCGACCAGGGCCTCGCTGCCGCGCGCGCCGCACTGAAGCCGGGCGGCGTGCTCGCCGTCTGGTCCGCGTGGGAGGACCGCCGGTTCGAACAGCGCCTCCGCTACGCCGGATTCGTCGTCGACATCGAGCGCGTGCGAGGCCGGCTCAAGAAGGGCGGACCGAAACACACGATATTTCTTGCGCGACTGACATGATGCGGATCCGGAGTCCGGAGTTTTCTTCCGGCTAAAGCCGGAAGCTACGTCGTCGGAGTCTCGAATCCGAGTCCCGAGTCCCGAATCCCGAGTCCCGAATCCCGACTATGTCCACCCTGTCCGAAGTCCTCACCCGTGCATGCGTGATGGCGCCGATGACGAAAGGCTCCAATCTTCCGTACCGGCAACTCTGCATCGAGCTCGGGGCGCGGGTGACGATGAGCGAGATGACCGTGGCGCGCAAGCTGAAACAGCGGCGGCGCGGGGAGTTCGCGCTCATTCGTCGGGCGCCGGAGGAGCCGTTCTTCGGCGTGCAGCTCGCCGGCAACGATCCTGAGGAGATGGCCTGGGCGGCGGGGCTGGTCGAAGCGCGCGGCGCGGATCTCGTGGACGTCAACCTGGGATGCCCGATCGATCACTTCACGCGCAAGGGCCTGGGCGCGGCCCTCGGCCGTCAGCCCGCCCGCATCCGGCGCATTGTGTCCGCGATGAAGGGCACGCTCCAGCACGCGCCCGTCACCGTGAAGATCCGGCTGGGATGGAACGACAAGTCGCGTAACTATCTCGAAGTGGCGGCCGCCGCCGTGGACGGCGGCGCCGACGCGATCTTCGTGCACGGCCGCACGCGCCAGGCGCGGTACACGATGGCGGCGGACTGGGATGCGATCGGGGAAGTCGCCTCCACCGTGCGGGTCCCGGTTGTCGGCAACGGCGACCTGCTCTTTCCTCACGAGATCACGGCAGCGCTCGCACGCTCCGGTTGCGCGGGCGTGATGATCGCGCGGGGCGCGCTCATCAAACCCTGGATCTTCCGAGAAGCCGCGGCAGGCGACGAGGCCATCACCCCCGAAGAGCGGCTGACGATCTACCGCCGCTACGTCGCGCTCGCCAGGGCGCACTGGGGAGACGACGACTACGCGACGGTCCGCGTTCGGGGGTTTCTCCTGTGGCACCTGGGGTTCTGGTGCCGCTACGCTCCCCGGCGCGAGGACGGCAGCTATCCGTCGATGCAGGGGCGCGAGTCGCGAACACCATCGACGCCGCTCGACGGGCTCCTCTCGCGCAGCGACACCGCCGCGCATGCCTATCTGGCTGACATGCTCCTGTCCGGTGGCCAGGTCGACCCGGACGAGGTGCCCGCGGCGTCATCCTCGCGCGAGATGGACGACGACGCGATGGAGGCTGGCTAGTGGCCGGTACTCGGTGAACAAGGACCGGCTTCCGGGCGGGGCATCCCGTCTGGCGGCGTTGCTCCTCCCTCAAATACGCCCTGTATTCTCGGTCGTCGCGCCTTGCCACCCGGGCGCCGCGCTCCGGAATCCAGTCCTTGTTCACCGAGTACAGGCCACTAGTAGCCCCTTGTCGTCTAAGGGCCGGGAAAACATCTGGCAGGTTCGGGCGCCGCGGGAACCTGTTGAAACTGCTGGCTGGGATGTCGCGCGAGGATGACCGACACGCGGCCGGTGTGGATGGGCACCCAATTGAGCCGTGAGAAGCGGTTCACCACCTCCAGATTGCGGGGAAGCCAGACGTAGTCGGCATCCAGACTCTGGATCGCGGCGTCAGTGGCCAGGTCCGAGTAGATCCGCAGGTGGCGGTCGATCTGCGATGGCGAGTACACGGTTTCGCGACGCCCGTCCATGGACACCTGTATGTCGGGCGACAGGTGCCACATGGCGTACTCGCCCCAGTCGAAGAACGTCAGCATCCGGCCGCGCAGGTGATTGGCCCGGATGAACGCGACCGCCGCCCCCTCTGGCAGGAAACTCACCCTGTCCAATTCGATGCACGAGAGTGGTCGCCGCGACGCCGAAAGGATGATCGGGGTGAGGATGACCACAGCGAGCGGAAGGGCCGCCGATTGGAGAATCCCGCGGCGTGCGGGAGCCGCCGAGACGCTCGCATCCGCCCCCCGCAGGATGCGCGGCTGCAACAGCATGACCACGGCGAGACCAAAGAACGCGTCAAGGCGGCTGACGCGATAGGACAGGAAGCCCAGGACCGCCACCAGGAACAAGTAGTTCCATCGTCGCGCCTGGCCCGCCCTGATTGCCGTCCACACGGCCAGGAGCACCGCGGTCAACCACAGCGTGAGCACTCCCGGAGAAATGCTCGTGATCGGGCTCCATTCCCCGATGTCGGCTCGCCCGATGCCGACCGTCTCCCACATGAACCGCCAGAGCCCCCATCCATAAGGATTGACGAGCGTCGCCAGGACCGAGAGCCCGAGAATCAACGCGGTCTGCGCGCGCGCGGGCCACCGCGCGTCACGGATGAATTCCCACGCGCTCCACAGGCCGAACGTGCCGAGTCCGACCATCCAGCCGCCGTGCAGGTTCGCCCATGCCGCCATCAGCGGCGGGACGAGCCACAGCGGTCGGCGATGTCCGCTGTCCGCGCGTATCAGAATCAGCAGCAGGACCCCGAAGAGAACGGCCGAGAAGAGCTGCGGTCGCACGTGCTGGGTTCTCGGCAACGTGAGGATGACGCCCAGCATGACGAGAAGGTCGCGACCGGCCTGCGACACCTGATCGCTCCTGATCGAGGCGCTGACGAGCACAGCAATCAGGATGATCGTCAGCAGTCTCAGGGCCACCAGGCCTGAGGGCCCCATCATCCGGTACGACAGGTACATGATCGATTCGGCGAGCCACTCGTGGTTGATCCACGGCCGATCGCTCGTATAGGAGTAGGGGTCGGTGACATGGATCTCCCACTGATTCACGATGTCCCGTCCGAAGAGGACGTGCCCCCATAAATCCACGTCGGCGACCGTCCGGGAGACGGCGATCGCCAGGAACAGGAAGACGGCGAGACGAACCCACCACCGGGCTCGGGAAGGATCGGACATATTCATTCGCTCACAGGATTTGCCGGACACGGGGGACGGCGTGCCGGCGCCATTGTCCCTGAAATGGACCCGGACCGTACGCCGCCGTGGTAACGTAGCCCCCGCCATCGAGGAGCAAGGACGATGAGACACACCCTTGTTGCGATACTGTTCGCGCTGGCGTCGCTTCCCGATCAGACAGTCATTCCCACCGACGTCGCCCCCTTCGCTGCCCCATGCCCGGTACTCGAACGCCCGTCGCCGGGATCCGCCAAGGCATGGGAGGGACGCGGGGCGGATTTCGAAGCCTTCATCACCGGTGCGGCTATCGATCGCTTCGAGCCCATCCCGGTGGGGGTCACGCGTCCGCGGCGGGCGTACTTCAAGGCTGGCGGACTTGCCGAGAGCGTGGCGTGGAAGGTGCTGCCCCCGGGCAATCTGAGTGGCTCGTGGGAAAGCTACAAATCAGAGATTGCCGCGTACGAGCTCGACAAGCGGCTCGAGCTCGGCATGGTGCCGGTCGCGGTCGAAAAGCGCTGGAAGCACGAACGAGGGGCCGCGATTCTCTGGCTGGCGCCGGTGTGCTCGTGGAAAGAGGTGCAGCCCGGGCGAAAGCCCTTGAAATGGCACCAGCAGCTCCGCAGGATGAAGATGTGGGACAACCTGATTGGCAACAACGATCGGAATCTGGGCAACCTGCTCGTGGACGCCGAGTGGAACGTGTTCCTCATCGATCACTCGCGCGCATTCCTGACCGAGACGAAGCTGCATGCGCCGATGACGCAGGTCGATCCGGAACTGTGGTCCAGGATGCTCTCGCTCGACGAGGCCGCGGTCACGGCGGCCATCGGCCCGTGGGCCGACCGCAGCTCGCGCCGGGCGATTCTGACGCGGCGCGACAAGATGAAGGCCGCCATCGACAAGATGGTCCTCGCGCGCGGCCACGACTCCGTGTTCGTGAAGTAGGCCGCGAGCGTCAGCCGAGCGGCCAGTCGTACTAGGCTCCGGGGAGCGGCGGATTTTTCACCCATCCCAGCTGCTGATACATCGAGAGGAAGTCGAAGCAGTTCCACCCTTCGACGATCTGCCCGTTGTCGATGCGGAGCATGGTCATCCCGCCGAACTCGACGACATTGTTGGTGGCAGGGGCGCCGAGCGAATCTCCGGCGTGCGTGCCGCGGACGCGGCAGTGCGCCACGGCCATCTCCCCCTGCACCACCGTGCGTACGACCTCGACTTGCAGATCGCTCATGGCGTGCTTGAACATCCTGAAGAACGGCTTGAACGCGTCGGGGCCGATGATGGGGTCCCCGGTGGGTCCGCCCAGCCCGTGCACCTTCGCGCCGGGAGCCATCAATCGATCGATCGCGTCCTCGCCTCCCTTGTTCCACACGGACTCGAACCAGTCACGAACGACAGCATCTGCGGTTGAAGGCATGGGCTACTCCAGGTCGCGACGGCGGAACCGACGCGGGAAGGTGACGGCGCGAACGAGCGCGGCACAGCTGAAAAAAAAATGGCGCGGGACCAAATCTCCTGGGCTGCACTGGACGGTTCTTGGCTCATAATCAGACGAAACATCATCGATAGCAACTGTGAAACACGCTGCGCGTCGGCTGCCGATTTACTCCGCAGCGTCCGTGCAGTTTGTAATAGTTACCGCATAGGAATGCGACGTTTGACAGAGCGGACTTCGACCACGTGCGGAAACGTGGCGCAATATCACGCGCCAGGCTCCGGAACTGCTTTTGCACGCGGCCGGGAACAAAGTTCCTCTTTCCGTCCAAAAAGAGCGACGCGATCTTGAAATTCTGGATCTTTGCGCTGAGCGCCGTGGCCGTGATTGCGGCCCGCGCGACATTCAGCTACGTAAACCGCCCCCCGCGATCGGGCCGGTTCATCAACGATCAGGTGAGTAGTGACTGGCTGGCGACGGCCAGGATTCACGAGGATCAAGGGTGATCAACGAGCGACATGCATTTGGCGAACGGCTGCGGCGCCATCGGGAAAAGCAGCGTGTAACCCTCGAAGAAATCGCTGCATCCACCAAGGTCGCCGCTTCACTGTTCGCCGGACTCGAAAAAGGCGACTGCTCGCGGTGGCCGGGCGGCATGTATAACCGCTCCTTCATTCGCGGATACGCTTCAGCTGTTCGACTCGATCCGGACGACATCGCGGCTGAGTTCGCCGAGTATTACAACCTCCCGGTCGAAACCTCCCCGTCAGTCACCACCCCAGGCACAGCCCGGCCCCGTACATCATCAGCGCCGCCGTTTGCTTTGCGACTGAAGCTCGACGTGGACCCCGAGGAGCTTCGCCGCCGCGCCGCGCGCCGCGCCATCCTCGCGGTGCTCGACATGCTCGCCGTGGCAGCCGTCGGCGGTGTCGTCGCGTTCGCGACCGGCTTCAGTTACTGGGCTGCGCTCGCGCTCTTCAGCATGGCGTACCAGGTGTCGGTACGGTTGCTCTCCGGCGTCTCCCCCGCCGAGCGGCTCATGGCCCGCAGACGCCGCACGGCCCTCGTTCACCTGAGCGAGGAAGCCACCGAAGAATCCGCCGTCGGCGAAACCGCCAGCACCATCGCGTAAGGTCTCGACCCTCCGTCACGCGCGGATTGATGGGTGTTTCGCCCCCCTGGCACCCTCGCACCCTGGCACTCTGGTTCTGGCACCCTGACGGAGGCAGGCTTTGGGGTGGCCTCAGGCGAGGCATCGCCAGAAGCCTGGAACCCAAAGCCTGTCCGACGCCTACTTGTGCGCCGCATACGTGGTTGTCTGTGCAGATGCCGCCCGGGTGCTTTCGACAGCAACCGCCGCAAAGAACAACGCCACGAGCAAGAATCCAAGGGCCGCGCCTACTGTGCGGGTCATGTCAACCTCCAGGGGAACGCTCGAGGTTACGCAACCGTCGTACCGTTTCGAGCGCAATGGATGCAAGGGTTTATGACCCGAATCCTCCAGGCCGGATCACACTTCCCGCCGTGGCGCTTACAGGAAGGGTGGTGTGCGCGTGGCGCACCCGGCACGCTACACTCGCCCATGGCGCCGCCACGACAGCTGCGACTTCGCGTGCTCGCGGCCCTCGAGGAGCGGGTCAAGCAGTTCAGGACGCGCGAGGCGCTCTACCCTCTGCGCGTACCTCGCGACCCCATCCCGCTGGACGACGTGATTCTCCAGGCGCTCGAGGACGACCGTCTGGCGTTCGACGTGGTGACGCTTCGATCGCGCACGCTGCTGACGCTCGGGTGGGACGACGCAAGCTGGGACGCCTGGGTGATCACGCTGCCGTCGCGCGTGAAGGTGTATTGCGATTCGGATGCGCTCGAAACGCGGATCCTCGCATCCGGAGGACCGAACACCGGTGACGAATCCGACCGGCTGTTTCTCACGCTGCTGACCGAGTCCGCGGGTGAGGACTTCGGCATCGAGATGTCCGGTGACGCGCCGACACGCGTGCGATCGTCACTCGCCGATCGCGCGTTTCTGGTCGAGTGCTTCGTCAACCTGTTCGAGGTCACGCACGCGGAAGATTCGATCCATCGCGCGCTCGTCGCAGACCCTGGTCCAGTGAAGCCGGTGAACGAGCTCGACCGGGCACAGGGCCACGACTTCAGAATCGACGTCGAGCGGTGGCTCGATCTCGTGATGCGCTAAAATCGGGACTCGGGACTCGGGACTCGGGACTCGGGACTCAGGACTCGGGACTCGGGGATCGGGGATCGGGACTCGACTCGGGATTCGGGATTCGGGATTCGGGGTTCGGGGTTCGGGGTTCGGGGTTCGATTGAGGAAGAAAAAATCGGCGAGGCCGGGAACCTCGCCTTCGACGAGTGCAGGGACGCGTTAACCCCAGGAGACTTTGCGAAGCAGCGGCAGGTCGGACAGGATCATGCCTGCGCCGAGCACGACCGACGTGAGCGGGTTTTCCGCGACGAGCACGGGGAGCCCGGTCTCGTCGCGCAGGCGCGCATCGAGATTGCGCAGCAGCGCGCCTCCTCCGGTGAGGACGATACCCCGATCGTAAATATCGGAACAGAGTTCCGGCGGAATCTTTTCCAGCGAGTCGCGCACGGCCTGGCAGATCTGGCGGAGCGGCTCGGCCAGCGCCTCGCGAATCTCGGTGTCCGTGACGGTCACGGTGCGCGGCACCCCTTCGAGCGCGTGGCGTCCCTTGACCTCGATCGACAGCGGCTTGTCGAGCGGCATCGCGGATCCCACTTCGTACTTGATGTGCTGAGCGGTTCGCTCCCCGATGTGGAGGTTGCACGCCTTGCGCATGTACTGAAGGATCGCCTCGTCCATCGCGTCCCCGGCGACCCGGAGCGATCTCCCGTAGACCGTCCCGGCGAGTGAGATGACGGCGATGTCGGTCGTGCCGCCGCCGATGTCGATGATCATGTTGCCCGCCGGCTCGGTGACCGGAAGTCCCGCACCAATCGCCGCCGCCATCGATTCGTCCACCAGGTGGACCTCGCTCGCCTTGACCCGGAAGCCGCTGTCCTTGACCGCCCGGCGTTCGACCGGCGTAATTTCGGGCGGCACGCCGATCACGAGCCTCGGCCGGACGAGCGCGCGACGGCCGTGCGCCTTCCGGACGAAATACATCAGCATCTTCTCGGCCGCGTCGAAGTCAGCGATGACGCCGTCTCGCATCGGCCTGACGGGCTTGATGTGGGGGGGCGTTCGCCCGAGCATCTCGTGCGCTTCAATCCCGACGGCTTCAATCGTCCCTGTAGCCGTATTGAAGGCCACGATGGAGGGCTCGTTCAGGACGATGCCTCGACCGCGCGCAAAGACGCACGTGTTGGCGGTACCGAGGTCGATCGCCACATCAGTGGCGAACGCAGACAACAGGCTCATGGGGGCTCTAATCCTTGAAGGGTGTGCCGGTGCGCACTTCACGAATCGTTCCGCGGAGGGTGGATTACGACGTCGCAAAACCTTGACATTTCTGGTGTTTCGAAGCCCGACTGCCGGTTCCCGCCGCAACGCCCATTACAGATCTGCAAGCCCGTTACAGATTTCGGCGGAGCCCGCCATTTCCGGCAGTGCGCGGACGTAGAATCGCCGTTCCACGCACCTCCACAAGGAGCTACCCGTGAAGCGACCGGCACTCTGGATCCTCCTCGCGGCTGTCTCGGTCGTCGCCGCCGGTGTCGGCATCCGCTACTTCCCTCAGGCGTTCTCGATCGTCGCGCTCGACATCACGATGGACCGGGAACGAGCCCTCGAAGACGCGCGGACGGTCATGGCGCGAGAGGGTTTCGGTCCGGCCGGGTATCGTCAGGCCGCGTCGTTCACGGGCGATGACGAAGCACAGACGTTCGTCGAGCTCGAGGGTGGCGGCAAGGAGGCCTTCACGCGCATGCTGCGCGAGGAGTTGTACGCGGCGTACGCGTGGCGGGTGCGGCAGTTCAGGGAAGGAGAAACGAACGAGACGACGGTCCGGTTCACGCCGGACGGGAAGCCATACGGATTCGTCGAGCACCTGCGGGAGGGGGCGCCGGGCGCGTCGCTCGACGGCCCCCCCGCGCGCAGAATCGCCGAAGCGGCCGCGGCCGCGCGCTGGCGTGTGGACCTTCGTCAGTTCACCCTGGTCGAGCAGGGCCAGGAGCGTCGTCCTGGAGGGCGGGTGGATCACACGCTGACGTACGAACGCGCGTCTCAGACCTTGAACGAGGGACGCTACCGCCTGCGGCTGGTCGTGTCGGGCGATCGGCTGACCGAGCTGACGCACTTCATCAAGATCCCTGAGTCGTTCACGCGGCGGTACGAGCGCATGCGATCCGCGAATGAGGCCATCGGCATCGGGTCGGTCGTCGGGATGGCGGTTCTCTATGTGTTCGGGGGGATCGGCGTCGGCCTGTTCTTCATGATGCGGCGGCGATACGTGCTCTGGCGGCAGGCTGCATTCTGGGGCATCGGGGTGGGGCTGCTGCAAACGCTCGCGTCGCTCAACGAATTCCCCCTGCTCTGGATGTCGTACGACACCGCCGTCCCACGATCGAGCTTCATCGCTCAGCAGCTGGCCACGATGGTCGCCGGCTTCGTCGGGTTCTCTACGTTCTTCGGGCTCTCGTTCATGGCGGCGGAGACGCTGACGCGGCGGGCGTTTGGTCACCACCCGCAGCTGTGGCGCGTGTGGTCGCGAAAGGGGCCCGGCGCCTCGACCGCCATCCTGGGCCGGACGGCCGCCGGCTATCTGCTCGTCAGCGTGTTTTTCGCATACGACGTGGTGCTCTATCTCGTCATGACGAAGGTGTTCGGCTGGTGGTCCCCGGCGGACGCCCTCGTCCATCCCGACGTGCTCGCGACATATGCACCCTGGCTCTCCGCCATTGCGAACTCTTTCCAGGCGGGGTTCTGGGAAGAGGCGCTCTTCCGGGCGGTGCCGCTGGCGGGCGCCGCGCTCATCGGCGATCGGCTCGGCCACCGGCGCCTGTTTCTCGTCATCGGCTTCGTCGTGCAGGCGATCATCTTCGGCTCCGGCCATGCGCCTTACCCGAACCAGCCGGCATTCGCGCGACCGGTCGAGCTGATCATTCCTTCAGTCGGGTTCGGGCTGCTCTACGTCTACTTCGGCCTGCTCCCGGGAATCATCCTGCACTTCGCCTTCGATGTGGTGTGGTTCGCACTGCCGGTGTTCATGGCCAGCGCACCGGGCATCTGGTTCGATCGCCTGATGATCATCGTGCTGACGCTGGTGCCCCTGTGGATCGTCCTGTACAGACGTCTGCGGGAGGGCCGGTGGACCGGGCTCTCCCCCGCCGATCGAAACGCGGCATGGACGCCGCCGCCCGCCACCGAGCAGCCGGCAGCAGCTCCGGTCGCCCGGCACGAGCCGCTCAGCCCGCGCATGCGGAGCGCCTGGCTCGCGCTCGGCGCCGTGGGGCTGATCGTCTGCGTCATCGGTGCACTGCGGCACACGCCTGAGAGTCCGTTCGGCAGCCTCCCCATCACGCGTGCCCAGGCGGCAGACGCGGCACGCCGCACGATCGACGAACATCAGGCGTCACGCCCTTCCGGGGATCGCCAGGCGCTCGGACCGACATGGCGCGTCCTGCCCGTGCCCGACGACGGAAGCGCCGGCGGCCACGAGCTCGTCGTCGACACCTCGGGCGAGACGCGGTGGCGGGAGCTCGTCGGCCTGTATCTGCCCAGGCCGCGCTGGCGGGTGCGAGCGGTGACGTTCGAGGGAGACCTCGCGGACCGCGCGGAGGAATGGCAGGTGATGGTGACGGCTTCCGGCGACGCTCGAAGCGTCCGGCACAAGCTGCCAGAAGGACGCCGCGGCGCGTCTCTCGACGAACCTTCCGCTCGCCGCCTTGCGTCCGAGGCTGTCGCGCGGCGATTCGGATTGGATGCCGCACGAGGCCAGCTCAGGGAGATCTCGGCGGCGCCCGCAAAGCTCGAGGCGCGGATCGACTGGACGTTCACGTTCGAGGACAAGACAATCGCTCCCCTCCCGCCAGGAGAAGCGCGCGTCGAAGTCGGCATTGCGGGGGACGAAGTCGCGTCGGTCGGGCGCTACCTTTTCGTCCCGGAGGACTGGCAGCGGCGGCAGCGGGCGGCGGACACGCGCAAGCTGATGCTGCGCATTGCCGACGCGCTGACAATCGCCGGTCTCCTCGTCAGCGCCGCGGTCATCGGCGTAATCGCCTGGAGCCGCGGGCGCTACGCTCCACGGTTGTTCGTCGCCGGCGCGGGGCTGATGCTCGCGGTATCGATCGCCAGGGCGGGCAACGCGTGGCCGACGGCGCTCGCAGGGTTCAGCACGGCCGCGCCGCTGCCGCTTCAGATCGGCGGGATGATTGGGATCGGACTCATCGGTCTGACGCTGACCTCCGTCCTCGTCGGCCTGGCGCTCGGCGACGTACCACGGCGCCTGGCCGGGTGCAGCCGTCTCGACGATCGGCATGCCGTGCAGCTCGGCATCGCCGCGGGCTTCTTCGCCGCGGCCGCGGCCGCGATGGCGTGGGCGCTCCGGACTCCCGTGTGGGCGCGCGTACCCGATGTGAGTGGCGCAGGGGCGCTGTCTCCCATGCTGCAGGCAGCCATCGATCCCATAACCGGTCTCCTGATGGCCTCGGCGGTCGCGCTCTCCGCGTTCCTCCTCGTGGATCGACTGACGGCTGGATGGACCCGCAGGCGCGCTGTCGGGGTCATCGTGCTTGCGGCGCTGGGATTCCTGACAGCGGGCACGCCCGCGGGTATCCACGCGGGCGGATTCTTTGCCGGCGGCGCCATCCTGGCCGCGACCGTGGTGCTGGCCTATGCGACGCTGGTGCGATTCGATCTGACGATGGTCCCACTGATGCTGGCGACGATGATTGCGGCGGGAGCCGTCCTCCGCGGGATCGGGCGTCCCTACCCTGGCGCGCTCGCCGGTTCGGTGTGCGGCGCACTTCTGGCGATGGCGGTCGGCTGGTGGTGGTTCCGCACTCTCCGAAAATGGGGACACTCACCTTTACGGTAAGTTGTTGATCCGTAAGGGCAATTTCCTGGACCCCCGTTTCCTGCGGCAGCCGGCTGGTCACGCATGCGATGATTCTGCACATGCAGACACCCGAGACCGTCGGCTTTATCGGGCTGGGACTCATGGGCCGGCCCATGGCCCACAATCTCCTGAAGCGAGGATTCGGCGTCGTGGTTCATAGCCGGAGCCAGGGCCCCGTTGACGAGCTGGTCGCGGCGGGCGCCGCCCGCGCCACCTCTCCCGCTGACGTCGCGCGCCGCGCGACGCGCATCATCACGATGGTTCCGGACTCGCCGGACGTCGAGCTCGTGCTCGAAGGCGAGAACGGGGTTTTCGGCGCCCTCCAGCGCGGCACGATCCTGATCGACACGAGTACCATCGCGCCCGCGACCGCGCGGCGTCTGGCGGGACGCGCCGCCGCGCTCGGGGCGACGATGCTGGATGCGCCGGTCAGCGGAGGAGAGATCGGCGCCGTCAACGGCACGCTCTCGATCATGGTCGGCGGTGACGCCGCCGCCTTCGAGACCGTGAAGCCTGTCCTCGAAGCCATGGGCAACCCCGAGCGCATCGTCCGAATCGGCGACTCGGGCGCCGGGCAGATTTGCAAGGTGTGCAACCAGATGGTGATCGGCGGCGCCCTTGCGGCCGTGAGCGAGGCCTTCGCGCTCGCACGCAAGGCAGGGGTGGAGCCCGCGCTCGTACGCCAGGCGCTCCTCGGCGGATTTGCGGCCAGCCGGGTCCTCGAAGTACACGGCGAGCGGATGCTGCAGTCGAACTACAAGCCGGGCTTCCGCGCCGCGCTCTACGCCAAGGATCTCCGGATCGCCAGCGCGACGCTGGCTGAAAACGGCACACCCGCGCCCGTGTCGGCAGCTGTACACCAGCTTGTCGAAGCGCTCGTGGCTTCCGGACGCGGACAGGACGACTACGCCGCGCTCGCGACCGTGCTCTTCGGCCTCGCGGGACTGCCCGACTGACGGCTATCCACCGTCCGCGACATCAGTCCGGTACGGCAGGTCGAACACGTGATTCACCACGATAACAAGCCCGCGCCCCGCCGGCGCCTGCGGCTCCGCACAATCCTCACACTGCTCGTACTCGCGACGACCGTGCCTCTTGGGCTGTTCGCCGGCCGGCTGATCCGGAATTCATGGGTCCAGCAGCAGGCCCTGGTGGACCGTCAGAACATCGAGCAGGCGCGGGCCACGTCCGCGGCGGTGGATCTGCACGTGGACCGTGCGATCGCCGCCCTGCGTGTGCTGGCAGCGCTCGAACCGCTGGACGGGCCGGACCACAGCCACTTTACGGAAAGCGCGGCGCGAATCATTCCGCTTCATCCCGGTTGGGAATCGGTCAGGCTCGTCGACCCATCGTTGCGCGTGCTCGCGGACACCCGGACGAAGCCGGGTGACACACCGGGCCCGCTCGTCAGTCCCGACTGGCCGATGCACGTCCTCCAGTCAGGAGAGCCGGCGGTCTCGAGGGTTCAGAAGGATCCGGAGACCGGCGTGTGGGTCGTTTCCATCGGGGTTCCCGTCAAGCGCCCGGACAAAACGATCAAATACATTCTCGGTGCACGGATTTACACGCAGGCCTTCAGCGACATCCTGAACCGCACGGGCCTGCCCCCGGGAGCGGTGGTGACACTGCTCGATGCCACGCCCGTCATCATGGCAAGGACGCGTAACCAGGAGAAGTACATCGGACAGCTCCCGACGCCGGATTTCGTCGCTCTGAGCCGTACGACGCCGGAAGGCACGTGGAAATCGACATTGCTCGAAGGCATCCCTTCTTATTCGGCATGGGCGCGATCGCCTGTCACGGGCTGGACAGTCGGCGTTGGCGTGCCGGTAAGCGCGATCGATCGTCCGATCCGCCGGTCTTTCATCACGCTGATCGGCGTCGGCCTGTTCATCCTCGCGGCCGGCATCATGCTCGCCAGCTATCTGAGTCGCGGCATCGTCCGCGCCCATCGGGCGGCGGGAGCCGCCGCGCAGGCGCTGGCGCGGGGGGAAGTCGCCGAGCCCTTCCGTTCGCGCATCGCCGAAGCCGATGATCTCTCGGCGGCACTCCGCGAAGCAGCGCGGATCCTTCAGGCCCGCATGCGCGAGCGCGACGATGCGCAACGCGAGGTGGATCGAAACCGCGCCATGCTCCTCGAGCAGGAGCAGGCGGGCCGGCAGGCCGCGGAAGCGCTCAGCCGCGCGAAGGACGAATTCGTCGCCACGGTCTCACATGAGCTCCGCACGCCGCTGAACGCCATCTATGGCTGGGTGGCGCTCCTCAAGAGCGCGAAGCTCGACGAGGCGCGGCAGGCGCACGCGCTCGACGTCATCGAGCGGAACACCCGCGCACAGGCTCAGCTCATCGAAGATCTGCTCGACATGTCACGCGTCATCCGCGGCGCGCTGCGCCTCGACATGCGCCCCGTCTCGCTCGCGGAGGTGCTCGAGGCAGCGGTCGATTCCGCCAGGCCGACCGCGACGGCGCGCCAGATTTCATTGACGGTGCACCAGGGACCAGAGCTCATCGCGTCCGCTGATCACAGCCGCCTGCAGCAGGTCTTCTGGAACCTCCTGGCGAATGCCCTCAAGTTCACGCCGCCGGGGGGGCACGTCGAGGCGCGGATTGCGGAGGATGGACAGGAGGCGGTGGTCGAGATCTCCGACGACGGCGAGGGCATCGCGCCGGAGTTCCTCCCGCACGTCTTCGATCGCTTCCGTCAGGAAACCGGAGACATCACCAGGACGCACTCAGGACTCGGCATCGGCCTCGCTCTGGTGCGGCACCTGACTGAACTGCACGGTGGGACGGTCTCGGCCAGGAGCCCGGGCAAGGGCAAAGGATCGACGTTCTGCGTTCGACTGCCGATCGTTCGGGAGGGCCGGGGGCCGATTTTCGGCGTCGACCCGGCTCCCGCACATGCCACGAAGCTCGTCGAGCTTCACGTGCTCGTGGTGGACGACGACGCCGATGCGCGCGAGCTGGTCGCCACGGCGCTCGGTCAGGCGGGGGCGCGCGTCACGATCGCGGCATCCGGATCTGAGGCCGCCATCATCGCCGGCGAGGTGGAGGTCAATCTGGTACTGACTGACCTGGCCATGCCGAACGACAGTGGTTACGATCTTCTCAGGAGGCTGCGCGCAAACCCGCGCACCGCGAGACTCCCTGTCGTGGCCGTGACCGCCTACAACCGCCCCGAGGACCGCGAACGAGCGACCGCGGCGGGCTTCGACGCGCACGTCGCGAAGCCGTTTCACCCGGCACAGCTCGTCGACCTGCTCGCGGCAATCGTCCGCAGAGTCAGCTGACCATCTGACTGGCTCGTGACGGTGCCGCTCCGGATGCGAACGGGCACACGTCCACTGAGTTGAGATGGTAACGAGGACGGCTGCAGGGACTCAGCGACAGGCGGGGTGATTGCACCCGCAGCGCAGCTCGGTCATGCCCTTCGCATCCTTACAATGCTCGCTGCAGTACTTGCCGAACTCACCGCCCGGGACGACCGAACACTCGCATCCGGGGTGTGCGCACTGCTGAGGCTGGGCCATGTTCCCTCCTCCGTTGATTATCCGCCAGGGCGGCGGATGTCCAAGGAAGTCTAAATCAGGTCCGGTCGAGATCCGCTGTCCAGACCGTGATGGCACGCTTGATGTCGGCCGGCGCGAGCTTCTCGCGCGAGGCCCGCTCCAGCAGGGAAGCCAGTTCCCCGTCGGACGCGAATCTCAGCGCCACCACCTGCTTGATTGGCAGCTGCGACAGCAGGCGCTGCTGCTCCGTCGTCAACAGCGATACCCCCCGGATCCGCATCTCGAGCCGGATGATGCGGTCCTGGAGCTTCGCGGTGTATGTCCGGCTCACCCACAGGAGCGACGACACGGCGCCAACCAGAGCCAGCAGCCCCACGGCGAACGACGCCCGCCCGCCTATCCCGAACCACCGCATGATGAAACCCGCCAGGGCGATCAGCACGAACACCACGCCGATCATCGTCCCGGTCGGCCGATACGCGTGGTGCTCATACGACTGCGTAGCCATGTCGCCAGTATAAGCCGCAAGCATGAATCGCGCCGTGGCTCACACAAGTGGCCTTGACCACGCACAACTGTCAACTGCAAGGTCCCTATTTCGATGCATACCACTATTGGCGGGCTAGGTGCTGTACGTTGCGCCATATGACACTCGTCCGTGCGGACCTCCAGAGCGTGCTAGCATCGATCAGTCAACAGGAGGTTGCGCTATGGCACGTTTCGATGAAGTGACACCAGAGACCGCGTTCAGCAGGCCCTATGCGGCCGACGAGCGCGTCACGGCGTTCCTCCGCTCGGTCTACGGCTGGATGGCGATCGGGCTCGCCGTCACGGCGGTGGTGGCCTACTTCGTGGCCGCAAGCCCGTCGATTGTGCTGACGATTGCGCGTAATCGTCCGCTTTTCTGGGGCCTCATGATCGCGCAGCTGGGCCTCGTCGTGTGGCTGTCGGCCAAGGTCCAGACGATGGCGCCTGCGACGGCGTCCCTGCTCTTCATGGTCTATTCCGCGCTGACCGGGCTGACGATGTCGTTCGTGCTGCTCGCGTTCACCGGCGAATCGGTGGCGACGACGTTCATGGTGACGGCGGGGACGTTCGGGGCGCTCGCCACCTACGGAACGGTGACGAAGCGAAGCCTCGCGGGATGGGGACAGTTCCTGTTCATGGGCCTCATCGGGGTCGTCATCGCGTCGTTCGTCGGCATGTTCTGGCAGAACGACGCATTCCAGTTCGTGCTCTCGTTCATCGGCGTCATCGTCTTCACGGGGTTGACGGCCTACGATGCGCAGCGTCTCAAAGCGATGGCGCTCGCGCTGCCGAGCGGTCAGACCGGGTCCTACGCCATCGTCGGCGCGCTGACTCTATATCTGGACTTCATCAACCTGTTCATGATGCTCCTGCGCCTGACCGGCAGCCGCAGAAGCTGACATCGCGCGTGCCTGGACCGCCATGATCCGGATCACGGACACGCTGTCGATCGACGACAGCGAGATCGAGGAGCGGTTCGTCCGCGCCTCAGGTCCCGGCGGGCAGAACGTCAACAAGGTCTCGACGGCCGTCCAGCTGCGCTTCGACGTCAACGGATCGTCGCTCACGTGGGAAGTCAAGACCCGGCTGATCACGCTCGCCGGGAGCCGGATGACGACGGAGGGGGTGCTCGTCATCGATGCGCGGGAGCATCGGACGCAGGCGCAGAACCGCGAGGCGGCGCGTGAGCGGCTCGTGGCCATCATCGAGCAGGCGTCGCGGCGCCCCAAGAAGCGGCACCCGACCCGCCCCGGGCCGGCTGCGAAAGAACGGCGCCTGACGTCGAAGAAAAAGCGCGCCGACGTCAAGGCCACGCGCGGTCGTCATCGAGACGATTGAAGAGAGATCCCGCCTCCTACACCTTGAAGAGGACACCTGACGCAGGACGCCCCGTTGCCCGGGCGACAGCGTTGACATACTGCTGGACCTGCGCACGATAACGCGCTTCTCCCGCCGCCAGCTCGTGATCGGTCTTGAAGTCGACGACCGTCGTGACCCCGCGCTCCTCGAACGCGAGATCCAGCACACCTTCGATCATCGTCCCGTCTTTCTGGATCCACGTGATCGGCGCTTCGCGCTTGAGTGCCATGCCTGCACGTGCCCGCGCGATGAGCTCATGACGAAGCACCGACGAGACGACCACGGCCGCGGCACTCACCTCCTCCGCTGACGCCAGCAGCAGCCGCCCCTGTGTGCCGGCGGTCCGTTCGACAACCGCGGCCGGCGCATCGAGCGGCACTGTCGCCAGGACCGCGTGCACGAGCGTGCCGAAGCGCGGCCCGCGGGGACGGTTCGCCGCGCCGGCAAGCTCAACAATCTCGACTTCCGCCGCCGCGGCAATCGCGTCGTCGAGGCCGTCGCGCGCGGCGGTGGCCGCCCACGCCGTCGCCGTCTGCACCCGGACTCCGGGACTGCTCGCGCGCTCGACGACGGCCGTCCGCTCCGAGCGCCAGCGCTCGTACGCCATCATCCGGTCTTCGACCGCGAACATGTCGCCGTCCTTGACGATCGAATCGTCCCTCCGAAGACCGAAGGACGAGGCGGCGCCCAGGTGAAGGCACTGCGGATCCCACCAGACTACTGAGTACTCTGTCGGGATTCGGGATTCGCCCGCCTCCGCTCGCTGAGCAATCGGGGCGAGCTTCGGCGAGGCCGCGCGGTAGCCGCTTTGCGGCGGAGGCGGGGGACTCGGGACTCGCTCGGACTTCGGGATTCGGGATTCGGGGCTCGGGATTCGGGCGACGCGAGTCCCGAACCCCGAGTCCCGCATCCCGAGTTGATAGGCGCCCGGGGCCACGGTTTGCGGGCGCGCCGGATCGCCGTCCGGACGATTCATCACGGAGTCCTTCGATTTGAACTCCGCGCAACCGGCCACCCTGGCCGGGTCACGCCTGGCCGCCGCGGGAGGATACACGGCGGACATCAGCGGATCCAGCCAGCCGCCGTCGTACGCCCCGTCCCCGATCACGGGAACGACCAGTACGTCGCGGGCGCGGGTCGCGGCCACGTACGCGAGGCGCTCTGCTTCCGCCTTGTCGCGCGCCGCCTCTTCGCCGTCGTGCAACAGCAGATCGACGGGGGCCCATCCACCCAGCTTCAGCGCGCACAGGTTGCGCTCGGAGTCGAGCCAGCGCCCGGCTTCCGCACGCGACAGCTTGCACGTCAGGTCGGCGAGGACGACGATCGGAAACTCCAGCCCCTTGGCCTTGTGGACCGTCATCATGCGGACGCCGTCGCTGCTTTCCTCGAGGATGGGCGCTTCCGCGGCCTGGGCACTCTCGGCCGCCAGCCGTAATTCATCGACGAAACCCCGGAACGAGATGCCGCCGGACGCCTCGTACTGGCGGGCCAGCTCGGCGACGTGGAGCACGTTCGCGAGCGCCTGCTCTCCGGCATTCCGCAGCACGAGTCCGACGTGGGCGCGCGTCGCGTCCATCAGTTCGTGGATGGTCTCGGCGAGCGGCACGTAGTTCCGGCGCCGGTGCAGCCGCTGCAGTACGTGCAGCGCGGCTCCGATGGGCATGAGGTGCGACGGGATCGACCCGGGAATCCGGAACGGATGAAACAGGCCGAAGCCCAGCGCGCGATCGCCCTGCTTCCACTCGAACAACGCCTCGTCGCCGATGGCAAAGAGCGCTCCGCGGAGCGTCGCAAACACCGACAGCTCGTCGTCAGGCCACTCGACCGCCGCGAGCGCAGCGCGTATCGTCTCGACCTCCTCACGATCGTGGAACGTCTTGCCGCCCACGAGCACGTGCCGGACGCCGCGTGCTTCGAGCGCCTGCACGTACGGCTGCGTGACGTCCTGGCCGAAGCTGAGAAACCGCCGGAACAGGATGCAGACGTGCTTCGCGGCCACGCTGACGGGCTGGTCGCCCGAGCGCTCCGTCACGTTCCATCCGCTCTCGTTGACGATCCAGTCCACGAACGCACCGACGGCATCGGGCAGTGACTTCTCGATCGCGATGGCTGACACGTTGCGCGTGCCATACGGGAACGGAACCGGCAGCGCCACGATGGCAGGCTGCGACGACACGTCCGGCCTGAACGGTGTGAGCGGAACGTAATCAGCCTGGAGCGTGAAGGGATCGCCGGTCATGACGGACGCGAAGGCCGCGTTGATGCACGCCTGAATCTGCGGCACGCTCCGAAAGCTCGTCGTCAGCTTCAGGCGCTTCGCACCGCATGTCTCGAGATGCTCGCAGACCTCCCGATAGATCCCGACATCCGCGCGGCGGAAGCGGTAGATGGACTGCTTCGGATCGCCGACGATGAACAGACGGCCCGGGACGGGAACCGCGGTGCGCCAGTCCGCGTGCGAGGGATCGGCGGCTGCGAGCAGCAGCAGAATTTCGGCCTGAAGAGGATCGGTGTCCTGGAACTCGTCCACGAACAGGTGCGTGAAGCGCGTCTGGAAGCCGCGGCGGACGACCTCGTTCCCTTTGACGAGGCCGCGCGCCTTGAGCAGCAGATCGAGGAAGTCGAGCGCACCTGCCCGCGCCTTGAGCGCTTCATAGCGGCCGATCGCTCCCTGCAGCTCCTGCTGTAACCCGGCCGCCAGATCCGCATCGGCATCGAGCCGGAAGCCGTCGAGATGGGCGCGCAGCGTGTCGAGCGCTTCGATGACAGCCGAACGCGTGACACCCGCGCCGTACCCTGGCCCGCGACCGTGACGCGCCCTGGACACGTTGCGATCGCGCGAGAGATCGACGAGCCGCGCCTCGAGCCAGTCGTCATCGGAATCGTCCGCACTCCGGCTTTCCTCGCGCGAGCGCATCTCCTGGCTCAGATGCCGGACCGCAGCCGTGTCCATGAACAGGTAGTCCTTCGCGTAGGACGGGCGTTCTGTGAGCGCGGCAAAGGCGTGCACCTGCGGAACGAGCCGGTTGACGTCCCCCTCGCGATCGAAGTCGCGGCGTGTCCAGGCTGCCGAGAAATCTCTCCACTGCGTGAGATCCCATGCGGCACGACGGAGCCGGTCGATCGGGCCATCCTGATGCGGACGGGCCGCACCGCCGAAGGTCACAGGGCTCGACCGCCGCAGGGCGCGGCGGAGCGCTTCGGGCGGTGCCCCGAGCTGCTCCTGCAGCCATCCGCCAAACGCCTCCTCGAACAGCCGCTCTGCCTGTCCCTCGGTGAGCACGGTGAACAGCGGATCGACACACGCTTCCACCGGCCTCTCGCGCAGCAGCTCGGCGCAGAACCCATGAATGGTGCTGACGTGCGCCTCTTCCAGGCTTGCCAGCGCACGGTCCAGCAGCTGCCGCGTCTCCTCGTCCATCGCCAGGCCACGTTCGCGCTCGAGCGCTTCCCGCAGGCGCAGCTTCAGCTCGCCGGCGGCCTTTTCCGTGAACGTCACCGCGACGATCTGCGCGACGCTCGTACGGCCCGTGCCGAGTATCCGCAGGATCCGCTTTACCAGTTCAGTGGTCTTCCCCGTACCCGCGGCCGCTTCGACGACGAGCGTGTCGTCGAGCGCACTGGAGATGGCATCACGCGCCGACTGATCGGGCAGGACGCTCATGGCATCTCCCTCAGCGCGCGCAGATCGCCGAGCCTGTCCTGAGACTTCATTCTGATCCGCATCTCCTCGTTCGGACCGCAGACGGTGCGGAAATCGCACCAGATGCAGGCCCGATCCGCGGGCGCGGCCGGGAGGAACCCGAGCTCGATCGCGCGGTCGACGATCTCGAGCGCCTCGAGGCCCGCCCGGCGATTCGCATCGTTGATGGGAATCTCGTGATCGGCAAATCCGCCGGCCGCCGTGCAGTAGAACAAACGTCCGGACGAGACAGGCGTGCTGAGGATCTGCTCGACGGCCAGGCTGTACAGGACGGGCTGCAGCGCGGCGCCGCCGCCGATGACCGTCCTCCACGTCGTGCGGTTCTTGCCCGTCTTGTGATCCGTAACCCTGAGCAGCGTGGCGCCGGGCTTCTGTTCAATCAGATCCACGGATCCGCGCAACAGAAACCGGCCATCGACCAGCGCAGGGTCGGGAGCACTGCGCGGATCCCGTCCGTCGTCCGACAGGCCGAAACTGAACTCGAAGTACTCGGGCTGCCAGTCGCCGGCCTCGGGCAGACGCCGTGCCCAGACCCGGAGGTCCCGGGCGATGTCGGCCACCTCGTCGCGCCAGACACGGTCGATCGCCGGCGCGAGCGTCTCGTAGTACTTCGCGGCAACGCGCGTCACGGTTGCATCGAGAAGGACGATCGCGTGGGAGACGTCTGCGTCGCCCAGCGGCAGGTGTCCGCCGCGCTGCAGCTCACGGAAGAACTCGGCCTGCACTTCGTGGAACAGGGCGCCGCGGGTCAGCGGATCCAGCTTCTGCAGCGGCTCCGGCTCTTCGGCGGGCTGCAGCCGGTAGATGGCTGAGAGCAGGAACTGATACGGACAGCTCGAGAACTTCTGCAGCGCAGAAAGGGAGTAGGGACGTGCGGCCAGGCGCTGGCGCGCCAGCAGCTCGCCGGTCGTGCCGGTGACGCGCGTGATGCCGTCGAACGGCGTCCACGACGATCGCGCGCGCGCCCAGCGCGCTGACACGGACCGCTTGAGCGAGTCGTTGAGCCGCAGCAGGTAATGGGCATGCCCGCGCACGGACCTGGGGTTGTCGTTCTGCAGCAGCTCCCGGAGCACGGACAGGTCGTGCTCCAGATCGTCAATCGCATGCGCAGGATTCTCCGGGGACGGCCACGCGAGTCCGGCTCCACCTTCGGTTGCCGCCCGCTCCTGCAGCTCCTCGTGGTTCGGGACGCGCCCGGTGATCGCGCGCATGATGTCGAGCGCGTAGAACGAAGGCACGCGGGGCCTGGACTCCGCGAGCTCGAGGCGCGGGTACGAGAGCCACAGGCGTTCGGTCGCGGCGCCGACCGCCAGCCGGAGCATCAGGCGCTCGTTCCGCCCGCGATCCTCCTGCACGGCGAGTCCGGCTCCGAGCGGTACCCGCATCTCCTCGTCGAGCAGCATCGGATCTTCGTGCAGCTTCTGCGGAAACATGCGTTCGGCGAGCCCGGCGACAAAGACGACGCGGAACGCGCGCCCCCTGGCTTCCCGGGGGCTCCCGACGAATACGCGTCCGTAGCGATGAGTGGGGGCATCGATCTCCAGCGTCAGCAGACGCTCCGCAAGGACCTCACGCGCTTCGTCCAGCGTCACGGGGCCGATCTGGCTCATGGGCCGAAGTTCGGCGATGACCCGTTGCACGCGTTCGGGTTGACGCAGCACGATCGGCGCGAGCATGGCAAACCGATCCAGCCACTCGCCCCAGAGCGCCCGCGCGGGCCACGCGGCGAGCAGGTCGATGATCGGCAACGCGAAGGATCGGAGATGGCCCAGGTTTCGCAGATCGCGCTCGAAGCGCTTCGCGCGCGGGGACTCCGGATCCTCGCGCATCTCTTCCTGGATCTTCAGCCGGTATTCCTGCGCAAGCCCGTCGAGCCTGCGATGCCATCGGCCGGGATCTCCGCCAATGACCGCCGATTCCACGATGAGCGTTTCCCATTTCCACGGCGCGCGAAGCGACCCGTCGACGACGGCGTCGTCGTCTCCTGTCGGGATTCGGGATCCGTGGCTCGGGACTCGTTCGGAATTCGGGATTCGGGATTCGCCTGCCGCGCCGTAGCCGTTTTGCGGCGCAGGCGGGGGATTCGGGACTCGTTCGGAATTCGCGCCTTCGAAATCCAGCTCCAACGCGAGCTGCACCTCCTGCGATCGAGCGGCGGTCACGACGGGACCCAGCACCTCGTCGTCCGGGACGATGAACTCCGTGACGCGCGGCGCGTCGGCCTGAGGGACCTGGGCCAGCGACAGATACTCTGCAAAGCGCCTGGCAGAGAGCTTTTCGCCGGCGCATGCCAGCACCGCCAGGAAGGCCCGGCCGGCCGGGTGAGGACGCACGGTCCCGCGATCGAACCAGGCGGGAATGGCGGCGCGCTTGAACGCATGCTCCAGCAGCCCTGCGTAACGCTGCGGTGACCGCACGAAGACGGCGATCTCGTCGAACGGCACCCCGCTCCGGGCCTCCTCGAGGATCCGGCGCGCGACCTCCACGCACTCGCGTCCCTCGCCCGGCGCCGAGAAGAACCGCACGTCGCCCGCGGGCTCCCGCAGTGGCGGCTGGGTCCGCGCGAAGAGGTATCGCCGGAGCGCCACCAGGTCAGACCCGGATCCTGGTGCCGTCGATCCAGGGATTGACGACGGATCCAGAACGTCTGCGGTGATCCCGAGCGACTCGAGGCGCTGCAGTGCCTGGATATCGCCGAAGGGGACCGTGATGAGGACGTCGGGAGCAGACGCGATCAGCGCGCGGAGAAAATCGAACTCGACGGGAGAGTCGAAGGGAACGTCCAGCAGGAGGAGCGGAACACCGGGATCGCGCGACGGCGAGGGCGATGGTGCGCGCAGGACGCGCGTCGCGGCTGAAAAGAGCGTGGCCCGATCGGTGGCGGAAGCTGCAGCGAACTCCTGCTCGAATCGCTCCAGGAGGGCTGACAGATCGGAGCCGCCGAGCGGAAGAAGGCTGAGCGCGCTGGCAGGCACATGCGCGAGCCGGAGCTCCTGCAGCGTGCGTGCGAGCGCACGGGGAAAACCGGGGGTCGATGCGACGGGACCGAAGTAATTGAGCGAACCGTCGCGCTGCGCTTCGAATGTCGCGCGCGCCGCGACCGCTTCGGAACCGAGATAGGTCGCCGGCGCGAGACGCGCGTCCGCCAGGACAGGCGCCGCGAGCCGCGCGGCCAGCTGCGTCACACTGAATCGGTGGAGGCCGATCGTCGCGCCGCACTCGCGCGCGACCGATCGCGCAAGATCGTCAACGGCGCCGCGGGACGCACCCACGAGCCAGAGCGCGCCGCGCTGCAGGTGCGTGCGGACGAAAGCCCGGGCTTCCGCGCACCGCAACTCCGTGGCCGCGGACTCGACGAGGCGGATCGATGGCGGGGGAATTTTTCGTGAGGCCACATCGTGCTCCCTCCCGGACGCCGTGCCGGGTCACCGGTATACGGCCGCGCAACACGGCCGTGAGCGAAGAATACAACAACGCCGCCTCAGATCAACGGCTGGAGAGCTTGATTGTGGCCCAGGCCTTCAGAGGCTTCGGCGGTTCCACGTCGCTCCTGCCCATACCGCCACGACCCCCGCCGCGGCCCATGCCGCCCCGACCCATACCGCCGCCACCACCTCCGCCACCGAATCCACCCAGTCCGCCGCCCCTGCGTTCCTCCGACGAACGCTCGCGCTTCGGCGTTTCGAGACCGAACCCAATCAACGCGCCGCTCGGGGCCTGGATGGCGTAAGGGAATTCGTCCGTCTTCGTCAGCGCCACCTTGAGCTCGTAGACCAGCGCTCCTTCGACCTGGGCGACCTTGACCGAGAGTCCGGGCACCTTGTCCGCGACGAAGCTGTGCGCATCGTCTTTGTCAGGTCCGTACACCTCGAGGCGATTGGGAGGCTCGATCGGCGCCACGCGCTGGGACGGCTCACCGGGAGCCGAGGCGTCGTGACGGCGAAAACCGCGTCCGCGGCCGGGCATCTCCCCCTCCCCCATTCCGACGGGAAACTTCACGCCGAACTTCTTCTTCTCGCCGCCGCCCGCATCGAACCAGACAATGAGCCCCTGACCGATGATCTGCGCGCGAAGCGCCGCATCGCTCGTGTTGAGGACGATGTAGAGGAACTGCGCGTCGTTGACCGCCGCGACCGTCAGGCGCTGGTGCTCGTCCACCGGCACGAGCGGTCCGGGCCACTCTCCGTTGTCGCCGTCGACGGTGATCTCGCGATCCCGCCAGTGACTGTCGATCTGCTGCTTCTTGCCCGACGCACCAAGGATGGTGGTCGTCACCATGACGACGGCGAGGCCGAGTCGCAGAGACGCACCGCTTGTTGTCATACCGTCTCTTCCCCCGCACCGGCCACAGTGCCGACCTGCATATCCAAAAGCAGATCCGTAGAATCAGCGACTTACCGTAAAGGTGAGTGTCCCCATTATTCACGTGGCGGGCGGCCGCGGCGGCCGCGCGGTTGCTGCTCGAGCCAGCGATCGAATCGCGACTGCTGGTCAGGAGTCAGGACCTTGCGGATCTCCGCCTGCAGGTCGCGCTGTTCCTGTTCGGCGCGCGCGGCGATGTCCCGCTGAACGGCTTCGAGGTGCGTCCGCCTCCCGTCGAATATCGCCTGAACCCGCGCCTTCTGATCGGCGGTCAGCTGCAGCTCACGATCGAGCCGCTCGATGAGCATCCCACCGCGGGGCCGGCCTCCGGGCCCGCCAGGAGGCCCCATGAACATCCCGCTCCTCTGCGACGCCGGCGGCATGCGGCGTCCGAGCACGAGACCAAGCGCCAGCCCCACGCAGAACACCGCGAGGACGAAGAGCGAGAACCATATGCGGGTGCGGCTATCGGACATCCGCGTCTCCAGCCGGATCCGCGTCACCCGTCAGGACGGCTTCGAGCAGCGCGTCCCCGGTCGACGACTGCAGGAACACCGCCGCCGGTTCCGCCGCCGCACTCGGGGTGGGCCACGTGTCGAACGTCTCGGCCTGCGCCACCGACGTCGACGGCACGGACGGCTGCGTGCCTGCGGCGCCGCCCAGCCACGCGACGAACACGAGCGCCAGGGCAACCGGCGTCAGCGTGACCGTCCACACGCGCCAGTTCGCGATACCCAGCCATCCCGTCGGCTCCGCATCGATCCTGGCAGCCAGGCGGGCGGCAAACCCCGGAGACACTGCCACCGGTGAACGCGCGCGCAGCGCACGCGCGACGTGCCGCTGATCCTGGAGCACGACCCGGCACGCGTCGCAGACGTCGATATGGCGGTCCAGCCCCTGACGCTCGGCAGAACCGAGCGACGCGGGATCGTCCGCGTAACGCGCAATCAGCGGTTCAGCAGCAGGGCAATTCATCGGAATCCGTCATTTCTTGAGCAGCGGTT
Source organism: uncultured Acidobacteriota bacterium (assembly GCA_963749835.1). Lineage (GTDB taxonomy): Bacteria > Acidobacteriota > Vicinamibacteria > Vicinamibacterales > 2-12-FULL-66-21 > JALZOC01. The sequence continues at coordinate 497,922 of CAVVOD010000003.1, forward strand.
CGAGAAGCGGCCGCAAACGCTGGCGCCCACGAAAAATGCGCGATTCGACCGTTCCCATGGGCAGACCAAGGGCCTCTGCGATCTCGCGATAGTCGAGCCCCTGCACATCGCGCAGCACGACCGCCTCGCGCATCTCTTCGGGCAGCGTCGCCAGCGCCCTGTCGATCACCTCGCGCATGGCGAGCGGCGCCTCGATGCCGTCGTCGACGGACGCACGTTCGAGCGGATCGACATTCACGTCCGCCTCCTTCGGCGGTGACCAGAACAGGCGCCTGAGTCTCGACCGCTTCCCGCGATGTGTCCGGACGACGTTGATTGCGATGCCGAAGATCCAGGTGCGAAAGGTGCTGTCCGAGCGGAAGCTGGCGATACTGCGCCACGCCCGAACGAATACTTCCTGCGCGAGATCCTCCGCATCGCCGTCGGTTCCCGTCATCGCACGGACCAGGTTCAGCACCTTGACCTGGTATTGGAGGACGAGCTCGTCGAAGGCCTCGCGGCTTCCCCCCGCAGCGGCGGTGACGAGGCCGCGGTCGGCATCCACTGTGGCTGTTTCCGGTCCCTTTTTTTCTCGCCCGGATGCTTAGACCAGGCGAGCTCCCAGTTTATTCCCGTTGCGGCCGCAAAGCTCCCGACGTCGATCCGGGGAATAAACGTCGCAGGTGTCTGGTCTAAGCATCTGTCAGGAGGACATCGATATGAAATCAGGTTTATGGTCGACTGTAGCGGCGCTGGTGATTGCCGGCGCTGTCGCGATACCCGTCATTGCTCAGCCGCCGCCGGGGCGCCCCGGGTTTCCCGGAGGTGGACGCGGGGGCGGGTTCCCAATCCTTCGTGAGCTGAATCTGACCGACGCCCAGCGCGAGCAGGTTCGAAGCATCACCCAGTCCCAGCGCGGAAACACCAATTCACCGCACAGCAAACTGGCGGATCTCAACAAGCAGCTGCACCTGGCGATCCTCGCGGATACGCCGGACACGCAGAAAATAGAGGAGCTCAAAACCTCTATTGCCGCGGCATCTGCTGAGGCGCTCACCGAGCGCATCGACGTGCAGACCCGGATCGCGCAGGTGCTGACGCCGGAGCAGCGGGAACAGGCGCGTGCGGAGCTGGCGAAGGCTCAGCCGCCCAGAGGGCCGCGGAAAGCGCGGGGCGCAGCCGGCCTGTGAGGCGCTTTCGCGAAGTCCGACGCCGGACTGGAGAAAATGGGTAATATCGAGGGGACGTGCTGATTCGTCCCCTCGTTCTTTGCACTCTGCTTCTTGGGCTGCTCGCGGGGGCGGCGGATGCGAAGGAGTACTCGGCCGACCGGTTCGATTCGCGAATCGAGGTCCTGCCCGGCGGGATGCTGCGCGTCACCGAGACCGTGCGGCTTCGTTTTGTGGACGGCACCTTCACCCAGTTCACGCGCGAGATCCCCAGGCGGAATACCGACGGGATCGAGATCGTCTCGGCCTCCATGGACGAGAGCGTGCTGACACCGGGCCAGGGGCCAGGACACATCCAGGTTCGTGAGAAATCTGGAGTCCGCGTGACCTGGCACTTTGAGCCGGTTTCGCATGCAACCCACCTGTTTACCCTGACTTACATCGTCCGCGGCGTGGTGCGGCAGGAGGCGGACGGCGACGTCGTGGCCTGGCGTGCGCTGCCAACCCAGCATGCCTATGGGATCGACGCGGGGACGGTGGAGATCCAGCTGCCTGCAGCGCCAGTCGGGGCACCTCAGATCAAGACGCACAACGGCAATTTCACGGTGGACGTGACGGGCACCCTCGTGCTGATCACGGCGTCCGGCGTCCGGGAGAACGGCTGGGTGGAGGCGCGGGTGCGGACGCCGCTCGGAAGCATCATCAGCGAACCGTCCAGATGGCAGCGGCGCGAGATGGAGATCCGCGGCCGCTCGTCCACGTGGGTCGTTGTGTCGATCGTCGTGCTGGTCTCCGGGCTCAGTCTCCTGTTCGGCATCCGCCAGAGCTACGACGCTCCGCCGGGAGACGTCACTGTGCAGTCTGCAAGGGGCACACTGCCGGAAGCGCTGGCGCCACCAGTCGCCGGGGCTCTGCTGGCGAACGGGGGGGCCAGTGTCGAGCACGCGATTGCGGCGCTGTTCGCGCTGGCGGACCGCGGCGCAGTGACGATCGAGGAGCAGCCCCGATCGTTCGGTCAGCACAATTTCGTCGTGAGGCGATCCGCCACGCGCCGCCCCCTGGCGCTCCACGACCAGCGTGTGCTCGATATCGTGTTCCGCCAGGGGCAGGCGGCCGAGCCGTCCGTCAGTATGAACAAGGCGCGAAGCCGTCTCACCCGGCACCTCAGGCAATTCAGCGCGGCGGTGAAGGAGGAAATGGCGGGCATGGGCCTGCTGGACGAGGGACGTACCGCCGTCCGCCGGCGATTCCTCAGGTTGGGGACCGGCGCCTGCCTGACCGCCGCGGGCGCGGCGGCAGCCGCCGCTGTGTTCGCGGTCCAGAGATATGGGCCCTGGCCGATGCTCGTCCCATTGGCGCTGGTCGTTGTCGGGACCACCGCGCTCATCTGCTACTTTGCGCATACACCGCTCTCGAATGACGCCGTACGTCTGGCGGAGTCCTGGCGTGCGTTCCGTGCGCACCTCAAAGACGTCGCACGCAGCCGCAAACCGGCGCCCTCTGCCGACGAGCTGCGGGAATGGCTGCCCTATGCCGTGGCGACAGGGCTCGCGCCTGCGTGGGCGACATACATGAAGCAACATCACGAGATCGCGCCACGCTGGTTCCGCGCGCTGGCAGGCCACGACGGCGGTTCGTCGTTCGCCTCGTTCGTGGCTCTGAGCGGTGCCCACGGCGGCGGCGATCACGGTGTGTCAGGCGCCGGGGCGGCAGCTGGCGGTGGTTCGTCAGGCGCGCACTAGCTGTCCCGATCCTTCCGGCTGAAGCCGGAAGCTACGGAATCATGCTCGTCGGCGCGCGGTGCTCGCCAGATACTCGAGCATCTGACGACGATGAGCGAGTGCCTGTTCGGTCATGCGAGGGACCGAAGCCAGGCCGTCGGGCTCGAATGGCAAAGCCCTCTGCGCCCAGGCCTCGCGACGGGCCCGGGTGCGCTCCATCCCGGTCCGGAAACATTCGAAGCAGAGCGTACCGCCGTGCGTATGGGTGCAACGGGACATGATTACTTTCCCTCCGTCCTGCATTCCGCGGCGTCGATGAGATCCAGTACCCGGCGCGCCGCAATCTGCGCGTGCCGCCGGCGTCGTTCCAGCACCTTGTATTTGCCGGGCCCACGGAGGAGCCCACCCGGCTGCGCCAGCCGCAGGCCCGCGCGTCCCGTCGCCTGAAGCGGGACCCCGGTCGTGGTGATCTCCCCGAAATCCAGCGTCCGTGCGAGTGAGCCGTCAAAACGCGACATGTGCGGAGCCTCCTGTGACCGGCCTATCCGGCCTGATGCCGGGCAGATTCAATCCGCCCGATGGGCCAGTGTAAAAGGAGGGTGTGACAGGGGAGGTCACAACGAGACTCGGGATTCGGGATTCGGGATTCGGGATTCGGGGTTCGGGGTTCGGGGTTCCGGGTTCAGGTTCGGGGTTCCGGACTCGGGATCGGGGATCGGGGATCGGAAAACTGATCCCTGATCCCTGATCCCCAATCCCCGCCTGCTATATTACCGACACATGGTCAATCCCCTTCGGTGGCGCGGGCACGAAGTGTCACGGCTGGAGGCCTTCAGCGATACGGTCTTCGCCTTCGCGCTGACGCTGCTGGTGGTCGCCCTGGAGGTCCCCCGCGACTACGACAGGCTGATCGACCTCATGCTGGGGTTCCCGGCTTTCGCGTGCTGCTTTGCGCTGCTGATCTGGATCTGGTCCGAGCACAACACGTTTTTCCGCCGGTTCGGGATGCAGGACACGTACACCCTGGTCGTCAACTCGGTCCTGCTGTTCCTGGTACTGCTCTACGTCTATCCGCTCAAGTTCATGTTCGACTTGTTGTTCGCAGGGCTGCTGCCGAAACGATCGGCGGGGCCGCAGGGGATGGAGCTTTATCAGCTCGCCAATGCGTCCGCCATCTACGCGGTCGGATTCATGGCCCTGTTCGTGGTCTTTGCCCTGCTCTATCACCACGCATACAGGTGCCGGGCGGCCCTGGAGCTCACCGAGCTCGAGGCCTTCGACGCCAGATCGGCGATTGGGCATCACCTGGTCAGCGCGAGCGTTGGACTGCTGTCGCTGCTGATCGCCCTGGTCGGACCGCTGGAGCTGGCACCATTCTCCGCGCCGACCTTCATGTTGATGGGGCCGTTCCACTGGATCTGGGGCGTGCATTCGGGGAGGGCCCGCAAAGCGCTCGAGGAGCGGCTCGCGGGCGAGATCGAGCCCGCGCCGGCTTATGACGCGCCCGGCTCCTGACGTCCGGCTCCGCCACATTCGAATCCTGCAATCATGCGAAACGCGGAAGTCATCCGGCAGTGGGCAATCCTGCGCGACCTCGAGTCGTCGAGGCGGGTGACGATTGACGAGCTCGCCGAGCGTACGGGCGTCTCGACCCGCACGATCCGCCGCGACCTCGAAGCGCTGCAGTCGGCAGGTTTCCCGCTCTTCGATGAAGTGCACGACGGCAAGAAGTACTGGACCCTCGAACAGCGCGCGTTCCGGCGGCTCGACGACACGGGCTTCACCCTCGCCGAGATGACGGCGCTCTATTTCTCCCGCTCGCTCGTCGAGTGCCTTGCAGCGACGCCGTTCCAGCGCGACGTCCGCAGCGCCTTCGACAAGCTCGCCGCCGCGCTCACGCCGGGGATGCGCCAGCTGCTCGATCGCCTGCCGCTCGTCATGCAGGCCAAGGCCGAGCCCGGCGGCCAGTCGAGCACGGACGATCCCGCAACGCCCGCCACCGCCTCGAAGCAGTCGGCGCCCCGGAGCGCCCGCGTCGCGCAGCTCCTCGACGCCACCCTCCATCATCGCCGCGTGACGATGCGCTATCACTCGTTCTCGAGCAACCGCGAGAAGGACTATCTCCTCGAGCCGTATCGCCTGGTCTTCGCACAGGGCGGGCTCTACGTGGTCGCGTTCGTCCCCGAGTACAAACAGCTGCGCACGTTCGCCGTCGAACGGATCCTGTCGCTCTCGCTCACCGAAGAGCGTTTCGATCCCATCGACCTTCCGGAGGACGCCTTCGCACATTCCCTCGGCGTCAACCAGGGCACGCCCGAACGCATCGAGGTCGTGTTCGAGCCGCGCATCGCACGCTACGTCAAGGAGCGGGTGTGGCATCCCTCGCAGCAGGCGACCGAAGCGCCGGACGGCTCGCTGACGATGACGCTGAATGTCTGCAACGACTGGGCGCTCAGAAGCTGGATCCTGGGGTTCGGGCCGCTCGCACGCGTCACGTCGCCGCCGGAGCTCGCCACGCAAATCCTCGACGAGATCGACCGCACGCGCTCGCACTACGTGCCGGGGTTGGACTTCGAACTGCCGGCGGGGGAATAAACACGTGCTACGTGCTACGTGCTACGGCGTGCCACACGTGCCACGTGCTCCGTGCTAGTAGTTGAGCCAGTAGGCCCACTTGATCAGGAAGACGTTCCTGGCGGGTGATGAGAACACGCCGCCGAAGTCCCGCGAGAAGTCGAACGTGCCGCGGTCGATGGTGACGTTCGCGACCCTGCTGCCAGACGGCGAAGAGGGTCGAGCCCGGCTTGTACTCCCATCGGAGCACGTTGGTCGTCCGGAAGGAACGATAGTTGAAGTCCGGGTTGCCGGCGTACGCCACGGATCTGAAGCGCTGGTCGTACTCCGCGGCACGTCCGTTGGTCAGCGCCCTGAAGCTGGAGTACTGCCCCGCCGAGACGAAGGGCTCCGCGTATATCTGAATCGAGAGCGTCGGCGTGACGGTGTAGTTCACCCGTGTCTGGACACCTACGGTCTTCTGCTGAATGCGGCCGAAGATGTAGCGGCCGTCCAACTGCTCAATCCACTGCGCGTCATCGTCGTTGCGGTTGAAATTCAACCCGGCGCTGATTCTCAGGAACGACGACGGCCGATACGACAACGACGGACTCAGCTCGACATAGGCTGACCCGAGGCCATCGGCCCCCGCTGAGGCAAAAATATTCGCAGACACCGCGGGCCGCTGGTCGCTGTCCACGTACGCCCAGATCGAACGCCGGCGATTGCGGTACATCCCGGGGCCGCCGCGCGTCGCGCGATCGTCGAAGCTCCTGAAATTCAGTGTCCCCCCCATCCCGGTGCCCCAGTTGTTGAGGAACATCGCATGCGCGTTGACGTTCACACCGGACTGGAGGAGGTCGCCGTCCCTGTTCCACCCCGCCCACTGATTGAGGTTGTAGCGGAAGCTGCGCAGGTACTTCGAGGGCTTCTCGTATCGCACCTGCAACCAGTTGCTCATGGTGCGCTCATCCGCGCGTTGCATGAATCCGAGGTCGTTGATCTCGAATCCGGGGCTCGTGATCCCGACCCCGCTCGTAAATCTGACGCGCTCTCCCCCGATCTTGCTGACCCTCATCGAACCGCCGTATCCGTTCAAGGCGGTCCGCGTCGGATCGTAGTGAAGAGAGGTCGAGTCCGGGCGCTGAAAGCTGTGCACGTTGCTGCGCTGCAGCTCGTCGATCGCCGCCGCTTCCCCGCGCACGCTGCTTCCCGCCCAGTATCCCTGAACCGCGTACTTGGGACTGAGCCGCCAGTCCCAGTCCACGCCGCCCGTATACGCCTGGCCCGGCAGGAACCGCGTCGCCGCATTCAGGTTCCTGTTCGTGGAGGTGACCATGAACCCGATTGCCGACTGGTTCTTGAACTCGCGCCTCGCGCGGAGGAGGTTGTAGCCTGTCAGCGGCTCGACGGTCTGTTTCGACCTGATCGTACCGTCCATGATGACGGCGCTTTCATCGGAGGTGACCGCGCTCAGAGCGCCGACCGAAAACGCCCCGATACGTCCCGTCAGTTTCCCAGCTCCGAGAATCGTCGTCTGCACCGGCGCGCTGGAGTACCCGCCGTCGGGCACCGTGGCGCTGCCGCGCGGCGAGCGGCCGATGCGGCGAGAATAGAACAGGCCGCCGCAGCCGCTGTCGCACTCTCCGCCCATCGCGAAAATCCCGGATCCTTCGACGAAGAACGGACGCCGTTCGGAAAAGAACGTCTCGAATGCGGAGAGATTGACGACGGCGGGGTCGGCCTCCACCTGGCCGAAGTCCGGGTTGATCGTTCCGGTCAGCGTCAGCCCGGGCGTGAGCGCGTATTTCAGGTCCACGCCTCCGGAGCCTGTCGTGTCCGTGGCTTTCGAGAGCGCGTTGCCCGCTTCGGTCGGCTGCGTCTTCACGTCGCCGACAACATACGGCACGATCTCGAGGCGTTTCGGGGACTGGTTGAGCCGCAACCCGGTCAGTTCGCCGAACGACGACACATAGCCATTCGCGCTTTTCGCGAGCAGTGGCCACGTGGACGTCTCATTCAGCCGGCCGACCTTACGGATGATCGCGAACCCGAACGTCGCCGCCTCAGCGCGCTGGTAGCGCAGCTGCGAGAAGGGAATCCGGAACTCCGCGCGCCAGCCGCGCTCGTTTCGCGTGACCGCGACGTCCCACACCGCGTCCCAGCCCTCGTCATTACTTGAGTCGTTGTACCAGTAGGCATCCTGCTTCACGCCTGCCGGGTTCACGGCGAACTCGTATCCGGAACGGCGATCGTGGAACGAGTCGATGATGACGCGGATCCAGTCCGACGGAGAGTCTTCGTCGCGCCGCGTGCGGATACCTACGATGCGCTTCGGCTCGGGGTCGACGGCCTGGACGGCGATGAACAGCGCCGTCGTGTCGTACGCGACGCGCGCCTCGGTCGGGAATGTCGCCTCGGCTCCCTCTCGCGGGTCCCGCTGCAGGAACCCGGTGATAACAGGGGCGGCCTGCCAGGCAGCATCATCGAGGTTTCCATCGACGCGGACGGCGGTCGCGGACGCGAGCGGCGTCGCGGCGACTCGTACCGGCATTTCGGGCCCGGCAACGGCATTCCCTGCCACCCCACAGAGCACGAGGAGGATGGAGCCGACGGTGCGTAAAGCGAGCCCTTCCATTTGAACGCTGGCTTAGACGATCCACGCACGCTAAAGGTTGGTCAGACTTGGAGATGGTGTTGTCCCGGCGTGGGACAAACGCCCTATCGCGGGGCTGGAAGACTCAGCAGGATGGTTGAAGGAGTGGATCGGCAGTTCGGGCCCGCGACCGGGCGCTCCGCCGTGCGCGCCACGCGAGCGTGACCGACACGTGGCAGGGCCGGCAGAGCAGGCGATAGTTCTCGAGGCCGCACTCGCCGCCGCCGTCCGCGACCGGAACGATGTGGTCCGCCTCCCACCGAGGGCGGGAAGCCCGCCAGAGCTTCCGAGCGGACCGATCCCCTGCCGGCGGTTTGGCGCGGGTCCATTCGCGATGCGCCTTGACGACGTTGAAGCCGCACAACCGGCACGTGCCCTTGTCGCGTTTCTTCACCTGCCGGCGCACGTACCACGGGCTGCTGCGGACCTTCCACTCGTGTACGCAGGGATCGCCACAGAACGTGCGTCTCGGGGGTGTCACCGGCTCGCGGCACCATCGGCAGACAGGATTCCCTGCCTCGTTCCGCTCGGGCTTGCCCCATTGATCCGCAGTGACGACACGCGCGCGACGGGTGCTCACGAAGCGCATATCGGCGCAAAGGCGAAGGAGGATTAGCTATATCGTCGTCAAGAGCGACAGCGCGAACCGGGCGTCCCTGTCGATCCACTGGTCGCGCATGCCAAAACCCGTATCGACGGCCATGCCTTCGATCTGCTCCGGCTCGTACTTGTATGAGCTCTCGGTCCAGATTCGCTCGCCGGGTTCGAATGCGACGCTCACCTGGGCAGCCTTGATGGTGACGGTCTGGGCCTTCCGGCTCACGAGGTGCATTTCAATGCGCTGCTCGGTGGGATTCCATGCGGCCAGGTGATCGAACGCGGCCAGGTCGAAGTCCCCTCCGAGCTCGTGGTTGATTCGTACCAGCAGGTTCTTGTTGAATGCAGCCGTCACCCCCAGCGGGTCCGCGTACGCGAGCTGCAGGTCGCGCTCGGGCTTGACGAGGTCGGCCCCGAGCAGCAGCAGGTCGCCGGGCCGCAGGGCCGCCCGAATGCGGCGCAGGAAGTCGAGCGCCGCCGGCGCATCGAAGTTGCCGATGTTCGATCCGAGCAGCAGCACGAGCATCAGCCCGTCGCCCGTGCGCGCGGCCGCGGCGCGCCGGAGACCGACCTCATAGGTTGACTGGTGCCCCATCACGGACACGTGCCGGAGCCCGGTGAGCCGCTGTTCGGTCTGTTCGAGCGCCTGCGACGAAATGTCAATCAGGTGGACGCGTGCTGAGCCGCCGGCCGCCTGGAGCGCTTCCGCCAGGACGACGAGCTTCTCGCCGCTGCCGCACCCGAGCTCGACGACCGTCGCGGCGTCCTCGCCGCCGAGGGCGCTCACGACTTCCGCTGCGTGCCGGGTCAGGAGCGCGCTCTCCGCACGCGTGATGCGGTACCAAGGTAACCGGCAGATCGCTTCGAACAGGCTCGACCCCAGCGCGTCATACAGGTATTTCGACTGCAGCTGCTTAGGCTCGAGGGCCAGATCGCGCCTGACTTCAGCGGCGAACTCAGCGAGAAGACTCGTCGTGGGGGCTGGGATAATCATGGTTCGGGATTCGGAATCAGGGATCAGGGATTGGGGATCAGGGATTGGGGACCAGATATTGGGGTTCGACTGATCCCTGATCCCAAATCCCCGATCCCTATTCGTTTTCGACCGTTCTGAACGTCGCGTAGACGTATGGATAGTTCGGGCGGAACCAGTTGCGGAAACTGCGGCGCAGCAACTCGTTCGCGGTCGCGGCCGACCCACCCTTCATCACGTAGTGCTGACCGTCGAAGAAATCCGCCGAGTACTCCGGATACGACGCCATCGGGGCGAACCCGTCGAACGGGCCGAAGATCGTCGAGGTCCACTCCCAGCCGTTGCCGACGAGATCGTGGACGCCCCATGCGCTGGCGCCTGCAGGACGCGAGCCGGCCGGCACGGGCTCCCAGGACTTGAAGTCGAAATTGCCGCGTGCGGGATCCGGCGGCGCATCTCCCCAGGGATAGACGCGCTCCGGACCGGACGGGGTTCCGAAGGCGGCGCGGTGAAATTCCGCTTCGGTCGGGAGGCGAGCCCCCTTCCACCGGGCGTACGCGGTCGCTTCGGCCTGGCTGACATAGACAGGCCATGCACCCGGCAACGGAATCGCTTCGAACATTCCACGCCAGAACCACTGGCCCTCTTGCCGGATCCAAAACGCGGGGTGCCACACCTTCTCGGCCTGCACCCATGCGAAATTCTCAGGCGACCACAGTGCGGGATTCCTGTACCCACCGGCCTCGACGAACGCAAGATAGTCGGCGTTCGTGACGTTGTGCTGGTCGATGCCGAACTCAGGCACGTCCACCTGGTGCTCCTCGAACTCGTTGTCCCAGCCGAACGTGGCGGTCTCCCGTTTAGCGCCCAGCGTGGCGATGCCTGAGGGGATCCGGATCCGGTGCTCCGAGGACGGGGGCGCGGCGTCCAGCTCGTACTGGATTCCTGCGTGCTTGCGCTTCTGATCGTACGGGAGGCGATGCCACATGTAGAGCAGCGTCTCCTGGTGCATGGCCTCGTGCTCGAGGGCCGTGTAGAGCGCCTGCCCGTGCTCCATCGCAGGGCGCGTCTCCCGGAACTCCGCGCGGGCGAGAGCCTCGAGCATGGCGGCGTCGGCGCGATCGGCGAACTCGAGCACCTCGCCGCGTGACGGCCATGCCGTCGAGGCACCACTGCGCGGGACGGCCGCTTCTTCGCTGTCCGGATCGATGCCCCGCTCGAAAATCTTCTCGAGCCGCTCATCCACCTTCGGTCCGCCGAGCCCGCGCTCGATGAGCGCGATCACGCTGAACGCCGGGAGGTGCCCCTCGTAGAACACGATGGGATTGCGAAGCGCGATGGGACGGGAATAATACGCGGACGGATCGATGATGTCGAAGATCGCACGCGAGCGCGCCCGATTGCGCTGATACCACTCCACCACCGACGACCGATCGACGGTCAACATGCCGTCACCACGAAATCAGTATCCTCCGGGCTGCGGTTTCCATCAAACTCCGGCCGACCTCTACGCCGCACGACCGCTCCGCTTCTTCGGCGCCGCCTTCTTCCTGCCCTGTGACGCCGCCGGCGCCTTCCTGGATCCCTTTCGCGCGCCGGTCCCCTTGCCTTCCAGGCTCGCGCGCAGCCGGGTCATCAAATCGATGACGTCTGCCGACTGCTTGATTTCCCGCCCCTGCAATTTTGGCTGTCGTCCTTTGACCTTCCCCTGGATCACCTTCATGAGGTTGTCGCGGTACTCGTCGGTGTACTTTTCGGGCTTCCAGGTCGCGCTCAGATTGTCGATCAGCTGCCGGGCCATCTTCAGCTCGGGGGGCCGGATGTCTTTCGCGACCGGGAACTTGAAGTCGTCCAGATCCGCAAGCTCGTCGGCGAAGCGCATCATCGTCAGCACGATGGCCTGATCGATGACTTCGACAGCGGCCAGGTGCTGCGCGTCACGCAGAATGATCTTGGCAATGCCGATTTTTCCGGAGTCGCGGATGGCCTCGCGCAGGAGTGCATACGCGCGATCGGCTCCCTTACCGGCCTGCAGGTAGTACGGCGTCTCGAAATACCGTTCGTCCACGTCGTCGGGATCGACAAAGTCGAGGATGTCGATCGTCTTCGTCTTTTCGATCGCCGCCGTCTTGAAGTCGTCCTTCGTGATCACCACGAACTGACCCTTTTCGTACTCGTAGCCTTTGACGAGATCGTCCCACTTGACGGGCTTCCCCTCCGTCTGGCACACACGCTCATACCGCACGGGGGCCTCGTCCTTGGCGTGCAGGAGCCGGAACTTCGGGCGATGATCCCGCACCGCGCTGTACAGCTCAATCGGAATATTGACGAGTCCGAAGGCGATCGCGCCCTTCCAGATCGATCGCGGCATTGCACACTCCTCTCGGGATCAGTTGCAGGAAGCGGGCCATTTTGCTGTCGCGTGGACCGTCCACCGAGTCCGCTGCATCTGGTGCTGGTAGAATTCGGCACCCTATTCAAGCTCGAAGGACAGACCATGGACCACCTAGCGGCCGAGACGCCGGCGACAATGAGCGGCGACGAAATGATCGCGTTGACGAAGGCGCATACCCTTTTTGAATGGTCGGCCCAGGGTGCCGCCAATCCGATTGCGGTCGCGGGTGCGGAAGGCTGCTGGTTCTGGACACCGGAGGGCAAAAGGTACCTGGACTTCAACAGCCAGCTCATGTGCGTGAACATCGGGCATGGCGACCGGCGCGTCATCAAGGCCATCCAGGATCAGGCCGCAGCGCTGGCCTATGCGAATCCGTTCATGGCGACGGGACCGCGCGCGCGCCTGGGGCAGAAGCTCGCGACCATCACGCCCGGCGACATCGACACGTTCTTCTTCACCAACGGCGGCGCCGACGCGAATGAGAATGCCCTGAAGATCGCCCGGATGTACACGGGCCGCCACAAGGTCCTCGCACGCTACCGCTCGTATCACGGCGCAACGGCGGGCGCGATGGCGCTGACCGGCGATCCCCGCCGATGGGCCGCCGAGCCCGGCATCCCCGGAGTGGTGCACGTTGCCGATCCCTATCACGGGGTGCAGCGGGGCTGGGACGATGTCGGACTCGCGCTGGCGAATCTCGAGGAGGTCATCCAGTTCGAAGGGCCGCAGACGATTGCCGCGTTCTTCATCGAGCCGGTCACCGGCACGAACGGCATCCTCGTCCCTCCCGACGGATACATTCAGGGCATCCGCGATCTGTGCACGAAGTACGGAATCCTGCTCGTCGCGGACGAAGTGATGTCCGGCTTCGGCCGCACGGGCGAGTGGTTCGCGGTGGATCACTGGAAGGTGGTCCCCGATCTCCTGACAATGGCCAAGGGCCTGACGAGCGCATACGTGCCCCTGGGCGCCGTCGGCATGCGCCGTGCGATTGCCGATCACTTCCAGGCTCGCGTCTTCTACGGAGGGCTCACCTACAACAGCCATCCCCTCGCGTGCGCCGCCGCGCTGGCCACGCTGGCGGTCTACGAAGAGGACGGACTGATCGAGAGGGCGAAGCAGATGGGACGCCTGATGGCCTCGCTGCTCGCTGACCTCACAGCACACCACCCGATCGTCGGCGCCACACGATCCATCGGCCTCTTCGGGATCGTCGAGCTCGTGAAGGATCGCCAGAGCATGGAGCCGATGGCGCCGTACAATGGCACGTCACCGGAGATGGTGAAGCTCGGAAAGTTCTTCCGCGAGCAGGGGCTTTACACCTTCGTCCGGTGGAACACGTTCTTCACCAACCCGCCACTGACGATTACCGAGGAGGAGCTCCGCCACGGCTTCGGCATCATTGATCGCGGGCTCACGGAGATCGGATAGCTACGGGCTACGTGTGCTACGTGCTACGTGCGGTGACGTGCGGAGTGCGACGTGCGGAGTGCGACGTGCTACATCCCTGGAGGCGTAAACCGTCCGACGACGGCTTGCACGAAATCAGCTGACCGCACTTTGGCACCCTGGCACCCTGGCACTTTACATACCCGGCGGTGTGAATCGTCCGTCCTGGGCGAGCCAGCCGCCGTCAGCGTACAGGATCGTGCCGGTGACGAAACTGGCGGCGTCTGACGCGAGGAAAAGCGTCGGGCCGACCATCTCCTCCGGTCTGCCCCACCGATTGAAGACGCTCTTGGCCGCGTACGCCTCGAACCATCCGGCGTTCGCCTTGATAGGAGCGGTGAGCGGCGTTTCGATCACTCCAGGGCCCACGGCATTGACGCGGACGCCGTACGGACCGAATTCCGACGCGGCGCCGCGCGCGAGCTGCAGGATCCCGGCTTTCGTCGCCGAATAGACCGACTGCCCGGGCTCGACCACGAGTGAACGAATGGACGAGAAGAGCACGATGCTGCCGCGGCGCTGCGCGATCATGATCTTCCCGGCCGCGCGCAGCACGTTGAAATTCCCCGTGATGTTCAGGTCGATGACCCGCTGCAGCTCATGGTCCTGATAGTCGACAATCTTTTTCCGGACGTTGATGCTTGGCGTGCAGATGACGATGTCGAGGCCGCCGTGGGCCTTCTTGACGGCTTCGAACGCGTCTGCAACCGCCGCCGGATCGCGGATGTCGAGCACGGCCGACTCGGCTGAGCCGCCGTCCGCCCCCGCCAGGTCCGCGACCCTCCTGGCTTCGTCAGGCTTGATGTCGAGGCAGACGACGTGCGCCCCCTGCCGCGCTGCGCCTATCGTGACCGCTTCCCCGATACCGGACCCGCCGCCGATCACAATCGCAGTCTTCCCGGTCAGATCGAAAATCCCTTTGGACATGTGGCTGGTCCCCTTTACGAACGTGAGGGTGAAGCGGATCCGCGGCTCGGGCCGCCGCGAAAGAGAAAAAGCATCGCGAACGTCGCGCTCGCGGCCGCAATGCCCGCCATGGGCGGCGTCAATCCAAAGAGCCGCATGCCGCCGAACACGAACTGCTGGATTGCAGCAGCGCTGACGCCGGCGACGATCGCGCCCATCACTTCAGCGGAGGCCGCCCGCCGGATGTACAGACCGCTGAGGATTGGCACGAACAGTCCCACTCCCATCAGCACATAAAAAATGCTGAGCACCGTCACGATGCTCGCCGCCGCAAGCGCGACACCGACACCGAGCACACCGGCGACGATCGCCGTCAGCCTCGTGACTCGCAGCATCCGCTGCTCGCTCGCGTTCGGATCGATGAAGCGGCGATAGAAATCCTGCGACAGCGACGTCGTCAGCATGAACAGCACGGCGTCTGCGGAGCTCAGTTCCGCGGAGAACACTGCTGCGAGACCGATGCCGCCCACGGCCGGCGGCACGGCGTGCAGCAGGACCGACGGAAGGGCGAGTTGCTCCGAAGCGAGCTCAGGAAACCGCATCCGCGCGACCATGCCGAGGACGACCGGCACCATCGCATAGATCGCAAGCCCCAGCGCGTTCAATCCGACCCCAATCCGTACGGCCCGATCGTCGCGCGCGCCGTAGATTTTCTGCAGCAGCCCCGGAGAGACGATGAACGCGGGTCCGAGCACTGCCAGGAGGACGAGACCCGTCTGTCCACTGCTCCAGAGGTTCCAGTAATCCGGCGTCGGATGGAAGTCTCTGAGGACGCCCCAGCCTCCCACACCACTGAGCGCCAGCGGGAGCGCGATCGCGAAGCCGAGGAACTTGACCGTGAGCTGCACGACGTTCACCCAGGCCGACGTGAGCAGGCCCCCCGCCGTGAAGTAGATCGTGATGAGTACGCCCCCCACGATGCAGCCGGCGGCGCCGGGAAGGCCGACGGCGGCATTCAGGATGCTCGCGATCGCAATCAGCTGTCCCGCAAGAATGAAGATGGAACCGACCCAGAGGAGCGCCGCAATGGTGGTGCGGACCTCCACGCCGAACCGGAACTCGAGAAAGTCACCGACCGTGCGGAAGTCATGCTCCGCGGCGACGCGTCGCATCGCGGGTCCGACCCAGAACGCAAGAACGAAGTTGCCGAGAGCCGCCGAACCGACCCACCAGACCGCGGCCAGGCCGTTGGTATATCCGAGACCAGTCGCGCCGACCGTGGAGCCGGCGCCGATGTTCGCCGCGAGCATCGTGCCGAACAGGAGCCCCGGCCCGAGCGATCGTCCGGCCACGAAGAAGTCGCTGGCATTCCGGACGCGCCGGCCGATCCAGATCCCGAGCGCAATCTGCGCGAGCGAATACACGATCAGGAGGATCAGGTAACCCATGTCTCACTTTTTGCCAGGAGCAGCAGCCGACTGTACAGAAACGTCAGATGTTTGACAACGCCAGGCGCTTGCGATAGTTAACAGCTCGTGGTGAAACTCTGGTTGCATTCGACGAGCGATGCATCCCCGGGGGCGGCGTTGCTCCTCTCTCAAATACAGCCGGTATTCTCAGTCGTCGCGCCTGGCCCGCGGCCGGGGTCCCCGCTGCGCGTGCTTTGCGCAGTGGGGTGGAGGGGCGCCTCGCTCGTCTCGGTGCGACACCAGACTTTCCCCATGGGCTGTTAACGCGCTTCATGATCACCACGGGCGCTCCCGTCGATCGCGTGCTCCGCGCCGTGGACGACTGCGTGGACGAGATCGTCGCGTTCACGTCCGAGCTGATTCGCATTCCCACCGTCAATCCACCCGGCGACGCATATGAGGACTGCGCGCGCGTCATCGGTGACCGGCTCGCCTCCTGCGATTTCGAGGTCGAGTACTTCGCCGCGGAAGGTCGCCCCGAGCACACGCGCACGCATCCTCGCCTGAACGTGGTGGGCCTGCGGCGCGGCCGCGCGCTCCGGCCGGCCGTCCACCTCAACGGACATTTCGACGTGGTCCCGCCTGGAGACGGATGGCGCGTCGATCCGTTCGCGGGAACCGTGCGCGACGGCCGGGTCTATGGACGCGGCGCCTGCGACATGAAGGCCGGCATCGCGGCGGCGGTGTTTGCCGCCGAAGCCATTCGGCGCGCCGGCATCGACCTGATGGGATCGATCGAGATCAGCGGGACGGTGGACGAAGAGAGCGGTGGATTTGCCGGGGCCGCCTGGCTCGCGCGCCACGGCCGGCTCACGTCGGAGCGCACCGACTACGTGATCATTCCCGAGCCTCTGAACGTGGACCGGATCTGCGTCGGTCATCGCGGCGTCTACTGGTTCGAGGTCACGACACGTGGACGTGTCGGCCACGGAAGCATGCCGTTCCTCGGCGTCAACGCCATCGAGCACATGGGACGGATCCTGGAGCGCATGCGCCGTGAACTGCTGCCGGCGCTGCACGGGCGCGCGACGACGATGCCGGTCGTGCCGGCCGCCGCGCGGCATGCGACGCTGAACGTGAATGGCATCATGGGCGGACAGCCCGTCGACGGCATTCAGACGCCGTGCATCGCTGACGAGTGTCGCGCCGTCTTCGACCGCCGCTTTCTGCCGGAGGAAGGATTCGACGCCACGAAGGCCGAGATCGAGGCGCTCCTCGCCGCGGCGGCGGCCGACAACCCGGCGCTCCGGTACGAGCTCAGAGATCTGATGGTGGTCCATCCCGTTCGTACGCCGGATGGATCGGCCGTGGTGGCGTCGCTCGAGCGTTCGATCGCCCGGGTACTCGGACGGCCGGCCACGCACGTGGCGAGCCCGGGAACATATGACCACAAACATGTGGACCGGATTGGCGGCATCCGGGAATGCGTCGCCTATGGTCCGGGCATTCTCGATCTCGCGCATCAGCCGGACGAATGGTGCGGCATCGACGATCTCGTCAGCGCCACGAAGGTACTGGCGCTCTCGATTCTGTCATTGACGCGTAGCTGACAGTTGACAGCTGAGAGCTGATAGCTTCTGGTGAGAGACCGTGATGGTGAACACACGACAGGCATGGCGCATCGGGTTGGCGGTCGCGATGGCGGTTGCAGCGCTGCCTGGACCTGCGCTCGCGCAGGCCACAGGGAGCATCGCGGGCATCATCACCGACCAGTCAGGCGCAGTATTGCCGGGCGTGACGATGGAGGCCACCAGCGCCGCGACGACGCAGGTCAGGAGCGCAGTCACCGGCCCCGACGGCTACTTCAGCATTCCGCTGCTGCAGCCCGGCCGGTACGAGGTCAAAGCGACGATCGCGGGCTTCAAACCGACGGTCACCGAAGGCGCGACGGTGTCCGTCGGCGACACGACGCGGGTGGACATGAAGCTGTCGGTCGGGGGCGTTACCGAGAGCGTGACGGTCTCCGGCGAGCCGCCGCTCATCGAAACGGCGCACGCGACGCTCGGCATCACGATCGATCGGCAGAAGGTCGTGGAGCTCCCGCTGAACGGCCGCAACTTCACGCAGCTCGGCACGCTCATCCCCGGCGTCGTGGCTCCCCCTCCCGGTCTCGGCGGCGCCGCCGGCGATGCGACGCCCGGTGGATTCGGCGCCGCAACCTCCGGATTCAGCGTCAACGGCATGCGCAACCAGTCGAACAACTTCCTGCTCGACGGCGCCAGCAACAACGACACCTTCAATACCGGCTTCGTCATGCGTCCGCCGCCCGACGCCATCGAGGAGTTCAAGATCCAGACGCATTCGTACAGCGCCGAGTTCGGACGCAACTCCGGCTCGGTCGTCAATGTGGTCACGAAGGCCGGCACGAATGCGTTCCATGGCGCGGCGTGGGAGTTCAACCGCGACGACGCGCTCCAGGCGCGCAACGTCTTCGCACCGGCCACCCAGGCGAAGCCCACACTCGAAACAGAACCAGTACGGCGGCAGTCTCGGCGGACCGATCCTGAAGAACAGGATCTTCGGGTTCGGTTACTACGAGGGCTACCGCAACACGCGCGGCACCACGTCGGACGTGGTCGTCCTCTCGGACGCTCAACGTTCCGGCAACTTCGGCAGCACCGTCATCCGCGATCCACTCACGGGCCTGCCGTTCCCGGGCAACCAGATTCCCGCGTCGCGGTTGAATCCGGCGGCACTCGAGCTGATCGATCAGTTCGTCCCACGCGCGAACTCCGGCACCAATCGCTACATCGTGTCGCCGGAAACGAAAGACAACCGCGATTCCGTGGGCGCCCGGATGGATGTGCAGCTCTCGCGGAAGCAGTCGCTGCTCGGGCGGTATCTGCTGACCATGACGGACGCCGCAACGCCGGCGATCACCGCCGCGATCGGGAATACGGCAAAGGCCACGCTCAGCGACTACATGGGGTCCAGCACGTACATCCTGTCGCCGAGCGCGATCAACGTCGCGCGCTTCTCGTACAACCGCATCGATGCGCACCCGGCCGTCACGAGCGGCCTCAGGAACGAAGACTTCGGCATCAACGTGCCGAGTACCAATCCGCTGGCGCAGGGGCTCGCGGCCATCACCGTCAACGGCTTCTTCACGCTGGGCGACGCGCAGCAGCCGTTCGTGAAGCGCGTGAACGAGGTCGTCCAGTTCACCGACGACTTCACGTGGACGCGGGACACGCATGCGCTGAAGTTCGGGCTCGACGTCCGCAGGGAACACATGGTCATCGCGTTCATCAACCGCCCCAACGGCGACCTGACGTTCAACGCGGTTCAGACCGGGAATGCTGCCGCCGATTTCCTGCTCGGACTTCCCTCGCAGTTCCGGCGGACGACGACGAACCAGGCGCAGGATGGTGTCGGGTGGCTCTACTCCGGGTATGCGCAGGACGAGTGGCGCGCCGGATCGCGCTTGACGGTGAGCGCGGGTGTGAGGTACGAGCTCGCGCAGCCCTTCGTGGACAAGAACGACGCCCTCAACGCGTTTCACCCGGGCGTGCAGTCCGTCAGGTTTCCGAATGCGCCCGTCGGGCTCGTCTATCCGGGCGACCCCGGAGTTCCGCGAGGCACGTACGCCACCGACAGGAACAACGTCGCACCGAGGCTCGGCGCCGTATGGGACGTGAGCGGGCGCGCGACGACGACCGTCCGGGCCGCGTGGGGGATTTTCTACGACGCGCTCGTCGGCCAGGGAGACTTCTTCCAGAACGGCGTCCTTGCACCGCCGTTCACGCCGCTCGTCGAGATCAACTCGCCGCCCGCGTCCATCTCGCTGAGCGATCCCCTTGCCTCCGTGACCGGCGGCGCCACCGCCTTCCCGCCAAACCTGACGATCATCGGCTGGGGGCAGGAGTTCCAGACGCCCTATGCCCACCACTTCAACGCGACGCTCCAGCACCAGTTCGGCGCCAGCATCGCGGCCGAGGCGGGCTATGTGGGCTCACGCGGCGAGCACCTCCCGATTTTCATCGAGGTGAATCCCGGACTGTACTCGACGGGACAGACGACCGTCGGGCCGCGCCTCTTCCCCGCATTCGCGCTCGTGAGGCCGACCTTCTCGGTCGCACAGTCGAGGTACCGATTCCCTGCAGGCCAGCGTGCGCATGCGGCCGACGCACGGCGTCAACTTCCTCGCGTCGTATACATACGGCCACGCGAAGGATCACTCGTCGGGGCTGAACATCGGCGGCGAACCCCGGCCGGTCCTCCCCGTGGCGATCGGCGACGAGGCGTCGTTCGATCGCGCGCTCGATCTCGAATGGGGAGATGCCCTCTTCGACGTGCGTCACCGATTCGTCGTCAGCTTCGGCGCCGAGCTGCCGACGCCGCGGAACCTGGGCGCCGTGGTGCGGCACGTGCTCGGCGGGTGGCAGTTGAACGGCATCGTCCAGACGCAGACAGGCTTCCCTGTCATCCTGTCCAACTCTCAGCTCGACATCCGCTTCCTGACCAATCGGCCCGATGCCACCTGCGATCCCAACGAGGGAGCGCCGCACACCACGACCGAGTGGTTCAAGACGTCGTGCCTCGTCGCGCGGCCGCTGGCCCAGACCGGCGAGCGTCCGGGCAACGCCGGCCGCAACACGATTCGGGGACCGGGATTCACTTCGTCCGATCTGTCACTGTTCAAGAACGTGCGCGCGGGCGGGAGCCGCAGCATTCAGCTCCGGCTCGAGGCGTTCAACGTCTTCAACCAGACGCGGTTCAACAATCCGAGCGGTGCGATCGGCACCGCGAACTTCGGCCGGATCACGACGGCGGCGGATGGCCGCGTGGTGCAGCTGGGAATGAAGTATCTTTTCTGACACAACATGAGAACGCCGCTTCTCGCCGCCGCGATTGCCGCCGTGATGGCATCGGGGCCATTCGCGCAGACGGGTTCGCCACCTGCGCAGGGCGGCCTGGCGCAGCCGGCACAGCCTGACGCGAAGGCGGCAGCCTTTGCGAAACCAGCGGCCGACAACATGACCCTGACCGCCGTGGAGGGCATCAAGGTCGGGCACTTCACGCTCTCCGAGCGTCCGACCGGCTGCACGGTGGTGCTGGTCAAGGCTGGGACGACGGGAAGTGTCGACGTGCGCGGAGGCGCACCGGGGACGCGGGAGACCGACCTGCTGAACCCCGTCAACAACGTCCAGGTCGTCAACGCGATTTCGCTCGCCGGCGGCAGCGCCTTCGGCCTCGATGCCGCGAGCGGTGTCATGCGGTGGCTCGACGAGCACAACATCGGCTATCCGGTCGGCGCCTCCGGCGTGGTGCCGATTGTGCCGGCCGCGATCCTGTTCGATCTCCCATTCGGCGGAAAGCCGAAGATCCGGCCGTCGGCGGATTGCGGATACCGCGCGGCGGCGGCCGCGACCGAAGCGCCGGTCGAGGAAGGTAACGTCGGCGCAGGCGCGGGTGCGACGGTCGGAAAGTCCGGCGCACGCGGAGGCAATGGCGGCCCGATGAAAGCCGGCATCGGCTCCGCGGCGATCCGGCTCCCGAGCGGGCTCGTCGTCGCCGCGATTGTCGCGGTGAATGCCGGCGGCGACATCATCGATCCCTCGACCGGCAGCGTCATTGCCGGGGTACGCGGCGAGGACGGCAAGCTGTCCGATGCGCGCCGGCTCCTCCGGCAGATCGGCGGCCGCGACACGAGGGCCGGCGAGAACACGACGATCGGCGTCGTCGCGACGAACGCAAAGCTGACAAAGGTGCAGGCGCAGAAGATGGCGCAGATGGCGCACGACGGCTATGCGCGGGCGATCTCTCCCGTGCACACGCCCGGAGATGGCGACTCGATCTTTTCACTCGCGACAGGGACGTGGGACGGTCAGGTGAGCTACGGCACCGTCGGGGCGCTGGCGGCCGAAGTCATGGCCGACGCGATCGTTCGAGCCGCGACCGAGGCCACCGCATCGAACGGGCTGCCGGCCGCGCGCGATCTGGGAACCGTGCCGGCGCGCCTGAAGAAGTGAGCACGAAGGACGTCGATCGCCGTGCGTTCCTGCGCGCCACCGGCGCGCTTGGCGTGTCGCGGCTGCTCCTGGGCGCCCCGCCGCCCGGATCCTCCGTTCAGGCGCAGCCGTCCGGCGCGCCAGCCATCATCGCAGCGCCGGGGTCACGGCCGTCCGCTCCCTTTGGTGTCGCAGCCGGAGACGTGTCTGGAGGACAGGCGATCATCTGGAGCCGCGCGGATCGACCCGCCCGCATGTTCGTCGAGTACGCCACGACGGAGCGCTTCGCGGACGTGCGGCGCGTCCGCGGTCCGGCGGCGCTCGAGCCCTCGGACTTCACCTCACGCGTCGTCCTGTCGGAGCTGCCGGCTGGACAGCGTATCTTCTACCGCGTCCTCTTCCAGGACCTGTCGGACCTGCGCGCGTGGAGCGAACCGGTCACGGGCAGCTTCAACACGCCGGCGTCGGCGCCACGCGACGTGACCGTGGCATGGTCGGCCGACACCGTGGGGCAGGGCTGGGGCATCAACCCGGAGTGGGGCGGCCTCCGCATGTACGACACGATGCGAAGGGCGCAGCCCGACGTCTTCATCAACGTCGGCGATACGATCTATGCCGATCAGCCCGTCCTCCCGGAGGTGAAGCTGGACGATGGGTCCACGTGGAAGAACCTGGTCACACCGGCCAAGTCGAAGGTGGCGGAATCGATCGACGACTATCGCGGGTGCTATCAGTACAACCTCGGCGACGAGCACATGCGACGGTTCATCGCGGAGGTTCCGCAGATCGTCATGTGGGACGATCACGAGGTCCGCGACAACTGGTACTGGGAGCGGCGGCAGGACGCCGACACGCGCTATCAGATCAAGTCCGTCGCCCTGCTCGCGGCGCGGGGACGGCAGGCGTTCTTCGAATACAACCCGATTGCACTCGTCGGTGATGACCCCGAGCGCATCTACCGTTCGATTCCGCTCGGACCGCTGGTCGACGTCTTCGCGCTGGACATGCGCACCTACAAGGGAGCGAACGGCCCGAATCGCCAGGCGACGATGGACGAGCGCTCGGCGATCCTCGGGAGCGCGCAGCTGCGCTGGTTGAAAGCGGCGCTCGCGGAGAGCCGGGCGACGTGGAAGATCATCGCGGCCGATCTCCCGCTCGGTCTTGTCGTGGCCGACGGCGCCGAGGCGTTCGAGGCGGTGGCGAACCGTGACAACGGGGCGCCGCTCGGGCGGGAGCTGGAGATCGCGGATCTGCTGCGCTACATCCGAGACCAGCGGGTCCGCAACACCGTGTGGATCACCGCGGACGTCCACTATTGCTCGGCACACCACTACGATCCCTCGCGCGCCCGCTTCACCGAGTTCGATCCGTTCTGGGAGTTCGTCGCCGGCCCGCTGCACGCCGGGACCTTTGGTCCGAATGCGCTGGACGGGACCTTCGGCCCGGAGGTCCGCTTCTCGGGCGTGCCGCCAGGCACGAAAGGCAACCGGCCGCCGAGCGATGGCCTCCAGTTCTTCGGCACCATGCGGGTTGACGCCCGCACGCGCGTGATGACCGTGCAGCTGCGCGATCTGGCCGGCAAGACGCTCTACAGCGTGGACCTGTCCCCGCGTGAATAGCTGACAGCTCTCAGCTGACAGCTAACAGCTGAAAGCTGAGAGCTGCCCCGTGATAGGCTAAAATGTTTGCTGGTCTCGCGCGAAAGTGGCGGAACTGGCAGACGCGCCGGACTTAGGATCCGGTGGCCGAAAGGCCTTGGGGGTTCGACTCCCCCCTTTCGCAAACCTCTCCAGCGCGCGCATGATCAGGCGCGCTGCCAAGGTTTGCGTCGCGCCGAAGCGCCGAAAGGCGCGAAGGCGGACTCTTCACTCGAGCGAGCTTCGGCTCGGCAACCTGAGTCCTGGACGTGGGCCCGCCCCCGACTCATCTGACATTGCAATGAAGACAGAATACATAGACGTCAACGAAACCCAGAAGAACCTCGTCGTCGAGATCGACAGCACGATCGTGGACGCCGAGATCGACAAGGTCGCGCGCGACTACAGCAAGGCGGCGCGCGTGCCGGGTTTCCGTCCCGGGAAGGTTCCGGCGAAGGTCGTTCGTCAGCGCTTCCGCGATCAGATCCTGCACGACGTGGCGCACGGGCTGATCCCGCGTGCCGTGGACGAGGCGCTTCGGGAACGCGGCGTCGAGCCGGTGGACACCCCCGACATCCGCGACGTCGTGGTCGAAGAGGGGCAGCCGCTGAAGTTCACGGCGACCTTTGAAACCGTCCCGCCGATCGAACCGGGGGACTACGCGAGCATCACGCTGCACCAGAAGAGCGGCCAGGTCGAGGACGCGGCGGTGGACGAGGCGTTGTCCGGGCTGCGCGAGCGCGCGGCGCGCTACGAGACGATCGAGGGACGTGGCGTGCAGGCGGGCGATTCGGTCGTCATGGATCTCGAACGTACGGCGATCCCGAAAGATGAACCGGAGGAGCCGCTCGTGGTGATCGCGGGCGAGCCGACGCCACCCAGAATTCCGGCAGAACCGCAAACCGACAAGCACGACGCCGTCACGGTCGAGATTGGGGCGTCCGCCAACCCGCCCGGCTTCGACGAGCAGCTGCTCGGCCTGAATCAGGGTGACGAGAAATCGTTCGACGTCCAGTATCCCGACGACTACACGATTCCGGAGCTTGCCGGCACCACGGTCAAGTACCACGTCACGGTGAAAGCGATCCGCAAGCGGATCGTGCCCGAGCTGGACGATGAGTTCGCCAAGGATCTCGGCGAATTCGAAAGCCTCGAGGCGCTCCGCGGGAGGGTCCGGTCAGACCTCGAGCACGAAGCGATGCACGAGGTTGAGCGGGACACGCGCGGTGAGCTGCTGAAGCAGCTGGCCTCGCGAGTCACTTTCGAGGTACCGGGTACCCTCCTGGACCGTGAGATCGACCGTCGGGTCGAAGAGTTCGTCCGGCGGTTGATGGATCAGCAGATCGATCCGATGAAAGTGAATATCAACTGGGAGGAGTTTCGCGAGAAGCAGCGCGACGCGGCCTCCGAAGCCGTCCGCGGAGCGCTGGCGCTTGACGAGGTGGCCCGGCGCGAGCAGATCGCCGCGACGGACGAGGAAATCAACGCCGAGGTGGAACGCTACGCCGAGCGTAGCGGACGGACGCCGGCGGCCGTCCGCGCGAGGCTCGAGAAGGAGGGGGGCATCGCACGGCTCTACTCCGGCCTGAAGCGGGAGAAAACGATGGACTTCCTGCTGTCCAGAGCCACAAAGATTCAACCGTGACCTGCCGATACTGTAATTGACATAAGACGGGTGGAACGTGGTACAATCAACTCAGATCGTTCCTAGACCCTGCCCGTCTACGAAGAATTTCCCCAGCAAACCGATTTCTGCACGTACTCCGGGGTCCGTTTTCTATGTCTGAACGCATGCAGCTCATCCCGATGGTGGTCGAGCAGACCAACCGCGGCGAACGCGCCTACGATATTTTTTCGCGTCTGCTGAAGGACAGCATCATCTTTCTTGGCACGCCGATTGATGACAGCGTTGCCAACCTGGTGATTGCCCAGATGCTCTTTCTCGAAGCCGAAGACCCCGATCGGGACATCCATCTCTACATCAACAGTCCCGGGGGAGTGGTCACGGCCGGGATGGCGATCTACGACACGATGCAGTTCATCAAGCCGGATGTGCAGACCAATTGCATCGGCCAGGCCGCGTCGGTGGCCGCCGTGCTGCTCGCCGCCGGGGCGAAAGGCAAGCGTTTTTCCCTGCCAAACGCCCGGATCCTGATTCACCAGCCGTGGGTGCAGGGGCTCGGAGGGCAAACGACCGATATCGATATCCATGCCCGGGAGCTGCTGCGGACTCGAGAGCGTCTCAACCAGATCCTGGCCCAGCACACGGGTCAGACCCTCAAGCGCATCCAGGACGATACGGAGCGGGACTACATCATGGGGCCCGAGCAGGGCAAGGAATACGGTATCATTGACGATGTCATCCGGAAACGCGCCTGACGCCGATGTTGTGGTCGGTAACCTGTACGTAGCGCAAGGCTTGCACCTTGCGGTGTGGCGGGGCTGACGTCCCCTGGCAAGCGAATCCCCTATGGTAAAAAAAGCCGGCGACGGCGAGATCCTCCGGTGCTCGTTCTGCAACAAGGACCAGAATGACGTCCGCAAGCTGATTGCGGGTCCGACGGTCTTCATCTGCGACGAGTGCGTCGAGGTCTGCAACGACATCATCGCAGACGACAACAAGTTCGAGGCGCGCGGCGGTGCCCGCACGTCGCTCCCCGTCCCCCAGGAAATCAAGAAGTTCCTCGACGAGTACGTCATCGGCCAGGAACAGACGAAGAAGAAGCTCGCCGTCGCGGTCTACAACCACTACAAGCGGATCGAGATTCAGAAGCAGGCACGCGGCCGCAACGAAATCGAGCTCACGAAGTCGAACATCCTCCTCATCGGCCCGACCGGCACCGGCAAGACCCTCCTCGCGCAGACGCTCGCCAAGCTCCTCTCCGTCCCCTTCACGATCGTCGATGCGACGACGCTGACCGAGGCGGGGTACGTCGGCGAGGATGTCGAGAACATCATCCTCAAGCTGCTGCAGTCGGCCGGCGGCGACATCGAGAAGGCGCAGCAGGGGATCATCTACATCGACGAAGTGGACAAGATCTGCCGCAAGGACGAGAACCCGTCCATCACGCGGGATGTGTCGGGTGAAGGGGTCCAGCAGGCGCTGCTGAAGATTCTTGAAGGCACCGTCGCGAACGTGCCGCCCCAGGGCGGGCGCAAGCACCCGCACCAGGAGTTCTTCCAGGTCGACACCACCAACATCCTGTTCATCTGCGGCGGCGCCTTCGTCGGCCTCGACAAGCAGATCGATCGGCGCACCGGCAAGAAAACGCTCGGGTTCAAGGCGGACGTCAAGTCGGTCTCGAACCGCGACGTCGGCACGACGCTCGAGATGCTCGAGCCGGAAGATCTCATCAAATACGGTCTCATTCCCGAGTTCGTCGGCCGGCTGCCCGTCATCGGCACGCTGCACGAGCTCGACAAGGCGGCGCTGGTCCAGATCCTGACGCAACCTCGGAACGCGATCACGCGTCAGTACCAGAAGCTGTTCGAGTACGAGAACGTGAAGCTGCGCTTCACGGACGACTCGCTCGAGGCGATCGCAGAGGCTGCCCTCGCGCGCAAGATCGGCGCTCGCGGCCTCCGGATGATCATCGAGGACCTCATGCTCGACCTGATGTACAACCTCCCGGGCCAGAAGAAGATCCGCGAATGCGTGATCACCAGGGAAGTCGTGCAGAGCAAAGAGAAGCCGATCACGTTGATCGAAAAGGCCGGATAGCTCACAGACCTCAGCTCTCAGCCGTCAGCTGTCAACCATCGAGAACTGAAAGCTGACCGCTGTCAGCTGAAAAACCCTATGGAACTCTACGAAACTCTCCCGATCGTCCCGCTGCGCGACGTGGTCGTGTTCCCGCACATGATGATGCCGTTCGTCATCGGCCGGCCCTCATCGACGCGGGCGCTCGAGCATGCCCTGCTCAAGGACAAGCGGATTTTCCTGGCGGCGCAGCACGATGCCGGCGTCGACGATCCGCAGCCCTCGGACATCTTCACGATGGGGTGCGTCGCCAACATCGTCCAGAGCCTGAAGCTCCCGGACGGGAACATCAAGGTCCTCGTCGAGGGGATCGAGCGTGCGCGCGCGGTCGAGTGGAAGGAAGACAAGGGTTTCTATCGTGTGGTCGTGAAAGTCATCCCGAAGCACAAGGAAACCGGGGTGGACGCCGAGAGCACGATGAGCCGCGTCGTGTCGCTCTTCGAGCAGTACGTGAAGCTGTCGAACAACCTGCACTACGACGCGATGATTGCCGCCGTCCGCGTGGACGATCCCGGCAAGCTCGCAGACACGATTGCCGCGCACCTGCTCGTCGGCGTGGACGAGAAGCAGAACCTGCTCGAGATCATCTCCCCCGTCGAACGCCTCAACCGCATCGCCGGCATCCTCGAGGCCGAGGTGGACAAGCTCCAAGTCGACCGCCGCATCCAGTCTCGCGTGAAGAAGCAGATGGAGAAGGCGCAGAAGGAGTACTACCTCAACGAGAAGATGAAGGCGATCCAGAAGGAACTGGGGCGCAAGGATGAAAAGGGCAACGAGGTCGACGAGCTGAAGAAGAAGATCGAGCAGGCGAAGATGCCTGCCGACGTCGCCGAGAAGGCGATCCAGGAGTTGAAGCGGCTCGAGTCGATGCCTCCGATGTCCGCGGAAGCGACCGTTTCGCGCAACTATCTGGACTGGCTCATCGCCGTTCCCTGGTTCAAGAAGACCAAGGAGAGCCGGGATCTCAAGCGGGCCGAGCAGATCCTCAACGAGGACCACTACGGCCTGGAGAAGATCAAGGACCGCATTCTCGAGTTCCTCGCCGTCCGGGCGCTGATTAAGAAGCCGAAGGCGACGATCCTGACATTCTCGGGCCCTCCGGGTGTCGGCAAGACGTCGCTCGCGAAATCGATCGCACGGGCGATGAACCGCAAGTTCGTCCGGCTGTCCCTGGGCGGCGTGCGCGACGAGGCGGAGATCCGTGGCCACCGCCGGACATACATCGGCGCCTTCCCTGGCCAGATCATCCAGATGATGAAGAAGGCCGGGTCGATGAACCCGGTGTTCCTGCTGGACGAAGTCGACAAGATGTCGATGGACTTCCGCGGCGACCCGTCGGCGGCCCTGCTCGAAGTGCTCGATCCGGAACAGAACAACGCGTTCCTCGATCACTACCTGGACGTCGAGTACGACCTGTCGAACGTCATGTTCATCTGCACGGCGAACGTGATCCACACGATCCCGCAGGCGCTTCGCGACCGCATGGAAGTGCTCCAGCTCGCCGGCTACACGGAGCAGGAAAAGGTCCAGATCGCGAAGAAGTTCCTCTCGCCGAAGGCGGTCGAGGGAGCGGGCCTCACGAAGGAGAACATCACGTTCCTCGACGAGGCGTTCCAGACGATCGTGCAGCGCTACACGCGCGAAGCGGGCGTCCGCAATCTCGAGCGTGAAATCTCGTCCATCTGCCGGAAGATCGCCCGCAAGGTCGTCACCGAAGGCAAGGCGTTCAGCGAAGAGATCAGCGCCGCCAAGGTCACGGAATACCTCGGCGTGCCGCGGTTCCGTCCGACGATGGCGGAAGAGAAGAGTGAAGTGGGTGTGGCGACGGGCCTGGCCTGGACGGAAGTGGGCGGCGAAATCCTCGTGATCGAAGCGACGCTCATGCCGGGCAAGGGCAAGCTGACGCTGACCGGCAAGCTGGGCGACGTCATGCAGGAGTCCGCGCAGGCCGCCATGAGCTACGTGCGCTCGAAGGCGGACGAGTTCCGGCTGCCGAAGAACTTCAGCCGCACGATGGACGTGCACGTGCACATCCCCGAGGGCGCGATTCCGAAGGACGGACCGTCGGCGGGCATCACGCTCGCGACCACGTTGGTCTCGGCCCTTTCGGGCGTCGCCGTCCGGAAGGATGTCGCGATGACCGGCGAGATCACGCTGCGCGGCAAGGTCCTCGCGATCGGCGGCGTGAAGGAGAAGGTCCTCGGCGCGCACCGCGCGGGGCTCAAGACGATCATCCTCCCCAGGGACAACGAGAAGGACCTGGCGGATATTCCGAAGAACGTCCTCGATACGCTCGACATCTACATGGTCGATATGATGGACGAAGTGCTGAAAATCGCGCTGGTTGGCCCCCTGCCCGGTATCGCTCCCGCCGACGCCGAAGTTCAGCCCGCCATCACCGACGAAGCGATCACTCACTGAACACACTCGCGATTCGGGGCTCGGGACTCGGGACTGGGGTTTCGACACATCTCGACCTTGAATCCCGGAGCCCGAATCCCGAATCCCGATATTGAGACTCCTGAGCGCCGATTTCGTCACGAGCGCTGCCGCGGGCGGCCACTCCTCCGGCGTTCCAACCGACGGGCTCGGGCAGATCGCGCTCGCGGGCCGATCCAACGTGGGCAAGTCGACCCTGTTGAATGCGCTCGTCCGGCGCAAGGTGGCGCGCACGAGTGCCGCGCCGGGGAAGACCAGGCTGGCCAATATCTTCCGCCTCACGGTGGAAGGGGGGACCGGCGGACCGGGGCGCTGGAGTCTCTACCTCGTGGACCTGCCAGGCTACGGGTATGCGCGTGGAGGGGCCGACTCCGCGAACGAGCTGGCTGAGGTCGCCGCGGCGTATTTCGCCACCGGCGGGGAGACGCGCCTCGGGATGCGGGAATCGCGGGACGGGATTCACGCTCCGGACGGCGAGCCCCGGGTCCCGGGTCCCGAGTCCCGACGGCCGCAGGGCCCTCGCGCGACGCTTCTCCTGGTGGATTGCCGTCACCCCGGGCTCGAGTCGGACCTCCAGGCGTATCGCTGGCTGTCCACCGTCGCAACGCCGCCGCACATCGTGGCCACGAAAGTCGACAAGCTCTCGCGCGCGGAGCGAGTACGGAACCTCCGCGAACTCGAACGTGTGTTCGGAAATCCGCCGCTGCCGATGTCGGCAACAGGCGGCGAAGGATTGGATGAACTGTGGAGACTGATAGCACGACTGGCCAGGCCGAGGGAAAACAGCAGATGACGACTGACAACGCCGCCCCGGCGGCAGGCGGTGAAGCCACGGCCGTGGTGGAGCTCTCGACGCTGAAAGACATGAGCGTCACCGACCTGACGAAGATCGCGAAACAGCTCGACGTGGCCGGCGCGACCGGCATGCGCAAGCAGGAGCTGATTTTCGAGATCCTGAAGAAGCGAGCCGAGAAGAGCGGCCTGCTGTTCTCGGAAGGGGTCCTCGAGACGCTGCCGGATGGCTTCGGATTTCTGCGCGCCCCCGACTACAACTACCTTCCCGGCCCGGACGACATCTACGTCTCCCCTTCGCAGATTCGCAAGTTCGACCTGCACACCGGCGATACGGTGTCGGGGCAGATCCGGCAGCCGAAGGAAGGCGAGCGCTACTTCGCGCTCATCAAGGTCGAGGCCGTCAACTTCGAGCCGCCCGAAAAGGCGCGCGAGAAGATCTTCTTCGAGAACCTGACGCCGCTCTATCCGCAGAACCGCGTCAACCTCGAGACGACGCCCGACAATCTGTCGGCCCGGGTCATGGACCTGATGGTCCCGATCGGCAAGGGCCAGCGCGGCCTCATCGTCGCGCCGCCGCGGACCGGCAAGACGATGCTGCTCCAGAACATCGCGAACAGCATCACCGCGAATCATCCCGAGGTGTACCTGATCGTCCTGCTGATCGACGAGCGGCCCGAGGAGGTCACCGACATGCAGCGGTCGGTGAAAGGTGAGGTCATCTCGTCGACGTTCGACGAGCCTGCCACCCGCCACGTGCAGGTCGCCGAGATGGTCATCGAGAAGGCGAAGCGCCTGGTCGAGCACAAGAAGGACGTCGTGATCCTGCTCGACTCGGTGACCCGGCTCGCGCGGGCCTACAACAGCATCGTGCCGCCGTCCGGCAAGGTGCTGTCGGGAGGCGTGGACAGCAATGCGCTGCAGCGCCCCAAGCGGTTCTTCGGCGCGGCGCGCAATATCGAGGAGGGCGGATCGCTGACGATCGTCGCGACGGCGCTCATCGACACCGGATCGCGCATGGACGAAGTCATCTTCGAGGAGTTCAAGGGGACCGGCAACCTCGAGATCCATCTCGATCGGAAGCTGGCCGATCGGCGTGTGTTCCCCGCCATCGACATCCAGAAGAGCGGTACGCGGAAGGAGGAGCTCCTCATTCCGAAGGAGGATCTCAACCGCGTGTGGGTCCTGCGCAAGGTGCTCACGCCCCTGTCGCCCACCGAGGCGATGGAGCTGCTGCTCTCGAAGATGGCCAAGACGAAGAGCAACGCGGAGTTCCTGGGATCGATGGCGAACGGCGGACGATAGGACTGCCGTAGCTTCCGGCTTTAGCCGGAGGACATCCCCATCTACTGCCCGCCGGTTGGGGCCGGTTTCACCACGGGTAGCGGCTTTCGCGGGAGCTTGTCGTCACGCATCGCGGCGTCGTAGGCGAACACGGCGATCACCGTTGCCTGCTGTACGAGGTCGTCACGCTGCACGCGGTCGTAAAAGTCCATGTTCGAATGGTGAGTGCGGGAGTTGTACTCCAGCCGATCGACCATGAATTGAAAGCCGGGGATGCCGACGGCCTCGAATGACACGTGGTCGGTCGAGCCCACCGAGCGCGGCCCCACCGCAACCACTCCAAGATCCGCAAGCGGCTTCATCCACTCCTTGAACACGTCACCCGCCGCAAGGTTGCCCTGCGCCCAGATTCCACGGACGCGGCCGGAGCCGTTGTCGGAGTTGAAATAGGCCGTCACGCGGGCGTGCTCGGGGGTCGGGACCATCGCGGCCGGATCGGCGAAGTGCGCCTTGACGTAGGCTTTCGAACCGAGCAGGCCCTGCTCTTCTCCGCCCCACAGCGCGATGCGAATCGTGCGGCGGGGTTTTGCGCCGATCGTGCGAAGGATCCGCATGGCCTCCATCACCGCGGCTGATCCGGCGGCATTGTCCGTTGCGCCCGTCGCGGCCGGCAGCGAATCCAGGTGCGCGCCGATCATCACGACTTCATCCTTCAGAACGGGATCGGTGCCTGGAAGTTCAGCGATCGTATTGAACCCGCCGGGCGTCGTCTCGTCGTAGAACTTCGTCTCGAGCGTCAGTTCCACTTTGACGGGAAGACTCTTGGCGAGCACGCGCATCATGCGGTTGTAGTGCTCCACAGCTAATGTGACCGTTGGCACACCGGTGCCCGCGTCCGCCCCGCGCGACCCGCTGCCCATCGGGAACACCGTGCCGCCGTCAGTCCGCTGCTGCCGCCTCGACATGTCGCTGCCAATCGAGCTGAACACGTTGTCGGAGCCGCGGTTGAAGATCGCAACGACCCCTTCGTCCTTGTAGAACTGCGCGACCCGCGTGGCCAATCCCGTCTGCGCAGCGGCTCGCGCGGGTGTTCCACCTCGGCCTCCGGTCGGCCGGACAGTCGTATTCTCCGCCTCCGCAAGATCCGCCGGTCCCATGCGATGGGCCACCACCCCGTCGAGCAGGGCCACAGGCCGCTCCGGCTGCGTGAGCACGATGGCTCCCTTGAGCTTCCCTCGATACTTCTCGAAGTCGGTCTCGCTCTCGATCGCGACGCTGACGACTGGCGCGACGACTGTTCCGTTCGTGCCTGCGCTCCACGAGGCGGGGAAGCCGATGAGCGGCTGGATCTGCGGCTCGATCATGTGCGCGCTGAAACGCACCACGGACCATCCCTTGCCGAATGGAAAGGTCTCACGATGCGCGTTCGCGAGTCCCCAGTCATTGAATTTCCGGATTACCCAGTCGCTGGCCTGGAGGATCGTCGGCCCCCCCGTGAGCCGCGGCCCATAAACGTCCGACAACCAGCTGACATGGTCCATGACCTGCGAGCGGTTCATGCCCTCGTCGCGGATGAGGGCGATCGTCGCGAGATCGAGCTTTTCGGGAGATTGGGCGACCGCTCCCGTCAAGGAGCCGAGGACGAGGACAAGGACCAGCATCTGGATGCGCCGCATGAGTTTCATTCTATCGCGCTCCGCAGCTTCCAGTTTCCCGCCCGTAGCTTCCGGCTTTAGCCGGAAGAATCTCCGGCACGACGACTGCTTTCTTCAGGCTGTGACCCACCCGTATCCGCGGCATCTTCCGGGATTCACCTACCGGGGCAACTACATGTGTGCGCTGGCATTCACGACCTGCGAACGGCAGCCGCACTTTGTCAGCGCACTCCTTGTTGACCTCGTCCTGCAGCAGATTCTGCGCGCTGCCAGAGAACAGAGGTTTCAAATACCTGCGTACTGCTTCATGCCGGACCACTTGCACCTGCTGGTCGCGGGATTGGACGACGGTTCCGACTGCCTGACCTTTGTGAGTGCGGCGAAGCAGTACTCCGGGTACTACTTCGCGCAACAAACGGGACGAAGGCTGTGGCAGCGGTATGGACATGAACGGGTGCTGAGAAACGAAGATGAAAGATTTCAGACGCTCCGATACATCGTCAACAATCCGGTCGCCGCCGGCTTGGTGACCCGAGCGGCCGACTATCCTTTTCTTGGTTCGCAATGCCATAGCGTCACGGAGTTGTGGGAACAAGCCGGGCAGGAACCTTCCGGCTAAAGCCGGAAGCTACGGTGACACCAAGTCGGAAGCTACGGGCGCCTGGCCCTTGCGGCTAAAGCCGGTCAAGTGTTCTTCCGGCAAAAGCGGAAGCGTTCTTCCGGCTCAAGACGCCAGGCGTTCTTCCGGCTAAAGCCGGAAGCTACGGTGCCTTGATATGATTCCCTGATGAAATATCGACCCTTTGGCGGGACGGGATGGGATGTGTCGGAGATCGGGTATGGCATGTGGGGCATGGCGGGCTGGACTGGCAGTGACGACGAGGAGTCGCTCGCGTCGCTCGACCAGGCGATTGCGCTAGGCTGCAATTTCTTCGACACGGCGTGGGCGTATGGCGACGGACACAGCGAGGTCCTGCTCGGACGGACGCTCAAGCGCCATTCCGGGAAACGGCTGTACTCGGCGACGAAGATCCCGCCGAAGAACCGGAAATGGCCGGCGCGGCCGGAGTACACCCTCGACGAGGTGTATCCGGCGGATTACATCCGCGAGTACACCGAAAAGAGCCTCACGAACCTGGGCGTGTCGACCGTCGACCTGCAGCAGTTTCACGTCTGGAGCGACACGTGGGCCGACGATCAACGGTGGCAGCGCGCGGCGTCGAGCCTGAAAGAAGAAGGACTGGTGCGCGCGATTGGCATCAGCATCAACAGGTGGCAGCCTGAGAACGTGCTCCGCGCGCTCGACACCGGTCTCATCGACGCCGTACAGGTGGTCTACAACGTCTTCGATCAGAGTCCTGAGGACGAACTGTTCCCGGCGTGCCGCGAAAAGAACATCGCCGTCATTGCGCGCGTGCCGTTCGATGAAGGGAGCCTCACCGGCACCCTGACGACGGACTCGCGCTGGCCGGATGGCGACTTCCGCAATGCGTACTTCCGGCCAGAGAATCTGGCGCCGACGCTCGAGCGTGTCGATCGTCTCCGGCCTGCCGTTCCAAAGGGGATGACGATGCCGCAGCTGGCGCTCGGGCATATCCTGCAGCATCGGGACGTCAGCACGGTGATTCCCGGGATGCGGAAGGCGACACATGTCGAGCAGAACATCGGCGCGAGCGATGCGCCGAGGCTTTCGGACGCTCTTATGGCTGAGCTGAAGCAACACCGATGGGACCGCACAGTCGATTTCGAGTGACGTCTACAGCCGGAAGCTGGCTGCAAACGGCCAGAAACAAAGGGCTTGTAGCGTAAGTGGTTCCATTTGCGCCGCGGGACTGGTATAATACCCTTTTGTCCGATGCCCCAAGGAGCCTGCAGTGAAGGAAGGGATTCACCCTAAGTACCAACGAGATCGAGGCGCGTTGCGCGTGCGGCGCGACGTGGACGACCCGGTCAACCAAGCCGGAGCTGCACCTCGAGATCTGCAACAACTGCCACCCGTTCTTCACCGGCCGCCAGAAGCTGGTCGATACCGAAGGCCGCGTGGAGCGGTTCACCAAGCGGTTCGGCGTTCAGACGTCCGAAAGCCGCAAGGCGGCCGCGAAGACCAAGAAATCCGAGAAATCAGAGAAGGCCACCGTCGCCGCCAAGTAGCGGACGATCGGCCGTCCGGTTCTCGGGCCGGCCGGAGCCTTGCCACTCGCAACAGACGCTCAGTTCGAAAAAAGCTGGGCGTCTGTTTTTGTGTCTGCCCGACGTCCGCGTCTGAACCTGGCCGGGACCCTCCGCGTCAGTTTTTCCGAAATCTTGCGATCGATTCGCGCGAGGCGGTGGCGCATGCCGTCCTCGCGGGCACCCGCGCCATCCTTGAGCGCAAAGAGCGCGAGCTCGCGGGCGCCATCGAGATCCCGCTCGCGGTGCTCGTGGTGAATCGCGAGCGCCTCGGTGGCGAACTGCCGGACATCCGCGAGCCGGGCCATCGCGCGGACGCTGCGGGGTTCCGTCAGCTCGATGATCGCCCGCCATGACTCCGCGGCCTCTGCGAATCGCCGCTCCCGCCGGTGCCGGAGTCCCAGCCGGTACAGCGCCTCTCCCTTGACCTCGGGTCTCTCGGAGTCAACGGCGCACGTGTAGCACGCTTCCGCGCGATCGAGAGCACCGGCGCGCTCGAACACCCGGCCAAGCGCGAGCGCCTCGGCACCGTCGCGGCACGAGAGCGCCCCGCCGCGCGCGAGCTGCATCCCCCTCGCCATGACCGCCGCCAGGGACACGAGGTCCAGCCGATTGTGTTCGAGCACCGGCTCGAGTGGACGAGGGTCGCCGCTGCGGAGAAACCTGAAGAAGCGGCCCGGGATTTCGAGACCGGGCACGTCCCCGACACGCGTCACGTCGAACAGCGTGTGCTCGAGAGTGGACAGCCGGCAGCCGGAGTCCTCGATGTCGCCACCCGCGCCCGCGCGCGATCGCCACAACCGTCGCGCCGGGTGCAGCATGTCGAAATGCGGCACATCAGCGAGCGGCATGCGCAGGCGATGGAACATCCAGCGCGTCTCCATCACCGGCACGTCGAAGGTCTTGCCGTTGTAGGTGACGATCAGGTCGGCCCCTTCGAAGAAATCCGCGACAACCGTCAGCAGCGCGCGCTCCGCGGCGTGGCTGGTGAGCAGAAATTGACGCACCTGGAAGGCACCCAGGTCGAAGTATCCGCATCCGACCAGGAACGCCAGGGTCCCGGCGCCGCCGCTGAGACCGGTCGTCTCGAGGTCGATGAACACCGTGCGCGGAAAAGTACGTAACTGGCCGACCGGGGTCTGACCCCGGTCGCTGGACTGCTCACAACCCCGAAGCGCGGGGTCGAGGATCCCCAGCGCATCGCAGTCTTCGAGGTCGCAGTCTCCCACCCGAATGGTGCCGTGGAACCGGTCCGCCTCGTACCGCCGATCGATCACGAGACACTGGCCAAAGCTCGTCTCCGCCACCCGCCCGCCGAGCATCGCCCCGACGCGGGCGATGTCCATGACGGCCTCGTAGCCGCCGGTGTCCGGCTCGTACGTGAGCTCGCGCAGCCCGCCCGCGTCCGGACTCCCGGTGGGCCTCGATGACCCACCCTTGACGATGGCCCGCAGGCGTGAGGAGAGATCCATCAGAAAGCCTCTGCCTCGACGAGCTGATCCAGGATCCGCTCGGCGACCTGCTTCGCATGCGGCCCCGTATTCCCCTCCGGCCCGACGCACGACGGACAGCCCGACTCACACGGGCACCCGGCGATCAGATCCCGCGTCCGCGCCAGCAGCGCCGCGTGCATCTCGAAGAGCGGACGGCTGAACCCGATCCCGCCAGGATAGTTGTCGTAAATGAACACGTTCGGATCCTGCGCGAGGGCATCGGGCACGCCGCCGATCCCGCCCGTACGCCTGGACCGCTCGAGCGTGCCGCCATCGATCGACAGGCCGATGTCGTGGCCATCGCACATCAGCAGCAGCTGCGCGATGTTCTTCATCGCGAATGCGAGCCCGACCACGCCGTCCCGGCGATCGTCACCGGCATACGGCAGCGACGCCATCACGCGGCCGGGTATCGTGAGCCAGTACGACGAGGTATGCATCTGCTGCTCGGGCAGATCGAGCTCGCCGGATCCCACGTTCTCGTTCGTGTAGAACTTGATCTTCTTGAAACCGACCACGCGCGAGACGACATGGACTTCCCCGTGGGACCTAGTCGCCTTCGGGATTCGGGACCCGGGATCCGGGATTCGAAGATCCGGACTCGGGACTCGAAAATTGGGATCGGGGATTCGGGACTCGGGATTCGAAACGGAGGACCCGGAATCGTCGGTACCGGACACGCCGCTCGAATCCCGAACCCCGAGCCCCGAGTCCCGAATTTCGAGTCCCGAGTCCCGAGTCCCGAATCCCGACTCGAAGGTGTCGAGAATCGTCACCTTCGTATACGTGATGGCGTCCGTGTAGTAGTCGCAATCCACCGCACGCAGATACGCCTTGCGCCCGTCGAAATCCAGCCGCTCCACCTGGAACAACTGCCCTTCGAGGATGTAGATGGCTTTCTCGTGCAGCGTGGCCGGTCCGCTCGTGAAGTCGGTCTCGCCGATCACGCGTTCACCGTTGGTGCAGTCGATGACGACGAAGTTGTCCGACGACACCGAACGCAGGCTGACCGCGTCGGCCGGATACGATTCGTTCGTCCAGTTCCACTGGCCGTCCGCCTGATGGACGAATCCTTCCTCCGACAGCACCGACAGGACGGCCTGCAGATCCACCTCGTCGCGCCGCCCCTCGACGCCGAAGTGCTCGTCGTTCGTGAAGGGCAGCTCGAATGCCGCGCACTTCACGTGATCGAGCAGGATGTGCAGGTTGTCCGGATTGATCAGCGCGTGCTCCGGGCTCGCGTCGAAGAAGTACGACGGATTGCGGACGATGAACTGATCGATGGGAGCGCTGCTCGCGACGAGCACGGCCGCCGAACGCGTCGTCCGACGCCCGGCGCGTCCGGCGCGTTGCCATGTGGCGGCAATCGTGCCCGGGTACCCGGCCATGATCGACACGTCGAGTGCGCCGATGTCGATGCCGAGCTCCAGCGCATTCGTGGAGACGACCGCGCGGACCAGGCCGTCGCGCAGCCCCCGTTCGATCTCGCGCCGGCGGTTCGGCAGGTAGCCGCCGCGGTATCCGCGAATGACGTCCGCGGCCCCCGGCGGACCGTGGAAGGCATCCTTCAGATACGTCGTGAGAATCTCGACCGCGAGCCGGCTCTGGGCGAACAGAATCAACTGCAGGTTCTGCCGAAGGAACTCGAGCGCGACGCGGCGTGCCTCGGCCAGATACGACCGCCTGATGCCCAGCTGGGCGTTGACGACCGGCGGGTTGACGAAGAGAAAGAATTTCTCGCCGCGCGGCGCGCCGTTCTTCTCGACCAGCTCGAAATGACGCCCGGTCAGGCCTTCCGCCAGCTCGCGCGGGTTCGCGATGGTGGCCGACGAGCAGATGAAGATCGGATCGGACCCGTAGTGCCGGCAGATCCGCTGGAGACGCCTGAGGATGTTCGCGAGGTGACTCCCGAAGACCCCGCGATAGGCGTGCAGCTCGTCGACAATCACGAAGCGCAGGTTCTCGAACAGCTTCGCCCAGCGTGGATGGTGCGGCAGGATGCCGGAATGCAGCATGTCCGGATTGCTGAGCACCACGTGCGCCTTCCCGCGGATGGCGCGCCGGGCATCTGACGGTGTGTCGCCGTCGTAGGTGAACACGCCAATCTCCACGTCGGTGCCGCGCGTCACCAGCTCCGAGAGCGCGTGCAGCTCGGCCAGCTGGTCCTGCGCGAGCGCCTTCGTGGGAAACAGGTACAGGGCGCGCGTGGACTGATCCGTGAGAATGGCGTTCAACACCGGCGCGTTGTAGCAGAGCGTCTTGCCGGACGCGGTCGGGGTAATCGTGACGACATTCCGGCCGCCGAGGACATGCCCGAATGCCTCCGCCTGATGCGTATAGAGCTGCTCGACGCCCCGTGCCGCAAGCGCCGTGCGCAGCCGCTCGTCCGTCCCGTCGGGATAGGGGGCAAAGGACGCGGCAATCGCCGGGAGGCGGTGCGCTGCGGTCACGACGGGGTCCGCCGCCACCGGTCCGCGAGACGCCGTGAGCCGCGTCAGGACCTCCTGGAGCGATCGATCCTTTTCTCCGGTGACGACAGGAAGGGTCTCTTGCGACATGGAAAGTGTTGATGCCGTGAGGATTGAGGCCCGATGGTAGCAGGCCGACGACGGGCGATCAAGAGGCGAAACGAGGGGTCAGCTCTTTCTCGATCTCATCCGCAGCGTTCTCGACCCCCAGCTCATTCCCGACCTGAATACCGACGGCATGGGCACGTTGGACATAGCCGGGGTCAGCAAGGGCGCTCAGCTCCTGGACCAGCGTGTCCACCTGATAGTGACCCCTTGAAATCGTGCGCGCCACACCCAGCGCAACGACCCGCCGCGCGTTGTCCGGCTGGTCCTGCCCGAAGGGCACGACCAGCGTGGGCCGCCCTGCCCGCAGCGCCTGCGCGGTCGTCCCGACCCCTCCCTGATGAACGATCACCGACGCGCGGGGCATGACGAGATGGTGCGGCGCGTAGTCGAAGACGCCGATGCTCTCAGGCACGCGGGCACGGAGCGCAGCGGCATTCTCACCGACGAGCAGTACCGCCCTGCGGCCCAGGGCACGGACGGCCGCTATGCTGATCGCGTAGAAATCCTCGGCGATCCAGACCGCCGAGGAGCCGAGCGTGAAGACGATCGGGGGTTCTCCACGATTGAGGAACGCGAGCAGATCGGGATCCACGGGCCGCGTGGGGGCGGCGTCGTAGAACGGAAACCCGGTGATGACGGTCTGCGCCGGATAGTCCGGTTGCTTCTCCCCGAGGAGCGGCGAGAACAACGCCAGCACCCGCGCCGGCGAGTGCTGCGCCTCGAACAGCGGGTGGCCGCCACGAGACATGCCGAGCTCGGCGCGCAGCTGGTAGACCGGTCCCATCCATCGATTGGTCCCGATGCGTGCGACGCGGTTGAACATCCGGCCGACTGCCGGATGCATCGCCATCAACCGGCGCATCGCGGGCGCCTGCGGCGGCGTCGGCGGATCGTAGGCGGACAGAAAGCCCATCGGCGCGACCACGGCCGACACCCATTTCATGCCGGTCCGCTCAGCGACGATCGGGGCGGTCTGCGGCAGCTGGTGCGAGACCATCAAATCCGCGCCGTTGACGGCGGCCAGCGTATCGGCATATACGTCCCGGATGGATGGCCCGAGCACCTCGCTGAACAGGTACTCCGGGCCGCCGCCGGCATCGAGGATCTTCCGGACGATGTCGCGCGCTGCGGGATCGTCGGGCGAGACGTTCGGTCGAAGTGGCCGGAACTCTATCCCGGCACGTTCCACGTTGTCGCGCCACGCCGACAGAGTGGCCACCACCGCGGCGTGACCTCGCCGCTTCAATTCAATCGCCAGCGCCAGAAACGGGTGAAGATCCCCGAGCGATCCCCACGTCGTGAGGACGATGCGGGCCATCGTCAGGGGGCGCTTCTGGATGCGGGTTCGACGAGGAGACGATCGCTCGCCGCCTTCGCGACAATGCCGCTCAGCCCGATGAGACCAATCAGATTGGGAAACACCTGCAGGGCGTTCATCAGGTCTCCCCATGCCCACACCGTGGCCACCTTAGACACGGCGCCGAACGGAATCAGGAGGCAGTAAATCCAGCGATAGGGCGTCGTGACCTTGCGCCCGAAAATATACTCGAAGAACTGCTCGCCGAAGTACGCCCACCCGATGAGCGTCGTGTAACCGAAAAGAAATGCGCAGAACGCGACGATGTACCCTCCGGCAACCGGCATGACTGTGTTGAACCCTGCAGCCACCGCGGCGGTGCTCGTCAGCCCGGACTGCCACACGCCGGTAAGGAGGATCGTCATGGCGCTGATCGTCGACGTGATGAAGGAGACGACGAACACTTCCATCACGGCATTCAGTCCCTGTTGCACCGGTTGTGCGCTCTGGGCGGTGCCGTAGGCGACCGCGGCCGTTCCGTAGCCCGCCTCGTTTGCGTAGATGCCTCGCGCGATGCCGTAGCGCATGGCGACGAGGATGCCCAGGCCTCCCCCCGCGGCGGACTGCATCGAGAAGGCGCCGTCGAAGATCAGCCCGAAGACCGAAGGGATTTTCGCGGCGTTGGCAAGGATCACGATCAGTCCGCCCGCGAAATACAGGCCGACCTTCGCAGGCGACAGCTTCTCCGCCGCTCGCGCGATGGACTTGATGCCGCCGATGATGACGAGCCACGTCATCACCGCAATCACGACGCCCGAGACGATCTTGGGAATGCCGACGACGCTGTACAGCGCGAGCGCCATCGAATTGGGCTGTGTGAAGGGGGTGGTCGTCAGCGCCGCGATGCCCGCCACCAGCGCGAAGACCCACGCGAGAAACGGCGAGCGCAGGCCGTCTCGCAGGTAGTACATCGGACCGGACAGGACGACGCCGGCGCGGGTTTCCCGGAAGGTGACGCCGAGCACCGCCTCGCTGAACTTGATCGCCATGGCGACGAACCCGTACACCCACATCCAGAAGAGCGCCCCGGGCCCGCCCGACACAATGGCCGTCGCCACGCCGGCGATATTGCCCGTACCGATCGAGGCCGCCATCGCCGTCATGAACGCCTGAAACGGCGTCAGGGCGCCCGTCGTCCCCGTCCCGCGGCGGACGAATGCCGCGCGGCAGGCGTCGCCGAACCTCCGCACCTGCACGAGCCGGAGCCGCAGCGACAGAAACAGCCCTGTGCCCAGGAGCAGCGCCACGACCCACGGCATGAAGACCGCGTCGGCGATGGACTGGATCTGATCGGCGAGGGCGGGGGAGATCATTGTCGGGACTCGGGATTCGGGGCTCGGGGTTCGTTTGGGATTCGGGATTCGTTCGGGATTCGGGATTCGCTCGGGATTCGTTCAGGACTCGGGATTCGTCA
Organism: uncultured Acidobacteriota bacterium; assembly: GCA_963749835.1. Classification (GTDB taxonomy): domain Bacteria; phylum Acidobacteriota; class Vicinamibacteria; order Vicinamibacterales; family 2-12-FULL-66-21; genus JALZOC01. The sequence continues at coordinate 540,316 of CAVVOD010000003.1, forward strand.
GATGTTGGATTTCGACTGGCATCCGTCGACGGTAATTGACGCGCCGCTCACCCAGCTGGCTTTCGGCGAGGCGAGGAAGGCGACGACGGCGCCGACCTCGTCGGGGCGTCCGAAACGGCCGAACGGCAGGTCACGCTTGATGAACTCGGCGATCCCTTCGGGATCGGCCTGCTGACGCGTGTGCCACGACCCACCCGGGAACAGGATGGACCCCGGCGCCACGCTGTTCACACGGATATTCAGCGGCGCCAGCTGTTGCGCGAGAGACTTGGCAAGGCTGATCTCGGCGGCTTTGACGGCATTGTAGGTCATGCGGCCGCCGGACTCGCGGCCCCAGATGGACGCGATCATGATGATGGCTCCCCCGCCGCGCGCCTTCATATGCGGCACGGCCATCCTCGACGCGCGAATTGCGGGAAAGAGCGTCTCGTCGAACGCGGCCTGCCACTCCGCGTCGGACGTCTCCAGCAGCCCCGCACCCGCCGCGCGGCCGACGTTGTTGACGAGAATGTCCAGCCCGCCGAACTTCTCGATCGTCCGGTCCACGACGAGCGCGATGCCGTCGGACGTCGACACGTCCGCCTGCACGGTCATGACCATGTTCGGACGCTTCGCGCCGGCTTCGACATCCACGGCCGCTTCCGCGAGCCGCTCCGAGCCGCGCGCACAGAGGCACACGCGACATCCTTCGGCCACGAGCGTTCGCGCCGTGGCGAGCCCGATGCCGCGGCTCGAGCCGGTCACGATGGCCACCTTGTCTGTCAGGGAGAGATCCATGTCATCCAGCTCTCAGCTCTCAGCTCTCAGCTCTCAGCTATCAGCTGTCAGCTGCCTCACTGGTTGCGTCCCCCGGAGAGATCGTTGAGGAGCCAGTTGAACGGATGATATGTCACCTTGAACTGATTCTTCTGCAGCAGCTCCTTCTCGAGCGGCAACAGGTTCGGCGCGATGAACGCGATGGCGGCGCGCTCGATGGGCGATCGCTGTGCGAACGGGCCCTCCGCCCCCTTGTCGTACGCCGCGACGAACTCCGCCTCGTGCCAGCTGAGGATCGGCGTGAGGGATACGACGCCCGACGTCCGATCGACCTTCAGCATGGTCTGCTCCGAGACGAACTCCTTCTGGATCTCGGCGAGCTGCTGCATGATGCGTCCGCCGGTGTACGCCTCGCTGTGGAGCCGGCCGCTGCCGATGGCGCCGCGTCCGAGGGCCAGCTGCAGGCGTGGTTCCTTGAACTCGGGAAGAATCGTCTTTTCGATCTCGTCGAGGGTCACGTTCCGGCCCGCGGCACGATGGCGGAATGTCTCGAAGGCGCCGGCGATCTGACGAAGGCTTTCGGGCGGGTAGTTCGAATTCGTTCCCCGGATCGGGTATCGATCCACCACGGCCTGGAGGACGAACGCGTTGTACACGTTGACCCAGAACGCCATCTTCTCTTCACGCGGCCAGGCCTCGTACACCGACGCGGACACGTTCAGCGATGCCGCGTAGCGATCGAGACGCCCGCGTTCGGACTTCAGCGCGCGGTAGTAGACGAAGCCGTCTCGCACGTTGGTGTCCAGAATCTGATCGAGCGGGCGGTGGAGCGTGTCGGCAAGCGCTGACGCCTGCCCTGCGCCGTTCACGGCGCGCGACGACGCCGCAGTCAGGGGCGAGACGAGGGCTGCGACGCCAGCGTAGAGCGTAGACACCAGCAGAGCCAGCGGAACATGTCGATGCATGGCTTGATCCTAATCGATCGCCGCGCGTCACATGCTGGACTGCAGGAAATCCGCGACGGCTCTCGAGAACGCATCCGGTGTTTCGAGGTTCGACAGGTGCCCGGCTTCGGGCAACAACACCAGACGTGAGCGGGCGATGCCCGCCTGCATGGACTCAGCGTCCGCGAGCGGCGTGATCCCGTCTTCGGCCCCGACGATCGCCAGGGTGGGCCAGGCGATGGCCGGGAGATCCGCCGTCGAATCCGGCCGTCCGAGCATCGCGTCGAGCGCACCGGCGATCCCGTCCACGGGGGCCGACTCGATCATCTCTCGCACCGTCGCGGCCAGCTGCGGACGCGTGGTCCGGGTCGTGGATCCCAGGAGCTTCGGCAGCATCTCGTCCGCGACCGCTGACGCACCTCGCGCGCGCACCAGCTCGATCATCTTGCGGCGGGCTTCCCGTCCGTCCGGCGTGTCGGCCTGCGGCTTCGTATCGGCCAGGATCATCGCGCTGAATCGTTCGGGGGCGCGCCGGCACAGGGCGAAAGTGACATAACCGCCCATCGACAGTCCGCCGATGGCCGCCTCGGAAATCTCCAGCGCGTCCATCAGCTCGTCCACATCGTCGGCAAAATCGTCCATCGTGGGCGGCTGGGCCCCCGGCTGGATGTCCGCCCCGGGACCGAAGCCGCGCAGGTCCGGAGCAATCATCCACCACCCGTCGGGGACCTGCTCCAGCTGCGGGCGCCACATGTCGGCATTGAGCGGGAAGGCGTGCAGCAGAATCACCGGCCAGCCGGCCCCTGCTTCGAGATAGCGGGTCGATCGTCCACCGAGAGCGAGGCGTGTTTCGCGAATCACGTACCCATGATACCGGCGCTCCACCGTCCTGGAAGCGGCTGATACATAATCGCGGCACCCGATGCTGGCCGACGTTGCCCGACGCTTCGCGATGCTGTCCCGTTCCGAACGGCTCCGGTGGATGGCGATGGCACCGCTGGGGCTCGCCACCGCCGCGCTCGAAGGGCTCGGCGGCGCCCTCGTCTTCGCACTGTTGACGCTCATCACGCGTCCCGAACCGGGAAACCAGAGCCCCCTTTTTGCGCTCATCAACACGAGCCTCGCGGGTGCCGGTCTGAGCCCGACCATCACGACCCTGGCAGCCTGCGCCGCCCTGGTTCACATCGCCAGGAACGTCCTTCTGGTGGGACTCGCATGGTGGCGCACGCGCGTCGTCGCATTCGACACGGCAGCGATGTCGACACGCCTGCTGGCCGCCTACATGTCCGCGCCGTGGCCCTTTCACCTGCGGCATGGCTCGGCGGTGCTGATGGAGAACATCCGCGACAGCACGCGCCCGTTCTTCGAAGTCTTCGATGCCGCGTCGATCGTGATGACGGAGACCGCGGTTGTCCTGGCGTTGTCAGCCATTGCGATCGCGGTGGCGCCGGCCGCCGTCAGTGCGGCCGCAGCGGTGATTGCGCTCACAGGCATCCTGGCTCTTCGGGCCGCACGAGAGACCGAGCGCCGGGGTGGGGCCCGGCAGTTCGAGCTCGGGGCCGCGCTCTATCGCCACGTGCAGCACAGCCTGGGGGCCCTGAAGGAAGTACGTGTGCTGGGGCGCGCGGGGTTCTTCATCGATGCGTTCGCGCGGGATGCGCGCGCGAATGCGGCGCTCGACACGATGCGCGGCGCCCTTCAGGCTGTCCCACGACTCCTGCTCGAGACCCTGTTCATCGCCGGACTCCTCGCACTGACCATCGTCGAAGGCCGCCGCGACCCGGCCGGCGTGCTCCCGCTGGTCAGCGTCTACGCCTACATTGGCTTTCGGCTCGTCCCCACCGCCCATCGGATCGCTCAGCAGATCAGCAGTCTCAGGTGGAGCCTCTCCGCGAGCGAGTCATTGACGAGGGATCTGGATCAAATCGAGCGTGCCGGCCCTCCACGTACCGAGTCAGCCACTCGACTGGAGGTCCGTGATCGGATCGAGGCCACCGGACTTGGGTTCACGTACGATGGGGCCGCTACGCCGGTCCTGAGGGATGTGAGCCTCACGGTCAGCCGTGGGGAATCGATCGCGATCGTCGGCGCGACGGGTTCGGGCAAGACGACACTGCTGGACGTTCTCATCGGGTTGCTCACGCCGTCGACCGGGCGCGTCACGGTAGACGGAGTGCCGATCGAGCACAGACTTCCCGTCTGGCAGGCGAGCATCGGGTATGTCCCTCAGATGCCGTACCTGCTCGACGACACCTTACGGCGCAACATCGCCATCGGCCTCGAGGATGCGGACATCGACCAGGACATGCTTGCGCGGGCCGTGACGATGGCTCGGCTCGACGACGTCGCTGCGGCCCTGACCGAAGGGCTCGACACGATGGTGGGCGAGAGAGGAATCAGGCTGTCGGGGGGTGAACGTCAGCGCGTGGCGATCGCGCGCGCGCTCTATCGCGATCCCGCGCTCGTCATCTTCGACGAGGCGACATCCGCGCTCGATCCGGCGACCGAACGCGAGGTGGCGGGCGCCATCGACGCTTTACGAGGCGCACGCACCGTCATCGTCGTGTCCCACCGCCTCACGACCGTGGAGCGATGCGACCGGATCCTGCTTCTCAGTGATGGCCGGATCACGGCGTCAGGGTCATATCTGGAGCTTAGCGCCGGCAACGAGGCATTCCGTCAGCTGGCCGCTCTCCAATAAATGGGGACACTCACCTTTACGCTAAGTCATTGAAAATGCAGGGTCAAAAATTTAGCCCTGAAAATCACGAGGTTAACGTGAAGGTGAGTGCCCTCCGATCTCCAGCGACACATCTCTAGAGCACGAAGCTCTGACAATGAAGCCCTAAAATTCACCCGTTCAGAATCAACAAGTTAGCGTAAAGGTGAGTGTCCCCATTTTCGGCGGAGGCCTTCGAGCTGAAAGCTGACAGACTGAATTTACACGAACCGCGTGAGCGTGACGTCGAGCACGCGCTTCTCGCGAGGACCGCGGTGCCACTGGACGAGGATCGGGCTCTGGTAGGTGCCTTCGACGATCTCGCCGTGGCCCGGCTGCGCGCGATCGGAGACGAGCAGGCTGACGGAACGCTTCATCCGCAGGAACCGCGACGCAGGCATCGCGATGGCCCGAGAGAGCACGTTCTCGACCATCGACTCGCGAAGCCCGAGCGCATCCACCAGACGGTTGAAGACCCGCACGAGATCGTACTTCGCGTAGTCGAGGGTCTTGGCCGGAATCGCCCTGGGATTGCCGAGCATGTGCCCCGCCTTCTCGGCCATGAACCGGACGGGATCGCGAAGGACTTCGGAGAGGTCGTGACGCATCAGCAGCGTCTCGTACTCGTTGACCGTCAGGCCCGCGTGCCGCTCGCCCGCGCCGAGTGACAGCCTGATCCGCCCTTTGGTCACGTCGTGCTGAGCCAGCAGCTCGGCGCACTGCTCGTAGACGCCCAGGCGCGGATCCTTCAGATTCACCGACTCGATGCTGTGCCCGGCCACAGGGACGACGATGCGTGCGTGGGCGACGGTTTCCTCCGCCGAATATCCGAGGACGGTCGTGTGGCGCGTACGAGGCCGCCCCGCGTGCATACCGTCCAGGTCGATGAACGACATCGGCTCCCCGGGACGGTTGAGATACGCGACGCAGGTTCGAAGCGCGCCGGCCATGACCGCCAGGTGCGAGTCGGCGTTCCTGGGCTCGGTCGGCCGCTGCGCTTCCGACAACTCTGTGCGCCGCTCGATCTTGTCGTGCTCGTACCCGGCCCCCTGCGGAAACATCGTCCTGAACAGGTCGATGTACGGCATGACCCCGGCGGGACTCTGATTCAGGCGCGCGGCGACTCCCTGATCCAGATAGCCCGCGGTCGTGTGGAAGGAACAACAGAGTGCGCGAGGGTACTCATTGAGCGCATCGCCATGCCGCGAAAAGACCTCTCCGCGCACGTCGAATACGTCGACGCGAGCCCGCGGGGTCAGTTCGAGCGAGAACTCGATAGGGATCGCTGACATGACAAACGGCGCCGTAGCGCCGGAACCTGCCCGCTGGCCACGTCGTAGCCAGCGGATAAGCATAACACAGAGTAAGGTTTAGCCGTCTCCAGGCTCGACTCAGCGGGAAGAACGGCCGCCGGGACCGCCGGATCCCCGGCGCGGGGGGCCGAATCTGGACGGACGCCCCGCGGCCCCCGGACGCCCTCCATACTGCGGCCGGGAGGGAGGCGTCGGTGCGGAGGGCGCCTGGCCGCGCTGGTTCGCGGACCGGCGGGCGGCATTGACCGCCGCCCGGGCCCGTTCGTCCCGCTTCCGTGCACGGATTTCCGCGATCCGCTCGGCAAGCGGTACTTCGAGCTTCGCCTGGGTCTTCGCGCTGTAGTCGAAGTCGGGTACGGTGACGCGCGGTAACCGGCGCGAAATCGCGCGCTCGATGTCGCGCAGGTTGCCTTCCTCCTCGGGCGAGACGAAGGTGAACGCATCACCCGTCGCCTCGGCGCGGCCGGTCCGGCCGACGCGGTGGATGTAGTCCTCCGGGACGAGCGGCACGTCGAAGTTCACCACGTGGCCGAGCGCATCCACGTCGATTCCGCGCGCCGCGATGTCGGTAGCCACGAGGACGGGGAACCGTCCGTTCTTGAAACCCTCGAGCGCCGCGGTGCGCTGGGCCTGCGAACGGTTGCCGTGGATCCGCTCAGCGCGGACGCCGGCCTTCACGAGATGGTCGGCAAGCCTGTTCGCGCGGTGCTTGGTGCGCGTGAAGACGAGCGCCTGCTTGATGTCCCCCCGCTCCAGGAGCGTCACCAGCAGGACCGGCTTCAACCCCTGCGACACGGGATAAATGGCCTGCGTGATCCCGGACGCCGGCGCCGCCTGGCGCTCCCGCTGAATGGAAACGGGATTGCGGAGCATCTCCCCGGTCAACGCCGCGATCGGCGGCGGCATCGTCGCGCTGAAGAACAGCGTCTGCCGCTTGGAGGGCACGTACCGCAGGATCTTCCGGATCTCCGGCAGGAACCCCATGTCGAGCATCCGGTCCGCCTCGTCCAGCACCAGGAATTCGAGATGCGACAGCTTGGCGTACGGAGCCCGAAGGTGATCGAGCAGTCGGCCCGGCGTGGCGATCAGCACGTCGACGCCGCTGCGAAACGCGTGCTCCTGCGGTCCCATCCCGACGCCGCCGTAAATGGATGCGCCCGTGATCGGCGTGTGCACGGCGAGGTCGTTGAGATCGGCAAGAATCTGAGCCGCGAGCTCGCGGGTTGGCGCGAGCACCAGCGCCCGCGTCGTGCCGCGCGGCTTTTCGATGAGCTTGTTCAGAATCGGCAGGAGGAACGCCGCCGTCTTGCCGCTGCCCGTCTGGGCGCAGGCGAGGACATCCCGCCCTTCGAGCCCCGGTGGAATGGCGTCTGCCTGGATGGGGGTGGGCCGGGCGAACCCGAGCTCCTTGATGCCTTTGAGAAGGCTTGGATGCAATTTCAGATCGTTGAATGACAAATAGTCCAAATCCCGTATGTGATGTCCGGCGCCGGCCGGAGCTGAGGGTCCGCCGCAGCGGTCCTATTTCTTCTTGCCGGTGAAGGTCCCTTCACCGAAGTCGCCGAGCTTCACGGTGCCTTTCATGGACGACGCGTCGGCTGTGCCCGCGTAGACGATGTGCAGCGCCGTCCCCTGAAATGAAATGTCGAAGGAGAACTCGACCGCCGGTCCCTTCACGGAACCCGTCAGAGGCGCCTCGCCGAGCTGACCCGAGTACTCGCCGGTCAGCTTTTCGCCGTCCTGCTTCAGGACCACCGTTGGGGTCCCCGATCCAGCCGCGCTCTCGACCGTCATCGCCCACGTCCCCGTCACATCGACGCGGGCGTCAGCCTGAGGCGGAGCCGCAGCGCGATCCGCGCCCTGCGCGGCTGCGAGAAGAGCCCCTGCGAGCACGCAGAAGCACGCGATGGCGCCAAGTCTCATGTGAATCTCTCCAGAGGACGCTCTTACGCTACCACGGCTCCACTCGACGATGCCGCCGAGGCGCGCAATTTTCCTCCGAGCAGAATGCCGCTCATGCCGATGATCCCGACAACGATCGCGTACCAGCCGGGCTGCGCGCGCGGCGCCGCCTGAAAGATCGAAGCGACCGACATGATCGCCACCACGACGGCGAGCGCGGCGGCGTGCGCGAAGGGCGCCGACGCTCCAATCCGGGCGGCGAGCCAGCCGCCGAACACGGCGCCGAGGAAGCTCGTGACGAAGGTGGCCGCGAAATACGCCGCAGGCAGCGACGCAGGAACATCGCCTGTCGCGAGCGATCGGGCGCCCCCGGGGATGAAGAGCGCTGCCGCCAGGATCGTTCCGACCATGGCGGTCGAGGTCATGAACCCGAACCCGGCGACGATGGCGACAATGCTTCGCAGTCCTTGCATGGCTGGTGGTCCTGGAACGCGTTCTCTTGCGCGGCCGCCGGGCCGGTCAGAGCACCCGGATGACGTCCGAGCGCGTGATGATGAACGTCTTCTCCGTCTTGAAATCGCGCACCAGGACGGCGGGATTCGCGGGCGTGATCATCGTCGACAGGAGATCCACGGGCGTCGAGATGTCGACGAAGGGGAACGCCGGCTGCATGATGGTGTCGACCGGCTGCGACTTCACCGACGTGTCGGCGATGAGCTGATCGTACAGGTGCGTTTCGTTGAGCGAGCCGACCAGGCGCTTGTCGTGGGTGATGGAAATCTGTGAGAAGTCGTGCTCGCTCATCAGCTTCACGGCGGTTTCGACGGGCTCCGAGCCTTCTATCGCCAGCAGCTCGCCGGAGAGCCCGGACGCGACGAGGTCACGCGCCGTCATGCCCGACTTTTCGATGAAGCCCTTCTCGTGCATCCATTCGTCATTGAACATCTTGCCGAGATAGCGCGAACCATGGTCGTGGAAGATCACGACGACGACGTCGTCTTTCGTGAAGTGCTCCTTCAGCTGCAGGAGCCCGGCCACCGCGGAGCCCGCGGAATTGCCCGCGAAGATCCCTTCTTCCCTCGCGATGCGCCGGGTCATCAGCGCCGCGTCCTTGTCGGTCACCTTCTCGAAGTGATCGATGACGGAGAAGTCCACATTCTGCGGAAGGAAGTCTTCGCCGATGCCTTCCGTGATGTACGGGTAGATTTCGTTCTTGTCGAAGATCCCGGTTTCCTTGTACCTCTTGAACACGGATCCGTATGTGTCGATGCCCCACGCCTTGACCTTCGGGTTCCGCTCCTTCAGGTAGCGCGCGACGCCGCTGATGGTGCCGCCTGTCCCCACCCCGACGACAATGTGCGTCACCCGTCCGTCGGTCTGGTCCCAGATCTCGGGACCGGTCTGATCGTAGTGGGCGGCGGTATTCGAGAGATTGTCGTACTGGTTCGCCTTCCAGGAATTCGGCACTTCGTTTTCGAGTCGAGACGAGACCGAGTAGTACGAGCGTGGATCTTCCGGATCCACGTTGGTCGGGCAGACGATCACCTCGGCGCCGAATGCCTTGAGGGCGTCGGCTTTCTCCTTCGACTGCTTGTCGGTCGTGGTGAAGATGCACTTGTAGCCCTTCACGACCGCGGCAATCGCCAGCCCCATCCCGGTATTGCCCGAGGTGCCCTCGATGATCGTACCGCCCGGCTTGAGGAGCCCTGCCTTCTCGGCGTCCTCGATCATGCGGATCGCCATGCGGTCCTTGATCGAGTTGCCGGGATTGAACGTCTCGAGCTTGGCGAGGACGGTGGCCGGCACATCGCGCGTGATGCGGTTCAGGCGGACCATCGGCGTATGGCCGATGACGTCGAGGATGGTAGCGGCGACTTTGGGCCTGGACACGGGAGGTTGATTATATCGGACACCGTCAGGCTCGCGCCGGCGGGCCGTGCGGGCGAAACTCCAGAGGTGTCCGTCGGCGACGGCCAGTCAGTCGCCGGCGCCGGCGCGCGCGTCGGCGGGCCGGGGCTGCGCGCGTGGACCGTAGCGCTCGGCGGCACGTTCTCGGGCTTTGGCTGCCATCTCCTCACGGGTCTTCGGCGGCGCGGTGGTCACCAGGGACTGAATCAGTCTGCCGGCTGCGGCGGTCACTTCCGCGACAGCTTCGTCGAAGGCCTGTTCGTTGGCCTTCGACGGCTTCGTGAAGCCGCTCACCTTCCGCACGAACTGCAAGGCCGACGCGCGCACCTCGTCCTCGGTGGCGGGCGGCGCGAAATTGAACAGCGGTTTGATGTTCCTGCACATGACGTAATCCTCTCCCGGCGCCGATGCATCGCGCCTAATTCCTGCGCGACTCCTCGTGCGTCCTGATGTATGTGTCTGGCGGCACCCGTGCGATGACCTTCGCACTGGCCATCTCGTCCCACGTCCCGGCGTCGCTACAGGACGTCCTTTCGCGCGACGTACGTCTTCCGCGCGCGCGCTTTCAGACCGGGGCGCTTCAACTTGACCTCGAGCCTGTGTGTCTTGTCGTCGAACTTCTCCGGCGTGAAGCCCAGGGAATACTGCCGGTGCAGCTCGTCGGCGACGCGGCGGAATGTTGCCGACAGATTGTTGGCCGACGTCAGCTCGAAGTAGCCGCCCCCGGTCGCCGCGGCAATCCGCGGCAGCCCGGCATCGGGCTTCTCGAATTCCGGGGGCTGACCTATGCCTCCGGGGCTGCCTATCGCACCAACGCCCGGGTTGCGCCCGAGCCCGCCCCGACGGCCGCGGCCGGGGATGCCGGTCCGCCCCATCAGGCCAATCGCGAACACCATGACGTCGTGCTCTTCCGCGTTCTTCATGACCTCGTTGAGACTGAGGCTGCGGCTGTTCATCGGCCGGTCGATACCGTCGGTGAAGACCAGCACCACGCGACGGCCCTCCTGGTGCTGCAACGACGTAATGGCGACGTTGACCGCGTTCCAGAGGGGCGTCGGGCCCGGCTCCTGAAGCTCGGTCCTGAGAATCGCGATGAGATCGCGCTGGCTGGAAGAGAACGTCCGCGGATCCAGTTGAATCCGGTTCGCGAAACTGCCGATCCTGGCCTTGTCTCCAGGCAGGAGCTGTGCGACGAACTGCTCCGCCGCCGATCGGACCAGCGCGAAGTTGCCAATCATGCTGCCGCTGCGATCGAGCATCAGCACGATCGTGATCGGCTGGACACCACTCTCGAAGACCGTCACCGTCTGGCGTTTGCCGTTGTCGTAGACCTCGAAGTCGTCGCGTCCGAGCGACGGCACCAGCGCGCCCGACTCGTCGGAGACAGTCACGTAGACCGCGACTGTCCGCGCGCCGCTGCGGAAGACGGAATCCTGCTGGATCGGCTCGGTGGACGCGGGTGCGGTAAGCACCGCGGCAATGATCGCGATCGGAAACGCGATGCGCATGGGCCCTCGGAACGCCTGTCGCTGCCAAGCTGCCTAGAACGCGATCCGGTCCTTACCCGATTCGATCTTCTTGAAGTCGAGGCCGGGCACTTTCTTGAGGTCGTCGATCGTCTTGAATCCCCCAACCTTGTCGCGATAGGCGATGACGGCGGCGGCTTCTTTCCGGAGGAGAGAGAGGACCGACTCGAGCTCGATGGAGGTCGCGCGGTTCATGTTCAACTTGGGTGCGGCCTCGCCCAGAAAGTTCGCGGCCAGATAATCCACGATGGCGGCAAACTCCTCGTCGCTGCCCTTCGCCCCGCGCCATTTCATGTCCGCGACGGTGGCGTCCCAGCCCTCACGGGTCAGCCGGAATGCCGCGACGCGGTTCGGTTCATGGCAGTTGACGCACACCTTGACCAGCGCGTCCTTGCCGGGCCCGTCCGGCAGTTGCGGCTGTTGCGCAAGGAGCATTGCCGACCCGCTGCCGGCCGTGAGGATCAGGGCCACAGCGGCCATGACGAATCCTCCAGCCCGGCCGTACATCAACGACCACCGGTGTTTCATCCGACTATTTTACTTCGGCCCGGCCGTAAGGAGGCGAGGCATGGCAGCCGGAACGCTGGTCGAGATGAATCAGGAGAGTTGTGGCGTTGCCTTCAGCAGCGCCTCGACGGCCCTCAGCAGCTGCTGAGGAGTCGCCGGCTTGGCGATGAACCGCGTGAACCCCGCCTCGCGGGCGGCCTCGCGATCCTCCGCGCGTGTGTAGGCAGACAGCGCGATCGCTGGAACCGAGCGCGCCGTACCCGGCAGTGTCCGGACGCGCCGGATCAGCGAATACCCGTCCTCCTCCGGAAGGCCGATGTCGGCGATCATCAGGTCGGGAGCGCCCTGCCCGATGTTCACCAGCGCCATTCGCGCGGACGCGGCCGTCTCGACGCGCGCGCCCGTTCGCTGCAGGAGCTCGGTCAGAAGTTCCCGCGTCGCGGCATCGTCGTCCACCACGAGGATTTTCCGCCCTTCGAACTTGATCGCGAAGGCATCCCCGTGCCGATGCTCGCTCTCACGCCGTTCCGGCGGAGACTCGAGCAGCACGGGCACCGGCACGGAGACCCTGAAGGTGGCGCCCTTTCCGAGGCCGGCGCTCTCGGCGCGCACCGTGCCGCCGTGCAGCTCGACGAGATGCTTCACGATCGAGAGCCCGATCCCGAGCCCGCCGTGCCCCCGCGTGGTGGTCTGGTCGGCCTGCCGGAACCGATCGAAGATGAACGGCACGAATTCCGGAGCGAAGCCCGCACCGGTATCCGACACGGTGATGACCACTTCCGAGCTGCTCCGAATCAGGGACACGGCCACCTCTCCACCCGCCGGCGTGAACTTGACGGCGTTCGACAGCAGATTCCAGAGCACCTGCTGAAGACGTCCGGCGTCCCCCCGGATCGAGGGCACGTCCCCGATCGATGTCCGGAGTGTGATGCCCTTCGCCAGCGCGCTCGGGCGTGCAGCCTCGATCGCGGCGTCCACGACAGGACCGACGGTCACCGGCCGCAGCTCGACGCGGAGCTTGCCCGTGATGATGCGCGCCATGTCGAGCACATCTTCGATGAGCTGCGCCTGCGCCCGTGCATTTCGTTCGACAACTTCGAGCGCGGTCGAGACGCGCTCCGGCTCCACCTGCCCGTGGCGCAGCATCGTGGTCCATCCGAGGATGGCATTCAGGGGCGTCCGCAGCTCGTGCGACAGCGTCGCCAGAAACTCGTCCTTCAACCGGCTGGCCGCCTCCGCCTCGAAACGCGCCGCCCGCAGTGCCACCAGTGTGTCCCGCATCTCATACTGGCGTACGCGTGCGCGAAGCGCCGCGCGAACCACGCTGATGACCGCGCCGACGCGGATCGGACGCTCGATGACCGTGACGTTCCTGAGTGATTCGATCACGCCCAGTGTCCGGAACGAGGCGGATCGGTCCGGACTCCCGGCAAAAAGAATCACCGGAACATCCGACCACGCGGCCTGCCGGTTGATCGCCTCGGTCAGCACCGGGAAGCTGATGTCTTCGAGCGCTTCTTCCGTCAGCATGATGGCGCCCGCGTGCTGCGACAGCTCCGCGCAGACGTGATCGAGCGATGCGCAGACCACCGTCGCAATCGACTCCCGTCCGAGAAACTCGCGAGTGAGCGCGCCGTCCCGCCCGACCGGCGCGAAGACGAGCACCCGGCTTTCAATGTCAGCGGCGCTGCTGTCCATGATCCTGAAGCAAGGGATCGGCGGTGCCCCGGTATTGGGGAACACCCGTCATCACCCCGTGGAACTCGGACAGCGGCTCACCGACCCTGACCCTGTCGGGACCGATCGCGAACTCGCGGATCGTCGTTTCGTGCGTGCCGGTGCGCTTCTTGACGACGGAGATGGCTTTACGGACGGTCCCGGCCGCTTCGAAGAACCGGAGCAGCACCACGGCATCCGCCAGGTAGCTGACGTCGATGGGGGCCATCATCTGCGTGCCCATCATTCCGTGCTGCGCGGCGATCACGAGCGTGGCGACGTCGCGATCGTTGAGATAGGCGGCGAGCTCGTGCATGCGAACCAGCGGCTCATGGCCCGTGGGAATGGCGTGCAGGTAGCCGTTGATGCTGTCGATGAGGACCACGCGGCAGCCATCGGCATCCACGCGGTCCCGGACGCGGTGCGCAAATTCTCCCGGTGACAGATCGCCCGGCTCGATCTGATCGAGGAACAGCCGCCCCGAGGCGATCCGGTCCCTCATCTTCATGCCGAGCGCCTCGCATCGCTCGATGAAGGTCCTGCGCCGCTCGTCGAAGAGATAGACGGCCGCCGGAACGGCAGGATTGGCTGTGACGTACTGCGCGGCGAGCGTCGACTTGCCCACGCCTGCAGGGCCGATGAACAGCGTCGTCGTGCCCCAGGTCAGTCCGCCGCCGAGGAGACGGTCGAGCTCCTCGACGCCACTCGAGAGCAGGCCTTCCGGCCGGTCGCCCTTCCGCTCCGGCAGCAGCTGCGGGAACACCACCAGGCCACCGCGTTCGATCTTGAAGTCGTGGTAGCCCTCTGTCGCCCCGACTCCCCGAAGCTTCACGATGCGGACGCGACGTCGGGAGCGCCCGTACTCGAACGGCGCCTGCTCGAGCAGCACGACGCCGTGCGCAATACTTTGCAGCTGCAGATCGTTGGCGGCCGCGGTGTGGTCGTCGAGCATGAGGACAGGTACAGTCGCGACCGGAAAAATACTCTTTGAGCGCGAGTATCTGCCGTCGATACCGGAGCGGATCCCGGGCCAGGAGGCGCATTTCGGAAAGCGAGTCCAGGACCACGCGGCTCGGTCGTATGCGATCGGTGATCTCGAGCACCGACCGGACCATCTCGCCGAGCTCGATTTCCGAGGGGTGATACAGGGTGTACTGTTCCTCGGTCCCCCGCGTCTCTGGACGCGCCAGCTCGAAGATCTCGAGACCTTCCAGACTCCATCCGTGCGACCGGGCAACCCCCTCCAGCTCCGTCGCCGTCTCGGAAAGCGTGACGTAAAGGCAGGTCTCGCCAGCCTCCCGGCCTTCCATGAGGAACTGGAGCGCGAGCGTAGTTTTCCCGGTCCCCGGATCTCCCTCAATCAGATGGAGCCGGCTGGCAGGCAGCCCGCCGTCGAGCAGGAAGTCCAGCCCCTGGATGCCGGTCAGCATTCGCGGGTCGTCGTGTGTCACATCGGACATGTCGCTCCTCCGCGAAGCGGCCCAGGGATCCCGTCAGCTGCCCAATTTGCACCCAAAAGTGGCAGTTCGTTGCACATCCACCCAGAGTCAGCAACCCGCATGCCCGCGTCGGTCGAGGCACCTGCAAGAAGCACGTTCGAGAGGACGTCCGAAGGCGCCGCGGCCCCGAAAGGAGGCAAAAAGACACGATGCCGCGCGAAACTGATTAAATACGTCATATGTCAACGCGTGCGAGCGATCCTCACGAGCGGCTGCGGGACGATGTTCGGATGCTCGGCGGCATGCTCGGCGACACGCTTCGGCAGCGCGAGGGGCCCGAACTGTACGAAATTGTCGAGCGTGTGCGGGCGCTTTCGAAGAGCGGCCGGGCGGGCAGCGATCGCGATCTCGACGCGGTGGCCGGGCTTCTGCGCGAGCTTCCGGTCGAGTCCACGGTGCCGATCGCGCGGGCGTTCTCCCACTTCCTGACGCTCGCCAACATCGCCGAACAGCACCATCGGGTCCGGCGGCGCCGCGCGTACCTGCACGATCCGTCCGCTCCTCCGCAGCGAGGCTCCTGCGAGGAAACCTTCGCGCGCCTGATGGCGGCCGGCGTGAGGGCCGACGCGCTGCACGCCGCGACGGCCTCGCTCAGGATCGAGCTGGTACTCACGGCCCATCCCACGACGATCACCAGGCGCACGCTGATCCAGAAGCACCTGCGGATCGCGGGGGCGCTCGCCCAGCAGGATCGCAACGACCTGACGGTGCCGGAACGTCAGGAGACCGCCGAGCTGCTGCGCCGCGAAATCATGACGGCATGGGAGACCGACGAAATCCGCCCGCGGCGGCCGACGCCGGTGGACGAGGCGATTGCCGGGCTGCTCATCTTCGAACAGACGCTCTGGGACGCGGTGCCGCGGTTCGTGCGGTCGCTGGACGGTGCCCTGCGCGCCGCAACCGGCCGGCCGCTCGCGCTCGAAGCCGCGCCGATCCAGTTCGGGTCGTGGATGGGCGGCGATCGAGACGGCAACCCCACCGTCACCCCGCAGGTCACGCAGCTCGCCTGCGTCGTCGCGCGATGGATGGCGGCCGATCTGTACGAACGCGAGATCTCGGCGCTCCGAGCCGAGCTGTCGATGACCGTCGCGAGCGAGGAGCTGCGGACGCGCGGCGGAGGGGCCCGAGAGCCGTACCGCACGGTCCTGCGCGAGGTGCGCGATCGGCTCCGCGCGACGCGCGATCATCTGGGCCGTCAGCTCTCGCGGGCGGAGCTACTCCAGGCGGACATGCCGCGACCCGAAGCCGGCCGCGCGGCGCCCTACAGGTCCATCTCGGAGCTCGTCGAGCCGCTGCAGCTCTGCTACCGGTCGCTCGTCGAGACGGGCCAGAGCATCATCGCGAACGGACGGCTCACCGACGTGCTGCGGCGGACGGCCGCCTTCGGCCTCACGCTCGTCCGCCTGGATCTCCGGCAGCATGCGTCACGTCACGCGGCCGCACTGACCGCGATCACCGAGCACCTCGGCCTCGGCAGGTATGCCGACTGGGACGAAGCACGGAAGCAGGCATATCTGACCGAAGCGCTTCGGGAATCGCGCTCGATCGTGCCGCCGGATCTCGCGGCGGACAAGGACGTGCGCGACGTCTTCGATACGTTCAAGGCGGCGGCGGAGATCCATCCCGAATCGCTGTCCGCGTATGTGGTGTCGATGGCGCAGGCGCCGTCGGATGTGCTCGCCGTGGAAGTGCTGCAGGCCCAGTCCCCCGCGCGCCTTCGCGTCGTCCCGCTGTTCGAGCGCGTTGACGACCTGGAGAGCGCGGACAAGACGCTGCGGTCGCTGCTGGCGCTTCCGGAGTACCGCGATCGCATTGGCGGGCGCCAGGAGGTCATGATCGGCTACTCCGATTCCGCGAAGGACGGCGGCCGCCTGGCGGCGAACTGGGCGCTGTATCGCGCGCAGGAAGCCATCGTGGAGGTCTGCAGGAAGGCGGATGTCGAACTGACGCTGTTCCACGGGCGCGGCGGGAGCATCAGCCGCGGCGGGGGACCGACATACCTCTCCATCCAGTCTCAGCCCCCCGGATCGGTCGAAGGGCGACTCCGTGTGACAGAGCAGGGAGAAATGATCCAGGCGCAGTTCGGCCTGCCGGAGATTGCCGCGCGGACCCTGGAGCTCTATACCACCGCCACGCTGGGGGCGACGCTCGCGCTGCCGCCCGCGCCCGAGGCACGCTGGCGCGACGAGATGGACCGGCTGTCGAAGACGGCGCGTTCAGTCTATCGCGATGTCGTGTACGAAGACCCTACGTTCATCGAATACTTCCGGACGGCGACGCCGGAATTGGAGCTGGGATCGCTGCCGATCGGCAGTCGCCCCGCGAGACGGATCGCAGACGGCGGGGTCGATTCGCTGCGCGCCATTCCGTGGGTGTTCGCCTGGACGCAGACCCGGCTGCTCCTGCCGTCATGGCTCGGCACGGGAGAGGCGCTGAGCTCCGCGCTGGCGCGCGGCGAGCTCGCGTTGATTCGGGAGATGTATGCGGGCTGGCCGTTCTTTCGTTCCACGATCGATCTGATCGCGATGGTGCTGGCCGAATCCGATGTGCGGATTGCCGCGGAGTACGATCGGCGGCTCGTCCCCGACCGGCTGCACGACGTCGGCACAGATCTGCGCCGACGTCTCAACGAGACGACCGACGCCGTGCTGAAGGCCACGGGCAAGGAGCGCCTCCTCACCGAGAACGTGGTGCTCCGACGGTCGATTGAAGTCCGGAATCCTTACGTCTACCCGATCAACCTGGTCCAGATCGAGCTGCTGCGACGTCTGCGCGAGGGCGGAGACGCCGATCCCCAGATCTCGAAAGCCTTCATGGTCACCGTCAACGGCATCGCAGCCGGCATGAGAAACACCGGCTGACGCGCACCCTGCCGGGCACGGGGATGGGGTCTACTCCAGGGTGACGTAACGCTTCAGCCGATCAGTCTCTTTCTGACCGACGTACTTCCCGATCTCCTTGTCGAACTGCGCCCATGTCTTCCAGGGGCGATACTCCTTGAACTCCCTCACCATCCGGGGGCCCGCGCCGGGAATCGTGAGAATCTCGTCGTCGGTCGCGGTGTTCAGATTGAGCGGGATGAAGCGGTACTGCGCGAGCTGCGCCGTCGCCTCGGGCCCGACATACTTCCCGATCTCCTTGTCGAACTGCGCCCATGTCTTCCAGGGGCGATACTCCGCGAATTCACGCGTCATCCGCGTCCCGGCACCCGGCACCAGGAGAATCTCTTCCTTCGTGGCGGTGTTCAGGTTGATGTGCACGAAGGCTTTCCTGTAGAAATCCATCGCGTTCTCCGGCTTGAGGCCCTGGCCGATCAGGAGCGTGTTCAGGTCGGTGATGCTCTTGAAGGGACGCGCGGCCACCAGCGCCTTCGCGATGGCGGGTGTCATGTGCGGCATCCCGGCAAGGTCCTTCTCCGCGACCGTGTTCGCGTCGACGACGCCCTGGGACTTGCCAACCTGCGCTCCCACACCGGACGGCGCGGCGATCGCCAGGATCGTCAGCACGACTACGGCCCATCGTGTCGCGAGTCTCATATCGGATCTCCTCTATCAAAACGTGCTACGTGCTGCGTGCTCGGTGCTACGCGCCGGGAAGGGTGCCGGAACGTGTAAGCGAGGCCGATCAGCCCGAGTTGCGCCATCGCTCCGGGTGCGAGTGCCGGCGGCGTCTTGGCGGCCAGGGCTTTCCAGAAGAGCGCCGTACCGGTCAGCGAAGGATCGACTTCGCGCTGGAATTCGACGCTCGCGGCGTAGTGATAGTACATGCCCAGCGCGCCCGCGGCGACGAAGAGCACCATCACGGAATCGAGCGCCAGCACACTCGCCGGCCCGCGCGTCAGGACGTGCCACACGACGACAACCAGGGCGACCGCGATGAGCCCCGGGGCAATGAGCTGCGTCGGCGATTCCACGTGCTTCAGCAGCAACAGCTCTGTCCCGAGTCCCAGAAGCCCCACCGAGAGGACGCATAGAAGCATCCAGCGAAGCATGGCCAGAGTGCGGGATTCCGGGCCGGCCGTGTGCGCGGCGGGTGCCATTCGACGTACGGATGACTCTAGCGTACGCATCTCCGGGGCCGACGGCGTCACCAAAATGTCATGTTTGCCGCCGAACCCCCTTCGACGCGCGGCACGTAGCACGCAGCACGCAGCGCGTGGCACAGGTAGCACATAGCACGTAGCACGTTGCCCGTGCCCCCCGGCACAGGTAGCACGTAGCACGTAGACGTAGCTTGTAGACCGCGAAGGGGTAGACTGGACGAGGTGGGGTGCCCCGTTCATCGCATGTCGAACAGCAGGCTCGTGCAGCTCTACGCCGCGGTCCTCGCCGTCGTCGCGACGGTGGTCACCGATGCCCAGAGCCCACCCTGGGCGCGGGCTCCGCGGACGCTGCGGTCCAGCGTGGAGGTGATAGCGGTCACCGTGACCGTGCGCGACGCCGACGGCCGGCTCGCGGGCGAGCTCCCGCGCGAGGCCTTCTCCGTCTATGAAGACGGCGAGCTGCAGGAGATTACCCAGTTCACGAACGAGCGCGTGCCGGTGGCGCTGGGACTGCTGCTGGACGTCAGCGACAGCATGTTCGGCCAGCGGATTCTCGACGCGCGCTCGGCCGTTGCGCGGTTCCTCCTCGAGCTCCTCGCACCGGACGACGTTTCCTTCGTGATGGCGTTCAACCACGCGCCGCAGCTCCTGACGCCCTGGACGAGCGAGCCCGGGGCCGTGCGCACCGCGCTCGACGCCCTCAAGCCGTCAGGAGGGACCGCCATCTACGACACCGTGCTGCGCGCGTTGCCGCTCATCGAGACCCGTCCTCGGGATCGCGCCGCGCTCGTCGTGATCTCTGACGGCGCCGACACCGCGAGCGACGCGACGTTGAGAGCACTGCGCGGGGAGCTGCTGCGGACCGACGCGTTCATCTACGCCGTCGCCATCGACTCGCCGGCGAGGCAGGCCATCAACACCAGGGTGAACCCGGATGCGCTGGGCGAGATCACCAACCAGACCGGCGGACGGACCGAGGTCGTGCACGATACGGTCGATCTGGCGGCCGCCACGACGAGCATCGCCGAGGAGCTCAATCATCAGTACGTCCTCGGCTACTCGTCGCCCAACCCGGGCGACGGGAAGTACCACGCGATCCGCGTCAAAGTGAACGGCGTGGGATACAGGGTGCGCGCACGGAACGGGTACGTGGCGGCGAGCAAGCGGTGATGGTGCGGCCGGCGATCACCGTGCGGTGACACTCGCGTTCTCCGCGAGAAGGATGTGTCCGAACGGGATCGGATCGACGTTCCCTCCTGACAGCACGACCCCGACAGTGCGGCCGCGAAGACGAACGCGATCCTTCAGGACAGCGGCCAGGGCCGTGGCGCCCGCCCCTTCCACGACGTTGTGCGTATCGGCAAACAGCGCCCTCATGGCCTCCTCGACCTCATCGTCCGTCACTTCGACAATGCGTTCGGCGCCGGAGCTGATGATGGCGAGAGCCTCCGGAACCGGGGTGCGGCAGGCCATGCCGTCCGCAATGCGTGTCGAGGTGTCATGCGAAATGAGGCGTCCCGCCTCGAGCGAGCGCGCGTACGCGGGCGCAGCCGAAGACACCACACCCACGATGCTCGTCGAGAGGTCCAGGGCGTCGCGGGCCGCGATGGCGCCGCAGATGCCGGAGCCGAGTCCGATCGGGACATACAGGATGTCGAGCGTCGGAACTCCCCTCAACAGCTCGAGCGCGTACGACGCGACTCCATGAACGAGGAGCATGTCGAACGAGGGGACCATGTGCCATCCACGCTCGGCAGCGACCGTGGCCGCCGCTTCGAGCGCCGCCTGAAAGTCATGACCGCGCTCGATGAGCTCGACCCCCAACGCCTGCATGGCGCGGTTCTTCCCCAGCCCGTTCCCGTGAGGGACGACGATGGCCGCCGGAATGGCATAGCGGCGGGCCGCGAATGCCACCGACTGCCCGTGATTCCCGCGCGTTGCCGCAACCACGCCCACGACGTCCGGCGCCGTGGCGCGCAGATGATCGAGGTACACGAGGCCGCCGCGCACCTTGAACGCCCCGACGGGAGTCTGGTTCTCGTGCTTCGCCCAGACGGCCGTTCCGCATCGCGCGTCGAGCAGCGGCCAGCGCTGCTGCGGCGTGGCGTTCATCGCCTGGTACACGACGCGGGCCGCCGCGTCGAGCTCGCTCAAAGTGGTCATGTCTCAGTTCTCAGCTGTCAGCTGTCAGTTCCCCGATCCCCGATCCCCGATCCCTTCCTTGAGTATCATGTACAGCTGGACACATCACTGAATGGCAAACATCCTCCAGCACCTCCCCGTCGGCCAGAAGGTCGGCATTGCATTCTCCGGCGGCCTCGACACGAGCGCAGCGCTCCACTGGATGCGCGGGAAAGGGGCGATTCCGTACGCCTACACCGCGAATCTCGGTCAGCCTGACGAGCCGGACTACGACGAGATTCCCCGCCGGGCGTTGCAGTACGGCGCCGAGAAAGCGCGGCTCATCGACTGCCGCGAGCAGCTCGTCGCGGAAGGCCTCGCGGTCCTGCAATGCGGCGCGTTCCACATTTCCACCGCCGGTGTCGCCTACTTCAACACCACGCCAATCGGCCGGGCCGTGACGGGGACGATGCTCGTCGCCGCGATGAAGGAGGACGAGGTCAACATCTGGGGGGACGGGAGCACGTTCAAGGGCAACGACATCGAGCGGTTCTACCGCTACGGCCTCCTCGCCAACCCGGATCTCAAGATCTACAAGCCCTGGCTCGACCAGGCCTTCATCGACGAGCTCGGCGGACGCGCGGAAATGTCCGAGTACCTGCGAAGCGCCGGCTTCGAGTACCACATGAGCGCCGAGAAGGCGTACTCCACGGATTCGAACATCCTCGGCGCGACGCACGAGGCCAAGGATCTGGAGCGCCTCGACACCGGGATCAAGATCGTCGAGCCGATCATGGGCGTGGCGTCGTGGCGCGACGACGTGACGGTCAAGCGTGAAGAGATCAGCATCCGCTTCGACGAAGGACACCCCGTCGCCTTGAACGGCATCGTCTACAAGGATGCCGTCCAGCTGATTCTCGAGGCAAACAGGATTGGCGGACGACATGGTCTCGGGATGAGCGATCAGATCGAGAACCGCATCATCGAGGCGAAGAGCCGCGGCATCTACGAGGCGCCCGGCATGGCGCTCCTGTTCATCGCGTACGAGCGGCTGCTGACCGGGATCCACAACGAGGACACGATCGAACAGTATCGCGACAACGGCCGCCGACTGGGACGACTGCTCTATCAGGGACGGTGGTTCGATCCGCAGTCGATGATGCTGCGCGAAACGGCGCAGCGCTGGGTCGCCCGTGCGATCACCGGCGAAGTGACGCTCGAGCTCCGCCGCGGCAACGACTATTCGATTCTCGACACGGTCTCTCCCAATCTCACATACAAGCCGGAGCGGCTGACGATGGAGAAGGGAGAATCGATGTTCTCGCCCCAGGATCGGATCGGCCAGCTGACGATGCGGAACCTGGACATCGTGGATACCCGCGACAAGCTGTTCACGTACATGAAGGCCGGACTGCTCTCTCCAGGGAGCGGGACGGCGCTGCCCCAGCTGATCGAGGCGGGAGACCCCCATCGCCCTGATCGCAAGGAAGACTGACGTGCGGGTGCGGTTCCAGGTCACTGGCGGGATCGCGGCGCTCCCGGGACTGGCGGCTCCGCGGATCATCGACGTGGACAGTCTGGAGCCTGAGGCGCGGGCGACGATCGAGCAGCTGGTCCAGGATGCGCACTTCTTCGATCTGCCGCCGCGGCTGCCGGCACCGAAGGGATCGGCCGACTGCCAGTCGTACGAGATCGCCATCGAGGATGGGCAGCGGCAGCACGCCGTTGTCGTGTCGGACCCGGTGCGCGAACCCGCCCTGCAGGCGCTCGTCGTGCACCTGCGCAAGCTCTCCTCACCCCGTCGCTGATCAACCTTACGGTTGGGGTGCCAGCGCGAAGCGTATACAGGCGTGCCCGAGAAGGGGCAAGATAACGTCTACATGCTGCGCAAGATTGTGAAGTGGATCGCCATTGCCGCCGTGGCCGTGGTCGTGCTGGCCGGAGGGTTGTACGCCTTCGGCCTTCGCGTGGTGCTTTATGGTGGAGGCACACCGCGGCTGCGGTTCGTCGAGTCGGAACGAACGCGCACCGAGCGGATCGCGAAAGACCGGGCGTCGCATCGGGATGTGCCGCCGCCGGCCGCGGTACCGGTGGACACGGCACCTGCGGCTGCGCCCGTCACCATGGGCGCTGCGCCGGCGCAGGCTCCTGCCCCGACTGACACCCTGCCTGCAGCCTCCCACGCGGCGCCGTCGTACTGGACGGACTTCCGCGGGCCGCATCGCGACGGCCACTATCGGGAGCGTCCGATCCTGACGGTCTGGCCGGGTGACGGATTGAAGCCGCTGTGGAAGCAGCCGGTCGGCGGCGGCTACGCCTCGTTCGTCATCGCCCGCGGACGGGCGTTCACCATCGAGCAGCGCGACACACAGGAGGTCGTCGCGGCATACGACCTCGCCACGGGACGACAGCTGTGGACGGCTGCCTGGACGGCGCTGTTTCGCGAGGGCATGGGTGGGAACGGCCCGCGCGCGACGCCGACATGGGCGGATGGACGGGTCTACGCGCTCGGGGCGATGGGCGAGCTGCGCTGCCTGGATGAAACCACCGGACAGACGTTCTGGAGAGCCAACATCCTGGAGGACGCGGGCGCGAGCAACCTGCAGTGGGGCATGGCCGCCGCACCGCTCATCGTCGACGACACGGTGATCGTCGTCCCCGGAGGGGGACGCGGCCGTTCGGTGGCGGCGTACGATCGCAAGAGCGGGAAACGCGCGTGGTCGGCGCTCGACGACCAGGCGGCGTACTCGTCGCCGATGCTCGTCACCATCGACGGCGTCCGCCAGGTGCTGGTGTTCAGCGCGTCGCGGCTCGTCGCGATCTCGCCGGAGCACCGAACGGTGCTGTGGGAGTATCCGTGGAAGACGAACTACGACGTCAACGCCGCGCAGCCCCTGCTGATCGGTGAGAACAGGGTCTTCATCTCGTCGGGGTACGGCGCCGGCGGCGCCGTCATCGAAGTCACCAGGTCAGACGACGCGTTCTCGGTCCGGGAAATCTGGCGCAACAACCGGATGAAGAACCAGTTCACCAGCTCGGTCCTGCACGAGGGATTCATCTACGGGCTGGATGAGGCGATTCTCGCGTGCCTCGACGCGGCGACCGGGGCCGTGAAATGGAAGGGCGGGCGGTACGGGTATGGTCAGATCATGCTGGCGAGCGGCCACCTGATCGTGCTGACCGAAGAAGGTGACCTGGTGCTCGTGCGCGCCACTCCGGACAGCCACCAGGAAGTCGGACGGTTCTCGGCGCTCAACGGCAAGACCTGGAACCACCCGGCGATGAGCGGCGGGTACCTCCTCGTGCGCAACATCAACGACATGGCCGCGTTCGATCTGCGGGTCTCCGGAAAGTAGCGGGACTCGCCCGCCGTAGCCGCTTCGCGGCGTAGGCGGGGGATTCTGGATCGGGACCGGAGACCGGAGACCGGGGATCGGGGATCGGGGATTAGGGATTAGTGATCGATGGGCTTTAATCCCACATGGCTGTTCCTCTCGCTGATTCCCGGCGGAGCAGGGTTCGTGCTGCTCATCTACGGCAAGAAGGAAGAGCGCTGGCCCTACGTCGTCGCGGGACTGGCGTTCATGATTTATCCCTACTTCACGCCGAGCATCGCGACGCTGCTCGGCGTTGGCGCGACGATCACGGCGGCGCTCTGGTACGCCGTCCGCGAAGGATGGTGAGACGAACAGCTGCTGCTCAGCGCTCAGTCTTTGCCGGCGCCGCCGGTATCCGCCTCTCGTAGGCCGGCCGGCCCGGAGCCTTGGCCGCCTTCGTGACGGCGTCGGTCACCTCCTTGATGGCGCGCTGCAGCTGCGGATCGGTCCCCTTGGCGAGCTGCGCCGGATCATCATCCACCGCAATGTCGGGCTCGACGCCGTGTCCTTCGGCAAACCACTGCCCCTTCGGATCGAACATCCGGAACGTCGGCACGGTCACGCCGCCGCCATCGGTCAGCGTCGGCGTGCCGCTGATGCCGATGAGACCGCCCCACGTGCGGGTGCCGATGAGCGGCCCGAGGCCGGCCTGCCGGAAGTACGTCGGGAACGCATCGCCGCCGGATCCGCTCCAGCCGTTGATCAGCATCACCTGCGGACCGCGATGGGCGACGGGGGGCCACTGCTGGGTCGAGCCATCCCGTACGGCCCAGTACGCCACGATTGGCCGGTTCAGCAGCTCGACGAACCGATCCGGGATCTGTCCGCCACTGTTCCAGCGCTCATCGATGATGAGCCCGTCCTTCTTCCACTGCGCCATGAACTGCCGCATCAAATCGTTCTGCGCGTCGATGCCGGTGCTCTGCACGTAGATGTAGCCGACCTTTCCGCCGGTCGCCTTGTCCACCACCTGGCGCCGCGCTTCGATCCACGCGCGAAAGCGGAGGTCGGTCTCACTCGAGAGACACTTCACGACGGCCTGGCGCGCGCCGGCCGCCGACGGCGACGAGCTGACGGTCAGGAGGACGGTCTTGCCGCCCAGCCCCTGGAACGCGGCCCACGGGTCGGTCTTCGTGTCGATCGCGACGCCGTTGACGGCCAGCACATACTCGCCCGCCTTCACGTTGACCCCCGGTTCGTCGAGCGGAGATCTGACGGCTGTATCCCACGGGCCGCCGCGCACGATGTCCTTGATCCGATAGGCGCCGTTCGACAGCTCCCAGTCCACGCCGAGCAGTCCGACCGATCGCTGTGGCGCCTCTTCGCTGTCTCCCCCGCCCTTGTAGGTGTGTGACGCGTTCAGCTCGCCGATGAACTCGCCGAGCACGAAGTCGACGTCCCACCGCGTGACGGCGTCCTCCATGAGCTCCCCGTAACGGGCGCGCAGCGCCGTCCAGTCCACGCCGTGCATGTTCGGGTCGTAGAAGTAGTCACGCTCGAATCGGTACACGTCGTTGAAGATCTGCCGCCACTCGGCCCGCGGGCTCACCGGGGCTTCCATCTCGGCGGTCGCCATCGGTTTCTCGAACTTCTGCGCCGCCTTGATCTCGACGATCGCAAACTTGTCCTTGCTCGTCACGAGCATCTTCTTGCCGTCGAACGTCACCTCGAACGCGTTCGCATCGTCCAGGACCGTCTTTTCCTCGCGCTCGGTCAGGTCGAAGTAGACGACCGCATTCTTGTCGTCGCTCGAGCCGGAGCGCGGAAGGCGCCGGTACAGCAGCTTGCCTTTGACGGACTGGAGGTCGGCGTAGTTGCCCGCCTTCGGCGGCAACACGATCGCTCGAGCCTCGAAGCCGTCGAGATCTATATTCACGTTCGCCGGCGCCGGGGGACGTTCCTCGCCCTTCGTCTCGTCGGCTTTCTTATCGGCCGGCTTCTTCTCGTCTTTTTTGTCGTCGGCCTGCTTGTCGTCGGGACTCTTCTCGTCGGGCTTTTTCTCTTCCGGCTTTTTCTCTTCCGGCTTCTTCTCCTCGGGCTTCTTGCCCGCGTCGTCCGGCTTCTTCGAGTCGTCTTTCTTCTCGCCGGTATCGAGCAGCGGGTTCTCGGAATCGTTCCGCGCCGCCAGAGGAGACTTGACGTCCTTGCGCAGCGGCACAGCGACGATCCGCGTCGGGTTCGGGTACGTCCAGCTGTTGTCGAAGCTTCCGTACACGGGTTCGAACTCGCGATCCGAGGCGTAGAAGAGGTATTTGCCTTCCGGATCGAACGTGGGCTGCGCGTCGGTCAGATAGCCGGTCGTCACCTGGTGCAGCTTCGCGCCCTTCGAGTCATAGAGGAAAACGGCGCTGTTGGCGGTCGCTGTGGGCCGCGCGTAGGTCAGCCATCTCGAGTCTGGTGACCACTGGACCCGGAAATTCTCGAGGCCTCCATGCGAGATCCACTCGGGGCTCTGATCGATTTCGGTCGTCTTGTTCGCATCGAGGTCGTGGATGCGGATGCGCATCGCCTGATCGATGAACGCCAGTTTCCTGCTGTCGGGCGACCACTGGGGCGCGTAGCGGAATCCCGCGCCGATGGCCGTGACCTTCTTCTCCGGTCCGGCGCCGTCCGCCGGCCGGACCGTCAGCTCGTATTCCCCGCTGCGGTCGCTCCAGTACGCCACCGTCTTGCCGTCCGGCGACCAGCGCGGGTATCGCTCCGCGACGCCGGACGAGCGGGTGACGTTGACCACCGCGCCGAACTCCGCCGGCACCGTGAACACGTCACCCCGCGCCTCGAACACCGCACGCTTCCCGGTCGGCGACACAGCGACGCCTGCGATGAGCTTCTCCACTTTCGCGGCGCGCTGCCGCAGCGTCGTTTCGTCGCTGACGAGACGCACGGGAACCTCGGCCCACTTCTCGGTCGCGAGGTCCAGCATGTACAAACGGCCGCCGGCCTGGAACACCATGCCGTCCGGCCCGAGCGAGGGGAACGTGATGTCGAAGTCGTTGAATTGCGTAATCTGCCGCACGGCGCCGCCGGTCACGTCGTAGGCCCAGATGTTGTTCCGCTCGTTCGTCCCGCGGTCCGACATGAAATAGATCGTGTTGGCGTGCCACATCGGCTGCGCATCGTTGGCCGGATTCGACGTGATGTTCTTCGTCGCGAACGTCTTCAGGTCGAACAGCATCAGATCGGGCGCCCACCCGCCGCGGTAGCGCTTCCAGTTGCGGAAGTCCTGCGACATGGGCATGTAGACGAACTGTTTTCCATCCGGCGAATAGGTCCCGAACTCTCCATACGGCACCGGCAGCTTCTCCGGGAGTCCTCCCTCCAGGCCGACGGTATAGAACTGGTTGAACCGCTGACGGCCGCTCTCGCGGCCGGAGGCGAACAGCACGCGTTTGCCATCCGGCGTCCAGCCAATCACGCGATCCGACATCGGATGATGCGTCAGCCGAACGGGCTCGCCGCCGGCAGCGGACACCACGAACACGTCCACGTTGCCGTCGTACGACGCGCTGTAGGCCACCTTCGTGCCGTCCGGAGAAAAGCGCGGGAACGATTCCTCCCCCGGTGACGAGGTCAGCCGCACGGCGCCACCGCCGGCCTTCGGCGCAACCCAGATGTCGCCGGCATAGACGAACGCAATCTGCGTCCTGGACACGGTGGGATACCTGAACATGCGCGCGTCGATCTGAGCTGAGACCGGCGACGAGGCAAGCAGCGCCGTCGCGAGGCACAGAAGGACACGCACGGACTTCGCGTTCATAAACACTCCACAGGCGAGACAGGGAAGAAACCCCACTATTCTACGCATGTACCCGCCGGGACGGGCCACGGCGGCACGTGATATCTTCAAGGTGCCTGCCCTGCCGGGGGACTTACCGATGTTGATGATGCTTCTCTTCGTGATGTTCGGGTCGACGCTTCAGCAGGAAACACCTGCGCCGAAGGTGCCCAAGGACTCCATCCAGCTGAATGTCGTGGGCTGCCTTACGGGGAAGGTTCTGGCGGTATCGGACGTGCGACGCGCCGACACGGAAAGCGGGCCCCTGGTGCGCGCGAAAAACTTCCGGCTCTCCGCCAAGGGCGATGTGGGGGACGACGTGAAGCGCGAAAACCATCACATGGTTGAAGTGACCGGAGTCGTGCGCAAGTCGGCCCTCATCGAGCCCGGAGTCAGGATCGGCAACCGCATCACCGTCGGCGGCGGCAATCCCGTCGCCGGTCCGGGCGGCTCGCGCCCCGCGCCGCCGGAAATGATTCCCGTCATGGACGTCTGGTCCGTCCGGATGCGTGCCACCTCCTGCAGTGGGTCCTAACAGGGTGCCAAGGTGCTCAGGGAAAATGGGGACACTCACCTTTACGGTAAGTTGTTGAACCGTAAGGGTGAATTTTTCAGGGTGCCAGGCCCAAACGTGCCAAGGTGCCAGAGGTGCCAGAGTGTCCGCCTCCGCCCGCTCCAATATTCGCGGGCTATGGCGAGACCTCGCCGTAGCCGCTTCGGGGCGAAGGCGGGCCAAGGGTGCTGAGTACAGACGTTGAAGATTAGCGACGTGCGGGCGACGACGGTGACGGTGCCGCTCGAAGCGCCGCTTCGTCATGCAAACGGGTGCCACTGGGGCCGATTCGTGCGGACGGTGGTCGAGATCGAAACGGACGACGGGCTTGTCGGCCTCGGAGAGATGGGCGGCGGCGGAGAATCGGCGATTGCGACGGTGCTCGCGCTCAGACGGTCGCTCGTCGGCCGTGACCCGGCGCTGCTCGAGGACATGCGGTTCCTCCTCGCAAACCCGACCGCATCGCTCTACAACAATCGCACGCAGGTCGTCGCGGCGCTGGAGTTCGCGTGTCTCGATCTCCTCGGGCAGTCCTGGGGGGTTCCAGTCTGCGACATCCTCGGCGGCCGCGTGCGCGATCGCGTGCCGTTCGCGTCGTACCTCTTCTACCGGTATGCGGCAGCCGACGGTCGCGGAGCGATCCGCACCGCTGACGATCTTGTCGCGTACGCGAGGACCCTCAAAGCGAAATACGGATTTCACTCGCACAAGCTCAAGGGAGGGGTCTTCCCGCCGGATCACGACCTCGAGTGCTACCGCGCCGTCGCGGAGTCACTGCCCGGCGACAGCTTCCGTTTCGATCCCAACGCCGTGTGGACGACCGAGCAGGCGATCCGGTTCGGGCGTGCGATTGAAGACCTCGACAACGACTATCTCGAAGACCCGGTCTTCGGCCTCACCGGCATGCGTCACGCGCGCGAGAAGCTCCGCATGCCGCTCGCCACCAACACGGTTGTCGTCAATTTCGAACAGCTGGCTGCGAACGTCCTCAACCGCGCGGTGGATGTGATCCTGCTCGACACCACGTTCTGGGGCGGGATCCGTCCGTGCGTCAAGGCCGCGGGGGTATGCGACACCTTCCAGCTCGGAGTGGCGGTCCACTCATCCGGCGAGCTGGGGATCCAGCTCGCGACAATGCTGCATCTCGGCGCCGTCGTGCCGAATTTGTCGTTCGCCGCTGACGCGCACTATCACCACCTGGCCGACGACATCATCGAGGGAGGCAAGCTGGAGTACCAGGATGGCGCGATCAAGGTCCCCACCGGACCTGGACTCGGCGTCCGCCTCGATCGCAAGAAGCTGGCACAGTACGCCGAGCTGTACAACGAGCTCGGCAACTATGCGTACGATCAGGATCCTGCCAGACCCGGCTGGGCACCGCTCGTGCCGAACGACCGGTGGGCCGACCCGTCAGACCCTCGCGAACCCTTCGTCAACGAGTAGCGCACGTAGCACGTCGCACGTCGCACGTGTGGTACGTTGCACGTAGCACGTTGCACATAGCACGTGTTAGGGCTCCCAACCTCCGCCCAGGGCGCGATAGAGCTCGACGAAGTCGGTCAACTCGGACAGCCGCGCGTCGGCCAGCGACAGCTCGGCGTCGAAGAGCCGCGTCTCGGAGTCGAGCACTTCGAGGTAGCTCGTCGCGCCGCCGCGATAGCGGATGTCGGCAAGCCGCCGGCCGTCCTGCGCCGCCGCGAGGAGCAGCTCCTGCTGCGCGCGAAAGTCTCTCGCCTTCCTGTAACCCACCAGCGCATCGGACACTTCGAGAAACGCCTGTTTGACGATGCGCTCGTAGCTCAGCGCCGCCTCTGTCCGCGTGGCTTCGGCGAGCGCCACCTGGGATCGCGTGCGGCCGGCCGTAAAGAGCGGCTGGGTGAAGCCCGCGACCGCCGACCAGGCGCCGGCGGCGCCGCTGAAGAGCGCCCCGAGCGCCGTGCTCTGAACGCCTCCCGTTCCGGTGAGCGTGATGGATGGAAAGTAAGCGGCCCGCGCGACGCCGATCTCCGCGTTGGCGGCAACCAGGTCCTGCTCGGCCCCCTGGATGTCGGGCCTGCGTTCCAGGAGCGACGACGGCAGCCCGGCGGGCACGTCAGGCGCATGCGGCTGCGAGGTCAAATCGCGGCCTCTCGTGACGGCCCCGGGAAAGCCGCCGACGAGGACCGAGATGAAGTTCTCCTGCTGCTCGACGCGCCGCTCGAAATCCACGATCGTCGCGGCCGCCGAGTACACGAGCTGTTCCGCCTGCCGCACATCGACCAGTGATGTGGCCCCGCCCTGCTCACGGATCCGCGCCAGGTCCAGGGACTCCTTGCGTGACGCGAGGGTCCTTCGCGACACATCGAGCTCCATGTCCAGCGCCCGCAGCGTGAAGTAACTGTCGGCGACGCGGCTGACCAGGCTCGACATCACCGCCCGCTGTCCCCACCGCGTGGACAGCAGCCTGGCGCGCGCGGCCTCCGTTTCGCGCCGGTAGCGGCCCCAGAAATCCAACTCCCACGCGGCGCGACCCCGCACCAGGATCGCCGCGGCGGTGCGCGCTTCCGTCGTGCCGGCCGCCGGCGTCCTCTGTCCGCCCGCCTGCACGTCCGCGGCGACGGTTGGAAACTGGTCGGCGCGGGTGATCCCGACCTGGGCCTCCGCCTGCAGCACGCGCGCGGCAGCCACACGGACGTCGTAGTTCTGCGTCGTCGCGGTGCGCACCAGCGTCTGGAGCTGCTCGTCGGCAAAGACGTCCCACCACCTGGCATCCGCGAGCGCAGACGCGGACGGAGCCGGCGCGCCGCGGAACGTATCCGGCAGCGGCAGCACGGGTTTGGTGTAGTTCGGGCCCACGAGGCACGCGGCGCTCAACAGGCACAGTGCTGAAACAACCGGCCGAACGAACACGCGGCTGCGACTCATGACGCGGAGGGATCCGGCTCCGGTGTCGAGGAAGCCTTGGTGTGGGCCGGTTTCTTCGAGGCCAGGCGCTCGATGACGACGAACAGCATGGGAATGAGGAAGATGGCCAGGAGCGTGGCCGTCAGCATCCCGCTGATGACCACCGTCCCGAGTATCCGGCGCGACGCGGCGCCGGCTCCCGTGGCGATCCACAGGGGCAGACATCCGAAGATGAACGCGAAGGACGTCATCAGGATCGGGCGCAGGCGGATGCGTGCACCCTCGAGCGCCGCGTCGACGAGGTCCGTTCCCTGCTCGAACCGTGACTTTGCGAACTCGACGATCAGGATCGCGTTCTTCGCCGCCAGACCGATGAGCATGACGACGCCTATCTGCGCGTAGACATCGAAGTCGAACCGCCGGAGCAGCAGGCCGGCGAATGCTCCGACGACGGCCACGGGAACGGACAGCAGGACCGAGAACGGCAGCGACCAGCTTTCATAGAGCGCCGCGAGGATCAGGAAGACAAAGACGATGGAGAGGCCGAACAGCACGCCGGCATTCCCGGACGCCTTCTTCTCCTGGTACGAGAGATCGGACCAGTCGTAGCTCATCTCCGGAGGCAGCGTCGCCTTCGCGACCTCCTCGAGCACGTCGAGCGCCTGGCCTGAGCTGTAACCGCTCGCGGCCGCGCCCGTAATCTGGGCGGCGCGGAACACGTTGAACCGGTTCGTGTACTGTGGTCCGAAGATCCGCTTGCTCGTCTCGAGCGACGACATCGGCACCATCTGTCCGTCGCCGTTGCGCACGTAGAACTCCCCGATGCTTTCCGGTGTGGCGCGCTCCTGTCCCTCGGCCTGAAGGAACACGCGCCACTGCCGGCCGAACCGGTTGAACTGGTTGACGTAGAGCCCGCCCAGGAACGCCTGCATGGTCTGGTAGACATCGGTGAGCGCGATGCCCTGCTTGAGGACCTTGTCGCGATCGACGTCCACGAACACCTGAGGGACGGCCGCGCTGAACGGCGACGTCACGTTGGCGAGCTCCGGGCGCTTGCGTGCTTCGGTGAGGAATTTCTGGACGTTCGTGTCGAGCAGTTCGATCGAGCCCCCGCTGCGGTCCTGGAGCCAGAAGGAGAAGCCCCCCTGCGATCCAAGACCGGGAATCGACGGCGGCATGTTCGCCGCGACGGTCGCCTCCGGAATCTCCTTCCTGAACCGGGCGTTCAGGTTGTTCACGATCGAGCGCGCATCCATGTCCGGGCCTCTGCGCTCGCTCCAGGGTTTGAGACCCACGAAATAGAACCCGTTGTTGGGTGCGGTCACGCGCGTCAGGACGCTGAACCCGACGATCGTGTTGTAGGCATTGATGCCGTCGGTCTTACTGAGGATGGCATCCACCTTCCGGGCCACGTCGTCGGTTCGCTGGAGTGACGCCGCGGCGGGCAGCTGGACGTTGAGCAGGAAGTATCCGTAGTCCTCTTCCGGAACGAAACTGGTCGGGAGCCGCCGGCCGAGCCCGCCCGCGAGCACCGCGAAGCCAACGAGGAGCGCGATGCCGATGAAAGCCTTGCGAATGAGCGTGTGGCTGAGGCTGACGTAGCCCCGCGACGCCCGCTCGAACGTGCGGTTGAAGGCGCCGAAAAACCTCCCGCCCAGTTTCGAGTGCGAGCGCGGGCGCAGCCACATCGCGGCCAGCGCCGGCGACAGCGTCAGTGCGTTGAAGGCGGAAATGAGCACCGAGATCGCGATCGTCAGCGCGAACTGTTTGTTCAGCCGTCCCTGAATCCCGCTCATGAACGCGACGGGCACGAACACGGTCGCCAGGATGAGCGCGATGCTCACGACCGGTCCTGCCACTTCCTCCATCGCCTTCAGAGTCGCGGCGCGCGGCTCCATCCCCTCTTCGATGTGGTGCTCGACGGCTTCGACCACGACAATGGCGTCGTCCACGACGAGTCCGATGGCGAGCACGAGCCCGAAGAGCGAGAGCGTGTTCACCGAGAAGCCGAGGGCCGGGAAGGCGGCAAAGGTCCCGATGAGGGAGACGGGCACCGCCACCGTGGGAATGAGCGTGGCACGCCAGTTCTGCAGGAAGAGAAACACGACGAACACCACCAGGACCATGGCTTCGGCGAGCGTGATCAGAATCTCGCGAATGCCCTCGGAGACGGCCTGTGTCGTGTCGAGCGTGTAGGAATACTCCAGGTCCGAGGGGAAGCGCCCGCGCAGCTCGGACATCACCTGCCGCACACCCTCGGCGACCTCCAGCGCATTCGACCCCGGCGACTGCGTCACGGCGATCGCGCAGCCAGGCTCTCCATTCGCGCGACCAATCTGCTGGTAGTTGAGGGCGCCGAGCTGGATGCGCGCCACGTCACGCAGACGAATCACGGACCCATCGGGGTTCGATCGCACGGTGATGTTGCCGAACTCCGCCTCGGTCTGGAGCCGGCCCTGGGCGCGAACCGTGTAGGTCGTCTCCTGGCCGGCCGGCACCGGCATCTGGCCGACCTGCCCGGCCGGGTTCACGACGCTCTGCTGCCGGATCGCATTCGACAGGTCTGGAACGGTCAGCGCCAGCCGCGCCAGGGCGTCGGGCTTGACCCAGATGCGCATCGCGTAGTCGCCGGCGCCGAAAATGCGCGCCTCGCCGACTCCGGGCACCCGATAGAGCGCATCGAGAATGTTGATGTTCGCGTAGTTGGCGAGGAAGAGTGAGTCGTAGGAATTCTTCGGCGAAAACAGCGAGACGATCAGCATCGGCAGCCCGGCCTGCTTCCGCATCGTCAACCCGAATGCGCTGACGTCCGGCGGCAGGTTGGGCTGCGCCTGCGCCATCCGGTTCTGGACGTTGACCTGGTCGATGTTCGGCACCGTGTCGATGTCGAACGTGACGGTCAGGTTCATCGTCCCGTCGTTGGCATTGGTGGACTGCATGTAGAGCATGTCGTCCACGCCGTTCATCTGCTGTTCGAGGGGTGTGGCGACCGACTGCTCGATCGTCACCGAGTCCGCACCCGGATACGTGGCGATGACGCTGATCTGTGGCGGGACGATTTGCGGGAACTGAGAGATCGGAAGATCGGCGAGCGCCACGAGGCCGCCAAGGACGGTGACAATGGCGATGACGATGGCAACGATGGGTCGGCGGATGAAGAAGCGCGACACGGATTTACTGCGCTCCCGCCGGCGGCGCGTAGGCATGAGGCGCGACGACCAGTCCCTCCTTGACCGTCGGCCCGTCCACGATCACCTGCTCCCCTGCCTTCAGTCCCGACTCGACCACCCATCGGGTGCCGACGCGCGAACCAAGCGTCACTGCGCGCATGGCCACCTGGTTGTCCTTGCCCAGCACACGGAGCTGGAACCCGTTCTGGAGCTCGGACACTGCGCGCTGGGGCACGAGCAGCGCATCGGTGCGGACCGAGGTCTGCGCCCTGATGCGGGCTCCCTGCCCGGGGCGCAGCACATTGCCGGGATTCGGGAAGAGTGCACTGATCCGGATCGTGCCCATCTTCGGATCGACCTCGCGATCGACGGCGAGAATCGCGCCTCGGTGCGAATGCGTGGTGCCGTCGGCGAGCAAGAGAGACAGCCCCCCCTCGGCCTGCCACAGCCGCGACGGACCGTCGAGTCCGCGAAGCTGGCCGGCCACGCCCAGGTACTCCTGCTCGCTCAGCGGGAAGTAGGCTTTGATCGGGTTCAGCTGGGACACGGTGGTCAGGAGCGTCTGCGGGCCGACGAGGTCGCCGATCTGGGCCGTCGCAATGGCGGCGACACCGTCGATGAGCGACGTGACCCGCGTGAAGCTGACGTTCAGTTGCGCTGTCTTGATCGCGGCCTGCGCTGATTCGACCGCCGCCTGCGCGGCATCGTGCGCGCTCAGATCGTTATCGAGCTGGCTCTGGGCGATGGCGCGCTGCTCGGCAAGCGGCCGATCGCGCGCGAGATCGCGTTCAGCCTTCGCGAGCGCCGCGCGGTTCTCGGCGAGCTGGGCCTGCGCCTGTGACAGCGCATTCTCCAGCGGACGGCTGTCGATTTCGAACAGGACCTGTCCCTTTCTGACCGCGGCTCCTTCACGATAGTTGCGCTTGACGAGATAGCCCGTCACCTGGGGGCGGATCTGCGCATTGACGTTTCCGTCCAGCGTCGCGAGCCACTCGCCGGTGAGCTGCACACGCTCCGGCACGACTGACACCACGGCGACCGCGGGCGGCGCCGGCGCGGCTGAGGCGGTTGGCTGACTGTTCTTGCAGGCGGCAGCCGCAGTAAGGGCTGCCACCGCGAATACGGCGTGGGATAGGCGTCGCATGGTCCTTCAATGAGGATATCCCGAACCTGCTACGTACTACGTGCTACGGGCTACGGGCTACGTACTACTACGTCATGCATGCGCTGACTGCTACAGGGGCTAGCTCTGCTACATGCTACAAGCCCACTTGCTACGTGCTGCGTGCTACGTGCTATGTGCTACGTCCGTGACGGCTGGGATGTGGGATTGAGAGAGGCAAGGACAGTTTGAGCGCGTGAAGCGCGCCCGTAACTTCCGGCTTTAGCCGGAAGGAGACTCATGCTCGAATCCGTCCTGTCCTCGCGCTCGCCGCGTGGGAAAAGTGCGGCGGCGATTGATCCTGGTGCCTCGACGGCACCGAACGATCAACCGCCGCGGTTGTCATCCTGTCAGCTTATCGATCCTGCTACTGGGGCGAGCACGGTGTCGCAGGGCTGCCGAACGGCGGAGGAGTCAGCAGTGGGCTCGTGCTTGGGGGTGCGCTGCTGATCCCGGCCGGTCCCATGACACTCGAGCCACCGCCACTCGATCCCGTTGATGCGGCGAGTGGCGTTGACAGGGCGGACGTCGGACTTGCCGTAGTGCTCGGAGACGACGACCCCATGGTCGTTCCGTTCGGCGAGGTTCCCGAGAGTCCGGTTGTCCCCGTGGAGGGGATCGAGCTTCCGGTTGTGCCGGTCGTCGGATTTCCGATTGCACCGCTCGAATTCGTCGTCGAGGTTCCTGTGCTGGGGTTGAGGGAGGTCAGCGTATTTTGACCCGTTCCGGAGAGCGCCGTCGTCGGGGAGCTCATGCTCGTCGAAGGCACGGCTGACGTGACCGGCGGGCTCGTCGAGGTCGTGCTGGACGGCACGCCGGGCGTCGCGACACAGGGTCGCGGCAGTATTGTCGGGTTCAGTGGACTCGTCGTCGGTGCAGTCGGGTTTGTCTGTGTTGCGCCCGCAGCTGCCCCGGCTGGATTCTGCGGAGTCTGAGGCGACGACGCGGGATTTGTCTGGATCTGTACCGCGAGCGCCGCTGAGGCGAATGCAAGGCTGACACAGCCGAGCACGGGTATTTTCATCAGCATTTTCGGTTCCTCCAAATTTGGAATGTTGGAGTTTCACCGGTTATTAGCTGCAACCTTCTCGCCATTCAGAACAGCAGGGCCACTCGTTGCACGTTGCACGTTGCACGTAGCACGTCGCCCCCGGCACGGGTAGCAGTAGCACGTAGCCGTAGCCCGTAGCCCGTCCGGGGGAGACCATATAATCCGAGCTGATGTGGACAGTCCCCAGGTACACAGGCCCGGAACGCCGGCGCGCCGCGCGCTGGCGCCCACGCCCGTTTCGGGTCCTCCTGTCTCTGCTCTTCTTGGTCTTCGTGTGCTACGGGATCGCGGTGATCTGGCTGATGCTGCAGGAGACACGTCTGGTGTTCGAGGCGGGCGCGACACTCGGTGCCGGCCGACCGCCGTTCGCCTACGACCAAATCGACCTTCCGCGCCACGATGGCGCGCGACAGTTCGCGTGGCGCATACTCCGTGATCCAGCCGACGCGTCACCCTGGGTGATCTTCCTGCACGGAAACGCGGCGACCGTCGCCTCCAACGTGAACATCGCGCACTACCGGCTGTTGAGAAGCGTCGGGCTGAACATCCTCGCGCCGGAGTATCGCGGCTTCGCCGGGCTCGAGGGTCCTCCGACCGAGGAGGGGCTCGCGGTGGACGCGAGGGTCGCCTACGATTACCTGCGCGGCACCCTCCACGTACCGCCGTCGCGGATCGTCATTTATGGATGGTCGCTCGGATCGGCGGTGGCCGTCACGCTCGCGGCCGAGGTGGACGAGGCAGCCGTGATCCTCGAAGGCGCTCCGGCGTCGATCGCTGACATCGGTCAGCAGCGCTATCCGTTCTTTCCGGTCCGGTGGATCCTGCGAAGCAAGTTCGAATCATTCCGGAGAATCGGGCGGATCGGGGTGCCGGTTCTCTTTCTGCACAGCCCTGAGGATCTGATCATCCCGATTCGCGAAGGACGCCGTTTGTACGACGCAGCGGCGGAGAAGAAGACATTCGTGGAGGTTCGCGGCGGACACATCCATGCGAGCGAAGTCGATTTCGCGCGGTTCGCTGCGGCGATCTCGGAGTTCCTGCAGCAGAACGGATTCACGACCGTCGCCGCGGGCAGTGACCGCGTCAAGCCAGACGCGAATACTTCAGGACTTCCGCCGCCGCCAGTCCCTTCAGGCGCTCGCGCCCGGCCGTAATGTGGGCGGATTTGCTGTGCGCGTCGAGCGAGGCCTCGTCCGCCCATTCCTCGAAGAATGTGAAATGTGCGGCGTCAGAACGATTCTGGAACAGGTCGTACACGAAGCATCCGGCCTCGGCACGCGTGGGCTGGACATAACCGGTCAGCACCTCGCGAACGGTGTCGATGTGCTCGGGCTGTGCCCGGATATTGGCGATAACGTACAGTCTGGAGGTGGACACGCCGCAATTATAACTGCCGACGGCTGGGGTGGCACGCCGTGGCCGCCATCTTGCTTCGATTCCTGGATCCGGCGATACGCGGACGCTTGCCGAGGGCTTCGCAACTCGAGGTTTCACACAATCATGAACCAACCTGGATCATCCGCAGGGCCCGGACGGCTCGTGGCTCCTGGCCACGTTGCGCCTCCGTTCGAACTCAACTCCACACCCGATCAGACCGTGGCGCTGTCCGATTTCCTCGGCAGGCCGGTCGTCCTGGTGTTCTATCCCGCTGACTGGAGTCCGGTCTGCGGCGATCAGATCGGGATCTACAACGAGATGAAAGCGGAATTCGATGCCTATCGCGCGCAGGTCGTCGGCATCTCTGTGGACGGCGCCTGGTGCCATCGCTCGTTCAGTGAAGCGCGCCATCTCCATTTCCCGCTGCTCGCCGATTTCGAACCCAAGGGGGACGTCTCGCGCCGCTACGGCGCGTACCGCGACAAGGACGGATTTTCGGAGCGCGCGCTGTTCGTCATCGACGCGCAGGGCGTGGTCCGCTGGAGTTATCTCTCACCGGTCGGCGTCAACCCTGGCGCAGACGGTATCTTCGAAGCCCTCGACGAACTGACGCCTGAACAACGCGGTGAGCGGGCGGGCGCAGCGGCAGGAGGCCACACGTCATGAGCAAGGGGATCCTGACGCCGCCCGTCGGAAGCGACGATCACGGGCAGGGGCCGGAGGATGCGCCCGTCACGCTCGTCGAGTACCGGCGACTACGAGTGCCCCCACTGCGCGCGTGCGCACCCCATCGTCCAGCAGGTGCAGCGCGACCTCGGCGACACGGTCCGATTCGTGTTCAGATACTTTCCGCTGAGGGAAGCGCACCCGCATGCCGAGCACGCGGCTGAAGCCGCGGAATCGGTGGCGGTTCACGGCGGAGGGGCCGCTTTCTGGGAGATGCACGACCTGATGTTCGAGAACCAGGAGGCGCTCGAGGACTCCGCGCTCGTCGCCTACGGAGGGTCGCTCGGCGTCGACGAAACCGCACTCGCGGACGATCTCGTCACGGGCTCCATGGCGAACCGCGTCAACAGGGACTTTCGCAGCGGGATCCGCAGCGGCGTCAACGGAACGCCGACATTCTTCGTCAACGGCCTCCGCTACGACGGCGACTGGAGCGACCCGGACATCTTCGCGGAAAACCTGCGATCGCTCGCCCGTGCCCCAGCGCGCAAGTGAACCGGAAGCGGCGACTGTTTATCACTTCGCATCGGAGACCAGCCGGAAGCCCAGGTTCGACGAACCGGTGCTGACCTCTGACTTGCCCCGGCTGCCGACGAGATAGCGCGAGCAGTAGTCGCCGCTGCAGAGGAACGACCCGCCTCGCGTCACCCGCTTCGCGGCGCCCGGCTCGTCGGGATCGACGCTGGTGTCCGGTCCTCTGGGATCGCGCGCGGCACCCCCGGCAAACGATCCGTAGTAGTCCGGCCGGTACCAATCCGCGCACCACTGCCAGACGTTCCCGCCGACGTCATGCAGTCCGTAGCCATTCGCCGGAAAGGCCTCGACCGGTGACGTCCCCGCATAGCCATCCGACCGGTTGTTGGTGTCCGGAAAGTGGCCGTCGAAAATATTCGCCGGCAGCTTGCCGCCGGGCCTCAGCTCGTTGCCCCACGGGTACATGTTCCGGTCGAGGCCGCCACGCGCCGCGAACTCGAACTCCGCTTCGGTGGGCAGGCGCTTCCCGATCCATTTCGCATACGCCGACGCATCGTCCCACGCGATATGGACGACGGGATGACGCTCGCGTCCGGAGAGGCTGCTTCCAGGACCATCGGGATGACGCCAGTTCGCGCCCGGCACGTAGCGCCACCAGCGGGAAAAATCGTCGAGCGGCACAGGCTGCGAAGGTGGTGTGAAGACGATCGAGCCTGGCACGAGCTTGTCGACGGGCACACCTGGAAAGTCTTTCGGATCCGGGCGTCGCTCCGCCACCGTCAGGTACGAGGTGGCCTTCACGAACGCGTCGTACTCGTGATTCGTGACGGGCGCGCTGTCCATCCAGAATCCCGCAACGGACACGAGATGCACGGGCGTCGCATCCGGCATGCCGCAGTTCGCGCATCCCATCCAGAAATCACCGCCAGGGATCCACACCATGCCCTTCGGCGCGCGGCCGGGTGCCGGCGCCGTGCTGATGGCGGGCGGCGAGGTGGTGGCCGATGGAATCGCCGCGGGGGCCGCCTTCTCGTGGCCTGCGTGCGGATCGGCCGGCGCCTGGCTCCTGGTGCATCCGGGTGCAACCGACAGTGCGAGCAGAACCACCGCAGCCCGCCAGAAAATGGGGACACTCACCTTAACGGTAACCCACTGA
Organism: uncultured Acidobacteriota bacterium; assembly: GCA_963749835.1. Taxonomy (GTDB): domain Bacteria; phylum Acidobacteriota; class Vicinamibacteria; order Vicinamibacterales; family 2-12-FULL-66-21; genus JALZOC01. Next base: position 580,973 of record CAVVOD010000003.1, read on the forward strand.
AAAGAAAGGCCTCAAAAAGCGTCGCGGACGACTACTTGGGTTCCGTCGACGAAGGACGCGTAGCGATCTGATTCTTGACGGGCACAACCGTCTTTTTATGCTCATCGGCTATCGCCCGGAGCTCGGCGATGACGCCGGCGTTCGCACCCGCGATATCGAATTGCTCCGACGGGTCGACATCGAGATTGTACAACTGCGGCTCCGCAGCCGCCGCCCCACCGCGACCCGCGCCGGCGGCAGGTTCCGGGCTGCTGAAATGGGCCTTGTAGAAGCCGCGGCGCACCGCGCTCAATGTCGCACCGCCGTAATACATCAAGGTCTGGCGCGGGCTCGGCGCAACGCCCCGAAGGGTCGGCGACAGATCGTAGCCATCGAGAAGCCGGTCGGCGGCCGGCTTCGCACCCGCGAGACTGGCGAACGTCTGCAGCAGATCCAGCTCCGACCCAATCCCCGTGACCACACTGCTCCGGATCGTCCCGGGCCACCAGAAGATAGCGGGGACACGAACGCCGCCTTCCCAGGTCGAACCCTTCGCGCCTCGCAGCAGCCCTGCGGATCCTCCCTGATCCTTGTACGGCGCCCAGGGGCCGTTGTCGCTCATGTACAGGACGAGCGTCTGCCGCTCGATGCGCAGGTCGCGCAGCGCCGCGATCATCCGGCCGACGTTCGCGTCGATCTCCTCCACCACGTCACCATAGAGCCCACGCTGGCTCTTTCCCTCGAACGCCTTCGAACGGAACAGCGGGACGTGCGGGAGGTTGTGGGCCAGGTACAGAAAGAACGGCTGGCTTCGGTGCGCCTTGATGAAGGCAATGCCTTCGTCGGTGTACCGCTGCGTAATGGTCGTCTGGTCCGCGGGCCGTTCGACGATGCGATCGTTGCGCATCAGCGGGACGTTGAAGTTCGCGATCAGCGGGTTCTGGAAGCTGTCGAGGCGCTGGACGCCCGGGATCGGTGCGCCCGTCCAGTCCATGTCGTTCGAGTACGGGATGCCGAAGTACGAATCAAACCCCTGGCCCGTCGGCAGGTACTCGGGCAGGACGCCGAGGTGCCACTTTCCGATCGCGGCCGTCGCATAGCCGCGGGCCTTCAGCACCTCTGCGATGGTGATCTCGTTCGGCTGCAACCCGCCCGTCGAATCTGGAAACAGGACCCCGGCCGCAAGGCCCGTGCGAATGGCGAGGCGCCCGGTCAGCAGTTGCGCGCGGCTCGGTGTACACACTGGCGCGGCGTAGAAGCTCGTCCACCGCTGCCCTTCCGCTGCCAGGCGATCGATATTCGGCGTGCGGATGGTCGGATGCCCGTAGCTGCCGAGATCGCCGTAGCCCTGATCGTCGGTCAGGATCACGATGATGTTCGGCGGCCGCCCGGGCTGGCGCGCAACGGCACCTCCCTGCCCCGCAGCAACCGAACCGCGACCCTCCGCGGCGATCATCGCAACGCACGTCAGCAGCAGAGTGGACGCCTTGATGAAACGCACGCGCGCCTCCTACCTGGGACTGCCTGCGAGGATCTGGGTCAGGACCTTGCCGTCCACCCCCTTCATCGCGAGACCGAGAAGATGCGCCGCCGTCGGCGCGATATCGAGGTTGTCGACGGTCTCGAGCGTCGTGCCGGGCTTGATGCCGCGGCCCGACGCGATGAACAACGACTGCAGATCGGGATCGCTCGAGACATAGCCGTGCTGGCCCAGGCTGCCGGCCGGAGCATCGATCACGACCTGATCTCCCGCGGCGCCCGCAAAGGCGTACCCCTCCTTCGCGGTCAGGAAGAGCGCGCCCATTTGATCGTTCGCGGAGGGGAGTGGCAATCCGTACTCTGCTGTACTCGGCCGGTTCGATGATTTTGTCGATGCCTTCGATCCCCGCGAGCGCCTGCTTCGTCCGCGCGAGGATCTCGCCGGAGGCATCAGGCACGGTGATGTAGACGAGCGCCGTCCCGCCTTCGGGTAACCGTGTACGCCTGGGTCTTCGCGATCTTCCCGTCGGTCGCTTCGAGCAGTCCGGCTTTGAGCAGCGCGGCGTTCGGCAGGATCTGACGCTTCACGGCCTTGAACCCATGATCCGACAGAATGAACAGCGTCGTCGTCTTCGCGAGCCCGGTCTCTTCGAGCGTGCGCACGATGGAGGCGACCTGGGTGTCGAGCAGCGCCATCGTGGCCATCGCCGCGGGCGTCCGCGGACCGTATCGATGCTGAATGGAGTCGAGCGTCAGCAGGTGGAAGAGCAGGAGGTTCGGCCGATGCTGCTTCAGGATGTGATTCGCCGCCTTCGTCCAGACATCGTCGCGAAAGATGATGTTCTGGCTCGAGAACGAGTCGACGTCCGCCTGTGAGACCAGGCCGGCCTTGACCATCTCCGCGGCGATCGCTCCACCTCCGCCGGCGGGCGGACGCTCACGGAACTCCCAGGTGATCGTCGGGGCGTTGTAAATCGCCACCCAGTCCACCTGCGCGGTCGTCATGCCGCGGGCATGGGCGGCGTCGTACAACGTCTCGACCCGCACCATGTCTTTCTTGTCGATCCACGGTTCGACGCGGGGCGCCACGCCTGTCTCCCGGATCAGCGTGCCGTTGAACAGGACGCCGTGCTTCGCCGGCGTGACGCCCGTGACGATCGAGGTGTGGTTCGGCCAGGTCACCGTCGGGTTCGCCGGGCGCATGCCCTTCGCGACCGCTCCCTGGGCTGCGAGCCTTCGGAGCGTCGGCAGCGGCAAGTGCGGGTCGTCGAGCGCCCAGCCTGCGAATCCGTCGAGCGTGATGATGATGACGTGATTGGGTGACGGGGCAGGAGGCGATTGAGCCTTCACACCGGGGGCGATGCAGATCGTCCACAGAATGGCGACGACACCTGCAGATCTGAAGAATGCACGTTTCATGTCCGCGCATCTTACATCCCCGGGCGTCTTCACGACGTCAGGCCGCTGTGGTCAATTTGTCGGCCCTGTAGAATCAACGAGTTACGCTAAAGGTGAGTGTCCCCATTTAGTGGGCCTCGTAGTACTTCTTGTACATACCGCGGCGGAAGATGAAGCCGCCGAGCGGCCCGAGCCACCCGAGCACGTGATACATGCGGCCCAGGTCCATCATCTCAATCAGGTTGCCGTCGAAGTCCCTGCAGAAGAAAAACGAATGTCCGCGCGGGGATCGTTCCGGCACACTGAGGCATTCGACGCCCAGGCTCGTCAGGTAGCGGTGCCACTTGTCCAGATTCCTGACGTTGAACGAGATGTGGGTCAGGCCCACGCGGTTCCACGTGACGGGCACTGCGGGCTGCTGCGGCTGGAACTCGAAAATCTCGAGGACGGCGCCCCCCGGTGCTCGTATCCAGCCGATCTTGCACGACGGCTGGGCGCCTTCGACCCCGAAGAACGTGCGCACGCGGTCCGGCGGCGTGTCCGCCACCCCCACCAGCGGGCAGCCGAAGACCTCCCAGTAAAACTTCACCGCACGATTGAAGCTCGACACCGTGATGCCGGCGTGACTGAAGGATCGTACTTTCACCGGGAAGGCTCCACCTGTCTCAAATCGGTTTCTTTGATGTGGTCCGCGACCCTGAGCGCCTGCGCCGCGATCGTCAGGCCGGGGTTGACAGCCGCCGACGACGGGAAGAACGAGGCGTCCACGACGAAGAGGTTGTCGATGTCGTGAGTGCGGCAATACGTGTCGAGCACCGAGTCGCGTGGATCCGTGCCGAAGCAGAGCGTTCCACACTGGTGGGTCGTGTTCGTGCTGCCGTGCGAGTGTGTCACCACGATCCAGAATCCGAGACGCCGCAGAATCCGCTTCGTTTCCCTGACGAGCATCCGGTGCGGTCCCAGGTTGTTCGCGCGATAGTTCAAACGGATGCGGCCGTCGGGCTCCACGGTGACGCGGTTGTCCGGTGTCGGAAGATCTTCCGACATCGCGAGCCAGTCCACGCCGCGCGCCACCCACTGCTCGTACGGCCACAACGGGATCCACGGGTAGGCGGTCTGGGCCATGACACCGTGCGTGCGCCCCTGCGACTGGATTTGCCCGAGCGGGTACGACGTATGAGGTCCAAGTAAATAGAAATCGTTGATCGCCACGGTCTTCTGGAAGACCGTCATATTCCTGCGGAACGGATGAAATCCCTGCATCATCGTCGCGAGGTGCGCCATGTAGCGCCGGCCCACCAGCCCTGATGAGTTCGCGAGACCGTTCGGATGCTTTTCGTTCTTCGATCGCAGCAGCAGCGCTGCGGAGTTCACCGCGCCGCATGACACGACGACGATCGGCGCCGTCACCCGCACCGTGCTGCCGTTGCGCTCGACGTCGACCGCTTCCACCTTCCGTCCGGCGGAATCGGTCAACAGCCGAAGCGCGCGGGCATTGGTCCACAGCGTCACGTTCGGGCGCTCGAGAGCCGGACGGACACAGCAGATGTCCGCTTCGCTCTTCGCGTGAAGCTTGCACGCAAACGAGTTGCAGGTGTTGCACAGGATGCAGCCGTTCGCTTCCCCGGGACGGAGAAGACCCAGCGGGAGCGGAGACGGGTGCAGCCCCTGGGCGCGCAGCTTCTCGACAATCTCGGACATGCCTCGGGAGTGAGGAACGGGTGGAAACGGATACGGATCACGGGGAGGCTCCGTGGGATCCAGTCCAGCCTGGCCGCGAACCTGATAGAGACGCTCAGCGCGATCGTAGAACGGTGCGAGCGTGTCGTAGCCGATCGGCCACGCCGGCGAGACGCCGTCGGCATGTTCGATGGCGTCGAAGTCCTGGCGGCGCAGCCTGTAGAGGACGCTCCCCCAGAACTTGGTGTTTCCGCCGACACCGTAGTGCGTATAGGGCGTCCATTCCTTCCCGCGGCCGTCGAGCCAGCGCTCCCTGGCGCGGTAACGCAGCTTCTTCCAGACTTCATCAGGATCCCAGTTCTCGGCCTCCTGCGGGACATAGTCGCCGCGCTCGAGAATGAGAATCCGCGCGCCGGTCGAGGACAGCGCATGCGCCATCGTCCCGCCGCCGGCGCCGCTTCCAATGATGATGATGTCGAAGTGCGCGTTCACTGCGGGGATTTCCCGACGCTCGCGTAAACCTGGTCCATGAGCTGTTGATCCTCGATGGCCCGCTCCAGGCTCATTTCCGGCGCGCGCCCTTCGCTCACCGCCGCGACAAAATCCCGGTACATCGCCCGATAGCCGCGCATGTCGCGGAAGCCGGGGAACAACAGCCGGGGAGCCCCCTCTCCACGCGCAATCACGAACAGGCCGTTCGACTCGAAGGTGATGACCCCCTTCCGGCCGAACAGCTTCGACACTCTGAGTCCCCTGAAGAGCGACGGGATCTCGCGCGAATAGTAGAGCGAGCCGACGGCATCGTTGTCATACCGGAACGCCACCATCATGCTCTTGACGCGCGTGTCTGGGCCCTCGCGCGACACAGCCGGCCGGTACCCCTCGATCCGCGTGATCCTCGGGCCGAGGCTGCCGGCGATGTGCAGCCAGTGAATGCCCTCTTCGAAAAACGCATCTCCCCCCGCCATCGCCTCGTCATTCCGCCAGTCGCCGGCGGTCTTCAGGCGCTTCGCAATCGTCGTGAAATGCGCAAACACCATCTCGCCAATCACCCCCTCGGCGAGCAGCCGGCGAAGCGTGACGGCGAGCGGCTTGTAGTGGTCGTTCTCGCCAACGATGACGACACGCCCGCTCCGGTCTCTGGCCTCGAGAACGGTCCTGTAGTCCTCCATGCGCAGGAATGCGGGCTTCTCGACGAGCACGTGCTTTCCGGCCGCGAGCGCCTGGAGCGTGAGCTCGAGGTGAAAACGCGGCGGCACGGCAATGACGACGGCGTCCACCGCCGGGTCCTCGATGGCCCGGCCGTAGTCCGGGTGCGTGCCGGTCCCGCCGTAATTGCGGCAGTACGCCTCCGCCTTCGCGACGTCCCGGCTCGCATAACTTCGTGTGACCGCCGGCCCGAGCGCCATCAGGTGCCGGCTGTGCACGCGGGTAATGAAGCCGCATCCCAGAAAGGCGATGCGGAACGGTCCGGGCGTCAATGGCATGTTTTGAAGGTGGCCGCGAACCGATCGCGCACTCCAATCTCATCATACCGGGTGCGGGGCGTGAAGGGGCGCAATGCGGGTTGACCGGACTGCAGGGCCGCCGGCGGCCGGTGCGGCCAATGGGTGAGCCGTTGCCATTTCGCGATGTGCACGCGTTCCGGAGGATCCTGAAGGCGCGGGCGGGCGGATCGGGGTTTGCACAAACAACGCCCGAATCCCCGCAACGCGACAATCCGACAAAGGAGTCTCCTCATGTGCTCGACGTCGTCCCGTCACTCGCTCTTCTGCATCATGCCGCCGCACATCCTGCGCGAAATTGCTCAGCGGGGGAACGACGTCCAGCGCAGAGCCGCCACGAATACACTCGCCGTCGACGCCACGTTCCGCCTGTTCCGCGCGACCCCCCGTACCGTGCCGACACGCCGGCGCGTCGGGCCGGCGGCCACACTGCCGGGCAAGCGCCGCACGATCTACACCGCGAACCATCTGGAGGAGCTGCCCGGTGTCGTCGCCGCCACCGAAGAACAGCCGCCGGAGGACGCGTCGGATGCCGCCGTGTATGAGGCGTTTCACGGGCTCGGCGCCACGTGGGACTTCTACTCCGAGATTTACGGACGTCAGTCGATAGACGACGAGGGCATGCCGCTCGACGCGACCGTTCACTTTGGCACCGACTACAACAATGCGTTCTGGAACGGCGCGCAGATGGTCTTCGGCGATGGCGACGGCGAGCTCTTCAATCGCTTCACCGTGGCGCTCGATGTGATCGGACACGAGCTCGCGCACGGCGTCACGGAGGACGAGGCCGGCCTCGTTTACATGTTCCAGCCGGGAGCCCTCAACGAATCGATCTCCGACGTCTTCGGCTCGCTCATCAAGCAGCGGGCGGCCAAACAGACGGCCAAGCAGGCGGACTGGCTGATCGGCGCGGGGCTCTTCACGAGCGCAGTGAACGGCAGCGCGCTTCGCTCGATGAAGGCGCCGGGAACCGCGTACGACGACCCGCTCATCGGGAAGGACCCGCAGCCCGACCACATGAAGAACTACAGCAACACGCAGCAGGACAACGGCGGCGTCCACATCAATTCGGGGATCCCGAACAAGGCGTTCTACCAGGCGGCCGTGGACATCGGCGGCTTCGCGTGGGAAAAAGCCGGGCGCATCTGGTACGAGACGCTGCGCGACTCGGCGCTGCGCAACAACACCGGGTTCACACGTTTCGCCAACCTGACGGTATCGACCGCCACACGCCTTTACGGCCCTGACAGCCCCGTGCCCGCCATCGTCGCCAACGCGTGGGCAACGGTGGGCATCACCACCGCTCCACGAGTTGACGGGAAGTAAGGGGGGAACCGGTTCCGGGTTCCGGGTTCGGGGTTCAGGTTCCGGGGTTCTGGGTTCAATGGAGCTGGAGCTTCGTCCTCGAACGGCAATCAGGAACGGGAACCCTGCAGCGATTCCGGAACTCTGAACCTCGAACGCGAAACTCGAACCGAACCCGAACCCCGAACCCGGAACCGGAGAATTTTCCTCTCTGTGCTAGTGTCCGGACATGCTCCAAATCACACTCGACGCACCCGGAAAGTTCTCGGCCTCCGACGTGGCCATTCCGGAGGAACAGGAAGAATGGGCGCTTGTGCGCGTGCACCGGATCGGAGTCTGCGGAACCGACCTGCATGCGTTCCGCGGACGGCAGCCGTTCTTCAGTTATCCGCGTGTGCTGGGGCACGAGCTCGGCGTGGAGGTCGTCAACCCGGGAGGAGCCGGTCCGCGTGCCGGCGAGCGATGCACGGTGGAACCGTATTTGAACTGCGGGACATGCATCGCGTGCCGCCGCGGCCGCCCCAACTGCTGCAGCACGCTGTCGGTTCTGGGCGTGCACCGCGACGGCGGCATGCGGGAGCTGATCGCGGTACCGCCCGCCAAGCTCCACGCCTCGAGCGTGCTTTCGTACGAAGAGCTCGCGCTCGTCGAGACGCTGGCGATTGGCGCGCACGCGGTGGAACGTGCTGAGCTCCCGCGCGGCGAGTTCGTCCTCGTGATTGGCGCCGGTCCGATAGGGCTGTCGGTCATCCAGTTCGCGCGCGCGGCGGGTGCGCGCATCGCGGTCATGGACACGAGCGCCGCCCGCCTGGACCTGTGCCGGAGCGTGTGGGGTGTGGAACACACGATCGACGCGCAGAATCCGGCCGCCGAAGCGCAGGTGCTCGAGGCCGGCGGTGGGGATCTTCCGGGCGTCGTGTTCGATGCGACAGGAAATCCGCAGTCGATGTGTGCGGCGTTTCGCTGGCCCTGCGCCGGAGGCCGGCTCGTCTTCGTGGGGCTCGTGCAGGGAGACATCACCTTCAACGATCCGGACTTCCACCGCAGAGAACTGACGCTTCTGGCGACGCGCAACGCGCAGCCCGAGACCTTCCGCGCGATCATCGCGGCCGTGGAAGCCGGCCGCATCGATACGAGCCCCTGGATCACCCATCGGATCGGCCTCGGCGACGTGCCTGAACAATTCCCGAAAGTTGCGTCCGCTCCCGGCCTGTTCAAGGCCATGGTGTCGGTCTAGAACCGCCCAACGTCTGCTCCGCTGGTCCGCAACTGGACTTTCGTGTTTTATTCGCTTACCATATCCGCTCCTCGGGGCAGGCGCGAACCCATTTCAGGGAGGTGAACGATGGATCAGAAGGCGTTGTTCCTGCACCACTGGGAGAAAGAGGCGGCGGCGACGCGGACGGTCATTTCGCGGATTCCCGAAGGGTCGGACTATCGGCCGGACCCGAAGTCACGGCCCGCGCGCGAGATCGCGTGGCTGATCGTGCGGGAGGAAATCGTGCTGGCCGAGGGGCTTCAAAAAGGTGCCCTCGAATGGACGGAGGTGCCGGCCCCCGCGACGATGAAGGAGATACTCGATACCTACGACCGGCAGCACGACGAACTGACCAGGGGCCTCGAGGCGCTGAGTGCCGCACAGTGGGAACGGAAGGTGCCATTCCTCTTGCAGGGCCAGGAGGTCATGAGCGAGACGGGCTACGGCAGCGCCTGGGGATTTCTGTTCGACATCGTCCACCACCGCGGGCAGATCTCGACCTACCTGCGCCCGATGGGGGCCAAGGTCCCTCAGATCTACGGACCGAGCGCCGACGAACCGATGTGAGGGCCGGGATTCGGGATTCGGGACTCGGGACCCGGACGACGTAGCTTCCGGCTTCAGCCGGAAGAAGACTCGAGATCAGGGATCAGGGATCGGGGATTGGGGATCAGGATTGGTGATCCCGAAGCCCCGATCCCGAATCCCGAGTCCCCGATCCCCGAGTCCCGAATCCCGAGTCCCGAGTCGACCTCCCCATGCGGGTGATCCGCACGACACACCGGGCGCGGCACAATCGCAGGCATGGGAAGCACCACACTTGCTGCGCTCTCGAATGAGCTCGGATCTCTCGCGGAGGCGGGCGCCGCCTCCGTCGTCCAGGTACTCGGCGCACGCCGCCCCGCAAGCGGCGTCGTCCACGGGCCTGACACCATCATCACCACCGCGCGCGCGATCGGGCGCGAGGACGGATTGCGCGTGCGCCTGCCCGGAGGCGGGTCGGTGGATGCCGACCTCGCGGGCTGGGATCCCGCTACCGGCATCGCGGTGCTGCGCGCGCGCACGCCACTCGATGTGCCGGCCCCGTCCATCGCGACCGCGGAACCACGCGTCGGCGAGATCGTCCTTGCACTCGCGCGCTCGTGGAGCAACGCCGTCACTGCGAGCGCGGGGATTGTCGCAGTCGTGGGCGGTCCGCTTCGGACCGGGCGGAGACGCCAGATCGCGCGCGTCATTCGCGTCACCGCGTCCATGCACGACGGTTTTGCGGGCGGCGGCCTCTTCGATGCCGAGCGCCGGCTGACAGGCATCACCACGGCGACCGCTATCCGCGGCTACGGCGTCGTCATCCCGGCCTCCATCGCGTGGGCATCGGCATCACAGGTGCTGACCGGCGGCACGCCTCGCCGAGGATTCGTGGGCCTTGCGGTCCAGCCCGTGCAGCTGCCGGTTTCACAACGTCCGGATGGACGCGAACGCGCGCTGCTCATCGTCGGCATCACACCGGACAGTCCGGCTGATGCCGCGGGGCTCATCGTCGGGGACATCCTCCTCGAGCTCGACGGGCGGGCCACCGAGTCAACAGACGATCTCCTCGAACTGCTGACGGGATCGCGCGTCGGTCAGCGCGTTCCGGCGCGCACGCTTCGCGGGGGGGCCGTTCGGGACGTGCAGATCACCGTGGCCGAGAAGAGCTGAGGAATGGCGGGACGCTGCGGACTCCCGCAGCGTCCTTACCCTGAGATGCGGGTCGTCCTCGTCGGATCACAGGCGCGGCGGGACCGGTTGCGGGCGGAGCTGCCTCCAGGCATGGATGCCGTCGCAGAAGCCCCGACGCTCAGCGCGGCGCGCATGCTCGGGACAAGTGCCGAGGCGTTCCTGGTCGCGGACGCGTCGCCCGGTGTCGAGCTCGTCGAGTCCCTGACTCCCCGCGAGCTCCAGGTGCTCGAGCTCGTGGCGGACGGGCTGCCGAACAAGTCGATTGCGTTGCGTCTCGGGGTCAGTGACGAGACCGTGAAGTTCCACCTCGGGTCCGTGTTCGGGAAGCTGGGTGCGTCCAACCGGACCGATGCCGTGCGTCTTGCGCTCCGACGCGGCCTGATCCCGCTCTGACGACCTGGTCAGGACTGCGGAGTCTCGAGACTTCTTCCGCCTGAAGGCGGAAGCTACGTGTCGGAGTCGGACTCCGAGTCCCGAATCGAGTCCCGAACCCGAATCCCCGGCCTGCGCCGCGAAGCGCTACGGCCGGGCGCGCCATAGCTCGCTGCGATTGCCACGCGAGCGGAGGCGGGCGAACCCCGAGTCCCGAATCCCGAGTCCCGAGTTAAGCCACCGTCCGCTCGATTCGGCGATCGGGTATCAGCCAGGTGGCCGCGACGATGACGTAGATGGCGAGAGCCATCCAGTGATTGACGAACGCGAGGGGTACCGCGGACGCATAGAGCGCCAGCGATATCCGGCCCTTTGTGTCACTCCCCAGCGCGGTCGCGAGAGTCGATTCCCGGCCATGCACCTGTACGAGCACGCGCACGAGGATGGTGAAGGCGATCGAGCACATCAGCATCACGAACCCGTACAGCGCTACCGGGACCGGCGCAAAGCTGTTCTCTCCCATCCAGCCGGTGACGAATGGCACCAGCGACAGCCAGAACAGCAGGTGGACGTTGGCCCAGAGCGTACGGCCATTCACGTGGTGGCAGGCCTGCAGCAGGTGATGGTGGTTGTTCCAGTAGATCGCGACGAAGACAAAACTCAGGACGTAGCTCGCGAACACAGGGAACAGTGGCGCGAGGTCTTTCATGCCCGGTACACTGCCCTCGTGATGCGGGACTTTCAGCTCGAGGACCATGATCGTGATGATGATGGCGAACACGCCGTCACTGAAGGCTTCCAGCCGTCCTTTTCCCATCAACCCTCCGCCCGTACGTTGCCTTTCGCCGACCGTGCACAATTGGCGAGCACGTCAACCATATCAGCATCGCTTGCAGTGGCATCCGCGGCCACCGCAGCCGTTCGGTCCACCGGGCGCGTTGACGTGTGGCTACCGGCTTCCGGCCCGGGGCGGATTCGCCACGCGACTGGCGACGTCGCGCGCAGCCTTCGTCTCCAACCCGGGCTTCTGCATGAAGCCAAGATCGCGGAACCAGTCGATCAAGCGGAACTGCCACGTGCCGAGCGGGATGTTGTTGCGGTCCGTCAGTCCCCCGGTCATGTTGCCGCCCTCCGGCAGCGGATCGCCCGGATGCCGGCCATTCGCATAGATGTGCATCTCGAGATTCGGGATGCGCGCGCGCAGGAACGCGGCGAAGTACTCGTCCGCCCACACGGCGTGCACCGCATCTCCCACACCGCCGCTCGCAAGAAATGACGGCGGGGCATCGTCTGGAATCGGGACGTCGGCGCCGCCGCGAAACGGAGTCGGGCCGGGATAGATCAGACCGACGAAGTCGGGCCGCGCACTGATCTTCGCCAGCGGATTGCCGGCCACGTCATGGGTCCTGTCGAACTCCGCGTACTTGACAGCCGCGTGCGCCGTCAGCTCGGCGCCCGCCGAGAACCCGACGACTCCGATCTTCTTCGGATCGATGCCCCAGTCCCCGGCATACGCGCGCACGACCTTGACGGCCTGCAGCGTGTCGCTGACGGCATCGGTCTGAGGGGTGTAGCCGTCGCGACGGAGCCGGTTGCGGAGAATGATCGTGTTGATGCCGTAGTTGTAGAAGAACGGCACGAAGTCGGAACCCTCGGAACCGACGTTCAGCGAGTTGTGCCCGCCGCCCGCCACGACGATCACAGCCGCCCCGGTATTCATCCCTCCTGGCACACGATGCAGCTCCACCGACGGATTGTGGATATTGACGATGCTTGCGATGCGGCCGGGGACGCTGCCGGTCATGGTGTAGACCTCGGCTTCCTTGATCCGGTCGGCCTTGAGCAGTGGCGACCCGGGCGGAAAGAGGGGCACGACGATCCCGCCGGGGAGGATCGCCTGCGGCGCATAGGGCTTGTCGGTGGCCGGTCCCGGAGCCGGCACGCGCTGGGGCTCGGGGGTCGCGCCGAGCACCGACGTCGGCACGCGGGGCGCCGCGGGCGCAGCCGAGGGTACCGGCGCCGGCGGGGCCTGGGCGGATCCGGCGGTCGCACCCGCGAGCAACGCCGTCAGCGACAGGACCGACGCCAGCGTGCGGCGATCCGCGACGAGCAGAGTGAGCACGGAAAACCCTCGACAGTGGCGCCGCTGCGGAGGCGCCGGCCGGCCGGTCAGCAAGGCTGCATGGCTGATGAGTACGGACGCGCGGTGGCCCGGATGTTACCGGAATGACGCGGACGTCGCCAACGCACGTCCGGGACATGCGAGGACGGGCTGTCGGGAGGTCTGGTAGAATGGCGCGCTTATCCGGCCGCGGTGCGCAGGGTCGAACCCATCTCGCGCTTGCCACTTCTTACACATCATGCGAGATCCCCGCTCTCCCATCGACGGCGCCTTGCGGCGCTCCCTTCGCGATGCATCTCTGTCGCGTCGAGCCATGCTTCGCAACGGCCTCGCGTTCACGGGCGCATGCGCGGCGTCGCTGATCTCGTCGCGAACAGTCGTGCACTCCGATCAGCAGGCCGCTCGCGACGGCCAGTTCGACGTGAAGGCGTTCGGGGCCACCGGCCTGCGCTCGCAGAGCGCCACGGGAGCCTTCCAGGCGGCGATCGACGCGTGCACGGCGGCTGGAGGCGGCACGGTGCGCGTGCCACCCGGGGAACACAGCATCGGGATGATCCAGCTCAAGGACAACGTCACCCTGCATCTCGAGGCGGGTGCCACGCTGTTCCTGGTACAGGACAGCACCCAGTTCCCGCAGGGGCGCCGCGCGATGGTATTCGCCGAGAACGCCGCGAACATCGCCGTCACCGGCCGCGGCACGCTCGACGGCCTGGCGCAGTACCAGTTCGTCGCCATGCGCGGCGTCGATCCGGAGATCGCCCGCGAGATCGAGATCGCCCGCGCCGCCGGCGTCGACATGCGGCGCTACTACCGCGTCGGCGTCCAGGCCTACATGTTCATCCTGAACAACTGCCGCAACGTCCTGCTCCGCGACGTCTCGATCGTCCACTCTCCCTTGTGGAGCGTTCGCCTGAACGACTGCGACCGCGTGCACGTCGACGGGGTCCACATCTACTCGGATCTCGAGAAGGGGGTGAATGCGGACGGCATCGACATCGTGTCGTCACGCAACGTCACCATCGCGAACTCGATCATCGAGACGGCGGACGACGCGATCGTCCTGAAGTCGATTGCGCGGAACGGCCAGCCGGCGCGGCCGACCGAGAACGTCACCGTCACCAACTGCGTGCTGACCTCGTCCTCGACCGCGCTCATGATCGGCACCGAAACCGAGGCGGACATCCGGCACGTGCTGTTCAACAACTGCGTCATCCGGAACTCGAACAAGGGGTTCGGGATCAACGTGCAGGACGGCGCCGTCGTCAGCGACGTGATCGTGAGCAACCTGACCATCGAGACCGGCCGGCGGCACTGGAACTGGTGGGGCAGCGCCGAGATGTGCAGGCTCGTCCTGAAGAAGCGCACGCCTGCGTCGCGGCTTGGTGTCATCCGCGACATCGTGGTCGACAACGTCATCGCGCATCCACGCGGCACCAGCACGATCATCGGCCATGCGGACCAGCCGATTGAAAACATCCGCCTGTCGAACGTCGATATGACCATGCTGCCCGAGAATGCTCCCGACAAGCGCGCCACCCATGCCCTGCACCTCGAACAGGTGCGTGGTGCGCAGATCCGGAACCTCTCCGTGCGGTGGTCCGGGACACTGGTCGAGCCGAAGTGGCAGAGCGCGCTGATGCTGCGCCGCGTTTCCGAGTTCGACATCGAGAACTTCACCGGCAGGCAGGGTCTCGTGGCGGGGGATTTCGCGGCGATCGTGCTCGACGAGACAGGGCACGGCATGATCCGCAACGCACGCGCGACGGACGGCTGCCGTCGCCTGATCCACGTCCAGGGGCCTGGCACGACGGACATCACGGTGACCGGGAGCCGGATGCCGGCGGCGGGGAGGGGTCCAGCGGTGACGTTCGAAACCGACGATCTGCGTCGCAAGGTGCGTGTTCGAGACACCGAGGGCTGAGCGGTCCGGGACTAGTCGGTCATTGACTCTGTCGCGCCGCACTCGGACAATACCCTTCTCCGTCACAATTTGAGGTGCCCATGAGAATTTCGCTTGCGCTCGCGCTCGGCAGCGCGCTGTTCGTGTGTGGTCTGCCGCGTCCCGCCGAAGCGCAGAAGCCGTCGGTCATCGAGTACCGCGTGCTCGCGACGAACAAAACGTCCACGATGGAAAAGGAAATGCAGGAAGCCGCGGAAGCAGGCTTCCGCTTCGGGGATGTGATGGGTGGCGATACCGCATTCGGGGGATCCGAAGTCGTGGTCATCATGCATCGGGGCGCATCGCCCGCCAGGTTCGCCTATCGTCTGCTGGCGACGAACAAGACGTCGACGATGCAGAAAGAGATGCAGGAGGCTGGCGACGCGGGCTATGAGTACCGCGGGCAGACCGTGTTCAAGAGCACCTTCGGCGGCAAGGAGGTCGTGGCCATCCTGGAGCGGCCGCTCGACGTGAAGACGGTCGTCCCCTACGAGTACCGCCTCCTGGCCACCAAGAAGACGTCAACAATCCAGAAAGAGCTGTCCGAAGCGGGCAGCGAGAGCTACGAGTTCGTCGGGATGACCGTCGCCAAGACCCTCGTGGGCGGCGACGAGGTCGTTGCCATTCTCAGGCGGAAGCGCTAGATGCGTCGGCTTCATGCGTTGCGGGGAGTCGCGGCCCTCTGCCTTGTGGTGTCTGTGGGGCCGGCCCTTCTTCGAGCGCGCGGAGCCGACGAGTACCTGCAGTGGACGGCGAAGCAGGCGGAAGCGATCGGCACGCGAGCCTATCAACGTGGCCGCGTCGGCGGCCGCTTCGACACCCGGTTCCTGAAAACCGAGCGCTCGTACAACTACAAGCTTGCGGCGACGTGGCTGTCGGGTGAGGCCATTCAGGCGACCGCGCGGCTGTTGCAGCTCCGCGGACGCCTGTCGGATGCGGAAGCGCGAGCGCTCGTGGCGGAGGCGCAGGCCGTCACCGGAACGGTCGTGATGATCGAGATCGATCCGCGTGAAGGATCGGGGGTGATTCCGGGGGACTGGACTGCCCTTCTCCAGCCGCAAGAGCGGCCCGAACAGGCCGTGAGAGGCGCGCCGGCGCCGGAGTTGCGTGACGTGAAGGCCCTGGCCGGCGTGCTCAGACGCAACTATGACTACGACCGCTTCTGGATGGTCTTCCCGTTGAAGTGGGCAGATGGCACGCCGATGTTCAGCGGAACCGATCGCGTGGTGGAGCTGATAGTGCGGATCGCCGACAAGGAAGGACGAGTAGAGTGGGCCGTGCCCGCGTCAATGACGCTCGAATCGCGAACCCCGAATCCCTGAATCTTCTTCCGGCTAAAGCCGGAAGCTACGTCGTCCGAGTCGAATCCCGCATCCCGACCCCGAATCCCGAATCCCAAATTTCGAGTCCCGAGTCCCGAGTCCCGAGTCCCGAGTCGGGGCCCGAGTCCCCGAGTCCCGATCCCCGATCCCCGATCCCCGATCCCCGATCCCCGATCCCCGATCCCCGATCCCCGATCCCAGATATGTTGACACTCATATCTTGACAATCAAGATATAGCCCGCTATGCTCCGGCTTGTCACTGAGCGAATGTGGACGAACTCAAGACTGACGTCATCCAGGGCACCCTCGATCTCCTCATTCTCAAGACACTGAGTCTCGAGCCGATGCACGGCTATGGCATCGCGCGCAGGATCGAGCAGGTCTCGCGCAGCGTGTTCAAGGTGAACGCCGGATCGCTCCTCACGGCGCTGCAGCGCCTCGAGCGCGCCGGATGGCTCGATGCCGAGTGGCGACAGACGGAGAACGCGCGCCGGGCGAAGTACTACGCGCTCACGCGTGCCGGCCGCAGGCAGCTCGACGCGGAAACCGCAGACTGGACGCGACGCGCGTCGGCCGTCGCACGGCTCCTGAAAGCGACGGACTAGACCATGTCGGTCTGGCGCCAGCTCACGCGCGGGGTCCGGTCGCTGCTCAACCGGAAGGCCGGCGACCCGGATGCCGACGACGAGGTGCGGCACTACTTCGAGGAGGCCGCGGCCGACCTCGTGGCACGCGGTCTGTCTCCGCACGACGCGCGCCGTGTCGTGCGACAGGAGCTCGGCGCCATGGCGACGGTCAGCGAGCAGGTGCGCGGGTACGGCTGGGAAAACGTCGTGAGCACGTCTGTTCGGGATGTGCGCATGGCGGGCCGGATGCTCCGCAAGAGCCCGGTGTTCACGGGCGTCGCCGTTCTCTGCATCGCCCTGGGCAGCGGCGCCGTCACGACAATCTTCAGCGCCGCCAATGCGCTCGTGCTCCGCCCGCTTCGCGGGGCGACGGAGCCGTCGCAGCTGGTCCGCCTCGAACGGAAACGTCTCGACGGCAGCGAGGGAATCTCCGCGTCCTATCCCTTCTTCGAATACCTGCGCGACCGCTCGCACACGCTCGACGGCGTAGCCGTGTGGGGCCACCTTCCGTTGACGCTCACGGTCGGTCACGACGAAGGCATCGCCGTCTACGGCAACCTCGTCAGCGGGAATTTCTTTTCCGTCCTGGGCGTGCGTCCTCTGCTGGGACGATTCTTTGCGCCCCGACGAGGACCGAGCCGAACTGACGCGACCAGTCATCGTGGTGTCCGAGGCCTTCTGGAGATCGCATCTTGGCGCGGACCGTGAGGCTGTCGGCCGGGCGATCGTGGTGAACGGCCACCCGTTCGCGATCATCGGCGTCGTCCCGTCCGCATTCCAGGGGCTGGATACTCCCGTAAGGACCGACGCCTGGGCCCCGCTGAAGATGCAGCGCCAGCTCAGGCCCAAGGGAGGCGATCTGACCGACGCGTCGGACACCTGGCTGCGGTTGTGCGGCCGCCTGCGCACTGGTGTGAGCCGTGAGGCCGCACACCGCGAGCTGTCGGCACTCACGGCCGCACGCGCCACTGACGCCAGCGAGCCGAAGGGATTCAGCGGCTACAACGACCTGAGGCCCTCACCACTGACTGGACTCCCACCCGACGCCAGCGGTCCGCTGACAGGCTTCCTGGCCCTGCTGCTCGCGGCGGCCGGGGTCCTGCTGCTGATTGCCAGCGTCAACGTGGCGTCCATGCTGTCCGCGCGCGGGTTTGCGCGCCAGCGTGAGATCGCCGTGCGTGCGGCGCTGGGGGCGGGGCGCGGCCGGCTCGTCAGGCAGCTCCTCACCGAAACCCTGATCCTCTTTCTGATGGGGGCTCTCGGCGGCATCGCGCTCGCGCTGCTGGCCACGCGTGCGCTCGAGCGCCTACCCATCACCGCTACGCTTCCGATCGCGCTCGACCTGTCGCCTGATCTCCGTGTCATGGGATTCGCGCTGCTGGTATCGCTGGTCACGAGCGTCACGTTCGGTCTGGCCCCGGCACTGCGGGCGGCCCGTGTGGACATCAGCACACCTCTCCGCGAGGACTCGCCCGGGAGCGGGTCACGACGCCGCGTCATGAATCAGACCCTCATTGTCGGCCAGCTCGCGCTCTCGCTGACGCTCCTGGTGGCGGCTGGACTCTTCCTGCGCGCGCTCGATCGTGGATCCAGGGTAGACCCCGGGTTCGACCCGGCCGGAGTCGCCGTGACGGAGCTGAATCCCGAATCCTGGGGCTACGACGAGCACAAGGGACGCGCGTTCTTCCGCATGCTCCGCGAACAGGTGGCGGCCCTTCCCGGCGTCACGGCCGTGTCGTATGCCACGTTCCTGCCGCTCACCATGCAGAGTACCCGGGGACATGATCCGCATCGATGGCGCTACCGACCGCCCCATCAGGCTGGCCAAGGTTGACGCCGATTACTTCACCGTCATTCGGCTGCCGATTCTCGAGGGGAGGGCCTTCGCGCGAACCGACGACGAGACGGCGGCGACGGTCGCGGTTGTCAACGAGGAGCTCGCCCGCCGGTACTGGCCTGGCGAGAGTCCCATCGGGCGCACCTTCAGCTTCCGCAGCGAGCGAGTCACCGTCGTGGGTGTCGCGCGGGATTCCAAGTATTCGACGCTCGACGAGGCGACTCCCCCGTTCGCTTACTTTGCCCTGGCGCAGTTCTGGGAGCCGCGACAGACCCTCCTCGTGCGTGCCGCCACGAGTCTGACGGCGCTCGCGCCCGCCATTCAGCAGGTCACGCGCTCCCTCGATCCCGGTCTGCCCCGGCCGGCCGTGACGACTCTGCAGCGGGAGAACAGAATCGTCCTGCTGCCCCAGCGTGTGGCGGCAGTTGTGACCGGGGCGCTGGGGGCGCTGGGGCTGTTGATGGCCACGGTCGGCCTGTACGGGATGGTCGCGTATTCGGCGGGACGGCGGACGCGTGAAATCGCGATCCGCATGGCGCTGGGGGCACCTCGGGCCGGCGTCCTGCGCATGATCGCGCTCGACGGCGCGCGACTCGCCGCGATGGGTGTCCTCGTCGGATGGCTGCTTGCCGCCGTAGCCACGCGACTGCTGGCAGGGTTTCTGTTCGGGGTGAGTCCGCTCGACACGATCGCGCTCGCGGGGATGTCAACGCTCTTCGTGATCACGGCGCTGACCGCAAGCTATCTTCCGGCGCGCCGTGCAGCGGCTGCGGATCCCATGGTCGCGCTGCGCACGGAGTAGTTGGGCCGCCCGCCGGCCTGACCGGCTGCGATTCACATCTCGCCACGCACTCTGCCGCGGCACCAGGGTCGCTCAACTCCGCGAAAGCTACTCGGTGCGGAGGGCGATCAGCGGATCGACTCGCGACGCGCGGCGAGCCGGAATGTAGGCGGCAAGCAGTCCCATTGCGGCCATCACTCCCGCGGCGCCAATCAACGCGCCCGCATCGGTCGCGCTCAATCCGAACAGGAGGCCCTGCGCGACCCGCGATGCGCTCAAGGCCAGTGGGATTCCGGCGGCCACCCCGGCGGCAGTCCATATCAGCCCGCGGCGCACGGTCACCCACAGCACGTGGCCGCGGGGCGCGCCAAGCGCCATCCGTATGCCGATCTCGCTCGTGCGCTGCACGACGTCATACGCGATGAGGCCGTACAACCCCACACAGGCGAGCCCCACTGCAAGGACGCCGAAGGTGACGAGCAGTGTGGCCACCATGCGTTCCTGAACCAGCGTGCGGCCCACGAGCTCCGACCCGAGATCGAGGCTCGCGACGGACAGTCGCGGATCCTCCGACGACACCAGCTGGCGCAGGGCTGGCGCCACCGCCACTGGATTCGCCGTCGTGCGTACCAGGAACCGGGTGCTGGCGAGCAGCCAGTTGGGCCGGATCGCCGGCATCTGGAGGTACGGAAGGTAGAAGCGCGATTTCGGTGTGTCTCTGGGGCCGCGGTGCTTCACGTCCCGGGTAACTGCCACGACTTCCAGTTCGTTCTGCACCTCTCCTTCGTCGCCCCACACCAGGTGCCGACCGATTGGATTCGCGTCGGCAAAGAACACATGCGCCATCTCCTCGTTGATCGCAATGACGCGCGGGGCCCCGACATCGTCGCGCTCGTTGAAGTCGCGGCCGGAGAGCAGCGGCGTCCCTACGGCGGAGAAATACCCGGGGCCGACCACATCCCACTGCGCTCGGGGAAATCCTTCCGGCCCCGCGACGACGCCGGGTGGATGCATGATATTGGTGCTGCTGTCCCTGCCCATCAGCACACCGTTCTCCGACAGGCTCGCCGACGAGACGCCTGGTACGGCCCTGATCTTCTCGAGGAGCCGGCGGCTGAGCGCGATGGCCCCATCGCCGTCGTATCCTGCCGCCTGGGGATTGATGTCGACAATGAGCAGCCGCTGTGGAGCGAAGCCCAGGTCTACGTCGCGAAGGTTCGCGATCGTCCGCAGAAACAGCCCGGCCCCCATCAGGAGGACCAGCGACACGGCGACCTGTGCCACGACCAGCAGTGAGCTCAGTCGCCGACCATGAGGGCTGCCCACCTCGCGTCGGGCGACGAGCGTGGTCACCATGCTCGCCCGCGCCGACCGCCAGGCTGGCGCCAGGCCAAACAGTACCGCAGTGACCGACGACACGACGGCGACGAATGCGAGCAGCCGCGCATCTGTAGTGACCGCTATCGGGAGCCGCGAGCCGTCCGCCGAAATCAACCGAAGAAGCGCCTCCTTCCCCAGCCACGCGAACGCAATGCCCGCTGCGCCGCCCAGGCCCGCCAGTACGAGGCTCTCCGTGAGCAGCTGCCGGAGGAGCCTGGCGCGGCTGATACCGAGCGCCGAACGGATCTCGATCTCGCGGCGGCGCGACGCCGCTCGCGCCAGGAGCAGGTTGGCGATGTTGGCGCACGCGATCAGGAGCACCAGGATGACGGCCGCCATCAACAGTTGCAGGGGGCGCCCGAATCGTCCGCGAAGGTTCGACACACCGGTGCCAGCCGGCTCCAGCCTGACCGTCGAGCTCGCAATCTCCCGCCGCACGTCGTCCGGGGCCCTGGGACCGAAGATCGCGGTCACGGTCTGCTGGAACGTCCGGGTCAGCCCAAGATGCACACCGGATGCGGCGACGCCCGGCTGGATGCGGCCAATCATTTGAAGCCAGCTCGTTCCCGGGCTTTGCAGGATATTCCGCCCCGGAACAACCTCTCCCCACATCGTCAACGGGATCCACAGATCCGGCGCTGCCCCCACCTGTTCGCCGAAGAACCCTGCGGGCGCCACGCCAATGATGGTGATGGGCGTGCCGCTCACGCGAACGACCTGATTGAGGATCGCGCTGTTTCGTCCGAACCTGCTTTGCCAGTAACCGTAGCTGGCGACCGCGACCGGATGCTCGCCGGGTCCGGTGTCGTCGCTGGCCGTGAAAGTACGGCCCAGGGCAGCCTGCAGGCCGAGGGTCGAAAAGTACGAGCCTGACACGAGCGAGACGTCAGTGCGCTCCCGGGCGCCGTTCTGAATTTCGACATCGAGCGGCGTGACTCCACTCGTAGCGAAGAGATCCACGAAGACGTCCGTGTGCTGGCGGAAAGCCTGGAAGACCGGATACTGACCGCCGGATTGCAGCAGGACCAGCTCCCCCGGATTCCTGACCGGCAGGGACTTCAGCAGGACGGCGTCCAGCAGGCTGAAGATCGCGGTCGTCGCGCCGATGCCGAGCGCCAGTGTGAGGACAGATACCGTCGTGAAGCCCGGCGACTTGCGCAGGGTGCGGACCGCATAACGCACGTCACGGCAGAGGCTCTCGACCACGGATTCCCACCCTGCGTCGCGCACGCGATCTTTCACCGCCTCCACGCTGCCCAGTTCCATGCGGGCCGCGCGGACGGCTTCCGCCCGGCTCATGCCGGTTCGCATCTTCTGTTCGACGCTCGATTCCTGGAACTGCCGCAGCTCGAGTTCCAGGTCGCGCTCCGCTCGCGTCTTCCAGACCAGGCCGCGAAAACCGCCGACGACGCGCGTGAGGAGGCCCATCATCACCCTCCGGACAAGGCTTCTGGCATTTGAGCGATCCCGCTCGGCTCATCTAGTCAAACTAGATAAGCAGAGAGAGAATACGCCTCTTCTCTAGTTTGTCAAGATGAGTGTCAAATCGCCGGTATCGGGATGTGCGACAGGCCGTGCCTGGCCCCGCGGCAGGAACGTTCTCGCTCGTCTCGGACCCGTGGTTGCGGCCACGATTTTCGATCCCGCAGAATCAACAACTTACCGTAAAGGTGAGTGTCCCCATTTTTGGGGGGTCACTCGTGGCGCAATGCACGGATCGGATTGATGCGTGCAGCGCGCGCGGCGGGAATCAGGCCGGCTGCGGCGGCGACGGCGGTCAGCGCCAGCACGGCACCGCCGATGGCGACCGGATCGGTCGGCGGAGTGTTGTACAACTCGCTCTGGATGTATCGGCTCAGCCACGTGGCCGCCGACAGCGCGACGGCCACACCGATGGCGATCAACGCCAGCGCTTCGCGCATGATCAGCCACACGACGCGGGGCGCCACGGCACCGAGCGCCATGCGGATGCCGATCTCACGCGTACGCCGCGTGACGCTGTAGGCCATCACGCCGTACAACCCCACCATCGCCAGGAGCGTCGCGAGCAGACCGAAGACTGCCGAGAGTCCGGTCACCAGGCGCTGGTTGACCAGCGAGCGCTTCAACTGGACGTCCAGAGTACGGAGGCTCATGGGCGGCACAGCAGGATCGAGCTGCTGCATCACCTGCCGCATGGTCTGGAGCATCGATTCCGGATCCTGCGCAGTACGCACGTAGAAGGTCGCGGCCCCGGCGTCCAGGCCTTCGAGAAATGGGAAGTACAACTGCCACTGCCGCTCCTCGTGCGGCCTCGTGTAGGTCGAATCCTTGACGACACCGACGATTTCAATCCGCGTCGGCGTTCCCGGGTCGCTGCCCATGCCGATGTGGCGCCCGAGAGGATGACCCTGAATGTATCGCTTCACGAACGATTCGCTGACGATCGCGACGCGGTATCCTTCATCAGCCTTCTCGGCCTCGCTGACGGGCCCTGCGGCACGAGCATCACCCTCGTGGAAGTCGCGCCCCATCAGCAGCGGGATGCCGACGGCCTCGAAATATCCGGGACTCACGGCATTCAGCCTGGACCCGATCTCCTCGTCCGGCTTCGGCTGATAGCCTTCGACGACGATACTGTTGCCCCATGAGCCGCCCCACAGCAGCCCGATGCGCGAGAAGGCCGCAGCGCTCACGCCAGGCGTGGCCAGGACCCTGGCACGCAGGTCGGTCGCATACTGCGTGATGCGCGTGCCTTTGTATCCCACCAGCGTCGGATCGGCCGCGAACGTCAGAAGATGATCGGGCTTGAATCCGAGATCGGTCCTCATCAGGCTGTTCAAGCTGCGGATGAACAGCCCCGCGCCGATGAGCAGCAGCAGCGACAGCGTGATCTGTGAGATGACGAGCGCCTTCCTCGTGCGGACGTGCGCGCCGCCAACGACGCTGCCGGCCTGATCCTTGAGCGTCGGCGCGAGTGACGGCTTCGTGGACTGCAGGGCCGGTACGACCCCGAACAACAGGACGGTCAGCAGCGCCACGGCGCCTGTGAATCCGAGGATGCGCAGGTCCGGTGTGGGGCTGATCAGGGTGATGCTGTCCGCGTCCGCGACGAAACCGATGAGCAGATGCGCACCGGCGGTCGCCAGGAACAGACCGCCCGCGGCGCCCAGACCCGCCAGGAGCAGGCTTTCCACCAGCAACTGCCGGACGATGCGCCCGCGCGAGGCGCCGATCGCCAGGCGGACGGCGATTTCCCGTTGCCGCGACGCCCCGCGCGCGAGCAGAAGATTGGCGACGTTCGCGCAGGCGATCAGCAGCACGCCGCAGACGATGGCCATCAGCATCCAGAGCGGCCGCTCCATGCGCCCGCGGATGGGGCTGTAACCCTCCGGCGACGGGACCACCTGAATGTGGTGCTCGTTCACGAACAGCTGCTTCGTCAGGGCCGTCGCCCGAGCAAACCGCGCGTCCTCGCGCACTTCCTGCTCACGGATGGAACGATGGAAGGGCTCGAGGATGGCGGCCGCCTGCGCCGGCGTCACGCCAGGCTTCAGCCGGGCAAACACGTTCAGCCAGCGCGCCCCGCGAACCGCCAGGCGATCCGTCGCCGACCGCCTCATCGCCGTGTCCATCGCCACCGGCACGAAGACCTGCGTCGCAGTGGCCAGGTTCATGCCGTCGAAGCCCGGTTCGACGACGCCGATGATCGTCATCGACTGGCTGTTGATCGAGAGCGTGCGGCCCACGATCTGCGGGTCGCCGGCGAACCGGCGCTGCCAGTACGCCGAGCTGATGACCGCGACGGCATGAGCGCCCGGGACGCGGTCGTCGTCGGGGCCGAGGAGCCGGCCGCGGACCGGGCCGATTCCGAGCGTTCCGAAATAGGTGCCGGTGACCAGCTCACACTGGATCAATTCCGCGCGGTCGCCGGCATTGACCGCCGCGCCGAACGAAGACATGCCAAAGACGCCGGAGAGCACCAGGTTGTGATTCCGGACGTCGAGGTACAGGGGATGCGACAGCCCGCGCCCCGAGCCTGTCGGTACTGCCGTGGAAGTACCCCGTCGTCTCCACACGGACCAGGCGGTCGGCCTCAGCGACCGGGAGTTTCCGCAGCAGCACCTGGTCGAACAGGGTGAAGATGGCGGTATTCGCGCCGATGCCGAGCGCGATCGACACCACGGCGATCACCGTGACGATGGGGGTCTTGCGCAGCGTGCGACCCGCATACCGGAGGTCCTGTCCCCACCCGCTCCAGTAGTGGCGGCGATCGATGGTCCGTTCGCGGGACTTCGCCGAGGCCTCACAGAGGCGGCGCACGCCGGCGATGTCGCCGAACTCGCGCAGCGCCTCGGCCCGTGCGCGCTCGGGTGACACGCCCCTGTCGATGAGATCGCGCGCCTTCGCTTCCAGGTGGAAGCGCAGCTCTTCCTCGACATCGCTCTTGACGTCGACGCCGAAGAAGCGGGCATACCGTCGCCAGAGTGGGACGTCCGGCATCACACCCTCCTGAGCCCCGGGCCGGCCGTGGCAGACAGGACGCGGGACACCGCGAGCGTGTAGCGTTCCCACGTCACCAGTTCCTGTTTGAGGTGGCGCCGACCCTCGGGCGTCAGGGTGTAGTACTTCGCGCGCCGGTTGTTCTCGCTCACGCCCCACACCGCGTCGATCCAGCCCTTCGTCTCCATCCGATAGAGCGCAGGGTAGAGCGCACCCTCCTCCACGAGGAGCTCCTCGTCGGTCTGCTCGCGGATCCACTGCGACACCGCATATCCATGCTGGGGCCCCCACGAGAAGGCACGGAGAATCAGCACGTCGAGCGTGCCGCGGATGACGTCCAGACTGGCTCTCTTCATGTCTCTCCCGTAAGGTTCTGATGGAACGGTACCACGACTCCCATCAGGTTTCAAGGGGAGAGACCGCAGCCGGTCGCGCCGGCGGGCGTTACCGCATCTGGACGGTGAAACGCGTCGTCGCGTCCGCGGTCCGTTCGAGCGTGTAGTCGAAGCCGTGGCCCGCGAGAATCTCCTGCACCAGCGTCAGGCCGATGCCCTGGCCGTGCGGCTTGGTGCTGAAGAACGGGGTGAAGAGGTTCGCCTGCGCCTCGCTGCTGATCCCGGGCCCCGAATCCTCGATGACGAGGACCGTTCGGCCGGACCGTGAGCTGACCCTCAGCGTGATGGTCCCCTCGCCGCCGATCGCCTCGACGGCATTCTTCAGGACGTTCAAGAGCGCCTGCTCCATCTGCCCGCGATCCATCGGCATCCACACGGCACGCTGATCGAGATCCCACCGCCAGATGATGCCGGCGGCGTCGGGCTTCGCACTCAGCAACCGCACGATGCCCTCGAGCACCGACACGAGATCGGTCGGCTGCAGGAGCGGCGGAGGCAGGCGGAAGACGTCGGCAAACCCGGACATGAAGGCGTCGAGCTGCTCGGTCCGCTCGATGACGATCCCGATCGCGTCCGTGAAGTCATGACGGCTGCCCGCCTCGAGCTCCCTGGCGTAATTGAGCGACGAGTGCAGCAGCGAATTCGATGCCGCGACGGTGTTGTTCACTTCGTGGGACATGACGCGAATGAGCTTCTCGTAGGCCGCCCGCTCGAACTGCCGCAGCTCCTCGGTGAGCTCCTCCACGAGGAGAAAGCTCCTGACGAATCCCCGATCGAGGAACGTGCCGTGCTGGCACTTGACGCGCCGCGCGCCGCGCAGCCCGACAACGCGGGACTCGCCAGGTTCCAGCGCGTCCAGCGCCGCCGCGAGCGGCGAATCCAGCGTGTCCAGCCGCCGGCCGACGATGTCCGCCGCGACGGTGTCGAGAAGCCGTTCAGCCGCCGGATTCATGGTGGCGACGCGCTGGTCGAAGTCGAGGATGACGATGCCGGACGGCGAGACGTGCAGGACCTGGCTGAGGAAGTGGTGCTGCTCGGCCAGCCGCACCCGCTCGAGCCGCAGGTGGTCGACCATGCGGTTGTAGACGCCTATCAGCTCGTCGATCTCCGGCTGGCCGACTTCGATGAAGCGCGACGTGAACTCCTCGTCACGAATGAGTCGCAGGCCTTCGGCCGCGAATGCCAGGTTCCGGAAGATGCCGCGCGCGAGGCGGATCCCGAACGCCAACGAGATCGCGAACACGACCTCGACGGCCAGCAGCCAGAAGGGATTCTTGAGGAAGAGAAAGACCGCGAGCCCGGCGAAGATCAGGTGGAGGATGACGAGATACGCGGCGATCCTGGCGCGCGGGCTCACACCGTGATCTCGTACTTCTCGAATCGGCGGTAGAGGGCGGCCCGGCTGAGACCCAGCGACTCGGCCACCTTGCTGATGTTGCCCGCGTGGTGGCGCAGCGACTTGATGATCATCGCCCGCTCGATTTCGTCCATCGTCATCGATCCCACGGGCGGCAGGGCCTCCGACGGCGCACTTCGCGCCGGCGCATCGGCAGCGTCCACGAAGTCCTGGACGTCGAGCCGATCCGCCGTGCCGACGACGACGGCGCGCTCGACCCACTGCCGGAGCTGGCGCACATTGCCCGGCCAGGGCTGGGCCTGCAGCCAGCGCTGCGCCGCCCCGGTGAGGGTGAGCGGATCGCGTTCGTAGATCTGGGCCGCCGTGTGCAGGAAGCGCGACGCCAGGACGGGAATGTCCTCCGGCCGCTCGCGCAGCGGCGGCAGGTGAATCGCAATCAGGTTGATGCGGTAGAGAAGATCTTCGCGGAAGTCCCCCCGGGCGACCAGGTCCTGGAGGGGACGATTGGTGGCCGACACGACGCGCACATCCACTTCGCGCCGCTGGCTCGAGCCCAGCACCTCGAAGGTGCGGTCCTGCAGCACGCGAAGCATCTTCACCTGCGACGGCGGATCGAGATCGCCCATTTCATCCAGGAAGATCGTGCCGCCGTGCGCAATCTCGAATCGCCCCTTCCGATCCATGCGCGCATCCGTGAACGCCCCCCGCACGTGCCCGAACATCTCGCTTTCGAAGAGCGAGGAGGAGATGCCTCCGAGATTGACCTTGACGAACGGACGCGACGCACGCCGGCTGTTCCGATGGATGGCCTCCGCCACGAGCTCCTTGCCGGTGCCGCTCTCCCCGGTGATGAGCACGGAGGCGTCGGTGGCCGCGACACGGCCCGCACGCTGCAGGATGCGCAGCATGCGCGGATCGCGGCCGACGAGGTCCCCGAAGTCGTAGCGCCCGTCGAGATCCTCGCGGGTCGGCGTTCCCTCGTCCGCCGCCGGGCGCGTGGCGGCCAGGCCGAGGGCCGTCTGCACGGTCTGCAGCATCTGCTGGTTGGTCCAGGGCTTCGTCACGAAATCCGAGGCCCCCGCCTTCATGCCCTGCACCGCCAGTGAAATGGATCCCCACGCGGTAATCAGGATCACGGGAATGGAGGGCGTCGCGGCCTTGATCTGCTGCAGGAGGGCGAGTCCCTCTTCGCCCGAGGTCCGGCGTGAGAAGTTCATGTCCTGGATGATCAGCTGACACGCCTGGTGCCGCAGGATCTCGAGCGCTTCCTCCGGCGACGCGGCGGCAGTCGACGGCAGCCCTGCCTGCTTCAGCAGCAGCGCCAGCGACGCGGTCACGGATCGATCGTCGTCAACGATGAGGATCATGAAAGAGGGCTACGGCGGCGGCTTCCGGGCTTCCAGCTTCCGGCTTCCGGCTTCCGCGGTTCACTCGTAGTGTAGCGCCTCGGCAGGCTGCACCTTCGTCGCGAGCCGGCTCGGGTACCAGCCGCAGAGCAGCGTCAGCGCATAGATGGCGGCGGCCGAAAACGCAATACTCGCCGCGAACACGCCGGCTGGAATGACGTTGAGGTCACTCGGGAGCGGCAACAGCGGCAGCTGCGCGAGCAGGATGACACCCACGATCAGGGCCAGCGAGGTCATGATGACCATCTCGACGAGCACCTGGCGCCGGACGTCGGCGATCGTCGCTCCCTTGGCCCGGCGGAGACCGAATTCGCGGATGCGCTGCGTCACGCTCTGCCAGACCACGCCCGTCAGCCCGAGCGCCACCATCAGGAGCAGGAAACCCGCAACGGTCCCGACCGCGATCAGCGGCATCGTGTACTCCTTCAACTTGCTTTCGCGCATGACATCGGCCGCCTGGACCTCGAACGACCAGTCCGGGGCCTCTGCCATCAGCCGTTTCACGACCGTCTCCTCGAAGGATGCAGGCGTCCCTGGAACCAGGCGCACGAGGAGGCGTCCAGGCAGGTTGGCCTTCGGGATTCCATCGTCGAGGCGCACTCTCTGGAACATGAAGTTCTCCGGACTGGAGAGCTCGCCGTCCTTGCGGAACTCTTCGAAGACGCCGATCACGCGGTGGACCTCGGGCTTCTCGTTCGGGTCCGGCGGCGGATCATTCGGGTCGCGCTCTTCCGGGATGATCTTTCCCACGGCATTGTCGTCGCCAAAAATCTCACGCGCCATGCGCGCGTTCAGCAAGACCGGCGTCCAGGTCGCCGCGTCGTCTTCGCGAGAGAACCAGCGCCCGGCCACGAGAGGCATCTGGAAGAGCGCGGGGAAGTCGTCGGTGACGCCGTTCACGCCGTGACCGAACTTGTGCCCGCCGCGCAGCGTCATGCCACCGCCCCATGTCCAGTTCGCATAGGGGCTGGTGAACGAGGCGGCGGCGATCTCGACCTGTGGCATCTCCTTCAGCGCGAGCAGCAGCTGGCGGAAGATGACCCGATGCCGTGATTTCACGGCGAGGTCCTCGTCGTTCTCCTTCCGATCGACGGTGATGCTCCACACCCGGTCGATATCGTAGCCGAGCGGCTGGCGCGAGTTGTTCGCGAAATGCATCGCGAAGAGCACCACGCCGAAGAGCGCAATGAACGAGAAGAAGATCTCGAGCGTCAGGAGAAAGTTCTGGCGCTTGCGGTTCCAGATCAGTCGCAGCAGGTGGCGGGTCATCGTGAGACGCCTCCCTTGAGCGCGTCGACAGGATTGAGGCGGGACATCCGCCACGCAGGGTACACGCCGGACACGAGCCCGAACACGAGCGCGATCAGCATGCCGTAGCCGAACACCCTGGGATTGATCGAAAACTCCGCGTATCGCAGGACGCCGCTGACGTTGAGCGCGCGGATCGCGAAGAAGGTCATGACCAGGGCGAGCAGCCCTCCGAGGAAGGTGAGCAGCACGTTCTCGACGAGAAACTGGCCGACGAGCGTGCGCGCCGGGGCTCCGAAGGCCTTCCGCACCCCAATCTCCGAGGCGCGCTCCATGATCCGGCTGATGTTGATGTTCACGAGGTTCACCGTCGGGATCAGCGCAAAGAGCGCCGCGAGCACCGCGAGGAACACCACCAGCCGCCAGACCTGGCTCTCCGGATTCTTCCTGTCGCCGGTCGGCAGCAAACGGGCGACCAGCTGGAGGTTGGTCTCGAACGGCGCGACGATGTTCGTGTAGCCCTTGGGGAGCTCCACGCGCAGCAATCGCGAATTGAACTCGTCGTGGAGCTGCCTCATCGAGGCGCGGTCGCGGGCCAGCGCGAGGGCGTGGAAGCCCCCCATGAGCTCGCGCTTGTAGGCATCGGTCTTCGAGGTCGTGTACGGGACCCAGATATCAGCAAATGGCACCTGCCGCATCTCGGAGACGTTCTCAACCACGCCGACGACACGGAAACGCTGGCCGTCAGCTTCGACTGTCTGTCCAACCGCAGGACGGCCCCCGAAGAAGCGCCCGCGGGTGGCGACATTGATGACGGCCACGAACCGGGCTTCGGCGAAGTCTGCGGTCCCGAACGGGCCCCCCTCGACGAACGTGAAATCCAGGATCCGCCAGAACTCGTCGTCCGTCCGCTTGAGCGCCGATTGGATTTTCTGGCCGTCGAGATATGAATGAACTGTATTGTCGCCGGTGTAGAGCGAGAGCCGCTCCAGGCCCGGCAGGGTGCGCGCATGAGTGTCGAGCAGCTTGAAGCCCGCGTTGCTCTGCCACGAAGATTGCGGCCCGTACATGACGGCATTGTGGATCCCGAGCGTGCGGTCCTGCCGCGTCTCGGGAGCCATGGGTGCGAGTGCATGGTCGAACATGGCCGTGACCACCATCAGCACGAGCAGCGTGAAGCTGATCCCGAACAGACTGATGAAGGTGAAGAACTTCCGGCGCAGCAGGACCTTCACGGCGAGCGACAGGTAGTGTTTCAGCATGGGGATTCGCCCGGTCTAGTTGACTTGCCGTCCATCGAACAGCCTCACGATTCGCTCCGTCTGATCGGCTTTCTGCTGATCGTGCGTCACCATCACGATCGTGGTCTTGTCCTCGTGGCTCAGCGTCTTCAGGATGGTCATCACCTCGTCACCCATCTGTGAGTCGAGGTTCCCCGTGGGCTCGTCGGCCAGCAGGATGCGCGGTCGTCCGACGATGGCGCGGGCGATCGCCACGCGCTGCTGCTGACCGCCGGAGAGCTGCGACGGAAAGTGCTGGACCCGCGCCGAGAGACCCACACGATCGAGCGCCGCGAGCGCGAGCGTGCGGCGCTCGGCGTTCGAGATCTTGCGGTAAAGCAGTGGAATCTGAACGTTGTCCAGCACGTTGAGATCGCCGATCAGGTGGAAGGTCTGGAAGACGAAGCCAATCTCCTTGTTCCGTACCGCCGCCAGCGCGCGATCGCGATAGGTGGCGATCGGCGACCCGTTGATCTGCACCGTGCCCTTCGTCGGCGCATCGAGCAGGCCGATGAGGTTGAGCAGCGTGCTCTTCCCGCAGCCCGAGGGGCCCATGACCGAGATGAACTCCCCCTGGCCGACCTCGATGTTCACGTCGGCGAGCGCAACCGTCTCGATGCGGTCGGTGCGGTACACTTTCTCGATTCCGTTCAGTCGAATCATTGAGAGCCTCTATTCGCTTGCTGACTACCTGATCTTTACTTCACTCAGATGCGTGTAATCGCGCATGTCCGAGATGATGACTTCGTCGGCCTCGGTAAGGCCCGACACGACTTCCACATCGTCGATGCCCGAGAGGCCGAGCGTCACGGCGACGCGGAACGCGCTCTCCCCCCTTACGACGAACACTCCGCGGGACACGTTGTCGGCAAACGGCCCCCGCTTGAGGCGCAGCGCCCGCGGCTTGCGGTCGGTGATGACGAGCACGTCAGTGCGAAGACTCGGACGCAGTGACGGGTGAGACGCTTTCGTCAGCGCGACGGTAAAGCGGATGACGCCGTTCTCGACCGTCGGAAACACTTCCGAGACCGTGCCCTCGAGCGCCTCGTCGTTGATCCGGACGACGGCGGACATGCCGGGACGCAGCCGTCCGGCATGAACGTCGGAGACCGAGCCCTCGACACGGAACGACGACAGGTCGGCGATGCGCGCGATGACATCGCCGCGACGCACGAGCGCCCCCTCCTGGGACAGGACCCACGTCAGGACGCCCCGGCGATCCGATTTCGTCGTGGAGAGCGCGAGCAGCCGGCGCGCCTGCGCCGCCTCCTTGTCGAGCGAGCCGCGTTCGAGCGAAAGCCCATCGAGCTGCACGGCGTTCGCGCGCTCCGCGTTGTCGCGCTCGCCGCGCAACTGCGCCAGCTCGATCTGCGTCTGCTTCACCGACAGCTCCGATTGCCGCAGCGCCTCCCGCGAAAGAAGGCTGTCCTTGAACAGCTGCTGGTTGCTTTCGAGGCGCGACTGGGCCGTCTCGAGGTCGAGCGTCTTGACGTCGATCTTCCCGACCAG
This sequence comes from uncultured Acidobacteriota bacterium, assembly GCA_963749835.1. Lineage (GTDB taxonomy): Bacteria > Acidobacteriota > Vicinamibacteria > Vicinamibacterales > 2-12-FULL-66-21 > JALZOC01. The sequence continues at coordinate 613,353 of CAVVOD010000003.1, forward strand.
ATCCACCAGCGATTTCTCGAGCGTCAGCCGGGACTGCGCCTGCTGGTTTTCCTTGACCTTGAGGTCCTTCACGACTTTTTCGAGCGCGAGGACCGATTCGCTGGTGTCGAGCTCCACCACCGGCGCCCCGACCTCGAGCTGCGCGCCCGGGCGCACGAGGATGCGGAGCACGCGCGCGTCGAGCGGGCTCGAGAGGACGCGCTCCACTTCAGGCACCACGGTGCCGGTGGCCATGATCGCGGCCTCGATCGGACCGGCAGTGACGCGAGCCGTGCGCAGCCGTGCCCGGGGAATCGAGGGACGCAACCAGCCGGGAAGCCACACGATCAGCAGCGCGACGACGAGGAGGGGCAGCGCAATCTGGAGCACCCGCCGGCGGCGGTCATGGCGGACAACTTCTGCGGCGAGGGGACGATCCACGCCTGCCGTTCAGTTCAAGCCCTATGCCGGCGCGGACGATGAGAATCAACGACTTACGCAGATCTGGAAGGTCCGGTCGTTCGAGAGTGTACAAAGTGCTGTTCGGAAGCGAACAGTTCAACGTGCTACGTCCTACGTGCTACGTGCAACGTGCATGGTTCATGGCTTCTGGGCGACGCTGGAACTCATCGCCAGCCCGCGCGTCCATTGCTCGATCACACGTCCGAGCTCGGCGATCTGTGGGCCTGGTCAGGTAGTCGTCCATTCCCGCGTTCACGCATCGCTCGCGGTCGCCTTGCATCGCATTCGCCGTGAGGGCGATGATCGGGATCCGCTTCCCCGCCGATTCGAGCCTTCTGATGGATGTGGTCGCCTCGAACCCATCCATCTCCGGCATCTGGCAGTCCATCAACACGAGGTCGTAGTGCGTCTTCGAAAAGGCCTCGACCGCGCCCGGGCCACTCACGCAGGTGTCGACCAGGAAGCCGAGCCTCTTCAGCTGTGCCTCCGCGATTCGCTGGTTGACGATGTTGTCCTCGGCAAGAAGGATCCGCAGCCGGCAGTCGGCGTCGAGCGCTCCTGCCGCCGGCCTGCCAATCGGTGGGATCGCGTTGGCCACCGGCAGCGACGGGCCGGCGACGGTGTCGAAGCAGCAGGGGAGGACCATGGAAGGCTCAGCACTGACATTGCCGCAGGGCACACTGGATCTGCTCATTCTCAAGGCCCTCGCTCTCGAGCCGCTGCACGGATGGGCGATCTCCGAGCGTCTCCAGCAGATTTCGGGCGGCGCGCTTCAGGTCGGCCAGGGGTCCCTCTACCCCGCGCTCCATCGGCTGCAGCGCCGCGGATGGCTCAAGGCGCGCTGGCGGCTCACCGATGCGAACCGCCGGGCGAAGTACCTACGACCTGACACGGGCGGGCCGTGATCAGCTCGAAGCTGCCGCCAGGGAATGGCGCAGGCTGGCCAACGTTGTCGGAGGCGTTCTGGACATCGCCGAAGAGGGGATATGAGCACCAGCCCCCTGGACTGGCTGCGTTCGCGCGTGTAGAGACGGCGCGCCGATGACGAGCTCGGAGAGGAGCTTCAGTTCCATCTCGAGCAGGAGCAGGCGAAGCTGGTGGTTCGGTCTGGACGCCGAGTCGCGGGAGCGCGTGACGGGAGAAGCCGTGTCCGGCAACTTCTTCTCGGTCCTTGGCGTGAACCCGTCGGCCGGCCGGGTCCTGGTCGCAGCCGACGACGACCAGGCTGGTGCTGCGCGTGTGGCCGTCATCAGCCATCGCTTCTGGAGCTCGCGCTTTCAGGCAGACCCGTCGATCGTCGGCCGCAGGGTCTATTACGACGAGGCTCCTTTCCTCATTGTCGGAGTGGCAGCGTCAGGATTCGACGGCGTGGATGCCGAAACGCGGGTCGACCTGTGGATTCCATTGACCGCCGACCCGGCGGTGACACCCGCCTTTTTCAGCCAGCCAAGCATCATCTGGTTGACCCTGCTTGCCCGTCTGGGTCCGGGATCGAGCTTCGCGGCTGTCGAAGCGAGGCTCGACCTGGGGTCAGCTGCTGCTGCGCATGCTGCCGAACCGGCAAATCGCTTTCGATCTCACCCCGGACGCACCGGTCATCGCCGTCACCGCATGCCTCGGTGTGGCCACGGCGCTGGTGGCCATCGCATGGCCTGCGTGGCGGCTGGGGAGACGTCCTCGCTGCGGCGATTCCGGTTCACGCGTGTCGCGGCGGCTCATCGGAGGCAAGGTCATCGTGGTGTCGCAGCTGGCCACGGTGATGGTCCTGCTCGTCATTGCCGGTCTCAGTCTCGCGGCGTTCCGTCGTCTGAACGCCATCACTCTCGGCTTCGATCCGACGTCCGTGCTGAGCGTGGAGCTCTCGTTTCCCAGGAGCACGCCTGAGAATCGCGCGTCCGGTACGTTCGAGCGCCTGCGACGCAACCTGGAGCAGGCGGGTGCGATCGAGGCTGTCACCTACGCCTATCCGTCCGTCTACGACACCGGCGGTACGTCGCTGAGCATCCTGCCTGACGGCTACGTCGCCGCGCCTGGAGAAGACACCGAGGCTGGCGTCATCGTCGGGGGGCCCGGATTCTTTGACGTACTCCGTATCGCTGTTCGACAGGGGCGCGTTTTCGGGGCATCCGACATCTCGAGCTCCACGCGGGCGGCGATCGTCAACGAGGCCTTCGTGAAGCGGTACTTCCCGGATCGGGTCGCGCTGGGCCGATATCTTCGAATGCCTGGTCCTCAGCCAGAGTTGCGCGAGATCGTCGGCGTGGTCACGGACGTCAGGCACTACGGTGTCACGTCATCGCCCTGGAGTGGGAACGCGGACCAGTGGCCCATGGTGTACCTGCCGGGCACGCGACCGGAGGCGCGCTTGCTGATGCGCGTCCGCGATGCATCAGCGGCGCAGGCGCTCGTGCGATCGGCGGTGTCATCCGAGGCCGTTGCCCAGGTTGAGACGATTCGTCCCCTGGTGGACGCGGTGGCCGCATCGATCAGCCGCGAGCAGATGCTCGCGCGCCTGTCAGGTATCGTCGCCGCGCTGGCGCTGGCGCTGGCGGCGCTGGGGCTCTACGGCATTGTCGCGTATGGCGTGATGTGCCGCCGTGCGGAGTTCGGGATCCGTCTCGCTCTCGGCGCAACGCCCGTCCACATTCGGCGGCTCGTGTTAGGTGAGACGATGACGCTCGTCGGGGCGGGGATAGGCCTTGGACTGGTGCTGAGCCTTCCCGCCTCGCGCGCCATGTCGGCGTTCGTTGTCGGATCGCCCGCGATGGACCCGCGCATCGCCGGTATGGCCACGCTCTGTCTGGCCGCAATTGCCCTGATCGCTGGATGGATTCCCGCATGGCGGGCCGCCCGAACAGACCCGGCTGTGACGCTTCGCGCTGAATAGGGAGGCAACCTCGTGGCCGGCTGTGGTACGGTGAATTGCTACCTGCTCAGCCAGCGCCGAGGACCCTTGTGGAAACGTCCGCCATCAGCTATCGCGTCGCCGATTTCCTGAAGCAGCATCTGCCCTTCCAGGCAATGGACGAGGCAGACCTGCTCGACCTCGCGGCGCACGGCCGCGTGAAGTTCCACGAGCCGAACGAGTACATCCTGTGGCAGGGAGAGCCCCACCGACACCAGGTCTTCGTCATTCAACAGGGCACGGTGTCGCTGTGGGACGAGACCGGCGGTGAGCCGGAGCTGCGCGACGTCCGCGGCGCCGGCGACATGCTGGGCATCGAGCGCTACAACGGCGCGGCGGCATGCCTCCACTCGGCGCGTTCGTCGAGCGATGTCCTGATCTATGCCTTTCCGGCGGGGGACTTCGAGACGCTGCTCGCGAAGTACCCGTACGCGCGCCAGTTCGTCGACGCGTACGGTTCGGTGGTTGCGGACTATCAGTGGACCGAGAGCCGGCGCGATCCGCAGAGGAAATTCCTGCACGACGTGGTCGCGTCGAAACCGGTCCACACCTGTGACGCCGACGCCAGTGTCGGGCACGTTGCGCGCGAGCTGCTCTCCGGAGCGGGAGCCGTCGCCGTGGTGGACGCTGAAGGCCGCGCCCAGTCGCTGCTGAGCGCGAACTCCCTCCTCCGCTGGATCGCCGATGGCGCAGGCGATGCCACCACGCCGGTGACCAGCCTCGGCATCCAGACGGCCCCGCTGTCGCTGCGGCCGGACGCGACCGTCACCGACGCGCTGCTCGCGATGGGCGCCGCCGATGCCCGCGCCGTGGCGATCACGGCAGACGGCACGCCGGGCGGCAGGCTCCACGCGGTCGTGACCTCACGAGACCTCGCCGCGGTGTTCGGCGATCATCCTGTGTTCATCCTTCGGGACATACGCCGTGCCGCGACCGCCGAGGAGCTGCGGGCCCTCAATCAGCGCGCCCGCGGATTTGCGCTTCAGCAGTTGACCAGCCCGTCGTCGGTCGAGTGGGTCGCCCGGTTTCTCCATCTGGCCGACATCGCCGTCGTGAGGCGGCTGATCGTCATGGCCGGCGAGGACGACTGGGCGGCGTGCTGGTGTTTCGCCGGATCGTCGGGTCGTGCGGAATCCCTCACGCGGCTGGCGCCGTGGCTCGTGCTCGTGCTCCCCGACGACGGTGATCACGGGAAGACACTGGCTGCGTATCGACGCGTGATCGAGCTGTTCGACAGCTGCGACTATCTTCCGCGAACCCACCTGCCCTTCGAACCCTCGTTCTACGCCGCGAGCCGCGCCGAGTGGCTCACGAGGTACGAGGCATGGATCGGCAACCCGGTCGCCGCGCAAACGTACCGCGCCCGTCCGCTGTTCGATCTCCGGCCGGTCTACGGGACGCACGACCTCTGGCAGACACTCGAGGCCTCCGTCGCACGCGCCGTGAATCGTGACTTCGTCCGCGTGCTCGCCAACGATTGCCTGGCGAGCCTGCCTCCCCTGACGTTCTTCCAGAACGCGGTCGTGGACGAGAGCGGCGAGGAGAGCCCGGTCTTCCGCCTCGAGCACAGCGCGCTGCGCCCGCTGGTGGACGTGGGCCGCGTCTTTGCGTTCGCCGCACGACGGGCGGTAGGAACGTCGACGCTCGCGCGCTTCGCCATGGCGAGCAGCCTCCTGCCGGAGCACCAGTCGATCTTCCGCGAGGCATCGGACACGCTGCGCATCGTGCTCTGGCTGCAAGGGCGGATCGGCATCGGCCAGGGAACCGACGGCGCGGAGCTGCCGCCGTCAGCTGGTGAGCCGGCACGAACGGCACCTGTTGAAGAGTGGATTCCGTTCGATTCACCGGCTGCTCGAATTCACCGCCGACTCGTCGTGGCTCGAGACGCTATGACGGAACCGGCGTTCATCGACCGCTACCGGAAGGGGTTCGCCGAGACGTGGCGCGACGACACGCCCGTGGATCAGGTCCGCTTCGTCGTGCTCGACTCGGAAACGACCGGGCTCAACCCGCGCGTCGATCGGCTGGTCACCATCGGCGCCGTGGCGGTGCAGGACGGTGAGATCGTGCTGGACGACAGCTTCCATGCGCTGATCCGGGTGGATGAGAACACGAGCGCAGTGACCGTGCACGGCGTCACGCGCGACGAGAGCCGCGCCGGCGTCGAGGAACCCGAGGCGCTGGCCCGGTTCCTGGATTACCTGGGCGACGGGGTGATCGTCGGCCATCACATCGACCACGACATCATCACGCTCGACTGCGCGTACGAGCGCCACTGGGGCGTCCGGCTGTCGAACCGCAGCCTCGACACGATGGATCTGACGCTACATCTCGAGAAGGACGGCGCGTTCGCCGACCGGCCTCCGATCCGCCGCTTCACGCTCGATGCGCTCTGCGATCTGTTCGGCGTGATCCCGCACGATCGGCACACGGCCGAGCGGGGACGCGTTCATCACCGCGCAGGTGTTTCTCCGGCTGCTCCGCCTTGCGTCACGGCACGGTCGGCAGGCACTCGGTTCCCTCAGCCAGCCTTTTCTCGAGCCTTCTTAGCGCGGCGCTCGGCGGCTTCCTTCGCACGAAACTTCGCGATGTTCGCGATCAGCTTGACGGGAACGGGCCCGGAGAGCGGAAAGCGGATCGTTCCCTTGTTGCTGAGCTCGTACGGCGCAAGGTCGTCCTTCAACGCGGCGACGAGGCGATCGGTGGAGGGGTACAACGAGCTCGCAGCCCGCCTCATAGACCGACCGGTTGATGGCCGGGTACACCTTGCGATACACGCCGACGACGGCACCGCGATGAAGCACCGCGGCGGAGTTGTACAGCCGGCCGTCAGCCAGCTCCGTGAAGCCGATGATGGTCGTGACCGTGTGGCTGGCGAGGGGGGCCAGCACGGCATCGATCCGCCGATCCGCTGCGCCGATCGCGAACTGCGCGGGATGCGGGCTGGAGTCTGCCAGGCCTCCGAGAACAGCCTCTGGGCAACAGAGCATGGCGACACGCTCTCGCTCGCACCATGTGACCCGCGTTCGAATGAGCTCCAGGGCGTTCATGGAGCCGGCGGCAAGCAGCGGACCCTGATAGGCGGCAACTCTCATCATTCATGGGTGCGTGCAAGTACTTCGCTCGTTTCCGCATCCGGGACTCACGTGGCCAAGGTAGCGGTGCGCCAGGGTGCGGGACAATGACCAAAGGATTGTGCGATATCGTGATGGACATCCTCGCACGCATTTGGCAAGGAGGAGGCGATGCTGCTGATAATTGCCGCGAGCGCGGCGGGGCTGTTCGCCGGCGCCGCGATTTACATCAACGCTGTCGAACACCCGGCGCGAATGAGCTGCGGAACCGAAGCCGCCGTCCGTGAGTTCGGGCCCAGCTATCGGCGCGCGACCCTCATGCAGGCGCCGCTGGCGGTTATCGGTTGCGTCGCCGGCCTCGTCGCGGCCTGGCAGGCCGCCGATCTCGTCGTCGCAATCGCAGCCGTCGTCCTCGGCGCCGTGGTGCCGTTCACGCTCCTGGTGATCGCGCCGACCAATCAGCGGCTTCTGAGTCCAGCACTGGACTCCGGTGGTCCCGAAGCGGCGGCGCTGCTGAACCGCTGGGGCCGTCTGCATGCCGTTCGAAGCACACTTTCGAGCGCGTCCTTCCTGATCTTCCTGCTCCGGCTCGCGCGCGAGAGTGGAGGCTGACGAGCGCCCCGAAGATGAGCACACCGGTCCCTTCGTGCGTCAGCGTTGCCTGGTCGAAATCACCTCGCGGAGTGCCGTTCAGCGCGCCGCGGAGGCGGGTTCACGAACGGGCACGCCGCCCTTCATCACGAGCCTGATCCGCCGCAACACCACGATGTCGCGAGAGGGATCGCCGTCCACCGCGACCAGGTCGGCGAGCAGACCGGGCTTCACCTGGCCAATCTGTGACTCGAGGTGCAGCACTCGCGCGGCGACTGAGGTCGCGCTCTGCAACGCCGCAACCGGCGCCATCCCGTAGTCGACCATCAGTTCCAGCTCGCGCGCGTTGTCGCCGTGCGGGAACACCCCCACGTCGCTGCCGCTGAGGATCGTCACGCCTGCCGCGAGGGCCGCCTTGAAGCTCGCTCGCTTGCGGGTCAGCTGCACCGGCTCTGGCTGCTGTCCTTTTTTCCAGCCTGCGTACTGCGCGGTCGCATCCCCCGCCGCCAGCGTCGGGCACAGCGCGACATGCCGTTCGGCCATCAACCTGAAGACCTCAGGCGTCCCGTCGTCGCCATGCTCGATCGTCTGCGCTCCGGCGAGAACGGCCCGGCGCATCCCTTCCGGCGCGCTGGCGTGCACCGCCACCGGCACACTGGCGCTCTTCGCGCGGCATTCTTTCACTGTATCCTAGTGTCCTGACCGCATGGTTCGCGACATAACTCCCGGGCGGCGCATCCCGGGGCCCCCAGCGCGGCTGCCGCGCTGGGGACCCCGTCCCGCCTGGCGGCGTGACTCCTGCTACGAATACTCTGGGTATTCTCAGTCGTCGCGCCTTGCCAAGCGGGCGCCGCGCTCCGGGACTTATGCCACGATCCACGCGGCCAGAACACTAGGCAACTCGATGATCCAGCTTCCAACACGTCCGATCGCGTGAGGCGCCATGACTGGTCGACACGCACGCCGGCGCTGCGCCTGGGCAGGCGACGATCCTCTGATGCAGGCCTATCACGACGAGGAGTGGGGCGTGCCGGAGCGCGATCCCCGCGCCCTGTGGGAGTTGCTGATGCTGGAGGGTTTCCAGGCCGGTCTCGCGTGGATCATCGTGCTGCGCAAGCGCGACGCCTTTCGGAAGGCCTTCTCGGGCTTTGACCCGGCACGCGTCGCCCGCTACACCACGCGCGACATCGATCGGCTCATGAACGATGCCGGCATCATCAGGGCCCGCGCCAAGATCGACGCGACCATCGCGGGCGCCCGCATCTTCTGTGAGATGCGCGATCGAGGCGAGGACTTCGGGACACTGTGCTGGTCGTTCACGGACGGGAAGGTGGTGAAAGGCACCGGCAGAACGTTTCCAGCACAGACCGCGCTTTCCGCGATCATCTCAAAGGAACTGAAGGGCCGCGGATTCAAGTTCGTCGGCCCGACCATCGTCTACGCGTGGATGCAGGCCGTCGGCATCGTCAACGACCATTCCATCGAATGCTTCCGCAGGAAGCAGGTCGCCAAAGCCTAGAACCGCGATCAGGACTGAGACGGCTTGAAGGTCAGCGCGACGCCGTTGATGCAGTACCGCAGTCCGGTCGGTTTCGGACCGTCGTCGAACACGTGACCGAGATGGCCGCCACAGCGGCGGCAGTGCACGGCCGTCCGCACCTCCCCGAGGGAGGTGTCTTTGGTAGTCCCGACGGCCTTGTCGATCGGCGCCCAGAAGCTCGGCCACCCGGTACCACTCTCAAATTTCGTGGTCGACGAAAAGGTGTCGAGCGCACACCCGGCGCACGCGAACGTGCCGCGCCGCTTCTCATGCAGCAGTTGACTGGTAAACGGCCGTTCGGTCGCGTCGTGCCGGAGCACCGCATATTGATCAGCCGTCAGCAGCTTGCGCCATTCGGCATCGGTGTGCGTCACTTCGAACTGGTCAAGCGCCAGGGCCGCCCCGGGAAACGTTGCGGCGACGACGGCAAGGCCGGCTGCGCCACCAATGACAAAACGTCGTCTTGTAATCATCTGTGTCCCTCGGTCGTGAGATGGACGGTTGCGAAATCACTCCGCGCGAATCGACAACGCATGCCTGAACACATTCCGCGGGTCCCACCGCGCTTTGACCCGCTGCAGGCGCGGATAGTTCTCTTTGTAATACAACGTATGCCAGGGCACTCCGGATGTATTCAGTACCAGGTCCGTGTGGTCGACGTCGGGATGATTGATGAGTGACCCGTCATACGCGTCGCCGGGGACCGGCACCCCCCCGCTCTCCGCAAACAGATCCCGATAAAACGCCCGGACCCAGGTGAGATTCCTGCCGGCCTCCTGTGGATCGATCCAGCCGGTGGTGCACGCGATGTCGAGAATCGAACCGCGCTGGGCAGAAGCGGTCGCATCCGGCGCAACGGTATTGATTCGTCCGCCATAGGTGGCGAGCCCCAGCATCCCGCCCATGACGTCGTGGTCGGTGCGCGTCAGGTGTTCGTACGCGACGCCAATCTGGCGATCGGTGAACCGTTTTCTGAGTAAGGCGTCCTTGACCTTGACGCTCACGCCGCCCGGTGGCCCGGCGAACAGATCCGGCATCGGGTTGAGGGCGAACGCGAGCCAGGACATCCGCGCTGACTCCCGGCCACTCGGGGCGGTGATCCCTTCGCCGAGGGCCGCAAGGTGGTCATCCACCTGCCGCTCAGCGGCCGCTCCCGCGGTGCTCACGCCGCGGACGATGACCTTCCCGAACTGTTGTCGATGAATCTCCAGCAGGGCATACAGCGAGGCGTTCGGCGAATCGGCATCACTGTTTCGCTCGCTCCAGTTCCCGTGATTCCTGAGGAGCCGCAGGAAGGACTGCTGATCGATGTCGTTCCAGTTCCACTCCGCCTTGAAGGTCGTGACCGACTCCGGCGCACAGGGCAGGAGCGTCACGGGATCGTCGCCCGTTCCAGACGGCGATCGGAACCAGTAGCGGGTGACGACGCCGAAGTTGCCGGCCCCGCCACCGGTATGCGCCCACCAGAGATCGCGATTCGGATCGGACGTCTCTCGAGTCGCGACAACGCCGGCCGCGCGTCCGCCCTCGTCCACCGTGATCACCTCGACGGCATGCATATAGTCGGCGGCGAGGCCGAGCTGGCGGCAGAGAAAGCCGAACGCTCCACCCGCCACATGGCCGCCCATCCCGATCTCTGGGTGCTCGCCGAGCGGGACCACGACGCCCCACGTCTCGAACAGCGCGCGGAACGTTTCGCCCACCGTCGCGCCCGCCTCGACTGCCACCGCGCGCATCTTCGTGTCGTAATACACACGCTTCATGGGCGAGACATCGATGATCACCCGCACCGCCGGATCCGATACGAATCCTTCGAGGCAATGGCCGCCACTCGTCACGGCGAGCCGTCGTCCCTCCGCGACCGCCTCCTCCACCGCCGAGATCATCTGATCGGTCGAGTTGACCAGGCGGACGTAGTCGGGGCTCGCGCTGAATCTCTTGTTGAAGCGTTTGTCGACCACGTCGCGATATCGCGGGTGGTCCGGGCCGATCCTGGTGGACATGCGCGTCTCGTCGATGCTGTGTCGTGACGACATCGGATCCTCAACAGCGATTGTGTCGCGTGGGTGTCACCACGTTCAAGTCTTCACGTCGCTCTGCCCAGCTTCTCCTTCCAACCTTTTCCTGACATTCGAATGGCCTCCATCGGACTCTACGGCGTGCTCTCGTACGGCGTCACGCGTCGCACGCGGGAGCTGGGGATCCGCATCGCCATCGGTGCCACGAGGCAGAGCATCCTGTGGCTGATCTTTCGGGAAGCCGGGGGGGTGCTCGGTGTGGGAATCGTCGTCGGGTTAGGCGCGGCGTGGGCCCTCGGCCGTGTCGTCCGCACGCTGCTCTTCGGCATCGGGCCGGCAGATCCCGTGAGCGTGGCCGCCGCGTGGTCGTTCTGGCTGCCGCGGGCACGCTCGCCGCCTGGATTCCGGCCAGACGCGCGGCCAGGGTGGATCCCATTCGTGCGTTGCGGTACGAGTAACAGCCATCCTTCTTCGGCCTGGCATGACGGTCAAAACACCCCAGTGGAGGTTTGCGCCGACGTTCACGTCGGACCTGGATGACTGTAATAGAATCGTCCCTCGCGAAAACACGGCAGCGGTCTCGAGGGGATGTATTCATGAAGTCAGCTTCGCGCGTGTACCTCATTCGCATCGCCTGGGTGATGGCCGGCCTGTTCGTGTCAGGCCCGATCGCTGCACGGACGCAGCAGCCAGCCGGCCAGACTCCGGCGCCCGCGCCGGGCACCGCCGCTCCGGCCACGGCACCGCCCGCTCAGACCGCCGCACAAGAGGCCGCGGCCGCCGACCGGAAAGACATGATGGACAAGCTGGGCATCAAGGCCCTGCGGCCCGGTCCGAGCGGAAATGAACAGGCGCCCAATCACGCAAATTACGATGAGGCGCTTGCCAACCCCTACCCGAATCTCCCCGAGGTGCTCACCCTCGAGAATGGCAAGAAGGTCACGTCGGCGGCAATGTGGTTCAAGGAGAGGCGTCCGCAGATCGTGGAGCTCTTCGAGCGCGAGGTGCTCGGCCGTGTGCCGGCGAACATTCCGACCGTCACGTGGACGGTCACCAGGACCGTCCACGTGACCGTCGGCGGCCGCCCCGTCGTCGGGAAGCAACTCGTCGGTCACGTGGACAACTCGGGGTATCCATCGATCGACGTCGACATCCAGATGACCCTGATTACGCCGGCTGACGCAAAGGGTCCGGTGCCGGTGATGATGATGTTCGGTGGCGGACGCACCCTGCCGGGCGATCCTCCCCCACCGGCCCGCGGCGGTGGCCCCGGGCGAGGCGGCTTTGCGCCGCCAGCGGGCAGCGACCCGCCCGCAACCGAGCAACTCGTGGCGGACGGCTGGGGCTACGCATCGATCAGCCCGGCCAGCATCCAGGCTGACAACGGCGCCGGCCTGACGAGCGGCATCATCGGCCTCGTCAACCAGGGCGGGCGACGCAAGCCCGAGGACTGGGGCGCGCTGCGCGCGTGGGCGTGGGGCGCGTCGCGCGGTCTCGACTATCTCGAGACCAACAAGGATGTGGACGCGAAGAAGGTCGGGATCGAAGGCGTGTCGCGCTACGGCAAGGCCGCGCTCGTCACGATGGCGCTCGACACGCGCGTTGCCGTGGTGCTGGTGGGATCGTCGGGAGAAGGAGGCGCGAAGCTGCACCGCCGGACTTTTGGCGAGGCGGTCGAAAATCTCACGGGCAGCGGCCAGTATCACTGGATGGCCGGTAACTTTCTGAAATACGGCGCGTCCGAGGCGACCTTCGGCAGCAAGAATGCCGGGGATATTCCGGTTGACGCGCACCAGCTGATTGCCCTCTGTGCACCCCGCCTGACGTTCATCAGTTACGGCGTGCCGGAAAAGGGGGACGCGAAGTGGCTCGATCAGCAGGGCAGCTATATGGCGACGATCGCCGCCGGCCCGGTGTTCCGGCTGCTCGGCGCGAAAGATCTTGGACGGTCGGACGATTATCGGACGGAGAGAATGCCGGCCGTCAACGTGGGGCTGCTCGACGGACAACTCGCGTGGCGCCAGCACGACGGCGGCCACACTGACGGTCCCAATTGGAAGTACTTCATTCCATGGGCGGACAAGTTCCTTCGGCATACTCCGGCCGCAGGGACCGCCGCCCGGTGATGCGCGCCACACGAGCACGCGCCGGCGTGCTGTGGGCCATCTTCCTGCTGATCTGCGCAATCCCGGTGGCGGCGTCACGCACGTTCGCCCCGAGATCGTCGCAGGCCGCACCCGCCGCGCCGTCGCTGCCTGAACCTGCCGACCGGGCCGCACCGCGCCTGGATCAGAATTCCATCACCGCCCACAAGCAGCTGCTGGAGAAGGCGCGTCAGGGTGGCATCGACATCTACTTCGTCGGTGATTCGATCGCTCGTCGGTGGGGCGCCACGGACTATCCCGAGCTTCTCGCCAACTGGCGTCAGAATTTCTTGGGCTGGAATGCGGCGGACTTCGGATGGGGCGCGGACAAGACACAGCACATCCTGTGGCGCCTCGAGAACGGCGAGCTCGACGACGTCCACCCGAAGGTGATCGTGATCCTGGCCGGGACCAACAATGTAGGCGCCCGGCCCGGCGACGCTGCCCACGTGGCGGAGATCACGCGCGGTCTGACAGCTATTGTGAACGTCTGCCGGCAGAAGGCGCCGCAGGCGACGATCGTCCTCACCGGGATCTTTCCTCGCAACGACAACATGGCCGTGATGCCGACCATCACCGCCATCAACGCGAACATCGCGCGCCTGGCCGACGGTCGGAAGGTCCGCTACCTTGACGTCAATGACAAACTCGCTGATAAGGACGGGCGGCTGTTCGACGGCATGATGAACGAACGTGACCACCTCCACCCCACGCTTCGAGGCTACCAGGCGTGGGCAGATGGTCTCATACCGATCTTCAGAGAGCTGCTTGGCCCGCCAGCCTCGACCGACCATGCGCCTCCGCCGACGGGCGACCCGAGCGCGAGGACTCCTTCAACGCGCTGACGACGCGGATCACGGAAAGACCACCACGGAGACATGAAGACACGGAGACGCACGGAGCGTGAGCGGTCGGACCGCGCTTTAGAGGGCAGGGGATTTCCAAACGTGCCGTGACGCTCCACGTTGTGATCGCGAGATCCCCTGCCTCCCGCCGCAGGGGGTGAGGTCCCGGTAGAGAGGCAGGGGATTCGCGATATCGGATCGGTTCTGTCGATCACCTGCGGCTTACCAGCTGGTTCTCTCCGTGCGTCTCCGTGACCCCGCGTCTCCGTGGTGAATTTGTGTCTTCACACCCTTGCTACTGGCCCCTTGCCTGGGACTTTTCACTCCCCAGACCTGTGGTGCCTACCGGTGCGCAAGGCATCGAGCAGCGTTCCGTCATCGTTCGACAGTTCCCAGAACATGGCGCCCGAGAGCCCCTGCGCGGCGGTTGTCGGAACCGATCTTGGCGAACGCGTAGTTGACGTGCGTCAGCTTGCCGACGGGAATGTCCGCAAGCGGATAGCGAGCGGCCGTCCAGTCCGCGTAGTAGCCGATCACCTTGAACGCGGCACGCGCCGACGAGGGCACCGGCCAGGCTCCAGCGACGACGAGGCTCGCGATGAGGGCACAAACAATTCGGACAATGACCATGATGGACTCCAGCCGACGGCGTTGAGCCGTCCGCCGACGCAGCCTATCATTGGTCGCCCGGGTGCACGTTCAGTCAGGACCGTCGAAGTTCCTCCACTCTCGCGCGGAGGTCCTCCGGCGGCAAGACGCCGACGATCCGATCGACCACCTGTCCGTCTCGAAAAAAGATGAGCGTCGGCGCGCTCCGGACGCAGAAGCGCGACGCGAGACCTGGTTGATCGTCAACGTCAACTTTGGCGACCACAACGGTCCCCGAGAGCTCGGCAGCGAGGGCGTCAATATCGGGTGCAAGGATCCGGCATGGCGGACACCAGGCCGCGGTGAAATCCACGAGGGCAAGGCCGCTCGCCTGCTCGACAAGGGCGATGAACCGCTCAGCATCGACGTACGGGGCAACGGCCAGTGGCGTGCCGGCATCCGGCACGGGCGTGTGGGTGGGCATGTGACTCCTCTCGAGCCGGGGGATGTGCCGGCCGTCATCGAGAGAGGTCGCGACCCGTCCTGTCATGTCCGGGCGGCTCGAGACCTTACCATTAGAGGAGCAGGTTTTAGTCCGAGCCTGGAAGATCGATTCCTGATGATCGCCCGTTTCCACAGTCAGCCCGGCTTCGTCGGCTGGGTATCGGATCTCGCCCGCCTGCACTCGCGAGCGCTCTCACGGGTCGCACGAGCCGAGGGGCTGTCCGCCGACGACGCGCTCGACGCCGTCCAGGAGGCGTTCCAGACATTCCTCGACCTGCCCGAGGCCCGGACCCTCGTCGGACACGAGCCGGACTCACGGCGTCTCCTGTCCGCCGTCGTCCGGAACGTCGCACGCAACATGCGCCGGCGCGCGTTTCGTCGTCTGCCCCACGACGACCTGGCCGGCCGGCACGAGATTGCCGACGACGTCCCCGGCGTGGACGAGCTCCTCGCCCGCGCCGAGGATGAATTCAGGTTGATGGGCTGTGTGTCGAAGCTCTCGGACGTCCAGCAGCGCGTGGTGCGGCTCAGGATGCTGGAAGAGCTGTCGGGTGACGACGTCGCGCGCGAGCTGGGACTGCGGCCCGATCATGTGGCCACGCTGCTATACCGGGCGAAGAAGGAGCTGTTCCGGTGCGTGACCGGAACAGCGATCAGCTCCTGACGTGGCCCATGACTTTCTCCAGCGAGATCGGCAGCGATCGGATGCGATGGCCGGTCGCATGATAGACCGCGTTCGCGACGGCCGCTCCGATCCCGATGATCGCGAGCTCGCCGATGCCCTTCGCGCCCACCGGCGTCATCGGATCGGGCTGTCCGACGAAGAGCACGTCGATATCGGGCACGTCGGCGTTGGCCGCGATCAGGTAGTCGCCAAGTGACGTATTGATCAGGCGGCCGCTACTGTCGGACACGGTTTCCTCCAGCAGCGCCATCCCGATGCCTCCGACAATCCCGCCGATGATCTGAGATCTGGCCGTCTTCTCGTTGAGAATCCGCCCGCCGTCGACAGCCGACACGACTCGCGCAACGCGCACCGTACCCAGGTCCCGATCGACATGCACTTCCACGAAATGCGCGGCGAACGAGCCGGCGGGCGCCTTCGCGGTTGTGGCTGGCGCAGTATACGGCACGAACTGCCCCGAGCGCGCGACTGCCGGGGCAGTCGTGAGCGCCGTGCTGTCGCCCGGCGGAAGACTCTCGCCATCCTTCGTGATCTCGTCAAGGTCGTGCCTCGCGAGAATGTCCGCATAGGATTCGAACCGCGAGGGGTCTGCCGTGGCCTGAATGCCTCCATCGCGAACCGTGACCGTCGCGAGAGCGCAGCCACGTAAGGACGACCGATCGTCACCGCTGACGAGATCGAGAAACGCCTGCACGAGATTGACGCATGCCGCATGCACGGCGTTGCCGAGCGAGGCGGTCAAACCGGACCCGCCCTGCTGAGGGGCATTCGGCATCTCGGTATTTCCCAGGCCGAACCGCACACGCGCCGGAGGGATCCCGAGGACTTCCGACGCGAGCAGTGTCATGACGGTGTACGTGCCCGTCCCGATATCCGTCGCGGCGCTGCGGACGAATGCGGTGCCATCACGATTGACCGACGCCCGCGCCTTGCAGGGCGCCTGATACGCACCCAGGGCAGCCCGTGCCATGCCATAGCCCACGAGCGTTCGTCCGTGACGCCGTGAGCGTGGCCTGGGTGTCCGCGCGGACCATCCGAATCGTTCGGCGCCCTGCCGATAGCACTCGAGCACGCCATTGCTGGACCAGGGGCGGCCGGTGTGCGGGTGCACGGCGGCATGGTTGCGGATGCGAAGTTCGATCGGGTCCATACCCAGCGCGTACGACAGTTCGTCCATCGCAGATTCCAGCGCGAACTCCCCCTCGGCGTGTCCCGGGGCCCGCATCCAGCACGGAGGAGGAATGTTCATCCGTACCTGCACACCTCTTGCGGATACGTTGGCGCACGCGTAGGCCTCTGCGGTGACAGGAGTGATGGGATTGAAGAAATCGTCGGCCATTCCGAACGGCGATGTAGCCTGGTGATCCAGGGCCACCAGCGTGCCGTGCGTGTCTGCGCCTATCGAGAGTCGCTGCACGCTGCCCGGCCGATGACCGATCGACGTGAACATCTGCGCTCGCGTGAGCACGAGCTTCACGGGACGCTTCGTCACGCGCGCGGCGAGCGCCGCCAGGGCGACATGGGACCAGACGCGAAGCCCGGCGCCGAATGCGCCGCCGACATACGGCGTCAGCACACGGATGCGGCCCGCGTCCACGCCGAATGCCCGGCCCAGGGACTCCCGTACCCCGTGCGGCCACTGCGTGGTGTCGTGCACGCTGAGCGCATCGCCATCCCATTCGGCGACCGTGGCGAACAGGCCCAGTGGGTTCTGCGTGTTGTCCGAGGTGAGATAGGTGCCGTCGACGCGTACATCTGCCGACGCCAGGGCGCCGGCGACGTCACCACGCTGCTCGTCCGGGACCCACGAATGCGGGGCCGGTGTGGTCCGGGGATCCTCGTAGGACACGATCGGCGTCCCGGGTTCGTACGTGACCTCGATCAGCGTGGCCGCCGCCTGCGCCTGTTCGAGCGTTTCAGCGACCACGATCGCGACGTGCTGCCCGTAGTGCAGGATCTCGTCCCCCTGGAGCGGGGGCAGCGGTGAGGGACCCAGCGGAGTCGTGGGACCGCGCTCGAGGGCCGGGGCGTTCACGTGGGTGACGACCGCGAGGACTCCAGCGGCGCGCTCGCAGGCGCTCGGGTCGATCGTCCGTATGCGCCCGCTGGACACGGTGCTCTGCACCAGAACGGCGTGCACCATGCCGGGCAGCGACACGTCCGAAGGGTAGGCGGCGGCACCCGTCACTTTCAGCCGGCCCTCTACACGATTGACGGGCGCTCCGACAACCACTGCCTCTCTTGCTGTCGTCATACGCTCATGTCCCGCGCCGCGTCGAGCGCGCGCACGATGGTCCGCCGGGCGAGCTCGATCTTGAAGCTGTTGTGCGCTCTGCCGATCGCTCCGGCCAACGCCGTGTCGGCGGCAGCAGCGAACGCCTTGTCGCTGGTCCGCTGGCCAACCAGGAGGGCCTCGGCTTCACGGCACCGCCACGGCATGGTCGCCACGCCGCCAAGGCCCAGCCGCGCTCCGAGGATGGTGTCGCCGTCCAGGTCCAGGGCGACGGCGGCTGAGGCGAGTGCGAACTCGTAGCTGGCCCGATCCCTGACCTTGAGATAGTGCGATCGCCTCGTAATCGGCTGGATCGGGAGGGTCACGTGGGTGATCAGCTCGCCATGTTCCAGCACCGTTTCGACGTCAGGCGTCGCGCCGGGCTGCCGATGAAATTCCGTGAACGGGATCGCACGCGTCGTACTGTCCGGTTTCAGCGTGTGGATGACGGCATCGAAGATGGCCATGGCGACGCACATGTCCGAAGGATGCGTGGCAATGCAATGGTCGCTCGTGCCGAGAACGGCATGCCCGCGGTTGAACCCGCCGACGGCATCGCAGCCCGACTGCGGTACTCGTCGATTGCACGCGGCGTGCACGTCCCGGAAATAGGAACACCGCGTTCGCTGCATGATGTTGCCCGCCACCGTGGCCATGTTGCGCAGCTGCGTCGACGCTCCCGCGAGCAACGCTTCAGAGAGAGCCGGAAACCGCTCCCGGATCCCGGCGTGCCAGGCGAGCGCGCTGTTCGTCACGGTCGCGCCAATCCGCACGTCGCTGTCGCTCAGCTCAATCTGTCCGAACGGGAGCCGCCGGACGTCAACGACTGTGTCCGGCGTCAGCACTTCGAGCTTCATCAGATCGACGAGCGTCGTGCCTCCGGCGAGGAACATCGCTCCCGGCGCAGCGCCCACGGCTGTTGCCGCTTCGGGTGCCGCTGTGACTTCCTGAAATGTGAATGCCTTCATCACCGTCCCTCGATGTGTGACTGCCTGTTCTCGCGAATGGCGGCCACGATGTTCGGGTAGGCGCCGCAGCGGCACAGATTCCCGCTCATCCGCTCCCGGATCTCATCATCGCTGAGCGTTGCGCGATCGACGGGCTGGCGTACGTCAGGCGTCGCGTGACTTGGGACTCCGGCCTGCGCCTCCTCGAGCAGGCAGATGGCCGACAGAATCTGCCCGGGCGTGCAGAAGCCGCACTGATAGGCGTCGCACTCGAGAAATGCGGACTGGATGGGATGGAGGCGTCCATCCGCCTCAAGGCTTTCGATGGTTCGGACATCGTGATCCCTGCAGGAAGCCGCCAGCGTCAGGCACGACAGGACGCGATGCCCGTCGACGATGACCGTGCAGGCACCACAGGTGCCCTGGTCGCATCCTTTCTTGGTTCCGTGAAGCTCGAGGGTCTCGCGAAGCAGGTCGAGGAGCGTCACGCGTGCGTCCACGTGAACCGTCCGCTCGGCGCCGTTGACGTGCAGCGCAATGGCTATCTCGGATATCGGTCTGTCGGACCTTTCCGTCATGAGATAACTCCCCGTAAATGATCGCCGCACCGGCTCAGGCCTGACCGTGGCCGCGAGGCTTCGGCACGTCAGCCAATCCTACCTGCTGCGGCAGCCCGTTGCGAACACCTTCCATCACGGTCAGAGGGATCAGAGCCCGAGACAGCCGAGGCTGGATGAACGCGACGCCGGAAACGAGTCGATGGCGACAAGAATGTGGCAGGGATCGATTCGGCGCAATGACGCGTCTGACGAGGAAGTGGACGAGATGGTACGATGTGTACGACCAGAGGCGCGCGGCCCCTGGTGAATGCGAAAATATCAGATCCGACAATGTCGAGCGGGTCCACTCCGCTTACCATCGCCGCGGCACACTGCCGGATCAGTGACGTCATCATTCGTCAGTATCAGAGAAGGACCAGCCCATGGCCACCACCAAAGCGTTCGCAGCGACCAGTCCGACATCCTCTCTGGCCCCCGCCAGCATTCCGCGGCGCGACCCGGGCCCGCACGACGTTCAGCTCGAGATCCTGTTCTGCGGAGTCTGCCACTCCGACTTGCATACCGCGCGCAACGAGTGGGCGGCATGGCCCACCATGTACCCATGCGTGCCCGGGCACGAGATCGTCGGCCGGGTCACACAGGTCGGCGGAGAAGTGACAGGCTTCAAGCCTGGCGACCTTGCTGCGGTAGGCTGCATGGTTGCGTCATGCCGGACGTGCGCGAGCTGCAAAGAGGGACTCGAGCAGTATTGCGACACGCACGGGACGGTGTTTACCTACAACTCACCGGACCCGCACGCGACCGCGGAGGCGACCTACGGCGGCTACTCGCAGAGCATCGTGCTGGACGAGCACTTCGTGCTGCACGTGTCGCCGAAGCTGGACCCTGCGGCGACGGCCCCCCTGCTGTGCGCCGGTATCACCGTGTATTCCCCTCTCAGGCACTGGGGTGCCGGGCCCGGCAAGAAAGTGGGGATCGTGGGCCTCGGCGGGCTCGGGCACATGGGCGTGAAATTCGCGCACGCGTTTGGAGCGCACACGGTGCTGTTCACGACGTCGGAGTCGAAGATTGCAGACGGTAAGCGCCTGGGGGCGGACGAGGTCGTCATCTCGAAGAACGCGGACGAGATGCAGAAGCACGAGCGCAGCTTCGACCTCATCGTGAACACGGTGGCGGCCTCGCACAACCTGGACCCGTTCCTCGTGCTGCTCAAACGCGATGGAGCGCTGGTGCTCGTCGGCGCGCCCGAGCACCCGCACCCGTCACCGACGGTGTTCGGGCTGCTCCTGGCCCGCCGCTCACTGGCGGGCTCCGGGATTGGCGGCATCGCCGAAACGCAGGAGATGCTCGACTACTGCGCGGAGAAGAACATCGTCTCCGACATCGAGATGATTCCGATGCAGAAGATCAACGACGCGTACGAGCGCATGCTCAAGAGCGACGTGAAGTATCGATTCGTGATCGACATGAAGACGCTTTAGTCGCGGAATCTCGTCGACATGAGGCAGCAGACATTCGGACAGGTCACCAATTCCGTCCTCCGGCCGACGACCGGATGCGGCCCGTGAGCTCGTCCGCCAGCCAGTCATACACATCGTCCACCTGCTCCTGCGTGGAGCGGTGGCCGGTGTCGTACGCGAGCATCAGGCGTTTCGGAGCGGTGATGATGTTGTAGGCCGAGTACATCGACGTCGGCGGACACGTTTCGTCGTTGAAGCCCCACGAGTACAGTCCCGGCGCGGTCACGCGACGGGCGAAGTTCACGACGTCGTAGTAACGACTCGTGACGATCTTCGCCTCGTCGCGATGGACGTTGGGCCCGTCGACCGCGCGGAACATGTGCGGCCAGCCGCCGGCGCGTGCGTGCAGGTAGCCGGTGACATCCGAGAGCGCCGGATAGTACGCTGCCAGTCGCGTGACGCGCCGGTCGAGTCCGGCGGTCACGATCGCCAGCGCGCCCCCCTGGCTCCCGCCGGTCACGCCCAGGTTCCGCCCGTCCCACTGCGGCAGCGACGTCAGGAAGTCGTTGGCGCGCAGCGTTCCGGTGTACACGCGACGGTAGTAGTAGCGCTCCCGCGAATCGAGCCCGAAGGTCGGATATCCGCTCAAACCGCCGCGGGCCAGGCTGTCGTACACCTCCTGCGGCTGGATGACCGGAATGCCGTGGATGCCGATCTGGAAGGTGATCAGGCCGCGGCCGGCAATTTCCGCGAGGCCGCGGTACGGCCGCACGCCGGCGCCGGGCACACTGAGGAGCGCCGGATACTTCCCCGGCGCATGGGGCATGCAGAGGATGCCGTAGAGCCGGCTTGCACCCTCTGTCAGACCGACATTCTGCAGGTTGATCTGCGAGCAATCCACACCCGCGGCGCTGTGGTCCGGCAGCGGCGTCCACTTCGCGTCGAGCGGCAGCGCGGCCAGACGCGTGCGCTCCGCGTCCCAGAACGCGTCGAAGTCAGGCGGGTTCACCTGGGTCGGCTCGATGCGGTCCGGCGCAAATCCGGCCGTGCCGACCCCGCGATACCTGCGCCCCTCGATTTCGACGGTCGCCACCAGTCGCAGGAAACCGGGCACCTCCATCGTGCCGGCGGCGATCGTCAGCGGTGTCGCCCCAACGACGGCCGTCGCCTCGGTGAGCGGCGGCAGCATTTCCGGCCCGATGCCATACTTCACTGTCGCGCCGGCAACCTGGTGACCGTCGCGGATGACATCGATGCGAAACGTCACAGGCTCGCCGGGCTGATAGGTCCAGTCGGGATGGTCCGGTGTGACCGTCAGGGCGACACGACTGAATGGCTGCCGCGGCGTCTGCGCCTGCGGCACGGCCGCGAGACAGGCCACGGCCAGCAACAGGGCCGGAATGCGGCGGAATGAAAGGACTGATCGCATGGATGTTCTGCCTGTTTGGAGCGGAAAACGGCGATTACTCTGGCCGCCCGGTCGCGGAATGATAGTCCAGGTCGGCACGCGTCTATGAGACACCTTCCCATCGCCGTCCTTCTCCTGGCGTTCACGCCTGCCGCACCTGCGGGACAGCAGGTCAATCGCGAGCGCCTGCGGGCGGATCTCGAATTCCTCTGCTCGCCGCCGATCGAAGGGCGCGCCTCGTTGAGCCATGGCGCGGACGCGTCTGCCTGGTTCCTGGCGTCGGAGATGCGGAAGATCGGGCTTCAGCCTGCTGCGGATGCCGGCTTTCTGCAGCGCTTCGACGTGGTGCCGCTCGAGCTGGATCGCGAGAGGTCGTCGATCCAGGTCGTCCGCGGTGGCGCCGAGCAGACCTTCGCGGCGGGCAGCGTGTTCTTCCCGGAGCCTGGACGGCCGATCGATCTCACGCTGGGGGTCGTCTTCGCCGGTTACGGCATCACGGCTCCGGAGCTCGGCTACGACGACTACGCCGGGCTGGAGGTGGCCGGAAAGGCCGTGCTCGTCTTCGATCACGAACCGCAGGAGAACGACCCGGGATCGATCTTTCACGGCGCTGGTTTCACGCTGCACGCCAACCTGTGGACGAAGACACGCAATGCCGAACGCCACGGCGCCGCCGCCGTTCTCGTGGTCACCGAGCCGGTGAACAGCCACCGATCCGCGGCACCCGCTCCAGAGAGGGCGAACGCCCCGCCGCAGGCACTGGCACGGAGCGAGCTTCGTGTCCCGCGGTTCGTGGTGTCCTCAGACGTCGCCGCTGCGCTTCTGCAACCGACCGGCCGCACGCCTGCCGAATGGCAGGCGCGGATCGACCGTGCGCCATCTCCCTCGTCGCAGGCCCTTGACGGTGTGCAGGTACGACTGCGCGCCGCGAATCAGGACGCGGCTCCACAGCCGTCGTGGAACGTCGCCGGTCTCTGGCCGGGAACCGATCCGACACTGCGGAACGAGACGATTCTCGTGACCGCTCACTACGATCACCTCGGCGTACAGAACAAGCGGCTCTACGCGGGTGCCAACGACAACGCGTCCGGCGTGGCGGCGATGCTCGAAGTGGCGCGCCTGGTCGCGCAACGGCGGCTGCGGCGCAGCGTTCTCTTCGTCGCGTTCGGCTCGGAGGAGCAGTTGATGCTCGGCTCCTACCACTACGTGGCGCACCCACTGCGCCCGCTCGATACCACGATCGCCGTGTTGAACCTGGACATGATCGGCCGCAACGAGGAGCACACCCCGGACAGCCTCGGGGCGTACGAGCTGACGGCGGCGGTCTCGAATCAGTTGAACCTGGTCGGCGCGGTGTTCAGTCGCGATCTCGAACGACTGCTCGTGCGGGAGGCGCCTGCCGCCGGCCTGACGCTGAGCACGAAGTTCGATCGTGATTCCTCCATGCGTGCGCTCTTCCGGTGCGACCACCTGCCATTCCTCCAGGTAGGGTGTGCCGGCCGTGTGGATCTTCGGGGGGTTTCATCCGGGCTATCACGAGCCCGCAGACACCATCGACCGGCTCGACTTCGACAAGATGGTTCGCGCCGTTCGTCTGACGGTCGGCGCGGTCCATGCGCTGGCGGCGGCGCGCGCCGCTCCGCGATTCGGTCGATAGCCGGCAGCTATCAGCTACCAGCTATCAGCTATCAGCTGTTGTCTTTCAGGACGACCGGCCACCGGCGCCGTGCCGCAGCAGCCGGTAAATGGCATAGATGCCAGGGATCATCGGAAGGACGGCCGTGTACATGCCGGGAAAGTAGTACCGACCAGTCGCGCCTATCCAGTAGTTCGGCATATCCGTGACCAGGCGCCCGTTCGACACGTGGGCGCTGATGGTGGACGTCACCGTGGGACTCAAGGCCGGCTGCAACAGCGGGAAGATGAAATGGGTGAACTCCGCGACGCCGGGACCGATGAAGATGAACCAGGCGACGAATCCCGCGATGGGGACGCGGTAGGTACAACCCGATCGCCGTCAACGCGTAGAGCGATGGGCCGAAGAACGCAAAAATCATCAGGAACGATCGTTCTGTCCACGAGATGTCGAACACTCTGCTCATCGCCGGGCCGAATCCCGTCAGGTATTCCTCGGCCATGTGCACGTCGAGTGCAGCGACGGTCAGCAGGAACACGGGCAGAATCACCGATGGATCGGCCGGGTACCGCAAGTACGTACGCCGCCACATCACCAGGGCCACGAGGCCGGAGCCACCGACGATGACGACGGGTGGCAGGCCGATGTTGACGAAGCCCGCCCACATCAACAAGAGCAGGAGCACAACGGCGGAAACGCTGCTCAGGATCTGCGTTCGCGGCGACGTCTCGCGCGGCGGATCGCGATCGGCCTTTTCGGTGTGCACCGATGTGACCCTGTTCGTCGCTGATGACGGGCCATTCGCGCGCACCGCCTCGCGGGCGTGCAGCTTTGATTTCATCGTGATCGTCCTTCTGCCGCAGTCCGTCGGTGACCTGAAGGTTAACCCCTCACCGAGGCGCCATCGCAATTTGTTTTCGCGCGAGCGTTTGCGGACCTCACGCTGCCGTGACGATCACAGCGAGGGCCGCAACGATCGAGCCGGTGATGCGCGGGTCGAACTGTAGCGTGTCTCCCGCGTCGGCAGTCGGCTCAGTGCCCTGTCGAAGCCGCCGCACGCTGCGCGGGCGCGTTTCGCGCACGGACCTCGGCGACGGCAGCAGCCCACCCCTGGCGGACGCTGGGGAACCTGGGCACCCAGTCACTCGCCGTACGCAGCTTCCGGTTCGAGATCCTCAGCGACCGCGCCGCCATCTCGCCAACAGACCCCAACAGCGGCGTCACCCATTCGGGCGGCAGCCGCGGCGATCTCACTTCCAGCGCGGCGGCCAGTGATGCGAAGAACTCACGATGCGTGACTGGCTCATCGTCAACGACGTTATAGATGCCCGGCGTCAGCCCGATCGCCGCAACGACGGCCGACGCGGCGTCGTCATGGGACACCGAAGACACGAAGGCGTTCGGGGAGCCTGGAAGTGGAGCCCATCCTTTGCGCACCGCATCAATCATGGCGATCGTTTGAAACGCGTCGGGCCCATAGAACGAGCCGAATCGCAGGACGACACCACGGCCGCCGGCTCCGGAGAAGCGAGCGGCCGCCGCTTCGGCGTCGGCGACCGTGCGGTTGTAGCGCACGGGCGCGATGGGCTGAGTTTCGTCGATCCATCGATCGGCGCAGTCGGGATATACGGGCGCGAATGACTCCTGGACGTAGAGCGATACGCCCTCGGCAATCGAGGCGTCTACGAGCGTGGCGGACCCGACGCGTCGCAATCGATCGTTCTCTCGCCACGCCCAGGGCAGAAACATCTGCAAGGGGGAACGCGGGATGTGGGTCGCGAGGTTCATGACGACCTCGTGATCTGCGACAGCCCGCCGCACCGCAACCGGATCGAAGAGATTGAGATCAATCGTCTTCGCACCCATGCGCGCGAGTTGCGCACGGCCCGCGGATGAGCGCGCCACGCCGGTGACGTCATGACCAGCGTCGCGAAGAAGCGGAACCGCGCGACGGCCGACGACGCCGGTCGCGCCGGCAATGATGATGTTCATGACATCGCACCTCACCACGAATCAGAGCAAACGGAGCGCCACGCGTCTCTCGGCCGGCCAGGCCTGAGGACGTTGTGGCAGCGGTTGACCTTTGAGACCTGCGCACACACTGCGCACCGGTGCGCACACAGTTCGCTCAGCACGGCTCTTCACGCTCGTTTCGCCGTGAGGCCCGGACCAGGACCTGCCGGCCTCTTTTTTGCCGTTCTTCCCAGGTCGGATCGCGCGAGCCGGATGGCGCGCGAGCCGCGCCTCAGGGGAGATACATGACGACCGAACAGACACGGCAAAAGGGGACGTTTCGCCGCAGCGCGAGACGCTACTACTTCAACGATCAGGACATGGACCTCATCTTCCAATGGGCCCTGGGAATGGCGAAGACGGGCGGTCTGGACTCCGGCGAGCTGTTCTTCGTCGCTTCGCGAGTCACAGATGGCGATCCGCGCAGCTGGAGCATCGAGTTCGAAACGTATGGCGAGGCCCAGCAGGCGCTGGCCGATCGCTGGTCCAGCGCCCGTCAGCCGCGCAATGCCGCCGAGGCCCGAATGAAGGCCTACGCGAGCTTCCGCTGGGCGTGGCAGTTCAGTACGCCGGGTGAAGGTGAGCGGTTCGCCTCGTTGATCGGCAAGTACGAAGCCGCCTTCGCGCGATCCGTGCGCGAACAGGGCCTGCCCGTCGAGTTCCTGCAGATCCCATTTGGCGATTCGACGTTGCCGGGCCTGCGCCTCGCCGGGCGGCCGGATGCGCCGGCGCTGCTCATCATCGGCGGCGGAGATACTGGCCGGGAGGACATCTTCCACCTGATCGGACTGGGCGCCTGGCAGCAGGGGTACACGACGGTGATGGTGGACCTGCCAGGCCAGGGATCGACTCCGCTGCGCGGCCAACACTTCGCGGCCGACACCGAGCGGCCGGTTGGCGCGATTGTCGATTTCCTGATCGCCTGCGGTGGCCAGGATCCCCGCCGTCTTGCCGCAATCGGCTTCAGCGGAGGAGGCTACTCGGTTTGCTCGGGCGCTCGGGTTCGAGCACCGGATTGCCGCAGGGGCGGCGAGCACACCCATTGGCGAAATGGCCGCCGTCCTCCCGCCGGCCGTCCTTCGACAGCTGGCGCAGCGCGGCGCCATGCAGTCGAACATTCAGATCCACCTGTGGCGGGCCGGTGTGCCGACTGTCGATGCGTTTGCCGAGCAACTGGGTCACTGGTCGGCCGATCCCGCGAGGATCTGCTGTCCCTTCCTGAGTATCGCCGGCACCGGTGAAGCGCCTGGCCTCCTCGCCGAAGCACGGCGCTGGCACGAGGCGCTTGCGGTGACGGACAAACGTTTCATCGTGCTCGATGCCGAATCAGGTGCGGATGCCCATTGCCAGGTGAACAATCCGACGCGGCTGCGACAGGAGGTCTGCGCCTGGCTCGACGGTCTCTTCGGATGACGCCGCCCGCGGTCACGCGAGCTGGTACCTGCGAAGACGAACGTAGAGCTGTGTCCGTGACAGGCCGAGCTGGCGGGCGGCTTTCGACTTGTTGCCTCTGCACTCGCGCAGGACGCGCGTGATGGTATCCCGCTCGACGACGTTCAAGTTGGACGTCGTCAGGGCGTCACCCGTCGACAACGGGCGATGGGGTTCGACGATGTCGAGGGAGAGATGGTCGGCCGTGATGAGGCCTCCTTCGCAGAGAATGGCTGCGCGCTCGAGCGCGTTCCGCAGCTCTCTCACATTGCCCGGCCACTCATGGCGCATGAGCGCGTCCTGTGCGTCGCGGGCGAGGCCGGCCGGCGGACGCCCGAACAGTTGCCCGATCTCGTGCAGGAACGCTCCGCTCAACGGGACGATATCGTCACGCCGTTCCCGGAGCGGCGGCAGATTGATGTCGAAGACCCGCAGCCGGTAGAACAGGTCCTCTCGAAAGGCGCCGCGCGCCATGGCACCCTTCAGATCGCGATTGGTGGCCGCGATGACCCGCACGTTGGCTTTCAGTACCCGCGTCCCGCCGAGCCGCTGGAACTCTCGTTCCTGCAGCACGCGCAGGAACTTCGCCTGCGCGGACGGGCTCATTTCCGACACTTCGTCGAGAAACAAGACGCCCGTCGCCGCCAGCTCAATCTGACCGGGCTTGGCCTGCTGTGCGCCGGTGAACGCCCCTCGCTCGTAGCCGAAGAGCTCGGCCTCCAGGAGATGCTCGGGAAGCGCCGCACAATTGAGCGCGATGAACGGCCCGGTTTTGCGCGCCGAGGCGCGGTGGATGAACCGCGCCACCACTTCCTTGCCCGTGCCCGACTCTCCTGTGAGCAACACCGTCGTGTCCGTGGCCGAGACCTGGGCCGCCGCCTTCAGCACTGCCTTCCATTGTTCCGAAGGGCCCACGACGCGGTCGTGCCCGGTGCGGGCGTCGAGCTCCTGGGTGAGCGACTTGACGCGCGCTTCCAGCCGGCCCGCACGCGCCTGGGCTTCGGCGATCTGGCGGGCAGCTTCGGCGAGCTGTTCATGCGAAATGGCCCACGCCACATGGTCCGCGATCCGTTGCGCGATCGGCACGTCGCACCGGTCGAACGCGCGAGCACGCGTGGACCAGAAGCCGAGCCCCAACCGCTGGTCGCGGGCCTGCCGCCGGACGAGCAACAGCGATCGAAATCCGGCGGCGCGGGCGCGATCCCAGAAATCAGGAGGCTGGATCACCTCGAAGGTGTCCCGTTCGAGGTCGTCGAGAATCAGAAAGGAGTTGGGATCGACAGGGAAACCCGGCCCGAACCGCATGCGATCGTGCAGTCGAAGGCTGTCGTCAGACGCCGCCTGGATCACCGCCTCTCCCTCCCGATCGTGGAAGGCCATCGTCATCCGATCGTGGGGGAGCACTTTGCGCGAGATTTCCGAGACGCGAGGAAACACCTCCCGGACGTTGAGCACAGTCGACAGCGCTCTCAGCAGCTCGTCGGACGCCGCCAGGTTCTCCGCCCGCTCGCGCTCGAGCGAGAGGGACTGCTGCAACGCCCCGTAGTTCAGCGTGTCGTCGATGGCGAGCGCCACCTGATTGGCGACGAGCGAGAGGAATGTGACTTCTTCCTCGTCGTAGGTATGAGGCTGGCGATTGCCGACAATCAGCATGCCGACACGCCGGCGCGGAGTCGTCAGCGGCAGGGAACAGATCGACTGCGTTCGTTCACCGCGCAGGTACGCCATCTCCTGCGCGAAGCGAGTTTCCTGTTCGATGACGGGAATGACGAGCGGTTGCTGATGTTGAAGGACCCAGTACGTCAGTTGTTCCTCGCTCGACAGCTGCGGCGGCGTGACCGACTCCCCTGATGCTTCCAGGACATACGGTTCGACCGCACGAGTCTGTTCGTCGAACAGCGCAAGCCCGAGGAAGCTAAAGGCCACGACCGGACGCAGCACACGCGCCAGGCTCCGGAACAGCGCATCGCGGTCGTGGTACGCCCGAAGAGCGTCTGACACACGGACGAGCGATTCGTAGCGAGCAATCGTTCGCAGCTCAACCGACGCTCGCGATTCCGCCGGCCGATGCGGAGCCGGAGCCACCCGCACGTGTGGGCGCTGGGTGACTGCGCGGCCATACCGGGGCCGGATGGCCGCTTCTATCCGGCGCTGGCGCAGCACGCCGTTCGCGAGGCAAAACAGCTGGCGCGCAACGTGACGGCCGTGATCGAGGGGCGCGCGCCGGCGCCGTTTCTGTTCAGGCCGCTCGGCACGATGGCGTCACTCGGGCACTCGCGAGCAGTGGCACGCGTGGGGGGTATGCGTCTGACCGGCTTCCCGGCGTGGTGGATACGACGCACCTACTACCTGTTCCAGATGCCCCGCTGGGACAGGCGGCTGCGCATCGTCCTGGACTGGACGGTGGCGCTGTTCTTCCGGCCGGACATCACCAGGGTCGAGTTGCGGGTCGAGCGGGAGCAGCTGCGGCAGGCGCTGGAGGTGGATGGGACGCCGACCGAAATGGGAGGGGGCGTGCGGGCGTAGACCGCCGATGACGTCGTAGTTCGCCGCGGGGATCCTGATTGTCGACGTTCGTGCCCCGCCGCAGAAGCCAGTGACAAGGATCACCACGGAGTCACGGGGACACGGAGACGACACGGAGAGAACCAGCTGGTTAGAGACATCGAGACAGCAGGCTATCTGAATCACGACGTGGTGTCGTCTCCGTGGCCCCGTGTCTCCGTGGTGGATTTGCCCCGTGACCTCCGTCTTCTCCGTCGTCTTGCTCGACTCCACCACTCCCCTTGCAGATTGTGGTGAAATCCGTTAGTTCAAGATGTAACGCCACCAACCGGTGGTGGATGGACGACAGGGGTGAGCCATGAAAAAGACGGGCCTGTTCGGTCTCCTGCTGATCTGCAGTCTCATCACACTCGCGCCGATGCAGGTCCCGGCGACGCGCTGGTCGGAGGCGAAAGCGAACGAGTGGTACGCCAGGCAGCCGTGGCTGGTCGGCAGCAACTACATTCCGGCCACCGCGATCAACGAGCTCGAAATGTGGCAGGCCGAAACGTTCGATCCCAGGACGATCGACAAAGAGCTCGGCCTCGCTGAGGGTCTCGGGATGACGACGATGCGGGTGTTTCTGCACGACCTGGAGTGGCAGCAGGACGCGGCCGGCTATCAGAAACGCATCAATCAGTTCCTCGACATCGCGGCGCGACACCGGATCAAGCCATTGTTCGTGCTCTTCGATTCATGCTGGGATCCCGATCCGAAACCCGGGCGACAGCGCGAGCCCAGGCCGGGAGTCCACAACTCCGGGTGGGTGCAAAGCCCTGGCACGAAGGTGCTGCAGGAACCAAAGGAGTACCCACGGCTCAAAGCCTATGTCACGGGCGTGGTGAACGCATTCGCCACCGACCCGCGGGTGCTCGGCTGGGACATCTGGAACGAGCCGGACAATACGAACACGAGCAGCTACGGAAGCGCGGAACCGAAGAACAAGGTCGCGCTCGTGCTCGCGTTGTTGCCACAGGTGTTCGAGTGGGCCCGCGAGGCCGGCCCGCAGCAGCCGCTGACGTCAGGCGTCTGGAAGGGCGACTGGTCGACCGACGACAAGCTGACACCGATGGAACGCATCCAGCTCGAGAGCTCGGACGTGATCTCGTTTCACAATTACGACAGCGGCGCCGAGTTCGAGAAACGGATCCAGTGGCTGCAGCGGTACCGTCGGCCAATTCTGTGCACGGAGTACATGGCGCGCGGCAACGGCAGCACGTTCCAGGGCTCGTTGCCGATCGCGCAGAAATACAAGGTGGCGGCCTACAACTGGGGCTTCGTCGCGGGAAAGACGCAGACCCACCTGCCCTGGGACTCGTGGCAGAAATCCTATGTCGATCGGGAACCGACGGTATGGTTCCACGAAATCTTCAAGCAGGATGGCACGCCGTACAAGCAGGAGGAAGTGGACCTGATTCGCAAGCTGACGGCCGCGCCGGGTCCGGGAGGCCGAGGCAAAGGGTGAGAGGCGATATCAGCCGTACAGATTCGCTGTCAGGAATTTGTTGCGGAACTTGCCGTTCGGGTCGTACTTCGCGACAAGCCGCTTGAACTCCGCGCATTTTTCGTATCGTTGCTGAAGCGTCGCCGACGGGATGGTGAAGAGCTTGCCCCAGTGCGGCCTCACCTCGAATGGGGCCAGCTCCCGTTCGATCATCGGCAGCACCTTGCTCACCGACAGCCAGTCCTGCTTCCAGGTGAAGTGAATCGCGAGGCTGGGCCGCTTGTAGCACGGGCTCATCCACAACTCGTCGGCCTCGATCGTGCGGAGCTCCGTGATCATCAGGTGCGGGCTGACGTGATCGCGCAGCCGCTCGACGGCGGCGATCGCCTCGACGGCGTTCCTCCGCGGCACGAAGTATTCCGACTGCAGTTCCTTGCCACTGCTGGGTGTGAAGCCCATTCGGAAGTGCGGCAGCCGCTCGTACCACGGCCCGGCAACGCCCATCTGTTCCGTGCAGTTTTCAGCTGAGAGCTCGACGATCGGGTGGACGTTCGCCGTCGCGGGACGCGCGCCGTAGAAATCCTTCGACGTCGTCAAGGCCCCCTCCTTCTCGATGCGGCGCTTCACCCAGACCTCGTTGATCCGTCCTTTCTGCCAGTCGGTGAACAGGCTCACGCTGTAGCCGGCGGAGACGATGTCTTCGAAGTGCTCTCGGACCTGCGCCATCGGCAGGTCGAGATACACGTCCTGCCGCATCGTGAACGCCGGCAGGAGATCCAGCGTGACCCTGGTCACCACGCCGAAGGCGCCGAGATTGACGACGGCGGCCTGAAACGTAGTCGGATCCCCCGTGCGCGCGATCGACACGACATCGCCGCTGGCCGTGACGATCTGCAGTGCCGACACCGCCGTCGAGAGATTCCCGTTCTTGACGCCGGAGCCATGCGTGGCGGTGGCGCAGGCACCGGCGACGGAGATATGCGGCAGTGAGGCCAGGTTGTGCAGCGCGAATCCCTGCTGATCGAGATACGGACACAACTGCCCGTAGCTCATGCCCGACTCGATCGTCACCTTCCGCGCCGCGCGATCGAGCTCGACGACCTGCTTCATCTCGCGAAGCGAGAGGAACTGGTCGGCACTGTCGGCAATTCCGTTGAAGCAGTGGCGCGTGCCGAGGACCTTGAAGCGCTCGTGTTTTCTGACAAAGTCCTGGACCTGGGCCAGCGAGGTTGCAGACGTCATGCGCCCGGTGCTGTACCGATAGTTCCCTGCCCAGTTGCTCAACGGCTGGTCTTGCGAGGCGGAGGCCGGCATGCGACCCATTATGGCCGACACGCCCGATGCGCTCACCACGGTGGCGCACTGTCCGATGAACTGACGCCGGCTGTGCATGAATGCTTCCCTCTCGCGCCGCCACGTGTACTGAGATCACCGCGCGGTCGTGACCGCGATCATATCGAAGGTACTCGCCTTCCCGGGCCTCGCGGTGCCGCGGACGAACAGCTTCGAGGCGGCCGGCGGGTGCTGCGCATCGTAAATGGTCGGGCGGATCGCATTGATCCGATCATCAGCGGCGCTGTCCGATACGTAATACGTCGCCTTGACGAGATGACGGATGTCGCTGCCCGCCTCCTGCAGCACGCGCTGGAGCTCGCCGAACATCTCGCCCACCTGGGCCGCCGGATCGGCGGACACTCCGTGCAGGCCGGACACGAACACGGGACGGCCGGCGTTCGCGCGGGCCACGCGGCTGTACCGTCCGGCGATCGGCTCGAAATGCTCCACGTGCATGCGGGTCGCTCCAGTCCGGGGGGCTGTCGCGACGAGCTCGATCTCCGCGGGCGCGGCGTTCTGGCGCCACTCGGTCACGACCTGGGGCGGCACTCTGCCGCCAGGGAAGGACTCTGCGACGACGGTCTCCAGTTGTCGGGCGCTGCGCATGTCGCCCAGAAAACTCTTGATCTGGACCACGTCGTCGAAGGTCAGGCCGACCCTCTCGAGATCAGCGCGCAGCTGCGCCATCGTCTCGCGGACGGCCGGGTCGAACTCGCCCGGCGCTGCACGGCCGGACACGATGACGAAGGGACCGGCAGGCTGGATCGCCGCATGCGATGCCCGTGCGGTGCGCTGGGGAAGCCCCGCGGCCGCGAGACGCCTCGCCCCGCCTGGCTCCGGGGTCCACGCGGTCGCGGCGATCGCGTCCATCGCGACGAGCACGCCGGCTCGAGGCATCGCGGTCTCCACGAAGGTCACCGCGGGCTTCGTCTGGCGGGCGCCGAAGCGGTCCGCCAGAAGCTTGTCGATCTGCGACGTGACTGACTGGTCGGCCACGTAAACGTGGAGGCGGACCAGATGGTCCAATGAGGTTCGCGCCTCTTTCAAGGCCAGCTCGATGCTGGAAAGAACACGCCCGGCCTGCACCCCGGCATCCCCGGCGCCCTCGAGATCGCCGGAGGCATTCTCGGGGTACATCAACGCGGTGTGCACGAGCGCACCCTCGTCCACAACGACGGCACGGGCGACACCCGACGAGGGATGGCCTGCGATCGACCGCAGCCGCACGCCGGGTTCGGCCCGGGGTGCGACCGCGATCGCCGCCAGCAGCAGGACTGGAGGCACGAGACGTCGAAGAGCGGGCGCTCCCATGAGGGCCAGTCCAGTTGCCCCGCCCTACTGAACGCCGGCGGTGCTCTTGGCTGGCGCTGCCGCTGGCTCGACGCGCACCACGCCGCCGGGGTTCGCATCGATGGCCAGATAGATGTTGCCGTCGGGCCCCTGGCGCACATCGCGCACGCGGAGCCGCGACTGCGTGAGGAGTGCTTCGCGCCCGAGCAGGCCTCCCTTTTCGTTGAAGGCAAAGCGGTGCAGGGCCAGTCCCGACAGCGAGCCTGCGAAGAAATGCCCCTTCCACTGCGGGAACGCCTCGCCCGTGTAGACAATCAGCCCGGACATCCCGACCGACGGCGCCCAGATCAAGACGGGCTCCTCGATGCCGGTCTTCGACGGTTGCGCGCTCACGAGCGCTCCGTCCGGCGCATATTCGCGCCCGTAGCTTGCGACGGGCCAGCCGTAGTTCTTCCCGGCCTGCACGATGTTCAGTTCGTCGCCCCCCTGGGGGCCATGCTCGTTGCTCCAGAGCACGCCGGAGTCGGGATGGAAAGCGAGGCCCTGCGCGTTGCGGTGCCCGTAGCTGAAGATCTCCGGCTTGTGCCCGTCCTTGCCGACGAAGGGATTGTCTGCCGGCACCGTGCCGTCGTCCTTCAGCCGCAAGATCTTCCCGCCGTGGCTCGCGGTGTTCTGGGAGCGGTGGCGATCGCCCCGTTCGCCGATGGTCATGTACAGCAGGCCGTCGCGCGCGAACGCGAGCTTCGAGCCGAAGTGGGGGTTGCCGGTGTTGCAGTTGTCCGCCACGAAGAGGTCGCGGCCGTCCGTCAGCGCCTTGCCGTCGAACCGGGCTCGATGCAGTGCCGTCGTGGCCCCCTTCTCACACGGCTTCGAGTACGTCAGGTACAGGAACTGGTTCTCCTGGAATTTTGGGTGCGGCAGGACTTCGAGCAGACCGCCCTGACCGGTCGCCCAGACTTCCGGAACCCCGGAGACGGCCTGCGGCTCGAGGTTGCCCTTGCGGACGACACGCAGCCGACCGGGCTTCTCGGTCACGAGCATGTCGCCGTTTGGCAGAAACGTCAGGCTCCACGGGTTCACGAGCCCGTCGACCACCGGGACCACGCGGTAGCCCGTCCCGCTCAGCTCGTACTCCTGCGGAGCGTCCGGAAACGGGAGGGGCGGCACCCGCTGGAAGCTGCCCGGCACGTTCTGGCGGCCCCCCGGTCCGGCCACGCGTCCGCCAGGTGCGGGTGTCTGTGGTGCACCGGCGGGAGGCGTTCCTGCTGGCGGCTGTTGGGCGAGGGTTGCGATAGCGGTCAGGGCGACGGCCGCAGCCGTCGAGGCCCAGCGGATGGCAGTTTTCATCGTATGTCCTTCCTTCGTCGCCAGATCATATGCTGTCGCGACCGCCAACAATCTATCTCAACTTTGTGCACCACTCGATCCGGTCGGTCAGTCGAGTCGCCGATCGGGGATCTGGGTCAACCCGGTTCGGAGTCCCGCCGGCTCGCTCCCCTTGACATTTGATAGGAACGGGTGTCTCCTATCAAATGTCTATGGGACGCAAGAAACAGACGCCCGGCCCCGGTGAGCTCGTACAGGGCACCCTCGACATGCTCGTACTCAAGGTGCTGTCGGTCGAAAAGATGCACGGCTGGGGCATCGCCCAGCGAATCCGCCAGGCGTCGGGAGAAATCCTGCGTGTCGAAGAGGGATCGTTGTACCCCGCGCTCAGGCGCCTGGAGCTTGACGGACTGATCGATGCCGAGTGGGGCACCTCCGACAACAACCGCCGGGCCAGATACTACCAGCTGACACGGGCGGGCCGGCGTCGTCTGGTCGCCGAGCGGGACCACTGGCAGGATCTGGCCGCGGCCATCGCCCGTGTCATGGAGATGGTTCGATGAGCTTCCTTCGTCTCTGGCGTGTGCTGGGACGTCGCCGGCGTGACGACTCCATCCTGCGAGATGAGATATCTGCGCATCTGCACGCGCTCGAGGAGCGATACCGCAGGGAGGGGATGTCCGCCGAGGCTGCTCGCGCGGCGGCCCGCCGGCAGTTCGGCAGCGTGACGCACGTCCAGGAGGATGTTCGAGAGGAGTTCAGCTTCGGCGCGCTGGAGCGACTGGCCCAGGATCTCCGTTATGCGCTCCGCATACTCCGGGCAAATCCGGGCTTCGCATTCTTCACCGTGCTGATCATGGCGCTCGGCATCGGCGCCACGACCACCATGTTCAGCATCGTGCACGGCGTGCTTCTGCGTCCCCTGCCATTTCGGGAGCCTGGCCGGATCGTCATGCTCGAGGAAAAGTGGTTACCTCGGTTCCCGCGATTCGAAGCCTCACCGCGCGATTTTCTCAGATGGCAGCAGGAGACCACGTCGTTCAGCGAGCTCGCTGCCTTCGAGGACGTCTCTTTCACGCTCACGTCGGACGAGCGGCCCGAACGCATTGTCGGCGCGCGCGTGAGTGCCAATCTGCCGGCGCTCCTGGGAGTCGCACCCGTCATCGGCCGCACGTTCAGACCGGAAGAGGACGCGTATGGCAGTGGGCGTTTTATTCTCCTGGGCGACAACCTCTGGCGGCGCCGATTCCGTGCGGATCCTGGCGTGATCGGAACATCGGTGAGGCTGAGTGGCCTCAATTACACGATCGTCGGCATCATGCCCTCGACGTTCCGCTTCCCTGACAAGTCAGAGATCTGGACGCCGATGCAGTTCACGCCGAAGGACCTGGAGAGTCCCGGCAATCACATCATCTGGGCCATCGCCCGCCTGAAACCCGGAGTGACATACCAGCAGGCGCAGGCCGAGATGGATCTCATCATGCCGCGGCTGCAGAAGGTGTGGACGGCCAGCGTGATACCGCTCACGGACCACTACTTTGGGGACATTCGCCTTGCGCTGTACATCCTGTTCGGCGCTGCCGGACTCGTACTGCTCATCGCCTGCGTGAACATTGCAGGCCTCCTGGTGGCACGCGGAGCGTCGCGACAGCGGGAGATCGCCATGCGCGCCGCCATTGGAGCCAGCCGCGCTCGAATCGTCCAGCAGTTGCTCACGGAAACAACCCTGGTCGCCCTGATCGGCGGAGCGCTGGGCATCCTCCTGACATACGTCGGAGTTGGCTCGATCAAGGCGCTGCTGGCCACCAGCGTTCCAAGGCTCGAAGATGTGACGCTCTCCCCCGCCGTGATCATGTTTTCCGTGTTCGTGTCGATATTCACGGGCCTCCTCTTTGGACTCGCCCCGGCCCTGCGGCTCTCACGTGACGACCTCAATCATTCGCTCAAGGCCGGCGGGAGAATGGGCCGGTCCGGGTCGCAGACGCGCCTTCGAAGTGCACTGGTCGCCTGCGAAGTGGCTCTCGCGGTAGGTACTGCTGGCGGGTGCCGGCATTCTCCTGAAGAGCCTCTCGAAGCTCCTCGAGGTGGAGATCCGGAGTGAATGCGGCGCAGGTGCTCACGGCAGCCGTCAATCTGCCGGCGGTCACGTACCGGGAGCCGCACGAGCAGGTGCGCTTCGTGGAATCGCTCCTGGAGCGCCTGCAGACCGCACCGGACGTGCAGGCGGTGGCCATCTCCACGGGGCTGCCATTCGCGAGTGTCGAGGATTCTGGAATTTACTTCGAGGGCCGTACAGAAGGGCCGCTGACCGGAACCGCGGCGAATCACTATCGCGTCAGCCCGGGGTACTTCCGGGTCATGCAGATCCCCCTGGTGCGTGGCCGGCTCTTCACGGATGGCGACACTGCGGCGAGCCCGCCGGTGGTGCTCATCAACGAGACCATGGCACGACGGTTCTTTCCCGACGAGGATCCGATCGGGAAGCGTCTGGACATCTCCGGCCCTACCTACATGCGTGAGATTGTGGGCGTCGTCGGCGATGTAAAACAGGAGGGCCTCCGGCGTTCCACGGCGCCGCAGGTGTATGAACCGTTTGCCCAGAAGCCGCGCGCCGGGTTCAGCGTGGTCCTGAGGAGCACCGGCGATCCGATGCACCTTGTGGAGACGCTGCGTCAGCAGGTGGTCGCGATCGACAGGAGTCAGCCGGTGTCGGACGTCAGCACCATGGAGGACGTCATCGGGCTGACGATGACGCGCGACCGGATGTCGGCCGGCCTGTTCGGGCTGTTCGCCCTCCTCGCCCTGATGCTGGCTGCGATCGGCATCTACGGCGTCATTGCCTACTCGGTGGCGCAACGCACGCAGGAGATCGGAGTCCGCCGCGCTCTTGGCGCCGACCGGGCGGACATCCTGCGGCTGATTCTCGGGCAGACGATGCGGCTGGTCCTGTTCGGCCTCACCCTGGGCCTGATCGCTTCGGTGGGAGTATCGCGGCTGCTCGAGAGCCTTCTGTACGAAGTATCGCCGCGCGATCCCATGACCCTGCTCGCCATCTCACTCCTCCTCGTGAGTGTCGCGCTGGCCGCCGGGCTCGTTCCCGCTTTGCGTGCGCTGCGGGTTCATCCGATTGTGGCCTTGAGAGCAGAGTAGGGGCGGCCGGCGCTGTTTCACTTCTTGGCCGGCGTCAGCAGGCTGACGAGCATGCCCGCCGCCACGACCGCAACCGCCCCGACGACGTTGTGCCACAGGAACGCGATGTTCGTCGCGCTCGCCACCCACGCCACCGAGGCCATGCCGGCGATGAGCCCGATGAACGCGCCGGTTCCGGTGGCGCGCGGGAAGGCCACCGCGAGTATGAAGACGCCGAGGATCGAGCCATAGAAGAATGATCCGAAGCGGTTGACCACCTCGATCAGCGAGCCGAGCTCCGCCGCCCACACGGCAACGGCGCAGGCAAACAACCCCCAGACGCCGGTCGCCGCTTTGGAGACCTGCAGGTAGTGCGCATCGGAGGCTCCGGGTTTGAAGCGGCGCTTGTAGAAATCGATCACGGTCGCGGTCGACAACGAGTTGAGCTCCCCCGCGATGGTGTCGGTGGCCGCCAGGAGAATGGCCACGATCAGCATCCCGATCAGGCCGACCGGCAGCTGCGTCAGGATGAACGTGGGGATGACGTAGTTCACGTCGGTGAACGAACGGTCGCCGGTCGTCTCGCGCACCAGCGCCGTGGCCTTTCCGCGGATGGCTTCCACCGCTGCGTTACGGTCGAGGAAGGTCTGCCGCGTCGCGGCTATCTCACCGTCGTCAGTGGTATCGCGTGCGGCCGCCAGCGCCGCGCCGGCTGCGCGCCGCGCGTCGAGCGCCGTGCCGAACTCCCCTTCCAGCGCGGCGTATTGCGCCGAGGAGGGCCCCTGTTTCAGGCGCGCTTCCTGGGCGCTGCTGAAGATCAGCGGCGGTGTGTTGAAGACGTAGAACACGAACACGAGGATGCCGAGCAGGAGAACCAGCACCTGGAGCGGGATTTTCCAATAGGCGCTCATCAGCAGTGAGCGCTTGGCTTCCTCTTCGGATCGCGCCGTCAGGTAGCGCTGCACCTGGCTCTGGTCGGTCCCGAAGTACGAACAGAACAGGAACAGCGCTGCAATCGTGCCGGACCAGAACGTGTACTGGTTGGTGAGATCCCACGAGAAGTCAAAACTGCGCAGGCGGCCGGTGGCGGCAGCGATGCCGAGGCCGTCACTCAGCCCGATGCCGGCTGGCAGACCTGTCAGCGCCGCCACGATCATCGCGAACAGGCCGACGATGATCAGCACCATGATCTTGACGTCCGTCCAGGTCACCGCCTGGACGCCGCCGAACATCGTGTAGACGACCGCGGGCATGGTGATCGCCAGGGCGGTGGCCGTGAGGTTCCAGCCGAGCACCAGCGACAACACCACCGCGGGCGCCGAGACGACCGCCCCTACGGACATCCCGCGGGACAGCAGGAACAGCAGGCTCGTCAAGCTGCGGGTCTTTGCGTCGAATCGCTGCTCGAGGTACTCGTAGGCTGTGTACACGCCCGACCGGTAGAAGAACGGGACGAGCGTGAGCGACAGGATGATCATGGCCACCGGCAGGCCGTAGTAGAACTGGATGAAGCGCATCCCGTCGTTGTAGCCCTGCCCGGTGGTGCCGATCATCGTGATGGCACTGAGCTGCGTGGCCATCACCGAGATCCCGGCTGCCCACCAGGGGATGCTCCGGTTGGCGAGAAAGTACCCTTCGATCTCGTGGCTGTCCTTGGTCCGCTTCAGCCCATCGAACACGATCCAGGAGGTGAAGCCGACGAGGATGGTCCAGTCGATCCAGTGCATGGGTGCGGAAACCGTCTAGATGAACGCGTGCTGCAGCCACCAGAGCGCTGCCAGCACGCAAAGCCAGATGACCACCACGCGCACGTACGCGCGCTTGATCCCGTCGTCGCTCACAGCCCGACCTTCACGAACGCCTCGACCGTCATCATGCCCCTCAGAACGTTGGATTCGCTCAGTCCGTGGAGTTCAGTGCCAGGTCGCCGCGGACTCGTGCGCTCAGCGCAGGTCCAGCAGCGTCGGCACGTGAAGGTTCTTCCCGATGACGCCCTGGCCGGCGCTGAAGCTCACGCCCCAGATCCAGAGCGTCCCGTCCGCGCGGACGGCGAACGAGTGCGGGCCACCGAGGTACACCGCCGACACGCTCGAAATCCCGGTCACCTTCACCGGCTTCTTCTGGTAGAAGCCGGTGGTGCCGACGCCAACCTGCCCCCAGCCGTCATGGCCCCACATCCGAAGCGTGCCGTCGCCGAGAAGGGCCGCTACGTGGCCGAATCCAATGCTCAGGCTCTTCGCCCCGGCCACTCCATTCACCTGCACGGGCCGCAGATTGCGGGCGCCGGGGTCGTCGGGCGACATCGGGCCCTCACCGTTGCCCATCTGCGCGGACGTGTTCGTCCCCCACATCCACACCGTCCCATCGTCGCGGACCGCGCCTGAAATGCCCTTCCCGCTGGCCCCGCTGCCGGCAGCGATCGCCACGACGCGGTCGAGGCCGGTCACGACTGCCGGCAACCAGCCGGTGTCGCGCGTCCCCACGCCAAGCTCGCCTTCACTGTTCGAGCCCCAGGACCAGACGCGACCATCCGACCCCAGCGCAAGGTTGTATGAATAGCCGACCGCAATCTGCGTGATTCCCTCGAGGCCGGACACGCGCGTCGGCCCGATCGCCCTCAATGGACGCAGCGTCGTGGGCTTGCCGTCGCCGATCGCGGCGTTGTCTCGCGAGCCCCACGCCCACACGGTGCCATCTTTGCGAAGGGCCATCGCGTGTTTGCCGCCAGCTTCGATCTGAGTGATATCGGCGAGGCCCGTGACCCGCACGGGCGTGATGGACGGCTTCGGATAGATGCCCAGTTGACCACTGGCGCCCATCGCGCCGTTGCCAAGCTGACCTTCGTCGTTGGTGCCCCACGCGACGACGGTGCCGTCTTCGAGGAGGGCGTATTCAGTGGATTCGCCGAGCGCCACCCGCAACGCCTTGCCCGGCAGGTCGAGCACCACGGGCGCCGTGATGACGCGCCCTGGTGACGATGCCCTGGCCGCCTGACCATCGGCGTCCCTTCCCCAGAAGACGACGGAGCCGTCGGCCTTGACCACGAGCGCGCAGGTGCCGATCGCGACGTCCCGGATCACGCCGGCGGGTGGCGCCACCTGGGTGCCGGACGTGGGGACCGAAAGCAGCGCGACGGCGCCGATCACACCCATGGACGTCAGGTTCATGCATGAACTGTATCGTGGATTCCGGAGAACATCGCGCCAACCCAGGATCGCAGCAGCGATAGACTCTGACCATCTCACGGACGCGAACGTCTCCCGCAGGACCGCCGGAAGGCGCAGGCTACTTCAGCATGACCAGCAGCATGCGCGACGGCTCCGGTGCGTCGACGGCGTGCGGGACGGCCGCAGGCATCCGCACGATGGTCCCGGGAGTTGCTCGAACCGGGGTCCCGCCGATCGTCAAGGTGAGCGCTCCGTCGAGGACGAGCACGAATGCGTCGAACGGCGAGGTGTGCTCCGTCAGCCCCTGCCCCTGATCGAAGGCGAAGAGCGTCATGTTGCCTCCGGCGGCCTTTCCCAGAATCCGGCTGGCGATGCCTTGCGCGGTTGGCGTGATGAGCGAGTCCAGCGACAACGGCTCGCCTGGTGAAAGTTGTGAGGCGGTGGCCATGAGAAGGTCCTCTCTTTCCTGGATGGTGAACACCACGTTCACTCCGAAGAACTCATCGTCACAACCTCGCGACGCCGCCTCCGCGCGGAGCGA
Organism: uncultured Acidobacteriota bacterium; assembly: GCA_963749835.1. Classification (GTDB taxonomy): domain Bacteria; phylum Acidobacteriota; class Vicinamibacteria; order Vicinamibacterales; family 2-12-FULL-66-21; genus JALZOC01. The sequence goes on from CAVVOD010000003.1 coordinate 655,191, forward strand.
TGGGCACGCGGCGCCACCGGCCGTGGGCCACGAACGTGGCGATCAGCAACAGCACGAACGTGGTGACGGCCGAGCTGAACTCGCTACGCCACAGATGCAGGGCCGTCGCGGACACCGTCACGATCATGACGCCCACCGCGGCCGCCGGGACGAGGCCCGGCAGGATCCGCGTCAGCCCGGGCAGCGTCAGGCCCACAGCGGCAAGCACCTCGGCCACGCCCAGAAACAGCTGGAACCAGCGCGGCAGCATCGCGTTCATCAGCACCGCGATGTCGGGCGGTGGCGCCAGAAACATGAGCCCGTGCGCCAGAAACGCAATTGCCAGCAGTACTTGCAGGATCCACAACGTGATGTTCATTCCGTCCTCCCGGCGCGTCTCGCGCCCACTGATCGGTCGAATGGGACGTGGTCAGATCGACAGTCCGGGTCAGTGGACCCGACCTTCTTCGGCTAAGCCTAGTGCAGTTCCGGCAGCAGCTGGCGAGGGGGCGCTGGAGACGGCCAGGAAACTCGACCGTCTATGCTGTGTGTTTTTTGGTGGCTCAGGATCGCGGAGACAGTGGAATCGACCTGACAGGGCTATTTCTGCTGCGGCGAGTCGGGCGGCGGCGTCCGTTCCAGTTCCCTCAACTTCGCTGGTGCATCGGCCGGGAGCTCGGTCGCCGACGATGGCGCCAAGGCCACGGCTCTCTTGAGCTGGACGATCGCCGAGACGGTGTCTCCTTTGGCGAGGTACCCGTCCGCGAGCCTGGCCACCGCCCGCGCGGATCCAGGATGCAACGCGACATTGCGCTCGAGGATTCGAATCGAGAGATCGACGTCCTTCAGCGTATTCAGGGCGAACCGCGCCGCGCGGTGCACGGCGGCCTCGGGCAGCGGCTCCGGGAGCTGCAGCGACCGGGCGGCGACGCCGTACTGCGACTCCGACGCCTCCAGCGCCGCCATCACCATCGTCGCATCGGCCCGCCCGTCAAGCGTTGTGACGGGCAGACGCTCGGTCGAGACCGGTGCGAATACGAAGCGCAATCCGTCCGGTAGAGCGGCGAGCGGCACGAGGGCATGCGAATCGTCCGGGTAGCGCCGATGGGCAAAGCCTGAAACGGGTGGCGTCGCCGCATCGAGCCGTCGCGCGAACTCGGTCGTGGCCGTGTCGATGTCTGCCTCGAGCCCGCCATGCCCTGCAAACACGCGCATGCCCGTCTTCGATCGGGCAATCGCGTCTGCGTAGAGGCGGGCCGGCGCACCGTCGTTGAACCAGATGGCCGGGTCCATCGCGATGACGCCCTGGAAGCTGCCCGGCCTCGTCGCGGCCACGTCGAGCGCGAAGAGCCCGCCTGCAGAGTGTCCGGCCAGAATGGTCGTCGGCAGGGCGCGGAACCGTGCGCGCACCGTCGGCATGACGTCCCGGAGAATGAAGTCCGCAAAGGCGAAGGCGCCGCCGGCGGTCTTGAACGCGGCGACGGACGAACCGGTCGCCGGCGGCGTCATGTCGTGGATGCGGTCCGGTCCATTGACAATCCCAACCACGATCATCGGGGGAATGCCGCTGCCGTTGGCGGCGAGGTAGGACGCCTGAGCGATAGCGAGGCGGAACATCGGCCGATCCTCGGCGTCGAGCACGACCAGCACGGGGTAGCGGTCGCTGCCCCGCTCGTACCCGCCGGGCGTGGCGATGGAGCAACTGCCTGGCCGAGGGCGCCGCCCCGTCGTGGTCGAAGTATCGCGATGCACCCGATACGTCGGGCGGCCATAGAGACCTGTTGGGCACCTTGAGCCTCCACGCGATCCGCACCCACCGATCCGGACACGATCCCCATGGCCGCTGGATCCGGCCGCGAATCTCGAGAGAAGTCCAACTGAGCTCTCGCTGGTCGTTGGAAGTCACGCGCCGCTTCTGCTGGGCGTGGCGTGGCCAGAGGAGGCGTCGTCTCCGCGCGGAGCGCGATCACAGGCGGGCTCTGGGGGTCCGGTCCGATGCGATGGCTGCTGGTAGACTCTGACGATTGAGCCGGCCGCGGAATCGTTCGTGGGCGTCGTTCCTGCCGCCGAACACGAGTTCTGGAGATGAGCCGCATGGTGAAACGACGAATTACGGGAGCCGTCGTCGTGACAGCGTTGACGTGGGCGGCTGCATCCGGAGTGGCGCAGCCACCTGCAGGCCGTGGCGGAAGTGGTGGTCAGGGCGCTCTGCCACAGGGACCGGCGCCGACACAGGCTGACATCGAGTACGCGCCGGCGGAGCCCGCCAGCAGCAGCGGGCACACGCTCGACATCTACATGCCGGCCGGCGCCACCAGGCCAGCACCGGTGGCGATCTGGACCGGCGGTTCGGCGTGGCTGGCTGACACCGGCAAGAGACTCGCCGGCGGTGTGGCGGTCCAGTTGAATCCCGCCGGTTACGCCGTGGCCGGCGTCTCGATTCGATCGAGCTCGCAGGTGAAGTTCCCGGGCCAGCTCCACGACATCAAGGCCGCCATCCGATTCCTGCGTGCGAACGCGGCCCGATACGGACTCGATCCGAATCACATCGCCGTCATGGGCGACAGCTCCGGCGGATGGACGAGCGCCATGGCCGCACTCACCGGCGATGCCCCCGAGATGGAAGGCGCCGTCGGCACTACTGGAGTGTCGAGCGCCGTGCAGGCGGCAGTCGCGTTCTATCCGCCGACGAACTTCCTCGAGATGGACCGCTACATGCTGCGCAAGTGTGAGGGCGCTGCGTGTCACGACACCGAACAATCCCCCGAGTCGCGCCTGGTGGGCTGTGCGATTCAGACGTGTCCGGAGAAGGTGCGGGCCGCGACGCCGATGACGTACATCACAGCCGCGGATCCGCCGCTCCTGATCCTGCACGGCAACTCCGACCAGCTCGTGCCGCACAACCAGGGGGAGCAGCTCTACATGGCTCTGAACAAGGCGTGCAGGGACGCCATCTTCATCAGCGTCCCGAAGGCCCCGCACGGCAACTGGAACGGTTTCCTGACGAACGACGCGCTTCGCGAAGCCGCCACCATGCGCTCCACGTCGGCGGCGGGCTGCCAGATCGTCAATCCCACGCCGTACACACCCACCTGGCAGACCGTGACGGGCTTTCTCGACAAATACATGAAGTGACTGACCTGCTGGCCGACGACATACCACGTCAGTCGCGGAGATGGCTTTCGAACCCAATCACGCAGCCGGTTGCCGATATGTCATCGAGAGCGGCTCACCCGATGAACAGCGGGAGACCATGATGAGCGACCTTCGAAAGACGACCTTGCGGGCCGACGCAGCGTTCTTGACGGTGGCCGGTCTGTTCGGTCTTGTCGGCGACGTTCTGTCCTACGTGTCCGGCGCCGGTCCGTTCGGCGCGACGTTTCATGGCAATCCGACAGTGATCGGCGTGGTTGAGGCACACGCGCTCGCGGTGCTGACCGCCGTCACGCTGTGGTACTTCTCGCGGAACCACGCAGGAACATTCGGCAACTGGGTTGGACTCTCCGCGCACCTGGTCCTCGGCGGGAGCAATCTGATCTGGTTCGATGTGTTCAGACGTGTGCAGGCCGAAGCGCAGGGCGTGGCCGTCACGGTCGTGCACTTCGCATTCGTCGCGCTCAACGCGTTTCTGATCATCAGAGGCGGCGGGCGCCGCATGGCCTCAGGCGGTTGAGCGACATGTCCGGTGGACGCGGTATCGACAGTCTCTCCCAGTGGCTGCGACTGCTTCTGGGGTTGAGTGTGATCTTTGGGCTGTTTCAATGGTCGGCCGTGGCTCTCGCCAGCAATCGCGGGGAGGCCGGCCTGATCGTGGGCCTGATCGTGGTCGGTGGGACCATTGCTGCCGAGTGCCTGCTGTTCGGACGGCCACTCGTCGCCGCGGCTCGAACGCTTGGACTCGGACCGCCTCGTCCTCGAGGGATTCTGGTCGTCGTCGGCATCGGTATCGTGCTGATCTCCGTCGTGTATATGTTCGCGCGAGCGACTGGATCATCTCTCGGTTTTTTCCCGAGTTGGGTTTCGCTCGTGCCGGGTCTGTTCGCACAAGGTGGTGTCGCTGAGGAAATCCTGTTTCGAGGTTACCTCTTTGGTCATCTGCGACGCGGACGGTCCTTTTGGCGCGCGGCCGCGCTGTCGATGCTGCCGTTCGTCGGTGTCCACCTGTTTCTGTTCTTCACGATGCCGTGGCCGATTGCGTTGGCGGCCCTGCTGCTGGCCGTGGTGCTTTCATTTCCGCTGGCTCATCTCTTCGAGATAGGCGGCGCAACGATTTGGGCGCCTGCGCTGCTCCACTTCATCATCCAGGGAACCGTCAAGGTCATCGTGGTTTCGGGCGATGATAGTTCGGCATTCCCACTGGTGTGGATGGTGGCGAGTGCTCTCATTCCATTACTGAGCCTGCTTGTGACACGACCGCAGCCGAGGACCGAACGGGTCGATCAGAGCTGACCAGCGTCTCCGGGCATCGTTCACTCGGTGCGCTGGCGACCGCTGGATCCCCTACGCCCCCGCAAGCGCCGAAACCGGATCGATCGCGTGTCGCCCGGCGCGCCGGAACCAGACAGGCAGCCACGGCCGCGCCAACCATCAGGACGATGGCAATCGCCAGGACCCCTGGATCCAGCGGCGAGATGGCGTGAAGCTGGCTCTCGATCGCGCGGCGCATGGCCATGATGCCGGCGATGCCGGCGAGCAGACCGAGACCGATCATCACCGCACCTTCGCGCAGCACGAGCCGGAAGATTGCCGTCCCGTCGCTGCCGAGGGCCATCCGAATCCCGATCTCGCGCGTCCGCTGCTGGACGAGTGACGCGAGCACTCCGTAGATGCCGATGACCGCGAGCAGGAGCGCGAGGAAGCCAAAGCCAAGCGTCAACACCATCGGCGTGCGGCGATCGCTCAACGACCGGCTGATCCGCTCCTCCATGGTGCGGACGTCGAAGATCGGCAGCTCGGGATCGATCTCGGCGATGGCCCGGCGAATCGGCTCGACGAGGCCGCCAGGTTCACCCGATGTCCGGATGGCAAACGCGACGTCGTCGTCCATCCTCTGCGCAAGGGGGAAATAGTACGCGCCGATTTGATCCGCGGGGTTCGCCACCCCGCGCATCTGAACGGACTCGACGATGCCGACGACATCGAAGTGCGGGGCGGCGCCCGGATCCCGGAGCGCATCCGCGGTGGGCGGTCGCCACATGCGCTGGCCGACGGCCCCCCCGTCGGGCCAGAAACGCCGCGCGAGACGCCGGTCGATCACGATGACCGGACGTCCCTCCGCGATGTCGCGGTCGTCGAAGCCTCGTCCTTCGATGATGCGGATGCCCATCGAGTCGAAGTAGCCGGGCGTGACGACACTCTGCGAGGGGGAGACGACGGACTCGCCCGGACGCGGCACGTAGCCTTCGGGAAAGATCGCCTGGCGGCTGTAGTCACCGCCGAATGGAATGTAGTTCGTGATCCCGACGCTCTCGACACCGGGCAGGGCTCGAAGACGCGCGAGCGCCCGATCGAAGAAGCTCCGGCGCGCGGCATCGTCGTCGTAGCGGCCAGTGCCTGGCAGATCGACCCGCGCCGTGAGCACGCCGCGCGGCTCGAACCCGGGATCGATGGCGAGCAGCTCGCGAAAGCTGGCCAGCAGGAGACCCGCGCCGGCCAGCAACACGAGCGCCATCGCGATCTGCGTCACCACGAGGGCCTGACGCGCCCGGCGCACGCTTCGACTGGCCGTGCCGGATCGCCCCTCGTCGCGGAGCACGTCGGTCGGGCTCACGTGGAAGATGCGCACAGCTGGCAGTAACGCCATCAGTGCTCCCACGAGCAGGGCAACACCCATGGTGAACACCATCGCCGTGCCGTCGAGCCGGATTTCTCCGGACCGCGGCAGCGTTGCAATGCCGATGGCACCGAGTCCGCCCAGAGCAGCCGACGCGATCAGCCATCCAAGGAGGCCGCCCAACCCTGCGAGCAGCAGGCTCTCGATCGCGATCTGGCGAACGATCTGTGCGCGCGATGCGCCGAGCGCGACACATGTGGCCATCTCACGTCCGCGCGCCGTCGCACGCATCAACACGAGGTTGGCCACGTTCACCGCGCCGATGAGCAGCACGCAGGTGACACCGCCCCACAGCAGGAAGAGGATGCCGCGCATATCCCGGACCAGCTCCTCCTGAAAGACGCGGACGGGCGTGTGGAAGCCGGCGTCCAGAAGCAGTGGCTTCAGGTCGGGCGTGCGATCCAGATTGCGCTGGTTGAGCGCGTCGATGCGCGCCTGTGCATGCGCAAGCGTCACCCCTGGCTGCAGACGAGCGAGCATGGTCCATCGGTTGTTGAGGTGATATCGCTGGCGCTGTTCCGGCGTGAACGCGAGCGGCGTCCACAAACGGGGCTCCTGATTGCGGAGCGGGAACGACGCAAACTCTGTGGGCATGACGCCCACGATCGTGTAGGGCTTGCCGTCGAGACGCAGGTCACGGCCAATTGCCGTCGGGTCCCCGCCGAAGAGCTCCTGCCAGAGATTAAAACTCAACAGGACGACCTGATCCTGCCCGGGCTCCCCCTCCGCCTCGGTAAACGTCCGACCGAGCATGGCGCGCACACGAAGGAGATGAAACAGCGACGGCGTCGCCTGGACTCCCTCGATACGGCGGGCTTCTCTCGGGCCACCCACGTTGTACGCCACCTCACCGTCGTACGCCGCGACGGACTCAAAGGCATCGGTCAGTGCTCGCCGATCGAAGAAGTCCGGTGGCCCGTTTCGGCCCATGGCAGCCGTCCCGGTGGCCCGTGGATAGGCGTTCCACATCGTCACGACCCGTTCCGGCTCGTCCACGGGCAGCGGCCGAAGGATCACCGAGTGCACGACGCTGAAGATCGCGGTATTGGCGCCGATGCAGAGGGCCAGCGTCGGCACGGTCGTGAAGAGAAACGCTTTCTGTTTCGCCAGCCGGCGGCACGCAAAGCGGAGGTCCTGAACCAGCCGTTCCCACCAGACCCACATGGAGGTTTCCCGCACGTCTTCGACGACGAGCACCGGATTTCCGAAAGCCTTCACGGCTGCGCACCGGGCCTCGTCGGGTGACAATCCGGCGCGCATGTACTCGGCGGTCGCCTCTTCCAGGTGAAATCGAATGTCGGCATCGAGCTGCGCATCGAACGCCCGACGTGTGAGCAGCGCTCGAATGCCGGTCCGCATGACGTAGATCCAGCGCAACATGAATCAGGCCCCGCCCGCGCCTACGTGGCGCGGATTGCAAGATTGATGGCTCCCGACAGTCGATCCCACGTCTCCAGTTCCTTCTTGAGGTGGGCGCGGCCCGAACGCGTGAGCGAGTAGAACTTCACGTCCCGGTTGGACTCGGTCTGCCCGACGCGCGCGGCGATCCAGCCCTGACGCTCGAGGCGATACAGCGCCGGATACAGCGAACCCTGCGGGACCTTCAACACGTCTCCGGATACCTGTTGAATGCGCTTCGCGATGGCCCAGCCGTGCATGGGTTCGAGCGTGATCGCCTTGAGGATCAGGAAGTCGAGCGTGCCCTGGACGAGGTCGATCGGTTTACCCATCTGTCTACTCTGACAATCTACAATAAGACAGTCATTGTAGACTGTCAAGGTATCGCTCCAGCTGAGATCGCATCGGCGGCGTACCGAGTCCTTCATCCCACTTTTCCAGGCCTGCGCCGCGCTGCCGACATGGACGTCGCGGATGCGCAGCTCGCCGGGAGATAATCTGAAATGGACATTCGCATCCCGCTCTCCAGCAGCAGGGCACCGCTCGACGCCGTCGGGCCGTCCGAGACCGCCTCGGGCCTGGCGGGCGACGCAGGAGGACCGTGGGCGTGATCGCTATCGCTCGGCGCATCGCGGAGAACCCGCACTTTCAGCACTTCATCCTCGGTGTCATCGTCATGGGCGCGGTCGTCATCGGCGTCGAGACGTCAGCGACGCTCACCGCGCGGTACAGCACGGTCATCGTCGCGCTCGAGATCCTGATCCAGACGATTTTCGTCGTGGAGATCGCCATTCGGATCCTCGCGTACTGGCCGCGCCCCGTCAGGTTCTTCACGAACGGCTGGAACGTATTCGACTTCAGCGTCGTCGCCGCATCCCTGCTGCCACAGGCGGGCGCGTTTGCGATGGTCGCGCGCCTGGCGCGCCTCTTGCGGGTCACGCGGCTCGTTTCAGCGTTTCCGGAGCTGCGGCTGATCATCGGCACGATGGTCCGGTCGATCCCCTCCATGGGCCACGTGATCGTGCTGTTGGGCCTGCTCCTGTACGTCTATGCCGTGCTCGGCTTTCATTTCTTCCGCGAGACGGACGCGGCGCACTGGGGCACGCTCGGCGCGGGGCTGCTGACGCTCTTTCAGATGCTGACGCTGGAAGGCTGGGTGGAGATCCAGGAGGCGGTGCTCGGGGCGCACCCGTGGGCGTGGATCTATTTCAGCAGCTTCGTGTTCGTGGCCGTCTTCGTGGTGGTGAACCTGTTCATTGCCGTGGTCATCAACAATCTCGAATCGGTGAAGCACGAGCAGCAGATCGAGGCCGACCACGGGAGTGCGCAGCACGAGCTCCTCGAAGCGATCGAGACCGTGCGGCAGCGGCTCGCGGCGCTGGAGGACCGGCTGCGCGCGACACCGCCTCAGCGGAGCTGACGATGCGGAGCCGTCAGCCGCTGACCCGACTATTCTGAGTTCTTGCCTTTCCGTGCGACCCGTGATGATCTCTGGCGGCGGTGGGACCCGCGGAGGGAGGCCTGATGTCGAACGAAACGTCAATGACACGAGGGTCAGCTGTCGAGCGCATCGCCGGCGTCTGGCGCGAACATGCGCTCGCGGCGCGGCGCCTGGCCAAGAACACCGGTTTTACCATCGTCGTTGCCCTGACGCTTGGACTGGCTATCGGCGGCAACGCCGCTATCTACAGCGTCGTGAGCGGCGTGCTGTTGAAGCCGCTCCCCTACCCCGACCCCGATCAGCTCGTTCGGATCTTCGCGCAGCATCCACGCTTCAACGACGTGCCGCTGACGATGTCCGACCTTCAGGCCTTTCGACAGGCACAGCACGTATTCCAGGGGATGGCCGCCTACTACCGTGAGGGCCATGAATTCAACGGCTCCGCCGGACCGGAGAATCTCGAGGGCCTCTTTGTGTCGGGAGGCTATTTCGAGCTGCTTGGCGCCCGCGCCGCGCTCGGCGGGACGTTCAGCAGCGACGACGAGCGGCCCGGCGCTGCCGATCGGGTCGTCCTGAGCGACCGCATCTGGCGCACGCGTCTGGGCGCCGACCCGTCGATCGTCGGGCGCACGATCAACCTCTCGCGGCGACCGTTCGTGGTCGTGGGCGTGATGCCGCCGGGTGTCGAGCACGTCGGCGGGAAGCAGCGCTCGCTGCCGCACGGGGAGACGGCAGACTTCTGGATCCCGCTGACGATCAATCCGGCAAACCTGAACCGGACCGCGCGGTTTCTGAACACGGTGGGCCGTCTGCGCAGCGGTATTTCCGTCGAACGGGCGAACGCCGAGCTGGATCGCCTCGCCAGCATTCAGGAGCAGCAGTGGCCGGAGACACACGCGTCGTGGCGGGCCACGGCGGTGCCGCTGATGAACGAGATCGTGGGACCGGCGCGTCCGGTGCTGCTGGCCATTTTCGGGGCCGTCGCGTGCGTCCTGCTGATTGCCTGCGGCAACGTCGCGTGTCTGACGCTGGCGCGATCGGTCGGACGCAGCCGCGAGCATGCGGTACGCGCAGCGCTGGGCGCGAGCCGTGGCCGGATTGCGCGCGAGATCTTCGTCGAGTCGTGGCTGCTCGCCTTGCTCGGCGCCTGTCTTGGTGTCCCGCTCGCCATCGCGGGCCTGCAGGTCTTGATCGCTCTGGCGCCGCCTCACCTGCCGCGCTTGCACGCGATCACAGTGGACGCGGGCATGCTCCTGTTCGGCGTCGCGCTGACGTTCGCGACCGGCCTGCTCTGCGGCGTGCTTCCGGCGTGGTATGGCGGCCGAACCAATCTCGAGGAGGCGCTGCGCGAAGGCGGACGCACGGGCGCGCCTGGCGGCCACAGCCTCGGCTGGCATCGTGTGCTGGTCGTCGGGCAGCTCGCCCTCTGCTTCGTGCTGTTGATCTGCGCCGGGCTGCTGGCACGGACGTTCTATCTCGTCCAGCACAATCCTGTCGGATTCCGAACGGATGGCGTACTGACCGCGACGTTCGATCTGCCTGGCGGCGTGACGCGCTACGGCCGCGACGTGGCCGAGCGCGCAGCCTTCCATCAGCGATTGCTCACGCGGCTGCGCGAGCAGCCCGGCGTCATCTCGGCGGGATCGGCTGCCCGGTTGCCCTTTGCCGCACAGCTCGACAGCACGGACTCCCAGGGTCTTGTCCGATTCATGCTGGCAGAAAGGCCCGTCCCACCGGACGCGCGGCCGTTCGCCCGCATGGAGATCGTGTCGACCGGTTACCTGGAGACCCTCGGCGTCCCGATTCTGGAAGGCCGGGGGTTCGACGCCCGAGAAACGCTGGGCAGTGCCCCGGTCGCGCTCGTCAATCAGGAGGTGGTCCGCCGTTACTTTCCGGGAGAGACCCTCGTCGGCAAGAGTCTCGCGGGCGGACGACGGGCGCCCACGATCGTCGGCGTGGTTGCAGACGTCAAAGCGACCGCCGTGGCGACTCGCCCGGAACCGATCGTCTACACACCAATGGAGCAGAGCCCGTTGTTCCGTACGCGGCTAGCCGTACGGACGCACGGGGATCCCCAGGCGCTGCTGCCCACGATCCAACGGCTGGTGAGCTCGATCGATCCCGATCTTCCGGTGTTCGAGGTGAAGCCTCTCGCGCAGATTGCCGCCGATGCCGTCGCGACACAGCGATTCGCGCTGTGGCTGTTCGGGCTGTTCGCCGCGCTCGCGCTCCTCCTCAGCGCGCTCGGCGTGTACGGCGTGCTGGCGTACGCGGTCGCGTACCGTTTGCCGGAGTTTGGCATACGTGCCGCCCTGGGCGCGAGCCCCGGACAACTGCTCGCGATGGTGCTCCGGCAGGGCCTTCGCCTGGGAACGATGGGCATTGCCACGGGCATCGGCATGGCGCTGCTGGTCACCCGCTGGCTTCAAGGCCTGTTGTTTGGCGTCCAACCGTTCGACGCACCGACGTTTGCCGTCGTCGCGGTCCTGTTCGGCATGATCGTTCTCGCGGCGTGTCTGCTGCCCGCCCGCCGCGCCGGGCGCGTCGATCCGATGACCACGATCCGCAATAGCTAGAGAACACGGGGCAAGAGAATTCTGCGAGAGGGCACGGAGGAAATTCCAACACGGAGACACGGGGACGCGGACACGCACGGAGAGAATCTGCTGGCTTGGTCCCGATCGGCGGTGGTCGAGCCGCGCCGGACGAAGACCGGCGCCCGACCACCCTCCCACTGGATTCAGAAAACCACGCCTGAACAGTGATTTCTGAGACTGCGCCCGCCGCCATCCGGACCTCTCCGTGCGTCCCCGTGCCTCCGCTACTCCGTGGTGAATCTTTCCGTGATCTCCCGCAGCGTGCCTTGTCGCGATAGACGCACGCATCAGTGTCGATATGCGTGCCGGAGTGCTGATACCCCTCGCGAAGTTGGTGTCGCTCCGTTCACACAGGTTCTGTCCGGCCGCAAAGCCGCTACGGCTTGATGGCAACCTTGACGGCGCCTTCCTGCCGACGCTCGAACACGTCCAGGGCGCGAGCGAACTGCGCAAGGGGGAAGCGGTGCGTGAGGAGCGGCGTGAGGTCGACGCGACCGCTCACGAGCAGCGCGAGCGCGGCCTCGGCCGTGTTGGGGTTGGCGCGATTGCCGACGATCTCGATCTCGTCGAGCACGATGCGCTTCATCGGCAGCTGCGGGTCCTCGTGCGGGATACCAATCACCGACACGGCGCCGCCCTTCGCCGCCGAAAGGCAGCAATCGCGCAGCGCCGCCGCCGTGCCGGCGCACTCGAGCACCGAAGGCACGCCGAGCCCGTCCGTCAACTCGCGCACCTCCTCGGGGACTCGCCCGCCGCGATAGTCGATCGGAATGGCGCCGAGCTGTTGCGCGAGATCGAGCCGGGCGCCAGAGCCCACGGCAATGATGCGTCCGGCCCCGAGCGCTCTGGCCACCAGAATGGCCATCAACCCCTGCGGTCCCGTTCCCATCACCAGCAGGTCGTCGCCCGGTTGCAGGCGGCTGCGCTTCACCGTGTAGAGCGCGATGCTCAGCGGATCGACGCATGCCGCCGTCTCGAGGCTGAAGCCGTCCGGCACGCGCACGAGGCTCTTCACCGATGCCCGCACGTACTCCGCATACGCGCCCGGCGTGATGTGTCCATACTGGCGGTGACCGCGAAGCGCGTGCCCGTAGTTCAGGCACAGGTTGTAGCGCCCGCGAAGACAGTTGCGGCAGTAGCCGCAGCCGCAATGCGAGATGGCGCACACCCGATCGCCAGGCTGCCAGCCGAGGCTGCTTGCGCGGCTGCCGGCCTCGACCACCATCGCCGACCACTCGTGTCCGGGCACGAAGGGGAACGACGGCGGCCAGAAGCCGGGAAAATCGCCATTGATGATGTGCGGATCGGTCCCGCAGATGAACGTCGTGTCCACGCGGCACAGCACCTCGTCCGGATCGAGCGGGCCGGGAACCGGCATCTCCTCGACGGCAAACTGTCGGGGCGCGCGCAGCACGAGCGCGCGCATGTTCAGCGGCGGCGATGACACGGATGGCATGGGGGTGAAGCGATCAGTCCTCGGTGAGCGCCACGGCGCGAATCGGTTGTCCGCACCCGTTGCGAATCTTCAGCGGCAGCCCCACGAAGGTGTAGGCGCGGCGTGGAATGCGATCGAGGTTGCGCAGGCTCTCGAAGGAAGACGGAGCCCGGCTTGAGCGTGAGCCGTTCGGCGACCAGATTTGCGAGCATGTTCGGCAGAATGTCCCGGTCCTTCATCACCCCAACGCTATCCGGTTCGCTCACCGAGACGCGGCGGGCGCGCGCTCCGGCAGCGCGAACACGACGTAGCTGCTCGGACCCCTGGGTTCACCGTCAGCCTGCGTCCACGGCCCGCCTTCGCGAGACGCCTTGCCCCACGTCAGGGCAGTCGTCGCGCTGACAACGAGGTACTGGCGCCCGTTGATCTGGTACATCGCAGGAAGGCCCTCAGATCCGCGCGGCAGTTCGCCGGCCCAGAGTACATCGCCGGTGCGGGCGTCGTAGGCGCGCACCTTGCCGTCCTTCGCAGTCGAGAACAGCAGGCCGGTGGACGTGACGATCATCCCCATGCGCTGACCGCCACGGGGCACGCCGGTGTCGGTCGCGCCGAGCCCCGCCGCCATCTGATCGACGCCGAGCGGGCGCTGCCAGGTGATCGTCCCGGTGTTGAGATCGTAGGCCGTGATCTGCGCCCAGCGGCCGTTCATGATGTAAGGAAAGCCGAGTCCGTAGCCGGTGTAGTACCGCGACTTCGGCACTTCGATGCCTTCAGGGTAGGGCGCGCCGCCGGCGCGGAACTCCGGGCCGCGGACCACCTCGAGCCCGCCTGGCGCGCCGCCAACCGCGACGACCGGTCCTTCAGGGACTGTCGGTGGACCGCTGCCGGCAGGCCAGGCGCCTGGTCCCCCGGGGCCCGCGGCTCCGCCCCCTGCGCGCGTGACGGCGGGGTCGTCGGTGATGAACCCCCACATGGCGCGCATCGCCTCATCGTCGGTCGAGGGAAACGCCGGCATGTGTCCGCGGCCGGCAAGGACGACCTGACGGAAATCCTCGAATCTCACGCGCGAGCCGAGCCCAACCAGCGTCGGAGCGGTCGGCGTGCCGGTCCGATCCGCGCCGTGACACGACTGACAGCTCTGGGAATAGAGACTGCGGCCGCGCTGCTCGGGCGGAAACGCGCGCGCCGCGGCGTTGGGCGTCAGGTTCGGTGGATTCTCCGAGAGCTTGTAGAACGACGGAAAGTCCTGGCTGACTACGTAGACGAGCCCTTTCGCCGGGTTGGCGGCGGTGTTGCCCCAGTTGGCGCCCCCGACGGCGCCGGGCAGGGCCACGGTCTCGTGCTCGGTCGAGAGGGGCGCGAACAGGCCGTGTCGTGCCTTGCGGAGACGCTCGAGCCAGGTCGTGCGCTCCTCCGGCGTGAGGAAGAGCGGTGTCAGATCGGCCTCTCTCATCGACTGGCGTGCGAACGGCGCGGGCTTCGTCGGGAAGGGCTGCGTCGGCCACGTCGCCTCTCCCGGGACATCGCTCTTCGCAATCGCGCGCTCTTCGACAGGCCAGAGCGGCCGGCCGGTCACGCGGTCGAACACGAACAGGAAGCCATGCTTGGCGGCTTGCGCCACCGCATCGATCGTCTTTCCGTCGTGACGCACCGTGATGAGCTGCGGCGCCGCGGTGAGGTCGTAATCCCAGAGGTCGTGGTGCACGACCTGGAAGTGCCAGAGACGCTTGCCGGTGCGCGCCTCGATCGCGATCAGGCTGTTCGCGTAGAGATTGCTGCCGACCCGATCGGCGCCGTAGTAGTCGTAGGTCGGTGAGCCTGTCGGAAAATACGCGATGCCCCGTCTGGCGTCGACCGAGATCTCCCCCCAGGTGTTCGCACCGCCGACGTAGCGCCACGCGTCCTTCGGCCACGTCTCGTAGCCGTCCTCTCCCGGGTGCGGCACGGTGTGGAACGACCACACCTCCGCGCCGGTGACGACGTCGTAGGCGCGTAGCGTGCCCGGCGCCGAAAGATATCCCTCGCCCGGCGCCGAGCCGAGCAGCAGCAGGTTCTGGTAGATGCGGCCGGGCGTGCCTGACTGCACACGGCCCACGAAGGCGGGATCACGGCCGAGCCCCTGACGCAGATCGACGAGCCCGTTCTTCCCGAAGCTCAGAATCGACTTCCCGGTGGTGGCGTCGATGGCCTGGAGGTAGTTGTTGATCTGGAAGATCAGGCGGCGATCGCGCCGATCCGGGCTCTCCCAGTAGTTGATGCCGCGACGCGCGATCCCGCGCAGGCCCGCGTGAATCCAGCGCTCCTTGCCCGTCAGCGCGTCGAGCGCCACGAGCGAGCTGTTCTTCGCCAGCACGTACATCGTGGTGTCGACCACGATGGGGTTGAACTGGTAGACGTTGTTGTCGCCGACAGGATAGGTCCACGCCGGGCGCAGCGTACCGACGTTCTCCGGCGTGATCTCTTTCATGTCGACGTACTTCGAGGAGTCAGACGTCCCCCCGTAGTCGACCCAGCCGATCGATGGTGCCGGGCCCGCCGCGGCCCGGTCGGGACGAGCCTGGCCGCTGACGACGCAGGCGACGCCCAGGCCGATCGCGGCGGTGAGCACACCCGGCGGCACCAAGTGGGAGATGCGCGACCGATGCGTGGTCACAGAGCGAGCCGTGACCGGCCCGCAGGAATCGCGTTGCGTAGTGCGCAATGATCTATGCGGGCGCATCCTTGTGTCCTGACCGCGTGGATCGTGGCATAAGTCCCGGAGCGCGGCGCCCGCCTGGGCCCCCAACGCGGCTGCCGCGTTGGGGAGCCCCTGGCCAGGCGCGACAACCGAGAATACTAGCCGTATTTGAGGGAGGAGCAACGCCGCCAGGCCGGGGCCCCCGCCGCGCGTGTTTTGCGCGGTGGGGTGGAGAAGGGATGCCCCGCCCGGGAATTATGTCGCGAACCACGCGGTCAGGACACTAGCTGCGCCCGAGACGATGAGTCAAGCGAGGCGGAGCGTCCGCCGGGGTGCGCGCCCAGCGATGCGTCCGCGTCGTGTCAAGCGTGCGAGGATGAATGGAGCGAGGACGCACAGCCCGAGGAGAACGCCCGTGAGCCGACCCGTGATCATCACCTGCGCCGTGACCGGCGCCATTCACACCCCGACGATGAGCCCGCATCTGCCGATCACGCCGGCGGAGATTGCGCGCGAGGCGATTGCCGCGGCGGCGGCCGGCGCCGCGATCGTGCACCTGCACGCGCGCGATCCGATCGACGGCCGTCCCACCGGCGATCCGGCGCGGTTTCTCGAGTTCCTGCCGGCGATTGCCGCGGCCTGCGACGTGGTCATCAACGTGACGACCGGGGGCGGTCAGAACATGACGGTGCAGGACCGGCTCGCCTGCGCGGTACGGTGCCGGCCGGAGATGTGCTCGCTCAACATGGGGTCGATGAACTTCGGGCTCTACCCCGCCATGGCGCGTTACCAGACCTTCACCCACGCGTGGGAACCTGCGTACCTCGAGGCCAGCCGCGACTTCATTTTTCGAAACACGTTCAAGGACATCGAATACATCCTGCAGACGCTCGGCGAAGGCTGCGGCACGCGCTTCGAGCTCGAGTGCTACGACGTCGGTCACCTCTACAGCCTCGCGCACCTCGCCGATCGCGGGCTGATCACACCGCCCCTCTTCGTCCAGGTCATCCTCGGCATCCTCGGCGGCATCGGCGCCGACGCCGACAACCTCCTGCACATGCGCACCACCGCGCACAAGTTGTTCGGCGACGATCTCGAATGGTCGGTGCTCGCGGCGGGCCGTCATCAGATGGGGCTGGCGACTATCGGCGCCGTGTGCGGATCGAACGTGCGGGTCGGTCTCGAGGACAGCGTGTACCTCGCGAAGGGGCAGCTGGCCGCCAGCAACGCGGATCAGGTGGCCAAGATTCGACGCATCCTCGAGGAGCTGTCGCTGGAGATCGCGAGCCCCGACGACGCCCGGCGCCGCCTGTCGCTCAAGGGACGAGCGAACGTGGCCTTCTGACCAACGCGCCGGAGCGCACACGAGCCGTTCCCAGGAGGCACACGTTCGCGTCGACGCGGTACGCCCTGAACTGCTCCCCTTCTGCTACGATGCCGCATCGCAGGGCGTCCCTGCGCAGCGACCCCGATCTGCTCGCGTGACAATCACTAGACCAGAAGCAGCACGTTGGTGGCGCGCGCTGCGGCTGGAAGATGATGGGCGGAAGGCTCGTCGGCCTGCTCGCGAGAATCCCATGAGCGCTCGTCTTCAGAGGTGTCCCCTTGAACTGGAACCATTGGATTCGGCAATTCCACCGCTGGGTATCCATCGTCTTCACGGTGGCCGTCATCGCCAACTTCGTCGCCCTGGCACAGGGGGATGGGATGCCTCCGCCCTGGGTGACCTACTCGCCGCTGCTCCCGCTCGCTTTGCTCCTGTTCAGCGGTCTCTACATGTTCGTGCTGCCATATGCCGCCAGGTGGCGCGGCGCGCGACGCACCGGTTGAACGCGCGGCCGGCCGCACGACGAAAGGCTGCGTCGCCCACACACTCAGGAGGAAACCGTGCTGAGACTGAAGATCATGAACCTCTGTGTGGAGGCGTCATCACTATGAAGGCGCCGCGAGATCCCATGGGCATGCCAGGCAAGGCGAAGCCGACGTCCAAGAACCGCGACCAGGAAGATTGGCACGAGGAGACCCTGACGCGCATGCGGGCGCTGATCCTCGAAGCCGACCCCGAGATGATCGAAGTGCGAAAATGGAGGAAGCCGTCGAATGCGATGGCGGGGGTCCCGGTCTGGTCGCACAACGGGATCGTCTGCACCGGGGAGTCGTACACGAAGGCCGTGAAGCTCACGTTCGCCCAGGGAGCCAGGATTCCAGACCCATCGCACCTCTTCAATTCCAGCCTGGAAGGCAACACACGAAGAGCGATCGACATCCACGAAGGGGAGAAGATCGACGCGGGCGCGTTCAAGGCGCTCGTGAAGGCCGCGGTCTCCCAGAATGGCCCTCCGGCGGCTGGTCGAGCGGGTGCTGCCCGCAGCGTCGTACCGGCGAAGGCGAGCGCGAAAGCCAGGCCAGGTGCGAGGAAGGCCAGGCCGATCAAGCGAAAAGCGTAGGTGCGATTCGACCACGTTCGGGCAGGTGCTGGGACACCATCACCGAAGTGTGCGAGACTCATCGATGCTGGTCATGTGGGAGCGACCGTCCCTGGATCCATTGGCACTCCGATCAGGCCAGCCTTCGAAACCGGACGAGCCGCCCCGGGTCGAGACGTCCATGGGGCTCGAACCCACGAACGCATTGCTCCATGCATGCCCACGGTGACCCGATCGACAGGGAGTCTGCGCCCTTCGATCAGTACAGCAGCATTCACCCGCTAGCCCAGGACCGCAGCGGCCACGCCTCGGTGGAACATGGCCGGCACCATCTCTACGTCGGGCGCGACAAGCGGACCCGGGCGGATGTGCTCATCAAAGTGACGGGCAAGCCGGGGCTCGTCTACGAGCAGAATCTCACCAACGCATTCGCCACGCTCTCGACCATCAATCGCGAACTGCCGGACTCGCGGTTCTTTCCGGTGCTCGTGGAACAGGGCCGCCTGCGCGATGGACGGGTGTACATGACCACCTCACTGTTCGACGAGCTTCCACTGGCGACGACCATCGGCACGGAACGGATGCCTGACATGATGGTCGGCCATCTGAGGGCGGCGATAGAAGTCGCCAGGGCATTGGCCGAGCTTCATGGCCTGGGAATCTTCCACGTCGATTTGAATCCCATGAATATCCTGTACAGGTCCGAGAAGGGCAGGCCGGTGATCAGGATTGTGGACTTTGAATCGTCGTATGAGCTGGCACGGCATGCGACTGGTGTCTTCTACAATCCGCCGACGACCCCGGGATATTCGGCGCCAGAAGTGCCCCGTCAAGCGCCGGATGCGCGCTCGGATGTGTTCTCCCTGGGTGCGGTGCTCTACACGATGCTGGCCAGCTATCAATGGACCTGGGAAGCTGACGTCGGCACGTCAGTCGACGCAGATACCGAGATCGAGCCGGAGCTCAAGCGGATTCTCCGCACCGCAGTCGAGCCGATTCCGCGCAAACGGTATCGATCCATCCAGGAGTTTCACGACGCGCTCGCGGCGTATCTGGAACGCATATGGCCCGGGCGATCGTGGTAGGCCCCCTGGCCATGTCTGTTGTGGGGGCGCGCGACATAAAAGCCCCGACTTCATCCAGAGGAACCATAGAATGGTGCCGCTTTACTCATGGAGGTACCAGTGAACCGATTGAATTCAGCCCTGCTCGCGGCCGCGGCCTTGTGTGTCGCCCCGCCCGCATCCGCGCAAACCCCCGGTCAAATTGCCGAAAGCGAGCGTGCCGCGCTCGTCCAGCACCTGACGACAACCCGCGATCAGGTGCTGGCGGAGAGCGCCAAGCTGACCGATGCGCAGTGGACGTTCAAAGCGGGTCCGGACCGGTGGTCTGTGGGCGAAGTCGTTCAGCACCTCGTATTGGCGGAGCCGTTCCTCTTCGAGACGCAGCAGAAAGTGCTCAGCGCGCCGCCGGCCACCGCCGAACAAGTGGCGGCCGCCAAAGGCAAGGAAGAGATGATCCGGAAGGTGATTCCGGATCGAACGCAGAAGTTCCAGGCGCCCGAGCCGCTGCAACCGACCACGGCATCCAAGATGGGTGGGCAGGCGGAAACGGTCGCGGCTTTCAGAGATCGTCGCGCGAAGACCATCGACTACGCGACGAAGACGAAGGACGATCTCCGCGGGCGCATCGGCGACTCGCCGCTGGGCCCGCTCGACGGCTATCAGTGGCTGGTCTTCATCGCCGCGCACACCGAGCGGCACCTCGCACAGCTCAAAGAGGTCAAGGCGGATCCAAAGTTCCCGAAAGCCGCCGCGAACTGACGCCGGACGCTCGGCGTGATGCAGGAACGCCAGGCGGGTTGCACGATCACGATTGGCCAGCAGATCGTCGGCTTCTCGCTCGGGCTGAAGAGGCGGTCAGGGAGGCGCGGAGCGTCACCGGCCAGGTCGTTCCAGCGGCAGCGTCATGGTGAGCGTTGTGCCCCCGCCATTCTCAGAGTCGACCACAAGGGAGCCGCCGAGCCGTGCCGCCCTCGCGCGCATGCTGGCGAGGCCGTTCCCCTCGTGCGGCGATGGCACGCGGTGACCGTTGTCACGGACCTCCAGGATCAGCCGCTTGCGCTCGAGTCGAAGCTCAATCCCGGCCTCGGTACAGCCGGAGTGTCGGGCCGCGTTGGTGACGCTCTCTTTGAAGACGAGATACACCTCGCGCCGGACGTCCGGACCAAGCTTCGTTTGATCGGCTGCGGTCGGGACACACAGTCGGAAGTCGATGTCGCGCGAGCCGAGCATATCGCTGGCAAAGCGCCGCATACGCTGCGTCAAGTCCCCGAGCTGCTCGTAGCGTGGGTTGATGGCCCAGACGATATCGCTCATCGTCTCGACGAGCTCGCGCGACGTGGCGGCGATCCGGCCCAGCGGCTCTCGGGCGTTTCCGTTGGTGCCCGCGTCCTTGATGGCAACCTCGCTCAGAATCGCGATCTGCGAGAGTCCGGATCCGATGTCGTCGTGCAGATCGGTCGCAATCCTGCCGCGCACGCGCTCCATGTCGAGCAGCCTCCTCAGGCGAGCGCGGTGAAATGCGGCGCCGGCGGTCCCCATCGACACGACGGCGATTGAGATGAACCACCAGCGCTGCCAGACTGGAGGAAGGATATTGAAGGAGAGACTCGCGGTGCGTTCGCTCTTCACGCCATCCGTCAGCGCAGCGACGACAAAGCGGTAGCGCCCCGGAGCGAGTCGTTCATAGTTCACCGTCCGCTGACCGGTCGGCGGGCTCCAGTCTTTGTCCGCGCCTTCGAGGCGATACTGATACCGTACGGCGTTGGCCGGGCCAAAGGCGGGTGCGAAAAATGCGACACGCAGTCGATTCTCATCTGCGCCGAGCTCGACGTGAGCGACGTCAGCCTCGCCGAAATCCGCAACACGACGCGGTCTGCCCGCAATCTGAACCCCGCTGATCGACACTGAGAGCGGACGACGCGGCTGCTCGGGCACCGGCAGCAGCGTTGCGATACCGTTGGACATTCCAAACCACAGACGGTCCGTGCGATCGCGATATGCCGCATGTACTTCGTTACCGGGAAGTCCATCAGCGGTCGTGTACGCGCGAACGTGACCAGTGTCGGGGTTGAGCCGGTTCACCCCTTTGGCCGTGCCCAGATAGATCCGGCCCCACCGATCCTCGGTGAAGCCGCGCACTGTATTGCTCGACAGACCCTCCGACGTCGTGTACTTCTGCGCGGCAACTGTGACAGCGGTCGGACTGTCGATCCGACCGACGCCGCCCCCAATCGTTCCGATCCACAGCCGGCCGGCCCTGTCCACGTAGAGCGTCTGAACGTCACCTTCGGGAAGTCCCTCGCGCGCCGTGATGTGTTCGAAGCGCCCGTTACGAAGCCGAGCGATTCCGCTTTCGCGGAACCCAACCCAGATCTGGCCGCTGCGATCCTCCGCCACGGCGTTTACGGTGACCGAGGCCCTCAGACCGTCGGATTCCGAGAACCCGTGAAACGTGCCGGTGAGGTGGTTCCGTCGAACGAGGGTGGTCGCCGCGCGTGTGCGCAGCCAGAGGTCCCCTCGTGAATCCTCGAACGCCCGGCGGACGTCGTGAATCGGCAGCCCGTTCACGACCGTATACCTGGCGACCGGCCGCGCCGACCCGAGCGCCTCGAGCCGGCGTGACGTGAGGAAACCGAAAGAGTCCCTCCCCGGTCGTAATCCACCACTCGCCCTGACGGTCCTGCAACGCCGTGTGCCACAGCCGCGCGGCCTCCACGGGACGTGGCACGTTCGGACGAACCGCGGTGAAGCGTGCCCCCTCGAATCGGTGCACCCGAAGATCGTCGGTGACGACGTGCACCAGGCCGTCGACGTCTTCCAGGATGGAGCGCACCACGCCTCCGCTCAGGCCATCGCTTCGGCTGTACGCCACGAATCCCTCACGAGCGAGCTTCAGTGCGCCGCTCGCGTACGTCCCCACCCAGACATTGCCGTCGATGTCTTCTCCGAGCGCCAGGACCTTGTCGGGTGTCAACCTGTGATTCGTGGCGTACGGACGAAACCCATCGCGATCGAAGGCATAGACGAACCCTGACGACGTGCCGACCCAGACGCGTCCGTCCGAGGCGCAGTGCAGCGCTCGAATCCAGTTGCGGTCCCCCGATCCTGGAAAGGTGTACCACCGCGCCGCGCCGCGCGCCTCCGTTGCGGCATGCGCGATTCGCAAGGCCTGTTTCCCGGGAGGATGCGTGACGGCTCGATCCGAAATCGTCTCGCGGACAAGTGCCGCCCATGGATGCGGGCCTCTCGTGTCTTCGGCCGATGGCGGGTGTAACACGACGACGCCATCGTCGAGCCCGGCCCACACGCGGCCGGTTTCGTCGATCTCCAGGATCCAGACAGCCGCTTCGGCACGCGTGGGGTGTGCCTGGTAGTTCACGAGCCGCCCATCCGGGAATCGACGGCTCAACCCGACACTCGTGGCCATCCAGATCGTTCCCGCCTTGTCCTCGACGACGTCCCACACGTGCACGGCGTTTGCGCGTGGATCGAGCCGCAGGTCGACCCGCTCGAACGTCGATCGACGCGGGTCCCCACGCGACACGAACACGCCATCGTCCGTTGCCGCCCAGATCCGGCCGAGGCCGTCCTCGAGCAGCGCGTTCACCCGCTGGCTGCCGGGTGTATTGCCGACCGCCATCGGCGTAAATCGAGCGCCGCTTCGATTGCTTGTGTCTGGGTCGAGGTAGGCGATCCCGCCGCCGTTGCTTGCCGCCCAGTAGGTGCCGGCTCCGAGTTTCGAGAAGGTCGTTGATCAGGGCATGCGGCAGACCCGCGGTACGGTCGTAGGTTTTGAATTCGTGACCGTCGAAACGGCTGAGACCCTCCGCCGTGCAGAGCCACAGAAAGCCGCGAGAATCGCGCATGAGGCAGTACACGCGATCGTGAGGGAGCCCCTCCGTAATGGCATAGCGGCTGATCGGGAGTCGCTCGGCGTGTGCAATCCCGCCGGCGAAACCGATCGTCAGGAGAATGGCTAGCCACGCTCGAGGTGGCGCTGGGGGAGGCATACGGCCAAGCCGCGCGTTGCGGTTCAAGCCTTGTGCCGAATTCGAGGGTTCTACTCACTTGAGAAACGGCGATGTTGGTGGCGGCACGCATCCCGTTGGCCCAGCACCTGGAGGGTGTTTCTTACACGCTCCAGAACCGCCGGGCTGACGACTGCCTTCAGGCAAGCGTCACGTCTTGCTCATGATTATCTCCACCCGCCGATTCTTCTGCCGTCCCTCCGGATCGTCCGAGCCATCCGGTTCCGTGTTCGGCGCGACCGGCTTCGTAGCGCCCTAGTCCTCGAGTGTCGAACCGGCGTGTCGCCAGGTCCGGCTGCTTGCGAAGCCAGGCCGCTACGGAATCGGCGCGCGCGCGCGAGAGTCGTTGATTGTAGGCGTCGCCGCCTTTCGAGTCGGTATGTCCTTCGATGCGGACGGTGCCCTTGCCACGTTCGCGAATGACGCCCGCGAGCTGGATCAGCGTCTGTTCGGCCTTCGGCAGGATATTGGACTTGTCGAAGTCGAAGAGCACGTCGGCGGCAAGCTCGACGCGGATCTCGGTGTCCGTCTCTTTGACTTCGAGGCTTCGGACCGTCGTCTCCAGGTCTTTGACGGTAAAGACAAGGTCGAGGACCTTGAACTTCGGCTGGCCGACTGGCGGGTCCTGCAGCGGTGCGAAGGAGAGGAGTGCGATGAGAAGGATCATCGGCTGATCGGGATCCCTTCGAGCGGCGGGAACTTTGGAATCATGACGGCAATCTTCTGCACATCCTCAGGCGGCGCGGGAAACTTCGCCCACACGTTCGCCCGCGCGTTGGCTTCAAAGTTGACGAGACCGCCGCTGCACAGGCACTTGCCCGCGGAGTCCTCGGCGACAAAGTACTTCTTTTTTCCGACTGCATCGATCAGGTTGATCTGGTCGAAGCCGCCGAAAGTGAAAATGTTCCGCCCGCTGGTGTTGATGAACGCGAGCTTGAGGGTCACGGTGCCGCCATCCGTGCGTTTGAGCTCTTGAATTTCGACGCGAACGCCCGGCTGCTCTCCGTCCGCGGACGCCAGCGAGGCCGGCGCCACAGCGGACTGCGGGGTCGTCGCGGGGGTCGGTGGCGGCTGAGCCCGCGGTGCAGTCGTCGCGGGAGGGGGCGTGGCCGATTGAGGGGGCGGGGTCGCGGCTTGTGCCGGCGGTGGCGTGCTGGCTGCCGGTGTTGATTCTCCACCACAGGCGACCGAGCACGTCAGCGACATCGCAGCCAGGACCGTTCCGACGTGCATGCGTTTCATCGTTCCAGCGTGCGTTTCCTCGGCTCTCGCGGCAATCCCTCAATCAGGTAGGTTTCTGCACGGTCAGCGAACGATGCGCTGGCGCAGTGCCTTGGCGACCGCCTGGGCCTTGGAGTGCACTTGCAGCTTGCGGTAGATGTTCTTCATGTGGAACGCCACCGTGTTGACCGTGCTCTTCAGCGCCGCGGCGGCGGTCTTGTAGCTGTGGCCTTCTGCGAGCAGCGTCAGCACGCGCACCTCGTGGGGCGTGAGATGGTGTTCAGCCTTCGACGGCGGACTGAACTCTCGAAACAGGGAGATGACACGGCTCGCCACCGGCGGCGACATGGGCGCGCC
Organism: uncultured Acidobacteriota bacterium; assembly: GCA_963749835.1. Classification (GTDB taxonomy): domain Bacteria; phylum Acidobacteriota; class Vicinamibacteria; order Vicinamibacterales; family 2-12-FULL-66-21; genus JALZOC01. The sequence continues at coordinate 679,647 of CAVVOD010000003.1, forward strand.
GCCGCTCATCACATCGTCGAGGCAATCGATCAGGCGCGCGGGCGGGGTTTTCTTGAGCAGGTATCCGGCGGCACCGGCACACAGCGCGTCGAAAATCCGTTCGTCATCGTCGTAGATCGTGAGGACGACCAATCGAAGCTGAGGATGCCGGCGACTCAGCTCACCGATTCCGTCGACGCCCGACATACCCGGCAGTCCCAGATCGACGAGGACGACATCGGCGACGGCGGCGCTGATCGCGGGCAGCGCCTCCTCCATCGAGCCGAACACGCCTGGGCAGCAATAGTTGGGCGTATTCTCGATCAGGAATCGCAAGCCATCGCGGATCTCCCGCTGGTCCTCGACGATCATGACGCGAACGGGTTCAGGCATGGCCGTCTGCAAGAGCGTCCGCCGAGTCTACCCTTGTCATGCCATGGGGTCACCTACCTGTCTATGTGGGTGCCGGGAGGACGCACTGATCGCGTTGGCGGCGAAGCACCCGAAGAGGTTGCCGATCGTGACCGTCCATCCCTACGATGGGCGAGCCGCGCTGGACGAACTGACCCCGCGTCGCAGGATCATCGGTGCGCCTCTGCCGGTACGTGTCCATTCCTCAGCAGGACTCCACAGAAAAGCTGCTTCGAGTCGGCTGAAACAGACGAGCGACGTCGTCTGGATATTGCGACACAGCACGGACAGAGCACGTACTGAATCCATGCTGAGCGTTAGCCAATCGGGCTGGACGCGCAGCCGCGCACGTGCGCGCTTTTGGTTCACGTCCTGCCCCTTGCATCGGTTGCACGCTTACAAGACGACGTGCATTCGAGGACCGCGCGATCAACGGTTCCGTCGGCGCACCACGAGAGATCGAGCAGTCGCACGATGCCCGTTCGTCCGGCGCACAAACGGAGGTGCCATGAGTATCGGTCGTAGGATGTTGACATGCATGGTCGCCGGGCTGATGAGCCTGGTGGCAGTTGAAGTCGCTCGGGCCCAACAGACCGCAGGTGTGAGCGAGCACCAGCAGACCGCAGGTGTAAGTGAGCAGGTTGAGAGCGTGGATGGACCATTGGCGCGGGCGGTGCGCCAGTCGACGGAACCATTCCAGGATACCCAGGCGGCCATCGCGGCCGGGTATGCCCTTGCTGGTGGCTGCGTCAGCGGGCCGGAAGAGGGAGCGATGGGGGTACATTACGTGAACGCCTCGCTGGTCGGCGATGGTCTGCTGGACGCAGCCCGGCCAGAAGCGCTCGTCTACGAGCCACGGAATGGACGACTCCAGCTGGTTGCCGTGGAGTACATCGTGCTGGCGGAGCAGTGGAACGCGGCCAACGACCATCCTCCTGTCCTGCAGGGCCAGCATTTTCACCTCGTGGGAGCCCCCAACCGGGCCGGCCTCCCCGCCTACTACGAACTGCACGTCTGGGCGTTGAAGCGAAACCCTCATGGGACATTCGCGGACTGGAACCCCAAGGTGAACTGCGACGCGTACAACCCACGTTAGCGGATGACCACGGACGATAGGGGCGGGGCGCAGGACTATTCTGCGTCCCCGCTCTCATCCTCCCACCACGGCTCTCGCCTTTTCGGGCGTGCCACGGTACGCTGGGCAGCCTGCGCGTGAGGATCGGTGCGCGAAGCCCATCGCGCAGTGAGCCCTTGACCTTGAGGCACACAGGCAACTACGACGGCATCATCGTTGGCGCCGGCCACAACGCGCTCATCCTGGCGACCTATCTCGGCAAGGCCGGGTTGCGGATACTGGCCGTCGATCGCGCAGCGGTCGCGGGCGGCGGGCTCGCCACGCTCGAGTACCCGCGACAGTCCGGCTTCCTGCACAACACGCACGCCTTCTTCCAGCGGGCAATCACCGCCATGCCCTGGTACGCGGATCTCGATCTCGAACGCCATGGAGCACGCTATATCGAGCCGGAGCTCAATGTGGTGCTGCTCACGCGCGACGGTCGCGCGCTCGAATGGTGGACGGACATCGAACGCACGATCGGTTCGGTCGCGCAATTCAGCCAGCGGGATGCCGACGGGCTGCGCCGCTGGCACGACGAGTTTGTCCCCATCGTGGAAGGCATTCTCGGCCCTGAGAATCGCTCGCCACCGTTGCCGCCGGCCGAACGCCGGGAGTTGCTCGAACGAACAGCGGCAGGCCGCCGCCTCCTCGAAGTGAGCGCCCTCTCGCCGCTCGAGTTCGTTCAACGGGAGTTCGAGGACCCGACGGTGATGGCCGGCCTGCTGTTCTTCAATGGCTTGCGCGAGGTGGACCTGCGCGTGCGCGGCTTCGGCCACCATATCGCCGCGCTCATCGCGAGCCCGGCGAAGGCGCAGATGTCGCGCGGCGGCAGCGCGGCTGTCGCCCGCGCGCTGGAGGCTGCCATGCGCGCCAGCGGCGGCGACATCCGGCTGATGATCGAACCGGCGCGGATTGTGGTGGAGAGCGGCCGTGCGATCGGCGTCGAGACCCGTGAAGGAGAGATGATTCTGGCGCGGCACCTGGTGGCCTCCTCGCTCAACCCACAGCAGACGTTCCTCGAACTGCTGGCGCCGTCAGTGGCGCCAGCAGAGATTCGCGAGCAGGCCGAGCGCTTTCAGTACAACCTGCTCGCGCCGCTGTTCGCCCTCAACCTCAATCTTCATGAGCCGCCGCGCTACGCCGCCGCCGCCAATCATCCTGAGCTGGCGCACGCTTTCATGACAATCGTCGGTCTCGATCACGTAGACCAGTTCTTTGACATCATTCGTCATCACGAGGCCGGTACGATCCCTCCGACCGTGATGTGGGGCGCGTGTCCGACATTGTTCGATGCCAGTCAGGCCCCCGAGGGGAAGCACACCGCGTTCATGTGGGAGAAGCTTCCCTATCGACTTCGGGGGAATGCGACGAACTGGGATGGGGCCGGCGACGAGCACGGCCGCGTCATGCTGGATCTCTGGCAGCAATACGCGCCGAACGTGCGGGACGCGGTGATCGATACCTTCGTCCGCACGCCCCTCGACATCGAGCGGAGTCTGCCCAACATGCGCGGCGGCGACCTCCTCGTCGGCGCCTTCAGCCGGGATCAGATTGGCTACCACCGGCCTTTCCCCGGCGCCGGCGCGTACCGTACGCATATCCAGAACCTTTATTTGTGCGGGTCGAGCAGCCATCCGGGGGGCAACGTCACGGGCCTTCCGGGGTACAACGCCGCCCAGGTGATTCTTGGCGACCTCGGCATCAGGGCCGATTGGATACCGCCTCCGATTGCGGCCCGCCTTGCCGCAATTTGAGATGTGTCGAGTGGGGGCTGCCGGGTCTACAGCAAGGTTCGAACCCCGGTGAGATGAGCGCGCGTCCAGAGACCTGCACGCGCGTCAGGCCTTTCCCCCCCGCACTTCACGGTCGCGAATGCGATCGCTATTCCTGCAAGCAGTGTGGCGATCGGATCGATTCGAGATGCACGAACGGCGGGGACTGCGGCGGCGAGGATGCCGACAACGAGCAGCACCGAGATCGTTGGCAGGAAGACCATCGGATCGCTGGCGGTGACTTTGGCGACGAAGGTCGCGCGCATCGCGAACGCCATCGGCACAGCCAGGGCCAGCCCGCACGCCATGCCCGCCGGCACGAGCGTCATTGCCTAACGGATCACCAGAGTGACGATACGAGAGGGCGGAGCGCCGATCGCCAGGCGCACGCCGATCTCGCGCCGACGGAGCGCGACGATGTAGGACAGCACGGCATAGAGTCCCGTCGCGGACGGGACCAGGGCCACGGTGCCGGCCGCGCCGGCGACATAGACCGCGCCGGCCATCTCCCGCGCCTCTTCCTGGAATTCCATGTCACCCCGGCGGATCGATGTCCAGGTGATCCGCGGATCGATCCGGTTGACGAGCGTCAAAAGATCGGCGCGCAACGCCTCGGGATCGGCGGCGCGCACGCGAACGGTGAACTCGGTGCTCAGCGCCTTCGAGAGGGGCGCGACGCAGAGCGGTCGGTGGTCTGCGGCGCGCCGGGCAAGCCGAATCGCACGCCGTCGTCGGTCGAGAGCGAAACGTGAGTCACACGTCCGTCCGCGGCCGCGCCCGTCACGACGGTGTCCGCGAACCGGCGCGCCTCGAGCGGCGGCCATATGTCGAGGAATGCGCCCGGGATGCTCGATAATGGGTGAGTGTCCGTCATGTCCCATTCGATGATTGCGCGGGCCGTACGGCGGCCGACGCGCATCGGAGGCCGCCGCGCGCGCCGTTCGGCCTCGCGCCTGGGACGACGCGCGCTGCTGGCCATGCGGGTCGCCCCGTTGGCCGTCCAGATAATCGTCGGGACGGTCCTGCTGGTGATCGTCTGGGTGGCCGTGAACGGGATCGTGCAGGTCGTCCGCAAGCCCACCGAAGTGTTCGTCGGGGTCGGCGGCTCGCTTGCCAAGGTGCCGGCGCAGACCTGGCGGCAATACGGCCCGCTCTTCGACGAGCACTCCACGGCGGTCATCACACCGGAATTGCTGGCCGCTCTGGCCCAGGTGGAGAGCAGCGGCAACCCGGTGGCACGGGCCTACTGGCGGTGGCGGTTCAGCTGGAATCCGTTCGAGCTATACGGACCGGCCTCGAGCGCGGTCGGGATGTTTCAGATCACCGATGGAACGTTCGCAGCGGCCCGGCGCACTTGCATCCACGATCACGTCGTCGTCGAGGACGGGCCCTGGCACGACCCGCAGTCGTGCTGGTTCAACGCGCTCTACACACGAGTGGTGCCCGCTCATGCCGTGGAGATGACCGCCGCGCTGCTGGATCGCACAGTCGCGCGTATCCTCGCCCGGAACCGCATCACCTCCGCCTCGCTGCCGCAGCGGCAAAACCTCGCGGCGATCATCCACCTGTGCGGCGACGGCGCCGGTGACGGATACGCGCGCCGGGGCTTCCGATTCAAAGGCGGCCAGCGATGCGGCGACCACGACCCCCGCCGCTACCTTGCGCAGGTCAACGACCTGAAGCGTCAATTCGCCCGGCTGGCTGCGGCCGACTGACCAGGAAGCTGCGATCATGGAGCGTAGGAAGGCGTCCGACTATCCGCGGGGATTGATCGATCTCTTTCGCGAATATCAGCACGGGCACATCGACCGGCGATCGTTCCTCGACGGCGCGGGCAGGTTTGCCGTGGGTGGGCTGACAGTCGGCGCCTTCTCCGAGATGATGCGGCCCAACCATGTCTGGGCCCAGGAGGTGTCGAAGCCGACCCACCCGGCCTCCGCTCGCGTGCTCGATCGACTCAGAACCCGCTTCACGTTCCAAATTTCGGTTGACGTGGCCACCCTGGAACAGGGTCTCGGGGTTGCGGGTGCGGCGCTGGCGGGCGGGGTCAGTATCGTCGAAATGGGGACGCCGCTGCTCAAGAACGCGGGCGTCTCGAACGTCGTACCAGCCTTCCGTCGGAAATTTCCCGAGGCGCTCCTGCTGGCCGACATGAAGACAATGGACGGCGGTGCCTTCGAGGCGCGCGCCGTCTTTGCGGGCGGCGCCAACGTCATCGATTTCCTCGCGCTCGCCGGTGTGGATACGGCGAAGGCGATCTGCGCCGTGCGGGACGAGTTCAGACGGGCCGACCCTGAACTGCCGCGGCTCGCCTTTGCCGACATCCTCGTGCCGCATCAGGGCCCGGCCGCCCAGGCCGTTGAGGTCGCGCTTCGCATGCTCGAGGCCGGCGTGGACGGGGTCGGCGTTCATCTGCAGGCCGACGCGCGGCGCGCCGACCCGAAACTGATCGAGAGCCACTATCTTGGTGAGGTGGCCCGCGCCATCTTCGAGCGGGTCGGCGCCGCCGCCCCGGTGCAGGTGGTCGGCGGGCTCAGCGTCGCGCAGGCGAAAAGCCTTGCCCAGGCGGGGCTGCGCGCCTTCGTCATCAGCGGCAATCTTGGCCAGCCGGACACCCGCGCGCGCTACGACCTGCCACCGTACCAGATCGAGCGCTACGTCGCCGCTTTCATCGCCGCGGTCTCGAAGGCCTGAGTACCGTCGCTAACACATCGAGCCTCTATTTGGACCGTTGCAGGACTAGCCGCGGTAGCTTTCCGCCGCTGGTGCCGACGCTGCGGACGAAGGTCAACTTCTTGTTCTGGGCTTCTCCTTCCCACAAGACTGATACCTCCTTGCCGTTCAGCATCGTCGTGGTCTTGAACGTCAGGCGATTGCCGTCTGCTTTCCCGTCACCGATTGCCTGCGCGGGACTCTCGCCAATTGTGACGGCACCGGTCACGTCGGAGCCTTTGACGCTGAACTGCAGGACGACAACGGTGTCGCCCTGCGACTGGTCCTCACTGGTCCACTTTCCAGCAATGTCGGATTGTGCAGAAAGACCTGCCGATATCAGCCAGACGGCCGCGACCATGCCGAGACTCCTTGTTGTCATGATGATTCCCTCCACGAAACCGATTCTTCCACTCGCACGTGCACCCACGAAGTGCACAACCGGCACGCACTCGAGTCGGCCAGTGCCTATGAGCCGCGGAGGACCACCACTGGATCAACCCTCGCCACTCTCGCGGCCGCGCACCAGGATGTAAGCAGGGACGTCAACGCGAGCGAGCCACCTGCCGCAGCGAACGTTGCCAGATCCCGCGGTGGCACGTCGTACAACATGACGGTCATCACAGGGGCCAGCACGAACATTCCCAGAACACCAAGTGCAATGCCAACCATCGCGACAGCGATGTCGTGCCGCACTACCTGACGGACCACATCTGTCGGCCTCGCTCCCAGCGCAAGCCTTATCCCAATCTCACGTGTTCGTTGCGCGACGGAGTGAGCGACGACTCCATACGCACCTGTCAGCGCCAGGAACAACGCCACAGCGGCGAAAAGGCACAGCAGGCTCAGACTGAAGTTGCGGTTCGCGATCGAAGCGCCAAGCACCTCGTCCAGCGTCGCAAACTCCGCAATGGCCTGTGTATGATCGAGCCGGGCAATCGTCTCGCGGACCGACGGAGCGACGTTCATCGGGTCTCCGTGGGTTCGAACAACGACCCGCACGGACCTCAAAACCATGGAGCGCTTGAAAGGCGCATACACCTGCGGCAACGGTTCCGCGTCCAATTGCCAGTCTTTGAAATCGACAACGACGCCCGCAATCGTGCCGCTGACATAGGGTCCTGTCACGTGTCGTCCGATCGGCTCCTGCCCACGCAACACGGTTTCGACAAATCGCTGGTTCACGAGGAGCGCGTCGGTCGACTCAACCGCGTCACTCGAGAGCGCGCTGTCGCTGGGCCATCGTCCTCGGATCAGGGGCACGCCGATTGCGCGCAGATACCCCAGAGACACGGGTTTGAATGTCGCGAACGTCTGGCTGCCCGGAACCGACTCGGACGTTTCCGGGGCAACGCCATCCACTTTGACCGGGGAGTTGAAGGATCCTGCATCGATGCCAACGGCCGAGACTCCGGGCACGCCCTCCAGGCGTTGCAACAACTCCTGGACATACTGTTCCTGCGGAACTCGGCTCGCGTAACGCGGTCCTGATAACGACACTCTCGTGACTAGAATCTGTTCAGGATCGAACCCTGGAGGACCGGAGCTCATGAGCCAGAAGCTCTTGAACATCAACCCTGCGGCGATGAGCAGCGCCGTGGCGAACGTCAGTTCAAGGGTCACGAACAAGCTCCGAATGCGACGCACTCCAGGCGGGGGCGACGTCATTTTGTCTTCGCGTTTGAGCGCTGAGGTAAGGTCGGTTCTCGAGAGCGCGGCCGCAGGAGCGATTCCAAACAACACGGTGCTCACGAGAGCCGCGACGACTGCGAAGACCAGGACCTGGGCGTTGATAACGGCTCCTTCCAGGCGGGGAACGGCATGTGGCCACAACCGAACGATGGCCTGGAGTGCCCACTGCGCCAGCGTGAGGCCCGCTCCGCAACCAACGAGCGCCAACAGCAGACTCTCTGAAAACAGCTGGCGGACAATGCGGGTTCGTCCGGCCCCGAGCGAGGCGCGAATCGCGATTTCCGCCTGCCGTGACAACGATCGGGCCAACAAGACGTGCGCGATGTTCGTGGTGGCAATCATCAGAATCAACGCGACCGCGATGAGCAGGATCTTCAGGGGTGTCTCAACCGGGCTGACAACCTTGTCCAGCAACGGCACGACGCGGAGGGTCCTCCCTTCACGCAGCGGGGTTGGGAAGTCGCGGGCAATCTGGTCGAAGATGCCCTGAAGCTCGGTTCGCCCTTGTTCGAAGGCAGCGTCCGGTCGCAACTTGCCTACAACCCGGACCCATCCCGACACGGGACGCCCGCCAGGGATGCTCCTGTCCGGGGCCCCTGGCTGGCCTGGCGCGGTGGACAGCGCGATGTAGGCGGCTGGATCCATCAGGTCGTTACCCAACGCGTCAGGAAATGCGACGCGGTAATCACGGGCGAGCACCCCGACGATCGTCACGGGGTACCCGCTCAGCGTCACAGTCCTCCCGAGCACACTTCCGTCGGCCTTGAATTTTTGTTCGAACAGCCGGTGGGAGAGGACAACCGCGTTCTGTTCATCCGGCGCGAACAACCGGCCGAGCTCCGCCTTTGCCCCTGTCATGGCCCAGAAGTCTTCCGATACCAGCGTGACCTGCTCGTCGTTCGCTTGACCGGATGCGAGAAGGGCGACGTCGGCCTGGCCGTATGCGGCCATTCGCTCGAACGACTTCGCACGGTCGCGCCAGATGGTGAAATCCGGCCGCGACACCATGGTGTCGATGTTGAAACGATAGGCGTGGGGCGTGATCCAAACCAGTCGTTCAGGATCTGGGTGCGGAAGCGGACGGAGCAGCACGGCGTGAAAGACGCCGAATATCGCGGCATTCATGCCGATAGCGGTCGCCATCGTCAGAACGACGACGACGGATACGCCGGGACTCCGGCGGATCATTCGAAGGCCGTAGCGCATATCCTGCAACCACGAATCCCAGGATCCCAGCCAGGCCTCGCGCGCCTCCTCCCTCGCCAGCATGACGTTGCCGATGGCTCGTCGGCTCGCATCCTGTGCCGCAGACGCCGGTAGACCTTGCCGCTCCAGGTGCATCTGTCGCAACGAGCGGTGCGCCTCGATCTCCTCGCGAAGCTCCGCGTCGAGGCGAGATTGTCGGAGGAGGTAAATAAACTTGCGAAGCCATCTACGCATCTGCGACACCCCCAGCTACGCCGCTTCCAGCACGGGGCTGGATTCGATCGAACCATGCGTTCGAACTCCGCTCGTTCCGCGTTCGTTTGTCCCATCACCAGTTGATGGGGAAGCTACATGGTTACGCGGAGAAATGCAAACTGATGGATTAGGATGGCGGAGAAGATGGAACTCGTGGTCGCTCACACGAATACTGCACGCGCAGCGAGTGTACCTGTTCCGGGCTACACTGTCCTCGAACTCGCGCCGCCGACCCCATAAGCGTTCATGCCCCGAGCGTCCGAAACTTCCTCCGTCATTCCGACGAACGCGCGATGCGACTGCTCACTCCGATGCTCCAGATTCAGCGGGGACCACACATGACTCGAACGAACGCCGTCGTTGGCGGTGTGACATTGGTGATCGGGCTGGTGGCAATCGCCATCGCGTTGCCACGCGCCCAGGCGGGCGCTCCCGCGAAGCCGGCAGCAGGAGCGCGTCAGGGCGGTGCGCCGGACCAGGGCGGCCGCGGTGGTCCCGACGCCAATCCGACGGCTGCGCTCTTCACGGCGCAATGTTCAGGCTGTCACGGCACGGACCTGGCCGGAGGCCGGGCGCCCAGCCTGTTCGATGAGCGGTGGCTCGCATCGACGACGGACGAGCGAATTGCGAACGCGATTCGCAATGGTGTTCCGAATACCGCCATGGTGCCGTTCAAGAACTTGGGTGACGAACAGATCTGGCAACTCACGCAGTACGTGCGAACGCAGAGCGGCGTCCTGAAAGCGCGTCCCGCGTTCGTCGTCGCCGCCCTGGACGGCGCGGTGGTGAAAAGCGAGAAGCAGACGGTGCGTATGGAAGTCGTGGCCAAGGATTTGGACACGCCATGGGGCATCGCGTTTCTGCCCGACGGCCGCATGCTCGTCACCGAGCGGACTGTCGGCGGCGGTCAGCTTCGGGTCGTGGAGAAGGGCGTCCTGCTGCCGGCCGTGAAGGGCACGCCACGTGTCCACGTCCAACAGGATGCCGGGATGTTCGATGTGCAGGTGCACCCGCGGTACGCCGACAACGGCTGGATCTATCTGTCCTACGCGGAGCTCCTTCCCGGCTACACGCCGCCGGCCGCGCCGGCCGCCGGCACGGGTCGCGGCGGAGCGACGGCGCCGTCGATGACCGCGATCGTCCGCGGACGACTGAGAAACAACGAGTGGGTCGATCAGCAGTTCATCTATCACGCGCCGCCGGCGCTCTACACGGCAGACGGTTCGCACTTCGGGTCGCGATTCCTCTTCGGACGTGATGGGCATCTCTTCTACTCGATTGGCGATCGCGGCGTGATGCGGAACGCGCAGGATCTGTCGAGCCCGCTCGGCAAGATTCATCGGGTGAATGACGATGGGACGATTCCGGGCGACAACCCGTTCGTGAATACGCCGAACGCGGTAGCGTCAATCTGGAGCTACGGCCATCGCAACCCGCAAGGCCTCGCGTGGGATCCCGTCTCCGGCCGGCTCTGGGAAACGGAGCACGGGCCCACGGCTGGCGACGAGGTCAACATCATCGAGCGCGGACACAACTACGGATGGGGAATCGCGACGAAGGGCACCGAACCCGGCATCACCAAGAGCTCGGAGCCGGGGATGGACGAGCCGATCGTGTACTACATCCCGACGTACGCACCGGCGGGCATCTCGTTTTCGACAAGCGATCGCTATCCCGCCTGGAAGAATACGAGCCTGTTTGTCGGCGGTCTCGCCGGGCAGGCACTTCGCCGTCTCGAAATCTCCGGCAGTCGGGTGACGCGACAGGAAGTGATCTTCAATCAGTACGGCCGCGTGCGCGACGTGGTCGAAGGACCGGACGGCTACCTGTACCTCGCCATCAACCACGCCACCGGTGCAGGAACGAACTACGGTCTCATCGCGCCGGTCCCTGGCTGGGTCGTCCGGCTCATGCCAGTGCAGTAACGGCTCGATTCGATCCGGCCCAGGAGAATCCCGCGAACGAGTGATCACTCGAGCATGTCCGAGAGTTCTCTCCGGCCGAGCTCCTCTTCGAGGGTGGACGGCTCGATCATCCGATGGAGGTCTGGAATGACGTGCAGCAGCGCGCGCATGTGGTGCTCGATGCGTTCGCGGACGAACTTGCGGAACTCTTCGTTCCTCAGGCTGACGAGATCCCTCAGTTCCTCGGGCATCGCGGGCGGGACGTCGTCGAGCGGCGCCAGCGCCGCATCGAAGCTCTCGCGGAATGCCTGCAGGCGATCGAGATGCTCCATCAGCTTCCGGTCGCCGTCGCGCCCCGTGATCGCTTCGAGCTGCTTCTCGAACAGGTGCCGTTCCGCCAGCGTCTCTATCGTCTCGTTGCTGAGGGGTGAGACGAACACGCCGACGAACTCCTCACGGAACTTCTTATCCAGCTCTTCTGTCACTTTCCAGTTCTCATCCAGCTCCCGCACAATCTCGTTCTGGAATGCTGTCCCGTCGTCGCGCTGACGGCCGGTCGCAAGGTCGGAGATCCAGTCGGGAAACTCGCGGCGCGCTTCCTGGATCCACTCGTGCGCCACCGTGACATTGTTCTCCTTCATGTACCGGTCGACATCACCGCGGGTCTTGTTGAACATCGTGAGGACGCCGCCGCGCTCTGTGCTCACGAGCGTGCGGTAGGTCTGCACGAGCTCCCGGTGCAGGCGCGCGCGGTCGACGAGCGCGGCCGCCGCGAGCTCGAGCTGCTGCTGCGCGGAACGGAGCTGGGTCTCCATGTCGCCCGGCATGCCGTCGGGCTTGATCTGCTCGAGCACCCATTGCTTCAGGAACTCGACCGCTGTCTTGAGCCACTCCCCTGCCGGCCCCAGCTGCGCCTTTGCCTTGGCCTTGAGCTCCTCAACCTTGCGCTTTGCGGCCTCGGCCGCCTTCGCCGCATTGTCCACGAGCTCTTTGTGCCACTGGTCCAGGTCCTCGACGATCTCCTTCACCATCTCGTCGATCCTGCGCACTGCCTGCAGCTGGTCGGTCTCGAGCGCGGTATCGGCGCTCAGGACGAACTTCCAGCCGTCCTGCAACTCCGCAATGAGCTTCGATAGTCCGTCCTGGTGTTTGAGGATGTCGTCGAGGAACCGCGGCGCCTCCATGGCCATCATCGGCTCGAAGAACGACTCCTCTGCCTGCAGCGCCGTGGCCCAGAACAGCTGCAGCGGCGGGGGCAGCATCAAATCCTTCACAGCGTCGCCGAACAGCCGGTTGTACTCGGCGCGGAACGCGGTCACGCGCGCGTCCCAGCGTGCTTCGGTTCCCAGGTTCCCGGCGCTGGCCTTGGTGATGATGTCGACGAGCTCGTCGAGCGCCCGCTGCCGCAGATCCACGTAGCGGTCGATGCACTGCGTCAGTGCCGTGCGCACACGCTCGTCCGCGCCGACAGCGGCCTGCGTCAGTTGCTCGCGAAGCTCTCCGGGGCGAGCGCCATAGGCCGCCATCGTCTGCCTCTTCTCTCAACGCCGTCAGATCGACTGGCGGGTCGCAATCCGCCACGGACCGCCGCCGCGGCGCTGCAGCGTCCACTGCCGGTTCACCTCGGAACTGTTGAACGCGTGAAACTTGCCGTCGAATTCCCCGATGTGTTCGAGCTCCGCGCCAACCTGCTCGATCCGAGGTGCGCCGGGATACTCGTCTCCGTTCTGCAGCATCCGCGGCTCGTCGACCCAGACGACGCGGACGTCACAGACCGTCTCGAGCATGCGGCGCTGGGAACGAACCCAGTCCTCGTCCCGGGTGCCTGGCGCATACGGATCGAATGGATAGTAGATGGGACGCTGCTCGTCCGGGAGGAAGCGCCAGACGGCGAAGAGCTGATTCCAGACACCTTGATCGCCCGCTTTGAGCGCCGCAACCATCGCCTCGAGGACCTCGCGCGGACTGGCTTCATCGGGCGGCACGGTCGCACGCGGGCGCCTGATGTCGTCCTCGCCGGCAAACGGCGATTCGTCTTCGCGCACGACCGAGAGGTCGACGAACATGGCATCGTCTGCGAGCACGGCGATCGGCTGGACCTCGAATCCGGCCACGCCACGGCCGCCCATGACGACCATTCGCGGGTCCTGAAGGACACGGCCGACGAGGGCATAGGTATCGCGGATGCGGGGCGTCACGAGCCGCTTGTAGCGCTGCTGAGCCAGAAACGCCCTCCGCATGTCCGGCGCATCGGCCGGCACGAAGAACCAGGTCCGATTCTGCTCGGACCAGAGAAAGCTGCGATCGACGCTGACGACCCATTGCGACGGCGGAATGGCCGGCAGCGCCACGAGCTTCCCGGTCACCGCCGCACGATCGCCGCGCAGTGGATCGACGGAGGGGATCTCGTGCAGCAGCTCGCCGTCGTGTGCGCCGAGGTATGCCTTCCACCCCTCGGCGGCGCGTCGTGCCACAGCAGCCGTGCGCTCCTCTTCGACCTCGCGAAAATCGAGAGCGTCCGGCGTCAGCGTGTAGAGCGTCCCCTCGAGACTGCTTCGGACCGCATCCCAGTCGGCCTTGACGGCATCCGCAAACGGTCCCGGATAGGTGCGGCTCAGGAAGTCGACGCGCGCGCCTTCCTCCAGATGGTCCGCAAGGGTGCGGCGCGTATTCAGTCGTGCCTCCCAGCCGCCGTCGAGCACGCGCTCCCAGTCGAAGACGCGCTTTTCGTACCAGCCGGACCACGGGCCGTCGAAACCGTCGGTGATGAGCGACTCGGGGCCGGTCGGGCCCATGCCACGACGCCCGTTCTCGCCGCTATAGGCGCGCTCGGCCCGCACCTGGCCGGTCACTTCGATGATCTCCCACCCCTCGCCCGGATACCTGCGCCGCCGGACGCTCAGGCGCAGCGGACTGCCGTCGACCAGCCCGCGCCCCTTGAAGGTGTCACTCTCGTTGAGGCCACCCGGCAACTCGCGAATCGCGCGCTGCATCGCGGGCGTGTCGGCCGGCCGGACGAGCGCTATCCCGTCGATGGCGACAATCTGATCGCCAGCGCGCAGTCCGCTGTCGCGGAAACCGCTGTTCCACGCGATCCACGACACGCGGAGCGCCGGCGTACAGGCTCTCGAGCAGGCTGCGCGTGCTCAACCCGCTCCGCAGCGTGTCAAAGACGATCTCGCGCCAGTCAACGCCTTCAGTCATGGTCCATCAGCGGGTGAAGATTGCCGCAACTGGCACAAGCGAGCAAGGGAAATGGAGCGGGGATTCTCGTTCAGGCCAGGTGTGCCGCGCCAGTCGAGCACTCGTCCGCGCGTCCTGACACCGGCCGAAGGTCGTGCCAGGTGCAAGGGCTCGTTTTAAACCTTTTGGCCGGTGTATATATCTAAAGAGACAAACGTATGACCGGACACCGACATCCGGAGCCGCCGGCCCTCGAACCGCACTGGTTCCAGATGCTGCTGGCGCTCGCGGACCAGGATCTGCACGGGCTCGGCATCATGAACGAAGTCCTGGAGCGAACCGGCGGCCGGATGCGGCTGTGGCCGGCGATGCTGTACCGGAACCTCGCACGGCTGGCGGACCTCGGGCTGGTTGCCGAAGTGGCCCAGCCGCCCGGCGCACGCGCCGGGGGAGGACGGCCGCGTTTCTATCACATCACGCCGGCGGGCCGCCGCGCCTGTGCGGCAGAGGCGGAGCGCCTCGCCGGATTCGTGGAGGCCGCCCGCCGCAAGCGGCTGCTGAAAGCGTGAACCGGATGCGCCGCCTCCTTCTCCTGCTGCTCCCGCGTGATGCTGGCGTTCACCAGCACGAGCTCGACCAGCAATTCGAGTACTGCGTGCGGCGCGAGCGCGCGCGCCTCGGACGGCTGGGCGTTCCCTACGCGTGGGCGAGGCTCGTCCTCGACGTCGTGATGACGTCGCTGCTCCTCCGCCGCGACGCCTGGCACCGGCGGCGCATCAACCGCCTCGGCGCTCAGGTGACTTCTGGAGATTCGATCATGATCAGACTGCGCGAAGATATCCGCTACTCGGTCCGTGTTCTTCTTCGAAGCCCCGGTTTCTCGGCGGCAGTCGTCATCGCGCTGGGGCTGGCGATCGGCGCCACGACGAGCGTGTTCACCGTGGTGAATGCGGTGCTCCTGAAGTCGCTGCCGTTCAGGGACGCATCGCGGCTGGTCATGGTCTTTGAGGAAATTCCTGGGACGAACTCGGGTCCGATCTCGTTTTCCGCGCCGGATTTCAGAGCGTTCCAGGAACGCGCACGGAGCTTCGACGGCCTCGCGGCCTACGCCACGAAGACCTACGAGCTGTCGGGCATCGATCAACCCGAGCGCGTGGCCGCGCTTCGCGCCTCGGCGGCGCTGTTCGACGTCCTCGGTGCCGCACCCGTCCTGGGGCGCGCATTCACGCGGGAGGAGGACGAGGGGCGGATCCCGGTGGCCGTGCTGAGCGACGGATTGTGGCGGCGATCGTTCGGCGCCGATCCGTCGGTGATCGGCCGCGCGGTGATGATCGATCGCCGTGCGCATACCGTCGTCGGCGTGATGCCCCGGACGTTCGTGTTCCCCAGCAAAGGTCCGCTTCACAACAACGAGCCGGCCGACCTCTTCGTGCCCGTCAGCTTCACGAGCGCGGAGCTGAACGGCTTCGCCAGCATGTACAACAACAGCGTCATCGGGCGCCTGAAGCCGGACGTCACGCTGCAACAGGCGGATGCAGACACGCGCGCCGTCGTCGCCCGGCTCGTGAGCGAGGTCTATCCCGCTCCGATGGGGGACGGCGGGTTCAGGCTCTCCGGATCGGTGAGCCCGCTGCGGACCGAAACCGTCGGCCGGGTGGAACGCCTGCTCGAGATCCTGTTCGTCGCCGTGATGATTGTGCTGCTGATCGCCTGCGCCGACGTCGCCAGCCTGATGCTGACGCGCGCCGTTGCGCGAAGCCGCGAAGTCGCCGTGCGGTCGGCACTCGGCGCCAGCCGCGCGCAGCTGGCGCGGCAGGTGCTCACCGAAGCCGCGCTGCTGTCGCTCGGGGGCAGCGTGCTTGGCGTGCTCATCGCCTATGCGTCCACGGAAACGATCGCGCGGGTGGCGCCCCCGACCATCCCCAGGCTCAACGAACTCGCGCTGGACTGGCGCGTGATGACGTTCGCGATCGTCAGCTCGATGCTCACGGCGCTCGCCTGCGGCTGCCTGCCGGCCCTCGAGCTCTCGCGCCGGCCGTCCGCGGACGCGCTGAAGGACGGCGGACGGAGCGGAACGGCCGGCAGGCGTCAGAAACGGCTGTTCGGAGCGCTCGTCACGGCGCAGTTCGCCCTGGCCGTCGTACTCCTCGTTGCCGGTGGCCTGCTGATTCGCAGCTTCAACCGGCTGATGGCGGTCGACCCCGGCTTTCGATCCGAGCGCGTGATCACGCTCGCGACGAGCCTGCCGGCGCTCGCGTATCCCGACGCGCAGTCAATCCGGGCGTTCTATCAACGGCTGCTCGAGCAGGTCGAGGCGCTGCCGGGCGTCAAGGCATCTGCGGCATCGACCGACCTGCCGCTGTCGATTCGCGAGCGCCGAGCGTTCACGATCGAGAATCCGCCGCCGCTGCCCGAGTCCGTCCCGAAAGTGATCGCACAGGATTGGGTCGTCGGGCAGTACTTCGAGGCGCTGGGGATCACGCTCCGACGTGGACGCTTCCTCTCCAGCCAGGACACGGGACGATCCGAGCCTGTCGTGGTCGTCAATGAAGCGTTGGCGAAGGCCTTTTGGGCGAATCTGGACCCGGTGGGACAGCGAATCGCATTCGGCGGCGCACGCGATCACGGTCCATGGATGCGCATCGTCGGGATCGTGGCTGACGTCAAGCAGGGACCGCTGGGAACGCCGGTCGTTCCGCAGACCTATACGCCCTGGCTGCAGACCTCCAACGGAATGGTGGCGGACAACGTGGTCGGAGCCCTGCGCGCGTTGAAGGTCATTGTTCGCACCGACAGCGATCCGCTGGCGGTTGCCGGCGCCATCCAGGCCCAGGTGCGGGCCATCGACGGCTCGCTGCCGATCTCGCGCCCCCGCACGATGGAAGAAGTCGTTCACGGATCGCTCGAGCCGCAGCGCTTCAACACGGTGCTGCTCGCGGCATTCGCGGCCGTTGCCGTCACACTGGCCGGCGTCGGGATCGCGGGCGTGCTTGCAACCGCGGTGTCACGGCGCACGCAGGAGATCGGCGTGCGCATGGCGCTCGGCGCCGAGCGGCCGCACGTGCTCAGGATGATCATCCGTCAAGGCATGGCGCTGGTGCTCGCGGGCGTGGCGGTCGGCGTCCCCGCCGCGTTCCTCGCGGCGAGGTTCATGTCGAGCCTGCTGTTCGGCGTTGGCCCGCGCGACGCAATCTCTTTTGTCGGGGCAACAACCCTGCTGCTGGCGGTGGCGCTCGTCGCCTGCTATCTGCCCGCGCGACGCGCGACCCGGGTCGATCCGATGGTCGCGCTCAGATGGGAGTAGGTGATTCGACGCGTCGCTTCAACGGCTTACGGTCTCATCGCGCCGGTACCTGGCCTGGTCGTACGGCTCGTGCCAGGCAGTCGCCTTGACGGCGCGGGCGAAATTCCGGTGATCCAGTCTCACCGACCTCGGCCGTGGGACAATGTGGGTTCCGGGCGAATTCTGACGCTCGCGTACCTAATACTGCTGCGGATGTCGATCCGCGCGTGCCTCCGCGTCAACATGGCAGACAAGGAGGAAAGAGCCGTGAAATACATTCTGCTGATCTACGGGGACGAGCGCGAGTGGACGTCGATGTCGAAGGAGGATATGGCCAAAGTCTACGAGGAGCACGGCGCCTACTCAGACGCGATGGTCAAGGCCGGTGTGATGCGGGGCGGTTACGAGTTGCAGCCCGTTGCGACGGCAACCAGCCTGCGCTTCACCAACGGCAAGGCGAAGACGTTCGACGGTCCATTCGCCGAGACGAAGGAGCAGCTCGGCGGTTATTACATCATTGAAGTGGACACGCTCGACCAGGCAATCGAGTGGGCTGAGAAGATGCCGGCGATGGCTTCGGGCACGGTTGAGATCCGTCCGCTCGGCATGGGCTCGTGACGCCCCCGGCCTCTCCGCATGCTGCTCACCCGCATCGTCGATAAGGTCGCCCGAACGGACGGTCCGCGCGTGCTCGCCGGGCTGATCCGCCTGACCGGAGGCGACTTCGAGGCGGCTGAGGACGCGCTCCAGGAGGCCTACGCGCGCGCGCTGGTCGTATGGCGCCGGGATGGGCTCCCGGCGCAGCCCGGCGCGTGGATAAACACCGTGTCGCGTCGCGTGCTCCTCGATGCGCTTCGACGCGGGGCCACGCGCCGCAAACGGTGTGCGTCGCTCGACGATGAAGTCGCGGACACCACCTGGATCGAGATGCCCGCCGCTGATGCTGACGGTCCTGCGCCCGTCGACCCTTCAGGCATCGACGACGACCGGCTTCGGCTGCTCTTCGTGTGCTGCCATCCTGCGCTCTCGCCAGAGGCGCAGAAGACGCTCGCGCTGCGAACCCTCGGCGGCCTGACGACACGACAGATCGCGCGCGCGTTCGTGGAGCCTGAACCGACGACCGCGCAACGTCTGGTCCGGGCCAAGCGGAAGATTCGCGATACGCGGATCTCGTACGAGGTGCCGCCGCGGGCAAGGCTCCCTGAGCGCATCGATGTCGTCCTGTCGGTGCTCTACCTGATTTTCAATGAGGGGTACGCGTCCACGGACGCGCCCTCGCTCGTCCGTCCGGATCTGATGACGGAAGCGATCCGTCTCGCCCGCCTTGCGGTGGAGCTGCTGCCGGACTCGGCCGAAGCTCGTGGCCTGCTTGCGCTGACGCTCCTCACTGACGCCCGTCGTCCTGGCCGCCTCACCGAGCACGGGGAGTTCGTGCCGCTCGAGGAACAGGACCGTAGTCTCTGGAATCACGGGCAGATCGACGAAGGCGTGAAGCTTCTGGACGAGGCCCTCGCACACGGCGCGCCAGGGCCCTATCAGATTCAGGCGGCAATTGCGGCGCTCCACTCGCGCGCCCACACCGCCGCCGCGACGGACTGGCCACAGATCGCCGCGCTCTACCGCGCCCTGCTGCAGCAGCTGCCGACCCCAGTCGTCGAACTGAACGCCGCCGTTGCGCTGGGTCTTGCGACCGACGTCGATCGCGCGCTGAATTGGATCGCGCGGCTGGAACAGCACCCGGACCTCGCGGGCTACCACCTCCTGCCCGCGTCGCAGGCGGATCTGCTGAGGCGTCAGGGACGATTCGAAGCCGCGTCCCGCGCCTATCGCCGCGCGCTGACGCTCGTCACGAATCCGGCGGAACGGCGGTATCTGGACCGGCGCCTCGCGGAGACCCTGCGGGGCGAAGACAAAGCGACTTGCACCCATGTCGCCAGATAAATTGTTTGACGTTATTGAAACCCAGGATGACGGAGGAGTACCAGTGCCGTCGAGGTGATCGAGAAGACCGATCGAGACGGCATACCGATCCGACCATGGGCCCCATGCCCAGCCGCTCGCAGACGAGACCGATCTGCGTCGGCAGAGCGCGATGGCATTGCTGAAACCAAATAGCCGGTGCCCGATCGACTACTCGGCCCGGAGCGCCTCGACCGGGTGAATCCGGGTGACGCGGCGCGCCGGCAGGTAGCTGGCCACGGCGGCGGCGGCCAGCGAGCCGATCACCACGACCGCATACGTCGGCGGATCGATCGGCGCGACCTCGAAGAGCAGCGCCGACATCAGGTGCGACAGCGGAGCGGCGGCCAGCCAGGCCGGCCGCGGCGCCGATGCCGCGCCCACAGCAGCCCGCTGCGGACGAACATCAGCTGCAGGCTCTCCTGTCGGGCGCCGAGCGCCAGGCGGATGCCGATCTCGCGCGTCCGCTGCGACACCGTGTAGGCGATCACCGCGTAGATCCCGATCGCCGCCAGCAGCAGCGCCATGCCGCCGCTGATGCCGAGCAGCGTCAGCGTGAAGGCGGTCCGCGACATCGACTTGTCGTAGACCTGCTGCATCGTCTGCATCTGCGTGACCGGCGATCCTCCGCTCACGCGCTGATATCGCGCGGCGGATATCCGCCGCATAGCCGTCTGTCCCGGCGCGCGGTCCGCGGATCATGAACGTCGCCGACCGGGAGGAGCGCAGCGGCCAGTACACCGTCGACGGTGACGGCCGGTCCGCCCCATCATGGCGGATATCGCCGACCACGCCGATCACCTCACTCCAGGGCTCGTTCGGATTCGAGCGAATGCGCTTGCCGATCGCCGCCGCCGCCGAGCCCCAGTATTCACGAGCGAAGTTCTCGCTGATCAGCACGACCGGTCGCTTCTGGTGGATATCGGTCCAGTCGTACTCGCGACCGGCGGCCAGCGGCGTGCCCAGCACGCGGAACGCGCCCGGCGCCACCCTGATGAAGCGGCGCAGCGGCGGGATGGTGTCGGCCGCGTAAGGATGGTCGCTGGCGAAGATCGGGTCCTGCGAGCTGAAGCCGGTCATCGGCAGCCCGTTCATCAGGCTGACCGACGAGACGCCGGGGAGGCTCGCCAGGCGATCCACCAGGCTCTGCTGCACCACCAGCACCCGCTCATCGTCTTTGGCGATGTCGCCGGGGATGGCGATCCGCAGCGTCTGCAGCGTGCCGGGATCGCTGAAACCTGGCTGCACGCGGCGCATCGACTGGAAGGTGCGAATCATCAGGCCGGACCCGATGAGGAGCACCACCGCCAGCGCCACCTGCACGATGGTCAGCGTGTTGCGCGTGACGTTGCGGTCACGGCCGGCGCTCGCGTTGCGGCCGCCGGCGCGCAGCGCTTCGGCCAGGCGGACCCGACTCCGTTTCAGCACCGGGATGGCGCCGAAGGCCAGGCCGGCGGCGACCGAGAGGACGAGCGTGAACGCCATGGACGGTGGCATCGACCGCGATCAGCTCGAGTCTGCGGCAGGCGGGCCGGCGTCGTGCTCAGGACCAGCTTCAGGGCGGCGATCGCCAGGCCGAGGCCGGCCGACTCCGCCCATCAGCGCCCAGCAGAAGGCTTTCCGCGAGCATCTCTCTGGCCAGGCGGCCGCGTCCCGCGCCGAGCGCGGCGCGGACGGCGAGCTCCTGCGCGCGCCCCTCGGTCCGGACGAGCAGGAGATTGGCGACGTTGGCGCAGGCGATGAGCAGCACGATCCCGATCGTCGCCATGACCACCCACAGGCTCTTGCCGACGTCGCCGACGAGATCGTCAATCAGCGGACGGACGTTCGGGCCCAGCCGCGCGTCCTCCATCATCTTCACGCTCATGCCCTCGGGCGGCGGAAACTTGCCCAGCTCGATGCCGATCATGCGCGCGACGTCCGCGTCCGCCGCCTCGATGCTGACGCCGGGACGAAGCCGGCCAATCGCCTGGAAGTTGTATCCGGCGAGACGCACCTTGGCGCGCTCGAAGCGGAGCGGCATCACGAGATCGTGTGGCGCGTCCATGAACCAGAAGCCTTTCGGCAGCACGCCGATGATCTCGCGGGCGGTGCCATCGACCATGATCCGGCGCCCGACGACGCCGGGATCGCCGCCGAACCGCCGCTGCCAGTAGCCGTGACTGAGCATCACGACCTCGGGGCTGCCGTCCTGCGTCGTCGCGCTCCGCGAGGGCGCCGGCCGAGGATCGGCTGGACGCCGAGCATCGGCAGCAGGCGGAAGGTGGCGCTGATGCCGTCCACCCGCTCCGGCTCCGCAAAGCCGGTCACCGTGAAGGCGTTGCCGTTCCAGATGGCGACATCCTCCAGCGTCCGGGAGTCTTCACGATAGGTGACGTAGTCGGCAATCGACGCGTTGAGGTCGGTGATGTTGACCCCCGGTGCCGTCTGCCAGAGGCCCACGAGCCGGTCCGGCTCGGGAGAACGGCAGCGGCTTGAGGAGCGCGCCGTTGATGATGCTGAAGATCGCCGTGTTGGCGCCGATCCCCAGGCGCCAGGGTGATCAGCGTCGCCAGCCGTGAACAGCGGCGTGCGGGCCAGGCGGCGGGCGGCATGTCGCACGTCGCGCATCAGGTCGAACATCGACATTCCTCCCTGACGTGAACTACGACACGGGACCCCAATCGTTCCACAAGACAGTGCGCAGCGACACCGCGGTTCAGAAAGGCTAAGCTGTCCCTCGCAGTCGACAACACGGAGAGGTGAACGATGAGCCCGCGTCTCGCCGGGACGGCTGTTGTACTGTGGCTGTCGATTGCGGCCGCGTCAGGCCAGGAGACTGACACGGTTCGCACGGCTGGTTCCGACATCAGGATCCTACCGATCGCACACGGGACGCTTGGCATCGTCCAGGGCGAGAACGTCATCTTGATCGACCCCGCTCGATTTGTCCCTGCGCAGCCGGAAGTGCCTCGCGCAGACCTTCAGGAACTGGCTAAAGCTTACTTGACGAAGTTTGGCGCGCCACCCCCGCCAACTCCTCCAGATGGCGAACCCGTACCTGAATTGCTCGTTTCTGCGGTCTCAGTGCGATCTGAGCAGATGGCCAGGCTTCTTGGCCTGAAGCCGCCCACCCTGATACTGATCACACACGCCCACACGGACCATCTCGATCCACGAGCAATTGCCGCCCTCCGAACACCAACTACACAGCTCATCGTGCCGACGTTCGCTCGGGGCATGTTGCTCGACGTTCAAGGCGCTCTGACGATGGCGAACGGCGAACGCCGCGGCCTGGGCGACGTGGTCGTCGAAGCCGTGCCCATGTACAACATGGACCCGGATCCCAAGCTCGGATTCATCTTCCACCCCAAAGGACGTGGGAATGGGTACATCATCACCGTTGCCGGCACACGACTGTCTGTCGCCGGCGACACCGGCTGCACGCCAGAGATGATGGGGATGAGGAACATCGATGTGGCGTTTGTGCCCATGAACCTTCCATACACGATGTCGCCCGCTCAGGCTGCAGAGTGCGTTCGAACGATGAATCCCAGGATTGTGTATCCCTACCACTACTTTGGGTCGGACCTTGCGGTCTTTCAGTCAGCGCTGAAAGGGACGGGAATAGAGGTGCGCATCCGGGACTGGTACACAGGCGCGAAGGAAAGCTCAAGGTAAGTCGTCGACAGAACCAGCGATTCTCGCTGCGCTCTTCGCACGCCGCACAACCACGTGTGGACGGTGCGGGACGTTCACCATACGCGCCATCTCGAGGTTGGTTCGCGGCAATGGTCTCCTGCGTTGCTGTACGGCGATCACACAGGACAGCGGCCGCTGCGAGCAAGGCCGAGGGCGGAGCTACACATCCGCTCGCAAGGCGACAACGGGATCGACGCGCGCGGCGCGGCGCGCTGGAAGATATATCGCCAGCAGCATCACGGCTGCCAGCGCTCCTGACACGGCCGCATACGTCATGGGATCCGTCGGGCTCACGCCGAACAGCAGCGCGCGCATCACCCGGCTGAGCGCGAGCGCCGCACCGACGCCGAGCGCGATGCCGATGGTCGTCAGCCAGAGGCCGTGCCGCAGAAACATCCTGCGAACATCCCCAATCTGCGCGCCGAGCGCCATGCGGATGCCGATCTCTCGCGTGCGCTGTGCGGCGATATAGGCGATGACGCCATAGAGCCCGACGATGCCGAGCAGCAGCGCCATGAGCGCGCCGATGACGAGCATCGTGAGCGTGAAGGACGTCTGGGCCATCGAGTCCGCCCGTATCTCGTCGAGAGTCTGTACGTTCGCCAGCGGGAGACTGGGATTCACGGACCAGACCGCCTGCTCGAGCTCGTGCAGGAAGCCCGGCGAATGGATCCGGTCCGATCGGACGGCGTACGACATCGTGCGGGAAACGAACGGCCCGTCCACCAGCCGCTTCGTGGCCATCGGCCAGTACGCGATCGCGGGTGCGGGCTGATTCAGCCCATCATCGCGCTCGTCCCCGACGATCCCGATGATCTCCCGCCAGGGCTGCCTGGGGCTGACGCGCATGCGCTTGCCGAGGGCGTCCGCCGGATTCGCCCAGTACGCGCGGGCGAGCGACTCGGACACGACCACAACGAGGGCGTCCTGGTAAATGTCCGTCCAGGTGACGCTGCGTCCAACGAGCACCCGGTTGCCCATCGCCTGGAAGTATCCAGGTGCGATGAATTTGTGGCGACGAAACTGGCGAGCCCGGGCGCCAGTCTCAGGGAATGCTTCGACCAGGATCGAGCCGTTGAAGTAGATCCCATCCATCGTCATCGACGAGGCCAGTCCGACCGACTGCACGCCGGGGAGCTGTCGCAGGCGTTCGGCAATCTGCTCGTGCGTTCGTGCGGTCTGCTGCGCATCGCTGACGAGCGTCTGGGGGATCGCCACGCGGAACGTCTGCAGCTGTTCGGGACGCGTGAAGCCGGGATCGACCCGACGCAACGCGAGGAACGTGCGGATCATCAGGCCCGACACGACCAGGAGCACGAGGGCCAGCGCGACCTGCGCCACGACGAGCGTGTTGCGCGTGCGGTGCCGTTCCGGACCCCCGCTCCCCGCCCGGCCGCTTTCCTGAAGCGCTGTCAGACTCGGCGCCCCGAACTTGAGCACGCCGACCAGACCGAAGAAGAATCCCGCGACGAGCGCGGTCCCGAGCGTGAACAGCAAGACGACCGGGTGAAATCCGATCTCGTCGACGCGCGGTAGTCCGGACGGCGCCAACCAGACCAGCAGGCCAATGCCCGCACGGGCGAGCGCCAGGCCCAGCAGGCCGCCGGCGAGCCCGAGCGTCACGCATTCGGTGAGCAGCCCGCGGGCCACCCGGCCTCGGCTCGCACCCAGCGCCGATCGGACGGCGAGCTCGCGCCGGCGACCCTCGGCCCGCACGAGGAAGAGGTTCGCCACGTTGGCGCAGGCCATCAACAGGACGATCCCGACCGTGCCGAACAGGATCCACAGCACGCGTCCGACATCGCCAATCACGTCGTCCGACAGCGGATGGACATGGGGCTTCAACCGTATCGGCTGCTCGCCCGCCTGCGGTGGGAACCGCTCGAACACGCGCGGAATCAGGCGTGCCACATCGTCGTTCGCCTGCGCGATCGTGACGCCAGCCTTGAGCCGAGCAATACCGAAATAACTGAAGTTGCCCAGCGCGGGGTCGGCGCGATTGAATCGGAATGGCAGCACCACCGAGGGATCCGTGTCGAGGAACCTGAACGACGCGGGCAGGACACCGATCACTTCGTGCGGCTTGCCGTCGATGGTCACCATCTGCCCGACAATGTCCCGGTCGCCGCCGAACCGTCGCTGCCAATAGCCGTAGGTCAACACCGTCCGATCCGGACTGCCAGGCGCGTCGTCTGCCTCGGTGAACAGCCGGCCGAGCAGCGGCGTCACTTTCAGAATCGGCAGCGTGCCGTCGGTGACGTACAGCGTTTTAACGCGTTCGGGCTCGCCCCGACCCGTGATCGAGACATCGGGAAACGGGACCCACAAGCCGACGTCCTCGAACACACGGCCATCGTCACGATAGGTGAAGTAGGTCGAGGGGCTTTGCTGGAACTTGTCGAAGCCCAACTCGTGGGCCGTGTGCCACATGCCGACCAGGCGGTCCGGCTCGGTGAATGGGAGTGGCTTCAACAGCACGCCGTAGATCACGCTGAAGATCGCGGTCGTGGCGCCGATTCCGAGCGCCAGCGTCAGCACGGCCATCGCCGCGAACCCCGGCTGCTTCAAGGACATCCGCATCGTGTAGCGCAGGTCCTGCCAGAGATCGGTCAGCACGTGTCCGGTCCGGACTCCCGGCGTGATTGATGGCGGGACGTGCGCTTGCCGCAGCGGCGCCATCAGCTGCGCGAGGACGTTCCCACTGGTGAACTCGGCGAGCGCCAGGCGCGTCGCCGCCTCCGGTGACGCCCCTCCTGCGATCAACTCCCGATAGCGGTCGGCCAGATGCTGCGTGAGTTCGTCGACGATCTCCGCCTCACGGGCGGGCGAGAGATGCAACGAGGCCAGCCGTGTGCGTACCTCGCGCGCCCATTGCGCCGTGAGCGCCCCGTCGTTTGTCGGAGTCGAGGGATCAGGCATGTTCGCCTCCCGTCACCCGCCGCACCGCCTCGACGAGTGCGGCCCATGTCTTGCGTTACTGAGCGAGCACGCGTCGCCCTTCAGCCGTCACCTTGTAGAACCGGCGGCGCCGCTCGTCGGGCTTCTCGACCCACGTGCCCCGAATCCACCCGCGTTCCTCGAGGCGGAGCCCTTCTTCAGCTCGCGGTCGAGCGCGCGCGTGTCGATACCTGTCATAAACAGATACTATAGAGACAGGTGTCACGAGTCAATTCGTGCTTCCAGCTCATGTCGCTCATGCAGATCCTGGGGATCACGAACGCTGCAGGCGACTGGCGCTTCCTCGGATTCGGCGCGCTGTTCACGATGATCGTGACCGCTTCTCGGTTGAAAACTGCGGCACGCTCCCGTCGTGATCGGCTGCGGCAGCTTCGTCGTCCTGTTCGTGATCGACCGTCGCAACGCGACCGTCACCGCGCCATCATCGCGAGCAAGCTCGATCTGACCGGTGCGCACGCCCTGCTGCAATTCGCCACGGAGCACAAGGCCGAGCTCTGAGGGCCGTCCGGACTCCGCACGTCGGGCTACGTAGTCCTACCCATTGGAATAGGTAGCACCTGCCAGCGCAAATGCGTACTTGCACCGAAGCGGCATCCGCCCGCGTCGGCGCAGGCTGTCCTGAACGCATGGATGCCACACCCGAGCCGGAAGTCGTGACCCTGCTCATCGTCGAAGAGACGGCGGCGATGTGTCGCCTCATTCGCGCGCTGATCGACGGCCTGCCGGTGTCCGTCACCGAGTGTCGTGATGGACGGGACACGATGGCGCTCTGTCGGGCGCTTCGGCCCGACTGGGTGCTGCTCGACCTCGATCTGGCCGGGACCGAGGCGCTCGCCACGGCCCGGGAGATTCGGCTGGCGCACCCGGGCATCCGGATCGTCGCCCTCGGTGAGGACAGTCCGAGATTGCAGGAGGCGTCGCGGCGAGCAGGCGTGAGCGCCTATCTCGCGAAAGAGCGGCTCGTCTCGCTGCCGGAGCTGTTGCGCGGCGACCCCGGCGTGACCGCTACATAGTTCTACCCACTGACGGGCGGCAACTACCCACATGAATTGGGCAGGGTCCGCCACGCGAAATACGCAGTCCCACCGAAGCGCACCACCGTGCCCGAGCCGCAGACTCTCGACATCGGACGCCACGACAGGCTCGCGGCGACCATGACCAGCGACGTAAACCAGAGATGTCGCGCTGACGAATGCGTCAGCGGCAATTCAGAGGAGAAAACGAAAAATGCACACGCACATGCGCGCTCGAATGTTGTCCATGTTCGCCGGGCTGCTGGTCGGAGCAGTCAGCCTCGGATTGGCTCCCGCCGCCTATGCGGCCGGCATTCCCGTCAACACACTCGCTGACAGATGGGTGGGCGGGCGCCTGTACGCTGCGCGACGCGATCGCCGCCGCCAACACCGACAGCGCCGTGAGTGGTTGCCCGGCCGGGTCGGGAGCCGACACGATCACGTTCAGCGTCAGCGGCACCATCGGCCTGGGCAACGTGCTGATCATTCCAGCGGGTTCCAGCGTTATCGTGGACGGCAGCGGGCAGACTATTGCGATCAGCGGCCAGCGTGCCATGCAGGTCCTGGACGTTCGCGGAACACTCGACCTTCGGCGCGTGACGATCGCCGACGGCTCGGCGAGCTTCGAGGGCGGCGGCATCGTCAATAGCGGGACCCTGACCGTCAAGGACTGTACCTTCTCGGGCAACCAGAGCATCGTAGTCGGTGGGGCGATCTCCAACTTGGGCGTTCTCACCGTCAGCAACACAACGTTCAGGGGAAATATTGCAGCTTTTGGTGGCGCGATCCAAAACTTTTTCACCGCCACTGTCGGCAACAGCACCTTCTCCGGTAACACGGCCACAGCAACTGGCAGCGGTGTCAACAATGACGGTACGATCACGGTTCTCGACAGCACTTTCTTCGGCAACTCCGGAGTCGGCCTGAGGAATGCCCCAAGCCCCGATCTAACCACCGTGTTGAATCTTGGGAACACCATTCTGGCGAATAACGTCGGAGGGGACTGCCGGAACGAGGGCGATACTCTCAACGTGACGGGGCCCAACCTGATCGCAGACGACGACCACACCATCCGCTCGTGCTCCATTGCGGCCACGATGACCGGCGATCCGACTCTCGGCCCCCTGGCCGACAACGGCGGGCCGACCCTGACGCATGCCCTGCTGCCCGGCAGTCCGGCCATCGATGCGGCCAACGACACCCTGTGTGCGGCATCCCCGGTCAATAATCTCGATCAACGCGGTCAGCCCCGTCCCGCCGATGGGGATGGCGACGGCGCGGCGGCCTGCGACCTCGGCGCGTTCGAGCATTCCGTGGTGTTCTCGTTCACCGGCTTCTTCGCGCCGCTGGACAACCCGCCGGTGCTCAACGTAGCCAATGCCGGCCGGGCGATCCCGGTCAAGTTCAGTCTCGGCGGCTATCAAGGGATGAACATTCTGGCGGCCAACTCGCCAGGCTCGACCGCCACGGCCTGCGACGGCAGCGGCGGCGCCAGCGTGGTCGAGGAAACGGCCGCGGCTGGCGGCAGCAGCCTGACCTACGACGCAGCCACGGACCAATACACTTACGTGTGGAAGACGCAGAAGAGCTGGGCACGCACCTGCCGCCAGTTGATCCTCACGCTGACGGACGGAACCGTTCACACGGCGAACCTGCAGTTCAAGTGACCGCATGGCGGGGACGGTGTGAAGCCGTCGGCGGAGCGCCAACCTTCCGCCGCGGCCGAACACCGGAGCCCGCCGCACACGCGGTTCTCAATGGAAGTCGTTGGCGGAGACGGTGGGGTTCACACCCTCTCCGCCACGAACCGACGCGGGGCTGGGAGCCCCGCGATGTGTGCTCCCGGCTGAAGCCGGAAGCTACGAATGGGGCCGGACGACTACGACCGGGTAGGAATCCGGGGCCCGACTCCCGAGCCCCGAATCCCGATCTGTTACGCGCAGCCGCTGGTCGTTCCGCAGTTCGCGCACTTGTAGCACGAACCCGAGCGCACCATGATCGACCCGCACGTCGAGCACGGCGGGGCATCTTCCTGGTTCTGAATCGCCGCGAACGACGAGGTCGCGCGCGACGTGATGGCGCCGGTAGCCGAGGCGCCTGCAGCAGCCGCGACGTCGAGCGGCAGCTGCTCCGGCGTGGTGAGGGTCTCCTCGCGGTTGTTGACCCCCGCGCGGAACTGCGCCTCCGGCGACAGGAACTTCGCCGCCATCCACCGGAAGATGTAGTCGACGATCGACTTCGCGAAGCGGACGTCGGGGTTCTTCGTCATCCCCGACGGCTCGAAGCGCACGTGGCTGAACTTGTCGACCAGATCCTGCAGCGGCACGCCGTACTGGAGCGCGTAGCTGATCGCCTGGGCGAAGGCATCGGCAAACCCCGAGATGGTCGACCCTTCCTTCGCCATGACGAGGAAGATTTCGCCGGGCGTCCCGTCCTCGAAGAGCCCGACGGTGATGTAGCCCTCGTGGCCGGCGATGTCGAACTTGTGCGTGAAGGCATGCCGCTCGTCCGGCAGCTTCCGGCGGCGCGGGCCGGGATCGACGGTCACGGCGGCCGCCTTTTCCTTGTCGCGCGCCGTGTTCAGCGGCTGCGTGCGCTTGCTGCCGTCACGATAGATGGAGACGGCCTTCGCGCCGATCCGCCACGAGTCGATGTACGCCTGCTGGATCTCGTCAACGGTCGCTTCCTTCGGCACGTTGACGGTCTTCGAAATCGCGCCCGAGAGGAACGGCTGCACGGCCCCCATCATCCGCACGTGGCCCATGTAGTGAATCGAGCGCACGCCGCGCGACGGCTTGAACGCGCAGTCGAACACCGCCAGGTGATGATCCTTGATGTGCGGCGCCCCTTCGATCGTCTCGTGCTCGTCGATGTACTCGATGATCTCCTTGATCTGCGTGGCGCCGTAGCCCAGCTTCGTCAGCGCCATCGGCACGGTCTGGTTGACGATCTTCATCAACCCGCCGCCGACCAGCTTCTTGTACTTCACCAGCGCGATGTCCGGCTCGACACCCGTCGTGTCGCAGTCCATCATGAAGCCGATCGTCCCGGTCGGCGCCAGCACGGTCGCCTGCGCATTGCGGAACCCGTACTGCTCGCCGAGCTCGATGACCTCGTCCCACACCGCCTTCGCCGCCTGGAAGAGGTCCGACGGCAGGTGCGTGCGATCGATGTCCTTGAGCGCCGCGCGATGCTTCCGCATCACCCGGATGAAGGGCTCCTTGTTCTTCTCGTATCCGGCGAACGGACCGCCGTGATCGCGCGCGATCTTCGCCGACTGCGCGAACGCCGCCCCGTGCATCAGCGCGGTGATCGCCGCCGCATAGTCGCGACCCGAGTCGCCGTCGTAGGGAGCCCGCGCGACATGAGCAGCGCGCCCAGGTTCGCGAAGCCGAGGCCGAGGGGACGGATACTCGTGGCTGTTCTTCGCAATCGCCGGCGTCGGATAGCTCGAGTTGTCGACCAGGATCTCCTGCGCCGTGATCATCGTCCGGCACGCGGCTTCGAACGACACCGAGTCGATCTCGCCGTCGTCCCTCAGAAACTTCATCAGGTTGATCGACGACAGGTTGCACGCCGTGTCATCGAGGAACATGTACTCGGAGCACGGGTTGCTCGCGTTGATCCGCGCCGTGTTCGGGCACGTGTGCCAGTCGTTGACCGTCGTGTCGAACTGCATGCCCGGATCGCCGCAGATGTGCGTCGCTTCCGCGATCTGGTGCATCAGGTCGCGCGCCTTGTAGGTCTGCATCGGTGCGCCGTCGCGCACCGCCTTCGTCGTCCACTCCCCGTCGTCCATCACCGCGCGCATGAACTCGTCGGTCACGCGCACGCTGTTGTTCGAGTTCTGGAAGAAGACGGATGAATACGCCGGACCGGTGAACGAGCCGTCGTACCCGGCGTCGATGAGCGCCCAGGCCTTCTTCTCTTCCTCGACCTTGCAGTTGATGAACTCTTCGATGTCCGGATGATCCGAGTTGAGGATGACCATCTTCGCGGCGCGGCGCGTCTTGCCGCCCGACTTGATGACGCCGGCGAACGCGTCGAAACCCTTCATGAACGAGACCGGTCCCGAGGCGGTGCCGCCCCCCGCCAGCAGCTCGTGAGACGAACGGATCGCCGACAGGTTCGAACCGGTGCCCGATCCGAACTTGAAGAGCATCCCCTCGGTCTTCGCCAGGCCGAGAATCGACTCCATCGTGTCCTGCACGGAGTTGATGAAGCAGGCCGAGCACTGCGGCGCCTTCTCGAAGCCGACGTTGAACCAGACAGGACTGTTGAACGCCGCCTTCTGGTACACGAGCAGATGCTTGAGGTCGTCGCTGAACGCCTGCAGATCGTCCTCGCTCGCGAAGTACCTTCTGCTTCACCGCCCAGCCCGTAATCGTGTCGACCACGCGTCCGATGAGCTGCTTCACGCTCCGCTCACGCTCCGGTGTGCCGATGGTGCCGCGGAAGTACTTGGAGACGACGATGTTGGTGGCCTGCTGGGACCAGAAGCGGGGGATTTCGACGTCGCGCTGCTCGAAAACTACGTTCCCCTTCTCGTTGCCTATCACGGCCGAGCGGACGTCCCATTCGACCTCGTCGAATGGATCGAGCCCCTCACGTGTGAAGAACCGTTCGTATTCGAGTCCAGGCACGCTCGCCGGCCCGGATGCCGGTGTGCGGGCCAGAATCTCCGTGCTGGTGGATTCCACCTGCGGAGCTGCGCCTCTCTGCATCTTCCCCTCCGAAACGCGAGTCCAGACCAGACCCCTAGGTCAGGACCCCGAAACTACAAATATTGGATGGCGGCCATTAGACGTCGCAGGAGATCGGCGACGCAGGTAATGCCCTGCGCAATAACATGTTGTCGCTGATCCGCGCTGCCGGTCGCGAGGGCTGGGAAGTCCTCGTTCTGGTCTCAGGTCGCTGGCAGACGAATATGGACCCTGTTTACGTGGTTGTCAAGCGTGGATCTACCAGATATTGTGCCCTCAATTTAGGGCAGGCGCAAGATATTGACAAATTGCCCGGAATGGCGCCCGTTCTTCTGACTGACCTATTTTTTTTGCGTTCGCCGATTATCTCGCCTCGCGGTCAGCTCGTCAGCCGCTCCCGCTCAACGACTTTGAAGCTCTTTGGCCAGTCGGTCCGCCTTCTCCGCCAGATTCCTCGCAAATTCGAAATTGGCCGCCTTCAAGGCGTCCTCGGACTGCGTCACCATGAGCCTGGCCTGCTCGAACTGCTGCCGGCGCTCCGTCGACAGGCGGTTGGGATCGATCGACCCGAGCCCTTTCTTTGCGCGCTCGATCACATCGTGGATCTGGCGGGTGGCTTCGGCGCCGTCCGCAGTCCCGGGGGTCCTGAGCTGGGGAACGGGCGGAGCCACGGGCGTGGACGCGGCGGGCTGCTCCGTCGCAAGGGCCGGCTCCGCAGGCTTGGGCTCCACCTTTGCCGTGTCACGTGGCGGCGGGGTCGCCCGCTTCAGCGGCGGCATCTGCGCGACGGGAGGAAGCTCCTCCACGGGCTGTTCCGGCGGCGGTGGCTCCACGACCCTCGCCTCGATCACGCGCGGGGGCACTTGGGGGACCTCGAGGTTCGGACGATCCGCGGGCGACTTCGCCTGTGCAGATGCGCACGCGGCGCTGCCTGCCAGGCACCCGATCGCGATCAGCAAGAGAAGCTTCCTCATCTCAACCCCGCATCAACCTGCAAAACTTCCAAAATCATCGGCGGCCTGCCGAGCTGATCATCGCACCCGCGCAAGGCCATGTGCCGGTTGTCACAAACAAATCACGCCTGTGGAAAAATCAACCTGAACCTGGTGCCGCGACCCGGGGTCGATTGCACCTCCACTTCTCCACCGTGGAGCTGGACGATACGATAAACCATGGAGAGCCCGATGCCGCTCCCTTTCTCCTTCGTGGTGAAGTAGAGGTCGAAGATCCGGCCGAGATGCTCGGGAGGAATCCCCACGCCCGTGTCTTCGACGTTGATCTCCACCCGCCGCCGCGAGAGCGCGCGACAGCTGATCTTGAGCGTCCCGCCGTCCGGCATCGCCTGACACGCGTTCAGCGCGAGATTCAGCAGCGCCTGTCCCATCATCCCCGGATCGGCATTGATGGCCGGCAGGTTCTCTGCGCAGTCCACGGTCATCGTGATCCGGTTCCGTTCCGCTTCGGCTGCTGCCGTCGTCGCCACATCGGAAACGAGCGCGGTAAGCCGGATCGGCTGCAACTTGAGCTCATCGGGCCTGGCGAACTTCAGAAATCCGTTGACCACTTCGTCCAGCCGCTTGATTTCCTTGCTGATGACATCCACGTGCTTGGCGACGTCGACGCCAGGGCCTGAGGGTTTAGACGTCTCAGGCAGCATCGGGACGTCCCCGGCGGCCACGAGCTGGCGCGAAAGCTTCTGCTTAAGCAGCTCGAGATGAATGGTCATCGCGTTCAGCGGGTTCTTGACCTCGTGCGCAACACCCGCCATCAACCGGCCGAGAGCGGCGAGCTTACGCGAATAGTTGAGCGTCGAGTGCACCTGGCTCAAGTACGCGAGATTGCGGGCCACGAGCATCGCGCCGATAAACCGCCCGCTCGCGTCCGTGATCGCGTGGCTGATGACCAGCCGGTCCGCTCCTTCGAGCGCATCGGACTCCGTGATGCGGACCGTGGCGTCTCTCGACGGCAACGCCATCGAGACGGGGCCCTGTGACTTGCGCCCGGCCAGCGTGCGTTCCACGATCTGACGCACGGGATGGCTGGCGGGCAGCCCCCCGATCGGGCCGGTGTGCAGCGCATTCATCGCGGCGTTACTGAAAATGACGTCTCCGCGGGGGAAAACAGCGCGACCGCGTCCTCGAGATTGTTCATCACGGACTCGAGATCCGTGGAC
The DNA here is from genome assembly GCA_963749835.1 of uncultured Acidobacteriota bacterium. GTDB lineage: Bacteria > Acidobacteriota > Vicinamibacteria > Vicinamibacterales > 2-12-FULL-66-21 > JALZOC01. Next base: position 713,648 of record CAVVOD010000003.1, read on the forward strand.
GGCTGGCGCACGATGGCCGACCCGGGATCCGCACTGCGGCCCATGGCGGACAGTTGCTGGCTGACGGCGTCGAACGAGCTCCCAAGATCGCGAAACTCCTGCTCCGGCAGGTCGAGGCGCACGTCGAGCTCACCGCGTCCGAGACGCACCAGCCCGCTCTGGATCACGTGAATCGGCCGGAGCATCCACTGCGACAGCAGCATGGCGACGAGCGACGACACGGCGAGCGCACCCAGCACGGTGCCGGCCGCGCCCCAGAGGGCATGCCGCAGCTCGCTGCGCACGAGGAGCGTCGAGACGCCTATCCGGATGGACCCGAACTGGCGATCCCCCGCGAGGATCGGCTGCCGGATCTCGAAGGTGCGGTCGGAATAGACCCCGCGCAGCTGCGCCATCGTCCCGGCCCTGACGAGCGGCGCCAGCTCCTCCTGTTCCGTCATGGGCTGTCCCTCGAGCGGCGTCAAGAGATGAGCGACGGCGATCCCGTCCTTGTCGACAATCGCCGCGTAGGTCAGGTTCTCCGAGTAGTTGACGCTCGACTCGAGGATCGATCGCAACACGCCGTCGGCCCGCAGCGCGCCGTAGGGATCCGCGCCCCCCTCGGCGACGACCTGCCTCGCGCGCTGGAAGATGGCCTGCGCGAGGATCTCGCAACGAGCGGCCGTCTCCTGCAGGCTCAATCGAGCGAGCGTCGCCAGGTGGTACGCGCTGAGGACCAGCACGACGACGACCACCAGCGTGGTGACCCCGGCGACCTGTTTGGTTTTGATGGACATCGAGTGTCAGCTACTGACGGCCATCCGAGCTTCTGACCACACGGGTCGCGAGACGACAGGACACTAGCTTCTCGCCCCTGTTTCGTCCTTCATGCGATTGAGCTTGTTGTGCAGTGTCTTCAGGCTGATGCCGAGAATCTCGGCGGCGCGCGTCTTGTTGTTCCGCGTATGGTCCAGCGTGAGCAGAATGAGCCGGCGCTCGGCTTCGTCGACGGTCGTGCCGGGCGAAATGGTCATCGTCGGCAGCGACTCCTCACCGCGCGTGATGAGGGTCGGCGGGAGATGTTTGGTTTCGATGAACTCGCTGTCCGCCAGGATGGTCGCGCGCTCGATGACGTTCCGGAGCTCGCGGATGTTGCCCGGCCAGGGGTAGCGCTCCATGAGGTACAACGCCTCCTGGTCCACTCCGCGGACGGCCTTGCCGTTGGTCCGGTTGAACTCGTTCAGGAACGACTGCACGAGGAGCGGAATATCCTCGCGCCGCTCTCTGAGCGGCGGCAGATCCAGTGCAAAGACATTCAGGCGGTAGAACAGATCCTCCCGGAGCTTCCCGCTGTTCACGGCCTCCTGGGGGATGACGTTGGTCGCCGCGATGACGCGAACGTCCACCGAGATCTCCTGCCGGCCACCAAGACGGCGGAACGTACGCTCCTGCAGCACGCGCAGCAGCTTGACCTGCGTGGCGGGCATCATCTCGGCGATCTCGTCGAGGAACAGCGTGCCGCGATGCGCGAGCTCGAACACCCCGGTCCGGCGATCGGTCGCGCCCGTGAACGCTCCCTTCTCGTGACCGAAAATCTCGCTCTCGAGGAGCGTCTCGGGGATCGCCGCGCAGTTGATCGCGACGAACGGGAAGGTCGAGCGCGGGCTGATCTCGTGGATCGTCTGCGCGATGAGCTCCTTGCCGGTGCCGGACTCTCCCGCGATGAGCACCGACGCGGATGTCGGCGCCGACTGCTCGATGACGCGGTACACGGTCCGGATGCCCGGACTGTTCCCGATGATCCGCCCGAAGCTGCCCTGCTCGCGCAGCTGCCGGCGCAGCTGGCGCACTTCTCTGAGCGTCGACTGCCGTTCCACCGCCTTCTGCAGAAGGATCTGCAGGCGCTGCGGGTCGACGGGCTTGCTCAGATAGTCGTAGGCCCCTTCCTTGATCGCTTCGACGGCGCTGTCGACGGTCCCCTGCGCAGTCAGCAGGATGAACGTCAGGTCGGTGAGCTGATCCTGCAGGGCCCGCAGCAGCTCGAGACCCCCCATCCGGGGCATCACGAGGTCGCTGACAATGATGGCGGGACGGAAGGTGGTGATCTTGCGCATCGCCGTCTCGCCATCCTGGGCTTCGTCCGTCAGGAAGCCCCAGTTCTGGACCAGCTCAGCGAGGCCTGAGCGGGTGGCGGAGTCGTCCTCGACGATGAGTACCCGTTCCGGGGCAGGCGGCTGCGGTTGAGCAACTTCAGACATCTATTCTCTATGTTCCCCGTTTGGTGTTTTTCGTGTGTTTCTTACACTTCAAGCCTAACACCCGGAGTAACCGTTACACACCCCTTACTTGGCCCCCGCAGGATTGTCGCTGGCAACCGCCAATTCCTATCACAAACGCATCCACAGGTCATTCGCGGCTCGACGGTCCCGGGCACACCCATTGCAGAGCTTTGGACATGAGAAATTTCCTGATGGTGGTGAGTCTGACCGCTGCACTCGGCGCCTGCTCAAGCAAGAACACGCTCGACATCCCGACCGGTACCGAGGTGACGGTTGAAAAAACCGACGGCGTGACGGTAGCCGGGCGTCTGGTCGACGTCCAGGCGGACAAGGTCATCGTCGAGAGCCGCGACGGCGTGAAGACGAGCGTCCCCCGCACCCTGATTGCCTCGATCCACCCGACGCCTGCCGCGACTCCGGCGACGGCGGTGGACAAGAGCGCGAAGCCGTCACCGGCCGCTGCCGAGGCGCTGGCGCCGGCCTCGGCTCTCGTCCCAGACGACAAGCCGGCGACCCCTGGACCCGATGCGAAGCCAGCCACAGACGACCGGCCGACAGCGACGGCTGGCACGACGGACCGCAAGCCGGAGTACCGGGAAGTGACGCTGCCGGCTGGGACGACGCTGACCGTGGCGCTGAACTCGATCGTGGGATCCGACACGAGCCGCGTCGAGGATCCCGTGCACGGCACCCTTCGCCACGCCGTGCGCATCAACGGCCTGCAGGCGCTGCCGATCGGAACGGCTGTGTCCGGACACGTGACCAGCGCGCAGCCGGCGGGCAAGGTGAAGGGGCGGGCATCGATCGGGTTCCGCTTCAACACCATCGAGCTTCCGGGCAAGTCTCGCGAGCCGATCAGTACGGCGACGTACTCGCGCACGTCCCGCGCGACGAAACAGAAGGACGCCACCAAGATTGGCGTGGGCGCAGGGGCCGGGGCCGTCATCGGTGGGATCCTCGGCGGCGGCAGCGGCGCCGCCAAGGGTGCGGCCATCGGCGGCGGCGCGGGCACGGCTGTGGTGCTCTCCACCAAGGGGGATGAAGTGCGGATCCCGGCAGGTACGCCCGTCACCATCAAGTTGACCGCGCCGCTCACGGTTCAGGTGCCCCTGAAATAGATCGGGATTCGGGACTCGGGATTCGGGATTCGTTCTTCCGCCTGAAGGCGGAAGCCACGAGCCCGGATCCCCAATCGCGACTCTCCAGTCCAATCCCTGATCCCGAGTCCCGACGCGAGCCCCGAATCCCGAAGCCCGAATCCCGGGCCGTGTGGTACAGTTCTCCCCTGTGTACGAGCCCGTTCCGGAGCTCCCGTATCTCCCCGTCCGGCGACCGGTGCTTGCGATCGAGCGGCTCGGCGCACTGGTGGAAGTCATCATCTGCTCAGGTTTCCCTTCACAGATCCTGCTGATCCTCGTGCTGCGCGGCTTCGGCATGCACATGATGACGGCCGATGGGCGGTTGTCCCCTCCGTTCGTCTTCACGCTGTCGCTCATCGACGCGGCACTGGTCGTCGGTCTCGTCGTGTTCTTCCTGCGGGCGCACCATGAGTCGGCGCGGGAGGTCCTCGTCGGTGGCAGGCCGGTCCTTCGCGAAGCGGTGGTCGGGCTCGCGCTGCTCCCCGCGATTTTCATGTTTGCGGTGCTGGTGCTCGTGGTCGTGTTGAGATTCGCTCCGCAGCTGCACAACGTGACGCAGAACCCGCTCGAAGACATGCTCCGCACGCGCGACGATGCATTGATTTTTGCCGGGGTCGTCATGCTCGCCGGCGGCGTCCGTGAGGAAGTCCAGCGCGGCTTCATCGTCCATCGCTTCGGCCAGTACCTCGGCGGCGCCGGGTGGGGCGTGGTCATCTACAGCGTCATTTTCGGTCTCGGCCACGTGGAGCAGGGGATCGACGCGATGATCGTCACCGGGCTGCTCGGGGCCGCATGGGGGCTGCTCTACATCGCCCGCCGGAGCATCGTCGCGTCCATCGTCAGCCACGCGGGCTTCAACCTCGCGCAGCTCCTGAAGTACCTCGCGTTCGCCGTGAGGTAGCCAGCCGCTTGACCCGCCGATTCACCGGCTTCCTGATGCTGTCGTCGCGCGAGCTGACGCTGCTCGCGCTCCTGTTCCTGTGCTCGCTGCCCGCGGTGACGGCGCGGCTGTACTCGTCCGACGAAGTGCAGTACTTCTCGTATCTCCGATCGCTGTGGTTCGATCACGACGTGTCGTTCGAAAACGAGTACCGGTATTTCTACGATCACGGGATCGCGCAGTCCGCCGGTTTCCACTACACGTTCCTCGAGCTGCAGACGCCGGCGGGGCGACGGATCAACTACGGCACGATCGGGTGCGCGGTCCTCTGGAGTCCGTTCTACGCCGCGGCCGACGTCGTCGCGCGGGGCGCGCGGGCGGCCGGGTATGACGTTGCGGTGGACGGCTATTCCCGCCCGTACGTCATGGCCGTCGCTTACGGATCCACCTTTTACGGATTCGCCACTATCGTGCTTGGAATCGCGGCCGCCCGGCGCATCCTGGGTGCGAGCGCGCTGACGTCGGGATTCGCGGTGTGGGCCGGCACACCGATTCTCTTCTACATGTACATTGCGCCGCCGTTCTCACATGCGTGCTCGGCGTTTGCGGTTGCTCTCTTCGTCACGGTCTGGCTGCACGTGAGACGGACGTGGACTGTCCGCGGAGTCGTCGCGCTCGGGCTGTCGGGGGCGCTCGTGGCGATGGTGAGAGAGCAGGATCTGCTGTTCACTGTCGCGCCGGCGATCGATTACGCCCTGACGCAGTGGGCCCGGGCACGGAGCCGGGGCCCGGAGGGCAGGCCCGGCACGTCCATCGCACCGGCCGTGGCGGGATGCGTCGCGTTTGCGATCGGGTATCTGCCGCAGCTCCTCGCGTATGAGGCCCTGAACGGCGGACCACGGCCGTCCGAGCTCGTCACGCGCAAGATGAACTGGATCTCGCCGCATGCGCTCCAGGTGCTCGCGTCACCTGAACACGGATTGTTTTTCTGGACACCCCTTGCCGTCCTGTCCCTCGCGGGGCTCGTCGTCCTCTCAACGCGTGGCGATGCGGCCCGTCGCCGCGTGGGCGCGTGCCTGCTGCTGATGGTGGCGCTCCAGGTTTATGTGAGCGGCGCGGTCGAGTCGTGGACCGTGGCTGGAGCGTTCGGGCAGCGCCGCTTCGTCTCGATCACGATGCTCCTCGTGGTGGGGCTCGCGGCACTGCGCGAGGCCGTGCCGGCGCGAACGTCCCGCACGCTGCTGAACATCACGATAGCTTTCTGTGTCTGGTGGAACGTCGCGCTGATGGCGGAGTTCGGCACCGGGTTGATGGATCGTCAGCGCCTGGAGCCGGGGCGGAACGCATACGATGCCTTCGTCACGCTGCCGCGAATGGCACCGCATCTCATCTACCGCTACCTGGTGCATCGATCGTCGTTCTACAAACCACCAGCGGCCCCCCGGCAGGAACAGCGTTGACGCCTCGCATGCTCCGCATCCTCTACTTCGCGGACATCCGTTTTCCCCTCGAACGCGCAAACGGAATCCAGACGATGGAGACGTGTTTCGCGCTGGCCGAGCGAGGGCACGACGTGGAGCTGATCGTGCGGCCGGACACCGATAAGCTGGCGAGAGACCCATTCGAGTACTACGGGCTGCCGCCGTTGAAGCGCCTCTGGATTGAACGCGCGCCGACCAGTGGCCCCGTCGCCGCCCGGCGGCTCGGCTATCTTGCCTTCGCAGTCGGGCGTGCTGGCGGGAGCAAGCGTGCCGACGTCGTGTTCACCCGGGACCTCGGTGTGGCATCGTTGCTGCTGCGGATGCCACGGGGACTGCGTCCGCCTCTCGTCTACGAGTCGCACGGGTATGCGCCTGACGTGGCGGCCGCGCTGCCCGAGCTGATTGCCACCGCCGCGGTGCCTCCGCTAGGCAAGCTGCGCCGCCTCGAGCGTCGAGAGGCGCACGTCTGGCAGCGCGCCGAGGGATATGTCACGATCACGGCAGCCCTTGCGGCAGATCTCGTTGGCCGGTACGGCGAACGCCAGCGAGTCGCGGTGGTACCGGATGGCGTCAGACTCGGGGCTCGGGACTTGGGATTCGGGACTCGGGATTCTGGACTCGGGGACTCGGGACTCGGGGCTCGGGATTCGGGACTCGGGGAAACGGGACGCGGGATTCGGGACCGTAGCTTCCGCCTTCAGGCGGAAGACTCGGGAATGGCGACTCGGGACTCGGGATTCGGGGAAGCAGGAAGCGGGAAGCAGGAAGCAGGGAGCGGCATTCCAATCGTCGCCTACGCGGGCCATCTGTATGCCTGGAAGGGTGTCGACGTCCTGCTCGAAGCGCTTGCGCTCGTGCCGGCTGTTCGCGGATTGATTGTCGGCGGGCACGAGGCCGAACCGGATCTTGGCCGGCTGAGGACGCTGGCGGAGCGGCTCGGGATCGCTGCGCGGGTGACGTTCACCGGCCTCGTCGCACCTGCCAGGGTCGCGGATCTCCTTCGCAGCGCCACGATCCTTGCGCTGCCGAATCCGGCCTCCGCCATCTCGAACCGCTTCACGTCGCCGTTGAAGCTGTTCGAGTACATGGCGGCCGGGCGGGCGATCGTCGCGTCAGATCTGCCGTCGGTCCGCGAGGTCCTGCACGACGACGTGGATGCGCTGCTGGTGGCGCCGGGAGATGCCGCTGCGCTCGCAGACGCCATCCGCCGCCTCGTCGCGGAGCCCGCGCTCGTCGAGCGGCTGGGGCGCCGGGCGGCCGAGGCGGCACCCGATTATTCCTGGGCCCGCCGCGCGGAGCGGCTCGAGGCGTTGTTCACACAGGTGATCGCGACCCCCCGATGATCTCCGATTCCCTGCTCTCACTCGTACGATGCCCGGACTGCCACGGGGTGCTCGCCGGTCCTGCCGGTGCGCTCGTGTGCCGCGGCTGCGGCCGCACGTACGACAGCGTCTCGCCGGACTTCCTGGACCTCCGCCCGCGCGTCGAGTACGCCGAGCAGACGAAGTACCTCGACGAGTCGCTGCACGTGGATGCGCGCCACGAACGCGTGTCGCCTCCTCTCCTCGGCTCGAAGATCCGCAACGACATGCTGCGGTTGTTCCTCGCGCCGGAGCCGCACGATCTCGTCGTCGATCTGGGTTGCGGCAGCGGCCGCACGCTGCTGTGGAACCGGGATTGGGGAGCTTCGCTGGTTGGCGTCGACATCAGCCCGTTCTTCTCCGGGGACGCGCGGCGCGATGTCGATCTCCTGATTGGCGATCTGCGGAAGCTGCCGTTCGGCGCCGGCACGTTCACGAAGGCATTCTCGCTGGACGTGCTCGAGCACCTCTCGCCGGAGGCGCTGCGGGGGATGCTGGCCGAGGCGTCACGCGTGCTCGCACCCGGTGGAGCGCTGTTCATCTACACGCACGTGCGCAAGAACGCGCCCATCGCGATCGGGCTTCGATGGATCAACGCCCTTGCGCGGCAGCTGGAACGTGCGGGGCTGATCGACCTTCGCCAGGAACACCTCCGGAAGTCCGATCACCTGAACCCGCTCCGGAACATTCCGGAGCTCGAGCAGGTCGCGCACGAGGCTGGATTCCGCATCGGCCGCATTCGCTACTACACGCCGCTGGTCGGCGGATTCGTCGAGAACATCCTGATGCGGATGGCCGAGCGTGCCATGGCACGCCGCGCGACAGCGCGTCTGAAGGGATCCGTATCCGCAGCGGATGCCGATGCGAAGGGGATCCGGGAGGCGCGGACCGCGGCCAAGGAGCGCATCGCCACGAGCCCCGCCACCTACGCCGCGCTGCGGCTGCTGTCGTTCGCCATGAAGCTGGACCTGCTACTCTTCGGCCGGATTCGATCGGGACCGTTCTTCGCGCTGCTCGTGAAAGAGTGACGCAAGTTGTGATGGATACTGCACTCTCGGAAACCACGACGTCACGGAGACGCGGAGACGCACGGAGCGTGCGTGGTCGGCGCCCGACCACATCGTCTTTCTCTGTCCGGTTTCTTCCTCCGTCCGGCCTCCGTCGTCCCCGTGGTGGATCTTTCCGTGCGCTCCGTAGTCTCCGTGCTCTGTAGTCTCCCCAAATGAGGATCCTCTACTGCGCCGCCGATCAGACCGTCCCCGGGACGAAGGGCGGATCCGTGCACGTGACGGCAGTGGCGGAAGGGCTCGCGGCGCTCGGGCACGAGGTGCACGCGATGGTCACGCCAGGCGGACCGTTTCCGCAGGGACCCATCAGGTGGCTGGCGATGCCGCCGCCTTTCGGCCGCAAGGAATTGCGGTGGGCGAGCGCAGGTGCGGTCAAACGGCTGGTGCTCAGGCTCCAGCCCGACGTCATCATGGAGCGCTACTACAACTTCGGCGGCGAGGGGATCGGTGCAGCGAGGGGCGTGGGCGCGACGGCGGTGCTCGAAGTGAACGCGCCGGTGATCGATTATCCGGGGTCGGCGAAGCATCTCCTGGATCGCGCGCTCCTCATCGAGCCGATGCGTCGCCGTCGAGAGCGCATCTGCACGCAAGCCGACGTCATCGTGACGCCGAGCGCATCGATTCTCCCCGCCCGCACACCGGCCTCGAAGATCGTCGAGCTCGAATGGGGCGCCGACACGGAACGCTTTCGCCCCGACGTGAAGGGCGCCGCCCCCTTCGAGCGCCCCGCCGAGACGGTTGCGGTGTTCGCGGGAGCCTTCCGGAGCTGGCATGGTGCGGTGCATCTCGTCACCGCGCTCCGTCAGCTGCGCGAACGCGGCCGCCGCGATGTCGGGGCGGTGTTCATCGGCGACGGACCCGAGCTGCCGCGTGTGCGCGACGCGGCGCGCGGCCTGGACGGCGTGGTGTTCACCGGCGCCCTGCCGCACGAGCACATGCCGGTCTGCCTGGCGGCGTGCGACATCGGGGTCGCGCCGTTCGACATCGGCCGCCATCGTCCGCTGGCGCTCGGCTTCTACTGGTCGCCGCTCAAGATCTTCGAATACATGTCGGCCGGGCTGCCGGTGGTCGCTCCAGCGGCGGACAGGATACCCGCGCTCGTGGCTCACCAGCGCGAGGGGCTGCTCTATGCCCCGTCCGAGCCGGGGGCGCTCGCCAGTGCGCTCGAAACGCTGACGGATACCAGTCTTCGTCAGCAGCTCGGCGGCGCCGCGCGGGTGCGCGCCGTTCGCGAGTACAGTTGGACCGTGCACTGTCAGGCCCTGGACCGGGCGATCGTCCAGGCCGCGCACGGTTCACACACGCTGCGCGCTGTGCGCTGACGTCTGCATGCACATCCTCATCCCCACCGACGCCTTCCCGCCGATCTGCGGCGGAAGCGGCTGGAGCTCGTATGAGCTCGCGCGAGGTCTTCGCGCGAGGGGGCATCGTCTCACCGTGGTGCAGCCGAGGCCGGGCACGTCCACCGGCGTGCGTGAGCGCACCTACGACGGATTCCGCGTGCTGGAGCACGGGTCACCAGCGCCGCGCGTGCCATATGTGCGGAACTACTTCAAGAACGAGCGGCTGTACCCCGTGCTGGCGGATTTTCTGGCGGGTATCATCACCAGCGAGCGCGTCGATCTGGTCCACGGCCAGCACGTCCTCACGTGCATTCCGTCGATCGCCGCAGCACATCACACCTCCGTACCCGTCGTCTGCACCGTCCGCGACTACTGGCCCGTCTGTTACTGGTCGGATCTCATCCACACGACGGACGAATCGAAGCTCTGCCCGGGTTGTTCGTCGTCGATGATGACGCAGTGCATCCGGCCGCGGGCCGGCGCGCTCTGGCCGGCCGCGCTGCCGATGATTCCCTACATGCGCGCCAACCTCGCACGCAAGCGCCACGGCCTCGCGGGTGCCGGCGCGATCGTGGCCGTCAGCACGACTATCGCGGCTGACCTTCGTGCACGAGCGCCCGAGGTTCGCGCGACCCGGCTCGAGATCATTCCCAACCCGGTGAACATATCGGCTCTGAGGACGGCGGGGAGCGCATCTGCTCCCCTTCAGGGGCCGTACGCACTCTATATAGGCAAGCTCGCGCCGAACAAGGGCACACGGCACCTCGTGCCGACGATCGTGAAGGCCGGCCTCGACTGGCCGCTCGTCATCGCCGGCACAGGGCCGGACCAGGAGGCGATTGCCGCCGACGCTGCGCGCTCGGGACGGGACGTCCGCCTGATCGGCTGGATCGACCAGGCGGCCGCCGCTGCCTGGATGGCGCACGCGTCACTTCTGATTTTTCCGTCGCGCGGCCCCGAGTCGCTGAGCCGCGTGCTGATCGAAGCCAGCGCGCTCGGTGTCCCGATCGCCGCGATGAACACTGGCGGGACACCCGACATCATCGTTGACGAGCAGACCGGCCTGCTCTCGACGACGCCGGACGGACTGGCTGAGGACGTCCGCCGCCTGCGCGCAGATGCGGACCTCCGCGCACGGCTCTCCGCGGCCGCACGCGTCCACGCCGAGGAACGGTTCGACGCGCCGTCGGTCGTCTCCCGGATCGAGACGCTGTATCTCGAGCTCAGAAGCAGGGGCAATTGACGCATCCTCTCCGCGTGGCGATCGTCTCGCGCGCCGTGTATCCGCTGCACGGACTGGGTGGGCTCGAGCGCAGCGTCCACGACCTCGTAAAGTTCCTCGAGACGAGCGGTGTCGTGGTCACGGTCATCACCCGCCCGCCGGCGCCGCCGCCGCGCGGGGACGAGAAGGACGTGGAGACCGGGGAGACGCTCACGACAAGCCGCGCTTCGGCGGTTCATCAGTTCGTGCCCTACCGGACATTTCCCTTCGCTCAACGCCGGGGCACCACGGTGATCGATCGAAGCACGGCCTACCCGCTGTTCGGCCTGCGCGCCGGGCGTGCGGCGTGGGAGCTCGTCCGCCGCGGCGAAATCGACATCGTCCATGGCTTCGGCGCGAGCGTCCTGGGCTATGCGCTCAAGCGGCGCCTGGCCTCGGCGCCGCTCGTCCTCAATCCGCAGGGCCTCGAGGAGTTCGGCGCCACGGATCCAACGCGCGCGAGACTCAAGCGCGCCGCGTACCTGCCGCTGCGGTGGAGTGTGCTCGCGTGCGCCCGCGCGGCTGACGCGGTGATCGCCACCGACAAAGCGCTCGAGCCGGTGGTGATGTCGCACCTGCACGTGCCCACCGAGCGCGTGCGCGTCATTCCGAACGCTCTTGACCTCGAGGTCGTTGACGCGCTTGCGACTCCCGCGGACGGGGCACGGGTTCGCCGGCAGGCGGGCATTGCAGAGGACGATGTGATGCTGGTCAGCGTGGGGCGGATCGAAGAGAACAAGGGGTTTCATGTTCTGGTAGCCGCGCTCGCCGCGCTGCGCGATCATGCCCCTCGTATCACCGAGGGTCGCTGGCGCTGGGTGCTCGTGGGTGACGGGCCATTCCGCCGCAGGCTGGAGATCGCCATCGCGGATGCGGGAGTCCGCGATCATGCCCTGCTGACCGGGCGCCTGCCTGACGGTGAGCTGCACGCGTGGTATGAGGCTGCCGACCTCTTCGTCCATCCAACGCTCTATGAAGGAAGCTCCCTCGTCACGCTCGAGGCCATGGCGCATCGTCGGCCCGTCGTCGCCACCACGGCGGGAGGCCTGCCCGACAAAGTGCGGCAGGGAGTCAGCGGGTGGCTCGTGCCCCCCGGGGACGCCTCTGCCCTGGCGGCGGCAATCAGCGGAGCGCTCGGCCAGCCCGAGCGGCTGTCAGCCATGGGCCGGGCCGGCCGGGCGACCGTGGAACGTGAGTTCTCATGGGCAGCGGCGGGCGCCGCGACGCTGCGCCTCTACGAAGATCTGCTGCGCTGACGCTGTAGTAAGCTAACCAATTCACCTCAGGGGACATGCAATTTGATAGAGCGCGAGTGGCGTGAAGCGAGCGATATGCGGCCGTCGCGGGCCAACCTCGCACTGGTCCTCGGCGCGGCACTGGTCCTCCGCTTCTGGGCGCTCGGTCATGGGCTGCCGTATTCCCCTTCCGTGGACGAGCCGGAGATCGCCGAACGGGCGCTGAACATGATGCGGAGCGGCTCGCTCAGTCCGCATCCCTTCTACGACTATCCGACGCTCTACATGTACGTGCAGCTGGTCACGTACGTCGTGCGGTTCCTGATTGGCGCGATGAACGGTGCGTGGAGCTCCGTCGGCTCCATCGACCCCACGACGTTCTATGTGTGGGGTCGCGCCGTCACGGCACTGTTCGGCACGGCAACCGTCCTGCTCGTGTTCCAGGCGGGCATGCGGTGGGGCGCCAGGCATGCTCTCCTTGCCGCCGGACTGCTGGCCGTGATGCCCCTCCACGTGCAGTCGTCGCACTACATCCTGACGGATACACCAACGACCTTCTTCGTCATGCTGGCGCTGCTGCTGTCGCTCTCGGCGCACGAGCGCGGCACGAGGGTGGCGTTCGCGTGGGCGGGGGCCGCCGCCGGGTTTGCGGCCGCCACCAAATACAACGGCGGGATCGCGCTGCTGATGCCGCTGCTCGCCTGCGTGATGACACCGCGAGCCAAAGACTCGCGGCTGTCGTGCGCGCTGGCGACGGTTGCGGCCAGCATCGCCGCGTTCCTTCTCGGGGCGCCGTACAGCGTCCTCGATCTGCCGAACTTCCTCAACGGTTTCGCGCAGCTCGCCGATCATTACAAGGTCAGGGTGCCGCACGCTGAAGCGCCGTTGATTACCTACGCCAAGCATCTCGCAATCCAGTTCGGGTATCCGGCCCTCGTGCTCGCCATTGCCGGATTCATTCTCGCGATCGTGCGAATCGTGAAGGGCCCCGGCCGTGTGCGATGGGCGGTTCTGCTGGTGATGCCGCTGGCGCAGTCTTACCTGGTCTCGGGACAACAGATCGTCTTCGCGCGCTATCTGCTCCCGATTGTGCCGATGCTGTGCCTGCTGGCCGCAACCGCGGTGGTGTCCGGCGTCAGCCTGCTGCGCCGGTACGAGATTCCGCGCGCGCCACGAGCGGCACTGATCGCGGCGCTGACGGCCGCCGCGCTGGCACAGCCCGCCTGCATGTCGATCAAGCTCGATCGGCTCCTCGGCCGTCGAGACACGACGCAGATGGCCTACGAATGGCTGCAGAAGAACATCCCACCGGGGGCGTTCGTCGTGGTCGAGACGAGAAAGATGCTCCTGCCGCCGGCCTTCAAGTCCGAGAACATCGCGCAGCTCCGCTTCCGCACATATGAGGACTATCGGAAGCGCGGCGTGCAGTATCTGGTGGCGTCTTCGCAGGCATATGGGGCTTATCTCACCAGCCCCCAACTGCACCCCGCGGAGTATGGCGACTACATGCGGATCTTCGAACAGAGCCGCGAAGTCGTCCGTTTCTCCCCGTCGGCCGACGGAACGCAGACTCCAGGACCTGAGTTCCGGATCTACAAAGTGACACCCTGACCCAGGCCGTACCGCCCTCAGTGTCCTTTCGGCCGGAGCGAAGGCTCCACAGGGCAACGTGTTTCGGACGCAGATGCGAACCAAGTTCCTTGTGGCAACAGCTCTCGCGGCGGCGGCGGTGTTCCTGGCGCTCACATTCGGGCGGCGGCCGGGTCGCGTTGTGTCGAATCTCGTTGCCGAGTTCCCGTCCGCCCTGAAGCGTCCAGGCGACGAACATTTCAAGGTCCAGGTCCTGACCCTGAAATCCAGAAGCGAATCGTCCATCGTTGTGCGAGGTTCAACCCGGTTGACCTACCACATCACCGTTCCAACGGGAGGCCGATTCCGAGTCGCGGTTGCGCTTGTCGACCCCGAACAGGGTGGGCCCCAGAACGCGGGCCTCGTATTTTCGATCGGCATTTCCGATGGTCACGCGTATCGGGTCCGGAAGACTGACTTCGTCAACGCGCCTGGCGAGTGGGTGGACTGGGTCGTGGATCTCACCGAGTTCGAGTCGATGACGGTCGATTTGATCCTGAACACGCGCGAAGGGCCCGAATCGGCCGTTGGTGCCGGAACGCCAGCGGGCGCGTGGGGCTCACCGGTGATTGAAGCTCGCTGATGGGTTCCAGGACGCGGGCAGCACTGATCTTCAGTGCCGGGGCGACGGCTCTCGCCGCCCTCGGTGCTGCGCTCGTCTACGCCGGCCAGATTGATGTCGGTCTCTACTACGACGATTACCACATGGTTCGACCCTGGTCCGATCAGGACCTTCATCGGGTCTGGTACGGCTCCTGGGATCCGACAGGAATTGAGTCTGTCTTCTTCCGTCCTCTGAGCGCGTACCTCTTTGCTGGCAGATTCTGGCTCTTTGGCCTGAACGCCACGGCCATGCACTGGGTGAGCATCGTCGGCCATGTGACGTGCGCGGTCATGGTCGGATGGTTCGTCAGAAATGAGCGGGGACGCACGCCGATTGCGTACACAGCCGTCTGGCTGTACGCGGTTCATCCGAGCCTCCCGCACGCGCAGGTCAGCTGGCTCACGAATCAAATGCACCTCGCCGAGTCACTCGTCGTCCTGCTCGCCCTTCTGGCCTGGCAGTGGACACGCAAGTATCCGCGCGGGTCGCTGGTTGCCGTTGTGACATTGGCAGTCATGGCGTTCCTCATCAAGGAGGACGGTGTGATGCTGCTGCCTGCGATCGCTGCCCTCAGCCTGGCCCGTTCGTGGCTGCTCAACGTTCAAATGCCAGGACGCGAGATGGCTATCCTGATCGGATTCATATTCATTGACATCGTCCTGGTCTTCTTTCGCCAGCAGCGGCTCGGCGGATTGGGCGGCTACGCCCTCCCAGATCTCGATGCCGCGCTGACGAACTTTACCAGGGGTCTGACCGCGAGCCTCTTCCTCTGGCCAACCAGGACTCCGTGGCGAGCGCTGGCGAGCGCCTTGGGAATGGTGACCATCGTGACTGCGCTCCTGTTCGCTCGCTGGCGGCGCGACCGGGTGGTGGTGCTCGCCCTCGGTCTCGGTCTTCTTGTCGTTCTGGGCCTGAATCTCCCTGGCCTGACATTGCCTCGGCCGTATCCGTTGTGGACCTGGCAGGCGATCGCGAGTGGAAGTGTCGTGAGTGTTCTGATTGCCGGATCGGGCGTCGCGCTCTGGCGCCTGGATCGACCGGCGCTGTTCCTGATTGCCGCCGGGGCGCTGATCCTTCTCTGCTTCAATACCCCATTCGTCCTGGTATCGAAGCGAGAGCAGTACCATCTCCTGGCACTCGGTTCTGTGATTTTGCTCGCTGGATCGGTGCAGGCGCTGAGTCAGGTAGCCAGAGGGCGAATCCGTCTGGCATGCGTCGGAGCGCTGATAGTGAGCGCGTGTGTGGCTTCTCCGCTACTCGCTCGACGCCAGGCAGCGAGTTTCCTGCCCTGCGCCACGAACGTCCTCGCACTGGACAAAGAGGCGCGAGGTTGGTGGATTCTTCCGAGCGAGCTGCGATCATGGATCGACGCGAAGGAAAGAGCCTGTGTCTCGTCCGGCACCGTGGGTTCGCCGACCGATCTTCCTCAAGTCGCGTGGGGAGTGTACGACGAGGGGCCGGCTGGAGCACACGCGGGTTCGAGATGGACGAGCGACAGAGCCGTGCTCCTGCTCGGGCAGGCCACCACGGCCGTCTCGATCGGTGTGCGCCGGGCGGATGCCACGCCAGGTCATCCCGTCCGTGTCCTTCTTGAAACAACGGATGGCAGCGTCACTGTCATTCTCGATTCGGCTGAGAAACGATACGCGACAGTGAGATTCAGGAAACCCGGACCCATTGATCTTCGACGTCAGCACCGCCTGGACGTAGCCGTCGATGGCTGGTTTGTCCCTGCTGTTCTGGATCCGAGCAGCGGTGACCTCCGGCGCTTCGGTGTCGAGTTTGAGATCGTCACCCATCAGTAGCCGTGACCCATTCGATGACGTGTGACCAGCTGACGCCCGTGCACGGTTCACTTGTGAAACGACGCGTCCGGATCCTGCCCTCATCGCTTCCGCTGACAGCTCTGCTCCTGGCGCTGCTGTTGGCCTGGGTGAACTACCTCACGACGGAACGATGGTCTGCGCAACCCGGTTCCCTGCATGGCTGGCGCGAGCCAGGGTACGTCGCGGCTCTTGGCGTCGCGACTCTTCTCGCGCTCATCAGCCGGCACCGCGTCGGGCAGCCGGTTCGAGCCGGCGCGCCGATTATCTTTGGTACGCTGTTGATCGGGGTCGGGGTCCTCGTGACCACGCTACTCTGCCGCCTGCCGCCTTCTCTCTGGCTGCAGATCCCGTTCAAGGACGACTGGACCGAGCTCTTCCAGCAGGCATCGAACGGCGTGGCTCTCCTCCAGCGGGGCGTGGTCGTGGGCTGGAACTGGTCTTTCCTCGGTGGCTATCCCACCTCCACCGACATTGCGCAGAACTTCGGCACGGTCGCCTTCATCCCGATGACGCTGCTCGGCGATCGGCTCGGGTATCACGTGCTCCACGCGATGATGTTCCTGGCCGTACCCGCCTTCGTGTGGATGGATCTGCGCCACGAGAATCGCGAAACGTGCGTGCTGGGCACCGGGCTCGCCTGCTTCTTCGCCGCAGGCTACTCGGGTCCGATGGGCTCGAGCGGCGACACGAACTCCCTCGTGGGCGTTTGCTGCGCCGGTCTTGCACTCACAGGCAGCCGTGCCGCGCGGCTGGGTTCAGCGTGGGGCGGCCCTGTCCTTCTGCTGGGGCTCACGCTCGCCCTCTACACACACGCGGCATTCTTCGTCTACGCTGTCATCTATCTCACCATCGAGGCGGTGTATTTCCGCGATCGGGCCGCCGTTCTTCGCCTGGCCGCCGCCGGCAGCCTCTCAGTCGTGGCCGCGCTGCCGATGCACTGGGAGTCGCTTCGCTACCCGGGCTACGTCAGCTTCAACAACACTGTGTACAGGCCGGGGGGGCCCGTCGACTGGGCCGGGTTCGCGCGCTCCGTCTACTACAACGTCGAGATTCTCGCGTTACCGCACCGCTGGTTCAACGACTACCGCAGCATCGCGAACGTGTGGCTGCCCGTGCTCTTTGTATCGGCGGTGCTGCCGGGACGCTCGCGGGCCGGCTTCTACGCCTGGATGGCACTGGTGACACAGGTGCTTCTCCGCGTGAACACCCCGGAAGCCGGGGCCCTGTTCGACCGGATCCAGCACATGTTCCCGCTGCTCACGGGGCCCGCACTCGCCGGATTCGTGCTGCGCTGCGGGGGAACCCGGCCGCTCGCGGGCTCGCTCCTGGCGCTGCTCGCTCTGTATGTGCAAACGGCGTTCGCACCCATTCCGCACGTTCGCGAGCTGCGCGCATTCAATCCCGCGCTCATCGACCGGATCGCCGCAAGCGACGGCAACATGATCCTCGTCGAGGTCAGTCCGCATCGCGACATGGACAGCCACCCGACGCGCCGGAGCCAGACGACCCCCTTCGACGTGCATTTCGAGGGGCTGCTGCCCGGCCTGGCGGGCCAGCGCTTCTACAGCCAGATGATAGACGGATGGGTGTGGAACATCTTCCGCGGTCAGGTGGTCGGCGCCGGAACCTTCGCCGGCCATCCGATCGCGGACACTCCGATGGACACGTTCGCCGCCGAAATGGACCGATGGGGCGTGAAGAATCTATTCGTCTGGACCGATGCCTCACGAGACTACCTGGCGCAGAGCGGCAGGTTCGTCGAGCGTTGGCGCGAGGGCCGCTGGTCGCAGTTCGAACGGCCCGCCACCGACGTGCGGTCGATTGTGACCATGTCCGGCGCCGCGACACTGCACCACCTGGACTTTCTTGGCGCGCAAGTGGACCTGCGGAACGTCAAGGAAGGCGAGTCCCTGGTCATCCGTGCCAACTACTATCCGGCCTGGCAAGCCACCGACGGCGATCGCGCGATCCCTCTCTATGCAGTCGGTGGTCAGCTGGGTTTTCGCGTCCCTCGAAGTGGCAGCTACACGGTCCAGCTCCACTACCCGCGCTATCGCGGTCTTTCGCTGCTGGCGCTGGCGGCGCTGGCCATCGGACTCGTCGGTCTCAGGCGTTGGCCCAATGCGAGGCTGATGGCGCGTCGCCCTCATGAGGAGGCTCTGGAGGCCGGGCATTCGCAGTGACCGCCCGGGCGATGGCCCGGCGCGAGGGACGCTATTCGAATCTCGCGTGGCGTCTGATCGCGGCTGTGGACAGGCGGCTACAGCGGCAGCACAGTGATGTTCGCGCGGCGACGGAGGCCCGTGACCCAGTCCCGGATCACGGTGTCACGGCGCTCCTTCGTCAGCGCGGCCGCCACCTCGTCGTGGACCTGCTGCAGACTTCGCCCGCCGAACTCCGCGGCATGATCGCGGTAGTACTGCGCGATGTCGGACTCCAACGGTTGGATGGCCCCGAACCGTTGCTGCAGGTAGGACTGGATGCGCAGATCGTCTCGGAGGAACCGGCGCAGCTGCTCGAGGCCGCTGCCGGTCTGGGCCAGAATGACGTCCAGCGCCGCCGGTCCGACACGCGCCCGGACGGCCTCGAGCGCGCGATCCACATCGTCGTCGGCGGGATCGGGGGGCGCATATCGATCCACCTCCAGGAGCATCAGCCGCCGCTCGATCAGGCGCTCGAGCACTGGCGGAACCGGATCCGGCGCTGCAGGGACAGAGACGAGCCCGAGGCGGATAGCACCGGAGACGTCAGATTGGGTGATAGGCGTTCCGTCGGCGACGGCCAGCAGGCGATCGATGATCACCGCCGCGGCACGCTGACCCGCCGACACGGTCGCGATCAAAACAATCAGCGACACCACGGTGCGACGCACGATCCGATCCGGCACGCCGCTGACCACGGGCTTGCGTCTCAAAATGCCTGTCCGATGCTGAAGTGGAATGCCTGCGCGGGCTCGAGCCTCCCGGCTACGACCCTGCGTTCGAGCTTGAAGCCGACGTCGAAGCGGATGGGACCGATGGGCGATCGATAGCGCACGCCGAATCCGGCGCTCCCGCGCAGCTCACCGAGGTTCACGTCGGACAGCCGGTTGAAGACGTTGCCGCCGTCCGTGAACACCGCGGCGCCCAGGTCGCGCCAGACCGGAAAGCGCAGTTCCGCATTCACGAGGACCAGGGCGTTCCCCCCCTTCGGGAACCCTGCCGGGCTGATCGTGTTGGGCGCACCCACCGTGTCGAGAGCAAATCCACGAATCGTGGTGTCGCCTCCCGCAAAGAACCGCTCGCTGGCCGGGAGATCGGCGACCGTTTCCGGCTCGCCGCCCGGTGTCGAGGGTGGCACCTCGCGCGGAAATCCATCGGCGACTCCCATCGCGAGGCGGCCTGCGAAGATCACGCGCTCCCGGACGGGAAGGCGACGGAACCAGAAACCCTGGACATACGACTTCACGAATCCCACCTGGCCGCCGAGCGCCCGTGCCGCAATACTCCCCTCGCCAGACACGAAGGCCCCCTTCGACGGATCCAGCACGTCGTCGCGCGTATCGCGTGAGATCGCCCCCGCGAACGAGGAGAGACGGACCTGGGGGAAGATGCGGTCGATCCTCGCCTGATCGGCCTCCGAGAGTTGCTCGTTGAACGTCCGCGTCGTGCTGAACGAATACCGGCCGCTCACCCTCAGACCGGGCGCAAGCCGCCGGGCGAGCTCGGCGGTGACCCCTTTGCGGGCGAAGTCGAACGTCGACCGGTTTCCCTGTTCGACAGCAGCCGTCAGCGCCAGGTCCGCGTTCAGCCCAAGCGCACGCGGCTCCCGATAAGTGCCGACCAGCCGGTACTCACTGAAGCCGACGCCGGTGGTGCCTGTCGATTCCGAATCCGTCGTTGCGGGGTGCAGTGCGACGCGGGAGTACACGTCCACCGAACGGTTCCTGCCCCCCAGGTTGCGGAATCCGACGTCGATGAAGCCTCGCGGGGCCAGGTCGAGGCGCTCCTCTGCGCTGCCGTCGGCGCGCGCGATGAGCCGCCGGCTCGCCTCCGCGCCGCCGCCGTAACTGAACGTCCTCGCCGCCGCTTCCTCGACCGTGATGAGGACGTCCTTCTTCGAGGCTCCGCCGTGCGCGAGCTCTTCGATGCGAAAACGGCGGAAGAGACCGAGAGCACTCAACCGGCGCTGGCTCTCGGCGACGTCTTCGAGACCAAGCGGCTTGCCTTCCTGCAACAGCAGCTCGCGCTTGATCACCCGCTCGTCCGTACGGCTGTTACCGACAATCAGAATGTGATCGACGATCGTCTGCGGTCCCTCCGTGATCTTGAACCTCAGGTCCGCCTGCCTCCCGTCATTCGCGAGCGCCGGCTCCACGACCACGTTCACCGACTCGAACCCGAGGTTGCGATACTCCAGCATGACTTTGTCGCGGTCGGCGACAATGCGCGGTTCGTAGTACGGCGAACCCGGCACCGACGTGAGGAGCGGGCGCAGCTGGGACTCCGGAATATTCACGGCTCCGTCGAAGGCGACGCTGCCGACGACGGTGAGCGGGCCTTCGGTGATGGTGATGAGCGGTTTGACGAGGCCCTGTCCAGGCGTGGGGGGATTGAGCTCGTTCTCCGCCCCGTTGATCTTCGCCTGGGCATAGCCGAGCCGCTGGTACTGCCCCGCGATCGCATTCACCGCCCCGGAGAGGTTCGACGCCACGTAGATGTCGTTGGCCTGCAGCTTCACGAGCGCCGGGCGCAGCTGTTCGAACGGGAGCGACTTGTTCCCCTGGACCTCGACGCCGTCGCTCACCCGGTACTGCGCTCCGCTCCTGATGGTGAAGACGATCGTCAGCCGGTCCTCCGCTTCCTCCCGCGTGACGGTGGCGTCGGCTTTCCAGTAACCCTGCTGATTGAGGTACCGCTTGATCCGGAGGACTGCGTCCTCTATCAGGTCCTCGTCAACCGTGCCCTCGCGGGCCAGAGGGACGAGATCGGTCTGCCGATCGCGCGGCAGCGGATCACCGCGAAATGCAATGGTGACGAGCCGACCGATCTGCACGAAGATCGTGAGGTCCACGACCGTGCCATCAGCCGACGGCCGGGGCCTGAAAGAGGCCGATGCCTCGTAGCGCCCCTTCTTGCGAACCTTCTGGACGTAGGTCGAGAGGCTCGAGGTAATCTCGATCGGTTCGTAAGGCGTGGAGGAAACGGCGCGCACGCTCTTCAGGAACGCATCGCGTCCCTCTGCCGGCGTTCCCTCGATCTGCACCGTGCCGATATTCGCCCGGGGTCCGGGATCGATATCGAACACCAGCAGCGTCCGATCCGGATTGTGTTCCTCGCTGGCGACGGGCCGCACCACCGCTCGAAGATAACCATGGTCACGGTAAAGCTGCTCGATCGTCCGGGCCGCTTCGTTCGCGCGCCCGACAGGCGGCGTCGTGCCGAAGCGGTTCGCCATGGTGTGCCTGAGCAGATCTTTGTCGAGGCCGAGTAGTTTGGCTTTGCCGCCCGCGGCTGCGCCGGGGGCGAGGCGGAAGTCCACCCGCTGCACGCTGTGCAGGGGGATCAGATCGTATTGGAGCAGCACACCGCCGGGGACGTCGCTCGCGTCAACCCGGACATCCTGAAAGCGGCCGAGCCCGAACAGGTGCGTAATCGACTCGCGTACGGCCGTCATCGAGAGCGGCTGCCCGGCACGGGTCTCGATCAGCGCTGCAGCGGCCGGGTCCTCGATGGGCCGCCCTTCCGACAGGATCTTCACTTCGACGATCGGTTTGCCGATGTACGCGGCCGCCGGGGGTGGGGCGTCCGCGGGTTGGGAGGGAGTGGTTTGAGGAGCCGGAATTTGAACGGCCGGGATTTGAGCCGACGGAGTCTGCGCAGCGGGCGTCTGGGCAAACGCCGCCGCGGACGCACACAGGAACGCGACGACGGCGAGAATTCGAACCCCCATTCAGCGACCGTGGAGCACGCGGAAGTCTACCGAGAAGGTGCGATCGCCGTTCGAGGTGAAGACCCAGCCGATGCGATCGTTCTGCTCGACCTCCAGCACGAGGATCTGATCGCGTGCCGCGGCCCCGAGCGGGCGCGCGAACGTGATGTACGCCCGGTTCGAGAGTCGCTTGCCGAGGATGAGCCGTGCCGAGGGGGTCAGGGGATCGCCGTCGGCGACGCCGATGGACGGCGTGATCTGCAGGTCCACCCCCAGCGTCTGTTCGACCGCGCGATTGACCGGCGCCGACACGCTGCCCGTCAGCAGCCGCGCGGTGGCCGCCTTGAGCAGATCCTCCTCCGATCGCGTGGCCGCGCTGGGGTTCAGTCCTTTCAGCTCGTCGGTGATGTCGGCCGATGGATCGAAGAGCAGCAAGGCGATGGCGACGCTGGAGAGCGGAGGATCCGAATTCAGCGTGATGGTAGGCCTGGAGGTGGTGCCGGTGAAACCAAGGGTCACGCGATACGTGGTCTGTCCCGGCACGCGCACGCGTGTCTCGGCCTCGATGTCGAAATACGGCTCGATCCGCGCCGGATTCGAGAAGCCTATGCTCCCGCGCGTGATCAGGTAGCGGTTGCCCTCGAAGATCACGTCGCCGCGCTCGACCTGAGCAGTCCCCAACAGCACCGGATGATCATACGTGCCCTGCAGCTTCAAGTCGGCGCTCGCGACGATATGCGCGATGTTGTTCTCGATCCGCAGCGACGAGGGGGCGTCGATCTGCACGTCGAGGCTGAGCGGAAGCGTGCTGCGCGATGCGGCACCGCCGAGCACGGTCCCTCCCGAACCGGTCAGATTCAGCAGATCCGCGTTCGGCTCGAAACGCTTGGAGTAGAGCGCGTCCTGCACCGTCACCGTACCGCGAAGCACCATGGCCGCCATCGTACCGGTCAACGACAGATCCGCGTCGATGAGTGACTGGAAGCCCTCGGGATAACGGATCCGCATCTGCTGACCGACGGCGGTCAGGTTCATTTCCCCCGGCGCGAAGCCGTTGAGCCCGACCCGCCCGCTGAACGTGACGTCGCCGCTGGCGAGCCTGGCGCGCAGACCGTCGATGCGCACGCCTCCGGCGTCGAAGGCGATCTGGCCGTTGATGGCCTCGAGCGAATGCGGCAACGAGAGCTGGCGGATCCGGCCGCTGGTGACGGCGGCGCTGCCTGAAAAGATCGGCTTCGACAGCGGACCGGAGATGTCGGCCTTGAGCGTGGCACCTCCGGAACTGCGGATGTCCCGGTAGAACCCCTGCAGAATACCGAGGTTCGCGTCTCCAAAGGCCTGCACCGCGATGGTGGAGTCGTGCAGGTTCACGTTGCCGGCAACCGACAGCTCGGTACCCTCCCCATACAACCGCAGGCGGCCGATGTCGACGACGTGCTGGTTGAGGTCGAGGAGGATGACATCCGGCCCCTCGGCGCAGGCGCCGCCCGTGCCCGGCACGGCGGCCCGCGCGGCATTGCCGGGGCTCCGGTTGCTCAACCGGTAGTCGAAGAGCTTCAGATCGAGCTGTTCGACGCAGGTGTTGACCGCCAGGTGATCGATGTCGGCGAGCTCACCGGCGACCCGCACGGTCCCGCCGGCCACAGCCGTCGTGAACGGAGACAGCTGCGGGGCGAAGAAACGCAGATAGGGGTCGAGCGACGTGTTGGCAAACCGCAGCGTCAGCTCGGCATCCATCTGATCGGTCATCGCGATCCGGCCTGACGCCGACACGACCAGCCTGGGCGACGCCCCCTCGAGCTCCATGGTCAGCAGCTCGCCCCGCATCGCGAGGCGCCCGGTCACCTGGCCGATCCCTTCGTCGCCGCCGAACAGGTCGTCCACGCGCAGCCGCACGTCGTAGCGAGGAACCTCGAATGTGCCGCTGCCGCTGGCCGTGAACTGGAGCACACCCGACAACGGCGCGCGCGGGAATGCGGCCAGCTTCAGCGACTCGACAGGAATCTTCGCGCCGTCAGCGTCGAACGAGTAGTTGCCGTCCCAGCCGACCCACGCAGCCCCCGTGATCCCGCCCGTGCCCTTGTGGACTTCGAGCGCGTCGAGACGCACGCCGCCCCCTTCGAAGCGCAGCGCCGCACCGGCCGTATCGAACGGCTCTCCGTAGGCGACACCCTCGTCTATCGTGAGGCGGCCGAAGCCAAACGGCGTCTCGTACTTGCCATAGAGGTGGTACTCGCCCGACAGAAGCCCGTCCACGGCATAGTCGTCGAGCAGGAACGCGTGCCGGAGGCCCGCCAGCGGACGCCGGGTGATTCGTACGAGGGCATTGATCTCTTCGCCGTTGTCCCGGCGCGGATAGCCCAGTGAGAATTTGCCTTCGGCGGTGATCTGCGAATTTCCCAGCGTGATCGAGCTTTCGCTGACGTTCGCGTAGCCGTTCTCGATGACCACCCTGGCGGTGCCATCCCCCCACATCGTGTCCCACGCGCGCATGTTGCGCCCGCTGAACCTGCCCTCGATCCGCGGCTTCGTGAACGCCGCCAGCATGACGCCGTCGAACTGACCGGACCCGCCCACTGACACCGCGCCGGTCGGCGAGCCGAAGGCCGTCATGATCCCGGCCAGCACGCGATCGCTCTCGAGCCAGTCGAGGCTCGTCACGTGGAAGGGAATCTGCGAACGCTCGCCGTAGGCGGTGCGGCCCTGAAAATCGACGTAGGTCTTCGGCGTCGCGACCCAGCTCTGGTCGAGCGTGATCCACGCGGGATCGAGCGAGTAGGCCACATGACCGGCGATGGGTAGATATCCGAGGGACGAACGCGGATTGAAGGGGCCGGCCTCCGGAGGCAGGGCTTCCTGGGCGGCGAGGACGTCCGCCTGGAATTCGCGGGTCATCGTGGGACCCGGCGCCGTCGCCGTCACTTCCCCGCCGCCGCGCTTTTCAGCCCACTTCCCGAGCTGCCACTCGAGATGATTCACGCCGGAGGCGCGGCCGTCCAGCCGCACCCCCTGCGTCTCCATGAAATCGGTCAGCTGCGGGAGGCTGACGTCCTTGTACGACACGTCCCATTTCGCGCGAGTGGGCGTGTCCTTCTTGCCGAACGGCGCCAGGATGTAGTCGAACCTGGCCGTCCCACCGTAGAGGCCGCTGGTCGCGTTGGTGACTTCCAGCCGATCCGGCACCCACAGCACCGACCCCTTCAGGTCCGGAAACCGCCACGTGTTCACGCCCGCCATCGGGCTCGTGAAGGTCCCCTTCAGCTCGCGGCCTCCCTTGAACAGGTGAAACGTCCCCTGGAAGTCTCCCTGCCCCGAGGCACTGAACTTCTCTCGATGGAAGAAGATGTTCTTCTGCGTCGGGAAATCAATCTTCGACTTGATGTGGTAGGTCTGCTCCGGCCAGCGCCCCATGTCGATGCTGCCTACCATCGCGGATCTGGCGCCGTCACTGATCAGATCGAGCCGGCTGAACTGCAGGTCCGACCCTTCGATCGTGAATCGCGAGTCCATCTTCGCGTGGAACGGCTCGTACGTCTGGATCTTGATGATGGAATCCCCGAACGACGCGCTGCCCCGGTATTTGGTGTCGACGAACCCGCGGCTGATGGAGATGCGAAGGTCGCGTGCCGCGGTGCTCCACGGCGTCCCGTGATCCTCGTAGGTAAAGCTGCCTCTCGACGCCAGCATCCATCGGAGCGTCGTCGTAAATCGCTTCGGGCCCTTGGGCCCCTTCGACTCACGCACGAAACGCGGAAAATTGTGGCGGCCGCCGGGATAGGCCGGAGTGCCCGGCCAGGTCTCCACCAGCATCTGCCAGTCGGTCATCTCGACCGACTCGATGACGAGCTTACGCGTGAACACCGACCACCACGGGACGACGACTTCGATCTTCTTCGCCGTCAGGAACGGGCGGTCGCCCGGCTTCAGCCCGTCGATGACGAGATCCTCGACAACGAACACGCCGGGTGTGATCTTTGCCGAGAGCCTGCCGATGCGCATCGGCCGCTCGAGATACTTCGAGCCTTCTCTTTCGGCGCGGGCGACGAGCGATGGACCGAGATCCACGGTGAAGACCGTGACGAAGACCCCGGCCACAATGGCCACGACGAGCGCAAGCAATCGCAGCCCATAGCGCCGCCAGGCCGGCCGTCCTGTGGACGCCGGCGGCTCCGGGACGTCCGGGGCGGGCTCCGCTGCCTGGTCTGGGTCCATAAGTCCGGCGTCACTCGATCACGATGAGCACACGGCCGCCGTCAACGGACATGCCGGGGGTCACCGCGACGTGCTTCACGCGCCCGGCCTTTGGCGATCGCAGCTCGTTCTCCATCTTCATGGCTTCGACGACAATCACGGCCTGGCGGTCGGTCACCCGATCGCCGGGGGCCACGAGAATCCGCACCACGCGTCCCGGCATCGGCGCGACGATTTCCTGTTCTCCGTCCGCGTGCGATGCACGGTCCGCTCCACCGCGACGGGTCCGCCGTGCGTTCACGGTCACCGCAACCGTGCGGCCGTCCAGGCCGACGAGCATCTCCCCCTGGGCGCCCCCTGGCGTCACGAACACTTCGCGGCTCGTACCGGAGCCTTCGTCGAGCAGCAGCGAGAGGCCGAAATCTCCGACGCGCGCCGCATTCACCTTCTGCACCGCGCCGTCGACAGTGACGTGATACCGGCCCGGGCCCGGGCGCTCAACCGTAACGCTGCGCATCCTCCCGTTGACTTCGATCTCGAAGGTCACGACCGGAGTCCCTCACGCCGCGCGGCCCGCGTCCAGGCGCCAGAGCCGTTCACCTGAGCCGCCGCTCCGTGCGCGCCACTCGCGCGCATGTATGCGTCCAGCGCCGCCGCGATGGCGACGACCTCTTCGTCACTGGCCGAGAGGTCGTTGAAGCTCCTGCGGGATTCATCCGTCGAGGAGTCCGCACGCTCGGCCAGCAACCGGTCGAGGTACGTCGTGTCGTACTCGCCGCCGATGTACTCCGGCCGCTGCATGAGCCACAGGAAGAACGGAATCGTCGTGCGGATCCCGAGCACCTGGTACTCGCGAAGCGCCCGCGACATGCGGCTGACCGCTTCGGGACGCGACGGCGCCCACGCGATCAGCTTCGCGATCATCGAATCGTAGAACACCGGCACGGTGTATCCGGCGCTCACTCCCCCGTCGTCCCTGATGCCGGGCCCTGCAGCCGGGCGCAACCCGCGAATGAGGCCGGGTGACGGCATGAATCCCGCGTCCGGATCCTCGGCATAGATGCGGCACTCGATCGCGTGGCCGAGCGGTATCAGCGCGCGCTCGGGATCGATGTCGAGCTTCTCACCGCGGGCGATCCTGATCTGCCACTGCACCAGATCGATCGCCGTGACCATCTCGGTGACGGGATGCTCGACCTGCAGCCGCGTGTTCATCTCGAGAAAGAAGAACTCGCCGCGCTCGTCGAGGAGAAACTCGATCGTCCCTGCGCTCGTGTAGTTGACCGCCCGGGCGACCGCGGCCGCCGCGGCCGCCATCCTGCCCCTCACCTCTGGAGAGACGGCCATCGACGGAGACTCTTCGACGACCTTCTGATGACGCCGCTGGATGGAACACTCGCGCTCCACGAAGGGAATCACCGTGCCGTGCTCGTCGCCGAGCAGCTGAATCTCGATATGCCGTGGACGCGCGATCCGCCGCTCGAAATACACGGCCGAATTCCCGAAGGCCGAGCCGGCCTCGGACCGCGCCGTGCGGATCGCGTCTGTCAGGGCTGCCGGCCCGTCCACAACCCGCATGCCCTTGCCGCCCCCGCCGGCAACCGCCTTGACGACGAGCGGGTAGCCGACGTCCCGCGCGATGCGCGCGACATCGGCATCGCTCATCCCGTCCGCGAGCGGGGCGCCGGTGCCGGGAACGACTGCGACGCCCGCGCGAATCGCCGCTTCCCGCGCCGCGGTCTTGCTCCCCATGGTCGCGACGGCGTCGGGCGAGGGTCCGATGAACGTCAGTCCCTGGTCGCGACAGGCGCGTGCAAACGCAGCGTTCTCGGCAAGAAAGCCGTATCCCGGATGCACCGCGTCCGCGCCCGAGCGCCGCGCGGCATCGAGCAGCGCATCCATCCGGAGGTAGCTCGCGGCCGCTTCGCTGGGCCCGATGTGAAACGCCTGGTCCGCCTCGCGCACATGACGCGCGTTGCGGTCGCAATCGGAGTACACCGCGACCGATGGCAATCCCATCTCGCGACACGCCCGGATGATCCGGACGGCAATTTCGCCGCGGTTGGCGACAAGGATCTTCATCGGGGACGTCAGAGCGGGATGTTCCCGTGCTTCTTTGGAGGGTTCCTGTCGCGCTTGGTCTCGAGGCCGGCGAGCGCCGCGATCAGTCGCGGACGCGTCTGCCGCGGCCGAATCACCTCGTCCACGAAGCCCCGCGACGCCGCGACGTACGGGTTGGCGAACTTCTCCTTGAATTCGGCGACGCGCTTCGCCCGGGCGGCCTCCTTGTCGGGAGCCGCGTCGATCTCGCGTTTATACAGAATGTTGACCGCGCCCTCGGGCCCCATGACCGCGATCTCGGCGCTGGGCCAGGCGAAATTGATGTCCGTCCGCAGGTGCTTGCTCGACATCACGCAGTAGGCGCCCCCGTATGCCTTGCGCGTGATGACGGTGAGCTTCGGCACGGTGGCCTCGGCATACGCGTACAGCAGCTTCGCGCCGTGTCGAATGATGCCGCCGAACTCCTGCCGCGTGCCCGGAAGAAAACCGGGGACGTCCTCGAAGGTCACGAGGGGCACGTTGAACGCGTCGCAGAACCGGACGAACCTCGCCGCTTTCACAGACGCGTCGATGTCCAGCGTGCCCGCGAGGTGTGCCGGCTGGTTGGCCACGATGCCCACGCTGCGGCCCCCGAGCCGTGCGAACCCGACGATGATGTTCTTCGCGTAGTGCCTGTGCACCTCCAGGAACCCGCCATCGTCGAACACGGAGTGCACGAGATCGTGCATGTCGTACGGCTGGTTTGGCGATTCGGGGACGAGGCGGTCGAGCAGGTCGTCTTCGCGGTCGGACGGATCCGACGTCTCGCGGCGCGGCGGGTCGTCGATATTGTTGCCCGGGAGATAGCCGAGCAGCTCGCGGATGAGGCGCACGCATTCGCGGTCATCCGGCACGGCGAAATGCGCCACCCCGCTCGTGGCGTTGTGCGTCATCGCTCCGCCGAGCTCTTCCTTGGTCACTTCTTCGTGGGTGACGGTCTTGAGGACGTCGGGGCCGGTGACGAACATGTAGCTCGTCCCCTCGACCATGATGTTGAAGTCGGTGATCGCCGGCGAATAGACGGCGCCCCCAGCGCACGGGCCCATGATGGCGGAGATTTGCGGGATCACGCCGGAGGCGAGGGTGTTGCGAAGGAAGATGTCAGCGTAGCCGCCGAGCGACAGCACCCCCTCCTGGATGCGCGCACCACCCGAGTCGTTCAGGCCGACGACCGGCGCTCCCATCTTCACCGCGAGATCCATGATCTTCACGATCTTCGCGGCGTTCGTCTCCGAGAGTGAGCCGCCGAACACGGTGAAGTCCTGGGCGAACGCGTACACGGGACGGCCGTCGACGCGACCCTGCCCGGCGACGACGCCGTCGCCGGGAACAATCTGCTCGTCCATGCCGAAATCGCGGCACCGATGCGTGACGAGCTTGTCAATCTCCTGGAACGTGCCTGGATCGAACAGCAGGTCGATGCGCTCGCGCGCCGTCAGTTTGCCGGCTTCGTGCTGCTTGCGACGGCGCTCTTCTCCCCCTCCGAGCTCGGCGCGGCGCTCGAGCGCTTCGAGATCAGTCCGGATGCTCATTCGGTGGAATGCGGCATCAGCCTATTTCGCGACCGCCTGCGCGTTCTCCCAGTCCTTCAGGAACCGCGCGAGGCCGATGTCGGTCAGGGGGTGCTTGAACATCCCTTCGATGACGGCTGCCGGGCACGTGCAGATGTCGGCGCCCATCCGCGCAGCCTCGACGATATGGATGTTGTGCCGGACGGAGGCGACGAGAATCTCGGTCGGGAACTGGTAGTTCTCGAAGATGTCGACGATTTCCTGAATGAGGTTCATGCCGGAAGTCGCGATGTCGTCCAGCCGGCCGACGAACGGGCTCACGTACGTCGCGCCGACTTTCGCGGCGAGGAGCGCCTGCGTCGGCGAGAAGATCAGCGTGACGTTCACGCGCTTCCCCTCGGTCGAGAGCGCCTTGCACGCTCTCACGCCGTCGCGGGTGAACGGCACCTTGACGACGATGTGCTCGTCAATCGCGGCGAGCTCGCGCCCTTCGCGGATCATGCCCTCGAAGTCCGTCGACACGACCTCGGCGCTCGTCGGGCCCTGCACGATCTGGCAGATCTTCTTCAGCAGGGCCTTGTAGTCCCCCTTCTCCTTGGCGAGGAGCGACGGATTGGTCGTGATCCCGTCGATGATGCCGAGCGGAACGAGGCTTTCGATTTCCTTCAGATTGCCCGAGTCGATGAACAGCTTCATGTTGAGTCTCCCGAGGCAGCCACCGTGGCTGCGCGTGCGTTGTTACCACCCACGAATGCGAACGGCTGATGTCCCTCCGGGTCCAGCGCGGCGCTCCGCGCTTACACCATGCCGGTCACGGGATTCGTCAGCTCACCCACGCCTTCGACCGTGACCGTCACCGTGTCGCCGACGGACAGCGGCCCGATGCCCGCGGGCGTTCCCGTGGAGATGATGTCCCCCGGCAGGAGCGTCATCACCGACGAGATGAAGGCGACCAGCCGATGGATCCCGAAGATCAGCTCACGCGTAGACGACGCCTGGCGGCGCGTGCCGTTGACCGAGCCTTCCACCGCGAGCCCGGTCTCCGCGGTGTAGTCGAGTCCGACTGCGATGCAGGGGCCCACGGGCGCGAACGTGTCGAACCCCTTGGCCCGCGTGTACTGCACGTCCTTCCGCTGCAGCTCGCGCGCGGTGACGTCGTTGACGCAGGTCAATCCGAAAATGTATGCGTCCGCCTCGTCCTCGGAGACGCGTGACGCACGCCTGCCAATCACGACCCCCACCTCGGCTTCATGATCCACCCGTCCGGCGCCCGCCGGCAACACGATCGGATCGCCCGGGCCAATCACGGAGGTGGACGGCTTGATGAAGATCATCGGTTCGGCCGGCAGCGGCTTGTTCTGTTCGGCCGCGTGGTCCTTGTAGTTCAAGCCCACCGCGACAATCTTGGACGGCGCGACGGGCGCGAGGAGGCGCTGGCCGTTCGACGGGATCACGTCGCCGGGCTCATACCGGCCGAAGAGCTCCCCTTCGAGAAGCCGCCACCGGCCACCCTCGTCAATCACGTGACGCGGATCTCCATTGTGGTCGATCCTGAAGAATCGTGTCATCGGGCCGTCTCTTCCACGCGAGCCGAGGGCGCGCTCTGATTGGGCGGCGTCGCCCTGTCCACTGCAACGATGGCGTAGGCGTACCGCACGCCGGGCTTCGCCGTCTTGTCCTCGAAGTTCGTCGCCGCAATTGGCGCCGGTGTGAGCGGCTGCAGTGTGTCACCCGGCGCTTCACCGCGCAATACGAGATAGCCGGCCAGATCCGGCTCCGTACCTGGCATCCCAGCTCAGGTTTATCGTGCCCGGGCCGGCCACGACCGACACGGCCTTGGGGGCCGCCGGGGGAAAGGTGTCACGGGGCGTCACGCAGACGGGCGCAGACGCCTCGCTCTCGATCATGGCGGTGCCTGATTTCTCGACCGCCCGTACGGTGAAGCATTCTTCCGTGCCCCACGTGACTCCCGTGCGCTCGAACGGGGGAGCGGCGATGGGGGCGGCGTTGAGCGGCGCCGTGCCATCCCGTTTGTACACGTTGAACGTCGGCGCAGCCTGGTCCGGCGGCGCGAGCCACGTCAGGAACACCGCGGTTTCCGTGACCTTTGCCTCGACGCCGGACGGTTTCGGCGGCAGCGGAACAATCGGCAGTTCGGCCCGGGCGGATGGCTGACCGGGGCGTCCGCTCTTCGTCGCGCCCTGGACCGCGTACAGACGCACGGAATGTTTCGGGATGGCGGCGGTGACCGCGGCGGAGGCGGCGGCAACGAACGAGGTGGCAAACGTCGCAGGCCCCGCAGTGACCGACTGGGTGATGGCGGTCGCGGTCGGCACACCGGCGATGCGCGCCGGTACCGTCGCGAGCGCCGTCGTGACGAGCGCACTCGCCGCGGCCCGGCCCGCCGCGACGGTCGCGGCCGCTGACTTCGCGGCTGCCGCGGACGAAGACGCGCCCTCCAGTTTCTCGGGCGTCAGCGGCTCGACGAACGTCACTTTGGTACCCGCCGGTGGACGGGTATCCGGTGGCGCGTTCTCGGGCGGAGGCTCTCCTTCGACGGGCGGCGGCTTCACCGAAATGGTGCCGACCAGGAACTTCGGCGTCAGCAAGTCCCGGTTGGCAGGGGCGGGCATGCCGGGAAGAAGCGTGACGGCATAGATCTGTGCGCGGTCCAGTACGCTCGGGCCCGGGCCGTTCGCGTTGGCGGCCGGCAGGACGAACTGCAGGTGCGCTTCCGGCCCGGTGCGCCGCACTTCCACTTCGAGCGGCGGGCCCGGCACGAGATTCAGCGGCGCGAGCGGCGCCCCCTTCTTGCCGCATCCGGCTGCGAGCACAGCCAGCGTGGCACATACGCCGAGACGCGCCAGAGCCCTCATCACAGGATGTAGCGCGACAGGTCTTCGTTGCCGACGATGTCGGCCAGCATACGCTCGACGTACAGCTCGTCGATGGTGACGTCCTTGTCGGCCAGATCCGGCGCATCGAAGGACACGTGGTCGAGGAGTCGTTCCATCACCGTGTGCAGGCGTCGGGCGCCGATGTTCTCGGTGCGATCGTTGACCAGGCTCGCGAAGTCGGCAATCCGGCCGATGGCGCCGTCGGTGAAGCGGATCGTGACCCCTTCGGTCGAGAGCAGCGCCGTGTACTGCTTGATGAGCGCGCTCTTCGGCTCGGTGAGGATGCGCACGAAGTCCTCGCGGCCGAGCGCCTCGAGCTCGACGCGGATCGGAAAGCGTCCCTGCAGCTCGGGAATCAGGTCCGACGGCTTCGAGACGTGGAAGGCGCCGGCCGCGATGAAGAGGATGTGATCGGTCTTCACCATCCCGTACTTGCTGTTCACCGTGGTGCCCTCGACGATCGGCAGGATGTCGCGCTGCACGCCTTCGCGGCTCACATCGGGCCCGTGGCCCCCCTCGCGCCCAGCGACCTTGTCGATCTCGTCGATGAAGATGATCCCCGCCTGCTGCACGCGATCGACCGCCGCGCGCGCGACACTGTCCATGTCGACCAGCTTCTGCTCTTCTTCCTGGGTCAGCGCCTCGAGGGCTTCCGGTACCCGGAGGCGGCGCTTTCGCGTGCGTCCCTGAAAGAGGCCGGGCAGCATGTCCTTGACGTTGATGTCCACTTCCTCGACCGACGTACCGGCGATGATCTCGAAAGAGGGGAAGCTCTTTTCCCGCACGTCGATCTCGACCTGCTTGTGATCGAGGCGTCCGCCGCGAAGCTGTTCCCGCAGCTTCTCGCGCGTGCGCTGCGCCTGCTCACGAATCGACGCGGCCTGCTCGTCGTACTCCGCGGCGGGAGGCAGCGGCGGAAGCAGCAGATCCAGGACGCGCTCCTCGGCCGACTGACGGGCCCGCTCGCGCACCTCCACGAGCCGCTCTTCCTTGACCATGTCGACGGCGAGCTCCACCAGATCGCGCACCATCGACTCGACGTCGCGACCCACGTACCCGACCTCGGTGAATTTCGAGGCCTCGACCTTGATGAACGGGGACTGCGCGAGACGCGCCAGCCGGCGCGCGATTTCCGTTTTCCCGACACCGGTGGGGCCGATCATCAGGATGTTCTTCGGGGCGACTTCCTCGGCGAGATCCGGCGGAAGCTTCTGCCGGCGCATGCGGTTCCGAAGGGCAATCGCCACCGCACGCTTCGCCTTGGCCTGCCCGATGACGTGTTTGTCGAGCTCCGCCACAATCTGCCGCGGGGTGAGCGACTCGGTCGTCGAGGACGTGGTCTCCGGAAGATGGATCGCCATTGGGCTTCAGAGGGACTCGAGAGTGATGATCGCGTTGGTGTAGATACAGATGCCGGCCGCGATCTCCATCGCCTGCGCTGCGATCGTGCGGGCGTCCAGCGTCGTGTGCCGCGCCAGTGCCTTCGCGGCCGCGAGCGCATACGCGCCCCCCGATCCAATCGCAATAATCCCATCGTCGGGCTCGATCAAATCGCCGGTGCCCGACAGCAGAAACGTGGCGTGCGGATCCATCACGATGAGCATGGCTTCGAGACGCCGCAGCAGCCGGTCGGTCCGCCAGTCCTTCGCGAGCTCGACGGCCGACCGTTCGAGGTTGCCGCGATACTGTTCGAGCTTCGCTTCGAACCTGGAGAAGAGGGCGAACGAGTCGGCAGCCGACCCGGCAAACCCGGCGAGGATGCGATCGTTGTACAGCCGCCGGATCTTCCGTGCGGACTGCTTCACCACCGTGTCGCCGAATGTGACCTGGCCGTCACTGGCCATGACGCTCTGGCCGTTGTGGCGGACTGCAAGTACTGTCGTGGCATGGAACATCTGAGGCGGGACCTGATTGGAGTGTATCAAATTGGGGATCGGGGATCGGGGATCGGGGATCGGGGATCGGGGATCGGGGATCGGGGATCAGCGATCGGGGATCGGGACTCGGGACTCGGGACTCGGGGTCGGGATTCGGGACTCGGCTCGGGAGCGAGAAACGGAAAGCTGGAAGCTGCAAGCCGGAAGCTGGATTGAGCTGTCCGGACGACTGGACGTGCTGAACTCACCAGATGACAGATTCCTGTCTGAACAAGGAGTAAAATAGAAAAATCCAAGACATAAGGCGGGTCAAGGATGGCAGCGTCGTTGCTTCGGTACTGAATTCAGACGCACGGCCGGGCTGTGCAACAACTCGCAGCGGGTGCTGCACGTGAGCAGCAGGTTCCTCAGGAGCTTGTCATGATTCGTCAGAAACTTACAGTCGGGCTGATCGCATCGGCCTTCACGCTCAGCTTTGCACCGGTGTGGGCCGGGCAGGCGGGGTCGCGGCCGTCGAATGGCGACACCGTCGGGTCGGCGACCCCCCGCGACAGCGGAGGCGGCGGCGGATCCTCGGCCCCCGCGCCGTCGGGCGGCGGGTCATCCTCTTCCGGGTCCGCAACCGGCGGCTCTGGCTCTGA
Organism: uncultured Acidobacteriota bacterium; assembly: GCA_963749835.1. Classification (GTDB taxonomy): domain Bacteria; phylum Acidobacteriota; class Vicinamibacteria; order Vicinamibacterales; family 2-12-FULL-66-21; genus JALZOC01. Next base: position 748,859 of record CAVVOD010000003.1, read on the forward strand.
CAGCTCGGGATCGAACGCCGGCTGGATGGGAGGCAATTCCCGTCCGGAACGCCAGCCTGCACCCCGTACCGAACGCGCCGAACAGCAGCGCCGCGGAGGGGGATCGAACGGCGGCGGGTCATCGTCGGGCCGCGCGGTGCCGCGCGGATCTTCCGGCAGCGGCGGCGACACGAGCTCCACGGCCGGATCGAACGGCAACAATCGCGGAGAGGGCCGGAACCGCGAAGAGGTTCCCAGCTACAGCCGGCCGCGCGACGGCCGCAATCCCGTAGGCAACGCCGTCGAACGCCGAGGTGGCAGGCCGGGTGGTGGAGGCGGCGGGGTTTACTACCCTGGCGTGATTTACGATCCGTACTACTCGTATTACTACGACCCGTTCTACTACGGCTTCGGTGGCCGGTACTCGAGCTACTGGAGTCCGTACGGGTACGGGTACGGCCTCGGATACTTCGCGTATGACCCCTTCCTCTACAACGGTTATGGCTACGGCGGGGGTTATGGCGGAGGTTACGGCCGAGACAATGGCGACGAGTCCTATCAGGGCGGTAGTGGCTCTGGATCGTCACCCCGCTACCGCGGCGTGGGTTCGATGCGCCTCAAGGTGAAGCCGGCCAGCGCGCAGGTCTACGTGGACGGCTACTTCACCGGCGTGGTGGACAGCTATGACGGGGCGTTCCAGCGGCTCGACGTCGAGGCCGGCAGCCACAAGGTGGAAGTCCGCGGAGAAGGCTACGAGCCGGTGCAGTTCGACGTCATGATCGCGCCGGGCGAGACCGTCACCTATAAGGGCGAACTGAAACCCGTGAAGTGAACGCCGATCGTTCGCGACAGATCAGCCCCTGCGACGCCTCGTCGCAGGGGCTTTGTTCTTGTCCGCTAAATGGTCCCGATAAATGGGGACACTCACCTTTACGGTAAGTTGTTGATTCTGAAGAAACGACCTCGACCCGGTGTTGTGGAGTGTTGATCCGCGGCCTCAGGACCGGACAGATGCGGCTAATTCATGAGGTCAATATTTGACCCTTTGTTTTCAGCGGCTTACCGTAAAGGTGAGTGTCCCCATTTATTATCGGCGGGCGAACAGGTAGTAGACAGGAATACCGAGCGCGATGACGGCTAGGCCCGCGATCGCCGGTGCGCCGTTCCGGATGATTTCGTTGACGACCATCGTCAGGCTCGCAAGGACGAATATCGCGGGCGCCCACGGATAGCCCCAGGCGCGGAACGGCGCCGGTGTGCCGGCATCGCGGCGGCGCAGGACGAACAGCGACGCGACACCAATCCCCGCGAACAGCACCACGGCAAATCCCGTGTAGCTCACGAGCTGAGACATCGATCCGCAGAGTACGAGCACGGAGCTCCAGATGCCCTGCGCGGCGATCGCTGTGGCTGGCGTGCGAAACCGGGGATGGACACTGGAGGCGGCCGACAGGAACATCCCGTCGCGCGCCATCGCGTAGTACACCCGGGGGCCCGCCAGCGTCATGGCGCTGATGCTTGCGCTCAGACTGACGATCGTGAACACCGCGACCAGATTCCCGGCCGCAAACCCGAACAGCCGCTCGGCGACGATGTCGAGCAGGCGGCCGTTGGGGAGGGTCGCGAGCTCCGCGATCGGCAGCGCATAGAGATACAGCGCGTTCAGCGCCACGTAGATCAGAATCACCGCGGCCGTGCCCAGGCCCAGGGCCAGTGGCACGTTCCTCCCGGGATTCCGCACCTCCTCGGCGACATAGGTGGCCGCGTTCCATCCCGAATAGCTGAACATGATCGGCACGAGCGCGAGGAGCATCCCCGAAGCGGAGGCCGGCGTCCCGGCCGTAATCGCAGCGGCGTTCCCGGATCCCAGGGCGAAGCCGAAGGCGATCATGAGGACCAGGGCTGTCGTCTTCAGGCCGGCGAGGACGTTCTGCAGCAGGCTGCCGGGACCAAGGCCGCGAATGTGAATGAGGGTCAGCGACGCGATCGCGGCCAGCGCGACGAGCGCCTTGGGTGAGACCACGAGCGGCACGAGCGGCAGCGGCACGGTGAAGAGCGGCGTCGCATCGCCCGCGGCGGGCACGAAGCGCCCGACGTACTCCGCCAGGGCCACGGAGCTCGCGGCGACGGCGCCGGAAAAGCCTGCGACGAACGAGGTCCACCCGGTCAGGAACGCGGCCCCCGGTCCGAACGCGTCCCGCAAATAGACGTACTCACCGCCGGCGTGCGGACGCCTCGCCGCAAGCTCCGCATAGGCCATCGCACCCACGAAGGCGAGCACTCCGCCGGCCGCCCAGACCCCCAGCATAGCGGCGCCGTTCGGCACCATCTGCGCGACGATGACCGGCACGAAGAAGATTCCGCCGCCGATCACGTTGGAGACGACGATGGCGGCCGCGTCGAATGGACCGAGGCGGCGCTCGAGTACAGCCGTGGGGCGAGGCGGGAGCGTCGCTGACGGATCGGGAAGGGCGCGCTCCACGAGATCCTGGACGCCTACTGCGTGAGAAGCAGCCGCGTGATCTTCACGCCGTGCAGCTCCACCCATTGAGACGCGCTCTGCTTGGCAAAGATCTGCGCCTCCATGTCGCGGAAGTGGCTGTTCTTCAGCATCTCGGCACGGGTTTGTGGAGGATCACCGGTGTAACCGAACTGCGATCGCACGGTGATGGGGGGGGTCGCGTCGCCGCTGAAATCCACTTTCTGCACGAACACGTCGTCCGAGTGATCCTCGTCGCCGATCGCTTTGAAGACGACGTTCAGCGAGAGTGAGGAGAGGTCGACTCCGGGGTTTTTCTTGATGCGGAAGGTGACGCTCGGGATGAGCTTGTTCTTCCCGTCCACGATGCCCGCGTCGAACCACCCGGTCGAAACGTCGGTGATCTGGGTGGTCTGCTTGAGATCGATCGGTTTGGCGCAGGCGGCAGACGAAAGCGCGGACGCCAGCAGACCGAGGGCGAAGAGCGTCGCGAGCGGCCGCATTCTGAGAATTGTAGATCAGAACTGTCGAACTTCGACCTTCTGGCGCGCCTGTTCCTTGGTCAGCCGGCCGGCGAGGAATTCGGCCAGGTCGCTGCCCTTGACCTTCAACACCAGTGTGGTGAGCTGGTAGATCTCTCCGGGATGAGGCCGGACTCGCTGCCGCGCGCCGCGACCGTCAGCCACTCATCAGGACCGAGGTCCATGCTCTTGCTGTTGTCGAGCATCGCGTCGATCAGGCACCGCTTGACTGCGTCGCGATACTTTTGACCCGGGTCCTCGGCAGTGACGCTCCGCAGCGCGTCCTTCGCGACCGACGGAACCGGCGTCTGCGCACTGGACTGCAGGCTGCTCGCTTGAACTTCCGAGCGGCGTTGCGCGTTACGTTCGAGCGTCTCGATCGAGAGCACGAGGTTCAGATCGAGCGCCGGAATCTCCACGTAGAAGAACGCACCGTAGCCGTCGAGCGTAAAGCCCCTCGCGCGCGCCTCGCCGGTGAACATCGTGGCGCCTGGCGTGTTCGACTGCACGTCTCTCGCGACGCTGGTCGCCGCAAGCCTCACCGAGCCGGTCAGCGTACCTTCCATCACACTGATCTGGTCGGACCGCCGCCGCTGCTCATCCGTCGGATGGATCGTTGTCTGCCCCTGAACTGCGCCCGGCACCGCTGCCGTGATGGCGATCGCGAGAATGATCCCTGTGTTCACGATCTCTCCTACTTGGGTTGATACGCTGTCTGCCGATACATCCGCTGCATCAGGTCACGCGACTGCCGCAGTTCGGCGCCGTTCGTCGTCTGCAGGCGCACCAGGCCCTGGTCGATGAGCGCCAGATCGATCTTGCGTCGCGCATCGATGTCCTGCGCCATCTGCGTGAGGCGCTCGCCCATCGCGCGCTCCTGCCGCTTTTCACTCTGGCCGACCAGATCGCTCACACGGCGCAGCACGGCCGCATCCGCTGCATCGGATCGCGCCGACGCCGGCGCGGTCTGCTGCAACGAGGTCTCGAGCTGACGCAGTCGCTGTTCCAACGACTCGGCCTGCTGCTTCCAGTCGATCGGCATCACGCCGCCCGCTGACGCGATGCCTGCCACTGACGATGTCCCTGGGGACGGGTTGCTGTTCCAACCGGTCCGGAGCACCAGTCCCTCGGTGCCGTAGCGGACCTCGATGTGCGCCAGCGCGGCGCCGGCGGCGAGCACGAGCACCGCCGCGGCGGCCAGTCCCCACAGCGGGTTCAGGCGGACGCGCGGCGCCGGCGGTGGGTGCGCGGATGCGCGGCGGACGATCTGGAAGCCCAGATCGGGCTCGGGCGGCGCCCATGCCGTCAGATGCGCTTGCGTGGTCCGCAGACCCGCGATTTCGTCGCGACAGTCCGCGCACGAAGCGAGATGGGTCCGGAAGGATTCCTTTTCGCGGCGATCGAGCTCGTCGTAGAGATACGAGACGAGGAGTTCCTTGCTGTCGCACATAGGTTTCATCCGCTGGCTCAGTTGTCCCGGACGCGCCTGCGCCCGGCATTCTACCTGCCGAAAGTACTCTCCACGCCTGCCTCCTGCAACTGCTTGCGCAGGACGCACAGACCCTGGTAGAGCCGTGTTTTTACCGTACTCAAGGGGCAATCCAGCAGCTCGGCGATCTCCTGGAACGTAAGCCCGTGGTACTCCTTGAGGATGATGGCCGTCCGCTGCTCTTCAGGCAGCAGCGCCATGGCCTTCCCGACTGCGCGGCCGAGCTCATGCCGCGCGACCATGTCTTCGATCGATTCCGACGGGGTGGCTTCGCCGGCGAGCTCGATGATGTCGACGCCTTCCGGTGCCTGCGCCACGGGGGTGCGGCGCTCGCGTCGGATCCAGTCCCGGCAGAGATTCAGCGCAATCCGATAGAGCCAGGACGAGAACTTCGCCTGCCCCTTGAAGCCCTTGAGGGCTCGGAAGGCCCGCAGAAAGGTCTCCTGCGCGATGTCGCGCGCGTCTTCCTCCCGGCCAAGGACGCGGTAGGCCAGGGCGTAGATAGGCCTTTCCCAACGCAGCACAAGCTGGTTGAAGCTGTCCAGATCGCCCCCTATGGAGAGGGCGACCAGCTCTTCGTCTGTTGACGGCATGCCGTGGCTTTAGAGGACTTCCCGGGTCGCCCGCGTCCACAACCTTAGACGCCCGCGCCCGTCGCCCGGTCGGAGTCCAGTTTACCTTTTCGATTCAACCTCCTAGAATGCCTTCGTTTCCCCCAGATGAGTCCACATACCCGCTTTTCCACGCTGGCGCGGGCGGTTGCGGAAGGTGCGCAGCCCTCCGACCTGCTGCTGGAGTTGCATCGGGAAGTCCTGGCTGCGCTGCGGGGATCGGCATCGGTCATCCTCCAGACCGGCCATTCGGGCCACTATTCCGCGTCGTCCGGCATCGGCGTGGACCTGACCGACGGCGTCTGGCTCGGACCGGCGGAGGCGGAGCGGCTCGAGTCGACGGTCGGCGCCGTGCCCAGGATTTGCGACGGGCCGGAGCTGGGCACCCTCACGTCGCGCCTCGGGGCCGAACGCGCACTGGTCGTGTCCTTGAAGGGACCGGGACCGGCCGCCTTCCTGATCGTCGCCGCCCCCGGCGTGCCGTCCCCCGAGGCGCTCGAGATCGGCGGTACCGCGGCTGTCGAGTTCGCGCTGGCGCTGGAGCTCGCGCGACTCGGACGCGAGGCGGCCCTCCATCGGCACATCCAGGACCTGCTCCTGGGATTCTCGCGCGGAATCTCGTCCTCGCTCAACGTCGCCGGCGCCCTCACGTGGCTGGCGACCGAAACCAACAGGCTCTTCGGCACACGCCGTTCGTCGGTCTGGTTTCATGAGCGGCGCGCGCGCGAACTGGTGCTCTCCGCGTCATCGGATCCCGCCGTGGTCGTCGGAGTCCGCGTATCCACAGACTCCGATGCGATCGCGGCCCGCGGCCTCCGGCTGGAGCGGCCGCAATTCACAGGAGAGCAGCAGGACCGCGCGCTCGTCGCGCCGCTGCGCGGATGGCGGCGCGCGCTCGGCACGCTGGTGATCGAAGGCGATGCCGTCGGCCTGGACGACCAGCAGTTCATCGACGGCGCCAACGAGCTCGGGCGCCAGCTCTCGGTGGCGGTCGAGAACGTGCAGCTGCTGGAGGAGTTCCTTCAACAGCGTCGCCTGCTCGAAGACACGTTCAACTCCCTCATCGATCTCGTGGTCGTCGCGAACACGGCGCTGCAGGTCGTGCAGATGAACGGCGCGTTTGCGGCCCGCGTCGGCAAGGCGCCGGGCGAAGTACTGACGCGGCCCCTGGCGGACTTCATCGGCGAGGAGATGGCGGCATGGCTCGCCTCCGCAGATGCGGGGCCGCGACCGCGCGAAACGGGAGTGCCGTTCGGGCGGACGAAACAGTTCAGCGACGACCGGCTGGGAGGCATCTTTGCCGCGACGGTGACACCTCTCATCAACCAGGACGGCGAGCCCGTCGGCCAGGTGCTCGTGGCCCGCGACATCACGGCGCAGATGGAGCTCGAGAAGGAGCGCGAAGCGCTCAGCCGGCGGCTCGCGCAATCCGAGCGGCTGGCGTCGCTGGGACAGTTCGTCGCCGGCATTGCGCACGAGATGAACAACCCGCTGCAGGGCGTGCTGGGGCACCTGGAACTGCTCATCCACAACTCGGAAGCCGCGCGTCCCGTGCGGCCGACGCTACGACGCATCTTCCAGGAGGGCAACCGGGCCGCGCGGATCGTCCGCAACCTGCTCGTCTTCACCGGCTCACGACAGATGAACCGCGTGCGCCTGAGAGTGGACCGCGTGCTCTCGCGCGCGCTCGCCAGCCGCGCGTCCGCCATGAACCAGGGGCGCATCGAGGTCACGCGCCGTGAAAGCGAGCACCTGCCGAGCATCGAAGGGGACGGACTGCTCCTTCAGCAGGCGCTCGTGAACATCCTCGTCAACGCGGAACAGGCGTCAGCGATGACGACCCGGCCTCAGCGCATCGACACCTCGATCACGACATCGCCCGATGGGCAGCGCGTGCTGATCTCCGTCAGTGATTCGGGACCAGGGCTTCCCCCCGAAGTCCTTCCGCACGTCTTCGATCCGTTCTTCACGACGAAGGAGGTCGGCCAGGGTACGGGCCTCGGGCTCGCGATCACATATGGGATCGTGCAGGAACATGACGGCACCATCCACGCCGGCAACCGCCCCGACGGCGGCGCAGAATTCGTCATCGATCTTCCCGCTGCACGTTCGGCCGCCGAGCGCCACGAGGCACCGGCAGGGAGCGCGCCGAAAAAGAGAAGGCGGAAGGTCACCTCCCGCTTCGTTCGAACCGACAAGACCTGACACCGTTCTCTCCAGAGTCTGATAAAGTGCGTTCAGCAATGATGGACGAGAGTTTCCTGACGACCGAAGAGGTACTCGACTACCTGCAGGTCAACCTCCGGACCGTCTACCGGTTGATCAAGGCCGGGAAGATTCCCGCGGTGCGCGTTGGCCGGCAGTGGCGCTTCCGGAAGCGCGACATCGACGCGTGGCTCGAAAGTCAGCGCCCGAGGTCGGTGCGACAGGGCTCGGCGGGACGCACGGCGGCTCCTCCCGCAGGGCGCGCACGGGTTCTCGTCGTGGACGACGAAGCCACGATCAGGGATCTGCTGTCGAAGACGCTGGCCCTCGCCGAGTACGACGTCGACCTCGCGCCGGATGGGCGGACCGCCCTCGAGCGGCTGCGCATCATTCCGTACGACCTGCTGATCACCGACCTCAAGATGCCGGGGGTCGACGGTCTGGCGGTCATCCGCGAGGCCCGCCGCCTCAAGGCCGACATCCCGGTCATCATCATCACCGGATTCTCGACCGAGGCCAGCGCCATCGAGGCGGTGAACCTCGGCGTATCCGGCTACCTGACGAAGCCGTTCCGGGTGCCGCGCGTCCTCGCCGTCGCCGCCAAAGCCCTGGGCGAATAGCCCTTTCCCGCCCAACGGCCGCCCGACCTCAACCCGAATCCCGCATCCCGGATCCCGGGACTTGACACGGTAATGTGTTTTGACTACTATACCGCTCACATTTGTCATATAGAGTCTGTCTAATGACAGTCGAGCGAGATAGGGATGGGACAACCATCACATGGAGGGCAGGGACATGAGCAAGGTTGTCTGGAGTTAAGGCGGCGCGGCGATAGACGTGCTCCCCCAGTGGGCCTCGGGGCGGTTCTGCGCCTGGTCGATGTGCTAAAATTGCACGTTTATACCCGCAGAAACGGGTCCGGGTTCGCCCGCCTTCTCAATGATCCAACTTTCCGCGCTCAGCAAGACATTCGGCGACCGCGTCCTTCTCGACGCCGTCAGCTGGCAGATTGACGATCGCGAGCGCGTCGGGCTCAGCGGGCCCAACGGCGCCGGCAAGACGACGCTTCTCAAGATGCTCGCGGGGCTCGAAGAGCCCGACAGCGGCAACGTCATCAAGCCCTCCGGCCTCACGGTCGGCTACCTCCCGCAGGACGGCCTGAATCACAGCGGGCGCACGCTGATTGAGGAGGCCGGGCTCGCCTTCAAGCCGCTGCTCGACATGCGCGCCGAGATCCAGTCCCTCGAAGAGCGCCTCGGCGACGATGCCGTTCCGGAGTCGGAGCACGAGACGATGCTCTCGCGGTACAGCGACCTCCAGGAAAGCTTCCGGCGGCTCGAGGGGTACAGCATCGACCTGAAGATCACGACGGTGCTGCGCGGGCTGGGTTTCACACCAGACGACTTCGGCAAGGCCAGCGAGACGTTCTCGGGAGGCTGGCAGATGCGCATCGCCCTGGCCAAGCTCCTGCTCGGCCGTCCTGGCCTGCTGCTGCTCGACGAGCCGACGAATCACCTGGATCTGGAGGCGCGCAACTGGCTCGAGGACTACCTCTCCGAGCTATCCGCACGCCGTCATCCTCGTCTCGCACGATCGCTTCTTCCTCGACTCCGTCATCACCCGCATCACCGACATCGGTATGCGAAGGCTCACCGACTATCCGGGGAACTACAGTGACTACCTGATCGAGCGCGAGGCGCGCATGGAGCGGCTCCGTCAGCAGAAGCGGGACCAGGACGACGAGCTGGCCCGGATGGACGCCTTCATCAATCGCTTCCGCTACACGGCGACGAAAGCGTCGCAGGTGCAGAGCCGCATCAAGATGCGGGAGAAGATCGTCCCCATCGAGATTCCCCCGGAACGCAAGCGCGTGCACTTCACGTTCCCGCCGTGTGCGAAGAGCGGACGCACGGTGCTCGACCTCCGCGAGATCCGCAAGGCGTACGACGGCCGGACGGTCTTCGGCGGCGTCAAGGTGCTCATCGAGCGCGGCGATCGCATCGCGCTCATCGGTCCGAACGGCGCAGGCAAGTCCACGCTGATGCGCATGCTGGCGGGGGTTGAAGCGCCGGACTCCGGCACGCGGACGGAAGGGCATCAGGTCGTCATGCAGTATTTCGCGCAGGACGAAGCCACGCGCCTCAATCCCACGCTCAACATCTACCAGACGCTCGCCGGCGACGCGCCGCACCACATGGTGCCGAGCATCCGCAACATCCTCGGTGGCTTCCTCTTCTCCGGCGACGACGTCGAGAAGCCCGTCCGGGTCCTGTCGGGAGGCGAGCGGACGCGGCTCGCAGTCGCGCGCATGCTGCTGCGTCCGTCGAACACGCTGCTCCTCGACGAGCCGACGAACCATCTCGATCTCGATTCGAAAGATGTGCTCCTCGAAGCGCTCGAAGACTTCGGCGGCACGCTGATCTTCGTGTCGCACGATCGCTACTTCGTGGACAAGCTCGCCACCAAGGTGATCCACATCGGAGGGGGCGAGGCGCTGCCATATCCCGGGACGTACGAGGAGTTCCTCTGGAGCCGGAAGCAGCAGGAGCTTGCCGCGCAGGACAGCCGCCCGGCCGGGCAACCGTCGAAGGCTGCCGCTGGTTCCGCGCCCGTCAAATCCAGTGGCGCCACGCCCAAGGGCGGCAACGCCCTACACGGTGCCGTCGCGGCAAACGCTGCCGGCGCGGGTCCTCGCGCGGGCGCGCCCGTCAAGGACGCGCCTCCGTCCTACGACCAGCGCAAGCGCGACGAGTCGGACGCACGACGGGTGAGGAAGGCCCTCGACGCCCGCCAGAAGCGCATCGCCGATCTGGAGGGGCGCATCGCCGAACGCGAACAGGCGGTACGCGACCTGGAGACGAAGATGTCAGCCACCGGGTTCTACGACAATCACGAAACCTCGAAGCCAATCGTGGATAGGCATCAGGCCCTCATGTGGGAGATCGGCGACCTCATGCACCAGTGGGAAGAGCTCCACGAGACAAAATCGTAATCCGCCACCAGATCTGTAATAGACTCCCCCAACCGGCTCATCAGCCGTTGCGTGTTTTGTTAGGAAAATTTGTCCTGCGTGAGCGGGTTACAGGGGGCATACCCTTTGCCCCTCCACCCACGCGGGGCCTTTCCGCCGCTTGCCGCGGAGCGTCTAGCGGCAGTCGGGCCGGCGGATTCCTGCAAATCACAGATGGACAAGATCTTGGCGCACGGAGATCGGGCACTGGCGACAGTGACTGCCTCACAGCCTGGCAATGGCCTCCCGTCTCCCTCCACTATGCCGATTAAGGATTCGGGCAGCCGCGCCAGCCGCCCGGCCGGTGTGACCCCGGCCCGTGTGACCAAGCGTCCCCCCACCGCCAGGAAACGAAAGGCGCAAAGCGGCGCCGTTGCCGACGACTTCTACCGCGACCTGGTCTGGAATCTCAGAAACGGGGTCCTCGCCGTCACGCGCGCGGGGCACATCGCCGTCATGAACGAAGTGGCCTATCGGATCCTGGGCCTGCAACCCCAGACGACCGACATCGGCCGCCCGTACACGGAAGTCCTCCGCGACGTGCCCGATGTCACGCGGATCCTGGCCGGCGCGTTCGAACTGTCGCACCTGCCAAACCGCGCGGAGCTGAGGCTCAAGACGACCGGCAAGGTCATCGGCTACACCCTTTCCCAGGTTCTCGACAGGCAGGGGCGTCTCACGGGCGCGACGCTCTTCTTCAAGGACTTGACGCGGGTCGAGCAGCTCGAAGAGCGCGAGCGCCTGCGCGACCGGCTCGCGGCCCTCGGCGAGATGGCGGCGGCCATCGCGCACGAAGTGAAGAATCCGCTCGCCGGTATCGAAGTGATGGCCGGCGTCCTCAAACGCCAGCTGACGGAGTCCGAAGACGCGCAGTCAATCCTCCGCGACATCATCAAGGAAGCCAAGATGGCCAACGCCATCGTCGTCGAGGTCCTGGACTTCGTGCGGCCGATACGGCTGCAGGTCGAGCGCATCTCGCTTGCCGATGTCGTGCGTGACGCGATGTCCATGGCGGAGAGCCATGTGCCGCGCGGCAAAGTCCAGCTCGCGCTGGATCTCCCGGAGGGTCTCGCACCGATCCAGGGGGACCCGCACCAGCTGCGGCAGCTCTTCACGAATCTGCTGACCAACGCCTTCGAAGCGCTCGGCGGTGTCGGCAGCGTCAGGCTTGCGGCGGAACAGCTCTCGAACGACGAGGAAGCGGGCAGCACCGAGGTGCAGCCGGTGCCGATGATCCAGGTCGAGGTATCCGACGACGGCCCGGGGATGCCGGCGGACGTGATGGAGCGGATCTTCAGTCCGTTCTTCACGACCAAGCCTCAGGGATCCGGGCTCGGACTGGCCATCGTCCGGAAGATCGTGGATGCGCACGACGGGCGGATCGACGTGAGCGCGCGTCCCGAGGGGGGCACGCGGTTCCGCGTGACGCTGCCGGTCAGCGGGAGCCACGAGCTGTTCAAATAGATCGCTGGTTCCGGGTTCCGGGTTCGGGGTTCCGGGTTCAGGTTCGGGTTCCGGGTTCAGGTTCGGGTTCCGGGTTCAAGGAAGCGGGAAGCTGGAAGCCGGAAGCTGGAAGCTGGAAGCGGAAGCGGGAAGCGGGCGCCGTAGCCGCTTCGCGGCGCAGGCGGGGAGTTCGGGTAGTAATCACGCGGTAGTCATCAGCGAGGCATGTTAAATGGGCCGGATTCTGGTAGCGGACGATCACGACTCCCTGCGGCGCGGCATCGTCCGCGCGCTGTCGGATGCGGGGCACGAGGTGGAAGAGGCGCCGAACGGCAACGTGGCCATCGAGAAGCTGCACGAGGGGCAGTTCGATGTCGTGCTGAGTGATCTCAAGATGGGCGGCAGCGACGGCATGGACGTGCTGCGGACGGCCAAGTCCCTGCACCCGAACACCGCCGTGATCCTGATGACCGCGTTCGGATCGATCCACACCGCGGTCGAAGCGATGAAGATCGGTGCGTTCGACTACGTCCAGAAGCCGTTCGAGATCGAGGAGATGGAGCTCAAGATCGCCAAGGCGATCGAGCATCGTCGGCTGAAGCACGAGATCGAGTACCTCCGGCATACGCAGCAGGACATCTACGACTTCGACCGGATCGTCGGCGCGAGCGGCGCGCTGCAGTCGGTGTTGTCGGTCGTGAAGAAAGTCGCGAAGAGCAATACGACCGTGCTCATCCGCGGTGAAACGGGTACGGGCAAGGAGCTCATCGCGGGAGCGATTCACCACAACTCGCTCCGCGCGGGGCGCAACTTCGTGAAGGTGAACTGCGCGGCGCTTCAGGAAAATCTGCTCGAGTCCGAGCTCTTCGGCCACGAGAAGGGGGCCTTCACGGGCGCCGACAAGCAGCGCGTCGGGCGCTTCGAGCAGGCGGACGGCGGCACGCTGTTCCTCGACGAAATCGGCGACATGAGCCCGAACACGCAGGCCAAGATCCTGCGCGTGCTCCAGGAGCACGAGTTCGAGCGCCTGGGCGGCACCCGGACGCTGCGTGTGGACGTGCGGCTCATCGCCGCCACCAACCGCAACCTGCCGCAGATGGTCTCCAACGGACAGTTCCGCGAGGACCTGTACTACCGTTTGAACGTGGTCTCGATCGAAATGCCGCCGCTCCGCGACCGCAAGGAAGACATCACGCAGCTCGCAGGGTTCTTCCTGCGCCGGTTCGCGGGTGAGCTGAAGAAGCGGGTCGACGGGCTCGGCACCGACGCCCAGAAGCTGCTGATGCGCTACAACTGGCCGGGGAACATCCGGGAGCTCGAGAATGCCATCGAGCGCGCAGTCCTCCTGACGGAAGGCCCGCAGCTCAGTTGCGGCGATCTTGCGCTGGGTGAGCTGTCAACCGGGAGTCCCTCGGGCGATGCGAGTCCCGTCGTCAAGATTCCGCCGACAGGGATCGCGCTCGAAGAGATTGAGCGTCAGGCGATCCTCGAGGCGCTGAAGATGTCGAACTGGGTGCAGAAGGACGCCGCGGAGCTGCTCGCGATCAGCCCGCGCGTCATGAACTACAAAATCAAGACGCTCGGGATCGACTACTCACGCGGCGGCCGCCGCACCATGGTGGAATCGCTCGTATAGTTCGGGACTCGGGGTTCGGGATTCGGGACTGGCCCGCCTCCGCTCGCAGCGCGATTCGTGCGATCTATGACGCGGGATTCGGACGACGTGGCTTCCGGCTTTAGCCGGAAGGAACCACGGGATTCTGGATTCGCTCCAAGACGACCTCGAGAGCTACGCCTTCGGATGCGACTTCTTGTACGCATCCATCAGCTGTGCAGAGTTCACGTGCGTATAGCGCTGGGTCGTGCTGAGACGCGCGTGCCCGAGCAGTTCCTGGATCGCCCGAAGGTCCGCGCCGCGCTCGAGCAGATGCGTGGCGAACGAGTGCCGGAGCGCGTGGGGGCTGATGCCGAAACGCGTGCTGCACGACGCGACGTATTTGCGCACCAGGCGATCGACGCTGCGCGTCGTCAGCCGCCCTCCGCGGTAATTCAGAAACAGCGGTTCCATTTGACGACGGCTCCGCATGCCACGGCCGGGGGGCCCGGAGTCGCGCTTCCCTGTCGCCCCGGCGCGCATACCCGATCGCGTGTCGCGCAGGCTGGGAGCGGGCACGCCCGGAAGAATCTCTTCCCTGTCGAGCATCCACGCCCGGAGCGCTTCCTCCGTGGTGTGATTGAAGGGCACGATGCGTTCCTTGCCGCCCTTGCCGAGCACGCGGACGACGCGGCCGCTCAGGTTGACGTCCTCCATTCCCAGCCCGACGAGCTCGCTCAAGCGGAGCCCTGAGGCATAGAACAACTCCAGGATTGCGCGGTCGCGCCGCCCGAGCGGTACGGACGCGTCCGGCATCTCGAGCAGACGGGACATCTCCGCCTCCGCGAGGTGCGCCGGCAGCCGGTGCTCGCGCCTGGGTGTCCCGACGAGGCCCGCAGGGTCCCCTTCGATCTCCCCCTCACGACGCAGATACCGTCCGAAGCTGCGGAGCGCCGCCAGTTTGCGTGCCGCCGACCCGCGCGAGTTGCCGCGCTTGTTCAGATCACCCAGGAACGATCGGATGTGCAGGTGCTGGAAGTCGTCGATCGTGATGTCGGGGCGCCGCCGGCCGAGATGCTTCGCGAGAAACGTGACGAACTGGCCCAGATCGCTCTCGTATGCCCGCACCGTGTGACTCGACGCGTTGTCGTTCAGGTGCAGGTGCTCGAGAAATTCGCGGACGTGCTGCTGCATGTAATCCTTGTCTACGTGCTACGCGATCCTTGTCAACGTGCTACGTGCTACGTGCTACGTTGCGCAGCGGCTCGAGGCCTGCCGCCACCCACGCCTCGAGATCGCCGAGCGCCCGCGCGGACAGCGCGGCGTTCCGCTCCGCTTTCTTCTTCGGCACGCGGCGCCCCGCTTCAGGGACCAGCGGCGGGATGATGCCAAACGTGATGTTCGTCGGCTGGTAGTGCTTCGGGTCGGCGTGAGACACATAGAACGCCATCGCGCCGATGGCGGTGGTGCGCGGCGCGGTGCGGATCGGAAGGCCGAGCGAGAGTGCGGCCGCGTTCCTGCCCGCCATCAACCCCGACGCCGCTGACTCCACGTAACCTTCGACGCCGGAAATCTGCCCGGCAAAGAACAGGTCGTCGCGCAGCTTCGTCTGCCACGTTTCGCGCAGCACCGTCGGACCATTGATATACGTGTTGCGGTGGATCATGCCGAAGCGGACGAACTCCGCCTGCTCCAGACCGGGGATCAGCTTCAGCACGCGCGCCTGCTCTCCCCATTTCATCTGCGTCTGGAATCCCACGAGACTGAAGTGATCGCCGGCGAGGTTGTCCTGTCGAAGCTGCACGATGGCATAGGCCTCACGGCCCGTGCGCGGATCGACGAGGCCGACGGGCTTCATCGGCCCGAACCGCAGCGTGTCGACCCCGCGCGAGGCCATGACTTCAATCGGGAGGCACCCCTCGAAGAACCTGGGCTCGTCGAACTCGTGCAGCGGTGCGCGCTCGGCAGCCATCAAAGCCGCATGGAACCGCTCGTATTCCTCGCGTGTGAAGGGACAATTGAGATAGTCCCCCTCGCCGTCGTCGATCCCACAAGCGACGCCAACTGTCGGGCGGTCGACTGCCGGGACGGTGTTGGTTCCGCGAAGGCTCCTTCCCCACCGCGACGCGCGAAACACCCTGGAGCGATCGATCGTTTCGGCCAGGACGATCGGGCTCACGGCATCGTAGAAATACAGGTGAGCCGCGCCGACCATCGCGGCGATGTCGCTGGACAGGGCATCGGACGTCAACGGGCCGGTCGCGATGATGACAGGTCCATCGAGGCTGTCCGGCACCCTGGGGGTCTCTTCCCGGATGACCCTGATCAGCGGGTGAGAGGCGATCGCGCGGGTCACTTCCTCGGAGAACCGCTCGCGATCGACCGCCAGCGCGGCGCCGGCGGGCACACGGGCGGCATCGGCCGCGCGCATGATGACGGAGCCGAGCCGCCGCATCTCCTCCTTCAGCAGGCCCACCGCGTTATCGAGCTTGTCGCCGCGGAACGAGTTGCTGCACACGAGCTCCGCGAAGCGGTCGGTCTTGTGGACGGCCGTCGGCCGCACCGGACGCATCTCGTGGACGGTCACTGCGACACCGAGGGAAGCCGCCTGCCACGCAGCTTCAGAACCGGCCAGACCGCCGCCAATGATATGAATCGTCATCTTGTTGCGTCCGTCTCAGGCATCAGCCGTGACGGGCATCCTCCGTCCGCACGATTTTCATGTCCATACACCCGTCCTCCAGGCGCCTCAGTCGAACCCTTTGGGTGCCCGGGCAGCCCCGCAGCGCGTGAAACGTCCGCCGCCGGCGGTCCTGACGTGCCCCAGCAGCTCGAGCTCCATCAGCCTGGGCAGGAGCTTCGACGGCCCCGTCCCGGTCGTCTCGACCAGTTCGTCCAGCCCATAAACCTCGCCGGGCTCCATGTGACTCAGTAAAGGGTCGCCGGGAAGTACCTTCGCGGAAGAGCTCACCGCCAAGCGCGCGGCGGGCCAGCCGAGCTCCTCCAGAATATCGTCCGCAGTCTCCACAACCTGTGCCCCGTCCTTCAAAAGGCTGTGGGAGCCGCGGTTACGGCCGGTCAGGACGCTGCCGGGGACGGCCATGACGTCACGCCCCTGCTCCATCGCATAACGCGCCGTGATGAGCGATCCGCTCTTCTGGGAGGCCTCGACAACAACGACGGCCAGTGAGATCCCGCTGATGATCCGGTTCCGCAGCGGAAAATGCTCCGGCAGCGGCGCCCCGCCAGGACCGAGCTCGCTGACAACAAGGCCCTTCTTCGCAATGGCTTGCGCCAGCCCGGCGTGCTCCGCCGGATAGATGCGATCGAGACCCGACCCCAGCACCGCGACCGTGACGCCGTCTGCGGCCAGGGTTCCCCGGTGCGCCGACGAATCCACACCCCGGGCCAGCCCGCTCACCACGGCGACGCCCCGTGCCGACAGTTCCTCTGCGAGCCGGGCGCCCACGTCGAGCGCATAAGGGGTCGCCGCGCGGGACCCGACGATCGCCACGGCGGGCATCGACAGCACCGCCGGATCCCCACGGATCCACAGGACAGGCGGCGGATCGACGATGCAGTTCAGCAGCGCGGGATACCTCGGATCGAACCACGGGACAGGTTCCATCCCGGCCTTATGAGCGGCCGCAATGGCGGCGGAGGCAGCCGTCCTGGCGGTATCTGTGAGCCGCGAACAATCCTCCGGAGGTACGCGAAGCGCCGCGAGAACGCCGGCAATCGCGACATCCGGATCGAGGTGACGCAGTTCCCTGAATACGGCTGCCGCGCGGGAGCGCGACGCGCTCAGATTCGAAACGGTGACGGCGGTGTGAAGGTCCATCTGGATCCCCTTCGAGCGCCGCAGCCGCGCGTGACGATGGTACGTGACCCAAAACGAAAGGGTCGGCACCGCGACTGCAAAGGCAGCTCTGCGGCCCGACCCCTCTGTCCACATTATAGGTGGACGATTGTCTCCCGCGCAATGCAGCGGGTTTACGGGACCCGTCCGTGACTTACGGAAAAGGCCGGATTTCAGGAGTCGACGGAGGACTGGCCGGTGGATTTCGGTGGTACGTGCATTGCTCCGGGGGGGCCGACCCTCGTCCCGGCCCTGTGGAACGGCAGCTTAAACAACTTGCGGCGGCTCAGACGGGTGGCTATAGTGGATCCAGTACCCATGCCCTTTCGAGCTCTCGTCGTGGTGATGGCGCTGACGACTTTCGCCCCGTCAGCGTACGCGGATGCGCGCTCGACCGCGAAATCACAGGTCGAGTTCGGCATCAAGGTCGCGCAGAACGGGCTCTGGAAAGAAGCGACGTACCGCTGGGAAAAGGCGGTCGAGATCGATCCCACCTACGCGGCGGCGTGGAACAACCTGGCGATCGGGTACGAGCACGAGGGCAAGTTCGAGGAGGCGCGGCAGGCGTACGACAAGGCGGTTACGCTCGACCCCAAGAATCTTCTGATCCGCCAGAACTACGATCTCTTCAAAGAAATCAATGACCGCGCGAAGCGCCGCAGCGATCGCTAGCCTGCTGCTG
Source organism: uncultured Acidobacteriota bacterium (assembly GCA_963749835.1). GTDB lineage: Bacteria > Acidobacteriota > Vicinamibacteria > Vicinamibacterales > 2-12-FULL-66-21 > JALZOC01. Next base: position 766,731 of record CAVVOD010000003.1, read on the forward strand.
CTCACCTCGGTGAGCGCATGCACCAACTTCTTCGAGGTGCCGATCGAGACACCCATCTCGGCGAAGATGGACGTGTCGGCCTTCCGCCGGGTGCTCGTCGCCGGGTTCATCAGCGGTGGCACCGACGATGTGGATGCCAACCTCGAAACGGTGCGCCTGCTCCGCAGTCAGCTGCGGTCGAAATCCGGTCTGCGCGTGATCGAGGCGGAGGTCCTGCCGCTCGCGGAGATGGCAGCCGACAAGGTGAAGGCGTCGACGACGGCCGCAGCCCCGGCACCCGCGCCCGCCGGGAACGGACTGCCGGCGGTCGCGCCTCTTCCGGGCCCATCGCCCAGCGGAACGCCGCCTGCGGCCCCCGCGCCGGGCCCGGCCGCGTCCGCGGAATCGAAGATCCGCAACGAGAAGGATCTCGAGAAGTACCAGTCCATCTTCGCCGACGTGGCGTTCTGGAAGAAGATCGGCGAAGAGTACGAGAACCCGCTCATCGTGACGGGAACGGTCCTCTTCACGCCGCACCAGACGTCCGGGTTCGTCACCCGCAACGTCGAAACGTACGATCAACTCGGGCGGCGCAGCGTCGTGCCGCAGCGGACGTACATGGAGCGCAAAGGCTTCATTCTCACGCCGAAGTTCATCTTCATCGACGGCCGGACCGGCGCGACGCTCCACAGCGAGACGATGCACGAGGAAATCCTCTACAACTCGCAGCAGAACACGCCCGCGCTCTCGTCCTACTTCGAGTTGATGGACAAGGTCATCCCGTCCTTCCTCGGAACGCTGAGCACGCAGAAGATCCGCGGAACCCGGGTTCTGCTCAGGTAGCACTCCCCCGAGCCCCCCGCCTCGCCGTAGCTCGCTTGGTGCGCTTGGTGTCAAGGCGCGCGATCGGAGGCGGGCGATGCCCGAGCCCCGAATCCCGACTCGTGCCGAGCCCCATAGCCCTTGGCGAAGGAGGGGCTGCCGTGCTACCCTGAATCTTTTGGGCAAGCGTCAATGGCCCTGACCGGGAGACTCCCTTCCCCTGTGGGGCGGAGGTGCCCGGCGCGGCGCAGAATTCGCCCCTGACGGTGCGAATTGGCCTGCCGGTGCAGGCGGGACCAGAGTGGCGGGCCCCCACGTGGGCCGGCGGAGGATGTGGAACGTGTTCGCAATCATTCAAACCGGTGGGCGTCAGGTCAGGGTGGACCCCGGCGCCGTGGTCACGGTCGACCGCGTCGAGGCGGAAGTCGGCAAGGAAATCACCTTCGATCAGGTGCTCTTCCTGGAGAAGGACGGCGGCGAAATGCTGGCCGGCGCGCCGTTCGTGGCAAACGCCCGGGTTGTCGGCGTCGTCGACGGCGAATCGCGCGGCCCGAAGATCGTGGTGTTCAAGAAGAAGCGCCGCAAGGGATTCCGCAAGACGCGCGGCCACCGGAGCACCTACACGCGCATCCGCGTCACCGAGATTGTTGGATAAACAGATCGCTCGACGTCCAGGCTGAAGCCGCACGGCTTCAGCGCCGGACCTCGGCGTGCAGACTCCGGACTTCAGATCATGGCTACAAAAAAAGGGCAGGGCAGTTCACGGAACGGGCGCGACAGCAACGCGCAGCGCCTCGGCGTGAAGCGCCACGACGGCAACGTCGTCACCGGCGGTTCGATCCTCGTTCGTCAGCGCGGACGCAAGTTCCGTCCCGGATTGAACGTCGGGCTCGGCAAGGACGACACGCTGTTCGCCAAAGTCGACGGGACCGTGAAGTTCGAGGATCACGGCGCACGGGGTCGCGTCATCAGCGTGGTTCCGCTGGCAGGCTAGTGACGCCGAAGTACGTAGCGTCCTCCTTGTGTTCGTAGACGAAGTCGACATTCACGTGGCCGCGGGTCACGGCGGCCGCGGCGCCATGGCGTTCAGGCGCGAGAAGTTCATCCCCCGCGGCGGTCCGAGCGGGGGGACGGCGGCCCTGGCGGTTCGGTGTATCTCGTCGCGAACGCCAACCTCAACACCCTTCTCAACTTCCGTTTTCAGAAAATCTTCGAGGCCGGACGCGGCGCTCACGGCGAAGGCTCCAATCGCACCGGGAAGACCGGCACCGACATCGAGCTCGCGGTTCCCACAGGCACGGTCGTCTACGAGAAGCAGGACGACGGCTCGTATGCGCAGATCGCGGATCTGACGGCCGAGGGAGAACGCGTCCTGCTCGCAAAGGGCGGGCTCGGCGGACATGGGAACGCCTCGTTTGCCACCTCCACGAACCGCGCGCCGCGCCGCACCCAGCCCGGGCTGCCCGGCGAAGAGAAGGACCTGCGGTTCCACCTGAAGCTCCTCGCCGACGTCGGCCTCCTCGGGTACCCGAACGCCGGCAAGTCGACGATGATTGCGCGGATTTCCGCTGCGCGGCCGAAAATCGCCGACTATCCGTTCACCACACTCGTCCCGAATCTCGGTGTCGTCGGCCTGTCCGGGGAACGATCGTTCGTCGTGGCGGACATACCCGGGTTGATCGAGGGGGCCCACGAAGGGCACGGCCTGGGCCACCGCTTCCTCAGCCACCTCGAACGCACGAAGGTGCTCGTGCACCTCGTGGACGTGTCCTCATCGAGTGGCCGCGATCCGGTGAAGGACTACGACGTGATCGTGCGCGAGCTCGAGCTCTTTCCAGGCCGCGATTCGGCCGGAGAGCGCCTGTCCGGAAAGCCCGTGCTTGCGGCGGCGAACAAGATCGACGCGCTCGACGAGCCGGAGCGTCTCACTCGCCTCCAGGAGCACCTGGATCAACTCGGCATTCCGCTCTACCCGGTGTCAGCGGCAACAGGCGAAGGAATGGACATGCTCCTGGAAGCCGTGTGGAAGCAGGTCGCCGCGTCCCGGCGGCCCGTCGTCGCGCCGCCGGACAAAACGTCTTCGGACACGACGCCGGCGAAGGCTGCGCCAGGGACGCCCATCGGCACGCTCACTGAATGAACGCCGCCCGTCGTCTCGGCCTGCTCGGAGGCACCCTCGACCCGATTCACCTCGGTCACGTGGAAACCGCACAGCAGGCGCGGATTGCCCTCGGGCTCGAGCGCGTCATCGTGCTCCCGTCCCGCGTACCTCCACATCGCCTGTCCCAGCCGGTCGCCTCGCGATACCATCGGTTCGCGATGGCGGCGCTTGCGGTCAACGGGGTGGACGGACTGGAGGTCAGCGACCTCGAGCTGTGCGCACCGGGCCCCTCCTACACGGCCGACACGCTCACCCGCTTCCGCAACAGCACCGCCCTCCCGTCGTCGCAGATTTTCTTCATTGCGGGGGCCGATGCGTTCGCAGAAATTGCCACGTGGTATCGGTATCCGGAGGTGCTCGACCTCGCGCAGTTCGTGGTCGTCTCCAGGCCCGGCTTCCCGGCCGAGACCATGCGGGAGCGGCTGCCTTCGCTCGCGGACCGGATGATTGCGGTTCGGGATTCGGGACTCGGGGCTCAGGATTCGGGACTCGGGGCTCGGGATTCGGGACTCGGGACTCGGGACTCGCGCATATTCCTCGTGGACGCGGCGACACCGGACGTGTCGTCCACGGAGGTCCGCAGGCGCATCGTCGCAGGAGAATCGCTCGACGGGCTCGTGCCCGCGGCCGTCGAGAGACACATCGTTCAACACGGGCTGTACACGACGGCTTCTGCAACCAGCACGGCAAATCACTTGCATGGCGAAAACTGAAAAACGACGAACCGCAACCGGCACGAAGAAGCGGCTCACAGGCGAGGTCGGCAAGGCCGTCCGCGCCGCCCTCGACAAGAAAGCCGCGGACGTCGTCGTCCTCGACCTGCGCGGAACACCTGCGTTCACCGACTTCTTCGTGCTCTGTTCGGGCCAGAGCCAGCGGCAGGTGAAGGCCATCGCAGACGGCGTCGAGGATGCGCTGCGTACGGCGAAGGTCCGTCCCTCGCATGTCGAAGGGTACGAGCGCGCGGAGTGGGTGCTGATGGACTACTTCACGTTCATCGTGCACGTCTTCACGCCGCAGACCAGGACTTTTTACTCGCTCGAACGTCTCTGGGGCGACGCCGAGCGCATCGAGGTTTCCGACGAGGAGCCCGCCTCGTCCTCCGCCTGATCGCGAGATCGCAGAGACGGATGCCTTGCGGGCGGAAGGACGCCGCCCGTGGATTACGCAGAACTATCCTCTGAGCCTCACGTCAGTGGGGCACCAGGACGCCCCGATCGCGGCACTCGGTCCGCAGCGGCGGCGTTCGGGCGACGAATCTCCGCCGTGGCCCGCACGGTGGCGGATTCTGCCATTTCGATTCTGCTCGCCCCATCCTGCGCCGCCTGCGCCCGTGGCCTCGAGCAGCCGACGCGCGGAGTCGTCTGCGACGACTGCTGGTGCGCCATCACACCGATTCTTCCCCCTGTGTGCGACGCTTGCGGCGACCCGCTGCCTTCGTGGAGAGTCATCAATGCCGAGAGCGGCCGCTGTGGCCGCTGCCGCCGTGCAAAAAGCTGCGTGGTCCGTGCCCGCGCGATAGGCGCGTACGAAGGGTCACTCAGGTCGATCGTCCACGCGTTCAAGTACGACGGCCGGCGCTCGCTCGCGCGGCCGCTCGCGGACATGCTCGCCGGCTGCGGCTCCGACGTCATCGACGGAGCGCAGTTCGTCGTGCCGGTGCCCCTCCATCGCTCCAAGCAACTTGCGCGTGGGTTCAACCAGGCTGCGGACATTGCGCGGCACTTGTCGCTGCCGATGGTGTGGGCGCTCGCGCGTGTCCGGAAAACGCCGTCGCAGACCGGCCTCCCCGCGGCACGAGCGTCAGCGCGAACGTGCGCGGTGCGTTCTCGTTGACGACGGGGTACGCGCATCCGCGGCGCCGTTGTCGTCGTGGTGGACGATGTGAGCACGACCGGCGCGACGCTGGAGGCGTGCGCGGGCGCGCTGCTGGAAGGAGGGGCGCGGGAGGTGCGCGCGCTTACGCTCGCCCGAGTCGTGTCGACACGGCTTTGATCACGTCCGCGGCAACGGCCTCGCGGGGCCGCTCGCCATCGAGCCTGAGCCAGTCCTGCCGCGCGGCCTGACGCCGGTAGCTGTCGCGCACGCGCGCCAGGAGCTGCAGGTCACGCTCGTACTTGTCCCGCCCGCTTGCCTTCCGGCCGACGGCGGTCTCCGGCGCGATATCGAGAAGGACCGTGAGGTCCGGGGTGGGCAGGAACCTCTGGATTTCGGCAAGCCACACCGCATCCAGGCCCTGGGCCTCGCCGTACGCGATCGTCGACGCGACGTAGCGGTCACAGACCAGGACGAAGCCGGCTTCGAGGAGCCGGGTCATTTCGTCGCGGCGTTCGTGCCTGTTGGCGACGTACAGGAGTTGCATGACGTCGGCGCCGTACTCACGCTCGCCGTGCAGCGCTTTGCCGATCTCCGCCCCGATCGGGGTTGTGTAGTCGGGAAACGAGAGCAGCCGGCACTCGCGTCCGCGCGAGAGTACCTCGTCGCGCACGCCCTCGGCCTGCGTCTGTTTGCCGCTCTGATCCAGGCCTTCGAAGGCAATGAGTACGCCGTGCATCGCAGAAGGCTAGTGTCCTGACCGCGTGGATCGTGGCATAAGTCCCGGAGCGCGGCGCCCGGCGGGCAAGGCGCGACGACTGAGAATATTGAGCATATTTGAAGCAGGAGCAACGCCGCCCCCCGGGATGCCTCGCCCGGGAATTATGTCGCGAACCACGCAGTCAGGACACTAAGTCTCGAGGGCCAGGATGTCGTCAATCGTCTGGCGGCGCCGGATGACCGACCACTGTCCGGCGTCGACGAGGACCTCGGCCGGGAGCGTCCGGCGGTTGTAGTTCGAGGCCATCACGGCGCCGTATGCGCCGGCATCGAGAACCGCGAAGACGTCTCCGACCGACGGGCGCGCGAGACGGCGGTCCTTGCCGAGTGTGTCGCTGCTCTCACAGAGTGGCCCCACGATGTCGGAGAGAATGTCCGGTCCTCCCGAGAGGACGGCCGGCTCGATCCGATGGAAGGAGCCATACAGCATCGGTCGGATGAGCTCCGTCATGCCGGCGTCGAGAATGACGAAGGCCTTGCCGTCCGGGCGATCCTTGACGTCGACCACTCGCGCGACGAGCGCGCCGGCGGGCGCGACGATATTGCGACCGGGCTCGAGGACGATTGCGAGCCCGGAGTCCCTGACGATCGGCAGCAGCGCCGCGGCGTAGTCCTCCGCGCTCGGCACGGGCGACCCGTCGTACGACACGCCGAGACCGCCGCCCAGATCGAGGTGATCGATCGTGATCCCGTCGTCGCGCAGCTCGCGGGCGAGCGTGACAATCGCCTGCGCGGCGCGGCGAAGCGGATCGAGGTCGGTAATCTGCGAGCCGACGTGGACGTGCAGGCCGACAACCTCGAGCCCCTCGCGGCGTGCGGCGCGCCGGCAGATGTCGCGGGCCGCGTCCATGGCGATGCCGAACTTGTTGGTCTTGAGCCCGGTGGAAATGTGCGGATGGCTGCGGGCGTCGATATCCGGATTGACCCGCAGCGCGACGCGCGCGCGCGTCTGGCGCTCGCGCGCCAGGAGATCGATCCGCTCGAGCTCTCCCTCGGACTCGGCGTTGATCGTCCGCACGCCGAGATCGATCGCCTGCGCCAGCTCCGCCGCGGTCTTTCCGACGCCGGTGAACACGATCTGCTCGGGTATGAAGCCGGCGCGGAGCGCGACGTCGATCTCCCCGCCCGAGTTCGCGTCCGCTCCGCCGCCAAGGCTTCGAATGAGCCGCGCAATCGCGAGCGTCGAGTTCGCCTTGAGCGCGTAGTGGAGCGCGTGCGGGTACGAGCGGAAGGCCTCGTCGATGGCACGGTAGCGGCTGACGATCGTCGACGCGCTGTAGACGTAGAGCGGCGTGCCTTCAGCCGCGGCGAGATCCGCGAGCGGCACGCCGTCGCAGACGAGAATGTTGTTGATGCGTTGAAATCCGGTCACGAGGGTGATGTGATTCTATCCCAGCCGCGCGTAGCACGTAGCACGTAGCACGTAGCACGTATAGCTCTGGCACCTCTGGCACCCTGGCACTCTGGCCTGTTGGCACCATGTTTGATATCATGCCGAAGTTTCCCGCCGTCCAAATCAGATGACGCATGTCTGTTGACTCGCCCGCGACGCAGCCCGCGACGCCCGACAGCCTCATCGAGCAGTGCCTGAGCGGTGACCAGGCTGCCTGGGAGGTCATCGTCCGCCAGAACTGGCGCAAGGTCTTCAACGTCGCGTACAAGTTCGTCGGTAAGCACGACGAGGCGGAAGATCTGACGCAGGATATCTTCCTGAAGATTTTCAAGGCGCTGAACACGTTCGACCGGCGCGCCAACTTCCAGACGTGGATCATCAGCATCAGCCGGAACCTCTGCATCGATCACTACCGGAGCGTCAGGAAGGAACGGCAGACGATCGCCCGGGAGGTGGACACGAACGATCTGCAGCCGGCGTCCAGGGATCGCACGCCGTATGCGGTCGCCGAGCACCAGGACCTGCGGGAACAACTCAAGCAGGCGCTCGAGACGCTGCCGCTGACGCTTCGGACGGCGGTCGTGCTGCGCGATCTCCAGGAGCTGTCGTACCAGCAGATCGCCGAGCGGCTCGGGCTGCCCGAGGGAACCGTCAAGTCGCGCATCAACCGCGGCCGTCTGGAGCTGGGCCGCCAGCTCAAACGGCTGCAGGACAAACAGCCGGTTTCGCGCCGTCCGCGCGGGGCCACCGCGAGGACGCGGAGCCGGCGAACCGGAGTGCCTGAATGAATCTCACAACCGACCACGCCAATGGCGTCGCCGTCGTCCGCATCGGGGAATCGCGGCTGATGTACCCGCTGCTGTCTGAGTTCTCGACCGTGGTGACGCAGCTCATCGCCGCCGGTGAGCGCAAGGTCGTCGTCGACCTGTCGTCGGTGGGCTACGTCGACAGCGCGACGATCGGGTGCCTCATGGACCTCTATCGACAGGCGAACGCCGCGGGCGGTGCCCTGAAGCTGGCCGGCGTCCAGAAGCGGGTGGAAACCATGCTCACCATGACCGGTGCGCAGAATTTCATCGAGGTACACCCCGACGAGCCCTCCGCCGTCAAAAGTTTCGGAGCGTAGCGATGCGCACGATCAAGATGACGAACGGCACGCAGGTGACACTCGACGGCGATCTGCTGTCCGTGCTCGAAGCGCTCTACGTCGAGGTCACGGCGAAGCGCGAGCTCGCACGCACCTTCGAGGACATGGTGCGCGAGATTCAGCACCTGATCGAGCAGATGACGGACGAGGAGCGGCGCCAGTACCTCTCCGAAAGCCTCTTTCTCAACACCGTGTCGTATGAGAACGAGCGGCTCGGGGCGTACATGAAGAAGCTGACAAGGAAATGACGCGTGTCGCTGAATTACCTGGCCACCCGGTTCACGTGCAGCTGGCCGTGGAGCACGATGGTGATGCTCTGCGACGGCCGGATGGTGTGCGGATGCGCTGACCCCTACGGGAAGCGCGTGCTTGGCGACGCAAAGACCGAATCCGTCTCCGCGGTCTGGACCGGCGAGCGGGCATCCGGACTGCGGCGCGACCTCAATGCCGGCGGCTCGAAGTTCTGCGGCGACTGCCCTCTCAAGCTCCCCCTCGCGAAAGACGCCGCCCCGCCGCAACGCGACCTGGCGGTGCCGGCGCTTCCCTCGCGGCTCTACATAGAGTGCACGGCCGCCTGCAACATCTCGTGCGCCCAGGCGTGCTGCGCACCGGAGACGGGCATCACACGCACCCGCAACGCAGGCATGCTCGACTTCGAGCTGTTCCGCCGCGTCGTCGACGAGGCCGGCCCGTCGCTCGGGCGCGTGGACTTCTTCAACTACGGCGAAGCCTTCCTTCACAAGCGCGCGATCGAGATGTGCGAGTACATCAAGGCGCAGTTCCCGCACATCTACCTCTACACGAGCACGAACGGCCTCGCATTCACTGAAGAGCAGGCGCGCAGGCTCGTGCGCTCGGGGATCGACGAGGTCACCTTCTCGATCGACGGAGCGACGCCCGAGACCTACGCGCAGTACCGCAAACGCGGAGACTTCGACAAGGCCATCCGCAACCTGAGAGCGGCCGCTGACGAAAAGCGCGGCGCCGGCCGGGATCTGCCGTTCATCAACTGGCGCTACATCCTCTTCAATCACAACGACAGCGACGACGAGATGCTCCGCGCGCGCCGGATGGCGGAGGAAATCGGCGTGGATCGACTCTGCTGGGAGCTGACCGATCATCCAGAGGAGATGTACTCGCGCCGCTTCGTGGCGGGGAGCGAGGCGCTGGCGGCGATTCAGCACGAGATCTGGGACGACAACAACCTGGGCAATGCCATTCCGGGCGCGACGCCGCGCGCGAGGATTGACGTCCGCGGCCGCGTGCCCGGCCTCCCGCTCGTGGCGCGCGCCGGGCAGCCCGTCACGATCTGGATGAAGGTCAGCAACCTGTCGTCGCGTCCGTTCCCCGCGCAGGCCAGCTACGGCCGCCGTCTGGTGCGGGTCGGCGCGCAGCTCTGCGGACGTGATGGAGGCGTGGTCGCACGGGACTTCGAACGCGCCTGGCTGCCGGGCACGCTCTCACCGGATTCGAGCGTCAACGTGGAGATGACCGTGACGGCACCCGCCAAACGCGGACGCTACGGCTTGAAATTCGATCTGGTCAGTGAGGGGATTGACTGGTTCGAGGCGTGCGGTTCGGAGACGACCACGAAAACGCTGGTCGTGCTCTAGCTGACAGCTATCAGCCATCAGCTGTCAGCTAGATCAACTGACAGCTATCAGCCATCAGCAAAGCTGAGAGCTGATAGCTGAAGTCTGAGAGCTGCCTAGTTCGCCATCCGTGCGGCGGCGTTCGCCGGCACGCCAACGGGTATTCCGATCACGCCACCTTCGGTCGGTGCGTCAACCAGGCGCCACGCGTCGGCCTCCTCGAGGATCTTCGCCGCAAACGCCGTGTGGAGCGCATGACCCCCGCGGTGCGCCACCAGGTGCCCGATCACCGGGTGACCGACAAGCGTCAGATCGCCGATCACGTCGAGAATCTTGTGGCGGACGAACTCATCGTCGAAGCGGAGCGCGTTGTTCAGGACGCCGGTCTCCCCGAGCACAATCGCATTGTCCAGCGATCCGCCGAGCGCCAGGCCGCGCTGGCGAAGCATCTCGACTTCCTTCAGGAACCCGAACGTACGCGCGGGCGCGATGTCCTCGACGAAGCTGTCTTCCGTAATCCGCATCGTCCTCGACTGGTGCCGCAGGAGCGGATGATCGAAGCTGATGCTGTAGGTCACCTTGAAGTGATCCGACGGATAGAGCGCGATGCGCTTGTCGCCCTGTGTCAGGGAGATCGGGCGCAGCACCTTCAGATACCGCCGCGGCGCCTGCAGGCGCTTGACCCCCGCTTCGTTCAGGATCAGGTAGACGAACGGCGCAGCGCTGCCGTCCATGATCGGAACTTCGGGGGAGTTCAATTCCACGATCACGTTGTCGATGCTGAGCGCGGTGAGCGCGGCCAGCAGATGCTCGACGGTTTCCACGGACACGGCTTCGCGGGTGAGGCCGGTCTGATACTGAATCCCGCCGAGATGCGTCACAGTGGCCGGTATTTCGAGACCACCGAGGTCGGCACGCTGAAATCGAATGCCGTAGTCGGCCGGAGCCGGTTTCAACGACAGCGTGACCTTGTTGCCGGAATGAAGACCAATTCCGGTGCAGGAGACCGATCGCCGGAGTGTACGCTGAGCGTTCATGACCTCTCTGATGGCGGCTGGGAAAGCCACTTCGAGCTCAGCAAAGCTCCTGCCATAATTGTCGGCGCCGTAGAAAAGGACGTAAGCTGCTGATTTAAAACCTTGTTAGTGCCATTTTTTGCGATCGGAAGTGACCCGAATAGAACGTCTTGTGGCTTTGCAGCCACAAGTCCGTCACCCCCAAGTGTGGCTAATCTGCCACAGGCTGAACCGTCAGAGAACGTGCTCATGGTCACCTCATGACGCCAGACTGCGAGGCGGCTTCGGCGAGGCACCCAGAATGTCCGCCAGAAACCGTCCCGTAAATGATTCTCGGCTCCTCGCGACTTCTTCGGGAGTCCCCCTGGCGACAATTCTTCCGCCCCCCTCTCCCCCCTCAGGGCCGAGGTCGATCACGTAGTCGGCCGATTTGATGACGTCGAGGTTGTGCTCGATGATGAGGACGGTATTTCCCTGATCCACGAGTTTGTTCAACACATCGAGTAATTTGTGGGTGTCCTCGAAATGGAGACCGGTCGTCGGCTCATCCAGGATGTACAACGTCCTCCCGGTGCCCCGTCTCGACAGTTCCTTTGCCAGCTTGACCCGCTGTGCTTCCCCGCCGCTCAGTGTGGTGGCGGATTGACCGAGCTCGATGTATCCGAGGCCTACGTCCTGCAGTGTCCGCAGCTTGTTCGCGATCGGCGGAAAGTTCTCGAGGAGCGGCAGCGCCTGATCGACTGTCAAATCCAGAACGTCGGCGATTGACTTGCCGCGATACCGAATCTCCAGCGTTTCCCGGTTGTACCTGCGGCCCTTGCACTGCTCGCACGTCACATAGACGTTGGGCAGAAAGTGCATCTCGATCGCGATCACGCCGTCACCCTGGCAGGCTTCGCACCGCCCGCCCTTGACGTTGAAGGAGAAGCGTCCCGGCCGGAAGCCACGCGCCTTGGCCTCGGGCAGCATCGCAAACAGCTCGCGGATGAAGGTGAAAAGGCCGGTGTAGGTGGACGGGTTCGAACGGGGCGTCCGGCCAATCGGCGACTGATCGATCTGAATCACCTTGTCGAGGAGTTCGATCCCTTCGATCGACGTATGCAGTCCCGGCTCGTCGGCCGCCCGGTACAACACGCGCGCCAGCGCCTTGTACAGAATGTCGTTGATGAGCGTCGATTTCCCCGAACCGCTGACTCCGGTGATGGTCGTCAGGACGCCGAGCGGCAGCGTCACGTCGATGTCCTTCAGGTTGTTCTCGCGCGCGCCGCGGACGACAATCTGCGCACGGGTCGCCGGACGACGCGCCCGCGGTGTCTGGATGGTGCGCTCGCCGCGCAGATACGCCGCCGTGAGCGAGCCATTGCCGTCCCGCAGCAGCTCGGCGGGCGTTCCCTGGAAGATCACTTTCCCGCCGTGCTCGCCGGCGCCAGGACCAAGATCGATCACGTAGTCGGCGGTCCTGATGGTCTCTTCGTCGTGTTCGACGACGATGACGGTATTCCCGAGGTCTCGGAGACGCGCCAGCGTGGACAACAGCGCCCGGTTGTCGCGCTGATGCAGCCCGATGGACGGCTCATCCAGGACGTAGAGCACGCCCGTGAGGTTGGAGCCAATCTGCGTGGCCAGCCTGATGCGCTGCCCTTCTCCCCCCGACAGCGTTGCGGCGCTTCGCCCCAGTGTCAAATATCCGACGCCCACATCGTCCAGGAAATGCAGCCGATCCCGTATCTCGCGGAGGATCCGGCTGGCAATGAGCTGCTCGCGCTCGCTGAGCTCGAGCGCGTCGAATATCCGGACCGCTTCCGAGATCGGAAGGTGCACGTAGTCGGAAATGGTCCGTCCCTTCACGCGCACCGCCCGGCTCTGGGCTTTCAGCCGTTCACCCGAGCAGGTCGGACACGGACGAAGCGCGCGGAACGGCTCCAGGTTCTCCTGCTCGAGCCAGGAGCCTTCCTCGTAGCGGCGGCGAAGATTGGGCAGCAGCCCTTCGAAGCCGGCCCCGAACGGATCCTCGGCCGACCGTCCCTTCGGCTTGCGGCGCAGGGGATCCCCGTCGCCTCTCCGGCCGGCACCCGAGGCGCCGAAGAACAGCAGGTCGCGGATCTTTTTCGACAACCGCCGGAACGGGAGCGTCAGGTCGATATCGAACGTCTTGCTGAGCCCGCTCAGTGCCTCGCGAATGAGCTTCTTGTCCCCCTTCGCCCACGGTGCGATGGCGCCTTCCTGCAGCGACAACGAATCGTCCGGCACGAGACGCGCGGGATCGAAGTCATACACCGCCCCGAGACCCTGGCAATCCGGACACGCCCCGTGAGGCGAGTTGAAGGAGAACGCCCGCGGCGTCATCTCCGGCATGCTCACGCCGCAGTAGGTGCACGCCAGCCGCCGCGAGAACAGCCGATCGCCGCCGTCCAGCGTGTTGATGACGACGATGTCCTCGGCGAGGTTGAGGGCGATCTCGACCGATTCCGTCAGGCGCCGTTCGATGCCGGGCTTGAGGATGAGGCGATCGACCACGACGTCAATCGTGTGGTTCTTCCGCCGATCGAGCTTGATGTCGTCGTCGAGCGATCGCAGCTGGCCATCCACGCGGACCTTGGTGAAGCCCTTCGTCCTGAGGGCCAGCAGGTCCTTCTTGAACTCCCCTTTGCGGCCGCGGACGAGCGGCGCGAAGACGTTCACGCGCTCCTCGTTCGGCGAGAGCATCACCATGTCGACGATCCGCTCGAGCGACTGCGAGGCAATCGCGCGTCCGCAGAGATGGCAGTGCGGCGCCCCGATGTTGGCGAAGAGCAGCCGGAGATAGTCGTAGATCTCGGTGACCGTGCCGACCGTCGATCGGGGATTGGACCCCGTGGTCTTCTGCTCGATCGCAATCGCGGGCGACAGGCCGTCGATCAGATCGACGTCTGGCTTCTCCATCTGCTCGAGAAACTGGCGGGCATAGGACGACAACGACTCGACGTAGCGCCGTTGACCCTCGGCGTAGATCGTGTCGAAGGCGAGCGACGACTTGCCGGAGCCCGACAGGCCCGTGATCACGACCAGCTGGTCGCGCGGCAGATCGACGTCTATGTTCTTGAGGTTGTGGACGCGCGCACCGCGTACCGCAATCCAGTCGTGCGCCATAGGTACAACAGCAGATTCTGCGAGGAACCCAAACGGTTATGTTACCGCAGAACGGTCGTACGTCAGCGCGCTGACGGTGGCGGGCCGCTGAGGTAGACGGGCGGAATCAGCGCTGGCGCAAACGGCTGTGGCGGTAGCCGTAAACGGCATAGATCGCGATGCCGATCAGCAGCCAGAGGCCGAAGCGTTCCCAGGCCTTCGGCGGCAGGCCGACCATGATGAAGAGGCACGCGGCTGTTCCGAGCAGGGCGACGGGCCACACGAACGGCACGCGGAACGGGCGCGGACGCTCGGGCTCCTTGACACGCAGGACCAGGACGCCGACGCAGACCAGCGCAAAGGCGAAGAGCGTCCCGATGTTCGTCAGATCGTACGTCTCCGCCGCGTCGCCGATGAGCGACGCACACGCCACGATCAGGCCCGTCAAGAGCGTCGTCGCGTACGGGATGCGGCGAGTCGGGTGCAGTTTCGCCGCCCACTGGGGCAGCAGTCCATCGCGTGCCATGGCGAAGAAAATCCGCGGCTGTCCGTACTGGAAGACGAGCAGGACGGCCGACATCGATACCGCCGCTCCGAGCGCCACGATCCAGCCGACGGCGTTGAAGCCGGCAAGCTGCAGCGCGCGCGCGAGCGGGTCTGCCACGGCGAGCTCCGTATACGGCACCATGCCGGTCAGCACGAATCCGACCAGAACGTAGATGACGGTACAGATCGCAAGCCCGCCAAGGATCCCGATCGGCAGATTGCGGTTCGGATTGACCGTCTCTTCCGCCGCCGTTGAAATCGCATCGAATCCGATATACGCGAAGAACACGATCGCGGCGCCCTGGTGGATGCCGGTGAACCCGTTCGGCGCAAACGGCGTCAGGTTCGCCATGTTCAGGTGCGTCGCGCCGACGGCCATGAACAGCGCCAGGGCGGCAAGCTTGATGACCACCATGATGTTGTTGGCGCGCACGCTCTCCTTGGCGCCACGAAGCAGCAGCCAGGTGATGAACATCACGATCGAGAACGCGGGCACATTCACCAGGATGGGGATCCCGCCGATGTGCGGTGCGGTCTGCAGCAGCCCGTGGACCTCGGGGTTCGCGCTGAGGAGCGCCGTGCGGTATCCGGTCGTCAGATACGTCGGGAGCTCCAGGCCGAATCCGCGCAGCAGCGTGGTGAAGTAGTCGCCCCAGGAAATGGCGACCGCGACGTTCCCGACGGCGTACTCGAGGATCAGGTCCCAGCCGATAATCCACGCCACCAGCTCGCCAAGCGTCGCGTACGTGTACGCATACGCACTGCCCGCCTGGGGAATCATCGCCGCGAGCTCCGCGTAACAGAGCGCCGCCAGCGCACAGGCGCCGCCGAGGAGCAGGAAGGAAAAAACCAGGGCCGGACCCGCCCCGTAGCGGATGACCTCGCCACTCGCGGTGACCTGCCCGGCCGCCGCCGTGCCGATCGCCCCGAAGATGCCGGCGCCAATCACCGCGCCGATGGCGAGCATGATCAGGTCGCCCGCACCGAGCACGCGCTTGAGCGAGTGCTCCCCGTCGGGGATCAATTCGGAAATCGGCTTTCGACGCAGCAACTGGATCATGGTGACCGGAGGAGACGGTGAAGCGTATCCGCGGGGCGGCGGCGAATCAAGAGCTGATAGCTGTCAGCTAATCAGCTGTCGACGTCAGCGCCAGGCGTGACACCCAGCTTGAAGACCGTGTCGCTCGAGGCGAGCACGAGCCCGCCGCGCGGATCGAACGCGAGCCCGATGAGCGAGCCGCCGGTCACGAGCTGCTCCGGCTTCAGCGGCCGATCGAGCTTCAACCGGTACACACCGCTGGCGCCTGCGAGCGCGTCCACGACGTGGAGGTCGCCGCGCGCGTCGAACGCGATCCCCTGCGGACGGCCGAATCCGCTGAAGAAGACTTCCACCTCCCCCGAGGGGGACACGCGATACACGCTGTCGCGTGCGCCGAGCGTCGGGGCCGTCACATAGAGCCACCCGTCCGGCCCGAACGCCAGGTGGAACGCCGCGACGCTGGGAGGAATGGAGGCGAAAGGCGAAGGACGACCGTTACGGACCCGGAAAATGGAGCCGGAGCGATCGCCGACGAAGAGGGTACCGTCGGCGGAAAATGCAATGCCGCAGGCGATGCCGAGATCCGCGGCGACGACCGTGGCGGCGCCGTCAGCCTCGATCCGATGGACGGTGCCGTCGAACCGGCTCGACACGTGCAGCCGGCCCTCCGGATCGAAGGCCAGAGACGTCGGGTTCGCCAGGTCCGCGACGAACGGCTCGCGCGAGCCGTCGGGACGCACCACGAAAATGGCGACCGGCCCCTGCTGGCCGCGCGACCCGCTGAAGGTCACGAACAGGTTGCCGTCCCGGTCGAACGCCGGGCTGTCGACCTGGTGCAGACCGGTCGCGAGCGGCGCACCAATCTCCACGAACGCCGTCTCGCCGGGCGTGTCCTGGATGCGCACCGGCGTGTGCCCGCCGTCGAGGCCGGCCGGCACGATGGCGGTGAGCTCTGATGCGGAGGCCGTCGACAGACGCGCCGGCAGTCCGCCGATCAGCACGCGCGGCAGCACCGGATCCACGACGAAGTCGGACCCGGTGATCGTGACGCGCCCGCCTTCCACAGCCCACAGGGGCCGGACGGCAGAGATGCGCGACGAACTGGAAGGTGTCATCTCGGGAGTCTACGGGACGGCGACGCATCTGACGAACGGCAGGCGGACATGCGCACGCCTGCCGGACCCGGGTGGCTCAGGTCTGATCGAGCTCCATGTTCCAGTAGAAGTAGTCACGCCAGCTGTCCGGGGCCGTCTTGAGACCGACGGTGATCCGGATCGCCGGGGCCTTGTCGGGACGTCTGGGCACCCGCTTGAGGTGCATCCCGGCTTCCGCCGGCGTGCGCCCCCCCTTCCGGCGATTGCAGCCGATGCAACAGCTCACGATGTTCTCCCAGTCCTTCCGGCCGCCCTGGGCGACCGGCACGACATGGTCGAAGGTCAGGTCGGCCGTCGGGAACACCTTCCCGCAGTACTGGCACGAGTGATCGTCGCGGGCATAAATGTTGGCCCGCGAAAACGGGACGTAGTCGATTCTGCGCTTGATCTTGATATAGCGCAGCAACCGGATCACGGACGGGAGCTTGAAACTGAAGGAAACGGACCGCACTTCGCGGTCGTACACAGAAATGACTTCGACCTTACCCTGGCACCAAAGGGTCATCGCCTTCTGCCAGTGAACGACCTTGAGCGGCTCGTACGTGGCGTTGAGGAGGAGCGTTTGCTCCATAAACCTGAGTCATTCTGCCCGATGGGATCCGTCACTGTCAAGACTGACGGGCCGTAAAAGTAGTGTTTCCAGAGCCTTAGCGCCGAAAGTGTCGGGCGGGCGCCCACCTCGGCCGTTCCAGGCGATCCCAACCGGGGATCTTCCCGGCACGCTCAGCGCTGGCGATGGAGCGGTCCTGCGGCCGATAATCTGGCGGAACCATGCGTCGCCTCCTCGCGGTCGTCTGTCTTCCCATCTGCGCACTCGTGGCGGGGGCCTGTGCCTCGACTGGCGCCACACCGCGCCCTTTTCCCACCCCAGGCGGGAGTGTCCCCCCATCGTCCCGTCCGGCGCCTGAGGCGGGCGTGGCAGACCCCTCAGCCGAACCTGGTGCCCTGCCCGCGGAGGCGGCGTACGGGCTGGCCGGCACGGCGCTGTCGTACCGCGGCGTGCAGTATCGAAACGGCGGGAGCGATCCCGAGGGAGGGTTCGACTGCAGCGGACTCGTGTGGTACGTGTTCGCCCGGCACGGCATCCCGGTGCCTCGAACCGTCGCCGAACAGTATCGAACCGGCACGAGCGTGCACGGCAATCAGCCGCGGGCCGGCGATCTCGTGTTCTTCAACACAACCGGCGTGAGCCCGTCACACGTGGGGATCTCGATTGGCGGTGATCAGTTCGTGCACGCGCCAAGCGCCTCGGGAGAAGTGCGCGTGGAACATCTCGGCGCGAGCTACTGGGCCGACCGCTTCGTCGGCATCAAGCGCCTGGAGTGATACGGGGCGACGCGCGTTTCTACGCCGCGCGGTGCTGTCCCTTGCGGGGCACCCTGGGCGACCGGCGCGAGCGGCTGTCCGTGAATTGCCGGACGTGGAGATCGTCCTCGCTGTAGAGCACCGGCTGCGTAATCGGTTTGAGCGGCTCGATCTTCAGCATCGGATCGCTCGCGGGCAGGTTCACGCGCTCCATGTACCGCTGAGGGAACGAGGGAAAATTCTTGAACGTCGTCGCCACGACGCCGCCATGGCGTGCGATGAGCCCGCTGAAATCCTCCTGAAGAAAGTCGTAGATCAGCGGATCCGGACCGGTCGCCAGATACGCCTTCACCATGGCGGCCACCTCTTCGTAGAACAGCGGCCCGTGAGAGCGCGGAGAGTCGGAGCCATCTGAACGCGAGATGCGCCGGATGCCGGACTCATCAGGATCGATGTGATAGAGCTCGTGCACGACGGTGTCGAGCTTGGCAATCCAGGACGGCGTGCCCTCCGGGTACAACTCCATCTTGCGCGAACGCTCGAGCGACTGATCGCAGAAACGCGGCAGGACGAATGAGACGAGATACTTGATGTCCGTTCCCCCGACCCGCACCTGGGGGGACTTGGTCACGAACCACTCGGATCGGCGCGTCAGTTCACCCGTGCTGCGGTCACGCCAGAAGTAGTACCCCGGTTCACTCTCCGGCAGGGTCAGGCAGTGGCAGGTCGCAAACGCTCCCTCGGCGTCCGTGCGCCCGTAGCGCCCGAAAACGACGACCTCCTTCAGGTCGATGAACGACAGACGCGGTGTCCGTTCAACGACATCCTGCATCAGCCAGGAGATGCGCTCTGTGTAATTGATCATGCCGACACACGCCCACCAGAGACGCGGGATCCCGGTGGGGTCCTTGTCGCTTCAGGAGGGGAGCTGGAGCTGAAACGTAGATGGACTATAGAGTCATATCGAGGCAGTGTCAAGGTGAGCAGCAGTTGTTCGCATAAAATAACCGTAAATGAAGAGCTACCTTCACTTTGCAGCTCTTCAGGGCCGGTTCTGACTGCGATCCTGCGGCTTCCCAAGTCCGTTCGATACCGGGACTGACTCCCCCGGAAGTGTCGCGGGAGTCTGCTCAACAGGTACCGCGGGGATCGGGTCCTCCAGCCGCGGAGCAGGCGCCCCGGGGGTGGGACCTGCGACAACGGGCGGTGGCGTCACGGCCCCCAACCGCCGCATCACCATCTGCTGCCGTCTTCTCAGACGGCCGGTCGGATGTCCCGGATCGAGGGCCCGGGGGTTCACGATTGCGGCGGCCAGGAGCGACGCTTCCTGGGCATTCAGATCCGACGCCGACTTGTGAAAGTACGTCCGCGCGGCCGCCTCCGCGCCGTAGATGCCGTCTCCCCACTCGATCACGTTGAGATACAACTCGAGAATGCGCTGCTTGGAGAGCTCCGCCTCGAGCTGCCGCGCGATCATGAACTCGCGTGCCTTGCGAATGGGATTCTTCGACGGGGTGAGGTACAGGTTCTTCGCGAGCTGCTGCGTGATGGTACTTCCGCCGCGGGCGAACTCCATCCGCTCGATGTTGACCTCCATCGATTCCTTCAGCTGCTCGAAATCGATCCCTTCGTGTTTCCAGAAGGCGCCATCCTCCGCCACGAGGACGGCACGGGTCAGGTTCGGCGAGATGCGCCCGTAGCTCACCCACCGCTGGACCCGCTTCGGTGCCTGGCCTCGCGCCGCGGCTTCACGCGCCCTGATCTCGATGAACGCCGTCGTCTCCGGATTGCGGGTCTTGAGGCCCCTGACGTCGGGCAGCGTGAGATAGAGAAACATCGCGTAGCCGAATACGGCGGCGCACGCCGCGGCGATCACCCGGCCGAGTCCACGGCCGAGCCCCCGTCGGCGCTTACGGCTCAAGCGGAAGCGGCCGCTTCCGCCGCCGCGAGTGCGGCACCCGCCGAGTCCGAGCGGTACCCGCCCGCACGAAGCACGTGCTCGAGCGCGGTCAGCAGCAACAGCACGTTCGAGAGCGTGGATCCGGAGCCCATGAGGCCCACGCGCCAGATGCGCCCGGCCAGCGGGCCGAGGCCCGCGCCGATCTCGATGGAGAAGTCCTCGAGGAGTTTGCGTCGGACCGCCGCCTCGTCGACCCCTTCCGGCACGCGCACGGTGTTCAGCGTCAGGAGCCGCTCGCCGACCGGGGGCAGGAGTGACATGCCCAGCGCGTCGAGCCCGGCGACGAACGCGAGGTGATGACGCCGGTGCCGCTCCCAGCGTGCCTCGAGTCCCTCTTCCTCTGCGGCGACGAGGGCCGCATGGAGCGCGTAGATGAGCGGCGCAGACATCGTGTGGTGGTACTTGCGGCGGACCCAGTAGTCCTCGAGCAGTCCGAGATCGAGATAGAAGCTGCGCGACGGCACGCGCTTCTCCTGCGCCCTCGCCGAGAACGTCAGAGGCGCAAGACCCGACGGCGCCCCGACCCCCTTCTGCGTACAGCTGTAACAGACGTCCGCGCCCCACGCTCCCGTGCGGACCGGCACACCCCCGAGCGTCGTGACGGCATCGACGATCGTGATCGCATCGACCTTCCTGGCCGCGGCAATGACGTCCGCCACCGGATTCGCGACACCGGTGGACGTTTCACCGTGGACGATCGCGACAATGTCCGCAGGCTGCGCATGGAGCGCCCGCGCGACCTGTTCGGGATCGCACGCGCGGCCCCATTCGACCTCGAGGCGCGAGACCACCGCGCCGTAGCGCTCGAGGATCAGCGCCAGCCGCTCGCCGAAGTACCCGGTGACCACGACGAGCGCACGCGCGCCAGGCCGGGTCACATTCGCAATGGCGGCCTCCATGCCTGACGTCCCGGTGCCCGAGACCGCCAGGTTGAATGCGCCAGGATCCGCGCCGAACGCCCACCCCAGGCGCTGGCGCAGGTCGTCGAGCAGCGCCATCATCGCGGGATCCAGATGGCTGACAATCGGGGAACCCATCGCCTGCATGACACGCGGGGAGACGGGGCTGGGCCCCGGTCCGAGGAGCAGGCGTTCCGGCACTTTCATGCGACCTCCAGAATCCGCGCGAGCTCCGCGCGGATTTCGTCCATCACTCGAGGGGACACAGGGATGAGGGGGGGCCGTGGCTCGCCCCCCTTGTAACCGGCGACATCCATCGCAGCTTTGAGCCCGGGCACCCCATGAGTCGTCGTCACGAGGCGGCCCAGGGGCGTCAGGAGCTGTTGCAGCGCACGCGCCTCGGCATGGCGCCCCGCCGTCGTCTGCGACAGCAACCGCACACACAGCTCCGGCAGCACACTCGCGACCGCAACGATTGCACCGATGGCGCCGACACACAGTGCCGGGTAGAACCCGGGGGCCGCGCCGACGAGGACGGAAAAGCTCGCGGACGCGGTGGCATCGACAAAGCCCGCCAGCTGCGCGGCATCCGTCCCCGTTTCCTTCATGCCCGCGATATTCGGGTGCTCCGCCAGCGTGGCAATCGTGTCAGCAGAGAAATTCACGCCGGTCTGTCCTGGAAAGTTGTAGAGCAGGATGGGGATTGGAGAATCGTCCGCCACGGCGCCGAAGTGTCTCACGAGGACCGCCGGCGTCATCTGCGATCTGAAGAACGAAGGCGTCCGGACCAGGGCGTAATCGGCCCCGAGCGCGGCGGCGCGCCGGGTCGCCGCGATGGTCGCGCGCGTCGACTCGCGTCCCGTGCCGGCAATGACCAGCCTGTCCGGGGGCACGGCCTCGCGGACCACCTCGAGGACCCGATCCCCTTCGGCCTCATCGAGGAGGGCGGCCTCCCCATTCGTACCGAGCGCAACGACACCGCCCAGACCGCCGCGCATCCAGCGCTCGACATTCCAGCCAATCGCCTGCGAATCGACGTCGCCGTCCTTCGTGAACGGCGTGACCATGGGAGGAAAGACCGCCGCGAGCGTCATCAGACCGCAGGGTACCACGGCCGGGCCGGAATCGATTTACGCCCGAACGAAAAATGCCGGAAGCGGGACGATCCCGCTTCCGGCAGTCGAGTGACGCGGAGAGCCCAGGGCTCAGTGCACCCGGGGGCTCGGCACGGTCTTCACGCGGCGCCAGTCGTCTTCCAGGATCGTCCACAGCGTCTGGTCGAGATACTCGCCGTTCCGCAGGAAGGACTTTCGCAGGATCCCTTCCTGGACCGCGCCGATCTTGCGCAGCGCGCCGTTCCCGCGGCCGTTGGCCACTGCCGCCCGTGCCTCGAGGCGGTGCGTGCCAACCACATCGAACGCGAAGTCCACGATCATCTTCGCGCCGTCCATGAAGCCGCCCGTCCCCCAGAACTCGGACCCGATTGCGAAACCCCATTCGGCGGTTCCGAAACCCGGCTCGAGCTGCCGGAGCTGGAAGATCCCGATCGCCGTATCCATCCCGTGGGGGACGACGCCGAAGCAGAGATAGTTGCCTGCCGCGCGCTCCCGGTGCGTCCACGCGATGAACCGCTCGAATCCGTCGATGCTCGTCGGCGGCGGCGAGATGAACCGCGCCACTTCCTCCGTCGACAGCATCGCAAGAAGCGAAGGCGCGTCTGAAAGCCGCAGCTCCCGAAGCGTCACCATCGCCCCCGTCAACACCGGCAACGAGTGCCGCCAGTTCGTCTCGACCGTCGTCGACTCGGTCGCCCGCGCTGCGTGGATGACTGCATTCACGTCCGTGACGCTCTGGGCATCACGAAATGGCATCTTTTCCATTAGAGCAGCCCTCCGATCAGCCCGGTCAGCCCGGTCGTCGCGGGCTTCACGCCCGTGCTCCCGAAGAGGTCATCGAACACCGACGAGTCATACGTCACGGGGTCGGTCGAGGGACTCTCGAAGAGCGTCGTGTCGTTGCCCGACGTCGCCCACATGAAGTTGTCCGTCTCCCCGCTCGTGCCCCAGACGATGTTGTCTTCCCCGCTCGCCGTGCCCCACACGATGTTGTCTTCGCCGTTCGCGCGGGTGCCCCATACCACGCCAGGACAGTTGGCGCCGCCGCAGTCCGTGCCCCACACGATGTTGTCTTCCGTGTTGGCCCGGGTGCCCCACACGATGTTGTCTTCGCTGCTGCCGTAGGTGCCCCAGACGATGTTGTCTTCATTCGCGGAGGCGGTGCCCCAGACGATGTTGTCTTCGGAGTCGAGGGTGCCCCACACGATGTTGTCTTCAGAGGCGGCCCTCGTGCCCCACACGATGTTCTGACCCGTCACCGTCTTGGCAGCGCCCCAGACCACGCCGGTCTTCCAGGCGGTTGCATTCGGCTTGATGACGCCGCCGCGCAGACGATGGGTGCCCCAGATGAGCGTGCGGCCCCAGGCGCTGTTCCGAGGATACGCCTGCCCGGGGTAGGCCGTCTTGAAGAAGCGGGCCAGATCCACAGCCCCCTTCGTGTTGAGGAACCCGGCCCCCTGCGTCAGGCCGTTGTAGCCCAGGTAGGGTTGCGCGGTGTACTGAAGCACCGCCTTCACGAGGTTGGGCGTGAGCTTCGGGTTGGCCTGGAGCATCAGCGCGACGGTGCCGGCGACGACCGGTGCCGACATGCTCGTGCCCGACAGGCTCAGATAAGGTTTCGCGCCCCACTCGAGAAGGCCCTTCAGCAGGAGCCCGGGGTTCGTCAGGGAGAGCAGGCTCGTCGGGTCGTTCAACGAGACGACGCCTGTGCCGGGAGCCAGAAGATCCGGCTTGGCCTGGTAGTCAATCGCCGAGGGGCCTCGTGAGCTATACGGCGCATACACGTCGTCCGTGCGGCCTACCGTGCCCTGGGTGCTCGAGGCGCCGACCGTCAGGACCCACGGCGCGTTGGCCGGCGCCGTGATGCCGCCGTACTGCGGCTTGCCCGAACTGTTCTTGCCAAGGTTCCCCGCAGCCGCGACGACCACGATGCCGGCGTCCACCGCACGCTTGGCCGCCTGCGCCAGCGGGTCGGTGTTGTAGGACTCGGTCACCGCCGCGCCGACGGACAGATTGATGACGCGGATGTTGTAGGCGACCCGGTTCGCGACGGCCCATTCGAGAGCGGCAATCACGTTGCTGATGACCCCGCGGCCGTTGCCGTCGAGCACCCGCAGGCTGACCAGGTGCGCGTCGGGCGCGATGCCCGCACGCGACCCGTACGTGGCGTAGCCGTTACCGGCAATGATGCCCGCGACGTGCGTGCCGTGGCCATAACTGTCGTAGGGGGTCGTGCGTCCGTTCACGAAGTCCACGAAGCCCGCCACGCGCTGGCCGTTCTTGACCTTCACGAGCAGCGAGCTGCCTTTGTAGGTGAGATCGTCGTGCCAGCCGGTCACGCCGGAGTCGATGACCGCCACGCCAATGCCGGCGCCCGTGAGGCCCAGCGTCGACTGGACGGCCCGCGCGCCGACCGTCACGGCCACGCGGTTCATGGTGGAATCCAGCGGGCGATCCCAGATAATCCGCGCGACGGCCGGATGGTCGGCCAGCCTGCGGAGCACCCGGTTGGGGAGCTCGACGGAGAGACCGTTCATCAGGCTGAGCCTGCGTCCGAGCCGGCCGCCAAGCTTGGTGACCTCACCGGATGCGTCCCAGCCGGGCTTCAGCTCGATGATCGCCCGTGAGGTTCCCCCGCTCACGTCTCGGTCGCGATCGTTCAGTTTGCGATCCAGCCTGGGGTGATCGCCTGCATGGCGACGCGGTCCGGCCAGTGCCGACTGCGAGCCTCCCAGAACGGAGACCAGCGCCACTGCCAGCCCCACCCGCGAAATCAAACGCCATCGAACCACGGCTTAATACCTTTCAAAAGAGGACCGTTACACTTGCGTGACGCCCATGGAAGAGCAAGCGCAAGGCCAGCAATTGATCGATCCAGGCATGTGCCCGCAAGCCTTTTCGTTGTCTTTAGTTAGGTCCCAACCGCGAAGACGACACAGATCTGTCATCGAACTTACAATGCGCCGTTACGGAACACTGCTCAGCTTCTTTTGGCGATTTCGTCGATCCTGCCTGTAAAAAGCTGCCATGGCGTGTTCCGTTACAGAACACCTGAATTACAACATTGGTACTTCTGTAAATTGTTGATGGGCTTGTACTTATGTGAGTTTGTCGCCCAGCGACCCGCCCGTCGTCTCGCTCTCCGCCAGTAAATGGAGGGCGAGCACGCACACGACGATTGCCGCTGCGGGCGCGAGGAGCCAGGGCGCGTCGGTCAGGGCCCCGGTCTGCGCCGCGTCGTGGAGCATAACTCCCCAGCTTGGAGCGGGTTCCGCGAAGCCGAAGCCGACGAAGGACAGCGTCGCCTCGGAAACGATGAACGCGGGCAGCAGCAGTGTCAGCTGGACGCCGAGGAACGGCCGGGTGGCCGGCAGGAGGTGTCGTAGCAGAATCCGCCACGATCCAGCCCCCAGGGCGGTGGCAGCTTCTGCGTACTCTTTCGCGCGCTCCCCGGCGACCACGGCCCGGACCCCGCGAGCCGGGTACGGCCAGCCGGCGAGCATCAGGACGCCCGCCAGCGTCCAGAACACCTCGGACGTAGTCAATACCAGGGGCATCGTGGCGCGGAGCACGATCGCGAGGTAAACCGCCGGGAGGACCACCACGAAGTCGGTAACCCGCATCAGGAGCTCGTCGACCCGCCCTCCCCTGAAACCCGCCACCCCGCCGACGATGGTGCCGAGGAGCAGTGCGCCGGCGGCGGCGACGGCCGCGACTCCGAGTGAGAGCCGGGCGCCCAGAATCACTCGAGCGAGGATGTCCCGCCCGAGCGCATCCGCCCCCAGCGGAAGCCAGGGTCCCGCCGGGCCGTCCCCCGAAACGAGCACCCCGTGCGAAAACCAGCGCAACGGGACAGGTTCGCTGCGGTTTTCCTCGAACCGCCGCTCCAGCCTGTTCGCCAGGCGCAGCGGATAGACGAACGGACGCCGCCACCGCCCCTCATCGTCCACGAGATGCGGACGCATCGGTGGGGCGTAGCTGAAATCGGCGAATTGCTGTCCCGGCTGATGGGAGATCAGGAACGAGCCGGACACTGAGGTGAAGGCGGCCGCGGCGAGGAGCAGCGCGCCAATCCGGCGTCCGCTGATCATGCGGATCCCTCGACGCGCGGATCGAGAGCGGCCGACGCGAGGTCCGCCAGGAAGATGCCCGTCGCAAGACAGAGGGCCCCCGTCGCCGCGCAGCCGGCCACCAGATACAGATCGCGCGCCTGGAGCGCCTGGTACATCAGTTGTCCGAGCCCACTCCACGAGAGCACCACTTCCACGGCAAACGATCCGCTGAGGAGGCTGCCGATCGTGATGCCGTAGATCGCCAGTACCGGGCGGAGCGACAACGGGAGCGCATGCCGCCAGAGGACGCGGTGCCGCGGGACGCCGCGCGCGAGCGCCGCCAGCATGCACGGCTCGGCAAGCGCCGCGCGGATCGATGCGGACTGGAGTCGCTCGATCGAGGCGGCGACGGGAAGTGCCAGGGCCAGTGACGGAAGCAGCAGGTACCGAAGCGTAGTCGCGAGGGCACCGAGCGCTCCGGCGTCGCGCGGAATGTCGGGCAGCCCGCCGGCCGGAAGCCAGCCGGTTCGGACGGCCAGGAGCAGCATCCCGAGTGACATCACGAGAGGGGGCACCGAGAGGAGCACGAGGGAGCCCCCGCGTGCCGCGGCAGCGAGCATGCCTCCCCGGCGGCTGCCGGTGAATACACCGAGGGGCACGCCGAGGGCGGTCGCGATCAGGAGCGCTGACAGGCCAAGGAGCGCGGTGTTGGCTGCGCGCTCCTTTATCAGCGCGGCCACCGGACGACGGAAGTGCAGCGACTCGCCCAGATCCAGACGGGCCCCCCTCGCGAGCCAGGCCGACGTACTGCTCCGGGAGGGGACGATCGAATCCGAGCCGATGCCGCTCGGCCGCGAGCAACGCCGGGTCGGTGCCGAATGCGTCCGCCGGGGGGGCCAGCCGCGCCAGCACCAGCGCGCCCGACGAGACCAACAGGACGAGCAGTGCCCCCGACGCCGCGCGCCGCAGCAGGAAACGGGTAAAACCGCGATGCACGTTCTCTATGTCGGTTGAACGACGGCCGGGCCCCATGCTATCGCGCCGGGGCGACGGCCAGGGTGTCGGCGCTCCAGAGCAGCTGCGGAATCTGTGGAACAGGCTGGGCATTCACGACCCGGCCGCTGACGGCCAGCGTCACTCTGGGTGCGACGAAGTAGATCGCCGGGAGCTGGTCGGCCAGGACGCCCTCTGCCTCTCCGATGAGCCGTTGCCGGTCGGAGAGCTTTGCGGCGGTCAGGTGTTCGCCGAACAGATCGTCGAGCCGCTTTTCCCAGTCGGACGAAGGTGAAAGCTGCCGCGGGTTCCAGAAGTGAAAGTTGCCGGAGCTGAGCCAGAACTGCGGGCCGAGACCCGGATCCGTGGAACTGGCCTGCACGCCGTAGTACATGGCGTCATAGTCTCCGCGCGACCAGCGTTGAACGAGGCCGCTGGTATCGAGGCTGGTCACGTCCACCGTGATGCCTGCCTGGCGCAGCTGCTCCTGGACCATCGAGACCGTGCGCTGGCGAACCGTGTGCCCCTGCTGCGTGGCGATCGAGAAGCGCGCCGGCACGCCAGCGGCGTCCTCCAGCATTCCGTCGCCATTACGGTCCGTGAGACCGGCCGCGGCGAACAGCTCGCGCGACCTGCGGGCATCGTGCTCGCAGGCCGGCCGGACGTCCACGAACCAGGTGCGATTGCCCGGGGTGATTGGCACGTAGATCGGAACCGCGGCGCCGAAGTACACGGTATTCACGATCGCCTCGCGATCCACGGCGCAGGAGACACCCTGGCGGAACGCTTTGCTTCGAAACCACGCGTGCCTGGGATCTCGCGCGCGCGCCGGGGACAGATTGAACCAGAGCAGGTTGGGATCCAGCCCGACGCCCGCGTCGATCAATCGCAGCGAGCCCTCATCGGCAACCCGTTTGAACCCGACGTAGTCCTCGGACCGAATCTCGCCGCTGCCCATCAGGTCGATCTCCCCCTTCTGCATGCGAAGGGCCTCGGTGTTCTGGTCGCTGACGATCACGACCGTGAGCGAGTCGAGGTACGGAAGCGCGACGCCGGCGGCGTCCTTCCGCCAGTAGCGCGGATTGCGGGTGAAGACAAGACGCTGGCCGGACGCGTGCTCGGACAGCACGAAGGGCCCCAGGCCGGCGATGTCGGACAACGGCGAGGTCGCCGACCATGCGTCCCCGAACTTCCCCGCGTCGAGGGCTGCCTGGAGCTTGTGCTTCGGCAGGATGGGGAGACTGCCGATCAACCGCAGGCCGGCGACGGACGGCGCCGCCAGGCGAATGACGACCGTCATCGGATCGGGCGCTTCGACGATGAGCGGTTTGCCGGCGACATAGGTGTCCGACGCGAGGACCGCATTCACGCGCGGGTCGTAGAGGGCCGCGAAGGAAAACAGCACGTCGGCCGAGGACAACGGGGCGCCGTCCGAGAACGTCACACCCTGCCGCAGCTTCAGCGTATAGGTCCGGCCGTCGTCTGACTGGGTCCAGCTTTCGGCGAGCCATGGCTCGAGCGTGTCCGTCGTCCGATTGACATGGACCAGTGGCGACTGCGTCAGGAGCGACAGGATCTCTCCCGCCGCCGATTGATCGACATACCTGTTGTACGTGGCGGGTTCGGTACGGTGGGAGGCGACCAGCGATCCGCCGCGCGTCGGTGACGCTGCAGGCGTACAGGCCGCCCCGTTCAGGGGACGGGGACGATCTCCGGCTCCAGAAAGCAGCGGCCGCCAGCCCGGCGATCACGAGGACGATGACGAACGCTCTGGTGGACCTGGCCACGAATGACCCTCACCGGCCAATTTGTTGGCCGCGACTGAAGTACCGCCAAAAAACAAGGGGAAACCCCTGGGGTAGGGCATACCCAGCCGTTTTACTCCCCAGCTCAAGAGCCAATCTGTTAGCTGCCAGGCCGGGATTGTCGGTGGAAGACCAGCCGATCGTAGTGCACTCGCGAGAAAACGGCAACGTAAATGTACGTTCGAGTCTTCTCGTGTCGTTCCAATAGTCGGTTTACGAGCGGATCGCCGGCACCGGCCCAGCTTGGCACTCTCTGTGCCCTACAAGGATCAGTCGCCACCAGAACAGTCGCAACAACCGGTTTGGAACAGGTACGCCGCATGACCCACACATCACTTGCCTCACGTTCGGCTCGGCGATGGACGTCAATCGGTATCGCCATCGCGTTCGTCGCGCTCGTGAGTGCGCCGGCGCAGGCGGGTCCTCACCGTGCGCGGCTGTCGCGTGATCTCGCCGATCGGATCGCCGCCGGGAGCAACGAGTCGTCCAGGGTGATCGTGTCCGGCAGTCCGGAACAGGTGCGGACGATTGCCGCGCGTTATGGCGCCCGGGTGAAGAAAAGCCTGCGCGGGGGCGCGGTCCTCGAGGTGACGGGCGGGCAGCTGGCCGCGTTGAGCGCGGATGCGGACGTCGATCATGCGTCGGGCGACGTGCGCGTGCAGCGGACGATGGCGGTGACGACCGAATCCATCGGCGCCAGCCAGGTGTGGGGCAGCGGCGTCCTGCCGCGGGGATATACGGGACGGGGCATCGGCGTCGCGGTCATCGATTCCGGCGTCGCCACGCACCGGGCGCTCCGCAGCCGGATCGTGGCGAGTGTCGACTTCACCGACGAGGCCGTGCAGCGGCGCGACCAGTTCGGCCACGGCACGCACGTCGCCGGCATCATTGCGGGAGCGGACGACAGCGGGTACGCCGGCGTCGCCCCCGGGGCGCACATCATCAGCCTCCGCGTGCTCGGAGCGGACGGGTCCGGCGACACGAGCGACGTGATCAACGCGATTGACTGGGCCGTCGACCACCGGGCGCAGTACCGCATCCGTGTCATCAACCTGTCGCTCGGGCATCCGGTCTTCGAGTCGTATCGTGAGGACCCGCTGTGCGCGGCCGTCCAGCGCGCGGTGGATGCGGGGATCGTCGTCGTCGCGGCCGCGGGCAATTTTGGCAAGATGGCGGACGGGACGCCGGTGGTCGGGGGCATCATCTCGCCGGCCAACACACCCTCCGTGATCACCGTCGGTGCCGTCAACACCTTCGCGACGCCGCAGCGTTCGGACGACCGGATGGCGACGTACAGCTCGCGCGGTCCGACGCTCATCGACGGCGTGTTGAAGCCGGAACTCTCGGCGCCGGGGAACAAGATCATCTCGACCGTGGCGGCGGGATCGTACCTGGCGCAAACCTACCCTGACCGGATCGTCGCCGGCCAGGCGCTGAATCCCTACATGGAGATGAGCGGCACGAGCATGGCGTCCGCCGTGGTGGCGGGGGCCGTGGCGCTGCTGCTCGAAGCGAATCCTGCGTTGACGCCGTCCGACGCGAAGCTTGTGCTGCAGCTCACGAGCTCGCGGGTCACGAATGCCGGGCTGATCGAGGCGGGGGCCGGCAGCCTGAACATCGCGAGCGCCGTGAGGTTCGGTCGCGGGAAAGCGCTAGGGCCGATGATCCTAGCAGGCCAGCTGGTAGTACCTGCGGCCATGACGTTCGTGAATCCAGCCGGCAGCAAGCTCGCGCGTGCCATAGCGACGCTGCTTCCACGGAAGCCTCTTACCGCCACATCACCGACGACGATCGTTTGGGCAGACACGATCGTCTGGGCCGACACAATCGTCTGGGCCGACACAATCGTCTGGGCCGACACCATCGTTTGGGCGGACACGATCGTCTGGGGCGAGACGATCGTCTGGGCCGACACTATCGTCTGGGCCGATACCATTGTGTGGGCTGACACCATCGTGTGGGCCGATACCATCGTCTGGGGGGAATGATCAGTAACATCGATCTCGGCCCCCGTTTCCAAAGGAGCGCTACAATGAGCCGTCTAATCGTCTGGGGAGACTAGTTTTTCCAGGGCCACTCGGCCCCAAGTCCATGAAGCAAGAAGAGCACCTCAAGGTAGCGGCACAGGTTTATGTCGCTACAGTTATCTCTGCCGGCCTGATGGCAGTGGCGGCGTCTGTCTACGCGCTACATCTCGCCCCAGTCAGCACACATTCGTTACTGCTGTTACTGCTGGCTGGGCTTACATTGTTTAGCGGATCATTCACGATTCGCATACCTACAATCCCGGCGAGACTTTCGGTTTCAGAGACGTTTGTCTTTGCAGCGGTGCTGATGTTTGGGCCGGCAGCCGCCACTATGATCGTCGTTCTGGACAGCCTGATAATCTCGCTTTGGCTCGGACGACGCTCCAAAAGACCGTCTCGCGTCTTGTTTAATATGGCGGCACCTTCGCTGGCCATTTGGATCGCTTCTCATTCGTTCTATCTCTTGGCTGCGATCGAACCGCTATCACATTTGCCACGGCCCATTCTCCCCCTATTAGGGCCACTCGTCGTTCTTGCTGTTGTCTACTTTCTACTAAACAGTCTACTAATCGCCTTCGCAGTTGCATTCGAGAAGGGCATCTCCGCATTTGCTGTTTGGCGCGACAACTTTCTGTGGCTATCTCTCAATTACTTCAGCGGTGCCTCTGTTGCAGCCTTGCTGCTTCCATATTTGCAGCCCGAAAATACGGAATTAGCGCGTGTGGTCGGAATTCTCCTTCCACTCCTGCTGATCTCATATCTAACTTTCAAGACGGCTATGGGTCGGGTCGATGATGCTAATCGTCACTTGAGCGAACTGAATAAACTGTACCTGTCGACGATCGAAACGCTTGCAATGGCGATCGACGCCAAAGACCAGATTACTCATGGACACATCCGCCGAGTTCAGCTTCAGGCAGTTCGGTTAGCCAAAGCCATGGGTGTGACGGAAGAGGCGCAGATTCAGGCTATCGAAGCGGCCGCGTTACTCCATGATATGGGCAAATTGGCGGTCCCGGAATACATCCTCAACAAACCTGGGCCATTGACCCCTGCTGAATTTGAAAAGATGAAGCTCCACGCGAGCGTCGGCGGAGACATCCTATCGGCAATCGATTTTCCGTATCCAGTTGTGCCGATCGTCCGGCATCATCATGAGAATTGGGACGGAACCGGTTACCCAGATGGCCTCGTTGGCGCGGTCATTCCAATTGGCGCCAGGATTCTCTCCGTCGTTGACTGCTTCGATGCTTTGACATCCGACCGCCCCTACAGACCACGTCTGTCAGACAAGGACGCACTGAGGATCGTTTCTCAGCGTCGGGGAACAATGTATGACCCTTTAGTCGTGGATACATTTCTCGAAGTTCATGCCCAGGGACAAATGCAGGTTCACCAGCCACAAAGCACTTTTTCCTTAAGCACGATCGGAGATATCCAAGCATCGACGAAGGAGCTCAATAGTCCTCCACCACGACGACTAGAAGACATAACGTCGAGTGGCGAAGAGATGCTGGCGCTATTTGAGTTGGCGCGCGGTCTCAGCGGGCCAATGGCACCCGCGGTCGCCGCTGACGTCATTTTGAAACACCTACGGCGGATCGTCCCATCGTCGCTATCTGCTCTCTACATCAACGATGTCGATGCGGATGAATTGGTGTGTGCTTACGCCCTAGGTGAACACATGGGCGTGATCACTGGACTTCGAATTTCACTGGGTCAACGACTCACTGGCTGGGTCGGCGCGAATCGACAGACTATTCGCAATTCAGACCCTGTGCTCGACTTGGGCGAGTCAGCCCGCTCGATGGTTCCGAGGCCGAGGAGCTGCCTTAGTACTCCCGTTGTTGTTGATGATGTCTTAGTCGGAGTTCTTTCAATATATTCAAGCACTCGAGACGCTTTCTCTGAGGAACATCAGAGAATCGCAGAAGTTGTAGCTCGTCAAGTCGGGCCCGTTCTCAAACAGGCGCTGTCAACGGATACGAGCAGCCCTCCGCTTGCCATAGATCAGCTCACGAGTCTCCCGGGCCTTGAGCAACTGAATCTGTTTGTATCGGTGACTGGTGCAGTTGCCATGTCACTAATCTACGTCGACGTCAACAATTTGGAGATGATCACCGCGTCCTATGGTCGGCAAGTTGGCAAGGACGCATTGAGTCATGTCGTAGTTTGCATCAGGCGTCATATCCGAAGCACCGATGTCGTGTTCCGCCTCGGGCTCGATGAATTCGTGGTGGTTCTAGTCGATGCAGACAAAGTCCTGGCGGCCGCGGTTGCGGCCCGGATTCGTCAGCAGGTTGAATCACAAGCAATTGGAACTTCCGTGCGCCTTTATGTGAGGGTGACTATCGGTGTCGCGGCTGCTCCAGACGACGGCAATGGCGTCGAGACATTGATCGCGGCGGCACGTGTACGAACCGGACAGAGTCGAGACGACTTTGGTCACTCGGCAGGCCCAGTTCACTAACATGCTTCCATGCCCCACTCTTGAAATCGTCGAAAGGGAGTTGCAGGCTGGCCGATTTAGCTCTGGGCTGGCACAATTGGAGCAGAGCGCGTCGGTATTCAAGAAGGCTGATTTCCAGCGGTTTTGTACTGTCCGAGCAGAACTTCTACATCACACAGGGGAAACCAGATCAGCAACGGACACAGCCCGGGCCGCCCTTCGGCTGGAGCCACTGAGCAACGACTGCGGCGCTCGACTGACGCACGTACTGGCGATGATTGCGTTCGAGCGAGGCGACTTGGTTGAGGGTCTTGAGTTCATACAACGTTCGCTGTCGCTCGCCGAGGCGTCTTTGAACCGAGTCTTAATAGCCCAGGCACACTTGGGAATGTTTCGTCTGCATGCCGAGTCAGCAGCTGGCGCAATGCCGATAATGCCTATCGTGCGCAAGGCGGTCGCGAATAGTGGAGATCCGCATCTACTCGTGGATCTTCGACTTCACTTCGCCAGAGCCGAGGCATCGCGACATAGCTTGCAGGAAGCCAGAGGCCACTTGCTGGTAGCGGCTAGTCTCTTGGAGCATTCTCCTAACGGCTGGCTGCAGGGCAGGGTGCACTTGGGATTATCTGTGGTGGATACGCTGTGCGGAGACCCGCGTGGCGCGATGCAGGAGGCAAAGAGGGCCATCGAGTGTGCTACCAAGTCCGGCCATCGAAGAACCGTCCTGGGTGGGCACGTCAACCTTTCGCACGCCTTGCAGGCTCTTGGAGCGTGGAAGGAAGCCAGGCAAAGCGTCGATCGCGTGATTCGGGGTGATGTCAATGATTTTGAGCTTCGGGTCGCGGCATTGGACTGTTTGGCGAATCTCGCAATTGCGGAGGGACTATTCGAGCAGGGTGGGAAGTTTATTGGCGAAGTTCAACAGTTTATCGAGCATCTACCCCCAGGCGTTCACTCTCGCTGGGCGAACTTGACCATCCTCCAGACACGAATTCGACTACTTCAAGCCCAAGGTGCCTGGAGTGATGCCGACGTGGAACTTATCAAGGCTTTAAGCACATCTCAGGAGTACGGCGATTATTCTTGGCGTAGCAGGTTTGCTTTACTGCAGCTCAGAGGCCATGTAGCTAGCCGAAACTATACAGAGGCAGGCCGCGTTCTCGCAGAGATCGGAATTCAGTCCGCAACCCCGGACGACTTGTGCCAGCAAAGTGCGGTTCTCGGCGCCGCGAACATCGCAATCGGCCGTACTCAACTTGGAATGGAACAGCTAGGGCGTGCGAAACGCATAGCTGCAGGGCTCGGCAACCCCAGCAGAGATGCCGAAGCCGCAGAACTGCTCGCGGCTGTAACGGCCCCTGGCCCCGTCTCCCTGGACTCCCAGGCCTTCGAGACGCCGGCGGCACCGGACCTCGACTCGGCCGTCGCGCTGCTGGAGCTCGGG
Source organism: uncultured Acidobacteriota bacterium (assembly GCA_963749835.1). Lineage (GTDB taxonomy): Bacteria > Acidobacteriota > Vicinamibacteria > Vicinamibacterales > 2-12-FULL-66-21 > JALZOC01. The sequence goes on from CAVVOD010000003.1 coordinate 801,332, forward strand.
GGCCATCCCCACATCCTCGCCCGCGAAGCGATCGCGGTCATGACCGCCGCGGGGTGCGTGCGCACGGTGGCGATCGTGGCCAGGGTCGGCGCACGCTTGCGCCTGGTCGACGCCCACGGCTGGGAGGGGGCCGCGGCGGCGGCCGCCCGGCCGGATGCCTGTGACCTGATTCCCGTCGGTGTCCATCGCGACGAGCCGTGGCTGCTGCTCGTCGACGCCCGCCCGGAGCTCGAACATCGCTGCACGCTCATCGCCATTCGGAAGCTGATTGGAACCGCCCTCACGCTCGATCGGTATCGCCGCGAAGAAAAACAGCGCGCCGCGCTCTGGCCCGTCGAGGCGCTCGACGGCGATCCCGAGAGCGTGTGGGCATCGGCAGAGATGTCCGAGGTCCTCCGCGTCGCACGCCGCATTGCGCCGACCCCGCTCCCGGTCCTCCTCACGGGAGAGACGGGGACCGGAAAGGAAATGCTCGCGCGCACGATCCACCGCGCCTCGGACCGCGCCGATCGTCCGATGGTGCCCTTCAATTGCACGGCGGTCCCGCGCGACATGCTCGAAAGCCAGCTGTTCGGCTACCGCAAGGGAGCATTCACGGGGGCCGACAGCTCGTTCGCCGGCGTCATCCGCTCCGCCGCGGGCGGCACGCTGTTCCTCGACGAGATCGCAGAAGTCGGCCTCGACCTGCAGCCCAAGCTGCTTCGATTCCTCGAATCCCACGAGATTCATCCGCTCGGAGAACCACAGCCGATGAAGGTGGACGTCCGGGTGATTGCCGCCACGAACGCACGCCTCGATGAGCTCATCACCGAAGGACGGTTCAGGGCGGATCTCTACTACCGCCTTGACGGCATCCATCTGAGGCTGCCGCCGCTCCGGGAGCGCCGGGAGGAGATCCCGCCACTCGTGGAGCACTACCTGCGGAAGTACGGCGACGAGCTGAAGAAGGGGCGCCCCACACTGAACGACGAGACGCTGGAGTACCTGCTGCTCTACAACTGGCCCGGGAACCTGCGCCAGCTCGCGAACGAGGTCCGGCGCATGGTGGCGATGGCCGATGCGAACGCCACGCTCAGGCCCGCCCTGCTGTCCCCCGAGATCCAGGCATCGCGCCGGACGATTCCCGCCACCCCCGCGGGCGACCCCGAGCTGCGGGTCCGCATCGACCAGCCGCTCCCCATTGCGGTGGAGCTCCTCGAGCAGACGATGGTGCGCAACGCCCTGAATCGATCGCACGGGCGCGTCGAAGAGGCCGCCCGGCTGCTGGGGATATCGAGGAAGGGATTGTTCCTGAAACGCCGCCGGTGGGGCCTGCATCAGGCCTCATAAGTCACCCCTGCCCCAGCGCCCGTTTCGCCTGCCGGTTGTGACGGGCGACGTGCGCGGTCGCCCACTCCCCAATCTGATACACGCTGATCACGCCGACAATCGGATGCGTGATGCCCATGCGGTCCGCCCGTTCCGGTGTGAGCGTCTCGAGCGCGAGGACCATCTGCCGCCCGGCTTCCTCGACCGCCCGAACGGCATCTTCGCGCCGTACGGACTCGGGAGGAACGGCCGCCGCCGGCGCCTGGAGGCGATCCGGAATCGACGCCACGACGTCGGTCCAGGCCCGCTCACGGAACCCCGCGTCGAGCGGCGTGGCCGCGGGAACGTCGCCGGAGATCATCCCCGCGAACCCCCGCGTCACGGCCGCCACGTGCCAGCCGATCTGCGAGGCGGACCATCCTCCGCCCGCCGGACGCTCCGCCGCTTCGTCGCTGGCGTCGCGCAGGCGGACGAGCAGCCGCTGATTGGCTTCAGCGAACGAATCACGCAGCTGGGCGAGGCGCAAGGGGTAGTCCATAGCTCTCAGCTATCAGCTGTCAGTTCAGCTACGACGTCCTTCCGCCGTAAAACGACGGCACCGGCATGTCACGCATGGTGTGGAGCCCTGGCGGCACCTCGAGAATCTTCGGCAGCGAGTTGACGACGATCGACGCCGTCGCGATGTCACCGTGCACCCCTCCCGCAATCTTCATCTTCAGCGCCGGCGACCCCGTGATCTCGACGGAATCGAACGACTCCGGCGCGCCGAGGTACGCCTCCATGTGGAGCGTGATGACCGGGACGCCGTCACGGTAGCCGATGCCGTCCTGCACGAGGCCGCAGACGAACCCGGCATCCACCGCCAGGAACTCGCTGGCCACGGTCTCGGTCGCCATCTTCGGCGCGATCTCGTCGGTGATCCGGTCCAGCTTCCATCCAAGCGCGTCCGCGATCATCGAGACGGATTCGGCCAGACCCACGTGCCGGACGCTGCCATCCTGGACCTTCTTCTGAAACTGTTCCGGCGTGAGCCCCGCGCCGATCTTCTGCTGGAACGGCAGCCGGCGGATGCGGGCATCCTGCACGCGATCGATCCGCAGGGCCTCCACCCGTTCGCAGACCCCCGTGAGCGTAATCGGCAGCGCGTCCATGACGAACCCGGGGTTCACGCCCGTTCCCAGCACCGCAACCTTCGCCTTCCTGGCCAGCTGATGGATGACGCGCGCGTATTTCAGATTCCCCTTCGTGGGATAGGCGAGCTCCTCGGTCGTCGACACGATCGGCACCTTCAGCTTCAGGATCGCTTCGATCTGCGGAAGCACCTGTCTGAGCGACGAGCTCGTGCAGAGCACGACGACGTCCGGCCTGGCCGCCTTGATGGCCTTCCGGACATCCTTCGACACCTTCACCCGCAGCGGCCGGCCGAGACCGGCAATCTGTCCGAGATCCCGACCTTCCTTCGCCGGATCGATGTCCGCGGCGCCCACGATGCGAAATCCCCTGCGCTCCGCGACCTGCCGCACCACGCCGGCGCCGATCGGTCCCAGCCCTACATGCATGACCCTGATCGGGCCGGTTCTCGTTGCCATCACGCCACTCCTTCGGAATATGAATGCAATCGTGGATTATACCTGCGCGCCCACCGGCTGCCGGCCGCGAGCCGGAGCGCTCGATGTTCTGGTGTAGGATTGGCGCGTGTTCGTGCGTCCCGCTGTCGTGATGGCCCTGTTGATCGGCGGCACGGCGCTTCCGGCGCAGCAACCCGCCCCGGGGACCGCCGCCGAACCTGCGCGAGCCGTTGCCGGCCCCGCGAACGCCCGCTCCCCCAGGAACGCGAGCTACGCGATCAGCGTGCGTCTCGATCCTGGCAGCCGCACCCTCACCGGCGACGAGCTGCTCACCTGGCGGAACACCTCGCGCATCCCGGCCGCCACACTCCGCTTTCATCTGTATTACAACGCCTGGCGGAACACCCGCTCCACGTGGATGCGTGAGCGCAAGGCCAAAGACCCGACGCTCGGCCGACGCCCCGAGCGGGACTGGGGCTGGATCGATCTCACCAGCCTCCGTGTGATCCCGCGAGGCGGCACCCCGCTCGACATGATCGCCCGCGGCAGGTTCATCGCGCCGGACGACGGGAACGCCGACGACCGCACGGTGCTCGAAGTGCCGCTCGATCGCCCCGTCGCTCCCGGCGAAACGGTCAACGTCCAGATCGCCTGGTCGTCCCGGGTGCCGCGCACATTCGCCCGCACAGGAGTGATCGGGAACTTCTACTTCATCGCCCAGTGGTTCCCGAAGATCGGGGTCCTCGAGGACGGGGGGTGGAACGCTCACCAGTTCCATTCCGCGACCGAGTTCTTCGCGGACTTCGGCAGCTACGACGTGCGGCTCACCGTGCCGAGGGGATGGGTTGTCGGCGCGACAGGCGTCGAGCGCGACCGGAGGGACGAGCCGGACGGCACGACCACGCACCATTACGTGGCTGATGACGTCCACGACTTCGCATGGACGGCCAGCCCGGACCTGACGGAGCGCCGCGCGAGGTTCGAGCACGCGGGTTTGCCGGCGGTGGACATGCGGCTGCTCCTCCAGCCGGAGCATGCCGGACAGGCAGACCGGCACTTCAACGCGGCGCGCGCCACGCTCAAGAGCTACGGGACGTCGTACGGACCGTACCCGTATGGCAATCTGACGATCGTCGATCCGGCCTGGCAGAGCAGCGTGGGAGGGATGGAGTATCCCACCCTGATTACGGCGGGCTCCGACTGGCTCACTCCCCGTGACGTGACGGTTCCCGAAGGCGTCGTGATTCACGAGATCGGCCACCAGTGGTGGTACGGCATCGTCGCCACGAACGAGTTCGAGCATGCCTGGATGGACGAAGGGATCAACACGTACGCGACCGCCCGCGTCATCGAGCAGACGTTCCAGCCGAATTACTACACCAAGCGTTACTTCGGCGAGTTCATCCCATGGAGGTTCCGGGACTTTCCGTTGAGCCGCGCCGTCGAAGGCGATCGCATGCCGACCTACCGGCCGGATGCGACAGCCGACATTCCGTCGAAGCCCACGTGGCAGTACTGGCCGACATCCGCAGGGGTGATGTCGTACAACAAGACGGCCCTCTGGCTGCACACGCTCGAGCGGATGGTGGGAGCGCCAGTGCTCCAGCGCGTCCTGTCGACGTATTTTTCGCGGTGGGCGTTCCGCCACCCGAAGCCGGAGGACTTCTTTGCGGTCGTGAGCGAGGTCACCGGCCGTGACTTCACCTGGTTCTTCGACCAGGTCTACCGGGGATCGGGCGCCTTCGATTATGCCGTCCAGATGTTGCGGAGTGAACCGAACGTCGCCCGCGGCTACTTCGGCGACGGTTCGAAGCGGACGTTCTCCACGGCCGAAGGGCGGCCCGGCGACTACGTGAGCACTGTCGTGGTCCGGCGGATTGGCGACGGTGTCTTCCCCGTCGATGTGCGCCTCGTCCTCGAGAACAAGGAAGAGATCCGCTGGCACTGGGATGGCCGTGATCGCTGGAAGGCGTTCGAGGTCGTGAAGCCGTCGCGCGCCGCCTACGTCCAGGTCGATCCCGATCACGTGCTCCTCCTTGACGTGAACTACACGAACAACTCCGCCACCACGGCGCCGAAGGCCGACGCCGCCGCGCGCAAATGGTCTCTCTCGTGGCTGGTCTGGCTGCAGGACCATCTGCTCACCTACGGGTTCTTCGTCTGATGGGCGCCACGAGCGCCTTCCGTGAGGGCGTCCGCCGCGTCAACGGCGCGTCGATGGTGGTCGCCGGTCTGTTCGGCGTCACGCTGCTCATCGCCCTGCCCCTGTCGGTCGTCCTCCGTGAAATGATCGCCGCCCACCTGGGCACCAGCCTGGCCGCGGAGACGGCAGCGGCCGGCACGAACTACGACTGGTGGCAGGAGTTCGCGGCGCAGGCCTCAGGCCTCGGGAAAACGTTCGTCCCGTCCATCGTCGGATTCGGCGCGGTGCTGGACAACATGAGCGGGATGCTGGACAACCTGCCCCTCGCGTCGGCGATTGCCGGAGTGACGGCCGCCTGGCTGATCGTCTGGTCGTTCCTGAGCGGGGGCATCGTCGATCGGCTTGCGCGAGGACGACGGACTCGCGCGCACGGTTTTTTTGCCGCCTGCGGCGTGCACTTCTGGCGGTTGCTGCGGCTCGGCGCGATCGCCCTGATCGCCTACGCGTTTCTCTTCCAGTACGTCCACTTCTGGATTTTTTCGAAGGCGCTCGAGAGCCTGACGCGCGACATTGCGGTCGAACGGGCTGCCTTCGCGTATCGAGCTGCCGGCTACCTGGTGTTTGGCGCGCTCCTCGTGGCGTGCAACATCGTTTTCGACTACGCGCGCATCCGGATTGTTGTCGAGGATCGACGAAGCGCCATCGGCGGCCTGCTCGCCGGAGGACGGTTCGTGCGGCGCCACGTCACGACGGTAGTTGGTCTTTACGCGCTGAATGCCGTAGCATTCGTTCTACTCATCGGAATATTCGCGGTGATCGCGCCGGGAGCGCCAAAGTCCGGCTGGTCAATGGCCTTTGCGCTCGCCATCGGCGAGGCATACATCGTGGCGAGGCTGTATCTGAAGCTGCTCTTCTACGGATCCGAGACGGCGCTCTTCCAGGGAGCCTTGGCCCACGCGGCCTACACGGCGGCTCCGGCGGTCGTCTGGCCGGATTCACCGGCCGCAGAGAGCATCGCGAACGCCGATCGTTCGCAGGTGTCCTGACAGGGGAATCCCACGAATGGCCCCCAGGATCTTCAAGAACGCCCGCATTCTTCTCGTAGACGACGAGCCGGCGAATGTCGATCTGCTGCGGCGGCTGCTCGTGCGCTCCGGCTTCACCCGCATCGAGAGCACCAGCGATTCCAGGGAAGTGGCCGACCTCTACGTCAAGTTCAGGCCCGATCTGATCCTGCTGGATCTGCACATGCCCCATCGGGACGGCCTTGCGGTAATGGATGAGCTCAACCAGATAGCCGAGGCGAGCTACCTCCCGATTCTCATGCTCACGGGGGATGACACGCAGGAGGCCAAGCGGGAAGCGCTCTCCCGCGGCGCCAAGGACTTCCTGAACAAGCCGTTCAACAGCGACGAAGTGATCCTCCGGATCGGCACGCTGCTCGAAACGCGCTTCCTGTATCTCCAGATCCAGAGCCAGAACCAGATTCTCGAAGCGAAGGTGCGGGATCGCACCCGCGAGCTCGAGTCCGCCCAGATCGAAATCATCGAGCGGCTGGCGCGCGCGGCAGAGTTCCGCGACGACAATACCGGACAGCACACCGAGCGGGTCGGACAGATGGCTGCGCTCCTCGCACGCCAGATCGGACTGCCGGACGCCCAGGTGTCCCTGATCCGGCGGGCCGCGCCGCTCCACGACGTCGGCAAGATCGGCATCCCCGATTCGATCCTGTTGAAGCTTGGAAAGCTGACGCCCGACGAGTTCGCGCTTGTGAAGACGCATACGAGCATCGGCGCCCGGATCCTCTCGGGCAGCCGCTTCACGATTCTGCGACTCGCCGAGGAAATCGCCTTCAATCATCACGAGCGCTGGGACGGTGATGGATACGCCGGGGTCGTGGGCTCGGCCATCCCGCTCGCGGGCCGCATCGTCGCGGTCGCGGACGTGTTCGACGCCCTCACGCAGAAGCGCCCTTACAAGGCGGCCTGGTCGATCAGCGACGCCATCACCGAGATGGAGCGTCAGCGCGGCAAGCAGTTCGACCCCACTCTCGTCGACGCTTTCCTCAGGGTAATCGAGCAGCGCGAGCCGCAGATGCCGGTCAGCTGAACACACCCATCGCAACTTCGATCCTCATGAGCAAGCGTCCCAGAGAAATAGCCGACTGGCTGCGCCAGCACCTGACCATCAGCGGCGCACGCGGCTTCGCCGTCGGCCTGAGTGGCGGCATCGACTCGGCCGTCGTGGCGCGGCTCTGCCAGATCGCGGCCTTCGACAACGTGGTGGGCGTCATCATGCCGTGCCACAGCGTCGCCCCGGACCTGGCCGATGCCCGCGCGCTTGCGGAGCACTTCAAGATCCCGACGATGCACGTCGATCTGGCGCCGGCGTACGACCGTCTCGTCGAGGATGCCGGAGCGTCGCTGAGGCAGCTGCCGAGCGGGTCGCTGCCGGCGGGCGGCGCAGGGGCGGGTGAGGCCACGGTGACGCAGAGGCCGCTGGCAAACCTCAAAGCGCGGTTGAGGATGTCAACGCTCTATTTCGTGGCCAACTCGCTCGGCTACCTCGTCGCCGGCACGGGCAACCGCAGCGAGCTGATGGTGGGCTACTTCACGAAGTACGGAGACGGCGGATGCGACCTGCTGCCGATCGGCATGCTGGTCAAGCGCGAGGTCAGGAACCTTGCGCGCGAGCTCGAGGTGCCCGAGACGATCATCGAGAAGCCGCCGAGCGCCGGACTCTGGGCCGGACAGACCGACGAACAGGAAATGGGCTTCACCTACGCGGATCTGGAGCGCTACGAAATGGAAGGGCCCGATGCTGTCTCGCCGGCGCTGGCCATGCGAATCGAGCGGCTGATCCGCGCCAGCGAGCACAAGCGGTCGCTTCCTCCAATGCCAGATTCGGAGTGACGGTGTTCTTCCGGCTGAAGCCGGAAGCTACAGTGTCCGAATCCCCGATCCTGAGCCCCGAATCCCGAGCCCCCGAATCCCGAGCCCCGAATCCCGAGTCCCGAGTCGATCCCCCTACCCCACGCCCATCGTCATGCCGGCCGGTGCCGTGGGTGGCGCCATCGAGTCCGCGTCCCCCTCGAGCCGGTGTTTGGCCGCCTGCGCGGCGTCGCGGAAAACGGGATTGCTGGACGTCTCGAACTTGCGCAGCTCCCCTTCGAGGCCATGGAGCTGCAGCGCGCCGACGGCATACACGGCGACCGACTGGAGCCAGGCGTCTTCGCTTCCAAGCAGCGTGGCGACGGCCTGCTGGGCGCTCTTGAGCGGGGCGCCCACCAGGCTGTTCGCCAAACTGATCCGCTCATCGACGGTTACCTGGCTGTCGAGCAGCGGAACGAGCACACGCCGCAGCTCGGGCTTCAGCACGTTGTCGAGAAACTCGAGCGAGTTGGCGCGGACGGTCTGGTTGGTGGACCGGACGCCCACATACGCGTCATGCAGTCCCGGCCCCTCGAAGAGGAGGGCCATCAGCCTGAATATCCGCTCCAGCTCCTGCTCCATCGTGTGCCTCAGCGCCACGAGCACGACATTGTCTTGCTTCAGTTGCGTGCGGAGCGGGCCGAGCACCTGATACGACCGGTAGTGGCCGGCGATCTCCGCCGCAAGCAGCAGCTCGATCAGCTGAGGGTCTATCCGGATGTCCGGATGCGCCTCGTGCAGCTTGTTGAGGGACGTCAGGACCCTGTGGCGCAGGGTCACGTCGGATTGCAGCAGCCCGTCGACGAGCACCTGCTGCGCGAGCGGGGTCCCGATCCGCACCAGGACGGACGGGAGGTCGCGCCTGAGAACGAGTGGCGCCTCCGAGTCGTGCAGCAGACGGTCCAGGTCCGGGACAAGTGAGTCCCCGTACCGCGCCAGCGCAGCGGCCGCATCCTCCATGAGCTCCGGGTTTCCGAGCGCATCGAACAGCGGCGCGACGAGCTTCTTCGACGTCGAGCGGCGGGTTGCGCGGATGGCTTCGCGCGCCACCTCGACGTCCGGATCTCGGATCACCTGGATCAGTAAATTGATGAACGCATCCGGCACGACGCCGAGGACCCGCGCGGCCTGACGGCGATCCGGGACGCCGGACGCACCGCGCGATCCGACCATGCCTTCGAGAATGACCCGTGCAGCGTCGAGATTCTGAGAGGGCCCCGGCGATGCCAGGAACGCGGCCAGCCCGGCCCGGATCGAGAAGTCCTCGAAATCTCCCACCTGTTCGAGCAGCCGAAGCGGATCGGCCCCCAGGTGCCGCGTGACGTAGAGCAGCGCTTCCGTTCTGACGGCGATGTCGGGATCCTTCAGCAGCGCTGTCGCCTGCGTTCCAATCGTCCGGTCCCCCGCTGCGCTGAGAAGCGAGAGAGCCCGGCGGCGCACATCCGGGTCCTTGTGAACCAGGAGGGCGCGGACCGCCTCTTCGAGGCCATCGAGGCGCTGCGACTCGAGTGACTCGAGCTCCGTCCGCACCTCCGGCACATCGTCGCTGCCGAGCCTTGCGGCGACGGCCGCGATGGCCGATCCGTCGGGTCCATCTGCAGACGCACGTTCCTCATCGATGCGGTGCCGGTGAATGCTTTGCTGGATCGTACGCACGTATTCGACGCGCAGCCGCGCCGCGACGGCCAGCCATGCGCTGATGACCACAAGGTTCACGGCGGCGGTTCCCCGGAGTCCGAGGCCGAGGCCGTCGAGCATGAAGAAGCCACGCGTGGCGAAACCGAGCAGCACGGCTCCGGCCGCATCCGCCGTGCGGCTGACGACAATGTCGATGGCGCTCTTGACCGGGCCTCGCTGCGTAGTCGAGAGCGGGAGATACAGGAGCTCGTACGTCGACTTGTCGATCGAGAACCGGAAACCCTGATCGCACGCGTTGGTCAACAGGACAGGCCAGAAAACCGGGATGAGCAGGATGAGCGCGCTCCCGGCGCCAAGGGTGAGCGGCAGGATCAGAATCGTCGCGGCCACGCCGAACCGGCCAAGCGCAGGCCCCACCATCAGCAGCTGGATCGCGAGCGTCACCGTCCCCATGGCGAAATTGAAGGTCCCGAAGAACCTGGTGAGGGCATCGGCGTTCCCTCCGAACCGTTCAGTGGCAACGAGACTCAGCTGGAACGCGGTCCACTGCGTCGAAATCGCGACCAGGAAGACCAGGGCAGCAAGAAGACGCAGATACGGGCTGCGGGCGATCTGGCCGACGGTGTTCAGGAACGGGTGGGTCGGCGGGCGTCCGCGGCGCGCCGGGCCGCTGCGCGGGATCTTGACGCTGGCGACGACGACGAGGCCAGCGGCGGATAGGATCAATGCCGCCAGGACGAGCATCATGTTGACCGTGCCGCCGACAGGTCCGACCAGGAACCGGGCCAGCAGCCCGCCGGTCATGGCACCCAGGGAGGCGCCGGCGCCCACGAGCCCGAACAGGCGTCGCGCCTGCCGTGTGTCGAAGAGCGAGCTGGTGAACGTCCAGGCCTGCACAGGAGCGATGACTCCGAAGCAGTTCACCCAGACATAGAAGATGCCCGGCAGCAGCCAGCCGAGGGTCCCCGGCTCCGGGCTGCCGGCGGCCTGCGCGCGGAACCCATACCAGAGGAGCAGCACGTTGACGCTGAAGAACACCAGCGTGCCCACCGTGACCACGCGCGATCCCAGCCGAGCGGCAATCCGGGTGTAAATCGGCACGAACAGCGACAACGCCAGCGGGACGGCTGCGTACACGTAGACGAGCGCGTAGGGTCCGTACAGCTCGAGGAAGAGGCTGTTCCGAATGGGCTTCGCCAGCAGGAACGCCGCGACGACGACGGCCACGTAGAGGAATGAGATGAGGACGCGCAGGCCCTCGCCCGGCCGCACGTCGAAGAAGCGCCGAATCCGCGAAAGCATCGGGTCTGGTTGCAGTTTACTTCAGCTGGCGCATGTCTTAGGCTTGCCACATGCTCCAGCGTCTGCTCTCCCCCATTGTCGACGTGCGCCGGGAGGAAAGCTTCACCGCGTTGCTCATGTTCTTGTACTCGTGTCTGGCGATGACAGCGTACAACGCCATCAAGCCCCTCACACGATCGAAGTTCATCTCGAACCTGGGCGCCGACAACCTCCCCTACGTGCTGCTCGGCGCGGGGCTCCTCATCGGCGTCCTGATGGCCGGCTACAGCTGGCTGATGGCGCGGCTCCCGAGACGGTGGGGGCTGCCCATCACGCAGGGCGGCATGGCGGTCGTGCTCCTCGTCTTCTGGTTCCTCTTCCAGACGAATGCCACCTGGGTATCGGTGGCGTTCTATGTCGCGGGATTGATCCTGGGCGTGCTCCTCATCAGCCAGTTCTGGACGCTGGCCAACGTCGTCTACGACCCGCGGCAGGCGAAGCGGCTGTTCGGATTCATCGGCGGCGGCGCGCCGCTTGGCGGCATTGCCGGATCAGCGCTCGCCTCGTATGCGTCCACGATCGGCTCCGTCAACCTGATCCTCCCGAGCGCCGCACTGATGGCCATCTGCGCCGTGCTGGTAATGCTCATCATCGGCCGGGAGCGCGTGGAGGCCGACCCGATTGCGGCGGTCAAGAACGAGAAAGGCGTGGGCGCGACCGAGGCCTTCCATCTGCTGCGTCAGTCGAAGCACCTCCAGATCATCGCGCTCGTGATCAGCTTCGCGGCGGTCGGAGCCGCCATCATCGAGCAGCAGCTCAACATGGCGGCGCAGGCCTCGAAAGGCGCCGGTGCGACAGACTCGATCACCGAGTTTCTCGCGCAGGTGGGGCTGTGGACCTCGTCCATCGGCTTCGTCATCCAGGTCTGGCTCACGAGCCGGATTCACAGATATCTGGGAATCGGCTTCGCCCTGATGGTCCTGCCGTTCAGCCTCGGATCGACGGCGATCGTGATGCTGCTGAACGGAGCGTTGTGGGCGCCGGGGCTTGCGCGCGTGCTGGACCAGTCGCTGCGATACACGGTTGACAAGACCACCCGCGAGATCCTGTTTCTGCCGCTTCCAGCCGACATCAAGCTGAAGGCGAAGTCCTTCGTCGATGTGACCGTCGATCGCATCGCAAAAGCGCTCGGTGCGCTGATTCTGCTGGTGCTCGTGAAACCGTGGGGGTTCGATCTCGACTGGCAGCATCTGAGCTACGCCAGCCTCTCCGTGACGGCTCTCTGGGTCTTCATGTCGCTGCGCGCCCGCAGAGGCTATCTCACGGCCTTCCGCCGGAGCATCGATCGCCGGGACGTCGTGCCGGACGACGTGCGGCTGAACGGGGGAGATCTCTCGACCATAGAAACGCTGGTCCAGGAGCTCTCACAGCCGGATCCGGATCGTGTGCTCTACGCGATCGACATGCTCGAATCCCTGGACAAGCGGAACCTCGTGACACCGCTGCTGCTGTACCACGAGTCCGCGACCGTCCGGCGGCGGGCCCTGCGCGCGATCGGGTCCGTGCGGCGCGACATCGCGCTGACATGGCTCCCCCAGGTACGCCGGATGCTGGGCGACCCCGACTCGGGCGTCCGCGCGGCGGCCATCGTGGCGATAGGCGCGATCAACAACGAGGATGCGACAACGCTCTCGAGGCCGCTCCTCACCGATCCGGACCCGCGGATCCGGGTGACGGCAGCGGTTGCGCTGGCCGCGAGCGCCGTGCCCGCCGACGTGGACGCTGCGGAAGCAACGCTTGTCGCGCTGGCTGGAAACGCAAGCCCGGACGCAGTCCGGGGACGGCGGGACGTCGCCGCGGCCATCCGCCACATCGTCGATCCGCGGTTTCGACGCATCCTCATCTCGCTGCTCTACGACTCGTCGCCCGACGTCGCCAACGAAGCGATGGAAAGCGTGCAGGCGATCGGCACGTCGGATTTCGTGTTCGTGCCGACGCTGGTCTCACTGCTGCGCAGCCGCACGCTGAAGGGACGCGCACGGGACGTCCTCGTCAGCTACGGTGAGCCGGTCGTGACCGTCCTCGCGCACTTCATGCTGGATCCGATCGAGGACGTCTGGGTCAGGCGCCACATTCCAGGTACGCTCGCCCTCATCACGTCCCAGGCCTCCGTCGACGCGCTCGCCGGCGCACTCAACGACGGCGACGGGTTCCTTCGCTACAAGGTCGTTGCGGCCCTCGATCGCCTTCGCCGGACGGACGCGCCGCTGACGTTCCCGAAGGAGAAGATCGAGGCGCTCGTCATTCGCGAAGGCAACAAGTTCTTCAATTGCCTGACGCTTGGCGACAACCTGCTCAACGCGAAGCAGGTGCCCCGCGATTCTCTCCTGGCCAGCGCACTCACCCAGAAGATGGACCGGGCGCGTGACCGTATTTACCGGCTCCTGGCGCAGATCTATCCGTGGCGTGACATCGCCGCCGCGGAATGGACGATGCTCCACGGGGAGTCCCGCACGCGCGCCAGCGCGTCCGAGTACCTCGACAACGTCCTCACCGGTCAGCTCCGCAAGCGGATCATGCCGGTCATCGAAGATCTGCCCCGCGAAGAAAAGGTCCGCCGCGGAAACGTGCTCCTCAAGAGCCGCCCGCGAGATCTCGACGAAACGCTGCTGCAACTGATCAACGACGACGATCAGGTCATCGCCGCAACCGCCATCGAGCTCGTCCGGGATCAGAAGCTGTGGACGCTCGGCGACGACGTGGAACATGTGCTCGCCTTCCGCGATCCGCACGACTGGTACGTGTTCGAGGCCGCCTCGTGGGCCCTTGCCGAACACCGGATGCCGGCCTCGCGGCGCCGCGAGCTCTGGCGCGAGCCCCTGCCGGCCTCGGAAATTGCCTCGCGGATCCGGACGCTGCCGCTCTTCGCGGCCGTCAGCGTGGACGAGCTGTTCCGGATTGCCAATGCCTCGAAGCAGATGCGGCATGACGCCGGGACCGTGCTGCTGAAGGAAGGCGTCGTTCCCGACAGCGTCCATGTGCTCCTCGACGGAAGGATCACGTCCACGCTGCAGAGCGGGGAATCCCGCGAGATCGAACCTCCCGCGGAGCTCGGGTTCGTCGAAGCGCTGCAGGGTACGCCGATGCGCCGCACCCTGCGGACGATGGACGTCGCCGTGACGCTGGCGCTGAGCGCCGCTGAACTGCGGCTGCTGATGGCCGACAACACGGCGCTCGTGCGCGGGCTCTTCACGACGCTGGCCGATAAGGTCAGCCCGGAAACGGCCAGCAACCTGCAATCGACGGGGGCTCGCCGCGAGCTCGAGGAGCTCGGGGCTGGAGGGGTGTCGCCCATCGAGAAGATCCTCGCGCTTCAGCGCATCCCGGTGTTCACCCGCATCTCCGCCGAGGAAATGCGTTCGCTCGCCAACATCACCCACACGGTGGAAATGGTCACAGGAGAGTTGCTGTTTCCCGAGTCCGCCCCGGTAGCGCTGTGGGTCATCCTGACAGGCGAGGTGGCGCTCTCCGACACGTCCGAAGGTGGCCAGGTAATGGCTCGCGGAGGAGACATCATCGGGTCCCTCTGCATGCTGTCGGGCCGCAGACTGAACTACTCCGCCGCAGTGTTGAAAAACGGGTTCGCGCTGCGTATCGATCGGGAGGACCTGTTCGATCTCCTCGGCGAGCGGCCCGACCTGCTGTCCCAGCTCTTCGAGGGCATGTTCAGGATCGGGAGCGATGCGGAACGCGCGCCGGCGCGCGCGTAATCGCCGATCCCGTGTTCCTTCCGGCTAGCCACCTGCGCCACCGCTTCGGCGGTCCGCCATAGCGTCAGCGAAGGCGGAAGCTACGGGCGGCTTACTTCGTTCGCTTGACTGCCGCTCGCACCGCGTCCGCGATATGACGCGCCGAGATGCCGTAACGATCGATCAGCTCATCCGGCTGGCCGCTGCGGGGCACTTCCCGCACGGCCAAACGCCGGACCGCGAAGCCCCCTTCCGCGACGGCTTCGGCGACGGCATCGCCAAGGCCTCCACTGGCATAGTGATCTTCGACGGTGATGACGTTGCCGCGTGCCGCCTGTGCCGCTTCCAGCAGCGTCTTCGCGTCAATCGGCTGGACCGAGTAGGCGTCGATCACCCGGATGCTGATGCCTTCCGCCTTCAACTGGTCGTACGCCTTGAGCGCCTCGAAGACCGTGACGCCCGCGCCGACCACGGCCGCGGCGTCGCCGGCGCTCTGGCGCAGAACCTTCGATCCGCCGATCGGAAATGTGTCGTCCGGACCGTAGATGACCGGCGTCTTCGGACGGGACGTGCGCATGTACGCCATGCCCTGACGCCGCGCCATCTCGACCACGAGCCGCTCCGTGCTCATGCCGTCGCAGGGATACAGCACCGCGCATCCGGGCACGCTGCGCATCATCGCCAGATCTTCGAGCGCCATCTGCGATGGTCCGTCCTCCCCAATCGACACGCCGCAGTGCGATCCGGAGAACTTGACGTTCGAGAACGACACGCCGCCCATCCGGACGAAGTCGCTGGCGCGCGTGAGGAAACAGGCGAACGTCGAGGGGAACGGGATGGCGCCGCGGGCCGCCAGGCCCATCGCCGCGCCGACCATGACCTGCTCCGCGATGAAATTCTCGTAGAAGCGATCCGTGGCGACTTTCTCGAACTTGTCGCTGAAGGTCGAGTTCTTCACGTCGGCATCGAGTGCGACGACACGTGAATCGATCTTGCCCAGGGCCGCCAGCCCGACGCCCCACGCCTCGCGAGTGGCGATCTCCTGCCCCTTCGTGTAGGCAGGCGCCGGTATCTTCGAATAATCCGGCTGCGTTTCGAGACGGCTCTTCGAGCGGGGACCCTGGATCTCCGGTTTGACCGTCTCGCCCGTCATCTGCTTCTGAAGCTCGGCGACGGCCTGGTCGGCCTCATCCCCCTTCTTCAGCGCCTTGCCATGCCACCCCGGCTTACCCTCGATGGCCGCCAGCCCCTTGCCCTTGAGCGTCCTGGCGAGCACCATCGTCGGCCGACCCTTGGTGGCTCGCGCTTCCGAAAAAGCCTTCTGCAGCGCCGGGATGTCGTGGCCGTCGACGACGATGGCGTGCCAGCCGAACGCATTCCAGCGCGCGGCGATCTCGTCCATCTGGTGGCCGAACTGCGTGTCCTGACTCTGGCCGAGGCCGTTCACGTCGATGATGCCGCAGAGATTGTCGAGCTTGTAATGGAGCGCGACGTCCGCCGCTTCCCAGACCGATCCCTCCGCCATTTCACCGTCGCCGAGGAGCGCGTAGGTGCGGTACTCGGAGCCGATACGCCGGGCATTGAGAGCTGTGCCGATGGCCGCGCAGATGCCCTGGCCGAGCGAACCGGTCGCCACGTCCACGAACGACAGCCGCGGTGTGGGATGTCCCTCGAGATCGGAGTCGATTCGGCGCAGCTTCAGGAGCTCCTCGCGCGGAAACAGTCCCACCTCGGCCCAGGCGGAATAGAGAATCGGCGCGGCGTGCCCCTTCGAGAGGATGAAGCGATCGTTGTCGGGGTTGCGCGGATCTTTCGGATCGAAGCGCATTTCGTCGAAGAAGAGCGTCGAGACGATGTCTGCCGCCGAGAGGCAGGTCGTCGGATGGCCGGTGCCCGCCTCGCTCGTCGATCGCACCGAGTCGATGCGCAGTTGCGTGGCGATGTTCTGGAGGGCAGTCAGGGACGTGGCAGGTGTGCTCATGATCAGATCAATCCGGGAATGCGGCGTCAGAGAATCCGGCAGTGTATCACCGGACCCCGCCGGCGCGCACCGCAAGCAGGTAGTGCGCGGCGAGGGGGCCCTGCTCGGCGGCGAGTGGCGCCATCGCGGCCACGGTGCGGTCGGCGAACGCGGTGAACTCGTGGTCGCCCGACGTTTCAGCCAGTCTGCGGAGCGTCCGCGAAAGATCGCAGTTGACCGCAAATGGCTTCAGCGGGCGCCGCATCAGCCCCACACCGGTTTCCGTTGCCTCAGTGGCACGGTCGAAAAACCCACCGTCCGACTCATCCCACATCGTCCGGACGGCGTAGTGTGCCAGCTCCTCCGCCATCATTTCATAGACCACGTTGCCGGTCACCTCGAAGGCGTCGAGGCTCGCGGCCGCCATGGCGAACTGGTCCGCGAGGAGGCCGCGGACGCCGGCGTGTCCAGGGGAGTGGGCCACACCGAACCCCGGCTTGTAGCAGGCGAGGAGCACACGCTCGAACGACTTGAGCGCAAAGTCGCGGAGCCCGTCGTCGTCGAACACCCGCGCGGCGTGCAGCGCAGCCGATGCCATTGCGGCGTTCCAATCCGCATACAGCACGCGCCCGACCGCCGGAGGTGTCAGTCCGCGGCGCTCCTCGGGCGAAGGGGCCGCGTAGTAGCGAACGTCCGCCTGCTGCGATCCCCACCAGCCGCCGTCCACCGGATCCGCCAGCCACGTCTGCACGTAGCGAAGGACATCCGCTGCGCGCTCGGTAAAACGGGCCCGGCCGAAGGCGGCGCCTGCGTCGAGATACAGGCGAAGGAGCGCAGCGTTGCCTTCGAGCATCTTCTCCGAATGCGCCAGCTGCCAGTCGCGCGTCGCCGTGTACCGGAAAAATCCACCGTCCACCTCGTCGTAGAGACCGCCCCATCCCATTGCATCGAGGCTCACTTCCACGATGGGCTGGTAGCGCGCGGCTTCCTCGCCATGTGACAGCTCGAGCGCGAGCTGAAGCGGCGCCACGAGCGGAAACTTCGGTTCGGCGCCGAAGCCTCCGTACTCCTCGTCGAAAGACGCAAACACGCCTGCGGACAATTCGGCAATCGAGAGAGACGGACCTGGCGGGCTTCGAGGGGACTCCGGCGCGGGCTCGTCGATCTCCTGCTCCCTGCGGCCCGCAAAGGCCTCAGTCACGCGGCCGAGCACCCCGAGCATGCGATCGAGCGGCACGAACGTGCCCCCTCCAAGCAGGGCACCGCCGGGCGTCAGAAATGCCGTGGTCGGCCAGCCGCCAAGACTGTACCGCTCGCTGACGTCGGGCCGCTCGTCCACGTCCACCCGGATCGGAACGAATTGTTTGTTGATGAACGTTGCGACGGACGGATCCGCGTACGTCGTCCGCTCCATCTCGAGGCACGACTGGCACCACGTCGCCGTGATCGAGAGGAGCACGGGCTTCCGTTCGTGGCGCGCGCGTGTGAACGCTGGGGCGCCCCATGGCTGCCACGCGACGGAATTCGAAAGCACCTCGAACACAGGCATCGTAGACGCTGGTGATTATAATGAGGGGATGCTCGTGCTGCGGTACGCCGGCCTTCTGGCGCTGACGTTATGGGTCGGCGGCCTTGTCGTGCTGGGTGGAATCGCGGCCCCCTCCCTGTTCGATGTGCTGGCCGGGCGCCAGGTGCCCGACGATCGGGTCCTCGCGGGCGCGCTCTTCGGGGAAATGCTGCGCCGGTTTCACCTGGTCAGTTATGGATGCGCCGCGGTACTGATTGCCACGCTGCTCACAAGAGGCGTGCTGGGCCCCAGGCCGGTCAAGTTTGCCGCGCGCCTTGGAATCGCCTGCCTGATGTTCGCGGCCACTCTCTACTCCGGCCTCGTCGTCTCGGCCCGCATCGTCCGGGCTCAGTCCGACATCGGCGTCGCCCCTTCGAGCCTGCCCGAAGGGGACCCGCGCCGCGCGGAATTCGGGCGGCTTCACGCGACATCGACAGGGCTGCTGATGGTTCCGCTCCTCGGGGGCCTGCTGCTGCTTTTCCGGGAATTGAAAGACTGAGAGCCAACACCACCATGACCACGCGCCAGGAAGCTGCGCTGACCAGAATCACCGCGGAGACGGCTGTCGAAACCGATCCGCAACGCATCCTCGAGCGCGTTGTCGCGGCGCTCAAGGACGGAATTCCGGAATATACGTGGGTGGGCGTCTATCTGCTGGACGGAGACGAGCTCGTCCTCGGTCCGTTTCTCGGCAAGCCGTCGCCACACACCCGCATTCCGCTCGGTCAGGGCATCTGCGGCGCGGCGGCCACCGGGAAAGCGACCATCATCGTGGACGATGTGCATGCGGATGCGCGATACCTGGCGTGCAGCATCGAGACGAAATCCGAGATTGTCGTGCCGATCATGGACGGCGGCCAGGTGCTCGGGGAGATCGACATCGACAGCGATCGTCCGGCGGCCTTCGGTCCCGCCGATCGCGAGCTGCTGGAGTCCGTCGCCGCGCTCATCGCGCCGCGTCTCGTTCATCCGCGTGCGTTGAAGTCCTGACGCCATGTCACATGTCATCACGCTGATCCCGGGAGACGGCATCGGGCCGGAAGTCACCGCTGCCGTTGTGCGTATCTTCAAGGCGGCGGCGGTGGACGTCGAGTGGGAGCGTCACGAGGCGGGAGTGAACGCCTTCAAGCGATACCACCAGTCGCTCCCGATCGAGCTGCTGGACTCGATCCGCCGGAACAAGGTTGCGCTCAAGGGGCCCGTCACGACTCCCATCGGAGAGGGATTCACGAGCGTGAACGTCGGGCTGAGGAAGGCGCTCGATCTCTACGCGAACCTCCGTCCCGTCCGTAACCTGCCTGGCGTGGACAGCCGGTTCGCGAACGTGGACCTGATCATCGTCCGTGAAAATACCGAGGATCTGTACGCCGGACTCGAGCACGAGATCATTCCCGGGGTCGTCGAGAGCCTGAAGATCATCACCGAGAAAGCGTCCACCCGCATCTCGCGGTTCGCGTTCGAATACGCGCGCAGGAACGGGCGCCGGATGGTGACCGCCATCCACAAGGCGAACATCATGAAGCTCAGCGACGGACTGTTTCTCGAGAGCACGAGGAAAGTGTCCCGCGAGTTCATCGACATCGCTTACGACGAGCGCATCGTCGATGCCGTGTGCATGCAGCTCGTGATGCGGCCGGAGAAATTCGACGTGCTCGTGCTGCCGAACCTCTATGGCGACATCGTGTCGGACCTGTGCGCGGGCCTGGTCGGCGGGCTTGGCGTGGTCCCCGGAGCGAATATGGGCCTGGAGCTGGCGGTGTTCGAAGCCGTCCACGGCAGCGCTCCGGATATTGCGGACAAGAACCTGGCGAACCCCACGGCGCTGCTGCTGTCCGCACTCATGATGCTCGATCACCTCGGCGAGGACGATCGGGCCGCGCGCATCCGCGCGGCGCTGACACAGATCCTGACCGCGGGCGTCGTCCGGACGCACGACCTCGGTGGAAAAGCGTCGACAACGGAGTTCACGGACGCGATCTGCAGGGAGATCGAGAAGTCGCAGGGAAATCCCGTAACCTCTTGATTCTGATATAGTCCGGGCTGTGATGCTCGACGACATCACTCAGGCCGTCCTCGCGCGGGAGGAAGTCGCGCGCTATCTCCGTGGCGGCCCGGGCCAGACTGAGCTCGAGGCCCGTGAGCGGATCCACGCCTACCTCGACGAGCTGCGGACTACCCAGCGGTATCCGATTTACCGCGCGCTGAAACACCCGCTCTACCCCATTCTGCGGAAGATCGAGCGCATCGACGAGCACGTGGAGATCGCGCAGCAGGCGACCCGCGACGGCCGGGTCATCTACATTTCCAATCACAAGAGCCACCTCGACTACCTGGTGGAGCCGCTGGTGCTGGACGACAACAACATCAGGCCCCCGGTGATTGCCGCCGGCATCAACCTGTTCGGCGGTCCGCTCGGCCTGATTCATCGACATGTTACCGGCGCGATTCCCATCCGGCGCAACACCAAGGACCCGGCGTATCTCGTCACGTTGAAGGCGTACGTCGCGGAGCTCCTGCAGCGTCACGACCTGCTGTTCTACTTCGAGGGAGGACGCAGCTACTCCGGCGAGATGAAGACGCCGAAGACGGGCCTCCTGCACGCCACGATGCAGGCTGACGCCGGGGCGGTGGTCGTGCCGGTGGCTGTCGCATACGACGTCGTCCTCGAGGATCACATCCTCGCGCACCAGGCTGGCAAGGGGCGCGGGCGGCCGTTTGCCCGGGAAGTGGCCGAGATGGTGCGATACGCCGTGGGGTATCAGTCGCGCGCGTACGTCACGTTCGGAGAGCCCATCAGCCTCGAGGGGTTCGATCCCGAGGCGCGGCGCGACGTCATGGCGCTCGCGCATCTCACGCGCGATGCGGTCGGCCGACTCTACAAGGTGCTGCCGACCGCGGTGCTGGCGGCCGCACTCAAGCCGTCGATCACGAAGCGCGAGCTGGAGGCGCGGGCTGACGCCATCATCGAGACGGCGCGCGCTGCCGGAGCGAACATGGGTGTCACGTCGGGGCGGCAGGCCATCGAGGAAGGGGCCGAGCCGCTCGCCGCTCGCAACATCATCCATGTCGAGCGCGGGGGGCGCTTCCGCGTCCGGGAACGGACGGTCCTCCGCTACTATGCGCGCACGCTTCAGCATCTCCTCGCCGCGCGGCGCCCGCCTCGCACCCACTGATGATCGCTCACGTCTCCAAAGCTCTCTTCCAGGCGCTTGCGGCCAGCCAGGAACTGAAGCACCTCGCCTCTCGATACGGCATGCGGCGGCCCAACAGCTTTGCGCGGCGGTTCATCGCGGGTGAAACCGTGGACGAAGCCATCGCGGCCGCCCGCCGGCTCGAAAGCGCGGGGCTGACGCAGACACTCGACATGCTGGGCGAAAGCGTCGCCACGATGGCGGAGGCGGACACCGCGACGCGCGCCTACCTCGCGTTCATCGATCAGATCGTGGCCTCCGGCATCGGTCGGAACATCTCGGTCAAGCTCACGCAGCTCGGGCTGACGGTCGACCGCGCGACCTGCGTCGACAACCTCCGGCGCATCCTCGACAGCGCGGCCGCGCACGATATGTTCGTGCGCGTCGATATGGAGAGCTCGGCGTTCACGCAGGTGACCCTCGAGATTTTCGAGACCATGTGGCAGCAGGCCTACCGCAACGCCGGGATCGTCCTGCAGTCGTACCTGCCCCGGAGCCTGACCGACGCGCTCCGGATGATCGAGCTGGGCGCACGGGTGCGCCTCGTCAAGGGGGCCTACAACGAGCCCAGGGAGATGGCGTATCAGAACAAGGCCGACGTCGACGCCGGGTTCCTCGAGATCATGAAGCGCCTGCTCGTCGACGGGAACTACCCGGCCATCGCCACTCATGATGTCGCGATGATTGCGGCCGTTCGCGAGTTCGCCACAGCGCGCGGCATCGCGCCCGACCGCTACGAGTTCCAGATGCTTTATGGGATCAGGCGCGACCTTCAGGCACGGCTGCGCGCAGAGGGGCAACGGGTTCGGATCTATGTGCCCTTCGGCCGCGAATGGTTCCCGTACTTCATGCGCCGCCTGGGCGAGCGGCCGGCCAATATCGCATTTGTAATCCGCGGCGTCCTGAGCGATTGACCGCGTCGCCGGCCGCAGCGGTCCCGAGTGCCATGGTGTGTATCCGGACACACCACTGAGCTGCACCACTGCTACACATCTCCTGATTACATTTTCAGCTCAACAGCCTCTAACTCAGTGGCTCATCAGGTGATAGGACCGATCGATCCCCCGTGGCACACGGCTTGATATTCATGAGGCTGCGGAACGACAGTGCAGCACCTGGCGTCATATGAGGAAATCAAGATAAAGGGAACAGGGAGATCGCTCATGGTGACCAATTACCCCCAGCAACTCACCGCAACGGCGGACGTCGCCCGTGCCGGCTCCGATCGCGTCGCGCACGACCATACCGACAGCGCGGTGGCCCGCGCGATGAGCCGCCTCGGTCAGCTGTACTGCGGGCTTCGCGGCCACGATGCCGTTCTCCACTACGAAGGCTCGCGGGTGAACATGCGGTGCACGTCCTGCGGGCACGATACCCCCGGCTGGGAGATCAGCGGCCGTGGTCCGCGCCGCAGGTATGAAGGCGACGCGCGCCGGCACCGGCTCGTGCGGGATCGGATGGAGCTGCGGAAGAGCGCGTAGGAGCTAACAGCTGATAGCTGTCAGCTACAGGTACTTCAGCGCGAGCACGGCGAGCGCGTCACGACACGCGACGACGTCCGCGATCAGCACGAACTCCTCGATGCTGTGCAGCCCGGCGCCGCCGGGGCCGAACAGGACGCTTGGAATTCCTGCGTTTCCAAGGATCGCCGCATCCGTCCAGAAGCTCATTCCCGCGGCATGCGCGGTGACGCCGCTTTCCGCGGCAGCCCGCATCAGCGCGACCGGAAGGTCATGCGTGTCCGCGATCTCGTAGGCCGGCCGCGCGAACGTCAGCGCGGCTGACGCGTCGAACTCCGGATCCTCCCGCCGAAGCGCATCGAGCAGCTCGTCGATCTCCCCGAGGAAGGTTTCCGCCGTCTCGGTTGCGACCGTGCGGCGCTCGAGCCGCAGCGTGCAGGCATCGGGGTAGCTGCTCCACTCGCGGCCTCCCCCAATCGTCGATGCGTGCAGGGATGCCGTCCCGATCAGGGGATGAGGCGCGCGTGCGCGCAGCTCACGGTCAAGCTGTTCCAGCCGGTGAAGCACACGGCCCATGCGGAAGATGGCGTCGCGGCCGTCCGTGGGGCGGCTGCCGTGGGCGGCCCTCCCTCGCGTCCGTATTTCTGCCCACGCGAATCCTTTGTGAGCCACGCCAACCTGGAGGTCCGTCGGCTCCGTCACCACGGCGGCGTCGGCGCGCCAGGCTCCCGCCAGGGCATCGGCGCCGATGCTCGCATACTCCTCGTCAATGACCGCTGCGATGACGATGCGACCCTTTCGGAACCCGCGATCGCGCGCGACCCTCGCTGCGTCGATCATCGCGGCGAGGCCCCCTTTCATGTCCTGCGCACCGCGGCCGTACAACCGGCCGTCACGCTGCACGGGATCGAATGGGGCGTGCATGCCGTCCACCCCCACCGTGTCCGTGTGCCCGCAGAGCATCAGCGACCGTCCCGGCTCGGCCCCCTCGAGGACACCAATCACGTTCGGGCGCCCCGGCACGACCTCCTGCACCTCTACGTCGAGCCCCATGCGCCGCATGTGATCGGCAATCGCGTCAGCGATCGCGCCTTCCCCGGCCGCCCCCTCGACGAGCGACGGGTTCACCGAGTCGATGGCGACCAGGTCCCGCAGGAGGGTGATGGAGGGGTCGGACATAAATCAACGTGTTCAGAAATTGGGGACACTCACCTTTACGGTAAGTTGTTGATTCTGCTGATCCGTCGATCACATGCCTCGACTTTCAAGGAATCAGCAGCTCGAGGACCAATGCGCGAGGGTGCCAGAAACTCCCTCAATGGAATCAACGACTTAGCCTAAAGGTGAGTGTCCCCATTTATTTGGGGTCCCGCTACTCTTGTATCATGCGCGAATGAGTCTCGCCGGGCGGGTCGCGGTGATCACGGGGGCTTCGTCCGGCATCGGACTGGCGAGTGCGCGGCAACTGGCCGCCGCCGGCTGCGCGGTGGTGCTCGGGGCCCGGCGCGCAGACCGGCTCGACGAAGCGGTCCGCTCGATCCAGTCCGCCGGCCATCGTGCGGAGTCGCTCGTCACCGACGTCACGTCGGAGAGCGACGTCGCGCGCCTCGTCGCCCGCGCGCAGGACGTGTTCGGCCGGCTCGACATCATGCTGTGCAACGCCGGGTTCGGTTACTACGGCACGGTCGAAGAGACGTCCGTCGAGACGATGCGGCGGATGATGGACGTGAATTTCATGGGCACGTTCTTCGGCGCACGAGCCGCGCTGCCGGTGTTCCAGGCGCAGGCGAGCGGCCACCTGATCATCACGTCATCGATCGTCGGTCAGCGCGGCATTCCGCTGATGAGCGGATACACCGCGACGAAAGCCGCGCAGGTCGGCTTCGCCGAGAGTCTTCGCAGCGAATTCGCGGACACCGCGATCCACGTCAGCGTCGTCTATCCCGTGTCAACGGAGACCGAGTTCCGCAGTTCGATGGAGCGCGACTACGGCCAGTCCGTCTCCGGCCTCGGCCCCAAACAGTCCGTCGAGCAGGTCGCAAAGGCCATCGTCGCCTGCGCGCAACGGCCGCGACCGGAGGTCTATCCGCACACACTGTCGCGCGGTCTCGCGATCCTCAACGCGGTGGCCCCCGGGTTCACGGACACGATGGTGCGAAAGTACGGACGGCGGCGCAGCACCGCGTAATGGGACCCGAACACACCGATCGCGTCTACGCGCAGATTCCCGGCGGATCGTTCGCGATGGGCAGCCTCGACGGGCAGGAAGACGAGGCCCCGGTCCACGTCGTGACGGTCGACGCATTCGAGCTGGCCATCTACCCCGTCACGCGCGCCGAATACACCGCCTTCCTGTCCGCCACCCGACATCCCGAACCGCGCGACTGGCATACCGCGGAGTTCCAGCCGGCCGACTACCCCGTCGTCGGTGTGAGCTGGGACGATGCTCAGGCGTACTGTGCGTGGAGAGGGCACGAGCGGCTGCCAACCGAAGCGGAATGGGAACGCGCCGCTCGCGGCGGACTCGACGGACGGCGATATCCGTGGGGTGACGATATTCCTGCCTGGATTCCGGAGCAGGGACGCGGGCCGCTGGCGTCACCGTGGCGGGTGACGCTCGGCGAGCCGAATGGCTTCGGGCTCTTCGGCATTGCGGCCAACGTGCACGAGTGGTGCGCGGACTGGCACGCGCGTGACTACTACGCGATCTCCCCGCAGCTGAATCCTCAGGGGCCGCCGGCGGGACTCAGGCGAACATCGCGCGGCGGATCGTGGCGCCATGCCGTCACCATCAGCCGGTCGTCCGCGCGGAGCAAGCTCGATCCTTCCTTCCGCTATACGGACTATGGATTTCGAGTTGCCCGCAGACACTAGCCTGGCAACGGCGGTGGCCATTGCGCGGCACGTTCATGACGAGGGGGGCCGCGCCCTCATTGTCGGCGGCTGGGTGCGCGATCGCCTGATGGGACGTCCGTCGAAGGACGTGGACATCGAGGTGTACGGCGTCCCGGCGCCGGCCTTGCGAGAGCTGCTCGGCACCTTCGGCAACGTCAACACCGTCGGCGAAAGCTTCACTGTCTATAAAGTGGCGGGCATCGACGTGGCGCTGCCGCGCCGCGAGTCGAAGACCGGTCGTGGGCATCGGGGGTTCGAAGTCACGGGGGATCCCGACCTTCCGGTTGCCGAGGCGGCACGCCGGCGCGACTTCACGATCAACGCGATCGCCTGGGATCCGCTGACCGGCGACTACCTGGACCCCTGGAACGGCCGCCGGGATCTCGAGGCACGGATCCTCCGCGCCGTCGACCCGGTGACGTTCGGCGAAGACAGCCTCCGCGTCCTTCGGGCGGTGCAGTTCGCCGCCCGGTTCGAGTTCACGCTGGAAGCGTCCACGCGCGAGATCTGCCGGCAGATCCCGCTGGATGATCTTCCGGCGGAACGGATCTGGGGAGAGATGGAGAAGCTGCTGCTCCATGCGACACGCCCGTCGATTGGGCTGACGCTGACGCTCGACCTCGGCATCGTCGATCGCCTCTTCCCGGAACTGGCGCCGCTCGTCGGCTGCGAGCAGGAGCCCGAATGGCATCCGGAGGGGGACGTCTGGGTCCATACGCTGCTGGTCGTCGACGAGGCCCGGACGCGAATCGACGATCTGGATCGGCCGCGGCAGATCGTCGTGATGCTCGGAGCGGTCTGCCACGATCTCGGGAAGCCCTCCACGACCGCATTCCTGGACGGCCGCATCCGGTCGATCGATCACGAGCAGGCGGGGGTCGCACCGGCCACTGCGCTGCTCGATCGGCTCAACATCAACAGCATCGATGGCTACGACGTCCGCCGCCAGGTGCTCAGCATCGTCGCGCATCATCTGAAGCCCGGGATGTTCAGGCAGTCGCCGACGCCCGTCTCCGACGGCGCCTTCCGGCGGCTCGCGCAGAAGGTGGATCTCGAGCTGCTCGCGAGGGTCGCGAAGTCCGACTGCCTCGGCCGCGGCCCCGGCTTCGACTGCTCGGCGATGGACTGGTTCCTCGAGCGCGCGCGGGAACTGGGCGTCCAACACGCACCACCGGAGCCGATCGTCAAGGGACGGCACATCCTGGCGCTCGGCGTCGCGCCGGGACCACGCGTCGGCGAGATCCTCAAGCAGATTTACGAGCGGCAACTGGACGGTACCATCACGACGCTCGACGACGGTCTCGCGCTGGCGCGCGAGCTTCTTCCGTAAGGCGTTGAAATACAATCGTCTGCAGATGCGAATGACTTCAGGTGCGATCCGGTCCGGGCTCGTGTTCACGCTTGCAGCCGTGCTGCTCACCTTCACCGCGAAGGCGTCCGCTCAGGACGTGCCTCTCGAGGACCAGCCCATCGGGCGGTTCGTCGTCGACGTGCGAGCCGCCTTTCCAAAGTTCAAACAGGATCCGAACATCGCGACCGGCATCGGGGTCACGGCGCTCAATCTTCCGACGCGCGCGCTCGGCGTGGTTTTCGGTGCGCACTGGTACCCGGTGCGTTTCGGACCGATGGCGATCGGCGTCGGCGGAGAAGTGATCATGGCAGGACGCAAGCGGACACTGCCCCCGACGACCGAGGACGGTGTGGCCGGGCCAACGGTGCACAGCCATATGTCATCCGTGACACCGCAGATCTCGTTCAATTTCGGAAAGCGGCAGGGCTGGAGCTACATCAGCGGCGGCATTGGCGGGACGGCGTTCACCGCGGAAAAAGTGGACGCTCCGCTGCCGGCGCAGGAGTCTCGATCGAGGACCTTCAACTACGGCGGAGGGGCGCGCTGGTTCTCGAAGAAGCACGTGGCCCTGTCGATGGACCTGCGCTTTTACGCCATCAACGCGCAGCTGCAGACCAGCGTCAGGCCGGCGGTCTCCCGGATGACGCTGGTTGTGTTCAGCGTGGGAGCGGCCTTCAAGTAAAGATCGGGGTTCGGGACTCGGGATTCGGGAGTCGGGGTTCGCCCGCCTCCGCTCGCGGCCCATGCAGTGCGAGCTACGGCGCGGCCGCGCCGTAGCCGCTTCGCGGCGTAGGTGGGGGATTCGGGGTTCGGGATTCGAAGCCCGAGTCCCAAGTCCCGACCTTCGAATCCGGGTCCGTGGATCCGGATTCGAGGTTCAGGCAGCTTCCTTGCCGCGCCGCCATTCCTCGAACAGTCTCGCAGCATTGCCGGCCACCGAGTGGAGTGACGGGTTCCACCCGAGCTCGCGCGCACGCGGGCTCCGCACGATCTGATCCACGGCGAGCGCATCCGCGTACGGACCCATCTTCTTCCTCGCTTCCGCCAGCGGCACGTAGCGGATGCTCGGGCTCGTCTTCGCATGGCTGCCGATCGCGGCGACGAGATCGTTCACCCGCTCGTCTCCCTCGTCGTTCGCGTGGAACACCCCCGAGGCACCCTGGTTGGTGGCGACCCGCACGTAGAGATCGGCCAAGTCGCGGTCGTAGACGAGCGGCCAGTGGTTCGCGCCGCTGCCGATGACTCGTACCAGGCTGTTGGCGGCATCCTTGAAGATGTCACCGACCATTCCGCGTGAGCCGCCGTACACGACGCCGGGCCGGATCACGATCGTCCGAATGCCGGCCGTCGCGGCATTGAGCACCTGCTGCTCGTGGGCCGGACGCCACTTGACCAGCTCGAGGGGATTGAGCGGAGCTGTTTCATCCGCGGGACTGGGACACTGACCGAGGACCCAGATTCCAGACGTGTAGATCACGAAACGCCCGGGCCGCTTCGACGGTGTGAGGAACGCGTTGAGCGCGGCCTCATCCACTGTGACTCGACGCGGCGAGGCCTCAGAGGCGGTGTGCACCACGCCGTCCGCCGCCGCTGACGCATCCGCGTACGTGGCCGGCTCGCTCAGGTCACCAAACACCGGGTGCCCCCCACGCGCCTGTACCACGGCCGCCTTCTCACTGTTGCGCACCAGCGCATCGACCTGATGCCCCGCCCGCACGAATGCGTCGAGCACCGCCGAGCCGATGTAGCCGCTGCCGCCGGTCAGAAAGATGCGCATATCAGTTCTCGGCTATCAGCTGTCAGCTGTCAGCTGAGAGCTGATAGCTCCTAGATGTCCCAGATCCGCTCCTGCTGATCGTAGAACGTGATCAGGCCGTCCTCGCTCACCTTGAGCACGGCGCCGTAGCGCCCGGCGGCCATGGCGGCGGTCGTCCGCGCTCCCTCGACGGCCAGGTTCGAATGCGGCTCCGGCGGCTCCGAGTGCAGCAGGATCGCACCGACGGCGAGCAGCCGGCCGGCGTGATCCATCACCGTCGCGCCGTCCGTTCGCGCCAGTCCGCCCAGCACGGCCGGATCGAGCTCGCAGGCATTCCGCCCGCGCAGCATGTGCATGAACTGACCGCGTGTCGGCACGGCGCCGCCTGTGTGCCTGACTGAGTCCAGTTGATCCGCGGGAGCGACGAGCTGCGGGAGCCCCATGGCCGGTTCGCGCAGCACGACGAACAACGCGCCTTCGCGGGCGTCGGCCAGATCGAGGGCGGTCTGGAACAGGCGTTCGGCAAGCGCCGCATTGCCCACCGACGCCGCCCACATGTCGTACTTCGCCTGCAGATCGAGCAGGTGCCAGCGCGCGTTCCGAAAGGCGAGCGTGTGCGCTCCATCCGCAAAGACCTTGATCTCGTGTGACGGGCTCAGGACGATGGACAGGTTGCGGTTGCCGACCGTTGCCAGCGCATGCGAGCGGTAGCCGGTGGCGCAGGCCACCTGCAGCAGACCCGGCGTCGAGTACCGGCAGACCTCCACGATGTCGAGGACGGTGCCGTGGCGATTGACCAGGAAGAGCGTCTCGATTCCGTCGCACAGCCGGTAGAAGCTCTTGATCGCCGTCAGCTCCTGCGAGTACTTGTAGGTCTGTTCCGCGGGCACGTGCCTCGGCCGCACCGGATCGTCGTCTCCCTCGAGCACCAGCACGCCGGACGAAATCGAGCGGTTCTCGTAACTGGAGAGCGCCGCCACGCGCAGCACGTCGATCGCGGTCGCGATGAGATCGGCGCGCGACTGCGAAGGGTCGGGTGACGGCGGGGCGTCGAGGAAGGCGGCGATATACCGATCTTCGATCGGGCCGCCGAACAGATCTCCCCGCTCGAGCATCTGCCTCGGGTCGAAGATGGCGCGATACCGTGCGGCGAGCACCGTGCCGATCGCCCGCGCGAAGCGCACCTCGTGCGCCGTGAACGGGCGCCGCGCCGGAACGTGCAGCACGTACCGGGAGCCGAACCATCGAATGGTCAGGACGGACGGATCGTTCGTCGGCTCGATCGCCAGCCGCCCGTCGGACGAGAGCGACGGGATCGGCTCGGTCTCGAACGTCGCGCGGCTGAAGAACTGCCGCAGCGCGGCCTGCAGAAGGCTGTCATACAGCGCGCTCGCGGCAAATACGGGCGGGAGTGACATGGGTTTTCCATCATAATTCACGGGAATGCCGCGGCGCACACTCATCGACTTCTACACGGATCTCTCCACCATCGACGGCGAATTCGTCGTATACGACGACGGCTACCGCAGCTGGTCGTACTCGTATGCGCAGATCGCGGCGGCCTCCGAGGCATTTGCCGGGCGGCTGCGGGCGGCGGGGATCGTCCGGGGGCAGGCCGTGGCCCTCTGGAGCGAGAACCGCGCCGAGTGGCTCGTGGCGCTCTGGGGGTGCGTGCTCGAGGGAGTCGTGCTCGTTCCCATCGACTACCGGGCCTCCGCGGAGCTCCTTCTCCGCATCGCGGCCATTGTCGATGCCCGTGCCGTGCTCGTCGGCGAAACCGTGGACGCGGCCCCGCTGGGAGCCGGACGTCCGGTCTGGAATCTCTCCGAACTGCGTCCCGATAGCGTGGCTTCCGGCTTTGGCCGGAAGAATGGAGCGGATTCCTTCCGGCTGAAGCCGGAAGCGACGGCGGACACAACAGCCGAGATCATTTTCACCTCCGGCGCAACGGCCGAGCCCAAGGGAGTGATCATCACCCACCGCAACATTCTCGCGAACATCGTCCCCATCGAGCGCGAGATGGCGAAGTACAAGAAGTGGGCGGCGCCGTTCCGGCCGATCCGCTTCCTGAACCTGCTGCCGCTCAGCCACATGTTCGGCCAGGCGATGGCCACGTTCATCCCGCCGATGCTGCCGGGCGTGGTCGTGTTCACACGCAGCTATGCGCCGGAGGACATCGTCCGGCAGATACGCGAGCGCCGGATCTCCGTGCTCGTGTGCGTGCCCAAGATGCTCGAAGTGCTGAAGGACCACGTGCGGCGCGTCGCGCCCGAAGCCGCGAATGCGCCGGTCACCATGCACTGGGCGAAACGCTGGTGGAGGTTCCGGCGGATCCACCGCATGTTCGGATTCAAGTTCTGGGCGATGGTCGTCGGAGCCGCCCCGCTCGATCCCGAAATCGAAGCCTTCTGGGGACGCCTGGGGTTCCTCGTCATCCAGGGCTACGGTCTGACCGAAACCGCTCCCATCGTCACTCTCAATCACCCGCTCCATGCGGCACGCGGCGCCGTCGGGAAGCCGATTGCCGGAGTCGAAATCAAGATCGCGGACGATGGCGAGATCCTGGTGCGCGGAGACAACGTCACCACGGGGTACTACAACGCCCCGGAGGAAACGCGCGCCTCGTTCGTTGACGGCTGGTTTCATACCGGCGACATCGGCGATCTCGACGACAAAGGGCAGCTGCGGATTCGCGGCCGCAAGAAGGAAATGATCGTGACCCCCGAGGGGCTGAACGTCTTCCCGGAAGACGTCGAGCGCGTGCTCAACGCGATCCCCGGGATCACCGAGTCCGCCGTGGTCGGCGCGTCTCAACCGGGGTCGCACGCCGAGCGCGTGCAGGCCGTGCTCGTCGCAGCTCCGGGCACCGATCTCGATGAGGTCGTGAGAGTGGCGAACGCCGGCCTCCAGGATCACCAGAAGATCCGCGCGGCCGCGCTCTGGCCCGGCACGGAGTTGCCGCGAACGGAGGGGACGCGCAAACTCAAGCGGCGGGAGCTCAAAGAGTGGCTGACCACGTCGGGCCGCGGCGAACCGGCGAAGCCCGGCGCCTCGGGACGGTCGGTCGTCTCGGTCCTCGAGCGGTTTGCCCCAGGCCGCACGATTGAACCCGCCACGACGATCGACGAGCTCGGGCTGAGCTCACTCGAACGGGTCGAGCTGATGATGGCGCTCGAAGAGACGATGCAGGTCACCATCGATGAGTCGAGATTCGCGGCAGCGACCACCGTTGCGGACCTCCAGGCGCTGACGCGTCCGCTCGACGCGGGTCAGGCAGCGGCCGCGGTGGTGGCAAACGAGCCGATCGACTTTCCGACGTGGAATCGGACGGCGCTGGTGCGGGCGCTCCGCCGCGCAAGCCTTCCGACCTGGATCCTGCCTTTGACGCGGGTGTTCGTGTCGCTGAAGGTCCAGGGCCTCGAGCACCTGAATGAGGCCGGCGGCCCGGTGATCTTTGCCGCAAATCACCAGAGTCACCTGGACACCCCCATGATTCTCCAGGCGCTCCCGGCGCGCTGGCGCTACCGGGTCGCTCCCGCCATGGCCAAGGAGTTCTTCAAGGCGCATTTCTATCCGGAGGGATATTCATCGACCGCACGGCTGACCAACAGCATGAACTACTATCTGGCATCGGCCTTCTTCAACGCCTTCCCGCTTCCGCAGCGCGAGACCGGCACGAGACAGACGCTGCGCTACATCGGAGACCTCATCGGCCACGGCTATTCCGTGCTCATCTTCCCGGAAGGGCGGAGAACGGACGAGGGAGAGATCAAGCGGTTCCAGCCCGGGGTCGGGATGATCGCGGCGCGGCTGGGGGTCCCGGTCATTCCCGTTCGCCTGGAGGGCCTGGATCGTATCCTCCATCACACATGGAAAACCCCGGTCCGGGGCTCGGCGGCCGTCACGTTTGGACCGCCTATGTGGTTGAAAGGTAATGACTACGGGCTCATTGCTGCTCAGGTCGAGGAGGCCGTTCGTCGTCTTCATGGCTGAGTTTGCGTATGTGGACGGAATATGGCACAATCTTTGATTGAAAGGATAGCAATTGAGCAAGGATGATCTGATTGACGTGCAAGGCACGGTCGTGGCGGTTCACAGCGGCGGACTCTATCGCGTGCAATGTGACCAGGGTCACGAGGTACTTGCCCAGTTGAGCGGCCGCATGCGCCGTTTCCGAATCAAGGTGGTACCGGGCGATCGAGTCACCGTTGGAGTCTCCCCCTACGATCCCGTCCGAGGCATCATCACCTTCCGAGCTCGCTAGATCACCATTTTGAACTCCCATTCAGCACAGCATCGAGCTCCGAACGGGCGACGGGGACGCCGTCCGCGCTCCGGCTCCGCTCGCGCGTCCACCGGCGCACACTTTCAGGTGCCCGCCACTACGCGCGAAGTGACGCGGCCGCAGGCCGAGTACGACCCCCGCCCCGTCGGTTTCGATAAACTCGGCCTCGAGGCGTCCCTGATAGAAGGCATCCGCGTCCGCGGGTTCTCGGCCACCACGCCGATTCAGAGTGCCGTCATCCCCATCGTGATGAGCGGTGACGACATCATCGGGTGCGCGGACACCGGCACCGGCAAGACGGCGGCGTTCCTGCTGCCCATCCTGAACCGCATGCTCAGAGCACGGGCCACGGCGCCCGAAGAACGCGGGTACACCCGGGTCCTGATCCTGGCCCCCACGCGTGAGCTCGCAGTACAGATCGAGGACGACGTCCAGGGGTTCATCTATCACACGGACATCACCAGCATTGCCGTCTACGGCGGCGTGGACATGGGCCCGCAGGAGCGCGCGCTCAAGTCCGGGGTCGACATCGTCGTGGCGACACCGGGCCGGCTGATGGATCACATGCGCAGCAAGACCGTCGGCTTCGACAAGCTCGACACGCTGGTGCTGGACGAAGCCGACCGGATGATGGACATGGGCTTCTGGCCTGACGTGCGCCGCATCGTGCAGAGCCTGCCCGATTCCGCCGCACGGCAGACACTGCTCTTTTCGGCGACCATGCCGGAAGAGGTCATGAAACTGGCGGACGAAGTCGTCCGCGAAGCGAAGTACGTGCAGATTGGATCGGCGGGCGGTCCCGCCAAGAGCATCACGCACACGATCGAGAACGTGGCCGCCGCGGACAAGACCGAATGGCTCGCGCGGTTCCTCCGCCGCGCGGATGGTCCGGTGCTCGTGTTCATGCGGACGAAGTCCGGCGCCGAGCGCCTGGCGCGGAAGCTCTCCTCACTTGGCCTGAAGGCTGCGGCGCTGCACGCCGATCGGACGCAGCAGCAGCGCACCCAGGCGGTCGAGGGATTCCGAAGCGGCAGTTACCGGGTGCTGGTTGCGACCGACGTCGCCGCGCGCGGTCTCGATATCGACGGCATCACGCACGTCGTGAATTACGAAGTGCCCTCGAGCCGCGAGATGTATGTGCACCGCGTGGGACGCACCGGCCGGGCTGAGGCCACGGGCACCGCGCTTACACTTGTTGCCCCGGAAGAGCTGCGCGCGCTGCAGGCGCTGCAGCGATCCTTCGGGCTCGAGTTGCAGGGATGATGGACGATTCGAATCCGTTCGCGCCGGCCGCGCCGCCAGAGCAGGCCGACACGCCGAACCCGATGGACGAAAGCCAGGGAGATCCGATCACGGGTCCGTCGCCCGGGGGCAACGGGGCTTCTCCCGGAGCCGTACCCACACTCTCGCCAGCCGTGGCAAAATTCAATTCGTGCCGCTGGCGCGCGACGCCGGATGTCGGGGAATTCTGCACGCATCGTGACGTGCTGCCGTTTGCCGGCAAGGAAGGCTTCGTCGCCGAGTCCTGGTGCCCGGAGTGCGCGTTCTACAAGCTGCGCCGGACGCCTAAGAAGCGGGACTACACGGCGTACTAAGAGCTGACAGCTTTGAGCTGTCAGCTCTCAGTAGCCAGTTTCCAGTAACCAGTAGTTTCCAGTTGGTTCGTACCTGGCTACTGGCGACTTCCCTCACTCCAGAAATTCCCCCGCCAGATCCGTCCATTCGCCGCCGGGCGCG
Organism: uncultured Acidobacteriota bacterium; assembly: GCA_963749835.1. Lineage (GTDB taxonomy): Bacteria > Acidobacteriota > Vicinamibacteria > Vicinamibacterales > 2-12-FULL-66-21 > JALZOC01. Next base: position 836,151 of record CAVVOD010000003.1, read on the forward strand.
AGCTCCTGGTACGCCTTCCAGTGGGGCTTGGCTTCCGGGGAGTGTCCCGTCTTTTCCAGCGTGACCGCCAGGTAGAAGTGCGCGTCCGCGTACCCCGGGTTGAGCGCGACGGCGTCCCGATAGCAGAGGAGGGCGCGATCGAAGCGGCCCAGGTCGTGCTGGATGTTGCCCAGGTTGAAATGGGCTTCGAAGCAGTTCGGGTCGAGGCCAATCGCACGCTCGTACAGCGCCTGTGCCTCGATCAGCCCGTCGCGTCCGTAGTGAATATTCGCCAGGTTGACGATCGCCGGCACCAGGTCGGGGTCGATGATGAGCGCCTTGCGGTACGCCGCGGCCGCCTCCTCCATCGTCCGCTCATCCCCATCGTCGAGCCGCGATCCTTCGATGAAGTACGTCGCGGCCAGCGCGGCCTGTGGTTCGGACACGCGGTAAGGGGGGAGATCGGCGGGCAGCGATGCCGCGATCGCGTTCCGATTGGGTTTGTGCGCACCGAGACTCACGACCTTGGCGCGCGGCGTATCCTGGGCGCCGTGACCGGCGACAAAGTCCAGCTGCAGCTGCCCTTCGCGCTCCGCAATCAGCGAGCGGAGAATGAGGCGCAGCGGAGTGCCGCGCTCGAGATCCGCCGAGACCTGCCGGACAGTCAGGAGGTCGCTGAAGGAATACTCCCGGCGCTCTTTCGGAGCGCTCGACTGTCGGAGCAGACCCCACTTCTCGAGATACCGCAGATGTTTTTCGGAAACCGCCGGATAGAGACTGCGGATGTCTCGCAGACTGTATGGACCGCCAGCGGATGACGGGAGCGACGTCATTGATCGCGAAGATGAGCGAACGGGCGCCGAATGTCAAGCCACCGGATTGAATGGATAATACGGCCATGCTCCTTGCAGGCGACATCGGCGGCACGAAGACACTGCTCGGTCTCTTCACGGCCGGACCCAAGCGGCCGGCGGCCGTGGACGTCGCCGAATTCGTCACGCTCGACTACTCCGGGCTGGAACCCATGGTACGAGCGTTCCTCGAATCGCAGCGGGTCGAGACAGCTGCCATCGAGGGGGCGTGCTTCGGCGTGGCCGGGGCGGTGACCGACCAGGTCGCCCTCCTCACCAACGTGCCGTGGCGGGTGGATCGGGCCGCCATCACCGAGGCGCTCGGGTTCCAGCGCGTCTGGGTGTTGAACGACCTCGAAGCGCTCGCGTACGGTGTGACCGTCCTCGAGCCCCACGAGCTCGCGCAACTGCACGCGGGTGACCCTTCCCGGACAGGGAATGCTGCCGTGATCGCCGCCGGCACCGGGCTCGGCGAGTCCATCCTCCTCAATATCGACGGCAGGTTCGTGCCTGGGGCTTCCGAAGGGGGGCACGCCGACTTCGGCGCGAGGACGCCGCGGGAGCTCGACATGGTCCGCGAACTGACGCGTATCTTCGGACGGGTCAGCGTCGAGCACATTCTGTCTGGCCCGGGGATCGTCAACATCTACCAGTTCACGCACCAGGCGTTCGGCACCCTCCGGGAACATTCGACGTACAGCATCGCGCCCGCCAGGCTGTGTGATGAGGTGGGAGAGGTGGACGACCTGGCCGACCTGCCGGCGCGCATTTCCACGGCCGCCGCGGAAGGCCGGTGCGCGCGATGTGTCGAGACCATGGACATGTTCGTCGCCGCCTACGGAGCCGAAGCCGGCAACATCGCGCTGCGCACGGTCGCGACCGCCGGTGTCTACATCGGCGGAGGCATCGCCCCGAAGATCCTGCCCGCGTTGCAGTCGGGTCTCTTTCTCGAAGCCTTTCTGGCGAAGTCCCCGATGGTCGAACTGATTCAGTCGATCCCCGTGTCCGTGATCCTCAAGCCCGATGCCGGCCTCCTCGGCGCTGCGTCCTACGCGCAACACATCTCGCTCGAACCCTGATCGCCCCTCATCTTCGTGTTAGCATCCCGTTGCGGTGGGGATCGGTCCCGCCTGGAGGAAGAGCATGCGCTTGAGACGTGTACTGTTCGCCGTGCTGGGCGCGTGCCTGGCGGTGGCGGCACCCGCGTTCGCCCAGCAGACCGGCGCGATCAGCGGGAAGGTCGTGGACTCCGGAGGTGGCGTGCTTCCCGGTGTGACAGTCGAGGCGCGCTCGGACGTCCTGCCGGGTCCGCGTGAAACGGTGACCGATGCCAGCGGCGAGTACCGGCTGCCGGCGCTGCCTCCCGGGAATTACACGCTGAAGTTCGAGCTCTCGGGGATGCAGATCGTCACGCGGGAAGCCCAGGTCCAGCTGGCGCAGGATACGTCCGCCGACGCGACGCTTGGCGTGGCGGGCGTGGCGGAGAACGTGACCGTGACCGCCGCGGCTTCGCTCATCGAGCGTGGCTCCGCGTCGATCACGAGTGGCCTCTCCAACCAGCAGATTCTGGCGCTGCCCGTGGGGCAGGAATACCGCGATCTCATCAAGCTCATTCCCGGTGTCCAGGTGACGCAGGACCTGATTCGCGGACCGAGTGCCGGGGGCAGCGGCCAGGACAACGTCTATCAGTTCGACGGCGTGAACGTGACGCTCCCGCTCTTCGGGACCCTGTCCGCGGAGCCTGCGTCGCACGACATCGCCCAGGTGACGACCATCAGGGGTGGTGCACGGGCGATCGATTTCGATCGGTCCGGCGGCTTCACCATCGATTCGGTGAGCAAATCCGGAACCGCGAAATATATGGGCCAGATCAGCTATCAGCTGCAGACGGCCGACATGTCCGCAAAACTCAGCAGCGAGGCGGTGTCCCGCTACGAGTCGGACCGTGGCTGGTTCGTCGCCAATGTCGGCGGACCGATCGTCGCTGACCGTCTCTACTTCTACGGGTCGTACTATCGCCCCGAGAACAACCGTGACAACCGCGCGAACCGCTATGGCGAGCTGCCGAAGTACGAGAGCACGCGGAACGAGGGCTTCGGGAAGCTGACCTTCACCCCCACGCATTCCCTCCTCATCAACGGCAGCTATCGGGATTCGAAGCGGGAGGACAAGAGCGATCTGTTCCTGCCAGACTCGGCGCCGACGACCGGGACCGGCGCAGAGATCCGGCAGAAGATCGGGACGCTCGACGGCTCGTGGGTGATCGGACCGAGGAGCCACGCGACATTCAAGTACACCCACTTCGCCAACCTGTCGCTCGGCCTTCCGGACAACATCTCGGCCGCGACGATCAACACGGCGCTCGGCACGCGCCTGGACATCGCGAACCTGGATACGCTCGGAAAGCTGACCGTCCCCCTGCCCGTCGACGGGCAGACGGCATTCAACACGTTCATCCGGCCGATCGTCGACCGCTACGGCTACGTGCAGAACGGCGTGCACGTCGGCGGGGGCACCGCCGGCTATGGCAGCCAGTTCAACGACCAGGACTTCTTCCGCGACGCCGGGCAGGTCGGCTACAACTTCGTGCTCGGCACCGCCGTCACGCACGAGGTCCACGTCGGCTACCAGTTCTATGTCGACTCGGAAGACCTGACGCGGCGCTCCAACGGCTGGGGAGAAATCTCCGTGCCTGGTGGACGCCTGACCCCTATCGCAGGCACCGGGCAGCCCGCCTTCTACACCGCGCGTTTTCAGCAGCAGACGACCGGCGCCGCTGCCCCGATCCGTTCGGAGTACACGTCACAGAGCTTCGAGGCGAACGACACGATCCGCTGGAAGGACTGGACCTTCAACGCGGGCCTGCTCGCGAGCAACGACAGGCTCTATGGCCAGGGCCTCCGCGAGGGGTCGACGCTCTCCGGTTTCACGCTGGCGCCCGGGAACAAGTACAAGATGTACGAGGTTCCCTTCAGCAAGATGATTCAGCCGCGCCTCGGCGTCACGTGGGCCTATAACAGCCGCGACACGGTATTCGGGAGTTATGCGAAATACACCCCGGCAGCGAGCTCGCTGCCACGGGCTGCGTCGTGGGACAGAAATCTCATCGGCACGTTCATCGATGCCCACTTCGACGCCAACGGCGTGCTGTTCGCCACCGTGCCGGTCGGGTCGTCCACGGGCAAGCTGTTCGTCGACGACCTGACGCCTCGGACCATCAACGAATTCCAGCTTGGCACGGCCCGGCAGCTGAACAGCCGCTGGACGGCGCGGCTCTACGGCCGGTACCGCGAGGGCAGCCACTTCTGGGAGGACACGAACAACAACGCGCGCGTGGCGTTCAATCCGCCGGCGGATATCCCCCGCACGCTCTACATTCCCGATCTGGCCGACAAGCTGACACAGATTGGCAGCGGCGGCAGCGGCTCGAGCTACGTGATCGCCGAGCTCGACGGCGCATACACGAAGTACTACGAAGCCACCATCGAATCGGAGTGGCGCGGGAGCAAGTCGTTCGTCCGCGGCTCGTACACGTTCAGCCGCTACTACGGCAACCTGGACCAGGACAACTCGTCGATCGCGAACGACGACAACATCTTCATCGGGTCGTCGAACATCGCCGACGGCGCCGGCCGTCAGCTGTGGAACCTCAAGGACGGCACGCTGCGCGGCGATCGGCCGCACATGCTGAAGCTGTACGGCTACCGTACGCTCCCCTGGAATGCCTCCGCGGGGGCGTTCGCCGTCGCGCAGTCGGGGCAGCCCTGGGAGATGTGGAGCTACGAGCCCTACATCGCGCTGACGACGAGCACGAGCGACACCGCACGGTATGCGGAACGCGCCGGCTCGCGCCGGAGCCCGGCCCACTGGCAGCTGGATCTGAACTACACCCAGAACTTCCGGCTCGCGCCGAGGTTGAATCTGCAGCTCGCCGGCGATGTGTTCAACGTCTTCAACAAGCAGACAGGATACGACTTCCAGCCGAGTGCGCACAGTTCGGTGTTCGGCCAGCCGCGGTCCTATTACACGCCGCTCCGGCTCCAGCTCGCTGCCCGACTTCAATTCTGACGTGCTATGTGCTGAGTGCTACGTGCTACGCACGTGCAACGTCCGACGCGCTCGGGGAGGGCGGGGGACCAGACGCTCCGCACGCGGCACGTGTAGCACGTAGCACCTTCCGGTAGCACGTCCGGCTATTTCTGAAATAACCGTTCCCTGGCGATGAGCGGCCCTGTCGTCGCATCAGCCCGCTGGCGGGCGGCGGCGATCCGGGCCGCCCGATCCGGCTCACCCAGAAGCACGCTGACCTGCGCGCGTTTGAAGAGCGCCATCGGGTAGCCGGGGCTGGACGCCGGGACCCGGTCGAGCGACGCTTTCGCATCCTCCATCCGCCGCGCAGCCATGTACAGGACGCCGAGCTCCAGGTCGTGCCCGAACGTCGTTCCCTGGATCCCTTTGGCTTTTTCGAACGCCTCAATCGCGGCCGGCGTCTGCCCGGTGCTCATCGCCAGCCCCCCCAGATGCACGAGCTCCACGGCGCTGGGCTTCCTGAGCGTGTAGATCTGCTGGCGCAGGGCCAGAGCCTCCGCGGGGCGTCCCTGCCGTTCACGGATGGCGGCAAGCGCCTCGGACGCCGGCAGCCGCTCCGGCGTGTCAGTGACGATCCGTTCGAGCAACGGCACGGCGCGCTCCCAGTCACGCCCGCGTGCATAGTGGAGCGCCAGGTAGAGCGTCACATCCGGCGAGCGCGGCGCAATGGCCGCGGCCTGCTTGAATGCCGTCAACGCCTGCGGCTCGTGACCAAGCGCGGAATGCGCAGTCGCCAGCCGAAGGGTCGCGTCGAGATTGTGCGGATCGGCAGCGAGGATCTTCTCGAGCACCGGAATGACAGCGGCGTATTGCTCGTTGACGAAGAGCCCCGAGGCCTTCTCGAGCATCTCGATGACGTGGATCATGTCGGCGGGTCGAGGCGCGTCTTTCCGCACGAGCGGCGCCGCACCGGCGCTGACGTAACCGAGGCTCGCCAGCCGGCGCCGCGCCTCATCGTCCAGGTTTTCGGGGGCACGCGCGCTCTCGGGCGACGGCACCGGGTAGTCTTCGAGAGCCGCGCGGAGACGCGACGAAAGGTTCGCCCCCGATCCCAGATTACGGCGCTCCTGCGGATCGGCAGCGAGATCGTAGACCTCGACCTTCCCCGAAAGAATCGCTTTGTTCGACGCCTCTACGCTCATCACCTGCGGTTGCCAGCCGTACTCCAGAAACGGCTTCATCGCCTCGCCGAGCACCACCTCGGGCTGCGCTCCCCCGCTGCCACCCGACCGGCCTGCGAATCCACCCGCGGCGTCGCCCCGAGTCCCTAACCCCGAATCCCGATTCCCTAACCCCGAATCCCGACTCCCGACAGACCCGGCATCCAAAAGGCTCCCACCGCTGTCGAGTTCTGCCCACGCCATCAGCGTGTGGTAGACGCGGCGCGTGCTGACCGGCGTATCGATGACTCCGGCAGAAACCCCGGCCCCCGCGAAGATCAACGGCACGTGCATGGTCGATTGATAGAGCAGGTGCCCGTGCTGCGATTCTCCGTGATCCCCCAGTCCTTCTCCGTGATCCGAGACGACGGCCATCGCGGCCGGGTGACCTTCGCGTGTGACCTGTTCCTCGAATGCCGTCACGAGGCGCCCCAGCTCGTGATCCATGGCCGCGACTTCTCCGAGGTAGGGTGCCGTGCGGTACCGGCTCCGATATGGCTCTGGAGGTGCGTAGGGATGGTGTGGGTCGAAATAGTGGACCCAGATGAATCTCGGCCCCTTGCTCGGTGTTCGCAGCTCGGCCAGCGCCGCGGCCGTCGTGTCTACCGCCGTCCTCTCCGCCTGTCCCGACGGCTGCTCGTCGTCGTAGACGTCGAAGCCCCGGGCAAGCCCGAAGCGCCTCGCGAGCACGAAGCTCGAGACGAATGCCGCCGTCCGATAGCCGGACTTCTGCAGCTGCTCGGCGAGGACCGGATGGGTCGGCGGGAGAATCCGCGCGTTTTCATGCACGCCGTGACCGCCGGGATAGAGCCCCGTCATCAGCGACGCGTGCGACGGCAGTGTCTCCGGAATCGTCGCGTAGGCAGCGCGGAACCGCTGGCCGCGGGTCGCCAGCGCGTTGAATGCCGGAGTCTCGATGCCCACGGCGTCCGGACCAATGGAGTCGGCGCGCGTCGTATCCATCGTGACCAGCAGGATCGAGGGACGGCTGGCTGGCGCCGTCCGCCCGGGGGCCGGCGGGCTGCCGCACGCGCTCACCAGCACGAGGACGGCCAGGAGCACATGCACAATGCCCTTCGCATTCATCGATCGGAATTATATGATCCGCGGATCGGCCCTGACGCCGAGCTCGTCACGGTGCGTCGCGGCTTGGTCCACTCCGTCGAACCTGAACCCACATGCCACGTCCCAGTTACCCCGAATCGCCGAAGTCGGATGTCGTCGACAGCTACCACGGCGTCCGCGTCGCGGATCCGTATCGATGGCTCGAAGATCCCGACAGCCCGGAGACACGTGCCTGGGTGGCCGCACAGAACGCGCTGACGCGGTCCGTTCTCGATGGTCAGATACGTGACGGGCTCGTCGACCGCCTCACCGCTCTCTACAACTACCCGCGCACGGGCGTTCCGTTCAAACGTGGCAGCCGCTATTTCTTCACGCATAACACCGGCCTCCAGGACCAGCCCGTTCTGTACGTGCAGGACGGACTGAACGGCACGCCGCGCGTACTGCTGGACCCCAACGTCGTCAGTGCGGAAGGCCCCGTCGCGCTGACGGCGATGGCGCCTGACGACAGCGGAGCGCTACTCGCATATGCCCTCTCTGAGAGCGGGAGCGATCGTCAGGATCTCTTCATCCGCGACGTCGATACGGGGCACGATCGTGACGATCGGCTGCAGTGGGTCAAGTTCGTCTCGATCGCGTGGACCCGCTCCGGCGACGGCTTCTTCTACACGCGATTTCCGGCCCCCGGCAGCGTGCCGGCCGGCGATGAGAACTACTTCAACCGTGTGTACTTTCACCGCCTCGGCGATCCGCAGGAACGGGACACGCTCATTATCGAGAAGCCGGGCGAACACGAGACGGTCTTCGGCGTGGAGATCAGTGACGACGATCGATGGGCCGTCATCACGGCGTACCGGGGGTCGAGTGACAAGAGCGAAGTCTATCTTGTCGACCGTCATGCGCCCGGAGCGCGCCCCGAGCCGCTTTTCACGGGCTATTCCGCCGCCTACGCGTTCATCGAGGCCGCGGAAGGACGGCTCCTGTTCCGCACGGACGAGAGCGCGCCGCTCGGCCGCATCATCTCCGTCGATCCCGGGGAACCCGGCGCCGGCGCAGTGGAGATCGTGCCGGAGAGCGAAGACAAGCTCTCCTCAGCCGTCATCGTCCACGACACCCTCGTCGTCTCGTACCTCCACAACGCGAGCGACCGGATCCGGATGTTCGAATTGTCCGGCGCTGCGGCCGGGGAAATCGACCTGCCGTCGATTGGATCGGTGACCGGGATCAGCGGTCGGCCGGCAGACGGAGAGATGTTCGTGGGATTCACCTCGTTCACGTACCCGCCGGCGAGCTTCCGGTACGACTTCGAGACGCGCCAGTTGACGCCGTTTGCCGTGCGGGTCGCAGGAGGTGCGAACTCTGTCTCAAGGGTGAGCCTGGCCGACTACAGGATCGACCAGGTCTGGTATCCGTCGAAGGACGGCACGAAGGTGTCGATGTTCCTCGTGCATCGGAACGACATGCCGCAGGACGGCAATCGTCCCGTGCTCCTGACCGGCTATGGCGGGTTCAACATCAGCCTCACGCCTGCGTTCGATCCGGCCAATTTCGTGCTGCTGGACGAAGGGGGAATCTACGCTGTCGCGAATCTGCGCGGAGGAGGCGAGTACGGCGAGGCGTGGCACGAGGCCGGGATGCTCGAGCGGAAGCAGAACGTTTTCGACGATTTCATGGCCGCGGCCGAGTGGCTCGTGGCAGCGGGTCACTCGACCCGCGGGCGGATTGCGATCGAGGGAGGCAGTAACGGTGGGCTGCTGACCGGGGCCGTCATGGTGCAGCGTCCCGATCTGGTTGGGGCCGTCGTCTGCCGGGTCCCGGTCGTCGACATGCTCCGCTACCATCTCTTCACCGTCGGCCGGTTCTGGATTTCGGAGTATGGCTCGTCGGACGACGCGGCGCAGTTCAGGTATTTGTACGGATACTCGCCGCTCCACCAGGTCAGGGACGGCGTGGCGTACCCGCCGATCCTCATCACCACCGCGGACACCGACGATCGTGTGTCGCCGGGCATGGCGAAGAAGTTCGCGGCCAGGCTTCAGGCCGCTGACGCCGATGACACCCCCGTGCTGATTCGGGTCGAGACGAAGGCCGGCCATGGGGCCGGCAAGCCGGTCTCGAAGATGATCGAGGAGGACGCCGACATCTTCGCCTTCCTCTTCAAGTATTTAATGGGGACACTCACCTTTACGGTAAGTCGTTGAATCTACTCGCCCGATTTTGAGGGGACCGCTTTTCGGAGCGTTTTGACCCCTTCAAAAATCGGCCTTTCATTTTCAACAACTTACGCTAAAGGTGAGTGTCCCCATTTCGGGCGGAGTATTAGCGCTGGATGCGGGCGGAGCCCCCCTTGGCGAACGCTCGGACCTGCTCGACGGTCGCCATGGTGGTGTCGCCCGGGAAGGTCGCCACGAGCGCGCCGTGCGCCCAACCCAGTCGCACGGCATCGTCCGGCGTCTCTCCGTTCATCAATCCGTAAATCAGCCCTGACGCGAACCCATCCCCGCCCCCGACGCGGTCGTAGACGTCGACCTCGCACGTCGGCGCCACGTACGTCTCCCCGTTGACCGACGCCACGGCGCCCCAGCTATGACGGTTCGTCGAGTGCACCTCGCGCAGCGTGGTCGCCACGGCCTTCATATTCGGATACCGCTCCACCACGCGCTCGATCATGCCGACGAACGTGGTGGGATCCAGCGTGGACTTCGACGTCACTTCGGGGCCGCGTATGCCGAGGCCTTTCTGCAGATCCTCCTCGTTGCCCACGAGGACGTCGACGTGCTCGACGATCCGTCCGAGCACCGACACGGCACGCTTCGCCCCGCCCGAAGCCCCCCACAGCTTTTCGCGATAGTTCAAATCGAAGGACACGATCGCGCCGTGCGCCCTGGCGGCCTCCATCCCTTCGATGATGAGCTCCGCGGCCGTCTCGGACAGGGAGGCGAAAATGCCTCCGCTGTGGAACCACCGCACGCCCGTCGCGAAGATGGCGTCCCAGTCGAAGTCGCCGGGCTTGAGCAGCGCAGCCGCTTCGTTACTGCGGTTATAGAAGACAATCGGTGCCCTGACACCATGCCCGCGGTCGCTGTAGACCGTGGCCATGTTCGGCCCCCAGGCCCCGTCATGCTGGAACATCTTGTAGAACGGCGTGACACCCATCGCCCGCACGCGCGTGGCAATGAGCTCGCCGATCGGATACGCCACCATCGCCGACGCAATGGCTGTGCGCATGCCGAAGCAGTCCGACAGATTGGCGGCCGTGTTGAACTCCCCTCCACTCACATGGATCGCGCACGACGTCGCTTTGCGAAAGGGAACGGCTCCGGGATCGAGACGATGAATGAGTGCGCCCAGGGACAGGAAGTCGAGGGTGCCGGTGGCAGGACGTACGGTCAACGCTGTGGTCATGGATAGAAACGCTATGCGGCACGCGATCCAGTGTCAAGGGGACCCTGACAGCTGTCAGCGAAAGATTCCCTGGAGTTTCTTGCCAAGCCCCGACAGGACGCCTTCGAACAGCTTCTGCACCCGCTGCTTGACGGTCCCCTGGTGCACCGTGCACAGCCGCGTCGGCACGTCATCTCCCTCCTTGAAGTGCTCGGTGTAGACGGGGCAGCCCTCGACCGGCCGGACGTACAGACACGCGGCACAACTGTTCGTCGTGCAGGCCCGATGGGACGGTGAACGGCTGCGGGGTGCGGCGGCGTGCGACGCGGCGCATGAAGTCGCTCCAGATCGGCAGCGCGTATCGGGCGCCGTAGGCGTCGGCGGCGATGGTCTTCGGCTGGTCGAACCCCACCCAGACGCCGACGACGACCGACGAGGAGAAGCCCACGAACCAGGCGTCCCTGAAGTCGTCCGTTGTCCCCGTCTTGCCACCGGCGGCAAAGCGTATCCCCCAGTTCCGCGCGGCCGCCGCGGTCCCGCGGTCGATGACGTCTTCGAGCATCGACACCATCTGGTAGGACGTCTGCGGTGACAGGACGCGCTCGCTGTGCGGCGGGTTCTCGTACGCCGAGCTGCCGTCGGCATCCAGCACGCGGGCAATCCCGCGCGGACGGACGGCGAACCCTCCGTTCGGGAACATCGCAAAGGCCGCGGTCATGTCGAGCGGAGTGACCTCACCCGTGCCCAGCGACAGCGAGGGGACATTGGGCAGGTTCTGCAGTCCCGCGTCCGACGCCAGGCGCAGAACGGGCCGGGCACCCAGGCGCTGCTGAAGCGCCGTCGCTGCGCGGTTGTTCGATTCGACGAGCGCCGCGCGCAACGTCAGGCTGTCGGACGTCTGCCCGCCCGCGTTCCTGGGCGCCCATTCCTCCGGTCCCTGCGGTTTGATCGTCGACAGTCCGTTCAGCACCGAGACAGGCGAGAACCCGTGTTCCAGAGCCGCGGCGAAGAGGAGCGGTTTGAAGGCCGAGCCCGGCTGACGCCGGCTGCGGGTTGCGCGGTTGAACTGCGACAGGCGGAAGTCGCGACCGCCGACCAGCGCGAGAATGTCGCCGTTCCTCGGATCGATCGCCACCAGCGCCGCCTGCAGCTGCGGCTCGTTGAACCGTCGCAGACCATCCGACACGGCGCGCTCCGCGGCCTCCTGGAGGTCTGGCATGAACGTCGTGCGGACCACCCAGTCGGGCGGATGATCGCCGCCGAACACTTCGCGAAACCGCTGACGGAGGAATTCTTTGGCATATCCCCCTCTCGGATCGGACGGGCCCGGGAACGGCGCGATGCGGATGCGCGTGGCCCTGGCCTCGCGCTCCTGCGCTTCGGTGATGAAGCCTTCCTGTCGCATGCGCGCGAGCACGACGCGACTGCGCTCGAGCGCGCCGGCAAGGTTCGTCCATGGCGACAGTCCCGCCGGTGAGCGGGCGAGACCCGCGATGAGCGCACACTCCGCAAGATTCAGTGTCTTTGCCGGCCGCTGAAAGAGGTGGCGCGACATGGTCTCCACACCGTAAACACCGGCGCTGAGATAGATGCGATTCAGATAGAGCTCGAGGACCTGCTGCTTCGAAAGCTCCGAGTCGATCAGGAGCGCAAGAGCCGCTTCGCGGATCTTCCGCCCGTACGATTTCTTGTTCGACAGGAAGAGCGTGCGGGCCAGCTGCTGCGTCAGCGTGCTCCCGCCCTCGACGGTGCCGGGCGAGCGGACGTTGCGCATGACGGCGCGCCCGAGCGCAATGGGATCGACCCCGGGATGATGGAAGAATCGATGATCCTCGACGGCAACGAACGCACGCTGAAGGTTGACGGGGATGTCGGCGAGCGGCACATCCTGGCGGTGTTCATCCATCCGGAACCACCGCCGGCCGTCCGCGGCAAGGAACCACGTGTCACCCACGCCTCGCTGCAGCTTGTGCACGGCCCACGCCTGCCGCAGTGTCCACGTCAGGCTGACCGCCGTCCCGACGACGAGCGCGCCGAATATGACCGCGGCGATCCGATTGCGCACCCGCGTCGAAACGCTGATCCAGCGAATCACGAACGGGCACGCCGGGCGTCGAGGGTGAACGACAGCACGGCGTAGTAGACGGGAAAGAACAACGAGAGGATCACGAGCCGTCCCGGAACATCAGGCATCATGGCAATCATACCGAGCACCATGAGGCCCCACACCGAGCCCAGGGCAATCGTCAGTCCTCTGAGGACGGGCGTCCGCGTGGGATACACGTAGCCGTTTCGCACGAAGATCAGGACGCTCAGGACGAGCAGAATGGCGGCGTTCAGACGCGGGGCGAGCCCGGCCGCATGCAGGTAGACGGCAACGATATTCCAGTAGGACGGAAACCCGGTGAAGAAACCGTCGTCCGTCTTTGCGTCGCTGGAGCAGAACCCGTAGGCGCTGCTCAGCAGCACCGCCATCACGGTCACACCGCCCCAGGCTGCCGGCAGATCGCCCGCCCGGTACAACAGCAGGATCGGGACGAACACAAACGTCAGGTAGTCGACGATGTCGTCGAGCCGGGCGCCGTCGAACCCGGCCGTCACGTCCTTGACGCGCACGAACCGGGCCAGGACACCGTCCGTGCCGTCAATCACCGTGGCTGCCACCAGCAGGAAGAACGCCGCACGGTACCGCTCATCGAAAATGGCCAGGGTCGCGGCGAACGCCGCAACGGCTCCCGTGGCCGTGTAGGCGTGGACCGCCCATGCACAGAGCCGATGAATCGGGCCGGCGGAGACGGTTTGCAACGGTAGAGCTGACATGTTTGCTGCGCCTCGCGGTTTACATCCGGGCGGCGGCGTTGTACACTCTCAGCACATTCCATCCCCAGCGGAGTGGATTTTTCACTCTTTCCTGCCGATTCTGTTTTGCACGGGCGGGTCCTCGATTGCGGGCTGGCGCATGCTACATCCGCAAATTGATTCTCCCACTGGTGCGGACTCGCCGGCACACTTCGCGAAACGGATATATTTGTGCTTCCACCAGCGTTCCGGCGTCCTCGTTTTCTCATCCTGCTGGCCATCATTCTTGCCGTGACGGCAGTCCCCATGGGGCTGTACCTGTCGGAGCGCCAGCCCACCGTGCGGCAGATGGCGTTTTCAGAGTTCCTGCACGAGCTCGACGCCGGCGCCGTCACGGCGGTGACTTTCAGCGACCGTGCAATCGACGTGACGCTCGGTGACGGCACGACCGTCCACACGATAGCGCCTCCGGAGTTCCTCGCGGCCAACGCCTCGTTCGTGACCGACCTCGTCAGGCGGCACATCCGCGTCGACGTCACACCCGCAGTCGATCCGTCGGCCGTCAGCTATCCCGCCATGGCCGCGGCTGCCGCATTCTTCGGGCTGATCTGTTTCACGGTCTATCGCACCACGTCCGGCCGCATTCCGAACTCGGGCCGCGCGCGCAACGCCGAACGCGGACAGAACGTGATCACCTTTCAGGACGTCGCCGGCGTGGACGAAGCCAAGGACGAGGTGAAGGAGATCGTCGACTTCCTCCGGCATCCTGGCCGCTTCTCCGCCATCGGCGGCCACGTGCCCAAGGGGGTGCTGCTCGTCGGTCCTCCGGGCACCGGCAAGACGCTCCTGGCGCGCTCGATTGCCGGCGAGGCGGGAGTGCCGTTCCTGTTCGCCAGTGGTTCTGATTTCGTCGAGATGTATGCCGGCGTCGGCGCCGCGCGCGTGCGGCGCCTCTTCAAGGATGCCCGTCGTCACCCTTCGTGCATCATCTTCATCGACGAGCTCGATGCGGTCGGCCGCAGCCGCGGCGGCAACTCGCTCAGTCACGAAGAGCGGGAACAAACGCTCAACCAGCTCCTCGTCGAGATGGACGGCTTCGAGCCCCACCGGGGCATCGTCGTCATTGCGGCGACGAACCGTCAGGACGTTCTGGACCCGGCGCTCCTCAGGCCCGGCCGCTTCGACCGGCACGTGACCGTCGGCAATCCCGACCTTCGGGGCCGCGAAGCCATCCTCAGAGTGCATGCGCGCAAGGTCGCCGTCGAGCCCGACCTCGACCTGCGCTCGATCGCGCGTGGGACGCCGGGCTTCTCCGGCGCCGATCTCGCCAACCTGGTCAACGAGGCCGCGCTCTTCGCCGCGCGGGCCGCCCGCACGACCGTGACGGACCTGGATATGTCGGAGGCGCGGGACAAGGTGCTCATGGGTGTCGAGCGGCGGTCGATCATCCTGAGCGAGATGGACCGCACCAACTGCGCCTACCACGAGGCCGGCCACGCCCTCGTGGCCGCACTGCTGCCGTATGCGGACCCGCTGCACAAGGTCACGATCATTCCGCGTGGACGGGCCATGGGCGTCACCATGCAGCTGCCGGAAGCCGATCGCCACACCTACACCAAGGATTACCTGCACACGCAGGTGGCCATGCTGATGGGCGGGCGTGTCGCGGAGGAGCTCTTCATGAACCACATGACGAGCGGCGCATCCAACGACATCGAGCGCGCGACGGACATCGCCGAGCGCATGGTCTGCGAGTTCGGCATGTCGGATCTCGGTCCGCTCGCCTATCGCAAGCCGGGCAACTCGTTCGAGGCCGATCGTCCCCACGCCGTCAGCGAGGCCACCGCGCAGCGCGTCGACGACGAAATCCGCAAGATCGTCATGAACGGGTACGACCACGCCCGCTGGGTCATCGAACGGAACAAGGATGCCATGCGCGTCCTGGCGGAGGCGCTCCTCGAGCAGGAATCCCTCGAGGCCGCCGAGATCAAGACGCTGCTTCACCAGGCAGGCGTCCAGCGCGGCTAGCGGATTCTTCGCAGACGACGAAATTCAAACACGGAGTCGCGGAGGCACGGAGACGACACGGAGCGTGGTCGTCGTGCTCTGAATACCAACTGAATGCCGCGAATCAGCTAGTTCTCTCCGTGTCGTCTCCGTGTCCCCGTGACTCCGTGGTAGATCGTCCCGTGATCTCCGGTCCCTCCGTGCCCACCCTTCGCAGACGTCCCCGGACGCACTCAGTCCTCTAGCCCGAGCGGCTTTCCCATACACTTAAGCCATCAGTGGCACTGACGACGCAGCAGGAGAGGCTCGGGCTCGACGGGTTGCACGCCTACACGTGGGGCGTCATCGGCGCGATCGCGCTGACGTTGTTGTACGCCGTGCTGCAGGTCGCCTTCGTGAGACCGTTTCTGTGGCCGGCGGGGACAGGAGCGGCGATTGCCGGGGATCCGTCCGCGGCCATGCCGCTCATCGCGCGGCCGCCGGATGTCGAGGCTGGACGGGGACGGCCCGCGACCGTGGAGCGCGTCTCGAAGCAGAGCCCGGCCGAGCGAGCCGGGATTCGCCCCGGTGACGTGCTGCTCGTCGAAGAGCGGCCTGGCGTCGGGCGGGTGGATTTCAGCGCGCTGCCGCAAGCGACGTCTTCCGAGCGTCTGCAGATCTGGCGCGACCGGTACGAGCTCGGCGTCCGAGGGGATGTCGAGTGGACGGTGAGATCGACGGCGTCCGGATCGCGGACCGTGACCCTCCAGCGGGCCGGGTGGCTCGGCACCGCCGCGGGAGAGGAGTGGGCGCGGCGGCACTTCGGCATGCTGCTCCAGATTGTGGTCTTCACCGGTGGCGCGCTGATCCTGCTGATCCTGCGCAGCAACGATGTGACCGCCGCACTCTGTGTCCTCGCGCTGGCCTTCAGCGCCGTGGCAGGCGGGGGTCCGCTGCTCGGGGCCGAGAACGTGATGCCCGCCGGCATCCGGGAGATTCTGACAATCTTTGCGTGGATGGCGAGTCCGCTCGCCTTCCCGACCATCGCCCTGGCGATCCTGTACTTCCCGTCCCGGTCGCCGCTGCTTGCGCGGTATCCCCTGCTGCACATCGTCCCGTTCCTGGCCGCCGCTCCCATGCTGGCGCTCAGCCTCGCGACCTCGCTGTACCTCGCGGGGATTGACGGCCTGCGAGGCATTGCGGTCTGGGACGCCTCGCACCCGGCGGTCTACTACGCGTCCTTCGCGGCCGCGCTGTCGATCAACGTGGTGGCGATCGTCGAAGGCGTCCACCGCTACAAGTTCGATCGCAACGCCAATGAGCGCCGCAGGGTACGGGTCGCCGTCTATACGGCCGTACCTGGCGTGTTCGCCTACGCACTGAAGGACGGCGTGCCCGTGGTCGCGGGGCTTCTCCACGCCGCCGCGCCAGTCTACCCGCCCTGGTTCAGCGTCCTCCTGCAGGGCCTGGTGCTGATGCCCGCGTTCGGGCTCGTGTACTCCGTGGGTGTCGAGCGTGTGCTCGGGCCGCGCCTGGTGCTGCGGCGAAGCCTGCAGTACGCGCTAGCCAGCCGGACGCTGACCATCCTGGGCGTCCTGCCCGCGGTCGCGCTGGCCGTCTCGCTCACGCGCCACCGCGCGCAGACGATCAGCGAGCTGGCCACGGGAAGCTCCGGTTTCTATCTCGTCCTGATTGGCGCATCGATCGCCGCGTTCAAGTACCGGGACCGGGGGCGACGCTGGCTCGACGAGCGGTTCTTTCGCGAGGAATACGACGCCAGGAAGATTCTCTTGTCGCTCGCGAGCCGCGTGCGCTTCGAAACCAATCCGGCCGATCTCGCGTCGCTGGTGGTGACTCAGATCGATGAAGCGCTGCACCCGGAGACCGTCGCGGTCCTCGTGAGCGGTGTGGATGAAGGGCGCCTCACGCCGGTGAACGTGCTGCGCGGCAGCGTCGAGTCGCTCCCGCTCGACGGCGGCCTCGTCGCGATGCTGCGATGGTCCGATGAGCCGCTGGAGATTTTCCTCCAGGATCCACGCTCACCCGCGCGCCGCCTGCCGCCAGAGGAACAGGAGTGGCTGGAGTGCACGAACGTGGCGCTCCTGGTGCCCGTGGTCGGTCAGGATCGCGCGCTCATGGGAGCGATCGTACTGGCGGGCAAGCGCTCCGACGAGCCCTACACGAGCGAGGACCGCCAGCTGCTGGCGAGCATCGCGTCACAGATGGGGCTCGGGTTCGACGTGGCGCGGCTTCGTCATCGCACGGACACGCCGGACGAATCGTCGAGCGCGGCGACGAGGACGATGGCAGCCGTGGCGATGCTGACGGAGTGCCCGCGGTGCGGCCGCTGCGAGGAGTCTGGTACGGCGCTCTGTCCTGCCGACGGGTCGCCCATGCAGCCCGTCCCGCTGGTGCCGCGTGTGGTCGACAACAAGTACCAGGATTGAGCAGCTGCTCGGCCGGGGCGGAATGGGAGCGGTGTACCGCGCACGCGACATGCGGCTCGATCGCCTCGTGGCGTTGAAAGTCGTCCGCGCGGAACTCGTCGGCGATCCCGATGCGAGACGCCGCTTCCGGAGGGAGGCGCAGATTGTCGCGAGGCTCCAGCATCCGTCAATCGTGTCCGTCTTCGATTACGGCACGTTCGTCCACGGCGGCGTGTATCTCGTGATGGAGCTCGTGCGCGGCGAGGATCTGCGCCGCGTCCTCCTTCGGGAGGGCAGGCTGGAGCCGCTGCGTGCGATCCCGATCCTGTCCACCGTGTGTGCGGCGATCGAGGCGGCGCACCGCGACGGAGTCCTGCACCGGGACCTCAAGCCGGAGAACATCCTGCTTCCCAGCGGCGAGCTCGCCGTCAAGGTGCTGGATTTCGGTGTCGCCAAAGTAATGACCGACCGCGGAGAAGACCCGCGGGGCCTCGATGGCGGCACGATGGCGACCTCTCCCGGCGTGATCGTGGGAACGCCCGCCTACATGGCGCCCGAGCAGTTCCAGGGAGCGGTGCCCGATGCGCGCACCGACGTGTTCAGCCTCGGCGTGATCGCCTACGAGATGCTGACGGGAGAGCTGCCGTTCGGCCGTGGATCGCTGACGGACGTCATTCTCGCTCAGGCGCGCGGTGTCCGGCCGATGCCGGCCGGCATGGTACCCGACACGCTCGACCGCGCGATCCGTGCGGCGCTCGAGACAGAACCGGATCGACGGCCGGGTTCCGCGCAGGCGTTCGCCCGGCTGCTGGAGGGGTCGATCCCAGCCTGAGGAGCGGTCCTACTTGACCGCGAGCCGTTTGTCGATCTCGGCGATCGCCAGCTTGATCTGCTGCTGGCGTACGGGATGGGCGGTGGCTTCCGCCTGCCGCTGCAGGTTCGATTTGGCGAGGCGCAGCGACTCCTGCTCGCGGACCTTCTCGGGATCGATCTTCGGAACTGGGCCGGTGCGGCGGCGCCGCTCGGCTTCCCGCTCCTCCATCTGCTCCTGAATCCGCGCTTCTGCGTCGACGAGGCCTTCTCCGGAATCACCCATAAGAATACTGATACTGAATGCTGAGTCTGACAAGGGATCGAGGACGTACGCGCGACCTCGACAGATGCTCCGATCAATCCATTGTGCCCCGATCGGCGCGGGGGGTCAACGGAAGCTACTAAAATAGATCTGTGGCACGGCGCACTGATGTCCTGGCGCTCTTTCAGCCGGCCGTGGCCGAGTGGTTCCGCGCGGCCTTTCAGGCGCCGACCCCTCCGCAGTCTCAGGGCTGGCCGGCTATCGCGCGCGGCGAATCGACGTTGATTCTGGCGCCGACCGGAAGCGGCAAGACCCTCACCGCGTTTCTCTGGTGCATCAACCGCGTGATGTTCGATCCGGTGCCACCCAGAGGGCAGCGCTGCCGCGTGCTGTACATCTCCCCGCTCAAGGCGCTGGCCGTGGACATCGAGCGGAACCTGCGCGCTCCGCTGGCCGGCATCGCGAACCGCGCCGTGGCGCGAGGTGACGCGCACCACCAGCCCACCGTGGCCATCCGCACCGGGGACACACCGGCGATCGAACGCGCACGCTTCCTCAGGGATCCGGCAGACATCCTGATTACGACTCCGGAGTCGCTGTATCTGCTCCTGACGTCCAACGCGCGGGAGTCGCTACGCTCGGTGGACACGGTCATCCTCGACGAGATTCATGCGCTCGTGCCCACCAAGCGAGGCGCGCACCTGGCGCTCTCGCTCGAGCGGCTCGAGGAGCTTCGGCGCGATCCGGCCAGCGAGATCGTCACGCCGCTGAAACGCATCGGCCTCTCCGCCACGCAGCGGCCTCTCGACGAAGTGGCGAGGTATCTCGGCGGCGGGAGCGACCAGGCCGTCGACACATCGCCGAGTCTCCGATCGAAGGGGACGAACAAGAAGGCGCACATCGACGCGCCCGATTCAGCGATTCACGACGAGTTCGCCGCGAACCAGACCACGACGCCCGAGTATCGTCCGGTGACGATCGTTGACACGTCGCAGAAGAAGAAGCTCGAGCTGCGTATCGAGGTGCCCGTCGAGGACATGGCGAAGATCGGGCAGATCGAGGAGATTCCCAGCGGCCCCGCCTCGCAGAACCCCGCCCGCGCGTCGATCTGGACCGCGATTCACCCGCGCCTCCTCGAGCTCGTCCTCGCGCATCGGTCCACGCTCATCTTCGTGAACAGCCGGCGCATCGCGGAACGGCTGGCGTCGGCGCTGAACGAGCTCGCGGGAGAAGTGCTCGTCCGATCGCACCACGGGTCACTGGCGCGCCCGCAACGCATCGAAGTGGAAGACCGCCTGAAGGCCGGCGCCCTGCGCGGTCTCGTCGCCACGTCGTCGCTCGAACTGGGCATCGACATGGGCGCCATCGACCTCGTCATCCAGATCGAGGCCCCGCCGTCCGTGTCGAGCGGCATGCAGCGGATCGGACGCGGCGGACACACGATTGGCGCGGCGAGCCGCGGGATCATCGTGCCGAAGTTCAGGGGGGATCTCGTGGCGTGCGCCGCCGTGACGCGCGCGATGCACGACGGACAGATCGAGTCGAGCCGCTACCCGCGCAATCCACTCGACGTCCTCGCGCAGCAGCTTGTCGCGATGGTGGCGGTCGACGAGTGGGACGTCGATGCGTTGTACGCGGCCGTCCGGCGGGCGGCGCCGTTCGCCGAGTTGAGCCGCACGGTGTACGAGGGCGTGCTCGACATGTTGTCCGGCCGGTATCCGTCGGACGATTTCGCCGACCTCCGCCCGCGCCTGACGTGGGATCGGTTGAAGAACCGGCTCACGGCCCGCGAGGGAAGCAAGCGGGTCGCCGTCATCAATGGGGGCACGATTCCCGACCGCGGCCTTTACGGCGTGTTCCTGACGGGAGAGCGCGGCCCCGGCGCACGTGTCGGCGAGCTCGACGAGGAGATGGTCTTCGAGAGCCGCGTGGGCGAGACGTTCCTGCTCGGCGCCTCGAGCTGGCGGATCGAGGAAATCACGCACGACCGCGTGCTCGTGTCGCCGGCCCCGGGCGAACCGGGCAAGATGCCCTTCTGGAAGGCGGACGCAGCCGGGCGGCCCCTCGAGCTGGGACGACGGATCGGCGAGCTCGTACGCGCGCTGCGCCATCTGCCTCCGGCAGCGGCCGTGGAACGGCTCGTCACGCATCACGATCTCGATCAGCAGGCCGCCGAGAATCTGCTCCGGTACCTGGCCGATCAGGCCGCCGCGGCCGGAACGGTTCCGGACGACCGCACGATCCTCATCGAACGGTGCAGAGACGAGCTCGGCGACTGGCGAATCTGCGTGCTCTCCCCGTTCGGCGGACGCATCCACGCGCCGTGGGCGATGGCCGCGGTCGAGCGCGCCCGCGCGGAGACGGGGCTCGACGTCGAAACGATGTGGACGGACGACGGGTTCGTGGTGCGCTTTCCCGAAACCGAGGATCCGCCGATCCGTCGCTGATGATTCCGGCGTCCGAAGAAGTCGAGGCCCTGGTCGTCCGGCAGCTCGGCGGAACCGCGATGTTCGCGGCCAAGTTCCGCGAGGCCGCCGCGCGGGCGCTGCTCCTGCCGAAACGGAGGCCTGGCGGCCGCAGTCCGCTCTGGCAGCAGCGGAAACGCGCAGCCGATCTCCTCCGCGTCGCCTCGAAGTACGGCTCGTTCCCGATGCTCCTCGAGGCGTACCGCGAGTGCCTCCGCGACGTCTTCGACATCCCGTCGCTCGTCGACACGCTGCGCCTCATCGAAGCGCGAGAGATCAAGACGGTGATCGTCGATTCGACGATGCCCTCGCCGTTCGCGTCGGCGCTCCTGTTCGGCTACGTCGCGAACTACATCTACGATGGGGACGCGCCGCTCGCAGAACGGCGCGCCCAGGCCCTCTCGATCGATCAGGCGCAGCTGCGGGAGCTCCTCGGCGAGGCCGAGCTGCGCGAACTGCTGGATGCGGACGCGCTCGCCGAGATCGAGCGGCAGCTTCAGAACCTCGACCCCGAGCATCACGCGCGATCCGTTGACGGCATCCACGACCTCCTCCTCAGGCTCGGAGACCTGACCGTCGACGCGATTGACGCGCGCAGCCGGATTCCAGCCTCCGAAGGACTCGCCGAGCTGCTGCGCACACGCCGGGCGATCACGGTCAATATCGCCGGCGAGTCGCGGGCCCTGCCGGTCGAGTACGCGGGCCGCTATCGCGACGCGCTCGGCGTGCCGCTGCCGGTCGGACTGCCCGAGTCGTTGCTCGCCGTGTCCGCCACGGCCAGCCAGGATCTGACCCGCCGTTACGCTCGCACACACGGCCCGTTCACGACGTCGGAGTTCGCGGCGCGGTATGGACTCGGACGCTCGACGGCCGACGCCGTTCTGAAAGAGCTCGCCCAGTCCGGCCGGCTGCTCGAAGGAGAGTTCCGGCCCGGTGGATCCGGACGCGAATGGTGCGACCCCGACGTCCTCCAGTCCATTCGACGGCGATCGCTCGCGCGACTGCGTAAGCAGGTCGAGCCCGTGGATCCGGCGGTGTTCGGCCGGCTGCTGACCGGATGGCAGGGCGTCGTCCGGCCTCGCGTGGGGCTCGACGCCCTGCTCGATGCGATCGAGACCATCCAGGGTGCGCCGCTCCCGGCCTCGATCTTCGAATCGGAGATTCTTGCCGCGAGGGTCCACAGCTACAACCCGTCGGACCTCGATGCACTGGCCGCCGCGGGTGAAGTCGTGTGGTGCGGGATCGAACCGATCGGCGACCGCGATGGGCGGCTGGCTCTGTATCTCACCGACCATCTCCCGCGCCTTCATCGTCCCGTCTCACCGGGCGAGCTCGCACCGCGCGAGCGAGGCATCGTCGCCCATCTGGAGGCGCAGGGGGCTTCGTTCTTCGCCGGCTTTCACGAGGCCGCGGGGGCAGGGTTCCCGGGCGAGACCGTCGATGCCCTGTGGGATCTCGTCTGGAAAGGCCTGGTCACCAACGACACCTTCCACTCGCTCCGCGCATTCACACGGCCACCCGAGCGAAGACAGCGAAAGCCCGTACCGCGTCGCAGCTTCAACAGCCGCCGGACCGCGCCTCCAACCGCTGGAGGCCGATGGTCGCTCATCAGCGATCGAACCGGCAGCGCAGTGTCGCCAACAGAATGGTCAACCGCCACCGCACAGCAGCTTCTCGCGCGCTACGGTGTCCTGACGCGCGAGGTCGCTGGAGCGGAAGGCATCAGCGGGGGATTCAGCGCCGTGTACGACGTGCTCAAGGCCATGGAGGACGCGGGACGGATCCGTCGCGGCTACTTCGTGGCGGGCGTGGGGGCCACGCAATTCGCTGTCCCGGCTGCGCTCGAGCTGATGCGGTCGCTTGCCGAACCCCCTGACCCCGCAGAAGCCGTCGTCCTCGCAGCCACCGACCCGGCGAACCCGTTCGGCACCATGTTGAAGTGGCCCGGGACGTCGGGAGGCGACGAGGCCGGAGGCCGGGGTCCCACACGGACCGTCGGGTCGCTCGTCGTACTGGTGAACGGATCGCTCGCAGCTTATATCAGCCGCGGGGGACGGCAGCTGCTGGTCTACCTGCCCGAGGACGAGCCCGTACGCTCGATCGTGGGGAGAGCGCTTGCCGTCAGGCTGGCGCAGCTCGCTCGTCCAGAGGACGGCGGGCCTGGGCTCCTGGTCGCCGAGATCAACGGCATCCCCTCACCCGATCATTCATTCGCGGTGTTTCTGATCGACGCCGGGTTCAGCCCGTCGGCCATGGGATTCCAGGTGCGCCGCCAGGCATCGCTCTCACGCCCGGAGTCCGCGATCGCGGGCCGTGCAGGCCGGCATGCCTGAAGGAGACACGATCTTCCGCACGGCACGGACGCTCCAGCGCGCGCTGGCCGGCAAGACCGTCGTCCGGTTCGAGTCGATGCTGCCCGCGCTCGATCGGGTCCACGACGATGCGCCGATCACGGGGCGGACGGTCGAGCAGGTACGCGCATCCGGCAAACATCTGCTCATGCACTTCTCCGGCGATCTCGTGCTCCGCACCCACATGCGGATGCACGGTAGCTGGCACATCTACCGGCCGGGAGAGCGATGGCAGCGCCCGCGGCGCGACATGCGGGTGTTCATTGCCACCGCCGACTTCGAGGCGGTGGGATTCAATGTCCCGGTCGCCGAGTTCATTCCGGCCCGCGACATGGCGAGGCACGAAACGCTGCGCAAGCTTGGACCCGACGTCCTCTCGGACGCATTCGTACCGGAAGAGGCCGTGCGGCGTCTTCGGGAACGGGTCGGCACGGCGGTGGCCGACGCTCTCTTGAATCAGCGCGTGCTCGCGGGTCTCGGCAACGTGTACAAGTCAGAGGTGCTCTTCATGTGCCGCGTGAATCCGTTCACGCCGGTGCACGCGCTCGACGACGCCACCCTGACGTCAGTCGTCGAGACCGCCAGGCGCCTCCTCGTCGCGAACGTGTCGGAGCGGATGGCCCCGATGACCACATACACGGGGCTTCGCAGGACAACGACACGGGACGATCCAAAGGAGAGGCTCTGGGTGTATGGCCGCGCCCGTCTGCCGTGCCGCACATGCGGTACGCCGATTCAGATCCGGAAGCAGGGGATCGATGCGCGTCTCACATACTGGTGCCCGGCCTGCCAGGGCTGATCAAAGCATGCTCTTGAACGACGTCGTGTTGTGGGTGGCCCTTGCGGCGGGAACGGCAGCGGCCTGCGCCGCGCTCTACGGACACTACCTCGTGCTGCCGGCGTGGCTCACGGGTCCCGAGGTCTGCCTGATGGAGGACGGCGGATGCGCGGTGCTCTTTCGAAGCCCGCGCTCGAGGCTCCTGGGCGTCCCCAACGCGTCCCTTGGCGTCCTGCTCTACGCGCTGCTCGCCCTGGGACTGATTCTGCAATGGCCGGCCGCGCTCCTCTTCATCATGACCTTACCCGCCGTCGCCATGAGCCTGTTCCTCGGCCGAAGCCTCATCGTCAATCACCTGCAATGCCGTATCTGCTGGACGGGACACATTGCGAACGCGGTTCTCGCTGCGACGTTGGGGATGAGGGCGATGGGATAGGGATCGGGGATCAGGGATCGGGGATCAGGGATCAGGGATCGCGGATCAGGGATCAGGGATCGGGGATCGGGGATCAGGGATCAGGGATCGGGGATCGGGGATTCGGGACTCGGGACTCAAGTTCGGGACTCGGAATTCGGAGTTGGGAGTCGGGAATTCGGGGATTACACCCTGTTGCGCAGCATCAGCTCGCGCGGGTGCGGCTGGAGATAGACCTGGCCGGCGAGATAGTCCACCGCATGCACCCTGACATGATGGCTGATGAGCGTGAGCGGCACGACGAGGGGAACCAATCCCTGACGATACTCTTCGATCGCCGCGACGAGCTCCTGCCGTGACGCGGCATCGAGCTTGTCCTTCAGGTGTCCCGCCATATGGCTGAGGACGTTGGTGTGACGACGCGTGGTGGCGGGCAGCGCGAGCGTCGTCATGAAGAGCTCTTCGTACCGACTGCGCAACTCGGATCTCGAGAGCTGTGCCGCCTGAGCCACCAGGCGGCCGATCTGGCGGTACGCGGTGGTCGAGTGCGAGAGGAGCGACATTTTGTGCGCGGTATGGAACCGGACCAGCGTGCCGATCGACCAATTCGACGCGAAGAGATCCTTGAGGCGTCGATAGGCAAACACACGTTCGATGAAGCTTTCGCGCAGACGGGGGTCGAGCAGCCGGCCCTCCTCTTCGACTGGCAGCAGGGGCAGCCGCCGCATGAGCGCTTCTGCAAAAAGACCACGGCCATCCCGCACGCCTGGACCGTCGCTTCCATAGACCTTGACCCGTCCCATGCCGCAGCTCGGCGAGTCTTTCTTGAGCACGTAACCGTCGAGATCGTCGCGCGCCAGCGCCTCGACTCGAAGGCATGCCCAGGCGTTCATCGCATCGGTGTGGTCAACGAGGGACCGGGTCGTCTGCATGCGGATCCGCCCGTTCTGCCGGACGAGCCGGAGCGTCTCCCGGGGGGTGCCCATCCCGACTTCAACCTCGGGGCATACCGGTACCCACTCGACGTGCGGCGCCAGGACATCGGTCAGGAAGGCGTCCTTCTTGTGCCCGCCGTCGAACCGGACCTCCTGTCCGAGGAGGCACGCCGAGATGCCGATGCGGATGCCGCTGGCGCGGCGACGTGACGCCTCAGCATCCAATCGGTGGTTGTCATTCTTCATGTGGGCTGGTCGCTATTGTCCCGCGAATCCCGAATCCCGAGTCCCGAGTCCCGAGTCCCCAGTCCAGAAGTCCCGATCCCGAGACCGAATCCCGAGGGCCGAATCCCGAACCCCGAATCCCGAGTACAATGACGGGCCGATTGTTCGCACTCCTGGAGGATTTTATGAAACGTTTCCTGATCTCGTGTGCTCTGGCGCTGCCGCTGCTCGCGCTCGTGGCGGGGCCCGCGCTGGCCGAGGTCAAAACCCGGGAAAAATCGCAGGTCAAGCTCGAAGGCATGCTGGGCGGCGTGATGAAGATGTTTGGCGGCAAGGCCGCCAAGGAAGGGGTCATCGCCACAGCCGCGGTCAAAGGCGAACGCAAGGCGACGATGGGCGACTCCACCGGGCAGATCATCGATCTCTCGGAAGAGAAGATCTACGCCCTCGACCTCAAGAAGAAGACCTACGAGGTGACCACTTTCGAGGAGCTGCGCCAGCGGATGCGGGAGGCGAGGGAGAAGGCAGAGAAAGAGGCCGCGCAGCAACAGGCGAAGGAGCAGAAGCCCGAAACAGCCGAAAAGGCCGACAAGCCCCAGAAGGAGTACGAGGTCGACTTCGACGTGAAGGAGACCGGCCAGAAGAAGCAGCTGGCCGGCTACGACGCGCGCGAAGTCATCATGACGATCACGGTACGCGAGAAGGGCAAGACGATCGAGGACGGCGGCTTCGTGATGACGGCGGACTCCTGGTTCGGACCGCAGATTGCCGCGCTCAAGGAGCTGCACGAATTCGATGCGCGCTACTGGAAGCAGCTCCAGGGCACGGACGCCATGGGCATGTCGGCCGAACAGATGGCGTCGGTGGCCGCGATGTACCCCATGGTGAAGCAGGCCTCGGAGAGGCTCTCCAAGGAAAGCGCGAAGCTGCAGGGGACTCCACTCGCCACGACGACCACGTTCGACGTCGTCAAGTCGAAGGAGCAGATGGCGCAGCAGACGGAGAGCAGCACTTCGAGTGGCGGCGGCGGATTCAGTGGGATGCTCGCGAGGAAACTCGCGAAGAAGGACGGCGAGGCCAAGCAGCGGGCGACCGTCTTCACCATCCTCAGTGAGACGCAGGAAATCTCGACGACCGTTGCGGCGGCCGACGTCGCAATCCCCGCCGACTTCAAGCAAACGAAGTAAGCGTCTCAGGGACGCGCGGCAGGTAAATCATGAAGCGCGTCCCCTTTCCGTTTTCACTATCGAGATAAATCCCGCCGCCATTCTGTTTCACGATGCCGTACACGGTCGCAAGGCCGAGGCCGGTCCCTTTTCCCAGCGCCTTCGTCGTGAAGAACGGCTCGAAAATGTGGGCGCGGACGTCTTCCGGGACGCCCGATCCCGTGTCGGCCACGGTCATCGTCACATAGTCGCCTGGCCGGAGCCCCGGCCGGTCACGCGTTTCTTCCTCGACGACGACCGTGTTCTCGGTGGAGATCGTCAGGCTGCCCCCCTCGGGCATCGCGTCGCGGCTGTTGGCCGCAAGGTTCATCAGCACCTGTTCGATCTGACCGGGATCGGCCCGAACACCCCACAGCTGCCCCGCTGTCCGGATATCGATTGGGATGTCTTCTCCGACAAGCCGCGACATCAGCTTGTGGAGGCTCGTCACGACGTCGTTCAGGTTGAGGACCTTCGGCTGGATCATCTGCTTTCGGCTGAACGCGAGCAGCTGCCTTGTCAGCGCCGCGGCACGCTCGGCGGCATTGCGGATTTCCAGCACGTCCGCCTGGCGCGGGTCGTCGTCCGTGAACTGATCGAGCAGCAGATCGGCGTAACCGAAAATGGCCGTGAGGACGTTGTTGAAATCGTGCGCGACGCCACCGGCGAGGCGCCCGACGGCTTCCATCTTGTGAGACTGACGCAACTCCGCCTCACGGCGGGTCACGTCGCGCCGCCACTCGGCGCGCTCGCAGGCATAGCGTATCGCCCGCCTGAGCAGCTCGGCGTCGGTGCGGCCCTTGATCAGGTAATCCTGCGCGCCACGTTGAACGGCTTGCACCGCCGTGGACTCGTCGTCGATCGATGTCAGGACGATGAGGGACGCGTCACCGGTGCCGAGGAGTCGATCGATCGTCTCGATCCCTGCGCCGTCTGGCAGGGCGAGGTCCAGCAGCACGGCATCGAATTCGGTCGCCTCGAGCGCCGCAACCGCCGCTGCCACGGTTCCGACTCTCTCGAGTGTCATCGGCACGGACGCTGCCTCGAGCTGCGCGCGCACGGCCCCGGCATACTCGTCGTCTTGTTCGACGAGAAGGACGTGAATCGTGGGGGAAGGAACCGTCATCAGATTGCAGTGGGCAACGCGGGTATTCTACTGTCAATCTCGACCGTATGCGTGGCGGCGCCCGCGATGCGGCGTGTTCCGGAGGATTCGATGGACCCGAAACCGATTCAGACCCTGAGTGCGCGCGTGCCCGCGCGGAGGCGTTTTCTGGCGGCGATTCCCGCCGCGCTTGCCGGCGGGCTGGCGGCGCCCGCAGCCGCCAGGCAGGAACAGACGCCTCGCATCGGCAAGCCCGTACTCGACTGCGCCGAGAAGATCTTCGGTGTGGACTTCACCGACGCCGAGGAAGAAGCGGCGGCCAACGGAGTGAACCAGAACCTCGAGGCCTTCGAGAAGCTCCGCAAGATTTCGATCCCTCTGGATACGGAGCCAGCCGTGACGTTCCACCCCTGGTTACCAGGGCGAAAGCCAAAACCTGGCGCGACGCCGGGCGCAAAGATCAAAGTGACACTGCAGCGGCCCTCCGCGAGGCCATCGTCGCTCGAGGAGCTTGCATTTCTTCCCATCACCGCGCTCGCGCCGCTTCTCGAACGGCGTGTGATCTCGGCCACCGAGCTGACGGCGATGTACCTGGCACGGCTGAAGCGATACGGGCCGAGGCTGAACTGTGTCGTCACGCTGACGGACACGCTCGCGCTGGGGCAGGCGGCGGAAGCGGACCGCGAAATACGGGCCGGGCGATACAGGGGTCCCCTTCACGGCATTCCGTGGGGAGCGAAAGATCTGTTCGCGACGAAGGGCATCCCGACCACCTGGGGCGCCGGTCCGTTCAAGAACCAGATCCTCGACTACGACGCGACGATCGTCGAGCGTCTCCGCCACGCCGGCGCGATCCTCGTCGCGAAGCTCTCGATGGGGGCGCTGGCGCAGGGCGACCGATGGTTCGGCGGGCAGACGAAGAACCCGTGGAACCCGGACGATCCGAGTCCGCAGCGCTCGGGGGCAAGCGGTTCCTCCGCCGGCCCGGGATCGGCAACCGCCGCAGGGCTCGTGGCATTCGGCATCGGCACCGAGACGCGGGGCTCGATCATTTCTCCGTCGAGCGCCAACGGCGTGACCGGCCTGCGTCCCACGTACGGCCGTGTGAGCCGCCACGGCGCGATGGCGCTCGCCTGGACGATGGACAAGATCGGCCCCATGTGCCGCTCCGTGGAGGATTGCGCAGTGGTGTTCAACGCCATCTACGGCCCTGATGGACGCGACGAAACCGTCGTGGACGCGCCGTTCGCGTGGGCGCCTGCGGCGCCGCTTTCGGCGCTGCGGATCGGGTTCATTCGGTCGGAGCTCGCGTTCCCGCCGTCTGCTGGACGCGGCGCGCCGGCAGGGACCGCGGGACGCGGGGCTTCGACGCCCGGCGGCGCGCCTGGCCTGACCGATCGGCAACGCGAAGCGCGGGTGAAGATCTTTGCCGACGTCCTGGAGGTCTATCGAAAGGCGGGTGCGACGCTGGAGCCCGTGGACATCCCGGCGGCGATTACGGACATCGCCGGCGCGATCTCGTTCGTCCTGGCCACGGAAGGGGCGACCGCATTCGACGACCTGACCCGAAGTACTGCGATCGCCGATCCGTCACTCAACAACTGGCCGAACGCATTCCGCACGCACCGGTTCGTGCCGGCGGTCGAATACCTGCGGGCCCAGCGCGCGCGCACGCTCCTCATGCGCGAGATGGACACGCTGATGACACGGTACGACGTGCTCCTGTCCCCGACCAGCAGCGCCACGCTCGGCGTGACGAACCTGACAGGGCACCCCGCGGTGGCTCTGAAAGCCGGGTTCGTGGACAACGCGCCCGTGGAGCTGATGCTGACGGGACGTCTGTACGACGAAGCCACGCTGTTGAGGACCGCGCTCGCCTTCGAACGCGGCACCGACTGGCACACGAAGAATCCGAGGATGTAGCTCTCAGCTATCAGCTCTCAGCTGTCAGCTGATAGCTCACTTCCGCCTTTCGTTCTTGACGAGCGCGGTGAGCACCTTGCCCTGCTCGAAGTCGCCAAGCTTTTCGGCGGCGGCGATGTAAGCGTCCCTGGCCTGGGGGTCGAGGTTGTGCGTGTTCGCGATGGCGAGCAGCACGTTCGAGCGCTCGAACCCGCTGTCCATCCCGGCCGCAGCGTGAAGGGCCGCGAGGATGGTTTCCGAGGAAGTGTCCCGGCGGCCCGCGACGACGCGCAGCACGCGGCCGCGCTCGAAGGCCGAGCCGATGGAGTCCACCGCCCGGAAGAACGGCGCCCGTGCCGCACCCTCGATCGACTGCTGGCTCGCGACGTCGACCAGGAACGAGGCGGCCTCGAAGTCCGACTGGACGGACGCGATGGAGCCCAGCATGGCCGCGGTGGTCTCAGGCGAGAGCTCCTGGCGCGCCGCGAGCGCGGTCAGCACACGGCGATGTTCGAAATCACTGTCCACGGTGGCGAGTGCCGAAAAGAACGGCGCCCGGGTGGTGTTGTCGAGCGCCTGCCATTTCGCGACATCGATGAGCAGGGAGGCCTCCTCGAAATCCGATTCGATCCTCCGGCTGGCATCGAGGAGAGCCGCCAGTGCCGGGGGACCGAGGGCGCCTCGTTTGACGGCTGACGTATAAACCCGGCGCATCTCGAAATCCGACTCAATGGTGCGCGCGGCTTCGAAGTAGGCCTGCCGCGTCGTGTCGTCCATCATCAGTTTGTCGGCGGAGTCGATGAGCAGCGACGCGAGCTCGAAGTCGGAATCCACCTCGCGGCTCGCCTGCGCCAGGATCTGCCGCACGGCCGCGGCATCAAGCGACGCGGACTTCAGGAGCTCGGTGAAGTAGACCTTCTTGCCGTAGCCCCCTTCGATCAGCCCGATCTCCGCGAGCACGCCGGACGGCCCCTTCGCAGCGAGGATCCGGCGGACCCGCGCGGGCGCCCCGATGCCGGTCTGGCGGATGAAGTGCGGCAGCATCCGGGCCACCCATTGACGCCCCTCGGGATCGAAGGGCCGCTCGGACATGCCCGCCCAGTAGCGCCGCTTGATGTTGCCATCGCCGTCGGCGCTGAACTCGATCGTGTGCGACGGAAACATCCAGCCGTCCTTGAACTTGAGCAGACCTCCGGGCGAGAGGCGCTTCACGTCCGTGTCGTCGTCCGAGAACTCGGCTTCCCCGTCGTACCTGACCTCGAGCTTCTCGCCGTTGTTCGACCAGCTGAAGGTCCGGTGCGTCTGCCCAGCTGACCTGATGGATCCTGCGACGGCGCCAAGGATCTTCGACATGGTGCTGGCGGGTTCCTCCGGAGTCGCCGGCGTGGCCGGGCTCGCGGGAACGCTCGCTACCTGGGGCGTCGTCGCTACCTGAGGTGGCGTCGCTATCTGGGGCGTCGTCGCTACCTGGGGCGTCGTCGCCACCTGGGGCACCGTCGCTACCTGGAGCGTCGTCGCTTCCTGGGGCGTCGTCGCTTCCTGGGGCGTCGTCGCCACGTTGACGGTGGTTGGCACCACCGGTACAGCGGGAGCCTTCGGTGTTGTCGCCGGCCGTGCGACAACGGGCGCGGAATCCTGCGGGCGGTCAGGGGCGGGGACGGGGGCGCCCTGCGATCGCACCATCAATTCTTCGTCGCGAGGGAGAACGGCCGCCTCCGCGGTCATGGCCGTGGCCGAACCCGACACGACAGATCCACCGATGGGCCACTGAAGAGCGTCCATGCCGGCGGCACCCGCAGCGATGCCGGACATCAGGATCACGGCAGCGCCGCCCGCGAGCCACCCGGGGGACCGACCGGCGTGCGTCGGCGCGCCAAGCAGACGGCTGATTCGCTGCACCAGCGAGCCGCCATTGGCGGCCATCACGAGACGACCGCCCGTTCCGCGGAGCTCTTCCAGATCGGCCAGCGCCCTCGCGTATGTGATCGCGTCGCCGCAGAGACTGACGGCAAGATCGTCGCAGCAGTTTTCCCGCTCCACACGGATTCGCCGCGAGAGCCACCAGACGGCGGGGTGATAGAACAACAGGGTTTCCACCAGGGCCTGCAGCAGGTTCACCAGGTAGTCGTGCCGGCGGACGTGCGCGAGCTCGTGAGCGAGAATGGCCTCCAGCTGCTCGGGCGCAAGGCCCGTGAGCGTGCTCGCCGGCAGCAGCACGACTGGCTTGAACCAGCCGATCACCGTCGGGACATCGACCAGCGTCGACTGCAGCAACCGCACGGGGCGGGCGATGTGCAGACGCTTCGAAAGCCGGACTGCGACAAGCTGCCAGCCTTCCGCCGCAGGCGAGGTGCCTCTGACCTTCATGCGCTGGATCCAGAGCCACCCGCTCATCAGCCGCAGCGTCAGCGCCCCAACGCCACACAACCAGCCCATCACCAGGATTGGCAACCACGAGTCGAATCCGGCCGTCCGTTCAGCCGCCGGAGATAACGCCTGGATCACGCCGCCGCGATCCATCGGAACGGTCCGTGTCGAGGCGTCCTGCGCCGCGGGCCGATCCGGTTGTACCGGCAGGGTCGTCGCGACCGTCGCATGGGCTGCGTCGGGCACCGCGCGCCAGATCTGGAGCCCCGTCACGACCGGCATGGTGAACATCAGGGACAGGGCGATGGTGCTGACGACGTAGCGAACGTCGGCGGCGCTGCGGCGCAGCAGCGTCAGCGCGACCGACGTGAGGATGGCAATGAGGGCCCCCTGCCAGACGAAATGCAGGAGCGCCCAGCCAATCGCCTGCGCCGCCGGGCGGCTGAGCAATGTCTCCACGATAGTCATGATGCTCACTGATCACCTCGATCCGGTTCGCTACCGGTATCCCTGCCCTCACGGGTCTCAATCAACTTGCGGATTTCGTCGAGCTCGTCGGGAGTCGCCCGCTTCGTCGCCAGCGCCTGCAGCACCAGCTTGGAGGCGGATCCCGCAAATGCCCGATCGACGAGGTCCCGCACGAGCTGCCGTTGCGTCTGCTCCTCGGTGAGCTTCGACTGGTAGATGTGGGTCCGGTCGCGGTCGTCGCGCCGCACGAGCCCTTTCTCCGTCATGATCTGCAGCATCTTGAGCGCGGTCGTATACGCGGAGGGGCGCTCGCGCGACAGCGTTTCGTGCACCTGACGGACCGTGCTCGCTCCGCGATCCCAGAGGATGCGCAGGATGGCGAGCTCGGCGTCGGTGGGGCGTGGGGGTTTCGACGTCGTCATGGTGCAACACTATCTACGAACGACTTCGTATTTGTCAACGAAGATCTTCGTAGTCGCTCGGGCGCCAGGCCCGTCGGGCTCGTCCACGAATCTCTTCGCTCACCCTCCGCCACAACGGACAGTTAGACGACGGGCGCGCTGATTTGTTGGGCGGTTCGGACTTATAATTCACCATCTCGGCCGCGGAGGACCGTGGTCGCCGCCGCCCGGGCCGTGCAGATCCTTCCGAGATGCACTGACAGGCGGCTCAGAAGGAGATCACGCGTGGAACCCGGTACTTACGCCCGTTTCGACACGACCGAAGGGTCGTTCACCGTCCGACTGTTCGACAAGGAAGCTCCGAACACCGTCGAGAATTTCACGGGGCTGGCCGAGGGCACGAAGGAGTGGCGTGATCCCTCGAGCGGCGAGAAGAAGAAGGAGCCGTACTACGACGGGGTGACCTTCCATCGCATCATCAGCGGCTTCATGATCCAGGGGGGCGATCGCCTGGGCACCGGCACCGGCGGACCCGGCTACAGCTTCGCGGACGAGTTCCATCCGACCCGCCGTCACTCGGGCGCCGGCATCCTGTCGATGGCGAACGCGGGTCCGAACTCGAACGGCAGCCAGTTCTTCATCACGCTCGGTCCGACGCCGCATCTCGACAACAAGCACACGGTCTTCGGCGAAGTGATCGAGGGGCTCGACGTGATCAAGAAGATCGGCGCGGTGCCGACAGGACGGCAGGACCGGCCGGTGAAGCCCGTGGTGATGAACCACGTCACCATCACGCGGGTCTGATGGACCAGGACGAACGGCAGTCGCTCGAGACGCTGCTGCCGGTCGTTTATCAGGAACTGCGCCGGCTCGCGGCGAGCTATCTCCGCCGCGAGCGACAGGGCTACACGCTCCAGCCCACGGCGCTCGTCCACGAGGCCTATCTCCGGCTGCTCAAAGACAAGCCGGGCCGCTGGCAGAACCGCGCCCACTTCTGTGCGATTGCCGCGCATTCGATGCGGCAGATTCTCATCGAGCGCGCGCGCGCCCGAGACGCCCAGAAGCGCGGCGGCGAGCGGCACCGCGTGACGCTCGATGAAGGACTCGTCGCCGGTGGCGGCCGCTCGATCGACCTCCTCGCGCTCGATCAGGCGCTGGAACGGCTCGCCGCGCTGGACGCCGATCAGGCGCGGCTCGTGGAGCTTCGCTTCTTCGGCGGCCTCACCGTCGAAGAAACGGCGGAGGCGATGAGCATCTCGCCGGCCACGGTCAAGCGCCACTGGACGGTGGCCTGTGCCTGGCTGGCGCGCGAGCTGGAGGACAACTCGCACCCGTGACCCCCGCGCGGTGGCAGCAGATCAACGAGCTCTTTCACCAGGCCCTGGATCGCGACCGATCCGAACGCGAGGCCTTGCTTCACGACAGGACGGACGGAGACCCCGAGCTGCTGCGCGAAGTGCAGACACTGCTTCGCAGCCACGACCGCACGGAGGGCTTTCTCGACGAGCCTGCCTGGGGCGTGGCCGCCGACCTGATTCTCGACTCACCGGCTGAATCACTGACCGGCAGACTGCTCGGGTCCTATCGAGTCGGCGCCGAGATCGGCCGCGGCGGCATGGGCGTCGTGTACGCCGCCGAAGATCTGCGGCTCGGACGGACGGTTGCTCTGAAGGCCCTGACCCCGGAGTACACACGCGACCCCGTTCGTCGCGAACGGCTCACGCGCGAAGCGCGCTCCGCCGCCGCGCTCTCGCACCCCGCCATCGCCACGGTTTTCGCGCTCGAGGAAATCGACGGTGAGCTGTACATCGCATCCGAGCTCGTGGATGGCCAGACGCTGCGCGAAGAGCTCACAGCCGGCGCGATCACCCCCGAGCGTCTGCTCCCCACGCTCATCGAAATCGCCGCCGCGCTCGCGGCCGCCCACGAGCGGGGGATCGTCCATCGCGATCTCAAACCGGAGAACGTGATCAGGCGCCGCGATGGACAGGTGAAGGTGCTCGACTTCGGGCTCGCGAGTACCGCGGCGTCGAGCGAGGCGCCGTCGTTTACGCGCCTGACGGAGGTAGGCGTCGCCCTCGGAACGCCCGGCTATATGGCGCCCGAACAACTGGGCGGCGGCGAAGTCGACGCGAGGGCCGATGTCTTTGCGTTCGGCGTGCTCGGCTGGGAGCTCGCCACGGCTGAACATCCCTTCGGCAGGGATCCCGGGTCCGTCCTGGCGCGAATGACGGAGCTGATGGACGGCGCGTCGCCGCGGCTGTCCCGGGCCCTCCCCGTTCCCGGACTCGACCGCGTCATCCGCCGCTGCATGCGGGCGGCGCCCGCGGAGCGCTATTCGTCGGCAGTGGCGCTCCTGGCGGATCTGCGAACGATCGGCAGCGGCACGCTCGGGGAGCCCATGACCTCGCAGGCCGGACGGCTCTGGTGGTGGAAATGCCACCAGGTGACCATCGCGGCCGTCAACGCGTTCATGGTAGTGGCGCTCTGGCAGATCCGGCACTGGACGACGCGGCCGTATGGATCCGTGATGTTTCTCGTGGCGCTGATGCTTGCGACCATCTCGGTGACGCTTCGTTTGAATCTCTGGTTCACGTCGCGCGTGCACCCCGAGACGCTGGCTGGTCATCGTGCCCGGCTCTTCCCCGCCGTCATAGCCGCCGACGCGCTGCTCGCCATCGCGTGGCTCGTGACCGCGGCGTTGATTGCCGGCGACCACGACGAAATGGCGGCGCTCCTGGTCACCGTTGGTGTCGCGACCTTTGCGTCGCTGGTGCTCATCGAGCCTGCCACGACCAGGGAGGCCGGGATTCAGACCCCGACTCCCTAACCCGAGCCCCGATCCGAATCCCGAATCCCGAATCCCGAATCCCGAATCCCGAATCCCGAATCCCGAATCCCGAGTCCCGAGTCCCGAGTCCCGATCCCGATCCCGATCCCGATTACGTCAGTGAAGACGGTCGGCCAGAAGCCCCACGCTCAACGCGTACGTGTGCGCGCAGTTGTAGCCGAGGAGGGCATCGTAGTTCGAGTAGAGCAGGAAGCTGCGGCGGCCCGCCTGGAGCAGTGACGCGGTGGCCTTCCCGGCCGGCAGCAGAGTGCCGGCCGTGGTGCGGAAACCCCTGCGTCTCCACTCGGTCAACGGCTCGGGAGGCGTCATGATGCGCTTGGCACGGCAGCCGGTCTCGCGTCGCGGAATCGCCAGTGCCGCCTGGCTGGCCGCCGCCGGAATCTTGACTTCACGGCCCCACGCCTCACGGGGCGCCCAGCCATGCCGCTGCATGTAGTACGCAATCGACGCGAAGACATCGGCGTCGGAGCTCCAGATATCGCGCCGGCCGTCTTCGTCGAAGTCCTGCGCGTACTCCAGGTAGCTCGAGGGCATGAACTGCGGCTGCCCGAGCGCTCCCGCCCACGACCCCTTCAGGCGTGCGAGCTCGATGTCACCTCGGTTCAGGATCTCGAGCGCGCTGAAGAGCTCGGCACGGAACATCTTGCCCCGCCGGGGATCGTAGGCCAGCGTCGCGAGCGTGGGGATCGTGGGCCGCACGCCGGCGAACCGGCCGAAATTGGACTCCAGCCCCCAGACAGCCACCAGGATGCGCGGATTGACGTCGTAGCGCTTGCTGATCCGAGCCAGGAGCTCGCGATGCCGCGAGTACATCTGCTGCGCGGTACGAATCGTCGCCGGCGTGAGACGACGCTTCAGGTATGCCTCGAGATCGAGTGTGAACTCTGCCTGGGACCGATCACGTTCGAGGATTTGCGCGACTGGTACGACACCATCAAGCGCCTGATCGAGAATCTCCGGGCGGATGCCGCGGGTCTCGGCCTCCGCACGAAGCGTCGCCAGCCATTCGGAAAATGGAGGCAGGAGCGGCGGCACGGGGGCGATGGGGGGCAGCTCCTGGGCCGCGGCCGGCGCGCTGAGCACGAACACGAGCAGCAGCGTGGCCACGGATCGAGGCATCGTCCATTGTACCCGGCGCGCCAGTCGGTCAGACTCGGGATTCGGGATTCGGGATGCGCTCGCGGCGCATCGGGTGCGAGCTATAGCGCGCCAGGCCGTAGCCCTTCGCGGCCAAAGCGTGGGGTCGGGCGGCGGCTGGAGCACAACGATGCTGCCGGCCACGGCGGTTCAGACTGTGCCGACCTCTGAACGGCGTGACACGCGACAGCACCAAAACGGGTCCGGAGCCGCTCACAGCGGCGGCGCCGAGGATACGCGATAGGCGATCGGCACACCCCCGCCGATGAACAGTCGGCTCACCGGCGTGCGGCAAACTCCAGGCGACGCCGGATCGTAAGACAATCGGCGGAGGGCCCGTTTTGCCACGCCGTGAAGCGGGAGGCGCACTCTGGACCGTCGTGGCCGGCTCAGCGGAGTGCGACGAATCCCGAATCCCCCGCCTACGCCGCGAAGCGGCTACGGCGCGGCCGCGCCATAGCTCGCGTTGAATGGCGCCGCGAGCGGAGGCGGGCGAGTCCCGAGCCCCGAATCCCTTCCGGAGTGGCATAATCTCGCCCGAGGAGCGTCGCATGAATCCCATTATCTCGGCGGGTGTGCTGATCGGCTTGCTTTGCTCGGCGTTCACGTTCGTCATGGGGTTCACCGGCTGGTACAAGGATCCGGCGCTGGCGCAGTCTCTCTATATCCCCGTCGTGATGCTGCTCGAGATCGGCGGCCTGGTGTGGGGGCTTCGGCGGACGGCGGCGCAGGGTCGCGCGTACACAGGCCAGATCCTCGCGGGGACGATGATGGCGATCGTCGCCGGCGTCGTCATCGTGGCCTCGTCGCTCGTGTTCACGATGGTCGTATTTCCGAACTCCTTCACCGAGATCGAGCAGGCGACACGCGCCACGCTGCAGCGCCAGGGCATGAGCGGCGCCGAGATCGAGACGACCATCCAGGCCGGCGCCGCCGCGCGGACGCCGATGGGACAGGCGATGGCCGGCTTCCTCGGAACGCTCATCACCGGAATCGTGGCATCGGCCATCATCGCCATATTCGTGCGGAGCCGGCCCGATCGGATCCGCGCCAGGCCTCATCTTTCCTCATGAATCAACTCGATCTGAGACAGCGCGTCGCGGTCATCACCGGGGCGGCACGGGGCATCGGCTACGCAGCCGCACGGCGCGCGCTGCAGTCCGGCGCCGTGGTGTCGCTGTGGGATGTCGACGGTGGGAAGGCGGAATCCGCCAGGCAGGAGCTGTCGTCGCTCGGCACCGTGTCGGCGGAGCGCGTGGAGCTCACGGACCAGGCGTCAGTCGAGGCGGCCGCGGCCCGGACGGCTGCGGCTTACGGCCGGATCGACATTCTCGTGAACAACGCGGGGATCGCGGGTGGCAACGGTCTGGCCTGGGAGCTCGACCCTGAGCTGTGGCGCCGTGTCATCGAGGTGAACCTGACAGGCTGCTTCCTCGCCTGCCGGGCGGTCATCCCCCACATGCTCGCCGGCGGCTACGGCCGCATCGTCAACATCGCATCGATTGCCGGCAAGGAAGGCAACCCCAAATCGTCACACTACAGTGCGTCGAAGGCCGGCCTGATCGCCTTCACCAAGTCACTCGGCAAGGAGCTCGCGACCAGGAACATCCTGGCGAACTGCATCACCCCGGCCGCGGCGAACACCGAGATCTTCGCGCAGCTGACACAGGAGCACATCGACTACATGCTCTCGCGCATCCCGATGGGCCGGTTCGTCGAGGTCGAGGAGATCGCCGCGCTCATCTGCTGGCTCGCGTCCGAGGACTGCTCGTTCTCCACCGGGGCCGTCTTCGACATCAGCGGCGGCCGCGCAACATATTGACGGGAGCTGACAGCTATCAGCTGTCAGCTACGTGCTTTCACTGAGAGCTGAGGTCTGACAGCTGAAAGCTTCTGTCACTTCTTGCCCGCCGCGAGCACCACTCTTGCGTTGGTGCGCGCCGACTCGCGCGCGGCCTCGAGGATTTCGGTGACGATCATGTTGTTCTGCAGCGATGACAGGCCGTTCGGCTTGCGCGTGCCGCGGACGACAGCCACCAGGTGAGAGATGGAGTCCTGTTCCCCGGCGGGGAGAGCCTCTGGTGTGACGGCGTGCTCGGGCTCGGCGCTGTTGCCAATGCCGGTGCGGACGCGAAGGGCGGTCCGGCTGCCGATTGCGAGCGCGCGCTCACCATAGACCTCGAAGTCCTTACGGTCGAAGCCCCAGTTCCACGAGCCCTGGATGATGCCCTGCGCTTTGGCGTATTCGACGAGAATCGTCGCCTCGTCGTCGACCTTCGCATAGATCTCGGGTTTGAACTGCTGCGTCATCGCCACGACGGAGAGGGGACGCTCGTTGTCCATCATCCACGTCATCAGGTTCGCGCCGTAGCAGCCGAAATCGAACAGCGCGCCCCCGCCATTCAGCTTCGGGTCCGACAGCCATGCGAGAAACTCCGGCTGGACATTGATCTCCTTGGGACCGCGGTGTCCGTCCATGGCGACCATCTTGCGGATCTGGCCTCCGGCCCGCTGCTCCTTGAACAGCTTCCACATTGCTCCATGGCTTGGGTACCACGTGGTTTCGTAGTTGACCAGGACGTCAATCTGTCCGGCCGCCGCCGCGCGCTCGATCCGGCGGGCATGCTCCATGCTGACCGCGAGCGGCTTCTCCATCATCACGTCGATGCGCCGGGTGGCGGCGGCTTCCACCACGCCGGGATGATCGTACGTGTTCGTGAACGAGGCGACAGCCTCCGGTCTGGTCTTGTCGAGCATCGCGCCGAGATCCGTGAAAAACACCGACGGGTCCAGCTTGAATTTCTCGGCGTATGCCTGGTGCAGAGACTTGTCGGGATCGAAGACTCCGACAATCTGAATGTCCGTCCGCCCCTCGGCAGCCCGCAGGAATCCGGACACGTGGCCGTGGACGAGACCGGCGATCGCGAGCTTCATCGGTGGCGGGGCCGCCTGCGCGGACAGGAGCACCGCGAGCGGAAGCATCGAGAGAGCGGCGGCAGCCAAAAGATGTCTCATCGGGTGATCCTCTTACTTGCGAAGTGCTGAGTGCTACGTGCTACGTGCTACGTGCTACGTGCTGAGTGCTATGTGCAACGGGCTATGTGCTACGTTCAGGCGAAAGCACATAATATGTGAAGCACGTTTTGCACGTGGAACTTAGCACGTGGCACGTGGTAGCACGTAGCACATTGCACGTCGCACGTTTGGGTAGCACGTAGGACGTAGCACATAGCATGTATTTGGGAGGAGAGATGATTCCAGCGCCTGCTGACGTCGCCGCACCGCCTGCGGACGCCGTCACGACTGCCACCGGACTTGCCTCGAAGGTTCAGAAGCCGGGGACCGGGACGCGGCACCCTTCGGCCACCTCTCGTGTCCGGGTGCACTACACGGGGTGGACGACGGACGGAAAGATGTTCGACAGCTCCGTCCAGCGGAACGAGACGATCGCGTTCGGCTTGAACCAGGTGATTCCCGGCTGGACGGAGGGCGTGCAGCTGATGGTCGAAGGCGAAACGCGGCGCCTGTGGATTCCGGAGACGCTCGCGTACCGTGGCCAGCCCGGCGCCCCCAAGGGCATGCTCGTCTTTGACGTCGAGCTGATCAAGATTGAGTCCTAGCGCCCCGGCGGTTCCGCGATGACCCTCACCCGCAGCGCTTCGGCAATCGCCGCCGCCACAGGCGAGCTCAAGGCGCTCCTCGGTTCGCGGTGCAGCGACGCCGATGCCGTTCGCGATCACCACAGCCACGGCGAGTCGTACCATCCGCCGGCGGCCCCCGATGTCGTCTGCTTCCCGGCGACCACGGCCGAAGTCGTCGAGATCGTCGGGATCAGCGCACGATACCAGCTGCCTGTCGTTCCATTCGGCGCCGGCACCTCGCTCGAAGGGCACGTGCACGCGCTCTCGGGCGGCATCACCATCGACCTGCGCGAGATGAACCGCGTCCTCCGGATTGGCGCCGAGGACCTCGACGTGACGGTGGAGGCCGGGGTCACGCGCCTGCAGCTCGCGAAGGCCCTCCGCAACACCGGCTTGATGTTCCCCGTCGATCCGGGAGCGGACGCCACGATTGGAGGGATGGCGGCGACACGCGCGTCAGGGACGACCGCCGTCCGCTACGGGACGATGCGGGAGAACGTCCTCGGATTGAAGGTCGTGCTCGCCGACGGTCGTGTGATCTCAACGGGGACGCGTGCGCGCAAGTCTGCCGCCGGGTACGACCTCACGCGCCTCTTTGTCGGCTCCGAGGGGACGCTTGGCGTGATCACCGAGGTCACGCTGCGGCTGCACCCGCTGCCTGAAGCGGTCTCGGCCGCTCTCTGCTCGTTCGACTCGCTGCGTGGCGCAGTCGATACCGTGATCGCCACGATTCAACTCGGCGTACCCGTCGCCCGGATCGAGCTGCTGGACGACCTGCACATGGATGCCCTCAACCGGTATTCGAAGATGAACTACCCGGTCGCGTCGACGCTGCTGTTCGAGTTCCACGGCGACACCCGGCGGCACGTGACCGAGCAGGCCGAAACCGTCCAGGCGCTTGCGGCGGAGCGGGGGGGACGGGGCTTCGAGTGGGCGACGCAGCCGGAGGATCGCGAGCGTCTCTGGCAGGCGCGGCACAACGCCCACTACGCCGCGCTGGCGCTCAGGCCGGGCTGCCGTTCCTGGGCCGGCGACGTGTGCGTCCCCATCTCACGGCTCGCCGACTGCATCACCGAGACGAAGCAGGATCACGAGAACGCCCCCTTCCCTGTCTGCATCGTCGGCCACGCGGGGGACGGCAACTTCCACCTGGTGTATCTGCTCGATCCCGCCAGCGCCACAGAGCTCGAGGAAGCGCGCCGCCTCAACGCGCGGATGGTCGCCCGCGCGCTCGCCATGGGAGGGACCTGCACCGGGGAACACGGCGTCGGCTACGGCAAGATGAAGTCGCTCGTCGCCGAGCATGGTGAGGGGGTCGCCGTCATGCGCGACATCAAGCGGGCGCTCGACCCCGACGATCGCATGAACCCCGGCAAAGTCGTCTGCGGCTGAACGCCCAAATCAGCGCCTTACAGTTCAACAACTTACCGTAAAGGTGAGTGTCCCCATTTTCGGAGAACTGCTCATGATCCAGGTTCGCAACCTCGTGAAGACGTTCGGCACAGTCAAAGCGGTCGACGGTATCTCGTTCGACGTGCATCGCGGCGAGATCTTCGCGTTCCTCGGGCCCAACGGCGCCGGCAAGACGACTGCGATCCAGATGCTGACGACGCTGCTGAAGCCGACGAGCGGGAGCATGACGCTCGACGGGATCGACCCGGCGACGAGCCAGCACGAGGTGCGGCGCCGCTTCGGCATCGTGTTTCAGGATCCCAGTGCTCGAACGCGCGGTGTCCGAAGGGCGCCTCTCCGCAGAGCTCGACATCAGCCTGGCGATGGTGCTGCTGCTCGGGCCGATGATGTACAGGCACATGCTCAGCAGAATCCGGTCCGAGCCCCCTCCCCGCCTGGCCGAACGCGTGGTGGATGCCTTCTGGAAGGCACACGCCGTGGCGCGCGCGGGGCAGCGCGAGAAAGTCCGTTCAGTGATGCGGATCGGTGATAAAAAGCTACCGCCGTCACGAACGGTCCGGACCTCATAACACTACCCGTGGCGACAAGGGCCCCTGCCCCGGACGGACATCACATCGCGTCTTCGGAGGATGAATGAAGCGTACCGTCGTTGCCGTTCTGGCCCTGGGTCTCGTCGCGCCGTGGATGAGGATGAGCGCCTTCCAGCAAGCTCCGGCCCAGGCGCCCGCGCCGGCACCGCA
This sequence comes from uncultured Acidobacteriota bacterium, assembly GCA_963749835.1. Lineage (GTDB taxonomy): Bacteria > Acidobacteriota > Vicinamibacteria > Vicinamibacterales > 2-12-FULL-66-21 > JALZOC01. The sequence continues at coordinate 879,364 of CAVVOD010000003.1, forward strand.
GACACCGAACGCGGACGCGCACTACCAGCTGGGTCCTGATTCGCTGCCCCGTGACGGTGTCCCGAAGGGAGAGGTTCGCGGACCCTTCACCCTCCCAAGCCAGGCCTACCCCGGCACGCAGCACACCTACTGGATCTATGTTCCCGCCCAGTACGACGCGGCCGTGCCGGCCAGCCTCATGATTTTCAATGACGGCCAGGCCTTCAAGAACATGGAAGGGGACGCCCGCGCGCCCAACGTCATGGACAACCTGATCTACCGGCGCGAGATTCCGGTCATGATCGGTGTCTTCATCAATCCGGGGCGCACGCCGGAACAGCCGGAGCCGACACCGCAGGAGTGGGGCGATCGCACCACCAACCGCCCGACGGAATACAACACGCTCGACGACAAGTATGCGCGGGTGATTGTCGATGAGCTCCTGCCCGTGCTCTACAAGGACTACAACATCTCGAAGGATCCGGATCGCCATGGCATCGGCGGGGCCAGCTCCGGCGCGATCGCGGGATTCACCGTCGCATGGCAGCGTCCCGAGCACTTCCGCAAGGTCCTGAGCATCGTCGGCAGCTTCACGAACATTCGCGGCGGCGACGCCTACACCGAGCTCGTGCGGACCACGCCGAAGAAGCCGATTCGGATCTTTTTGCAGGACGGACGCAACGACAACCGTGGCGTCGGGCGCGAGGGGAACTACGACCAGCGCCGCGACTGGTTCTATCAGAACGTGCGGCTCATGCAGGCCTTGACCGAGAAGGGCTACGACGTGAATTACACGTGGGGCATCGGCCGCCACGGACAGAAACAGGGCGGGGCGATCCTGCCGGACATGATGCGATGGCTCTGGCGGGATCACGGTGTGTCCGTGGACGTGAAAGACACCGTCGAGCGCTCCTTCAACGAGCCCGGGCTCAAGAAACCCTGAAATGGGGACACTCACCTTTAGCGTAAGTTGTTGATTCTACAGGGCTGAAAAAATGGTGCGGGACAGTCGTTCGAGGATGACGGTGGCGGTCGGACTGGCGGGCGCGTGGCTCGCCGTCGCCGCCTGCCGCGGCTCGAACCCGGGGAGCACGAGCGACCACATGGACCGCTTCACCGCTGATCTGAACTTCCTGCAACAGCACTCGAAGATCGTCGTCCTCGCCGATCCTGGAGGTCCCGCGCGCGTCGCCGTGGCGCCGGCCTACCAGGGACGCGTGATGACGAGCACGACCGGAGGACCCGGCGCGCCGAGCTTCGGCTGGATCGGTCGCGCCGCCGTGCAAGCGGGCCAGAAGCAGCCACACATGAACGTCTTCGGCGGCGAAGATCGCTTCTGGCTCGGCCCGGAGGGGGGACAGTACGCGCTGTACTTCAAACCGGGGGACCCGTTCGATCTGGACCACTGGCAGACGCCCGAGCCGTTCGACTGGGGCGCGTGGGACGTGACGAGCCAGTCGCCGATCTCGGTGAGCTTCCGCAAGCGCATGTCGCTCGTGAACTACGCACGCACGGCGATCGACCTGGATGTCGTTCGAACCGTTCGCCTGCTGAAGAGCGGCGAGGTCGCGGCCATGCTCGGCACCTCGCCTGGCGGCGTGCGGATGGTCGCGTTCGAGTCGGAGAATATCGTCACGAACGCCGGCCAGGCGCCCTGGCGGCCGGACTCCGGGCTCGTGTCGATCTGGATCCTCGGCCAGTTCACACCGTCACCACAGACCACCATCACGATTCCGTTTGCGCCGGGCCCGGAGCGGACCATGGGTCCCGTCGTGAACGACAAGTATTTCGGCGCCGTGCCTCCTGATCGACTGGTGATCAAAGGCTCGTCCATCTTCTTCAAGGGGGACGGTCAGTACCGCAGCAAGATCGGGCTTCCGCCGCGCCGGGCCTTCGACATCGCGGGCAGTTATGATGCCGCCGCGCACGTCCTGACCCTCGTCCAGTACACGCTGCCGGCGGGGGCGTCCCGGTACGTCAACTCGATGTGGGAGATTCAGCGGGAACCGTACACAGGCGATGTCATCAACAGCTACAACGACGGTCCGGCCGCGCCGGGGAAGCCGCCGCTCGGCCCCTTTTATGAGATCGAAACGTCCTCTCCGGCGCTCGAGCTCGCGCCCGGAGAACGGTACACGCACGTTCATCGCACCGTGCACCTCAGCGGATCTGACGACGACCTGGATCGCATCGCGCGGGCGACGCTCAAGGTCGGCCTGGCTGACATTTCGGGAGCCTTCGCGTCACGGTAAACCTCACGTTCGAGACACAGGGAGAACACTATGAAGCGTCGTGATGTCCTTCGTTCGCTCTCGATCGCCGGCGGCGCATCGCTGCTCGCGTCCGGCCGATCGCTCGCGCAGGCTGTCGCGCCCGCGCCCAGCGCGGCCGCCGCACAAGCGGTGAAGGGCACGGCTCCCGTCAAGATCCGCAACATCTCGACCATCCTGACGGCGCCCAACCGCATCCGTCTCGTCGTCGTGAAGGTCGAGACGACCGAGCCGGGTCTCGTGGGATGGGGCTGCGCGACGTTCACGCAGCGCGCGCTCGTCGTCCAGACCGCGGTCGAACAGTATCTGAAGCCGTTTCTCGTCGGCCGCAACGTGGACGAAATCGAGGACATCTGGCAGTCCTGCTACATGAGCTCGGTACCTGGCGCAACGGTCCGGTGCTCTTCAATGCGATGAGCGGCGTCGATATCGCGTTGTGGGATATCAAGGGAAAGCGCGCGGGGATGCCCCTTTACCAGTTACTCGGGGGCAAGGTGCGCCAGGGGGCGGACTGCTACTTCCACGCGAGCGGCAGCAGCTTCACCGAAGTGGAAGACAATGCGCGCAAGGCCATGGAGCAGGGATTCCGGCACGTGCGGGTGCAGGTATCAACCCCGGGGTACGCCGGATACGGCGCCGGAGGCGGACGCCCCCCGGCCGCCGCCCCGACGGACGAAGCTGTCGGGCCAACCAATCCCAGGGCCATCTGGGAGTCGGGACCGTACGTCCGGATGCTGCCGAAGTTCTTCGAGCACCTGCGAACCAAGCTGGGTGACGAGGTCGAGCTCCTGCACGACGTGCACGAGCGGGTCACGCTGAACGAGGGCATCAATCTCTGCAAGGCGCTCGAGCAGTACCGGCTGTTCTTCCTGGAGGATCCGTTTCCGCCGGAGGAAAACGATCATTTCCGCCTGCTGCGCCAGCAGTCGAGCATCCCGCTGGCCATGGGCGAGCTGTTCAACACACAGCACGAATACCTGCCTCTCATCAAGGAACGGCTGATTGATTTCATCCGCATCCACATCTCTCAGATCGGCGGGCTCAGCCCCGCCCGGAAGGTCGGGGCGCTCAGCGAATTCTTCGGGGTGCGCACGGCGTGGCATGGTCCGGGGGACGCATCGCCGCTCGCCCACTCGGCACAGCTCGCGCTGGAGCTCGCGAGCTACAACTTCGGCGTGCACGAGGGAGGGAGCTTCCCGAATGAAACGAAGGAGGTTTTCGTCGGGTGCCCTGAGGTCAAGAACGGCTACATGCTGGCGCAGGAAAAGCCTGGCCTCGGGATTGAGATCGACGAGAAGCTCGCCGCGAAATTCCCCTTCCCGCCCGGTCCGCCCAATTTCGATTACTCATGGGGCACCACGCGGCGCAAGGACGGCACGGTGATACGCCCCTGAAGCCCCCATGACCATTGACCCCGCGACCGTCGCGGTGTATGACGCCAGGTTACTCGCCGGCCGCCGCCGGACGGCCGATCGGATCTTCAGAGGGGCGCTGGCGTTCAACACCGCGCTGACGCTCTTCTGGGGATACATGATGGTCACGCAGCGGGATGCGTTGATCTTCCGTCAGTACGGCATCGACGGCACGGCCGTCGGCAGTCTCCTCTTCGGCCTCCTCTTCTTCTACGTGATCTGGGGATACATCTGGTACGCGATCAAGAACAAAATCTTGAAGTCGTTCGTGGGCATGTCGCAGGAGGAACGGCGCCAGGCGTTCTCGTCACGGATGGACGCGCCGTACGACGTGGCCGAGATCCTGTCGCGCTATTCCGAGCGCCGCATCCGCATCGCCGACATGATCGGACGCCGCGGGCGATTCATCATCCTCGCGATGGCGGGTTTCTATTTCCTCTACAGGCGTGTCGTGACGGAGCCGACGCCGGCGTTTGCCACGCTCTTTCTCCAGGACAATCTGTTCGACGCCGTTGTCACGAGCTGGGTGTTTCTCGGCTTCTACTATCTGAACGGCTCTGTCGCGGCCGCCTTCTACGGCGCGCAGTCGCGCATCATGGACGGCGTGCTCGCGCGGGCCAACAACCTACTGATCACCACGCTCTGGACCGCGTTCAAGTTCGTCATGGTCCCTCTCGGAGCCAAACTGGCGACCGTGTACCCGCCGGACCAGTTCGCCATCGTCTTCGCGCTCATCTGGGGCTCGTACATCGCGTGCGACGCGCTTGCGGAAATCGGCGGAGCGCTCTTCGGAAAACAAACCCTCCGGGTGTGGGGTATCGGGGACGTCAACAGGAAGTCCGTGGGCGGCACGGTAGCGGGCTTTGCGGGCTGTCTCGCCCTCTGCCTCTTGGTCGTGATCGCGAACGATCTGCCGGCGCCCTGGATCGGGCTGGCCGTCGTCATCTCGATCTCGAACACAGTGCTGGAACTGTTTTCGCCGCGTGGAACGGATGACTTCTTCATGGCGACAGGCAACGCGCTCATCTGCCTTGCGTTCGGCATGCTGATTCTGTGAGGCACGAGGTATCAGTGACTGCGCACGTCATTACCCGGCGGGAATTCGTTGGCGCGTCGGCCGCGATCGCGGCCGCGCTGGCTACGCCATCGAAGGCTGCGCAGCAACAGGCCTTCGACATCATCGACTGCCACACGCATTTCTACGATCCCTCGCGGCCGCAGGGGGTTCCCTGGCCCGGGAAATTTGACACGACGCTGTACCGGCCCGTCTACCCGCGGGACTACAAGGTCGTGGCGGCATCCCACGGCGTTACCGGCACGGTGGTGGTCGAGGCAAGCGCGTGGCTCGAGGACAACCAGTGGATCCTCGACATTGCGCGGGACGAACCCCTGATCACCGGGTTCGTCGGGAGGCTGACGCCCGGTGATCCCGCGTTCGCAGCGAGTATCGCCCGCTTTGCGCGCAATCCGCTGTTCCGCGGCATTCGCGTGAGCGGCGGCGATGTCGCCGGGCTCACGGATCAGGGGCGATTGCGCGATCTCGAGACTCTCGCCGGGCGCGATCTGTCGCTCGATGTGAACGGCAACGTCTCATCCCTGACCGCGGTGGCGGCGGTGGCGAAGGCTGTGCCACGGCTCCGGATGGTCATCGATCACGTCGCCAACGTGGCGATCGACGGCAAGGCTCCGCCCGGCGACTGGCTGCGCGGCATGGATGCGGCATCCGCGCAACCCAACGTCTTCTGCAAGGTGTCCGGCCTCGTGGAAGGCACCGGACGCCGGGGGAGCGCGCCGTCGGACGTCGAGTTCTATCGTCCCGTTCTCGATGCCGTCTGGGACCGGTTTGGCGAAGAACGGCTGATCTACGGCAGCAACTGGCCGGTGAGCGAACTGTTCGCGCCGTTCGCCACCGTGCACCGGATTGTCTCGGCCTACTTCAAGGCCCGCGGCGACACGGCCACCCGCCGTTATTTCGCCGGGAACGCCCGCACGGCCTACAAGTGGGGCACGAGGTAGCTCTCAGCTGTCAGCTGTCAGCTGCATTAGAATGCGCACCATGAGAAGCCTCACACTCTTTGCCGGCATGGCATGCCTTCTGGCAATCGGGATCGGCTCCGTTGCCGTCGTTCACGTCCAGGGTCCGAAACCCGCGACGGCGCTCGCCTTCCGGGCGGAGCAGATTGCGACGGACTTCGGGATTGGTTACGCGGTGACGACCGGGGACGTCAACGGCGACAGCCGAACGGACGTCGTCGCGATCAACGCCACCGATCTCGTCTGGTTCGAAGCGCCCTCCTGGCAGAAGCGCGTGATCCTCACCGGTGTCACGGCACGCGACAACGTAACGCTCGCGCTCAACGACATCGATCGCGACAAGCGGCTCGACGTCGCGCTTGGTGCCGGCTGGCAGCCGACGAACACGGCGAGCGGCGGCACGCTGCAGTGGGTTGGCCGCGCCGCACCAGGTGTGGACGCCGCATGGGAGCTGCACCCCATCTCAGAGGAGCCAACCCTCCACCGGATGCGCTGGGCCGACGTCGATGGCGATGGGTCCAGAGATCTCGTTGTCGTGCCGCTGCACGGGCGCGGAACCAAGGGCCCGGACTGGCAGGGCCAGGGCGCGCGGATCCTGATCTTCCGTCCGCCCGCCAGTCCTGCCAAGGATCAGTGGCCGATGGAGGTGGCCGACGACACGCTGCACATCGTCCACAACTTCCTCCCGGCGAACATGGACGACGACCCGCAGGACGAGATTCTGACCGCCAGCCGTGAAGGCGTGCACGTTCTCGACCGGAACGCCAAGGGCGTCTGGACGCGAACCCTCATTGGCGAGGGATCACCCGGGGAGATCAAACTCGGGCGTGTCGCGGGACGACGGATGCTGGCGACCGTCGAACCGTGGCATGGCGCGTCGGTCGTCATCTACGCGGAGAAGCCCGGCACGTGGTCGCGCACCGTCATCGAATCGGCGCTGACCGGCGGGCACGCGCTGGGATGGGCCGACTTCGATGGCGACGGCAGCGACGAACTGGCCGTGGGCTGGCGTGACGCGAAACCCGGCGTCGCCGTCTACGCGGTGGACAAGGAAGGGGCCCTTCGCTCGAAGACCATGGTGGACGACGCGGGCATGGCGACGGAGGATCTGACCATCGCCGATCTCAACGGCGACAAGCAGCCCGACATCGTCGCGTCCGGCCGCGCCACGCACAACGTCAAGATCTACTGGAACGAGACGCGCAAGTAATCGAAGACGGAGGCCACGGAGAAATTCCAACACGGAGGCACGAAGACACGGAGACGCACGGAGACAACTTGCTGGCTAGCCGCAGGCAAAGTCGCAGGTTGTGAACGAGACACCGGTCGGCATTCAGATAGCCAGCTGTCTCACTGCCTCTAACCAGATGGTTCTCTCCGTGTCGTCTCCGTGTCCCCGTGGCTCCGTGGTGGCTTTTCGTGTCATCCGTTTGCACCCCGGCACACTGCCCCCGTTTGAGCTCCGTCCGCTGACCCGATAGGCTAGACAGGTGCATGACCTTGCGGTGAAGTGTGACGCCCTCGAAAAGCGATACGGCGACGTGGTGGCGGTGGACGGACTGTCGCTCCATGTCCGGCGTGGCGAGTGCTTCGGGCTGCTCGGTCCGAACGGGGCCGGGAAGACCACCACGATCGAGATCCTCGAGGGTCTGCTCGCGCCGGACTCGGGGCACGTGGAAATTCTGGGCCTCGCATGGAAGACCAGCGAGCGCGAGCTGCGGGAGCGTCTGGGCATCCACCTGCAGGAGACGCAGCTCAGTGAGAAGCTCACCGTCGAGGAGATGCTGCGCCTGTTCAGGTCGTTCTATCGGCAGCGGACGTCCCGTGCGTGAGCTGCTCGAGATCGTCGCGCTCGACGGCAAGCGCGCCAGCCGCGTGGGGACGCTGTCAGGTGGACAGAAGCAGCGGCTGTCTCTCGCATGTGCGCTGGCCGGCAACCCGGATCTGCTCTTTCTGGACGAACCGACGACAGGCCTGGATCCCCAGTCACGACGGCAGCTCTGGGATGTGCTCGAGCGCTTTCGGGCCGGCGGGGGAACCATTCTTCTCACGACCCACTACATGGATGAAGCGCAGATTCTCTGCGACCGCGTCGGCGTGGTCGATCACGGCAAATTGATTGCCCTCGGCACGCCTCAGGAGCTCATCACGTCGCTCGCCGCGCCCAGAACGGTCGTCCAGCAGGGCACGCTCGAGGACGTCTTCATGTCTCTGACGGGGCGGCACCTGCGCGATGAATAGCGTGGACCGCGGCGGCGCCCATCATCCCATCGTGGAGCTGACGCTCACGCGGGTTCGCGAGTTCATCCGTGAGCCGGAGGCGCTCTTCTGGACCTTTGTCTTCCCGATCGTCATGTCGCTCGTGATGGCGATGGCGTTCCCGTCCAGGGGTGCACAGCCTGTCCCCGTGGGCGTCGGTCAGGGAGAGGGATCCGCGACGCTGCGGCAGGCGCTCTCGAAGGCGCCCGGCATCACGCTCACGGACATCCCCGCAGGAGGCGAACAGCGGGCGCTTCGCGAGGGGCAGGTTCACGTCATCGTCGAACCGACCTCCCCGCCAACGTACCGGTTCGACGCCGCCCGCAGCGAGAGCCGCACGGCGCGGCTCGTCGTGGACGATGCGTTGAAGCGCGCGGGCGGCCGGGTGGATCCGTGGGTGGCACGTGAAGAAAGCGTGGAGGTACCGGGCTCGCGGTACGTGGACTGGCTGATTCCCGGGCTCGTCGCGATGGGCATCATGAGCAACGGCATGTGGGGCGTCGGCGTTCTCGATCGTGATGGCGAGAACGCGCAAGCTGCTGAAGCGGATGGTGGCCAGCCCCATGCGCAAGAGCGAGTTTCTCCTGGCCCAGTTGCTGGCGCGGCTGCTGTTCCTCGCGCCGGAGGTGGCCGTGCCGCTTGGCTTCGGGGTCCTGGCGTTCGGGATGCCGGTGAACGGGAGCGTGGGTGCGATCACCGCGGTGACGCTGCTGGGATCCCTGGCGTTCGGCGCGTTCGGCCTCCTGCTGGCGACCCGGGCGCGGACGTTCGAGGCCGTGTCCGGCCTGATGAACTTCGCGATGCTGCCCATGTGGCTCCTGAGCGGCGTGTTCTTCTCGTCCTCCAACTTTCCCAAGGCGGTGCAGCCGGCGATCCAGGCGCTACCGCTTACCGCGCTCGTGGATGCGCTCAGGGCCGTCGTGCTCGAGGGTGCGACGCTGTTCGCGGTGCAGCGGCAATTGCTCGTCCTCGCGGCGTGGACCATCATTCCGTTTGCGCTGGCGCTCCGGCTGTTCCGCTGGCGCTGAGCGGTGTCGAGCAACCCCTCGGGGCTCGACTCAAGTTTCGGGACTCGACTCGGGATTCGGGACTTGGGATTCGGTCGGGACTCGAATCCCGAACTCGACTTATTACTCGGCGAGTCGCTATCCGGACGCCAGACCATACGCGATTGGCGGGGGGACAGGCCACTGGCCTGTCAGTTGCGCGGGCGCAGTCCTTGCACGCGTCACCGGCTGACTTCCGTCAGGAGAATGCGCACATGTTCCAACTCAGCCTCGTCGATCATATCCGTCTGAGTTTTGGCAGCGTTGTCGGAGCGTACCGGGGGCACACCGCGGCGGCGCTCCGGCTGGCGCAGTGGGACTGGTATTCGAAAGTCATCACGCTCGCACTCGTTGGGCTCGCGGCTGCTGCGGCGCTGCTGGCCGTCCGATATGGAGGCACGTTCCAGACGGTCGCCGCCGTGATGATCGCGATCGCGTTCGCGATGCTGACGGTCCACATCGCGTTCGACCCGGCCCCGCGGCTCTACGGACATCGCGCACACGCCGCCCGCCTGTGGGTCATCTGCGAGCAGTACCGCGCGCTCCTCACAGAAATCCACGACGAGCTGCTCGATGTCGCCGCCATCACCGCCCGTCGCGATGCGCTGCTCCACGAGTTCGGCGCACTGTTCGCTCAGAGCCCGCCGGCAGATCAGCACACCTACGCGATTGCCCAGAAGGCCCTGTCCGGCGCCCAGCTGGGGGGCTACTCGGATCAGGAGCTCGATGAGTTTCTGCCGGCCGCGCTCCGCCGCGCGGGTGTCCCCGCGGCCGACAGGCCGGACACGGGTCAACCGGACACGGGCCGACCGATCGCGGATTGACAGCGACTTGACATCTCGCGCGATCTGTCCTACTGTCTTATGACAGTAACTATAGTGCGCCTTGCCTCGGTTGCAGCGGATCACCCGCGAGACCCGCACGACGGATCGCGACTCCCGAGTCGGGTCCCGAGTCCCGAGTCCCGAATCCCGCGCCCCGAATCCCGAGCCCCGAATCCCGAATCCGACCGTGATGATCCGTCTCCAGCTGAATTTCAAATCGGGTAAGCCGGTCTACCTCCAGGTCGTGGACCAGGTGAAGGCCGCGGCGGCCTCCGGCGTGATCCGGCCCGGCGAGCCGCTGCCGTCCATCCGTCCGCTGGCCGAGGAGCTCCGCGTCAACCGCAACACGGTGGCGAAGGCGTACGCAGAGCTCGAGAACCAGGGCGTCATCGAGACGTTCGCCGGCAAAGGCTGCTTCGTCCGGGCGAACCACTCCCCATTCCGGAAAGCGATCCGCATCGAGCTCCTCACCGAACGCGTGGACGAGGCAGTGGTCCAGGCCCATCACCTGCAGGTGGGGAGGGCCGAGTTCCTCAAGCTCGCCGAGGATCGATTCGACGCCTTCCAGCACCAGCGCGATCGCACCACCAGGTGAGCGAGGCCCTTATGAATTCAGAGACTCCCGTCGTCGAGATCGAACGTCTTGTTCGGCGCTACGGCCGGAGGGATGCGGTGCACGGGCTGAACCTGCGGGTCCGGCCAGGACGCTGCTACGGCTTCTTCGGCCGCAACGGTGCCGGCAAGACCACGACCATCAAGTGCCTGCTGAACCTGCTTCGGCCAACCAGCGGCACGGTCAGAGTGTTCGGCATGAATCCCGCGCGTGAAGAGGTGGCAGTGAAGTCACGGCTCGCATACGTGCCGGACAACGTGGCGTTCTACCCCTGGATGAGCGTGCGGGACACGCTCGACTACTGTGCGTCGTTTCGCGCGCACTGGAATCAGGAGACCGAGCGGGCGCTGCTCGATCAGTTCCGGCTCGACGCGCGGCAAAAGACCAGTCACCTGTCGAAGGGGCAGCGCACGCAGCTCGCGCTCATCACGGCCATCTGCCCGGAGCCAGAGCTCCTGGTGCTGGACGAACCCACGTCAGGCCTCGACCCGATCGTCAGGCGCGAGTTCATCCGCACTGTGATCGGCGCGTATCAGGACGGGGATCCCGGGCGACGAACGGTGTTCGTCTCGACACACCTGATCTCGGAGTTCGAAGGGCTGATCGACGAGTTCACGATCATCGACCGCGGACGCGAGATCCTCACGCTCGACGCTGACGCGGCGCGCGAGCGGTATCAGAAGATCTACGCGCGATTCGCCAGCGATCCCGGACCGCTGGACCTGGCCGGTGCGCATGTGCTCCGGCGGGAAGGCCGGGACGTCGAGATCTTCGTCAACGGCAATTCAGCCGACGTGATGAATCGCCTGAAGTCACGGTCCCCTGAAACACTGACCAGCGAGTCGCTGACGCTGGAAGAGATCTTCGTCGCCACACTCGAACCCAGAGAGGCGATCGCATGACGTCCACCGCGGCACGCTCGGTGATGAAGGAGTTCCGCGCGCTGTGGGTTCCATGGCTGGCCTGCCTCGCGGTGATGGCCGCTTGTGCACTCGCCGGCGGCGAGTGGAGCACCATACCCGTGTACTTCCTGGGCGCGATGGCCCTTGGAGCGTTGTCCATGGGACATGAGTACAGCCATCGGACGCTCACCCTCCTGCTCTCCCAGCCTGTGCGCCGGGGCCGGGTCTTCGGGCAGAAGCAGGGCGTCCTGGCGGCACTCCTGCTGACGCTGTTCATCGCCGCCGGCTTCCTCATGTCGTACGCGACGGGGCGGACAGCAACCGGTCATTCATCCCAGCGGACCGCCGCGTTGGTCCTGCCGGTGGTCTACGGTCTGCTCCTCGCGCCGTGCCTGACGATGTTGTGCCGCAGCGCGATTGCCGGGACGGTGTTCAGCCTGGCGATTCCCGGATTGCTGTTTATCGCAGGAGAACTCGTCGCATTGACGAAGTACGGAAGCCACGCCGAGGCGGAACGCTTCAGCATGGCCGCCATGTGGGGCGGCGCGCTTGCCGTCTGCGCGGTTGGCGGCGTCATGGGCTGGTGGACGTTCATGCGTCTGGAAGCGACCGAGGGTCGCGGAACGGAGATACGACTGCCGCGGTGGCTACGATTGTCCCGCGCGGTCTCAGCGTCGCCTGGACTGACCAGGCATCATCCAGTGTGGCTGCTGGTGAAGAAGGAACTTCGCCTGCAGCAGATGGCGCTGACGATCAGCGGACTCTATATGGCAACCTGGGCCGGACTCGTGGTGATGAGGTATCTTGCCCCGGATCTCGAGCTGGACTTCTTCAACTCTGTCACCGTCTTCTACAGCGGACTGATCGCACTGCTCATTGGCGCGCTCGCCTGCGCCGAGGAACGGCAGATGGGCACCCTCGAGTGTCAGGTGCTCCTGCCGATGGCAACCTGGAAGCAATGGGGCGTGAAAGTCGCCGCGGTCGTCGGCCTTTCGATGATCCTGGCGCTGGGCTTGCCGCTGGTCCTGACGGGAGGAATAGCGTGGCCCCCACCGGAGGCGCATGGGCCATTTGCGTTGGCGGTCACCGCGATTCCGATTGTTCTGCTCACGATCGGCGGGCTTTACGTGTCGTCGCTCTGCACCAGCGGGTTGTGGGCGCTGCTGATGTCGCTGCCGGCACTGTGGGGTGCGGTGCTGCTCGTCGGGCTTCTTGCGTACCCGATGAAGAGAGTCGCGTTTTTCGTCATGTCGCATGTGCCCGCGCTGGTGATTCCCCAAGGGGTCAGACGCGAGCACGCGGATCTCGTAGTGCTCGGAACGATGCTGATGCTCGGCGCAGCCCTCTCCGGGGTGGTGCTGCGGCTGGCCCTTGCGAACTATCGATCTGCCGATAGAGCGCCAGGTCGTGTCGCAGAACAAGTCATCTGCGTTGCAGGCAGCTTTATCGTCGCTCTGCTGCTGCTCGTCGTCGTCTCCTTTCAGGCGGCGAGACCCTGACACTCGGCCTTCGCCACTCGCGCGGAAGCGCAGACGCTAGAATCCATCTCATAAATGCGGCGCAGCACCGAGGGCGTCGGGGCGCCCGTCGCGCAAGGCGCGAGGAGCGAGAATACTGAAGTATTCGACCGACGAGCAACGCCGCGCCACGGGATGCCCCGGCGGCCGAATGCCGGCGCATTTATGAGATGGGTTCTAGCACGCCGGCTTTGCCGGCTTCCCGCGCAGAATCCCCAGCTGAATGAGCAGACCGGTGAAATCGTAGAAGCGGCGCTCGTGCGCGATGAGCCCGTCCTTCATCTGGAACATCCGGACGCCGCGGATGTCGAACTTCCGGCCGGTCGGCGGCAGCCCCATGAAAGCTCCGGAGTGGGTCGCCGTCACCGTGAACTCCTGGGCGCCGCGCGTCCCGTCCACCAGGATGTCCTCGCCGACGTACTTCCAGTCGGGAAACGTCTTGAAGAGCGACACGTATGAGTCCAGAATGTCCGCCCGCCCGTGCACCGTCCCGAAGATCGGACTCACGATGACGCCATCCTCGGCGTGACGGCGGCTGAGCGCCTCGATGTCCCGGCGATCCCACTCTTCCTGCTGATCGACAAAGAACTTCACGGCATCCTCGTGTCTCATGGGACCTCCGTCGCCGCCGCTTCGTGCCCGAACGGTTCGGGCACTGACGGACGCGGCTGGTCTGGAGAGAGTCAAATCCGTCCGAACTGCTTCACCGCTTCCCTGATCGATCGATATTTCTCGATGAAGGGAAGCATACGATGTTCCGTGTCGTCCAGCTCCTGGGACTTCTTGAGCACCTCAGCCGCCTTGTCCTTCGGGACGACGGCAACGCCGTCTTCGTCGGCGGTGATGATGTCGCCGGGATTGACCCGGACACCGGCGCAGGTGACCGGCACGTTCACGCCGGCGACGCGGTAGTGGTTGATCGTCGTTGACGGAGCCACGCCGCGGCTGAACACCGGGAACTGGAGCCGCCGGATCTGCGGCGTGTCGCGGACGGAGGCGTCGATGACGGCCCCCGCGAAGCCGCGATACTTCATCGCCGTCGCCATCAGTCCTCCAATGCCCGCGTAGTCCGCCGAGGACTCTCCCTCGAGCACCATCACGTAGACCGATCCGGCCGCGGCCCCGTCGATCGCGTCGAGCATGCCCTGTGACGCGGCGGCGCCTTCCTTGTGCTCTTCCTTCTTGAGGAGGACGGTGACCGCCGGTCCTGCGAACTTCGTTGGAGACAACGGCCGCATCTCGTGCGACATGTAGCTGCGCTGTCCGCCGTACAACTGCTCTATCGCGTCGGACACGGACGCGACTTCGACCATTCGGAACCCGTCGATGGCGGGGTCGCCGGCAGGCTGAGCGATCAGCCAGACCGAGCTCAGGACCGCTGCGACCATCGACAGGTAACCTGCCCGCTTCATGTACGCCTCCGCTCCGGTTACTTGGGATTCTTCTGTCGAATCTCTTCGAGCCGCTTCTTCAGGTAGTCCTCGGTACTCTTTCTTCAGGGCAGGGTCACGCGGAGACCCGTAGATGTCCATCGACTTGTACGTGCCCTCGTCGAACTTCTTGCGCGTCCATTCGTCGTGGATGTGCACCTCGTCCGCGTTGTCGACGACCTTCTGCACCAGCGCGGGAGGAATGAAGTAGACCCCCTCGGCGTCCCCGAAGACGAGGTCGCCGGGCATGACGGTTGCGTTGCCGATCCGCACCGGAATGTTGATGCCCGAGATGATCACGTTGGTCAGGAAGCTGGGATGCGCGGTCCGGAAATAGGCGGGCATGTCCATGGCGGAGATGCCTTCGAGATCGCGGATCGCGCCGTCAACCACCAGGCCGCCCCCTTTGGTGGTCTTCATGATGTAGTAGAACAGGTTGTCCCCGACGATCGTGCCCCCCTCGCTCTGGCCGAAGAGATCGACGACGAGCACGTCGCCCGGCTGCAGCATGTCCATCGGCACCTGGTTGTACATGCGCGGCAGTCCGGCGGCCTTGGCCTTTGCGTTGATGACGCCGTCGAGATCGGGCCGCAGCGGCATGAACTGCACCGTGAAGGCGCGCCCGACGAGTTTCTTGCCCGGGTGCAGGACCCGGAAGCCGTCGGCATACTGATTGCGGAATCCCTCCCGCGGGAGAATCGCGAAGACCTCCTCGGACGAGAGGCCGCGTGCGCGCTCGATCAGCGCGTCGGGGACCTTGGGACGGCCGTCAGGAAACCGCTCGAACGGGCTCTGCGCGGTGTACTCGACCATCTGATCTTTGGTCAGCGTGAAGAGCTGGGCGTGAGACAGCACCGGCATCATCAGCGCCCCGATAGAGATGCCTGCCGCCAGGATCGCTGGGTGCTTCATGTTCGTTCTTGTCCTTTCGGGGCCGCATGGCCGGGGCCGGGCGCGATACGCATCCGAACGGGGATGGGACGCCCAAAACCAGGCCTTGCGAATCAACAACTTACCGTAAAGGTGAGTGTCCCCATTTTCGGGTCAGACCGTCAGGGCCGCCTGCAGCATCGCCCTGGCGTACCCGACGTTGTAGATCTCGCCCGCAAAGCCGCCGCCGCCGGGATACTGATTGCGGATCTGACCCGAGTCACGGTCGGGATCGATTGCGCGCGGATGCTCGGGATAGAGTCCTCGTGAGTAGCGCTGCCGAACGAGCTCGCGCATGACGCCGAACATGTCGACCTGTCCGTCGTCCAGAAAGACTTCGGTGTAGTCCACGTACGGCTTCCTCACGACCACGTTCCGGAAGTGCACGTGGTTGATGCAGTCCCTCTTGCCAAGGTAGCGGCACACCTCCACCGGGTCCTCACCCATCTCGCGCGTGACTCCGCAGTCGAACGTCATGCCGTTGTGAGGGCTCTTGACGAGATCCAGATACGCCTTCCAGTGATCGAAGCTCGCCATGATCTGTTCCGAGCCCCGGCTCAGGGGCACCGGAGGATCGTTCGGGTGAAGGGCCAGGCGCACGTTCGCCTTCTCGGCCTCCGGCACGATCGCCTTCAGAAACTTCTCCGCGCGCTTCAACTGATCGGCCCGCGTATGCGTACCCACGCCGTCGCGTGGAGGGAG
This sequence comes from uncultured Acidobacteriota bacterium, assembly GCA_963749835.1. GTDB lineage: Bacteria > Acidobacteriota > Vicinamibacteria > Vicinamibacterales > 2-12-FULL-66-21 > JALZOC01. Next base: position 895,282 of record CAVVOD010000003.1, read on the forward strand.
GTGTCGCGAGAGCTCGTAATCGTACGCGGTGTAACCGGCGCCGGCTCGCCCGATCTCCTCCTTGTATCCTTCGGTCAGACGGTGCGCGTAGAAGTTGTATTCGATGACCGGCAACCCCGCCTTACCGGCCGCGCGAATCGACGTGATGACGTTGTCGGTCTGCTCGTCCGCCCGATCCCGGCCCCAGATGACATCGTCGAATCCAGAGATCATCATGTTGCAGAGCGTCAGGCCCCCGGCCTTGTACTGCTCGATGCGCGCGCGGATATCCGCTTCTTCCCATGGAATTCTCGGCCCACCGGTCAGCACGTTGTCGACGCCGATCTGCTTCACCCGGCGCATTGCCGCGGCATCGGTCGACACGCCTCCCAGGCAGATGCGCGGCGTGTCCTTTCCTTCCCCCGGCATCCGCGAGAACTTCGGTGCGGCGGCGGCGCGCAGAGAGCGGGAGGATCCCGTCGCAGCAAGCGCGGCTGCACCCGCGGCCTGGAGGATCTGTCTGCGGGAAAGGCTGGATTCGCTCATGCCGCGAGAGGATAGCGGCCGCTGACACCGTGAGGCAAGTGAAATGGGCGCTCAGCGAGCCGGAGGCACGGGACTCGCGGAAACGGTGAATCCGCAGCGCTCGAGAAGCGCCTGGAATCGAGGATCGGCACGATACGGGTCCCATTTGTGGTCGACGGGCAGGTACATGAGGTGGACGTCGCGCGCGTCGAAGCCCTGTCCAGCCATTGGAATGCGGCGTCCCGCTCGCCGAGCCCCGCATGCACGAGCGCGGAGGCATATGGCGGCACATAGACACCCGGGTTGGGGGCCTCCAGGCTCCTGAGGACTTCGCGCGCTTCGATGGCCGCGGCTCTCCACCAGGAGGATGAGCAGGTCCATCGGCTGCCGACCGAGTTTGACCGGACGCCCACTACGCCGCAGCTCGTAGGCCCCCGACATCGAGCTCGAAGTCGCCGAAACGGTACCTGTCGCGTGAACCAGGCATCTGCACGTGCGTCACCAGCGGTCGTACAGTGCCATAAGTCGAGGCGTCTCTGCGACTTGGAGTACCAGAAAATTTTCCAGCCTTTGTTCAGGCGCCGTCCATGTTCACCGGGGTGTGCCGGAGGCCACCATGCGCCGCGTGCTGGATCAGGGAGCGAGCGTCATTCCGGCGTTCGCCGGCGCCAGCCGGGAGAACATCATGAAACCATCGATTCTATCGAGCGGACGACGCCTCGCCCCGCTGCTCAGCCTCACAGGCGTTCTTCTTGCCGGGTCCAGCAGCTACGCCATGGCCGGATCGAATGATGCCGACCGCGGGAAGGTTCTGACGGGCGTGTGGGCCATACAGGTGACGCTGCGAGTGTGTGCGACCGGGGCCCCGGCTGGCCCGACAATCAACCCGCTCGTGACATTCCACGACGATGGCACGCTCAGTGAGACCGCCGGCGGCACGGCGTTCGCTCCCGGTCAGCGCAGCAACGGACATGGCACCTGGACCCACGACCGGCGGCACAGCTACCTGCAGAAGTTCGCGGCGCTGATCCTCTTCGATACGCCGGCGAACCTCCCGGGCACGCCCGGCTTCAATCCGGCCCTCCCGGCGACTCCCGGCTTCTTCGCGGGCTCGCAGTCCGTCACGCACAGGGTTCGGATCATTGACGCGGACCACATCACCTCGGCCGGGACCAACGCGTTCTACAAGACTGATGGCACGCTGTACCGGACGGGCTGCTCGACCGCCACTGGCCAGCGGTTCGAATAGCGAACAGATCGGGCTCGGGGCTCGGGATGGACTCGGAGCTCGGGATTCGGGACTCGGGGCTCGGGATTCGGGGCTCGGGGCTCGGGATTCGGGGTTCGGGGTTCGGGCGCAGAAAGCTGGAAGCTGGAAGCCGGAAGCCGGAAGCCGGAAGCACGAAGCCGGAGGCGGGATCGCTCCCGCCTCCGCTCTTACGGCACGATCCCCTTGCCCTCGACGCACACGTACGTTTTCCCCGAGGCGACGTTCGCAAACTCCTCGGTGCGGCCGCTCGGCCACGCGATGACCAGGCGATCGACGCGGTCGCGCGTGCCGACGCCAAAGGTGACCGGAAGCTCGGACTGCGAGAGATAGCTCGATCCGCTTTTCACGACGCGCGTCTGCGAGGTGCCGCCGTGCGAAATGCGGACGGTCGCGCCAATCGCGTCGCGGTTCGATTTCACACCTTGAAGCCGGAACCGCAGACTGCGGCGACCGGCCGTCTGATCGTTGCGAAAGAGGACCGGCGGACCGTTGTTCGTGGTGATGAGCAGGTCCACGTCGCCGTCGCCATCGAAATCGCCGCACGCCAGTCCGCGTCCCACCCGGGGCTGCGCAAAGCCGCCTCCCGCGTCAGTCGCGACGTCACGGAACGTGCCGCCGCCCCTGTTGAGAAAGAGATGCGGTGCTTGCGCGTAGCCAGCGTGCCCCTGGATATTCCGCACGGTATCGTCGATATGGCCGTTGGCGACGATCAGATCGAGCGCGCCGTCGAGGTCGACGTCGGCGAAGAGGCAGCCGAATCCCAGTCTGCTGCGCGAAGCGGATCCCACGCCCGCCGCCATGGTGACGTCACGGTAGAGGCCCGCCTCCTGCGGGCGGTAGAGGCCAATCATCTCCCCCTCGAAGTTCGTGATGGCCAGGCCCGGACGGCCGGTGTTCGCAAAGTCGCCGCTGTCGACACCCATCCCGGCCCGCGCCTTCCCGTCGTCGCTGAGCGCCACCCCCGCCTCGAGCGCCACGTCCTTGAACGTGCCGTTGCGCTGGTTGCGATAGAGCTTGTTCGGCTGGGTGTCGTTGGCGACGAAGATGTCCGGCCACCCGTCCTGATCGTGATCGATGAGCGCGACGCCGAGCGACTTCGAGCTCGAGTCGAAGATGCCGCACGTCGCGGTGACATCCTCGAAGCTGCCGTTGCCGCGGTTCCGGAACAGCCAGCAGGTCTCCCCGCGGTACGCCTCCGGCGTGCAGTACGACTTCCGCTTGCCGTCGACGCTGCAGAACACGTCGTGCTCCGGCGACCATCGGACGTAGTTGCAGACGAACAGATCGAGCAGGCCGTCGCGATCGACGTCCACCCACATGGCCGACGTGCTGAACGCTTCGCGTCCGCCGAGACCGCTCGCGCGCGTGACGTCCACGAACCGGCCCTTTCCGGTGTTCCGGAACAGGCGGTTCTGTCCGACGCAGGTGATGAACAGATCCGGGAAGCCGTCGTTGTTGAAGTCTCCGACCGCGACGCCCATGCCGTACATCTCGACGTCGAGCCCCGCCGCGCGCGTCACATCGGTGAAGGTGCCGTTCCGGTTGTTTCGATAGAGCTTCAACGTCGATCGCTGACGCTTGCGTCCGGGCCAGTCCATGCCGTTGACGAGCAGGATGTCCTGCCATCCGTCGGCGTCGTAGTCGATGAACGCGCAACCCGCGCCAAGAGTCTCGGGCAGGAGCTTGCCGCCGTACGCGCCATTGTTGTGCCGGAAGTCGAGGCCAGCCGCCGCGGTCACGTCGACGAGGCGAAACCCGAGCGGCGCCTGCGGCTGTGCGGCAAGGCCGAGCGGCCAGGCCGAGAGCGCGACCCCTGCGCCGCAGCGCGCAAGGAAGTCCCGCCGGTTCACAACGGGTTCACCAGGCCGTGCTGGAGCGCATACACCACCAGTTCAGCGGTCTTGTGGACGTTCAGCGCATTCATGATGTTGGTGCGGTGAACGGCAATGGTGTTCACGCTCAACTGGAGCTTCTCGGCGATCGCGCGGTTCGACAGTCCGTTGCAAATGAGCTGCAGGACTTCGAGCTCGCGAGGCGTCAGCCGGCTCTTCTCGCCGGAGTGAACGGGGTGCTCCAGTGCGGCGTCCAGCACTCGCTCGCCCGCAGCGACGCGCTTGACCGCCGCCGCCAGATCGAGGTCCAGCGCACTCTTCAGCACGTAGCCGCGCGCGCCGGCGTCCATGGCCTGCCGAACCAGCGTCTGTTCCGAGTGCATGCTGAGCATGAGGATCTTCACATCGGGGGCCTTCGCAAGAATCGCGCGCGTGGCCACGAGCCCGCTCGTGCCCGGCATGGCGGAATCCATCACCACCACGTCCGGCTTCAGCTCGCCCACCAGGCGAATCGCCTCCTCGCCGTTACTGCCTTCGCCGACGACGGCAATCGACGGATCGTCCTCGAGCAGCCGGCGAAAACCGCGGCGCACCAGCGGGTGATCGTCCACGAGCAGAACATGGATCTTTTTTGTCATACGGACGTCGCAGACGCGGCGATTGGCACCTTGAAGCGCACCAGCGTCCCTCCCTCGCGCGGCCGCGCGAGATCGAGCGTGCCGCCGAGGAGCTCGGCGCGCTCGCGCATCGCGACGAGGCCAAGACCGCGCCGCGAAGGGCCCGCCTCGAGGCCCGTGCCATGATCTTCGACCTCGAGCACCAGGGCACCCTCCTCGCTGCGCAGCCGCACCAGCGCGCTCTTCGCGCCGGAATGCCGCGCCACGTTGCTGATCGCTTCCTGCAGCACACGGTACACGTGAATGCCTGTCGTGTCATCGATTTCCGCGGCGCCGCCCGACCGCTCGTAGTCGACATGGATGCCCAGCTGTCGTTCGACCGTCGAGAGGTACCAGTCGATCGTGCTCTCGAGCCCCAGCTCCTCCAGGATCGAGGGGTGCAGCGTCTGTGACAGCCCGCGCACATTGTCGAGCGCCGCCTGTGCGATCTCGCCGATCTCCCGAAGGTCGCCGCGGAGCGCCGACCCCTCGGGCGCCTGCCGTCCCGCACGGCCGAGCATCGATCCCATCGCCGTCAGCACCTGTCCGAACTCGTCGTGCAGCTCCCGTGAGATTTCCCGCAGTGTCGATTCGCGCGCGGCCATGACCTTCCGGGCGAGCTCGCGCCGATCCTCCGACAGGGCCGCGAGCTGCGCGAACAGGCGACGGTTGGACCGGATCAGGAACAGCCCGGTCACCGCAATCGCCGCGAGGGTCACCGCGAGAAACCAGTAGACCTGCCGCTGGACAACAGTGTAGATGTCCTGGACCTGCTGGCCGGTCTGCGCTTCACTCGCGTTGTTCTGGACGAGCAGTCGCGCGACCGCGGAGCTGAGCGCGGATTGCCGGGCCTGAAGCGACACCCGCATCTGGAGCCGCGCCTCGTCGTCGCGTCCCGCCCTCGCGAGATCGAAGATCCGATCCGCGGCGTCCCAGAACTGCGCCACCGCGCTCGACATGTACTCCGCCTGCTCGGGGGTCCGGCGGGCGAGCGCGACCCCCTCCTCCTGTTTCAGGGCGTCGTCGAGATCGGCCCTGATGCGGGCGAATTGTGCCGACCACGCCACGAGGGGATACCGTTCGCTGGTGTCGAGCATGTCGCGCATGGCGAGCGCGAGCTGGTTGAGATCGTTCTGAATGCGCAGGAGCTGGAGAGAGTCCCGCCGGTTGCGATCCGTCAGCTCCGTCTGCAGCCGCCGCAACCCAGAGATCTGGCCGGAGACGTACCACGAGTAGGTCACCACCGTCGCCAGGGTGATGAACAACCCGAGCAGCAGGGCCGCGGTCGGAGGGCGCCCAGGGCCACGGGACATTGGGGAATATCTTACGTGCTAAGTGCTACGTGGCTACGTGCTACACGTCCCACGTGCTGCGTGCTGGAACGTCGGCACCTGGCATTTCGCACCCTGGGAGGTGTCGCTACGGAGCCTCGTACCGCGCAGCACGTAGCACGTAGCACGTAGCACGTAGCACGTGATCCTGGCACCCCGGCACCCTGGCACCGGCACCTGTTGTAGTTGATTCGCAGTATTGTGCGGCTCCGCTCGAACTGCCTACAATCCCGCACGCTGTTTCCGGAGAAAGTCAGAAATGCCCCACATCGCTTTACCAGAAGGTCTTCCCGGTATCACCGGTGGCTTTGCCTTCAGGCCGGAGACGGCCGCGCCGATGCGCGAGCTCGCGGAGGTCCTTCTCAGGGGACCGAACACGCTCACGAGCGGCGAGCGCGAGATGATCGCGACGTTCGTCTCCACCCGGAACGACTGCGACTTCTGCCAGGCCAGCCATCGCGCGGCTGCGGCGCACCATCTCGATGGGGACTACGGGGTCGTCGACGCCGTGAGGCAGGACTACGAGACGGCACCAATCTCCCGGAAGCTGAAAGCCCTGCTGACGATTGCCGGGAGTGTCCAGCAGGGCGGCAGGCACGTTCGTGCCGCCGACGTCGACCAGGCGAGAGCGGAAGGCGCGACCGACATGGAGATCCACGACACCGTGCTCATTGCCGCCGCGTTCTGCATGTACAACCGCTACGTCGACGGCCTGGCGACCCTGACTCCGACAGACCCCGCCGCCTACGACGCGATGGGACAGCGGATGGCAAAAGAAGGTTATGCCCGCAAGTAACCCCGACGCCCTCTGCACCCCTGGCACTTTGGCACCCTCGCACGTTGGCACCTTTTGCGTAGCACGTAGCACGTAGCACGTAGACATTGGTCATGCCTCACATCACCCTCCCGGCGGGGCTGCCCGGAATCCGCGGCCCCATGACCTTCCGGCCTGAAACCGCCAAGCCGCTGAACGAGATCGTCGACGTGCTTCTGCGAGGTCCGCACACGCTTTCCGCCGGCGAGCGTGAGCTGATCGCGACGTTCGTGTCCTCACAGAACGACTGCGGCTATTGCCAGACCATCCACGGCGCCATCGCGGCGCACCATCTGCACGGCGACGAAGACCTCGTCGCGAGCGTCAAGGCGAATCCCCAGCAGGCGGCCATCTCCGACAAGCTCAAGGCGCTGCTCGTCATCGCGGGCAAGACGGCCGAAGGGGGCAAGCACGTGACGACGGCCGACATCGCGCGTGCACGCGAGCACGGCGCGACCGATCTCGAGATCCACGACACGGTGCTCATCGCCGCCGTGTTCTGTCTCTGCAATCGGTACGTGGACGGCCTCGCAACGTGGGCGCCGGCAGATCCGGACTTCTATCGTGCTCGCGCGGCGGTCATCGCCGAGCACGGCTACGCCTCGGCGACCGTGGCTCTGCCGCAGATCGAATCCAAATGACGTGGATACTCCGGACGATGGCGTTCGCCGTGTGCCTGATCACCGGCGGCGGCGTGCATGCCCAGGATGCGACCGGGGCAATCGAAGGAACAATCACCGACAGGACCGCCGGCGCGATCGCGGGCGCGCACGTCGAGGCCAGAAGCTCCGACACAGGCTTCATCCGGGAGACGAAGGCAGCCGCCGACGGGTTCTACCGGTTGCTGCTGCTGCCCGTCGGCCAGTACAACGTCACGATCACCGCGCCATCATTCGCACCGATGATTCGCGAAGCGGTGCAGGTCAACGTCAGCCAGACCGTCCGCCTCAACGCGCAGCTGGAGCTTCCGTCGATTGCCGAGAGCGTGACCGTGGCCGGCGGCGCACAGCTCGTCGACACCTCCAGCAACGTCCTCGGCCGCGTGGTCACGGGACGTGAGCTGGTGGATCTGCCGCTGAACGGTCGCAACTTCACGCAGCTGGGTCTCCTGCAGACCGGTGTCGCGCCGCTGACGGCCGGCGTCGCGACGGCCGGCGGAAGCCTCCGTCAGGGTCAGGCGTACGCGGTGAACGGCATGCGCCCCGAACAGAACATGTACCTGGTCGACGGCGCGCAGAACATCAACCGCATGGACGGCGGGTACGCGCTGAAGCTGCCTGTCGAGGCCATCGCCGAGTTCCGGATCCTCACGCAGAGCGCCCCTCCTGAATACGGCGGTACCGGCGGCGCCACGACGAGCGTCGTGACGCGGTCGGGTGGCAACCAGTTTCACTTCAACCTGTATGAGTTCCTGCGCAACGACCGGCTCGACGCGCGCAACTTTTTTTCGGCGGAAGTCGAACCGCTGAAGCAGAACCAGTTCGGCGGCACGGTGGGCGGTCCCATCACGAAGGATCGGCTGCTGTTCTTCGGCTACTACGAAGGGTTTCGCAACACCCAGGGGACGACGACGACCGCGACCGTGCCGACGGAACAGGAGCGGGCGGGGGACTTTTCCGGGCTGGGCACTCCGCTCCTGAATCTCGCGGCCGGAGGCGTCCCGTTCCCCGGCAACAGGATTCCGGAGGCGGCCATCAACCCCGTTGCGCGGAATGTGCTCGCGCTCTACCCGCTCGGCAATGTATCGCCGTCAATCTTCCGCGAGACGCTCGTCGGCAGGAACGTTTTCGACCAGGCCGGCGGTCGTGTCGATCTCAATATGTCGTCGAACGATCAGCTCTTTGCGCGCTACTCCTACTCCGGCGGGCACAACATCAACCCGATCTCGATTCGAGGGACGGATGTTCCCGGGTTCCCGACGCGCGACGATCTCTCGACGCATGCCGCGACGATCTCGAACACGCACATCTTTTCGCCGTCGGTGACGAGCTCACTCCGCGGGACGTATCTGCGGCACGTCTTCTTCTTCGATCAACGGCTGAACCGGACTCCTCCGAGTGCGCTCGGGTTCGGGTACAACTCGTCGAACGAAGTGGGCCAGGGTCCGCCCTTCTTCAACGTCAGCGGCTACACCCCGATCGGCGGCGCCATTACCGGGCCGCGCAACACCAAGCAGAACACGTTCGAGGTGCAGGAGAGCCTGACGTGGACGCGCGGATCGCACCTGGTGAAGGTCGGCGGCGAGCTCCGGCGCACGGGGATCGACATGGTCCAGGCGATTGCGCCGAACGCCTTCTTCGTCTTTGCCGGGACGTTTCCCACGAACAACGCCGTCGCGAACCTGCTGCTGGGTGCGCCCGTGACCTTTTATCAGGGGCTCGGAGACTTCACGCGGCAGGTCAATGTCTGGGGGGTCGGGACGTACGCCCAGGACGAGTGGCGCGCCACGCCCCGCCTCACGCTGAACTATGGGCTACGCTACGAGCGCATCAATCCGTTCACCGAAGCCGAAGATCGGCTGAACGGCTTCGTGCCGGGCATGCCGTCCACCGTCCGGCCCGATGCGCCCGTCGGCCTCGTGTTCCCGGGCGACCCTGGCATCGGACGCGGCATCGCGCAGAGCTACAACGCGTTCATGCCCCGCGCCGGGTGGGCCTTCGATCCGACGGGGCGCGGCACCTGGTCCATCAGGGGCGGTTACGGCCTGTTCTACGACCAGTTCCAGAACGGATCCGGAACGGCGTCCCAGGTCGCGATCAGCGCGACGCCCTGGGCGCAGTTCAACCAGTTCAGCGGCGCCGGCCTCAACTTCCAGAACCCGTATCAGGGACGGGCGCTCCCCGCGGCCAATACCTTCGTGCGTCCGTCCACCGTCTTCGCGCTCGACAAGGATGCGAAGCCCCCCGTCGTGCAGAACTGGAATCTGGGCGTGCAACGCTCCCTGCGCGACAAGTACCTGGTGGAGATCCGCTACGTCGGCGCAGCCGGGAGGAATCTCCCGCGCAACATCGAGGCGAATCCCGCGGTGTTCGGTCCGGGCGCGACGGCGCAGAACGCCGATCGGCGCCGCCTCTATGCCAACTGCCCGTCGGACGGCGGCACGTGCGATTTTTCGACCGTGGCGATGCTGAGAAACATCACGAAGACGAAGTACCAGGCGGCCCAGGCGAGCATCTCCCGGCGCTTCACCGCGGGTGTCGGCTTCAATGCGTCGGTACCTGGTACTCGAGGTCGTTCGACTACCTGTCGTCGATGAATCTGTCCGGTGCGGCGGCCAAGCCGCTGGCCGGCGAGAACGACCTGGCGCAGGATCCGTTCGATCTCGACGCCGAGTACGGTCCGTCCCTGTTCGACGCGCGGCACCGCGTTGTGGCGAGCGCGAGCTGGATGCCCCCCGTGCCCGTCGGCGCACCGTCTGCCGTGCGAGCTCTGTTCGGAAGCTGGCAGCTCAATGCGATCGCCACGCACAACTCGGGCACGCCGTTCACCGTCTCCGACTCGGCGAACGTGTCGCTGCAGGCGAACAGTCCGCCGATCTCGGGCTTCCCCGCCAGCCGCCCGAATCTCGTCGGCGATCCGAACGGCGGCCCGCACACCGTGTCGGAGTGGCTCAGCCGATCGGCATTCGAGCGTCTCAGTATCCAGACGCAGGCGGGACAGTTCGGCAACGCCGGCCGGAACATCGCGCGAGGGCCGGGCTACACCAACGTGGACCTGTCGCTGATCCGCGATTTCCCGCTGGGGAGCGACGCACGCCTGCAGTTCCGTGCCGAAGTCTTCAACGTCGCGAATCACGCCAACTTCGGGTTGCCGGTCGCCGACCTGAACTCGTCGAACTTCGGCCGGATCTTCTCGGCCGCCGCACCCCGGCTGATGCAGTTCGGGCTCAAGCTGATTTTCTAGCCAAGGTGGCCAGGGTGCGTGGCTCCTTCCGGCTGAAGCCGGAAGCTACGTCGTCCCCCGAGCGGCGAAGCGGCGAGGCGGTTAGCCAGAAGAAGAGAACGGGGAGCCGGAAGCTGGGAGCTGGAAGCAGGAAGCTGACGGCTGACAGCTGACAGCTGACAGCTGAGAAACTACCGTTCTGCATGCAGAAACTTGCGATGAGAGGGGTTTCCGCCTAGAATGGCGCCCGCTCACCGGAAATTGCATGCAGTGTTCGAGGCGCCCCGGCCGCCATTTTTCATGGCGAGACGGCGGCATCTCATCGGACGCTGTGATTCAGGAGTCAGAATCATGCGTACGCGAACGAGCCAGCTTCTCATCGGTGCCCTGGTCATCGGGCTGACGTCACTGGCGCAGGCGCAGGCGCCGGCAACGCCGCCCGCTCCCGGCCAGGGCGGCGGCCAGCGCGGAGCGGGCCCTCAGGGGCCGCAGGTCATCTCACCGCAGGTCAATCCTGATCGCACCGTCACCGTCCGTGTCAATGCGCCGAAGGCCACGGAGATCACCGTCACGGGGGAGCTCCTCAACGGGAGCCAGCCGAAGGCGATGGCGAAAAACGCCGAAGGCATCTGGGAAGCGGCGCTCGGGCCCGTACCCGCTGACGTCTACACGTACGCCTTCAACATCGATGGCGTCAACACTCCCGACCCGCGCAATCCGTGGGTCAAGCTCGTGTCCGGGACCGGCCTCGCAAGCCAGGTGGAAGTGCCGGGGGACGGGCCGCAGTACTACGACTCGAAGCCGGTGCCGCACGGACTGCTGCAGATCCTGACGTATGAATCGAAAGCGACCGGGGCCACGCGGCAGGCCTACGTCTATACGCCGCCCGACTACCTGCGCAGCAACACGAAGTATCCCGTGCTCTATCTGCTGCATGGCGGAGGCGATCTCGATCCCGGCTGGTCGATGACGGGGCGGGCACACATCATCCTGGACAATCTGATCGCGGAGAAGAAGGCCAGGCCGATGGTCGTGGTCATGCCGCTCGGGCGCGGCGGCGGCAGCCTCGGGCTCGGGCCGTCGGGCATGTCACCAGGCATCCAGGCCGCCGGCAACGTCGCCCCGGGCGCCGGACGAGGCGCGGGTGGTGCGGCGGGTGGAGCTCAGGCCCCTCCGCCAGCCCCGGCTCCGCTGGGGGCATTCGCCCAGGATTTTGTCGGCGACCTCATGCCCGCCGTCGAGAAAACGTTCCGTGTCTCGACGCGGCCCGACGATCGCGCCATGGCCGGATTGTCGGCCGGCGGCGCCGCGACGGTGAACACCACCTTCAGCCGGCCCGACCTGTTCCGATACGTGATCATCATGAGCGCCGGCGCCGGACAGAACGTCGAGGCGGCGTACCCGAAATTCTTCGGCAATGGTGCGGCAGCAGCCAAGCAGATGAAGCTGATCTGGGTTGCCGTCGGGTCCGAGGATTTCGCGCTGGCAGGTTCGAAAGCGCTCGACGAAGTGCTCACGAAGAACGGGATCAAACATTCCTTCGAGGTCACGCCGGGCTACCGCCACGAGTGGCGGCTGTGGCGGCCGCACCTGCGCGATTTCGCGCAACTGCTCTTCACCGACGCGAAGAACCCCGCGGGCACCAGGTAACCCGTGTCTTTCACACACAGGGGAGATTCAGGGGCGAGTTCAGAGTCCCCCGCCTACGCCGCGAAGCGGCTATGGCCTGGCGCGCCGGAGCTCGTAGTGATCGCACCGAGCGGTGGCGGGCGCGGCCTCGCCGTAGCTCGCCCTGATTGCAAAGCGAGCGGAGGCGGGCGAATCCCGAATCCCGATCCGCGAAGCTACGCCTTGCGGACGCTCGGCACCGCCATCGGAGTGCTGACGCTGGCTTCGGCCGCCATCGCGCAACCTCCGGCGGTCGTTTCGCCGGAGATCGGTCCGGACCGGACGATCACGCTCCGCTACTTCGCACCGGCCGCGAAGCAGGTGACGGTCAACGGCGAGCTCGATGGCACGCCTCACACCTTGACACGCGGCGCGGACGGCGTCTGGAGCACGACCGTCGGTCCGCTCGCGCCCGACATTTATACCTACGCCTTCAACGTCGACGGCGTGACGGCGCTCGATCCACGCAACGCCAACACGAAGCTCGGTTACGGCATGTTCGGCGCCGTCAGCGTCGTCCAGGTTCCCGGTGACGGACCTCAGTTCTACGACGCGAAGCCGGTGCCTCATGGCGAGGTGAGGATTCGGCCGTACGAGTCGAAGTCGCTGGGTCTCAGCCGCACGGTCTGGGTCTATACACCGCCTGGCTATGACGCAGGCAAGGACTATCCGGTCCTGTATCTGCTGCACGGCGCGGGAGACGTGGAATCCGGATGGGTGCTGATTGGCCGCGCCAATCTGATCCTCGACAACCTGATCGCGGAGAAGAAGGCGAGGCCGATGGTGGTCGTGATGCCGCTCGGGCACACGATTCAGAGCTTCTGGACGGGGCCCGCGAAGAGTGTGCCGGATCCGCTGTCGCGGTTGTCGGGACGCGCCGGCTCACTCGACGCCGTACTCACCGCGATGATGTCTGGCGACGAGAAGGACGGCCTCTCGCCGTTCGGGCGGGACCTCACGGCGGACGTGATGCCGCTCATCGAGCGCACCTACAAGGTGTCGAAGAAGGCTGACGATCGTGCCGTCGTGGGTCTGTCGATGGGTGGCGGACACTCCATCAACCTCGCGTTCGCCAGGCCGGAGCTTTTTCGCTATGTCGGCCTGCTGAGCCCCGCAGCCACCGGTCAGATCGATCAGTTGTATCCGAAGACCTTCAGCAACGTGGACGCGCTGAACAAGCAGTTCAAGCTCCTGTGGCTCGGTGTCGGCAAGGACGACACGTTGACCGGACCGGGCGACAAGGCGCTGCATGAGGCGCTCACCAGGCTTGGCGTGACGCATGAATTCGAGCTCACTGACGGCCGGCACGAATGGACGGTCTGGCGCCACCATCTCCACGAGCTCGCGCCGCTGCTCTTCCGCTGAAGGCGTCCGCCGCAGCTTCGATTTCCCCAGGTCAAACATGAACCCGAAGAGCGATGTCGTCGGAAGCCTGCTGCGGCCGGCCTTCCTCATCGAGGCGCGTGGCAGGCTCGAGCGCGCCGAGCTGACCCCGTCCCAGTTCAAGCGGCTCGAAGACCGCGCCGTCGACGAAGCAATCGCCATGCAGGAGAGCGCCGGCCTCGACGTCGTCACGGACGGGGAGATGCGGCGCTACGCCTTCTACGGACATCTGGTCGAGGCGCTCGAAGGATTCGATCGGTTTGGCGGCTGGTCCATCACCTTCCGCGACGGGCACGGCCACGACGCCACGCTGGAGCGGCCTGTCGTGGTCGAAAAACTGCGGTGGCGGCGGCAGATGAGCGTGGAGGAGTACACCTACCTCCGCGGGCGGACGAAGCGTCCCGTGAAGGTGACTCTGGTAAGCGCGCAACAGGCGGCCGCGTACTACGACGCCGACAAGTCGCGCGGCGCCTATCCGACGCGTGACGCCTACCTCGCCGATCTCGTGGACTTCACACGCCGCGAGATCGCCGAGCTCTGTCGCCTGGGCTGCGAGTACGTCCAGATCGACGCGCCGCAGTACGCAGCGTTGCTCGACGAAAACATCCGCGAGGGGTACCGGCAGCGCGGCAGCGATCCGGATAAAATGCTCGACGCCTGCATCGAGCTGGACAACGCCATCATCGACGGGCATCCAGGCATGACGTTCGGCATCCACATCTGCCGCGGCAACCACAAGAGCATGTTCTATGCTTCCGGAGGCTACGATCGCATCGCCGAACAGGTCTTCAAGCGCGCCAATTTCCACAGGTTCCTGCTGGAATATGACGATGAGCGCTCGGGAAGCTTCGACCCGCTGCGGCACGTGCCCGATGATCGGATCGTCGTGCTCGGTCTCGTCAGCTCGAAGAGCCCGCACATGGAGTCCGAGGAAGAGCTGCGCGCGCGGATTGCGGAAGCGGCGCGCATCGTGCCCATCGAGCGGCTCGCCCTCAGCCCGCAGTGCGGCTTCGCGTCCACGCACGAGGGCAACGCCCTCACGTCTGACGATCAGCGCCGGAAGCTCGAGCTCGTGGCGGCCACGTCACATTCGGTCTGGCAGTGACGTGACCCGTGCCAGCGGCAGGGCCGCTCCGGCGGTCTAAAAATCAGCCTTCAGATTCAACGACTTAGCGTAAAGGTGAGTGTCCCCATTTTTGAGAGGCCGAACGGCTGATGGTGCCAGCGCCTGCGAGGGTTGACGTCGCGCGGTTGCTCGATGATGGGCGCTGGAGCCCGTATCAGCAGTGGCTCGTCTCCATGACGGCGCTCTCGATCGTGTTCGACGGGATCGACAACCAGCTCCTCGGGATATCCATTCCATCGATCATGGCCGAGTGGGGTGTCCTGCGCAGTGCCTTCGCGCCGGTCGTCGCGCTCGGTTTTCTCGGCATGATGATCGGCGGCGCCGGCGCCGGCCTCGTCGGCGATCGCTACGGCCGCAAAGTGGCGCTCCTTGGCTGCATGGGCATCTTCGGCGCCGCCACATGTGCCGCGTCGATGGCGGACAGCACGTCCACTCTCGGAGCGCTGAGATGGATCGCCGGCCTTGGGCTCGGAGGAGCCATGCCCAACGCCACGGCACTCGCCGCCGAGTACGTCCCCAGCCGGCAGCGCGCCCTTTCCGTGACGCTGACGATCGTCTGCGTCCCGCTCGGTGGAACTCTCGCGGGGCTGATGGCGATTCGCCTGCTGCCCGCGATCGGCTGGCGCGCGATGTTCGCGCTCGGCGGCATCGTGCCCGTGATCGCCGCTTTGGTGCTCTGGCGTCTGCTGCCGGAGTCACCGCGCTACCTCGCACGGCACCCGGAGCGGTGGACCGAGCTGCGGGGACTGCTGCGACGGTTCGGCCATACGATTGCGCCGGACGCCGTGTTCGAGCACGCCGACTCACCGCTCACACGGCAGGGACTGCGCGCCATTTTCAGCCGGGAGCTCCGGGCTGACACCTTTCTGCTCTGGACCGCCTTCTTCTCGTGCCTGCTGTCGGTGTATCTGGGCTTCTCCTGGCTGCCGTCGGTGCTGGCGACAGCGGGGCTCGGCCCGTCACTCGGCGCAACGGCCATCACCGTCTTCAACCTCGGCGGCGTCGCGGGAGCCATCGGGGGTGGGATACTGATCGCCAGGTTCGGATCCCGGCCGACCATGCTCAGCATGGCGGCCGCCGCTGTTCTCTGCGCCGCGGTCCTCAGCCTGATGCCGCTGACGCGGCTCTCGAGCGTCGCACCGATCATCGTGCTCCTCACCCTGACGGGCGGAATGATCAATGCCGTGCAGACGACGATGTTTGCGCTGGCGGCGCACGTCTATCCGACGGCGATCCGGGCGCGGGGTGTGGGTATCGCCGTCGCGATCGGCCGGGGGGGCGCGATTCTGAGCGGCTACGCGGGCCCGTGGGCGCTGGAGCTCCGAGGCAGCGCGTCATTTTTTGCATTGATGTCCGCCGCCGTTGCGGTCACATTCGTGGCGCTGGCGCTCGTCAGCCGCCATGTGCCGGCGCGGGGCGGAAGGGTAGAAAGCAGACCATGAACGATCTCGTGCATGTGAAGACAGAGAACGGCATCTGTGTGATTGCCGTGGACAACCCCCCGGTGAATGCGCTCAGCCATGGCGTGCCCGAGGCGCTCCGCAGCGCCGTGGAAGGGGCGGAGCGTGCACCCGATGTGTCAGCGCTCGTGGTCATAGGCGCCGGCCGGACGTTCGTCGCGGGAGCCGACATCGCCCTGCTGCAGCGCGCGGCATGGGGCGAGCTCGATGCCGCTGCCGATCTGCACGCCCTGCTCGCGCGCATCGAGGACTGCACGAAGCCGGTCGTGATGGCCATCCATGGGACGGCTCTGGGCGGCGGACTCGAGCTGGCGATGAGCGGGCACTATCGGATCGCCGCAGCAGACGCGCAGCTGGGTCAGCCCGAGGTCAACCTCGGCATCATTCCTGGCGCCGAAGGCACGCAGCGGCTTCCCCGCCTCGTCGGCGTGGGCGTGGCGCTCGACATGTGCGTGGGGGGCAAGCCGCTGACCGCCGCCGCCGCCCTCGAGGCGGGTCTCGTCGATGCGGTGGCCGACGGGCCGCTGGAAGCGGCCGCCATCACGTTTGCGGCCAACGCAGCCACACGCGCGCCACACCGAAAGACCCGCGAACGCATCGAGCGGCTCGGCGACAAGGCCGCGAATGCACCCCTGATCGCCTCCGCCCGGGAGGTCGCCAGAAAGACGCGACGGAATCAGATTGCCCCGCTGAGAGTGATCGACGCGATTGAAGCCGCCGCGGTTTTGCCTTTCGACGAAGGGTGCCAGCGCGAGCGCGAGATCTTCTTCGAATGTGTGCAGACCGAGCAGGCCAAAGCGCTCATTCATTGCTTCTTTGCCGAACGCGCCGTCTCGAAGGGCGTCACCGCGGACGGCGTTGCCGCGGAGAAGGTCGATCGGGTCGCGGTGATCGGGGCCGGAACGATGGGCACCGGCATTGCGACGGCCTGCGCAAATGCCGGCCTTCCGGTGGCGATCAGAGACATGACGCCCGCGGCGATCGAGGCCGCGGCGAGCACCGTGCGACGCAACTACGAGTCGTCCGTCAAGCGCGGACGCCTGAGCGCCGAGGAGGCCGAGACGCGCCGTGCGCGCATTCGCCTTCAGACCGACGACACGGGAATCGAGAGCGTTGACCTCGTGATCGAGGCCGTATTCGAGAGCCTCGATCTGAAGAAAGATGTCTTCCGCGCGCTCGATGCACAGGCGCGTGCCGGATGCGTGCTCGCCACCAATACGTCCACGCTCGACATCGACCAGATAGCCGCGGTGACGTCGCGGCCCGACGCGGTCGTCGGCCTGCACTTCTTCAGCCCGGCGCAGGTGATGCGGCTCGTCGAGATCGTGCGCGGACACGGCACGAGTGATCAGACAATCGCCACGGCCGTGGCCTTTGCGAAGCGACTCGGCAAAGTCCCGGTCGTCGTCGGGAACTGTCCCGGCTTCGTCGGGAACCGCATGATGTTCCCCTACATGTACGAAGCGCAGTTCCTCGTCGAGGAAGGGGCCACGCCGGAGATCGTGGACGCGGCCCTGACGGGATTCGGCATGGCGATGGGGATCTTCGCGGTCGACGACATGGCGGGTCTGGACGTCGCCTGGCGGGTCCGCCAGGAGATGGGGCATTTCAAGGAACCGGGCGTCCGCCGCCCCTTGGTCCAGGACAAGCTCGTCGAACAGCGACGACTCGGCCAGAAGACCGGGATGGGCTGGTACCGCTACGGAGACGATCGCAAGCCGATTCCGGATCCGGAGGTCGTCGAGCTGATTCGCTCCACAGCCGCCAGCGCCGGAGTTTCCCAGCGGCCGCTGTCACCCGAAACCATCGTCGAGCGCACGGTCTACGCGCTCATCAACGAGGGAGCGCGGGCGCTCGAGGAGGGATACGCGCGACGGGCCGCCGACATCGATGTGATCTATGTGAACGGATACGGCTTTCCGCGATGGCGCGGGGGACCCATGTTCTTTGCGGACCGCACAGGGTTGGCCGTCATCGTCGAGCGCGTCCGCGCGTTCCATGGCGAGTTCGGCGACCGATGGGCGCCGGCGCCGCTGCTCGTCGAACTGGCTCGCACAGGAAGCACGTTTCGGGACTTCGATGCCAACCGCTCATGACGACGACCCGTGCCGTACGGATTCTCGCACCTGACACGATCGTCGAACGGAGACCTGGCGGTCTGCTCTACGCGCGATCTCCTCACGCGCTCGGTGCCTACCCCGCAAAGTTGACCGAGCGCCTGGAGCACTGGGCGATCGAGTCGCCACACCGCACGTTCATGGCCGAGCGCGATGCGCAGAACGAGTGGCGCGAACTGACCTATGCAGGCGCGCTGGAACGGGTGCGAGCCGTCGCACAGGCGCTGCTCGATCGCGGCCTCTCGAACGACCGCCCCGTCGTGCTGCTGTCCGGCAATGGAATCGAACACGCCGTCCTGGCACTGGCCGCGATGTACGCCGGCATCCTCTACGCGCCCGTCGCGCCGGCCTACTCTCTGATGGCGCGCGACCACACCACGTTGCGGGCCATCCTGCGATCCCTGGCGCCGGGGCTGATCTTTGTCGCGGAGCTTGCTCCGTTCGAGCGGGCGCTTGCGGCCGTCCTGCAGACGGAGACCGAAGTGGTCACCTGCGCGGGTCGCGGCTCGGGCCCCGCGACGGCTTTCGGCGATTTGGAACAGACGGCTGCCACGGCGGACGTCGACGAAGCGCACACGCGTGTCGGTCCGGACACCATCGCCAAGATCCTCTACACATCCGGCTCGACCGGGTCACCGAAGGGGGTCATCAACACGCAGCGGATGCTCTGCGCGAACCAGGAGATGCTCCGGACGGTACTGCCTCTCCTCTCGGAAGAACCCCCCGTACTGTGCGACTGGCTGCCGTGGAACCACACCTTCGGTGGAAATCACAACGTCGGGATCGTCCTGTACAACGGCGGCACGCTGTACATCGATGCAGGCAGGCCCACGGCGGACGGCTTCAGCACCACGCTCGCGAATCTGCGAGAGGTAGCGCCGACGGCGTATTTCAACGTGCCGCGCGGCTACGAGCTGCTCGTTCCGCACCTGCGCGCCGAGACCGCATTCCGGACGCACTTCTTCAGCCGGGTGAAGATGCTGTTCTGCGCGGCCGCGTCACTGAGGCAGCAGCTCGCCGACGATTTGAACGAGCTGGCCATCGGCTCCGATGGTCAGCGGATTCCGCTCGTCACCGGCCTCGGAGCCACCGAAAGCGCGCCGTTTGCGCTCTGCACCGGAAGCGCGGCGTTCACCGGCGGCCGGATCGGTGTTCCGGCGCCGGGGGTGGAGCTCAAGCTCGCACCGGTTGGCGCCCATTTGGAGGGGAGGCTGCGCGGTCCGAACATCACACCGGGCTACTGGCGCAATGAGCCGCTCACGCGCGCGTCATTCGACGAGGAAGGCTTCTACCGCCTTGGCGACGCCCTGGGCTTCTTCGATGCGGCCGATCCGGGGAAGGGGTTCGTGTTCGAGGGACGGATCTCGGAAGACTTCAAGCTCTCGACCGGGACGTGGGTGCGTGTCGGCTCTCTGCGCGGCAGGGTCCTGGCATGCCTCGGCGACCTCGCGCAGGATGTCGTCATCTCCGGACATGACCGCGATTTCGTGGGAGTGCTGATCTTTCCGTCGATGCCGGCCTGCCGATCGCTTTGCGGCGCCGACGGTCGTACGCTGCCCGTTCGGCAGGTGCTCGACCACACCATCGTTCGTGAGCGGTTTCGCGATCTCCTGCAGGAGCTTGCGCGCGACTGCCCCGGCTCCTCGACGTCCGTCGCGCGCGCCGTCCTCCTCGACGAGGCGCCGTCCATCGACGGGCAGGAGCTGACCGAGAAGGGCTCGGTCAATCAGAAGGCCGTGCTCGCGCGTCGCGCGGCGCTCGTGGACGAGCTGTACAGAGCTGAAGGAACCGCCACCGCCATCGTGGTGGCAAAGCTGAGAGCTGAGAGCTGACAGCCGAAGTTGACAGCTGATAGCTGATAGCTGATAGCTGGGAAATCAGAAAGGACTCGCCTCGTGACCAGACGTCTCACAATTGACGTCGCCGGGCTGACCGCCATCGACACGCACGTGCACCTCGAATCGGCGGCGTCGCCGGGCTCGGCGACCGACGTGGCCGCGCGAAAGTATTTCGGCGATACCGGTGTCGCGCGCGATCCGGCTTCGGTCGCGGAGTATTACCGCTCCAGGAAAATGGCGTGCGTCGTCTTTGGCGTGGACGAGCGGCTCTCGGGACGCCCGCGCGTGGCGAACGAGGCCGTCGCGCAGTTCGGCGTCGACAATGCTGACATCGCGATTGCGTTTGCCAGCATCGATCCGACACGGGGTCCAGAGGGCGTGAGGGAAGCCCGCGAGCTGGTGGCGTCCGGCCTCATTCATGGCCTGAAGCTCCACCCGCCGTCGCAGCAGTTCTTTCCCAACGATCGCATCGCCTATCCGCTCTACGAAGTCTTCGCGGAGGCACGGCTCCCCGTCCTCTTTCATACCGGGCACAGCGGCATCGGAACCGGAGTGCCCGGCGGCGGGGGCATCCGGCTCAAATACGGGCATCCCATGCCGATCGACGACGTGGCGGTGGATTTCCCCGAGCTGCCCATCATCATGGCGCACCCCGCGTTTCCCTGGCAGGACGAGGCGATCTCCGTCTGCCTGCACAAGCCCACGGTCTATATCGATCTTTCGGGGTGGTCTCCGAAGTACTTCTCTCCGACGCTCGTGCAGTACGCGAACACGATGCTGAAGCACAAAGTGCTCTTCGGCTCGGACTACCCGTGGATTACCCCGGACCGGTGGCTGGCGGACTTCGAGAAGATTGCGATTCGCGACGAGGTGCGGCCGCTCATTCTCAAAGAGAACGCGGCGCGGCTGTTCGGCCTGGCGCCGGCGCGCGTGTGAGCGCCCGGCGCTCAGATCGCGTGAGGGAACTTGATCAGGGATGCGCCGGGAATCCGGGTGAAGAGGCTGCGATGCTGCAGCGCATTCTCCAGATTCGTGCGCGCCAGGCGGGAGTGCTCCCGCGCGACCGACTCTGCCCGCGCACCTTCCCGGTTTGCGATCGCCTCGACGATGGCGCGGTGCTGCGCCTGCGCGATGGAGAGCACTTCGCGGACTTCGCTCCCGTGCGCTTCCGTCAGGACAAAGGCATTCGGAGACGCGAATGGCAGCGTGGCCACGACCTGCATCGACCGCGCGAGGATCGGGCTCGAGGCGGCCTCGAGCAGCAGTGTATGGAACTCCGCGTTGAGCGCCACGTAGCGCAGGAACGTCGGCATGCCCGGGCGCCAGCGTTTGAAGAGCCGGTCGATCGCATCCGCCGACCGCTGCATCGCTTCCAGCGCCGCAGGCCGCGCCTCACGCTCGGCAGCAAAGCGGGCCGCGGTGCCTTCGAGGACGCCCCGAAGCTCGATGGCATCGCGCACGTCTCCCACGGTGAACTCGCGCGCGACGAAGCCGCCCGTCGGCCGCGCCCGCAGCAGCCCCTCCTGTTCGAGGCGATCGAGCACGAGGCGCAGTGGCGTGCGCGAGACCTTGAGGCGGGCGGAGAGCGGAACCTCGCGGATCCGTTCTCCCGGCTTGAACGCGCCGCTGACCAGCAGCTCGCGCATCGCCAGCAGCGCCCGAAGCGTCTGGGAGTCGCTGGTCGCCGTCGTTTTCACGCGTTTCGCCATGATCGAGCACTGTTAATAGCCCGAAACACCGCTATTGTCGAGCAAATGCCGTGGTGCCGCTAGAAATGGAAGTAGATGAAGTCCAGAGAGGTGCGGCTCCGGAGGACGAGTATCGCCGTGAAAGCGGCGCCGCAGGCCAGCGCCTCGATGACCGACACTCCCACACCTGACGCCCGCTCGCTGGCGACGCGTTCGTGTCGGTGCAGCTCGGCCCAGATGCTGTGCACCCACAGAGGGATCGAGTAGCCGAACGCCAGAAGAAACAGGTAGAGCCCCGCCTGACGCTCGAAGGGCGTCGAAGTCCAGGGGGACAGCTGCAGATCCCGGACGATCGCGGAGATTTCCGTTTCGCGGAACAGCAGCCAGCCGACAAGTGTCAGCACGAACATGCCGGCGATCTGCGGCACCTGCAGCCACGGCGGCGTCCGGCTCCCCGCAGGGCGCAGGATGTTGTGGGCGCGTGTCAGCACGAGCAGCCCGCCGTGATACAGCCCCCAGAGAACGTAGTTCCAGCTCGCCCCGTGCCAGAGGCCGGAGAGGAGAAACGTGATGAGGACGTTCCGTGCCCAGATCCAGCCGGACGACCGGGATCCGCCCAGCGGGATATAGACGTAGTCCCGGAACCACGACGACAGGGAGATGTTCCAGCGCCGCCAGAAGTCGGCCGGACTCCGCGCCATGTATGGATGATCGAAGTTCTCGGTGAGCTCGAATCCCAGCCATCGTGAGGTTCCACGCGCGATGTCGGTATAGGCGGAGAAGTCCGCGTAGATCTGGATCGCGAACGCGAAGACGCCGGCCCAGAGCATTTCGAAGGACGGATCGCTCAGCGCAAACACCTTGTTGGCGATCACGCCGACGTTGTCGGCAATCACGAGCTTCTTGAAGAAACCCCAGATCATGAGGTAGAGGCCGCTGGTGGCCTTCGAGACGAGGAACTGCCTGGCGCCTTCGACCTGCGGCAGAAGGTACGAGGCGCGCTGAATGGGACCGGCGACCAGGTGCGGGAAGAACGCGATGAACACTGCCACGTCCAGCAGGCTGCGCCGCGCGCGCAGCTCGCCTCGAAAGACGTCGATCGTGTAGCTCATCGCCTGGAACGTGTAGAACGAGATTCCAACAGGCAGGATGACACGCAGCACCGGCAGGCTCGTCTGCAGGCCCGCAGCGGCGAGAACACCGTGCACGTTCTCCACGAAGAAATCGAAGTACTTGAAGAACCCCAGCATCCCGAAATTCGAGACGATGCTGACCGCCATGAAGGCGCGCTTCCGGTCCGGCCACCGCTCCATCCCGCGCGCGGTCAGGTAGTCCACGACCGTGGAAGCGGCGATCAGAATCAGGAACCAGGCATGGACGTAGCCGTAGAACAGGTAACTTGCGACCAGCAGGAGCACGTTCTGGCCGCGGTGCGGCAGACGCCAGTACAGCGCCACGACCACGACAAAAAAGACGACGAAGTCGAGGCTGTGAAAAATCACGGCACGTGCTGAAACAGGCGGGAGGCGAACATTTCGGTATAGCGGCGGCGCCCGTCCCTCGAGAGGTGGTCCCCGTCCTCGTACATGTCGAGCGTCTGAGCCGGATGGCCCGTGTCGTCCATCAGGACTCCACCCTGACTGGCGACATACGTGGCCAGCTTCGCGACGTAGCGGCGAAGCGCCGGGGATTGATGGGGTGGGATGCCCCCGGTCGGGCGCCGCTGGACCCGGACGAGAACGAGCGTCAGCCCTGCCTGTCGCGCGTCGCGGAGCATCAGGGGCAGACTCGACTTGTCCACGAACTCGTCGAAGTCGGCCTCGCTGTCCTCGGTCACGTGCATGTCGGCCGCGTCCATCGGCCGCTGATGCGAGAGGCCGAAGCGCTCGTTCAGGCTCTCGAGGAATGCCGCCCGCTGCCTCCGGTACGGAATGAGCACGCGCGCGGGCCAGTTCGCCACCGACGGCTCGATCCACTCCCGGGCCTGCCCGGCCTGGTAGAGGCGCTCGACGCCGTCACGCACCCGGTAGAACGGACTCCCCCGCCGGCGGGCGACCGCTTCGTTCAGTTCCTCCTCGCGATCGCGTGCGGCCGTGTCGAGCGCCCAGACGGCGTCGATCCGGAACAGGACATTCGTCAGGTTCGTGTCGCGAAAGAACACGATCACGCATCGCGGCCGGATACCGCTCTCGACGACCCAGTTCTTGAGTACCAGGTACCACCAGGCGGACCCGCTGCCGGCATAGAACAGCGGGGCGGTGAGATGCCCGGTGATCTGCGTGAGGAGGGCCGGGTCGATCCGCGAGTCCGCCATCGAGTCGCCGATGACGACCAGTGACGGATTCATCCGGGCCAGGTCCCCGATGCGCGCAGCGTCGAAGGGGCTCCGCGCACGCGGACCGTGCAGAGCCGGCAGATAACTCGGTCGCAGGTCGGGCGCAGGATGCAGGCGGTTTCCCGCTCGCAGCGCGAGCGGCACGACGAGAAGCCCGGCCGCCACCAGGAGCAGCCTGCCGCAGGACGCGTGTATCAATGCGCGCGATCCTCGATCACCAGGAACAGTGCTCTCGCGGTTATCACTTCGTCCCGACAACCTTCGTCTTCAGGCGCCTCATGAATTCTCCGCCCGCTACTATGCCGCAGAAACAGGCGAAACGGATATGCGGATCGAGAGAACGGGTAACTGCAACAATAGGAGGGCATGATCGGGTCCGGCCGGCTGACGCGCGCGCTTCGACACCGCAACTATCGCCTCTTTTTCGGCGGCCAGAGCGTGTCGCTCATCGGTACCTGGATCACCCGGATCGCCACGAGCTGGCTCGTGTACCGGCTCACCGGCTCCGAGCTGCTCCTTGGCCTCGTCGGTTTCTGCGGTCAGATCCCGACGCTCTTTCTCGCGCCGTTCGCGGGGGTGCTCGTCGACCGCTGGGATCGGCACCGCATCCTGGTCGTGACGCAGGCGCTCTCGATGCTGCAGTCGCTCGCGCTCGCGTGGCTGACGTTTTCCGGCCGCATTACCGTCAGTGCCGTGCTGCTGCTGCAGATCGCGCAGGGGCTCATCAACGCGTTCGACACGCCCGCGCGGCAGTCGTTTGTCGTGGATCTCGTGGAGGATCGCGCCGATCTCGCCAACGGGATCGCGCTGAACTCGTCGATGGTGAACGGCAGCCGGATCATCGGCCCGTCGATCGGCGGGGCCCTGATTGCCGCCGTCGGCGAGGGATGGTGTTTCATGGCCGACGCGATTTCCTATCTATTCGTCATCGGCTCGCTGCTCGCGATGCGGCGGACACGCCCGAGGCGACAGCCGGTCGAAGCGCGCGTCCTCTCCGAGCTGAAGACCGGCTACCGCTACGTCATCACGTCCCCGCCCATCCGCACCGCCCTCATCATGCTCGCCATCGTGAGCGCGCTCGGCATGCCGTACACCGTCCTGATGCCCGCCATCGTGGCCGACGTCCTGCACGGCGGCCCCAGTACGCTCGGCATCCTCATGACGGCCAGCGGCGTTGGCGCGCTCGCCGGGGCGCTCTACCTCGCCTCGCGCGAAACGGTCGTGGGGCTCGGGCGCGTCTCGATGATCTCGACGATCGCATTTGGCGTCGGTCTGGTGGCGTTCGCCTTCACACGCCATGTCGCGATCGCGGTCCTGGTGCTGCCCGTCGTCGGTGCCGGGCTCATGATGCAGATGGGGGCCACGAACACCATCCTTCAGACGATCGTCGAGGACCACCTGCGCGGGCGGGTCATGGCGTTCTACACGATGGCCTTCTTCGGAAGCGCCCCGATCGGAAGCCTGCTGGCCGGGCTGGCCGCGGATCGCATCGGTGTGCAATGGACGATCGCCGGCTGCGGCGTCGCGTGCGTGCTGGCCGGCATCTGGTTCGCCCGTCAGCTGCCCGCGTGGCGCAAACTGGTGCGCCCGATTTACGTGGAGCGCGGGATCCTGCCCGTCCCTGCCGTGGACAGCGGATCGAAGACGCTCTAGGTTCGGGATTCGGGATTCGGGATTCGGGGCTCGGGGCTCGAGGCTCGTACCTCCGCGGATTCGAGACCGGGCCGGCGAGTCCCGACTCCCGTCCGTCCGAGTCCCGTCCGTTCGAGTCCCGTCCGTCCGAGTCCCGTCCGTCCAGTCCCGTCCGTTCGAGTCCCGTCCGTGTTCACCGCACGGCGTCACTCACGTTGCCGAGGTGCAGTCCGCACTCCTTCTTGGTCTCTTCCTCCCACCACCACCGCCCTTCGCGCTCGTGCTGGCCCGGATGCACCGCACGTGTGCAGGGCTCGCAGCCAATCGAGACGAAGCCGCGGTCATGGAGCGCGTTGAACGGGACGGACCGGTCGCGGATGTACGTCCACACCTGCCTGGACGACCAGTTGCTGAGCGGATTGAACTTCACCAGGGGCCGCTCGGGCGATCCGAATGTCGGATCCAGCTGGACGACGGGCACGTCGCCGCGCGTGCCGGGACTCTGATCCTTGCGCTGGCCCGTAACCCATGCCTTCGAGGCGGACAGCGCCCGGACCAGCGGCTCGACCTTCCGGATTCCGCAGCACTCCTTGTGGCCGTCCTGGTAAAACGAGAACAGACCCTTCGCCTGCACGAGCGCCTGCAGGGCCTCCGGTTGTGGAGAGAACGCCTCGATCCGAATCCCGTAGTGCGCCCGCACTTTTTCGAGGAACTGATACGTCTCCGGGTGCAGACGCCCGGTATCGAGCGTGAACACGCGGAACGTCCCGCCGATCTGCACGGCCATGTCCACGAGCACGACATCCTCGGCTCCACTGAACGAGATGGCCAGGTCGGGCGCGTACTCGCGCATCGCCAGCGCCAGGATTTCGCGAGGATCCTGACGGTCGTAAGTTGCGGCCGCAGCCGCGAGAGCGGTGGAATCGAGCGCCATGGCTTCTGGGATACCTCTCCTTAATCCTAACAGCCTCTGCCGCGAGCACGACTCCCGCAGGTTTTACAGGAGACGAGGAGGCCCAGGAGGGTCATGGAGGGCACTGTTTAGATCACGGAAAGATCACCACGGGGACACGGAGGCACGGAGCCCGGACGGAGGGAACGGCGGTCGGCCGCCGGCCGTTGGCCGCCTTCGGCCGGCGCAGAGCGCGCGCATCGCGCGGGCCGACCGCTGTCTGTCTCTCTGATCAAACAGCTGTCTCGATTTCAAAACCCGTGGCCAAAAGCCCACGAGAACGGCATGGTCGGCCGCGCTCCGCGCGGTGGACGTGCGCTGAGCCGCCGGGGAAACCCGTCTCTCTCCGTGCGTCTCCGTGGCTCCGTGACTTCTCCGTGGTGGAATTTCTCGCTGCGCGCTTGCTGCCTCAGATGCTCACACGGATCTCGCAGGTCTGCCCGGGTCGACAGGCCCGGACGCTTCCCCGCCGATCCTGAGCTCGTACCAGTTCACCCGCCGGGTCGCCAGCATCAGCAGCGCGAGCATCAGGAACAGGCCCAGCGATCCCGCCAGCAGCGCATAGTCCTCGAGCCGGAGCAGCAGATACAGGAAGCCGTAGAGTGCGGCCAATGCGGCGCCGAGCAGCGCGCCCTCCCGAGCACCCCCGAGCGCATAGCCCGAGTAGCACGCAATCAGCGAGATGGTCGACACGGACGCACAGACGTAGGCCACGTCGAACCCGAGGTGCTCTGAAATCGAGACCAGCAGCAGATAGAAGACACTCATCGCGAAGCCGACGAACAGATATTGAATCGGGTGCAGCAGTTGCGATCGCACGATCTCGCAGAGAAAAAACAACGCGAATGTCAGCACGATGAAGAGCGACGCATACTTGATCGCGCGTTCCGACTGCTGATAGATGTCGACCGGCTGAATGAGGCTGACGCCGAAGGCGGCCGCATCCGCCAGCGCCTTCAGCTTGTCGCAATCCAGTCCGACATCCGTCCACGCGGGCGCGAAGCCGCGGCCGAAGTAAGGGACGCGCCACGTGGCCGTAAAGCCCGCGCCCGTCGTCGTGTGGGCCGGCGCCGGAGCGCCGGCGAAGCTCGGATGCGGCCAGGTCGATGTCATCTGGACCGACGTGTCGCTTCCTGAAGGCAGCAGACGGAAGTCCCGCGTGCCGTTGACGTCGAGCTCGAAGGCGAACGGCAGCGTCGTGCCCTCGGGCAATGCGTCTCCAAGCGGCGTGGACGTCCGCAGGCCGGTCGCAAAGAGGCAGGTGTCCCCCCCACCCGGAGTGAATGGCGCCTCCCGTCCCCCCATTGTCAGCGTCACCCGCTTCGAGATGCCACGCGGGTCAGTGATTCCCACACCGACCGTGGCCTCGTTCCAGAGGGGAGTCACCGGCATGGCGGTCACTTTCGAAAAGTCCGGCCTGGCGAAGTGACCGGAGATCTTCAGGTGGGCCCGGTAGACCGTTGCGGTGAAGAGTGAGCGGCGACGAGTCTCCGGTTCGAGGACGGCCTGCGCATCGAACGACTCGGGAAGAAAACTGGCGCGGCCGACGAGCTCGCGCCGCGTTCCCGGCTCGTTGACCACATACCGGAAGGGCACGACGAGGACGGGGCCACTGATTCGCTGGGGACCGCCCCAGCTCGCGCCGATCTCTTCGGTGACGGATCGACGCCGCGTCGCGCGATCGGTCACGACAGACTCGATCATGGACAGCGGGATCAGCAGACCCCCCAGCAGCACTCCCATCGCGATCAGACGCGCCAGCACCGATGTTCGCAGATTCATGTCGCTCCTCCGCCGCGGATGTGCCCGCGGTCGAGCCACCATTACGCGGCACGGCCCGGTCCGCCGGATGGCCTTAGCGTGGAATCTCGAAGGCAGATTGTGGCGGAACAAAGGCGCGCGCCAATGGCCTGCGGCGGGATACAGTCGGCACCGATGACCACTGGAGCTGGACGGACGATCGCGGTCGTCGAGGACGAGCAGACCATCCGGGAAGCGGTGTGCTTCGCGTTGCGGCGAGAGGGACATCGCCCGGAGCCTTTCGGGGACGGGCTCGAGGCGTGGGAGGCATTCGACCGTGCGCTTCCAGACCTGGCCATTCTCGACATCGGGATTCCCCGGCTGGACGGCCTCGCGCTCTGCCGCCGGCTCCGCGCGCGGTCAGAGGCGCTGCCCATCATCTTCGTGACCTCGCGCGAGGAGGAGTTCGATCGCGTCCTCGGGCTGGAAATAGGCGCCGACGACTATCTCTGCAAACCGTTCTCGATGCGCGAGCTGATGGCGCGTGTCAGGGTGCTGCTGCGGCGCGCGGCGCTCCAACCGGAAACGCCGGCGGGGGACGCCGACCGCACCATCATCGCCGGCGAATTGACGCTGGATCCGCTCCGGCTGTCCGCGGTCTGGAAAGGCGTGCCGGTGCCACTCACGGTCACTGAGTTCATGCTGCTGGTGGCTCTGGCCCGACGGCCTGGCATCGTGAAAACCCGCGATCAGTTGATGGAAGATGCGTATCCGGATCACGTCGCGGTCAGTGATCGGACGATCGACAGCCACGTCAAGCGGATCCGCCGCAAGTTTCAATCGATCGACCCGGGATTCTCCGCGGTCGAAGGGGTCTACGGCGCCGGCTATCGCTACCTGGCGGATCCCGCGCTGTGACGTGGAGACGCTCAAAGCCGTCGCGCATCGCCAACCGGCTGCTCGCCTTCAATCTTCTGCTGCTCTTCCTGCCGATCGCGGGCGTTCTCTATCTCGACGTCTACGAATCGAGGCTTCTGGACGCCCAGGAGCGCGCGATGATACAGCAGGGCCGGCTGATTGCCGCGGCGCTCGCACCGGGTGAAGCCCTCGACGCCGACGCAGCCCGATCCTTTCTCTCCCGGCTCGCCGAGCGCGGAGACGCGCGCTTCCGTATCTACGACTCGGCCGGCCTCTTGATCGCGGACTCGAGCGCGATTCGCTCCGAGGGTGCGCCGCCGGGAAACCCGGCCACCGACTCATACCCGTCGAAATCGCACGATGTTCGCACGCAGTGGCTCTATCGAGTCGGCGCGTCGATCGCAAGAGCACGCACTGCGGCGGCGAACGGTCTCGGTCGCATATTGCTGCTCGAACGACACGGAACGCCTGGCTCCGCGAGCGACGGGGAGCTGGTCATGCAAGAAGTCCGAACCGCGCTGACCGGACGATACGGCGCGGCGACGCGGCCCACTCCTGGCCAGCGGTCGCTCACGCTGAGCAGCGCCGTACCGATACGGG
This sequence comes from uncultured Acidobacteriota bacterium, assembly GCA_963749835.1. Classification (GTDB taxonomy): domain Bacteria; phylum Acidobacteriota; class Vicinamibacteria; order Vicinamibacterales; family 2-12-FULL-66-21; genus JALZOC01. The sequence continues at coordinate 925,028 of CAVVOD010000003.1, forward strand.
GCGGATCCGGTGCAGCGGGAGCGGTCCTCGTGTCTCAGTCGACCTTCCGCGTGCTGCAGGCGCTCTACGCCGTGCGCCTTCGCATCTTCGAGGTGGTGATCGCCTCTCTCGTGGCCGCCGGGTTGTTGACCACGCTGGCGGCGGCGACCGTGGTGCGACCGATTTCCCGGCTGCGCAGCGAAGCATCGGATCTCGCCGCGCGCCGCACCCGTCTGCCCGGTACCTTTCGCGATGTCGGCCGCCGCGACGAGCTCGGTGATCTCGCGCGCGCGCTCCAGGAACTGACGCGCCGGCTGGACGAGCACATTCGGGAAGTGGAGCGGTTTGCCAGCGACGTGTCGCACGAGTTCAAGAATCCGCTCGCAGCCATACGGGTGGCGGCGGAGATGGCTGGGGCCGCCGACACGGCGGAAGATCGTGAGCGCTTCCTCGGGCTTCTCACAAGGGATGCGGACCGCCTCGAGCGCCTGGTCTCCGATGTGCGTGAGCTCGCCCGGGTCGACGCCGCGCTCGAACAGGATCCGGTGCAATCCGTCGACGTCGAAGACGTGCTGATCCGCGTGATTGACGGGCTGCGGCTGTCGCATGGCGAGGCGCCGCATGTCCTCCTCCACGGGTCCTCGGGGGCCGTCCGAGTGCGCGGATCGGCCGATCGCCTTGCGCAGGCATTCGAGAACGTCGTGGCCAACGCGCGCAGTTTCGCCCCATCGGACACGTCGGTTGATGTCGCGCTGACGGTGGAAGACGGGGATGTGCGTATTGCCGTGAGCGACAGCGGACCCGGCATCCCGGACGCCCATCTCGGCCGTGTGTTCGATCGGTTCTTCACGTACCGTCCTGCGCACGCGAGCGGCCGGGAGCATGCCGGCCTCGGGCTCGCGATTGCCCGCTCGATCGTCCTCGGTTACGGGGGAACCATCACCGCATCGAATCGTGCGGAAGGCGGGGCCTGCATCGAGGTGCGCATACCGGCGGTCCCACACGTCAAGGCCGAGCTTCGCACGTGACAATCGACGCTATCATTCAACGAGCGAAGACTGCGCATGGATACGGTGATGCTGCTGCTGGCACTGTCGATGGATGCCTCTCCCGCGTCTCAGACGCCGCAACGTGTCGCGCCTGGTGTGACGAAGCCCGCCTACCGCGAGGTGCAACCCGGCGAGCAACGGGTGGAAGGATTGCTCCTGCGCGTCGATTGTCCGCGAGGCCGCCCGATCGTCTTTGCCGTGAAGGTGAAGGATCGCGTCTCGCTGTTCCAGGCACTCAGGCTCGACGCGGTTGACTACATCGCGCACACGCCGGACTTCAAAGGCGGGATGACGTGCGGCGGACGGATGCCTGGCGATCCCGTGTTCCTAACGTGGAAACCCGTGGGCACCACCCAGCGCGTTGTCGCCGTGGAGTTCCTTCCACGGAAATAGCCGTTGGTAGAGACAGCCGCAAAGCTCGTGATCTTTCTCTCTCCAGCAAGAACCGCGACAAGCGTCGTCCACCTTGATCTTTTCGGCTGCTCAGAAAATACCCTCGACACCATTCTGGGCAGGAACGATTGGTCATGGGCCAGGAGGATTGCCGGAGGGGACGGAGAAATTCCACCACGGAGATAGCGGAGGCACGGAGACGCACGGAGACGCACGGAGAGAACCGGCAGGTTAGCGGCAGGCACTGTCTCGATGGAAATGGATCAATCCCTGAGACAGACGGCGGTCGGCATGCCCTCCGTCCGGGCTCCGTGCCTCCGTGGTGATCTTTCCGTGATCCTGCCGTCTCTCCTGATCTTCTGAACTCCTGCAAGGCGATCGGCCGGCGCGTCCGCCCGCAGCCGCTATTCCCGCCTGGCCAGAGGCGAGTCCGCCGGGCCGGAGAGCACGGCGCCCGTCGGTTTGAACCGCGAGCCGTGGCACGGGCAGTCCCACGTAGACTCGGCGTCGTTCCAGCCGACGACGCAACCCAGGTGCGTGCAGATCGGTGACAGCAGCGTGACCTTTCCCGCCTCGCTGCGCCATGCGGCGACCCGCTCGCCATCGAGCTCCAGGATCTTGCCCTTGCCGCGTCCGAGTGCGCGAAGGCTGGTGCCCTGCGCGCCGCTGAAACGATCGCGGATCAGGTAGTAGGGGTAGTCCTTGTTCTCCTTGATGTAGTTCCAGGCGCCTCCCTTCACCTTCGTGCGGCCGATGTCGAACAGATCACGCCATGGATTGGGGAGGCCGAGCGCGGCGTCCCGCGCCATCACTCCGGCCAGCGTTCCGAACGTCATGCCGTTGCCCGCATACCCGGTCGCCGCAAACTGACGCGACGAGGTCTCGCCGATGAAGGGAAGACCGTCGTGGGTTTCGATGACCTGGCCCGACCACCGGTGCGTGATCTGAATCTGGGGGATCGACTGCTTCAGCGTCCGCTCGAGCGCGGCGTAGCAGGCTTCCGTATTCGTGGACTGGCCCGTCTTGTGATCCTGCCCGCCGAAAATCACGTAGTCGTAGTCCCGGTGCGGGTCCAGCCTCAGATAGTGATACGGATCCGCCGTGTCCCAGAAGAGCGCGTCCGGAAGCGTTTCCTTCGGCACGCGTCCGCCGAGCACATAGCTCGAGTAAAGGGACAGCTTCGTCTGGAGGAGGCTCGCGCTCGCGATGCTCGTCTTCCCCATCAGCGGCGTATGCGTGGCAATGACAACGTAGGCGCAGGAGATCGAGTGACCGGCGGCCGTCACGGACAGGGGCTCGTCGATGACCTCCTCCGACTCGGTCTGCTCGAATACATGTGACCCACCGCCGTCCACGAGAGCGGCGATCGCCGCCAGATACTTCCGCGGATGAAAGCGTGCCTGGCCACCGAGCTCCACACCCGGTCGGTCGAAAAACGGAACGGCTTCGAGAAACGTGGCGTCGAAGCCGAGATCGGCCGCGATCGCCGCCTCCTTCTGGAGCCGCGGGCCCTCCTGTCCGGCATTGGCGGTGAGCGCCGCACACTTGTAGCCGCGAACCCATTCCCAATGGCAGTCGATGTTTTCGCTGCCGACGATCCGATCGATTTCCGCGATCGCGGCGAGACCGGCATCCCAGACCGCCTGCGCGTGGTCGCGGCCGAAGTTCGTGACGAGCTCCGAGAGATCCAGATCGGTGACGCAGGTGAGGTGCGCCGTCGTATGCCCCGTATCCACGCCGCCAATCCGTCCCCGGTCGATCAGGGCAACCGATCGCCCGGCCCTCTTCAACAGATACGCGGCGGTCAGGCCGGTGATGCCCCCACCGATGACCACCACATCGACCGTGAGATTCCGATCCAACGCGGGATACCGCGCCGTCGGAGTCGAGTCCTGCCAGTCCGGAGTCCCATCAATCTCAGCCATCGATTCCTCCACGTTACTGAAAAGGACAGCAGGACGGAAGGCGCGTCACGATCCGTTCCGCTTCATGGCAGCAGCGCCTGCGCCCAGGCGGCCGAATGCCGGCGCATTCATGAAATGGGTTCTAAGCAAGGCGGCCGCCAGTCAGACGGGCGATCGGGTACCGGGTACAACGACAAGGGACGCCACTGCGGCGCCCCTTTGTCGGTCGTGTATGTTCACGTCCTGCGACGACGTCGCAGGCATCCGTCGAGACTCAATAGCCGATCGCGTCGGAATAGAGCGGAGAGCCGTGCCGTTGGTCCGCCTGCTTCGAGCGCTCCTGCCCGGCTTCCCTGCGCTTCTCGCAACCGGTGCAGCGCAGTGCGAACGGCAGCGCTCGCAGCCGCGCCTCGGAGATCTCGTCCTTGCACTCGAAGCAGTATCCGAATTCTCCGGCATCGAGCCGCACCAGCGCCTGTTCGATACGGCGGGCGGTTTCGGCGGTCATCTGGATCAGGGCGAAGTCGATCGCCTGCTGTGCCCCGGCATCGGAGTTCTCGACGCTGTCGCCGGCCTCCTGCGTCCGGTCCGATCGCGCTTCCCGGATACGGCCATGGACCTGGTTCTGCACGTCGGCTCCCCGACTGTGCAGCAGCTCTCGTAGCTCCGCCTCCCGCGCTTCTGACATTTTCTTCATATGTCGCTCCCCTGAAGCCATGCAGCATGCCGCAAAGATTCGCGGTCGTCTGTCCTCTTCTGAACAGGATCACGTGCTACGTGCTACCGGATTGCCTCGTGGGGCTCTGCGGGAGGACTGATGAGCTCTACTCGTGCACGACGACGGTCAGGAGGGAGGGATTGATCGTCAGGCCGCCGCCGTCGTATTCGATGAAGCCGCGCTTCCGGAAGCTGTTCAGGAAGAAGTTCACGCGGGATCTCGTGGTCCCGATCATTTCGGCGAGCGCTTCCTGCGACACGGCCGGCAGCACGCGCTGGGGCTTGTCTCCCTTGCCGTAGCGTGCGAGCAGCAGCAGCGTGCGGGCCAGCCGCTTCTCGCTCGAGTTGAACAACTGGTCAACCAGGTCCGCTTCGAGACGCGCGTTGCGAATCACCATGTGCTCGATGAATCGATCCGAGAACGCGGGCTCACTGTGCAGCAGCCGAATCATCTGCCGCCTGGGGAGCAGGAGGACCGAGGTCACCATCGTGGCGGTGGCGGTTTCGAGGCGGACAGGCTGCCCGGCGAGGGATCCTTCACCGAGAAAGTCGCCCGGTCCCAGCGTGGCGACGATGGCCTCTTTGCCTGCGTGTGAAAGGACCGAGAGGCGGATGCCGCCGTCCTGCACGTACAGAACGCCGCTGCAGGGATCCCCCTGGGAGAAGATCACGTTCCCGCGGGCGTAGATCAGAACCCGCTTTCCAAGTCCGGGTGACTCGAGAAAGTCCTGCGTATCGAAGGGACGTTTTTTTCGGGAGAGCATCGGTCTTAGCCGGTCATAGAGTAGCCTACCGGAGTACAGATGCGATACGACCCTAATGTCGATAAAAGTATTCTACCGCCAAATCGCGAACGATTTCAATGCAATCATTTTCAACTGGGCTATATAACCGTACGTAGTCACTGACCTTCCGGCGCAAAGTCCAGCCCGCGAACGGCGGCATTTCCCAGCGATCCCCGGCGAAACGGCTGTGGCCGCAACCGCACGCGCGCGACGGACGGGCACCGCGCACCTTCCCCGGAGAGACTCGGAGAAATGGCACGGTTCGATGCGCGCTCGCGCCGCCGTGTGCGGGAGCGCGGCGGCAGTCCCTATTGCGCGACACCATCCCACGGCGAAACGCCTGTCTGCCGACCTGTGCGGTTCCCGCAGCACGGCAGCGCGCAACCGCACACGGCACCTGAGTCTCTGCCCGTGCGCACACCGCCGCACGGCGATGTCCACGCAAAACACACGTGTCGCCATGGCCGTGGCCTTGCTCAAGCACTGGATGCAATGACCCTCGAACTACGGCGAACGTGTGTCTGCGCCGTTCTGCCGTCACTCGTCATCCCGAGCGTATGCCCGAGCTGGCTCCGTCGTGAGAGCCGCTCCTGCGCGCCGTATCTGTCCGCTGATGGTCATGGATGGCGGCACAGTGTGAAGGCTGCCGCTCGTGTGCTCCTCCTCAGGCTCGTCGGCGTGTCGGCCGGATTCTCCCTGCGGAGACCGTCAGCGACAACATGAAGCCTGTCGCCCGCCTGCGCGTCTTCGTGCTCATCGCAACGCTCATTGCGCTGCCGGGCCACGCGCGCGCCGCGGTCGATCCCACGGCGGACACGCGGGTGAAGGCGGCCTTCCTCTACAACTTCGCCAAGTTCGCGGAATGGCCCGCGTCCGTCCGGCCGCTGACGATGTGTATCGTCGGCGACACACGCGTGGCGAGCGAGCTCGTCGAGACGGTACGGGACAAACGCCTGGGCGGCCGGGTGTTCGAGGTCAAGGGCATCGGCAGCGACGCGCCGATGCTGGCCTGCGATGTCCTATTCATCTCAGCCTCCGAGGCCCGGCGCGCGACGGCCGTGCTCGCGGCTCTCAGGACGCTGCCCATCCTGACGGTGAGCGACTCCCCGGGGTTTGCTCGCACGATCGGCATCATCGAGCTCGTCGTCGAGAGCGAGCGAATGCACTTCGCCATCAACCCTGACGCCGCGACTCGCGCGGGCATCCGCTTGAGCTCACGCCTGCTCGGACTGGCACGGATTGTACGAGATGACCATGTTTACTAGACTCGAGCGCTGGTTCCGGCGGCAATCGGTCGCGCGGAAGCTGACCACCATGGTGCTGACCACCAGCGGCCTGACGCTGATGGTCGCCTGCACCGTGTTCGCGGTCTACGACTACGCGACGTCCCGGTCCCGCCTGGTGCGCGACGTCACCATGCTCGCCGACATCGTCGGCAGCAACAGCACGGCGGCGCTCACGTTCAATGACGCCGGGGCGGCCGAAGACACGCTGCACGCCATGGCGCTCAACGCGCACATCATCGACGCGCGCCTCTTCACGCGCGACGGGACCAGGCTCGCGGTCTACGCACGCCCGGGTTTCAGCTGGATCACCAACGGTGCCGACGATCCACTCGTGCAGAGAGCCGAGCCCCAGGTGATCTTCGAACAGGAACACCTGCGCGTCGTCCGCCCGATCCTGCTCCATGAGGAGATCGTCGGCAGCATTACCGTGGAGTCCGACACCGCCGAAATCTGGACCCGGCTTGGCCGTTTCGCCGGCATCGTGGCCGCGACGCTGTTCGGGGTCTTCTGGATCGCCTTCGGTCTGTCGCGCATGACGGCGCGGCTCATCTACTCCCCGATCGCCAGGCTCATTGCGGTCGCCCGCCAAGTGCGGGACAACAGCTGCGTACGACGTGCGCGCCGACAAGGGTGACGATGACGAGATCGGAGAGCTCATCCAGGGATTCAACGAGATGCTGTCGGAGATCCAGCGCCGCGACAAGCAGCTGCTCTCGCAGCACGACGAACTGGAGCAGACCGTCGATGCGCGCACCGCCGAGCTGCGACTCACGAACCAGGAGCTCATCACCGCACGCGACCGCGCGATGGAGGCCAGCCGCGCGAAGAGCGAGTTCCTGGCGAACATGAGCCATGAGATCCGGACGCCGATGAACGGCATCATCGGCATGACGGATCTCGTGCTCGACAGCGAGCTGACGCCGGACCAGCGTGACAGCCTCGCGACCGTACGCACGTCGGCGGACACGCTGCTGTCGATCCTCAACGACATCCTCGATTTCTCGAAGATCGAATCGCGCAAGCTCGAGCTCGAATCGGTGCCGTTCTCACCGCGGACCATCATTGCCAACGCGCTCAAACCCCTGGCGCTTCGTGCGCACCAGAAGGGGCTGGAGCTCATTTGCGATATCGATCCCGCGGTGCCGGCCGGGGTGCTCGGGGATCCGACGCGGATCCAGCAGGTCCTGTCGAACCTGGTGGGGAACGCCCTCAAGTTCACGGAGCACGGGCACGTGTTCGTCGAAGTCCGCGAAGACTCGCGAGCCTCGGGCAGCACCAGGCTCCGCGTGAGCGTGGCCGACACGGGCATCGGCATTCCCGCGGACAAACACGAGAGCATCTTCGAGGCGTTCCGCCAGGCGGACGGCTCCACGACGCGGCGCTTCGGCGGCACCGGCCTTGGCCTGACCATCTCCGCCACGCTCGTGCGGCTCATGGGCGGACGGCTCTGGGTCGAGAGCACGCCGGGTGTCGGCAGTACGTTTCACTTCACCGTGGCTCTGGACGTCGCCATCGTTCCCGAAACCGCACCGTTGCAGGCACCGCCGCCCCGCCTCAAGGTTCTCATCGTGGACGACAACGACGTGAATCGCCGGATTCTCGCCGAGCAGGTCACTCGCTGGGGCATGATCCCGACGCTGGTGGACAACGGCACCGCCGCCCTCGAGTCCCTGACCGGCGCCGCGCGCGCCCGGCGGCCGTTCGAGCTCGTGCTGCTCGACGCGAACATGCCCGACATGGACGGCTTTGCGGTCGCCGCGCAGATTGCGAAGCAGCCGACGCTCACGAGCGCGACGGTCATGATGCTCACCTCCTCCGGCGAGTTCGGCGATCACACGCGCTGCGCCGAGCTCGGCATCGCGGCGTATCTCACCAAGCCGGTGTATGCCGCCGACCTGCTCGCGGCCATCGAGCTCGCACTCGGTGGACAGTCGCGGATGCCCGTGGCGCCAATCTCGCCGGGGCCGGCGGCGCACGGGCTGGCGAGTGGCGCCGGGAGCCAGCGGGTCCGCGTGCTGCTGGTGGAGGACAACGTCGTCAACCAGCGCGTGGCGACCGGGCTCCTGACCCGCCGCGGACACGACGTCACCGTCGCCCCGGACGGCAGCGTGGCGCTGGCGCTGCTCGAGGACACGTCTTTCGATGTCGTGCTGATGGATCTCCAGATGCCCGTGATGGGCGGGATCGAAGCCACGCGCGCCATCCGTGCACGCGAGCTGATTTCGGGCGAACACCTCCGCATCGTTGCCATGACCGCCCACGCCATGAACGGCGACCGTGAGCGCTGCCTGAACGCGGGCATGGATGGCTATCTGTCCAAGCCGATCGATCCTCATATGCTCTTTGCCGTCGTCGAGAAGGAGATCAGTGTCAGCGACCCCATGGAGGAACCCGTCACCTTCGACGAAAGCGCGTTACTGAGGCGCGTGGACGGGGACGCCGGGCTGATGAGCGACGTGATTCGGCTGTTCCTCGACGACTGCCCGGTGCAGCTCGCGGCGATCAAGGACGCGGTGACCCGGCGGCATCCCGACGACCTGCGGGCGGCAGCACACGCCCTCAAGGGAGCGGCCGGGAATCTGTCCGCCAATTCCCTGTTCCATGCAGCAGACGTGCTGGAGCGGGTTGCCGCCGAAGGGCGCATGGACGCGGCGGAAGCCGCGTGGCGTCAGCTGTCGGTGGAGGCGAGCCACGTCATGGACGTGTTGCGCGGGCGAGATGAGCCGGTGTCAGCGGACCAGCTTTCATCCTGAACGACCGGCACCTGGAGGCGCACGGGCCAGACGGGTGCGTGGATGGCTCGGACGGGCTCATGCGTGGCCGCGCACCACGGCTGCGTATCGACGGTGTGCAATTCAGCACACGTGCCCGCGGCCGTGGCGCGTAGACTCAAGGGTGGACCTTCCGGTGCCCGACGCCGCGCTACGAAGCATGCGCGGGCTTCGCGACCCTTGTGATCCAGGACCCATGATCGATCAAACACGCGATGCGGCGAGCGCACCGCCGGCCGTTCGTCGTCCCATTGTCGTACTGCTGGTCGATGACCAGCGGTTCGTCGGGGCCGCCGTCGGCCAGCTGCTTGCCGCCGAATCCGACATCGAGCTTCATTACTGCGATCGGGCGCTCGACGCCGTGGCATCCGCCACCCGTGTCGCGCCGACCGTGATCCTCCAGGACCTGGTCATGCCGGACATCGACGGCTTGACGCTCGTGGGGATGTACCGGACGAATCCGGCCACCGCCGGCACACCGGTGATCGTCCTGTCGGGCAATGACGACGCGGCGACGCGCGCGAAGTCGCTTGCCGAAGGGGCCGCGGACTACCTGACCAAGTTGCCGTCCCGTGCGGATCTGATCGCGTGCATCCGGCGTCACTCGGTCGGCGCGCCCGAGAAGGATCCGACCCTCGACAGCAAGGTCATCGCGGCGTTCGACGAAGTGGGCGCTCCCGAATTCACACGTCGCCTGATCGCGCAATTCGTCCAGGAAGCTGAGGCATGCGTGCAGACGTTGAGAGAAGCGGCGACGCGAGGCGATCGCGATGTTCTGCGGACGGCGGCGCACAGCCTCAAGGGAAGCTCCGGCATCATGGGTGCGCGGCGGCTCGCCGCATTGTGCGGACGGCTCGAGACCGAGATGGCCGCCAGCGTCGAGACACCCCTGACCCCGGTGCTGATGAGCGAAATCGATCAGGAGCTCATCGACGTTCGGATCGCCCTCATGGCGGATCGACCAGGAGTGCAGCCATGAGCGCCGGGGGGTTCCTCGGCGACCTCCTCGTCAAGCGCGGTGTCATCGACGCCGCCGGGCTGACGCGTGCGATTGCCGCCCAGTCGAAAGGTGGCACCACACTCGGCCGAGCGCTCGCCGAGCTCGGCCTCGCCGACGAATCCATCGTCGCGTCAACGGTCGCCGCTGCCCTGCACCTCGAGTTTCTGTCGGGGGAGCTGCCCGACGTGAGCCCCGCGGCCGTCGCGCTGCTGACGGCGGACTTCTGCAAGAAACGCGGGGTCGTCCCGCTGTCACTCGACGGGGCGGTTCTCCGAATCGCCATGTCGAATCCTCTGGACGACTCTGTCGTTCGGGACGTGGGATTCCGCACTGGACGAAAGACCATCGGGATCGTCGTCACGCAGGCCTGGCTGGGCCGGCTGTACCTCAAGCTCTACGCCCCGACGGTTACGTCGGGGGCGACTCCCTACGACATGCTCTCCAAGTCGGATCCCGGCGGGAGAAGTCGAGGCTACGAGCGAGCGCGAGTACAAGCTCGACCCGGCGGCGCTGGCCAAGGACACCAATCTGCCTCCGGTGGTCCGCCTGGTCAATCTCCTGCTGAGCGACGCCGCCTCGGCGGGCGCCAGCGACGTCCACATCGAGCCGCAGGAGACGCTGCTCCAGGTGCGGCAGCGTGTGGACGGCCTGCTCCACGAGGTCCTCACCATTCCCAGGCATCTCCAGGACGCCACGATCTCGCGTCTGAAGATCATGTCCGGCATGGACATTTCCGAGCGGCGGAAGCCTCAGGATGGCCGCTGCCAGCTGAAGCTCGGTGGCGGCCGGATCGATCTTCGCGTCTCGAGCATGCCGACACAGTTCGGCGAGAAGATCGTCATTCGTCTTCTGAATCCCGACCGAGCGGTGCTGCCGATCGAGGATCTCGGGCTCGCCCCGGGAAACTTGCAGCTGCTGCAGTCGTTCCTGGCGAGGCCGCAGGGCATGGTCCTCGTGACGGGGCCGACGGGCAGCGGAAAGAGCTCGACTCTCTATACGTCGCTGAATTCGATCAAGTCGTCCACGAACAACATCATCACGCTCGAAGATCCGATCGAGGTGCAGGTCCCCGGCGTCAACCAGATGCAGGTGAATGCACGAGCGGGCGTGACGTTCGCGAGCGGGCTGCGATCGATCCTTCGACAGGATCCCAACGTCATTCTCGTCGGCGAGATCCGCGACCAGGAAACGGCGGACATCGCGCTCGGCGCCGCGCAGACCGGACATCTGCTCCTCAGCACGCTGCACACCAACGACGCCACCGCCACGATTACGAGGTTGTTCGACCTCGGCATCCAGCCCTTTCTGATTGCGGCGTCGCTCGTCGGCATCGTGGCCCAGCGGCTCGTCCGCCGCCCGTGCCCGGCGTGCCTGACGCCTCAGCAGCCCAGCGCCGACCTGATTGAGAAAGCCGGCGGGCCGTCGCGCGTTCCCGCAGGCGCACGATGGGTCGTCGGCCTCGGATGCGATCAGTGCGGGCAGTCCGGGCTGAAAGGACGGATCGCCATCCACGAGGTCATGGCCGTCAACGACGAGGTGCGCGAGCTGATTTCGAGCCGCGCCGGCGAACACGTGATCAGGAAGGCCGCGATTCGCGGCGGCATGCGGACGCTGCTCGAGGACGGTGTGGACAAGGCGGCCAAAGGACTGACCACGCTGGAGGAAGTGCTTCGGGTCGTCTCGTCCGGAGACGCGAGCGGCCGTGTCGCCACCAGGCCTCCCGAAGTGGTCGCGCCGACGGCCGAGAGCGCGCCGGTGAGCGCCGCCGGGGGCAAGGTGCTCGTCGTCGAGGACAGCCCGACGATCATGTCGGTCATCAAGTATTTTCTCGAGATCGAAGGTTTCGAGGTGTTCTCCGCGGAAAACGGGTTACTGGGCCTCGAGATGGCGCTCAAGGAGCGCCCGGATGTCATCGTCAGCGACGTGATGATGCCGGGCATGGGCGGGGTCGACATGGTCAAGGCGCTCAGGGCCGATCCGCTGATGAAGAACGTGCGGATCCTGATGCTCACCTCCGAGTCGAGCGTCGAAGCGGAAGCGGAAGGACTGTCGGCCGGCGCCGATGACTATATCCTCAAGCCGGTGGAGCCGCGTCGTCTCGCCGCGCGCGTGAAAGCGCTCCGCGCACGTGCCGGAAAGGCGTAGGCGAGCCTCGAATCCATCTGGGTTATTTCGGGCTGATCGCGCCGAGCAGTCTGGCCGCAATGCTCGGGCCGGGGACGATCTCCACCGCTGCATTGAGCGCGGCCGCCGCCTTCGGCATGCCGTACACGGCGCACGTCGCCTCGTCCTGCGCGATGGTGTGATGCCCGCAGTCACGCAGCGCCTTGAGGCCGATCGCGCCATCGCGTCCCATCCCCGTCAGCAGGACACCCACGACCTCACCGCGCCACAGCCGGCACACGCTCTGGAAGAACACGTCAACCGACGGACGGTAGACGTTCTCGCTCGGCTCGACGGTGTAGCCGAGCCGATCGGCACCCTTGAAGGTCAGGTGGTCGCGGGTGCTCGCGAGCAGCACGGTCATGGGCGCCGGACGATCGCCCTCCCTGGCCACGCGCACGGGGAGCGCGGAAACCTCGTTGAGCCATTCCGCCATGCCTCCCGCAAAGTGCTCGTCCACATGTTGAACGATCACGATCGCGGCGGGAAAGTCTTTCGGAAGGCCGCGCAGCATCGTCGCGAGCACCGCGGGCCCGCCGGCGGATGCGCCGACAGCGATCAGAGATCCGTGCCGGGATCGCAGCGGCGGCCTGGGCGCCGCGGCGCCGCTCCGGCCTCCGATGACCCTGGAGAGGAGCTCGATCTTGGCCAGGAGCGGTGCCGCCGTCTCCTTGAGGCCCGTGACGGACAGGACGGGTGCATCCGCGGCGTCGACGGCGCCGTGGCCCATGGCCTCGAAGATCCGCGGGGCGTTCATGCGCACGCTGGTGGCGATGAGCAATATCGGGCAGGGCGCGGTGGCCATGATTCGCCGCGTCGTCTCGACACCGTCGAGCGCGCCCATCAGATCCAGCAGGACCAGATCCGGCGCTCGATTCGAACAGAGATCCACGGCTTCCGCGCTCGTCGCCGCGAACCAGATGACGCGATGTTCCGGAGCCAGATCGACCGCGCGCCGCAGCGCCTCGGCGGCCGCGGCCACGTTGGTGACAATCCCGATCTTCACGATTAGGGCTCCCCGATCAGATCGATGACGGCCTGTACCGAGGGTCGCGTCGTGAAAGCTGCCTTTGGTGAGGTAATGCGCCGCACCCGCGTTGAGCCCGCGCTCGCGGTCCTCTTCCCGGTCCTTGTAGGACACGATCATGACCGGTATCAACTTGAGGGTCGGATCCTTGTTGATGAGCGTCACGAGCTCGATCCCGTCCATGCGCGGCATGTCGATGTCGGAGATCACCAGATCGAAATGCCCGGTGCGCACGGCATTCCAGCCGTCCATCCCGTCCACCGCGACTTCGACGTCGTAGCCGTGGTTGCCGATCAGCTTGCGCTCGAGCTCACGGACCGTGAGCGAGTCGTCCACCACGAGCACGCGCTTGCGCTTCCGCTCGTGTGCGCCGGCGATGCCGCGCGGGACCGTGTCCAGTCGTCCCGCCGCCACCAGCTTCTCCATCGAGCGGATCATGTCGTCCGCGTCCACGATCAATACGGGTGAGCCGTCTTCCATGAGTGCCCCGGCCGCGATGTCCTTGATCTTGCCGAGCAGCAGGTCCAGCGGCTGAACGACCAGCTCGCGCTCGCCCAGGAACCGGTCCACGATCAGGCCGTACGTGTGCGTGTGATCGCCCATGACGATGACGGGCACTTCATCCGCGATGGCAACCGGCGCCTGGGCGCCCAGCACCTGGCGACCGGCGACGAGGCCGATGTGCCGCCCTTCCAGCTCGAAATGTTCGCGCCCTTCGAGGACGGCGATCCTGTCCTTCGGGAGCTTCAGCGCGCGGACGATCGAGGCGAGCGGAAACGCATACGGCTCGCCGCCGACCTCTGCCAGCAAGGTCCGGACGACCGACAGCGTGACCGGCAGCTGCAGGAGGAACCGCATGCCGATGCCGCGCTGGGAGGTCACGCGAATCGTTCCGCGCACCTGCTTGACCATGTCCTGGACGGCGTCGAGGCCCACGCCTCGTCCCGACACGTCGGTGACGGTCTCTTTCATGCTGAAGCCGGGCAGGAACAGGAACTCCAGCAGTTCGGCGTCGCTGAGCGTGCCTGCCGCCTCGCGTGTCGTGAAGTTCCGCGCGACGACCGCCGCCCGCAGCCTGTCCATGTCCACGCCGTTCCCATCGTCCGAGACGCTGACGTGCAGCGCGCCGGCGCTGTGCCGGGCCTCGATCCTGATGACACCTTCTCCGGGCTTTCCCGCCGCGCGCCGGGCTTCCGGCGGCTCGATGCCGTGGTCGATGGCATTTCGCAGGAGATGTCCCAGGGGGGCGTCCAGCTGTACGAGGACGTCGCGGTCCACCTGCGTTGACATGCCGACGATGTCCAGTCTGACCTCGCGTCCGAGCGAATGCGCGAGATCGCGAACCATGCGTGGAAGTCCTTCGACGCCGTCGGCAAACGGCCTCATGCGGACCGCGAGGGCTTCCGCATAGAGGCGCTGGGCGAGATTGATGCTGCGGCGGTCGTACGTGTCGAGATCGATGAGTCGCTGCGCGAGGAGCTGCTCGCACTCCGCGAGCTGCTCCCGCGCCTTGCCGAAGGCCCTCTGGGCGGCATCGTCCGGCGCCCTGCCCGGCGAGGAACCGCGGATGCCCTCGAGCGAGGCGCCCAGCTGATGGTGCAGGCGTTTGAGGCGGAGCATCGAGTCGGTGAACGGCTTGGCCCACCGCGTTTCCACGACCGACTCGGATGCAAGGCTCAGGAGACGATTCAGGTTCTCCGCTGTGACACGCAGGACTCGATCCGCCGCCCGATCCGCGGCGCGACGCTGATTTTTCGGCTCTCCCTTTGGCTGCCGAGCGACGGAGGCCGGGGCCGCAGCAGTGGCAGCCGGAGGAGCGGCAGGTGCGACAGGGGCAACCGCAGCCATGGCCGCAGCAGCAATCTCCGCAGGCACGGCGGGTGGCGGCGCGTCCGTCGGACCCGCATCGACCAGCGTGGCCGATCCGGCGGCCAGGAGGGAGGCGAGCGCGTCCACGCAGGCGTCGAGCTCCGGTTTCTTCGCCCCCTCCCACTGCCCCAGATCCCCCTCCGCCGTCTGTGCGATCCGCGACAGCAGGTCCGTAGCCTCGAGGAGCTGGTCGACCTGCGCGCGGAGCAGCGCCATCCGGCCTTCCTGCGCCGCGACGAACAGATCTTCCATGGCGTGCGCCAGGCGCACACCCGCCATCAGGCCGACGATGCGCGCCGCCCCCTTGAGCGAGTGGGCCGCGCGCATGCACGCCTCGAGCTGATCGGGCAGCGCATGGTCGCGCTCGAGCGCCAGCAGGCCTGACGTCAGGACCTGCCCCTGGGTCTCGGCTTCCGCACGAAACAGATCGATCAGCGAGAACTGACTGAGATCCATGCTCATCGCAGGCTCCGCTTGAGCGCATAGAACAGCAGCTGATCGTCGAGTACGCCGACCTGGTGATCGCGCCAGGCGAGGATCGCCGTCGAGTACGTGCCCGGCGCCTTCGCGACGGTGGCGGGAACGTCTTTCAAAGCCTGAGCGCTGAAGCGGTGGACACCGTGCACCTCGTCGACGGGACAGACCACCCGGATGTCTTCACCTTTGATGACCAGGAGGCGCTGGTACACCGTGGCCCGGGGATCGTGTGCGGCCGTCGGTGCCGAAGCCAGGCCGACGAACTCGCCGAGCGACACACAGACGAGCAGCTCGCCGCGAACGCTGGCCAGACCGAGCACCGCCCCGTTCTGCCGGTGCGGCAGCGAGTGAATCGGCAGCACGTTCGCCACTTCCATCACCGCGGGTGTCGGCAGGGCAAGCCACTCGAATCCGATGCGGAAGATCACGACCGACCGCGTATCGCGGTGTTCCTCCGGCTTCGGCTGTGCGAAGTGGGCCGTCCAGGCCGCCATATACGCGGCGGGCACGTCCCCATCGAGCAGATCGGCGGCGCCGGCGGCGTACACCGGACAGTTGCGGCAATGAATCTGCAGCGGCAGTTCCTCGCACGACTTGTCTCCGCGCACGCCGATCCGGTTCCAGCAATCGTTCACGACTGGCTGATCGCCGGTGGCGCGATCGATGTCACTCATGAGGGCTTGCGCTTGTTCTCGAGGCGACGCGCGCGATTGCGCAGCACCTGGGCCCCCTCGGGGTCGCCCTCCCGCTCCATCAGCAGGGCCAGCTGGAGCTGCGCGTCACCGTGGTTCGGCTCCAGGTACAGCGCCTTGCGGTAGTAGATGCGGGCCTCGGCGTGATTGCCCGTCGCGTCGCGTACCAGCCCTATCAGATAAAACGCCGTGGCGGATGCACCGTACTTGCGCAGGTACGCGTCGCATGCCGTCGCGGCTTCGGCGAAGTGTCCCTGGTCCGCGAGCCGGGCGGCCTCCTCGAGCTGATCGGCCGGCTTCGCCGGGCGAGCGACGCTGCGGTGCACGGCGTGGGGCCTGGCCTTCGGCGCCGCGGCGACCGGAGGCGGCATGGCGACGGAGTGAAGCAGTGGCGGCGGCAGATGGTGCGCGGGATCGGGCCGTCCTGCGCTCGGGGCCTCGAGCACTCTCCGGAACGCGAACGCCATCGGCACGTTGGTCGAGACGAAGCCGTGGCTCGAGGGCAACGCCGTCTCCGCCGGGGCGACGAACAACGCCCCTCGTGGCTTGAGCAGCCGCTTCAGCACCAGGATCGCGCGATCCTGCGTCGGGCGGTCGAAGTAGATCAGCACGTTCCGGCAGAAGATCGCGTCGTAGATCTCCGCGCCCGGGAGGAGATCGTCAGCGAAGAAGTTGCCCTGCCGGAAGTCAACCTGCCGGCGGACGGATTCCCTCACGCCGTACCCCAGCGGGGTCACGTCGAAATACCGCGCGCGGAACCCGAGATCGCGGGCGCGAAAGGAGTTCTTGCCGTACACGGCGCGAGCGGCCAGCGCCAGTGAGCGTGTGCTGATGTCAACGGCGTCGATCCGGAAGCGATCGGCCGGAACCCCGGCGTCGAGCAGCGCCATCGCCATCGAGTACGGCTCCTCGCCGGTTGAACAGGGCAGGCTCAGGACGCGCACGACATTGTCCCCCTGGCTGTCCACAGACTCGCGCGCGAGACGCGCGAGCGCCGCGAACGCTTCGCTGTCGCGGAAGAACCACGTCTCCGGCACCACGACGGTCTCGATGAGCGTCTGCAGTTCAGACTCGGACTCCCGGAGGTGCCGCCAGTACGCGCCGGCGTCCCCGAGCCGGCAGGCGGCCTGCCGCTCGTCGACCGCGCGCGCGATCGCCATCGCTCCGATGGAGGCGATATCCAGCCCCATCGACACCGTCAGCAGGTTTTCGATGTCGGCGAGAGCCATGTGCCTTTCTTCGTCGGTTTGAACAACACGTCACGAACGGCCGGCGTCAGCAGCACCGGGACTTCGATCCACTGCACGAGCCCGCGCGCGTCGGTGGCCACGGGGCCGAGGTACGGTGCACCCTCGCTGGTGACTCCCGTGGACACGAAGTCCGTCGGCTCATGACGGACCGTGCGGGTGGCCCGTTCCGCGATGAGGCCCAGCAGCCGCGTGTCGCCGTCCCCGACGGGGTAGTGGACGAGGATGATGCGCGTGCTCAGGCGGCGCTCGGCCGGCCGCCCCAGCGTCAGCAGGCTCAGATCGACGACGGGCACCGGCGAGCCGCGGAAGTCGAAGACGCCGGCCACGCCCGGCGGCGCCTGCGGGATCGGCTGGACGCCGACGAACGGCAGGACTTCGGCGACGTGCCGGACCTCGAGGGCATATCGGTCGGATCCCAGTTCGAACAGCAGGAAGAGCATTGGACCCTTACGCCCCCTGCAGCGTGAAGCGCGAGACGCCCGTCCGCAAACCGATCGCCACCTGAGTAAGCTCCTCGATCGCCGCACTCGATTGCCGGAGCGAATCCACCGTCTGCTGCGCGGCTTCTCCGAGCTGCACGAGAGCCTGCGTGATCTGTTCGGCGCCGCTGGACTGCGCCTGCATGCCGTCGTTGACCAGATCGACCTTCGGCGACAGCGCCTGCACCTGCTGGATCACCTGCGTGAGCTGGTTGCTGATGTGCTGCACGTCCTGCATCCCCAGGCGCACCTCCTCCGAGAACTTGTCCATCCCCATCACGCCGGCCGCGACGGCAGACTGAATCTCCCTGACCATCTGCTCGATGTCATAGGTCGACACGGCCGTCTGGTCGGCCAGTCGGCGGATCTCGGTGGCGACCACGGCGAACCCGCGGCCGTATTCACCGGCCTTTTCCGCCTCGATGGCGGCGTTCAGCGAGAGCAGGTTCGTCTGGTCGGCGACCTTCGTGATGGTGGTGACCACCTGGCTGATGTTGCCGGCCTTCTCGTTGAGCACCGACAGCTTCGCGTTGATGGCGCCGGCGGCCTCCATGACCCTGGCCATGGTCTCTTCCATGTGCGTCAGACCGCCCTGGCCCTGAGCCGCAAGGAAGGCCGAGTGCTCGGCGACGGTGGCAACTTCGTGCATCGTGCCGACTAGCTGTTTCGACCTGGCGGTAATCTCGCGCGACGTGGCGCCGATCTCGGCGGTCGTGGCGGCGATCTCGCTGGCAGTGGCCTGCTGCTCTTTGGCAGTGACGGCGATTTCCGCAACGGACGCGTTGACCTGCACGCCGGAATGCTGCACCTGGCCGACGAGGTGCACCAGATCGTCGGTCATGCGATTGAAGCCCTTCGCGAGCGTGCCGAATTCGTCGTGCACGCTGAGGCGCCCGGACAGGTCTCCGGTCCGCATCACGTCGAGGATGCTGGTCACCTTGGCGAGCGGGCGCGTGAGCGCCCCGAGCAGCAGGTAGCCCGAAATGAACGCGACCATGAACCCGACGCCCACGCTCGTGAGCACGCCCGCGATCGCCCGCTTGACGGCCATGCTGACGAGTTGTGTCGAGACGGTGACCTGCGTCCTGTTCTGATCCACGATGCCTTCCGCGATGACCTGAGCGCTGTCGAAGGCGGCGTGCGCGGGCCCCGACCTCATCTTCACGACGTCGTCGCGATTCTTCTGGTCGAGGCCGGCTGAGAGGACGGAGTCCTGCGCCACGATCCACTGGTCCTGTGCGCTTCTGAACGAATCGAACAGGGCCCGCTCTTCCGGTGTGTTGATCGTGGAGACGTACTGACCGATCACGGTCTCGGTGAACGCGCGGTTTTCAAGGATGGCCGCGCGCGCCGCGTCCTTCAAGGCCCTGTCGGTCAGGAGGACGTAGTCCTGCGTCAGTGAGTAGTCGGCGCTCCGCTGGACGAGAATCTGCTGGCTGTAGCTCAAGCCGGCCACGACGTCTTCCTCGATGCCGTTCGTGATCCGGTCGATGCGCTTCAGGAGCACATAGGCGACTGTCGCCATGACGATCATGAGCGCCAGGATGACGGCGAAGCTCGCCACAATTCGCCAGCGAATGGTCCAGTGTTTCATGGTCGTCGTATCGATCCTGCTGCCATCGGGCGCAGAGGGCGCCCGGGCACACCTGCACCTCCAGCGGAGAGTCCGGATCTGTTCGAGTCTTACTGTACGTGGCACCCTCAGGAGTTGCTGTCCCCGATTGCACAAGTCGCGCCGGTCCTCGACCGGAGAAGCCGCCCGGCAACCACGGGTCCAGGGCCGCCCGGACGGCAGCATTCCTGCTTCGACCTCATCATGCGTCGTCCGGATCGACGCTAACTCCTTGAGCATTCCGGCTGCACCTGTGCGCGTCGGGCCCCGGTGTGCGGCTCGCGGAGCACACGCGAAGGCGGTGCCCGCACACAGCGCTCCCGGCCGTCGGCCGCGGCGACAGGGGACCATGTCGGACGGGTTCTTTCGCGGCGATGACCGTCGGGACGGATTAGAGAGGATTCAGAGCTCTTGACGATGCGAACACCACATCTCGACGGCAGGCGCGTCGCCAATGCGGCAGGCTCTGTCGGGACGCGTCTGTCGATCACGATCGGCGTCGCCGCGTGCATCGCGATTGCCGGGTGGTCGAGCGTCGCAGGCCGGCCGCTGCCCGCTACCATTCAACGGCCTCCTTACCTGAAGACCTTCGCACGCCCGACGACCATTCCGTACCCGCAGGACAACAAGGTACAGCGCGGCACGCGCGGAGCTCGGCAGGCGTCTCTTCTTCGATCCGACGTTGTCCAGTTCGGGCCTGATTTCGTGTGCGTCGTGTCACAACCCGTCGTTGTCCTGGGGTGACGGTCTCGCGCGCGCGATAGGACACACCAAGAAGCCGCTGGGACGTCGCACACCCACTGTCCTGAACGTCGCCTGGGGCGAGCTGATGATGTGGGACGGACGGATGGACACGCTCGAGGCGCAGGCGCTCGGACCTATCCAGGCGCCCGGCGAGATGAACCAGAAGCTCGAGAGCATGATCGCGGACCTGAAGGGCGTGCTGCGCTACCGGAAGCTCTTCGCCGACGCCTATCCCGGGGAACCCATCGACGAGATCACGACCGCCAAGGCCATCGCGACCTTCGAACGCGGGATCGTGTCCGGCAGCGCCCCCTTCGATCGCTGGGCCGCCGGCGACGATCGCGCCATGACGGTGGAGGCGCAGCGTGGCTTCGTGATCTTCAACACGAGCGGCCGCTGCGCGACCTGCCACAGCTCGTGGCGGTTCTCCGACGACAGCTTCCACGACATCGGCGTGCCCGGTAAGGACATCGGCCGTGGAGCGTTCCAGCCGTCGATCGAAGTGATGCAGCACGCGTTCAAGACGCCGACGCTCCGGAATATCGTGGAACGCTCACCGTATATGCACGATGGCTCTGTGGCCACCCTCGAGGAGGTCATCGACCTGTACGACAAAGGCGGCCGCGCCAAGCGCCCGAGTCTGTCGCCTGAGATCAAGCCGCTTCACCTGACGTCACAGAACAAGGAAGACCTGATCTCGTTTCTCCATGCCCTGACGAGCCCTGACGCCGCAACCGGAGCGGCGGCATCGCCCACCAGGGCGAAGGAAGGACCCCGCGGGCAGCGGGGCCGGACGCCACGAACGATTCCCTGAAAAGAGCCCATATGACTCGAACACGTATCATCGCCACTACGCTCGTCGTGCTGGCGCTCTCGCGCGGCGCGTGGGCCGTACAGAACCACACGGTCGCTCAGAAGGACAAGGCGTTCTCCGCCACGATCGTGAAGGTCGTGGCCGGGGACACCGTCGTGTTCAAGAACGACGATCAGGTCACCCACAACGTCTTCTCGGCGTCGAAGGGCCACGAGTTCAACCTCAAGGCGCAGCCACCGGGCACGAGCGCGTCAGTGAAGGTCTCCGGCGACGGGAGCATCGAGGTTCGATGCGCCTTTCATCCGAGAATGAAGCTCCTCGTCTCAGTCGTCAAGCCGTAGCGGCCCCGACCTCCAGCGTAAAGCGTGAGACGCCGGTGCGGAGGACGACTGCCGCGCCGGTGAGATCCTCGATCGCCTGACTCGACTGCCGCAGCGAATCGACCGTCTGCTGCGCGGCCTCGCTCAGCTGCGCCAGCGCCTGCGTGATCTGCTCGGCACCGCTTGCCTGCGCCTGCATGCCGTCGCTGACCGACTCCACGCGCGGCGCGAGCGCCTGCACCTGCTGGATGACTTGCGACAGCTGTCCGCTGATGTGCTGGACGTCCTCCATGCCCTGGCGGACCTCCTCGGAGAACTTGTCCATCCCCATCACGCCGGCCGCGACAGCGGACTGGATCTCCCGGACCATCTGCTCGATGTCGTAGGTCGCGACCGCAGTCTGGTCTGCCAGCCGGCGAATCTCCGTCGCCACGACGGCAAACCCTCGCCCGTATTCGCCTGCCTTTTCCGCTTCGATGGCGGCATTGAGCGACAGGAGATTCGTCTGGTCGGCCACCTTCGTGATCGTGGTGACGACCTGGCCGATGTTCCCCGCCTTTTCGTTGAGCACCGCCAGCTTCGCGTTGATGGCGCCGGCGGCTTCCATCACGCGTCGCATGGTCTCTTCCATGTTCGTGAGACCGCCCTGCCCCTGTCCGGCGAAAAAGGCGGAGTTCTCGGCCACGCTCGCGACTTCCTGCATCGTGCTCACCAGTTGTGTGGACCTGGAGGAAATCTCTCGCGAGGTGGCGCCGATCTCGGTCATCGTGGCCGCAATCTCACTGGCCGTGGCCTGCTGCTCTCTGGACGTGACCGCGATCTCCGTGACGGACGCGTTGACCTGCGCGCCGGACTGCTGCACCTGGCTCACGAGCCCCGCCAGTTCGTCAGTCATCCGGTTGAACCCGTTTGCGACCATGCCGAACTCGTCGCCGCGTTCAGGGCTGAGCCGTCCAGACAGGTCGCCCGTGCGCATCACGTCGAGGATGGTGACCAGCCGGCGGAGCGGCTGCGTGATCGCGCGAAGCAGCTGGAAGCCGCAGATGAACGCCACGATGAGGCCGACGCCGACGCTGATCAGGACGCCTGCCCTGGCTCCGTGGACCGCGGCGTTGATCGCCCCCGTCGCCTCCTCCCCCTCCGCCTTCTGCTGGTCCAGCATCGCTCCGGCTGCGCTTCCGGCCGTCGCAAACTCCGGATAGAGCTGCTGGCTGATTCTCTTCACCCCTTCATCGTGGCTCCCTATGTCGGTTGCTGCCGCCAGTACTTCGTCCTGTGCCGCCACGTACCCGGCCTGCGCCGCCTTGAACGCATCGAAGAGCGCCTGCTCTCCTGGCGTGCTGACGTGAGACGCGTATTGAGTCCCGATCGTGTCCATGTACGCGCGGCTCGCGAGGATCGCAGCTTTGAGCCTCTCCTTCATCGCCGGATTGGCCTGGAGCACGTACTCCTGAGTGAGCGAGTAGTTCGCAATCCGCTCGACGAGTATCTGGTTGGTCAACGCCAGCCCCGGACGGATGTCGTCCGCGATGAAAGTCGTGAGCTGATGGATGCGCTGCAGCCGGGTGTAGGCGAACGTCGCCATGGCGATCATCAGCGCCAGGACCACGGCGAAACTGACGACAATCCGGGTGCGAATCGTCCAATTCTTCATCATGGTGTTGGAAAGACGCGGAAGCGCGACACACCACTTGTAACAGATTCGTCGACGCCAGCCCTGTCTCCGATTGCACAGCGCCCGAAGGCCTGTGGGCGTACACTCAGTCCTCTGGCTCCTCAGCCGGAGGTGCCATGCCGCGGGGTTGGGCGACAGCAGAAACACTCCGGCCCCGCACGCCGACCATCGGGCATCGCGCCGTCATCAGAATCATTCCGATCGCGCGCGGGCGTGCATCGCCCCGGCGGCGCTCACGCAATACTCGCGACCCGTTCCTGGCAGGAATCATGACATTGCAAAGGATGCGCGTCGTCCTCCTCGCCACAGTCCTGCTCGGCCCGGGCGCCGGGTCTCGGCTGGAGGCTGACGACGTCGCGGTGATCGTGAACAAGTCGAACCCGGTCCAGAGCATGACGATGGTCCAGCTGCGGAAGATCGTGCTCGGACAGGAGCCGAAGTGGCCGGGGGGAAAGAAGATCGCGGTGCTGATGCCCACACCCGGCAAACCGGAGCGGGATGGGACGCTCAGGATTGTGTGCGGCATGAACGAGACGGACTTCTCGCTGCACTTCCTTCGTGCGACCTTCAACGTGGACGGCGGGGAGCTGCCCAGGTCGATCGGGTCCGGCGCACAGCTGCGGGCGCTGGTGGCCGGGATAGCCAACGCCGTCGGTTTCATCAAGACCTCTGACCTGGATGCCTCCGTGAAGATCGTGATGATCGACGGGAGCGGTCCGGGTCAGGCGACGTACAAGCTGAAACTGAAATAGCCCGCGGGCTGCTCGCGTGGGACAGGACATTGAACCGGCGGTTTGACGGCAGCCGAACGCGGCCCGTCCCTGGACGGTGCGGCCGGCTGCCGGCGCTAGCGGTCTATCCCTAGCGGTCTCTGCTGTCCCAGGCGCTCGAGGCCGGCCTGCGCCAGGCGCTCGCCGGCGTCAGCCAGCTGGTTTCCGACCAGCGAATCCCCGAACGCTTTCGATGCTCTGAACAGATCCGCGCCCATCATCGCCAACACCGCGGGGGAAATCGGCCGGGGCTCGTCTCCTCCATCGGGCCATGCATCGGCGGGATCTGAAACCGGTATGGGGCGGCCCGGCGGACTGCCGCACCAGTCGTCGATGAACTCGGAGATCCTCGGGGCAAAGGATCGTGCCTCCTCGTCGCCGAGAGCGATGGTGGTGTATGCGAGATCGACGAGTCGCTTCGCGGCACTCCGCGCCCGCGCCACTTCCTTCCACAACGTTCCGGACGCGACATGCCACGGTTCCGGACTCGGGCCGAACGTTCTGCTGAATCGCCATGGCTCGAGTTGAGGACCGGGCACGGCGGCGCGCGAGCGAAACAGCTCCTGGATCAGATGCGCGTAGGGGCCTGCGGGTCCCCAGTCCCCATCGGGATCGTCCGGGCTGGGATAGAACCCAAGGCCTTCGCACACGCGAACCAGCAAGGGCATCCGAAGACGTTGATCCTGCACGGCATGTTGAACGTTCATTCGTCACTCCTTGCCTGAGACAACGTCCAGTGCAGGAATAGCGAACAGACGTGCGACGTGACGCGCCCGCGAATGCGGAACGTCCTGAGGACGATGGTCGTGGAGTATTCGATCGGGCCTACGAAACTTTCGCCTCGCGGCGGGGGCGCTTCGCTTCGGGACGGGCGACGATGGCTGCGAGGTCCCGCGCAAACGGCGTTGCAGCGCCGATCGCGGTGGCGATCTGCTCCTCGAGAAGCGTCGCGGCGGCCGGTCCTTCCAGGGTCGCGCGGTGCGCGTAGAGCTGGGTCGCGCAGTCGAGATTGCCTTTCAGCCGCGCGCGCAGCTCCTTGTCTGACCTGCCTGTCTCCGAGTCCGCTCCGTACATCTCTTCGGCTTCGTGCAGGAGCATCGCCGCGTACTCGCGCAACTCGTCCATCGTCTTGAGCTCGAGGGTGTGCCGCATCAGCAGCACGGCGGTCTGCGACACCAGGAGCTTTGCGAACCCGAGGCTCGACGTCTGGCTCACCGAGCCGCGGTCCGATTCCTCGGCATACACCACAGCCAGCGGTTTTTCCTGAAGGACGATCGGAAGCACGAGAGCCGCCGAGGGGGTGCCGCCGAACGGCGCGCCGGGTCCGGCGAGCTCACCCGCGGTCAGACGCGTCACGACGCCGGAGGTGGCCGCGAGCGCGAGCGGAGAGTCCGACGTCAGCGGGAACATGAGCTCGGTCACGTCGGTCGTCTTGTCGAAGCCGACCTGCAGCTCCCCTTCCAGGCGGCTGCCTTTCACAAGAAAGAGCGCCACGCGCGGGAACTCGACCGAGAGTCCGTGCACGAGCGTCGACAGCAGATCCGGAGCGGTGCTCATATTTGCGAGCTCGTCAACCACGAGCACTGCGGAGTCGAGCAGCGCGGCGGATTCTGGCGACGTCCCGGCGGAGCGCATCGGCCTCCGCGCGCGCGCCGGTGGTCTCCTGTTCCGAGCCCACGATCTGCTCGAGGAACCGGGTCTCGGCCTCGCGGGCGTGCTCGAGCGCGATCTCGAGTTGCCGGATGGTCTCTTCGTGCTGGCCCTGGCTGCTCTCGAGCGCATGCACGCGTCCGCTGCTGGCTTCGAGCTGCGTCACGACGGCATCGCGTTCGACCGCCATGCTGTCGCGCTGCGCGCGGATCGCGTCGCGTTCAGCGCCGGCGTCCCTGGCCTTGGCCAGCTCCGCCCGCAGCGTGACGGACTCGGCCGTCTGCTGCTCGAGCTCACCTCGAAGCCGCCCCGCATCCTCCACGGTCATGTCGAGCAGCCCGCGCACCTCCCGCAGCTCCGCTTCGACCGCCGATCTGGAATCTGCCTCGTGATGCCGTGCGGACTCGAGCGCCTGACGCGCGGTCTCGAGCTCCTCGTGTGCCGAGCGCAGCGCCGCGAGCTCTCCACGAAGCCGCTCGACCTCCTCGGTCTGCTGCCCGACTTGAGCGTGAAGCTGCGCGGTCTCACCGAGAGCGAGGTCCAGCAGCCCCTGCGCTTCGCGTAGATCGTGCTCGACAGCCGCCTTCGCCTGCGTCTCGTGCCGGCACGCCGCTTCGGCCTGTCGGCACGCGGACTCGATCTCGGCGTGCGCCTGGACCGTCACCGCGAGATCGCGGTCGGCCGCGGCGGCGCGCTCCCGCTCGTTGTCGAGCGCCGTCCGCAGGTTGCCGAGCTCTCCACGAAGCCGATCGGCCTCCTCGGTCTGCTGCCCGACCTGGGCGTGAAGCTGCGCGGTCTCACCGAGAGCAAGGTCCAGCAGCCCCTGCGCTTCGCGTAGATCGTGCTCGACAGCCGCCTTCGTCTGCGTCTCGTGCCGGCACGCCGCTTCGGCCTGACGGCACGCGGCCTCGATTTCGGTGTGCGCTTCGACCGTCACCGCAAGATCGCGGTCGGCCGCGGCGGCGCGCTCCCGCTCGTTGACCACCTCTGTTCGCAGGGTGCAGATAACGGCTTCGGACTGCGCGAGGGAGGCTGAGAGCCGCTCGCTCACCGTGCGGTGCGTCTCCAGCTCGCCGCGGAGCACCGTGAGCGTCGTGTGCGCCTCGTCGCCGACCCGGCGCACCTGCTCGGCCGCCGCATGCGCGAGACGCGCGACGACCTCTCGGATCTCGTCGTCCACTGGCGGAGGGGCGGCAAGCGCGTGGGTCGCCGCCTCCAGCGCGTCCCGGACGATCCGGAGCTGCTCCGTGGATGCGTCGGAGCGGTTGGCCAGCAGCCGGGCGAGCAGCCCGGAGGTTTCCTGTGCAGCGTAATCGTGAAAGTCCATCGCTCTGGAAGGAAGAGAGGTAAAGGTCGGTGCCTTGCAACCCGCAGACCGCCCGCTCCACGCGAAAAACGCGCTGACTTTGGAGAACTCTTGCGTCCGGCGTCACCTCCCGTGACAGATGTGTCAGTGAACGCACGAATTCTGCCGCGGCGTCTGGTGCGACCGGGACGAGGTCAGGTGTTTGGCACTGAGGGCGTACCAGAGGGCGGGGTGTTGATTCAGTTCTATCCGGGAGATAGACTGCACCCGGAATTCATCCGTGATGCCCATGCTGACCCGTCACGGACGCGGCGTCGTCGTGACCACTGCCGGCGCCCTCCTTCTGCTCGCCGCGGGCTGCGGCCCGGACCGGAGCGCCCAACAGGGGGCTTCCCCCAAATCCGCGACGTCCGCCCGCGAATCGGCGGACGCCCCTTACCAGGCCGAGATCGAAGAGGGGCTCGGCGCGGCGGTCGCGATTCTCATCGATACGTCCGGTTCGATGCGCGAGAGAGCGCCCGGCGAGAGCCGGCCCAAGTACGAGGTCGCCCGAGAGTCGCTGGAGACGATGCTCGACGCGACGGACGCCTTCATCGCCAAACGTCCCGATTTCCCCATCAAGATCGGGATCTTCAGCTTTTCGAGCAACGTCCGGACACTTCGGCCCATCCAGCCGTATGACCGCGCGGCCATCCGGGCAACGCTCCAGCAGCTGCCCCGTCCGGGAGGCGGCACGGCGATTGGCGAGGCCATGCACGAGTCGAGGCCCGACCTCTATCGCGCGGGGGTGTTCCGGAAGTACCTTCTGGTCGTCACCGACGGGGAGAACACGAACGGACCCCAGCCCGAGCGGGTCGCGCGGGACATCTGGCAGAAGAGCGAAGGGGCCGTGCAGATCTATTTCGTGGCCTTCGATACGAGCCCGGAGAAGTTCGCGTTCCTGAAAGACGTGGGTGGCGACGTCATCAGCGCCGGTACCGGCGCCGAGCTTCGGACGGCGCTCGACGGCATCTACACCGGCAAGATCCTCGCCGAAGCCGTCGACGCAGGCGAACGGGAACCTGGGAAGAAATAACCACGTTGTACTGTGTCAAGGAGACCCCGTGATTTTTCACAAGTTCTGGTCCGTGTTCATGGCGCAAATCAACAAGGTGGCCAATGTCTTCTGGGAGGCCGATCCGGTCGCCCAGATGCGGTACCAGTACGACCAGGCCGTCGAGCAGCTCAAGGAAGGGCGTGGCGGGCTCGAGCAGTACCGCGGGCTGGTCGAACGGGTGACCCGCCAGGTGGTCTCCAACCGGTCGCACGTCCAGAAGCTCGAGGCGCAGACGAAGGCCTACCTCAAGGCAGGCGATCGGACCACGGCCGCCAAGTTCGCGCTGGAGATGCAGAAAGCCAAGGGGGATCTGGCCGCCAACGAGCAGCAGCTCCAGCTGCACGAGACCGCCTACGGCAACAGCCTCAAGAAAATTCAGCACGCGAACGAGAAGCTCATCGAGCTGCGCGACAAGATCCAGAAGTACGACGCAGAACTGAAGATGAGCTCGGCTGAGGCGGAGATCGCCAAGCTCTCCGAAACGTTCGACGTCAACCTGACGACGGACTTCGGCGAGATCGAGAGCGTCATCCAGCAGAAAATCGATCAGAACCGCGGGAAGGTGCGAGTGGCGGCCGACCTCTCGCAGAAGGGCATCGCCGAGATCGACGCGGAAGCCCGCATGGAGGCGCAGCTCGCGGACCAGGCGCTCAACGATTTCGAAGTGGAGCTCGGGCTCAAGTCGCCCGAGACCACGCCCATCTCGCAGGCGGCCAAAGACCTTGGCCCGGCGACCGAAAAGCAAACGAGTTAACGTCGAGGAGATTGCATGGCACAGCCCAAACCCGCCTTCTACGTTGCGGTCCTGCTCGTCGTCGTCGGCCTGGTCGGCTTCGGACTCTGGCGATACGGCGCGATCGGCACCGGTGGCGGAGATCAGACGGGACGGCTCACGGACGACGAGCTGAAACAGATGCAGAAGGGGGCGGAAGCCCCCGACAGCGCCGGCATCACGACGGTCAAGGAGTACAACTACGTCACGACCGCACGGCTCCCGGAGGTCAAGGGGATCTCGAGCTACAAGCCGATGGCGGATCGCACGGTGCGTTTTGCCATCAACGTCTGGGCCGGCTGGGGGCCGATCATCTACGCCAACAACGGCTTCAAGCCGGGCAAGGTCTGGAAGACGCCGGGCGGGAAGGACTTCAAGCTCGAACTGGTGCTCATCGACGATCCGATCGCGATGCGCGACGCCTACGCGGCGGGCAACCTGCACATCGGCTGGGCGACGCTCGACATGCTGCCACTCTTTCTCGAAGGCCTCCGCAAGGACTCCCGCGTCATGCCGCGGGTCTTCCAGCAGGTCGACTGGTCCAACGGCGGCGACGGCATCGTCGTCCGCGACACCGTGAAGACGATGGCCGACCTGCGGGGGAAGACGATCGTCCTCGCGCAGAATTCGCCGTCGCATTTCTTCGCGCTGAACGCGCTCATCAACGCCGGGGTGCAGCCCGCGGAGGTCCAGTTCAAGTTCACGCAGGACGCGTTTCAGGCGGCCGCGGCGTTCAACGCCGACAAGAACCTCGCCGGCGTCGTCAGCTGGGCGCCCGACATCTACAACCTCGAAAAGGTCCGCGGCAACCGGATCATGGTCACGACGTCGACGGCCAACAAGCTCATTGCCGACGTCTGGTTTGCGCGCGCGGATTTCGCGAAGGACAACCCGGACATCACCGAGGGGCTGACGCGCGGCATCTTCGACGCGATGCAGGATCTGAAGGTGCAGGACGCGAAGCAGAAAGTCGCGAAGCTGATGGCCGCCGGGTATTCGATTCCGGAGAGCGACGCGCTCGGCATGCTGGGGGACGCACATTCGACGAACTACGCCGAGAACCGCGAGTTCTTCCTCAACCAGAACAACCCGACGAACTTCGAGCGGACCTGGGCGACGGCGTACTTCCTCTACAAGAAGATCAATGCCGTCACCGAACAGACGCCGTTCGATCAGGTGATGGATTTTTCCGTCATCCAGAAGCTGGGGAGCGAGCCGAAGTACTCCAGCCAGAAGAACGAATACGACACGCGGTTCGCTCCGACGACCGCCAGCGCGATCCAGGGGGAGAAGGACGAGATCCTCACGAAGACGGTGGTCATCCATTTCTTCCCCAACTCGTGGGACCTGAACAAGAAGGTCACGCGCAATGCCGACGGGAAGGAGGTCGAGGAGCTCTACGACCCCAACGTCGGGTTCATCGTCGAGGAAGTGGGCAAGCTCGCCGGCCAGTACGGCGCCGCGAGGATCGTGATCGAAGGGCACTCCGACGGCTCGATGAAGGGGCAGGTGCCGAAGAGCCTCGTGCAGGAGCTGTCGCTCAACCGCGCGAACGCGGTCAAGGAAGCGCTGGTGAAGAAGTTCGCATCGCTCGAGCCGAACCAGTTCGCGGCAACCGGCCTCGGCTGGGACCGGCCCGCGGATTCGGCGGATCCCGACAACGGCGCGAAGAACCGGCGGGTCGAGATCAAGGTGTATCCCGCCGAGGCGACGCCGGCCGCGAAATAATGTTGGCGGCCTCGTCGCTCTTCGCCCTTCGGATTCCTCCGTCACGGATTGCGAGGCGGCTCGTCGGCGCCGGCGCCGTGGCGTTCATCGTCCTGCTCTGGTGGCTCGCGACGATCGGCCCGGGCGCCGAGGATCGATTCATATCCCCGGTCATCCTGCCGAGCCCCGCGGAGGTCGCGAAGAGCTTTCCGGCGCTCTTCAGGGAGCGCGCGCTTCTCGAGAGCGTCGCTGCCACGCTGCGGCGGGTGCTCATTGGATTCGGCATGGCGGCGCTCATCGGCATCCCGATGGGGATCGTTGCGGGATCCTGGCGCGTGCTCGAAGCCGCGGCCGCGCCGGTCGCGCTGTTCGGCCGCAACCTGCCGGTCGCCGCGCTGATCCCCCTGACGATCCTGTGGTTCGGGATCGACGAGACCCAGAAGGTGGTCTTCATCTTCATCGCGTGCCTGCCGTTCGTCTATTCCGACGTGGTCAGCGCGATTGGCACCGTGCCCGAGCGGTACGTCGAGACGGCGCAGACGCTCGGCGCCAGCCCGCTGCAGATCGTCCGCAAGGTTCTCGTTCCCCTC
Organism: uncultured Acidobacteriota bacterium; assembly: GCA_963749835.1. Classification (GTDB taxonomy): domain Bacteria; phylum Acidobacteriota; class Vicinamibacteria; order Vicinamibacterales; family 2-12-FULL-66-21; genus JALZOC01. Next base: position 955,925 of record CAVVOD010000003.1, read on the forward strand.
GCCCTGCCGGACATCTACAGCAGCCTCCGGCACCTGTTCGGCCTCGCCTTCGGCTACATCATGCTCGCGGAGTTGATCAACGCGCAGCGGGGACTGGGATCGCTGCTGATGATGTCCCAGCGGCGCGGATTGTCGGAGCACATCATCCTGATCCTGATCATCATCGGGCTGCTGGCGTACGGCATCGACCGTCTGCTGTACTTCTTTCAGCGCGGACTCTTCCCCTACCGCGTGGTGGAAGAATGAGCGGGCCCGGCGAGACCGCTGCGCCCGACATCGTCGAATTCCGGGACGTCACGAAACGGTTCGGCGACCACACGATCATCGAACACGTGACCTTCACGGTGAAGGACCTGCACGGCAAGGGAGAGTTCATCTCCATTCTCGGCCCTTCCGGCTGCGGCAAGTCAACCGTCCTGCGGCTCATCGCGGGGCTGGCCCCCCATCATCCGGCGACGTCCGGCACGGTGCTCGTCGGCGGAAAGCCCGTCGAGAAGCCAGGCCCCGACCGCAGCATGGTGTTCCAGGACTACACGTCGTTCGACAACCGAACGGTGGAAGACAACGTGGCTTTCGGGCTCGAGTGCCGCGGGATGGCGGCCCGCGAGCGGCGCGAGCGCGCGCGTGAGTGGATCGGCAAGGTCGGCCTCGACATCAAGCGGGACGCCCTGAAATACCCGGGCCAGCTGTCCGGCGGCATGCGTCAGCGGGTCGCGATCGCCCGCACGCTGATTCTCTCGCCACGCATCATCCTGATGGACGAGCCGTTCGGCGCGCTCGATCCGACGACACGGCTGCACATGCAGCAGCTGCTCGTGAATCTGTGGAAGGAAGCGCAGGCGACGGTGTTCTTCGTCACCCACTCGATCGAGGAGGCCGTCTATCTCGGCGACCGGGTGTACGTGTTCTCGTCCTCGCCGGGTACGATCCTCCGCGAAATGGACGTGCCCCCGCCGGATCGTCCGCCGAAGGAAATGCAGCGAGAGCCGGCGTTCGTCGAACGCGTCTTCGAGATCCGCGACCTCATCAACACCCTCGCTTCTTCGACGCGGGCCGGCGATGACTAGCCACGAGTCGAAAACACCCGCCGGGAAGGAACCGGCGACCGGCGCGCCGCAGGGCGCCGGGATGCAGGACTATCTGAAAGAGGCATTTCTCTTCCGATGGAACCTGCTGTTTTTTTTCGGCAGCGCCGCGGCCGCCGCCATGGCGCCGCTGTCGGTTGCCCTGCTGCCGCTCGTGGCGGCCGGGGAGCTCGTCTACCTCGCAGGGCTCGTCTCCGTGCCGCGGTTCCGCGCGGCCATCGACGCGAAGGTCCACGCGGCCGGCAAGGGAGGACGCGCACATGAGGAGCAACCGGCGCAGCCCGCGCAGTCGCTCGTCACGATGCTGGCGGGGCTTCCGGACGATGCCCGCACCCGCTTCGAGCGGTTGCATGCGCGATGCCTCGAGATGCGGGGGATCGCGGCCGGTGTCCGCGGCGCCGCGGGCGATCAGCACGGGACCCCGGAAGAGATTCGGACCCCCGGGCTCGATCGGCTTCTCTGGCTCTTTCTCCGCCTGCTGTTGTCGAAAACCGCGCTCGACCGCTTCCTGCGCACGATGAACGAGCAGGAGATCACCACGCGGGTCGCGGAGCTGCGCACGAGCATGGCGGCGGCTCAAGCGGGAGGGGACGAACGCATCGTGAAATCCTTGCAGGACAGCATCGCGATGGGTGAGTTGCGGCTCGACAACTTCGGACGCGCGAAGAAGAATGCCGACTTCGTCGCCGTCGAGCTCGATCGCATCGAGGGAAAGATCCAGGCCCTCGCCGAGATGGCGGTCAACCGGCAGGATCCGGACTTCCTCACGAGCCAGGTGGACTCGGCCGCAGAAAGCATGCGGCAGACCGAGAAGGCTGTCAGCGAGCTGCAGCACCTGACGGGCATGGCGGAGGAGCTCGCGGAGCCGCCTGCCATCCTCGGCGCCGATCTGCGGGAGGTACTGCGGCATGACGCCTGAACGTGATTCCTCGAGCGCTCCGGATTCCTCCGTGGAGCCGGCGCACGCTCCGGCGGCCGTCACCACGCCGAAGGATCCCTCGGCGGCGGTGCACAAGCGGGCTGCCGATCTGCCGGACTTTCCGCCGTGGGCCGCGCAGCTGGCCGAGCTGTACTTCTCCGGGACCACCGCCGCGTTTCTCCTCCATGGCAACACGTACGATCTCTTTCGAACGGGCCGTGGACCCGACGTCCGCTACGGCGTGCTCGCCGAGTTCCTGGCCGAGCAGCTGTTCGGCCGATGGTCGCTCGTGCTGCACTACGACCTGGGCCGCGGCCTGCGGGTGCTCGCCGGACGCGACGACCAGCGGCTCAAGGACATGGTCACGCTCGCCAATAAACGCCTCGGCGATGTGAGCGCGCTCTCGCGCGATCCGGCCGCGACTTTTGCCCTGCTCGATCGGTTCGTGCGTCAGAACATCATGGCGCCCGAGGAAGATCGACTGAGCCTCGCGGTCATCATGGAGCAGGCCTCGTTCGTCTTTCCGTCGGGAGAACCCGGCCGCCAGAGCCTCCAGTCGTCGTCGCAGCTCGTGACGATGCTGAACTGGGCGATGAGCCCGCACCTCAAGCGTCTGAACATGGCCTTCGTGATGGTGGACGAGAAGCTGGCCGATGTGAGCGACAGGCTGGCCGGCAACCCGCACGTCGCAACCATCGAGGTGCCGCTGCCGGACGAAAAAGAGCGCGACACGTTCATCCGCGCGTCAACGGGGGACGCGCCGCTCGACGCGTTCTCGGATTTCGGCGCGGCGCAGCTCGCCGCGCTCACGGCCGGCATTTCACTGACCGACCTGAACGTGCTCGTCCAGTCGGCGCGCGAGAGCGGCAAGCGGCTCGACGCGACGGTCTTCCGGGCGCTCAAGAAGCGGCTGCTGGAGCGGCAGTGCCGCGGGCTGCTGGAGTTCATCGAGCCGCGGTGGACGCTCGACACGGTCGTCGGGCACGACGCGGCGAAGCAGCGGCTGCGCGACGACGCCGCGCTGCTGAAGCGCGGGGCGCTCGACACGCTGCCCATGGGCTATCTGCTGTGCGGACCCGTGGGTACGGGAAAATCGTTCCTGGCGCAATGCGTCAGCGGCGAGATCGGCGTGCCGTGCGTGATTCTGAAGAACTTTCGATCGAAATACGTGGGCGAGACAGAAGGGAACCTCGAGCGCGTGCTGTCGGTCCTTCGCGCGATGGGACCCGTCGTCGTGGTCGTTGACGAAGCGGACGCCGCCCTCGGGAGCCGCGAGCAGAGCGGAGACTCGGGCACGTCGAGCCGCGTGTTTGCGATGATTGCGGCGCAGATGGGGGACACGAAGTATCGTGGGCGCATCATCTGGATGCTGCTGACGGCGCGTCCCGATTTGCTGCCGATTGACCTGAAGCGCCAGGGACGCGCGGAAGTCCATATTCCGCTCTTCTACCCGACGGACGAGAACGAGATCCGTCAGATGTTCGTCATCCTGGCGAAGAAGCTCGGATCGCGTGTCGCAATCGAAGACGTACCGGTCATCCCGCAGCGCGGGCATCTCTCCGGGGCGGACATCGAAGGCATGGTCGGCCGGGCCTGGCGGACGTCGCTGCTGGCCGGGGCGGATCACATCACCCGTGAGGCGCTTGCGGAGGTGGTGTCGCAGTTCATGCCGTCCACGCAAGGGCTCGAGCGGGAGCTGCAAGAGACGGCGGCGATTCTCGAGTGTACGGACCGGCAGTTTCTGCCCCATCCGATCCTGCTGGCGGCGACCGCCGAGGGAGGGCGCGCGAACCTGCAGGCAAGGCTCACGGCGCTCAAACAAATCGTCAAGGAATTATAGACAAAAGGGGAGGCTCGTCATGGCGCGCGCAAGCTGGTTCGACGATCGGACGGAACACGCACTCATTCACGAGAAGCTGGAGAAGCTGGAGTCCTTCACGACGGCGCTGGCGGACGGCGTGGTCTCGAAGCAGGAGCTCACCGGGCAGGAAGAGCGCCTGGTGAAGGCGATGAAGTCGCTCGAAGGCACCCTGAACGACCAACAGCACGCCGACGTGACGACGGTCCTCGTCGAGCTCACGGCGTACAACGTGATGCGGCTGCTGCACGAGCTTCAAAGCGAGCGCGCGCGTCTGGCGTTCGCGAAGGCGTAGGGCCACGTGCTCGTTCCGGCGTTCCTCATCGGCGTCACTGTCGGACTGCGTTCGCTGACTGCGCCAGCCGTCCTGGCGTGGGCTGCTCACCTCGGGTGGATCGATCTGCAGCAGTCACCGCTCGCCTTCATGGGATCGCCGATCACCGTCGCGATCTTCACCGTGCTGGCGATCGGGGAACTGATTGCCGACAAGCTTCCGTTCACGCCAGGCCGCACCAGGCCTCCTGGGCTTATCGCCCGCATCGTGATGGGCGCTCTCTCCGGCGCGGTCATCGCGGCAGCCGGGTCGCAGTCGATTGCCCTCGGAGCGGGACTGGGGGTCGCGGGAGGACTGGCCGGCACATTCGCGGGATATGAAGCGCGCACACGTCTCGTGAAGTCCCTGAAAGCTCCCGACATCGTGATCGCATGCCTGGAAGACACCGTCGCGATCGGCGCGGCCCTGCTCATCGCGACGAGGTTATAAGCCGGGCGAAGGAGAAACGATGAACGCCGCGGACCACTACCAGGCGATCGTCATCGGCTCAGGCCAGGCGGGCACGCCGCTGTGCGTGGCGCTGGCGGAGACCGGACTTCGAACCGCGTTGATCGAGCGCGCACATATCGGCGGAACGTGCGTCAACGAAGGCTGTACGCCGACCAAGACCATGGTCGCGAGCGGCCGCGTGGCGTACCTGGCCCGAAGGGGCGCTGATTACGGCGTTCACGCTGGCGATATCCGCCTCGACATGGAGCGGGTGCGGGTGCGCAAACGGGAAATCGTCGAGACGTTCCGCCGCGGCAGCCGCGCGCGCATCGACAAGACCCGCAATCTCGAGCTGATTTTCGGAGAAGCCTCCTTCACCAGCCCGACGTCCATCATCGTCCAGCTGGCAGACGGGACCCGGCGTTCGCTCACCGCCGACAAGTTCTTCATCAATGCCGGTGAGCGCCCGACCGTCCCTTCGATCGACGGGCTGAAGGACGTGCCCTTTCTGGACAGCACGTCCATCATGGAACTGGACACGGTTCCCGAACATCTCCTCGTGCTGGGAGGCGGTTACGTCGGCCTGGAGTTCGGCCAGATGTTCCGCCGCTTTGGCAGCCGTGTGACGATCGTGCAGGCGGCCTCGCAGCTTCTCGTCAGGGAGGACATCGACGTCGCGCGGGAGATCGCCACGATTCTCGAGCAGGACGGGATCGACATTCGCTTCAACACCAGGGCCTCGCGTGTGACGCGCGCTGGATCGCGCATCCATCTCGTCGCCAACTCCGGCACCGACTCGACCGAGCTCGAGGGATCGCACCTGCTCGTGGCCACCGGACGGACGCCGAACACCGACACGTTGAACGTGTCCGCCGCGGAGATCGCGACCGACGGGCGCGGATACATCAAGGTGAACGACAGGCTGCAGACCAGCCGCGAGGGCATCTTCGCCCTGGGCGACATCAAAGGCGGGCCGGCGTTTACGCACATCTCCTACGACGACTTCCGGATCATCCGTACCAACGTCATCGGCAACGGGACGGCGACGACCGCGGGCCGGCTCCTGCCTTACACGGTCTTCATCGATCCTCAGCTCGGTCGCGTGGGTCTGACCGAGCGGGACGCCCGCGCCGAGCGCCGCAACGTCCGCGTCGCCAGGATGCCCATGACCTCCGTGGCCCGGGCACTCGAGGTGGACGAGACGCGCGGGTTCATGAAAGCCGTCGTCGACGCCGACACGGAGGAGATCCTCGGCGTCGCGATCCTCGGGCTCGAGGGTGGAGAGGTCGCGTCGATGCTGCAGGTAGCCATGATGGGGAAACTTCGGTATACGGCCCTTCGCGACGGGGTCTTCGCGCACCCGACGCTTGCCGAGTCGCTCAACAACCTCTTCACGCGCTTCGACATGGGCTGACGCTTCAGACGCTTCCCGCTCCTGGCGAAGACCGCGTCTCCGTGCCTCCGCTCATCTCCGTGGTGGTCTTTCGTCGTCAACACACTGCCTTCTGACCTCGTGATCTCCTGAGCTCCCGTTCCAAATGCAAATCGCGACGACCGGTCCACATACAAGATCACATCAGAAGGGAGTGACGGAGATCACGGAAAGATCACCCTGCCGGTCAGGATGCCATCGAACGATCGGATGGGCAACGCGGGTACCGTCAGAACCCTGGCGGGCGCTCCCCTGCCACATTGAACGTCCGTTCCATGGCGAGGCCTGCGCGCGCAACGGTCCCCTCGTCGAACAATCGCCCGAGCAGCGTCACCCCGTGCGGCACGCGCCGTGGCGGCGAGAATTTCGGCAGTGGATTCTTCGGGTCTGGCGCCCAGTCGCTGCGGGCCTCGGCGACGCTGACGAACCCGGCGCGGAATGTGAGCGACGGATGGCCGGTGAAGTTCGACAGCGTGAGCATCTCGTCACGCAGCGACGGGACGAGCAGCACATCCACCTGCGAGAACACACGCGCCATCTCCGCAGCCACCTTCCGGCGAAAGCGATCGGCCTGCACGAAATCGACGGCAGACAGAAAGCGCGTCTGGCGGAACAGGTTCGGCCACGCATCCGGCACCTGCGCCTTCAGCGTGTTCAGTCCGCCGCTGAGCGTGAGCTCTTCGAACGCGGCCGCCGCCTCGCTGAAGAGCACGGGCATCAGCGAGCTGTACGGCCAGTCTGGCAGCTGAACTTCCGTAGCCACCATTCCCAGCTTGCGCACGGTGTCGAGGGCCGCGCGATCGACGTCGGTCGCCGGATTCTCCTTCATCCACGCGGGGAAGTAACCGACGCGCAGTCCGTCCACGGACGCCGTGGCATCGAACTCGACGTGGCCGGGCACGCTCGACACGTCGCCGGCGTCAGGACCGCTGATCACCTGCAGCACCAGCATCGCGTCTTCGATGCTGCGTGTCATCGGGCCCAGCTTGTCGAGCGACCAGCAGAGCGTCATGGCCCCTGTCCGCGGCACGCGTCCAAATGTGGGGCGCAGCCCGGTAATGCCGCAGCGCATCGCAGGAGCCACGATGCTCCCGCCGGTCTCGCTGCCAATCGAGAAGCCGACGAGCCCCGCCGCGGTCGCGGCGCCAGGGCCCGCGCTCGATCCCGAGGCCCCCTCTTCGAGCAGCCAGGGGTTCATCGTCTGGCCGCCGAACCAGATGTCGTTGAGGGCGAGCGCCCCCAGGCTCAACTTCGCGACGAGCACCGCCCCTGCATCCGTCAGGCGACGCACGACCACGGAGTCGACTGATGGCACTCGATTCCTGAACGGCTCCGCGCCGTAAGTCGTCGCGATGCCGGCGGTGTCGAGCAGATCCTTCACGCCGAACGGGATGCCGTGGAGCGGTCCCCTGTATTTGGCGGCCGCCATTTCAGCGTCGGCCTTCTTCGCCTGGGCGAGCGCCACGTCCCTGGTAAGCGTGATGATGCAGCGGAGCTTCGGATCGAATTGCGCGATCCGCTGCAGGTAGATGTTCGTCAACCGCTCCGACGTCAGCTGCTTCCGTTCGATCCAGCGCGACAGCTGCGTGACGGGCGCAAATGCGATGTCGGCGTCGCTCGCGGGGAGCGCAGCCATCTCACCCTGGCTGCGCACGAATGAGTCGCGCGTCGGGCCCGGGAACGTCCCGCCGAGGACAGGATTCCAGCGCGTCGCCGGTGCGGTGTCCGGCTCGAGGACCACCTTCCGCGGTCCAACACGGCGTTCGAGAAACGGCGCCATCGACCGTTGCCAGGTCGCTGCGGCCGTTTCGCGTTCAGCCGCGCTCATCGTCACCTGCGCGAGCTTTTCCGCTTCGGCGAACGTGGACGGCGACACGGCCGGACCCGACGTCGGCCCGGTGCCGAACGTCGGCGGTGCGCCGGGCGTCGCTGACGGCGTTGACGCCGGTGACGTCGCGCCCCCCTGCGGTTCACGGCCGCAGGCAGCCGCCGCACCGAGCATGCCGAGGGGTGCCGTAATCAGAAAGCGCCGGCGCGTGTTCATGCAGATTCACCGGTGACGTCGGCGGCGTGTGCGGCGGTGGCTGACTCGAATCTGACCCGCAGGCGCGCCTCTCCCAGGACGATTTCGTCGCCGGAATGAAGACGCACGCCGCGCGACCCTCGAGGCACGGCGAAGGTCCGACCGGCTCTCACGATGCCGGTCCCGTGCTCACTGCCGTCGTCGTGCAGCCGGAACTCTCTGGAGCGTGGCTCGTGCGAGATGTGCGCGTGCCGCCTGGAGACGCTCTGGTTGACATCGCCAGAGCCCTCGACGAATGCCACGTGATTGGTCCGAATCAGCCGGTGGCGGCTGTCGCGGACCTCGGTGCATCGACCGAGGTCGATGCGCGTCGCGGTGAATGTGCACGTCCGCCGTTCGGCGACGCCGTTCAATACTGTCACGTCGAGGCGCACGGGCTTCGGATCGTCGTCGGGCTGCTGGCGCTCAGCCTGCGCCACTCTGGCGAACTCGATGTGGAAGTCCGGTGTCTCCCAGCCCTTCTGCGGTCGGACGACGTAGTCGACCGTCACGGCCATATCTGTGACCTCACACCCCGCCGATCGCAGCCGGTCCACGACACGGCTGCGAAGTGAAGGGCCGTCGACGAGCACCGCCTCGAAGCGTGCCCGTGCACCACGGGAGGGGGCCACCACGAACACCGTCACGGCATTGAACGGAAATACGCGGCGGCCGCGGCCGCTCGCCTGGATTTCCCGCAGCGTCGTCTCGACGATCGCGTGAACGATCTCCAGCGGTTCGCGCGTACCGGACCGCACGAACTCCCCCACCGTCCGGTCCACTCGGTTGGCAATCTTCGTTTCGAGGTCTCGAACCTTTCGCAGGATATCCATGGCCCTCTTTACTTTTCAATCAACCCGGCGTCGATGGCAGCGCTGACGATCTCGCCGGCAGCCGGCGCGGCGGTCGCGCCACCGTACCCCGCGTGCTCGACGACGATCGCGAACGCGATGCGCTTCTTCGCCGATCCATATGGAGCAAACCCCACGAACCACCCATGTGAGGGTCCGTTCGCGACTTCCGCCGTCCCGGTTTTACCTGCGATCTGCCCCGGGTGGCCCCTCAGGCTGCGCCCCGTGCCGCTGAGGACGACGTCACGCATGTAGCCGCCAAGCCGGTGCGCGGTGCCGGGGTCGACGAGCTGTTCGGTTCGTGAGGCGCCATCCGGGCGCTCTTCCACATACGGTTCGTGAAGAAGGCCGTTGGACGCCACGGCCGCGGCGACCGACGCCATTCGCAGGGGGGACGCAACCACTTCCGCCTGCCCGTACCCACCTGCGGCAGCGCATCGCGTACGCGCTGGGAAGCGTTGGACGCCTCGCGCACCAGCGGTATTCCCAGCCGCGCGGCCATGGCCAGAAGCGGCTCCGGCCCAAGCTTCACGGCAAGCTGGGCGAAGTATGCATTGCAGGAGCGCACCAGCCCGTCGTGCATGCCGATCGTCCCGTGGGGATGCGTGTCGAGCACGTCGTCGCGCACCGGTCGAGCCCAGCCCGCAATGGTGGCGCCGACGCGCCCGTTCGGCAACCGGGCGCAGGTATACGCGGCTCCGCTGACATCCGGATTCTGACGCAACGCGGCCATGGCGATCACGAGCTTGAACGTCGAGCCCGGCGGATACATACCGTAGCGGGCGCGGTCCAGCAGGGCCTCACCGGCATCCTTCGCTGCAGGCGCGGGCGCCTCCGCGGACGCCGGCCAAGGATAGCTGGCACTCGCGAGGAGAGCACCCGTGTCAGGATCGAGCACGACGGCGGCCGCTCTGCCGTCGGCCTTTCGCGCGTAGTCGGCGACGATGGCGGCCACCCGAAGCTGTAACTTCGCATCGAGCGTGAGACGCACGTCACGCGGCTGACTCTGCAACCGCACCAGAGCCGGGTTCAGCGGCTCGTAGCGGTGGCGCAGGACGGGCACGATCTCCCGATAGTCGCGGTAGGCGGTGTACATCGTGCGTCCCGACAGGTCCGTGAGCTTGACGTTCGACGCGTGGTCGTCGAAGCCGCGCAACCGATCTCCGGCGTCGCGCTCCACGTACGAGGTATTCGAGGCGGTCCAGTTCACGCGTGTCCGCACGTCGCCAACGATGTGGAACGCCCGGCCGCCGAGCGGATAGCATCGCTGGGCGGGATCGGGACAGGCGTCGGCCACTGTGATCCCCAGCCGTTCGTACTTTTGCCGCGCGTCGGCAAGGACGCGCTGGTCCTCGGACGCGAGCGGCAATCCCTGGCGGTCGTATATCGTTCCGCGCGGGATTCGAGACACGACGTCGAGGATCCTCGGGTTGTACTCGAACCGCCGTGCGCCGTCCGCCTGCACGCCCAGGTGCGGCCGGGCGACGTACTCGTCCGCACTCACGACCTGCAGTTTGACGGCGACGCCGACGAGCACGAGCGCAGAGAGCGCGAGCACACCGCCAAGATATTTCATCGGGACGCGGAATGGCTCGAAGTCGCCCGGGGGACGGCCGTCGGCATGGATCGCCATGAGCATCCCGAGCGCGGCAAAATTCGCGAGCATGGCGGAGCCGCCGTAGCTCAAAAACGGCGTGACCACACCGGTCAGCGGCGTCACCCCCATGACGCCGGACGCCATGATCAACACGGGGAAGATCAGAAACAGCGTCAGCGCCGTGGCGAGAAAGAATCCATAGTCGTTCGGCGCATGCCGCCCGATGCGGAAGCCCCGCCATGCCAGCACGGCAAACGCCGCGGCGACCACGATGAGCCCTGCGACGCCAAGCTCTTCACCGATGGCCGCCAGTACCAGGTCGGTGTGACCCGCCGGCAGATAGCGCGAGTCTCCAAGGCCCAGGCCGGTCCCGAACGTGCCACCTGAAGACATCGCCCAGATCGCATGGGTGATCTGGTTTCCACCCGCGACGGTGTTGTCCCAGGGGGACTGCCACATTCGCACGCGCTCGGCCAGCGTGGTGGAGACCTTCAGTCGATAGCCGAGATAAAACCCGGCTCCGAGGAGCGCCAGGCCCGTGGCCGCCATGCCGACGCGACCACGCGCCACCGCATAGACAGCGAGGAACACGCAACAGAGAAACAGCGCGGGACCGAGATCCTTCTGAAAGAAAAAGAACATCAGCGCCGCGGCAACGCCGACGAGAACGGGCAGGATGTACTCGCCTCGCGGCAGATTGAGCCAGGCCGGCAGACGTAGACTGCGAATGACCTTCCCCCGTACCTCCCTGAGCAACTCCCATCGGCGGGCAAAGTACCCGGCCAGAAACAACGCCAGCAGCAAACGGATGGCTTCGATCGGTTGCAGGGGCCCGAGATTGACTCGCGCTGAACTGGTGCCAGGACCGCTTCCGAAAAGTATCAGAAGCACCGAGAGCGACAGCGCGGCGGCGAGCGGGAGATAGCTCAGCGAGACGAATCCCGCGGCCGTGAAATCGACGAGCGACAGTCCGCCCATGAGCGCGAGGCCGGCGAGGGTGGTTTCCGCGTAGCGGACGAACAACAAGCTGTCGCGCAGCGGATCGGGCCTGCTCAGTAAGACAGCGAACCCGATCCCTGTGAGCAAGTGTGCGGTGGCCAGCAACAGCCGATCGCCGCGAAGGCGGCGCAGCTGCCATCCCATGGCGACGGCGTGAAAGCCGAGCACGTAGAGCGCGCCGAACAGAAGCACCTGGTTTCGAAACTCGGTCCGCGTCCGTACCGTCATCGAGGATTTCAGGTTTGCGACGTCCCCGGGTGTGAAGAGGGACATCGATTCCGGCTGGGCGCCAGGGGCTCCGCGATCCCGGAGGCGCTGAGCAAAGACCTGCAGGTCCTTCGAGTCCCGGATCGACTGGGTGCTCACCGTCGCGCGGGAAATGGCCCCGACGTTCGGCAGCGTGTGCCGGATGCTTCCTTCGACGGCCATGAAGCGGAACAACTCACGGGCGGCAAACCGTCGATCGGCGGCATGCTGAAAGACTGCGCCGAGCGCGGGTTCGAGCTCGCCCGGATCCCGCACGGTGTTCAGATTGACGACCTGGTCACGCGGCCTCAGGTTCTCCGCTGTATCGAACGCGTGGAGACGGCCGATGTAGGCGAGCGCGATGGCCGCAATCGCCACCGCGGACGTTGCGGCCAGGAGCTGGTCCGGGAGCCCAAACCGATGTGCGCGCCGCGCACTGCGCCGGTCGCGCTCGGCGGCCAGGGTGTAGGTCACGCTCATGCGAATGCTCGCGAGCAATCCAGGCGTCGGCGTTCGCCGGCGATGGGCGTTGGTGCGGTGAATGCAACAGTGTCCATGGGTCCACTCGCGGTTGGAGACAGCGTCTCGATTCGCTCTTGAATCTCGCGGAGACGGCGCTGAGCCTCGCGCAGGTTCTGAGGGGCTTTCGCAAAGCCGGCGGCCCTCGAATAGTGCTCGATGGCCTGCCTGTATGCCTCCGCGGCGCGGTTGAGGGACTCCAGGTCGTCGACTTCAGCCAGTTTCTCGCCGCGTGCATAGTAGCCGTCGGCGAGCTGCGCCCAGTCACGGTTCCCGGCGGTATAGGAGTACTTCTGCGCCTGTGCCAGCGCATCGGCGCCACGTTCCATGTCTTCCATGGCGACGAAGGTTCGCATCAGGCCCAGAAACGGATCCGGCCAGTTCTGTCGCAGCTCGGCCGCCTCGCGAAATGCCGTCACGGCCGCCGTCAACTGCAGCTTCGCCGCGTCGGCCTGCTTCTCCCTGTAGCGCGCCTCACCGTCAATCCGGCGAAGGTGGCCCTCGCAGTAAAGCAGCCCTGCTCTGACCTGGCGATTGGAGGCGTTGGCGTTCAGCGCGCTCGAGAGCGCCGTGCGAGCCAGCCGCCACTGATTTTCGCGGACCACGGCATTGGCCGCTCGATAGCGCGCGAACGTCCGATCCGTGAGGAGCACCGTCTGGGAAATGAGCGCGCGCTCCAGGGGATAGACCCCCAGCTTCAGACTCCGTCCGCTGAGCGCGTCGTACTGGCCCCACACATTGACCAGTCCGTCGAGCTCCTGCGGCACCATCTGCGAGAGCCCGGCAGCAATCGAGTAGACCGACATTTCGTTCCCGATCATCAGGAGGACCAGCACCATCAGCGCGCGGCGCACGAAGCGAAGCACGCGCGCCCGGGTGTTCTCCGGCTTCGCAAGAGTCACAGGCTCGACGACGGGAACGGCGCTTTGCGCCGCCACGGTCGCGCGCGGATTTTCCTCCGTGCGGGGACGGATCGTGCGGCGCGTCGGCTCCTCGTCTACAGTCGTCGGACGATGCGTGCGACGAGTCTCGGCTTCGTCGCTGCCTCGAGCCGGCCATCCTTCGCGCTGCGCCTGGGTCTCCTCTCCGGCTGAGAAGCGCTCGAGGTCATCCCGGATTTCCCTGGCCGTGCTGTAGCGCTCCGACACGTTCCCCGCGAGAAGCTTGGCGATGATGCTCTCCAGCGCGGGAGGGCATCGTCCTTCGAGGAGCGCAGGCGGACGGCGTGCGCGAATCCGCTGCTCGAGCCGCCTGGTGTCGGGGGCCTGAAACGGCTGGGCGCCGCCGACCATTTCATACAGCAGCACGCCCACCGCCCAGAACTCTGCCTGGGCGTCCACGTCGCCTCCCGACTCGATACGCTCGGGCGACAGGTAGGCGGTGCTGCCGAAGTCATTGCGCGTCACTTTGCGGCTGAGCGACAGTGCCTTCGCAATCCCGAAATCGAAGACCTTGATTTCGTCGCCGCTGAGCACACGGATATTTCGCGGCTTCAGATCGCCGTGGAGCAGCGAGTTGCGCGCCTTGCCGTCGAGCGTCATCTCGAAGGCGACGGCCGTTTCGAGGAACTCGCAGAGCTGGATGGCCACGCGCGCCGCCCGCTCGGGGGGCAGCGCTCCGCCGGTGATCACATCCGAGAGGTTCTGTCCGTCGAGGTACTCCATCGCGATGAAGAAGTACTTGTCCTGGGTGCCGTACTCATAAACGGTCGGGACGTACCGGCTCACACGGCAGAAGGCCTCCTGCAGCCTGGCGCCGAGGCGCTCCGCCTCGAGGATCTGCCGGCCGTCCCGATCGTCCTCGACCGACACGAGCTTCAGCGCGACCTGGCGGCTGGTCCGGGTGTCGGTGGCCAGGAACACGACGGCCATGCCTCCGCTGCCAATCTGATGGAGGATCTCGTACGCGCCGACGCGGTGGAAGACGGTCGTCATCATCCCCTCAGCGGCTGCCCGGCCGCGGGCGGATCACGCGCATCGACCGCGCATCCACGAACCAGTTGTCGCGAGCCATCGCGACGCGCGCGTCGCTCGATCCGCCGAACAGATCCGGGCTGATCCCGAAGAACACATTGGCGGTGAACACTGGTGCGCTGTTCTCCTCGATGAGCAGGGCCCGCTGGGGAGCGCCGGCCGCGCCATTGCGCATGAATACGTTGTGAGAGATGGCGGCGTTCGAGCCCGTGCGCAGGGCAAGGCCCGTCCCGGGGTTGTCGCGAATGTCGCTGCCGCTGAGGCTGAGACGCGACGTCGCGTCCGCATCGATGGCAGCCCTGGCGGCGCCGGTGATTTCGATGGCGGATATCGAGAGCTCGGAATTCGTGACCGAGACACCGGTGCCGAGCGGAGTCGCGGAATCACCGATCACACGGAATCCCTCCAGCGCCGCATCGGTGACATCGTGGGCCACGATGGCAGCGTCCCCTTCGGACGCGCTGCCCGGGAGGCGGATGACAGCCCCATGCCTGACCAGGCTCACGAGGCGAACGTGACTCTTGAGCGTCAGCGTCTCGCGATATTCGCCGGGTTCGACGACGATCGTCGTCCCCGCCCGTGCGGCTTGCAGCGCCCCTGCGATCGACTGGGTCGATTGAACGACGATTCTTCCCGCATCCGCGGCAGCAGGCGGCTGCTCGACGACTTCGGGGAGCACCGGGTAGGAGCGGGCGAGCGCGAGCACGATCACCACCGACAGGAGCAGCAGCAGGGCCCACCGCACCGCCTGCTGACGTTTCGTCGCGCGCTCGGGTGGAGCATCGAGCGTCGTGCGATCCGCGGGGGCGGGATCCGGAGGCTCTGAGGGCGCCGTACTCAGCCGCCGGGTGATCTCCGCCGCCGACTCACCTGTCTCCGCGAACTGCTCCCCTTCGACGTAGACGACCGTGACGTTGTCTTTGCCGCCGGCGTCGTTGGCTGCGTCAATCAGCGCCCTGACGACCTGGTGCGGCTGCCCTGCCCACCGCCTGACGATCTGATGGATCGCCACGGAGTCGATCAGATCCGTGAGGCCGTCGCTGCAGAGCAGGAGCGCCGCATCCGGCTCGAACGGAATCTCCTTCACATCCATGAAGTCCGCATCGCCGGCACCGTGCGGCTCGGAGCCGACGTCGCGATACACCTCGTTCCGCCGCGGATGGCGCATCGCCTCGAGCTCCGAGAGCTCATGGGCGTCCTCCCGCTCTCCGACCGGCGAATGATCACGCGTGACTTTCTCGATGCGGTCGTGCCGGACCTTGTAGAGCCTCGTGTCCCCCACATGCCCGACGATCGCGCGCGCGTCGTCCACGACGACGACGGTGAGGACGCAGGCCATGCCGTTCCATTCGGGCCGGAGGCCGGCGACGCGATGGACTTCGTTGTTCGCGACGGTAATCGCCTCCCGCAGACGTTCGACAACCGGTCCGGTCTCCCGCTCGAGCCGCGACCTGAGCATGCTCACGGCCGTATCGGCGGCCTTCCCCCCGGCCGCCTGGCCGCCAACGCCATCGATCACCATGAACAGCCGGCGCGAGAGGTCGAAATGAAACCGGTCTTCGTTGACCTCGCGCTGCAGCCCTGGATCGGTGTCGCCGGCTGCTTTCAGCACGCTGGCCGTCTGCATTGCCCCACTCACTTCCTTTTCTCCGTTTGATAGGCCGTCCATGCGTACAGCGCGACGAGGGCGATCAGGATCATCGGAAAAATCAGCCGCGCCAGCAGGAGCATCACCATCAGCGGACGATGCCGAACTCGAGGAAGACGGTATCGGCCAGCCCAATCTTCGCAGCGTCCGACAGCGCAGTTTCAGCGCCGTTCTCCCGCCTGGCGCCGTCGACCTCGTCGTAGCCCCTGGGCACGTGCCGCCCGTTCAGCGTGGTGCCCAGCGAGCTCAGGTCGATGAGGAAGAAGCGGCCCGTCTTCGGGTCCCGTCGAAGGCGCGCGTGCTCGCGCGACACGTCCGGCGACGAGGCGATGGGAATGTCTACCGGGTAGGCGATCCCGCCGCGGCCGATCGTGACGGAGTCCTTCAGCACATCATACGAGTGGTGACCTGCCGCGTCGTCGTACTCGATGCGGGCCAGAACCTTCCCCGTCGAGTCCGCCGGCGCATGAGTCACCGTCTGCTCGCGGGTGGACGTCGATCGACCTGCGTGAACCGTCGTGATGCGGCGGGTGCGCTCACCGACGCCGAGGTCCGGACTTGCCGGCAGCACGAGCTCGGAGTCGATGAGCAGGTCGCCTTCGTTCATGTCGCCGTCCGGATCGGCGACGAACTCCACCTGCCAGCCGGCCGCCGCGTTGCTGATCTCCGGGTCGGGACCGCCTCGAAATCGCTCCGCCCACCGCTGCACCGGCGAGCGCCGGTTCAGTTTTTCGAGCTCATCCGAGAGGGCCCGCGCGGTCTGCTCCTGCAGGATGGGAATGATCCCGTCCAGCCGGTTGAATTCGTCGGCATGGAGGTAGACCGTGTACCGGCTGGGCGCCAGGGTCGAGTACTTCAGCAGCTCGAGATTCTTCCGCATGTTGTCGACGACCGCGTCGATGATGTCGCGGGCCGGACGCCGCGGAGCCGGCGTGGCGGGCTCCATTCGGTGCGCAGACATAGGCCTCCTGGCGAACGGACCACACGACGGTCCTTACACGTATACGAGAAAGACGGGCCGCCGGAACCGGCCCTTGAAACAAACAGGATGTCCCAGTCCCGAGTCCCGAATCCCGAGTCCCGAGTCCCGGACGCGAATCCCGAGCCCCGAATCCCGAATCCGGAGCCGCTTGGGCGACAATCTCCTGTGCTGAGCACTATTGCGCGGCACTGGGATTCAAGTCTTAAGGAAATCCGAAAGGATTCGTTAGGCTCGAGGCAGACCGTTGAGAATTCGATTCGGCCCGTTCACCGTCGACGCGGACACGCGGCAGCTGCTGCGCGCCGGTTCCGAGTGCCATCTCCCCCCGAAGGCATTCGACCTGCTGTGGAGCCTGATCGAGCGCCGTCCGAAGGTGATCGACAAGACCGAGCTGCACACGCGAATCTGGCCCGACACGTTCGTCGTCGACGGAAGCCTCAACGTGCTGGTCGGCCAGATCCGCCGGGCGCTTGGAGACGATGCCCAGCGGCCACAATTCGTCCGCACGGTCCACGGGGTCGGATACGCGTTTTGTGGCGATGCTGTCGAAGCACCGGAACAGCCGGCTCCCGCGGGGCCGACGCGCTGCTGGCTGATCACGCGGGACCGGAGCTTCGACCTCGCGGAAGGGAACAACATCATCGGCCGCGATCCTGACTGCGCGGTGTGGCTGAATTCCCCCAGCGTGTCGCGGCGCCACGCGCGAATCGACGTGGACGGCCGCAGGCGGCGGCTCACGCTCGAGGACCTGCACAGCAGCAACGGAACGTTCGTTCGCGGGGTGCTGGTTGAGGGGCCAGTCGAACTCAGCGACGGCGCGGCGATCAGGTTCGGCTCCGTCGACATGAAGCTTCACCTGTGGAATGCCGACAAGGCCGCGGAGACGAAGCGCATCCCACGCAAGCGTCGGTAGCTGCCCGGCCCGGGCGTCTGTTGCCCACCTGCTCACTGGACATCTCTAGCACACGGATGAGCTCACTTTGAACGACACACCGACGGGACGGACAATCCGGCTGTGATAGTCTTCGCATCGGGCACGGACCTCCGTGCTGGCAGCCTGCCTGATCCTTCGATCACCGTCAGCACATCCCTCGCGGGTCAGGTGCGCCAATGCATACCAGCCACGGCTTTCAGTGCACCCACGGGATCCCCCTCGTCATCCTTTCGTACACGATCTCGGTCCTCGGCGCGTACTGCGCACTGCAATGGGCGGCGCTGATTCCTCAAGCGAGGGGCTGGGTACTCGGCGGACGCGTGACCGGCGCCGCCATCGCGATGGGCGGCGGCGCGATCTGGTCGATGCATTTCATCGCGATGATCGCGTGCCGTCTCCAGGAGCCGGTGACGTATGACGTCCCGCTTACGCTGGCCTCGCTGGGCATCGCGATCGTCGTCACGGGGATCGGGCTGTACGTCCTCGCCGCCGCTCCGTCCAGACCGCTCCGGCTGCTGGCCGGCGGGGGCATCACGGGCCTGGGCATCGCGGCCATGCACTATCTCGGTATCGCGGCGATGCGCCTGCCGGTGCGAATGGTGTTTGATCCCACCCTCGTTGCCGCGTCGATTGTGATCGCCGTCGTCGCAGCAATCGCGGCCTTGTGGATCGCGTTCGCCGCGACGGGAGCTCTCCGGAGACTCGTCAGCTCAGTCGCGATGGGCGGTGCCGTGTGCGGGATGCACTACACCGCCATGGCGGCTGTCACCTTCGTGCCGACCGGCTCGCTGGACGGCTCAGCGACTCCCGGGATCAATCCGGACGTGCTCGGCCTGCTGGTGTTCGGCGTCACCTTCCTGGTACTCGGTCTGCTCTATTCCGCGAGGCGCGTCGGGGAGCTGGAGCGGCGAACGACCTACCTCAACACGCTCATCGAGCACAGCCCGATCGCGATCGTCGCGCTGGATCCACGCCATCGGGTGCAGCTGGTCAACCCGGCCTTCGAGCGTCTCTTCCTCTTCGACAAGTCCGAGCTCATCGGCGAGGATCTCGACCACTACATCGTCCCTTTGCAGCCGTCAGCGGCGGCGGAGGTGACGGAGCTGACGCGCCGCGTCCTTGGCGGAGAATCGGTTCAAGTCACGACCATCCGGCGCCGCAAGGACGGTGAGCTGGTCGACATCGAGCTCTACGGCGTGCCGCTGACCGAGAAGGGGAAGTTGACGGGCGTCTATGCCATGTACCGCGACATCACCAACCAGCGGCGACTCGAAGAGCAGCTGCGGCAATCGCAGAAGATCGAAGCGATCGGAACGCTCGCCGGCGGTGTGGCGCATGACTTCAACAATCTCCTCACGGCGATTCTCGGGTACAGCGACCTGCTGCTCGCCGCCGTGGGACCCGACAGCCCGCACCGCGGGGACCTGAAGGAGATCAGGACGGCCGGGCAACGTGCAGCCTCGCTCACGCAGCAACTGCTGGCGTTCAGCCGGCGGGAGCTTGCCGTCATGAAGGTCCTCGACCTGCCGAAGCTCGTGGCGGATCTCGAGGGCATGCTGCGCAGCCTGGTTGGCGACCAGATCGCACTCGTGACCATGACGTCCCGCTCGCTGGGCCACATCAGGGCCGATCGTGGGCAGCTGGAGCAGATCCTGGTGAACCTCGTCGCCAATGCGCGCGACGCGATGCCCGCCGGAGGCACGCTCACCATCGATTGCATCGACATCGATCTCCTCGACACCCAGGCGGCGGATCGCGCCGGGCTCGGGCGCGGCCACTACGTGACGCTCACGGTCAGTGACACGGGCATGGGGATGGACGCTGAGACGCGAAGCCGGATCTTCGAGCCGTTTTTTTCGACGAAGGAGAAGGGGGGCGGAACCGGCCTGGGGCTGTCCACCGTGTTCGGGATCGTCAGCCAGAGCGGCGGGCACATTCGCGTCGAGAGCGAACCGGGCAATGGCACGAGCGTCCGGATCTGGTGGCCACGCGCCGATGAAGCCATCGGTCCTCCCGTGCGCCAGGTGAAGTCCCATTCGGCAGGGGGCACGGAAACTATTCTGCTGGTCGAAGATCAGGAGACCGTCAGACGGTTCGCAAAAACAGTGCTCACGCGAGGAGGGTATCGAGTCCTCGAAGCCGCACACGGCGAGCAAGCGATGGACCTGGCGACGGGGGCCGACGAACCGATCGACCTGGTCCTGACCGATGCGGTCATGCCGGGAATGAGCCTGAGCTCCCTGATTGCCGGACTGGACGCCGTGCAGCCCAACTCCAAGACATTGATCATGTCCGGCTACACGAGCGAGGCGGCCGTTCGCCACGGCATCTCCCAGTCCGACCTGCCCTTCCTCCAGAAGCCGTTCACCGGCAGCACCCTGCTGAGCAAAGTGCGCGAAGTCCTGGACGGAAGGTAGCTCTCGGCTCTCAGCTCTCAGCTGTCAGCTTTTTCCTCTTGCCCTCCGAGAGGTCTCGGTCGTACACTCTCCTCTCGTTGCTTGAGGGGAGACAATACCGTGCCAAAGGCCGACCTGCTGCAGGGCACTCTCGACCTGCTGCTCCTCAGGGTTCTGACACTCGGTCCGAACCACGGCTGGGGCATCTCGAATCGCATCCGGCAGATGTCCCAGGAAGGGCTCAATGCCAGCCAGGGATCGTTGTATCCCGCGCTCCATCGGCTGGAGCTGCGCGGTGAGGTGCGCTCGGAGATGAAGCCATCCGAGAACAACCGGAAGGCACGCGTGTACACCCTCACGTCCGCCGGCCGGCGGCGCCTCGAAGCCGAGCGAAAAAGCTGGGAGCAGTTCGCCCTTTCGATGCGGCGCGTGCTCGAAGCCGAGTAGACAACGACCCCGGGCGTCCATGCAAAGGAGCCGCTCATGCTGAACCGATTGATCGCGATGGGTCGCGGGATCGCCGGACGCCGGCGGATCGATACCGAGGCCGACGACGAGCTCGCCTTTCACCTTCAGCAGGAGATTGACGCGAACATCGCACGCGGCGTCGATCCGGTCGAGGCCCGGCGCGGAGCGCTCGCCAGCCTGGGAGGACTCACGCAGACGACGGAGGCGATCCGCGAGGTGCGGAGGACCTGGGTGGATGCGACGTGGCGCGACGTTCGGCACGGCATCCGGTCGCTCCGCGCCACGCCGGCGTTCACGGTCGTCGCGCTTGCGGTGTTGACACTGAGCATCGGCGCATCAACGGCGATCTTCTCCGTCGTGGACGCAGTGGTCCTCCGCGGCCTGCCGTTCCCTGAAGCGGACCGACTCGTGGCCGTGGGTGAGCGGAACATCAAGGGAGGATCGGCCAGCGAACCGGACCTCGTCGCGCCCCAGAATTTCACCGACTGGCGTAAGCAGCAGACGGTGTTCACCGACCTCGCAGCCATCGGGTACGCCAGCGTCAGTCTGCGGTCCGAGGCCGGCCAGGAGCCGGAGACGCTCGAAGCCCAGGCGGTCACGGCCGGCTTCTTCCCGGTGCTTGGAATCGCGCCGATCCTCGGACGGACGTTCACCGCGGACAACGAAGTGGAGGGACGGTCTCGCGTCGCCGTGATCAGCTACAGCCTCTGGCAGCGGCGATTCGGCGGAGCACCGGATGTGATCGGGCGTTACCTTCCGGGTCAGCGTGTGGATTTCGAGATTCTCGGGGTGATGCCACCGTCGTTCGCGTATCCGGTTGGCGCAACGCGCCCCACCGAGGTGTGGCTGCCGAACGTGTTCCGGCCTGAAGACCGTAAGCGTGCCAACGAGTTCTCGTATCGTCTGCAGGTCATCGGGCGCCTTCGTGACGGCACGTCAATCGAACAGGCGCAGGCGCAGATGGGCCTCATCACCGCCGGACTCGCCGCGGAGACTCCGCGGTGGTTCGAGGATCGCGTGGCGAGGGTGGAGGCGCTTCGCGACTACATTGCACGCGGCGTACGCACGTGGATGCTCATGCTCCTGGCCGCCGTGGGCTTCGTCCTCTCGATCGCATGCGTCAACCTGGCCACGCTCATGCTCGTCCGCGTGAGCGCACGCAGCCGCGAGCTCGTGATTCGGTCCGCCCTCGGTGCATCACGCGGCGATCTCGTGCGGGGCCTGCTCGTGGAAAGCCTCCTCGTGTCGCTCGGTGGCGCCGTGCTCGGGGCCTTCGCTGCATGGGTGGGTGTGGAGGCACTGCGCTCCGCAATCCCGCCTGAAGTGCCTCGTGCCGCGGCCATTGCCGTCGATTTGCGCGTGCTGGCGGCGACCATCGTGATGGCGGTGGTCACCGGACTGATGGTCAGCGCGGCGCCGATCGTCCAGTTCTGGCGGCCGGCTGCCGGGTCTGCCCTCACATACGTGATGCGAGCGAGCACGCCGAACCTGACGCACCAGTGGCTCCGGAGTGCTCTCGTCACCCTCGAGGTCGCCCTCGCCGTCGTCCTGCTCGTCGGCTCGGGGCTGTTCCTGGCAAGCTTTGCGCGCGTGGCACGCGTTGACCTCGGCATCGATACTCGGAACGTCCTGACCGTGCGCGTCCGGCCGCTCGTTGGTCCGCTGGCGATGTCCTGGGAGCAGGCGCAGCTTCGCAATCGGGGCCTCCTCCGGAACATTCTCGAGCGGGTGCGCACGATACCCGGCGTCGAGGTCGCGGCCTGGGTCAGCAACGGAGTGCCGCTTCGAGGCGACTTGCGCACGGTGGACTTCGCCATCCCTGGTCGCGCGCTGCCGCGGAACGAGGATCTCGATTGGAACGAGATCTCACTGGACTATTTCAGAGCCTTGAAGGTGCCGCTCCTCAAAGGGAGACTCTTTTCCGACGATGACCGCGCGGGCAGTGAGCCGGTCGTGATCATCAACGAGGCCGCGGCAAAGAAATATTTCCCCGAAGAGGATCCGCTTGGCCGGATCGTAGAGTTCGTAGGGTTGCGGAGGATCGTCGGCGTGGTCGGCAACATTCGGCACGACGGGCCGGAAACCGACTGGCGGCGGCAGGGATTCGTGCCGCTCGAGCAGAGCAAAGCCGTCGGTGCGACGCTCATCCTCCGACTGTCGCGCAACACCAGCGAAGTCCTGCCCGCCGTGAAGTCGGCGATCTGGTCCGACTTCCCGGGGCTGGCGCTTCCCGACATTCAGACGCTGTCGCAGTACCTGAACATGCTCATCGCTCAGCGCCGATTCAACATGCTCCTGCTCAGCGTCTTCGGCCTGCTGGGTATCGTGATCGCCTGCGTCGGCATCTACGGCGTGATGGCCTATGTCGTGGTGCTGCGGACGCAGGAGATAGGGATCCGCATGGCGCTTGGAGCCATGCCCGGTGCCATTCTACGGTCGGTGCTGGGGAGGGCCGCGGTCTACCTCGCAGGCGGGCTCACGATCGGACTGACCGCCGCGTGGATGTTGAGCGCGCTCGTCTCCGGCCTTCTCTTCCAGATCCAGCCGCACGACCCATGGGTCTATGTCGGCGTGGCTGCCTCGCTCGTGGCGACGGGCGTGATCGCCGCGTTCATTCCCGCGCGCCGCGCCTCGCGCGTCGATCCGCTCGTCGCCCTGCGCCTGGAGTAGCCCTGGAAAGTCCTACTGCGTCGAACGCGTCCTCGAGAGCAGCGGACCGAATGCGGGTGGCGGCACCCGATGATGCGTGGCCGATTCGTACGCCGATGCCGCTTTGATCACGCTGGCGTCACTGCCCGGCCCTGACCAGAACATCATGCTGATCGGCATCGGATTGGGCAGCCTCGACTCCACCTGCCCCGTCACCATGACGTAAGCCTTCTTGTCCGGCGAGAGGACGTACTGCGGGTCATACGTGATCTGGGTGTAGCCGGCGGGCACGTCCATCTCGGGCCCGCCCAGCAGGGCCGTGAACGCCGTGCAGCAACTGATCGTCGGGCGATCGTTCACCGGGGGCTCGCCGGCATATCCCAGCTTGTACGGCGCCGTCGTCTGCTCCGGGTTGACGAAGACGTCGATGTTGTTCTCGTACATCACCTTGAGAATCACCATCCGCAGAACCGACTGCATCTTCATGTAACTGACGCTGTCGGGATCCGCCCGCGGATCCTGATCCGCGATGGCGTTCGTGGCGGCGGCCCGCTGCGCCTCGCTCTCCCACTTCGCGTGCGCTACCCAGGTGGCCCAATCCTTCACGCGGGTGTCGCCTCGTTCGGCGAGGTACTTGTTGACCGCAAACGGACTGCGCGGATTCCCGAGGCGGCTGCTGATGCGCCGCAGCGTGATCTTCTCGGACAGAGGCGCTTTCCCCAGCGCCAGCGCGACGGCATAGTCCACCGAGGTGACGTCCCACCCCGGGACGGCGAATTCGAGCTCACCGGAAGGGGTCTTCTGCCAGAAGTACTCCGGTACGTTGTGCGGCAGGATCTCGGCGAACGCCTGCTGGAACGTGTACTTCATGTTCGGCACCGCCGGGTCGTCCTTGTACAGCGGGTCCACCGACTCGACGAGCTCCGCGCCGAGCTTGTCCCGCAGGACGGCCTTGATCTCCTTGTCGATCTGGTCGCTGATCGCGGTGTCGTTCCTCGTGTGCTTCACCATGAACTCACGGGCGATGCCGACACGCATGCCCTTGAGCGGCATGTTCTTCACGTCCTTGTTCCCCACGACAAAGCTCGCGTAGGGCTCCTTCGGAATCAGTGACTTTGGAATCGCGGTGAACATGTCCGCGGATTCGTAGCCCTTGATCGCATCCAGGACCGAGACCGCATCCATGACCGTGCGGCAGTGAAGACCGGCCCTGTCGCCAGCCCCTTTGCCGGTCTCGCCACCGTCCATCAGGATCCCCTTGGTCGTCAGCAGATTGACGACGTTGTTCCTGGACGCCGGCCCCTTGCAGGACGCGGAGCTCTGCTCACAGACCGAGCAGGCCACCAGGTTGGCGGCGACGGAGACGCCGGATCCGTTGCTGGTGCCGCGCGGCACCCGTTCCGTGTCGTACGGATTGCACGTCTGGCCGCCCCACAGTCCGTACATCAGATTGCCGTCGGGCAGTACCGACGTCGCTTTCGCCGGACCGGTGGACGTGGGACCGCCGATAGCGTTGGCGGTCGCGACCGCGTAGATGATGGCGCCTTTCTTTCGCAGCTCTGCGACATCGGGCGAATCGACCTTCGGGACGTCCATCGCGAAGTTGACGTCGTTGCCGCCGGTGGCGCGCATGTCCTTCGCGTCGTACCAGTTCTTGATCGAGAAGACGGTGCAGTACATCGGCAGCTTTGCCAGATCGGGTTTGGTGCCGTACTGCTTGTCGAGCTCCGCCGCGCGTTCGAGTGCGTCGGGCTGCTTCCGGAACTCCTCACACACCGCCGGCGCACCCGCAGGCAGCGGCCCTGCGGAGGGGGCCTTGTCGAAGTCCCCCTTGCAGGTGACCGATCGCTCGCCGCGGATGTTGAGCGTCTCGAGCGCGTTCACCTGACCGGCGTTCGGGATGCCGACCCGCATGCCGAACTGCTGCTGCACGCCGGGGTCCGAGATCATCGGTTCCATCCGGCCAAGCTCGAGCGGCGGTCCGGAGTAGTCGCGATAGTTGGGAAACACGCTCGACACAGGCACGGTCTTCGTGGGGAACGTGATCCCGAAACCGGCGCGCACCGCCCCGGTCGCTTCAGGAATCGGCGCGCCATCGGCCGTGACGAGCGCGGTGCACGTGCCGTTGTAGGCCTTCGCCCGGTCGATATACGCCTGGACCACGCCCTGACAGGTCGCCTGGCCGGACGTGATGGCGTTGTGTACGTCCGCGATCGTGCTTTCCTCGACGCGAAACCGGCCCTGTGCCGACGTCCCACGTACGAGCAGCGCGAGCACGGCGACGGACACCATCAATGCCGAGCCGTACCTCATCCCTCGAGTCTTTGCTGTCGTTGTCATCGTAAGGTGCCCTACTGGGTTGAACGCGTTCTGGCGAGCAGCGGACCGAATGCCGGCGGTGGCACCCGGTGATGCGTGGCCGATTCGTACGCCGATGCCGCTTTGATCACGCTGGAATCACTGCCCGGTCCTGACCAGAACATCATGCTGATCGGCATCGGGTTGGGCATGCGTGACTCGACGTCCCCGGTGACCTCGAGGTAGGTCTTCTTGTCGGGCGACAACGCATACTGCGGGTCGTAGCTGATCTGCGTATAGCCGGCGGGCACGTCCATCTCCGGCCCGCCCAGCAGGGCCGTGAAGGCCGTGCAGCAGCTGATCGTGGGACGGTCGTTTACTTCCGGCTCGCCGGCGAATCCCAGCTTGTAGGGGGCCGTCGTCTGCTCCGGGTTGACGAAGACGTCGATGCTGTTCTCATACATCACCTTGAGAATCACCATTCGCAGAACCGCCTGCATCTTGAGGTAGCTGACGGTATCCGGTTCCGCGCGCGGATCCTTGTCGGCAATCGCGTTCTCGGCGCCGGCGCGCTGCGTGTCGTTCTCCCATTTCGTGTTCGCCACGAAGCTTGCCCAGTCCTTGACCCGCGAGTCTCCGCGTTCGGCGAGGTACTTGTTGAGCACGAACGGGCTTCGCGGGTTCCCCAGGCGGCCGCTGATGCGTCGCAGCGTGAGCTTCTCTGACAGGGGCGCCTTCCCCATCGCCAGCGCGACGGCATAGTCAACAGAGGTCACGTCCCACCCGGGGACGGCGAACTCGAGCTGGCCGGAGGGCGTCTTCTGCCAGAAGTACTCCGGCACGTTGTGCGGCAGGATCTCGGCAAACGCCTGCTGGAACGTGTATTTCATGTTGGGGACTGTCGGGTCGTCCTTGTACATCGGGTCCACCGACTCGACGAGCTCGGCGCCGAGCTTGTCCCGCAGCACGGCCTTGATCTCTTTGTCGATCTGGTCGCTGATCGCGATGTCGTTCTTCGTGTGCTTCACCATGAACTCGCGGGCGATGGCGACGCGCATGCCCTTGAGCGGCATGTTCTTCACGTCTTTGTCAGCGACGAGCACGCTGGCAAAAGGCTCTTGCGGAATCAGCGACTTCGGGATGGCGGTGAACATGTCACCGGACTCGTAGCCTTTGATGGCATCGAGCACCTGCACGGCGTCCGGGACCGTGCGGCAGTGAATCCCGGCCCGATCGCCGGCATTCTTGCTGCCGACGCCGCCGTCCATGATCAGCCCCTTGGTGGTGAGGAGGTTGACGACGCCGTTACGGGACGCGGGTCCCTTGCAGGACGCGGAACCTTGTTCGCAGATGGAGCACGATGCCAGGCTGGCCGCGACCGACACGCCAGACCCGCCACTCGTGCCTCTCGGCTCCCGAACGGTATCGTACGGATTGCAGGCCTGGCCCCCCCACTGCGCGTATTTGAGATTGCCGAACGGCATCACGGTCTTCGCCTTGGCAGGTCCGGTCGACGATGGGCCGCCGACGTTGTCGGCTGTGGCGATCGCGTAGATGATCGCCCCCTTCTTCCGCAGCTCGGCGATGTCTGGCGAATCGACCTTCGGCACGTCCATCGCGTAGTTGACGTCGTTGCCCCCGGTGCCGCGCATGTCCTTCGCGTCGTACCAGTTCTTCAGCGAGAAGACGGTGCAGTACATCGGCAGCTTCGCCAGATCGGGCTTGCTGCCGTACTGCTTGTCCAGTTCCGCGGCGCGTTCGAGTGCGTCCGGCTGCTTCCGGAATTCCTCGCACACCGCCGGTGCCCCCGCGGGCAGCGGCCCGGCGGACGGCGCCTTGTCGAACTCTCCCTTGCAGGTGACCGATCGCTCCCCGCGGATGTTGAGGGTTTCCAGCGCATTCAG
Organism: uncultured Acidobacteriota bacterium; assembly: GCA_963749835.1. Lineage (GTDB taxonomy): Bacteria > Acidobacteriota > Vicinamibacteria > Vicinamibacterales > 2-12-FULL-66-21 > JALZOC01. The sequence goes on from CAVVOD010000003.1 coordinate 983,508, forward strand.
CTGCCCGGCGTTCGGGACCCCGACGCGCATGCCGTACTGCTGCTGCACGGTGGGATCCGAGATCGTCGGCTCCATCCGGCCGAGCTCGAACGGCAGTCCGGCGTACTCGCGATAGTTCGGGAACACGCTCGACACCGGCACTGTCGCCGTGGGGAACGTCATCTTCGAACCTGCACGGACAGCACCTGTCGCCGCAGGTATCGGCGCGCCATCCGCGGTCACGAGTGCCGTGCACGTGCCGTTGTAGGCCTTCGCCCGGTCGACATACGCCTGGACCACGGCCTGGCACGTGGTCTGTCCGGACTTGATGGCGTTCTGCACGCCGGCAATCGTGGTTTCCTCGACACGGAACGGGCCCTGCGCCGACGCGCCGCGCGGCAGGGACACGAGTCCCGCGACCGAGACCGCCAACCCCGCCAGTGCCCAATGGCGTCGAATCATCGTGATGGTCATCATGAACGTCCGTTCTACTGGATGCTGGCGGTGTTTGCCGACGTCAACGGCGGCGTGGTCTTTGGCGGACGGCGGTGCTTCGTGGCCTGCTCGTACGCATACGCCAGCTTGATCATCGTCGGCTCGCTGTACGGCCTGCCGAAGAACGTGATGCCGACGGGGAGTCCCTGGGGCGTGAAACCGGCAGGCACGACCATCGAGGCGACGTAAACCAGGAACGTGTTGAGGTGAGGCGCTCCCTTCTGGTTGGTGTAGGGAGGATTGATCCCGTCGCGAATCAGCGTGGGCGTGTGCTCCACGGCCTTGTGGACTATCGCATCGAGCTTGTGGTCCGCCATGACTTTCATCACCGCGATCATCAGCTCGTCACGGGCGACGAGCTCAGACGGTCCTTCCGTCGGCTGTCTGTCCGAGGGACGCCTCATGATCTTTCCGTAGTCGGGAGAGTTGCGCACGTCGGCCATGGTCTTGAACTTCGACGTGGGGTTTCTCGCGAAGTAGACGGCCGCTCCGTCGCCCGCGCCTTCGCCGCCGCCGGTCCCGCGCCTCGCCAGCAGCTCGTTCAGGCGGGGAATCACAATCGGATCGACGATCACGGCCCCGGCCGTCTTCAGTTCGCCGACCGCCTTGTCGAAGACGGCGGTGACAGTCTTGAAGTCCTCGGAGTCTGGCTCGGTCGTGTACCCCATGGGTTCACGCAGAATCCCAATCCGCGCCCCCTTGAGTCCGTTCTTGTCGAGCGACTTCGTGTAGGTGTCCGGGATGTGCCCCACGCCGAGTGCCGTCACCGGGTCATCGGGGTCGTACCCGACCATGACGTCGAGCAGCCTGGCCATGTCCGTGACCGTCCGGGTCATCGGCCCGAGCGAGCCGCGGCGCGACGGCCAGCCGGCCCACACGCCCGAGCGGCTGACGAGGCCCGGCGTCGGACGCATGCCGACGATGCTGTTCCAGGTGGAGGGGCGTCGAATCGAGGCGAATCCCTCCTGCCCGACGCCGATGGTCGCGAAGTTCGCCGACACCGCGGCGCCGGTGCCACCCGACGAACCGCCGACGGTCCGCTCCGGGTCGTACGGGTTACGGCTGACGCCGAAGAGCGACCCATAGGAGTCGCCGCCGCCCATCTCGCCCAGCGTGACTTTCGCGAGAACGATGGCTCCCGCCTTTTTGAGCTTGTCGGTGACGAAGGCGTCGCGCACGGGGACGTTGTCCTTCATCACGACCAATCCGAGCGTCGTGGGAATGCCCGCGACGTCCATCTGGTCCTTGAGGACAACCGGAATGCCATGCAGCGGCCCGACGGGTCCGGATCGCTTGTAGGCCTCGTCCAGCGCCCCGGCTTCGTCCAGTGCTTTCGGATTGATGGTGATGACCGAGTTGATCTTCGGGCCGTTCGTGTCGTACGCCTCGATGCGATTGAGATAGGCGCGGACCAGCGCCCGAGACGTCAACCGGCCGGCCTTGAACTCGGCCTGGACGTCCTCGATCGTCGCATCCACCAGCTCGAAGGGCTTCTGCTGCGCCTCGACCGCCGGCCCACGCCTGACGCCAAGTGCGGCGCAGAACGCCAGTACGCCCAGGGCCGTCCATATCCGGGCGCTCGTGACGCCGGTCATTCGCTGCTTTGTCACAGGGTCATCTCCTTGAAATTTCTCAACCGACGAACACGAACCACCCAGCACATCGCACTCATCACGTCGCACGTCGCACGTCGCACGGGTAGCACGTAGCACGTAGCACGTAGCACGTAGCACGTAGTTGGGCTACCAGAGCAGCTTCGCCCCCAGTTGCACCTGCCGCGCGGACGTGCGCGTGTTGGTGATCACGCCGACGTTGGCGGTCAGGTTTCCGCGATCGTCGAAGATGGTGGTTGCCGGTGTCGCGAAGTTGGCGCGGTTGAGCGCGTTGAACATTTCGACGCGCAGCTGCGCCGTGGCCCGGCCCAGCCGCTGGGCCTTGACGAGCACCAGGTCGAGCGTCGCTTGGCCAGGAGAGATGAGCGAGTTCCGACCGAGGTTGCCGAGGACCCCGTCAGCGGGAAACGCGAAGCACTCGGTCTTGATGTAGTGATTCACGTTGCCCGGATTGGTCAGCGTCGCGCAGGCCGGACTCATGATGCGATCGGGCGGCTGCCCGAGGCCGCTGCCGGTCGTGTCCGCCTTGGATCCGGCTCGATCGCCGTTCAGCGCGACCGTGAACGGAAATCCGCTCTGGGCGCGATAGATCCCTGAAATCTGCCATCCCTCCGCCAGGTTCCGCATCAGCCCCGTGAGTGCCTTCGAGTAGGGAATTTCGAACACGACGCTGCCGACGAAGTTGTGGCGCACGTCGTAGTTGGACAGACCACGGGCGAGCTCAGGCAGCAATGGCGTGGCGACCGAGAACGCGCTCTCGTATCCGGTTCCGGCGGCGACCGAGGAAATCGACGATCCGGTATCGATGCTCTTGCTCCACGTGTACGACGTTTGGGTCTGGAGACCGCGGCTCAGGTTGCGCTTCAGCACGGTCTGGAGGCCGTGGTAGTTCGAGTTGGCGTTCCATGTGACGGTTGTATTGATGGCCGAGAAGTTCGGATTGAGGACGGTGCTCGTCGCGCGCGGTTCATACACCCAGCGCCCGTCCACCTTCCTCGGGATCACCGTGTTCATGTTCCGCTCGACGAGCGGCAGGTTCATGCCACGTGCGCCCACGTAGCCGACATCCGCAGTCCAGGCGCCGAACTGCCGCTGGACGTCCACGTTCCACTGGGTCCGGTAGGCGCGGGGAGGATTCGGATCCACCCACGCCGTCCGCAGGTTCTGCACGCCGAGGAGGGAATACGCGCCGGAGGGAAACGACCCGGCCGGAGGATTCAGCGCCACACCCTGGAGGAAGAACGGCGTCGACCGGTTCAACGGCGTTTCGTAGAGATAGAGAAACGGCAGGACGTCGAAGACTCCGAACCCGCCCCGCACGGCGGTCTTGTGATCGCCGAAGGGGTCCCAGGCAACCCCGATGCGCGGAGCAAAGTTCTTCAGCGTCGGATTGCTGTCGTGGATCTTGCCGCCGACGGTGACGGTGGGATCGGTCAGGTTCTTGAGCAGCGCGACCTTGTTGTTGACTTCCGTCGGGATGGTCATCATCTCGTAGCGCAGCCCGAGGTTCAGCGTCAGCGTGTTCGTCCAGCGGATATCGTCCTGGACATACGCGCCAACGAGCGTCTCCCGCATGCTGCGCACGGTGTCCGACTGCGGATAGAGCGCGCCGAAGCGGGACGGCCTGTTCTGCAGGAACGTGGCGAGCGTGCCGAAGCTGAAGGATCCTCCCGTGGCGTTCGGGGTGTCGAAGTTGTTCTGCATGTGTTCCACGTTGAAGCCGACCTTCATGGAATGCTTTCCGCGGAGCACGAACAGGTCCTGGCTGCCCTGGTAGGAGGTGAACTCCAGCGTGGCGTAGTCGACCGCGCCAGGGCCGCCGCCGGCCCCCGCGAGCCCCGGCACCGAGATCGCTCCGATCGGAAGCCCCGGTATGTAGCCGAGTGAGGTGTCGGTGAGCGCCGGGTTCATCGTGTCGATGATGCTGCCGCTCTTCGATACCGTGCGCGAGATGCCGAAGCGGCTCACGCTCACGATCGCCGAGCCGAACCCGTGCGAGTACTCGGACATCAGCACCCGCCGCTGCGACTTGTCGGCGAGCTGCTTCATGAGAAACGCGTCCGGCTGTTCGACGTTCGCGTCGTCGAACAGCACCGTGCCGCTCAGGCTGCCGGTCGTCGTCAGCTTGTGATCGAGCTTGACGAGCCCGTAGTCGCCGCGCGATTCCTTGTTTCGGACGGCGTAGTACTGGCCGGTGTCGCCGTTGCCGAGCAGTTCACCATTCGGCAGGGGATACAGCGCCAGCGCCCTGGCGATCTGAGGATCGACCGCCACGGTGCCGGCGGCAAGCCGGCCCTCACGGGCAGCAGGCGACAACGTCGTGGAAACCGTGGTCTGCCCGAGAATCTCGCGAAGGCCCTCGTAGTCGCCGAACCAGAAGGTACGGTTCTTCACGAGCGGTCCGCCGAGCGCAATGCCGTACTGGTTCCTGTTGAATGGCGGGGGATCGCTGCCGCGGTCGAAGTAGTCTTTCGAGTCCATCCGGCTGTTCCGGTTGAACTCGAACACCGTGCCCCGAATCTGGTTCGTGCCCGACCGCGTGATCGCGTTGACGACGCCACCGGACGTCCGCCCGTACTCCGCCGAGTAGGAGTTCGTCAGCACCGAGAACTCGGCCACCGCCTCGACGCCGAGATTCGTGCCGAGGGCGTTTCCGGGCGTCGTGTTGGCGTAGTCGTTCACACCAATGCCGTTCAGTCGATAGTTGTTCTCCGACGGACGCGCGCCGGCGACCGCCATCTTCATCCCGTTGCCCGATCGTGTGCCCCCGCTGTTGCCGACGCCGACGACGCCGGGCTGCAGCATGGCCAGCTGCGTCCAGTCCCGGCCGTTGAGCGGCAGCTCGCGGATCGTGGTGCCGCTGACGTTGTGGCGGAGCGTCGCCGACGCCGTCTCGATGCGGGGCGCGTCGCCCGACACGACGACGTTCTCGTTGACGCTGCCCACCTTCATCTCGAAATCCACCGCGGCCTCGCCGCCGACCGTCAGCGTGAGGCCCTTTCTCGTCTGGGTGTTGAAGCCGTCGAAGGTGACCGTGACGTCATAGGTGCCGGGCAGCAGATTCGGGGCGCTGTAGAAGCCCCCCTCATTCGTGATGACGCTGGTGACGACGCCCGTGGCGACGTTCGTGATGGCCACGCTCGCATGCGGCAACGTCGACGCGCTCTGATCGCGCACGCGGCCGGTGAAAGTTCCGCCGACGGTCTGCGCTTCGAGAACTGTTGAAGCCAGCAACACGAGACACATGGAGAGGCTCGAGCACCGCGATGCCCTCGCACGGCTAGTCGACATAGGCAGTCCCAGTCCTCTCTTGATGCTGATCGCATGACAGCTCACGCAGGAATCAGTTCAGATGTGCGGGTTGACGCGCGGTCTTTGAAAGCCCCTTAGCAACCGACGTACCGAGCAGGCGATCAGTTGACCGGAGAGCGTCATTACCGAACGATTCGCAGCGAGGAGTGTCGTGGCGTGGTTGCGTGAGCCGCCGAGAGCGCATGCAGAGCGGGAGGATGGCGACAGGTTTGTCGCCGTTCGCAGGATGCAGCGCCAAGAATGGTCGACGCGCACGATCGGAAGCGAGTGACGCGACGGCTCGTGTCGCGCACGATCGCGGAGCTCACGCGATCGGCGACACGCACGATGCGAGCGAATGACAGACGCCTCGCCGGCGCGGGACGTGAGCGCTATCGCGTGGCTTTGTTCACTCGTTGCTGGTCACAACCGCCAGTGATCAGAATGACTGGAGCCAGGATGCTCCGGCACGTCAGCGGCGGTTGGATCTGCAGCGGCGCGCGGCGCATTCGGCGGAATCGGTCGCCGGCACTCGGCATATCGCAAGGCGCAACCCCACCGGGCTGCCAGCCGATTCCTGACGTGTCCGGCGGTGATCCTGTCTCGTGGCAGGCCCGAAAACAATGGCGCAAAGAGGCATTGCGCCATCCTTGTTCCCGTTTGCGCGCAGGGTTCACAAATGTTTCTTCCGCGCGAACGCCAGAAGCGAAGGCAGTTCGTGATGCGCGAGAGCGCCGCGACTGACGGTCCGTCGGTTGCAGACGGAATCCCAGTTGCTGCGCCGCCCTTTACGCCGGTGCGCGTCTGCGGCAAGCTGAAGACGCCATGTTCGTCATCGAGCTCACCTACAAGGCCAGCCTTGCGCAAATCGACGCGAGCATGGCCGCTCATGTCAGGTTCCTCAAGAAGTACTACGCGGCCGGCAACTTCCTGGTCTCCGGTCGAAAGGTCCCGAGAGAGGGGGGAATCATCCTGGCCGTCGGCCGGAGCCGGGAGGACATCGAGGCCATCATGCGCACGGACCCGTTCTGCGAGCGCGGGCTTGCCGACTTCCGGGTAATCGAGTTCCGGGCGAGCCAGCGAGCCGACGACATCCAGAAACGCATCGACGGGTAGCGGCCGTTCCGCGCCTCAGCGCCGTGCGAACTTGAGGCGCCTCACTCTTGGAGAAGCAACCGTCCGAACCGGAGCGAGCCCATCATTCCTGTCGCAGCGCGACCATCGGGTCCATGTTCGCGGCGCGGTACGCGGGCAGGACGACGGCCAGCGAGGTGGTGACCAGGAAGGCGGCAGCCGCAGCCGCCATGACCGCGGGATCGACGGTCGCGATGCCAAAGAGCTGCGACTGGACGAGGCGCATCAACGCCAGTGAACCCAGGAGGCCTGCCGCCAGCCCGCCGGCCATCATTCCGAAGAGCTCTTTCAGCACGAGCGAGACGAGCGCGTGCCGCCGCGCGCCGAGGGCGGTGCGGATTCCAAGCTCCTTCGTACGACGCACGACCGAGTAGCTCAAGAGACCAAACAAGCCAATCGCGACCAGCACGAGTCCAAGCAGCGCAAACACACCGCCGACCCCTGCCAGCAGTTTCTCCTTCAACAGCGTATTGCCGATGAGCGTTTCGAGCGTCGTCACCTCGACGACATGGAGCCCGGGCCCGGCGGTCCTGGTCTCTTGCTCCACCAGCCGCATCACCGAACCCGGATCGAGTGTCGATCGCACGTACACCGTGAACAGCCTGGGCGGCTTCATAGGAAAATAGACCACCGGCTGCAGTCCATCCCGCAGGTCCGAGTAAAAGGCATCCGCCGAAACGCCGACGATCACGTGGCGTGCGTTGTCCGTTCGTCGTCGAAATTCCTTTCCGAGAACCGGTGCCCCGCCGAAGTACCTCCGCGCGAACGCACGGTTGACGATCGTCGGGATGGGCTGAACGCCGTCGTTGTCGCGGACGTCGAAGTCGCGTCCCTCCAGGAGGGGAGTCCTGAGTGTGGCGAAGTAACCCGGTGAAACCCGATAGAACGTCTCCTGGCGCTCCGAAGGCGGCCTTCCCTCGAGGACGATCTGCTCAGCGCGCCTGCTGTCGCCGAAGATCGCCCACCAGCCGACGGCAGCCCCCTGCACCGTGGGCAGCATGGACACCTGGCGTTGCAGCTGTTGCGTCAACTGCAGGCCGTCCTGTTTGGGACCCAGATCGCTCCGCATCGTCAGCACCGTGACGTGTGCCGGATCGAACCCCATGCCCACTGAGAACAGTTTCTGAAGGCTGAAGAGAAAGCCCGCCCCAGCCACGACGAGGCAGAACACGAATGCGACCTGCACGGATACGAAGAGCCGCCCGAGAAAGACCCTGCGGGCTTCCCCGCTTCCAGGGGTGACCGCCGGGATGGCTCGGCCTCCCGCGCCATGCCACGCCGGCAGGACGCCGACAATCAGGGCCGTTACCGTGCACAGACCGGCGCCGAAGAGCAGGACACGAGTGTCCATCGCGAATGCGAACCGGACCGGATCGCTGTCCGTCGACAGCAGCGTGACGATCCAGGGAGCGGTGGCGCTCGCGAACACCCAGCCCAGGATGCCCGCAAGTCCTGAGAGCAACAGGCTCTCTGTCAGCAGCTGGCGCACCAGGCGCCCACGGCTGGCGCCGAGCGACGTGCGGAGCGACATCTCCGGCGATCGTGCGGCCGCGCGTGAAAGGAGCAGGCTGGCGACGTTCGCACAGGCGACGAGCAGAATGGCCGCCGCCACACTCCACACGATCCATATCGGCCGCGAGAAGCTGCGCTGGAAATCGGACACGCCGATTCCGCCGGGGCGTACCCGGATGCCCCTGTCGCCGAAGGCCTTCAGGGCCGCTGCCGGCATCGCCGCATTCTGCGCGATCATGTCCTGCTGGCGATCGTGAAACACCGGCTGCAGCCGCGCCTGGAGCTGCTCACGACTGGTCCCGCCGTCAAGGCGCCCGACGATGCGGAACAGGTTCGCGGCGGGGCTCGAGAACACACCAGGGTCGAACGTCATGACGGGCACCCACACATCGACGAACTTCCCGGGTTCGACGCCGAAGAACCCCTCCCGGGCGACGCCGACGATGTGATGCTGCCTGTTGTTGAGGGTGATCGGCCGCCCAAGGACACCGGGATCCGCATTGAAATGGCGCTGCCAGTACTCGAAGCTGAGCACGGCGGTACGCGGAACGCCAGGGTCGCGATCGTCGTTGCTGGAGAACAGGCGGCCCAGTGCAGGCATGACGCGAAGCGTCTCGAACGCTTCGCCGGACACGAACTGCTGCCTGACTCTCTCGATGGGAGCCGTCGGATCCGCGCCTTGCGCCTCGGCGCGATCCGTGGGACCGAAGACGACCAGGCGCGCTGAATCTCCAGCGGCCGCGCGAAACTGGAGGTAGAGGGGGTAGCTGAAGGACTCGGTCTCGCCCGCCGCAGGCGTCGCGCCAGCTTCGAGGGCGGGCGCGGCCAGCGTGAACACGCGCTTTGCATCCGGCACCGGCAGCGGCCGCAGCATGGCGGCATCGACGATCGCGTAGATCGCCGTGTTCGCGCCGATTGCCAGGCTGAGCGACAACAGGGCCGTGATCGTGAACGCCGGGCTCCTGCGCATCGTGCGCCAGGCATAGCGGACGTCCTGAATCGTGCTCTCGAGCCCTGTCCACAATCGGATCTCCCGGCTCTGTTCGCGCACCCGGGTGACGCTGCCGAACGCCGTCAGCGCCCGCCGCCGTGCCTCGGCGGCGGTCAGGCCCTGCTCACGGAAGGCCGCTGAGCGCCGCTCCAGGTGATCCTGGATTTCGTCCTCCAGCGACTCGTCGAGCGGTCGCGTGTGCAGCGCGTTCTTCAGCCGTGAGAACCAGGACATGGCCAACTCTCTTTCGTGTCGTCCCGAACCACGCGGTCAGGGCATCAGGCATGACGCAGCACGCGCGCCACCCCGTTCGCCAGACTGTTCCAGCGCTCGGTTTCGGCCGCCACCTGCTTCCTGCCCGCGCGGGTCATCTCGTACACGCGCGCCCGGCGCTTGTTCTCGGTGACGACGGACTCGGCCGTGATCCAGCCGGCCTCCTCCATCCGGTGCAGCGCCGGATAGAGCGAGCCTTCGTCGATCCGCAGCGCGTCCGCCGACAACGACTGGATGGCCGACGCAATGGCGTAGCCGTGCAGCGGTCCCCGCCGGCCGAGGATGGTCAGGACGAGCAGGTCGAGTGTCGTATGAACGGAGTTCGATGAGCCCATATACTTAGTTGGCTAGGGTAGCCAACGTATGGAACCATCAAAGAGGCCGCCGTGTCAAGGCGCGTCAGCGGAAGTTTTGAATCAGCACGAGATCGGCACCGGCGCCCGGGGCTCTCCCGCTGTACAGGATGGTCTTGCCATCCGCCGACACGCTCAGCCCCTGGCTGGTTCGGGCCTGGAACCTGCTCAGCACTTTGCTCTTCCCCGTCGCAAAGCTCAGGAACTTCAACTCCAGCAGGTTGAAGCGCCGGCTCTCGACCAGTGCGATGTAGTAGATCCCGTCCTTCGCCGGGAAGAAGTCCCATCGAAAGATCGAGTCCAGAACCTTGCGCTCCTGGCCGCCGCCGACCGGCCGCGCGAAGACACCCGACGAGACGCCTTCCGGACCATTGCCATCGTGCCGGCTGTAGTACAACGTCTGTTCGTCCCACGACTCCCAGGCGGACGCCCCTCCGGTGGTCGTCATCTGCACCGCATCACCGCCGCCGGCCGGCATTCGCCAGATCTCGCTCCTGCCGCTTCTGGATGACCGGAAATAGATCCATTTCCCGTCCCGCGACCAGCTCGCGAAGTGTTCGAACGCCGCAAGCGTCGTCAAACGCCGGGGCTGGCCGCCTGCCGCATCGACGACGTAGATGTCGTAGTTGCCGTCTTCCGCCTGTGCGTCGAACGCGATCCAGCGTCCATCGGGCGACCAGCGCGGGCTGCCCTGCCCTCGACCCGTCGGCTGCGTGAGGCGCATGGCGCGCGTGCCATCGAGAGCCGCTACCCAGATCTCGGCGCCGCGGCCGGAGCGCGTCGTGACGAATGCCGCCTTCGTGCCGTCGGGCGACAGCTGCGGATCGAAGTCCGTCGTGGTCGACGACAGGATGCTCACGGGCCCGAGGCCTGGTTCCAGCTTCCAGATGTCGACGTCACCGCCGCCGCGGCTGAACGCGAGCGCGCCCCCGGCTCGAGAGATGGCCGGATACTCCGCGACCGCCGCCAGTTCGACGCGCTCCGGCTCACCGCCGGATATGGCCACACGCCACAGATGGGCGCCACCCCCGAAGAGGGCTCCATAGACCAGCGACCGCTCGTCGGGCGTCCATGCAATCCCCTGCACCGTGGACGCCAGGCGCGTGAGCTGACGACTCTCCCCGGCCGGCTTGAAGTCTGCGCCAAGGTCCACGACGTGCACATCGCAGGTGTAGGCGAAGGGGCAAAGCGCGTAGGCGAGCCTCTTTCCACTGGGCGAAATGGCAGGGAAACTGTAGGCACCGGCAGAACCCGAATTCGACATCACCTTCAGCTGATCCCCGCCCTCGACGGGGACCAGGGAAACGCTCGAACCCTCCGCCCCCTGCACGGCCAGCGCGAGCCATTTGCCGTCAGGCGTCCACGACACGCTCATCCGGCCGATGTGCGTGCCCATCGACCGAAAATCCGCGAGCTTCTGCTCTGATCCAGGCACCGGAGGTGTCAGATAGATCGCGGTTCCACCCGCCTGACGGCGCACGAAGGCGATACGGAGGCCATCCGGGGACCATGCCGGGACGCTGTCCTCGGCGGGATCCGTCGTCAGCCGGAGCGGCGTATCAGCCCCCAGGTGCTTGATGTAGATGTCGTAGTTCTCTTCACTGGCGCCGTTCCAGGAGAACGCCACCTGGCTGCCGTCTGGCGACATGCTGGGGTAGCGCTCGTCACCGGGGTACGACGTGAGGAGGCCCACTGTTGGCGGCGGCAGCGGCACGGCCGGCTTTGCCAGAAACCACCACGCACCGCCCGCACCGAGTATCACGATGGCCGCGGCGACCGGGATGAGCCATCTGGGCGTCGAGGACCCGCGTCTCGGCGCCGGCGCAACGAGAGTGCTGCCGTGGATTCTGATCTCTTCCAGCTCCACGACGAGGTCCGTCATGACCTGAAACCGTCGTGCCGGATCCTTCCGGAGACACCGCAGAATGATCCGCTCGAAATCTCCCGGCAGGTCCCTCGACAGCTCGGACGGAGGCCTCGGTTCGCCGCTCAGCACGGCGGCCAGTGTCGAGACCGTCGAACTGCCTGCGAACGCCCGCACTCCGGTGACCATCTCGTAGAGGACGGTGCCGAAGCTGAAGATGTCGGACCGGCCGTCCACCGTCTGTCCCGCGGCCTGCTCCGGGGACATGTAGGCCACGGTCCCGACGATGCTCCCTTCCGCGGTTCGCGGACCGTCCGCGGTGACGGTGCGTGTTGCGCCAGCCTCTCCCTCGCTCGTCTGGACCAGTTTCGCCACGCCGAAATCGAGAATCTTCACGGCGCCGTCTTCGGTCACCATGATGTTGGACGGCTTGATGTCGCGGTGCACGATGCCGGCCGCGTGGGCCTTTGCCAGCGCCGCCGCCGCTTGGATCGCATAGCCCAGCGCCGTGGCCGGACGGATGCCCGATCCTCGGACCAGTTGCTCGAGCGTGTGCCCCTCGACGTACTCCATCGCGATGAAGTCCGTCCCGTCCTCACTGCTGATGCCGTAGATCGTGACGATGCCGGGATGATTGAGCGCGGAGGCGGCCTTGGCCTCCTGGACAAAGCGCCGCTTGCGGTCGAGGTCGGACGTCCTCTCAGCGTTGAGGACCTTGATCGCGGCGAAGCGATCGAGCTGGGTGTCGCGCGCCTTGTAGACGACACCCATCCCGCCTTCGCCAATTTTGGTCAGGATTTCGTAGTGCGAGAGTCGGCGCCCGATCACGGATGCGCGGAGTATACACGGGAGCTGCCGATTTCCTGGCCTACTGGGGCGCCAGCGAAATCTTGACGTTCTTCACGCCCGCGCCGTCCTGCATGAAGCGGGCGCAGCCCTGCCAGTTGTTCTTCTCGTTGATCACCTTGAGCACCAGGACGTTCTGGCCTTTCGCCAGCGTGACATCGGCGCTGTCCGTATCCTTCTCGAGGGTGCGCGTCTCGGAAAATTTGATGACCGGCGTGCCGTTGAGCCATGCCTTGCCCTGGTCGTTCGAGCCGATCGAGAGCTTGACCTTCATGTCCGCGTCGGCGATGACATACGCGACGGCGTAGCCGGCCGCATCCTCTCCCCGTTCCGTCCCGAAGGACTTGAGGAAGTCGATGGAGAAGTCCTCGGTCTGGTGCGCCTTCCAGGTCATCTCCTTGCCGTTGACCGTCACCCGCTCACCGGCCTTCGGCTTGATGGCCGCTTCGCCTTTGAGCTGGTCGATGTCGATCTCGGAAGCCCCCGAGTCCTCCTGCACGGCAATGGGAGCCAGGACCAGCCAGTTGCGGATGAACCCGTCGGCGTCGGGGCTGAACGTGTCCTGGGCGGGGAGAAGGATCGCGCCGAGGACGGCCACGATGAGGGATGCTTTCATGGGATCTCCTTCAGAACACTGACGATTTCCGCAGCCGGCTCATCCATGGGCCCGGGACTGGGCCTCAGGAAGGAATGCGCGTTATGGGCCGAAGCAGCCGCTCGGTGATCCTGACCAGATCTTCGAGCCATAGCGGCTTGAAACATAACATGGCATCGAGCGCGCGGATCTCGCGCAGAAGATCCCCGTCGATAATGTAGTCTTCGGTGATGATGGCGACCGGTGTATGGCGATCGGGCTCCTGCCCGCGGAGCCGCCGCAGGAAGCCAATGCCGTCCAGGAGTGGCATCCGCAAATCGAGAAGCACCGCATCAGGGTGGGTCGTGGCCACCACGAGGAGGCCGGCCTCGGCATCCGGCGCGGTCGACACCCCGTAGCCTTCGAGCCGCAGCATTCTGGCGAACGTGCGGCTCACGCTCGCATCGTCATCGATGATCAGGACGGTACCGCGTGTTCCACACATGTCGCACCGTCGAACCTCACGCCGGCCTGAATCGACCCTGCGGACACACGCCCTGCCGACCGTGACACTTTCCTCCTCAGAGCGTCGGTACAACGCTGGACCAAGAACGACAGACCGGATCACCGAACGACGGCGTGGCCGGGCGCGCCATAGCACTCGCACGCTTCCTCGACGAGCGCGGACCGCTTCAGCACGTCGACGCGGCCACGCAGGTACGCGATGGCGCCCCGTGTCCGGAGCTGGTGCAAAGCAATCGTCACGGCGTGCCGCGGACCGCCGACCATCTGCGCGAGCGCTTCATGCGTGACGGGAAGCGAACGCAGCTGCGCCTTGTCCGTCGCGATCAGCAGCCATCTCGCCAGGCGTTGACGATGTGAATGGACTCGATTGCAGCCTGGGGACGTGGTGAGCTCGCCCACCCGGCCGCCGACGTACGCCAGCGCGATCCGCCGGAGATCTTCGGAGTCCCTGAACACGCGGAGAAACCGCGTGTCGGGTCACATCGGGCAGACCGGAGAGTGCCGGATGACGCGGCCGGCCGTCAGTACACCGCTGTACCTGACAAGCGGGACCGGCTGCACGTCCGGCGAGCGCTTTCACCCGGGAACTGTGTGACGCACCGGCACCCCGCGTCGGCATCTGACGAGACGGTCTGCGCGGCCGACTGCTCCTCGACCGGCAGAATTGTTTCACCAGGATTGATTACACCCGCCAGTGACGCCCGGGACTATCCGCAGGACCGTGGAATTCGCGCGGGGAGACTACTTAAGTCCGGCTAGGTAATCCACCTCATCGTTCTAATCCTCGTGCCTTCGCATTCCGGCGGGTGTAACGTGAAACAGCCGTTCCTGTCGAGGGATGAGCATGAAGGCAGAATCCGCTCTCGAATCGCCGGATCCCGGCACCCTGCTCGGTGGGGAACGCAGAGTCCTCGAGCTCATCGCGACCGGGGCGCCGCTGGAAACCGTCCTGGACGCGCTGTGCCGGGTGATCGACGAACAGTCGGGCCTGCAGTCATCAATCTTTCTGCTGCGCAACGTGCTGCAAGCCGGCGCCCGGGGGTACATCCTGAAGTCTGACGCCGACGAGAGTCTGATTGCCGGCATCGAGAGCCTGCGGCAGCACACACCGTTTCTGACGCCGAAGGTCACCGAGTTCGTCCTCGACGACTATCTCCGTCGCGCGGATGAACAGGGTGACGAAGCGCCTCACACGCCGTTGACGGCGCGGGAGCGGGAGATCATTCAGTTGCTGGCCGAAGGGAGGAGCAACAAGGAGGCCGCGGCGGTCCTGGGCATCAGCGTCAAGACGATTGAGGCCCATCGCGCCAACCTGATGCGGAAGTTACGCCTCCGTTCGCTCAGCGATCTCATTCGGTATGCCATCCGCAACAAGATCGTCCAGGTCTAGTGTACGCGCGCTACTCGTCAGAGACGACGGCCACGGCCTCACTGTCATTCGCCGTCCTTCGTCAGGATTTTAATCAGCTCGTACAGGAACGCCTGCCCTTCGTAGAACGCCTGGACGCCCATCCGTTCGTCCCGTCCATGGAAGCGGATATCGTCCCGATCGAAAAAGAATCCCTGCACGCCGTAGGTGGGAATCCCCGCCGCGCGCAGGTACGCGCCGTCCGTGGCTCCCATCACCATGATCGGCACAGCGGGCACGCCCGGCCAGAGCCTGTCCGTCACCCGGCTGACAGCCTGCATCACGTCCGGCCGCATCGACGAGGCCGGCCCCTTCGTCCGTGCACCCATCGGGATGAAGCTGACCTGGTCGTCCGCGACCACCTTCTTGAGCGTGCTGAGCACGTCCTCTGCGGAGTCCTCCGGCAACACGCGGCAATTCACCGTCGCAGCCGCCAGTTGCGGCAGCGCGTTCACGGCATGGCCGGCCTCCAGCTGCGTCGCCACGCATGTCGTCCGGAGCGTCGCGTTCCAGGCGGGTGATGCCGCCGCCACCCGGCGCATCGCGTCCTGCGATCCTTCACCCACCTTTGCGAGATCGCTCTTGATCGCCTGCGTTTCAATCTTCGCCATTTCGCTGAAGTACTTCGCCGTCACCTCGTTCGTCTTCAGCGGAAACGTGAACTTCGACAACCGTTCCAGTGCGCCGGCCAGATGATAGATGGCGTTGTCCGCAACCGGCATCGAGCTGTGCCCGCCCTTGTTCCGTACTTCCAGGCGGAAATTGACGACGAACTTTTCGCTCACCTGCACGCCGTTCGTGAGCTTTCTCCCTCCCACCTCTTCGCCCCAGCCTCCCTCGTTCAGTGAGAGCTCGGCATCGATCAGGTCCCGGTGGTTCTTCAGCAGCCAGACCACGCCGTTGTACGGACCGCCGCCTTCTTCATCCGCGGTCAGCGCCACGATGATGTCGCGGTCCGGCTTGAATCCCTCGCGCTTGTACTGGATCAGGTTCGCGATCCACACCGACGCCTGCGCCTTGTCATCGCCGGTCCCGCGCCCGTAAAAGAAGCCATCCTTCTCGACAAATTGAAACGGATCGGTGGTCCAGTCTTCCCGTTTTGCTTCGACGACGTCCGTGTGGGCGAGCAACAGAATCGGTTTCTTCGCTCCCGTGCCGCGATAGCGAACCACGAGATTGGCCTTCTTCGGGTGCGCGCCGCCGATGAAAATGTCGGACTCGGGGAATCCCGCCGCCCTCAACCGTGCTGCCGCGGCATCCGCGACCGGAGTCGTCGCCCCCGTCGTGTACCCCGACTGGACCTCGACGAACTCCTTGTAGATCTCCCGCGCCAGCTTCTTCTCGTCCTCCGGCCGCGTCGTCTGCGCCGTCGTGGTCTTTGGCCCTCCCGAAGACGTCTGCCCGACAACCGGCGCCACACACATCCACGACAGAGCCAGGGCTCCGCACACCCGCCATCCTTTAATCATGCGGGGATACTTTCATGGCCGTGGTATTCGCGCAAGGACCGCGTCAGCGCCGGATCGAGCCACTCACGGTGGCGGCCGCAAGGCTCTTGCAAGCGCGGCAAGTCCTTCCTCTCTCGACGTCTCCCCGCGGACCACAGGGAGCCAGTACCGACGCACGGCCGGCACCAGGTGGCCCCATCCATCGAGACTCTCGAAGCCTTCCCTGATCCAGTAGGGTGTGTACTCCGGGCGCTGTTCGGAGGCCACCGTCGAACGGACGAACTCACCCGCCGTCGCAAAAATCAGGGCGTGCCACAGGTTGGCCGGCGGCTCGACGCCTGCAGCCCCGAAGACGCGAGCGATGGCGGGCCGGTTCGATCCGCCGATCGCGCCCGCGTGCTGAATTTCATGAAGGATGGTCTCGAGCGCATAGAGACCCTGGTTGCCGGCGTCCGTGGAATAGATGACGACCTGACCCTCGTACGTGGTGTAGCCGGCGGCAAAGTTGGCGTACGCCGACACATCGACCCGCCATCGATCCTTGGGCCACTCGGCGCCATAGACGCGAACGGTCGTCTCGACGTATTGCTTCTCGCAGGTTCGCAACGGCGCCAGCACGCGTTCGATCCACCCGCGGTTCTCCGTGTCATGCTGCGGCCACCACCTGTCCCGATAGATGGGCATGGCAGTGCTGAGGGCTGCAGCAACCCCCTGTATTCGATCCGGTGGACGCGCCCGCGGATCGCCTCCGAGCATCATCAACTGTTCTTTCAGCTGCAGCATATCGTCGTCGAAGAGACCCTTCGACGCGACGATGTCACGGTAGAAGCCTGCCGACGTCAACCAGGCGGTGCGCTCCTCGTCAGACAGCCCGACGAGCGACGAGCGCTCCGGGACCGTCACCTTCCGGCGACCGCTCGAAAGTCCCGCGTCCTGACGAGCCCATTGGTAGAGAAAATGGTGCAGGTTCACCCAGGGATCGGAGTGCAGCTCGAAGCGGTCGCTTGTCGCGACGAGAGTGGTCGTCTCACGACGCGGCGGTGCCGATTCGACCTGGCCAGCGGTCACCGCGGGGGGTCCCGGGAGCAGCGCGAATGCCGCGATGGCGATGAACAGACGTGATCGCATATCGGGACACCGCCAAACTCGGGATTCGGGGCTCGGGATTCGGGGCTCGGGATTCGGGGTTCGGGATTCGGGATTCGGCGTCCCCGGATCCCGGTTCAGGGCGGTCCGCAGTGCCGAGTCCCGAACCGCGAGCCCCGAGTCCCGAGTCCCGATCCCCACTCTGACGCGGTTGTGTTCATCGCACGGTGACCCGAACAACCTTCGCCGGGATGAACCCGCCCTTCGCGGTGCTCCACGCGAACACCGCCAGATTGTACGTCCCCGGCGGGAGCGAATCGACAACGATCCCGTAGCCACTCTTTCTGAAGCGCTCACCGTAGATGCGGGCCACGTCCGGGCGTGCGCCCCCATAGGACGCAGCGCCGACAAAGATCGGATCGCCACCGCCCGCCGGGTAGGCCCACACGTGGACTGCGTCGATGCCGGTGCCGGTCTGACCATCCACGTCGAGCGCCCATCCGGCGATCACCAGCGACCGCGCGACATTCGCATTCGGTGCCGGCGTGTCGATCGCCACCTGCGGCCCGACGCGATTGCTTCCCTTCGGGTGGAGGACGATGCGGATTTCGCGGCGTGCGACGGGGCGTCCGCCGGCCCATCGTACGAACACGAGATCGTAGCCATGCAGGAAACCCACACCAGGCTGCCACGTGAAGGTGCCCGTTGCCGCATCCAGATGCGATCCTATCGGCAGCGCGCCGACATGGTCCCCGGCACGCAGATAGCCTGTGTAGTGCGCGGTGGTCGAGGAAGGACCGCCCGGTCCGATGATGTCCCCGAGGAGCAGCTCGACACGGTCGGTCTCTTCCGCGTCGACAACGGCGCGGCCGCGCGCATCGGGTTCGATCGTGTGAAATGGCGCCTCGAGATCGAATCCGCGACGGCCGATAAAGCGACGCGGCTCCAGCGGTAGCGCGCCGAGCTCGGTCGGAGGAATGGACTCTGTCAGCGCAGGCGCCTCGAAGGTCAGGGACGCGGTCTGGCTGGCCTGGCGCTGCGCTCCGGCAACCACTCGACCCGGCAGCGGTCCGGCGCTGAGCCCCGAGCTGTTGGCGACCGTGAAGTAGCGGCTGCCAATCCCACTGGACAGACCATTGGCCGCCGTCACGCCCCACGCAATCGTGTGCACACCGTTGGCCAGCGTTGTCGTGTCGATCGGCGCCACGCCAAGCGCATTTGCCACGCCCGCGTAGGTCGCGACGGGAAACAGCGTGGTCAGGTCCGAGCGGCTGCTCCAGCCACCGGGAGACGCGACGTTCACGCCGTCGATGAAGACCGACACTGTGCCGTGCGGGGGATACGCGAGCGTCGCACCCCGGGCCAGCACCCACCCGAAGTTATTGACCAGGCCCTGCACCGTTTCTCCCTGCAACGGCGTGTCGATCGCTCCGAACGGGGCTGTCGACACATCGTTGGTGCACGTGATGGTGCGAGTCCCCAGGACTACGCTGTGCCCGTCCGCATCGTCAGCGATCGCGTAGAGCTTGAACGTCCCGTTCCCCTGGTTGGGAAGGAAGTTCGTGAGCATCAGATACCCCCAGCCGGCGCGTGTGTTCCGGGGCAGCGTCGAAAACGACTGAGCGACGTCAGTTCGTGCTCCCTCGACGAACACGGCATTGCCGATGAAGATCTGCGCCGATCCTTCACCGGGAACCGGGTCCCGCAGTATCCGCAACGTCCGAACCTCGACGTCGTCGAGCGCCCAGCCGGTCACCGGGATCGAACCGGCGACACCGGTGGCGTTGGGCAACGGTGTGTCGAACGCGCCGGTCGGCACCGCTGACGTGCCATTGGCCATGGTGGTGAGCCTGACCGCGATGGGGCCGGTGCTGTTTCCAGCGCCGGCCAGCGTCAGCGTGATGGTGGCGTTGCGGACCGCGGCGGTCGCCACGGCAGCGGTGAACTGCACGGCGACCGACAGCGTCGCAGGTCCGGTGCCTGAAGTGGGCGTCACCGTCAGCCAGGGTTGATTCGACGCGGCCGTCCACGTGACGGGGCCGGCGCCGCCCTGTGTCAAGCGCACGGTTTGCGCGGCCGTCTTCTGGACGAACGCGGCCCCGTTGCTCGTGGCGGCAAACTGCAGCGAGGTCCGATCCAGGGTCAGTGTGGGCACGAGTCCCCCGCCGAACGTCACTTTCCGGATCCTCTGATTATTGGAGTCGCCGATGTACAGGCTTCCAGCGGCGTCCATCGTCATGGCCTGTGGGAATCGCAGCATCGCTGCCGCCGCGGATCCCCCGTCGCCTCCGAACCCCGCAATACCTGTCCCTACCACCGTCGTGATCACACCTGCCGTCAACTTCCGGACGCGTTGGTTCGATGCGTCCAGAATGAACAGGGATCCGTCGGTGGCTGCCGCCATGTCTCTCGGGTTGTTCAGCATCGCCGATGGCCCGGGCCTGTCACCGTTGAACCCGGCGGATCCGGTGCCCGCCACCGTCGTGATCACGCCCGCCGGTGTGACTTTGCGAACGCGGTGATTGAGCGTGTCGCCGATATAGATGTTGCCTGCGGCGTCGACTTCGATACCCAGCGGCAGGTTCAGCATCGCAGAGGTCGCCTGTCCGCCGTCGCCGCCATAGCCCTTGGTGCCTGTTCCCGCGATCGTGCTGATTGTTCCGGAAGGAGTGACCTTTCGGATGCGGTGGTGAAGGCTGTCACAGATGTACAGGTTGCCCGACGCGTCAACGATGAGCCCACTGGGGCCGATGATTTGCGCGGCCGTCGCCGGCCCGCCGTCGCCGAGAGTGCTCCCGCCACCGGCCACAGTCGTGATGATGCCAGTCGCGGCGGTGACCTTTCGAACCCGGTTGTTGAAGTCGTCTGAGATGTACAGATTCCCGGCTGCATCGACGGCGAGGTCAGCCACGCCGTTGAATATTGCGCTGGTTGCGGCCCCACCGTCGCCAAAGAACCCCATCTGCCCGGTGCCAGCGTACGTGCTGATGATCCCTCCAGGCGTCACCTGGCGGACGCGCATGTTCTCGTAGTCGCCGATGAACAGGTTGCCCGCGGCGTCCACGGCGACGCCACCCGGGAAATTGAGCCTTGCCAGCGTGGCTTGTCCGCCGTTGCCGGTGAAGCCGATGGATCCGTTGCCGGCCACGGTCGTGATTATGGAAGAGGGAACCTGGGCGTCGGGATGGTCAGCGGTCCACACGAGCAGGATGATCGCGAGCGCGTTCATCCACGTGCACAACCTTCGGCGTGACCCGCGCGAGGCGGACAGTGGCTTCCCGGGCATTCTTTGCCTCTCTTCTTGACGAGACCGGCGAAGCGATACCCGAGGTGCCCACGCAGTTCTTCCTACCCGGGGATGCGAATCGCTCACCGTCGGCGCGGGCAGCTCGACTGTATACGCCAACAGCACGCCAGATGCAATAGCGACAATGACGCGTGTCTCCCCCGACGGCCCGCGGGAACGTTGCTGTTAGTATCTGCAGCTGTGATGCGTGGGTGGCGAGCCTTCGGGGCCGCGGGAGCTGTGTTCGTCGCGAGCGTCCTGTTCCTCGGCGTCGTACTCGACTTCCTCGCCCCCGATCTCTCGTATCAAATCAAGGACCGCGCCGCCGAGTTGTTCTCCGGCCAGGGCGGTCGGAAGTTCCGCATTGCGCTCGGATCGTCGGGAGGCTCGAGCTATCGGGCGGGTACCGTCCTCAACCGATATCTCAACGCAAAGGCCGGCTACGAGCTGGAGCTGCTCGTGACCGCATCGCCCGGAAATCTCGGCGCGCTGCTGGACACCAGCAACCCTGTCGATCTCGCCATCATCAGCAGCGCAGCTGACGAAGCCGGGAAAGCTGATGCCGTTTACGGACTCGCCGCCCTCGAGTCGCAGTACTTCTTCGTCATGGTCCCGAACGACAGTCCCGTTCAGGAGATCCGCGATCTCGCGGGTGCGGTGAACCCTGGCGTGCGGGAGACGGGACAGCCCGAGACCCTCGGCGAACGGGTGCTCGACTACTACGGGCTTCTCTCTCCTCCTTCGACACCCAGCGGCCCGGGCCCTCGTGCGTCGATCGTCAGGCCGAAGCAGGGCATCGTCGCGGATTTCGCGAGGGGGCACATGATCGCCGCGACGAGGACGCAGCCGCTGCACTCGAATCTGATTGAAGAGCCGTTGCGGGACGGCCGATACCGTCTCGTGCCGGTCCGCGACAACGAAGCGCTCGCCAGGTCCCTCCCGGGAACCAGGGCTGGGGTCATTCCACCGGGTCTCTATGGTCCTGGACGACGGATTCCACAGGAGCCGGTGCCGACGGTGATGGTCACGCAGCTGCTGGTGTCCCGCGGTGACCTTCCGGGCCGGGTGGTGCGCGACATTCTGGAAGCCGTCTACCACCCGCAGTTCGCGCGCGACGTCCAGTACGATCTGAGCGAGGAAGCGGGACGGAAGGTCGGCGGCCTCCGGCTGCACCCGGCCGCCGAAATCTACTATCACCGCAACGATCTCCTGACGTCGGATCGGCTGGGACGCCTGTCCTTTGTCGCGTCCGCCATCGCAGCCGCAGCCGCGGCCATTCAGTTCATTTCGCGCTTCCGCCGGAGCGAGCGCGTGCGACGCCGCCGACGCCTGCTCGGATCCGAGCTCGCAAAGCTCGAGGCGATCCGTCATCGGATCGAGGATTCTCCTGACTCGAGCACGGCGCACGAACTGATCCGCGAAGCCGACGATCTGCTGTCCAGCGCGGAACAGGATGCCGCGGCGGGCCTGCTGGACACGGAGGGTATTCAGTCCCTGCGATCTCTGCATCAGTTGTGCTGGCGAGCCGTTGAACATCGGCGTACCAGGCCCGAGAGCACAGTTCATGAGAAGGCGCTGGCCTGATTCCTACTCCGGCGTGTGGCACACGGCCTCGATGTTGTAGCCATCCGGGTCCAGGACGAATGCGCCGTAGTAGTTCGGGTGGTATTCCGTGCGGAGCGCCGGCTCGCCGTTGTCGCGACCGCCTGCGGCCAGCGCGGCGCGATGGAATGCGTGAACGGGACTGCATGATGGCACACTGAACGATCTGCGCAGGTGCTGATCATGGCGGATTGAGGCGATCCCGGGATGGTCGGGCATGCTTGCGAGCGCATTCGAGGGACAGGTAGACTGAGCCGTGGTTGTCAGCGCGTTGCTGTCGGCGGTCCACGTCCTCACGCTGGCGCTCGGGCTCGGGGCCGTCTACATCCGCGGGCGCGCGCTCGGTGGCCCGCTCGATGACGCGGGCTGGCGACGGCTGCTCGCCGCCGACGCCGCCTGGGGCGCCGCCGCCGCACTCTGGATCACCTCGGGTCTCGGACGTGTGTTCTTCGGCGGAAAGGAACCGGCCTATTACTGGAGCAACGGCTTCTTCTGGATCAAGCTCGCGCTGTTCGGACTGGTGTTCACGCTCGAGCAGCCGCTGCTGACGACGTTCATCCGTGTGCGATCCGCACGCCGGCGCGGCGCGGCGATGCCACGATTCCCGGTTGAGGCCTACCGCCGGATCAACACAGCCGAGGTCGTACTCGTCGTGTCGATCGTGTTCGTCGCGGCCTTCATGGCGCGCGGCGCCTGGCTGTTCTAACCCGGATGTTCCAGCGACGTGAGGTACTCGATGCCTTTCGCCTG
Source organism: uncultured Acidobacteriota bacterium (assembly GCA_963749835.1). GTDB lineage: Bacteria > Acidobacteriota > Vicinamibacteria > Vicinamibacterales > 2-12-FULL-66-21 > JALZOC01. The sequence goes on from CAVVOD010000003.1 coordinate 1,006,538, forward strand.
CCACGGCTGCGCGCCGATGAGCAGACCGGCGGCCGTGGAGTCGACCGCCTTCGAGTAGTGGAAGCCCTGCGCGGACTCGCATCCCAGCTCAATCAGCCGTGTCGCCTGTTCGGCGGTCTCGACGCCTTCGGCCACCACGTCCATGCCGAGCGTATGAGCCAGCGCAACGATGGCGCGCACCATCTCCGCTCCGTGGCGCTCGACGCCGATCCGGCTGACGAAGGAGCGATCGATCTTCACCGTGTCGATCTGAAGGCCGTGCAGGTGGCTCAGCGATGAGTAGCCCGTTCCGAAATCGTCCAGGCTCCATTCGATGCCCATGGCCTGCGCGTGGTCCAGCGTCACGCGCGCGGCGGCCATGTCGTTGATGAACGCGCTCTCGGTGATTTCCAGCTTCAGGCTCGACGCCTTCATGCCAGTGCTCGCCAGAATCGATTTCAGCTCCTCCACCAGTGTGGCGTCGGTGAACAGCTTGCTCGAGACGTTGACGCACATCACGCCCGGCGCGTCAGATCCGTACTGCCGCTGCCACTGAACCATCTGCCGGCACGATTCGGTGAGCGTCAGCCGGGTGATGTCGTGGATGAGCCCCGTATCCTCGGCGATCGGAATGAAATCGAGCGGGCCGACGAGCCCTCGCACGGGATGCCGCCAGCGCACGAGCGCTTCGAACCCTGAGATACGCCCCGTGCGCAGCGACACGATCGGTTGATAGTGCAGCTCGAATCCCCCGGTGGCGATCGCGTGCCGCAGGTCGGTCTCCACGTGGAGACGGGAGATCGCCCGGTCGCGCATGGCGGGATCGAAGATTTCACAGGACGAGGTGCCGTCCGCTTTGGCGCGATTGAGCGCCAGCGTCGCATCGCGCAGCACCTCTTCGGGCCGCTCGTAGCCGGTCTTGCTGATCGCCACGCCGACGGTCGCAGACGTGAACACCTGATGACCATCCACGTCGAACGGCTCCTGGAGCGCAAGGAGGAGCCGCTCGGCCACGCGTATTGCGTCGCCGGCATCCCTGATGTCGTCAAGCAGCACGTCGAACTCATCCCCGCCGAGCCTCGCGAGCGTGGAGGCAGGCTCATCGCGGGCGACCCTGTCGGTCGGACGGAGGCTGGATTGAAGCCGCCGCGCGATGGCGACGAGCAGCCGATCGGCCGTCAGCGGTCCGAGACTGTCGTTGACGACGTTGAACCGGTTCAGGCCGAGCGCCAGGAGCGCAAACGCCGGATGTGGCTTCCGCTTCTCGCGGTGGATCGCGCGCTCCACGAGATCCAGGAACAGCAGACGGTTCGGCAGGCCGGTCAGCGCGTCCGCGAGCTTGGTGTCGGTGATGTCGCTGAGCGAGCCGGCCAGCCGGGTGGCCTTGCCGGCTTTGTCCCTGACCGCCGCGCCGCGGCTCAGCACCCACCGGAACGTGCCGCTGCGGTGAAGAATCCTGTGCTCGCTCTCGTAGTGATCGCTGCCGGCGGCGAGGTGCGCCGCGATCCCACTCTTGACACGCTCGAGGTCCTCTTCGTGCACCCGGCCAAACCATTCGTCGGGGCTGCTCCCGATCTCCGGCTCCTCATGACCGAGCATCGCCTTCCAGCGGGGAGACCAGTAGACTTCGTTCGTGATCAGATTCCAGTCCCACAGCCCGTCATTCGATCCGAGCGCGGCAAGCGCGTACCGTTCCTCGCTGTCGCGCAGGTCCTCGACGGCCCACTTGTGCGCCAGATGCGTCTGAATTCGCGCCAGCGCCACCGCAAAGTCGATCGGCTTGGTGACGTAGTCGTTCGCCCCCAGGCGAAACGCCTCGACGATGCCGGCCCCCTCGCTTCGTGCGGTGACCATGATGACGGGAAGCTGGGTCTGGGAGCGCTGAAGACGAAGCCGGCTCAGCGTCTCGAGGCCGCTCATGCCCGGCATCTCCACATCCAGCAGAATGAGGTCGTACGAATCCCGATCGATACTCGCGAGCGCCTCGAAACCATCCGCGGCGACGGTCACCAGGAACCCCTTCTGGCGCAACCGGCGGGAGAGGACGTCTCGATTGTCGTCGTTGTCGTCGACCACGAGCAGCGTGCCCTGCCGCGGTGTCATGAGATGGCCGCCTTCGCGAGGAGCGACCCGATCTTGTCCACCAGCGATTCGAAGCGGACCGGCTTCGTGTCGAAATCGTCGCCGCCCGCAGCCAGCGCCAGCTCACGGTCGTTGGTCATCGCGTGGGCGCTCAGGACGATGATGGGGATGTGTCGCGTCGAGGCATCGGCCTTCAACTGGCGGGTCGCCTCCCATCCGTCGATGATCGGCAATCCCAAGTCCATCAGGATCAGATCGGGATTCGCCGACCGTGCCACCGACACGGCCTGCTGGCCGTCCACGGCGACCACGATCTGGTAGCCGCGCCGCGCCAGGCGGCGACCAAGGGCATCGCGGCTCGCTTCGTTGTCTTCCACGACCAGAATCGTCGGCACAGTCACTCCACTCAACTCAATCACCGCTTGCGGCGCCGGCCGGCGCCATCGACTCGGAGGTCACATCGATCATCGTGATCGGAAGACGGACGACGAACCGGGACCCTTCGCCGATGCGACTGTCGACCGACACCGTGCCCCCCATCAGGTCGCAGAACCGCGAGACGATGGCCAGCCCGAGCCCGGTGCCGCCGTACTTGCGGGTGGTCGTGACGTCGGCCTGCGTGAAGGCCTCGAAGACCTTGCCGGCCTGTTCCGGGGTCATCCCGACGCCCGTGTCCGTGACGCTGAACTCGACGCAGTCGGTGCCGTCGACCGTGCACTCGCGCACGTCGACCGCGATGGTGCCGTCGCGCGTGAACTTGCTCGCATTGCTCAGGAGATTGAGCAGAATCTGACGCGTTTTCGTGACGTCGCCGAACATCGCCGGCACCGTGTGTTCGCCGCGCACGGTGAACGTGTTCCTGTTCTTCTCGAGCAGGGGCCTGACGGTGTCCACCACCTCGCCGATCAGGGTCTCGACGTGGAACGTCTCGAGCGAAAGCACCATCTTGCCGGCTTCGATCTTCGAGAGGTCCAGGATGCCGTTGATCAGGTCCAGCAGGTGCTTGCCGGCGAACTGGATGCGCCGGAGGTCCGCAATCGAGTCCGGGTGTCCCTCGTCTTCCGCAACTTCCTCCAGCAGCTCGCTGTAGAGAATGATGGCGTTCAGCGGCGTGCGGAGCTCGTGGCTCATGCTCGCCAGGAACTCGCTCTTGGCGCGGGTCGCCTTCTCTGCGTGCTGCTGCGTGACGCGCAGCTGATCGACCAGCGCGGCCAGCCGCTCGGCGTCTTTTCTCTGCGTGTCGTGGGCGGCTTCGAGCACCTGCGTGTAGCTGGCGAGCTCGCGCTCGGTCCGCTTGCGCTCGGTGATGTCGCGCATGTAGGCGGCGAACATCTTGGTCCCGTCGGAGGAGATCGGCGCGATGGCGATCTCCACCGGGAACTCCTCGCCTCCGCTGCGTGTCGCGGTGAACTCGAGGCGCCGGTTCAGGATCGCCGTATTGGCGATCGCGGGATCGCTCGCCAGCGCCGCCCGCAGCATCTCACGCTTCTCGGCCGGCACAATCGACGCGGCCAGCTCGGCGCCGACGGCGTCCGCCGCTGTGCGGCCGAATGTCTGCTCCGCGGCCGGATTGAACTGCGCGATGCGGCCGGACTCGTCCAGCAGGATCACGCAGTCCAGCGCGACGTCGAGGATGGCGTCGTTCCGCGCCCTGGCGTTGCGCGCGTCGGTCTCTGCCTCCTGGCGCGTGCGCACCTCGCGCTCGAGCGCGGCCGTCCGGTCGGCCGTCTGCTTCATTTCCACGATGCTGCGGTGGCAGGCCAGCACGAGAAAGACGTTTTCGAACAGGACCCAGGCGGCGTGCTCCAGCCAGCGCCATTCGCTCGCGACCACGACACCGTAAACCGACTGCGGCCAGAAGATCCCGCGCAACATATGGTCCAGCGCCACGACGACCGTCGCCGGAATCAGGACGCGCCAGTCGCGATAGAACGCAATGAACGCCAGCGAGCCGAAGACATGGAAGTGTGTTTCCAGGCGTCCGCCCGTCAGATGGATGAGCAGCGCGCCCATCAGCATCTGCGCCACGGCGATGACATACCGGGTCGACGTCATCCCGGGCCGGAATATGCCGAGGAGCGCCGGAAACAGACTGATGAGGCCGCCGAGGACGACCGCCGCCCACACGTGGAGATGGGTGCGGCTGACGAGGTCCGTCCCACGCGAGGGGCGACACCCACAGCGCGAAGACGATGCCCATCACCCACTGGAAGGCCATGAGCCCGGCAAACAGCCGGTCCGTGCGGCTGTAGATGTCGTGCTTGGCTTCAGCGAACAGCTGGCCGGCCCTGTTCGCGGTGGCGGCGTCGAGCGAAGCAGACTGGGAAGTGGACATTGACATGCGCCTGATGCCTAGGACTCGGTTCGAGGCGCAAACAGCGAGCACCCGAATACGGATGTCGCGCGCCGGGAGGGTTGCTTGTGATCGAGCAGCGCAATCAGCGCCGCCCGTCCCTGGTTGTCGCCGGCGTGCCCGCGCGCACTGGTGATGCCACCGCTGAAGACCAGCGTACCTCTGGCGTCATACAGGAGCGTCTGTCCGGACGTCACGGCGCCAAAGTGTCCCGCCTCCCGGCCATCGTCATCCCGCACGATGGTGACGTTGGGCAGCGCGGATGCCGTGCGCCACAGGTCCGTCTTCTCCCACCCGTTGCCGAACTGTGACGGCTTCAGGAAGAGGACGTAGGTTTTCGGCGGCGTGCGCACGCGCCCCAGGACCTCGGCGAGTTCGCCAAGGCTTGCGCGGGTGCACGTGCACTGGGGATGCGCGAGCAGGACGAGCGTCGGCTGCTCAGGCGCGCGGACCAGCCGCGTCTCGGTGGGCCAGTGGCCCTGCGATTTCGCGCTTTCCCCGGCCCGGTTCTCATATGCCCACAGGATCCAGAGGCCTGCGACCGCCCCCGCGAGCCAGACCGCCGCGGCGGTCCACAGCCAGACCGCACGCATGGAAGGGCGGCCTGCGTCAGGCGTGGGCAGGGGTGTGACAGAGTCGGACACGCGGAGCAGGAGGGCAAAATCCCAGCCACGCGCGTCTTCGGGCGCGAAGACGCTGCAACCTACTGAGACGACAGCCGTTGACGACGACCCGCTGGTGGCGCGCGCACCCGGCCCGGCGAGGCGGGTGTGCCGGTCTGAGACGAGGGAGGATCAGATTCGTAATGGCTCTTGGCCTGGGATTCGGCCTCGGGGATCCTGCCTGGCGCGCTTGACCCCGCGCATGCTGCGTGCTACATACAACCGGCATTTCGGGCCAATCACGTGAGCGGACGGAAGGGCCGACATACACAGAGGACCGGCCCGGCGCCGTCGTGTCTCCGGGACCTCGGCGTTGAGCTGTCAGCAACTCTGAGAGCTGATAGCTGAGAGCTCCCTTGTCGCATCCTCAATCGACACGTCTTCGATGGAATGGAGAGCCCATGTTCCCGAAGTCAGGTGCGTCCGCGGGTTTGCTGGCACGGGTCCTTTTCGCATTTTTCGCTGTCGTCCCTCCTCTTGAAGGACAGACACCGTCCGGCGAGATCAGTGGTGTCGTCACGGACCCGAGCGGAGCGGCCGTGCCCGGGGTGACGGTCACGCTCAGGAGCGAGGGCACCAACGCCCTGCGGGAGGTGCAGACCAATGCATCCGGTTTGTACGTGATGCCGGCGATTCCCCCCGGCGTCTACACCCTGCAGGCGACTCTCACAGGATTCCGGACGGTCGAACGCAAGGGCATCGAAGTGCAGGTCGGCAGCGCCAGCCGCATCGCCTTCACCCTCGAGGTCGGGCAGCTCTCGGAGGTGGTGGAGATCACGGGCGGCGCCCCGCTCCTCCAGACGGAGAATTCCGCCGTGGGTACGGTCATCGACAACCGCGCCATCGTGGAACTGCCGCTGAACGGCCGCAACTACCTGCAGCTGGCCTCACTGATCCCGGGCGCGACGACCAACGGACCCTCGTCGAGCCAGGGGAAGCAGCGGATGGGCGGCCAGCGCAACAGCTTCGCGCTCAACGTCGCCGGCCAGCGGATCCACTACAACCACTACTCGCTCGACGGTGTGGAGAACACCGACCTGAATTTCAACTCCTACATGCTGCTGCCGTCTGTGGACGCGCTGCAGGAGTTCAACGTCGTCGCCGGCCTGTTCGATGCCGAGTACGGACGGGCCATCGCCCAGATCAATGCCTCGACGAAGTCCGGCACGAATGCGATGCACGGCACGGTGTTCGAGTTCGGACGCCATTCGTCACTCGACGCCAAGAACTACTTCGATCGCGCCGACCGTCCGATTCCGCCGTTCCGCCGCAATCAGTACGGCGGCACCATCGGTGGGCCGGTGGTGATTCCGAAGCTCGTGGACGGCCGGGATCGGCTGTTCTTCATGTTCAACTTCGAGGGTCTGCGCGAGACGAAGTCGCTGACGGCAAACCCCTCCGTGCCGCTCACCGCCTGGCGCTCCGGCGATTTCTCGAACCTGCGCGACGCGAACGGCAACCTGATTCCCATTTACGACCCTGCGACGCGCGTATTCGACGCGGCCGGGAACGTCACCCAGGCCCCGACAGCGTTTCCCGGCAATCGCATACCCGCGACGCGTATCCACCCCATCTCGAAGCAACTGCTCGATTACTATCCGCTGCCGCTCCAGGAAACCACGGGCAGCAACTTCGTGAACGACGAGGCGCGGCGCGTGAACGCCGACCAGTACACCTACCGCCTGGACTTCACGCAGAGCTCGACCTCGCGGTGGTTCTTCCGTCACAGCATCTCGCACGAGCTCGGCTACGATCCCTTCGCGATTCCGAACATGGGCATCAACACCGACACCGACGTGCAGCAGGCCGCACTCGGCTATACCCGGATGTTCGGGTCGAACAAATTGAATGACTTCCGCCTGGGCTTCGGGAAGCTGGAGAACGGCCACATTTCACCACGAGCCAACACCGACAACGTCGTCGGACGGCTCGGCATCAACCTGCCGAACGACAACCCGCTCTACTGGGGCGTTCCCAACATCGGCATCACGGGCCTGTCTGGCATCGGCGAGGAGAGCGACGCCCCCTTCATCAACGACGACGTGACGCTGCAGTTCGTGGACAACTTCACGTGGACGGTGGCCCGGCACTCGTTCAAGTTCGGAGGGGAGCTGCGGCACGTGCGCTACAACCAGATCGGCGGCGTGGTCACGCGCGGCCGGTGGGCCTTCGACGGCCGGTACACGCAGAACCCGCTGCTGCCGGCCGCCGACCGCGGGGGCGCGGCGTTTGCGGACTTTCTCCTGGGCCACTTCAATCGCTCGGAAGGCCAGGTCGGCGCGCCGATTGCGAACTTCCGATCCAACTACTTCGCCCTGTTCGCGCAGGACAGCTGGAAGATCGCCAACAACCTGACGATCAACTACGGGCTGCGGTGGGAGTACGACCAGCCCTTCACCGACACGAACGACGCCATCGTCAACATCGACTTCGACTGGGCGAACCGCTACGAACCCATATTCGTGCGCACGGGCACGGGAGATCCCTACGAGGGCAATCCGGCGTTCCGGCTCGCACCGGATGTGCAATACGTTCGGGACGGCCGGTTCGGGCGAGGGGCGTACCGCAGCGACTACAATGACTTCGCGCCACGTGTGGGTATTGCGTGGGCGGTGACGCCGAAGACCGTCCTCCGCGCGGGCGGCGGCATCTACTACGTGCGCGACATCGGCAACGCCGTCTTCGACACTGTGCGCAACGCCCCCTTCACGATCCGGCGCGACGAGCCGGCCGAGACCTTCCGGCCGAATCTCAGCTACGAGCAGCCGTTCGCGCGGACTGGCGCGCCGACCTTCATCCTCGCGGCCCAGTGGGACGAGCCCTCGACCTACGTGGCCCAGTGGTCGCTCGGGGGCCAGCGCGAGATCTTCGGCAACATGACCATCGACCTGACGTATTTCGGGTCCGCGGGTGTGCACCTCCGCCGGCTCATGAGCTACAACAACCCGGAGCCGAGCCAGCTCGCGAACTCGAATCTCGCGCGACCGTTCCCGAAGTTCGGGAGCATCCAGGTGATGAGCGCGCCGGGCCATTCGAGCTATCACGCGGGTTACCTCAAGCTGCAGCGCCGGTTCTCGCAAGGCATCAGCTTCCTGAGCTCCTTCTCATACGGCAAGTCCATCGACGATGGCAGCGGAATCCGCACCACGGACGGCGACTCTCTGACGCCGTCGAACAACTACAATCTCCGGCTCGAACGGGGTCTGTCGGCGTTCGATTTCCGCCGCCGCTGGACGACGTCGGGGTTGTGGGATCTGCCGATCGGACAGGACAAGCGGTGGTTGAACCGCCGCGGCGTGCTCGACTGGGTGCTTGGCGGCTGGCAACTGGGCGGCATCGTCACGCTGCAGGACGGCTTTCCGTTCACGGTGCTGTGCGGCGGCGGAGCGATTCAGAACGGCGGCGGCGTCTGTTATCCGGATTCCACAGGTCAGGACTGGCGCCTGCCAGCGGACGAACGGACCCGCACGCGGTACTTCAACACCAACGCGTTCATCGACCGGAACCCGCCGGGCGGCCCGTTCCGCTACGGGACCGTCGGGCGCAACTCGCTCATCGGTCCGGGCATCGTGAGCGTCGACGCGTCGGCGAACAAGCGCTTCCGCCTGAAGGGATCGAGTTACGCCGAGCTCCGCGTCGAAGTGTTCAACCTGCCGAATCATCCGATCTGGAACCAGCCCGGAAACACGCTCCGCACGCCGACCTTCGGCGTGATCACGAGCACGCGGATGGATTCGAGGCAGATTCAGCTGGGGATGAAGGTCGTCTTCTGAGCCTCGCCACTATGAAAACAGCCGCTTGCCTCCTGGCATCGATTCTCGTCGCGACCGCCGCATCGGCCCAGTACCATCAGACCGATTTCCCGGCCGAGGAGTTCAAGGCACGTCACGCGCAGGTCTTCGAGAAGATCGGCGCGAATGCGGTCGCCGTCGTGCAGGGAGTGCACCAGACCGAGGGCTTCACGCTCCCCAGGCAGCACAACACGTTCTACTATCTTTCGGGCATCGAAACACCGGGCGCGTACCTGCTCCTGGACGGACGGACACGCAAAACCACCATCTACCTCCCGGCTCGCAACCCCCGGCTCGAGGCCGCCGAGGGGCGCGTCGTGTCGGCCGACGATGCGGAGCTCGTGAAGCGGATCGTGGGGGTGGATGAGGTCAAACCTCTAAGCGAGATGATCGCGTCGAGCTGGCCGCTCGGCGCCGAAGGCCGCGGGGGCGGAGGCCGGGGAGCGGCGCCGGCCGCCATCTTCGCGGAGTTCGGTCCGGCCGAGAACCAGGGGCAGAGTCGCGGCGAGCTGCTTGCGGCCGAAACGGCATGGGCGAACGACTACTGGGACGGCACCGTATCGCGCCAGCAGCGCTTCGTCGAGCTACTGCGTGTCCGGCTGCCCCGCGCGGACCTCAAAAACCTGAACCCCATCCTGGACGAGATGCGCAGCACCAAGAGCCCGCGCGAGATCGCCATGATTCGCCGCGCCTCCCAAATTGCGGGGCTGGGCATGATGGAAGCCATGCGCAGCACGGAGCCGGGCGTGACGGAGTATCAGCTCGATGCCGCGGCGCGCTACGTATTTCTCGCGAACGACGCGCGCCTGGAAGGCTACCGATCGATCACCGCCAGCGGCACCGAGAATATCAACAACATGCACTACTTCCGGAACGTGTCCACGCTCGCGGCCGGCGATCTGGTCCTGATGGATTTCGCGCCGGACTATCGCTACTACACGAGCGACATCGGACGCGTCTGGCCCGTCAACGGCAAATACGCCCCCTGGCAGCGCGAGCTGCTGCAATTCGTCCTCGACTATCGAAACGCGATCATGACGCGTATTCGGCCCGGTGCGACCAGCCGGCAGATCATGGACGAGGCGAAAACCGCGATGGAGCCGATATTCGCGAAGACGAAGTTCTCGAAGCCGATCTACGAAAAGGCCTGCCGCACGCTCGTCGAGACCGGCGGCGGCGTGTTCTCGCATACCGTCGGCATGGCCGTGCACGATGTGGGTCGATACGCCGGCGAACCGCTCAAGCCCGGGCAGGTCTTCTCGGTCGATCCTCAGCTCTGGGTCCGGGAAGAAAGCCTGTACCTGCGCTACGAAGACACCGTCGTCGTGACCGACACCGGAGTCCAGAACTTCACCGACTTCCTGCCCTCCGAGTTGAATGAGATGGAGCGGCTGGTTCAGGAGAAGGGTGTCGTGCAGAAAGTGCCGCCGATTGCGGAGCCACAGTAACTGCCTCTCACGTGCTACGTGCTACAGGTGCGACATGGCACACGTGCGACGTGCGACTCTCAGTCGTGACGGAGCGCGATCATCGGATCGATTCGCGATGCCCTGCGCGCGGGCACGTAGCCGGCCAGAAGCGCGGCGCTCACGAGTATCGCCACCGCCAGCATCACTGCCTGCGGATCGTTCGGCTTCATGCCGAAGAGGAATGATTCGACAAGCTTCGACGTCCACAGTGCCGTCGGCACACTGATCGCAATCCCTACCGCCGCCAGGATAAAGACCTCGCGCAGCACCATCCAGACGACGGTCCCACGCTGCGCCCCGAGGGCCATGCGAATCCCGATCTCACCCGTCCGTCGGGCGACGGTGTAAGCCATCGTGCCGTACAGCCCTATACAGGCGATCACCAGTGCCAGGATGGCGAAGCCCTTGCAGAGCTTCGCGAACGTGATCTCCTGGTTGATGGTCTGATCGATTTCGGCTGCCTGCGTCTTGATGTTGGTCAGCGGAACGCGCGAATCCGCCTGGCGCACGATGTCGCGGACGGTCTTGACGTACCCGAGAGGGTCGCCCGTCGTGCGCAGGGCATACGTCATCTGCCGTACCGGAGGGACTGCACTCTGGTTGTACGGGATATAAACAACAGGAGGCGTCTGCCCCTTCAGTCCGCCGTATCGCGCATTTGCGGAGACACCGACGATCTCCATGTCGTGCGGATTGGGCCCTCCGAAGGCGACATATTGCCCCACCGGATTCTCATCGCGAAAGTACGTCCTGGCAAAGAGCTCGTCGATCACGACTACCGGCGTCGAGCCCGCACGATCGCGCTCGTCGATCTCACGTCCCCTCAGCATGGGAATCTGCATGGTCGTGAAGAATGCGGGTCCGGTGTTCAGCACACGCGTGCCTCGTGTGGGAGTGCCGGAGACGGTCATCGGCAGTTGCCTGCCGGCACGGACGAGGGACGCATGGGACAGCGTCGCGTTGCGTACGCCGGGGATCGCCGCAAGCCGGCGCCGCAAGGTGTCATAGAAGACGGCAATCTCCGGATCCTTGTGTCCGGCCTGGCGCGCGTTCACCTCGAACAGCAAGACATGTTCGCGGTTGTAGCCAAGCGACACGGATTGCAGGTTCGAGAGTGTCCGCACGAAAAGGCCAGCCGCCACCAGCATCAGCAGTGAGATGGCGATTTGAGCCACCACCAGGGCATGGGTCATGTTCATGCGCAGGAATCCATGCCGCGCACGGATGCGTGATGCACCCGCGCGCGTCTCCTTGAGCGCGGGGATGACGTCAGGGCGTGTCGACTGGATTGCCGGGACCAGGCCGAAGAGCGCGCCGGTGATCGTCGAGAGCAGAAAGGTCGCGCCCAGCACATGCCAGTTCAGCTCGGCTCGTAACGTGAAGTGTTCCTGTCCATTCGCCAGCAAGAGGGTCAGGAATCGTATGCCCCAGAAGGCGAACAGCACACCGAGCGCGCCGCCCAGGGACGCCAGCAGGATACTTTCCGTGAGAAGCTGCCGCACGATCCGGACGCGTCCGGCGCCGACGCTGAGCCGTACGGCCATCTCGCGCCTGCGCGCGGTGGCCCGCGCCAGCAGCAGGTTGGCGGTGTTCGCGCACGCAATCGCGAGGATAAGGCCCACCAGGGTCAACAGCACATACAGCGGCTTGGAGTACTCGCGACGGAGGCTGTCCAATCCCGCGGCCCCTTCCCTGAGCCACAACTGCGGAAGGTTCGCTCGCTCGCGCTCGGTGGTCGCGGTGCTGGCGACCCACTGGTGAAAGCCCTGAGCCAGAGCGGACTGGGCCTGATCGAGGCTGACGCCGGGACGCAGGCGTCCCATCATCTCGATCCAATAGTAGTTCTGGTCGAGATACTCCTTCGGCGTGGCGCTGGAGCTTGACGCTGCGCCCAGGACGAGATTGGCGTGCATCGGCAGATAGACGTCAGGCACTTCCGCGGGATCGACGCCGAAGAACTCTGCCGGCGTCACCCCCACGACGGTAACCGGGACGTTGTTGATCAGAATGGACTGCCCTGCCGCATTCGCCGGTCCCCCGAAGCGCCGTTGACTGAGCCCCATGCTGATGACGGCGACGATCGGTGCGCCCGCCCGATCGTCATCGGCCGTAATCAGGCGGCCGGCGGCGGGAGGCACGGCCAGTCCACGAAAGAAGTCGCCGGAGACATACTCGCCGCTGGCGGCCTCGGCCTGGCCGTTGATCATCACGTTCACGTTGTCCGCCGGGTAGTACGCGAAGACCGTCGAGAAGACCGGGTCCGACTGCTTCTGGAACAGCTCGAACGCCGGGTAGGGGAAGACTCCAGACGTGGTTCCCGCCGGGTCATCACCGTACGTCCGGCCGTTTATCGAGTGCATGACAAACGGGGAGCCTCCCGCGCGATCGGTCCAGTCGATGGGGCGGCTGCGCCAGTTCAGGAGGACGAGGGATGCCGGATCGGACACAGGCAGCGATCGCAGCAGAATCGAGTCCATGAAGCTGTAGATCGCCGTGTTGGCCCCGATGCCGAGCATCAGCGAGAGCGTGACCAGCGCCGTGAATGCGCGGTTATGGCGCATCAGGCGCAGCGCGTAGCGAACGTCCTGCGCAAGCTGTTCGAGGAATGTCCAGGTCCACAAGGCGCGCGTGCGCTCCTGCAGCAGCGTGACGTTTCCGAGGTCGCGCCGGGCAGCCCACCTCGCCTCATCGATCGGCAGGCCGTCTGCCAGACGGTCTTCGGCTTCCTCGTCGAGGTGAAACTGCAGCTCGTCGCGGAGCTCATCGTCTTTGCGGCGCCGCTTCGCCCACCAGGTCAGCCTGCGAAAAAACGGGATCATGTTCGAATCACTAATCACTAATCGCGAATCACTAATCGCGAACCACTAATCCGTTCATTGTGAAGACATTCTACACATTATTCTGTAGGGTGTCTACGAGAGAGAGGATTGTCGGGATTCGGGGGAGGAACGGACGGTTCTGTCTCTCCGGCTCGAATCCCGAGTCCCGAAGCCCGAGCCCCCTCGGTTCACCGCGTCTGGCAGGCGTAGCTGGCCGCGTCGGTGATACTCCCCTTGCCGTCGTGCATTGCGCGCTGCGGGTACGGGCACAGCGGACGCGCATTCAGAATGCGGCCGTCCGCGCGTTTCTGCGCGATCAGGCGTTCCGGCGCCCGGCCCTGCTCGACCCATTCAGAAATAGCCGTGAACCAGTCCACGAAGTCGGGACCGGCGCCCCCGCCGCAGTGCAGCACGCCAGGCATCATGAAGAGCCGCGCGTAGTCGCGGAGTCCCGGATCCCGGACCTGCATCTGATCGTAGTAGGCGATCGTCGAGAGCGGGTTCAGCGCGGGATCCGCCCAGCCGTGCGACAGGATCAGCTTGCCTCGTCTCGCCTTGAACTTACTCAGATCGGGATCAACGGCGTTCAGGTATCTGGCGACGTCGGCCGTGTCCTTGCGCCAGTTGGCGAGGTCGTACGTGGCGTAATCCCAATCCTCGCGTCCCAGCGCCAGGTACTTGAAGAAGTGCGTGCCAAAGGCATGTTCCAGGCTGGGTGGCCCCCCGGCCGTCTCGGCGAACGCATTCATGCCCGTCACCCACGGTTGCCAGCCGCCGTCTTGCCCCTCCCCTCCGAAGGGCTGACCGGGATAGATCGTCGTGCCCTGGCTGAGGGTGGGGGAATAGACCCGTGCGATCGCCGCCCGTTGAGTTTTCGTCACGCACCCGGCGCTTGCCTTCTCTCCCGCGCACGCCGGCAGGTCGGCGATGTTGAAGCGGCATTCGCGCGGATCGTCGAGCACGCTGTCCTTCACCTCGTCGCGAGCGTCGCAGGCCTCGAGCACCTTCGATTCGAGCAGCCGCAGGTTGTCCGAAGAGATCGCCGCCGCGTGCAGCGCCTTCGGATCCGGATACACAGCCTGCGTGTTCTTCACGAACGACGCGGCGATGTTCGTGAAGTCCAGCGCGGGCGCGCACGAGACGATACCGTCGAAGTCGGCCGGAAATCGCTGGGCCTCCATCAGCGCCTGGCGACCGCCATTCGAGCAACCGTAGAAATACGAGTACTTCGCGTCGACGCCGTAGTAGGCCTTGACGACGGCCTTCGCGATCTCCGATGTCCGATGGATCGCGAGATACCCATAGTTGATTTGCCGCTCACGGTTGCCCAGGGCCCAGCGTGCGTCCATTCCGTCCGCCTCGTGCCCGGTGTCGGTGCCGACGGTGGCGTAACCGAAGTTGACGCTGGAGATCGCCATGTTTTCGACACTGCCGACAAAGCCGCCGCCACCGCCGGCAAAGAGCCGCTCATTCCAGCGGTCCGGCAGAAGCTCCGTGAATCGAATCTCCCTGTCGATGACGCCCGACACCCGGCAGTGCGGCGCCCTGACGTTCCCGGTTTCGCTGGCCGCGACGGCAACCGCCTCGGTGATTCTCGCGCTGGTCAGCCGCAGGGTCGTGAGCGATGCACAGTCCACGTGCGCCGACGGGGCGCTGCCGGCCTGCGCGAATGAAACGGGATCGGAGCTCGAGAGACCGGCGACGCTGAAGCACAACGCCGCAACCAGGCGCGGATGAAGCAACATCACTGACTCCTCCACTCCGAGGCACGCGTGAGGGAACCGCGATCAGGCGGGTCGGAAGACAGGTTCTACTCTGGAGGCGTGTGCGAGAACCGCGCTCCCCGGTTGTCGGCCCGGTCCGTCTTGCGCCGTTCAGCGATGGTCCACGTTTCTCCGCAGGCCCCGCAGACGAGATACACGACGCTGCGTCCCAGCGTGTCGGCCCTGGCCGCGACCGCATTGCACTTCGGGCAGGACAGGAACCGGTCGACGTCACCGACGACGTTACGTGCGCTGTCCATGGCGTGCCCACGATGCCACAACATCAAGCGGTATGCAATTGGGGCTAGCTCTCAGCTCTCAGCTTTCAGCTCCGCCCGGATGTCGAACTGATAGCTGACAGCTGACACCTGATAGCTGGCGGGTGAGGCAGGCCGCCACGAGCTCATGCTTGGAGGCGTAATGGGCGTAGAGCGAGCCTTGGCGATGCCGGCCGCGTCGATGACCCCCTGGATACGTTCTACGTGCTACGTGCTACGTGCTACGTGCTACCGTCCTCTTTCCCGCCGCCGGACATTTCGATCCAGTCCAGTTCCTCTTCCATCTGGTGAAACGCATCGTCGCCGATCTCGTCGCTCGCGCGCATGGCGAGCACAGCCTGGCGCGCGGCCTGAAGTGCCCGGCGGTGAAGGTTGCGGTGGGCGGACCGGCTGGCTTCTCCCTGTTCAGAATTGGCATCTACGGATCCCAGGTGCGCGATGAATTCCTGCCGGACCGCCTCGCCGAGCGGCGATCGGTCATGCTCCAGACCGGCGAGCCCGGCACGCAGGGCGCGCTCACGCGCCGCGGCGACTTCGTGTCCGACCGGGTCGTCGTCACGCAGGTCGAGCGCACGCAGCAGCGGTCCGAGTGTGAGCCCCTGCAGCGCGAGCGTGCCGAGCACGACGAAGAACGCGGTCAGCACGATCAAGTCGCGGAACGGAAAATCCGTAGGCAACGCCAGGGCTGCCGCCAGCGTGACGATGCCGCGCATGCCGGACCACGAGATGACCAGACCGCTGCCAACCGAAGGGCGCAGCATGGGGCGTGGTGGATGAAACCCGAACCGGCGTTCCCGCCACCTGACGACCGCATTGAAGGACATGTGCCAGGCGATCCGGACGACGATGACAGTCAGGAGGACTGCGCCGGCGACGGCAAAATATCGCCCGCGGGCCGCCGGCTCGAGGCTCTCCAGAATCGGGCGGATCTGCAGGCCGATGAAGATGAAGGCCAGCACGTTCAGCACGAAGACCACCGTCTCCCACACGGCGTATGACGGTATGCGTATCCGCGCCGGGGTGCGCTCGGGCGCCGTCCGCGCCACGGTGATGGCGAAGCACACCATGGTGAGCACGCCTGACAGACCAATCCGGTCGGCCAGGATCCAGACGCCGAACGTGCTGACGAACTGAAGAATGATCGCCGTCGGCACGTCGCTGCACACGGTCGGCTCAACCGCTGCGAAAGCCACGCCGAGCAGCCGGGCCGACAACCACGCTGCCGGCCACGGCGAACAGGAACGTCGGCGCAACCGCTCCGATGGAAAAGCCGTTGGCGGCGACGGCTCCCACGGCGAGGCGATAGATCAGCAGCGCGCTGGCGTCGTTCAGCAGGCTCTCGCCTTCGAGGATCGTCAGGATGCGATGCGGTGGTCTCAACGTGACGCAGCACGGCGGTCGCGGCCGCGGCGTCGGGCGGTGCGACGACGGCGCCGAGCGCGATCGCCGGCGCCCAGGGCATGTCGGGCATCAGCGCGCGCGCCACCACGGCGACGGCGATGGTGGTGAGGCCCACGGCAAACACGACCAGGCCGGTGACGGGCGCCCAGTTGTCCTTGAGATCTCGCGGCGATGCGTCGTACGCCGCATCGAGCAGTATCGGGCGCCACGAAGAGCGCCAGGGCGAGCTCGGGCAGCACGGTGAACGTCGGCGCGCCCGGCACAAACGCGAGGATCGCCCCGCCGAGCGCGAGAAACACCGGATAGGGTGCACCAACGCGCCGCGCCGCGGCCGCCAGAAGCAGGGCGGCGAGGATCAGGCCAATGAGGGCTTCGAGTTCTCTCATGTCACCGCGTTGGCGACGATTCTAGAGTTGACGTTCAGCGTTCTGGCTCGTCGACTGCTGCCAGTTCTCGCGATCCAAGTCAGTGCTGATAGATGATCGCGACGAGCACGCTCGTCAACACCGCGGCGCAGACTCCAGTCAGCGCGACCAGTCCGCTCGCGATCCGGAAGTCCCCTTCCGTTGCGAGAGGTGGATCGTGCGGATCACCGATCCAGACATCGGTCACCAGGCGTCCACCGTTCCAGATGGGGCCAACCAGGCGTCGCTCGATCGCGCCGGCCGTGGCGGCTTCGCTCCAGCCGGCGTTCGGACCGGGCACTATGGCGTGATGGGCAAAGCCCACGCGGAGCGCCTTCCCCCCGGAGCAGCGGGGCAGGATGACCGCGACGCCGGCGATGAGGAGCCAGGTCAATCGCGCCGGAGTGTAGTTGAGCAGGTCGTCGAGCCTGGCGCCACACCACCCGAATCGCAGGTACCGTTCCGTTTTGTAGCCGACCATGGAATCCATGGTGCTTGCCACCTTGAACAGAATGATCCCTGGAACGCCTGCCAGGGCGTACCAGAACAGCGGGCTCGTGAAACCGTCCGTCAGGCTCTCACTGAGACTCTCGACGGCCGCACGCCGACACGCGGCCGCGTCGAGGGCTTCCGTGTCCCGGCCGACCAGCAACGACACTGACAGCCGCGCCGCTTGCAGATCGTCGCGACGAAGCGCTCGCTCGATCCGCCAGGCATGACGCAGAAGGTCGCCGAGCGCAAGGAGGCTGTACAGCACGAACAGGTGCGCCGCCCAGCCCAGTCGGGCATCAAATCCTGCGACGCCCACGAGGCCGATCGACAGTCCGCCGACCCAGAGGGCAGCGAGCATCAGGAACAGCAGGATGCCGCCGCCATAGCCGTTCGCCCCGATTGCCCGCAGCCTCGCCTCGATCGCCTGAAGCGAACGTCCGATCAAGCGGACGGGATGCGCGCGATACACGGGGTCACCAAACGCCAGATCGAGCACGACGGCGGCAATCAGCGCGTACGCGTTCGGCGCAAGCATCGCGGGCGTCAGCGCGAGCGCCATTTTTCCGACCAGCCGAGCGCGACTGCGGAAAGGATCAGGCTCTTGGTGTCGCCCGCGGCGCCGTCGTGAAGCCGGGCGCGAAATTCCGGCCATCGATCCGGACGCGCGGCGACGTTGACGGCGAGTGTGGCCGCCAGCTGGACGGCGGCGTCACGCGCAGCCGACACAGGAAGAGTGCCATGGCGCGTCCGGTCGAGCACGGCCGCCAGTGCGTGGGCCGAGGCTCCGACGAGCGGTTCGTACGTGACGGCCTTCGAGTTCCTGCGCAGCAGTTCGAGATTGGGGGCATCGAGCAGGGGCGTCATGTCGTCGATGAACGTCGCCTCGGCCACGCCGTAGCGTCCGAGCGCGTGAAAGAGCCCGCGCGTATAGCTCGCCTCGAGCCCGTTCTGCCAGCGCAGTGCCTCCTGCGTGGCGGTGCGCACCGCCCGGCCGATCAGCTCCCCCAGCTTCACGTGCGGACCTGCCGAGGTGAGCGGCGGCCCGCCGGCCGCTGTCGCCGCGATGCAGTACTGGTCGGTGCCTGTCCCCGTTGCAGAGATCGCTCGACTGACGGCTGGGCACGGCGAGCCGTTGAAGGGCGGCACTCTTGCCTTCGGTCATCGTCATCACCGCGCGGGCGAGCGCGGCGAGGGTGACGGGCTTGTCGATCAGAAGCATCGTGTTGACGGTGCCGGCGTACTCCGCGACCTTCTCGATGGCGGACCCCGTCTCACGCCAGCGAGCGGAATCGCCGGCGCAGGTCGCGTTCGAGTCGACGCCTCCTGTGACCACGGCCGTCACGCTCAGCGCGAGATCCGTTTCCGTGGCAACGGCGGCGTAGTTCATGTTGGCCGCGGTTCCCATCATGGCGGTCGCGTCAGTCGGCAGGGACGCCTCGTCACAGACGCGGCGGTGGTACTCGTCGTGGCCGATCTCCGCAATCACACGATGCAGCTCGTGGTGTCCTGCGCCTTCGCAGCTCTGATGATTCAGGAGATAACGGACGCGATCGGATTGCCCGCCGTTCTGAACGGAGGTGCTCATGACAGTGGCCGGGCCCGTGAGCTCCGCGACGAGGAACCGTCCCTGACGGCGCACGACGAACCCGGGCCGCTCGATCAGGATCTCCCAGCTCACGATCGAACCTCAGTGAGCCCGAGCTGCGAAAGGTGACGACCGTGGCATTCGAACCAGTCCGCCAGTCGCGCGTAGTGCGCGGCCTTCGGCACGACCGAAGGCGGCGGCACGCGGAAGATCTCGGCACAGACGTCGGGATTCTCGAGAGCGCCATGGAGGTAGGTGCCGACGACTCCGGGCAGCCGCGCACCCTCGGCTCCTCCCTCCTCGAAATGTGCAAAGGCGCCGGCGGGACCTTCGGCCTCCGTAACGCCCATGTGGATTTCATACGCCGTGAATCGCGTCCCTTCAGGCGTGACGGCCGTCCTCACCCGTGTGGTCTTTGCGCTTCCGATGACCGTCGCAACCGGCAGCAGGGCGAGGCCGGGCGCGAAGCGGAGGTCCGACTCAACGCCGAGCGGATCGTGAATGCGGCGGCCGAGCATCTGAAAGCCGCCGCACACCCCCACGATCGTGGCGCCGCGGCGGTGTTGCGCGAGGATCCAGTCGGCCAGGCCCGATGCCCGCAGCCAGAGCAGGTCCGCGATCGTGCTCTTGGTGCCTGGCAGGATGATGAAGTCGTAATCGACCGCGTGCCGGTGAGGTCACCCAGTCGGCCCAGTCGAGCAGCCGGAAGTCGGTGGCATTCGACAGGCAGGGAAAGCCGGACGATCGCCAGCCGCGCATCGCGCGGCGCAAGGGATTTCGGCGCGGTCGCGACAGACAGGCTGTCTTCCGCATCCAGGGTGATGTCTGTCGCGAACGGAAAGACGCCAAAGCAGGGGGATGCCGTCCGCTCCTCGAGCAGGCGCACGCCCTCGTCGAAGAGCGACATGTCACCCCGGAACTTGTTGATCGCAAATCCCCGGAACAGCGCCCGCTCCTCAGGCTCCAGAAGCCCCACGGTCCCGAGAATCGACGCGAACACGCCGCCCCGCTCGATGTCCGCCACGAGCAGCCAGGGCGCCTCGATGGCCGTGACCAGCCCGAGATTCGCGAGGTCCACGCTCCTGAGGTTGAGCTCGGTGACGCTGCCGGCGCCTTCGATGACGATGACGTCGAAACGCCGCGCGAGGTCGTCGTACGCGGCGCGGACGTGCGTGCGGAGCTCGTCCGCGTATCCGTAATAGCCTCTGGCCGGGAGCGTCTTCCACGGTCGCCCGTTGACAATCACCTGGCAGTGGCCGCCGCCCGGCTTGAGCAGGATCGGATTCATCGCGGGCTCCGGTTCCAGGCCGCAGGCCTCCGCCTGCGCTACCTGGGCACGCCCAATCTCCCCACCGGTGCGACAGGGATACGAATGATTCGACATGTTCTGCGCTTTGAAGGGAGCCACGGCCACGCCCTGGCGGCGCAACCACGCGCAGATCGCCGTCACCATCCAGCTCTTGCCGGCGTTGGAGGACGTGCCGCCGATGAACAACGGTCGCGCAGCCATATCAGCTTCGCTGCCGGACCAGCCACACGAGATACGGTCCGCCGATACATGCCGTGATTGCGCCTGCTGGAATTTCCGCTGGCGCCAGCAGCACGCGGCCAAGCGCGTCGCATGACGCGAGCAGCACGCCGCCGAGGAAGAAGGCGCACGGCATCAGCACACGGTCATCGGCGCTCACGCGCAGGCGAACCAGGTGCGGCACCAGGAGACCGATGAAACCGATCGGCCCTGTCACTGCGACGGTGAGCGCGGACAGCACCGAGCCTGCCAGATAGCCGCAACGCAGGAGCCACCGCACGTCAGCGCCACGTGTGCCTGCCCACGCCTCGCCGACCGACAGCAGGTTCCAGTCCCTGCCCTGACGGACGATCGCGGTGGCCAGCAGCGTGACGATCGCCATGAAGGCGAGCAGCGGCCGGTAGTCGATCGCGTCCAGGCTTCCGATCAGCCATCGGGCGATGGAGAACGTCTGCGAAACGCCGGACAGTCCGAGCACCAGCAGGATCAGCGCGGAGCAGACGCTGTTGATGGCGACGCCGGCGAGCAACAGCGTGAGCGCCGAGGCGTCGCGCTGCCACGACGTGGCGCCGGTGACCAGGACCAGCACGAAGGCGGCGCCGGTCAGGGCGCCGATCCACACACCCCAGACGCCCCCGGCGTGCCAGTTCAATCCGATCGCGACAACCGCGCCGAGGGACGCGCCCGTTGACACGCCGAGGGTGTAGGGCGTCGCCAGCGTGTCGCGCAGCATGGTCTGGAAGACGCTGCCCGCAAGACCGAGCGCCGCTCCGGCGAAGAGACCAAGCAGTGTCCGCGACAGCCGGAGGTGAACGAGGATCGACCAGTCCGGGTTCTCGCGCCCCCAGACTCGGGCGAGATCGAGGGGCGAGGGTCCGACAAACGGCAGCAGGACGGCCGCAAGCGCAAACATCGTCGCCGATCCTGTCACCCAGCCTGTTCGCCCCGATTCGATGCGCGTCATCGGTAGGCGACCCACGAACGTCCATGCGGGAGCGCCAGGAGCTGCAGGCGCTGAGAGAACAGCGGCAGCCAGTCGTCGCACTGTGAGGCGGTCTCGACGGCCATGTCGCGCGCAATGGTGTGATTCGCCAGCACGATGATGCGCGTGCAGAACGTGAGCGCGAGATTCAGGTCGTGGGAGACGGCCAGGCACGCCGCTCCGTGGTCGACGAGCGCACGAAGCGTCGCAAAGGATTGCAGCTGCTGATCGACGTCGAGGAACGTTGACGGCTCGTCGAGCAGCAGCAGCATCGGCTCCTGCGCAATGCACGCGGCGAGCAGCACGCGTTGACGCTCGCCGCCGCTCAGCGTGGACAGCCGGCGATAACGGAACCGCAGGCAGTCGCAGTCGCGCATCGCACGTTCGGCGACATCACGACCCCTGTCCGACACGCGTCCGCGGTCGCGGTGCGGATAGCGTCCCATCATCACGATCTGCTCGACCGTCATCAGCGATTGCGTGCGGACGGTTTGAGGCAGATGTCCAATGCGCCGGGCGCGTTCGACCGCCGGCCAGTCCTCGAGCGGACGACCGGCGAGGACCACCGCCCCCGCATCCGGGTGGCGCAGGCCCGCCAGCAGATCCATCACGGTCGTCTTGCCGGTGCCGTTGCGGCCCATCAGCGCCACGAATTCGCCCGGACCGATATCGAACGTGACGCCATCAACCACGACGGACTGTCCCGCGCGCCATGTCAGGTCGCACGCCGTGACGATGGCGCTCACCGGCCGCCCGCCGCATGGAGCCATCCCGCAAGTGTTTCCGCGGCTTCCACCACCCGCGGCCCCGGCACGACGAACGCGTCGCTGGTGACGGCGTGCACGGCATTCCTCCGGGCTGCATCAGCAGGGTCTGCTGCCGCCACAGACTCTCAGTGGCGGTCTGTCGCCGCACGTGCTCGGCGACGGTGTCCCCCATGTCTCCCGCATCCACGATGACGTCGGGATCGAGACGTATGACCGTCTCCATCGAGATGCGCGGATAACTCGGTAGCGCCGGATCGCTCAACACATTGAGACCGCCCGCCAGAGTCGCAAGCTCGTCGAGGAATGAGTCGCGACCCACGGCCACGAGATCGGTGAGGCTTCCGGGGCTGCGTCCGACGATGATGAGCACCTTCCGGCGAGCTGGTACTCGCGCGGCTGCGCCGACCCGATCGAGCCGGCCTGCGATCTCCCCCACGAGCGCTTCTGCGCGCGCGTCCACGCCGGCGGCGCGCCCCAGTGCACGGATCATCGAATACACGTCATTGAGCGTCTGCGCGTGCTGGACGGTGAGCGATCGAACCCCGACGACCGCAAGCTGTCGCGGTATGTCGCTCCCGCCACGGCCGACGATGGCGAGGTCCGGACGAAGGCGCGCGATGATCTCGGTATTCGGACGTAGAAATGTCCCGACCTTCGGCAGGGACTGCGTCGCATCCGGGTACCGGCAGTAAGTAGACACGCCGACCACGCGGTCTCCGAGGCCGAGTGCGAACAGCACCTCGGTGATGCCCGGGGACGTCGAGACGATTCGCGCCGGAGGTTTCACGCTCGCGGCTGCCGTCAGGCCGAAGAGACACGCGATGAGCACCGCGGACGACATCCGCGAATCACGCTTCCCGAATCGAGAGCCCGCGTTGTCTCCCGGCTGAAGCCGGACGCCACTGGGCCGCCGAGCCTCCCACCAGGAAGCGGCCATGGCGAGGGCGCGAGTCAGCTTCATCACGCGGTCGCCTCCGTCCGCACGGCTTTCGTCGTCACGCTCGAGAAGACGAGGATCGGGTCGCCATGCCGCGCGTCGTGGCGTTCGACGCCGAACACGTCCCGGCAGAGTTCCGGCGTCAGCACATCGGGCAGCGGTCCCGCGGCCACGAGCCGCCCACGGCTCAGGACCATTCCCGTTGTGGCAACACGCGCCACCGCGCTGACATCGTGCGTGGCGATGACCACCGTGCGTCCCGACTCCGCGAGTGAGCGGCCCAGCGCGAAGATGTCGAGGGCATGCTGCAGATCGAGGTGAGCCGTCGGTTCGTCGAGGATCAGCGTCTGCGGCTCGGAGGCCAGGCAGCGGGCGATCGCGACGAGATGACGCTCACCCCCGGACAGTCGATCGACGGGGCGTTGACGAAGATGCGCGAGACCGCACGTCGCGATCGCCGCATCACTCGCCTGGCGGCCGCGCGCGTGCTCATCCGGCCGGCCGCGATGCGGATGCCGCCCCATGGCGACGATCTCCTCCACCGTGAACGCGAAATCACACCGCGTGTCCTGAGGCAGGAAACCGATGCGCCGCGCAATCTCCGATCGGGACCGCGTGCGAAGTGGCACGCCGTCCATGAGGACGGCGCCGGCCTGGGGCGACCAGAGGCCCGCCAGCACGCGCAGCAGCGTGCTCTTGCCGCTGCCGTTCGGACCGATGACCGCGGTCAGGGCGCCAGGCGCCGCCCGCATGGTGCACTCGTGCAGGATCGTGCGTCCGGCACGCCGGACTGAGACCGCAGTGGCTTCGAGCGCTCCCGTCACTCGGCGGCCTCCCGCATCTGCCGCAACAACAGGAACAGGAAGAAAGGCGCGCCGCAGAGCGCCGTCACGACGCCGAGTCGTATCTCCGCGGGCGGCCTCGCCGTGCGCGCGACCAGGTCGCACAGGATCACGAAGGCGCCTCCCGCGACGGCGCTGGCCGGCAGAAGAGTCCGGTGCGCCGGGCCGAGCAGGAGCCGCACCGCATGCGGGACGACGAGCCCGACGAATCCGACCAGGCCGGCGGCGGCCACACACGCCCCCGTCAGCAGCGCCGATGTGACCAGCACGAGGCGCTTGGCGGCTTCGACATCGACGCCCAGGGCCGCTGCGTTCTCTTCACCGAGCAGCAGCAGATCCAGCGTCCGGCCCTGGAAGAGCGCCGACACGATGCCGATCGCGACGAAGGGGGCGGACAGCCACACATGCGCCCATGTCCGCGAATCGAGCCCGCCCATCATCCAGAACACGATGTCCTGCGCCACCTGCCAGGTGACGATGTTCATCGAGAGCAACAGGCTCGACAGCGCGGTCAGAAACGCGCCCACCGCGATCCCCGCGAGCAGCAGCGTCGCCACGGGTGCGACGCCGTCGCGAGTGGCGATCCTGTACACGAGCGTCAGCGCCCCGAATGCCAGGAGCATGGCCGCGATCGGCAGCGCCGCCAGCGACGTCGCACTCCACCCCGTCACGAACATCGTCACGGCGCCGAGCACCGCTCCGGGTCCCACGCCGGTCAGGCTCGGCTCTGCAAGCGGGTTGCGAAAGAGTCCCTGCATCAGCACGCCGGCCGTCGACAGTCCGGCTCCGACGATGGCGGCAACGAGGACGCGCGGAAGGCGCATCAGCCACACGATGGTCACATCCGCATTGGACACGCCTGACGGATCCATCCACGCGGCCGGCATCACCTTGACGGCAAACACCTTCAACACCGTCGTCCACGGAAGCGCCGTGCTGCCCACCATCACACCACCGACGGCGGCAACGAGCAGGACACAGATCACCACCGCATGAAACACGGCTGGCGACAGACGCCGCGTCACGAAGAGCCCTCCGGGTAGAGCGCGAGGGACAGGGCTTCGACGAGCTGGGCGGTGAACGGTGACAGCGGAAGGAACACCTGGTTCTCGAACACCAGAACACGTCCTTCTCGCGCCGCACGTGTCGCCGCAATCGACGGCCTGGCGAGCAGTCTCCTGCGCGCTTCCTCCACCGTGCCGCGATCCGCGCCGGCCACGATCCATTCGGGATTCCAGCGGACGATGTGCTCGTCGGTGACGCGGTCGTAGCCGACAAGTCCGTGGTGCGCCGCCACGTTCTCCGCGCCGAGGACGCGGAGCACATCCGCAAACAGCGTTTTGGAGCCATGGCTGTAGGTGCCACCGAGGCCGAGCACCTGCGGCCGTGCGCCGGCCGGCCGTCGCGCGGCAGCGCGTGTCACGACGCCGCTGAAGCGCCGGACCTCTTCCTCGGCGCGCCCGTCCTCGCCCGTCAGGTAGCCGACGAGTCGAATGTGCTCTTCGATGGAGGCCAGCGTCTCGAACATGGTGTAGAGCCGATAGACGGGCACGTTCGCATGGCGCAACAGGCTGGTCACATCCGCCCGGGCGGACACGGGCGCGATCACGAGATCAGGATCCAGTCGGACCACGGCTTCCGGATCGCTGCTCACAGCCGGTCTGTAGCGTTCGAGGAACGGAATCACGTTGCTGACACGGCCGTCGTACGCGCCGACGCTGACGCCCACGATGCGTGAGGGAGGTACGACGGCGTATAGGTACTCGTCCGCGTGGGCGTCCTGCGAGACGATGCGGCGCGGCGTGCCGGCGATTCGCACGCGCACGTCATCGGCGCCGGTCGCGTGCCGCGGGAAGGCGGCGCCTTCCACGCGGACATCACCCCTGCCATACGAGAAGGGGCGTTCGGGTATCGCGAGCAGATCGGCGGGCCCCCACACGTGTATTGCCAGGCACGCGCACAGCGCGGCGGCTACCACGCGCGCGACCACCGGTTGCCGGCCTTTCTCGTCTGGTCGCGCAGCGAAGAGTTGATGCCGGCCTCGAGCTCGAGCTGACGCGCAAAGAGCCAGAGAAGATCGGACAGTCGATTCAGGTATGCGAGGATCTCGGGCTGAACGGGATCGGGCACTTCGGCGAGCCGGACGACGCACCGTTCCGCGCGGCGGCAGACGGTCCTGGCGAGATTGAACGCCGCAGCGACCGCAAGGTCGCCCGACAGCGACCAGTCGGACAACATCCCCTCGATGGCCTCGATGCGATGCACCTCGACTGTCAGGCGCTCGACCATGGTCATGTCGATGCGCACGGCCGGCTTCGGACTCTCTGGCGGTGTGGCGAGCGCGGAGGCGAGCTTGAACAGATCCTGTTGAATGCTGCGGGCGAGGCTCGCGATGCCTGGTTCGTCGCAGATCGACCGCGCAAAGGCGAGGGCGGCGTTCAGCTCGTCGACCGTGCCGTACGCCTCGACGCGGATGTCCCCCTTCGACACGCGAGCGCCACCGGCCAGGCCGGTCTGCCCTGTGTCGCCCCTGGTTGTCGCGATGCTGCGCGGACGCGTGGCTGGATGATCGGCGGACATATCCCCTCCTGCCGCCCTTCGCGGCGCGAGGATGTGACCGGTTCTGAACGGGAGAGGAGACGGGAAGGCAACGCCTGCGCGGCGTTGTGCCTTCGTACCTCCCCCTCGGAGGTCCGGTCGGCGTAACACGTCGGCAGGTCTTCGGACTTGCGGGCGGACGATGCAAACGCATCGCTGACCTACTGACCGTCGCTTCCCAACTCCCGTGGAGTCAGTGCTGATGACGGTGTTCGTTCCCGACTACCGCTGCGGGGCAGTCCCGGATTCGCACCGGGTTCCCTCTTGCGACGCCTGGGGCTCAGGCGAACCGACGCAATGTCCTGAAACTGTACGAGTCGATCGCATCGTCTGTCAAGACGTGCATCGATCGCACCGGTGCAAAACTTCTGTTTCAGTTGACGGCGATCGCACGACGGTGTTACAACCATCCTCCCTTCGGGTGCCTGCGATGGGCATAACAGGGAAGTCCGGTGAAAGTCCGGCGCGGTTCCGCCACTGTGAGTGAGGGCGTCTCGCTTCGACAACCACTCAGCGTTCGATGCTGGGGAAGGTGAAGCGGGCAGCGAATCATCGGATTCGCACCCTCCGAGCCAGGAGACCTACCCGAGGGCGATAGCTGTCTTTTCTGCGGAGAACAGAAAACATGCGCTGCCCACTCCTGGCGTCATTTCCCACATCGTTTAGAACAATCCGCCCTGTCTCGCGCCGCTTAGTCCCGTAGGCACGCCGCCGTCGCGCGTCTGCTGGCCATGCGGCACCTTGCCCGCCAGGGATCCGTCCGTCGACTGTTCACCCGGCTTCACCGGTGGAGCGGGCTGACGTGCGGTCATGGCACCGACGAGCCGGCCTCTGCGCGTGCGCGCGACATCCACAAGGAGAGAACGAAATGCAGAAGCTCAGTACGTTCGGGGTGCGGACGCTCACCGCGCTGATGATGATGACGTGGGCGCAGGTGGTGTCGGCGCAGGCCACGCTCACGGGAACCGTGAATGATCAATCGGGTGGTGCGATCGCGGGCGCCGCTGTGACGATCCGCGGCGTGACGGGCACACCGCCGCGAAACGTCACGACAGATGCGACAGGCGGGTTCTCGGTTCGCGATCTGCCACCAGGCAAGTACGAGGTCCAGGTCCGTCACGACCTGTTCGACGTCACCACCACGGCCGTCGAACTGCCCGTGACACGGCCGCTGCGCGTGACGTTGAAGGTCGCCGGCCTGATCGAGCGCATGGTGGTGACCGGACGCCGCATGGAGACGCGGCTCTCCGAGACGCCGCAGAAGATCGAAGTGGTCGATGCGCAGGACATCGAGCGTTCCGTGGCCGCCGACATCACGGACGCGCTCAAGAAGAACGCGGGCGTCGATGTCGTGCAGTACAACGGCGTCCTGTCGGGAATCGGGATTCGCGGGTTCCGTCCGGAGATCTCCGGCATCAACAAGCGATCGCTGCTCTTGATCGACGGACGTCCTTCCGGCGTCACCAATCTCGCGACGCTCCTCCTGGACAACATCGATCACATCGAAGTGCTCAAGGGGCCGGCCTCGGCTGTGTACGGCGCTTCAGCGATGGGAGGCGTCGTGAATGTCATCACGCGACAGTCGCGAGGGCCTCTGAAGGGGGGCGCCCGGGTCGCATTCGGCAGCTTCAACGCGTCGGAGCTTGCCGGCAAGGCGGGCGGCAGCCTCGGTCCCCGGCTGGACTTCGATGTGAGCGGCAGCGCGTTCAATCAGGGGGACGACTACCGCATGGGCAACGGCGTCGTGCGGCCGGCGACCACCTACACGACGTTCGACGGGTCGGCGCGGTTGGGGGCGGATCTCGTCCTCCGCATGGCGCGTCGACGGGCACGTGAACGCCTATCGTGGACGCGATATCAATACGCCCGGCGACGTCTTCAGCGGTGTGAGCTCGCAGGGGCGGAAGAATCTCGAACGGAGGTCCGAGGATATACGCCTGTCCGGACAGGTCGGCCGGCACCTGATCTCGGGCACGTTTTACGACGCGCAGGAAGAAGGGCACCTCCGCAACGTGACCACGTCCAATCCGCTCGACCTGCCGTACCTTCCCTATCTCACCTTCGAGAACTGGTTCGCCTGGCGTGGCCTGCAGGCGAAAGACGCCTGGGGCTGGGGCGGGGCGAACAGCCTCGTCGCCGGGCTCGACTATGAGCACGTCACCAGCGACAGCCGCTCGTACGCGAGAACAGGAGACCGGCAGGCGCCCTTCTCCGCCGACAATCAGAAGGACACGATTGGCATTTACGCCGAGAACACCTTCAACCTCCGGGCCGGCCGGACCGTGGTGTCAGTCGGCGGCCGCGTCGATCGAATCGCCGTCGAGACGCGGGACACGCCGCTGAAGACGAACTTCACGCCGTCCACGACGACGTTCACCGTGTTCAACCCGAGCCTCGGCATCAAGCAGCAGCTTGTTGCCGGCCTCCGGGCGCATGCTACCGCCGGCCGCGCGTTCGTGCCCGCGGATGCGACGGCGTTGACGGGCTATACAACCACCGTCGTGAACGGCCGCACGCAGATCAACCAGGGCAATCCCGACCTGCGGCCCGAGCGGAGCACGAGCGTTGACGCTGGTCTCGAGTGGTTCTCGCCGTCCACACACATGGACGTCACGTATTTCCAGACGACCGTCGCGGATCGCGTTGCCTCCAACGTGCTCGTGAGTAATCCCCTGCCCCCGGATCCGATTGTGCTCACGTCGATGAACACGCTGGCCGCGCACATCCGTGGACTGGACGTCGAGGCCGTGCGGCGGATGAATGCCCATGTGACGGCGTTCGCCAATATCACGCACTATTTTTCGCGCAGGGAGCAGCTGCCCACGACCGGCGAGCGCAACATTCTGAATGTGGCGACGAACACGATCCGGGCGGGCGTCGATCTCGACGTCGGCCGCCTCTCTACCCGGCTGTCGGCGCGATACGTGGACGGCAGACAGGATCAGGACTTCAACGCGGCAGGATCACCGGTTGTCGACTACCCGGACTTCGTCGTCGCCGACCTGAGCGCTACCTACAGGCTGCATCCGCAGCATGCCGTGGTGCTCACCAACACCAACATGTCGGATGCGTACTACTACGAGAAGAAGGGGTACCCACTCGCAGGGGCGTCCTTCACGCTGAAGTATCGCCTTGGCTTCTGACAACCCATTACGTGCTACGTGTTACGTGCTACGTGTCTACGTGCTACGTGTTACGTGCTACGTGTTACGTGCTACGTGTTACGTGCTACGTGCTACGTGCTACTCATTCAGACCGCAGGGCGACGATCGGGTCCACTCGCATCGCGCGGCGTGCGGGGACATACCCGGCAAGCGTCGCCACGGCGGCGAGAGCCAGTGCGACAGTGGCGAGCGTGGCGGGGTCGTGCGTCGAGACGTCGAAGAGCAGCTGGCCGATCAGCCGCGACGCCGCGAGCGCGCTGGGCACCCCAACAGCCAGCCCAACGAATGTCAGGACCAGCGTTTCGCGCAGGACCATCCGTAGTATCGCGCCGCGTGAAGCGCCGAGCGCCACGCGAACGCCGATCTCGTTCGTCCGGCACGACACCGAGTAGGAAATCACGCCGAAAATTCCGGTGGCCGCCAGGACCAGCGCCATCGCGGCAAACAGGCCAAGCAGGAACGTGCGGAACCGGGGCTGGGAGAGCGACGCCTCCAGAACATCCGGCATCGTCGCGACGTCGGTCACAGGCAGTTCCTTGTCCAGCTTCCGCACTTCCTGCCGGATCGCCATGGCCACGCTGGATGGGCTCAGCGTGCTCCTGACGACGACATTCGCACCCCAGAAAGGCGCCTGCGCGAACGGCACGTACATCATCGGTCCGGGATCCTGACCGAGCGCGACGTCCCGCACATCACCGACAATGCCCACGATCTCGCGCTCGACCATGCCGTCCGGTGGAAATCCAAAGAGGAGCCGCTTTCCGAGCGGGTCCTGATTCGGAAAATAGGTCCGCGCCATCGCCTGGCTGATGACCGACACGCGGCTGGCTGACGCCAGATCGCGCTGATCGAAGAAGCGTCCAGCCCTGAGCGGGATCGCCATCACCCGGAAATACCCGGGACTCACGGACACGTAGTTCGCCGTCCGCGATGCGCTCGCGGAGGACGGAGGATTTCCCACGATCTCGAATGCCAGGTTGATGGTGCCGTCGGCGATCGGCCTGGGAACCGCCACGGCCGAATCCTTCAATCCCGGCGAGGCCTGGAGGTTGGTCAGCAACTCGTCGGCGAAGGCGGTCCATTGCTGCGGTGTCGAGTACCTGAAATCGCGGAAGCGAGATGTCGGCCTTCACCACGTGCTGCACGTCGAACCCGGGGCTCACCGACAGGAGATTGCCGAAGCTGCGCAGCAGCAGGCCGGCGGCGACCAGCAGGACCATCGCGAGCGCCACTTCTCCCGCCGCGAGGAGACTCCGTGCGCGGCGTCGCCCGGGGCTTTCGCCGGCGCGCCCGCCTCCTTCGCGCAGGCTCGCCTGCAGATTGGCCTTCGCGGAAGACAGGGCCGGGGCCAGACCAAATGCGCAGCTGGCGACAAGGGATAGGAGGAGCGCAAAACCGAGAACCCAGAGGTCAACACCGATGTCGTTCACTCGCGGCACACTCGGCGGAAGCAGCGAGCTCAGAACCCGAACGCCCCAGTAGGCGAGCGCCATCCCCGCAACGCCGCCAAGAAGCCCCAGCACCGCGGTCTCACTCAGCAACTGGCGGACGATCCTGGCTCGCCCCGCGCCAAGCGCCGTCCGAACGGCCATTTCGCGCGCGCGGGACGTCGCGCGCGTGAGGAGCAGGTTCGCAATGTTGGCGCAGGCAATCAACAGCACCAGCCCGACGGCGCCGAGCAGCACGAGCAACGGCGACTTCACATCGCCGACGATCATGTCCTGCAGCCTCACCCTGCGGATCTGCCACCCAGCGTTCTCCGCAGGAAAATCCTTCTCGAGACTCGCGCTGATGGCGTTCAGTTCCGCCTGGGCCTGCGCGATCGACACGCCCGGCTTCAATCGCCCCGTGACCTGGAGCCAGTGTCCCTGTCGTCGATCCATCCAGCTGCCGAACAGCGGATCCTGCACGAGCGGGATCCAGAGCTGGTCGGTTTTCGTGAGCTGGGGAAAGCGGAACGCCGCCGGCATGATGCCGACGACCGTGAACGGACGCTTGTCCAGGCTGATGGAGCTCCCGATGATCCTCGGGTCCCCTTCAAAGTAACCGCGCCACAGGCCCTCGCTGAGCATGACGACGGGGGCCGCGCCGCGCTTGCCGTCGTCCGGCACGAACATCCGGCCCGAAAGGGGCTTGACGCCGAAGACCGAGAAGAACTCCGCCGTGACGACCGAGGTGTCCACGACCGACGGTTCCCCCCGCCCTGTCAACGTGAGCTGGTGTTTCTGACTTCCCGCCATCCCGCTGAACACGCCGTCCTGATCGCGAAGCCGCTCGAAATTCGGGTACGACCAGCCCGTCCCCCCGATCCCATCCTGCGGTTTCGCCTGGAACACGTTGAATAGCTGGTCCGCCTTCGGATATGGAAGCGGTTTCAGGAGCACGGCATTGACGACACTGAAGATTGCCGTGTTGGCGCCGATGCCGAGCGCGAGTGTGAGAACGGCCACGGCCGTGAAGCCGGGGTTCCGGCGCAGCATCCGGAGTGCGAAGCGGGCGTCCTGGAAGAACATCTGGACGGCGGGCAGGCCCTGGAGGTCGCGGTTGACTTCCTTCAGCTGGGCGACGCCTCCCAACCGGACACGCGCGGCGCGCCTCGCGGCGTCCGGCGACATTCCCTGCCGGATGTGCTCGTCGGTCAGCATGTCGAGATGCGTCCCGAGCTCACGCTCGAACTCCTGATCTCCATCACCAGGCGACAACCATGTGCGAACTCGCGGACCGACGGCCTTGATGGCATCGAACATGTGGCTATCCTCGCTCGACGACTCGCAGCACGCGCCCGATGACGCGCGACACCCGCTCCCAGTTGCGCGCTTCCGTATGGAGCCGCTTGCGCCCGGCTTTCGTGATGCTGTAGAACCGGGCCTTTCTGTTGTTGTCCGACGTGCCCCACTCGGCCGAGATCCAGCGTTTCTGCATCAGGCGCACGAGAGAGGCGTAGATGGTGCCCTGATGGATCTGCAGGGCGTCCTCGCTGACCTGTTCGATGCGGCGGGCGATGCCGTAGCCATGCAGGGACCCCATGGTCTCGAGGGTGTTCAGGACCATCAAATCGAGCGTGCCGCGGATGATTTCCGACTTGTCTTCAGCCATGCGGGCTCCTGTTGCGTTCACACATGAGTGTGCGCAACACTCCTGTGCGATGTCAACAGGAAAGTGCCGCTCGACCTCCGGGGCCGGCTACGCTGACGTTCGGCGCCGGTCGCCGGCGCGCGCCAGGGCGCGATAGAGCTCCAGCCACCCGGCACGAACCGCCGGCCACGCATACCGTGAGGATTCCTCGCGGGCGTTGGCGGCGAGCCGGCTCGCCAGCAGCGGATCGGCGATGACCCGGCGCACGTTGCGCGCGAGCGCGTGGACGTCTCCGACCTCCGAGAGCAAGCCGGTCCGCTCGTGCGCCACGAGACAGGGAATGCCGCCACTCGCGGTGGTCACGACCGGAAGACCGGCGGCAAACGCTTCCAGGATCGAAACCGGCATGTTGTCTATCCGCGACGCGTTCACGAAGACGTCCGCACGGTCCAGGAGAGCGCCGATGGCGTGCCGCGGGACCGCTCCGCAGAACTCGATCTCGCTGATGCCGAGATCGCGAACGAGCGCCCGGATGGCCGGTTCGCTCGAACCCGTTCCAGCCAGGAGCAGGCGCGCGCAACGAAACTCACTCTTGATGTCGGCGAACGCACGCACGACGAGATCGACGGCATAGCCGGGTTCGAAATTGCGCGTACACACCAGCACAGGGCGGATCGTGGGACGAAGCCGGTAGCGCAGGCCGGCCGCATCGATCGCGTTTGGAACGACGTCGGTGCGTATCCCGTGGGATGAGAAGATCCCGGCGAGGTACCGTGAAGGGACGACCACGGCATCGGTCCGCCGAAAGACGAAGCGCGCCAGCGGCGAGTGGCGCAGATGTTCGTCCGCTCGTCCGCTGTGATAGTGGATGAGCGTCCGTCTTCCGAGAAGCCGGGCCACGCACCACGCCGGCAGCGTGGCCAGCAGGAACGACGAGTGGGACGCCGAGAAGATATGGACGATCTCGGATCGTCGCGCCGCACGCCAGAGCCCGACCAGCCGCGTCGGCAGGCGCACGACCGTCCGCAGAGCGGGGACGCGCCGTGTCCATCGCAGACCGCGCGGCGGTGTCGGATTGTGAGGAACGAAGGCTACCCGGACCTCGTGGTCCTCGGACCACTTCCGGACCAGCAAATCCGCCTGCACTTCCTGGCCGCCGAGCCACTCTTGCAGAGACGGGCCTACGACGAGCAGCTGGATCCGGCGTGGTGTGGTCGCGGCATTCTCACTGTGCGTCATTGGGCAGCGGAAGACCCGCGGACACGACGCGTGATGCCTCGTGGTGCGCCGGCGTGCGCGACGCCGCGTGCTGACGGGCACGGAGGTCGTCGAACGCACCGGCGAGACCTTCTCGCGTAGACACGACCTGCGTCCAGCCGGCGCGCCGGAGCTTCCCGTTGTCGAACCGGTGGCCGCGCCACACGGTCGCGGTGCGATAGGGTGTCAGGACCCGTGGAATCTGCCCTCTCGAGGACACATGCCATCGCTCCGCCCATCTCGACACCAGCATCGTCGCGAAAAACGGACAGCGAATCGACCGGATGTGCCTGACGTCTCTCTTGTATCTCCGCACGTATTCCGCCGCCGTCGGCAGGTCGTCGTCGATGACGTTGTACGCGCCGGCCGCAAAGCGGCTGCTCGTTCCCGCGAGGGCGACGGCCTCGGCGCAGTTCGACACGTGACTGAGCGGCAGCACGTTGTTGCCGCCGAAGTGCAGGAGCCATCCCGCCGTCGCGAGTCCGAGACGCGGAGAGAAGGCTGGTCCACCGCGACCATAGAGCGTTCCCGGCCGCAGAATGACGAGCTCGAAACCGGATCGAGCCGCATGTTCCCGGACCAGGAGCTCCTGCCGAAGCTTGGCGTGGGAGTAGGCGTCGCGCAGCTCCGGATGTGGCTCCAGCGTCGTCGATTCGTCGACCAGCCAATCGGCGGGTGCATCGGCGAGCCCGTAAACGCTCAGCGAGCTGACAAGGACGAACCGTTTGACCGGACAGGCGACAATCGCGTCCAGGAGACGTTTCGACGCGACGACTGTATCGAGAAAGATCCCGGCCGGCGCGCCACGCATCGCACTCGCGAGGTGGTAGACGGTGTCGACGTCGGCGAGCGCGCGTTCGACGGCGGCTCCGGATTGAAGGTTACCGACCGTGACATCCACGCGATCGGCGCCGTACGCCGATGCCAGCGCGGTGAGGCGGGTGGTGTCGCTGCTCGGCCGGGCAAAACACCGGATGCGCCCCTCGCCGTGGGCAAGGAGGCGCTCGACGACGGCCGCCCCCAGAAATCCGGTGGATCCGGTCACCAGGGCCGTCATACCGCAAGTGAAGAGCCGGCTTCCAATTGGGCGAAGACAGCGTCGGTCATGGCCGCCACCTTCAACATGTCGGGATACGGAACCGGCACCGCCGCGTCCTCACGGATGCTTTCGTAGAACGCGTCGATCAGGAAATTGAGGCCCGCAAGGGCGTGATAGTCGGAGCGAACGAGCCGGACGACATTCTTCGTTCCCTGCCGGAAGTACTGAGAGCCCTGCGCGAATGTGCGGCTCAGCCGCCCGAATGGTCCCGGCAGCGTCGTTGACGTTCCAAATGTAATCGTGCCCGTCTCAAAATCGAGCCGGGCGGAGTTCCTGGTGCCATAGACGTTCAGGAAGTGGGCAAGGGGCTGCGCCTGCGACGTGAACGTCGCGAACGCCGAGATGTTCGCGTCGACGAACATCAGGCGCAACTCGTCAGGCATGGTCCACGCCTGATGACGGTCGGCGTCATGCTGCCAGGCGCGTGCATGGACCGTGGCGTGCTCGCTCAGGAACTCCGCGACTTTGTTCAGAAGGTGGTCGATCACATTGTGGATGAGTTTACCCGGCAGCCGATGCACCCAGTGCTCGTTGTCGGCGAACACGGCCGACCCGAACTGCCCGGCCAAAGAGTAGCCGAGGAAGCTTTCGACGTGCACCGGCTCCCCCAGCACACCCTCGGCGATCGCCTCGCGCAGCGTGCGCGCGATGGGGTCGAAATAATAGCCGTAGCCGATCGTCAGCTTTCTGTCGCAGCTGGTGGCATGGGCGACCAGCGTCTGCGAGTCGGCGTAGCAGAGCGTCAGCGGCTTTTCCACGAAGACGTGACAGCCCGCGTCCATGGCCTTCACGGCCAGAGGCAGGTGTGATTCGGGAGGCGTCGCGATGTGCACCACGTCGGGCCGTTCGGCCTCGAGCATCGCGTCCATCATCGAGTAGTGCCGCCGGATGCCGTACCGCACCGCGAGCTGCTCGGCCATCAACGGCTCGGCATCGCACACGGCGACCACCGAAGCCCCCGGGAGCTTTTGAATTTCGACGACATGATTTTCCGCCGCCTTGCCGCAACCGACGACGGCAACCCTCAGCACGGGCGACCTCCTGCCAGCACCACTCGAGCCCATCGTTTCCCCGAGCCTTGCAGGAGATGTGCCGCTCCAGCTGCCGGCGAGTGATCTGAAATCATTCTTGCTGTCTGGCGAAAAGCAGGAACCGGGGACGTGGTGGCTCATTCAAACGTCCACGGCGCTCATCCAATTGGGAAGATGCTTGCCCGAACGCCCCGAGGCCAGGGACGCCCGTTCCCCGCCCAGGGATGACTGTGTACACCAGATTGGGAATGTTGTCGCGGAACTACTCCGACGACAGCTCCTGGCGAAGTCCCGGCGGTGCCGAGTGCGGGGGTGTTGACAGCCGCCCGAGTCGCTCCTACCCTCACTCGAACGATGGCATCCGGACCCAAAAAGATACCCGGCCGGTCGAAAAGGATAGGGTTGCTCCTCCTCGCGCTGGCCACGTCGCTCGGCGGCCAGGCCACCGACCAGGCCAGCATCACGATCGATGCGGCAACGGTGGAGAACCGCATCAGCCCCCGGCTCTACGGTCAATTCGCCGAGTTCATGTTCGAAGACATCAAGTTCGGCCTCCATGCCGAGTTGCTGCGGAACCGCGGGTTCGAGGAGACGGCGAACGCGATCGGGTTGTCCCGCTACTGGGAGCGGGATCCGGACGATCGGAACGACGACGCCATCCGTTTCGCATGGGACGACTCGGCGGCGTATCCGCCCACGCGTCCGCAGGGACAGTCCCAGGTGGAGCACTCGCTGCGGATCGATCTGCCGGCACAGGACGGACAGCGCCGTGGCATTCATCAGAGCGGAGTGCCCGTTCGCCCCGGGATCGAATACCGGGGCTACCTGTGGCTGCGCACGTGGGACTTCGCCGGGCGCCTCAGTGCCGCGCTCGAACAGGACCGCACTGACGGGACGACCTACGCGTCAGCCGACATCGGCGATATCGCCGCGGACGGCGCGTGGAAGCAGTATCGCTTCACGTTGCGGCCTGCACAGGCCGACCCGCTGGCCAGGCTTGCGATCCTCTTCCAGGGACGGGGCCGTGTGTGGATCGATCAGGTGTCGCTGATGCCGGGCGATGCCGTCGAGGATGTGCGCGCCGACGTGTTCGAGCGAGTCAAAGCGCTGCGCCCCGCCTTCATCCGGTGGCCTGGCGGCAACGTCGCCCAGGATTACCACTGGATCTGGGGTGTCGGTCCCCGGGACGAGCGGCGGGAGTGGATCAATCTGTCCTGGTCCAACGAGCGGGAACCGAGCGACTTCGGCACGGACGAGCTCATTCGTTTCTGCCGGAATCTCGGCGCCGAGCCGCATCTCGTCGTCAACATCGAGGGGCGGGGCGCGACGGCCGAGCACGCCGCCAACTGGGTCGAGTACGCCAACAGCGGCGTCACGACGACGTACGGGGCGCTCAGGGCAAAGTACGGCAGCCCCGAGCCATTTGCGGTGAAGACGTGGGAGATCGGCAACGAGATCTGGGGCAAGTGGGTGCGCGGGCACAGTGACGCCGAGACCTACGCGCGCAACTACCTGCGGTATCGGGAGGCGATGCTCGCGGTGGATCCCTCGCTCCGCTTCATCGCGGTGGGCGACAACGACATGGCGTGGAACCGCACCGTGCTCGCGCGCGCCGGGGCGCAGATCGACTACCTGGCCATCCATCACTACTACGGTCTGAGCGAGGCCAGGAACGAGTACGCGAACCTCATGGCCCGTCCGCTGTTTTACGAGCGGTTCTACCGCGACGTCGGCCGCGCCATCGCGGAGCTCGCGCCGGGACGCGACGTCAGGCTGATCATCAACGAGTGGAATACGTCACTCCCGGTGCCGCGGCAGCACTCGATGGAGTCGGCGTTGTACGGCGCACGGCTGATGAACGTGTTCGAGCGCTCCGGGGATCTGGTGGAGATGTCCGCCGTCTCGGATCTGGTGAACGGGTGGTCGGGAGGCATCATCCAGGCCAGCCGGCACGACGTCTTCGTGACGCCGACCTACCTGGCCCTTCGCCTGTACAACGAGCACCTGGGACGCGAGCGGCTTGCCGCGCGTGTCTCGTCACCCACGTTCGACAGCTCGCTCGAGGGGACGCAGATCCCCGTGCTCGACGTCGTCGCCAGCCGATCGGCCGATGGCCGGCAGCTGTTCGTGAAAATGGTCAACACCAGCCGCGACCGCGCGCTGACGCCGATGGTGACCGTCGCCGGAGCGAACGTGGGGGCCACCGGCACCTTGCAGACGCTGACGGGCGATTCACCGGACGCGGCAAACAGCTTCCGGACGCCCAACGCGGTGACCGTTCGCACCACATCCGTCCGCGCCGGTCGCGGGTTCGCCGTGCCGCTGCCGGCCCAGTCGGTGTCGGTGCTCACGCTGCCGCTCTCCGGTGCGGCTCCGGCGCGGTAGGCGCCGCCACTCCAGCACTTGGCACCCTGGCACCTTGTCCCCGCATTTGTCGATCGTCAGCCCGCGCGTTCGACTGGTCAGTGGAGGCGACAAAATGCAGACAATTGCACAGGACAACTCGTTCGCGACCATCAGGACCGATCAGACGGACTCGAGGCGGGCATTGTGGAGCGGCAGAGGTCTCAGCGGGCTGGCCGTGGCCTTCCTCGTCTTCGACAGCCTCGGCAAGCTGCTCGAAGTACAACCCGTTACCGACGCCACGAAGCAGCTGGGGTACCCTCCGGACGTCGTGTTCAGCCTCGGAGTGACGCTGCTGTCGTGCGTGCTCGTCTATCTGGTTCCCCGGACCTCGGTCTTGGGCGCGGTGCTGCTGACGGGCTACCTCGGGGGTGCCGTGGCAACGCACGTGCGCGTCGAGAACCCGCTCTTCACGCACGTCCTTTTTCCCACCTACCTCGGGGCGCTGCTCTGGGGCGGACTCATACTGCGCGACGCGAGGCTGCGCGCGTTCCTGCCGTGGCGCGATCGGAGCCGGTCATGAGCCACGTCAGGTCGAAAGACGGAACCACGATCGCCTACGAGCGAAGCGGCAGCGGCCCGGCGCTGATTCTCATAGACGACGCGCTCTGCAGCCGTGCTTCGGCCCTTCGCCGAAGCTCGCACGGCTGCTCGCGCAGCACTTCACCGTTTACGCCTACGACCGCCGCGGGCGCGGACAGAGCGGCGATACGCAGCCGTATGCGCCGGCGCGCGAGGTCGAGGACATTGCCGCGCTGGTCGAGGCAGCGGGCGGGTCGGCGTTTCTTCTCGGCCTGTCGTCAGGCGGAGCGCTCGCGCTGGAAGCCGCGGCGAGCGGTCTCCCCGTCACCAGGCTCGTCGCGTACGAGCCGCCATACGTGGACGACAGTGGCGTGCGCGGAGGAGCCGCGCACGAGGGGCAACTCACGCGACTGCTTGCGGAAGGCAACCGCGGTGGGGCGGTGAAATACTTCATGAAAGACATGGTCGGCATGCCGGCGCCGGCGGTCGTGATGATGCGTCTGATGCCGTGGATCTGGCGCAAGCTCGAGGCCGTCGCCCACACCCTCCCCTATGACGCCGCCCTGATGACGGCGTTCAGGGTGCCGCGTACCCGCTTCGCGTCGATCGGCGTGCCATCGCTGGTGATGAACGGGACGAAGACCGACCCCAGGCTGCGGGAGGCCGTGCAGACCATCGTGCACGCGATGCCTGCCGCGCATCACCGCGAGCTCGCGGGGCAGACGCACAACGTGAAACCCGACGTCCTGACGCCGGCGGTCGTGGAGTTCTTCACCGCGCCGGCCGGGTCGGTCGCCGGCAGCCGGAGATGACGATCATGCGATTCGCGATCATGCACAAGACCAACGCGCACTGGGAGTCGGGCGGGATCCCTGGCCCGGAGCTGATCGCGCGGGTGGGAGCGCTGCTCGGCGGGCTGGCCAAAGCGGGGTCGCTCCTGGGCGCAGAGGGGCTCC
The DNA here is from genome assembly GCA_963749835.1 of uncultured Acidobacteriota bacterium. Classification (GTDB taxonomy): domain Bacteria; phylum Acidobacteriota; class Vicinamibacteria; order Vicinamibacterales; family 2-12-FULL-66-21; genus JALZOC01. Next base: position 1,046,777 of record CAVVOD010000003.1, read on the forward strand.
GCGCCAGCTCGGAGGGCGTGCGGGTCAGGTTTGTGGCAGGCACGCGCACCGTGGTCAACGGTCCATTCGAAGGAGACAACGAACTGCCCGCCGGCTTCAGCATCGTGCGTACGCGTTCGCTGGAGGACGCGGTCGAGTGGGCGACGCAGCAGGCTGGCATCCTGGGTGACGTGGAGATCGACATCCGTCCCGTCACCGAACCGTGGGACATCGGCATGGCGGCGCCGCCGGCCGTCAGCACCCGCCGCTACATGGTCCTGCGTAAAGCCACCTCCTCGACGGAGACTGGCGAGGCACCGACGCCTCCACAGCGGACTGCGCTCGCGCGTTTGATCGACGAAACCACGCGCAGCGGCACGCATATCGTCACCGAGACCATGCGTCCCAGCCGTCGGGGGCGGCGGTACAAGAACTCGCGCGACGGCGTCAGCGTGTACGACGGACCGTTCATCGAAACCAAGGAGCTCCTGGCCGGCTACATCATCGTGTCGGCGGCCTCCCTCGAGGACGCGGGGCGAACGGCGACGGAGTATCTCGACACCGTTGAAGCCGACGAGGTGGACCTGCGCGAGAGGGAATGACGGCTGCCCCCCTGTCAAAACAGGAACTTCAACGCCAGTTGAATAACACGAGGATCCCCGGCGGCGGTGATCGTCCCGAAGGCCGCTGATCCCAGCGTCGCATTCGGCGCGCCCAGCGGCGGTGTGTTGGTCACGTTGAAGATTTCCCCGCGCAATTCCAATGCGGTGTTCGCCGGCAGCGGGATACGACGCATCACTCCGAGATCGAGATTGCGATAGCCGGGGCCGCGTACCGGATTCCGCGAGCTCGTACCGATCGTGAACTGGGGCGCGGTCACGAACGCCGCGGTATTGAACCATCGGCTCACGGATCGCTCGTCGGCAGGGAGCGACGGGGCATCGATCTGGTTCGGACGCTGCGTGCCAAATCCCGCGAACGCATTGTTGTTGGTGACCTGGGTGACGGCGAGCGGAACGCCGGATTGCAGCGTCAGCACGCCGGTAACCGTCCAGCCGCTCATCAGCGCGCCCAGTATGCCGGAGCCGTGGTTGCGTCGGTTCGCACCGAACGGAATGTCCCAGACCGCGGACGCAACGAAGACATGCGGGACGTCCCCTGTCGAGTAGTCGCGCTCGAGCCGGCGGTTGAAGCTGTCAGCCACCGGGTAGTTGGCAACCGGCCCCGTCAGAATCGAGGCGTCGAAGACCGACGACGCGTCATCCATCAACCTGGACCGGGTGTAGCTGATGAGATATGAGAGTTCGTGGGAGAATCGCTGTTCCAGCTTGCCATACACACCGTGGTAGACGGTGGTGCCCACGTTGTTGCGATAGAGGCTGACCGTCGTGTATTCGGGATACGGCTTGAGCAGCTGCGCCCGCGAGATCGTTGGATCACCAAGCGATGACGATCGAGGGATGATCCCGAAGTACGGATTCGGCACGCGCTGCAGCAACGAGGATCCCTGCGCGAGCTGCTCGACGGTCAGCTGATTCAGGTTCGAGTCAGGAATTCCCACCCGGGTAATCTTCGATCCTGTGTACGCCACCTCCAGCGCGATGTTGGTCGTCAGTTCCCGCTGAAGCGACGCGTTCCACTGCTGGACATACCCGGAGCCCAGGTCGCGGTCGACGGCGAACACACCCTGCCCCAGCCCCGCGGTCGGTGTCAGCGGAATCGGGTCCACGCGCGGTCCCTCGGCCAGGGTGAAGGCAGGTGCGATGTTGTCCAGTGTCCGCTGCGACACGGTCTGCAAGAATGGGAAGACCGGCGTCGTGAACGGCGTGGTAATCCCTGCCATCTCGATGAAGACCATGCCGTAGCCGGTCCGCAGGACAGTCTTGTCGGTGATGCGTCCCACGATGCCCAGGCGCGGCGCGAGGTTGAGTTTGTGCAGCTGCCGGGCGGCGCGCGGCTGGCCGTCGCGGCCCAGATAATCGAGCAGCCGGGTCTGCAGGTTGAAGACCGCCACCTGGTTGTTCGCTTCCGTTGACGGGAAGTTGAGCGTATATCGGACGCCTCCGTTCACGGTCACGCGATCGGAGAGACGCCAATCGTCCTGGACGAAGTACTCCTGGACGTGGGCCCTGTTCCGGATCTCTGCGCTTTGCAGATCGATCGAGAACTGCTGGACCTGCCCGAGGAGGAAGCTCGCGAGCGGCGTGCCGGTGCTGGCCGCCGTCACCCCGTCGGTCGGCAGATTCGTAAAGAGGCTGCTGAACGTGAACTGGCCGGTGGGCGATGGGGGCTGCACGACGTTCAGCCGCTCCCATCGCAGGTCTCCACCGATCTTGAGGGTGTGCCGCCCCTTCAGCCAGGTCAGCGTATCCGCGATTTGGGTCACGCTCGTGCTGAAGACGGTTGCGGTATTCGCGGGTGATCCGAGCTGCTGGTAGCCCCCGATCAGAAACGTGGGAAGCGTGTTGGGAAACTCGGCCGTCGACGGAATGCCGGGAAGGTTCAGGCCGGCCGATGCCGACGTGTCGAGCTGCGCGGCCGTCCGCCCGACGGCTCTCCGGGTGTCGCCAAATCGCAACTCGTTCAGGAGCCGATCCGAGAACGTGCGCTGGTAGCTGGACGCAAACGACCAGGCCTTCGTCGCCTGTGGGCCAAGCGTGCCGGACGTCACGCCGCTGCCGTCCGGAAGCGGCGTCACGGGAATGAACTCTTCCTGGAATCGAGTCAGGCGTCCGAAGATCCGGTCGTCGTCGGTGGAAACACGATGATCGAGCCTCAGGCTGAACTGATCTTGATCGACGCCTTCGTTGTCGGTGCGGCGGTAGTTGTTGGCCGTGCCGGCGTTCGTCGGCAGTGGATACCGCTCCAGCAGCGCCCGGGCGACCGGATCCATCCGATCCGCAGGAATCGTGTTCCCGGGAAACGGACTGCGGGGCGATGAGCCCGCAACGCCGGGAGCCGTCGTGGCGGGATCGTAGATGGCGGGTACACGTCCGCCGATCGGTTCCGTGAATACGCCTTCACGCTGCAGCCGGGTCGGGACCGTGGAGATGACCGTGCGCCCGATCGTTTGCCGCTGGCCCTGGTAGTCGGCGAAGAAAAACGTCTGATTCCGCGAGATCGGTCCTCCGACCACACCACCAAACTGGTTGCGCCGGAACCGCGGCCTGGCCTGCGTGCCGGACGCGAAGACGTTCCGCGCGTTCAGCGCTTCGTGACGAAAGAACTCGAACCCCGTGCCATGAAACGTGTTGCTTCCAGACCTGGTCGTCAGGTTGACCACGCCGCCGTTGAACCGCCCGAACTCCGCTGGCGGACTGTTGCTTTCGATCTTGAACTCCTGGACGGCGTCGATGTTTGGAAAGAACGCGACCTGCCCGGGTTCGGGCTGCAGGACGGAGATGCCGTCGAACAGATACTCGTTGGTGCGAGGCCGTCCGCCGTTGATGCGCGGCAGCGACGAGCCCGGCGGCAACGCGACGCCCGGCGCCAGCCCGGCGAGGGTGATGAAGCTGCGGCCGTTCAGCGGGAGATCGCTCAGCTTCCGCGTGTCGATGACCTGTCCCAGCCCGGACGTCCCGCTGCGAAGGAGGGGGGCATCGGCCTTGACGGTGATCGCCTCGGTCAACCCGCCGAGCTCCAGCCGCACGTCGAGCCGCACCGTCTCTCCGGTGGCGAGCTGAACGCCTTCGCGAGTCAGCGGCCGGAACCCCGTCAACTCGACACGAACCGTGTAGGAGCCTGGCTCGAGCCCGTGGACAGAGTAGACGCCCTCCTGGCCCGTGATCACGGTGCGGGACCGGTGGGTTCCGGCGGCGACGAGCGTGACGGTCGCGCCCGGCACGGGAGCCCCCGCCTGGTCCACGACGTCTCCCGCCACGGCCGCTGCGCCGATCTGCGCCCGGACGGGCGAGGCGATCGCCGCTTCGATCGACAGCCACAGGCACACGTGGACCCACCGCCGGCTTCCGGGCATAAGACCTCCAGCAACCTTTCGATGAAACTGTAGACCGTCTTGAACAGGTGATCAAATCGACTCAATACGGTTCAATCAGGGTCACACTCACTTACGATGCCTGGTATGATGGCCGCCGCCGTGAAGCGAGGTCCAGAAGCCGTTCACAGGAGAGTCCGATGTCACTCGTCACGCTGAGCCGGGCGGCCGAGCGCCTCGGGGTGAGCTACTCGACACTGAAACGATGGGTCCGCGCCGGAAGTGTGCGGACGACACGAACAGAAGGCGGTCACCATCGCCTGTCCGAGGCGGAGATCGATCGGCTGATGACCCGGCAGCAGCCGGACGCCCGGCGGCGTGGGCCCAGCGGCGACGATGACGAGTCCCTGGCGGGCCTGAGCGCACGCAACAGGCTTCGCGGATTCATCGACGAAGTGCGCGTCGACGGTTTGCTGGCGCAGGTACGGCTGCGCGTGGGCGATCAGTTGCTCACGGCGGTCATTACCGCCGATGCGGTTCGCGCCTTGAAGCTCCGCAGAGGTGACGACGCCCTGGCCATTGTCAAGTCAACGGAGGTGATGATCGCCCGATCTCGTCCGACGGCCACCGGCGGCAGGCAGCGCAGGAAACCAGCCCGCCGGGGATGAGGAAGCAGCGGCGGCGTTCCGACGCGAGCGGGTGAGGACCTACTTGCGTTTCCCCTTCCTCACGCGCCAGAGTGTAGGGCGGATTGGATCCCAAACCCATCCACGGATCAGGAGGCACCATGCGCCGGCTTCGCTATCAGGTGGCCATGAGCGTTGACGGGTTCATTGCGGGCCCGCACGGCGAGTACGACTGGATCGTCATGGATCCGGACATCGACTTCGCCGCGCTCTTCAAGCAATTCGACACCGCGGTCATGGGACGGAAGACCTTCCTGGCCATGCTGCAAAACGGCGGTGACGGCGCGATGCCCGGCCTCGATGTCGTCGTGTTCTCGCGGACGCTGCGTCCGGCCGATTACCCGGCCGTCTCGGTTGTCAACGGCGATCCCGCCGAGCACGTTCGGTCGATCAAGGCGAAGCCCGGGAAGGACATCTGGTTGTTCGGCGGCGGGGAGCTCTTCCGCGCGCTTCTCGAGGCCGGCCTCGTCGATACCGTGGAACCGGCTGTCGTCCCCGTGCTGCTCGGGCAGGGCATTCCGATGCTTCCACCGCCTGCCTCTCGAACGAAGCTCTCGCTGAACAGCCACCGCCTGTACCCGAAGTCCGGGATCACGCTGCTCGAGTACGCGGTCAGCCAGTCGGCGTGAGTCACTTGCAACAGCCACTGCCGGTCTGCGGCACGGTTGAACCAGGTTCGAGGGTCTGGCTCGAGGACCGGATGTGTTCGCCGGCGCGACTGGCGATCCGGGCCAGCATGCCGCGAAACATCAGGTAGTGCAGCGGGAGAATCGCGTACCAGGACGCGCGCCCCAGAAGGCCCCGAGGGTCGAAGGTTGCCGTCTGCCGAATCCTCGATCGTCGTCCGCCATCGAGCGGGGTGACCTCGAACTCCAGCCAGCCGCGGCCCGGCAGCTTCAGGTCAGCGGACAGGCGCAGACGCCTATCGGGTTCATAGGCCTCCACCGTCCACCGGTCGATGACGTCCGCCACGCCGCAGGTCAACGGGTCGCGTCGGCCCCGGGACATGCCAACGCCTCCGAGGACCCGGTCGAGCCACCCACGCAGCCGCCAGAGTGAGTTCGCGAAATACCAGCCGGAGTCGCCACCAATTTGCCGGATGGGCGTGAACGCACGGGCGGGCGATACGTTGACCACAATGGTGCGCGTATCAATCTTCTGACGGGCCGGAAGGCCATCATCGATCGCTTTGCCCAGTGCCGTGCGAAGCGGTGTCGGCGTGATCCGGAACGCGTCCCGGGCTGTCGTGGATCGCACCACCGTCGAATTCTTCAGCCCCTCGACCAGGGCACGACCAATGCGCGCCTGGGTGGGCGTCACCATCGCGAGCCAGAGCCCGGATAGATGCGGTGTCAGCCATGGAACGGGCAACAACAGCCGACGCAGACGGCGCAGTCGAGCGTATTCCCGCATCATGTCGCCGTAGGACACAACGTCGGCCCCGCCGATTTCGAAGACGTGATTTCCACCGTCGGTCAGATCGAGTGCGGCCTCCAGATACGCCAGCACATCGTCGATCGCCACGGGCTGCGTGAGCGTGGTGACCCATCGGGCACAGACCATGACAGGCAGGCGCTCGACGAGCGCCTCGATCATGCCGAACGACAGACTCCCGGCACCGATGACGATCGATGCCCTGAACTCGATGACCGGGACGCCGCCGGCGCGCAGCCTCGCGCCCGTTTCCGCTCGACTCTTCAGACAGCACTCACCGACGACACTTCCCCGACCTGCATTCCGACCGCCGCGACAAGATCGAAACGTGCGACTGCGATGAGCCCCCAGTTGAGCGCTCCCACGACGACGAGCACGGCGGCGACGACGTCAATCTGCTTCATGACCTCTTCCTCCTGTTCAGCCTCGCTGTTGTCCGCGGCCTCTGTATTGAAGATAGTGAAAATATGTTTGCTTAAAAGTAAAATCGACTCATTGTGAAAAATCGTGTGAACCTCAGGACACGAAGAGCCCGAAATGTGACTGGCAGGAGAAAACAGGAGACGCCATGCTGTCGCCGACGCTGCAGAAAGGGCTGACGGACTATGCGATCGGGGAGAAGATCCGGTCGCTGCGGCTGAAGAAGAAGATGGGACTGGTCGAGCTCGGGAAACACACGGGGCTCTCGCCGGCCCTGCTCTCGAAGGTCGAAACCGGTCGGCTGTTCCCGACGCTCCCGACGCTGCTGCGCATTGCGCTCGTGTTCAGCGTCGGCCTCGAATACTTCTTCTCGGGCGCGCGGGAGAAGCCGCTCGTGGCCGTCGTACGGAAAGGCGAGCGCGTGCAGCTACCGGAACGGCAGCATGCGAAGGAGGTCGCCTACCGGTTCGAATCGCTCGACTACCCGGCCACAGAGCGGCGCTTCAACTCGGTACTACGCGGAATTCTTCCCCGGCACCCGCGAGCACGTGCGGCTGCACATGCACGCGGGCGTCGAGTTCATCTACGCGCTGGATGGCACGTTGTGCGTCCATGTCGACGGCGAGGAGCATGCGCTCGAACCGGGCGACTCCATGTATTTCGACTCGGGCGTTCCTCATGGCTACCGGCGCAGCGCGGGCCGCACATGCAGCGCCGTCGTCGTGACCACGTCGTGACCGTCCGATCCGGCCGGTGCTGTCTTCACAATCCGTCCAGCCTTCAGCGGCCAGGACTGTGATGAGGCGCTTCGAGCGTGTGGATCTCGCCGAGGTCCGGCATCTCGCCGGTCATCCAGCCCTTTGCGATTTCGTATAACACCACTGGACGCGGCTTGTTGACTTCCAGAAACACGGCCGCCTGGATATCGACCCCGATGAGGACCAACCGGGGATCGTCCGGAGTCCCATGCCTGGGATCGCCGTTGTCCGGAAACCACATCTTCCAGTCGGCTGCGTACAACTGGTGGATCGTCACCCGGTCGCGCGTGAGAGTCGCCAGGCCGGATACCGAGATCCACTCGCGCGTGCGGTCGTTGTAGTACGCCAGGTTGATATGGGGGTCCGTCTCGATGTCACGGAGCTTGGTCGTTCCTTCAGCGGTCACGAACCAGAGATCCGCGCCCGCGGCATGCTTCTGGTTCGCCATGGCTCTGGACTCGAGATGTCCATCCGGCCGGCGGGTCGTCATCATCGCGATCTCCATGTCCTGGATGAGCGCGTAGAACCTGTCGAGTTCCGTCTTCATGTGCACCTCGCTGCAATCCATCGGGGCTGACTTTGCCGCGTATCTCGTCATTCCCTATTCAGCATCCGGGCCGTTCGGCGCTCATGACACGAAGTGGTTTTCACAGGGAGAACGCTTCCGGCAGGAATTTGAGCGTCAGGCAATCGACTTTGAGCTGACGGGCTCCTGGGATGGCCGGGCTGAGTCCGGGATTCGGGATCGGGGATCGGGGCACAGGACCGTAGCTTCCGTCCTCTCCTCTCATTTTCGGAGTCTGCAGTTTCCGAAGCCCGAATCCCGAATCCCTACGACAATTCGGCCATTCCGGACTCGAGCCATCGGCGAAACACATCCACCTTTTCTTTGGGCCAAGCGCCGTCGCAGGGCATGCTGCCGTTCTCGAGGCGCTTCAGGATTTCCGCGGCGTGGGTCGAGACGTCGCGATGCGACCAGAGGTCGAATCGTGGGATCATACGTCGTGTTTCGCGCTGGATGCCCTACCCGTTCGGGGAGCCGGGCCCATGCATTGGTCGATCCCGGCAGTGCACGAACCGCCGCCCGATACGCGGACGTCGCTCGAGTTGGTATGGGAATGCTGGGAGTTCGTTGGCAGGAGAGTCGGCCGCCCAACGGGATTGACGGTTCACCCATGCGATGACTCGACAAGGATCGCCTCTTTCGACGCCCCGCTCGGATCGCCGCCCCCGTCGTGTGGCGATTCCCGTGTCGGGGACCGCGCTGTTGCTCATCGACGTCATCAATGACCTGGCCTTCGACGGCTCCGAGGCTCTCATCAGTGACGCTGAGCTCATGGCGCCCCGGCTGGCGGCGCTGAAGCGTCGCGCGACCACGGCCGGCATTCCGGTGATCTACATCAACGACAACTTCGGGCAGTGGCGCTCAGATTTTCGTCGCACCGTGGCCCACTGCACGGCACGCACGTCACCGGGACGACGCGTGTCTCAACGGCTCCGCCCGACCGCGCGTGACTATTTCGTCCTGAAGCCCAAGCACTCCGGGTTCTACGACACCACGCTCGACACGCTGCTGGCAGACCTGCGCATCCGGAGAACCATTCTGACCGGGATCGCGGGCAACATCTGCGTCCTGTTCACCGCGAATGACGCCTATATGCGTGGCCTGAAGATTTTCGCGCCTGCCGACTGCATCGTATCCAATACCGCGCAGGACAACGAGCATGCGTTGCGGCAAATCGACAACGTGCTGAAGGGCAACATCGTATCGTCCGAACAACTGACGTTTCATCGGCGTCGCCGTGCATGACTATTGTCCGCGCTCATTCTTGTGAAGCCGCCAATGCACGAGGGGACAGACGAGAGAAAATGTGGGAGAAAGTGCCACCACGGAGGCACGGGGGCACAGGGACGCACGGAGGCCTTACGAAGTGGGGTGGTCCAAGCCGCGCTTCGCGCGGCAGGCGGCGAGGAGATCTCTCAAACACAAACTCCATCTTGATTCATGGGACCTTGTGTTTGGGAGATCTCCTCGCTGGCCTCGCCGGCCGAAACGGCCGGCGACCGGACCACCCCGCAGCTCAACCTCGGATACTCCACCTTCAGAACAACCAGGACCCCAAGTACACCCCGAGCTCTCCGTGCGTCTCCTTGACGCCGTGTCTCCGTGGTGAATCTTCCGCCGTCCTCTCGGAACATTCTCCTGATCTCCTGACCTCGTGTCGGAACGGCCTTCACACGAGGTGTTTCTTGCCAGGTACGAGCGCACGAGTAACTCTGCGATCGATGTCTAGGACCGCCTTTTCCTTGACAGCCCAATCGACGCGGCATACAGTTGCTAGTAACAACGATGACCTCCACGACCAAAACACCGCCCGCCAGGTCGTCAAATCTGGAGCGGGATGCCGTCGCCCTGCAGGCCGCGGTGTCGGAGCTCGTGCGCGTGTACCAGTTCAGGGACCGCGATCGGATCTGCTGCCACGACGTGTCGGTCACGCAGTGCCACGCGCTCGAGGTACTCGTCGAGCACGGCCAGATGCGGCTGAGTGCGCTGGCGGAGCGGCTGTTCCTGGACAAGAGCACCACGAGCCGCGTTGTCGGCACGCTCGTGAAGAAGGGCTATGTCGAGCAGCGGGTGGAGGAGGCTGATGGGAGAGCCTCGGCGCTCCATGCGACCGCCAGCGGCCGACGGCTGTGCAGGCACATCACCGACGATCTCGTCGCGCAGCAGAAGCAGCTGCTTCAGGATCTCGAACCCGATGTCCGGGAAGGGGTCGTCAAGGTGATCCGCGGGCTTGCGCGCGCCGCCGACTCGCGTTTTCGTTCCGGCGTGTCGTCTGGTCCTGGCGGCGCGTGCTGCGATCCCGGTAGCGACGGCGGCAGTTCGTGCGCGTGATTTTTTCAGCTCATTTAGTTGTCACTGACAAGCATGACGACAGCGCTCGAACGCCGACTCAAATCCACGAGCGCCTGAGATCGTTTTCGACTGAGGAGTAGCCAGATGCGCCACGAGTCTCTGCCCGTCGTCATCATCGGTGCCGGTCCCGTCGGCCTGGCCGCGGCCGCGCACGCGCTGTCGCGGAACCTCACGCCACTGGTGCTCGAGGCCGGGGCCTCCGTCGGCGCCGGCATCCGGCGATGGGGCCATGTGCGCATGTTCTCACCGTGGACGTTCAACGTCGATGCCGCGGCGTCTGCAATCCTGATGCGGCATGGCTGGTCGATGCCGGATGGACAGGACTACCCGACGGGCCACGATCTCGTCGAGCGGTACCTGGAGCCGCTGGCGCAGGCCAGCGAGCTCCACCCTCATATCCGCCTCAACTCGCGCGTCGTCAGCGTCGCCCGGCTGGGTCACGATCGGATGAAGGATGCCGCTCGCGGGGATGCACCGTTTGTCGTGCGGGTTGCCGGCCCCGACGGCGAGGAGGACGTGCTCGCGCAGGCGGTGATCGATGCGTCCGGAACCATCGAGACACCCGGCACAGTCGGTGCGTCAGGCGTTCCGGCCCTGGGGGAGCGCGCGCTGTCCGGCCGAATCTTCTATGGCATGCCTGACGTTCTCGGCGCCGAGCGTGAACGGTACGCCAGGCGGAGGGTCCTGGTCGTGGGCAGCGGTCACTCCGCGTTGAATGCGCTCCTCGATCTCGCGAAGCTCGCCGACGAAGAACCGGCGACACGGATTCTGTGGGCCGTCCGGCGCCGGACGCCGGGACAGCCGCTCGGCGGCACACGACAGGACCAGCTCGAGGAACGCGGCAAGCTCGCCGCACGCGTGCGCACGCTGCTCGATCATCGCCGGATCGAGCTGACTACCGGATTCCGGATCGATCGCATCACCGCCACGGCCCATGGGATCGTCGTCAGCGCTGGAGATCGATCGCTGGAAGCCGTTGACGAGGTCATTGCGGCCACGGGCTTCAGACCGGACTGGTCGATGCTCTCGGAAGTGCGGCTGGATCTCGATCCTGCGGTCGAGAGTCCACGCGCGCTTGCGCCGCTGATCGATCCGAACGTTCACAGTTGCGGCACGGTGCCGCCTCACGGCGCGGAGGAATTGAAGCACCCGGACGTCAACCTCTTCGTAATAGGGATGAAGAGTTACGGTCGCGCCCCCACGTTCCTGATGCTGACGGGGTATGAGCAGGCAAGGTCTGTCGTGAGCGCCATCGCCGGCGACTGGGAAGCCGCCAGGCGTGTGGAGCTCGTACTTCCGGAGACAGGCGTCTGTTCGACCGACCGCGACGGCGGCGCCGCTGACAGCTGCTGCGGAACGGTATCCCCGGAGCCGGTGACGGTCACACCTGGCGCGGTCTCGGTCGCGCGAGGGCCGGCGATAGCAGTTGAACAGACGGCACATCGCTCGAAATGTTGTTAACGGGCCCCACGCGATCGGGTGTCAGCGATGCGAACACGGCAAGTCGCCGCTCTACTACGCCTTCGGAGAGAACTCTCCACACGGTGCATCAATCAATCGAAATCGAGAGGAGTCGTCATGACGGAACTTCGAACGCCAGAACCATCGGCGGGTGACCCCGGTAAATCAGCACCAGCGCCCGCGTGCTGCGATTCAGTGCTCCTGGAGACCTGCTGCGGATCAGATGCGAAACCGCACTGCTGCGGACCGGTAACCGCGCCTGCAGTCTGCGGATGCGGCCGTCATTCGGACGCCCACAAGCAGTAGGGGCGACGCCACGCCTCAATTCGAGAGCAAGAGACGGAGTGTCGGCCGTCCGCAAGAGCGGCATAGTGGATCCAGCTATCAGCTCTCAGCTGTCAGCTGTCAGCTCGGTTCACACCGGAGGCCAGGTCATGAGCACGGCAACGACCGCACACACCGTCACCGCAATGGACATCGATTCCCGCGTCGGCAGCTACGCCTGGTCGAGTGTCTCGGAGCATCTCGACGCCCACGGCTGGGCGATGTGCAACAAGCTGCTGACCACCAGCGAGTGTGAGGCCGTCGCAAGCCTCTACGCGGACGATCGGCGCTTCCGCAGCCACATCGTCATGGCGCGGCACGGCTTCGGACGCGGGGAGTACAAATACTTCGCCTATCCGTTGCCGGACACGATCGCCGGACTGCGCACGGCCTTGTATCCCCGGCTGGCGCCGACCGCGAACCGATGGAACGCATCGATGGGGCTCGACATGCGCTATCCGGGCACGCACGCGGAATTCATCGCGCGGTGCCACAAGGCGGGCCAGACGCGGCCGACGCCGCTTCTGCTGCAGTACGGCGAGGGAGACTTCAACGCGCTGCACCAGGACCTGTATGGGGAACATGTCTTTCCGCTCCAGGTGGCCATTCTCCTGTCGGAGCCGGAGAAAGACTTCACCGGTGGCGAGTTCGTGTTGACCGAGCAACGGCCGCGGATGCAGTCGCGGGCCGAAGTGGTGCCGCTGAGACGAGGCGACGGCGTCGTCTTCGCGGTGCACAACCGCCCGGTGCAGGGCACACGGGGCACCTACCGTGTGAACCTGCGGCACGGCGTGAGCCGGCTGCGCTCCGGCCATCGCCACACCCTCGGCGTGATCTTTCACGACGCGAAGTGAGCGCGTTCGAAAGGCAGGGACATGGACAGACAGCAACTCTTGCGGCGGCTCGATGCGGCCTGGGTCGCCTTCAGGGACTCGTACGCCGGCCTGTCACAGTCGGACATCCTTGAACCTGGCGTCACGAAAGCCTGGTCGGTCAGGGACATCATCGCGCACGTCACCACGTGGGAAGAGGAAGCGGTGAAGCATCTGCCGGCTATTCTCGAGGGCCGAAGGCCGCCGCGTTACTCGGTGACGTACGGCGGGATCGATGCGTTCAATGCCTTGATGACGACGAAGAAGGCCGGTCTGTCGCTTGCCGAGGTCTACCGCCAGCAGGAGGTCATCCATCGACAGGTCATCGACGCGGTCATGCGGGCCCCGGACGACCAGCTCGCTCGCGAGACGCGCTTTCGCCGACGCCTGCGGCTCGATACATACAGCCACTTTCCAGGGCACGCTGAGGCGATTCGAAGGTGGCGAGCACAGCGAGAGCGTTCGTCGCCCGCGCCAAGACCGTGACCGTGCGTCGTCTGCCCGATCGCCGCACCGAGCCGCACATCAGGCGACGGTCACTTTTGTCGACGCATCGCCCCCCGCGGCGCTGACTTTCAGAGACGCTTCGCCGGCCGGGCCGGTGTCCACCGTGACCACCATCTCGGTGTCGTTCTTGATCTGGGAGCCGGCGAGCGCCTGGGGTTCTCCGCCGACGGGCGTCCAGCTCGCGGCAATCGGCTCGTAGAAGCCTGTGCCGGCGACCGTGAGTTGAACATTCTGGCTGGCGGGGATCGGTCCCGGGCCGCTCTGCGGCTTGACCGACGAGATGCTGGGAACCGGCAATGACAGCTGCGTTTCCGCGAACTGTCCGTCCGGGTTGACGATTCGGAACCGGTGGAGTCCGGGCTTGAAGATCGGAGTGGCGTTGCTCCTGATCACGGTGATGCGCAATTCCGACGAGAACGTGCGGTCGCTGGCTCCGGCCTGCGGCTTGGCCTCGACGAGCCTCATCTCACTACCCGCGCCCCCCTCCATCCCCGCAGCCTTCTTCTCGGATTCCGTGACGATCGGCAACTTCACGTCGTCGACCAGGTAGTCGGCGTCAGATGAAAGGTTCTCTCCCTGAACGATGATGACGGGATTCGACTTCGGGTCGAGGGCGATGTTCTTGATGACGGGTCCGGCCGGGCGGGTCACCTTGCCACCGACGTATGCGGCCGCGCTGATGCCCATGACGTACAGAAGTCCGTCAGGAATGCTGGGGAAGCCATCGACCGTCGCCGGGTCCCGGGCGATGAGGAGTGCGATGAAGCCGGAACAGGCGACGATGGTCCAGACGAAATATTGAAACCGTTCAGGCACGACCTGGCCACCCGCCGTGACGAAGTCTGAAAATGACGGGTACATGCCTCCCCCGCCTTTGCTGCCGCGGGTCTGCGTCGCCCCTGAGGCCGCGAGCGTTGCTCCGCCGCTGATGCCGAGAATCGCCGCCAGGTTGGTCGGGACGTCCGGCATCACGAACTGCCATTGCACGAGCAACCGGCACAGCGTCACGTAGAGATACCCGAAGATGAACGTGAAGGAAAAAGCGAAGAGCTGAAACTTCGACAGACTGTACGTATTGGACTGGCTGTCGATGAAGAACGCGTACCACGGGGTGAAGCGTTGTCCGTGGATCAGCCGGTCCTTCATGCCGGTGGCCACCAGCCGAAACAGCGTGTATGTGAACAGCGCAAACAGCACCAGTGTCCAGGTCAGCACACCTGTCGCCGACATACGGGCGAGGACCAGCTTCGTCGAGTTGGACACGACGCCCGGTTGTGACGGGTTGCCGACTCGAACGCGCACCGTCGTCGGCCCCTGAAACCTGCCGCCTGGTTTGTAACCGCGCACTTGAATCCGGCGCCCCTGATCCTCGACCCAGAGGCATGGCTGGCTGCCGGCCAGGGCCCGGCACGCCGTCTCCTCCTCGGCCGGTGTGCGCACTGGCGTTGCTGCGCCATCGGGAGCGGCAGGCGTCCCGGGAATGGGTGCGACAATGTTTCCCTGGCCCTCGACTTCGACCGCGTTCTCGGAAGGCGTCTCGGAGAAGTTCTCTCCAATCAGCGCAAAGCTGAAGCCGCCCGTCTCGTCTCGATACGCCGTGGTCGGATGAGCCGATTCGAGCTTCACGGCGGGCCGCTGGACGCGGACTTCCCCAGGGACCATCAGATCTTTGAGCTCGCCAACGCTCATCTTCACGATGTACCGGCCCGGCGCGATGTTGCGCGGCAGGCGGAACGTGATGACCTTCCCGCCGGCGTCAATCTGCGGAGGGTCGAGCAGCGTCTCCTTTCCGGAGGTGTCGTAAAGGCGGCCAGCGGCTGGCGTCGTGAACTCACTTCCGGTGATGCTGATCGTACCGCCAGGCTCGACAGCCGCCGGGAACATCGGCTTGTCGTCGATTGTCACAGCCGCGGAGGCGGAGGTGGCAACAAGCCCACAGAGCAGCCAGACTGCGATTCCGGATCTCATAGTCCTCTCCACATGTCGCGGAACGCGATGATGGGTCGCCGCATGCCTGTAGAAACGCTGACAAGCGGGATACATAACAGGACCGGCGTCCCCCTGCACGCATCCGTCGCTGCGTTTCAGCATTCAAGATCGCACCGACGCCTGAACTCAGCCGCGACGACGGTCCTTGATGGACCGCGGTTGGCAGCCCGGCGACGCCAGGTAGACGAACCAGCCGTCATGGCGGCGCTATGGTAACGCCAACCGTGGGTTACCCGGAGCGCTCATGGAACAGCGCGAATGCTTTCAGCGACGCCAGCCACGCTGCCAGCACGATCGCGTGGCGCAGATAGTTGAGGGTGGACCACCGGATCGCGGCCGCGACCGACTCCGGAGAGTCGGCCGCCCGCATCAGTCCGACCATCGCCGGTATGAAATAGGAGAACGTGATCACGCGGTCCGCCAGTGCGGCAAGGGCGGCGGCCAGCCACCAGCCTCGAACCGCTCCGCCAGCTCGCCATGCGGCGAACAGATTCACCAGCGTCAGCAGCGTGAGCGGGATGGTCGTGACGAATGCCCAGAACTGTCGCCCGGTGTCGTCCTGCCTGGCGGCTTCGGCATTCCAGTGCCCACCGGATTCCGGAGAGGCACTGATCCACCTGGACACCACGATTCGATGCTCGTACAGGCCGGCGCCGAAGGCCACACCGAGATTGATGACGAACAGCCACAACACGATCGTCGAAGTCGTCTCTGACATGGTTCCTCCTCCTGCGCACACCAGATGTCGACTGGCTCCAGTGGCCGCCCTGATGCAGAGTGTCACGCAAACTGGCCGAGATTGCGATGGAGTCCGGCTTCGGCACGCAGAGCCGGCTCACGACAACGTTCCGGCGCCGCACCGGCTTTACGCCGGCTGAATATCGCCGCGGCCGTGGCGGCGCACCTCGTTGATCGGCGGCGGCGAAGACGTCGAAGTCAGCGTACGCGACGAGTTGCTGATGTAAAGTTACCCTCCGTGATGCGCCCTTCGCCGCCGACGGGCCGGCGCTTCACACTACTGAAACCGGAGGGACCATGGTCAGCACTCTCGTTCGTCTCTGCGCGGCACTGGCCGTTGCCGCGGCGGCGCTCCAGACCGACAAAGGAGCCGTCCACTCGCCGCGTGGAGGCGCCGGAGTCGTGCCCGTGCTCGGTCCCACTGTGCCGGCAGACCTGCCGCCGAATCCTACACAGGACGATGCGGTTCGGTTTGCGTGGCAGTCGTTCGTCGCCGTGAACTGGCCGAGCCTGGCGCTCGTGCGCGGCGCACCTGACCGGAAGAAGACGATCGGAGAGCCCGGCGAAGTGGTCTGGCACACGTGGAAGGTGTCCGAAGAGGTCTTCTATGGCGACGGCCGGAAGCCGCCGCCCTGGAATGAGTATGGAGCCGTCCTGCCGCCGGAATGTACGTCCGTCGGTGCGAAAGGCCGCGACTACGTCCTGCGGCGGACGACCAAGGTGCCGGGTGACGTGTCGAACAACGCGCTCATGGCCGCCAAAGAAGTGGCGGGCGGAACGCTGACCGATCAGCACGGTAACCTCGTGCATTTCGACGCCCGGATGAACAAAAAGATCTTCGAGACAATTGCGGCGCGGGAGTACTTCAACGTCGAAGGTCAGGATCGGGCGACGGCTATTTCGTTTCCTGCCGGCGTCATGGAGGTGAAGGCCTCGTGGCGTGAAATGGTGGCGGACGAGCCTCCGCAGAACCGGCTGCGCTACTTCAGACGCGAGGCTTGGGTCTACACTCCCGCCTTCGGACCGGCACCGGCCAGCTGCGTCAAGGCACAGGTCGGTCTCGTCGGTCTGCACATTACGCAGAAGACGCCAGGCCGTCCGCAGTGGACGTGGGCGACGTTCGAGCAGGTGGACAACGTGCCGCCCTTCGGTCCGCCGCCGGCCTCCAGCCTGATCCCGTATTCGTTCTTCAACCCGAACTGCCCGCCGGCCCAGTGCGTGCCGAACCAGAGCACCGAAAAAAACGGAGTTCCCACCGGCACGCCCACACAGGTCACACGCATCGTGGACATCGGCGCCGCGGCGCAGCAGGCGAACCCCGCCTGGCAGGCCGCCCTTGCGAAGGCCGTGGCTGGATCGGCTTTTCAGTTTTATCAGCTCGTGGACGTCCAGTGGCCGCAAACGCCGGCCAACCGGCCCGCGGGCAGCCCCACGCCGGGGCTGCTGGCCAATACGACGATGGAAACCTACATTCCGCAGAGCAGCTGCCTGAACTGCCACTACACGGCGAGAACCGCGTCAGGCAAGCTGTCGTCCGACTTCAGCTTCATGCTGGCGGAAGCCCACGCGAGCGGCCGGACGGGAAGGACGGGCCGATGAGCATCCTGTCTTTCCCGCGCATCAACTTTCGAGGTGTATTCCGCACGAACCCGTGCACCTGCAACAACGACGATGTGATGCCGAGCGTGGTTGACCGCGATTCGGACACGCTGGGCCCAACACTGGCAGGCAAGACCGATGCGCAGGTGATGGCGTACCTGCGCGAGCTGGTGTCGATGTCCAATGAGCCCCCTCAGCCCGGACAGCCTCCCCCGACCTGCATCCCGTTCATCCGTGGCGGGTGGAATCCCTACGGGGATCATTCCACCGCCTTCGACAGCACCACGATCTGCTCCGTCGTCCTGGGACCGAACGCCCCCGACCGACGAACCACGTGCCAGCAGGATCGACTGATCGATCAGCCGGTGTTGTTGCTCGGCAGCGTGTCCGACGATCCGATGCGCCGCGGCGCCCCCATTCTGTGCGACCTGGATCCGACCGGCCTCGTGACCACGCAGCTCTGGATTGGCGGTCTCCAGCTCGGGTCCGGCGGCGCGGACGGCCTGGATCCGTCGCAGATCATCGTCCAGCTGAATCACGACACGAGAGGGTTTCAGAACTGGCTGAATTTCTTCAGTACCGTCGGTCCATACCGAGGTGAACAGAACTTCGTCGGCATCGGCTGCGTGATGCAGTTCGCGATTCCCTCGTCCGCGATCCCGACGAGCGTGGACTTCGATTCGCCGGGACTGCAGGCGCTCCTCTCCGGCGCGCGAAAGGCTGCCGGTCTGGTCGTGCGATTCCGCTGCTTCGAGATGCAACCCGGCATCACCGACGTGAACCTGTCTGCCGCGTTCCAGAAAGGCCAGGGGCCGGACAATCCAGCGCTCGGGTATCTCATTGGCACCATTGGGGTGTGGCAGCCGGGTGAGCCGGAAACGGAGACCGCGGGCCGCAAAATGATGTGCCCGTTCCCGCGTCCGCCGATGGCGTGGCAGGATCCGGAAGGCACGGTGAGCACGTTGCCGCCCCAGCCAACTCCATGGACCCCGCGGTTGCCGCCGGCGCTCGTGGGCAACGCCGTCGCGCTCGTCCAGCCGTCAGGGCACGTGATCTCACTCGACCTGGTGGAGTCCTTTCCGAAGTTCGGGTTTCGCGATCCCGACGGTCCCCAGCAGCCAACGTCCTGCGGGTTCGACGCGCCGAAGGTGAAAGCGAACTTCGGACCCGTGCAGCTCGCGGTGGTGCCGAGCGGCGGCACGGCGCCGACACCGATCGCCGACGTGGACTACGGGGTGACGGACTACAGCAACTACGAAGACTTCGGTGGCATTGTCGATCTGCCGTACAGCCCGGAGCTGGCGCCGGCGGTCGCGTCCGGCACGTTGATCCTGCAGGGAACGCCCGCGAGCCCATTGAATCCGGGCACCACACTGCTGGGAGAGTCACCCATCCGCCTGGTAACCGACGATCGGACGCAATACCTGCTGCCAGGCAGCGGCAGCACGCCGATCCGTCTCAAAGTCTACGAGCGCGGCGGCCCGACGACTGCCGCCACGACCGTCTATCTGTACGAGTACGCCAATATCATCGAGACACAGACCGGCGCGATCTGCGACGGGGTGCGGCCGAACCAGACGGTTGCGACCGAGTCACCGGGCATCCTTACATTTCCCGCGCAGGTCACCATCCCGGCCGGGGAAGGCTACGCAGACTGGTTCCCCATCGACATCACGCCGGCGCAGAGCGGGGCGACGATCCTGTCGTTCCAGCTCGATCCGACGATGTTCGGGCAGGGGAACCCCAACGGCGTGACGGGAGTACCGGTGTGGTCGTATGCCGAGTACTGCTCGATTCGCGTGTACGCGGAGGATGATTTTTCAGCGCTGTACGCGTCAGGGAGGCTGAAATGGGATGACGTCTATGCCGCGGCGCTTCGGTACTACTACCTGTTGTTCCCGGCGATGTCCAAGTACATTCCGTTGAACCTGGCCGACTCGATCCTCAGTCAGGCCGCCCTGATCTCTCAACGCCTGTGCACACCTGCGCAGCCGACCTTCTACACGACGTACAACATGCCGGTCACGCGGACGATGTCGCCGGCGAAGGTGAAGCTCGTGCTCGACTTCATCGCGCAGCAGAAGAAGCTCGCGACGTAGAGCGCTTTTCCGAGTCCCGAGTCCCGAGTCCCGAGTCCCGAGTCCCGATCAGATCGTTTGCGCCACGTACTCAGCATACGCGCTGGCTCCCCAGCGGCGGTACGCTTCGACGGCCCGCTCACGAGGCGCGGCGACGTCGCCGGACCTGCCGGCCGTCTTCAGCGTGTGCGCGGCCAGTTGTGCGGCCAGTGCCTGCACGTGGACGTAACCGTAGCGCGCGGCGGTTTCTTCGGCGGCGCGAAACAGCCGTACCGCGTCATCGACGCGACCGGACATCCTGGCAATCTCCGCCTCGAGCACCTGTGACTTGTGGAGGAAGTTGGCCGGGCATTCAGCCGCCCATTTCCTGAACTGGCGCTGGATGCTCCGCACCCTGCGCGGCGACTGCTTCCTGGCGCTGAGCGCCAGCGCGAGGTAGAAGTAGTGCTCCGTGCTGTGAAGCATCCCCGGAGAGTCCTTCAAGTACGCGGCGGATGCGGCAGCGGCCTCCAGCGCGGCATCGTAGTCTCCCCACAGGTACAGCAGCTGGAGCTTGAGAATGTAGTAGAAATGCGCGAAGTGCCGGGAGCCGAACGAGGCAATGCGCGTTGCGAACGCCGCCTCGTCGAAGTCGGCGTCGTCAAGGGACGTGACGTGGCGCGTCTCGCCGCGCAGGTTGCGGATCGCCTGGCGCACCGCGGCGAGCGTGCCGATCGGTTCGTTGAGCCGGTTGCGCTGCAGCACGTCGAGGAAGACGTCGGCCTGCAGCCACACGCGGTCCATGGCGACGCCTCGCATGTGCTGACTCATGATCGTCCCTGCGCAGGCGCAGCCCGTGTGGAACAGGTCGCCGGTCCGAAGCCCTGCATCGAACGCGATGCGCCACAGCGCCTCCGCCTCGGTGGCCGGCCTGAGCCATGAGGTGCCGAAATAGCCCACGACGAAGTGCACTTCCGCGCGCTGACTATCGTTGTCGTACTTCTGAACGAGATCGAGCGCGAGCTGGCCGTACTCGTACCCGACGCGATGGTTGCCGATGACTCCGCCGCGGAAGATGCAGCCGAAGACCATGTAGCCGATCGCCGAATCCGGCGTGTTGCCGTGCTGCAGGCACAACTTCACGAGCTTGGTCGCGAGCGCGATGCACAGCTGGGGCCGGATCTGGTACGCGGCTTTCGCCACCGCATTCGTCAGGCGGACCGCGATCCGCAGTCTCTCGTCGGAAGCGGTCGGCAGCTCCAGCAGCTGGGGAGGCCTCCGGAAGCCCAGTCGTGCCCGCGCCTGCAGAAAATCCAGTGCGAACAGCGGCGGGTTGAACCGCGCGGGTAAATGGAGGCCGAACGCCTGGACGGCGGTGCGAGCGACGTCGTAGGCCTCGCTGAACCGCGCCATGTCCGTGTAGAAATGGATCATCCGTTCCTGCACGCGCGCGCGATCGGCCGCCGAAGGGGCGAGCGCCGCCGCGTTCGAAAGCAGCGTTTCGGCGCGATCGAAGGCGAGCACGTGCATGGCCTGCTTCGCCGCCTCCTCGTAGTAGTGGCTGGCGCGCGCGGGATCTCCCGCCCCTTCGAAGTGCGCCGCGAGCGTCTCGGCGTCGGCTCTCCCCGACAGCTCCAGCGCCGCCGCGAGCCCTGCGTGATAGTGCTTCGCCGTCTCAGGGCGCAGGTTCGCCTTGATGCTCTCGCGTACACGATCGTGAAACGTCTCGACGTCATCCTGCAGCCCCGGCCCGGTCGTCCGGACGAGACGCGCCGCCCGCAGGCTCGGAATGACCTGGGCGCCGAGCGACACGAGGTGGGCCGCCGTCTGTGCCTCTTCCAGCCGCACGGGACGTCCGGCCACGGCCACGACCTCGAGGAGTCGCCGCGTCACCTCCGGCAGCCGGCAGATCCGCTCCCACAACACGTGATCGAGGTCAGGCCGTGCGCCTGCGACGCCCGCGCCGCTTCTCAGGTATTCCACCAGCTCGTACACGAAGAACGCACTGCCGCCTGATTCGTGCACGATCCACTCGGCTTCGCCGGGGCTCTGGGGACGACCGGCCCCGAGCAGTCCGAGCGCCAGAGTGCGGGTTTCGTCTGCGGTCAGGGCATCCACGACGATCCGCTCTTCGAGGTGACTCCCGGCGTCGCCGTGCTCGCGTGCCGCGAGCGCCTGCAGGCAGCGGCTCGTCGCCATGTATTCGCTGCGATACGTCAGCAGCAAGAGCAGCCGCGGCGCGTGGGGCGGCCGGAGGAGATCGGCGAGCAGCGCGGCGCTGTCCACGTCCCCCCACTGCAAGTCGTCGATATGGAGCACCAGCGGACGCCGGCGCGCGAGCGCCCTGAGGAGCGCGCGCAGCGCGTCGAATGCATGACGGCGTACATCACGCGGCGACGACGTCGCGGACGCCTCGCCGGGCACGGACGTGAGCCCCTCGACGCGGCACAGCACCGGGAAGATCCGCCCGAGCTCCGGCATGAAGCGGGGGGCGATGCTGCGGACGTAGTCGTCCGGGAGGCCCAGCAGGTGCCGGGTGAGCGCGTCCACCAGGCTGTCGACGGCCTTGTAGGGCACCGACTCCTGCTCGTAGCAACGGCCGGTGAGGATCACCGCGTCATGTCGCGCGGACAGCTCACGGAAGAACTCCGCGATCAGGGCACTCTTGCCCGCACCCGATCGCCCTGACACGTGGCAGACCACGGCCTGCCCCGCCAGCATCGTCGCGAACGCACGACTGAGCTCCGCCAGATGCGTGATACGCCCGACGAATGGGCCGTCCGGCACCGATGATGCGGCTTGTGGCGCCGGAGCGTCAGCGGCGCCGAGCACCTTCAGCACATCCCGCCCCGTCGGCCGGCGGCCCGGTTCACGCTGCAACAGACCCACGCAGAGCTCGTCGAGATCGCGGGGGATTCCGGCGGCACACCGGGAGGGCACGGGCGCGTCGAGCGTTTGCTTGGCCTCGAGCACCTCGAGTCCCGGACCCGTGAACGGCAGCCGTCCCGTGAGTGCCTGGAACAGGATCACACCGACGGAGTACCAATCGCTGGCGGCGGTGAGCGGGACGCGCGCCCCCTGCTCCGGGGACATGTAGGCAAGCGTGCCAGTCAGTCCGCGGTCGGTCGAGTGATACGCCGTTCGAGGGCCGCCGGTCGCCTGATTGGGCGCGCTCTGCAGATCGGTGATCCGTCCGGCTCCGAGCTCGGCGATGAGGCCGAAGTCGAGAACGACCACACGTCCGGCCGGCGTCACGAGCACGTTGCTCGGCTTCAGGTCGCGGTGCAGCTTGCCGGCCGCGTGCAGCGCCGCGACGCCTTCCGCCAGCTGGCGAAATGCCCGCCGCAGGCGAGTCTCGTCGATGGGTCCGGCGCGCGTCGTGCCGGCCGGGACACTGCCGGCCCCTGGCGCGATGGACGACGCCACGTCCCCTGGCGACACCGTGTCGCCGAGTGCGCCGGTCGCTTCACTGAACGTCGGCCTGTCCGAGTCGATTTCCTCCGCAGGCAGATCCGGCCGAACGAAGGCGAGCAGATCCGTCGCTCCCTCGAGCAGTTCCATCGTGAAGAACCAGTGATCGTCCTCGGCCACCAGCTCGTAGAGCGGAATCAGATTCGGGTGGACGATCTCGGTGAGCGCTCGAAACTCGTGTTTGAAGTGATAGAGGGAGGCGGGGTCGAATTCGCGGAGCGTCTTGAGCGCGACGGCCTCGCGGCGGTCACGGTCGAAGGCCTCGTACACGACCCCCATTCCGCCGGCGCCGAGCCGTTTGATGATCGAGAAGCGTTCAGGCCTCGGAAAGACGTCGGGACCCCTCGTCATATCTCACCGGTGACGTGAACCGAGGCACGGACGCCAGGCTGCACGGGCCAGATTCCCAAACCACACTCGGACCTGGATGGACGATCTGAAAGTATACGTCAGGCTCCCCGGCGACGGACTCCCCGCCGGGCCATCACGGCCTCAACGCGTTCGCGATCGTCCTGACCAGTCCGCGTCCTGCGGTTCTATCCGGATCGAGGTGCGGGTTGTAGATGGTCACGTCGAGCCCCACGGCGCGGTCGCTGGTTCTCACCTCCCGCAGCACGGTTTCCAGCTCCTCCCAGGAGAGGCCACGCGGCAGCCGGTAGTCCACCGCCGGCATGAGGGCATCATCGATCGCATCCGCGTCGAGATGGATCCAGAACCCGGAGAGATCGGGCCTGTCGAGGTGGGCAATCGCCTGGCGGGCTGCTCCGCTGGCCCCCAGCCGGCGAACGGCGTCCAGATCAATCGAGCAGAGCGCGTCGGGCAACGCCTGACTGCCGTAGCTCGCCGCCTCTTCGGCGTCGCGGTGTGCAAATGCGACGACGTCTTCGTCGCGCACGAGCGGACTGTAGCCCTCCAGTTCGCTCAGCACCTGCGGACCGCGCCCTGTCGCGACCGCGAGCTCCGAGGAAGCCACCTCTCCGTTCACGTTTGCGTCAGGCTGATAGAAGTCGGCATGACCGTCTATGAACAGCAGGCCATAGCGGGCCCGACGCCGAAGCGCCAGCATGTTGCCCAGCAGGATGGAGCAATCGCCGCCGAGGACGATCGGACAATCGCCGGCGCTCAACAACGCACCAACGGCGTCGGCCAGCATCGTCGAATAGCGTCGAATGGCCTCGGGGTTGAGCATCGTCGTCGCCGGGTCGCGCGCCGGGTTGTAGCCCGGCGGCTCCACAGACGCGGCGACTCGCGCGTTCAAGGCCGCGGCCAGACCCAGATCGAGTAAGACGGCAGGAAGCTCCTCCACTCCGGTCTGGCGCAGACCGAGCACCGAAGGAGCCTGAACGATTGCGTAACCACTCATGGCAGGGGGACTCCACATCACCGGCCAGCGCGTCTCGATGCGGATGAGCAACAGAGCGCGCCATAATTAAGATCAGAATAGCGCCCCGCGCGCTGTCTCTGGCATCCCCATTGCGTTCACTCTCGAGGAGGTCAATCATGCCCGACGACGAGCTCGACGATCTGATACCGGTTCCCCTCCCGACTTCGGAGACCCAGGAAGAGCACGACCGCATCCGGTCCTCGAACGATCGGGACCAGAAGCTCGAACGGGAGGGCAAAGTGTCCCGCCACAACAAGGGCTACGACGAGGCAGCGGACGGTCCCGCCGTCCCCCGGGTCGAGCGGATCGTGGACGAATAGGCGCAGAGGCATGGAGCGCCGCTGACAGGCGAAGAGCGAGCGTAGAACCCATCGTTCGTCTGGACACGATCCGTGTGTGCATTCGCAACCACACGGACAGTTTTCGTGCGAGCGCTGCGCATGTGCCTGCACATCGAGAACAATATGGCGTCGAACGAGACCAGAGTTTCCCCACTGGCAGGCAAGCCCGCCCCGAAGGCGATGCTGGTCGATCTCGCCCGGCTCGAGCGCGAGTACTACGAGCGGTGGCCTGACACGGACGATCCGAACCAGCTCGTCGCCTTCGGAACCAGCGGCCACCGCGGCTCATCGCTTCGCGGCTCGTTCACCGAGGCCCACATCGCGGCCATCACGCAGGCCATCTGCGACTACCGTCGCGGTCAGGGAATCGACGGCCCGCTCTACATGGGAAAGGACACCCACGCCCTGTCCGGGCCAGCCGAGCGTACCGCGCTCGAAGTGCTGGCGGCCAACGGTGTCGAAACCATCATCCAGCGTGACGACGGCGTCACGCCGACGCCCGTCATCTCGCGTGCCATCCTCGTTTACAACCGCGACCGCACGCGGCACCTCGCGGACGGCATCGTGGTGACACCGTCGCACAATCCGCCGGAGGACGGGGGCTTCAAGTACAACCCCCCCAACGGTGGACCGGCGGACGTCGACGTGACGGTCTGGGTTCAGACCCGGGCCAACGAGTTGCTCCGGATCCGAAACGCCGGCGTCAGGCGGCTGCCGTTCGCGACCGCCATCACAGCGGCAACCACCCACCACGAGGACTTCGTCCTGCCGTACGTCGAGGATCTGAGAAACGTCGTTGACATGGAGGCGATTCGCAGCGCGGACCTCACCCTCGGTGTGGACCCGCTTGGCGGGGCCGCACTGCCCTACTGGGAACCGATCAACTCCATCTACAAGCTGAACATCGCCGTCGTCAATCCGGTGATCGACCCGGCGTTCTCGTTCATGACCGTGGACCACGACGGCAAGATCCGGATGGACTGCTCGAGCCCGTACGCGATGGCTCGGCTCGTCGAGCTGAAGGACCAGTTCCGCGTCGCTTTCGCCAACGATCCAGACTCGGACAGGCACGGGATCGTCACGCCGTCCGCCGGGCTCATGACTCCCAACCAGTACCTTGCCGTCGCCATCCGTTACCTCCTCACGCATCGCACCGGCTGGCCCGCAAACGTCGTCGTCGGCAAGACACTGGTCAGCAGCAGCCTCATCGATCGCGTCGTCGAAAGCCTCGGCCGCCGGCTCTACGAAGTGCCGGTCGGCTTCAAGTGGTTCGTGCCCGGGCTGTTCGACGGCTCCTGCTGCTTTGGCGGTGAAGAGAGTGCCGGGGCGAGTTTTCTCCGGCACGATGGGACCGTGTGGACGACCGACAAGGACGGCCCGATCATGGACCTGCTGGCGGCCGAGATCACCGCCCGGACTGGCAAGGATCCAGGCGAGCACTACCGGGAGATCGCGGCGGAGCTCGGCACGTCCTGCTACACGCGGATCGACGCGCCGGCCACGCGCGAGCAAAAGGCGCGACTACGAACGCTGTCACCCGAGGACGTCAGGGAAGAGGCGCTCGCCGGCGAGCCGATCACCGCCAAGCTGACCAGCGCCCCTGGGAACAACGCGGCGATCGACGGTCTGAAAATTGTGACGGCAAGCGGATGGTTCGCGGCCCGGCCGTCGGGCACCGAAAACCTCTATAAGATCTACGCGGAGAGCTTCACGGGCGCGGCGCACCTGGACGCTCTCGTGGCCGGGGCGCAGGAGTTCGTCGACACCGCGATCGCGGGCGATTCGTGATTCGGGACTCGGACGACGTAGCTTCCGGCTTTAGCCGGAAGAAGACGACGGAATGAAAGGGAGACGATGACGGAGATATCGCCACTGACTGCCCGCCCCGCATGGAAAGCGCTCGAGGCGCATCTCGAGAAGATCCGGGGGCTGCATCTCCGCACGCTCTTCGCCGACGACGCGACACGCGGCGAGCGGCTGACGGCAGAAGCGGTGGGCATCTATCTCGATTACTCGAAGAACCGCGTCACGAAGGAGACTGTCGCGCTTCTCTGTGGACTCGCTAAGGAGTCAGGCCTCCGCGAGCGCATCGACGCCATGTTCCGTGGGGACCGGATCAACCTGACGGAAGATCGGGCCGTCCTGCACGTCGCCCTGCGCGCCCCGCGCGGCACGTCGATCGTGGTGGACGGCAAGGACGTGGTCGCGGACGTGCACGGCGTACTCGATGCCATGTCCGACTTCTCGAATCGCGTGCGGAGCGGTACCTGGAAGGGGCACACCGGCAAGCGCATTCGCAACGTCGTCAACATCGGCATCGGCGGTTCCGACCTCGGTCCCGTGATGGCCTACGAGGCGCTCAAGCATGACAGCGATCGCGCGATGACCTTTCGCTTCGTGTCGAACGTCGACGGAACCGATCTGGTTGAGGCGACCCGCGATCTCGACCCGGCGGAAACGCTCTTCATCGTGTCGTCGAAGACCTTCACGACGCTGGAGACGATGACCAACGCTGAGAGCGCGCGCCAGTGGCTGCTCAACGGCCTTGGCGGCGATACCGGGGCGGTGGCCAGGCATTTCGTCGCCGTCTCCACGAACGCCAGCAAGGTGTCGGAGTTCGGCATCGACACCGCGAACATGTTCGGGTTCTGGGACTGGGTCGGTGGACGCTATTCCATGGACTCCGCGATCGGTCTCTCGACGATGGTCGCCGTCGGACCCGAGAACTTCCGCGCTCTGCTGGATGGCTTCCACCAGATGGACGAGCACTTCCGCACCGCGCCGTTCGAGCGCAACCTGCCGGCGCTCCTGGGGCTGTTGACGGTCTGGTACACCGATTTCTTCGGCGCGGAGACCGTCGCGATCCTGCCGTATGAGCAATATCTGAAGCGCTTCCCCGCGTATCTCCAGCAGTTGACGATGGAAAGCAACGGCAAGCACGTCACGCTCGACGGGATCGCGGTCGACTACGCGACGGGCCCTGTCTACTGGGGAGAGCCGGGCACCAACGGGCAGCACTCGTTCTACCAGCTGATTCATCAGGGCACCCGTCTCATCCCCTGTGATTTCATCGCGTTCGACCGCGCCCTGAACCCGCTCGGCCGGCACCACGACATGCTGCTGGCAAACGTCTTCGCGCAAACCGAGGCGCTGGCCTTCGGCAAGACGCGCGAGGAAGTGAAGGCTGAGGGCACTCCGGACAGTCTCGTTCCCCACAGGGTCTTCGAGGGCAATCGTCCCTCGAACACGATCCTCGCCGAGGAGCTCACGCCGGAAACACTCGGCAAGCTCATCGCGCTCTACGAGCACAGCGTGTTCACTCAGGGAGTCATCTGGAACGTGGACTCTTTCGACCAATGGGGGGTCGAGCTGGGCAAGGTGCTGGCCCAGCGCATCATCCCGGAGCTCGAAAGCGACACGGAGCCGCCACTCGGCCACGACTCCTCGACGAACAACCTGATCCGCCGCTACCGGAAGCAGAGGCAAAAGACATGAGCGATGGAGGCCGACGCGCGAGTCTCCCGCTCGGCGGATGGCTGAACCGCGTGATGACGCCGGCATGAGGATCGAAGCACTGGCGGATGCCGAGGCAGTCGCGCGGGCGGGTGCCGCATTCACAGCCTCGGAGGCGCGCGCGGCCATCGCGTCGCGTGGCCGCTTCATCGTGGCCATCAGCGGAGGTCGCACGCCGTGGGCGATGCTGCGGGCGCTGGCCGATGAGCAGGTGCCATGGGCCGGTGTGCATGTCGTCCAGGTGGACGAACGCGTCGCCCCGGAGGGAGATCCCGACCGAAACCTGACTCACCTGCGCGAGGTTCTGCTCGCGCATTCTCCGATACGGCCTGAACAGGTCCATGCCATGCCTGTCGAATCGGCTGATCTGGAAGCGGCAAGCGAACGATACGCGCTGACGCTCCGTCAGATCGCCGGTTCGCCAGCCGTGCTCGATCTCGCCCATCTGGGCCTCGGGCCCGACGGCCATACGGCGTCGCTCGTGCCCGGCGATGCGGTGCTCGACGTGGCCGACGTGGATGTGGCGCTCACGGGCCTCTATCAAAGCCGGCGCAGGATGACGTTGACCTATCCCATCCTGAACAGGTCGCGGCGCATTCTCTGGCTGGTCACCGGTAGGGAGAAAGCGGAGATGCTGAAGCGTTTGTCTCAAGGCGACCAGTCGATTCCCGCAGGGCGGATCACTCGGCCCAACGCGCTGGTGCTGGCGGATCGCGACGCGGCGCTCGAGAACATCGGGCTCGTGTGAAGACATGGCAGCCACTCCGGCCTCGGTCCTGGCCATCAACGCTGGTTCATCGAGCGTCAAGTTCGCCCTCTTTCAGGTGGGGCCTCCACTTACGTCATCGCTGCATGGACAGCTCGACCGCATTGGTCTCGACGGGACGACGCTGTCGTGGACGACGGAAGCCGGATCGACCGAACGGCGGCTGGACGGCTCGGACCGCGGAGCGGCGACAGGCCTGCTGATCGACTGGCTCGAGACCGAGACCGATTTCGCGTCCATAAAAGCTGTGGGCCATCGACTCGTCCATGGCCTGGCGCGGACCGAGCCTGCGCAGATCACCTCTGAGGTTCTCGCCGAGCTCGGTCGTGCCGCTCCCTACGCACCGGATCATTTGCCGCGCGAGATCGAGCTGATCGAGGCGGTTCGCGCACGCCATCCCGAGCTGCCGCAGGTCGCCTGCTTCGACACCGCCTTTCACAGCGGCATGCCTCTTGTTGCCAGACTGCTGCCGATTCCTCGGCGCTATTTCAAGACGGGCGTCCAGCGGTACGGATTCCACGGACTGTCCTATGCATTCCTGCTCGAAGAGCTTGCGCGTACTGCCGGACAGGACGCCGCTCACGGCCGCGTGATCCTCGCGCATCTCGGTAATGGCGCCAGCCTGGCAGCGGTCAGGCGAGGCTCGAGCATCGACACCAGCATGGGCTTCACGCCCGCAGCCGGACTCGTGATGAGCACGCGTTCGGGAGATCTGGATCCCGGTGTCGTGTCGTTTCTCGCGCGCACCGAGAACATGACGGCGAACGATTTCCACCAGATGGTCAACCACGAGTCCGGGCTGCTCGGCGTGTCGGAGCTCAGTTCAGATATGCGGGACCTGCTGGAGCGTGAAACGACGGACGCACGAGCGGCAGAAGCCGTGGAGCTGTTCTGCTACCAGGCGAAGAAATGGGTGGGAGCGTTCGCAGCGGCGCTCGGCGGCCTGGACACGCTCGTGTTCTCGGCGGGGATTGGAGAACGGAGCGCCCCGATTCGGGCTCGCATCTGCGAAGGCCTGGCGTTCCTCGGCATCAGTCTGCACGACGCGCGTAACGCCGCGCACACCGCCGTGATCTCCACGGATGCCAGCCGTGTCACCGTGCGCGTCATGCGCACGGATGAAGAGCTCATGATTGCCCGATCGGTCGCACGGGTTCTCGCCCTGGAGCAGCCCACAACGGAGCGTGACGTATGACAGCGCAGTGCACACCGCTCGCGAACGATCTCGTTCGCAAGATCGACGCCTATTGGCGGGCCGCGAATTATCTCTCGGTCGGCCAGATTTACCTGTACGACAATCCGCTGCTGAAGAAGCCCCTCCGGCGGGAGCACATCAAGCCCCGCCTGCTGGGTCACTGGGGCACGACGCCCGGGCTGAACTTCATTTACGTTCACCTGAATCGCATCATCAAGAAAGACGACCTCAACGTGCTCTACATCACGGGACCTGGGCACGGCGGGCCCGGCATCGTGGCCAACGCGTATCTCGAGGGCACGTACAGCGAGGTCTATCCGCACGTATCGCAGGACGAGGAGGGCATGAAGCGGCTGTTCACGCAGTTCTCGTTCCCCGGCGGCATTCCGAGCCACGTGGCCGCAGAGACGCCCGGATCGATCCACGAAGGCGGGGAACTCGGATACTCGCTCTCTCACGCGTTCGGTGCGGCGTTCGACAATCCAGACCTGCTCGTGGCCTGCGTCGTCGGCGACGGCGAAGCCGAGACCGGCCCACTCGCCACCAGCTGGCACTCCAACAAGTTCCTGAACCCGGTTCACGACGGCGCCGTTCTGCCCATCCTCCATTTGAACGGGTACAAGATTGCCGGTCCGACTGTGCTTGCCCGTATCCCCGGCGACGAGCTGGACGCGCTCTTCCGCGGCTACGGCTATACGCCGTACGTGGTCGAGGGGGACGATCCGCTCGAGATGCACCAGCGCATGGCGTCCACGCTCGATACCGCCGTCGGCGAGATTCGCGCCATCCAGCGCAACGCGCGCGCGAAAGGGTTCAAGCAGCGCCCGCGTTGGCCGATGATCATCCTCCGCTCGCCAAAAGGCTGGACCGGACCGAAAGTGGTTGACGGGAAGCAGACAGAGGGCTCATTCCGGTCGCACCAGGTGCCGATCCCCGACATGGACCATCCGTCCCACGTCAAGCTGCTGGAGAAATGGCTCAAGAGTTACCGCCCGCAGGAACTGTTCGACACGACGGGCCGGCTCGCTGCCGATCTCTCGGCCATGGCTCCGACGGGAGCGCGCCGAATGAGCGCGAACCCTCACGCCAACGGCGGCCTCCTGCTGCGCGACCTGCAATTGCCGGACTTCCACGACTACGCAGTCACCGTGGCGCAACCGGGTGCGGTAAACGCCGAAGCGACCCGCGTCCAGGGTGTGTTCATCCGTGACGTCATCAAGAGCAATCGCGACAACTTCCGCATCTTCAGCCCGGACGAGGCGAGCTCCAACCGCTGGAACGCGGTCTTCGAGGTGACGGCCCGGTGTTCGACCGCGGAAGTGCTTCCCACGGACGAGAGCGTGGCGCCGGACGGACGCGTGATGGAAATGCTCAGCGAGCACCAGTGCGAAGGGTGGCTCGAAGGGTACCTGCTCACCGGCCGGCACGGGTTCTTTTCCTGCTATGAGGCGTTCATTCACATCATCGATTCCATGTTCAACCAGCACGCCAAATGGCTGAAAGTGTCGGACCACATTCCGTGGCGCCGATCGATCGCCTCGCTCAACTACCTGCTCACGTCACACGTGTGGCGGCAGGACCACAACGGGTTCAGCCATCAGGACCCGGGGTTCATCGATCATGTCGCGAACAAGAAGGCCGGCATCATTCGCGTCTACCTCCCGCCCGATGCGAACACGCTGCTCTCGGTGACCGACCACTGCCTGCGCAGCCGCAACTACGTCAACGTCATCGTGGCCGGGAAGCAGCCTGCGCCACAGTGGCTGGACATGGACGCGGCCGTCAAACACTGCACCGCCGGTCTCGGCATCTGGCCCTGGGCCAGCAACGATCGCGGCGGCGATCCTGATGTCGTGATGGCGTGCTGCGGCGACGTCCCCACGCTCGAAACGCTGGCAGCGGTCCAGCTGCTGCGGACTCACTTTCCCGACCTGAAAGTCCGCGTGATCAACGTCGTCAACCTGATGAAGCTCCAGCCACAGAGCGAACACCCTCACGGCCTGAGCGACAAGGAATTCGACGTGCTCTTTACGACCGACAAGCCGATCATCTTCGCGTATCACGGATATCCGCTGCTCATCCACCGGCTGACCTATCGCCGGAACAATCATCACAACCTGCACGTGCGGGGATACAAAGAGGAAGGCACGACGACCACTCCCTTCGACATGGTGGTCCTCAACGACCTCGACAGGTTTCACCTGGCATCCGACGTCATCGATCGGGTGCCCGGCCTGGGTTCGCGGGCGGCCTATGCGCAGCAGGAGATTCGCGAGAGGCTCATCGAGCACAAGCAGTACATCACCAGATACGGCGAAGACCTGCCGGACATTCGCGACTGGACATGGGGTCGAGGCGCGGCGACGAAGCGCCCGCGCGGAAAAGCGGGTGCATCGACGCGATCCTCCGCGTAACGGTGAGTCCGATGCGGCGCCTGCTCCGGATCGCACTGGCTAATTGACTCGCGCTCGAGTTGGAGAGAAGCTGACGCCACTCGTGAACATCTCTCTTGAAGTCATCGGACACGTACCGATCGACGGTGCGCTCGCTGGCCAGCGCGCCGAGGCAGGGGTCGGAGGGGGCACCCGACGCGTGGCTGGATATCGATCCGGCGTTTGCGACCGGCCTGCGCGGGATCGCGATCGGCGACGCGCTCGTGATCCTCACATGGCTTCATCTTGCCGATCGTGAGGTGCTCGAAGTGCACCCGCGCGGCGACCCCGAGGTGCCGCTCGCGGGGGTATTCGCCACACGCTCGCCGGACCGCCCGAACCCGTTGGGACTCCATCGGGTCACGGTGCGCGAGGTCTCGGGACTCCGGTTGCGGATCGGTCCGATCGAGGTCCTTGACGGCACGCCGGTCGTCGACGTGAAACCGGTCCTCGTGGACAGCGCCGATGCCTGACCTTCGGTGACTCTCACAGACTTCGCTCAGGCGCATTAGCGGGACGATGATGTTCGCTTGCGGACGGCGCGGCGGCCGTTCGGTGGTGCGGCGGCGGACTTTCCAGGGTGCGGGGGGCCGCTGAGCCCTTCGGCACGAGCTTTGCCCCTGGCGGCGCGGCGACCCACATTGGGCGTCGCAACAGATGGAGGCCCGCCCTCGCCGCACCGCGGAGCAGCGGGCTGCCAGAGATCAGTTCTCAGTCAGACAGCTCAAGAGCTGATGGCTGAAGCGTCGCGGAGGGCTCGATGTACCGAACATTGGACCAGGTGTCGCACGACCTGCGCTTTGCGTTCCGGCTGTTCCGGCGCGCTCCCGGGCTCACTCTCGCCGCTGTGTTTGCGCTCGCCTGCGGGATCGGCGGACTGACCACCGTCTTCACGCTGGTCGACGCGGTCGTGCTGCGGCCGCTGCCCGTCGCGGCTCCGGACGAACTGGTCTCGCTGCGGGATCCGTCGTTCTCCTACCCGATGTTCGAGCAGATCCGCGATCGGGGGCACATGCTCAGGGGCGTGTTCGCGTGGGAGTCGCGCACGCTGCACGCGGCGTGGCCGGGCGAGCCCGAGCCGACGTCGATGCTGCTCGTGACGGGCGCGTTTCACGACACGCTCGGTCTCCAACCGTCAGCGGGCCGCCTGCTCAATCAGGCCGACGTGGGGAATACGGCTGCCGAGGCGCAGGCCGTGGCGGTCCTGAGCCACACCGCCTGGCAACGACGCTTCAGCGGGGATCCGGCGGCAATCGGCCGCACGATCCGCATCGAAGGGCAGCCGTTCACCATCGTCGGCGTCACCCCACCGGGCTTCTTCGGCGTCGCGGTCGGGATGTCGCCGGACGTCACGATTCCGATGACGATGCTCCCGCGTCTCCGGAGCGATGAACGGGACTCACTGGTCAACGCGGGCGGGTTCTGGCTCAACATCATGGGCCGCATTCGCTCCGGCCTGTCGATCGCGCAGGCCGACGCCGAGTTCCAGCCCGTGTGGGCGCAGGCGCTTACCGCGACGTTGTCGCCCGATTGGACCGCCAGGTGGCGCGCCCGGTACGTGACGTTCACCAGCGGCCTTGAACCCGGCGCCTCCGGCTACTCGCCCGTTCGCGTTCAGTTCCAGGCCGCGCTGTGGCTGCTGTTCGGCCTGGTCGCGCTGGTGCTGGTCGTCGCCTGCGCGACAGTGGCCAACCTGCTCCTCGCGGCCGCGGCCGGGCGCCGCCGGGAACTGGCGCTGCGGCTCGCCATCGGCGCAGGTCGCGGGCGCCTGGTTCAGCAGCTGTTCCTCGAAGGCTTGGTGCTTGCTGCCGCGGGCGGTGGGCTCGGCATTCTCTTCTCGACCTGGGCTGCGGATCTGCTCGTGCAGCTGCTCTCGACCAGCCACGCCCCCGTGACAATGGCGCTCGCCGTCGACGGCCGCGTGCTCGCGTTCACGGCTTGCGCCATCGTCATCGCGGCGCTCGCGTTCAGCCTCGCGCCGATCGCCAGGGCCGTCCGCATCGATCCTGGTCCAGTTCTCAAGGCGGGTACACGGCAGGCGGGCGGCGACCGACGGCCGGCCGGCATCGCGCGGGCGCTGGTTGCCGCGCAGGTCGCACTGTCGATGGTCCTGCTGGTGGGCTCGGCGCTCTTCGTGCGCAACCTGACCCTGCTGCTGACGAAAGACGCGGGCTTCGACCGCGACGGCCTTCTCGTGGTCAACGTCGACGTGCTGTCGCCGGTGAGCGCGCACTCGGCAGCCGGCGATCGTGCCCAGGATCTCGCGCTGTGGTACGGAGAGTTGCTACGGCGCCTGCGGGAGACACCCGGCGTGAGGTCGGCAAGCCTGTCGCGGAATCCACCGATCAGCAACGAGCTCGGATACTGGTTCGACACCTTCACCGTCGAGGGGCAACCGGCGGATGGACCGCGGCCGACATCGGCTGCCGGGCGCACCTTCCTCAACGCCGTGTCGCCAGGCTATTTCGCAACGGTCGGCACGGCGTTCAACTCCGGACGAGACTTCTCGGCGAGCGATAGCGAGGGCCGTCCCCGCGTCGCCGTGATCAACGCGTCCACGGCCGCTCGGTTCTTCGGCAGTGAGCATCCAGTCGGCCAGCACCTGAGAATGGGCGAGGGCGCGGACAGCAGCAGCATCGAAGTGATCGGCGTCGTCCGCGACTCGGTCTATCAACGCCTCCAGGACGAGCCGCGTCGCGTCGTCTACGTTCCCTACATGCAAGCAACGCAGATCCTGAAGGCGAGCAACCTCTATGCCGAGATACGGACGGCGGAGAGCGGCTCGATCGGCGAGGCGCTGCAGGCCGCCGTCAGAAGCCTCGACGCCACGGCGCCGATCCGGATCGAGACGGTCCGGGACCGCATCGACCAGTCCCTGGTGCAGGAGCGGCTGGTTGCGGTCATCGCCATTTTCCTCGGCGGCGTGTCGCTGCTGCTGGCGTGCGGCGCGCTCGGCGGCCTGATGTCGCACATGGTCGCGAGCCGCACGAGCGAGATCGGGCTGCGAATCGCGCTTGGCGCCGAGCCGCACGCCGTCACAGCGCTCGTCATGCGCGAAGCGCTGGGGCTGGCCGTCGCCGGCGCTGTCGCAGGTGTCGGCCTCGCGCTCGCCGGCGGCCGCCTCGTGGCGGGCTTCCTCCAGGGCCTGCAGCCTACCGATCCCGTGGCCGTCGGCGCCGCGGCCGCGCTCATGCTCCTGACCGCGACGGTCGCCGGGTACCTGCCCGCACGCCGCGCCGCCCGTATTGATCCAATCGAGGCGCTGCGGGCGGAGTGAGCATCGCGGGGAATCGGAAGGGACGACTCAGGTGGGCACCAGTGTCCGGCACTGCGCCTGATTCAGGAACGTGGACCTGGTGATTTAGCTCCAGGCAGGTTTCGAACCCGCATCGGATCGAACATCGTCAGATCGAAGCGTTGGGCGGCGCCTTCCAGCGACAGGTCGGCAAGAATTTCGCCGATCACACTGGCAAATTTGAAGCCATGCCCGGAGAATCCGGCAGCGATCACGACGCGATCGTGCTCCGGATGCTTTCCAATCACGAAGTGTTCGTCCGGCGAGTTGGTGAAGAGGCAGGTTTTCATGGCCAGCGTCGGTCCGGCGGCATCCGGGAAGTAGCGCCCAATCGCCTCGCGAAGCAGCTTCTCGTCACGCGGATGGCACTCGCGGTCCATCGTCGACGGATCGGTCAGCTCCTTCCGGTGGTGATACTTACCGAACTTGAATCCGGGAACGCCGAACACCGGAAACCCATAGTAGCGAGGCATCCGATTTCCTTCCGGCACTTCCATGTTGAAGATCGGAAAGGCGCCGAGGGCGAAGTTGTCGGGCCGTCGCGGCTGCGTCCAGATCACGACCTGCCGTTCCGGAATCGCCAGCTGCCGACGACGAAGATAGGGAACGACCTGCGATGCCCAGGCTCCTGCCGTGATGACGAGCTTCCTGGCGGTATAGGCGCCGCGGTCCGTGCTTACGACGACACGGCCGCGCGTGACCTTCCACGATCTGACGCGCTCGAGACCGTGAATCTCGGCGCCGAGCGCCTGCGCGGCCGTGACATACGCGACGA
Source organism: uncultured Acidobacteriota bacterium (assembly GCA_963749835.1). Classification (GTDB taxonomy): domain Bacteria; phylum Acidobacteriota; class Vicinamibacteria; order Vicinamibacterales; family 2-12-FULL-66-21; genus JALZOC01. The sequence continues at coordinate 1,083,624 of CAVVOD010000003.1, forward strand.
TCGCGCGCTCCGACAGCACGAACCCGGCGTCCGGTTGATGGATGCCGACCAGACCGGCAGGCAATCGATATCCGGGAAACCTGCGCCGCAGGGCTCCCGCGTCGAGGTGCTCGTGGCGGAGCCGGTGGTCGCGGCAGGATTGCAGGCTGCCTCGAACGATCGCGCCATCCTCAGGTCCTGCGTCGATGCCTCCCGTGATGAACAGGAGCTGTTCCCGGGCGACGCGCTGGATCTCCCGCCAGAGCGTGTAGGCGCGGCGCAGCATCGGAACGTAGCCGCTGCCCTCCGAATACGCGAGGCGGATGATCCGGGTGACGCCGTGAGATGACCCGAGGTCGTGGCCGATGTTGAACTGCTCGAGGCCGAGGACGCGAGCGCCGCGCCTGGCCAGGTGATAGGTTGTCGCGCTGCCCATCCCGCCGACCCCGAGCACGATCGCATCGAAGGTCATTGCCGGTTCTCCACGTTATGTCATTCAGTTTACCCTCGATGGCGCTATCCTCTGATGGGTTCGACGGCATGACTGAAAAGCGGAAGGGTCTGCTTGCGGAAAGCGCTGCCGGGTCCCGGGTGCAGAGGGTATCTGCGCACGTCAACCACGGAGGCGGATCCCGGCATTCTGTGAGCGGTTCCCTGCGGCTGCCGGCGCACTATGCGGCGACGCGCGCGCAGCGGCTCGTCGCAAGCCTGTCGATCGTCGCGGCGTTCCTGGTACTCGGAGCGTTCGCGCTTCGGATCGCGACAGCGCTCGATCTCGCGCAGTGGTGGGTTCCGCTGGCCTTCGCCGGCGGAATGGCGGCCGCCGATTTCGGATCCGGACTCGTGCACTGGGGCGCCGACACCTGGGGGCGCGACGACTTCCCCGTGATCGGGCACCGGCTGCTGGTGCCGTTCCGCGTGCACCACATCAATCCCGACGATTTCCTCCAGCGACGCTTTGTCGACACCAATGGCGACGTCGCTGGTCTTGCCGTTCCGGTCCTTCTCGGGTTTCTCGCGGTTCCGCTCGAGTCGGGCTGGGGAGGAGCTGTCGCCGTCTTTGGCTTCGCGTTCTGCGGGATCGGGATGATGACGAACCAGATCCATCAGTGGGCGCACATGTCTTCGCCACCGCCGCCCATCCGCGTGCTCCAGTCCTGCGGCCTCGTCCTCGGGCGGTCCGAGCATGCGGAGCATCACGAGCGGCCGTATGACGGCCACTACTGCATCACCACCGGATGGTGCAACCGCCCGCTCGAGGCGATCGGATTCTTCAGGCGCCTCGAGGCCGCGATCACGCGGCTCACCGGCGCGCGGCCGCGCCACGATGACCGGCGGTACGAGGAACGGTACGGCGTTCCGGCGTCTCCGGCGGAGGCCCGGGATGGCTGACGCGTCCCGCGAGCCCCCGCGGAAGCCGCATCTGTCGCTGGAGACGACCGAACCGATGTCCTTCGGGTTCGGCTTCATCAGCGGCCTGCTGTCGGCGATCCTCGGGATTGCGGGCTTCGGGGCCGTGCTCTGCCTCCATTTCCCGCAGTACCTCACGCACGCCGACCTGCGCGCGTTCTATGCGCTCGGCTACCTGCGAGCGGTCATCCACGTCACGCTGGTCGCGTCCTTTCTTCTCGCCAGCGTCAGCGCGTTTCTCCGCGCGAACAAGGTGCTCGCCCTGACCGGGCTAGGCTTCACATTGGCCGCCGCCCTGCTTGGCGGGTCGCAGGTCCCGGTCGACGGCGGCGTCACGAGTGGCTCGTGGCTCGGCCTCGATTTTTTCGTGCTGAACCTGCTTGTCTATTCAGCCGTCTTCGTGCCGCTCGAGCGCCTCTTCGCGCTGCGGCGCGACCAGCCCGTCTTCCGCCGCCAGTGGGTCGTCGATCTGACGTACTTCTTCGTCAATTCGCTGCTCATCGAGATTCTGACAATCCTCACCCTCAAGCCGGCGCTCATCCTCTTCGACTGGGCGCGCGTGGGACAGGTGAGCACGACCGTGGGATCGCTGCCACTCGTCGTCCAGGTTCTGGCGATCCTGCTGGTCGCCGACTTCACTCAGGTACTGGGTCCACCGCACGTTTCACACGGTGCCCTGGCTCTGGCCCTTTCACGCGATCCATCACTCGGTCGAGGAGATGGACTGGCTGGCGGGATCGCGGCTGCACCTGCTGGACGTGATCCTCACGCGCGGGCTCACGTACATCCCGATCTTCGTGCTGGGATTCTCGGAGTCGGCGCTGATGGTGTACGTCGTGCTCGTCGCCACACAGGCGACCTTCATTCATGCGAATGTCCGGTGGGAGTTCCGCCCGCTGCGCAGGGTGATTGCCACGCCGGCGTTTCACCACTGGCACCACAGCGCCGAACGGGAGGCCATTGACAAGAATTTTGCCGTTCACACGCCGATCTGGGACATCCTCTTCGGCACCTACTATCTTCCGGACCGCTGGCCGACGGCCTATGGCCTCGCCGGCCGGCGCGACGTCCCGGCGCGCTGGGTGACTCAGTTGCTCTACCCGTTCCGGAGACGCTCCAGAGACTAGTGGCCGCGGACGGTCACGCAATCGAACCCAATACACTTGGGCCGTCATGGGTTCCGTGCTAGAACCCATCTCTTAAACGCGGCGCAGCACCGAGGGCGTCGGGGCGCCCGTCGCGCAAGGCGCGAGGAGCGAGAATACTGAAGTATTCGAACGACGAGCAACGCCGCGCCACGGGATGCCACGGCGGCCGAATGCCGGTGCGTTTATGAGATGGGTTCGAAACAAGGCGGTCATGCTCGAGCGAATCCTGTTGCCTGCTGTCTTCCTGCTGGCGTGTTCGCTCGCGGCGCCCGCGCAAACGCCCGGGCCTGACGACGCGGCACGGATCGCGGATCTCGCCGCGCGGTACGGCGTGACACCGAATGTCACCTACCTCGTCGCCAATGACCACGAAGTCCAGCTCGATGTGTACGCTCCGCGCGATGCGAGCGCCGCAGCGCCTGTCCCGACGGTGATCTATTTTCACGGCGGCGGCTGGATCGGCGGCGACAAGAACGCGGCGGTACTACGGGCGTTGCCGTATCTGGCAATGGGCGTCGCGGTGGTCAACGTCAACTTCCGGTTGGGCGTCGCGCCGGCCGCTGTGCAGGATTGCCGCTGTGCGCTGCGATGGGTCATCCGGAACGCGGCGAAACACCACTTCGACGTACAGAGGCTGGTGCTGACAGGTGATTCATCGGGCTCACATCTCGCGCTGATCACCGGTATGCTGCCGGCATCCGCCGGGCTGGACGGGCACTGTCCCGGATCAGAGGACCTGAAAGTTGCCGCCATCGTCAACTGGTTCGGCGTCACCGATGTCGTTGATGTGATCGAAGGCGCGAACAAGCAAGCCTATGCCGTGCGGTGGTTCGACGGCGTGCCGGGCGCAACGACACTCGCGCGCGAGCTGTCGCCGCTGCAGTATGTGCGCGCAGGACTGCCCGCGGTTCTGACGATCCACGGAGACGCCGATACGGTTGCCCCCTACACGCAGGCCGTCCGTCTGCACAAGGCACTGGACAATGCGCGAGTGCCGAATCACCTGTTGACCATCCCCGGCGGAGGGCACGGCGGCTTCACTCGGGACCAGACGATCGGGAGCTACAGGACGATCCGCGAGTTCTTGACGAAACACGGCATCCTGTCAGCTCCACGCAGTGGACGTTTGTGAGATGCCCCTCGGATGCAGCCTCTTCAGTCGTCGAGCCGCCGATCGAGCCGAACGGCTACCGTGTCTCCAGCCTCTTTGGAGATGGCCTTGCGCACGCCGACCTTGATTGGCAGCTTGTGTCTGCCGTCGCCGAGCGCCATGAAGGCGCTGCGGAACGGGTGACCGTCGACCGTGCCGCTGACCTGTACGAGGCCGCAAGTCCCGAAGTATTCCGCCGAGTTCGGCATCACGACGAAGGTCCACCCGCCCTTGTTCGGGCTCTTCTGCAGCGTAGCCGTGAACTTCTTGTTGATGACTGGCATCGGACTCCTCAGGTCAATGGCCCCGCGACCATCACCTCTGCCCCCGGGCGCCGGTGATGAACCGGGGCGTGATGACACGCTGAAAGATCGCAACAAGGACAGAGACGCAGTCACGTCGCCTGTGGCTTCGAGGCGAGGATCATCCACGACGTACCGAACTTGTCTCTGAGCATGCCAAAGCGGACCGCAAAGAACGTTTCCACCATCGGCATGAATACGTCGCCGCCGTCTGTCAGCAACGCGTAGATCTTTTCCGCCTCGTCTGCGCTCTCGACAGTGAGCGACAGATACACACTCCGCATCGGCTGAAATCGTTCCGGCGCAACGTCGGCGGCCATGAGCTCCGTCTCTCCGATCCGCATCGACGCGTATTGGATGGACTCTTCCCAGCCTGGCCAGGTGACCGGCTGCTCTGGCTGCTCGGCGCGCCGCATCAACATCGTGATCTCCCCGCCGAGATGCTGTTCGTAAAAGCGGAACGCCTGTTCGCAGTTGCCGCCGAAGTTCAAGTACGTGTTGAGTCTCATGTGACGCCCCCTCTCTCTTTTAGACGTTCGGGCCCGCGCCCACCGGACATTTGATCCAGGCAAACTTCCGACCAACTAGTCGTTGCAGACCTGGCTGAACCGTAATCACGCGCCGGTCTGGCACCACCGTCCTGCCACGTTGGTCCTCGCGATGGGATCGTTCGGCGCTTCAAAAGTGCGCTTGGTCAAAAGGCCGTGTGCACCTGCCCGTCAACCGGCCAGAATCTGCCGGCACGGTGGGGATCGCCACGGCCGGGTGGGCTCGGAGAATCGCGGAGAGGATGGCCAGATCATGAAGACCTCAGGTTACGGTTTCGTCGTCGCATCGCTGACCGCGGTGCTGATCGTCGCAGGCGCTGCAGTCGCGGGACAGCCCGCCGACCCTCTCCCTTTTCCGCACGGCTATCGATCCTGGCAGCACGTGAAGTCGATTGTCATCGGGCCGGAACACAAATCGTTTCAAGCGCGAGGAGGGATCCACCACTACTACGCCAACGACAAAGCGATCGAGGGATACCGTTCGGGACGATTTCCGAATGGATCAGTCATCGTCGATGAAGGGGTGTCCACGAAAGACGGCGTGGACCAGGCCAGGGGAATTCTGCTGGAAGGAGACCGACGCTTCCTGGATGTGATGGTCAAGAACGATCGGCTCTACAAGGAGACCGGAGGCTGGGGATTCGACCATTTCGAGGGGCAGGACCGAACCGGGACGCTGGCAGTCACCGAACGGTCGAAATGCTACGAATGCCACGCCACGCGCAAGGAGCGCGACCATGTGTTCAGCAGTATCAGACCGTGACACTAGAATCCATCTCATGAATGCGGCGCAGCACCGAGGGCGTCGGGGCGCCCGTCGCGCAAGGCGCGAGGAGCGAGAATACTGAAGTATTCGACCGACGAGCAACGCCGCGCCACGGGATGCCCCGGCGGCCGAATGCCGGCGCATTCATGAGATGGGTTCTAGAGTCTCGTGCGATTACCGATCGAGTCAGAACGGGTTCGTCAGCGCGCGGCGGATCCGCTCGCTGTAGGTGCGCCCCGATTGCAGGCGGTGCCCCGACTTGAGCTCGACCACATACTGGCCGTGCGCGATCGACCACAGCTGCGCGATGCGCCGGACGTTCACGATGTGCGATCGATGGATGCGCAGGAATCGGTCGGAGTCGAGCACGGCCTCGATCGTGTTCATGGGCACGTGCAGCAGGTGTGTCGCCGGGCCCGCGTGCAGCCGGACGTAGTTCTGGAACGCCTCGATCCAATCCACCTCGTCAACTGGTACGAAGATCGTGCGCTCGCCGGATCGAACCGCGACCCGCTCGAGCAGCCGCGGCGGATTCGCGACGGCATCGAGCATCGCCAGCACCTGTCGCGTGCCCTCCTCGGGGGGCACGCCTCGCAGCCTGCCGATGACTCGCTTGAACGCGAGCGCAAAGCGCTCCTCCGTGACCGGCTTGAGCAGATAGTCGATCGCCGCGACCTCGAACGCCCTGATCGCATACTGGTCATGCGCCGTTACGAAGATCACCGGGGGCATGCGCTCTGCTCCAATGGCGTGAACGACCGCAAAGCCGTCGGTTCGCGGCATCTGCACGTCGAGGAGGACCAGGTCCGGCATCTGCTCGCGCATGAGGGCGATCGCCTCTCGTCCGTTTCGCGCTTCCGAGACGGATTCGACCTGCGGCTGACGGCCGAGCAGCCGCTTCAACCCCTCGCGCGCGAGCGGCTCGTCGTCCACGACGAGAACCCTCAATCTCATCGTCCGCTCTCGGGCGAGACGGTCCGGATCGGCAGTGTGATCGTGACGCGCACGCCTCGACCCGCTGCTTGCTCGACGATCAGGCTCGCGCTGTCGCCGTACAGCCGCGCCAGGCGGGTCCTTGTGTTCGTCAGCCCGATGCCGGTGTGACCGGGCCTGGGTGGCAGAAGCCCGGGCCCGTCGTCCGACACGACGAGGGAGAGCGAGCCGTTCGCGCTGGTCGCCACTACCTCGATCGTCACCGCGTCCTCGCTCTGACCGAGGCCATGGCGGACGGCGTTCTCGACGATCGGCTGAAGCACCATGTGCGGCACGAGGATGTCGGACAGTGCGGGAGCCGGTGCAATGCCCACCCTCAGCCGGTCCTCGAACCGGACCTGCTCGATCGAGAGATACAGCCGCAGGAATTCCAGCTCGCGCCACAGCGGCACTTCCTGCGCCTCCACGTCTTCGAGCGTGAGACGAAGGAGATCGCTGAGCCTCGCGACCATCGCTTCGGCCTGCGCCGTTTTCTGCTGCTGTATCAGGACGATGATGGCGCCGAGCGTGTTGAAGAGAAAGTGGGGCTGCAGCTGCATCTTGAGGGCACTCAGCTGCGCCGTTGCGAGTTGCTGCGCGAGCTCGGATGCCTGCACCCGCAGCTCGAATGCCTCCCGCTCGCGAATCTTCGCGTTCTTCTGCGACCGGTACACGGCCTGGAGCGCGATCACGGCCCAATACCGGATGACGCCGCCCTGAATGCCGAACGACAGCATCACTCTGGCCCCCTCCGCAATCGACGGAGGGGGCGTCGCGGCCGGGAAGACGCCGAGCAGCAGCAGCAGCGGGACTTCGATCACCGTCGCCAGGATCGAGAAGACCACGCTGAAGCAGAGATGTAAACCCGAGTGAGCGACCCGTCGCTCGACCGGCCACCGGCCGCCAAGCCACAGGAGCGCCGGCGTGAGCGCGGCGCACACGTACATGCCCGCCATCCAGCCGACGAACACATACTTCCACGGCACCGCCTCGCCTCGATAGAGGCGCGGCACCGAATCCTGGCTGATGTAGAAAAGCCCCGCGACAGTCCAGGCGAGCCAGACTCCCGCGATCAGCCGGATCTGCTGACGCACTCGAGGCGACATCACCGCTTCATTCTGCCGCGGGTTCGGCCTCAGCCGGCCGGCTTTTGACGAAGCGGCCTCCCGCGATGACCAACCGCGCTCGCCGGGGCCCCGGTCCAGTTCGGCGCGCCCTCGGGACGGTCCGTCAAAAACAAGTGTCGGCCTCCTCCGCCGCGGCGCCAGAATCCGTCCCGTGCCGAAGAAAAGGACCGATTCCGAAAGGACGACGATGATGACCCGGTTGAGTGCGTGGATCGCTGGAATGTCGGTAGTGATGAGTGCCTTCATGTCCGCAGCCGTGGCGCAGACACCCGCCACGGACATGGGCCAGGCGCCGGGCTTTCTTCCGAGCGGGCTTGGCGACGCCGTCGATCGCGACGTCGCGAAGGTTCGTGACGCGACGGTAACATTCAAGACGACCGAGGCGGCTGAAGCGGCCGGCTACAAGCGCGACAGCGACTGCATCGAACATCAACCGGCGGGCGCGATGGGCTATCACTTCAAGAACAGCGCGCTGCTCGACACGACGCTCGACGTCAACCATCCCGAGGTGCTGGTCTACGAGAAGAAGGAGGACGGCGCGTTCAAACTGAATGGCGTCGAATTCCTCGTGCCAATCTCCGCCTGGACGTCCGCCGAGCCGCCGCGCATCATGGGGCAAGCCCTCAAGAAAGCGGATCGCCTGGGCATCTGGTACCTCCACGTCTGGACGTGGGTGGCGAGTCCGAGCGGCCTGTTTGCCGACTGGAACCCCAACGTCAAGTGCGGGGGCACCACATCGAAGCATCCCTAGCGGGCTTTACGTCGAATCGCGCTCGATGGGAGGGCACGGAGAAAAATTCCACCACGGAGAAGCGGAGCCACGGAGACGACACGGAGAGAACCAGCGGGCTCGTGGCACTGGCCACGGGCTGAAATCGAGACAGCTTTTTATCGAAGACGAGAGCGGTCGGCCCGCGCTGTGCGTGGTGGAGAGGGCGTGGATCTCACGAACACAAGCCCGCCGGAATTCACCCGGGTTGGTGTTCGCGAGATCCACGCCCTCTCTGCGCCGGCCAACGGCCGGCGGCCGACCGCCGCTCCCTCCGTGTCGTCTCCGTGACTCCGTGTCCCCGTGGTGATCTTTCCGTGATCGCCGTCGCCTCCGGTGGGGCTAGTTCACCGCGTGTTTACCCGACCGCACTCGGAACGCCATGACGATGACCAGCATCAGCATCACACCGCACGCGATCGCGTAGGCGACACGCGCGAACCCTTCAGACAGCGCAACCCGCAGGGGTTCACCCGTCAGCCCCTCGGTCCCGGCATTCGCGACCAGCACCAGCACAGCGAGGCCGACCACCGCCCCGATGCCGGACGCTGTCGAGACGATACCGGACGCGACGCCTTGCTGATGGTCTGGCACGCCGGTCGCGGCTGCGATGAACATCGCTGTGAAAATGAACCCGTCGCCGACGCTGACCGCGATCAACCCCGGCACAAGCGCCATGAAAGATGCCTCAGGCGACACGGTGACACCAAGCGTCGACGCACCGGCCACACCGATCGTCAACGCAACAATCATCGTGGCGTGCAGGCCGAATCTCGTGGCAACCCGACCCGCCAGTGCCGACGAGAGCACGACAACCAGCGTCGGTATCAGGAAGGCCAGGCCGGTCCAGAGTGCGTTGTACCGGAGCACGTCCTGCAGGTAGATTGAGACGAAGTAGAGAAGCGCACCAAACGTCGCCATGAACAGGAAGGCCGTCACCAGGCCGAGCGTCAGCCACGGATTCCGCAGCATCACGAACGGCAGAAGCGGGTCGCGGCTCCGCTTCTCGATCCAGACAAAGAGGGCGCCCAGCGACAGACCAGTCAGCAGGATGCCGATCGTGGCTGGCGAGCGCCATCCGAGGGCCGGCCCTTGAACCAGCGCAAGGACAACCAGGGTCACAGAGCTCGTCACCGTCAGCGCTCCTGGTAGATCGAACGCCCGCTTCCGGTCGACTGGCGCGTCGCGTTCAATCAGCATCGGTGCCGCTATCAAGGCCAGGCCCGCCAGAGGCACGTTCACGAAAAACACCGCGCGCCAGCCGAACGCACTCGTGAGCGCCCCGCCCAGCAACACCCCAATCACAAGGCCGGCCGCGCCCGCACCCGCCCAGATGCCCAGGGCTCGATTGCGCTCGGCGCCTTCACGAAACATGACGTTGATCAAGGCCAGCGTGCTGGGAAAGACCAATGCTCCACCCAGTCCTTGAACCGCGCGCGCGGTCAACTGCTCGGCGGCACTGCTGTGCCAGGCCGCCGCCGAGGGACGCGACCAAATAGAGAGAGAGGCCGACCAGCAGCACCCGGCGTCGGCCAAGCAGATCGGACGCACGTCCGCCGAGCAGCAGGAAGCCGCTCGATGCAATCGCGTAGGCACTGACGACCGACTGCAGGGTTTGCGGTGAGTATCCGAGGTCGCGAGCGATATCCGGCAGCGCGACCACCACGATGTACTGATCGAGAGAGACGATCATCATCGCGAACGAGAGCAGCGCCAGTATCGCCGAAAGATGAACGCTCCCTGTGACGTCGGGTCGTGAGATCGGAGGTACTCTCACCGTCAGCCGGCGGTGTGCGGAGGAGCCTGGGGCGCCGCCTCGGCGCCAGGTGGCTCGGTGAATGCCTTTACGGGGATGCACTCATAACGCACCTCGAGAATCCGCAGGTGCTCGGTACCGGCCGGCGCATGAAGCGCCACACGGTCGCCTGGTCCGGACTTCATCAACGCGCGCGCCAGCGGCGACAACCAGCTGATGTGGTGACGATCCAGATCGACCTCGTCGGCACCGACGATGCTCACCACCCGCTCGGTTCCGGCGGCGTTGACGTAGCGCACTGTCGCTCCGAAGAAAACCTGCGTCGCCGCCCGTCCCCCTCTCGGAGCTTCCGGGTCCACGACGCGTGCGGCGTCGATCCGTTTCGTGAGAAAGCGAATCCGTCCATCGATCTGGCGCAGCCGCCGCTTGCCGTACTGATAGTCGGCGTTTTCGCTGCGATCGCCGTTTCCCGCCGCCCACGTGACCACCCGTGTCACCGCGGGCCGTTCCCTGGTGAGCAGAAACCGCAGCTCGTCTCTGAGCCGCTGCAGGCCGCTCGGTGTGATGTAGTTCTGGACGGCTTCCTTCGCGGGCGGCTCTGGCATCCGGTTCTACCGATTCAACCACAACTGTCGACCGGCCTCCAGATCGATTCCCTGTTCGATAGCGGCGATGAAGCTGATGCAGCGCCATGGGGGCCCTGGCACCCTTCAGTTGCGGGCGAATCTTAGCATGCACCGTGCGCACCACCTCAGGCGTCTCGTCGCGCCACCAACAGAAGGACCAGCTTGACCATGCACTGCATGCACCGTGGACAGATATCGGGAGTGACGGCATTGTCGAACCCATAGAACCTGGTGTGCGGCTGACCGCAGCAGGCGCACGGCATGGGCACCCCGGATCGTCCTGTATGCATGGCTCAGTCCAGTTCAGAACACCCAGCCGATTCGCGCATAGAGGGTCCGGCCGTTCATGCCAATTGGCGAGTGGCTCGGGAACGTCTGGATACCGTTGAATGAGTTGATCGTGGTATTTCGATCCGGGAAGACGTCGAACACATTCTGCACTCCCGCGGCCAGCGTGTAGTGGCCTGTCCGGTACGATCCCTCGAGATCGGTCAGCCACCTCGCGGCGTACTCCTGATCGTCTGCGGGGTTCAGGGTGAAGCTGCAGAATTCCCCGTATCTCGCCAGGTCGAGGTTCAGGCCCAGCCGGTTACGGCGCCAGTCGCCGCCGATCCGAACGCTGTCCTTCGGCTGACCGCATTCGATCCGGCGCCGCTCGATGCGGTCGAACAGCACCGACTCGAAGCCGGCGAGTTGCGCCGGCGTGGTCACCGATCCGACGATCGTCGATCGGGTGATGTTGTAACCGGCGCGCAGACGCACGTCGCCCGCTCGGTCCAGCGCAACCCTGTAGTTGGCCGTCACATCGACGCCGCTGGTCCTGGTGTCGATGGCATTGGTGAAGAACCTCGCGCTGTTGGCTCCGAACGGCGCGAGCAGGACCGCGATTGACGACGACGCGTGGATCCGGCTGGACACGCGCCGTGAGCTTGGCGTTCAGCGTGCTCCCGAAGTCGCTGTAGCGCTCCGCCCGTCCGGCGAGGCCGAAGCACAGCCACTTGATGACGTTCCCCTCCACGTCAACGTAGCCTGCGACGCTGGCGCGCGACTCGTCCACCTCGTTCGACGGCCGGAACCCGGGAAACACCTGCGCCCCGATGGCCGCGCGGCCGCCGAACTGATTCGCCACGCCTCCGTCACTGTACGACTCCGGCTCGCCCGCCCGGATCCGGTAATTCTCCCGGCGGGCCTCCGCGCCGAATGCCATGTTGACGGGACCGGCCAACCCGAGGACGGCAAATGGGCGGCTCACGTCGGCATTGCCCATGAACTGGTTCAACTCCAGTGGGCCCGCGTCGAACTCCAGCTTGTTGGGCGGTACCGAGGGGGCCGAGCGACACGTTCAGCGTGTCGCCGATGGTGAAGGCGAAGCTGTTGTGGCCGTACTGTGCGCTGACGTCGTAGGTCCACTTGTGGGACACGCCGCGCACGCCGGCGGTGCCCGACGCGTCGGCGACCGTGGGCTCGATCACCGGCAGAAACCCAAGCGGATAGATCTGCGGCCAGTTGCTCGCATCGAGCGCCCGGCGAAAGAACCCCGCGCTGTTGGCCGCCCTGTGCTCCACGCCATCGATCGACTGGACTGGCCCGCCGTCCGACAGTCGTTTGCCGATCGCGTGACTGTCGATTACCGCTCGCTGAACGGCGAGCCCGCCGCCGAGGTCAAAGCCGAGGATCTCATCGCCGGCTGGCGAGCCCTCCTCCCGGGCTTTGACGCGACGCAACACCTCCTCGGCCCGGTCGTCGTATCGCTACGGAGACGCCGCCCGCGCCGACGCACACGTCCGCGCCTATCACCATGTCGCCGGCGCCGAGGCCGGTGCCACCTGGATGGTCGCGGGCCACTACTCGGTTCGGCTGGTCGAACGGGCCGGCCGGTGGCAGATCCTCGCGCTGACACTCACGGTGTTCTACCAGGAGGGCAATCTTGCGCTGCCGAGTGTCGCGACAGCACGGGCGATCTCCTCGCCGCGAGCGCAGCAGCAGTGACCCGCCAGTTCGGATGTGATCGCCCGTGGTCGCTGAATGAATTCTGGCAATTCTGCCCTGCGGCAGTCGGTGCCCGGCTGTGGCGGGTAAACCTCAGCTCTGCGCGAGATAGCTCTGTACCTGAACGATCACCAGCCAGCCCGAAAAGAAGCCGTAAAACAGCGTCGCGACTACCAGCATCGCGAGTCGCAGTCCCTTCACGCGGATCGCAGGCGGCAGGCCACGCCGGTTGAGCTGAATGAGCAGAATCGAATAGACGAACATCACCATCCCGTTGAGGCACGCGGCAATCGTCAACAGCAGCAATGGCTGATTCAGCCCCGAGAGCAGGATCACCGAGCCGGCGGCGATCGCGCTCCAGGCCACCAGGAAGTAAATTCGGCTTTCTGACCAAGTTTGACTTTTCGGCAGATACACCGTCTTGATGACGTCGGCGACGAGGCGCGAGATGTAGTCGATCACCCCGAGGGCCACCAGGATGAGCGACAGCGCGCCGAAGACCCAGTAGAACGTGCCGAACCACGGACCGACCACCAGCTTGAGCGCCTCACCTTCGGCCCGGACGAACGCGAGGTTGGCGCTCGCGCTGTGGCCGAGCCCGCGAACGGTCGAGTACGCGAGCGTCGAGAACACGGTGATCGAGAAGATGCAGATGAACCAGAACGACACGAGCTGCTCTTTGTTCGCGACCGCCCACCAGCCGTGGAAACGCCGGATGTTGGCTTCGTCCTGACGCACCATCGAACCCGTCGCCGGCGCCGCCACCTCTTCACCAGTAATGGGCGATACGATGCGGGGGATGTAGATTCCCATGCCGAATCCCTTGTCGCGGATCCAGTTGCTTTGCACGAGGTTGTTCACGCCCCCCGCGCCGGCGAAGACCAGACCGCTCAGGATGAGTGAGATGGGCACCACGTTCCTGTCCGGGAGCTGACCGAACTCGGTGACGATTGATGACAGGTCGCCCCAGGTCGACGGCCCGATCGCGGCCACGATCGCCACGGCGAGAAACACCAGCGTGAGCGCGACCTTGAAGAATTGCGCCCGTTCCAGCGTTTGATAGACGACAGGCGAGGCGGTGAGCGCGATGCCTGCGGCGATGAGGATGCCGATCGTGATGTACGTCACGTTCCCGCCGCCCATCAGGAACGTCAGGATCGTCACGCCGCTCGTGGCCCATCCGGGCCACATGTTCGGCAGGATGGTGAACACGCAGAACAGCACGCCCCAGGGCTTCCAGAACCGAACGAAGCCCGAGACCGCCGTCTCGCCCGTCGCGAGCGTGTAGCGTTCGATCTCCATGTTCAGGAAGTACTGGATGGTGACGCTCACGATAGCGGCCCACAGAAACCCGAGGCCGACGGTGGACGCGATGAACGGCCAGATGATGTATTCGCCCGAGCCCACGCCGAGTCCCGCGAGGATGACGCTGGGACCGAGCACCCTGCTGAGCGGCAGTGGCTCGGGCATGTCCCTGTAGGGCATCGGCGGCAGGTTGCCGTTCTGAAGGGGATCGAAGAACTCGGTCGAGGCTCCGCCAGGGTTCGTGGGCAACGATGAAGGCATCAAGGGGTTCCTGTCCGCTAGAGTATCCTGCCGGTATCCGGCAGCTCAATCCTATCCTTCGAGGACGACGAGCAGGTCGCGCGCTTCCACGGTTGCGCCCGGCGCGACGAGCACCTCGGTCACGACGGTGTCGCGCGGGCTGTAGACGGCGGTTTCCATCTTCATCGCTTCGATCGAGAGCAGCCGCTCGCCCGCTCTGACGGGCTGCCCTTTCCGCGCGGCGACGGTTGACACCTTCCCGGGCATCGGGGCGGCGACGTGGTTCGCGTTGTCGGGGTCCGCCTTCGAGCTTCGCTTGACCACTCCCTCGACCGATCGATCGGCGACGTTGACCTCGCGCGGCTGGCCGTTCAGCTCGAAGAAGACCGTGCGCGTGCCGTCGCTCGTGCGTGTCGCCGGTCGTGAAATACCGGACGATCAGCGTCTTGCCCCGCTCGATCTCGATCGCGGCTTCCTCGCCGGCCTGCAGGCCGTAGAAGAAATTCGACGGTCGGGATCACCGATGTGTTGTCGTACTGCTGCCAGTGCTTCGCGAAATCGGCATAGACCTGCGGATACAGCAGGTACGAGAGCACGTCCTCCTCGCGCGGCGCGTCGCCCGGTCCGCGGCGGGAGGGTCACGGGCGGCCGCCGCGAAATCGGCCGGCGGCATCGACGCACCCGGCCGGCCCTCGATCGGCTGCGCGTGTGCGGAGCGAAGCACGATCTCCTGAAACTGCGCGCGGCCAGCCGCCCTCCGGCTGGCCGAGCATGCCCTGCATCATCTCGACGACGCTCTGCGGAAAGTGCAGCGGCGTCTGCGCGCTCAGGACCTCGTCCGTCGTCAGGCCGTTGGTCACCATGAACAGCGCCAGGTCGCCGACGACCTTGCTCGACGGCGTCACCTTGACGATGTCGCCGAAGAGCTGGTTGGCGGCGGCGTAGGCGTCGCAGACTTCCTGCCAGCGGTCGCTCGAGCCCGAGGCTCTTGGCCTGCTGCTTGCAGGTTGGTGTACTGCCCGCCGGGCATCTCGTGGTGGTAGACGTCGGACTCCGGCGCCTTGAGCCCCTCTTCGAACGGGTAGTACAGCTCGCGGACGGCCTCCCAGTACCGGCTGCTCTCGTCGAGCGCCGGCAGATCGAGGCCGGTGTCGCGCTCCGTGTGCCGCAGCGCCGCGACGAGCGAGTTGAGGATCGGCTGGCTGGTCATGCCGCTCATCGAGGCGACGGCCGCATCGACGATGTCGACGCCGGCGTCGGCCGCGCGCAGCACGCTCGCCGCGTTGATGCCGCTGGTGTCGTGCGTGTGGAAGTGGATCGGCACGCCGACTTCCTCTCGCAGCGCCTTGACCAGCGCGAATGCGCCGCGTACGGCTTGCACAGGCCCGGCCATGTCCTTGATGCCCAGGACGTGCGTGCCCATCGTCGACCAGTTCTTTGGCCAGGCGCACGTAGTACTCCAGGCAGTATTTGGTGCGGGCGGGATCGAGGATGTCGCCGGTGTAGCAGATGGCGGCTTCGCAGATCGCGTGCGTGTCGTCGCGCACGGCCTCGATCGGCGACGCTGCATGTTCTCGGTCGAGTTCAGCGAGTCGAAGATGCGGAAGACGTCGATCCCGTCTGCGGCGCTCCTCTTGATGAAGGCGCGGACGACGTTGTCGGGGTAGTTGGTGTAGCCGACGGCGTTGCTCGCGCGGAGCAGCATCTGGAAGAGGATGTTCGGGATGCGCTGGCGCAGCTCGATCAGGCGATCCCACGGGATCTTCCTGGAGGAACCGCATCGACGTGTCGAACGTCGCGCCGCCCCACATCTCGAGGCTGAACAGGTTCGGCAGCCGGTGGGCGATCGTGTCGGCGATGGCCAGCATGTCGTAGGTGCGCACGCGCGTGGCGAGCAGCGACTGGTGCGCGTCGCGCATCGTCGTGTCGGTGATCAGCAGCCGCTGCTCGTCGCGGATCCACTGCGCGAACTTCTCGGGCCCGAGCTCGAGCAGCTGCTGCCGCATGCCCGGCCGGTGGGCGGCTGAGCCCGTCCGTCGGCGGCGGCCACGGGACTGGGCAGGACTCGCGCCGGGTCGTAGCGCTGCTTTCACGTCCGGCCGGCCGTTGACGATGACGTCGCCGAGGTAGGCGAGGATCTTCGTCGCCCGGTCGCGCGGCGCGCGGATCTGGAACAGCTCCGGCGTGTTGTCGATGAACGTCGTCGTCGCGTCGCCGGACGCGAACGTCGGATGGGCGATCAGGTTCACGAGGAACGGGATGTTCGTCTTCACGCCGCGGATGCGGAACTCGCGCAGCGCGCGGTCGGAGCGTCCGCACCGCCTCGGCGAGCGTCGTGCCCCAGGTCGTGAGCTTCACCAGCAGCGAGTCGAAGTACGGCGTGATGACCGCGCCCGCCGAAGCCGTTGCCGCCGTCGAGCCGGATCGCGAAGCCCGCCGGGCGAGCGGTAGGTCGTGATCCGGCCGTAGTCGGGGATGAATTGCTGATCCGGATCTTCGGTCGTGATGCGGCACTGCATCGCGACGCCGCGGCGGTCGATCGCGTCCTGCGCGGGAATGTTCAGCGGCGGCTCGTGCAGGTTGTGCCCCTCGGCGACGAGGATCTGGCTCTTCACGAGGTCGATGCCGGTGACGATCTCCGTGACGGTGTGCTCGACCTGGATGCGCGGGTTCACCTCGATGAAGAAGAACTCGCCGCGATCCGACGTCGACGCAGGAACTCGACCGTGCCGGCGTTGCGGTAGCCGACCGGCCTGCAGAGCGCAACCGCCGCGTCGCAGATGTCGCGCCGGAGAGCCTCGGGCAGCGTGATGCTCGGCGCGATCTCGACGACTTTCTGGTGGCGGCGCTGGACCGAGCAGTCGCGTTCCCAGAGGTGGACGAGATTGCCGTGCGCGTCGCCGAGGATCTGCACTTCGATGTGCTTCGCGCGCGGGATGTAGCGCTCGAGAAACACCTCGCCGCGTCCGAACGCCGCCGTCGCTTCGCGCTGCGCCTCGGCCAGCTTCCCGACGAGCTCGTCCGGCCGCGTGACGACGCGCATCCCGCGGCCGCCGCCGCCGAAGCTGGCCTTGATGATCAGCGGGTAGCCGATGCGTCTGCCGGGCGCGGAGTTCGGCGTCGCTGGCGGACGGATCCAGAGCCGTGCTCGGTGCCGGGAATCGTCGGCACGCCGGCGCTCTGCGCCAGCCGCTTCGCCGCCGTCTTGTCGCCGAACATCTCGAGATGCTCCGGCGTCGGGCCGACGAAGCGGATGCCCTCGGCCTCGGCGGCCCGCGCGAAGTCGGCGTTCTCGGCCAGGAAACCGTAGCCGGGATGGATCGCGTCGACTCCGCTCTGACGGCGACCGCGATGATGCCGGCGATGTTCAGGTACGAGCGGACCGGCTCGCCGCCGTTGACCGGGCCGATCTGGAACGCCTCGTCGGCCTTGAAGCGGTGCAGCGAGAAGCGGTCCTCGTAGCTGTAGACCGCGACCGTGCGCAGGCCGAGCTCGGTGGCGGCTCTGAAACAGCGGATGGCGATTTCCGATCGATTGGCGACAAGAAGCTTCTGCATGTGGAAGGAGGCCACACGATAATACACGCAGGGACGAGAACCGTCCGCTTCTCAGCCTTCGTCCGCAGCAAGCGTCGATATCGCATGCTTACCCTAGCGCCGCATGAGTTCCTGTTCTGCGTGGAGCCAATCAGCCACATCGTGCCCGTCCGTCCGGCCACGCGCCTCGAAGAGGTGATACGCGAGCCGGGATACCTCATCGAGTGAAGGCCGCGGCCGGCTCCCGGTGTCCTTCGCCATCCAGCTCTCACCGGTGACGCGCATCATGATGACGTCCGCTATGGCGCCGATCATCACCTTCCGCCTCCCTGAGTGCGCTGCGCAGCAGAGTCAGCAGGGACGAGAATCGGCGCGCCCTTGGCCTTGACGAAGAACACCACGAATCTGGCTTTCTCTGTAGCGCTCGCGTTTCGCCCGACGACATGCACATCGTCAGGGCCTTCATAAAAGGTTTGCCCCTTTGTCAGCGTTACCTGCTGCCCGCCTTTGACCTGCATGACGATAGACCCCTCCAGCACATAGACAGCGGCGTGTGCGTTGTGCCGGTGGATCGGGTCCGTCCCTCCTGGTGCATACTCCACCGTGATCACTTCCAGTGCTTTCCCTGGACTGTCCGCCAAATCCCTGGACATGAGCGGCGTGACGACGGCCTGCTGAGCCGACAGGGTGCCGCCGGTGAGACAGAGCAGAGCCAACACCATCGATTGCTTCGTCATAGCTAACCTCCCGAACATTGCCAGTCGTTACCGAACCGATTGCGTGTACGCGGTATGACCGGTCGCAAGCAGGTGTTGTGACACGGTGATCGCGCGATCGATCGGACATGGTCCTGACGAGGGAGTCGGACTGGCCGAGGAGGGCTCAGCGAATGTCTGTGTTCAGCGAGGGTCGGTAGAAAGCGGTGAGACTGCCGCGAGCTTGCTTGCAGTGACCTATTCGACCAGCTTGCCGGCCGTGGACACATCGCGCATGAGTGCCGCGATCTCGTCCGGGATCGGCGGAATCACCTCGCGCTCGAGACGACCGGGACCGGACCAGACGAAGTTGACCTGGAGCGACTCATCGAGTTGCGGATAGTCGGATCGGTTATGGCAGCCGCGCGTCTCCCGGCGCTCGAGGGCGGCCTCGAGCGTTGCGCGTGCGGCGAGAGCCGAGGCCTTCAGGTCGAACGCATGCGCGAGATCGTGGAAGCCGGCGATGTCGGGATGCACGCTGACGCTGGCGATCCGGGTCTCGATCGAGTCGAGTTCAGCAAGCCCGGCGAGGAGCCCGCTCTCCTCGCGCACGACGCCGGCATGCTCCGTCATCGTGTCCCGGATCGCGCGCTGCAGGGGCCGAACATTTTCCTGACCCTGAGCGGCAAGTATCTGGTCGATCTCGCCGCGTGCCTCCGCCAGCGCGGTCGCGGACCGCTGCTGGGCGGCGAGCCGTGTTGAGTACGCGGCAGCAGCTTCCCCCACGATCCGCCCGAACACGAGCAGTTCACTGAGGGAGTTCCCGCCGAGGCGATTCGCGCCGTGCAGGCCGCTCGACGCCTCGCCGATCGCGTAGAGGCCCTCCACGCCCGTGCCGTGATCCTCGGGGTGCACCCAGACGCCGCCCATCGAGTAGTGCGCGGTCGGTGCGACCTCGATCGGCGTCGTGGTGATGTCGAGCATCTGCAGGTCCAGGAGCGTCTGATAGACGCGGGGCAGGCGCCGCATGATCGTCTGCCGCGGCAGGTGCGAGACATCGAGCCACACGCCTCCGTTCGCGGTGCCGCGTCCCTCTTTGATCTCGGTGTAGCACGCGAGGGCCACGCGGTCGCGGGTCGAGAGCTCCATTCTCTCGGCGTCATAGCGCGACATGAACCGCTCGCCGAGACCATTGCGAAGGATCCCTCCTTCTCCACGGGCCGCCTCGGACACGAGCGTGCCGGCAGCGTTCTCCGGCTCGATCAGCCCGGACGGATGGAACTGCACGAGCTCCGGATCGCGGATCCGGCCACCTGCCTCCACCGCGAGACGAAATGCGTCGCCGGTGTTCTCGTCGCGCCGCGACGAGGTGTGGCGCCAGATCCGGGTGTGGCCGCCGGCCGCGAGAATGACCGCGTCCGCGTGGATGACGTAGCGGGTGCCGTCCTCCAGATCGAAGCCGTACGCGCCGAAGACGACGTGGTCGCGGACGAGGAGCCTGGTGATGTAAAGGGTGTCGAGGACAGGGATCTGAAGCTGCGCGGCGCGGTGGACCAGCGCGCGCTGAATCTCGAGCCCCGTGTAGTCCCCGGCGAACGCCGTGCGGCGGAATGTGTGCGCGCCGAAGAACCGCTGAGAGATCCGTCCGTCCGGCTCTCGCGCGAACTGCATGCCGTAGCGCTCGAGGTCCTCGATGCCTCGAGCGGCGCCTTCGGTCACGATCTGAACCGTGATCGGATTCGCAAGCAGGTAGCTTTCCTTGAGTGTATCGGCTGCGTGCTGCTGCCAGGTGTCCTCAGGATCAATGGTCGCGAGCGCGGCGTTGATGCCGCCTGCGGCGAGGGACGTATGGGCGTCTGCCCTGGGACGCTTGCCCACCGCGAGTACGTCCATTCCACGCTCAGCGAGCTCGATAGCCGCGCGCAGACCCGACCCTCCCGTCCCGATGACGAGGACGGATGTCGAGAGCCGCTGTTCACGATCTGTCATGCGGATGCTCCCCGCGGAAATCAGGACCCACCCGTCTGGCGCGCGCCGAAGTCCGCTGCGAGAAAATCATTGACCTCAGGATATGGCGCCACGCCGGCGAGACCGGCAAAGCTGCCGTCCGACTTCAGGAGCTGCGCGGCGCGCATGAAGCCTCCCCATTGTGACAACCGCCGGGTTGGCACTCGAGCTGAGCGAGCACGGTTCACGATACGGAAACGCTCAATGGGGTTTGTTGCCTCGCGCCTTCAGTTCATCCAGCAGCGTGTCGAGGTGCTCGAAGCTGGCCTCCGAGAAGTGACTCATGAGCGCGGTCCACCCTGCCTGATGCGCTTCTACGGCAGGCTGATCGGGCAGGCGGCTGTGGGTCAGGACGACCTCCGTCTCGCTCCCTCGGTCGAGCAGCTCCACTGTGACGAGCGACGCCTGATACTTCGTGGCGGCGGAGATCCAGGTGAACTCGAGAAGCTCCGGCGGCTCGATCCTCTGATACTCACCCGTGTGCGGATCGAGCTCTCCCTCGCTCAGCATGTCGATGCGGTACTGCCCGCCGACACGCACGTCCATGTCGCACCGCGCGTCTTCCCGCTCGCGCGGCACCAGCCAGCGCCGCATGCCCTCGGGACTGCACCAGCGGCGAAAGACTTCTTCGCGCGGCGCCCGCACCCGGTTGCGAATCTGGAGCATGAAACGATCGTCCGCCGGGCTGGCCATCGTCCTTTATTCTCGTCACCGGATCGCCGAGAATGCAAGCTATCGATGGCCGACACGTTCGACACCGGCGAGCAGCAGCGGAAGATCCACCGCCTGGAGGCGATCCTCGAAGCCTCCAAGATGCTCAATTCCACGCTCGACTTCCGCAGCCTGCTGGCCCTGATCCTCGACCTCGCCGTCCGCAACCTCGAGGCGACACGGGGCACGATTTATCTCTTCGACCGTGAGCGGGGCGAGCTATGGTCGAGGGTCGTGAAAGGTGACGACGACGACGCGATCGAGATCCGTGTGGGCATGGGCGTCGGCATCGCCGGGCAGGTGGCCCAGACGGGGGAGACGATCAATGTCAGGGACGTCCGCGCCGATCCCCGCTTCTTCTCGCCGTTCGATCCGCATGCGGGCCTGGGATCGCGAAACATGCTGTGCATGCCGATGCGGAACCGGCAGGGGGTCATTGTCGGCGTGATCCAGATCATCGATCGGCGGCACGGCGCGTTCGACGCCGAGGACGAACGGTTCCTCGCCGCCTTCGCCGATCACGCGGCGATCACGCTCGAGCAGGGCGTTGCGTTTCTGCAGGAGGATCTCGAACGTCAGGCCGGGCCTGCAGATAGGCGTGCAGCGCGGCATGCAGGGTGGAGACGAGGAGCGCAGCCGGGAGACCCTTGCCGGCGACGTCGGCCACCACGAGGATCGCGCGATCGCCCTCCGGGATGATGTCGAAGTAGTCGCCACCCACGCTTCGGCTCGGCCGCATCGCACCCGCCACGTCGTAGCCGGGGATGCGGACGTCTCCTGCGGGCAGCAGCCGCTGTTGAATCGTGGCCGCGAACAGGAGCTCCTGATCCATCAGCCGCTTGCTCACCAGCTCCTCGTGGAGCCGGGCGGTCTCGAGTCTTCGAAATCCACCCGCGCACCGGCCGACCGGGGCGTGTAGTCCAGATCCGTCACGAGCGTCGAATTGCTCGACGTCGGTCAGATTGAGTTCGTGCGCGGCCCGCAAAGCGCGCTGTTCGGCCGGAACACGCTGGGCGGGCTCGTCAACATCTCGAGCGCGCGGCCGTCGGTGTCGAAGTGGACCGGCACGCTGTCAGCGCCTTTCGGCAACCACGGCGCGTCCGCGGTTCGGGGCGGCGCGTCGGGCCCGGTGGTCAAGGACAAGATGAGCCTCGGCGTGTCGTTCGCGCAGGTCGACCGCGAGGGGTTCACGGTGAACGACGTGACCGGAAGCGACATCGACAGTCGGTCCGCGTTCACGGGGAAAGCGCAGTTGCTGTGGATCCCCAACAGAGCCTGGGAGGGACGGGTCGTGGTTTCCGGCGAGCGAGCGCGTGACGGCGACTACTCACTCAATGACGTCGCGGCGCTTCGGGCGAACCCGTTTCACGCGGCTCGCGACTTCGAGGGTTTCGCCAATCGCGACGTCCTGGGCACGACGATCCTGGCGCGGCGTGCCAGCGGGCCGGTGGTGTTCTCGACGAGGAGTTCGCGCTCAACTGTGGGACGCCGTCAATGAACGTGGTGATGCCTGGATTGTTCGGGCTGGAGCTGATGCCGCGAAACCGCGCATTGCTCAACTTGCGCGCCGACCACTCCGTAAAAAAGGTGTTGGGCGCGAAGATCGCCGCCTCGCTGACGACATGGATGTCGGCGTTCTCGATCGTGTCTGCCGACACGGCCGTCACGCTGACCGGGATCTTCTGCTTGTCCTCGGCCTCTTTCTGCGCCGCGACGGTCACGGTGGGCAAACGGAAGCGTACGGTATCGTCCTGGGGAGGTGCCGCCTGCGCTGGCGGTACTGATGGCTCTTGCGCGCCGGCGCGCGCCGGCCCCATGACACACATCACGGCAAGACTGCTCACGACGACAGCAGACTGGAGGCAGGCAGCACGACGGGCAAATGCCTTATGGCAGGGGCGGTGTCTGTGAAAGAACATCTGCGCCCTTATGCATATGTCCCGTCCCGGCGCAACCTCGTAGCCCGTCCACTAGACCCACCGCCAGCCGCGCTCGAATCAGCTGGACCGACAACGGCAGGTTCCCGAGAAACTCCGCATGGGTTCGCTCTGCGCGGTATGCGGGCCGGCGCGCAGGCTCCTTCAGGTAGCGAACCGCGCAGCGGGGATCGAAGTCGTACAGCAACGTTCCGTGGTGCAGGAGCGCGTGGCGGCCTCTGCGCTGCGCGTTCCCCGATACTTTGCGGCCCTGCAACGACAGATCGGCGTGTCCAGCAATTGCAACGCCTGCTACACCCAGCGAAGCCGCGACCTGTCCCAAAATTGCACAGAAGCTGCCGGCTACGTCCGCTAGCTCCGGGCGCGAAACAAGCGAGACCGCGATAGCGTAGTTCAGGCACCCGGGGCCCAGGACGACGGCGCCACCGCCCGAGGAGCGGCGCAACACGTCCACACCGTCGGCGCGGCACGTGTCGAGATTGACGTGATCGGAAATCGTCGTGCTCCGGCCGACGACGACGACGGGCCTGGCGGTTTCCCAGAGGCGGATACACTCGGCGCCTGCTCCGGCCTCGACGGACTGGAAGAGATCCAGCTCGCGGGCGAGGTGCTCCTCGGGAGTGAGATCGGTTTCTGCGCCGCCCTGATCCATGATGAAGCTGGCGATGCCCATCTATCTCGACCACGCCGCGACGACGCCGCTCGATCCCAGGGTGCGTGTCGAGATGCTCCGATACTTCGACGAGGACTTCGGCAACGCGGGCAGCCGTACGCACGAATGGGGGCTCCGCGCCCGAACGGCGGTCGAGCAGGCACGCGATCGGGTTGCGGCAGTCGTGTCAGCCGGCCGCGGCGATGTCGTGTTCACGAGCGGAGCCACCGAAAGCAACAACCTGGCAATCCTTGGACTGGCCGCGTCGGCCGGAAACCGTAAGCACATCATATCGACGGCCATCGAGCATCACGCGGTGCTCGAGCCGCTGGCCGCCCTGGAACGACGCGGGTTCGACATCACACGCGTGCCTCCGGGCCGCGATGGTGCGGTGGCTCCCGATGCCATCCTCGCCGCCGTTCGACCGGAGACGCTGCTCATCAGCGTGATGCACGTCAACAACGAGACCGGCGTCATGCAGCCAGTGGCGGCGGTCGCGGACGCGCTCGAAGGTATAAATGTGTACCTGCACGTCGATGCCGCGCAGAGCTTCGGCCGGGAGCTGCGGGCGCTGCGCCATCCTCGCATCGATCTCATCAGCGCAAGCGCCCACAAGATCAACGGGCCCAAGGGCGTTGGCGCACTGGTGATGCGCCGCCGCAATGATCGACGACCGCCGTTGGAGCCGCTGATGTTCGGCGGCGGGCAGGAACGGGGGCTGCGGCCCGGCACGATGCCGGTCCCGCTCGTCGCCGGATTCGGTCTGGCGGCCGAACTCGCCGCCAGCGAGGCCGACACCCGCGCTGCCCGGTGCCTGGCCTTTCGCGAGTCACTGCTGCGGGGATTGGCGCCACTCGAGCCCGTCGTCAACGGTGACGTGGCCCGCGCGGTCCCGCACATTCTCAACCTGTCGTTCCCGGGTCTGGTCGCCGAGGCTGCCATCGATGCCTGGAGCGGGCTGGTGGCGATTTCGAACGGCGCGGCGTGCACGACGCAGAGTTACCTCTGCAGCCACGTCTTGAGCGCCATGGGACTGCCGGCGTGGCGAATGAACGGGGCACTCCGCTTCTCGTGGGGTGCGGACTCGCCACAGCCCGATTGGGGCGCCGTCGTAGCCGCGGCCGAGCCATATCGCGACGAGCAACGGGTCGAGACCTCATGAGCATTCCGCGCGACCAGAGTATCTACTACCGCCGCTCGCGGTTCACGACCCACCTGCCGCGCGACCGGCGCTACTCGGTCGCGCACTACTGGCTGCGCGAAGAATCGGCCGGCGTGTGGTGCGTCGGCTTCACGAGATTCGCCACGCGCATGCTCGGAGATATCGTCGAGTTCGAGTTCAGCGTCACGCCCGGGACGGACATCGGTCTGGGTGATGAGATCGGCTCTATCGAAGGGCTGAAAGCTGTGACGAGCGTCTTCGCCGCGGGGTCGGGCCGCTTCCTCGCGGAGGGGACATCGCTGCGGCAGGACGTCACGCTTGCCGAATCTGATCCCTATGGCGAGGGCTGGTTGTATAGACTTCAGGGTGAAATGGGACCGGAGACCGTGGATGTTCACGGGTACGTCGCCATTCTCGACGCGACGATCGACACGATGCTGGCCGGCCGCCACGCCGGCACCGATGATTCTGCCGAGGATTGAGATGAGTGCAGATTACGTCATGGTGGGCGGGTTCCTCGGAGCGGGCAAGACCACGGCGCTCCTGCGACTGGCGGAACACTTCACAGCCCAGGGCCGCCGCGTCGGGCTCATTACGAACGATCAGAGCCAGGGGCTCGTGGACACGTCCATGGTCAACGCCCAGGGTTATCCGGTCGAAGAGATCACCGGCGGTTGCTTCTGCTGCCGCTTCAATTCGCTGACCGATGCCGCCGATCGCCTGACGCGCGACGCGCAGCCGGACGTATTCCTGGCCGAACCGGTTGGCAGCTGCACCGACCTTCGGGCCACGGTCCAATACCCGTTGCGACGTCTCTACGGCGATGGCTACCGCGTGGCGCCTCTCAGCGTGCTCGTCGATCCGACCAGGGCCGCGCGCATTCTCGGCCTCGAATCCGGCCGCACCTTCTCGCCGAAGGTCCAGTACGTCTACGAGAAACAGCTCGAAGAAGCTGACCTCATCGTCATCAACAAGAGCGACCTGCTGGCTGACGCGCAGCGCGACGCGCTGGAACGCGCGCTGAAAGCCCGGTTCGAGCAGGCGGAGATCGTCACAGTCAGCGCCCGAACGGGCGCGAACCTGGACGACTGGTTCGCACGGCTGTCAGGCACACTCGACTCGCGTCCGGCGATGGAGGTTGACTACGACCTCTACGCGGACGGCGAGGCCCTCCTCGGATGGGTGAACGCCACGTGCGCGCTGTCGGCGTCGACGCCCTTCGACGGCAACCGGTTCCTGCAGCGGCTCGCCGACGACGTCCAGAAACGCCTGGCGAATCGGGGAATCGAGATTGCGCATTTCAAGATGACGCTGTCGCCGGACACCGGCAACGACCTCGCGGTCCTGAATCTCGTGCGGACCGACAGTCGATCGGAATCCGTCCATCGTCTCGCCGACGACCTGATCGGCGGCGACCTGATCGTCAACCTCCGGGCGGAAGGTGATCCCGACGAGCTCAAGGCGCTCGCGCTGGCGGGCCTGGACCGCGCCGCGCAGGAGATGGGCGTGGGGACAACGGTCGAGCACGTCGAGCATTTCCGGCCCGGCCGGCCCGAGCCCACACACCGGATGGCGACGCCGTGAGCAGTGGCATCCCGAAGATTCTTTACTGCCACTGCGCGTACGCCAAGGTGGTACCGCCGGAGGTCAAGACCGCCGTGTTGAGCGCCCTGTCCGAAGCGAATGTCGAGTTCGACGCCGTACCCGACCTGTGTGAGATGGCCGCGCGTGGCGATGCGCGTCTCCGAGAGGTCGCGGCGCTCGACGGCGAGCCGCTGCGGATCGCCGCCTGCTACCCGCGTGCGGTGCGATGGCTGTTCGCGTCCGCCGGCGCGGCGTTGCCGGCGGAGTCAGTACGCGTATGGAACATGCGGGTTGAGACAGCGGATGCGGTGATGGATGGTTTGCTGAGTCCGGGTGACGAAGCCGGGTTGCCTGCGTCGGGAGTGTCTCAGTGAACCTCGTACCCTCGAGCCGCGAGCAGGTCGTCCTCCGCGCTGGTGCGGGCGGCATGAGCGCCACCGAGCGCGCCGCGCTGACACGTCTCCTCCTCGAGCGGGGGGTGGAAGTGTCGTGCCGGCACGACGAGGGAATCTCGCCCGAGTCCACGGATGCCGCCGACACCGAGACGCTGGCCGCGACGTTGGGCAGCGCCGATACGGGCTCGACCGGCGCCAAACCATGGAAGCCGTGGTTCCCGGTCATCGACTACTCCCGCTGCACCAATTGCATGCAGTGCCTGAGCTTCTGCCTCTTCGACGTCTACGGCGTTTCGGAAGACAAGAAGATCCAGGTCCAGAACCAGAGCAACTGCAAAACCGACTGTCCGGCCTGCTCGCGCGTCTGTCCGGAAGTGGCGATCATGTTTCCGAAGTACCGGCACGGGCCGATCAACGGCGAAGAGGTCACATCAGACGACGTGCGGCGCGAAGCGATGAAGGTCGATATCTCGGCGCTGCTCGGTGGCGATATCTACTCGATGTTGCGTGACCGCAGTGTCAAGGCGAAGTCGCGCTTCTCCAAGGAGCGGGACGACGACCGCGCCCTCAAGGAACGGCAGAACTGCCTGATAGCGCTCAAACGCGATCTCGACATTCCTGCCGAGGTCCTCGCGGCCCTCCCGTCGCCGGACGAGATCATGGCCAAGGCCGAAGCGGCGCGCCTGCGGGCACAGGCCGCGACCCAGCCGCCACCCGCGAAAACGGACGTCTGAGCATGCTGTTCACCCTGACCAAGCGCGTGCTCACCGAAGCCAGGCCCAAGGTCGTGGCGAAATTCGTCTACAACTTCGGCGTCAAGGGCGTGCGCTCGGTCGAGCTCCACAAGCGCCGGCGGCGGCGCGGGGAGAACTTCCCGCCGTTCCTCTTCATCTCGATCATCTCGAGCTGTCAGCTGCGCTGCCAGGGGTGCTGGGTGGATGTCGCCGCCCCCTCGCAGAAGATGTCGCTCGACGAGCTGAACCGGATCATCAACGACGCCAAGGCGCACGGGAACGCTTACTTCGGGATTCTGGGTGGTGAGCCCTTTCTTCACCCGCAACTGCTCGATCTGTTCGCGGCGCATCCCGACTGCTACTTCCAGGTGTTCACGAACGGCCAGCTGATCACCGACGAGATCGCGCGTGAGCTGGCGCGCCTCGGCAACGTCACGCCGCTCCTCAGCATCGAGGGCTCTGAGATCGTCAGCGACGAGCGTCGGGGCCGCGCCCAGGTCCTGACCAAAACGCTCAACGGTCTGGAGGCCTGCCGTCGCCACGGGTTGTTGATCGGCGTGGCCACGAGCGTGTGCCAGACGAACATCGAGCTCGTCTCCGAAGCGTGGCTGCGGCGGCTGATCGCGATGGGCGTCCACTACGTGTGGTTCCACACCTACAGAGTCGTGGGACCGAAGCCGAACACCGAGCTGGCACTGCGGCCCGAACAGGTACTGGCCGTCCGCCGTTTCATCGTGCAGATGAGGGCGCGGCTGCCAATCGCGATTGTCGACGCGTACTGGGACGATCGCGGCGAGGCGCTCTGCCCGATGGCGACGGGCGTCAGCCATCACATCGGGCCCGGGGGACACATCGAGCCCTGCCCTGTCATTCAGTTCGCGACCGAGACCATCCGCGACAACGCCTCGATCTACGATGCGATGACGAAGTCGGCCTTCCTCCGCGACTTCCGCGAAGCCGCCGCGGAGGCGACGCAGGGTTGCATCGTGCTCGAGCGTCCCGACATCGTCCGTGATCTCGTGCTGAAGCACGGCGCAAGGGACTCGACCCAACGCGGTACGGCGATGGCGGAATTCGAGGCCATGACGCCCAGGCGAAGCCAGCACCAGCCCGGCGACGAGATTCCCGAGGAGCACTGGATGTACCGCTTCGCCAAGAAACACTGGTTCTTCGGTTTTGGTGCGTATTCGTAGACGAGACTCTGCCTCATGAGCCTGAACACGTTGAAGAAGCCCCTGCGGATCATGCCGGCGATGCCCCAGCGGCCGCCGCAAGCCAACATTCCGCAGACCCTTCCCGAGCGCGAACAGTTGCGCGATCTCGTGGTCCGCTATGTGGACGCGCGACGTGACTCGCTCGTCCCGCCGTTCGTCCTCGACGAGCTGCGGCTCCAGGCGGACACCGTCGTCGAGCTCGGTGGCGTCAGCCCCGAGTACCGCGACTATGTCGGGATCCTGATCAACAACGAAGTCTGGTCCGAACATCTGGCGACGGTACCGTTCGACCGCCGGCTGCTCCTCCTGCCCAAGTGCCTGCGCGTCGAAGACAAGTGCCCGGCGCCGTTCGACGAGTTCGGGCTGCTCTGCAAGCAGTGCGGCCTGTGCACGATTCAGGACCTGCAGGAGGAAGCGGAGCGCCTCGGCTATGCCGTCCTCGTCGCCGAAGGCTCGGCGCTGGTCATGGCGCTGATTCAATCGGGCAAGATCGACGCGATCGTCGGGGTCAGCTGCCTGTCGGTCCTCGAGCGCGCCTTTCCACACATGGAAGCCGCGGCGATTCCCGGCATCGCCATCCCGCTTCTTCAGGACGACTGCAAGGACACGGCGGTCGACATCGACTGGGTCTGGAGCGTCGTGCACCTCACGAGCGACGACCGCACGCGCCGGCTCGACCTCGATGCCCTGCGGACCGAAGTGGAGACGTGGTTCGCGCCGGCGGCCCTCGACTCGTTGCTTGGACCAGCCGAGGGTGACGCGGATCGCATCGCCAGGGAATGGCTCGCGGCGGACGGCAAGCGGTGGCGGCCGTTTCTGACGGCGTGCGCCTTCAAGGCGTTGCAGGAGGATCCCGATCGACCGCTGCCGGAATCGCTCCGGAAGGCGGCGGTCGCCGTCGAGTGTTTCCACAAGGCCTCACTCGTTCACGACGACATCGAGGATGCCGACTCCCGGCGCTACGGCCGGGAGACGCTGCACGTCGCGCACGGCGTGCCGGTGGCCCTGAACGTCGGCGACCTGCTGCTCGGCGACGGCTACCGGTTGCTGGCCGGCTGTGGGGCCCCGGCGCAGGTCTGCGCCGAGATCATCCGGATCGCGTCCGCCGGGCACCGCGAGCTGTGCATCGGCCAGGGCGCGGAGCTGTCGTGGATGCAGCAACCGGTCGCGCTCACCGCCGATCACGCGATCGACATCTTTCGGCGCAAGACGTCGCCGGCGTTCCAGGTCGCGCTCGGCATCGGCGCGGCGCTCGCCGGCGCGGGCCCCGAGACACAGCAGGTCCTGCGCGACTACAGCGAGGCGCTGGGGATCGCCTATCAGATCCGCGACGATCTCGAAGATCTCTCGGACGCGGGAACCGCTGATGACTGCGGATTCAGCGCGCCGTCGCTGCTCCTCGCGCTCGCCTGCGACAAGGCCAAAGCGTCCGGCCGCGAACGGGTGATGGCGGCGTGGCGCGGCGCGAGATCGAGCGAAGCCGAACGCCAGGCATATCGCGCCCTGCTCGGTGAGTTTGGCGTCGAAGATCGGACACGCGCGCTCCTCGAGGCGTACAAAGACCAGGCCATTCGGACGCTCCCGGCGTTGCAGAACGCCAGTCTCAAGGGGCTCCTCCGCCGGGTCGTCGGCAAGGTCTTTCGCGTCGAAATCAAGGGTTGGTGCAGTGAGTTTGAGACTCGAGATGCTGCAGGTCGCCAGGCTGGCACCCACGCAGCTCGGTGAGTCGCGCGATCTGGTTGCCGGCTTCCTGCGCGGGCAGGTGAACCCGGACGGTGGATTTCGCGACCGCTCGGGAACGAGCGACCTGTACTACACGGTCTTCGGTCTCGACGCGCTCGTCGCTCTTCAGGAAGAACCGCCGACCGATACGGTGACGCGCTATCTGGCAGGCTTCGGCGACGGGGCCGGCCTCGACTTCGTGCACCTGGCGTGCCTCGCGCGCGCGTGGGCGACGCTGCGACGGTTGCCCGCGTCCGCTGTCATCGATCGTCTGCTCGACCGCCTCGAGGAGTATCGCAGCGACGACGGCGGTTACGCCACGTCGCAGCGCTCGGCAACCGGCACGGCCTACGGCGCGTTTCTCGCGCTCGGCGCGTATCACGACTTCGAACGCCCGCTGCCCGACGCGGACCGTGTGCTGGGATCGCTCCGCGGCGTCCGCGCGGCGGACGGCAGCTACGGCAATCACCCCGGTCTGCCATCAGGCGTGACGCCGGCCACTGCGGCCGCCGTCATCGTCATGCGACACCTCGAGGCGCCGCCCGACCGCGATGCGGGCATGTGGCTGCTCGACCGGTGCCACGCGCGCGGAGGGTTCTTCGCGTCCGCGGCGACGCCCGTCCCGGATCTGCTGTCCACCGCGACGGCGCTCCATGCCATGTCGTCGCTGCACCTGCCGATGGCCGGATTGCGCGAGCCGTGCCTCGATTTCGTGGATTCGCTGTGGACGAACCGTGGCGGATTCTTCGGCACGTGGGCCGACGATACGGTGGACTGCGAGTACACCTACTACGCGCTCCTGGCGCTTGGCCACCTGAGCCTCGACCGATCGTGACGGTGGACGTTTCAGAGCTCGATCGAGCGCTCGACTCGCTCACTCGCCGCCTGCTCGCGCGTCGTGCCGCCCCCGATCATTGGGACGGCCATCTGGCAAGCAGCGCGCTGTCGACGGGTACCGCCGTTCTCGCGCTCGACACCGCGCGACGAAACGGCTGCGCCGGCAGCGAAGGCCTTTCACCATTCGTGACTGCCGGGACGAGCTGGCTCGTTCGCCATCAGAATGCGGACGGCGGCTGGGGTGACACCGTTCGCAGCCGCAGCAACATCAGCACCACAGCGATCGTCTGGGCGACGTTGTCGAACCTCGCGACGCGCGACAGTGAGGCGGCGACGGCCGTCATCAGATCAGCCGCATGGCTGCGTGATGCCGCGGGCGACGTCACGCCCGACGCGCTGCGCTCCGCCATCCTTCGCCGCTACGGCAAGGACCAGACCTTCTCGGCGCCTATCCTCACCGTGCTGGCACTGACCGGCAGGCTCGGCGACGACGATGGAGCCTGGCGCTCGGTGCCGCAGCTCCCGTTCGAGCTCGCCGCCCTGCCACACGCCTGGTTTCAGTACCTGCAGTTGCCGGTGGTGAGCTACGCGCTGCCGGCCCTCATCGCGATCGGGCACGTCCGGCACCACTTTGCGCCGTCGCGGAATCCCCTGGCGCGCATGCTCAGAAACAGCGTTCACAGACGAACACACGCGGTGCTGCACGAGATACAGCCGGAGAGCGGCGGCTATCTCGAGGCCACGCCGCTCACGAGCTTCGTCGTCATGAGCCTTGCCGGCATGCGGCACGCCAGCAGCCCGGTGGTCGAGAGCGGCGTGCGGTTTCTCGGGGAATCGATGCGCGAGGATGGCAGCTGGCCGATCGACACGAACCTGGCGACGTGGACGACCACGTTGTCGGTTGGCGCCCTCGCGGACGCGGGCGCATTGCCCGGCGACGACGCGCCAGCCATTCGACGATGGCTCCTCGATCAGCAGAGCACGCGCGAGCATCCGTTCACGCACGCGGCCCCAGGGGCGTGGGCGTGGACGCCGCTCAGCGGCGGCGTGCCGGATGCCGACGACACTTCCGGGGCACTCGTCGCGTTGCGGAAGTCGGGCACGCCCGATCGCGACACCATCGCCGCGGCGACGGCTGGCGCGCGCTGGCTCCTCGGACTGCAGAATCGGGATGGCGGCATCCCGACGTTTTGCCGCGGGTGGGGCACGCTGCCCTTCGACCGCAGCACACCCGAGATCACGGCTCACGCGCTGCAGGCGTGGAGCGGCTGGCACGCGCATGTGGACCCCGCACTCCAGGAGCGGCTGCGTCACGCCACCGATCGGGCGATCGCGTATCTCGCCGCGAGCCAGCAGGCCGACGGGAGTTGGATCCCGCTGTGGTTTGGCAACGAGCACGCGCCTGACGAGAACAGCCCTGTCTATGGTACGTCTCGCACGCTGCTCGGCCTCCAAACACCCCTGGTGCGAGACGACGCCCGCGCCGCGCATTGTCGTCGAAAAGGGGTCGAATGGCTGCTCGGCGCACAGAATGCCGACGGTGGCTGGGGCGGTGACCGCGGCGTCGCCGCATCGATTGAGGAAACCGGCGTCGCGCTGGCGGCGCTCGGGCGCTCGCAGGGGGATGGCGACGAGCGACGGCTATTCGCGGCAACGACGAACGCGGCGCGCTGGCTGATCGCCGCTACGTCCGACCATAACATGTCGGCTGCGCCCGTTGGTCTGTACTTCGCGCGCCTCTGGTACTACGAGGAGCTCTATCCCCTTGTGTTCGGGATCGAGGGACTCGCGGGCGCCAGGGCGGCCACGGAAGGCTGGGCGCGGACCGCCGGGCGCGAGACGACGCGAGTGTAGCCGCTGGGGCCACGAAGGGT
This sequence comes from uncultured Acidobacteriota bacterium, assembly GCA_963749835.1. GTDB lineage: Bacteria > Acidobacteriota > Vicinamibacteria > Vicinamibacterales > 2-12-FULL-66-21 > JALZOC01. Next base: position 1,116,771 of record CAVVOD010000003.1, read on the forward strand.
TCTGAAAGCCCTCGAATGGCACAAGGGCGCGCACGCCGCTGCTGGAGATTCCCGAACGCAACCGCGCTGCAGGGTACCCGCAGAGATAGCGCCATGTTAAAGCGAGGGCGGGTTCCGTTTAACAACGGCGGCGCGTATTCAACGAACTCTAGTGTCCTGACCGCGTGGATCGTGGCATAAGTCCCGGAGCGCGGCGCCCGGCTGGCCAGGCGCGACGACCGAGAATACTGGCCGTATTTGAGGGACAGCAACGCCGCCAGGCGGGATGCCCCGCCCGGGAATTATGTCGCGAACCACGCGGTCAGGACACAACTTGCGATGGAGCGAGGCATCACCGGCCGCCTCCATAGAAGCGCATACAGAGATAGTCACGCACGGCGTACACGTTTGGTGACTTCACCGTAGACTCCGACGGTCATCGCGTTAGATTGACAGGCCGTCGCATTTAACTACAATGCAGTATAAATGGCTCCTGTGGTGAATCTCGGTGACTTCGAACAGCTCGTGCTTCTGGCGATCCTCAGGCTCGGCGACGAGGCGTACGGCGTCACCGTTCGCGCCGAGCTTGCCGACCGCGCAGGACGGACCATCGCGCCGGGTGCGTTGTACACGGCATTCGAGCGACTCGAGGCCAAAGGCCTCATCACGTCACGAATGGGCGATCCCACGCCGCAGCGAGGCGGTCGTGCAAAACGGTACGTCTCCGTGACTGCAGCCGGTATGCGGGCCCTCACCCGGGCCGTGCAGGCATACGAACGGTTGCTCGACGGACTTGACCTGTCGCGAGGTGCGAATGTGTGACACCGCACGAGCCGAGAGACTGCTGTCCCTGTTCACCTCACCTGACTGCGCAGCGGCGATTGCCGGCGACCTGACCGAAGAACGGTGGCATCGCGGCGCGATCTGGTTCTGGCTGCACGCCCTGGGAACCACGCTCGCGCTGTGGCGAAGGACTCTGGCCGACGCACCGCTGATGGTGCTCCTGCTCGCGGCAGCCGGATGCACGCTCCTTGCCGGGTCCGCATTCGGGGGCGCGGCAGCGGTCAAGCTGTTCCCTCACTGGAGTGGTTCGCCGGCGAGCTGGATCGCGCTGTTGCTCTTCTGGTGGGGTGGACCGATGTGGACCGGCGCTTCACTGGTCAGCATCGCGCCGCGACGCGGCATGCCCGCGTGCGCGACGCTGGCAGTGGCCGGTGAGGCGCTGCTGATTGCGTTCGGTGTCAGCGTGCTCCGGCACGACCTGCAAAGCGCCGAGTTCGTCCTGTTCTACGCGATCGGCCTGGCCGCACCAGCGTCTCTGCTGGTCGGCGGTGCGATCGCTCGCCGCCGGATGATCGCCTGGAGCATCCCCACGATCGATCAGCATCGATGACTGCTCGTGTCCTGTGCAGTCTGTCCAGAAGGATCCATCGCCGCGTTCACTCGTTCACCGCCCGCAGCACTTCTTGTACTTTTTTCCGCTGCCACACGGGCACGGTTCGTTGCGTCCGATTTTCACGGGCGCCCGATATGGCTCCACGGGCCCGCCGTCACCGAAATCGACCGCAGCGGCCAGCTCCGTGGCTGGTCGATGGGGCACAGGCTTTCCGAAACGTGCCCACCATGATGTGGCCCTGGCGACATCGTCGATCGGCGGATGGCGGTCCTTCATGCGCTCGAAGAGCTCTCCTCGCGGCGACGCCTCGACCTCGTCGAGCTCCGATCGTCCGACGACCTGTGGGTCGATGAGTCCCTCGTCGTACGCCCGACGAAGATCGGGGAAAACGGCGAGGGCCTCGATATCGGCGCTCTCCGCGGCCAGCGCGCCCCACACGTAGCTCGTTTGACGCTCCAGCCCTTCGCGAGCCAGCCAGGCGAAGTAATCGAAAATGGTGTCGCGTGGGACTTCCGCCCAGACCGTGAGCAAGGCGAGCGCCGCCACGGCTACGCCGCGTGAAAATTCGTCGGCGTCGCGATTCAACACGAGCCGCTTGATCGGCTCCAGGTCGCCATCACAGACGGCAGCGAGAATCCGGGCGCCGTCCTGCGTCGAGACATCTCCCGACAGGCGCTCGGAGGCGGCCTCTGGCAACGAGAGCCATCGAATCACAAGTTGGTACGCCTGCGTTTCTCTCCACTTGGCCATCAGGTACACTGCGTAGCAGAACAGCTGGGCATCTGCTTCGGAGGCCGAATCGGGATCTGTGGCGCAGCGTTCCAGCAGCCGCAACAGCGGCTGTACCAGCACGTCACGATGCGCGTCGGCGGACTCGAGTGCTTCCAGAGGTTGCCTGGTGCGATCCTTGCGCAGCTCGATCAGCACCTGGTCCGGCGACATCGTCGCGACAGGCGAGGAAATCGGCTCGTGCGTGAAGCGATCGATACCGGACCAGAAGGGACATTGCGGACAGGTACGGCCGAGCGGATAGTCGATCCCCTCCTCGTGCGGGCATCCGATGATCCGGTCGTGGCTCAGTGTTTCCTGGATTCCTTGACTCCGCAGCCAGTCCGCCAAGTCGGCTGCGATCACCGGGTCATTCCTGACGTCGCCCGCGTGGATACTCCAGGTGCGTGTCGAATCGATGTCCTTCTGTCCGGCGCGACGCAGGATGCCGACCACGAGCTTCGTCGCTCGCCTGTTGTCGGGCCCGTAGGCAGAGATCGTCGCTAGCGGGTACTTGGCACGCGAGCGCTGGGAATCGCGCATAGGTTCATCATCTGAGGCAGGTCTGGTGGACCGATCAAGAGAGCGCCGCGGTTTGCGTACTTTGAGGCCGAACCGCGGGATCCGAACATTCCTACAGCCGTCGTCAATGGTTGAGTCAAGTTAACGATCGGCAGTGGCCGAATGTCAACGCTGGGACCTAGAGTGTCCTGACCGCGTGGTTCGCGACATAATTCCCGGGCGGGGCATCCCGCCTGGCGGCGTTGCTCCTCCCTCAAATACGGCCAGTATTCTCGGCAGTCGCGCCTTGCCAGGGGCTCCCAACGCGGCAGCCGCGTTGGGGGCCCAGCCGGGCGCCGCGCTCCGGGACTTATGCCACGATCCACGCGGTCAGGACACTAGCGGTATGGTCTGGTGAGATGGCTCCTCCTACTTCGTCGGCACGCGTCGCCTCACCTCGTCGGTCCAGTTGAGCACGATGCGCATCTCCGTCACCGGCTTGTCGGTCGAGGGCAGGGGTCTGTTCATCAGGAACCGCTGACCGTCTGCGGTCGCATCCCAGCCGCGAATGGGACTGGTGCTGTCGAACTCGCCCGGCTTCGCCTTGAACATCAGGCGAGGCGGGTCGAATTGGAAAGGTGACAACGAGCGGATCACGACGGAGTAGAAATGGCGCTCACCGTCGCGCGTGCTGGAGCGATAGAGGATCTCGCGGCCGCTCCTGGTCCAGATCGGTTCGTAGCCGAGGTTGGTCGAGATCCTGATCTTCTCGCCAGGACCGGGGTACGGCTGCACGTAGACCTCGGGCTGTCCGGACTCGAGGGACACGTACGCCATCCACGTGCCGTCGGGTGAGAATTCCGGATCTGAGAGAGTGACGCCAGGTTCGAGAAACTTCTTGGGCGTGGGCGGCGTGCCATTCATCGGCAGCACCCAGATGGCCAACGGACTGCCAGGCGCCCGATTCATGAAGGCGATGGCGTTGCCGGTCGCCGCCCAGGTCGACGCCATCTGGTTGCCCGGGAGGTCTGTGAGGCGCTCGGGTTGGCCGCTGCCGTCCGCGTTGGCCACGAACACCTTGTTGCCCACGCCGTCCGCACTCGAAATGAAGGCGATGCGCCTGCTGTCGGGCGACCAGACGGCCCCGTGGCTCTGCATGGCGAGCGTCAGGCGTGTGGGCGCGCCGCGGGCCACGTCGAACACCCACACGTCGGTGACGCGCGACGGGCCGCGTCTGATGTTGATCGCGAGCTTCCGTCCATCGGGAGAGAGACGCGGCTGCAGTTGCGGAGCGGGTGGCACGGCCGCCAGCGGCGTCACGGCCCCGGTGCGATCGACCCACGCAAGCGACGATTGGCGAATCGGGCCGATGCCGCCGACCGCATAGAGCAGCGTTCCCGACATCGACACCCCGAACTGTCCCGCGCCGGTCTCGTCGCCGAAGTTCGGCGCGTTCACGGCCTGCATCACGTTATCGATCAGGGCCACGGGCGAGCCGGTCACCTGCTGTGAGGCGACATCGAACGGCACGGCAATCAGCGTCCCGGTCTTCATGTAGACCAGATGCCCGGAGGGGACATAGCGTGCGTCGGCGCCTCCCGTGATCAGATCGCGCCGCTGCGCGTCCGCTGGCTTGCCGACGTCGAGGGGCTGCACGACGATCCTCGCCGCGTCCCAGAGATCGCTGACCACGCTCGTGAACAGGACCGCCTTGCCGCCGGGCAGGACGTGCGGCAGCAGCAGCCGTTCGCCAGTCGATTTCACCGGCTCGACGACGCGAACCGGGGTCCCGCCGGCCGCGGACACTTTGAAGATGCCATCGTTGCCCGAGAAGTAGATCGTGTCGTCCTCGGCCCAGCTCCCGCCCGGACCGCGCATGCCGGTTGACAGGTCGCAGACGACGGCGGACGCGCCGCCGGCTGCCGGCACTTTCTTGATCTTGTTGGCCGCGCGGAAGCCGATCCACGCGCCGTCTGGCGAGAAGAACGGCTCCTCGCCGCCTTCCGTGCCCGCGATGGCCGTACTCTCGGCGCGATCCAGGGCCCGTGCGTAGAGCCGCGTGCTCTCCCCTTTCAGCGCGGCGAAGACGACCAGCCGGCCGTCCGGAGACAGCGCCATCGCGGTGCGGCCGGGTCGCGGTGCCCCCTCTGATTCGACCAGGTGGTCCGCCGGACCCAGGTTCATCTGCAGGGACGTGACCGGCGTGACGACGGGCGATCGTCGCGGCAACAACCATCCGATCGCGCCGCCGGCGGCGACGGCGGCGATCAGCAGCGGTACGAACAGGCGCCATGGTCGCCCGGCCGCGGCCGTCGGGAGCGCGCTGGACGTCAGCGACGGCGTGGCGGTGCTCGATCCGGCGCTCGTGCTCGCCGGAACGCCGGTGACGCGGGAGATGCTGCTCGGTGACGCGTCCTCCGACAGCAGAAACCGCGCGACGGCGACATCGCTGATGCGCGAGGCCCGATCCTTGTCGAGGCAACGCTGGATCAGCGTGACCACCTGCGGCGGGACATCCTCGGGCAACGCGGTCCAGTCCGGCGTCGTCTTCATCACCGAGGCGATCGCGTCGGCAACGTCGTCGCCGGCGAACGCGCGCTTCGCCGTGAGCATCTCGTAGAGGACGGCGCCGAACGCCCACACGTCGGTGCGCTTGTCGACGGCCTTGCCACGCGCCTGCTCCGGCGACATGTAGGCCGCCGTGCCCAGGATCATGCCCATGCCGGTCATGGGGGCGGGGCTCATCACGGTCGCGGCCTGCGACGAATCGTCGGCGACGACGACGCTCGCGCCCGACGCTTCGGCGAGCTTGGCCAGCCCGAAGTCCAGCACCTTCACCTTGCCGTCGTCGCGCACCTTGATGTTGGCCGGCTTGAGATCGCGGTGGACGATGCCGCGCTCGTGCGCGGCTTCCAGGGCCTCGGCGATCTGTCTCGCGATCGGCAGGGCTTCATCGATGGGGACGGGGCCCTGTGCGATGCGATCCGCGACCGTCGCCCCCTCGACCAGCTCCATCACCAGCGCTTTCACGCCGTTCGCCTCCTCGAAGCCGTAGATGGCCGCGATGTGCGGATGATTGAGCGACGCGAGCACCTCGGCCTCACGCTGAAAGCGCCCGAGCCGCTCGGGATCCGCCGCGAGCATCGACGGCAGCACCTTGATCGCGACCTGACGCTTCAGCCGGGTGTCCGTCGCTCGATATACCTCCCCCATGCCGCCGGCACCGAGTGGCGCGACGATGGTGTAGGGACCGAGGTGCATACCGCTGGAGAGTGCTGCCATGAGGGGTGAGCGCGATTGTAACGGAGAAGGTGCGAACGAACCAGCCGGGCCGCCTGCGCGCGCCGTCACTTGCTGATCCTGTCGGAATTGCGTTGATCGGCAGACCGACAACGGAGAGGACGGGCGCTGAAGGAGGTGGGTTGCGTGCTGTATGCGCGCATCCCGTCTGACCTCCTCCACTTTGACTCCACGTCAAAGACCTGATTCGTCGGCACGGACGATAGCCATCATCCGTTCAAGGGCCGTCAGCTGTCGGTCTCGTTCGACTGCAAATTCTCCTGGAGCGCCAAGCCGCGACGTGCGGGCGTGGGAGGCAGCGTTCAACCACCTGCGCGACCTGCAGTGTCAGGTTGCTCCGGCTCACACGGCTGAAGCCGTCCGCCGAGATGATCACCGAGTACGGGCCCGGGCGCAGACTCGGCACCGTGTAAGCGCCGCGATCGTTTGGCGGTTGTCGTGACGGTGATCCCGGTGGCGACATTGAGGACTTCGACGGCGGCCCCGGGCACCACGGCGCCAGAGGGGTCAGTGATTTCCCCCACGATGGTGGCGGCCTCTTGCTGAGCCAGGCCAGGGACCGCGCGCAGCAGGATACAGAACAGGAACAGGAGCGCAACGATGCGTTTCAAGCCGTCCTCCTGAACGAAAGCTCGACAGTGAGCGGATCAATTCAGGAATCTACCCTGCCGACATCACGGAGTCGTTGCGGCAATGTGACGTTTCTGATCGTGGATCTCGTTTCCGTCACTGAAGACGGCCCATCCGGTGGGACGAGTCCGACTCGAGGTCAGGAACCTCGTAAGGTTTCGGCGGCACGACGATTCGGCGGGGGCACCTCTCCAATTCTCCCCTGGACGGTCTAGGTCAATCATGAGAGCCTCCGTCCCCTAGATTTTCTAGGGCAGAGAAATCGGGTCACCGTACATGGCTGTCGGACGAATCGCCTTGCTCCAGGGCACGCTCGACCTGCTCATCCTCAAGAGCCTGCAGGCTGGGCCGGACCACGGGTATGGCCTCGCGTTGCGCATACACCAGCTTTCCGACCACGCGTTGAGGGTCGAGGAAGGGTCCCTCTATCCGGCCTTGTATCGGCTGGAGGATCAGGGCTTCTCGATTTCGAATGGCGCGCGACGAAGAACAACCGCAAGGCGAAGTTCTACAGGCTGACCCGGAAGGGACGTGCGGCAACGCAGGCCGAGCTCGATGGCTGGTTGCGCCTGTCAAGGGCGGTCACCAAGGTCCTCGAGGGCCCGCCTGACCTCGGCCATCGTCTGATACCGGTCGGCCGGTTTCCTGGGCCAGGCATCGCATCACGACCCGCTCGAGGGCGGGCGGGCGGCCGAGCGACGGCGGATCGTCGCGCAGGATCGCGGCGATGACGTCGGAGGTTGTGTTCCCGGCGAAGGGACGGCGTCCGGCGAGGATCTCGTAGAGGACGGCGCCGAAGCTGAAGATGTCGGAGCGCGCGTCCACCGACTGTCCCTCGACTTGTTCTGGCGACATATACGCGGGGGTCCCGAGTACCGCGCCCGGCGTGGTCTCGGTAACGTCGGCAGCAGGCTCCAGGCGCTTGGCCACGCCGAAGTCGAGGAGCTTCGCCGTGCCTCCCTCGGTGACCATGATGTTCGCCGGTTTCAGGTCGCGGTGCAGGATGCCATGCTCGTGCGCAGCCTGCAACGCGCCGGCAATCTGGATCGCCACGCGGACCGCGTCTTCCGGCGGGAGCGGGCCCCGCACTGGCTGACCTTCGAGGAACTCCAGCACCAGATAGTCCGGTCCGACGTCATACACCTGGCAGATGTTGGGATGGTTGAGCGCCGCGATCGCCCGCGCCTCGCGCTCGAATCGCTCCCGGTGCTCGGAGGTCAGCTGCTTGATCGCCACGATGCGATCCAGCCGGGTATCGAGGGCCCTGTAGACCTCGCCCATGCCACCAGCGCCGATGGCAGACTCGATTTCGTACGGGCCGAGACGAGTGCCGGTTGCGAGAGCCAAGGATTGATCTTATCGCGGACGCCACTGTGCGGTCACACGCGGGCGCTCACCAGCACCTCGTGCGTACCCGCCTTATTCAGGTTCTTCCTTGGCCCGAAATGTCTTGATCAGGAATTCGGCGCCCTGCCTGGACATGGCCGTCATCAGTTTGCCGCCGTGCAGCTCCAGCCATTCCTTCGCCTGTTTAGTCGTCAGCTTTTTGCCGGAGTGCCGTGCAACCTTTTTGATTTCCTTCGGACTCCACGACACAGCCGCAGTCGACGATTCCCCAACGTCCTTCTTGAACCTGCCCGCTCCAACTTCTACGTCAGCCATCTGGCGAATCGCCTTCGCCCCTTTTGGAATCTTCATTCACACCTCCAGAGGGCGACTATACTGCGGACCCATTCGCGCAGCGGCTCTCCAGGTCGAAGCGGAACGGCCGCGCCAGGACGACGAGTCAGGGTACCGGGCATGGCTCAGCCTTCCAGATCTCGGCAAAGGACGCCGAGCAGTCCCCCGACCGTTCGAAGGAGTTGAGGGGTCAAGACCGCGGCCAGCGCGCCGAGCGTGCTTCGCTGTGGCTCCACGCGCACGCCGATGCCGAGGCTCGCTGCGAAATAGGGGTGCGAGAAGTCGAAGCGGGACTCGCCTGCGAGTGTGACCGGAATCGCCGCGACCGCCACGTCAATCTGCCGTCGCTCGATGGCATCGATGAGTCCCACAGGATCGTAGTCGGTACTCCCGAAACTCGAAGTCCGTCTTCAGCGGCGATCTGCTTCCAGAGCTCGATGCTCAGTCCGCTCCACTCCCCGTCATCGCTCCGCAGGACGAAGGGCGGCACGCGCATCGTGCCGACGACGAGCCTTGCGGCGTGCGGGTTCACGGGAGGCTGCGCGCGTGTGGGCGCCAGAGGGAGCGCCAGAAGCAGGCTCACCGCGAGCAGCCATCGTGATGTCGCAGCCATCGCCGTCATTGGTCAAGGCCGCCGGCCGGAGTCACTGCGTAACCGGATGGATGCCGATGGAGCCGGCTTTCGGAAGCAGTGCCTGGCCGGTCGGGCTCGAGCAGTAGTCCAGACTGAAATCCTCTTCCTCGATCAGGCTCGCGAGCAGGTCGGCCTCCCCATGCGGCATGTCGGGCTTGAACATCGCCGCCGAGTACCGCCGGATGTCGCGGCTGAGGATGTCGAGCGCCGCCTGATGATCCTTCGGGTTGCTGGGCGCGCGCCGGTCCTTGCGCGCGATCGCGAGGAACAGGTTCGCCGCCTCGGCGTAGCGTCCCATCTCCTGCTGGACGAGCGGCAGCCCCGTCGCGAGCTCGCCCGTCGTGCGCGGGTTGAGGAAGCGCGTGAGCGAGTAGTCTTCGACGTCTTCGGCCGAGGAGTGCCCGATGCGCGACTGCACGCGCTCGAACACGCCGACGAACGGGAAGAGCAGCACGGTGTTGAAGATGTTGAACGAGGTCGAGTAGAGGCCCACGGCCACCGGCACCAGCGGGAAGGTTTACTTCCCGTCCCGGATGACGGGGATCGACGGGTCCCCGCCGAACCACCCCATCGCCCATGTGAGGATCAGCATCGACGGGAAGAAGAGCGGCAGCATGATCAGCACGCCGATGATGTTGAACGCGATGTGCGCGTACGCCGCGCGTTTGGCGTTCTTCGAGAGATTGAGCGACGCGATCCAGGAGGTGACCGTCGTGCCCAGGTCGGCGCCGAGCGAGAACGCGACCGCGGTTTGCCAGCCGAGCACGCCCGCGGCGCCGAGGCCCATCACGATGCCGATCGTCGCCGACGAGGAGTGGATCATCGACGTGATGAGCGCCGCGATCAGCACGCAGTAGATCACGCCGAGCAGGCTGTCCGCCTTCAGGCTGGAGATCGCGTCCATCACCGCGGGGATGCTGCGCAGCGGCCGGAGCCCGCCGGTCATCAGGTTCAACCCGTAGAAGATGAGGGCGAACCCCATGCAGGTCAGCGCGATGCTCTTGACCCGCTCGTTCTTGGCGAACACATGGACCAGGGCGAACACGCCGCCGAGCAGCAGGCCGATGGGCCCGAGCGGCAGGGCAATGAGCCCGTTCCCGAGCGTCGTGCCGATGTTGGCGCCCATGATGACGCTGATCGCGGGTCGCAGGCCGAGCACCCCCGAGTTGACGAGGCCGACGGTCATGACCGTCATCGCCGTGCTCGACTGGATGACGCCGGTGATGAGCGTCCCGGCCATGACGCCCTTGATCGGCGTCCCGGCGATTCTGGCCAGCAGCGCCCGCATCTTGTTCACGGCCAGGTTCTGAATGCCGTTGGACATGAACTCGAGGCCGAGCATGAAGATGCCCAGCCCGCCAATCACCGGTACGAGGATGTCTTTGAAATAGTCGACCTGCATGGGTCACCTGTGCGACGTGTGGGCGGAAGCCCCACCGCGCTGGTCTGTCGTGATTCTGTGGGCGCCCTCGCATCGCCGACGCGTCGTCGCGGGCCACCAAGCTACAGGGGAGGTGTGACGGTCACGTGACGAACACGCGACGGTCGTGATCTTCATGCCGTAAATTCTCGGCGGCGGATCGTACTCGGGGCTCGGCTGGTGTTCTAGAGGCGCGCGATCGTCACTCGAATCGCGGCTGCGACGTCTTGCTGAAGACCGACTGCCCGTTGATGTCACGGAGATCGACCGTCATCTGGCGCGTCTGGGCGCCGATGTTCACTTCGCCGAAGAACTGATAGCCGCTGTACGGCGACAGGTTGGATTGGCCGGCAGGCGGCGCCTTGACGAATACGACCTGCGGTCCGAAGGTGCCGTCCAGTGTGTTCGGGCCGAACGTCCCGGCGTTCAGCGGCCCGGCCACGAATTCCCAGAACGGATCGAAGCCTCGGAACGCGGCCCTCGACGGATCGTAGTGGTGCGCCGCGCAGTAGTGGACATCCGCCGTCAACCAGACCACGTTCCGCACGCGCTCGCGCTTCAGATGGCTGAGGAGCTCCGCGAATTCCAACTCTCGCCCCTTCGCGCTGCCAGATTCCCCGTTGGCGACCGCCTCCCAGCGCGCCAGGCCCTCAGCGGTCATGCCGTCTGGCACGTTGAGGCCGAGCGGCATGTCGGCCGCAATCACCGAACCCGGAACCGTTCAATAGCATCGGCGCCCCTCGGTGCTGCGCCGCATTTATGAGACGGCTTCTCGTCTTTCCGGCGCGCGCTCAGCTTGACAGGACGTCCGGGAGCGTCCTCATGAAGAGGCGAATGTCGCCGATCTGCGCGGTCGTCGAGATGAACTCGAACACGGTCGGGCTGACGGACGTCGTGCGACGTTCGAGAATGGCTGTCAGCGCCGCGGGGAGGATGGGACACTCGTCCAGCAATCCGACCACGCTGCTCCAGGCGGTCATGTCGAGCATCGCGAGGACGTCGGCGGCGTCGCGCGCGAGCCAGGGTGTGCCGGCCTCGCGCTGCGTCACGAGCGTGCGTCGCAGCGCCTGGAGGCCGCGGCGCGTGTCGGCGTCGACACCATGCAGATCGGCCAACGTCGATACGAGCTGATCTGCCACGAACAGGCTGACGTCCTGGTACAGCACCGACCAGCCCACGCCGAACGCCGTCACGAGGTCGTGATCCACGAGGAACGCGTCGGGAGGCATGGCCGTGTCCACTTCGCGTGGCGACGAGGCACCCCGTGACGCCGCGCCCGGCCAGCGCGCGGGCCAGCATTCGAGACCCAGGTTGCAGATGCACGCGGCCGCGTCGGATGCTTCTCGGGGCGTGAACGGCCGCGACTGAACGGAGGATCCCGCGAGCAGCGTATTCGCGAGGAACGCCAGCTCGCGACTGCGCGTGAGGTACGCGGTCTCGTCGTGGTGCAGCACGAACTCCGTCAGCCGCTCGAGGAGCGGGAGTTTCGTGGCTCGAGGGTCCTCGTCCGCGGCTGCGAGCAGCGCCCTCGGCCGTTCCGGCATCACGCCCGCCTCGGCCAGCAGTTCGAAGACCGCGTCGATCGATGTGGGGATGCCGTCGTCGCCGCGGACCTGCCTCGCCGAAGCCCTGGCAACGGCAGGCGCCGGGACGTCTGTCGCGTCGTGGTGTGGCGCACTTCCGGGCGCACGCGCAGACGTGTCTTCTGGTGTGCTGTCCGCTTCTTCTTCGAACGCGCGAAAGTAGGCCGTGGCGATGGGGTTGGCGACCCGGGCTGTCGATGCACCTGGCCCGTGTTGGGGCCGCCGCGCCATTTGGAGGAAGGCACGCGCGTCGGCCGCTGTCGCGTAGCCCTGCCGCGATCGCCGTCGCTCCCGTTCGATCGCGACGTCGTGGAGGTGCTGCTCCGGCGCCATCAGCAGATCGTCGAGGCCGTCGATCTCCGGCGTCGAGTTGGACAGGCGGCGGCATCCCTGCATCACCGCGTGAAAGTAGTGGTTGTGCTCGGTCTCGAGCGTGACGAGGAGCGTGACGATCGCATCCCACGCATCGGTTCTCCGCGCCCGCACCAGATAGCCGCCCACTTCACACTCGAGCACGTCACCGCTCGTCTCGCTGTTCATCATCTCGTTGCGATCCATCGGCTCGTCATCACTCGATTCTGTCGGTTCGAACGTGCCCGGATCGAATGGACGCAGGTAACGGGAGAGGCCGACGATCACCAGGTGCTTGTCGAGGGCGGCGACGGTGCGTGCCGCCACCGACTCTCCGGCGTCCACCAGCACTTCGAGCCATTCGCCGAAGCGACCGACATCGAACTGTTCGTCCCGTCCCGGCTGCGGGTGGCGCCACAGATCGAGATCGAGCAGGGACGTGAGCTGCGCGGGCGTGGCAGACGTGACGAGCTCGCCGCACGCATCGAGTCCGCGGTACTGAATGAGGCGATGCAGCGTTTCCGGCGCGAGGTGCGGGACGACCCGCGCGAAGAAGGGCGTGTCCAGGAGACGCGCGAGCCGATGGTCCACCGAGCCCCCATCGCGGGGCGACGTTTCGCGGTTCGTGGTTGTTGACATGGGCCGGTGATAATACCCGTCCTGCGGACCAACAAACAGTCTTGAAGAGTGGGGTGGCGTGAGCGCATACTATTAGTGGAATCGACGTTCGTCATCCCATCTGGTCCTCCGGGGCCTCACCTCCCGACTATTTCCCTCCCTCAGGTTCCTCTATCTCATCCAAGACGAGCAGCACGACATAGGTTCTTCCGCACTGTGTTGATGTGAAAGCCCACGACCGTCTCGCATTTCAGGAGCGGAGGGAACCGCTCACCACCGCTGGCTCCGCGCGAGGGAGGCTGAGCTTCGCGCGCACACCGCGCTGGGGTGACGCCTCGAGATTGATCGACCCGCCATAGAGCTCGGCAAGGTCGCTCACGATAGCCAGGCCAAGGCCTGAGCCGGGCGCGGCTTCGTCGGCTCGTACACCCCTCTGGAGAACCGCTTCCCGCAGGTTCGGCAGGATGCCGTCTCCATCATCGTCCACGATGATCGTGACGCGGTCAGGCGCCTCCGAGTGTCCGCCTCGACCTACATCGGTGGCCACGATACTCACGACGACTGTTGTCCGCGCCCATTTGCAGGCGTTGTCCATGAGGTTGCCCAGCATCTCGTCGAGATCCTCCCGCTGAGCGCGAACGGTCACGTCCTCGGCCACCTGCACCTCGATCGCGATGCAGCGCTCGGCGTGCACGCGGAGCAACGCCCGCGCGAGGCCGTCGGCCGAGTTCCTCACGCTCGACCGCGCACCGGCCGTCGCTCCAGACGCCACGGCGCGGGCGTGCGCGAGGTGGTAGTCCACCTGTCGTCGCATGCGTTCGACCTGCTGGTCGATTGCGGCCGCGATCTCGTGCTGGCCCGCGCGGCGGGCGCGCTCGGCCTCCTGGGCAAGGATGGCAAGCGGCGTCTTCAAACCGTGGGCGAGATCGCCGGACTTGGCGATGGCGCGCTTAATCGCCTTCTCGCGATGTCGAGCAGCGCGTTCAGGTCGTCCACGAGCGGCTGGACCTCGGCAGGATAGGCGCCCTCCATCCGCCGCTCGCGGCCGGCGCGCAGCCCGTTCAAACGGTTGCGCAGGTTGTCCACTGATGCCAGGCCGCCTCTCGCCACAACCAGTCCTGCGATCATGCAGCACGCGGCCGTGAGCGATGACGACGGGGCTCTGCACGAAGCGGTGCACGTGCATGGCGACATGGAGCCGCGACTGCTGCTCCATGAGAAGGGTAAAGGGAACCGCGCTGACAAACAGCAGGCCGACCGTCCAGAGGACGCTCGAGACCAGCAGCCGGCCGCGCAGCGATCGCAATCTCACGATCCGATCCGATAACCAAAGCCACGCGCGGTCTCGATGATGCCGGCGCCGAGCTTGCGACGCAGCCGGGCGACGAACACTTCCACCGTGTTCGAGTCGCGGTCGGCATCCTGCGCGTAGATATGCTCGGTCAGCTCGCTCTGCGGCACCACGCGATCGCGGTTGTGCATCAGGTAGGACAGGACACGGAACTCGTGGCTGGTCAGCCTGACTGGCTGGCCGTCGCGGGTCACGCGCGCCAGCCGCGGGTCGAGCGTCACGGTCCCGCAGGTCAGCGCCGGCCTTGGCTGGCCGTTGGCACGGCGAATCAGACCGCGCAACCTGGCCAGCACCTCCTCCATCTGAAACGGCTTCGTCACATAGTCGTCCGCGCCGTCGTCGATGCCCTTGACCCGCTCGTGCCAGCTGCCGCGGGCGGTCAGCACCAGCACCGGGACCGTCAGCGCGGCGTCACGCCAGCCGCGGAGGAGCGTCAGGCCGTCCACGCGGGGGAGGCCGAGGTCCAGGATGACGGCGTCGTAGGTTTCGGTGCGGACGAGGAAGTCGGCCTGCTCGCCGTCGGCGGCGCAGTCCACCGCGTATCCGGCCTCGCCAACGGCATGGGTCAGCTGGCGCGACAGGGTCGCTTCATCTTCCACGACCAGAATCCGCACAGTCGAAGGCTAGCCCAACTCGCTGAACGGCGGCTGAACGAAGTGTTCAGGCCTGGTTCACCTGCGGTCTACTACCGTCTCGCGCATGACATCACCATTTGTGTACGACTTCGGCTACCCCTGGTCGATCACCTGGATTCACGTCATTCCGCTGGTGCTTGGACTGGCCGCGGCGGCGCTGGGTGTCAGGCTCGGCTGGCGGCGATGGGTGGTGGGCCTCTCGTGCGTCATCGGAATCTGGGGCATCGTGGGGCTGATCCTGACCCACACGATGATGGGGGGCCTGAACGCGCCGCAGCGGTTGCCGTCGGATCAGTTCATGGCCTCCGGCCGAGGGCGCGTGCTCGACGTGGGCGCCGGCTCGGGCCGTGCGCTCATCGGACTGCTGCTGGCGCGTCCGCAGGCGACCGGCACCGCGCTCGACATCTACAGCGGCTTCTTCGGCATCACCGACAACACGCCCGAGCGCATGATGCGCAACGCGAGGATTGCCGGGGTCGCCGACCGCGCCGACACCGTGACCGCGGATGCCACGAGGATGCCGCTGCCCGACGCCAGCTACGACGCGGCGATCAGCTCCTACGCGATCGACCATATGGGCCGGGAAGGCAGCGCCGAAGGCCATCCGGGAAGTGGCCCGCGTGCTCAAGCCGAACGGCGAGTTCCTGCTGGAGATTGTGAACCCGGACATCTGGGTCAAGGTGATGATGCCGATCCCGCACGTCGGCCTGAACGCACACTCCAAGCCCGACCCGGCCCGCTGGCGCGCAATGCTGAAGGACGCCGGCTTCGAGGTGGTCGAGGAGGGAACCGCGCCCGGCGACCCTGTATTGGCTGGCGCGCAAGCAGCAGCCTCCCCCGGCTGCAGGGACCCGGCGGGGCTTCGACGACAGAGTCAGCGTCGACGGCAGTCGTCGCTCGAGACTAGTGGCCTGTACTCGGTGAACAAGGACTGGATTCCGGAGCGCGGCGCCCGGCTGGCAAGGCGCGACGACCGAGAATACAGGGCGTATTTGAGGGAGGAGCAACGCCGCCAGGCGGGATGCCCCGCCCGGAAGCCGGTCCTTGTTCACCGAGTACAGGCCACTAGTGCCGCACTGTTCAGCGAGAACCGAGCGCCGGACGGGTCGATCGATGGCGTGAACCAGTTCCGCCAGCAGTGAACCTCATGGCTGTTCGGCGAGCGCCGGGCGAGACGGCAACGGGAGCGAGCCGCATGCGCGTGATATCGCGCTGAGGCGGAGCGCCAAACAGGCGGCTGTACTCGCGGCTGAACTGTGAGGCGCTTTCGTAGCCGACTCGCACCGCGGCGCTGCCCGCATCGAGGTTCTCATTCAGCATCAGCTGGCGTGCTTCCTGCAGTCGCAGCTGCTTCTGATACTGCAAGGGACTTACGCCCATCAGCGCGCGGAAATGCTGCCGGAAGGTCGACGGGCTCATGTGCGCGCGATCCGCCAGGTCGTCCCCCTTCAGCGCCTCAACGAAATGCTGCTTCAACCAGGCCACCGCCCTCGCAATCTGCTGGGCCGGCGACCCGGCGGTGACGAGGTGCCGGAGTTGCGGACCGTGCGGGCCACTCAGCAGGCGGATCGTGATTTCCTGCTGAATCAGCGGCGCCAGCCGCGGAACCAGTGGTGGCTCGTCCAGCACCTCGACGAGACGCACGAGGGCATCGAGCAAGGCGCCGTCGAGCGCCTTGAACGAGATGGCGCGATACGCATCCTCTCGTCGAAGCCGGGGTTCATCCATCTCGGACGCGAGTTGCAGGATCGAGCGGGCGTCCAGCGTCAGCATCATGCCCAGGAACGGGTCGCGCACAGTGGCTCGGGTGACATGCGAGACGACCGGGAGATCGATGGTCGTCAACATGGACTGCCCCGGGCCGAAGCCGATGGACTCGCCGCCGAGCAGGACCTGCTTGTCGCCCTGCGCGACGACGCCGAGCCCGAGGTTGTAGATGCAGTGCAGGGGTTCGGTTGGCCCCCTGCGGCGATGCAGCGTGAGCCTCGGGATCGCCGTGGTGTGATCCCCATCGGTTTGTGCAAAGCGCGCGATGGCGCGAGCCAGGGCGCTCGTCTCCGTCACTATCGCAGTGTATGGCCGTGCTTGTGTGGACATGAGCGCTCTTCGTCCTGGGCTTGTGCCAGAGAGAGAAGTCTAGCAGCAGCCGAATTCACACTTTCTGGTTTTGTCCGCGATTCGTCATTTTAGGCAATGAACTCGACGGATCCGGCAAACGATTCCGGGGCTCTCCACCTACAGTGGAAGCACCATGAAGCACATCTCGATCGGCGGCCTTGACGTCTCTCGCATCGGACTCGGCGCCATGTCGATGTCCGGCTACTACAACATCGGGGCCGGCAGTGACGCGGAGTCGATTCGCGCTATTCACCGAGCGCTGGAGCTCGGTGTCACACATTTCGATACCGCCGAGATCTACGGTCCGTACACGAACGAGGAACTCGTCGGCCGCGCCATCAAGGATCGCCGCAACCACGTGGTGCTGGCCACGAAGTTCGGCATCGTCTCCCACTCCGGCGCCGGCCCGGGCGTCCTCGACACCAGCCCGGCGAACATTCGCGTCGCCGTCGAGGGGTCGCTCAAGCGCCTGGGCACCGATCACATCGACCTGTACTACCAGCATCGCGTCGACCCCAACACACCAATCGAGGACACCGTCGGCGCGCTGGCCGATCACGTCGCCGAGGGCAAGGTCCGCTACATCGGGCTGTCCGAGGCCGGTCCCGCAACGATTCGCCGCGCCCATGCTGTGCATCCCATCGCCGCGCTGCAGACCGAGTACTCCCTGTGGACCCGCGACCCGGAGACGGAACTGCTGCCGCTGCTGCGCGAACTGGGCATCGGCTTCGTTCCCTACTCGCCGCTCGGCCACGGCTTCCTGACCGGCGACATCCGTTCGCCCGAGCAGCTCACCGACGACGACTGGCGCAAGACCAACCCCCGCTTCACCGGCGAGAACTTCCGGCGCAACCTGCGCATCGTCGACGAAGTCCAGGCCATTGCCCGCGATGCGGGTGCCACACCAGCTCAGATCGCTCTGGCGTGGCTGCTCGCGCAGGGAGACGACATCGCCCCGATTCCCGGCACGAAGCGCGTCGCTCGAGTCGATGAGAACACCGCCGCCGACCGAATCGAACTGAGCGCCGAGCAGATCGAACGGCTGAACAACCTCACGCCCGCCGCCGGCGAGCGCCACGACGAAGGCAACATGGCCGTCGTCGACCGCTGACAGCGGCACGGCAATAGCTGCCACAGGAACAGATGCGCGTTGTCGACCAGTCAGCGTGACGAGCACCGGCCAGGCGAGCGACGATCGGCCTCAGCGGACCTTGCTCCGTTTTCAGAAACGACAAGGAACAAGACGATGGTCGTCAGCGGCCCGACAGCAGCAAGCGAAGGCATTACCCTAAGTGTTTATCCCTTTCGGGCAAGACGACGGATCGCCGCCCCACCGCATAGAACCGTGATTCCGGCGAGCACTGCCGCCGAGATCTGCGGCGCCAGGAAGCTGAACTCGGTGACACCGGCAGCGCCCAGCGCCACCTGGTTCAGGTGGAACGACGGCCAGAGGACGACCCAGGGCTCGAGAAACTTCGGCAGCGGAAAGAACAGGCCGGACAGCCACAGCATCGGCAGGAAGACGACGTTGATGATTGCCGGCGAGGCCGACCCGGACGTGTGGGCGCCGATGAACAGGCCGATGGCGCTGAGCGGAACCGTGCCCGCGATCATCACCGTCGTCATGATCAGCATCTGGGTGCCCGACAGGCTGATCTTGCCAACCACCAGCGCGGCGACCACGAGTGACGCAATCGCGACCGCGGCCAGGCCCATCGCCATCGCCATCTTGGCGGCCAGGTAGCAGCCGCCGGGAGCGGGCGATGCGCGCTTGAGCTTCAGCAGTCCGGCGTCGCGCTCTATAGCCAGCGCACAGCCGACGCCGAACAGAGCGGGCCCCATCGCCGCGAAGACCAGCCAGCTGGAAAACAGATAGTTTGCCACCGCCGGCTTCTCCGCAATCGCCGGTCCCGCGAGGACGACGCCGAAGAAGAGATAGATCGGGACCGGCAGTACCAGGAACGGAATCGAGAAGCCCGGCGTACGCAGCATTCGCAACATCTCGTGTTTCGTCTCGCTCGCGTAGGCGCGAAGGACCCGGCCGATCGGCATCGGCGCGGCAGGTCGTCGACCAACGGTCAGTGCGGTGAACATCGCCGGCATCACGCAGCCTCCTTCGTCAACTCGGCAAACGCCTCGGCAAGTCCCGCCTGGCGCACCTGGATGTCCCGAACGCCGGCGTCGCCCGCAAGAAGCCGTCGGAGCACATCTTCGGCGTCGACCACGGTGATTAGCAGGTGCCCCGTGTCCCGGATCACGGCAACCACGTCGGGCCACGAGCGCACCTCGTCGGCAGAGAGCGAGGTCACGCAGCGGATCTGCTTGCGCGAGACGAGCGAGCGGATCTGGTCGACCGTCCCCGTGGCGATCAGCCGCCCGGCGGCGAGCACCGCCACGCGATCCGCGAGCGCCTCCGCCTCCTCGAGATAGTGGGTCGTGAGGACGATCGAGCAGCCCCCGGCGACCATGCCGCGAATGGTGCGCCACATGGTCTCGCGTGCCTCGAGGTCCAGACCGACGGTGGGCTCGTCGAGGAACAACACCGGTGGCCGGCCGCAGACCGCCAGAGCGAATTGCGCCTGCCGCTTCTGTCCGGCTGACAACTTTCCGTATGGCCGGTCGGCAAGCGCTGTGGTGCGCGTCAGCCCAAGCGTTTCTTCCGTCGTCAGCGGCGTGGGGTAGTAGCTCGCGGTCAGGGCGATCAGTTCACGGACGCGGAGCTCGAGCGGCAGGCCGACGTCCTGCAACATGAGGCCGACCTGTCTGCGGACGTTTACGTCCAGTGGCGATCCGTCGAGCAGCCGGACAGTGCCCGCATCCGGCTCGAGCAAACCGAGCCACAGCGCAATCGCGGTGGACTTCCCCGCGCCGTTCGGCCCCAGAACCGCCAGCAGTTCCCCGCGCCGGACGTCCAGGTCGAGACCGTCGAGCGCCACGGTCTTGCCATAGCGCTTGTGTATGCCCTCGAGCCTGGCGACGATCTGGTGCGTCCCTTCCAGGTCGCTTCCAGGCGCCACGGCGTCCACGGGACCGCCGGCAGGGGCAGACGCCACGGCGCTCCGCGAGTACTTGCGTCCGTTGAGAATCTGGCCGACGAATGTGCTGCGTACGAGGTAGCGGTAGCTCGCAAACAGGACGACCAGACTCGCAGCGAGGATCACCGGAAACTTCACACTCCAGTGCAAGGGCAGGTGACCGACGAGCACCTGGAAGGAGGCCACGACGGGAAGGTGCGCGAGATAGATCCAGTAGGACGCATCGGCCACGTACCGAACCCTCTCGTTGGCGTGCGACATGAACCGCATCGCCAGGCCGATAACGGCGAAGCACCAGCACCAGAGCGCGACACAGTACGCCATCGCGAACGCGAGCTTCTCGAGCCCGGGGCCCTGCGGTACGAAGGCAGGTGCGACGCCGGCGATCGACAGGCAGACGGCCGTGGCGGTCACGGCGCCAGCCAGATGGATCCTCCACTGCCGCCCCCAGATCGCGAGCAGGTCCGTCTGCCGGTGCACCAGCCAGCCGAAGGTGACGGCCGTGCCGTAACCGACGAGCGACGCGAGCTGGGGAATGATCGACTGGTCTGGCGTCGGGATACCGAACCACATCACCCAATCCGGACGAAGGTACAGCGACGCGACCAACGGGATCGGCAATACCGCCGCTGCGGCCCCCGTGCCCACGATGCCGCGCGCGAACGAGTCGGCCGCGTGGCGCAGCGTCCCGCGACGATCGAACGCCGTCAGCACGGCACGGCCGAGCAGTACGACGACGTAGAGGACCAGCAGGTAGTAGAGAAACCAGAGATGGGTCAATGGAAACGCGCCCGGCGGCGGCGCCGGCATGCCTGCCGGTGCCGCCGGCAGCCTTCCGCCAAACGTCTTCGTCAGACCCCACATCCACACCGCCAGCAGGCTCGGTGCGAGGATCAGCCAGCCCGCAACGAGCGGCACCAGGATCCGCTTCGACCGGTCGAGCCAGAATCCTCGCGCGCCCCTGCGATGGAACATCATCCGCGCGAAGAACCCCGCCACGAAGAAGAACAGGGTCATTCGAAAGATATGCGACGTGAACAACAGCACGCTGATGGCCGCGCTGGGCGAGCTGTCGACGATCGCCCAGAGGCCCGGGATCATGCCGGGAATGAACGAGAACCCGGCGTGGAACACCACGCCGAGCAGCAGCGCGAACGCGCGGACAGCATCGAGAGCGTGCAGACGATCGGTGGCGGCCATAGGTGCTCCTGTCATACGAAGTCGGGACGACGCGAGTGGAAGTACACGGCGAGCCCGAGCGCCGCGACCCCAGCCAGGATCTCGATGACGATGATGGTGACGATGTCTCCCGTCCAGACTGCGGTCGGTCCCTCGGCGTTCGCCCTGACCGACGGCCGAGAGAGCAGGAAGGGGATCAGGAAATTGACTGAAACATTTCCGATGATGATCGCCGTCGTGTGCCAGCCGGTGGAGTCCTTGACCAGCGACACGGCGAGCAGCGCACAGTAGTAGAAGAGCAGGTAGCCGAGGACCGCCATCCAGAACGGCAGAATCCCGTTGGGAATCTGCGACACCTGGATGATGACGATGTTGGCCGCCGTCAGGACCAGCCATGGCACCGTGAACGCGATCGCGTTGGCCAGCACCTTGGCAACCGTATACCCCGTCGTCGACACCGGGAGGCTCAGGATGAATAGCAGGACCTTGTCCTTCTTTTCCTGCACCACGCTGCCCATGACGAGGAAGATGTTCAGAACGACCAGGACGCAGATGAGCGACACGCCGCCTACGTACGCCGAGATCTTGCCGAGCGGCATCATCGCCAGCGAGGCCAGGCCGGCGACGATCGAGCCGGCGATCATCCAGCGCACGAGATACAGATCCTTGAGGATCAGCAGCCGAACGATCGAGCCGTTCATGAGGGCATCTCCCGGCGGTTGCTCATCACGTTGGCGACGAAGATCTCCTCGAGCGTCATGCGCTGCACCTCACGGATCGTGACGCCCGCCCGGACACAGGCGGAATGGAGATCCGGGGAATAGGCACTGGTCGTGATGACCGCGAGGCGGCCGCTGATGGTGGTGTCCACGACGCCAGGCAGCACCGGCATCGAGATCCCCGCGGGGAGGTCGAAGTGGACCCGCCGCCACCGATCGAGAAACATCTCCTTGTCACTCGAGTCGATGATCCGGCCGCGATCGAGAAACGTGATCACGTCAGAGATCTGCTCGACGTCGTGGGTGTTGTGCGATGAGAACAGGATGGCGCGGTGCTCGTCGCGCAGGGCGTCCATCAGCTCGGCGAGGACCTCGTGCCGCGCAACCGGATCGAGGCCGGTCGTTGGTTCGTCGAGCAGCAGCAGGCGCGGGCGATGCGCCAGCGCCAGGAGAAGCGTGGCCTTGACGCGCTCGCCGTGGGAGAGCGCCTTGATGGCCTGATCGGGGTGCAGGTTGAAGCGCCGGACGAGCAGGTCCGCGTACTTCGCGTCCCAGTCGGGATAGATCGACGCGACGAATCGCATGTGCCACGCGAGCGTCGCGGCGCCATAGAGGCGCATGTCTTCGGAGACGAAGCCGATGTCGCGCTTCGCCGCCGCCTGCTCGCGCGGCATCGATCGGCCGAGGACGCGAACCTCGCCGCTATCCTGGCGGATCATGCCCATGAGAATGCGGATCGTCGTCGACTTACCCGCCCCGTTGGGTCCGACAAGGCCCATGATCTGGCCGGCCTCGAGACGCAGGTGTGCCTCCGACAGCCTGAAAAAGCGGTACGTCTTCCCCACGTTTACGAGTTCGATCACCGGCGCAGTCATGGCTTCTTCTCGTCTCTCTTGTTCACGGCGTCTCGAATCCGGTCCTCGAGCTCGTTGGAGGTCAGGCCGAGCACGCGTCCGATCTCGGCCGCGGCCGCCAGGTGCGCGTCGAGCTCCTCGTGGTGCAGCCTCGTGCTGAGGCCCGCACTCTCGGCGACGAACGAGCCCTTGCCCTGGCGCGTGACGATCACGCGGTCGCGCTCCAGCTCGAGGTAGGCGCGCTTGACCGTGATCACGCTGACTTGCAGTGCCGCCGCGAGCACCCGGATCGACGGCAGCTCGTAGCCGGGCCGCCAGTCCCCGATCGCGATCCGGTGGCGGATTTGCTCCATGATTTGGAGGTACATCGGCCTCGGGTCGGCATGCGATATCAGCAGCCCACTGTGCATAGACAATATGAACAGTATACACGGAAGCGAGCTGGCCGCAAGCGGCCGGTGTGAGGGCCTCAACGCGGCGCCAGATCAGGCAGCTGGTGCGCTCGTGACTTGATTGGCTGGGCGTCAGGGAAGATTTGTTGGCGCCGTTAGCACTTCTGACGGCTTCGTCGAAACAGCCGCCGCATGTCGATTTATGGCCGATCCGTGCGGCGTGACGGCAGTCCGCTATTATCGGAGACTCGATGCTCGACGGATGGACAGACGGAGTGGCACCCCTGCATGGGGACCTGACGACGCTTCGCGAGGTCGCCGCGTCCGACGTTCATACGCTGTTCACCTTGTTCTCGGATCCTGCGGTGACCGCGTACATGGCTCCTCCGCCGCCGACGCTCGCCAAGTTTGCGGGATTTATCGAGTGGTCACACCAGCAACGCGCGCAAGGCCACGGCGTCTGCTTCGGCATCGTTCCTGATGGCATGACGGCAGCGGTCGGCATCCTCCAGGTCCGCCTGGAGCCCACGTCGTCGGAAGCCGAATGGGGATTTGTGCTGAGTACTCATTTCTGGTCCACAGGCGTGTTTTCCGACGCGGCCAACGTGCTCGTGGAGTTTGCGTTCACGACCATGCACGTCGAGCGTCTCGAAGCGCGCATCGCTCTGCGCAATCGGCGCGCACACGCCGCCGTGCAAAAACTCGGGGCGCGGTTCGAGACGACGCTCGCGGGATCGTCACCACGGGGCATTCCGCGCGCTCCCGAGTCGGTGTGGACCCTGTGTGAACACGACTGGCGGAACCGGGCGCGCGATCCTCGTGTGTCAGCTCACGACGCGGCGCAACGGATCCGGACGGCGGTCGAAGCGGCGGAGAATGAGTTGCGGCGAAGCGAGGCGCCTGAGACAGTCGAACCGTATCCGTTGTTCCTGTTTGACCGCCGCCGACGAGAATGATGCGGCGAGCAGCCGAGTCACGACGGTGCTGTCCTTGCTCGATGTACGCGCCAATATTCGGCTGCGACACGAATTGGGGCGATCTGGTTGTGACGATGGTCAAAGAAGAGGAAGCCGGACGGAAGGTTGCGGATCTATTGTCAGCGTCTCGCCCAGCCTTGTTTCTCGATCAACTCCTGCACGCGCGTGTGAATCTCGTCGCGGATCGCTCGCACGGCCTCGATCGGCTTGCCCTTCGGGTCCTCGAGCGGCCAGTCGTCCCGCTTCACGCCCGGAACGACGGGGCACTGGTCGCCGCACCCCATGGTGATCAACATCGAGGCACCGGCAGCCAGCTCCGGCGTGAGCTTCGTCGTCGGCGCGCCCGTGAGGTCGAAGCCGGCTTCGCCCATCACGGCGATCACTTCGGGATGGACGCGAGGTCCGGGATCCGTCCCCGCCGAGATGGCGCGCGCCCTGGCCGGGTCAGCCAGCGCGTTGAACCAGGCTGCCGCCATCTGCGAACGCCCGGCATTGTGCACACACGCGAACAGCACGGCAGTCATCGAACCCCCAGTGGAACGTTGTCGCGCGACGGATCGAGTGCGGCAGGCGTGAGCCAGCGCAGCAACAGCGCTGCCGACATCCCGCCGAGCACCTGCGCGACCACGAATCCCGGCACGTCTCCCGGCCGAATGCCGGCGAACGTGTCCGTGAACGCTCGCGCAATCGTCACGGCGGGGTTCGCGAACGAGGTCGATGCCGTGAACCAGTAGGCGGCGGTGATATACGCGGCCACGCCGACCGGCACCGCCTCCGGGCGTCGCCGCGCACAGCCCGTGATCACGGCGAGCAGGCCAAACGTGGCGACGAACTCGCTCAGCCACTGCGCGGCTCCGATGCGCGCGTGATGCGAGAGCATGAATACGCGCTCGCCGAACATCGCGTGCGCCATCCAGACGCCCAGCATCGCGCCGGCGAGCTGCGCCGCGATGTACCAGCCGGTGCTCGACCACGGCCATCCCCCGCGCTCGGCCAGCGTCACGACAGGATTGAAATGGGCGCCGGAGATCGGGCCGAACGTGTGAATCAACGCCATGAGGGCTGCGCCCGTCGCGAGACTGTTCGCCAGCAGCGCCAGGCCCTGATGGCCGTCGAAGAGTCGGTCCGCCATGATGCCGGAGCCCACGACGGCGGCAAGCAAGAATGCAGTGCCCAACCCTTCCGCGATCAGGCGACGCGGCAATCCAGCGCTCACGTTGGATTGACCCTGCGCCGCATGACGACGGCCGAGGCCGGACAGGCGGACTGGAACTCGACCGATGCCCTGACCGACGCCGGCACGTGCTCCCGGCTGATCCGCTCGAATCCGAATCGGGGGAAGAACGCCGCGGCGGTGGTGGTCAGCAGAAAGACCGTCGGGATACGCAGGTCGTTCGCGAGTGCGAGCGCGGCCTCAGTCAACCGCTGGCCCACTCCCTGTCCCTGGACGCTGGCATCGACGACGACCGATCGCAGCAGTGCCGCGTCGGTGTAGA
This sequence comes from uncultured Acidobacteriota bacterium, assembly GCA_963749835.1. Lineage (GTDB taxonomy): Bacteria > Acidobacteriota > Vicinamibacteria > Vicinamibacterales > 2-12-FULL-66-21 > JALZOC01. Next base: position 1,142,387 of record CAVVOD010000003.1, read on the forward strand.
GCTCCAGGGCCGCGGCACCGACCACCTGCCCGGCGCTGCGCGCGACCACCATCGCCTCGCCGAGCGCACTCGCGCCATCAAGCGGCAGCCCGTGCCGCTCGAGGAGGCGCAGCACGCCTGCCAGATCGTCGGACTGCGCGCGTTCGATGGTGGGCGCCGGCATCGTTCACCCGCGGGGAGCGCAGCACGCGCCCCCGGTGCCAGCGGGGATGACGTACAGCGGGCCGAATGCCTTCTCGAAGTGGGCGCGATCCTTCGTGGTTGTCGTGAGACGCGTCAGGGCATCAACCGACGCGTCGAGCACCTGCCGAATCTCCGGCACGAGTGACGCCGACACGCGGTAGTGCATCCAGACGCCATCACGCCGCGCGCTCACGAGCCCCGTTCGCCGCAGGTACGCGAGGTGGCGGGATACCGTCGGCTGCGGCAGGCCCAGGCTGTCGTGGATGTGGCACACGCAGACCTCGTTGTTCCCCAGCAGCGCCAGGATGCGCAGGCGAGTCCGGTCGGCAAGCGCCTTGAACGTCTCTTCGAGCTGGTGGATCGTGGTTCTCGGCTTCCTCATATATGCGCTTTGACAAATATATCAGAGACTCATACACAGCGGTCATTCCGGGGCTCAGTAGCCCCTGGTCCTGACCCAGAAACTCTCTTCCCACGAGCCACCCGGCGGAATACTCTGCAAGTCTTTGTAGGTGCCCTTCTGCGCCAGGTTCAGCGCGTTGGTGATGGCGACCATGGGCTCGAAGGCGACGAAGCCGCGGTTCGGCCGGGCGGGTGCCGCCGTTCCCTGCGGCGTCCCCGCGGCCACTGCGGGCGAGTCCGCCGCCGGGACTGCCGCAGGGGCCGTCCTCACACCCTGTGCGGGATCAACGGGGAATGGCCCGGCCGGTGCCGGGGCGGGTGCGCCCGCTGCCCCGCCGCGACCGCCACGACCACCGCCGCCGCCCCCGAGCGGCGTTGACCACAACAGGACGGTCCGGTACTTCGGCCCGAGGACCGTCTGCAATTCCTTCCCGTTGTACTTCAGCGTCATCGTCGCGCGGCCATCGCCGTCACGTATGAGGTCGGTGAAGACGTCATCGATGAGACCGTAGTTCTTGAGCGCGATCGCCTGACGGTCTGCGTTGAAGAACTTCTCGATCGGCTGGGTCTCACCCGTCGGGAGCCGCTGCGGGATCTCGATCCAGTGCGTCCTGGCATCGACCGACACCGTCCAGTCGTTGCGATTGCCGTCGGGCAGTTCGAAGATCGGGTGATAGCCGATTACGACGGGCATCGCCTCGTCACTCAGGTTGTCGAGACGGGTGTGCACCTCGAGCGCGCCGTCGGACACCCGGTAGGTCATCGTGATCGTGTGCGCGAACGGGAACTGCTTCATGAACTGCGGATTCCTGTAGAAATCGAGCTTGCAGGTCACCCACGCGCTCTTCTGATCGGCCTTGAACTCGACGAGCTGCCACGCCTTCGAGCCGTTGACATAGCCGGTCGAGGGAATCGGCCCGCGCACATTCCCCAGCTCGAGATCGAAGTTGTACTTCTTGCCGTTGGCGTAGAAGGCCGTCTCATCCAGGCGGTTGGCGAATGGTGCAAGGAGCGGCATCCCGCTCAGGCCGGGGCGGGTTTGAAAGTCCGCTACCGTCGCGGCCGTACGCACCAGGTCCTTGCCCTTGACCTGAATGCGCCACGCATTGCTCATACTCCAGATCACCGACACCCTCATCTGGTCGGTCGCATCCGCGAGGTCGATGACGTCGCCGTTCTGTTTGGCGCTATATCGCTGGGCGGCCGCCGGAGCGGCACATGCCACGATGAACGTGGCGGCCAGCGCGAGTCGCAGCAATTTCATGATGGTCTCCAGGTCGTTTGCGAATTCCGTCCCTGACGCCAGAACCGAGATCGAATCCGTCGCCATCCGAATGCCGGCGCGTTCATGAGATGGGTTCTACTGTTCGCGGACACTCAGGAGGCCAGTCATGCTGGGGTGAATGGCACAGTGGATTCTGGTCATCCCCAGCCTGGTCATGACGAACGACTGTTCACCGCCGCCCGCCAGCTCCCCGGTCTTGCGGAAATCGGTGGCATCCGGCGAATCGGCGACGATGACGTGCGTGAGCGTGTCCACGTTGACCCAGCGCAGGCGCTCGCCTTTGTAGATGACGATCGGCTCGTCGCCGAATGCCCAGTCGCCCCGCGAGACAGCGTCAGGCAGAATGTAGGCGCTCGCGGTAGCGGGCGACGGAGATGGGCCAGCCGGTGGCATGGGGCCGTTTCCACCGCAGCCGGCCATCAACAACACGGCCGACGCGGTCACTGCAGGAAGCAGATGGCGTAGAGGGAGTCGCATGCCCTATTAGGATTACCATACGGAATCATGTCACCCAGGCTTTCTATTTCTCGTCCTGGTCGTCACGCACATTGCCCGTGTGCACGCGCATGTATTCGTCCCGGACCGTCTTCAACCGTTCCAGCCAGTCTTCCAGGCCGAGCTTTCGTTCCCGCATCACGAGGTAGGAGAGGTCGGGCGTGCGATCGGCCCAATGATCCTTGGTGTCGTCGAGGATGTGCACGAACTGCCGTCCGCCGGCCGACTGCCCCTTCGGATAACGGCTCTTCTCCCACGTGGCGACCAGTTCCTGGTAAGCCACCTCGCGCGCCCGAATAACCGCGCTGACCAGTCGTTGGGCGCCTTCCAGGCGCGCTGCAGCATTGGTGTACCGAAGGCGGGAATGCTCGGTCCTCGCTTCGGTCAGGGTGTCCTCGACCTGGGCCAGCGTCCGCAGCAGCGAGAGGTTGTGCCGCGTGAATTTGGCCTGCGTCAACAGTACTTCCAGGTTGTACCGATTCTGGCGCACGCGCCCGAGGTTGTCGTGCAGCAATGCGATCAGGCGCTCGGTGGCGTCCATCTGCGAATCCGTCTGCGCGAGCAGCTTCTGATAGTGGTCACGAAAGAACGGATGATTGGAGAGGTTGACGGGTGAGGGCACGGCGGGCAACGCCAGCGTTTCGTCCCAGTTCATGTACTTCTTGTAGGACGCTCCGCGCTCGGCAGGCACCCGGTCCCAACTGGACGCCCAGAACTGCGTCGCCGCATCCGTGAGGCGATAAACCTCGGTCATGCCAGAGGCTTCCGGTCCGTAAAAGAGCTTCATGAATTGCGCGGTGAATTCCTCGGGTTCAGGCGTCTCCCGATGCCACGCCCAGGAAGACCCGGCCACCCAGCCGAGCCAGAAGACCTCGTTGTGCAGGCCCGAATCGTCCCAGGCGGCCGTGAAGGTGCCCAGGACATCCGCCTGGCGCGCCGGGCTGAAGGCGATCTCGCGGTAGAGCGACGCCAGCCGTCCTTTCGCCGGCGCTTCCGGATAGTTCTGTGGAAAGTACTCCGGGAACAGCGGCCGCACGCCCTGATTGGACGTGTAAATCATCAGGCGCATGCCATGCGCCCGTTCCGCCGCGATTTCTTTGTCGTCGTCTCCCGCGACCGCGTCGATCAGGCTGGGAGGCAGTTTGGGAATATCGCTCGTCGCCAGCGGATCCTCTCCCCAGAACATGACCTGGCGGCCGCGCTCCTCGAGGTACCGGCTGGCTCGCTGCATGAACTCGACGAATATTCGGCTCGGGCCGCCGTTTCTGGCCTTCTCCGCGCAGCCGCACTCCTTGCCCTGACCGGCGAAGTACGCTTCGTCGGTTGCGACGTGAAAGTACCTGGCCCCCGGAGTTGCCGCCAGGATCTCGTCGTACATGGCGAAAATGAGCTTCCAGGATGCTTCTCTGGATGGGCAGATCATGTAGTTGTTGTTGACGTCTTCGCGCAGGGGGGCGAACTCGGGGTGCTTGAGCACGTAGGCCATGTGCGAGGGCCCCTGCAGGAGCGGGATGATCTCGATGTGGCGCGCGCGCGCGTAGGCGACCAGCTCGCGCACCTGATCGGCGCTGAAGGCGCCCGGCGCGCCGATCACCGGGTGCTTCTGATAGGCGAATTTGTCTTCGATCTCCCAGCCGACGGCGTTGATCTTGAACTCGGAGGCGCGCTCGAGGTACTCCTTCATCGTCTCGAGCCGGTCCTGATGATGCTTGGTGTCCCAGTGAATCTCGCGCAGTTCCAGCTCGGGCCAGTCCTCGATGCGCCCCGCCGGCAGAGAGCCCCGCGCCCCGACGCCGGAGCGAAGCAGTTGCAGAAAACTCTGGACGCCGTAGAAGAGCCCGGGCCCCTCGTTGCCCGTCACAGTGACTCGCGTTGGGCCCAGTTCGATGAGATAACCCTGGCGGCGAATCGCCGGCTTGGTTCCTGCTGCTGCGGCGCCCGGCCGAAGTTCCAGCCGAAGAATTTTCTCCTCCCGGGGGTTGCCGCCACGCGCGGCCGGCAAATCCCAGCCATGCGTCTTGCGCAGTCCGCTCTGCAGAGTCGTGACCGGCTGATCCGATGGCGCGATGCCCGGACCAAGCTGCAGTCGCCAGTCGCTCCCGAAAGACACATCGCCGCCGGTGAGGGCGACTTTCTGCGGTGCGGGCAGGATCGCATAGCCACGCAACCACAGGGCCGTTGCCGTGCCGTCGCGCGTCACACCCGGCCAACCAGCCAGGATCGAAAACACCAGGGTCGCAACGAGAACAATGGCTTTCATCGAACGACTCCGTTACAGCCAGCGTTTGATCCATCGCCAGGCTTCGGCCTGCATCTCCAGGTTGAATTCGTGAGGCGCGTCGTAGAGGCTGCACGCCTGGCTGGCGGGGACACCCGCCTTCTTGTAGCAGCGCGCGATCTTCTCGAAGGCCGCCTTGACCCCATTGAGCTCGAACAGCCGATCCTGCGACCCGTTGATCACCAGCACGGCGCGCGGCGCAATCAGGGCAGCCAGATCGGGCAGATCCAGATACCGATACAGCCCGATGATGTGGAACGACAGGCCGATGGTGTGGATGACGTGCTGTTTGATCTGCGATCCGAATGACGTCATCCAGCCGACGTCGACCGCCACGCGGATGCGTTCATCGAGCGCCGCCAGCAGAAAGCTGCGATAGCCTCCGACCGAGAGCCCGACGCAGCCCAGCCGCCTGGCATTTACCTCCGGACGGGACGCCAGGTAATCGAGCGCGCGGATGTCGTCCCACAACAGCACTCCCGGCCAGGTGACGCCCGCCGTCAACAGGCTGCGCCCCAGCAGCGATTCGTTCTGGCTCGCGCGTTGATCGAAGGCGCCAATCTCCGCTTCGGTCATGGTCATCGGCCGCTCTCGATAGGCGGGCGGATCGTCGGCCAGGAGCATGCGCCGTTCGCCCCAGTAGAGCATGTCGGTGACCGCCACCACGTAACCCTGGCGCGCCAGCTCCGCGGCGATGCTCTTGCCGCCGTAGCGCCTTTGCTTGAAGGCGGTCAGCACCGGGTGCTCGCTGTCGTTCTCGACAATCTTCTCCTTGCCCCAGAGATACATCCCGTCGTGGCTGTGGAGCGCAAGAATGCCGGGCGCCGGGAATTTGGCCTGCTTGGGAATCAGCACGCAGACGGGAATGCGCAGGTCGGGCGTGGTCCGAAACGTCAGGTACTCTTCGACGTAGTCACCCCTGTCGGTGCGACGGACCAGCTGCGCCTCTGGAGCGACTCTCGGCGGATCGTAGAACAGGTGCTCGAACACCTTCGCCCGCGCGCCGGGCTGCCACTGCTTCAGATTTGTGAACTTCGACTGCAGAAACGACAGCTCCAGCGGGGAGCGGTCGGCCTGTTTCTGCACGAACTCGTACAGGTTGCCGACGTGGGACGCGGTTGGATCGACGGCCTGCGCGACTGATACGGGTTCCGAAGAGATCGAGGCCCTGGTCGCCGACGCGCGTGCCTGGCGCGTTGGAGTGGAAGCCAGCATGCCCCCACCAACCGTGAGCGCTTCGACGAACTGCCGCCGGGAAACAGACATCGTTCGTGTCCCTTCCTGTGCTCGAGCAGGGGGTCTACCTGCCGATCAGATTCCGATACCGGACCGCCATCGGCTCATCGCTCCGCCGCTGCGCGATATCGAGTGAGGCCTTCGCCATGTCGAACGCTTCCACCGAGGCGGCGTACTGCTTCTTGACCTCGCTCAGCCCGACAGGCTGGCCGAGCGGATCGACGGCATTGACGATCCACGCGGAGCGGGGCGCAAGCGATGCCACCAGGTCGGGAAAATCGTAGAACTTCAAGGCGCCGGGCACGACGTCTTCGAATACCTGCCGATGGATGGATCGACTGACGATGGACTGGTAGGACATCAGCATGCCTTCCAGCCCGACCCTGCGGATGCGCTCGTCCAGCACGGCCGCGTACAACAACGGCACAGCGCCCGCTTCCCTGCCGAAGCCGTAGATCCGGGCTGGATCCACGTCCGGTCGGGCCGAAAGCAGATCGACTCCCCGGCTCACATCCCGTGCCCGCATGCCGATTAGTGGCCTGTTGATCAAGAGGGCGGTCATCGCGCTGTCGAAGTCTCCGAAATGCGGGCGAAAATCGGTGTTCTGCTGGGTTTCCGTGACGCGAGTTTCACCATTGCCTCGGACATCGATCGCCAGGACGACATTGCCCGCTTCGACCAGTTGCTCGATCTGGCCCCCCGGCTTCGCCTCTGCGGATTTTCCCCGGCCGTGAACATAGATGATGGCTGGCTTGCGTGTCTCGCTCGTGGCCGGGACAAAGAGCAGTGCCGGGACAACAATCCCCGGTTCACTCTCGTAGGTCAGCTTCTCGATTCGATACCCCGGGCGTTGCAGCTCACCGTAGCGCGCGATCGGAACGGGTTCCTTCGCGAGCGCCATGTGGCTCGAGCGGCGGACCTCGGTTCGAATCTCTTCCTGATAGGCCTTCAGATCCTGCGGGCCCGACAGCCTCCGCCTCTTTCGGCCAATTTCTTCGACGCGCCGCTGGTTCAGCGTAGAAACCGTCTCGCCTCCGAGCGCGGTGGCCACCTGGCCCGAGTCGGTGCACCGCAGCTCTTCCTCGGTGGCAATCACCACTTCCGGTTCCGGCGCCTGGTCGTCTACGCCTTTGAGCCAGCGGCCGAACCAGCGATAAGCGGCCATCCTGCGGGGCTTGCTGTAACCGTGACCGTCATCGGCTTCCACCATGCTCAGCTTGTCGGGCACGCGAAGTACGTCATACACACGTCTGGCTTCCTGATAGGTTGCGCGCGCGCCGGAGATCGAGAAAAAGTCACGAATGGCGGAGAGGATCAGATACGGCTTGGGAGAGAACGCGTACACAAAATCGGCGTGATCCAATCCATTGCCGATCCAGGGAAGCAGGACCTGCTCGGCGTCCTGCGGGCCGATCGTGTCGAGCAGCCGCCGCCAGGACGTGAGATAACACGACGGCGCCGCCACCTGGATGCGGTCATCCAGGGCGGCGAGATAGGCTGTGTGCGTGCCGCCGCCGGAGTTGCCGGTGACGCCAATGCGCGCGGCATCGACTTCCGGTCGCGACAACAGGTAGTCGAGCGCGCGCATGCCGTCCCAGATCGTGTAGCGGGCGAGGCTGTCCCCCGCCAGAAGCGTCTGGATTCCCAGGCTCGTGTGCTCGGTGGTCGAGTAGCGCAACTTCGATTCTCCGAGATCGCGATCGTAGAGCTGCACGCGCTCGCCCTGTCCGAGCGGATCCCAGGTAAAGGCGACGTACCCTTTGCTGGCCAGCGCGCCCAGCATCTGCTGCCACACCGGGTAGGACTTCCCCCCCAGTTCGTGTCCGAGTGGAAAGAGCACTCCGGGATACGGTCCGCGTCCCTGCTTCGGCAGGTAGAGATTCCCGGTCACGAAAAATCGCGGCTGACTTTCGAAAATCACCTTCTCGATCCGGTAGTCGTCGCGCTCCAGCACGCCAACGGTGCGCGCATTCAGCGGCGTGCGAGCAGGCAACCCGCCCAGGGCCGCGAGCAGTCGTTCGCGGATATACGTTTTCCGCTCTGCGACCTGCTGCGAGGTCGCAAGGCTGGCGATCTTGCCTTCGCGCTCCTCGAGCAACCGGCCGGCGAGGCGGTGCAGATAGACAGGCAGCGAGCCCCTGACGTTGCGAAACTCCTCGAGCCCTGAAATGAAATCCAGCTCCTCCGACTGCTGCGAGGCAACCGCTCCGGCCATCAGGCCCGCCATCAGCGTTGCGAGGATGACCGTTGACCTGCGACGCATGTTCGATCTCCCGTCTCTGTTTACTGCATTGGCAAGAAACTGTACTCGTTGTGCACAGTTTCTGATGTGACGCCGTCAACACACCAGATCCCATCAGAAGAGAGTGGCCGAGATCACGGAAAGATCACCACGGGGACACGGAGCCCGGACGGAGGGAACGGCTCCGATAAAGAGCTACTTCTCAAATCGAGCGAAACGTAAGAATGCCTGCCGCTAACCTGCCGGTTCTCTCCGTGTCGTCTCCGTGCCTCCGCTACTCCGTGGTGGAATTTTGTCGTCAACAAACCGGCTGCCGCCGGAGCACTCAGCAAACGACCCCTCAATGCACTTCCAACACGAACGTGATCTGCTGCTCGTTCGGACGGATGTACTTTCCCGCTTCCGGCTTCAACGTCAACGGAGTATGCAGGCCCCCGACGGCCTGCTCCAGGTCTTTCTCGGGCGCGTTCGCGTACGGATTGAACGGGTACACAGGCCACACCAGCCGCGTCCCCGGATCGACCCGCAACATCCACCCGTGGTGACGGACCCAACCCCCCAGCGCGTCCGGTCCGAGATCGAGGCGTTCCGATCCCAGCACAATCGTGCGGCCCGCGCCGGTTTCGAGCGTCTCACCCGGTTTCAGCTTCAGTTGCAGCGTCAGCATGGGATCATCTCCGGGCCTGCCGCGCCCTGTGATCGCAAACCGCAGGGACACCTTCGTGTCCGACGGCACCGGCACATAGAGGTCGCTGAAGAAGGTGTTGAAAGCGACCGAGAGCCGATCCTGCGCGTCGCTCATCTGGAGCCGCGAACTGATCGGCATGTGAATCACCTGCCCGGCGAGGTTCTCCGAGAACGTGGCCAGCTCCGGCTGGCGCTTCGAATTGGCGCCGGTGACGATCAGGCCGAGCTTCTGGTGAAAAATGCTGATGCTGCCCTGGCGATCCAGATAGAACTGGCTGTTAGGGGCCTGCGTGCTCATCAATCCGGAGAGGCACACCTGCCAGGGGCCGGTCTTGCGGACACCCGCCGGAACGGTCATCTGATGGGAATAGGCGGACAGCTCCTGGGGGGCCGGCGCCACCGGGCCTTCGTGATAGTAAAGAGCGTCTTGCGCGAGGCGTCCCAACTGATCGGACGTCAGCGCCTCCGGCCGGAAAAAACCTGTCAGGAAGGCCGCATACCCGCGGCCATCCGGGAAATGCGAAAAGGCGAACTGCCCCCAGGCGCTGACGCCCCAGTGGCGGTTGCGATCATTGATCACGTCGACGGGCGTGCCGTCCAGGAATGTGTAGTTCTTGTGGAAGTCGGTCGCGCGCCGCAGAGCGGGCATGACGGCCGGGTCCCGGGCATGTTCCCAGTACAGCGCGACGGCCGTGAGCGTGAGGTGGTTGTAGCCGGTCGTGGGACCCGAGTTGTTGTGCTCGCCCCAGTATCCATCCGGAGACTGCTCGACGGTTGCAAACCGCTGCAACATCTTCGCGCCGAGCTGTTCCCAATCCTTGTTGTCATAAAGGCGGCCGCCCAGGTGCAGCAGAGTGGCCCACTGTGCGTAGTGATTCGGAGACGTTCCGATGAACGGAGAATGGTACCAGGGGAAATCCAGCCGCTCGGCGGCGTCGGAAACCAGCAACGCAATGTTTTCCAGGATCGCCTTTTTCCAGCGCGCGCGACGCCTTTCACCCAGGTCGGATTCGAGCAGCCGGTACGTTTCCAGCCACATGTACGTGTCCCAGTCGCTGTCCAGGCGAGGTTCGTACAGTCCCTTCTCGTGCTCACTCCCCAGCAGGTCTCCGATCCGAATGGCCTGAGCCAGCATCCTGGCGTCGTGATAGCGGCTGTTGGCCGGATGCTTTTTTGCGTAGAGCACCGCCGGCGCCAGGATGGCGTACGGAAAGTGGCGCCAGCGCGTCTCTGCTTCAATTTCCTTGAGCCCTGCGCCCGGCAGGTCGTCCAGGCGCCGTTCGACGATGGCGGCGCCGGCTTCCAGCAGCCGGAAGTAGCCCGCCGGGAGCGGGTCGGCGGCCCGGACCGTGGCGCTGACAGTTGTCCACAGCAGAGCACACACAAACGGCGCGCAATGGGATTTCATGCTTGCCCTCGTGAGAACGGCGACTATCCCGGTTTCAGATCGGCGATTTCGGTTGTGAACCCTCGCGTCAAGAACAGCAGGTAGAAGAAGCCCACCGCCAGCCACAGCCCACCCAGCGCCAGAGCGAACCGGGAAAGATGGAGCCAGATATAAAAGCAGACCGCAAAGCCGGCGGCCGGGAGGGCAAGGTGGGACAACCACCGCCGCGGCTCCGTTGAGCGAAACCAGTAGTGGCGGATGACGCACAGGTTGACCGACATGAAGCCGATGAAGGCTCCGAAGTTGACCAGCTCCGCGGCCTCGGTATATTTCAGAATCAGTGCGCCGGTCAGGTGGACGGCACCCATCAGCAACACGCTGTAGATCGGCGTGCCGAGCCTGGGGTGGACATAACCGAAGATGCCGTAGGGCAGCAGCCTGTCGCGTCCCATACCGCACAGGAGACGCGACGCGCTGGCCTGCCCGGTGACGGCGCTGGCCACGCCAGCCACCAGGAGAACGAACGAAAGGAAATAGAAGAGCGCCGGCCCGCCGACCAGCCTGCCGACATCCATGAACGCTGTCTCGACCGGCGAAAACGTCGTGTAGTCAGGCCACACCATCGTCGCCAGATAAGTCTGGAGCACGAAGAGACCGCCGGCGAGAAAGCAGACCAGGATGGTCGCGCGCCCGATGTCACGGCGAGGGTTCCTGGAGTCTTCCGCCAGCGTGCTCACGCCGTCAAAGCCGATGAACGAGAGAACGGCAAGCGATGTGGCGCTCATGGTTGCCTGGAAAGAAAACGTCTCGGGGTTGAAGAACGGCCTGGTGGAGAACAGCGCGCCCTCACCGGTTCCACCCTGCAACGCGCGAATCGCCACCAGGACGAACCAGACCAGCGAGGCGCCCATGATCGCGTTCATCACAGAGTTGGAGCGCGCGGTCACCTGAATCCCCTGGAGGTTGATGGCGGTGATCCCGCCGGCCGTGGCGGCAGCCCAGAGCGGAAAGGGAACCGCAGGCAGAATCTTGCTGGCCGTCAGGCTCACAAAAATGACGCTGAGCATCGGGACCAGGATGTAGTCGAGCACCATCGACCAGCCGGCAAAGAAACCCGCGGTCGGATGGAGAACGCGCGAGGCGTACGCGTAAGTCGAACCCGCCTCGGGATACGCAGCCGACAACCGTCCATAGCTGATCGCCGTGATGCTCATGGCCAGCATCGCGATGAGATAGACCAGCGCCAGGTGCCCATGAGACTTGACCGTGGCGATGCCGAACATCGAGTAGGGCGCGGTCGGCCCGACAAACGCCAGCCCGAACAGGACCAGGTCGCCGAGCGAAAGCACGCGCTTGAAATCGTGCTCGCGCTGGGACGGCACAGGCGTCCTGACTCCTGATGCCCGATCCGTGACCGTGGTCAATTCACCCCGCACCAGCGACAGGCAAAACGCGCCACGACGTCGACGGCCGTCAGCGCCGAATCGAGATCCACCCATTCGTCCGGGGCATGCGTGTTGCCGCCGCGCGGACCGAACAGGACCGCTGGCGTGTTGAAGGGCTCATGGAACACGAACAGGTCGCAGGGGCCGCCGATGCCCCGGACCTGCGGATCGGTGCCGGTGACGCTCCGGAACGTCTCGGAGAGTCCGGTCACCAATTGATGGCCGGCGTCCAGAGCCGAGCCGGGCAGCCAGACGATGGGAAAGGCGATGTCCGGCTTGACCGGAAAGAGATCGGGGCGTGCCGAGATGGTGTCGTCGAACCAGCGGAAGAACTCGCGATCGATGTCTTCCTGTTGTTCTCCAGGCATCGCCTGCCAGTAGATCTCGATCCGGCACACGGCAGGCATGGCGATCGGCTCCCGGTTTCCCCACCCTCCACAGGAAACTTTCGTGACCCAGACCGGCGCCGGGTCGCGACTGCCTGCATACAGCGCGTGAACGGGCGCACGCCCCCTCCGGCGCCGGGCGAATTCTTCGACCTGTCCCAGCACGTGCTGCAACTGGTCGGTGACGCGCACTGGCTGGGAAGCGTCGTCCAGGATTCCGCCGGTTTCGCTCCGAAGCGTGATGTGGACGGTTCGTCCGCCCATTTGCGCCGGACAGATCGCGTGGTGGCTCGGCTCGCACACGATCGTGGCATCGGCATTGTGGCCGTGCAGGCGTGCCGCCAGTGTGCCGTTGACGCCGCCGAACTCCTCGTCGACGACCGTTTCCACAAGCAGGTCTCCCCGCAGTTGCACGCCTTCGTGTTTGAGGGCTTCCACTGCCAGGAGCATGACGGCAACCCCGCCTTTCATGTCGTTCGATCCAAGCCCGTACAATCGATTCCCTTCGACGACGGCGCCGAAAGGGGAGCGGCTCCAGGGCTCCGATCCACGCGGCACCGTGTCGATGTGACCGGACAGCAGCAGCGATCTGCCCCCGCCGCTTCCTGGCCACACCGCCGCGACGTTGGGCCGGTTCGTGTAATCGCGACCGGGTCGGAAGAGGGGATGTTCGGTCAGGCCTGCGACGCGGGGCAGATCGTACATGTCGGACTTCAGGCCCAGCCAGGCGAGCCGTTCATGGATGTAGCGCTGGCACTCGAGCTCAGCGCCGACCGGCGGGGTGTTTTCTGAGGGAATCTGAACCAGCTCGCCGATGGTCTGGACCATTCGGTTTCGAAGGCGCCCTGCCGCCTCCGACACGCGCCGCTCGATCGACTCCTGTTCGGTGGACGCCTTGTTGGTCGGCATGGAGGTCCTCGAAACTGACTGGTTGATGTCGACCGGAAATCAATGTGCACCACGCGAACGCATAAAGTCAAACCAAAAAACGTCACTTTTTGCCTATTGACGCGACTCGACACGCTGAGTTACATTCCGCGCGACATCAACCAAGCCGGCGCGGGCCCAAGCCGAATGAAGAAAATCGATATCCATAGTGCCGGCCGAGCCACTCACCAGGCGTTGCGGGATCTCAATGAGATTCTGGTCCTCAACGTCGTCCGTGAACGCCAGCCCATTTCCCGCATCGATATCGCCGCCTGGACCGGGTTGGAAGGCAGCACGGTCTCCAAGATCGTCTCGCGGCTGCTCGAGAACGAATTCGTGTACCAGGAGGGCATTGCGGCCGCCTCTCCCAGCGGAGGCCGCAAGAAGCGCTTTCTTCACCTGAATCCCAACAAAGCCTACGCCGTTGGCGTCGATCTCGGCTTGCAGCAGACCACCGTCGCGCTCGCCGATTTCAGAGGCAAGATTCTGGGCTCGGCGTCGATCCGCAACGACCCCGATCCAAACCGCACCGTGGACGCGCTCGCCAAAGGCATCAAGAAAATCCTGCGACTCAGTCCGCTCGCCGATCGAGTCGAGGGCATCGGCGTCAGCCTGATGGGTCTGGTGGATCCGATCGAAGGCAGGGTGCGGGCCGCCGAAAATCTCAACTGGGGAGAGGATGTGCCGTTTGGATCGATGCTGACACAGGCGCTGAATCTGGACCTGCCGCTCTACTTCGAAAACGGCGCTCGCCTGGCGGCGCTCGCCGAGACCTGGTTCGGCCGACATACAGACCGGCAGCCGCAGGATCTCATCTTCCTCGACATCGGAGAAGGGATCGGCGCCGGAATCGTCATCCGGGGACAGCTGTATCACGGCTCCTTGAATGGAGCCGGCGAGTTCGGACATATCTCGCTCGATCCCGCGGGACCGGCCTGTTCATGTGGCGGGCGCGGGTGCCTGGAAGTGTTTGCCTCGGATCGGGCAACCACCAGGCGCTATCGCGAGCTGACGGCATCCGCTTCCGACGTGTCCATCGAGGAGGTGGTTTCACGAGGATTGCAGGGGGATCCGAAGGCCATTGAGACGCTGCGGCAGACGGCCACGTACCTGGGGCGCGGCTTGACGCCGGTGATCTACTCACTCAATCCGGGCGTCATCGTTCTTGGCGGCGTCATCACCAGGGCCTGGGACATCATCTATCCCGAGATCCGCCGTGTGTTGACGGCACAGGTCAATCGCTTCATCGGGAGCGGTGTATCGATCATTCCCTCGACACTTGAAAACAAGCCGAGTCTGGTGGGCGCGATCGCGCTGGTCCTGGCACGGGCGTTTTCCGTCCCCAGTCTCGGCTGGTCTGAAAGGCAGAGGGCGAAACCCAGCGTCCCAAGCCGCAGTCAGGAGCGAGCCCCGACCGCCAGTCGCCACTACTACTCATAAGTCCACACTAGCCAACACTCCGAATCGACGTGTGAGGTGAGAGACATGAAGGGCCCTGCACTGAAGGAAACCATCATCACCCAGACCGTCTGCGGCCTGCTGATCCTCCTGACGACGCTCGCCCTGTCGGCGCACGCGGCCTGGGCGCAGACCGGCGTCGGAAGCATCGCGGGTACCGTTTCGGATCTCAGTGGCGCTGTCGTTCCCGGCGCCAGCCTCATCCTGACCAATAGAGAAACGGGAGTGGTTCGCAAGCAACTGACTTCCGACAAAGGAGCCTTTCACTTCGGGGCGATTCCGCTCGGCCTGTACACGCTGGACGTGGAGCTGCCCGGCTTCAAGAAGTGGTCCGGCAAACTGGAGCTTCAAGTCGGCCAGTCAGCCAAGGTCGATCCGGTCCTGGAAGTGGGTCAGATCGAAAACCTGGTCGAGGTCAGCAGCGCGGCGGCGCCGATCACGCTGGAAAGCGCGGACGTGTCGGACGTGAAGGACTACCAGCGGATCCGCCAGCTGCCGCTGAACGGCCGGGCCATCAGTTCGTTGTTCGATCTGACGCCCGGGGTCGAGGGAGGCCCCAACGCCCGGGTCAGCGGCATGAAGGTGGGGTCGCTGGAAATCACGCTGGACGGCATTTCCATGGTGGACCGCTTTGGCGGCGGCATCGCGCGGATCCAACCCGGGCTGGATACGATCCAGGAATTCCGGATCGAGACCGTCGGCTCCGACGCCCGCTTCTCGCGTCCGGCGACTGTCACGCTTGCGACCCGAAGTGGGACCAACCAGTTCCACGGGACCGCCTTCGAAACGCATCGAAACAACCAGGGGGGTCTGCTGGCGCGCAGGCGCGAGGAGACCGCGGGAGCGACGAAACCACATCTGGTCCGCAACGAGTTCGGTGTGTCGGCCGGCGGGCCCCTGTTCCTGGGAAAGCTGTACGACGGGCACGACAAGACATTCTGGTTCGGGGCCTACGAAGGGTTGATCGAGCGCAGCACGCAGTTCGCCGACGACCGTGTGCCGACGGCGGCGATGTGGGGCGGGGACCTGAGCAACATCGTCGACGCGAACGGGCGGCAAACCACCATTTACGATCCGCTCACGACCGACGCCAACGGAGTCCGCCAGCCCTTTCCCGGAAACATCATTCCTGCCAATCGGATCAGTGCCTTCGCCAAGGTGATGCAGAGCCTGACCGGTGCTCCGACCGGGAGCTTGAATCCGCACCTGGGTAACAACTTCCAGAGGTTCTATCCCGTGAAGCTTGACAGGGGCAACTTCACGATCAAAGCGGACCATACGCTCACGGACAAGGACAGGCTGTCGGTCAGATGGACTCGAAGTGTGAACAACGGGGCCACCGAAGGCGGCGTCTACGGAAACCCCATTGACGCGTCAGCCGGTTTTGGCAGCTCGCGATCGGACGGCGTGGTCCACAACGTCTCCATCAACCACACCCGCACGTTTTCCTCCACGCTGCTGAACGAACTGCTCGTGGGGGCCAATCGCTCCTACAGGAGCTCGGGAACGCTGGCCGATTTCGAGGACTGGCCCGCGAAGCTGGGCGTGCCGAACCCGTTTGCGGCTCAGGGATGGCCGACCATGTATGCCGTCAGCGGGGACGCCGAATTTGGATGGGACGCCGACAATCGAAAAGACGAGGCGTTGACGGCAGGCATCCTCGAGAACAATACGACATGGTTCAAGGGGAAACACACCGTACAGTTCGGCGGGAAGCTGCGCATGGAGTGGAACAACGTCCGGGAGCTGCAGCAGGCCCAGGGATCGCATGACTTCGCCGGACCCTGGACGTCCTTGTACAGCCCGGCCAACGATGACGTCGTCCCGTTCACCGGATCCGGATTCGCCGATGTGCTCCTGGGGATGCCGAGTTTTCTCTCCAACCAGTTCAACCGGGGCTTCTTCTACTTCCGTCAGAAGGAAGCCGGGTTGTATGTCACTGACCAGTGGAAGGTCAAGCCGCGTCTGACGTTGAATCTGGGATTGCGCTGGGACAAATGGACGCCGTATCGCGAGAAATTCAACAGGCTCGTCGTCCCGGATCTCAACTCGGTGTTCGACAGGTTCGAGGTGGTGACACCCGGGGACCATCGCATTGAGGATCTTCCGGGCGTACCGCCTGCGGTGCTCGCGTCATGGTCCAGGCGCGGCCTGACCTATACGACGGCGCAGGCGGCAGGCATGCCGGACAATCTTTTCCGCGCCGACAACAATAACTTCGGGCCCCGCCTGGGCGCCGCGTTCATGATCAGCAAGAAGACGGTGTTGCGTGGAGCGTACGGAGAATACTTCTGGACGATGCCGCTGTCGCAGATCCTGCAGTCGTCCAGAAACAACGCGCCATTGAATTTGAGATTCACCACGGATGTCTACGGGAAGAACGCGAACTTCACCTATCCGCTCGTCAGCAGGCCCTCGGCCGTCGATATCATCCCCGACACGAAGGTGGACACTCAGGACATCGTGCAGATCTCCGACCGTCCGTCGGTCGCCACCGTCTGGGACGCCCGGAATTGGCGGGATGGCCGTGCTCAGACCTGGCACGTCACCGCGGAGCACCAGTTTCCCTACGCGACGGCCGTGCGCCTCAGTTACCTCGGATCGCATGGCAGAGATCTGGAGCAGCAGTTCGAGGTCGATACTCGGGAGGCCGAGTACAACTACGTGGCCCGCACGGGCCTTGCGCCGCCGAGCAATCGGGATCTGCTGCGGCGGAACAAGGACTGGACCCTGACCGGGATCAACCGCACCGGCTATTCCAACACCCACTCGGGCCAGGTGGAGGTGGAGCGCAGGTTTGCCGGAGGGGTGGCTTTCCAGTGGTTCTACACCTTCACGCGGTCGAAAACCACCACCGACTCCGGCGGTTTCGACAGTGGGAACACGGGCATCAATTCAGGCGGCGGGGGCGGCCGCGTCCCCGAAAGCCACCAGATCCTGGGCGCGCCCGACCTGAGTTACGACGAGCGGCTCCGCCTGGTGTATTTCAATTCCACCACCATCCCGCCCCATCGCATCCGTTACAACGGGATCGTCGACTTGCCGTTTGGCAGGGGCCAGCGGTTTGCCAGCGGCAATTCCGCACTCCATCATCTGATCGGAGGCTGGCAGATCGCCGCAATCGGGGACTGGCGCAGCGGCTTCTGGAGCAGCGTGGACACCAGCCGGTATGTGTTCGACGACCCGACGCTCGCTCCCGACCAGCGTCTGGTGATGACCATATTCGGCCAACGACAGAGGCTCTGGTTCCGCGGAGATTTCAATCCGGCATTAGCCACGAATGTTTCGGGAGATCTGCTGGCTCTGGTGCCGGCCGATCCCAATCGGCGAGCCGTTCGTCAGCTCGGACCCGCCTTCAACAACCAGCTGCCGCAGCAGCTGGCCAACGGGACCACTCGCAATACGCCGGTCGGGGAGCTCTACAATCCAGGTCGCAGGGCTTTCTTCCTCGGTCCGGGCGCCTGGAATGTGGACCTCGCCGTTTACAAGAACCTCGAGATCTGGGACACCGTTCGGGCCCGGGTCACGGCTGATTTCTTCAACGTCTTCAACCACCCGAACGATGTCGCGCCGAACAGCACCACGGGCCTGCAGGACTTGAGCCGCCAGTCCAACAACCCCCGCATCATTCAGCTGTCGCTGCGGGTGGACTGGTAGTTGTTGGCAGGCACACGGCGCGGCACCTGACGGGTTGCGATGCCGTTTGATCCCGGGCGGCATGGCCGCAGAGAGCCATTTTCTTCGCAGCGTTGTTCATCGTCCGAGTGAGTCGAGAACGGCGAGGAGCGGCGAGGACAAAGCCGTCATCGTTCCTGTGGGCCACGTTGTAGATGATGATTGCCGCGATGGCCGGGGCAACGCGCTACGTTTTCGAGGCCGGCGCATCGCCTGCGATGATTCGCGGTCTCCGACTCCACCTGGTCGTTCTCTGTCAGTCGTATATGCGGGCCAGGCACGCTCCGTCTCCTTGACGCGGCCGAGGTGATTCGCAGCGGATCGAGCTCGACGTGCTCCCGGTGGAGCCGCCGGCAACTTCCATTTCCAGAAGCTGCTGTTCCTGCGCGCCGACGACTATTGGCGCGTGGACGACGCCCCTCGCTGGCGCTGCCGATAGGCGCGCGTTTTCTGTCGATTCCCGCACAGGACTGAAGAGCACCACCGGCGGCTGGCCGGCTTGGAACGGTCGTAGAAGATCCAGTGACACTCCTCCGAGACACACATCTTCAGGCGGTCGAGCCGGCCCGTCTGGGCCAGCAGGAGCAGTTCGACGAGAACGATGGACAGCCTCTGCGAGCCAGGTGCCGGCGCCAGGGAGACGGTGTTCGAGGCCACCAGCACGAGCGGGAAGGCAGCGCACGCGTCGCTCAGGCGCGCACTGGCACTGTGGGCGGCTCGAGCGTCCGGTGCGATCTCGAGAAACGCACGCAGTGCGCTGCGCAGCATCAGGGCATTGCGGTGCTCCGCGCTGCTGGGGCGCACTCCCTTCTTCAGGAGGCCGCGGGCACGCAACCACGCTTCCAATTGCGATGCCGTCGCCAGCTCGTCGCCGCTCGCATGGTGAGCGCCCTGCTCGATGAATCGCCGCAGGTCCAGTGAGTTCGCGAACTCATAGAGCAGCGCCAGCTCCTGAGGCACCTCGTATTGTTCAGACAGTCGCATGCGACACCACTATAGTCATTTTACTGGTTGACTGTCGGAGACACCAGTTATTATAATTTAATGGTGTCTTGGCCGCGCGGCAAAGGAGGCCGCACATGACTCGCACTCTCATCTCCACTGAAGAGATCTCCTATCGGAAGTACATGCCGATCCTCGGCACGCACATGGCCTACGTGGATGTCGGCGTGGGCGATCCGATCGTGTTCCTGCACGGCAACCCGACGCCGTCCTATCTGTGGCGCCACATCATTCCGCATCTGCTGCCGTTCGGACGTTGCCTCGCGCCCGACTACGTCGGCATGGGCAATTCGGGCGCAGCTCCCGACGGCGGCTACCGCTTCGTGGATCACCAGCGGTATCTCGATGCGTGGTTCGACGCGCTCGAGCTCACTCGCAACGTGATCCTGGTCGTCCACGACTGGGGATCGGCGCTCGGGTTCGCGTGGGCCCAGCGACATCCCGAACGCGTGAAGGCGCTCGTCTACATGGAAGCGATCGTGCGCCCCTTCGAGAGCTGGGACGAATGGCCTGACGCCACGCGCGCCTTCTTCCAGGCACAGCGCACACCGGCCGGCGAAGACCTCATCCTGCAGAAGAATCTGTTCATCGAGTACCTCCTCCCATTGCGGGCCGTACCAGAGGAGGCGATGGAGGTCTATCGTCGGCACTACAGAAATCCAGGCCCGTCTCGCATGCCGATGCTTGCGTGGACACGCGACTTGCCGATCGCGGGCACACCAAAGGACGTGGTTCGGACCGTCGAGTCGTACGCGCGCTGGCTCTCGACGAACACGATACCGAAGCTGTTCATCGATGCGGAGCCTGCCGGGTTCCTGATCGGCAGGCAGCGGGAATTCTGTCGGACGTGGGCCAATCAAGAGACCGTGACCGTCGCCGGATCGCACTTCCTCCAGGAGGACGCGCCCGAGGCTGTCGGTCACGCGACGGCCCGCTTCGTGGCCAAAGTGCTGGCCGGTCAGATCGCGTGAGGGTGCCATGACGATGGATCTGCACTACCTGGAGCTGAGCGAGCTCGCGGCGCATCTTCAGGCGCGACGCGTCTCGCCCGTCGACGTGATTCGCGCGCAGCTCGATCGCATCGCCGACCTCGATGGCACGCTTGGGAGCTACGCGTTCGTCATGGCCGACGAGGCCATGACTGCAGCGAAAGTCGCGGAAGCGGAGATCGCCACCGGCCGGTATCGTGGACCACTGCACGGCGTGCCCATCGGCGTCAAAGATCTCTTCTGGACGAGAGGCGCGCCGACCGCGGCCGGGATGCCCCTCTATCGGGACTTCCGTCCGGGTGAAGATGCCACCGTGGTCGCGCGTCTGAAGCGGGCCGGAGCCGTACTCTCAGGCAAGCTCCAGATGACCGAGGGGGCCTATTCCGACCACCATCCATCGGTCACACCGCCGAAGAATCCCTGGAACCCTGACTACTGGCCGGGCATCTCCTCGAGCGGCCCCGCGGCCGCGCTCGCAGCCGGTCTGTGTTACGGCGCCGTGGCCTCGGACACCGGCGGCTCGAATCCGCTGGCCCTGTGGGGCCGCCGGGCTCACGGGACTCAAACCGACCTGGGGCAGGGTGAGTCGTGCCGGAATGTTCGAGCTCGCCGGAAGCCTGGACCATGCAGGCCCCATGGCCCGCAGCGCAGCAGACGTCGCTGCGCTGTTCGCGGCCATTGCGGGCCACGACATCAAGGACCCGACCTCGCTGGCGGCTCCGGTTCCAGATCATCTCGCGATGGTGGCCACGGGCGTGCGCGGCCTGCGCATCGGTGTCGATCCCCGGTGGAACAGTGACGGTGTGCACTTCTCCACACAGGCGGTGCTGTCAGAGGCCCTGGCAGTCTTTCGCACGCTCGGCGCGGCGATCGTCGAGATCGCCTTGCCTGACGTGACGCAATCGGTCATCGACTGGGCTCCGGCGTGCGCCGTCGAAGCCGCCATGGCTCACGACGCGACCTATCCGGCACGGAAGGACGAATATGGACCGGTTCTCGCGTCCGTTCTCGAAGCCGGGCACGCGGTGTCTGCCGACGACTACCAGCAGATCGGACGTCGCCGATTGGAACTGCGCGGCCGGTTCGCGCGGTTGTTCGAGACCATCGATCTCCTGATGACTCCAGTTCATCCCTTCCCGCCGTTGAGCCTCGCGTCGGTGCGCATGCTGGGCGAACAGCCGAACCTGATCCTCGAACTGCAACGCTATACGGCACCGTTCGATCTGACGGGCAGTCCGACCATCACCTTGCCTGGCGGGTTCGGTGATGGCGGAGTGCCAATTGGATTCCAACTGGTCGCGGCTCACCTGGGGGAGGCCCCTCTGATCAACGCCGGCGTGGACTTCCAGGGCATCACTGCCTGGCACAGGCGTCACCCGGTCACGGCGAGGATGGACGCGCGAGAGCCGTAGAATGTGCAGGCGGAACTGTCCTATTGCACGGTGATCGTTCCTTGCCAGCGCGGGTCGCCCACTCGCGAGAGATCGACGAAGCTGCAGGAACGCCCGCCTGTCAGTGCGGCGGTCTGCCCCGCTTGACGCGGGAGCAACGGGTCGCGAAGCTCTGAACGAGGAACCGAATGTCACTGACTCGACGATCATTTCTGAGATCAGGTGCCGGCGCCGGATTTGGCCTGGCGATCGCACTCGGCACTGAGCGACCGAATGCGATCGCGGCGAACGATGCGCGCCTGCAGTTGATTCGGCATGCCACGCTGGTCCTTCACTACGGCCGCAAGGTGTTGCTGGTCGACCCGATGCTCGGCGATCCGGGAGCGATGCCAGCCATCGATCGTTCGCCGAATCCGCGGCCCAATCCGCTCGTGCCGCTTCCGGTGGCGGCCGGCAAAGTACTGACGGGTGTCGACGCCGTGCTGGTGACGCACACGCACCCCGACCACTGGGACGCGGCCGCGATCAAGCTCGTCGCCAGGGACGCGACGATCTTTGTGCAGCCGCGTGACTCGGCAAAATTCAAAGAGTCGGGGTTCACGAGCGCACGGGCAATCGACGCATCGATTCTCTGGAACGGGATCCGGATCTCGCGCACCGGCGGGCAGCATGGCCGCGGCGACGTGGGGCAGCGGATGGCGCCGGTCTCCGGCTACGTATTGAGCAGCCCTGGATGGCCTACGGTTTACGTTGCCGGCGACACGGTCTGGTGCCCGGAAGTCGATGAGGCCATCAAGATCCACAAGCCGGACGTCATCATCGTGAACGCCGGCGCGGCGCAGTTCCTGGAAGGCGGTCCCATCACGATCGATGCCGAAGACGTGCTCCATGTCTGCGAGGCTACGCCCAGGGCCAACGTGATTGCTGTGCACATGGAGGCCATCAATCATTGCGTCCTGACGCGAACTGCCCTGCGAGAGGCGCTGAACCAGTCACCTTTGAAGCCTCCCGTTCTCATTCCCCGGGACGGAGAGCTGTTGCAGTTGTCCTGAAGCCCATGTCGCGGTCAGGGGAACGGCATCCGCATGTAGTACGACGTCACGGCCGGAGCAGTCGGGCAGAACCTCATGCTCAAGGTCGGATCCATCGCCGCGCGCTTCATTTCATCTCCGTGCGTTGTCTCTGATCGGATACTCGGACGGCTCCGATTGGAGACGAATCCGTCGCGTCCTTGTTCCATGGCCCTGTTCCTGGTGCGTGTTCCCTTGGGCATTGGCTGCTGCCATCTCCCCCTCGTCCCCTGCCCCATCCGCGGGCATGGATCCCGCAAGGAGCCAGCGCGCTGGCGCACGATCGTCCGATCCACGGACGCGACCGCGACGCGCGAGTGACCGGACCTCCCGGGAGAATTCGATGGCCTCTGGATCGTCTCCGAAAGGAATGCGCTCGACCCTGCTTGCGATCGGAATGGCTGGGCTCGGGCTCACGCTACTGGCACAAACAGCGCCGCCGTTGCCCGCCGTTGGCATCTCGTGGCACCCGTCGCTTGGCCTCAATGTCTGGCCGGCCGACTTCAACCGGGATGGTCGCACCGACCTGATCGCCGGCACGGATGCACCCGGCGGACTGCGCGAGCCGGTCGATCTCGTCGTCTCCCTGGGTCGCGGGGACGGCACCTTCGTGGCGCCGACCTCGCTCGGTCTTGCCGCTTCCCCGCTGACGGTGAGCGACATGAACAGGGACGGCTTCATCGACGTCCTGCTGCTGCGCGACGACTGGCTCGAGATCCTCCCCGGTAACGGAGACGGCACGTTCGACCCCCCGGTGGCGGTCGCGCAGAGCATCCAGTACCGGCGACATCCGCGCCTGGGGCCACGTGAACGACTTCGACGGCGACGGCCACCGCGATATCGTCGCGCCGATGGACCCCCAGGACTCCATCCTGATCCATTTCGGCAACGGTGATTTCACGTTCGACGCTCCGATCGCCGTGCAGGGAGGGGCGCCTCGCGGAGACATCACCAGTGGCGACTTCAACAAGGACGGCCGCCCCGACTTCGCGGTCGCCGAGTACTGCTGCGTCACGGTCTACATGAACAGCGGTGGCCGCTCGTTCACGCCGGCCCGCCTCCCGGGCAGCGTGACCGGACCGAATACCGACATCACGACGCGCGACCTGAACGGGGACGCGAAGCTCGATCTGATTGTGACGTCCGGCTCTTTCGACTTCCACTATACGTACACGGATCCAGGCAGCGTCGCGGTCTACCTCGGCAACGGCAACGGCACCTTTCAGGCGCCGGTCTTCTACCCCACCGGCGTCAAAGGCATGATGTCGGTCGCGGTCGGAGATTTCACCGGTGACGGCAAGCTCGACGTCGCCACCGGCAACCGCTCCGGACTGGACGTGGACGATGTGGGATCGCAGTTCTGGGACACGATCTCCATCCTGCCCGGCGACGGCACCGGACGGCTGCTGCGTGCCACGTCGTTTTCGCTCTCCGACGCGCATGGCGCGTTCGGCCAGTTCGATCCACGCTATCCCTTCCTGTATGCGCAGCATCAGCTCAACACGTCCGACCTGAATGGCGACGGCCGCACCGATTTGATCTCGTCCCCGGGCGTGATCGCGCTGACCCGCGCGCCGGCAGCCAATCGCGCGCCGGCGGTGTTCGCCGGCCCCGACGACACGGAATTCAACTTCGAGCAGACCGTGGATTTGAAGGCCGAAGGGACCGATCCCGATCGGCACTGGCTGACCTACGTGTGGCGCAACGAGTCGGGCGCGATCATCGGCACGCTGCCGTGGGTCAAAGCCACACAGACCGCCGGCACCTGGCACACGTACACCGTGACGGCGACCGACCCCGCAGGGGCCACCGCGACCGATTCGGTGCGGATCCGGGCGCGCAACTACGAAGGGGATCCCTACATCAACTTCATCCAGCCGCACGGGGGGGACCAGATCGTGCGAGGCGTGCCGTACATGATCACGTGGGGCAACTTCGACCCCGGGAATGTCCTGCAGAGTTTCTCGATGTCGTATTCGATCGACAACGGCCGTACGTTCGCACCGATTCCTGGATGCCAGGACCTTCCGGTCAACGTGCCCCAGTGCCTCTGGACCAATCCCGGCCCAGTGACAACGACGGCGCGGCTGCAGCTGCTGGCAAAAGGCGACGGTGACTTCATCCAAACCTTGGAGACGTTCTCGATCGTGGCGTCGCCGCCCGGGTGGAGCAGCGCCGACATCGGCACGGTCGGCGCGGCCGGCACGACGGCGTTCGCGAACGGCACCTGGACCATCGAGGGATCCGGCGCGGACATCTGGGACACGGCCGACGAGTTCCGCTACGTCTCCAGGCAGGTGACCGGCAACTTCACCATCACCACGCGAGTGGCGAGCATCGAGAACCTCAACCGCTGGGTGAAGGCCGGGCTGATGCTGCGCGAGGATCTCTCCGCCGGTTCACGGCACGTGTCGCTGCTGGCCACGCCGCGGATCGAGCGGGGCATCGCGTTCCAGGGGCGCCTGCAGACGAACGGCTACAGTCTGCACAGGGCCGGCCCCGCGGTCGCCCCGCCCGGATGGCTGCGAGTCGGGCGCGTCGGCGACACCATCAGCGCCTACTACCGCGCGACGCCGTCGGCGCACTGGACCTTCGTCGGGCGCGAGACGCTGACCGGGCTGCCCCAGACGATCCATGCGGGGCTCGCGGTGAGCAGCCACGTTGACGGCACGCTGGCCACCGCGGTGTTCGACAACGTCGCGGTCGATCCCCATCTCGTCAACGGCTCGCAGGATATCGGGAATGTCGGCGTCGCCGGCAGCATGGCGTTCGACGGCGTCCTCCACCAGCTGCGCGGCTCGGGCGCTGACATCTGGGGCACCGCGGACGCCTTCCGCTTCGCGCACCAGCTGGACTGGCAGGTGGCCTACACCCAGGAGATCACGGCGCGCGTCCGGAGCCTCGCCAACACGCATCCGTGGGCCAAGGCCGGCGTGATGTTCCGCGAGTCGTCCTTGCACCTGCCCCAGATCCGCCATGTGATGGTGGCCGTCACACCGGGCCACGGTGTGGCGATGCAGTACCGCCCCGCTTATGGCGAGGCCAGCGTGCTGGTCGCGGTCAAGGCCGGTACGGCGCCCGAGTGGGTGCGGCTTGCCGTGAGCGGCAACGTCTACACCGGCTACGCGTCAGAGGACGGTGTGACGTGGCACACGATCGGGAGCGTCACGACCACGGATGGCTTCCTGCAACCCGGCCTGGCGGTGACCAGCCACAACAACTCGACACTGGCCACGGCGATCTTCGAGGACGTGCAGCTGCTGCCGTATCTGAGCCGATAACGAGACCGCGCGCGCGTCGCCCTGTGTGACGCTTGCGCCTTACCACCTCACCTGGAGTTCGGCCGATACGTGACGTCGGAGGATGTCGCCGAAGACGTGCTGCTTGATCCTGCGATCCAGCAGGTTGGTGCCGCTGAGCGCGAGCTGCATCGAGACTCTCGGCAACGGATACGCGACTCTCGCGTTCAACAGCACGAAGCTCGGAGTCGTGCCCCAGAAACGGGCATCGAGGACGTCGGACCAGTACGCCTCTCCCACATAAGAGGTATCCACGCTGCCGTTCCATTCTTCACTCTGGTAGATGAGCCCGGCCGACGCCATCTGCTTCGGCTGGCGATTCAGCTGCAGTGGGTATCGTGGATCTGTCCCTGTAGCTTTCGGGGCGTCTTGAAACGTGTAGGAGGCACGAGTCGACAGGCCATACGGGAGCTCGACGCGACCGGTGAGCTCGATCCCGCGGTTGCGTACCCGCCCCGCGTTGAGCCACGTCAGCGTCCTGGGCACGGCGGGCACGAGCTCCACGGGCAACGGCCACCCGGGCGGCGGTGCGTTGGGGCCGTACGATTCTGTTTCGTAGAAACGGACGAATCCGTTCGTGGAGTTGTAGTACGCCGAGGCGGATACGGTTGCCCGCGCACCGACCTCGGACGTGATGCCCACTTCGACGGCTCGGCCTACTTCGGGATCCAACCGCCGATTGCCCGTGACCAGCGTGGAGAAGACCACTGGGGGAAGACCCGGCACGATCGGAATCACGTTGTCGATCGTGGTCGAGGCGAACGTCTCGATGAGCGATGGTGCCCGGTAGGCGCGGTTGACGGCCACGCGAAGCGCCTGCTTCCGTGTTGGACGGAACACGAGGCTCGTGCGGGGCGACAGCGTGGCCGCAAAGGTGTCGAACTTGTCCACACGCGTCCCGATGGTCCAGGTGAGCCTGGGGGTGAGAGCGACCTGATCTTCGATGAACGCGCCGACGGCCGACCGGAAGGAATCACCCGGCGCGAGCGTCAAGTCGAACGTGTTGAGCGTCACGCTGCCGCCAACGCTCACGGCCTGCCTGGCGCCGAGGGCTCGATGGGCGATGACATCACCGACGATCGTATTGACGGTGCTCGAGAAATCGTCTCCGAAGAGCACCGACACAGTGTCGCCTCGCGTCCGATTCCAGTAGACCTGCGCCTCGACGGGGTCGCTCCTGAACGCCACGCCGCTATAGACCGCGTAAGAACCCTGGTCCGCCAGGGCATTTGGTCCCGTCGACGTATGGACGATGCCGCTGGAGTCGGCGATGCCGGTGTGCGCGGTCCACACGTGCCCCGGTGCGCCTTCCCAATCGGCGCGAACGTCCAGCCTCGTCTGCGTGGTGCCCTGGTTGGGAAACATCGCCGTCGTCGGCATCGGACTGCCGTCCGGCAACAGCGGATCCCGTTCCCACGCATCCTCTGTGAAGTAGCTGCCGGACGCGCGATAGCTCAGGCGACCGATTTGCTGTGCCCAGTGAAGACGGCCCTGCCGCACGCCGACCGAACCGAGCGCGATCGTGGCCCTGCCACCCAGGTCGTCTTTCGGCGCCTTGGTTCTGATGTTCACCACGCCGGTGAGCGCGTTGGCGCCCCACACCGCCGAACCGGGCGTGCCGATCAACTCGACCTGCGCGATATCGTCGAAGGTGACGGGCACGAGATCCCACAGGACGATGCCCAGGCCCTCCTGGTTGAGCGAACGTCCGTCCACCATCACAAGCTGCGACCGCGACAGGATGCCGCCGGCTGTCCGGAAGTCGAAGCTCAGGTCACGCGCGTTCAGCCGTGTCATGTTCAGTCCGGCCGTGCCCGCAAACAGATCGGCGAAGTCATCGCCAGCCCGCACCCCGACCTCGCGACCTGGGATCACGGTAACCGTTGCCGGAACGCTCGAGAGCGTCTGTGCGAATCGACTCGCCGTGACCACAACCGTCTCGATGTAGGCCGGTCGAAGCATCAGCGTGACGTCGATAGCTCCGGCCGGCGGCAGAATCGCCGCGCGTGTGTCGACACCAAGGCCGGAGAGCTCGGCGCGAACATCGTACCGTCCCGCCGAGGGCACGTCAATCGCGAAGCGGCCGCTCGCGTCCGTTGTGGCAGCGGCGCTGAAAGCTGTTCCCGTGACCGTCACGCTCGCGCCGGGCACGGCCCGGTTCTGCTGGTCGAGCACCACACCTTGCACCCGGCCAGACTGCGCCGCCGCGCTCGCCTGAGCAGTGGCGAGCACGAGCGCCGTCGCTATCACGGAACAAAAGATCAATGAGACCCTCCGCTGCCACCCGGGGGACCCCAGACCGGAATCCAGTGCTTCAGAAACCACTTCAACGCGCCCGCCATGCTCGCCAACCCCTCTTCGAGAAGCGAAGGGAACATGATTGCGCCGAACATCGCGTCGAACTCGATCTGGGCCTTCTCGAGCGTCGGCGTCTTCACGCCGCCAGGCGGCGTGAGCAGTTGAATCGGATCCACGCCGAACGCGTACCTGACGATGGCCAACCCGGAGGCCAGCGCGCCTTCCTCGGAATCCATCACGAGGTTGTTGCCGGCGAAGAAGATGTTCGTCTGCGCCTGGTCGAGATGCGACGCGTGGTACGGGCTCTTGCTCTGGGCGCGATGGAACTTCAGCTTCTCGGGAATCATGAAGGTGGGCAGCCACATGCCGTGCGTCCAGGCGCCTGACCAGATGGCGTTTTTGGGCAGCTGCTTCTCCTTGGGTATGAACCCGAACATGGTCACGTACCAGTCCTGCTCGCGGCTGACGCCACTGATGCCCATCAAGTTGCTGGCGATGTAGGTGGAGTTCGATGCGAGCAGGTCGAACGTCGGACCGCCGCCAATCACGCCAGGCACGGCGTTGAACTGCAGCACCTCCTGCCGCGGCGTCGCGGCCAGCACAGCGTCGGGATCCTGGTGGAGCGTGCAGAAACCTGCCAGCAGCGGCCAGACGGTTGTCCCCGAATCTCCGCTGAGCGTGCCAATCCTGGGCTCGAAGACCTTCTCCCACAGGGCGTTGTTCGGGTTGTTCAGAATGGTGGAGTTGGAGCGCATGTCGAGCGTGCTCACGACGACGTCGAATGCCTGTGGGCCACTCGACTGGCCGCTGGCGTCCTTCCACACGACCGTCGGTCCCGAGGCCGACGGGTACGCGGCGGTTGCCGTGGACCCGAAGACCCCGCGAATCGCGCCGGCGCCAAGCTGCGCAACGGCGAGATTCCACATCTGCTGCACCCAGCTGTCCGCGCCGTCCTTGAAGCGCGCGTAGCCTGTGACGTTGTCCGTGAAGCTTGCGTAGCCCAGGTCGAAGAGCGGAGCGAGGTCGGCGACGAGCAGTTCTTTCAGGAGGGCGTTCCCATACCCGTTCATGATCGACATATAGCCGTCGAGAAAGTAGGTCTTGAAGTGCGTCGGGTCTCCGTTCGTGAAGAGTGCCGCGTTCTCGTCGATCAACGTGTGGACGGTCTTGGCCAGCTCGATCTCGTAGCCGACACTCAGCCTGGCCTTCAAGAGATCCTGGAAGACCTGGCAATCGCGCATACCGCTCGCCGCGAGCGGCGTCGAGCGGTAGTCGTCGAAGTTGCCCCAGTACTGCACGGTGCCAAAATCGGTGCCGGGAAAGGCGCAGGCGATCTTGAGGTTGACCGGGGCGAGCTCCACGCTCTTGAACTCCGGCAACGCCAGCATCGACAGCGTCAGCGGATACATGGTCGGCGCGATCATCTGCACGCCGCAGTCGATGTGCACCGGTTGGCCGCCCAGCGTCACCGGAATGCTGAGGGAGTGGCCACCCACGCCAGGGCCGTCGTGCACGAGCGTGATGTCGTAGGTGGAGCGGTTCAGCTCGAGTTGAGACGCTTTCGCCAGGCTCCAGGCGAGACCGACACCGGCGGCCCCGCCGCCGATGATGCAGATTCGCTGAGCGGTGGACGCGGATTCGGAGGACATGACGGTGCTCCAATTGGTCGCGGAGGTCGGACCGGGCGTCGGCGTGTGTCCGCGAACCCGAGGTAGTGTAACCTCACACATCAGCTAAGCCAGCGTCGATCAGCGCCACCAGATGCGGCCGATGAGCTTGCGATGGACGATTCCAACCCCCTCGATAGCGAGCGCACGTCCGGGTCGGGGCTTGCGTGCCGGGCTTACGCCGAACGCCTCACCGAGCTCTCGGCCATGTGGATCGCCCAGGACGAACCGACTGGGATCACCGACACCACACGCGCATCCCGCCCGAGTCCGCCGCCCCCGCTCGCCGTCGGCAGCGAGGTGAATGGTCGCTATCGCATCGAGGCGGTTCTTGGCGCCGGCGGCATGGGTCGCGTGTACGGCGTTCGCGATGGGCTCTACCCCAATCGTCCGACGGCGCTCAAGACCGTGCTCTCGAACGTCGACGCCAAGACAGCCTCGCTCTTTCGCGCGGAGTTTCAGGCCATGGCGTCGCTCGGGCATCCAGGAATCGCCCGCGTCTACGATTTCGAGCGCATCGTCGGCAGCGCCGAGTTCTTCTTCACGATGGAGCTGTTGAATGGCAGCGACATCAAACGCGTGATCGGGAGCGGCGACTGGGCGCGTACCGTCCACCTGCTCATACAAGTGGCGCATGCGCTCGACTACATCCACCGCCACAACATCGTGCACCTCGATCTCAAGCCCAGCAATGTCCTGGTCACACTGGACGGCGCCGGGGCCGAGCGGGTGAAAGTCCTGGACTTCGGCATCGCGGGCATGAAGCAGTCGCACGGCATCTTCGGAACGCTGATGTACATGGCGCCCGAGCTCATGCACGGCATGGTGCCCGACCGCCGTGCGGACATCTACGCTCTCGGTGTCATGGCGTTCGAGCTCCTGTCCGGGAAGAGGCCGTACGAAGACACGGGCAGCGCAGCGGCCCTGCTGGAAACGAAGAGCACCCGGCCTATCGCGTTCCCGGCCGATGTCGACGTGCCCGCCTGGCTTTGCGCCGTCGTCGAGCGCATGGGCGCCATCGATCCGGCGCGGCGACAGGCCAGCGCGATGGAAGTGGCGCGTCAACTGGAGGAAGGCGCCGCGAGCGGCAGCGCCGCTCGGGGCGCCGAGTCGGCGGCACCTGCGGTTTCGTCGAGCAGGTTCGTCGGCCGCACGCGCGAGCTCGAGGCAATCGTCGAACACGTGCAGGCTCGTCTGCGTCGCGTGGCGGGCGACGAAGACGGCTCGCCCTGCCTGTTCGTGAGTGGCGGCCGCGGATTGGGCAAGTCGCGCCTGCTGCGCGAAGTCCGGCACCTGCTTCAGCTCGATGGCATCGTTGTGCTGAGCGGTGATGCGTTCGCCGATGATCTTGCCGAGTACACGCCCATCGTCCCGGTGATGCTTGCGGCGGCGGGCGTGGCGCACGCCAATGCCGCGGCGCCGCTCATCGATGAGCACGGGCCGGAGATCGTGAAGCTCGCGCCCGGGTTTGGCGCGGCCCAGAGCGTGGTTTCGTCACCCGCGCTTGTCAACGCGCTCGCCGAACGCCGCCGCATCCTGCGCGCCGCCGCGGACTTCCTGCTCGCCCTGTCGTCCCGCGTGGGGCTCGTCGTCTGCTTCCACGACCTGCAGTGGGCATCTCGCAGCAGCATCGACGTCCTGACGATGGTGCTCGACCGCATGGCGGAATTCCCGGCGGCGCGTCTGGCGATCCTGGGGTCCTACCGAAGCGACGGCGTCGCCGGAACACCGCTCGAGGGCTTCCTGCGCGTATCGCGCACGACGCGCCCGCACCGCGCCGTCGTCCTGGCCCCGCTCGACGCGTTCGAGACCGAATCGGTCATCGTGTCCATGCTGGGCACCGAGGCGTCGCCCGACCTCGTGCGCTCGCTTTACGTCGCGTCTGGGGGGGCGCCGTTCCTGCTCGAACAAGCGGTCCGCAACGCCGTCTTGTCGGACGAGCTCGTCTCGCGCGGCGGCACGCTGTACCGCTGCGAGCCATCCTCGCGATCATCCGAGACCGGCGGGGCGGTGCTCTCGGGCCTCGCGCGCCTCGACCCGACCGACCGGACGCTCGTGGACCTTCTGGCCGCATGCGGCCGGCCCGTCGCGCCCGAGATCCTGAGGCGTGCCGCCGTGATGTCGTACGACGACGTCGTGTCGCGCCTGCGCTTCCTCGAAGAGCAGCAGCTCGTGGTGCTGCTGGCCGGCAAGGACTCGCGATACGGCCTGGCCAACGACAGCATTCGCGAAGCGGTCTCCGCCGCAACCAGTGCGGAAGCCATGGAGGCGCTGCACGCCCGGCTGGGGGCCGCCTATACGGAGACCCTCGCGGACCACGATGCCGGCGAACACTTGCTGTCGGCGGCGGCTCAGTGGATGACCGCCGGCGGTCCCGAGGACACTGACCAGGGCATCGTCAGGGCCGAGGTGGCCGTGCGCGCCGCGCGGGCCGCGAACGCGTCGACGGCGTTCTCGCAGGCCCTTCGCTACCTCGACGCTGCGGCCGCCTGGCTGCCGTCCACGAAATGGGAGCGCTGCAGGGCCCTCGCCCTGGAGCTCGAAGAGCTTCGCGCCGATGCGTGCATCTCGGAGGCGCGTCTCGACGAGGCCGAGGAGGCCGGGCTCCATCTCGAACACTACGCCACCGAGACATTGCAGCGTGCGCGCGGCCGTCGGATCTGGATGACGTGTCAGTTGAGCAGGGGGCAGGTCTCCACGGTGATCGATTCCGGCATTGGCCTGGCGCGTCAGCTCGGCGAGCACATGCCGAAGAACCCGAATCTCGTTCATGCGCTCAGCGCCATCCGGAGATTGCGACGACAGCTGTCGCCAGAGGTCCTCCAGCGCCTCGCCACACTGCCGCAGATGTCGGACCCGCGGGCGCTCGAGTTCGACAAGTGCTTTGCAGAGCTTTATCTGGCGGCCTATCTCGGTCGGCCCAAGTTGCTGCCCGTCGTGGTGGAGGCGGCCATGCGCCAGATCATGGCGCATGGTCTGTCGCCGAGCTCGGCGCGCGTGGTCGGCGCGGTCGGAATGTTGATGGCGGCCGTCGGCGACATTCCCAGGGCGTTTGCGATGGCGGAGGCGGCGGAGCAGCTCCTGCCGCACACGCATCGATCTGCCCAGGGGAGTGCCCGGTATGCCTACACCGGGGGCGTGCGTCACTTGCGCGATCCGTTCCGTGAGATTCGAGCCGACTTGCTGATGATTCGTGGCGAGTGCCTCGACGTGGGCGACCACATTTTTGCCGGCATGGCGTGTGTGAGCGTGAGTGCACTCGACGTCTGCACTGGCGTACCGCTCGGCGTCACCGAGAAGTTCATCCAGGATCCGCAGACCCGGCAACTGCTCGACGCATCCGCGCTCACGCGTCGGATGCAGCGGGTCATCCGCCACGCGACCCACCACCTGCAAGACGGCATCGAGGGGCTGCTCTCCAAAAGCACCTACTTCGACACCGCGGATCTCGACGACCAGCTCGGGCGGAGCACGCAGGCGTATTACCGCCTGCTCCTCGAGGCCACCTATCGCCTTCCCGCTTCACGAGGCACGCGATCGATCGGCGTACCCCTCACGATCGAACGCATCTGGGCGGGCACCGTCTTCGTCGCAGAAACGTATTTCAGCTGGACGCTGTGCGCGATCAACACCGCGCGGGCGGGGTTGCCGGTGTGGCGGCGGCTCACGGTTGGGTCCGAGATCGGGATCATCCGCCGGCGGCTCAGACGCATGGCGGTCCGCTGCCCCGTCAATCACGGACATCGCATCGCCCTCGTCGACGCGGAGTGGCGGCGCTACAAAGGGCGCACATCCGACGCGGTGCCCCTGTACGCCGAGGCTATTGCCCTGGCAGACGACGCCCACGACCTGCGTATAGGCGGCCTTGCGCGCGAGTTGATGGCCGAAGCCAGCCTCGAGCTCGGTCACCCCGAGGACGCGAAGCGCTACATCCTGGAGGCGCGCGAACGATACCGGGAGTGGAACGCGCCAGGAGTCGTCGTGGCGCTCGAGCGCCGATACGCCAGCGTGCTGAACTAACTAACGTGCGGGGGAACAGTCCTTCACGAGAGCGGAGTGTGTGAGATGGCCGACTGTCGAACCTTCAACGGCGTCACGGCGACGGTGTTCGCGTGCGTGAAGCAGCAGAGCCACCAGCAGCACGGCACCGTCTATGCGCCACTGGACGGCGCCACCGGCACGGCCACAACCGACACCGCGGTCGGCACGGTTGTCGTGTCGTTCGATCTCGACGCCGCCGCCGGGTCGATCACGTACTGCCTCGTAAAGAAGCCGTTGTTGGCGCCCGAGTCAGCCATCTGGGACGGGATTGCATCGACCATCAGCGCGTGCCAGCAGTCTGAGTAGTTCCCTGTCGGGCTGGCCGAGCGAATACCCTGTTCAAGCGAGGACGACAGTGCGCGTCATGGCCGCCGCCATAGGACGCGAGCCACAAATCGCTGTCGCGCCGCGCGCTTGCGCAGAATACCGTGCTCGCGATCGCGACGACGCGCGATGGCTATCTGTAGCTGGGTATCTACGAAGGCGCCGCCCGTGACGGCATCGCTCGAGCGGGCAATCTCGGTTCAGCTGCTCATCAACGATGCCGATGCGCGTCCGGCATTCCGAGGCGGCGGATCGTGTCGCGCTCGAAATCGAATTCGATGAGCACGACGGGTTCGTTGCCAACGACCCAGCCATCGTGACCCGGATCGATCGCGACAATCTGCGGCGCCTTGTGCTCGACAACGCAGCCGTCCGGATACTCGATATGAATCTCCCCCTGCACCAGGAAACCCACGTGCGCGTGCATGCAGAACTCGGTGCCGACGAGAGGTTTCATGTCAACTGACCAGCGGAATCCGACCGGGTACACCATGCGCTTCACGCGCGCGTCGCCGGCGTGGCCGACCTCGAGGCGGACATGCCCAACGTGGCGGCGTTCGGCGCCTCTGACATCGGCGACTGCGGGACGGGCCACCACCGGGCGGCGTCGCCCCGCCGTGCCTCGGTTCGCAGGCCTGCCGGACTTTCGAGCCGTCTTTCGAGCGGGTGCCTTTTTCTTCATGCGGTCTCCAGTCGTGGAGCGCCAGATGGTACCACGGCGAACCGACGGCGCGGTGCTGTGCAACCAGACGAGTAGGAGTTGCGGATCGCCGAACCTCAGCTGCCACGTCCCCGCCAATCGCTCCAGTGTTTGCGGCGAACCGCCTGCACCCCAACCGCTACCCTCCCATGAACGTTGACACGGCGCGTACTGTCCGATAGCATTCGCATTCATTTGAGCATAATTATGCCAACGAGCGGAAACGAGGCAGCACGGAACGACCAGGCCGCAGACGTGCGCCGGAAGGCTCAACGGATCCGGCGCGCCTGTCTGCAGATGGTGCATGCCGCGGGGATGGGGCATCCCGGCGGGGACTTATCCGCCACCGACATCCTGGCGGCGTTGTTCTTCGCGGTCTTGCGTGTGAACGCGCGCGAGCCGCGCATGCCGGACCGTGATCGATTCATCCTCAGCAAGGGGCACTGCTCGGCAGCCCTGTACGCGACGTTGTCCGAGGCGGGCTTCTTTCCAGGAGCGGACCTTGCCACCTACATGAAGCCGCTGTCCCTGCTCAACGGCCATCCGGACCGCAACAAGGTGCCGGGTGTCGAAGCCAATACCGGTCCGCTCGGGCACGGCCTGCCGATTGGGGTCGGCACCGCCCTCGCGGCAAAGATCGACAACGCCGCCTGGCGCACCTATGTGCTCACGGGTGACGGAGAGCTCCAGGAAGGCAGCAACTGGGAGGCGGCCATGGCCGCCGCGCACTATCGTCTGGACAATCTCACTCTGATCGTCGATCGGAACCGCCTGCAGCAGGGCGATACCACCGAACGGACGGTGAGCCTGGAGCCGCTGGCCGATCGATGGCGGGCGTTCGGCTGGTCGGTCGTCGAGGTCGACGGCCACAATGTGCCCGAGCTCATCTCCGTGCTGTCGAGTGATCCGGGAGAGGGCGGCCACCCCACATGTGTGATCGCGCACACCCACAAAGGGCGTGGCGTCTCGTTCATGGAAGACAGGGTCGAATGGCACCATCGGGTACCCACCCTCGTCGAGCTGGACCTCGCGCTCGCCGAGCTCGGTGGGGGTGACCAGTGAGCGGGCTGGCGGACTGCCGGATCGCGTTCGCCGAGGCGCTCGTGGCGCTGGCCGCTGCGGACCCGCGCATCGTGGCCGTCGCCAACGATTCGGTCGGCTCGTCAAATCTGCGCGACTTCAAGCGGCGCTTTCCGGAGCGGCTGGTGAATGTCGGCATCGCCGAACAGAACATGCTCGGCGTGAGCGCCGGGCTGGC
Source organism: uncultured Acidobacteriota bacterium (assembly GCA_963749835.1). Classification (GTDB taxonomy): domain Bacteria; phylum Acidobacteriota; class Vicinamibacteria; order Vicinamibacterales; family 2-12-FULL-66-21; genus JALZOC01. Next base: position 1,178,512 of record CAVVOD010000003.1, read on the forward strand.
GGCGGCCGGGAAAATCCCTTTCGCCTGCGGCGCATCCTGTTTTCTGACCGCACGCGCCCTCGAGCAGATCAAAGCGGACCTCGCCTACAGCCGGCACAACGTCAAGGTGTGCGGCATGTCGAGCGGCATGGCCTACGGGGAGCTCGGTCCCACGCACCATTCGATCGAGGATCTCGCCTGGACACGCGCGATCGCCGATCTCACAGTAATCGTGCCCGCCGACCCCGATGAGACCGCTCAGGCCGTGCGGGCCGTTGCCGCGTTTGAAGGACCGGTGTTCCTGCGTGTGAGTCGCCTCCCGGTGCCGAGCGTCCACCCGGCAGACTACGAGTTCGCGATTGGCCGGGCAGTCACGCTGCGTACCGGCCGCGACGTCACGATCATCGCCAACGGCATCATGGTGGCGCGTGCACTGGATGCCGCGCGTCTGCTGGACGCATCCGGCGTGGACGCTGCGGTGATCAACATGGCCACGTTGAAACCGCTCGACACAGATGCGATCGTGGCGGCCGCCAGGTCGGGGCCGATCGTCACCGTCGAGGAACACACGATTTACGGGGGCCTGGGTGGAGCGGTCGCAGAGGTCGTCGTGTCGGCGCACCCGGTACGCATGGCAATCCTCGGATACCCGGTGTCTTCGCGCCGACCGGATCGACCAGCTTTCTCCTTGAACATTTCGGCCTGACGCCAGAGGGAATCGCGGGATCCGTTCGCCGGCTCTTGAACGACAACGCCGCGGTTCTGTCTCGATAGACACGCTGCCATGGCACGTCCGCACCTCCTTGCCGTCGATCAGGGCACGACGAACACAAAGGCCGTCGTCATCGACGACACCGGACGGACGATCGCGCGGGCGTCGCAACCGGTCGAGACCGTCTTTCCTCAGGCTGGCTGGGTGGAGCAGGACGCCGGGATGCTGTGGACGACCGTGCGTCAGGCGATCGATCAGTGTCTTGCGCGAGCCGGCAACCCGGCGATCACCGCCGTTGGCATCACGAACCAGCGGGAATCCGTGCTGGCCTGGGACCGCAATACCGGACAGCCGCTCGGCCCCTGCATTGTCTGGCAGTGCCGGCGCACGGCGCCGTTCTGCGCGGACCTGCGCGCGCGTGGCCTGGAGTCCACGATCAGGGCCAAAACCGGCCTGACCATCGATCCACTGTTCTCCGCCAGCAAGGCCCGGTGGCTGCTGGAACATCTCACGGACGGCCGGCGCCGCGCCGCGTCAGGCGACCTGTGCATCGGCACGGTGGACAGCTGGGTGCTCTGGAACATCACGGGCGGGGCTGTTCACGCCACTGACGCCTCGAATGCGGCTCGCACGCAGTTGTTCAACCTGCAGACCGGTGCCTGGGATCCTGAGTTGCTGGAGATCTTCGGGATACCCGCCGAGGCCCTGCCGCAGGTCGGGCCATCCAGCCACATCTACGGATACACCGTCGGCAGCGGGCACCTGTCCGACGGGGTCCCAATCGCAAGCCTCATTGGCGACTCGCACGCGGCGCTGTTCGGGCAGTCCGCCGGGGCCGCCGGCGCTGTGAAGGCAACGTATGGAACGGGATCGTCGTTGATGACGCTCATCGACCGCCCGCTCGCCTCCCACGCCGGCCTCTCCACCACTGTGGCCTGGGCCCTGCCCAATCGCACCCTCTACGCGCTCGAGGGCAATATCACCGTCACGGGAGGAGCCGTCGAGTGGCTGGGTCACCTGCTCGGTCTGCCCTTGCCGGCTCAGGGCATCGCCGACCTTGCGGCGTCGGCCGCCGACAGCGGTGGCGTCTATGTCGTGCCGGCGTTCGCAGGCCTTGGCGCGCCGCACTGGGACGACGGCGCGCGTGGACTGGTCTGTGGATTGACCGGCGCCACGACGGCCGCGCACCTGGCTCGGGCCACGATCGAGTCCATCGCGTACCAGGTCCGCGACGTCTTCGAGGCCATGCAGTCGGACCTCGAACTGCCCGTCACGGAACTACTGGCAGATGGCGGCGCGAGCACCAACGATGCTCTGGTCCAGTTCCAGGCCGACATTCTGGGCTGCCCCGTCCGGCGCAATCGCTCGGCCGACCTGTCCGCCCTTGGAGCGGCCTGGCTTGCCGGCCTCGCTGTCGGCGTGTGGCGCACGCGAGAGGATCTCGAACGGCTTCCGCACGCGACCGATCGCTTCGAGCCCGCGATGGACGAAGCGGAACGCGCACGGCTGCACGGCGGGTGGGTGGACGCCGTCGCCCGCGCGCGCTCGCACCAGCGCGATAGTGTCGTCCGCCGGCCAGGATCGGGGTCCTAGCATGGCGAGGATCGACGAGCTTCGATTGATGGCAAAGGTGGCTCGCATGTATTACGGCCAGGGCCTGCGCCAAACCGAAATCATGGATCGCCTGAGCATTCATCAGTCGACCGTCTCCAGGCTGCTCAAGCGCGCGGAGAAAGAAGGGATCGTCCGGATCACCGTCACCGTGCCTTCGGCCGCGCATCCCGACCTCGAGGAGGCCCTGCAAACACGGTACGGGTTGCGCGAGGCCATCGTGATCGACTCCATCGAGGATGAAGAGCAGATTGTGCGGGACCTCGGCGCGGCCGCTGCGTTCTACCTGGAGACCACCGTCAAGCCGACTGACGTGATCGGCATCTCGTCGTGGAGCGCAGCGCTGCTCGCCATGGTGGACGCGATGCGGCCCCACCAGCGTGCCTCTGGCGCGCGAGTGGTGCAAATCCTCGGCGGCGTCGGCAACCCCGGTGCCGAAGCGCATGCGAACCATCTCACGCGCCGGTTGGCGAACGTGATCTCCGCAAGCGCCACGCTGCTCCCGGCGCCAGGGGTGGTGGGCTCGCCGGAGGCGAAACAGGTCCTTCTCAAAGACTCCTACGTGCAGGAAGCCACCGCGCTGTTCAAGACGATCACGGTCGCGCTGGTCGGCATCGGAGCCATCAAGCCGTCAAAGCTGCTGGCATCGAGCGGCAACGTGTTTTCACCCCAGGAATTGAAGAGGCTCAGCGCAAACGGCGCTATCGGGGATATCTGCCTGCGGTTCTTCGACGTGGGCGGGCGGCCGGTCACGACCCCTCTGAACGAACGCGTGATTAGTATCGAATTCGAGCAGCTGCGGCACGTCAACCGTGTGGTCGGCATTGCAGGGGGGGAGCGGAAGACAGCCGCCATCCGCGGTGCGCTCGAGGGGCGCCTGGTCAACGTGCTCATCACCGATCGCCATACCGCCGACCGGCTGCTCCAGACTCAAAGGCAGGACGAGCGACGGGGCCAATCCTCCGCGCGGCGGACTGCGGCAGGCCGGCGCGGGGCGCGTGCATGACGTCACGTCTGTCGCTCCACCGCGCGTGGCCCCTGGTCGTGGTGCTTGGCGTGCTGAGTGGAGGGTGCAAGCCCTGGACTGTGCGGCCGATTCAGAACGGATCCGGGGGGGACTCGACATCAACTGTCTTCGACTCGAAGGCATATGTGGATGGCGTCTGGGACGCGAAGGTCGTCGCCGCGTCGGACAGCGCCGCCGAGGAGCTGGCAGCCGCGATGGCGCGGCTGACGGTCGCTGGTGCAAGCGGGGCCAGGACCAGCGTGCTCGTCAAGGGCCGCGCACGAGTGTCGGAGGTCGATCGCCGGTCCCGCGTCGGCCTGGCCTACCTGAGCCTCGCAGATGGCAAGGACACGCCGCGGGTGGCGTTGCAGATAGGACCGGTCCTGCGCGGTACGGCGCTCCGTGACGCGCTGCCGTTCATCCGATTCTCCGACTTCATCAATCAGATCGATTTCGCCGCTGTCGCCGGAGAGCTGAATGCCCGCGTGCTGCACACGGTGCTCGGGGGTACGATCGCTGACACAGTCAAAGATCGGACGGTCTCGTTTACGGGTGCAGCGACCGTCACGGGCACCGGCGCCTCGCGGACGGTCGAGATCGTCCCGATCACGCTGCGCATCGAAGGCATCCACCAATGACGGTTCCTGCTCCCGACACGACGCTCGTGCTCGCGGCTCGCGGAATCAGCAAAGTGTATTCGGGCACCACGGCGCTGGCGGGTGTCGATTTCGACGTGCGGGCCGGGCAGGTCCAGGCATTGATCGGTGAGAACGGCGCCGGCAAGTCCACGTTGATGAAGATCCTCTGCGGCATCGAGGAGCCGACCTCCGGCACCCTGGTGTTGAACGGCAAGAACCTTCGGTTCACGTCCATCACAGACGCCGCCCAGTACGGCATCGCGATCGTGCACCAGGAACTGCAACTCTTTCCGAACCTGTCTGTCGCCGAAAACCTGTTCGTGGGTCGTGAGCTGCGGACGCGGTGGGGTAGCGTTGACTCCGGCGCGCAGAACAGGGCCGCCTCCGCGGCGCTCCAACAACTCGGGCAGTCGCTCGATCCGGGAGTCCTCGTCGAGTCACTTCCATTGGGGCTTCAGCAAATCGTCGAGATCGCCAAAGCGCTCCTTCAGCAGACACAAGTGCTGCTGATGGACGAGCCGACGTCAGCCATGACACCGTCCGAAGTCGCGGTCCTGTTCCGGATCATCCGGGGCCTCGCAGCAGGCGGCGTCGGCATCGTCTACATCTCACATCGTCTCGAGGAGCTGTTGGAGATCTCGGACAGTGTCACAGTGCTCAGAGACGGCCGGCTGGTGGGTCACGCTCTTTCGGCGGACGTGGACGTCCGATGGATTGTCGAGACGATGACCGGTCGAACATCGGCTGGACGTGCCGGAGAGGCCGGCAGCGAGCCGGGCCAGCCTGTGCTCTCGGTCCAGGACCTGTGCCTGGCTGCGACACCGGGGCGCACGGCGCTCGACCATGTGTCGTTCGAGCTTCGACGGGGCGAGGTCATCGGAGTCTATGGGCTGATGGGCTCGGGCCGCACCGAGTTGTTCGAGTCCTTGCTGGGCGTCCATCCTGATGCCACGGGACGCGTCCTGCTGGACGGGCGTGCCGTTCACGGGGTCGGCGTCGCCGCACGGGTCAGCGGAGGCATGGCGATGGTGCCCGAAGACCGCAAGACCGCGGGCGTCTTCCCGACGCTGGACGTGCTGGACAACATGACTCTGTCGAGCTTGAGCCGCTTCACCCGCGGCGGGTGGTTCTCCCCCGCATCCAGTCGCGCCGCCGCCGAACGGTTCGTGTCGGATCTCAGAATCAAGACCTCGTCCCTGACGACACCGGTACTCGGCCTCAGCGGCGGCAATCAGCAGAAAGTAGTGATCGCCCGGGCGGTCATGAGCGCTCCCCGTGTGCTGTTGCTGGACGAACCGACGCGAGGAGTTGATGTCGGGGCGAAGGCGGAGATTCTCGAGACAGCCAGGCGCCTGGCGCGTGGCGGCATGGGCGTCATGTTCGCGTCGTCCGATCTCGGGGAAATCTTTGCCGCCGCGGACCGCGTGCTGGTGATGTCGCGCGGTCGCATCACCGCCGAATGCCCGGTGTCGGAAGCGACCGAACACGGACTTGCCGCCGCAGCGTCGCGAACCGAGGATGCGTCAGCCGGAGCGATCGATGCCGGTGCTTGACACCGCCCCGAGCCCGGCCGCGCCGGGCGCAATGCTTCGGCGCCACCGGGCCAGCGCCCTCGAACTCGTCATCCGCCTGCGGGCGGTGATCGCGTTGCTGATCCTGGTGACGGTCTTCGCGCTCCTCAGCCCGGAGTTCCTGACCACGGGCAACCTGACGATCCTGGTCAAGCACGTCGCGATCAACGCCATCCTGGCGATCGGCATGACGTTTGTCATCCTGAGCGGCGGCATCGACCTCTCGGTGGGCGCAATCGCCGGCCTGTCGGGCATGATCGCCGGCGCTCTCCTGAGCCAGGGCCTGGTCGTGCAGTGGTGGGGCAATGTCATCTACTTCAATGCCTGGCTCGTGGTCGTCATCGGGCTCGCAGCCGGCGTGGCGATGGGAGCGATCAACGGATTTCTCGTGGCACGACTCCGCGTGCCGCCGTTCATCGCGACGCTCGGGATGCTCTATGTGGCGCGAGGGGCAGCATTACTGAGCTCTGGCGGCGCGACATTCACGAACCTGGGTGGGCGTGCCGACCTGGGCAACACCGGGTTCACGCAGATCGGAGCCGGAACCCTGATCGGCGTGCCGGTGCCGATCTGGATCATGGCCGCCCTCACGATCACCGCCATGCTCGTCGCTGCGCGGACACCATTCGGCCGGCGGGTATACGCCATCGGCGGAAACGAGCGCGCCGCACTCCTATCGGGCGTCCGGGTCAGCCGGGTGAAGTGCCTCGTGTACGTCATATCGGGATTCTGCGCCGCGCTGGTCGGCCTGATCATCGCCGCCCAACTGGGTGCCGCCCACCCGGCAACCGGAGAGACGTTCGAGCTGAACGCCATTGCCGCGGTGGTCCTCGGTGGCACTTCCCTCATGGGGGGGCGCGGGACCATCGCCGGCACATTGATCGGGGCCTTTGTCATCGGCGTGCTTGCAGACGGCCTGGTCCTGCTTGGCGTGTCTGAGTTCTGGCAGATGGTGGTCAAGGGGCTCGTGATCGTCGTTGCCGTCATCCTGGATCAGATGCAGAAGAGGTCTTCATGAGTTGCCGCGGTCTTTGCGTGTCCATCGTTCTCGTGACAATCGGCGCCGGCCTGTCGATGAGTGGATGTCGTTCCAGCTCCGAGTCGCTGCCAGCCGGCGGATCGAAATTGATTGCGGTGATCACGCCATCGCGCGACAACCCTTTTTTCTCGGCCGAGGCGGACGCAGCGACGGCGCGTGCGCGGGAGCTCGGCTACGAGGTGCTGGCCAGCGTGCATGACGACGACGCGCACAAGCAGGATGAGCTCGTGGACGTCGCCATCGCCAGGCGAGCCGCCGCCATCGTGCTGGACAATGCCGGGGCGGACGCGTCGGTCGCGGCCGTAAGGAAGGCCAAGGAGGCCGGCATTCCAAGCTTCCTGATCGATCGCGAGATCAACGCCACCCGCATCGCCGTCACGCAGATTGTGGCGAACAACTATCAGGGGGCCGTCGCCGGTGCCGAAGAGTTCGTTCGCCTGCTCGGCGAGCAAGGCTCATACATCGAGCTCGTCGGCAAGGAATCCGACACCAATGCCGGCATTCGCAGCCGTGGTTTTCACGACGTCCTCGACAAGTTCCCGGAGCTGAAGATGGTCGGCCGGCAAAGCGCCAACTGGAGCCAGACCGAGGCGTTCCAGAAGATGGAAACGTTGATCCAGGGCAATCGCAACATCAAGGGCGTCATCGCCGGGAACGACACCATGGCCCTTGGAGCCGTGGCGGCGCTGAAAGCCGCCGGACTCGGCAAAGTGATCGTCGTTGGGTTCGACGGAAGCCCGGATGCCATCGCGTCGATCAAGGCCGGTGAGCTGGGGGCGACCGTGCTCCAGCCGGCCGCGCTCATGGCGCGAACAGCCATCGACCAGGCGCACCGCTACCTCACCGAACGCACGACAGGACAGCCCGAGAAGCAGGCTATCGACTGTGAACTGATCACGTCTGCGAATGCGGATCAGTTCGGCGTGTTCGCACGTAAGTGAAAGGGGACTTGCCATCATGTCAACCGGCACGCTTGGCGTCATCATCGGCAACCGGGACTTCTTTCCGGATCAACTCGTCGCAGAGGCCCGGCAAGACCTGGTCGCCCTGTCGCAGCGCCTCGACATCGAGCTGGTGCTGCTCGACGAGCACGCGACCAAGCTTGGCGCGGTCGAGACGTGGAGCCACGCCAAGCAGTGCGCAGAGCTATTCAGGCAAAACCGGGATCGGATACAGGGTGTTCTCGTTGCGCTGCCCAACTTCGGCGACGAGAAGGGGGTGGCTGACACGTTGAAGCTCGCGGGGCTGCATGTCCCCGTGCTCGTCCAGGCGTATCCTGACGACCTCGGTCAACTCCAGGTCGAGCGACGGCGGGACGGCTTCTGCGGCAAGATCTCGGTCTGCAACAACCTGCGCCAGTACGGAATTCCGTTTACGTTGACCGAACGGCATACGGTCCATCCCGCGTCCGACGCGTTCCGCGTCGACCTCGAACGCTTTCTCGGCGTGTGTCGGGTGGTGCGCGGGCTCCGTAACGCCCGCATCGGCGCGATTGGCGCGCGGCCAAACGCGTTCAACACCACGCGATACAGCGAGAAATTGCTCGAGGGAAGCGGGATCAGTGTCAACACCATGGACCTCTCGGAGGTGCTGGAGAACGCCCGGCGCCTGGACGATCGGGATATCCGCGTGAAACAGAAGCTGTCGGAAATCAGCGGCTATGCGCCGGCGCCTGGTGTGCCGAACGCCTCGCTGGTGCTGATGGCAAAGTTCGGTGCGGTCGTCAGCGAGTGGATGGCGCGGCTCGAGCTCGACGCCTCGGCGGTGCAGTGCTGGAGTTCGCTCCAGCAGAATTATGGCGTCAACTGCTGCACGCTGATGAGCATGATGAGCGAGAAGCTCATGCCAAGCGCGTGCGAAGTGGACGTGGCCGGCACGGTTGCGATGTACGCCCTGCAGCTGGCATCCGGCGTACCGAGCGCGCTGGTGGACTGGAACAACAACTACGGAGACGACGAGAACAAGTGCGTATTCTTCCACTGCGGCAACTGGGCGAAGACTTATATCCCGGACATCAGGATTGCCACCGCGCCGATTCTGGGCACCACGCTCGGCGAACAGAATACCTACGGGGCGCTCGCTGGCCGCACGCCGGGCGGCGGCCCCGTCACCTTCGCACGCGTGTCAACTGACGATCAGCACGGCACGATCACGTCCTACGTCGGCGAAGGCAGGTTCACCGATGACCCGCTCGACACCTTCGGCACGCGGGCCGTGGTCGAAGTTCCTGAGCTTCAGAAGCTGATGCGCTTCATCTGCCGGAATGGATTCGAACATCACGCAGCCATGAACGCGTCTTCTTCTGCCTGGATCCTCGCGGAGGCGTTCGAACAATACCTGGGGTGGGGCGTGCACCACCACCCAGCGTAGCTGTCCATCACTTCTTCTTGCTCCGAACAGTTCGCCAATACCCTGCTTGATCTTCTTGACCGCCTCCGTCGCCTTCTCGCCCGCTTTCGTCGTGCCGTCCTGCCCCTTGACCGTTGCCGGTGGCGTCACGCCATTCGTCACGACACTAGTGGTCGTGGCTGCCGTCGATTTCGCGTTCGCGGCGAACTCCTGAAGCGTGGACTTGCCGGGGTCGATCAGGTAACGCTCGAGTTTGCCCCCGGTTATGCTCACCACCTGCAGACGTCCGTCGGACAGGAACGCGAAGCTCTCCGGTCACCGGCCATCGTCTGCTGTCGTTGAACTATGCCTCGCCGGAGCAGGTGCGCGGCGAACCAGTCAACGTTCAGGCTGACGTGTATTCACTGGGCGCCGTCCTTCACGAACTGCTCGTCGGGAAGCCACCGGTTGATCTGGGAAGTCTCGATCCTGCTGCCCTGTCTCGGTTTCTTGCCGATGAACCGGCGCAACCGTCACTGCTGGCCCGAGGCACCGATCCGGCGGTTGTCCACGCGTCCCGAGCTCAGTGGAGGGAGCTCGACGTCCTGTGCCTCACAGCACTGCGGCGCCGGACTGCCGACCGCTATCAGACCGTCGACAGGTTCGTCAGCGATCTCGATCACTTCCAGAAGGATCGGCCGCTCGACGCCCGGGTTGGCAACCTGGGCTACTACCGGTTCCGCAAATTCCTGATCCGCAACCGGCGGCCTGGCCGCGGCCGTCGCTGTGTTCGCAACCATCGCCGCCCTCACCGGGTTCTTCACGGTCCGGCTCGTCGATGCACGGGACCAGGCGGTCTCGTCCGAGTCACGTCTCCAGCGGATCCATCGCCTCATGCTCAACCTGTTCGAGAGTGACGACGCGGCTGGCCCTGCTGAGGGGCTCCGCGTCGTCACCGTACTGGATCGCGGCGTTCGCGAGGCGGACAGCCTGGTCCAGGATCCCGAGCTGCAGTCGGAGCTTCGCTCGACGCTCGGCGGCTTGTACCACAAGCTTGGCCACCTCGATCGCGCGGAGCCGCTGCTCCTGGCGGCGTGGACGGCCCAGACCTCGACGCTGGGACCGGATCATCCGCAGACGATGCGGACCCAGCTGCGCTCGCGTCGCTCCGTGCCGATCAATCGAACGTCGAGGTGGCCGAACGACTCTGAGCCTGATGGGCGATTTGAACCGTGATGAAGAGAGGTTGGACGAGGCCGAGCGTCTGTTCAACCAGGCCGCGGAGATCTTCAAGCGGACGACCAGCGAGCGGCACGAATTTTACCTGCATCAGCTCTCCAACCTGGGCTCGGTGCACCTGGCCAGACGGCAATACGTGGACGCCGAAGCGACGCTGCGGATGGCCGTGGAGGGATTGATCGCCGTCGTTCCCGACCAGCGCTACACGGGACTGGCGCAGGTCCGGTTGGGCCGGGCACTGGCGGGCCAGCAGCGTCACGAAGACGCCCTGTCGCAAACGCTGGCCGGCTACCGCACGCTACGGAAGTTGCCGAGCGCGTCGGCCACGGAACTGCAGGACGCCCGCCGCGAGCTCGTCCGAATCTACCTCGCGATCAATCAGCCGGCGAAGGGCCGGGAGTTCGAGACCGAGCTGACGCGAAAGGCTCAATCGGTCGTCAGCCAGAGGCCGAAGTGAGTCGAGCGGCTGGGGAGGCGACTCGTGAAGCGGTCCTGCCGCTCGAATCATCTGGAGCCGGGCACGAGCCGAAAAGGGGAAGCGCATCGAGACTATTTCCAGATCGATTTCAACGTCCACACATTGAGTGAAGTGATCTTCGCGCCCGTCGCGGTTCCAAAGAATTCCACGCCGCGACTGGCTGTGGACGGGAACACCAGACTCGTGAGCACACGCTCACCGTCGTTCACGAATACCTCGACCGAAGAGGCATCCACGAACACGTGCAGCTTTATTCTGTCATGAGGAACCGGGAGCGACGCGGCATATACACCGGAAAACTTCCGGTGAAACGTCACGTTGCCTGACGTCGTGCGATCCACGAAGACCTGTCCGCGCTGGCGATCGACCCCAATGATCGTGGCCTCCTTGTCCCCCTTCAATACCTTTACGCCTTCTGTCCCTGAGCTCCGCGGTTCGAATTCGACCATCAGCTCGAGCTGATCACCTTGAACATGCTGTTCCTCGAGCCAGGCGTTTGCCGCTGTCAGGTCGCGGCCGTTGAACGCAAAATGTCGGTCCCGTAAGGACTCCATTTCCCGCGCCGGTTTCTGCACCAACCGTACGCCTTCGGCAGTTCGACGCAGACCGACTTCCCGCGGGATGGACATCGCGCTGCGCCAGGGCGACGTGGGCACCTCCCCGGCGTACTCCCAGTTGCTCATCCAGCCGAGCCAGAGCCGCCGACCGTCGGATGCCGGCACGTCGCTCCACGAGACCGCGGCGTAGTAGTCCGGGCCGTAATCAAACCACAGCGCTGATTCGGAAGCCGGGCGCCCGGGCGCGGGCGAGATCAGCGAATCGCTGTCCGCGACGAACCGTGTGCCGTCAAATTGCCCGACGAAGTATTGCCCCCCCGAACCGCCGGCCACACTGCCGGGATTCATGTTGATCGCCAGCACCCAGCGCTTGTCATTGGTGCCTGGCAGCGGCAATTCGAACAGGTCCGGACACTCCCACACGCCGCCGGTCGCGCCGGCCGGGCCGAATTCGCTGAGAAGGGTCCACGCCTTCAAATTGTCTGAGCCATAGAACCGCACCTTGTGTTCCGCTGATAGCGAGACCGTCATGATCCATCGTCGGGTCGCGTCGTGCCATTGCACTTTGGGATCACGAAACTCCGTGGAGTTGATGTCGATGACCGGGTTGCCGGAATACTTGGTCCAGGTGCGACCTTTGTCGTTGCTGTACGCGATGCTCTGAAACTGCCTGCGGTCCGTCGTGCGGAAACCGGTGTAGACGGCGACGAGCGGCGGCTTGCCGTCCTTGCCAAACCCGCTGGAGTTCTTCCAGTCCACTACCGCACTGCCGGAAAAGATCATCACATTGTCCGCTTCGGGCAACGCGAGCGGCAGATGCGTCCAGTGAACCATGTCGGGGCTGACCGCGTGCCCCCAACTCATGTGACCCCATTTGTCACCGGCTGGATTGTATTGGTAGAACAGGTGATACTCGCCCTCGTAGAAGACCAGGCCATTGGGGTCGTTCATCCAGTTCTTCTCGGGCGTGAAGTGATACTGGGGCCGGAACGGCTCCCTGTAAGCGCTCTGTGGACTGGCGGCCACTGCAACGAGCGCCACGGCCAGACCTGCGGCAAGAACGAACGGCGTCCTCCCGCGGCCACGCCGGTCCCGTCGCCGCCCGGCCAACTCAGTTCCGGGGACGATGCGTCGCACGTGCGACAGCGTGCGTCCCAGACGATTCCTTACAAGTGATTTTGTGGTTTCGCTTGTCGTCATAGCAGGTTCCTTGTCGCAGCCATCGAACCGGATACGGAATACGTGCATGACACCGCCAGCAAATGAGCCTGGAACGATCCGGGGAGAACTTCGTCGCCGACTCATTCAGACACCGACACTGCCATCGCCGCTGATCGGGGACAACCGAACTCACGCGAACTCACACGCGAGGCTCGTTGGCTCCTCGGGTCGGCGCACGAACGAGTAATCGTTACGAGGGATTCGGACGCGCGACGAACATCACAATCTGCACGGGCAACCAGATCCAGAACAGCAGTCCCACGCCGACGATCGCGTTTGCTACGAGCCGTATCGGATGCGGCCGGCGCACGAGACGGTTGTCTGCCGTGCCTCCCGGATCCACCCACCAGCTCGGCCGCATCGTCAATTCGATCGCTGACGCGTGAGCGTCAGCGAAGTAGCTCCGAAGGGGATCTCGAAGATCTCTCTGCAGCGACATGTGGTCTCCCCACATGATGGTCCGCACAGGTCCGGCAGCGGTGTTCAAGTACATGGTCGTCGCGCCGCCGCGGCGGCTGGGGGCTGTCTGCACGATCTGGCTGCCGGACTGCAATGCCGGCAGCGGCGTGTGGCGTATCGGCATCCTGTCGAAGGCCACGAGCCAGCGGAGGTCGCAGTCGGGAGCGGCGGACGTACGTGCCGGACACCACACGCGTACGGTTGGCGCGAATGCCGCCTGACACCCACACCCAAACGCGATGAGGCAAGCCCCGGTGAGCGCCGTGGACCAGATGCCGCGCCGCGTGTAGGGGGCGCTCGCCATCGCGGGCAGTCTAGCAGAATCGTTCAACAACGACTCGAGGGCGCAGACGCCGCTCGCAGGGACTCCGAGCGCGAGCGAGCGAAATCGAACTCTCTCAACTCGCTACGGTGACGCCCCGCGGAGCCAACCCACACTCAGGAGTACCGCTGCAAGTAGAGCCGTCAGCCAAATCAGACTCCGACCGGCAGGGCTCGCGCTCGCCACAGAATTCTCGGAGGGCTCCAGCACACGGCCCGAAACGGTAGCCGCCGCGGGCGGCGCCGGGCCGGCCGCGATGCTCGGCGGCTGACCCGTGGCGCCGGGCGGCACCGCGCTCGGCGCAGGCGCCGACGACGAAGAAGGCGCGGGCACGGCATCCGTCACCGACACGGCACGATCGACCGCCGCGCGATACCCGGCCATCAGCGTTCCCGCGTCTGGCCGACCGCTGACCGCGCGCTCGATGTACTCCGTCAGGGCCGGGTTTCGGCAGATCGTCGCTTCGCACACGGCGCCGTGATCGCCGGCACTTCGAGCGAGCCGGCCCGCCACCTGCGCCAGATCCTGCGGCGATGCGTCCCATTGGCCCCGCGACGCCGCGCCCAGCAGGTTGGCGAGCAGTACCTGTTGCGCGTGCGGATTGTACTTGTCGAAGAACGCATCCATATCCAGACCGTGCTTGTCCTCGACGAACACCTCTTTCAGTTCCGCCCAATCATCGCTGCTCACCATCTGCGTGGCGGTGGTGTCCCAGAGATCGAGGTGGTCGGTGAGGAACATCATGTTCCGCGCCCCGTCGTACCCGTGGGCCTTCATCTCGTTCAACCATTTCGGATTGAAGTAGCGCGTGCGAAGCTCGACCTGCAGGGCGCGCGCCGCTGATTCGATGCCTGGCTTGGAGAGATCGCGCAGATTGCTCACATAGAGCTCGAGGTCCTTGCCGGTCACGGCACGTGCGGCAAGATTGATCCCGCCGAGAAATCCGGCGGGCATCGGGTTGTCGAGCATGCCGTTCACATTGCTGCTCCTCGGCAGAGTGGCGGCATCCGTCCGAGCGAGGTTGGCCTCGTAAGCGGAGCGAGCCGGGGCGCCGTTCAGACCGGCACCGTAGGCGTGGCTCATGCGGCTGGTAAAGAGCTCGGCCATCCGGTTCTCATCGCCACGCTGGTCCCCGGACTTGGCGAGGAACTGGATGCTCGGGGAATACGCTCCCGGCGCGGGAGAGAACACGCGGGCACGGGCCAGCGCCGCGGCCTGGTCGGGCGATTCGCCGCCCGCCCGCAGCCGAGCCTCCGCTGCCCGCACGCCCCTGGACACCGGATTGTCGGCCTCGGGGCTCGCCGCCGCGAGGCGAATGGCCTCGGCAATCAACTCGATCTTGTCCTGAAAATGATCGCGGTACGTGCCACTCGTCGTGGCCAGTATGTCCACACGGGGGCGGCCGAGCTCCTTGCGTGAGATCAGCTCGACTCCCGTGACTTCGCCGCGGGCGTTGCGCACCGGCCGCGTGCCGAGCAGGTGGAGCAACTGCGCTTCGGTCACACCGTGCGTCTTCACGATGTCGGACCACACGACGAAGGCCAGCTGGGTCGGATACTCGGCGTTGTGTTTCTCGCGGTGGGCCTGAATCAGCGCTTCGGCCTGGCGCACGCCGATCGCTTCCGCCTCGCGCGTTGGCATCACGGCCTGATCGAAGTTGTAGAGCGAGCGGCCGGGCGGCACGGCGCCCGGATCGCGCATCGGCTCGTCCATCGGGCCCGGTTCGATCCAGCGACCCGCGAGCGCGTCGAGAATGCCCGCGACCTCCCTCGGCGCGGCGCGCAGCCGCGCTGCGTAATCCGGCACAAGAGCGAGCAGCCGCTCCACCTCAGGGTCGCGTCCGCCCGCCACGTCGACGACCGCCTCGGCGGGCGCACGTCCGTCAACCACCACCCGGCGCACAATCGCGCGAGCGGCCTCACGCGGCGTGCTGCTGATCGTTCCCACGGCATCGCGAAACTCTGGCCCCAACATGCCGGTCACCATCTCGGACAGCACCACGCCAGCCGGCGCCTCACCGAGAATCTTGGTGCCGTGAGGCGTCTGCGCGTGGTCGAGGTCGTCGAGGTACTCCTGCACCTGCGCGCGGAGTGTGGAGAAGTCGATGGTGCCGGCGTCCACGCCCAGCGCGCGCGCCACACCCGTTCGCTGAACCTCGGCTCGGATGACCGGCTCCGCACCGCGCCGCCATTCAGGGTCCAGTTGCGATGCGTAGCGCGATAGTTGGACACGCAGCTCCCCCACCTGGTCACTGGCTTCGGAAGGAGAGACGAGATTGAACCATCCGACTGTCTGCGCCATGGCCTTCCGCTTGTTGCCGAGGCCCCCATTGGCGCCAAGCCGCTCCGGATGGATGTGCGGCAGCCCTCCAAGAAGCACGCCAATCTGGTCGGTGGCGGCCGGCCCTTCCGACTTACCCGGCTGCAAGACGATGTTCGAAAAGAGGCTCACCCACGCGTCCGCTTTCCACTCACGTTGGAGCCAGAGGAAGAACGCGAGGTACTGGTGATGCGGGGGCAAAGCACCGACGGACATCAGCGCCTTGTTGCTCTGCAGGTATCCCCAATCCGGATGCGGGGCGATCAAGATGTTGCCCATCTCGATCTTGGGGATGACGAGGAACCGGCGTCCGCTCCGATCGGTGTGCACCATCACGTTCCCTGGCGGTGGGCCCCACATCTCGACGATCGCCGCTCGATTCGGTTCGGGCAACGCGTTGAACCACGAGCGATACCGTGCCTCCGGAATGAGCGCGACCTCGGCATCCTTGACCCGGCGCGCCAGCTCCGCTGGCGCCCACGTCCCCACGTTCGATGCTTCGAGCGACATGCGCCGGACGAGCGCGTCCCGCTCAGGGATGGCCTTCGTCCCGGTGTTGTAGCCGTTGGCACGCAGCGCGCCGAGCAGCGTCACCAGGCTCGCCGGCACGTCGAGGAAATCGTCGGGATCACCACCGACATTGGCTTTGCCGGCTCCTTCGCTCCAGTAGGTAAACACCACGCGCTTGTCGGCATTGGCGGCGCGGTGGAGCCGCGCCCAGGCCAGCGCGCGATCGACGCGCCAGTCGATCTGCGGCTGAAGCGGCTGGTTGAAGGCGCGGCCGGTGGTGGACGGGCCCCTGACGGAGATGACCAGGGGCTCGATTCGCGCCTCGCGCTCGGCCCCGACGACCATCCCCGTCAGCGCCGGATGGAGACCGGAGGGAGACTTCTCGAACTCCTCGGCGGTCATGCCGTGGTGATGCATGGCACCAAGGATGGGCACACCCATTGTCCGCGCGCGTGCGAGCCCGATGCTGCGATCCCCCAGGTGCAGCTGCTCGCCGGAAAACATGAACACGTCGATGACGGGCCGTCCGCCGACCGAAAGCACGGCTGCAAAGTCCGTGTTGCTTGTTGTCGCCAGCACAATCGCGTTGTGCCCGCGCTTTTCAATGGCGCGCACCAACGCATCGGTGGACGCGTGGTTCATCTGGTGATAGGTCGTCATGTGCAGGTACACGCCCACCGACAACTTCTGCGGATCGTAGCGACGCACCGGCGACGCGGCCCCCGGTCTGGTTCGATACCAATGCAGATACTCCTCGAGCGATCCGAAGAGCGTGGGGGCATCGGGGTGATGGAACCCGAATTCCGGATCGGGCGGCGCTTGCGCCCGCGGACCCGCGAACACCAGTAGTGTGACGACGCTCGTCGTCACGGCCATGACGATTCCTCGCATTCGACTCACCTGGCCGGCGCCGACGGCGGCGCGTCGCCCTCCGGCACGTAGACCACCTGTCCATTGGCCAGGCGATAGGCCACACCCAAACGCGTGCCCTGACCCGATAACGTTTTGTCGGTCACCTTCTGCACTTTGATCTCGGGCCCCCGCTTGGTGATGATCTCCAGGTCGCCGTTTTCGGCCTGTTTGACGAGTGTCACGTTCGACGTCCGGTCGAGAAGGCTTCCGGCCGAAAACAGCGCGAACAGCGCGATGAGCAGGGCGACGATGAACGCCACGCTGACGTCGAAGAGGTTGGCGATGCCGGCGAGCGGATCCTCGTCGTAGCCCGGAGCCGCGCCATGAGCCGACAGCCGATGCCGATGGACGAAGCGCATGGTCGAGCCCCCCACTACCCGGCCTGCCGTACTGGCATTGCGACGGCCCGACGGCTGAGTCGTTCGGCATGAAATGCGAGCGTCTCCGTGTCTGCGCGAACCCAGTTTTCGCGCGCGGCCGCCACCAGGTAGGCGATGACGCTCACAGTGAGGCCAATCACGGTCGCGGCAAAGGCGGTCACCATGTTGCTGGCGAGCGCCGGGAGGTTGCCTTCTGCGAGCCCCTGAAGGGCGGCCGCCATCGGAATGAGCGTGCCCATCAGCCCCAGTGACGGCCCGACCCGTATGGCCAGCTTCAATCTATTGAGCGAACGCCAGCGGCGCCGCTCGGTGTGCTGCAGGACTTGCTCCAACTGCAGGGCATACTCGTCGCGATCCAACGACGCCGCGACGTCGTCCAGCTGCGCCTGATCGCGGTCCAGCGAGCGACGCCGCCCGCGCCGTCGGTCCCACGCCTCACGAGCGAACGCGCCGAGCGTAACGAGCATTGACGCCGCCAGCGCCAGGAGTGCGATGAGGACCGGCCAGACCAGCCCGCTCGCCACCGCGTGGAAGATGTCTCTCAACTGATCAAGTGGAGTCATAGGGAATTCGATCGCGTTCAGTAACGGAGACGGAGGCCCCCCGACAACACACGTCCCGGGTTGCGGTAGAACATGAAGTAGCGCCGATCGAACAGGTTCTCGGCCGTGAGCTGCAGGCTCAGCCCACGCTTCGGGGTAATCGCCAGGGCGAGATCCGTTTCGAAGAACGCCTCGTAGGTGCCCGGCACGCCGCTCACCACGTCGGTGTTCGTCTCGGTGGAGAACACGTCGCTCTGGTAGCGCCCGGTCAGCGTGGCACTCCAGTAGCGCCGCGCCGCCGACACTGTCACCCCCGTGGAGTGACGCGGTACGAAGGGAATCTGCTTCCCGACCGTTTCCGGAATCAGCACATTGCGTGTGATGAGCGCGTCGGTGAAGGTGTAGGTGGGCTTCGCTGTCAGCCACGAGGCAGGCCGAATGGTGACGCCGAGTTCGAATCCCCTGGTCGTCCCCTCGCCGGCGTTCAGCATGCGCCGCGTGAGGCCACTCGGGTCGACCGCAAGATCGGTAGCGCGGTAGATCAGGTTCGTGATGCGGTTCCGATAGACGGTGGCGTCAACAGACACCGCGTTTCCGAGCTGTTGGCGTGCACCGGTCTCCCACGCGAGGAGCCGCTCAGGCTCGAGCGATGGGTTGCCGAGAAGGAGAATGCCGGCATCGAGCAAGTCTCGGTAGAGCTCGAACACGCTGGGATTGCGAAACGCACTGCCAACGCTGGCCCGGATGGCGGTTCCGCTTGCGGGCGCATAGATCGCCGACACCTTACCCGTGAAGGCGCTCGCGGTTCGATCAGCGGTGGGCCGTGAGGGCTGGCCGGCAGACGACTGCGTCTCGCCGTCGAACGTCCTCCAGAAGTCGTAGCGACCGCCGAGCGTCACTGACAGCTGATCCGATACGGTCAGTCGCTCCTGCGCATAGACCCCCTGTGACGCCGCCCGACCGTTGCTGAAGGTGTTCCTCGACGACAGCGGTTCCTCGGTCAGGTAGTCGAGAATCGGGCTTTCGACAATGGTGGCGCCGTCGCGCCTCGTGTCGGAGCCAATGGCAATCGCATGGCGCCGTCCCAACGTGTTCGACCACTGCACATTCGCAAACACGCCGCGGAACGACTGATCCGTGAACGCGCCGGGGCCGCCGTCCGCAGTCGCCGTCGCGCCGGGCACCGACGTCCACGCGAGCGGCGTGTCGGCCAGGCCGCCCTGGATTCGCAGTTGACCATGCGCCGACGTGCTGCGCAGCAGTTGAGCCTGATACGTGTTGGATGCACCACCTTGACGTGCGCCCAGAAACTGGGTGGGAAGCAGGGTGATGCGCCTCCACACGCCATCCTCCTGGAACACGAGCGTCCCGGAATCGACAACGCTGCCGCCACTTCTGAGAGTCGAGTGGTAGTCGCCCCAACCCGTCGTCTTCGACTGACGAATGAACTGAAACGTGGCGATGGTCCGCGCGTCGAACGTGTATTCGGCACGGGCACGCAACGCGTGCTGGCGATACCAGTTGTTGCCCCGTGTGCCGACGGCATAGGCCACCCCACCGGTGGACGTGGCCACACGCTCGGCGCCGGTCACGGGCGTGCCTCCATTGGGAGTACTCACCGTGGCCGTGCGTGTGACCACCTGGGCGGGATAGCCGTCTGTGCGCAGATGCGCGTACCCCAGGGTGATCCCGAGCCGGCCAAAGAGCCGATCGGCATAGCGCCCTGAATACGAGCCCGTGCCGTAGGTGCCGTACTGGCCGAAGGCCTCGAACGAGCGACGATCGACCGGCCGCGTGAGGATGTTGACCACTCCCCCCATGGCGTTGCCGCCGTACAGCGACGAGAACGGCCCTCGCGCGACCTCAATGCGATCCACCTCGTCGATCGGGACCGTCGCCCAGTCGACCGATCCGAGGTAGGGGTCGTTGATCGGCTGACCGTCGAGCAGGACGAGCACGCGAGATTGGCCAGACGATCGTCCGCTGAAGCCACGCATGCCGATGCCCGCGCCGCTGTCCGTCACGCCGCGTGTGCGATAGGCGGCGACGCCTTCGATGGCGTTGACGGCCTGGTCGACCGTCCTCACATTGCGCTGCTCGATGTCGGTGCGGGTGACGACTGTCGACGAAATGGGCGTCTTGTTGGAGTCGATCGTGCCCCGGGTGCCGGTGATCTCGACGGTCTCCTTGAGGCTGAGGTCGATGGGTGGCTTTGAGGTCGTTTTTTCTGACTGTTCAGAGGCTTGTGCAGCGTCGGCCGCAGACGCGGCACTCGGCGTCTGCGCGACAACTGGCTCGCCCGCTGTCACAAGCAGGATGATGGCTGACGTGATGCAGAGTGTGATCCGCGGCATGGGCTCCTTCCGGAACGCCAACCGTAGTTCGGGTGTGGGCCAGAGACGAGTCGATTCGAACAAGTGGTCGAAAACGACGCACGAACGGCTCGAGAGACAGCACCAAAGCAGAACCCCACACGCCTTGCCGTCCCGGCGGCACCATGCACTACTTCAGCGCCGAGTAGGTCTGCGGCACAAACGTGTAGCCCTCCTTGCCATCACTCCGCACATGGCCGAGTCCGGGGAACGATACGTGTGCCCCCCCGACCAGGTCGCGGTTCTTTGCCGCCTCCGCAAACACGATCTCGCGCGTGTGTGCGGCCTCTCCGGGATCGACGTCATATGCGATTGTGACGGCCGGATCAGCGCACTGCACCGCAGCGACGTGCACGATATCGCCCCACAAGACGAGCTTTTCGCCCCTGCTCTCGACCACATACATCGTGTGGCCGGGCGTATGCCCGTACGCCGACCGCGCACGCACGCCAGGAATGAGTGCAGTATCGCCCTCGAAGACCTTGAGCTTCCCGGCGTGCAGATAGGGGGGCACCGAAGCGATGGCACCCTCGAAGAATCGCTTCTCGTCAGCTGGCGCAGCGCGCATGTTGGCATCGCTCAGCCAGTAATCAGCGTCACGTTTGTCGACGCGCACGATCGCATTGGGAAAGGCTCGCTGGCCGTGTGTCATCAACCCGCCGATGTGGTCGACGTGCATGTGGGTCAGATAGATTTCGTCGATCTGTTCCGGCCGATACCCCGCCGCGCGGAGATTGTTCAGCAGATCACCGGTGTGGGGACCCAGGAGCGTGCCCGCACCTGCGTCGATCAACACGAGCCTGGTGCCGGTATTCACGAGAAAGGAATTGTGCGAGGTCTCGACTTGCTCGCGCAGGAAGTTGCGCCGCATCGCCTGAGCGATCCGAGCGGGGTTGCCATGCAGCACTTCGTCGCGGCCATCGGATTCGTTCCATCCGAGAGTGCTGTCACCTCGAAATCGCCGATCATCAGCCGATAGAACCCAGGTGCCTGACTTTTCGCCTGGCCGGACACAGGTGTCGGCACGAAGTACCCACATACGCCCAGGCAGGTGGCGGCCACAACAAGAGGATGGAGTGTTTTCATCTCGACTCGTCGCTCCAGATGCTCAATTCAACGTCGATTGTGGCGATACCTGTGCTGGCAGGCACGCTGACGTGAGCGCGGCTGGCTATTGCGGCCAGCCGCCGCCGAGCGCGCGGTAGATTTCGACAAACGCGGCCAGTTCATCGAACTGGGCCTGCACGAGCGTGAGCTCAGCGCTGAAGAGTCGTGTGTCGCTGTCGAGGACATCGAGGAAGCTGCTGGCGCCGCCTCGATAACGCACGTCAGTGAGGCGCCGTGTCTCCTCGGCCGATCCCACGAGCTGTTCCTGCCCCTCTCGGAATTCACGCGCCCGCCTGTATCCGACGAGCGCGTCGGAGACCTCTCGAAACGCGTGCTGAACCGTCTGCTGATACGTCAGGATCGCTTCCTCTGTCTGTGCCCGCGCCAGAGCGACCCGTGATTTCGTGCGACCTGCGTTGAAGATCGGCTGTACCTGCGCCGGCCGCGACAGACCACATGCCGGTCGTGAAGAGCGACGCCAGTGCGGCGCTCGCCACCCCGCCCGTGGCCGTGAGCGGGACCTGCGGAAAGTACGCGGCCTTCGCGGCGCCAATCCGGGCGTTCGCGGCAACGATCTGCTGCTCCGCCTGCTGAATGTCGGGCCGGCGCTCGAGAAGCGCCGAGGGCAGGCCCGCCGGCAGGTCGGGGGCGTGAGGCTGATCGGTCAACGTGCGACCGCGCGGAATGGGCGCGGGACTGTGGCCGAGCAGCTCGCTGATCGCATTTTCCTGCTGCTCGATCTGGCGCTGGAGGTCCACAATCTGCGTGCTCGCCGCGTGGACCAGCTGTTCGGCCTGACGCACGTCGACGAGCGATGTTGCGCCCCCCTGCTCGAGCGTCTGGCCCCTGCAGCTCCGTCACCGCCCGCTGCGGAATGAGGAGCGCGTCAGCCACGACGGCGGTTGCGGCGCGCACACGACCGTACTGTCCAGGGCGCAGCAGACGGTCGGGATTCGGGAATGCGGCGCTGATCCGGATCGTACCGGTCCTGGGGTCGATCTCGGGATCTGCGGCAAGGAACGCGCCGGTTCTCGGATAGACGCTCCCATCGGTCAGTCGGACATGCGAGCGCTCGACGCCTGATGATGCGGCCGGTACAGCTGCGGCGGCAGGTCGCGATCGAGTGCGCCGGGCTTTACATCCTGAACGACGCCAACGACGGTCGTATCCGCGGCGTCGACCGAGGCGAGACGAATCAGGCGGCCGACGGCGGCGCTGGCGGGGTCGTTCGGCCAGAGGCGGCGCGCGAGCGACTCGCCGATCACCACGGCGGGCGTCGTATCCTGCTCGCTGAAGAAGCGTCCGGCCCGCAGCGTGCTGCCGCTCGCGGCGAAGTAGCCCGGTGTCGCGTTGCGAATGCCCGCGACGGGCCGTTCCAGCGTGATGTCGAGCGTGCCGGCATCACCGGGCAGGAACACGACCTGGGTAGCAGACTCGCCGAGGGCCGGCAGGTTGGCCACCGCGCCGGCGGCGATCACGCCCGGCACCGCCCGCACCTCGGTCATGAGTTCCTGATAGAACGCGGCCCGCGCCGGCGGCGTGCTGTAGCGCGGTCCGGCCGGCGTGAGGTCGAAGGCGAGCACGTGCTCGATCGCATAGCCCCGATCGGCCTGCCCGACGCGGACGAAGCTGTGGAGCAGCAGCGCCGCGGAGGCGAGGAGCACCGTGCTCAACGCGACCTCGACCCCGACCAGCAACTGGCGGATGGCCGCGGCGCGACCGCCGCCGGCATTGCCGCGCTCGCTTTCCTGCAGCACGGATCGCGCGTTTTTACAGAAGGCCTGCAGCGCCGGCAGCAGTCCGCAGAGCACACCGCAGGCGATGCTGACCAGCAGCGAGCCGATCAGTACCGGCAGCCGCGGACCAGCATCGCCCAGCACGCGGACGTCGCTCGGTCCCTGCGCGAGCAGGATGCCAACGCCCAGATATGCGGCGGCGATGCCGACCACGCCGCCGATCACCGCGAGCAGCGTACTCTCGATCACCATCTGCGACACGATGCGCGAACGCGACGCGCCGAGCGAGGCGCGGATCGCGAACTCCTGGCTGCGGCTGACGAAGCGTCCGAGATAGAGGTTCGCGACGTTGGTGCATGCCGCGAGGAGCAGCAGACCGGCGGCGCCGAACACGAGCAGCAGCCGCAGACGGATCCTGCCGGAATAGGTCTCGCGGATCGGCACCATCCGTGTCTGGAACTCGGTCTTCATGTCGGGCACGACGGCGCGCAGTGATGCGTTCAGCATGTTCTGCAGCTGCATGCCCCCGCGTTCCAGGCTCTCCCCCGCCTTCAGCCGAACGATCAGGCCGTGGTTCCAGTTCTCGCCCTCCAGATCCGCCGGCGTCGGCGCGATCGGTATCCACACGTCGACGCGCGGCGCGAACGGGAGCGCCGTGTGCAGCGTCGTCCCGGTCGGGACCAGCAGCGTCGGGGGCGCGATGCCGACCACGACGTGGCTGTAGCCGTTGAGGAAGATCGCGCTCTGCAGCACGGCGGGATTGGCGGCGAAGCGGCTGCGCCACAGCGCGTCGCTGATGATCACGACGCGATCGCGGCCGGGCTGCTCTTCTTCGGGCAGGAACGTGCGCCCGTGGGCCGGCGGCACGCCGAGCGCGGTGAAGAAGTTCGTCGAGACGCGCGCGGCCCCGACGCGCTGAGGTTCGCCGTCACCGGTGAGGTTCCACTCGCCGGGCGTCAGCGCGGCGACCGCCGAAAACGCCGTCTCCGCCTTGCGCGCGGAGGCGGATGGCTCGCCGCACTGGACGATTTCGACCCTGGTTGATCCGGGAAGCGGCGTAAATCGTGAGATCTTCACCACTATTTCGCCAGCCAGCATGCTGTGATACATTGATATCAATGAGGCGCCGCATGCGAACCATCATCTCTCTAGACGACGAGCTGCACCGACGTGCGAAGTCCTACGCCGCCGAGCACGGGACGACGTTGACGGCCCTCGTGGAGGAGGCGCTCCGCGCTCGCTTGGCGGAGCGTCGCGCCAAGCGCCGCCCGCCGGTTCGTCTCCCGACGTTCAGAGGTGAGGGCCTGCAAGATGGGCTGAGCCTCGACGAGATGGGCGCCATCTACGATCGCATGGACGGTCTTCGGTGATCGCGCCCGATGTCAACGTCCTCCTCTATGCCTTCCGCGAGGACAGCGAGCGTCATGACGAATATCACGCCTGGCTGCAGAATGCGCTGAACGGCACCGAACCCGTCGGGCTGTTCGAGCCGGTGCTGTCGGCCGTCCTGCGGATCGCGACGCATCCCGCCATCTTCAAACCACCAAGCCCGCGCGACGCGGTCGAGGCATTCATTGACACGTGCCTTGCCGCGCCAGCGGCGAAGGCCGTTCGAGCCGAAGCCGCCCACTGGGCGCTCTTTCGGGATCTCTGCAGGAAGGCAGACTGTCGCGGGAATCTGATTCAGGATGCCTACCTGGCTGCGATGGCGCTCGAACACGACTGTACGTATGTCACGACGGACGGTGACTACGCGCGGTTTCCCGGGGTTCGCTGGCGGCATCCGCTCGACTGACCGCCCTCCACCAGGGCCTCTCGACGCCTGTGATTGCGATCAGTTCGCAGCGAGGCTCCTACCTTAACGGCTATAGCCGTTTATGCTATAGCCGCACGCGTGCGGAAGAATACGCGAGCCGTAGAGGCGTCGGCCACGCCGGAGTCGTTCCTGCCCCTGCCGCGAGACACGTTCCACATCCTCGTCTCGCTCGCGGACCGAGACCGGCATGGGTATTCGGTGATGAAGGACGTGCTCGAACGAACTGACGGAGCGCTTCGCCTGAGTCCCAGCAGTCTTTACGCGTCGATTCGTCGTCTGCTGAACGAGGACCTCATCGAAGAGCTAGAAGAACGACCCGATCCGGCGCGGGACGACGAACGGCGCCGCTACTATCGGCTGACCTCACTCGGTCGGGCAGTTGCGTCGGCGGAGGCGCGACGTTTGGAACGACTGCTCGCTGACGCGCGCGCGAGTGACTTCTGCCACGACGAGCCTAATGGCGGTGCAACGCTCCTCTTGGGAAAGTCGATGTTTGCGGACGTTCCGTGCTCTGCTCGCACTCTATCCCGGTGCGTTTCGTGATGAATATCAACGCGAGCTTGTGCTCGTGTTCTCCGAGCGGTATCGCGACGCCGACGGCGCCTGGGATAGGGCCCCGCTTTCGATGGAAGCCGCGATCGGCATCTTCGTTGAAGCTCCCAAGGAGCATGGCCGCATGATTCGTCAAGATCTTCACTACGCACTGCGCATGCTGCGCCGCCACGCGCTGGTCACGACGATCATCGTGCTCACCCTTCGTCATGTAGACGTTCGAAGATGGGGCCCGAGAGCCTGGCGCTCTGCGGTGACGCTGTACGGCTGCTGCTTGCCCTGGTCGTCATGGCCGTGCTTCTGATGCTGATCGCTTCCGCCAACGTCGCCAATCTACTCTTAGCGCGAGCGGCCACGCGGCAGCGCGAAATTGCGACACGGATGGCGTTGGGAGCTGGTCGAGCGCGCTTGGTCCATCAGATGCCGACGGAAAGTGTGTTGCTCGTCGCCATGGCTACTGTGGCGGCCATCCTCTTCGCGAACTGGGTCGGTGACGCGCTCGTTCGGACCGTGACGGCCACGACGGAGGGCCCGTCGCCGTTTGCCGCAGCCTTAGACGTCCGTGTCCTGGGCTTCACAGCAGCGATCGCTCTCGGGTCGGTGGTGATCTTCGGCTTAGTGCCGGCATGGCGAACGACTCGCCTCGACGTGATCAGTGGCCTCGGCAGCGCCCGAGGCGTCGTCGGGAACGTCGCAGGGAGACCCGCACGCGTCATCGTGATTCTTCAAGTGGCGCTCTCACTCGTTCTGGTTGTCGGCACCGGCCTGATGGTTCGGAGTTTCCAGAAACTGCTGGCGCTTGATCTTGGCTTCGAACGCAGCCACCTGTTGTCGGTCGGGCTTGATCGGCGGCTCGCTGGCACCTCGAATCTCGATCAGCTCCATGACCGAGTGCTTCGAGCCGTAGGGACTGTGCCTTCCGTTGAAGAGGCGGCGCTTGCGATGTGCGGGCTGCAGAGCGGATGTCGCGCTCGAGAGGGCGACATCGTCATTGAGGGCTATGTTCCGCGAACGGACGAGGATATTTCGTTTGTGGTCAATGCGGTTACGCCAGGGTATTTTTCCACGGTCGGCACGCGCCTGCTCGCGGGACGCGCGTTCACTGATCGTGATGATGCAACCGCACCGAAGGTGGCCGTCGTCAACATGGCTCTCGCGAGGAAGTACTTCGGCGGCGGCGAACAGGCTCTCGGGCGTCGATTTGGCCAGTCGTCGCCAGATGTAGCCATTGTTCGGCATCGTTGAAGATGCGCGATCACTCAGCGTCCGCGAACCGGCGGTCCCAGCCGCGTTCTTTCCACTTGTGCAGCGAGGAAGCGTCGTTCGCTCCCTGGAAGTCCGGACCAAGGGATCGCCAGAGCAAGCCGTCATGGCGGTGCGACGGACGCTCGCCACCGCCGCGCCGGAGCTACTGATCGAGAGGGTTGATTCGATGGATGAGCGTGTCCGCCACGGTCTGGCTCGGGAGCGACGTGTCCTCTTCCTGACCTCGGGATTTGGAACGCTTGCGCTTGGCCTGGCGGCAATCGGATTGTTCGGTGTTCTGTCGTTCTCCGTGGCCCGCCGAACATCGGAGTTTGGTGTTCGGATGGCCCTCGGCGCGTCTCGCTCGCAAATCCGGTGGGGTGTCGTCCGTGAGGCTCAGTGGCTGGTTCTGTGCGGCGTGCTGTTGGGTGTGCCCGTCGCGCTCTTGGGTGGCCACCTCGCGTCAGCGGTGTTCTTTGGCGTCAGTCCGTTTGACGTGCCAACCTTGCTGATTACGGCTCTGATGTTGGCGGGAGTGGCGTTGGTCTGCGCCGTCATACCGGCGATCCGCGCGTGCCGCGTTGATCCGATCGTGGCTCTTCGACAGGACTGATATCGGCGTGAGGTGGGGCCGGGATTCGAACGACAAAGCCGAACCAACCTGAACGGCCTCACTCGCATCACGGGCTCAGTTCGACAATCGTCCAGCTCGGCCGATGCGCCCGTAAAGCAAGCCTGCTCAATGACTTGGGCGACAGGTTGTCGAGGCGCCTCTCAACTGCTTGATTATGCTGACCTTACAGGCGTGGCTCGCCGCACTGGACGATTTCCGCAACCAATGCTCGGGTGTCCGCCATGACGCGCCTGAATTCAGCGCGCGCGGAGGCGGATGGCTCGCCGGTACTGAACGATTTCCGCAACTGTTGACGTGGGCCTGCGCCCGTGAAAGACGATGAAAATCGACTGGCGTAACAATGCGGCGGGGGCGGCGAGATCGAATCAAGCCAGTGGAGCCCGTGAGGCCGAGCAACTGTTTGATCCGGAGCGTGCGTGATTGAACGAATGATTGGGCGTCGTTCGGTTCCTCGGGGAGCCGAACGGATAGCCCGCGACCCTGACTGATGTGACAAGGCACGCTCTCCGCTCCCCAAGGAGAGACCGATGCCCTACCGGATCGCGGGAATTGACGTCCGCAAGAAGATGCTCGCGGTCGTGGTGGCCGACGTCGAGATCGACGGCGACTTTCACTTTGACCGCCAGAAGGTCGGCACGACGCCGGGCGACCTGCGTCGCCTGGCCGATTGGCTGGTCGAGCACGAGGTCGAGGAAGCCGTCATGGAGTCGACGGCGCAGTACTGGCGGCCGGTGTGGGAAGCCCTGGAACAGCACTGGCGACCCCGACGCCGGGCCCGCGACGGCGCGCCGCGACTCGCGGGCACGCTCCATCTCGCCCAAGCGCAATCGAATCGCGGGCCCGGGGGCCGCAAGAAGGACTTCCCGGATGCGGAACGATTGGTCAAACGCCTGGTCGCCCAGGAGCTGACCTTGAGCTTCGTGCCGGACACCGAGCAACGGCTCTGGCGGACCGTGATGCGGCGCAAGTACCAGATCACCCGAAACCGCGTGCAGCTCCACAACCGGTTGGAGGCGCTGCTCGAGGAAGCGCACGTCAAGGTCTCCAGTATCGTGTCGGACCTGCTCGGCATCAGCGCGCGCCGCATGCTGCAGGCGCTCGCGGATGGTGAGACCGATCCCGCCGCCCTCGCGGCGCTCGCGGCCCCGCGTTTGCGCGCCACGCCGGCGCAATTGTGCGATGCCTTCCAAGCGTGCCCGACGTTACATCCGGTCTACCGTCGGCTGCTGAAGCTTACGCTCGAAGAACTGCGCCAGATCGAGGATCACCTCGGCCAACTCGATCAGCAGATGGCCGATCTGCTCGCGGCACACCATGACGCGGTACAGCGCCTCGCCGAGGTCCCCGGACTCGGGGTCGATTCCGCGCAGCAGATCATCGCGGAGGTCGGCGCCACCGCGGCGACGTTTCCCTCCCCGAAGCATCTCGCCTCGTGGATGGGCGCCTGCCCCGGTAACGAGGAGAGTGCCGGCGTGAACTACAGCCACCGCTGCCCCAAAGGCAATCGCCAGATGCGACGCGTCCTCAACCAAGCCGCCAATGCCGCGGTGAAGGCGAAAGGGACGATCTTCAACGTCGTGTACCGCCGGCTGGTCCCGCGCCTCGGCCATGCCCAGGCGATCGGCGCCATCACCCACCGGTTGTGTCGATTGATCTGGAAGATCCTGCACGCGCGCGTGCGTTACGACGAACGGGGGCCGGCCGTCAGCGTGGAAGCCAAGAAGGTCCGCGCGCGCAAGATGATCCGGGAACTCCGCGGCCTCGGCAACCGCGTCGAGCTCGTGGCACCCTCTTCGATGGTCTGAGCGATTTTCGACCCTGGCTCTTCCGTGAGGCGGCGTAAACCGGCCTTCTTTTCAACAACTTCGCCAGGATTTCGTCCAAGAACACAGAGGCACATCGCCTTTCGTTGTCTTTGCGGGGCGCGGTCTCGCAGGCTGGCCAAGTCGCGAAGGGCCGCTCGACGTTCGTCCAGCGCGATCTGTGTGGTGGAAGCCCACTCCCAAGGATATCGACTTGAAGAATCACGCATCCCTCCTCGAGACATGGTGTGGTCCAGACCCAAGCGCGCCGCCAATCACATCGACCAGCCCGCGCGCGCCCTCACCGCCTGGATCGAGCTTCGGGTTGTAGATTGTTAGCTCTAGACCGACGGCGCGACCGGACTGGATTGCTATGCGTAGAACTGTTGTGAGCTCTTCCCAGGACAGCCCACCCGGAAGCCGATAATCAACGGCCGCCATAATCGCGTCATCGAGCACATCCGCGTCGAGGTGAATCCAAAAGCCGCCGTCCGGACCGCGGCCGCGTGTTAAGTGCGCGACGGCATCGCTGCCGGTCACCTCGACGCCGCGACGGCGAATCTGCGCCAGGTCGAACGCCAGTAGTTCGGGCGGAAGCGGCTGGCTTCCGTATGCGGTTTGCTCCTCGGCGTCGCGGTAGCCGAACGCGACCGCATCCTCATCGTCAACCAGCGGACCTCGACCCTCCATGTTTGTGAGCAGCGCAGGCCCTCGGCCTGTGGCGAGCGCCAGGTCCATGGATGCCGCCTCGCCATTCGGATTGGCCTCCGGGTTGTAGAAATCCGCGTGACCGTCGATGAACAGGAGGCCGTAGCGCCCGCGCCGTTTGAGCGCGAGCAGATTACCGAGCACGATCGAACAGTCGCCACCCAACACGACCGGAAACTCGCCGCGGTCCAGAACCCTTCCAACTGCGTCTGCCAGAGCTCGGGAATACGACACAATGGCGTTTGCATTGAGCGTTCGCGTTGTGGAGTCGCGCTCGCAATCGTACGCATGCTCGGGCGTCACGCGTCCCGCATGGCGCGCACCCAAGCGATTCATCAAGCCGGCGTGCAACAGTGCTTCCGGCATCGTCTCGACGCCCGTCGGGCGCAAGCCGAGGATCGACGGCGCTTCAATCACAGCAAATGGGGACATCTCACGGTCTCCTCGTGGTGCCAGGTATCCTGCGCACTCGTCGATGGTGATGCGGCAATAGGTGCGTCAGAGATGATATGGCTCGCCGCACTGAACGTGTCTCGTCGTCGGCGATCGCGGATGTCCTGGCGCCTGCGCTTGTCGGTCGAGACGATCCTCCGCCTGACCCCGGCGGTGCTGGGCTCGACCGTCTTCTCGATCGCCGGGTTGTGCGCCGCCCACGCGTGCCTCGACGACCAGGCGCTGCCGGCCGCGCGCGAGGCCCATCGTGCCTTCGCTTCCCTCCCGCGATCGGTCGACGTCCTCCGTCCTCGGCCAAGCCCCAAGGATGTCGTGGTTGCGCTGGGATGAGCTCGTGGTGCCTCCGCACAGCGGTGCTTCGGGCAGAGCGCTCGGGATTGACATCACGACCCTCAGCCCGAAGCTGGATGAAGACGGCGCCATCGCGCGAGGCTTCGTCGAAGCGCTGTGCGATGGGCCTGATCGTAGGAAGCGGTGAAGTGCCGTAGACGACTCGCCCCACACTTTTCCTTTAGTTAGCGGCTCGGACAGCCTCTCCTGACGGAGCGCCAAGCGTCATTGCCTAATGAAGTCCTTTGGCCGATACACTTTAGCAGGAAGCTCTGCGACCTCAATCCAGCCGCCCGCCCCGAGGTGCGGGCACGTTTTGGCAAGCTCCACGGCGGCGTCCATATCATCGGCCGTGATGAAGCTCAGTCCCACGACTGGATTGGGCCCGCCGCCTGCGCTGACCGAGCCATGGGCGCTTATCGTGTTGGCGATGGTCATCGGATTATTGCTTCCCTCGAGCGCATCGTCGAGTTGGTCCATCCATGCTTTCCAGGCGCTCGCAAGTTCGGATTGTTCACTTGCGGGATTCGGTACTCGAGTGCCGTGATAGGCCAGAAGATATTTGGGCATTTCTTATTCTCCTCATCTCAGCACAGATGCACAGCTGCGGCGCTCCGGCAACGGCAGCGCGCACCTGAACAGATCTCGTTTCAGGCGCCCCTTCCGATGGTCACGACGGCTGCGATTGCTTCGATCTCGATCATGGCCTCGGGCGTGTAGAGCGCCTTGATCTCGACGATCGTGTCAGCCGGATAGGGCTCGGAGAAATACTTACGGCGCAGCTCAACTACGTCCTTGAAGTTGCCCATATCCGTCAGGACGATCGTGACCTTTGCGACGTGGTCGAGGTTCGAGCCGCCCGCTTCGAGCACGCGCCGCAGGTTGGCGAAGGCCTGCTCTCCCTGCGCCCGGAATCCGCCTTCGACGATCTTGCCGTCATCGGCGTATCCGGCCTGACCGGAAATGTAGAGCACGTCACCGAGACGAATGCCCTGTGACAACAGGAAGGGTTCGTAGACGTCGGGGGTTGTGCGAACACGCTTCAGCATGGCGCTGCTCCTTTCGGTTTTGGCGATGCGAGCCGAGAACGGACCATCAAATCGATGCCACACGATCCGGTCATGCCGCTAACTGGCTCCTCCCGCGGTGAATCGAGCAATCGCCGCTCATAACGCCCCCTTGAGCGTGTGGGCGACCTGATCGACGGCTGTACGCCAGCCGGCCAAGCTGGGGCTCAAGTCGCCGCGCACCTTGCTCTCCAGTTCGGCCGGCGCAATCTCGGGCCGGCCAACTCCAAATGGAGGGGCGGGAGCGTATTCAATGCGAAGCTCGACAGCCTCGGCGATGTCGCGACCGAATATCTCGGCGATCGCGGCAAACGCGAAGTCGATCCCGGCGGTGACACCGCCGCCGGTAATGACATTGCCGTCGCGCACGACCCGATCGTTTTCGACGATTACGCCCAGCTCCGACAAGAGTTCGCGGTTGGCCCAATAGGTGGCGGCGCGCTTGCCGCGCAGCAGCCCCGCGGCCGCGAGAATGAACGAGCCAGTGCAGACGGATGTCACGTACTGGGCACTGCGCGCGAGGCGCCGAATGTCGCGCATGAAGGCGTCGTCGAGCATCGCGACGCTGGCGCCGAAGCCACCCGGCACGCAAAGCACATCGCAATCCTCGACCATGCTCAGATCGGCAAGCCCGCTGAATACGAAACCATGGGCCTCAATATTGCGGCCGCCCATCGATGCGACGGTGATGCGAGCGCCTGGGACGCTACTGAACACGTGGTGTGGCCCGGTAAAATCAAGGTGGCTCATCCGATCGAAAATCGGGAAAACAATGTGTGTTGATGCGTGGGTCATGATCACGAACTCCTGAGGTTAGCAGTGATGGCCGGCGGCGTCCCCAGGACCATCCCCGCATTCGCTCCAGCGAGGTTTAAAGGCGAGCAGTCCTAGCGCGACCGTGGCAAGGCCCGTCCCGACAAGCGCGACAACTTGGGCTAGGAAGGGATCGCGACAGATGCGATTCTTCAGAATGACGAGCATTGGAAATACTTTTGCGATGTCTTCGAACTCATCGATCGACCGCGGCCGATCGCGCGCGAGCGACCCGACCACTTCTTTGAGGCGATGATCGACATGACCGCGGTCAGCGAGCCCGCGTGCGGCGTGCAACCGATGGAACCTAGGTCGCCGGTGATGAAGATCATTGTGCGTCTCCTCCACTGCTGAGGGTATGGCCTTCACAACATCGCGATATGCGGGGGCGCGATCCGGTCAGATCAGGGCGTGGCCGCCATCGACCTCGATGACGACGCCAGTCGTCAGTTCGCTGCTTAGGAGGAAGCTATACGCCTTGGCAATGTCGGCGGGCTTCGCGATCCGGCCGGCAGGGAGCCGCGTCCCCATATCTGCCCACATCTCGTTCTTTGCAGGCCCGACGATCTCGTCCCACATGGGCGTCTCTACCCACCCCGGTGAAACGACGTTCACGCGCGTGGGCGCGAGTTCGAGAGCCAGCGCGCGCGCAACATAGCCCATCGAACCCGCCACGGCGGCAACAACTGAGCCACCAACGCCCGGCTTGTCCTTCGATATTCCTGACGTGAAGGTGATTGATCCGCCGCGGCGGATTCGCGGCGCTGCGTGCTTGGCGAGCGTGAGAGCCGACACTAGCATCACATCGATGAAGCCGCGCGCCGCGTCCAGGTCCAGCGACTCGATCGGCGCGTTGAGAGGTGCAACTCCGCGTGTCACGACAAGGTGGTCGATGGTGCCGCTCTTCTCAAAGAGACGCCTGACCTGATTCTCGTCAGTCACATCGACGGCGATCGTATTGACGCGATCGCCGACGCCAAGGGTCTCCTGCGCTGCGCGAAGCTTTTCCGGCGTGCGTCCCACGATGGTGAGGCTCGCTCCTTCGTGCAGAAGCGCTTCCGCCACGCCGAGCCCAATCCCGGAGCTTCCACCCACGATCAAGACGCTGTTTCCTTTGAGGGACATACGAATTTCCCTTCTTTTGACGTGGTTCGCCTCTCGTTGGTTTCGTCATCGTTTGAGCGCGGTTTCTCAGTCATCAAACGGTGCGCCTTCGATCATGGGACGTACATCGGCGATCTGTACTCCACCGCAGCAGTAATTCATGCCGAAGAATGACCATGCGACCATCCGAGCATCCGTTTCCTCGTACTCCGTTCCGATACCGGCTTTGGCGCGAGCGCAAAAAACAACAACCATACGGTCTCCTTTCAGCTACGCCTGCCCGAAGAGCGCGAAGACACAGCCGATGAATTCCCTGAACCGAGCGCATCGCCAATGGCACGCACCAGTCCCGCGCACCCTTCCCTCTCGTCCGGAATCGAGCTGCGGGTCTTCGATCGTTACCCTTGAGTTAGCTTCGTCACCGGTCGCCCAATCAACTCTTCAAGGCTGTCGTCAAACGTGCAACTCCTAAATCAATGCCTCGGAGCGCGCCTGGGACCATCTAAGGTCTTTTGTGCCAGCTGGTGCCGAACGGAACGACCTTCGGGCGGATCTCGCTCCGCCAGACCCGGAGCCTAGTGCCCGCGGCTCTTTTTGTCGCACCATCTGCGGTTGAAGCCTGCCTCGTTGCCGCAGTAGCTTCCGCGCTCGTGGCTCTACGCGCGTGTCGTCCACCGCGAACGCTTTTCAATGCCGTGAGATTCCATTCCTTGACGAGGTCAACGCATCCCCACGCAAAAAGACTTAAGCCCGAAAAATTGCGGAATTCTTCATCTCGCTCCTGCTCAATCCCAGCTATCTCGTGAGCCTCAGGGGGCTACTAGCAAAAGGTCGTCCGACGCCATAGCAAGCCACAGCGTCCTCGGCCGCTTCGAACCAGCCGGAACGTTTACTGACTCACGGTAGCAGCCGATCCAGGCTGGCATAAATGACAAAATGAGCGTATTTTCTGCCAATGCCTCATACGGTTGCGCTTCTTGCCCACCCGGGCTTCCAACTGCTCGATGTCACCGGCCCAGTGTCGGTATTCGCTGGCGCGAACCATTTTCTACGTCGAGGCGGCAAGAAGCCGTTTTACGCTATCGAGGTGGTGTCGCCGGCCGGCGGGCCGGTAACGAGCGACGGTGGCGTGGCGTTAGCGAGTTCTGCGCTCCCCTGTGTAGCAGCAGCCAAAGTGAACACGCTCCTGATCGCGGGAGGGTATACCGAGACGTGGCTCGCCGCGATCGGAGAGCCGGTCGGCCGCCGGTGGGTCCGTCGCTGCGTCGGCTCCGCGACCAGATTTGGATCAATCTGCACGGGCGCGTTTGTCCTCGCTTCACTCGGTCTTGTAAACGGGAAGCGTGTTGCGACGCACTGGGAGGCGGCCGCACGGCTCGCCGAAACGCATCCTTCAGTGAATGTTGATCCCGATGCTCTCTATGTGGTGGACGGCAAGGTCTGGACGTCGGCGGGCGTCACAGCCGGCATCGACATGGTCTTGGCAATGGTCGCCAGGGACGTCGGGGCCGCGATCGCGAACGACATCGCCAGGGGGCTGGTGCTCTATGCCCGCCGCCCTGGCTACCAATCGCAGTTCAGCCCGCTCTTACGGCTGCAACACAAGGCGGATGATCCCTTCGGTGAACTGATCGAGTGGCTGCGAGGCAACCTCCACGGCACTCTAGATGTGCCGACCCTAGCGGCGCGCGCTGGCTTGAGCGACCGAACTTTCTATCGGAAGTTTGTGGCCGTGACTGGGGAATCTCCTGCCCGTGTTGTTGAAGCGCTTCGGCTCGACGAAGCGCGAGTGCTGCTCTCGCAGGGACTTTCGCTCAAAGTGATCGCGGGACGAGTTGGTCTCTCACCAACCACCCGCTTCACGGCAGCCTTCGAGCGGCGCTTCGGCATTGCGCCGCGACTGTTCCGGGAGATGCACGCCAGGCTATAGGTTCCCGGTTGGAGTTCGTCAGAGCGGTTCACGCCGATCAGGCGACGAGTGTCGGACCAGGACTGAACGTCGCGGCCCGCTGACTAGTCACCACGAAGGAAGATGCGCCCCTCAACGACGCACCTTGGGCAGGCAGCGTCGGCGTCGGCATCAGGACAGCTCGATGCGGGAGGTATCGTGGGACGCGCAGAACGGACCTTACGCACAGCGACATTCCGCGAGCACGACGGTCCGACAGCTGCACCTTGGACAGGAAGCCTTGGCCGTCTTCGAGACGCCGCTCCGGACGCCGTACGCCTTCAACCTTCACGAGAGGCGCGTTCGCAGGTCTGGGCGTCTGGCGATCTGCCAAGACCACACGGACGCATGCCAACGTTAGTATCGAACTCCACGTTCGATCGCGGAAGTCTTTCTCCCACCTATGTTAAGCCGTTCGACGTGTTTGCGAAGGGGAGTGAAACTGGAGATTGGCTCGCCGCACTGGACGATTTTCGACCCTGGTTGGTTCGAGAAGCGGCGTAGTTTGGTGCCTTTCGCCACTATTTCGCCCTTTGCCACTATTGGCTGCAATCCGAATCACATCGATCCTTGAATCGCTCCGAGGTGTCCGGACCGCAACGGTGGAACCCGTCTCGACGCTACTGCACGGCCGTCCGGAAGGCGCGATAGTGCTTCTGCATCCACGCCGTCGGCGAGGCATTCTTGCAACGCAGCTCACGGAGCTGGCGAAAGTCGGCATCGGCAAGGGTCAGGATGGTCTTCCTGGGCGATGAGTCGTTCCACACCGGAAACATCTTGCGCTGCATGGCCTCTGTCGGCGGTTGCCGCGTGACAGTGACGCCCAGTCGGCCGACGCGATCGCCAAGGTAGGTTGCGGTCTGGTTGATCGCCGGCGCGTCGAGTTCGTCGGTATTCTTCGTCTCGAACATGACGAAGATGCTGTCGTGGCTTGTGCGCACGTAATCCCAGAATGCTTCGTCCGACTCGTCCGTGAAGATGATGTCGCGCCGCTCCGTACCGTCGAACGTCCGCACTTCCGGCTGGCCGTCCGTCAGGCCGGGATTGAAGAGGTAGTTCAGGATCTCTAGGACGAGGAACTGATAGTCACGGGCCGCCTCGCGCCCGGGCGGAATAGCGGCGAGGCGCGCGATCAGAGCTTCAGCCTGGTCGCATGAGTTTTCCTCGATGTAGTCAATGTCGGGCTTGGCTCCCGCCGCTTGCTTCTCCTTGGTCCGAACGTAGCGCTCAATCAGCGCCACGTCCGCGCGGGTTGCTGTCGACGAGGGTGCCGTCGATGTCCAAGAGAACCGCGTCGTACCGCGAGAGCATCGTGTTCGCCACCTGAGGAACTATCTCCACCATTGTGAAATCCGCTATGGCTTGAGCACCACCTTGATGCAGCCATCTTCTTTGTCCCGGAACGTCTTGTAGGCCGCCGGGGCATCCTCGAGCGGGATGCGATGAGTGATGACGAACGACGGGTCGATGACTCCCGATTGGATCTTTTCCAGCAGTGGCTTGGTGTAACGTGGCACGTGCGTCTGGCCCATTCGGAAGGTGATCCCCTTGTTCATTGCGGCGCCAAACGGGATCTTGTCCAACAGGCCAATGTAGACGCCAGGGACCGAGATGGTGCCGGCCTTCCGGCAGCACATGATCGCTTCACGGAGCACGTGCGGGCGATCCGTCCCCAGCATCACGGCGGCTTTCGCCTTGTCCAAGACCGCGTCGAAACTGCCGCTGCCGTGCGCTTCGGCGCCGACCGCATCGATGCAGCGGTCCGGCCCGCGACCGTTGGTCATCTCCATGAGACGGTCATAGACCTTCACGTCATCAAAGTTGATCGTCTCCGCCTTACTGTGCTGCTCGGCCATGCGTAGGCGCTCCGGCACGCGGTCGATCCCAATGACGCGTCCCGCGCCAAGCATCCAGGCACTCTGCATCGCGAATTGCCCGACCGGGCCGCAGCCCCACACTGCGACCGTATCACCCGGTTCGATCCCGCAGTTTTCCGCCGCCATGTAGCCGGTCGGAAAGATGTCGGACAGGAAGAGCACCTTCTCGTCGGGAATCCCGTCAGGAATCTTGATCGGGGCCACGTCGGCAAACGGTACGCGCAGGTACTCGGCCTGACCTCCGGCGTAACCACCCATCATGTGGGAGAACCCAAACAGGCCGGCCGGCGAGTGACCCATCGCGGCCTTCGCCATCTCCGCGTTGGGGTTCGTCCGGTCGCAGCAGGAGTACAGACCCTTCTGACAGAAGAAGCACTCCCCGCAGCAAATCGTGAAGGGCACGACGACTCGGTCGCCCACGTTCAGAGCCGAGATGCCGCTACCGACCTCGACGACCTCTCCCATGTTTTCATGGCCCAGCTGGTCGCCCTTTTCCATGGTGGGCTGGAAACCGTTGAACAGATGGAGGTCAGAGCCGCAGATCGCCGTCGAGGTGATCTTAATGACGATGTCGCGCGGGTCCTGGATGGTGGGGTCGGCAACCGTGTCCACCCGAACGTCGCCGGTACCGTGCCAACAGAGCGCTTTCATAGGAAACCTCCAATGCGGGTCGTTCGCACGCACCGGGACGCGCGGCCAAAAACGATGTGACGGGGAACCGCGGCGAACCGCCTGGTCATGGTTG
Source organism: uncultured Acidobacteriota bacterium (assembly GCA_963749835.1). Taxonomy (GTDB): domain Bacteria; phylum Acidobacteriota; class Vicinamibacteria; order Vicinamibacterales; family 2-12-FULL-66-21; genus JALZOC01. The sequence goes on from CAVVOD010000003.1 coordinate 1,216,644, forward strand.
TCCCTCGTCGAGCAGGTCCACGCGCACGGCTCGGACGTGAATGCTTTCTTGGTCGAAGCGCGTGGCCAACGTGGCCGCATAGGTGCGCCACCATGCCCGGTCAAACGTCTCCGTCACGATTTCCACCATGACGACGTCGTCCTGTTCAGTGTGGCCATCGGGAGCGGTCCACGATCCATTCGCAGGGGATCGCAGATACGCCGTGAGGCCGTTGAATCGATCTGCCAGTTCTCGCCGCGTCTCAGCAGGCGGCGCCAGGCCATCAGCGCTTGCCGCGCCGCTTGTCGGCAACAGAAGCTGAATCAGAACCATAGCGCCCTCGAGCGTGTGCGCCGCGTTATCGGCGACCGCCCTTCGCGGCACTCTTCTTTGCACCGGTGGCAGGAGCCTCGGGCTCTTCGTCGTCTTCTTCAGCCTGCGCCGCATCAGCCGCACTCTGGTTGATGCCGCCTTCAGCCAGTCCCGACAACTTCTTGTCGGCGGCCTTCTCTTCGTCAAGCGTCTGCTGCAGGAGCTTGGCGGCTTCGGCGTGTCCCAGCACCTGCGCCCACGCGACGAGCGTGCCGTAGGCGGCCATCTCGTAGTGTTCCGCGCGCTGGCCTCCCGCAATCAGGCAGGCGTCCTTCGTGGCCTCATCGAAGTCCTCTTCCATGATCGACTTGCCTTCTTCGATGATGCCGGCGATACCGTCACAATGCTTGCCGCGCACCTTCTCATCCAGGCTCGCGAAGACCTTCTCCAGCCGTGCGATCTGCCCCAGTGTCTCTTGAAGATGGCTCTCGAACGCCTGACGCAGTTTGGGGTTCGAGGACGCCTTCGCCAACTTCGGCAGCGCCTTCGTTAACTGGTTCTCGGCGTCGTAGGTATCCCGTAGTTCGTCAACGAATGCGTCGTGGAGCGTGCCTGCTTCAGCCATGTCGTCTCTCCTTGTTTGGGTGATGTTGGACGGTCCGACGCTACACGCGCGGCGGGTCCGTTTCGCGTTCGAAGTGTCGATGTTTCGCGATCGCGGCGATGAAGGCGGCGACGACGCCGCTGGTGTCGTCTCCTTCCATCAACAGGAGACCGGGATCTGCCTGACCCGAAACCAGGGTTTCTGGAACTCCTGCCTTCTGCAGCAGACCAGTAGCCGCCCCTATCGCCAGGATCGGCTTACAATGGCGATACTGATCCTTAACGAATTCGAGTACACGACCATCGATTCCAAGCTGCTCGACCGCGTCGTCACCATCCGGAATGACGAGGGCGTCCCAGAGCACTGACGGCATCGCCTCGACCGTGGTGTCGACTTGCCGGGCACCGCCGGTCAGCGTGACCTCACCGAGACGGGCTCCGACAAAACGCGGAACCGCGCCGGCCGCGAGCAACTCGCTGGCCAGCGACTCCAGCGACTGACTCTCCGCGCCCTCGGCGACCAGGATGGCGATACGCCGTGCCTTGATGCTGCCATCGCCCGGTCGCGCCATAAGTGACAGCGCCGGCGAGGCGTCGACCTCTGGCGTCACGTCCGTCTCGAGCACCTTGGGCATCGGCGCTGGCATGGTTCGCATCCCGAGACCAGTCGCCACCGCTTCGGCGAATTCGCGATCGACGTTCATCAGACCGGACACCATCCGCTCCCGGACTGCGGGGGTCTGCACCCGCGACAGCTCGAAGCGAAATGCGTTGATGATGTGCGTGCGCTCGGGTGGTGTTTGACTGGCGAGAAACAGGCGCGCCTGGGCGTAGTGCTCAGCAAATCGCTCGGGCTTGCCGCGCAGCTTGCTGGCCTCGGGCTCCATCTTCTTGGCGAACGAGACGAATCCTGTGGCGCCGGCTTGAAACGGACAGCCCCCAGCCAGCGAGTTCGGCTCGTAGGCGACACGACCGCGGTTGATGGCTTGGCGGTGCATGCCATCACGCTGATTGTTGTGCACGGCCGCCACGGGCGCGTTGATCGGGATTTCGTGGAAGTTCGGACCGCCCAGGCGCGAGATCTGCGTGTCGACGTACGAATGGATGCGTCCCGCCAACAGGGGATCGTTTGAAAAATCGATGCCGGGGACGACGTGCGCGGTGCAGAAGGCGACCTGCTCCGTCTCGGCGAAGAAGTTGTCCGGATTGCGATTGAGCACCAGACGGCCGACTGGCATCAGGGGCACGAGTTCTTCCGGCACGATCTTGGTCGCGTCCAGGATGTCGAAGCTGAAGGCTTCGGCCTGCGCCTCGCTGAAGATTTGCAGGGCCAATTCCCATTCGGGATACGCGCCCGCCTCAATGGCCTCCCAGAGATCGCGGCGATGGAAGTCGGGGTCGGCGCCCGAGATCTTCACCGCCTCGTCCCAAACGAGCGAGTGCGTGCCGGCGACAGGATTCCAGTGAAACTTGACGAACGTCGACCCGCCGGCGTCGTTCACCAGCCGGAAACTATGGACGCCAAAGCCTTGCATCATCCGATAGCTCCGCGGGATGGCGCGGTCGGACATCGCCCACATCAGCATGTGGGTGATCTCGGGCATCAGCGAGGCAAAATCCCAGAAAGTATCGTGCGCCGTGCCCGCCTGCGGCATGGCGAAATGCGGCTCCGGCTTGGCGGCGTGCACGAGGTCCGGAAACTTCATCGCATCCTGAATGAAGAACACCGGGATGTTGTTGCCGACCAGATCCCAGTTGCCCTCGTCCGTATAGAACTTCACCGCGAAGCCGCGCACGTCGCGGGCGGTGTCCGTCGAACCGCGCTCGCCCAGCACCGTAGAAAAACGCACGAACACGGGTGTCTCTTTGCCAACCTCGGCGAAGAGTGACGCCTTGGTGATCTCGCCAAGCGCCTTCGTGCACTGAAAGACGCCGTGCGCCGCCGAACCGCGGGCGTGGACGATGCGCTCGGGAATGCGCTCGTGGTCGAAGTGCGTGATCTTTTCACGCAGGATGAAGTCTTCGAGGAGGGTCGGACCGCGCAATCCGGCCTTCAGCGAGTTCTGGTTGTCGGCCACGGGGACGCCCTGATTGGTGGTCAGCGTCCGTTTGCTCGAATCCACGCGCACGCGATCCAGGGGGCCGTTCGTCTTGTTCTCACCGATGACGGGTCCGCCGCTGCCCACCTTGTCGGATCCGTTCTTTTCTTGGACGGTGCTCGATCCCACAATCGGATCGGACGGTTCGATGGACAGGCCCGGCTCCGGACGGATCGCGGTCTCTGGGTCGTATTCGAGCGCCTTGTTGGGGTTGAAGGGCAGGGCCGCGGCCAGTTGCTGCGTGGCCGCCATCTTTGCCGTGAGGTCATCGGACGAGTCGACGAGCGGCTTCGGCTCCGCCGGCCCAGAGACGGTGGCGCGGCTGTTCGGGTCGATGACGGGCGGTGCGTCGGGACGTGGCTTCTTCGACTTGGCCATAAAGTTCAGCTTTCGCTATGTGCGTTGTAGACATCGACGTCGCCGCTGGGCGGCGCCCAGCACCTGTCTGACCGGCGGTGTCGAAGGCCGTGGCAGAGACGGCCAGACGTGGAATAATCGAAGGCAGCACTGCTGAGGCGTCGAGGTGCGCCTGAGGCTCTATCCAGACCGAGACCCGCCGCAACCGCCCGTGCAATCGACTGCTGTCGCGGCTCCCCGACGAAGACTTCGAGCGTCTCGCTCCGCACCTGCGAACGCTCCCACTGACCAACAAGCTCGTCCTGCAGCGGCCCAACGAGCACATCAATGAGATCGTCTTTCCCGAGGGCGGCGTCGTGTCGGTGACGACCATAATGCTGGACGGTTCCGCCGTGGAGGTCGCGACCATCGGCGCTGAAGGATTGGTCGGCATCAATGCGTTCCTCGGCGGTGCGACATCAAACCGTGAGTCCATGGTCCAGGTGCCCGGTGCGACCGCCGTCGCCCTGCCCATCACCGTCTTTAAAAGCGAAATGGAGCAGGCTGGCCCGTTCCGGGAGCGCGTGCAACGCTACAGTGAGGGATTGATCGGCCTTCGGAATGAAATTTGTGCGACGGAACAGACGGACCGTCCTTGGCGGATCAGTACTTGTCCCTTCGCTACGCCCGGGCTTCCGTGTCGGTGGAATCCGAGCCCCGCTGCTTCACAAGCTTGTTGTAAAGGCCGAGAATCAGAAAGGTCGGGGCCCACTGCCCGACGAACACGCTGCCGTTCTTGTTGCCGGTAAAATGAAGAGTCGCGGACGCGGCAATCGAACCGATCGCGGCCCAGAGGAAGAGATCCGACGGCAGCTTCGCCGTCTGCTGTTCGATCGATTTCGCCACCGACCCCTCGGCGTGCTCACTTCTGCTGACTGATGACATGACCATGAATGAACTCCTTTTCGAATCCAACTCTCGATGGTGATGAGTCTCGGCGTCTGTTCCTGATCGACAGAAAGCGCCCGCGTGGACGACACGCGCTTCGCCATCACCATTGCAGTGTGGCGTGTTTTGGATCGAGCGGCTATCGGGGAGTCGCCGCAATCATCGGCTCCGCGTGGGTGAAACCCCTGACAGGCGCGGATGAGGAATGCGTCGCGACCACGCCGATGCAAGCGGTCGTGAAGATGAGGCGGCCGGGGGTCAGCCGGTCTTGTGGGGTGGCGTGCTCTCGAGCGTGTCGCAGGTCAGTAAACCCATCTGTATCGCGAAACGAACGATTTCATGGCGTGTCCGTAGGCCCAGCTTTTCAGCGATTCGCGCGCGGTACGTCTCGACCGTTTTCCACACTCACCAACATCTGCTTCGCGATGTCTTGAGTCCCGTAGCCCTGCGCGACGAGGCCGAGCACCTGCCGCTCGCGTTCACTGAGTATCTTCAAGGATCGCGATGCGCTGTCTGCGTGAGCGGGTCTTTTGAGCACATCTTGAACGAACACATGGGCGAGACTGGGATCCACGAATACCCCGCCTCGATGCACGGCCCGGATAGCGGTCAGCAGCTCTGTGTCGAGGGCCCGCTTCAAGACGTAGCCGGACGCGCCCGCGGCGAGGACGGCGCGTAAGTACGCCGGGTCATCATGCATCGACAGCACGAGGACGCGCGTGGTCGGACAGCATCGCGTAATCTCTTCCAACGCGCTCATGCCGCTCGACCCCGGCATCGTGAGATCCATCAGCGCCACGTCCGGACTCGTGTCGCGTGCCGCCCAACGGCTCGATCGCCATCGGGAGCTTCCGACACGACTTCCTTGTCTGGCTGAGCATCGATCAGCATCTTCAGCCCGGCGCGGAGAATCGCGTGATCATCGACGACCAGGACCGTGATTGTTGGCATTCCAGACATTCATCAGCCCGTTTGGCGCCTTACTGCGCCTCCGAATCGCGTGACTCAAGTGGGATGTGCACAGAAATCGTCGTGCCCGTTGCTCCCGACGTCACGCTTACGGTGCCGCCCAGGATCGCCGCTCGTTCGCGCATGCTTTGCAGCCCAAGATGAACCTCCGTATGGAGGCTGGCCCCGTGAGCGTCGAAGCCAGATCCGTTATCAACGATCGTTGTCTCCAATCCCCTGGCTGAGCGCGCGACCCGGATGCTGATCGCCGTGGCAGCCGAATGCCTCGCGACATTCGTCAGCGCCTCCTGGACGATCCGAAATACCGCCAGCTGAACCGCCGGCGGAAGCTCAATCGTGTCCGGTTCATTCAGTGTTAAATCGACAGCGAGGTTTTGGGTTTTTGAGTAGTCTGCCACGTATCGGTGAAGGGCGACCCCCAGGCCATGATCGTCGAGGACTGACGAGTGGAGTCCCCGGGCGAGCCGGCCGACCTCGTCTATGGCCTTGACGACGACCTCGCGTAAGCGCTGCGCCTGAGCCTTCGCTTCGTCGATCGTGTGGGAGTCGTCGAGCGCACGCAGGCCAACCAGGACAGACGCCATCAACTGACCCGCTTCGTCGTGCAACTCCCGCGCGATGCGGCGTCGCTCCTGTTCCTGCGTCACGAACACGCGCTCGAGCAACAGCCGATGCGCTGCCTGCTGCGCACGAGCCGACTCGGCCTGCCTGCGCTCGGTGATGTCTCGCGCGACCGCGGACGCACCGATCACGTCGCCGTCGGATGTCTTGATCGGAGACACGGCGACGGAGACCTCGATGATGGTCCCGTCCTTCCGCTGACGCTTCGTCTCGTCGTGCTCTACCTTGCCGCCGCGCCGTATGCGCTCCATAATCGTGGGCACTTCGTCTTCGGATCCTGGCGGCAGCAGCATCCCGATCGGTTGCCCAATGGCTTCGGCCGCCGTGTACCCATAGATCCGTTCCGCGCCATGGTTCCAGCTGAAGATCGCGGTGTCGAGGGTCTTTCCAATGATGGCGTCCTCTGACGAGTCGACGATGGCCGCCAAGCGGGCCAATGCCTCCTCCGCACGCTTACGCTCGGAAATATCACGAGCGACGACAGACACGCCGACGAGTTCGCCATCACGGGTCTTGACGGGTGATACCGCGACGGAGACGTCGATTACCGTGCCATCGTTGCGTTTGCGCCTGGTCTCGTAGTGCGGCACATGCTCGCCGCGACGTATCCGGTCGATGACGGCGGGTAACTCATTGTGCCCGGGAGGCATCAGCATCGAACTTGGCTGCCCAATCACTTCATCCGGCGCGTACCCATAGATCCGTTCGGCCCCCTGATTCCAGTACACAATTCTCGGATCCAGCCTCGGCGTCTAGCAATAGCAACTGTCCCGCGCGTTGGAGCCCGTCGACGTCGACGCCCTCCGCTTTCAGATGCGGCAGGAGCACCTGGCGATGAGACGGCGTCAGCACGAGGAGCACCGCCTCTCCCCGCAACAGGCCGTGGGTGGTGAACATCCTGAGTGACTCAATGAGAACGTTCTCGTGTGAATAGAGCTGCGCGATGTGCTCCCCAGAAGGTCGCTCCGCAAGAACCCAGATCGCCTCAGCACTCATCGCGATCTCCTGTTTCGAGAACTGATCCGCCGAGTTGAGCGAGTTGCGCGAGCACTGTACGAAGGCTCGCCCTGTGATTCAACGTCGCGGACGTCGGTGCGGTTGCCGATCCCCCTCTCGGTTGAGTTGCGGTTTGCAGCCTACACCGGACTCTATAAACCACCGAGCGCATCCTCCGTCATCTTACGCTTCCGACTTGAATACGCTGTGAGGGGTTTCACCGACACGGCGGGCATCTTCTCAGTGAGTCCCTGATAGTCCTTCGTCGCTGTACCCGCCAGACTGTGAGGGTGCAGCGCGCGATACGCCCGGAACCGTCCGCCGACGATTACAGATCATCCCTCAGCTGAGCGCCGGTACGACGTGTCGCGCCTGCAGAATCAGGGCACGCTGGCGATCGTCGATGGTAAAACAACGGCCGCAACCTGCTGTCGACGATCGATGACGTCTTCACGGACGCGCTCGCGCGGGGCGCAACGCTGATCCGACGTCTGCCCACACCGAGCATCCGACGAAACAACCGGCACCCGCCACACGCCTCACAAACTTCGCATCGGGACCTTTCGTCGGGGATTTCGCCGACGTGGCAACGAGGTTTGTCACCGAGTCCCCGATATCCCTTCGGCTCAAAAGCCATCAGACTCTCAGGTTGCTTGACTCCTCGAGCGTAACTACGAACGCCGATGTTCATCGAGACGAAGAGCGCGAAGACGGGAGCAGCAGACATGCTGTCTGAGTTCATCACGCTAAACCGCGACGACATCATCAGGTCCTGTCGAGCGAAGGTTGCCTCGCGGTCGATTCCTCCACCCAGCGAGGCGGAGATCGACCATGGAGTGCCCTTGTTTCTGGATCAACTGGTTGACGCACTGCACTCTGGAGAGACAAGCAGTCCCGAGATTGACAGAAGCGCCGCCCGGCACGGACATGACCTCTCGGTCAAAGGGTTCACCGTCTCGCAGGTCGTTCACGACTAGGGTGACGTCTGTCAGACCATTACCGAGTTGGCGATGAAAGCGAATGTGTCGATCAGCACCGAGGACTTCCGCATGCTGAACCAATGCCTTGACGCGGCGATCGCGGGCGCCGTGACGATGTACGCGCGCGACAGCCAGCAGGCTTGCCTGGACGAAGCAAGAGAGCGTGACAACGAGCGCGTGGGGTTTCTCGTCCATGAGTTACGGAACCTGATAAACACGGCGACCGTCGCGTTCGAGGTGCTCAAGACAGGCCAGGCAGGCCTCGCGGGGAGCACCGGGGCCGTGCTCGATCGAAGTCTCATGGGGTTACGCGATCTCATTGCTCGCTCGCTCGACGAAGTTCGTGTGACACGCGCCGTGAACAAGACACGGATGCTTGTGACCGAATTCATCGACGACGTTGCGGCCGCCGCTAGATTGGCGGCCAAGGCTCGCGGCATCTCCTTAATCGTACGAATTCCGCAAGACGGATTGGCGATCGAGGCCGATCAACACATCCTGTCAGCGGTGGTCGGCAATCTCCTGCAGAATGCATTGAAGTTCACTCGCGCCGTGACGTTACTAGGCGCCGATCGCGTGATCATCGACGTAGAGGACGAATGTGGCGGCCTTCCGGAGGCCGGGGATTCGAAGGAGCTGTTCCCCTCGTTCGCGCAGCAAGGCGCCGACCGGACTGGTCCGGGCATCGGGCTCGCGTTCAGCCGACGGGGCGCCGAAGCCAACGGTGGCCGGCTCTATGCGCGCAACCTCCCTGAGAGGGGATGCATCTTTACCGTGGACCTTCCGCGGTCCCTAGCCGTCGCGCGCGCTTAGGCTCGACGTTGCCGCGGGGCCGGCGTTGCATCCCTGCTGCATACCTGGAAAGAAAAGAGCGAGCCGTCATCGACCGAGTGGCTGTGGGAGGCGGGTGTCCCATTCGAGAGACGGATGGCTTTCGCTCTGCGCGATGTTGCGGCGGGAATTCACCACTCCATGAGTGGTGTGGCGGAACGATGGGAATCCTGTGCGCTATGATCAATCCGTTGACGTGCGTCAGATGCACGGGAGAGATGCTCTCAGCTAGAGGCGGTTGCGGGGAGGGATGACACCGCTCGCCGAAGCCGCCACCGGTCCAACCCGAGGAAGCATGAACGCAGCGGTTGCTAAACGCCAATCGGGCTGTCAGCCACTTTCGTTTTCATCGCAAATTCTCGCGTTTAAATCACTTCATCGATTGACCCGCGTATCGAGACGCCAGAAGAGGTGCGCGACCGCGTGCTCGAGGCGGCCGAGTACATTCCCGTTGAACAGCTCGGCACGTGCGACGACTGCGGGTTCTCGCCATTCTGCGACGATACGACGACGACCCGCGCCACGGCGTTTGCGAAAATCCGGGCGCGCGTCGAAGGCACACGGCTCGCCGGCGCATGCTTGGGGGGTGGCTAGTGGCAGACGACTCCGACGACGCCGAACAGATCCGCGACGTCGCCCTTCGGAACGCGCAGGCCGTCCTCGTGGTGCGTCGCCGGGCCGAAGAGGAACTGCGCAAACAGTCCGAATGGCTGCGCACGACGCTGGCCAGCATCGGCGATGCCGTCGTGACGACGGATGCCGATGGCCGGGTGACCTTCCTGAATGCGATTGCCGAGGGCATGACCGAGTGGTCCCAAGCGGAGGCGCTCGGTTACTTCCTGCCTGACGTCCTTCGACTCGTCACCTCGGGTACGGGCGAGCCCGTTGAGAATCCGGTTACTGCCGCATTGAGAACAGGTGAGATCGTCCGTCTCGCGAATCACACCGTCCTGATCTCCCGCACGGGCCGGGAGCAGCCGATCGACGACAGCGCGGCGCCGATTCGGGACGCGGACGGGGCCATCGTCGGTGCGGTGCTGGTGTTTCGCGACGTGTCGGAGCGCAAGCGGTCTGAACTCGCGCGTGCGCATCTTGCTGCGATCATCGAGTCGTCCGACGATGCCATCATCAGCAAGACCCTCGAGGCGTGGTGCGTTCATGGAACGCCGGCGCGGAACGGCTGTTTGGCTATACACCGACGGAAGCGATTGGTCAGCCCATTACGTTCCTGATACCCCCCGAGCGGCTGCATGAGGAGGCGGAGATCCTCGCGCGAATCGCTTTGGGCGAAAGAGTCGAATCCTTCGAAACGGTGCGCGTGACCAAAGACGGTCGGCGGCTGAACATCTCGCTCACCGTGTCACCGATTCGGGATGTGGACGGTGGCCAGATCGTCGGCGCATCGAAGATCGCGCGTGACATCACTGCCCGGAAACGCATGGAAGAGGCACTTCGGCAGTCAGACCGCCATAAGGATCAGTTCATTGCGCTCTTGGCGCATGAGCTGCGCAATCCGCTGGCGCCCCTGAGAACCGCGCTGCACGTGATGCGTCTCGCCGAAAGCGAATCCACCGCGGGTGCGGCGAGCGCAGGACGTGATGGAGCGGCAACTGAGTCACATGGTCCGGCTCGTGGACGATCTCCTCGACATCTCCCGGATCAGTCAGAACAAGATCGAATTGCGACGCGAAAGTGTGCTCCTCGCCGATGTCATCAATCACGCCGTCGAGACGGCGCGGCCGGCCATTGAAGCGGCTGGACACGAGCTGACGATTTCCATACCGACCAGGCCGAAGACGTTCGTGTACCTCGCTGCTTGGGGCTTTGGCCACGCAACACTGAACGGCAAGCCGCTCTACGACAACTACGAAATACACTTCATGATCACGCAAGGCATCCGCGATCGGAAGACGCTCCGCGTCAACTACCCGATGGCCAACAAGGAGCAGCCCGCTGGCGAAGTGAATCCAGCCACACAGCAGATCGACTTCTACATCCGAAGCCCGCAGCAGAATCCAAAGAACAAGCCGAACCGAGAAGTCTTCATGCACTTCTTTGGCATGGAGGTCACATGGAAGTAGCCGTGCGCGCGTGGGATTGCCACCTCTGAGCGAAGATCGCCGATCTGAAGGCGTATATCGCGTAGCGCGAACTCTCGATCTCGCTCGCTAGACTAGTCTAATCGGCCAGCGATCGCGACGAGCACTGACGCAGCCAGTTGCGGACATCGTCCAGTGCGGCCTGCGCGTCACAAGTGACTGAAGACACAAGACTTAGCAAGGCATCGAACAGCCAGTCACGCAAGTAGTTGATTCTATTGATCTTAGGGTGCTGGCTCGCCGTACTGAACGATTTCCGCAACTGTTGACGTGGGCCTGCGCCCGTGAAAGACGATGAAAATCGACTGGCGTAACAATGCGGGCGGGGGCGGCGAGATCGAACCAACCAGTGGAGCTGTTGAGGCCGAGCACCTGTGTGGTCCGGAGCGTGCGGGATTGAGTGAACAATTGAGCGTCGTGGGGGCCCCGGGTGAGTCCACGATAGCTCGCGACCCTGACTGATGCGACGAGGCACGCTCTCCGCTCCCCAAGGAGTGTCCGATGCCTTACCAGATCGCGGGAATTGACGTCCACAAGAAGATGCTCGCGGTCGTGGTGGCCGACGTCGAGATCGACGGCGACTTTCACTTTGACCGCCAGAAGGTCGGGACGACGCCGGCCGATCTGCGCGGCCTGGCCGACTGGCTGGTCGAGAAAGACGTCGAGGAAGTCGTCATGGAGTCGACGGCGCAGTACTGGCGGCCGGTGTGGGAGACGCTGGAACAGCATTGGCGCCCTCGACGCCGTGCGCGCGACGGGGCGCCGCGGCTCGCGGGTACGCTCCATCTGGCCCAAGCGCAATCGAATCGCGGGCCCGGGGGCCGCAAGAGGGACTTTCCCGATGCGGAGCGGTTGGTGAAACGCCTGGTCGCGCAGGAGCTGACCTTGAGCTTCGTGCCCGACACGGAGCAGCGCCTCTGGCGGACCGTGATGCGGCGCAAGTACCAGATCACCCGGAACCGCGTGCAACTCCACAACCGATTAGAGGCGCTGCTCGAGGAAGCGCACATCAAGGTGTCGAGCATCGTCTCGGACCTGCTCGGTATCAGCGCCCGCCGCATGCTGCAGGCGCTGGCGGACGGCGAGACCGATCCCGCTGCTCTGGCTGCGCTCGCGGCCCCGCGCTTGCGCGCCACACCGGCGCAATTGTGCGATGCCTTCCAAGCGTGCCCGACGTTACATCCGGTCTACCGTCGACTGCTGAAGCTTACGCTCGAAGAACTGCGCCAGATCGAGGATCACCTCGGCCAACTCGATCAGCAGATGGCCGATCTGCTCGCGGCACACCATGACGCGGTACAGCGCCTCGCCGAGGTCCCCGGACTCGGGGTCGATTCCGCGCAGCAGATCATCGCGGAGGTCGGCGCCACCGCGGCGACGTTTCCCTCACCGAAACATCTCGCCTCCTGGATGGGCGCCTGCCCCGGTAACGAGGAGAGTGCCGGCGTGAACTACAGCCACCGCTGCCCCAAAGGCAATCGCCAGATGCGACGCGTCCTCAACCAAGCCGCCAATGCCGCGGTGAAGGCGAAAGGGACGATCTTTAACGTCGTGTACCGCCGGCTGGTCCCGCGCCTCGGCCATGCCCAGGCGATCGGCGCCATCACCCACCGGTTGTGTCGATTGATCTGGAAGATCCTGCACGCGCGCGTGCGTTACGACGAACGGGGGCCGGCCGTCAGCGTGGAAGCCAAGAAGGTCCGCGCGCGCAAGATGATCCGGGAACTCCGCGGCCTCGGCTACCGCGTCGAGCTCGTGGCACCCGCATCGACGGTCTGAGCGATTTTCGACCCTGGCTGATCCGTGAGGCTGCGTAAACCGGCCTTCTTTTCAATAGCTTCGCCAGGGTTTCGTCCATCGAGCTCAGAGAGGCACGAGCCTTTCGTTGTCTCTGCGGTCGCCGGGCGACTCGCAGCGGTGAAAACCCTATTCGAGGCTCTCGTCCGGGATGTCGTCGTCCACCGGTGTGCTGGCCGCGCGGGGAATCGTAACCGTAAACGTGCTGCCGCCAGGACCCGTGGACTCCAGCACCAGCGAACCGCCGTGCGCTTCAGCGATCCATCGCGCGATGGGAAGCCCGAGTCCCGCGCCGGCGTACTCCTGACTCAAGCGGGCGAACCGCTGGAAGATGCGCTCGTGCGCATCGGCGGGAACGCCCGAGCCATCATCCACCACCCGAATCGTGATCGTCGACGTGGTCTGCCGGACCGTGGCGCGCACTTCGCCACCGCGCGCCGCGTGGCGGACGGCATTGTCGAGCAGGTTGGTGGCCATCTGCCGAAGCAGCCGGTTGTCGCCTATAAATCGCACTTCGGTCTCACCGTCCGCCGTCACGGTGACATCGCGCTGGCGTGCGAGGACCTGCAGCGCACGGGCCGATTCGGACACGACGTCGTCGATGTAGACCGGCTCCGGCGCAAGCGGGAGGCCGTTCGCTTCGGCGCGCGACAGCAAGAACATTGTGTCAACGAGATGCGTGAGCCGATCCGCCTGCTCGAGGACGATCTCCATCATCTCGCGGTGGTCCTCGGATGACCGCGCGTCGCGCGCGAGCGTGACCTGCGCGGTCGTTCGGACGACCGACAGCGGCGTCCGGAGTTCGTGCGACGCATCGGCCATGAACTGCCGCTGCGCCTGCAGGGTGTGCATCAGCCGATCGAGCAGGCCGTTGAAAGCGGTGCCGAGTCTTCCAAGCTCGTCGTGCGCATTCGGAGTTTGCAGCCGATGGCCGGCGGTGCTCTCGGTGATCGCCATCGCCTGCGTCGCCATGGCTTCCAGCGGACGGAGCGTCTGTCGTCCTACGAGCCAGCCCCCCACAGCGGCGACGCCAAGGGCGACGAGGATGCCTAAGCCGAGCGTTCGCCGCAGATCGGCGGTCGCCGCCGTGAGTTCCGCAAGCGGCGTCATGACCACGGCGATGTACGCGTGGTCGCGGTACTGAACGCGCTCGGACTGGACGCGCATCTCAGTTCCGTTGATGGCAACGGTGTCAAGGACGTCGGCTATGAGGCTGGGCCGCCAGGTTGGATCGATCGCCGGGCCCCATCGCTCTAGCAGCCGACCGTCGGGCCGGGTGAGCATCAGTGTGCGATCGGGCGCGATGACTTCGATGCTGGCCTCGTCCGCGGACGCGTCCAGGCTGAGCCCTTCGCCGAATTCCGTGCGCATCACGCCCTGCAGGGTAAACATCAGGCGTCCCAGCTCGTCGTCCAGCCGCTGGAGCATCACGCGCTCCTGCCTGATGTCGACGACGAGCGTTCCGGTGAGCAGGACTAGGACGACCACGGCGCTGTACCACGCGGTCAGCCTGGCGCGGATGGACCACTTCATGTGGCGGAGGGCGCCGCGAGCATATAGCCCTCGCCGCGGCGGGTCAGGATAAGGGACGGCTGGCCGCGACGATCGATCTTCTGGCGCAGCCGTTTGACGCAGACGTCGACGGCGTTCGAGGCCGGCTCGTGTGCGGCCTCCCAGACATGCTCAGACAGCGCCGCACGGCCGACGACGGCATTGGCGTGCAGGACCAGATATTCGAGCAGCGCGTACTCGCGCGCCGTGAGCTCGAGGAGGCGGCCGCTCCGGCGCACCCGGCGTGCGCGCGTGTCGAGGGTCAGAGGCCCGACGGTGAGAACCGCCGGCGTGACGGGCCGATGGCCCCGGCGCAGCAGCGCGCGCAAGCGCGCCAGGAGTTCGCGGAAATCGAACGGCTTGGTCAGGTAGTCGTCGGCGCCGCTGTCGAGACCGCTGACGCGCGCTTCGATGGCATCGCGCGCCGTGAGCATAAGGATTGGGATCTCGAGCCCGGCGTCGCGGAGCTGGCGGCAGACGGCGAAGCCATCCTGCCGCGGCAGGCCGATATCGAGGATGATCGCGTCGAACTCGGAGATCGACGCGTCGTAGAGCGCCTGTTCCCCGTCAGGCGCGATGTCGACCGCATACGCCTCTTCGCGCAGTCCTTTGGCCAGGATCTGCGCGGCGCGTGGTTCGTCCTCAACGAGCAGGATCCGCATGCTGAAGGTTCCCTGTGGCGCGACGCCCATAACGATAATAGAGCGCCGGCAGCAGGAACAGGTTGAGGACGGTCGAGGTCACCAGGCCGCCGAGGATCACCACCGCCATTGGATGTTCGACTTCTTGCCCGGATCGGCTCCCTCCGACGACGATCGGAACGAGGGCCAGGCCGGTGGCGAGCGCCGTCATCAGGATCGGCGCCAGCCGTTCCTCCGCCCCGCGCTCGACGAGTTCGGGCCCGAACGGCACTCTTTCGACGTCCTCGAGGTGGCGGTAGTGGCTCACGAGCATGATGCCGTTCCGGGCGGCGATGCCGAGCACCGTGACGAATCCGACCAGTGACCCGAGCGACAGCACGCCACCCGAGAGGAACGCCGCCGCGACGCCGCCTATGAGCGCGAACGGAAGGGTCAGGGCGACCATAGAGACCAGCCGCGCCGACCCGAAGTCCACGTGCAGGATGAGGAGAATGCCGAGCAGCGACAGAAACCCGATGGCCAACAGGCGGTTCTGCGAGGCCTCCCGAGCCGCGTACTCGCCCAGCAGTTCGGCGTGATAGCCCTCTGGGAACTTCACCGCCACGAGCGCCGCCTGGATGTCCTGCGCCACGGCGCCCAAGTCACGATCGCGCACGTTCGTGGTGACGTCGATCCGGCGTGACCCCCCTTCGCGGGTGATCTCATTCGGCGTCGGCGCCAGTGTAACATCGGCCACCGCCTCGAGCGGCACGTAGCCGCCGTTGCGGGTGTCGATTGGGAGCCGCTTGATGGCGAAGAGGTCCGAACGGACCGCCGGTAGGCTCCAGACCACCGTGTCAAAGATCTTCTGGTCGTCGTAGATCTCGCCGACCTTGGTGCCGCGCAGCAGCGTGGCCATCGAGTCGCGTATCTGCGCCGGCGAGACGCCGGCAATCTGCGCGGCCTCTGGACGCATGCGCACTTCGACCTGCGGCACGACCGTGAGCTGCTGGACTGTCAGGTCGGCGACCCCGTTGACGGCGCTGAGCGCTTGCCTGACGTCACCGGCGGTCACCGCCAGTTGCGTGAGGTTGGGGCCGAAGATGCGGACAACGATCGTGGCGCTGGCGCCAGTCAGCACCTCCTTGATCCGTTCACGTAGATACGTCAGCAGATCGCGCGTCAATCCGGGATAGCCGTCGACAACGCTTTGAATCTCGGCGACCTTGGTCTTGTAGTCGACAGATGGATCGAGACTGATCCAGAGCTCGGTGAAGTTGATGCCCACGACTTCGTCGGCGACCTCCGCGCGTCCGATGTGCGCGCCAAAGTTACGCACGCCTTCCACGTCCATCAGCTCCCGCCCGGCGTTCACGGTGACCCGCCGCATCGCCTCGAGCGAGGTGCCCGGCTTTTCGACCCAATGCATCAGGAAGTCGTATTCCTGGAAGTTCGGCAGGAACTCTTCGCCAAGGAACGGGAAGGCCGCCGCCGTGACCGCCAACGAGACGGCGACAACGGCGATTGCACGCTTGGGCGCAGCAATCAATCCCGGCAGCCACCGCCGGTAGCGCCCTTTCAAGCGCGTGACGACGGGCGCCTCGCGCTCGTGCGTGTGCCTTGGGAGCAGCAGGAGCGAGAGCGCCGGCGTGACGATGAGCGCGACGAGTAGCGACGCGAGGATCGCCAGCACATACGACAGTGCGAGCGGCCGGAAGAAGGAACCGGCCAGCCCTTCGAGCATGAACACGGGAATGAAGACGAGGATGACAATCAGGCTGCCGTAGACGACGGCGCTGCGCACCTCGACGGAGGCGTCGAGAACCACGTCGAACGCCGAGCGAGGATTCCCCGCGGCTGCATTCAGCCGCAGACGCCGGACGATGTTCTCGACGTCGATGATGGCGTCGTCAACGACTTCACCAAGGGCGATGATCAGCCCGGCGATCACCATGGTGTCGAGCGTGCCGCCGCGATAACGCAGGACCAGTGCCGCCGCGATGAGCGACAGTGGGATGGCAATGATGCTGATCAGCGCTGTTCGCCAATCGTAGAGGAACACGATCAAGACCAGCATGACCAGCACGCAGCCGATCAGCAGCGCGCGGTTGAGGTTCTGCAGCGACATCTCGATGAATGTCGCCGGGCGGAAGATGGTCGTGTCGATGACGACGTCTGGCAGTCCGGGCTTCAGCGCGGCCATCGCCGCTTCGACGTCGCGGGTGACTTGGAGGGTGTTGCCGTCCGGCTGCTTCTCGACGATCAGCATCAAGCCGTCGCCACGATTGATCACCGCATCCCCGATCGGTGGCGGGAAGCCTTCCACGACTTCGGCGACGTCGCCGATGCGGAGCGCATTCCCTGGAGTTACGGCTGCGCCGCCGCCGGCCGCGCCCGGACGCACGATGATCTGCCGGAGGTCGGCGGGCGTTGAGACCGCAGGGAAGTGCGCGATGGCGAGCCGCTGCTGGGGCGTCTCCAGATAACCGCCCGCCGCCACGGCGGTCCCTTCGCGCGCCGCCGTGACGAGGTCGGCGAGCGTGAGGTTGTTGCTGCGCAGCCGGTCGGGATCGACGAGCACCTGGAGTTGCCGATCGCGCTGGCCCCAGATCGCGACGTTGGCGACGCCGCGGATCGCCATCAGGCGCGGCCGGATCGTCCAGCGCGCGAGCGTGGAGAGCTCCACCTGCGACAGGCGCTCGGACGTCAGGCCGATCTTCAGCACGCGGCTGAGTGACGACAGCGGTGACAGGATGACGGGTGGATGCGCGGCGGTCGGCAGGCTGGTGGCGATGCGCAGCAGGCGCTCCTGCACCAGCTGGCGCGCGCCCATCAGCTCGGTTCCCTCCTCGAAGATCATCACCACCGACGACAGCCCGAGCACCGACTTGGAGCGGAGCGTGCGCAGTCCGGGCACGCCGTTCATGGCGTTCTCGAGCGGCACCGTGACGAGGCTCTCGACTTCGCCGGTGGAGAGGCCGGGTGCCTCCGTCTGGATTTCGACCAGCGGCGGCGCGAACTCCGGGAACACGTCAAGCGGCGTGTTCTGCGCCGCCCGCGAGCCGGCGATGATGAGGACGAGCGCCAGCGCGACGACGACGAAGCGAAGGCGGAGCGAGCGTTCGACGAGCCAGCGCATCATGTGCGCCTACTTCCCCGCGCCGAATTCAACGCCGAACAGTTCTGCCGCGCCGTCGGTCACCACGCGCGCCCCGGCGGCAGGTCCTTGCGACAGCACCGCGAGGCTCCCTGTGATATCGGCGACCACCACGCGCTGACGCACATAGACGCGCGGTTCCCTGACGACGTATACCCACGTGCCGCCGTACGCATCGTGCAGCAACGCGGCCTTGGGGACGACGAGACCCGTTTCGGATTCGCGGCGTGCCAGGCGAACCGCGACGCGCTCGCCGGGCCTGAAGCGATTATTCGGATTTGCGAGCGAGTAGTACAGATCGACCCCGGCCGTCGAGGCATTGGCTGACGGCGGTGCCGCGATTGGCTGCGCGGTTACGCCGGCGGCACCAGTCGACTCGCCGAGCGGTTGCACGTCAGCGGGGGCGTTCATGTCGATGGCCCTCGCCTCGCCAGCGTAGACCGGAACGCGGACCCACACCGTGGCGAGACGCACCAGGTCGATGAGCGGCGTGCCGGCGGCCACCGTCTGGCCGGCGCGCACGTGCACATTCTGGACGGTGGCCGCCTCCGGCGCCTCGATGACGACGCCGCCTGACGAAGTGCCGCTCCGCGTGGCCAGCGTCACCCGTTCGCGCGCGGCCTTCAGTTCCGCCTCGACGACCGCGAGCTCGGCCTGCGCTTCTTCCAGCGCCCGGCGGCTCACGGAGCCGTCCTTCACCAGGCGCTCGGCGCGCTGGACCTTCAGCACGGCCGCTTCGCGCCGCGCGGTCGTGGTGTCGACCGCTTGCTGTGCATCGACCGTTGCGTCGCGCTCAGAGGGTTGAACCGGCACGAGGCGAAACAGGGTCTGTCCTCGGAGGACAGGCAGCCCGGCGGTGGGGACCGCCGCCGTTACCTGCAGCGTGCCCGCGACCGGCGCCGTGATGGCGAGCGCCGTCCCAGATGGCGCCATGATCTCGCCGCCGATCGTCCGGGTGCGCGGCACGGCGCGTTGCGCGACCGTCTCCAACTTGATGGCCAGGCGCCGCTCGGCGTCTTCGCTGAGCGTCACGGTCGTCAGCTGCGCCTCCTTGACGGGCGCCGTGACAGTCGCCGGCTTGGCCGCGGACTGCGCCGGTGGCGCGTCGCCGCCGCAACCCGCAATGGCCACGCACAACATCGAGATCAGGACTCTAGAAGCCACCGGTGCGCTCTCCTTCAGTGGTGCAGCGCCGGCCGACCGCCCGTTCGAGGCGGGCCAGGGCGCGGGCGATGTCTGCTTCCGCCTCGCGCGTGCGGAGACGCGCGTCGGTCAA
The DNA here is from genome assembly GCA_963749835.1 of uncultured Acidobacteriota bacterium. GTDB lineage: Bacteria > Acidobacteriota > Vicinamibacteria > Vicinamibacterales > 2-12-FULL-66-21 > JALZOC01. The sequence goes on from CAVVOD010000003.1 coordinate 1,235,818, forward strand.
CCGGCGGTTCATCTCGATGACGAAGAGATAGGCGACCTCGCCTTCGTTGAAGGCGCGGTCCGCGACCTGCACCTGTTCTTCGAGGGGTTCCAGGACGGTCTTACGCCACTCGGCCGCCGCCACGAACGCTTGGTGATACTGCGCCACGGCCGCGCGCACTTCGGTCGCGACCCGGTGACGCGCGGCCAGGTAAAGACCGCTCGCGCGCTGGAGTTCGGCCTGCGCACGCGCGGTGCCGCCCTGGTTGCGGTTGAAGATCGGCAGCCCGGCATCGATGCCAGGCCCCATCTCAAAGCCCTCGGTTCCGCTCCCGTTCGCGTCGAGAACCGCCGTAATCGCCAGCACGCGTGAGCGTTCCCAGCCGAGACGGGCGCCCGCCGCTTCGATCGCCAATTCGGCTGCGCGCACGTCGGGGCGCGACGCGAGGGCCTCGTCGAACAGCGCCGGCGTGATCGCACACGTGCTAAGGGTAGTGACCGCCAGCACGAGTGGCGTCTCGGTCGTTTCGAGCGCGAAGCCGACGCGGGCGCGGAGCTCATTGGCGCGCAGTGCTGCATCGAGGCGCGCACGTGCCACGTCCTGTCGTGCGCGTGCGGCGTCGATGGCGGCAATACGCGCTTCGAGCTGACTGATGTCGCCCGCTTGAAACCGCGAGTCCATGAGCGCGGCGACAGCGTTCAACTCGGTCAGCGCCCGCTCGGTCAACGCCACGCGGTCCTGGGCCAGCGCGTACTCCGTGTATGCCAGCTTGACATCGGAGATCAGCGTCAGGCCGTCCTGTTCGAGCCCGCTGGCGATGCTCTGGGCCGCAAGGCTCGCGGCGGCGACACGGCGGGGACGCTGCCAGAGCAGTTCGATCGGCCATCGCAGCGTCCACTCGAGCTGTTTCGGCCCCAGCGGAAACAACAACGACAGCACCGGGTTCTGCAGCAGGCCGGCCTCGACGAGATCGGCACGAGCGAACCCCAGGTTGGCCAGCTGGACCTGAAAGTCGGGATTGTTCCAGAGTGCGATGGCGACGGCTTCGTCCTGCGTCAGCCCGTCGCTGATATTCACGTTCGGAGGGAGGACCGTTCCCTCCGCCTTGGCGGGACGCGCCGGCACGCCCGTGCGTCGAACCACGTCGTCTGGCGTGGCGATTGGGGCGCGGGAGGCGCATCCGGTGGTAGCGATCAGCAGCAGAGCTGCAAGCAACAGTCGTGGCGAGGGCAAGCTACGCAAGGTGCAACGATGGCACGCCGTAGATGACGGATTGATGACGGCGTGGGTACCGCACACCTCGTACAACCGCTCCTGTGATAAGAACGGGACCGGAATCAGGAGGCCCCATCCATGTCCTGGCTTGCGTACGCACTAATATCCGCCGCCGCGGCGGCGCTCACTGCGATTTTGGCGAAGATCGGTGTGGACGGCGTGCCCTCCACCCTCGCCACCGCGATTCGAACCGTCGTCGTGATGGCCTTTGCCTGGACGCTCGTATTGGGTCTCGGACAGCAGCACGCGCTGGCGTCGATATCCCGTCGTTCATTCGTCTTCTTGGTACTCTCAGGCCTCGCTACGGGCGTTTCGTGGCTCGCCTAGTTTCGTGCTCTGCAGCTCGCGCCCGTCGCATGGGTTGCGCCGATCGACAAGCTCTCTCTTCCCCTGACCGTGTTGCTCGCCGTCGTCTGGTTCCGCGAACCTGTTAGCTGGCAAGTAGTCGGCGGGGTTGGGCTCATGGTCGCTGGTGCACTGCTCACGCGCGCGTGAGAGGTGCCTCTGACGACTTCGCAATCCCGCTCGATCTCGTCGAGCTTGGCCACAGTTGCGGACATCGTCCAGTGCGGCCTTATCTACCTTAAGCTGTTGACCGAACGACACTTACACGACGCTGAAATAAACATCTTCGTAAGTGTTTGCTTCTATTGGGCTTAGAAGCGTGGATCCTCAGGTAGGATTCGAACCTACAACCTTCCGGTCAACAGCCGGATCACGAAGCGTTCCCCAACGACTCGTTTTCGGCGAGCGCCGGGCGTCAGCGGAAAATGCGCTGCGCGAAGTGATGGAGGTTGCTGGCCCAGGTCTTGGGCGTGTGGCCTTCGTCGTCGACGTTCCAGATGTGCGGCACGTCGCGCTCCTTGAGGTAGGCGTGGACGCCTTGAGAGATGTTGATGAGCCCGTCCTTGTTGCCGCAGGACAGGTAGAGGAGCTTCAGCTTGGCTTTCGCCGCGGGCGGAATCCGGCACGAGCTCGACGGGCGGCCTGGTGTTCGGCGCGGAGGAGAACGCCCCGATCCACGCGAAGGTGTCGAGGTGCCCGAGCCCGAAGTTGAGGGTCTGCCCGCCGCCCATCGAGAGGCCGGCCAGGGCCCGGTGCTCGCGGTCGGTGAGCGCCGCGTACTGCTTCTCGATCGCAGGAATCAGATTGTCCAGCAGGTCCTGCTCGAACCTGGCGAAGCCGGCCACCTTCTCCGGCGCGAACTGGTTGCCCGTCGCGCTGTCGTCGGCGAGCGCGCGGCCGTTGGGGATCACGACGATCATCGGCACCGCGACTTTGTCGGCAATCAGGTTGTCGAAGAGGGCATCCGGCGTCGCGAAGCGGATCCATTCCGTCTCGTCGCCGCCGATGCCGTGGAGCAGGTAGAGCACGGGGTATTTCCTGTCGCTCGAGTACTCGGGCGGCAGATAGACGTTCGCTTTGCGCCGCGTGCCGGTGACGCCCGAGTCGTACTCGAACGGTTCGATGCGACCGGCCGGGACGCCGGCGCGCCGCGTGTTGAAGCCCGGGGGAGCGTCGGGGAACGCCCGGACATCGTCGGGGCCGAGCACGATGGGCCTGCCCATGTTGCCGCGGCCCTGCGCGGGCGGAGGTCCCTGAGGCTTCTCCTGGCCCGACGCCGCGACAGCGGCGACGAGCAGTACGATCGTGATGCTGAACACGTGGGCTCTATTTTTCATCATGTCGTCTGGAAGCGAAGGCATCCGTGCAGGTTGTCGAAGCCGAACATCGGAAGTATACGGCAACGCCTCGGTCAGATAGCCGCATCACAACCCGGCGGCGTGTCGGCGTTCCGCGGTCGAGAGCCTCGGCGAGAGTCTGGCCGATGGCTTCGTGAGCCCGGTGTTCTGGTATTCCTCTGAGAGACGGCAGACATGCGCACTCAGCCGAGGTTCAGCGCACTTCGAAGGTCGTCAGCACCGGACGATGATCGGACGGCATCACGCCGTTTTCATCTCTCGTGTCGTAGACTCTGGAGCCGAGGACGACCAGGTTGGCCGCGTTCTTTGACACGTAGATGTAGTCGATGCGTCCCTTCTTGGTGGCGCCCGCCGGCGACAGGCCCCGGAACCCGACGGCCGTGCCGGCCCTTTCTGCAACCGTCCAGGAATCGCTGTAAGCCTTGTTGAACTCTGCGATGGAGGTCTGGTCGGGCCAGGCGTTCATGTCGCCGGTGAGGATCCGGTTTTCCGCGATGCCCGTCCCCCAGGTGATGACCTGCTTCGCCTGCGCGAGCCGTCGGTCCTGACTGTGAGGGTCGAGATGCGTCACCATCAGACTGATCGTGCGCCCGTTCACCGTGATGCGGGCCCCCGCGGCCACGCGGTCCCAGCTCATGTCGAACATATCCGTGGACTCGAGGGGATACGTCGAGAGAATCAGGTGCCCCTTGCCGTTGGACCTCCAGGCGCCGAACTCCTGAGCGAAGAGGCTGTGCCACGTGCGGCCGGTCTTCGCCTCCATCAGCGCCTTGTAGCGGGCGGGTTGGTCTTCGTTGCCCCACCCTGTGAATTTCTCCACTTCGTTCAGCATGATGACGTCGGGCGCCATCACCGCCATCCAGGTCGCGAGCCGATTGGGATCGTACCGTCCGTCCGTGCCGTAGCCGCCGTGATGGGTGTTGTAATGCAACACACGCAGCTGCACCGGGTCCGGAGGCCCACTGGTCCGGTAAGTCACCGTCAGACTCGGCCGCACCGCTAGATCGACGGTTCCGTCAGAGAAGTACTCCTTGTAGGAGGACCTGCTGGAGACACCTTCGTCCACGAGCGCGATTCTGGAGGTGCGGGCGCCGAACGTCCCGTTGACGCTGCCCTGGACGAGCGCAGTGACGTCAAAGGTGATGCGGCTGCCGACGGCGTTGGTGACGGTCGTGCTGCCGGCGCGTTCGGCGAGATCGCCGCCGGCCGTCGCCCATGCGTTGCTGACGCTGCGCCTGTTCCAGGTCGTCTCCATGGCTGCGTATGTGGAGTTGACGCGATAGGCGGACACGCTACGCGCCGCAGCATTCCCCCCGGCGACCGTCAGGGTGAGCGTGGCCGACGCGATGGGTGTGCCCACCGGGATCGCGCTCTCGGTGTCGAACGTGAGAACGACACGGCGTTTGTACGATGCATTACGGCTCGCGCGCGTGCTCAGGATCTCGGTCGACAGATTCGTATCCGCATAGGTGCCGCCACGCAGCACCGTGGAGTTCGATCCGGTGATCTGAACCGTCTGGCTCATGGCTGGAGACGCGGCTGCCATCGAGAGGACGAGGCCGACGATCGTGTGGGCGAGACGAATCATACGTAGGTGCTGCATGGCTGTTGCCTTCAAAGAATCGATGTATCCAGCACGCGCTGCGCTCGCGTGCGGTGTGTGCGTTCGGGGTCAGGTGTGCGGCGGCTCGACCAAGCTTCGGCGCCGGCGTCGGTGGTTCAAGTGAGCAAGGTCAGCGCCAGGGCGATTTGTCGCCAGTTGCGGTCTCTTACCGCCTCCATCGCGGCGTCGCGGGCGAGCGCTTCGCGCTGCCGGTACCGCAGTTCACGCGCTTCCTCCACCAGGCGTCTGGATGGTTCGGCCTCACTCCGGCCGGACTCGGCGGACATGCGACCTTCCTCGTTCTTCCCATGGTCGTGCTCGGCGACCTCTCGGCCGCCCCGGCGCCCTCGCGCGCCTCTTCGGCCTGTGCTCGATTCCGTTCGGCGCTTTCGTCGTTCGCCATCCGTGCGGCCTGTCTGAGGGCCTGCCGCAACGCTGTGCTGTTTGGGACCGAGGGTGAGACGGTCTCGGCACACCGTGTGCGGTTTCGGGCGCAGATGATCCCCTGATCGGTCGACACTCTGGCCGGGACGAAATTCTTGCGGACCACAGCCTGGGTCGAATCAACCCTGATGCGCGGGTCGAGCAGCCCGGTAGCACGGCCACATGAGCGGCGGCCGACGTTTGCGAAAGGAAACTGAACGCGCAGGCAGGTTGTCCTGAAAGCCAGCCAACGTCAGCGCAGGCTCGAAGCGCGCGTCAGCTCGTCTCGAGTCCAGGGGCTCCTCCGCCCCTCTGACACGGCACGCACGCGCCCTACTGTCTCGGCGGCAATCGGGCTGGCTGTATGTCCCCACGCCGTTCGGATGTAGGTGAGGATCGCCGCGAGCTGCTGATCGTCGAGCGTTCCCATCGCTGGCATGACGAGCTCGCCTCTGAAGCCGTGCAGCGCGATGCGAATCAGCACGTCCTCCTGCCCGAGCACCAGGGGTGAACTTCGCAGCGGTGCGGCGAGGCGCTCCATGCCACGGCCATCGGACTGATGGCAGGGAGCGCAGTATGTTTCAAACGTCTCCCGGCCTCGTTCACTCTTGTTCGTGACCGCCGAGGCATCTCCACCTGGACGCCAGGGACCCATCATCGCGGTGAGCCGGTCGGGGATCCGGTGCGAAGGTGTGCCCTCGCCGAGCCCCGCTCTGACCCCGGCCAGCAGCCGATCGCGCTGGGCCGGGGGCGCCATCTCCAGCAACCGCGCAACGCGGGTGAGGTTGCGGTCGCTGATCTGCGGCGTGTCGTTCGACTGCCAGTCGGTGTAGTCCCCCTTGCCGCCAGGCATCAGGACGCGAGGATGCTCGGCATACGCCTGCCAGTTGGCGTCAGGGTCGATGCGCGTGAAGGCCTGGGTCCCGCGATCCGCTGCCAGTCGCCGCGCGATGCGTCCCGCCAGATGCCCGCTGAACAGCGGCGCCTGCCAGAGCCCGGCCTCTCCCAGCCAGTTCAGCACCGAATCCGCGTCGCGCGTGATCTGGTGCTCGAGCGTCCACCAGATCCGCAGCGGCACGTGCTTGTCGGAGAGATCGTCCTGCCGGCGTATCAACTCCTGCAGCATCGCGAGCGCCAGCCCGGGCTCGAGGCGAGCGGCCGTGTGCGCCAGCTCGCTCCTGACCTCGGGGTCCGGCTCGGTTCGCGCGAGCGCGACAAGTGTCTGACGCAGCGCCGGCAGTGTCGGTGCGCTGGCGGGCAGCAGGCGACTGGCCCACAGGCGAACCGGCGCGTCGCGATGGGTCAGCAGCTGCAGCGCCCATTCCGGGTCCATGCCCGCGATCTGATGCGCTGTCCACAGTGCTTCGAGCGCGAGCTGCCCGCGGGACTCGCGCGCCAGGCGCCGCAGCGCCGGCAGCACCGATCTATCGCGACGTTCGCCGAGCAGCCGCCGCGCCTGCTCACGCCACCACTTTCTCGGGTCATCGAGCCGCTGGACGAGTTGTCCGCTGCTTTGCGCAGACAGATCGACCCGCGGCGCCGGCCGCCACTCCTTCGCTCGCAGCCGCCAGATCCGGCCGCACGATTTGTCCCACGTGTCCCTTGGATCGGTGTGATCCATCCGGATATCACACCAATCGGCGACGTAGACGGCGCCGTCGGGTCCCACCGCCATGTCGACCGGCCGAAAGCTGCGATCGCCGGTCGTGACCAGCGCGTCGGTGTCGACCGTTCTGAAGGTCGATCCGTCGGTGACGAAACGCGTCGCCTGGATGCGGCTGGTGAGCGCCATGCCTGAAAGCAGCTGTCCCTCGTACCCCGGGAGCCGTCCGTCCTCGTAGATCACCGAGGTCATCGCGAACCGGGCGGCATAGCCCTCGTGGTCCATGTTCGGGATAGAGCCGTACGAGTGCGGCCGGTTGAACGGGCCGTGCTTCGGCCAGTTCTTTTCGTAGCGTCCGCCGGTGACCCAGTGGAAGCCGCGGCTGTTGCCGCCGTTGTCGCCGGAGAACGCGCGCCCCCTGGCATCGAACGACAGTGTCCACGGGTTGCCGCCACCCTGCGCGAAGAGCTCGAAGTCGTCCGTATCGGGGTGATAGCGCCAGACCGCCTGGCCGAGGAACGACACATCGCGGACGCGCGCCGTGCTCGTGCTGCCGTGCACGCCGTAGAGCCATCCATCGGGTCCCCACGTCAGGCTGTTGGCGAGCGAGTGCGTGTCTTCCAGTCCGAATCCGGCCAGGCGCACTTCGGGCTCGCCGTCGGGGAGCCCATCGCCGGTCCTGTCCCGATAGAACAGCAGATACGGCGGATTCATGACCCAGACGCCACCGTGTCCGGTGAGGACGCTCGTGGTGATGTTCAGGCCGGTGATGACATCGGTGTGCGACTCGAACGATCCATCGCCGTCCTTGTCCTCGAGCACTGTGATCTTGTCGGCGCCGCGTATATGATTCGGCGGCGCGGCCGGCGCTCGGTCGTAACGGGCGCGAAGGTACTGGTCGGTACGCGGTAATGGTGAGTCCGGCGGGAAATGGATACTGCAGGTATTGCACGACCCACAGGCGTCCCCGATCGTCGAAGTGCAGATCGACCGGCTGCCGGATCACCGGTTCTGCCGCGACCAGCTCCATCGTCTGCCCGTCGATCGGCTTGAAAGAATGCAGCGTCTGTTCCGGCAACGGAACCGTCTGCCCCTGAACCCAGGTGGTCAACTTGTCGCCGCCGTTCTTCAGGTAGACGCCGACGAACCCTTCGACGTCCGGCGTGAACGGCCGCGACTGCGCTCGCATCTTGTGCGAAGGCATGCTGCACAGCAGCGCCGCGGCGGCGGCGGCGATCAACCAGCGGGTCGAGCCGATGTTGGGATCCGACACGGGTGTCGCAATGTTACGCCAGCTTGGCTGCGATCCTGGCTGGGGCAGCGCGCGGAGGTCACGGAGCGAAGGCTCGGAGCTTCCAATCTGCGTCTGTGTCAACCTGGATCAACCGCCCCCCATCGGACGCCAGCCGGGCGACCACTCGACCAACCGGATGTAGTATTTGCGGAGCACAGGGATGTCGCCTCCACGGCGAACTGCTGAAGGTGAGCGTCGACGTCTCTCAGGCCACCGTGGCGAAGCACAGGCAAACATGAAGGCACTCAATTCCCGCGCACTTGCGCTGGCGTGCGCCGTATCTATTGCGGCGACGCTCGCCGTCACTGCGTCGGCCCGGCAAACGGGTCCCGGTTCCGCCGAATCACACATCGAGGCCGCACGGCGAGCGGCTGGCCCCGAATACCTGCCGGTTTTCAACCATCTCTGCGGCTCGCTGACGCCACGGCCGCCGGCGCGCGGAGCCGCTGCGGCAGGCCGTGGAGCGGCGCCATCGGCTGGTCCGCCGCCCAGCAGCCAGTGGCACGTGGATCCTGCCAAGGTGTTCGACAACCTCTATTACCTGGGCCAGACGGAATACACGGCGTGGGCCGTCACGACGTCAGCGGGGATCATCGTCATCGACCCGCTCTTCGAGTATTCAGTCGAGGACGAGGTGGTGAACGGCTTGACGAAGCTCGGGCTCGATCCGGGCCAGATCAAGTACGTCCTCGTCAGCCACGGACATCGAGATCATGTCGGCGGCGCGAAGTTGCTCCAGGATCGCTTCGGCGCGCGCGTCGTCATGTCGGCCGCGGATTGGGACCTTATCCTGAACAGGAAGCAGTCGTATCCCACGCCAACGCGAGACATGGTCGCCACCGACGGTCAGAAGCTGACGCTCGGGGACACCTCACTCACGCTGTATCTGACGCCCGGCCACACACCAGGCACGATCTCGACTCTGATCCCCGTGAAGGATCAGGGCCGGCCGCACCTTGCCGCCCAGTGGGGCGGCACGGGTTTCAATTTCACCATCACCCCTGAACACCAGAGGCCTTACTGGTTCGAAACCTACGCACAGTCGGCGAATCACTTCAGCGACGCCGTCGCCAGGAGCGGCGCGGACGTGCAAATCGCGAATCATCCAAACCAGGACGGCGCAGCGGCGAAACTGGCTGCGCTGGCCAAACGGAAGCCGGGCGATCCGCATCCCTTCGTCGTCGGCAACGCGACCATCCAGCGTTATCTGACGATGGTGCGGGAGTGCGCCCAGGCGGGCCTGGCGAGTAGCCGATAGCATGCCGCCTTCCTCAACGCCATCGTTTGCGATCTACCCCAGCCTGCGCGATGCGAGCGTCATCGTCACCGGCGGCGCATCAGGCATCGGGATGGAGATCGTGCGTGCCTTTGCCGGCCAGAGCTCGAAAGTCGGATTCCTGGACTTCGACGTCGAGCACGGAGAGACGCTCGCGGCGCAGCTGCAGGCCGGTGGCGGCCACGTGCGGTTCGAGGCGTGCGATCTCCGGGACATCGACGCGCTCAGGCGCGCCGTGGCAGCGCTCGCGGAGGTTCACGGCCCGGCACGCGTGCTGGTCAACAACGCCGCGCGCGACGATCGTCATCGCTGGGAAGACGTCACGCCGGAGTTCTACGACGAGCGCATCGCCACGAACCTTCGTCACATGTTCTTCGCGATCCAGGCAGTCGCGCCCGGGATGATCGCAGCCGGAGGCGGCTCGATCATCAACCTCGGATCTGACTCGTGGTGGCGCGCCGGCGGCGGGTTCCCCGTCTACACGACCGCCAAGGCAGCCGTACATGGCCTGACCCGGGGCATCGCGCGCGACCTCGGGCAGCACCGCATCCGTGTCAACACGCTCGTGCCCGGCTGGACCATGACGGAACGGCAGAAACGCCTGTGGGTCACGCCCGGCGGTCTCGCCGCACAGCTTGCCGCACAGTGCCTGCCAGATCCAATCGAGCCGGTCTACGTCGCACGGATGGCGCTGTTCCTCGCTTCGGATGACGCCGCGATGTGCACGGCGAACAACTACATGGTGGAGGCGGGATCGATCTAAGAGCGATCATCTCGCGACGAATCGCCAACCCCCGGTGCTGCCGATTTCCGCGCGAGGTAAGCCTCACGGGCATAATTCCGGCCCGTAGACCGCCTACGAGCAGGGCGACCGCGCCCATCGCGAGGGACAGATGACACTGACGCACGCGAGTCTCTTCGGTGCGATGCTGGCGCTGGCGAGTGTCAGTCCAACGACGCGCGCAGCAACGCCGACCGTCACCACAATTCTCGGCACCGGCGTCCCAGGCGACTCCAATACGCAGGTGAACAACCCTTACGGCATCATCTTTGGCCCGGACGGTGCAGTCTACTTCTGCGATCTGGACAACCAGCGCATTCGCCGCCTTGATCTGAAGACGAACGTGGTCACCACGATCGCCGGGAGCGGAGAGAGGGGCTACCGTGGCGACGGCGGGCCCGCCACACAGGCGCCGCTCAACATGCCGCACGAAATCCAGTTCGACGGAGCCGGGAACCTGTACATCGCCGAGCGCGACAGCCATGTCATTCGGAAGGTCGAGGCGAAGACGCGTGTCATCTCGACCGTGGCTGGCACGGGTGTCGGGGGGTTCGGCGGTGACGGTGGCCCCGGCGTGAAGGCGCAGCTGCGCCAGCCGCACAGCATCGTGTTCGATCGCGACGGCACGCTGCTCATTTGCGATATCGGCAACCAGCGTATTCGCCGGCTGCATCTCGACACGGGGATCATCGAGACCTATGCCGGTACCGGTCAGGCGGCGGACACACCCGACGGCGCACCGGTGAGCGGCACACCACTGCGCGGTCCACGAACGATGGCGCTGGCGCCGAACGGCGACTTGTACCTGGCGCTGCGAGAAGGCAATGCGATCCTGCGCATCGACGCACGGACGCAGACGCTGCATCGGCTGGCCGGCACGGGTGAACCGGGCTACTCCGGTGACGGCGCACTGGCGATGCACGCGAAGCTGGGCGGTCCGAAAGGGCTTGCGTACGCTCGTGGGGAACTCTTCGTCGCGGACACCGAGAACCATGCCGTGCGCCGCATCGATCTCACGACCGGCATCATTACGACAGTCCTGGGCACCGGCGTCAGGGGCGACGGCCCGGAACCCTCACCGCTTCAGTGCAAGCTTTCGCGTCCGCATGGCGTGCTCGCCGACGCGTCCGGTACTGTGTTCGTGAGCGACAGCGAGGCCCACCGCATTCGCGTCCTGAAGTGAATAACGGGGGCCTCTATTCTTCGCTGAGCCGGTGGGCGCAGTGTGCTGACAGGAATTACTCTCGGCTGGATAGAGGGTTGGGATGCGAGCGTGTCCCGGCGCGCAACCTGCCACAATGAATTGTCGCTTGGCCGAAGCGCATCAACGCGTGAACGTCACATGCGTGACTCCGCTCGGCGACGAGGTCGCTTCGACCTTGTAGTCCTTCTCAAGGCCCTCAAGTCCGTCCCAGAGGCGCACGCCTCGGCCGAGCAGGATCGGGACCACCACGACATGCATGAAGTCGACGAGGCCGGCGGCAAGGAACTCACGGATGATGGTGGCGCCTCCGCCGAGGCGCACGTCCTTACCGGCCGCGGCCTCACGCGCTGCTTCGAGCGCCCGGGCAGGCGAGGCATCGATGAAGTGGAAGGTCGTGCCGCCCTCCATCTTGATCGACGGGCGCGTATGATGCGTGAGGATGAATACAGGTGTGTGGAACGGCGGGTTGGGTCCCCACGCGCCCTTCCAGTCGGGGTCCTCGTGCCACCCCGGGTGGCCGAACTTCCCGGCCCCCATGATCTCCGCCCCGATGCCGGGCTCGAACAGCCGCGTGAAGGCGTCATCGATCCCGCCGCTGCCGCCGGGCCTCTTGCGGGCCCACCACCTGGTGGCGAACATCCACGTATGCAGCCTGTCGCCGGCGTGACCAAAATGTGCGTCGCGGCTCTGACCTTCGCCGGTTCCGAAACCGTCGAGCGAGATCGAGAAGTTGTGAACACGGACGAGTGACATGAGTGCTGCTCCTTGGCCAATCTGGGGTCAGTTCTCGGATATGACGATAGGGTCAGCGACGTATGTGCGCTGCTGATCGCCCCGCGAGCCCCTGCGCCCTCGCGGAGTTGTCACGTTCGATCGGGCGCCTTCTTCCCAAGCGTCGCCGAGAGACTCTCGAGAAGCCCACGCCATCCCTGCTTTCTCGACGAAGGTCCGTCAGTGCCGTCGAAGAACGCTCCCTGTTCTGTGTAGATCAGACGCGTGCCGGCGCCGATCGCCTCGAATTCGACCGTGCCGAGAGACGCTGAGATGATCGCGCCGTCGATCGCCATCGTATACGCCATGACGATGCGCCGGTCCGGCACGATATCGAGGTATACCGTCTCGTTACGCGTCTCGGGGCCATTGGCGAGGCGAAATCGTCCATGTTCGCGGCCTCCGACGCGGAAGTCGAGCCCGTACTCCTCGACTCGCCAACCCTCGCCCTCCGCGAACCACTCGCGCTTGGTTGCCGGGTCCCGCCACGCGGCGAACACGCGATTCGGGGAGGTGTCGTAGATGCGCTCGGTGACGAGGGTGTCGTGAACAACGGTTCGGTCAGCCATGTGGTGGTCCCGATTCTCCGGTCGCTACTTCCGCTCGGCCGTCAGCACGGCTCCAAGCCGGTCGAGCCGGCGTTCCCAGAGGGAACGGCGCTTCGCAATCCACCGCTGGGCGACCTGCAGACCGGCAGGCTCGATGTGACAGGTGCGTACTCGACCGATCTTCGTCGTTCGAATGAGACCACTCTCTTCGAGCCGCTGGAGATGCTGCACAACGGCTGCGAGGGTAATGTGCAAGGGCTCGGCGAGATCCTTCGCGGACTTCGGCGCGCGGCAGAGCTGCTCCACGATGGCCCGTCGAGTGGGATCTCCGAGCGCATGGAACACTCGGCCGACGGCGGATTGGTCAAGCATCGCCTTGAGTATCCCCGCGCCATCCGCAACAGTCAAGCCCGCACTTAACCGTGTGCGCAACTGGCTGCAGAAACCGTTGCGCCCGGATCAGGATCCGAAATCGTCGGAGCGCTCACGGTCGCGGACCCTTCAGCGGACCCTGTCCTGCGCTCGTCCCATCCGCGTGAAAACGAACCACCGCAGAAACGAATCACCGCGCCGCTCTGCGCGACGCAGGCTCGGGTGACACCGTGTCGGGCAGCCGTTCAAGGCCGACGAGCGTCCAGCCCTCGCCGCTCTTCCGGAACCAGGTGCGAATCGGCCGTCGCCATGTCGGATAGCTTGCGATATCGGCCGGCACGTCCACCGCGATGAAACTGCCCGGCGCCGTTGGCAGATTCCGAGGCGCGTCGACCGCCGTCGTCGTGCCCTGCGTTTCCGCGAACGGGGTGGTCTCGCCAGTGGCGTTGTCGAATCGCATCCAGGCGGCGCGATACGTGGGCGCCCCCGTCGCGACGCCGGCATCGAAGGCGGCATTGCCGAAAGTCAAACCACCAATCGCGTCGAGCCGTGGATCCACGATCGGATTGATCGCCGTCAGGGAGGTCCGTGCGATCGTGTCGCGGCGCTTGATCAGCACGTCGCCGAGATACTGTTCCGCGGCCGCATCACTGAACTCTCCGGTGTGGACCGCCGCCCTGATCAGCTCACCGCTGAAAGCCGCGATCCGGCGCGCGGCCCAGAACGCGTCATCCTCCCGCATCTCCATGTACGCCGTCGTCGGCGTCTGCGGACGCCAGGCGCGCGGGTCGAAGCGATCGCCCTCGAACTTGCCGATGGAAGGGTACTCGACGTAGCGGATCGTCTGCCAGGGACTCAACGCGAAGCCCAGGGAGAAGAAGCGCCGCCGCGTCGTGCCGGCTTGATAGCAGTACTCGTAGCTGAGATCCCACTCGTGGACGTCGTTGCACATGCCGAAGGTCGAGCCGACGTCCTGCAGGTCGTGTTTGAGGACGCTCCGACCGTTTTCGGTGACGATCGTATCGAGCGTGTTGCCCGCCTTCAGGTCCGTCAGATTCGTCCACGCCCCGATCGTCCCATGTGAACGGCGTTTGCGCGCCGGACGGCCGCCGCACGCGGGCCTTCGGATCGATCGAGGCGCGCCGGGGATCGAACGTCGTCAGGAAGCTTTCGACCTGGTTGTAGCCGAGCGCCCAGAACAGCTCGGTCGCGATCGTCACCGCGGCGGTGGCGCCCTCGGGGTTCGTGGGTGGGTCGAGCTCGATGAACCACGTCTCGCCGCGTGCGTCCCGCGCCCGGAACCCTGGATGAACGCCGGCCGTCTTCTTGCCGAGAAGCACCCAGTGCGACGGGTCCGGAGGATTACCCGCCACCGGACCGGCCGCAATCTCACCGGTGGTGATCCGCCTGCTGCGCGCAACCTCAACACGATCGACGAGGTGCCCGACTCGAGCTGGTCGGAGGGTCCTCAAACACTACCTGCAGACATGCGAACCCTCTCAGAAGACACGAGACGCCGCGAACACGAGCTGCGTCCCTTCATGACTTCGAGCCACGTCCACGCGGAGGACCGTGGCGTCCACGCTGTGGAAACGGAAGCCGACGCCGTAGTCGTGCTCCAGCCCCTTGAAATCGAGGTCCGACGTGCGCGCCGTGACCTTGCCGGTGTCGTAGAAAAAAGCGGTGTCGAAGAATTGGTTCGCCATGACGCGCCACTCCCCCTGCAGCAGCAGGCTGTTGCGATCGCGGAAGCGCCAGGAGGAGAAGCCGCGAAGCGTGGAGCCACCGCCAAGCGACGGCAGCATGAAGAACGGAATCTGCTGATCACCCTTGGGGAAGGCGGTCTCGACGCGGCCGCGGAGCGTGATGGCCCAGCTCTCGCGGAGAATCGGGAAGTGCTGGATCGCCTCGTAGTCGATCTGGTTGAAGCCGAAATCATTGCGGGTGTCCGTGTAATCGTGCACGGTCACGCCGTAGTAGCCACCGCGGCGCGCGTAGCCGGGGGCGGGCCGTTAGTCGAAGCCCGTCGCCGCTTGCGAGTGGATGTAGGTGACGTTCGCATTCAGCCCGGGCAGCGTCTCCGGCGTGAACCTCGTGTCGATGGAGGACCCGCGACCCGCGTTCTCCTGCCACTCGGTTTATTCTGTCCCGCCTTGCAGCAGCCAATGGCGTCGCGTCGGCCGCAGCGTGAGATTGACTTGGACGTACGGCTGCCGGAAAGCGTAGCTGGTGCGATCCGCCTTGGCCGAGGCCGGACCGATGCCGAAGAAGCCGACCTCGGGCGCTTCACGCCAGCCTCCGAGCAGCGACAGGACGCCGGGGCGGTTGAACAGGTGCGGCGCGACGAACTCCGCTTCCGCCAGCTTGAAGCCCGAGACCGTGTAGCTGCCGCGGACGTCGATCTGATTGTGCGGGCTCACGTAGTGCCTGTAGCCCAGGCCGGACGGAAAGCCGCCGCCCTGGTACGCGGTCTCGAAGAACGGATGCCACGTGAGGCCGTTGGTGATGATGTCCTCGGCTCTGTTCGCGACCCGTTCACCCTTGCTCAGGACGTAGGGCTGCAGATCCCTCTCCTTCTCGGCCTGCGCCTGCTCGATTGCGGCCTGGCGGGTTGTGGCATCGGGCGTGGCGGGTCCAGGCTCCTGCGCGAGAGCCGTCGTGGGCCCCGAGGCAAGCGCGACGAGCACGAGCAGCTTCCATGAGCCAAGAGACCTCATCGCACTGTCCTTCCCTCTTTCCTTCCGGAACGGGCGCGGTTCGACGACGTTTTCGCAACACCTGAGGCCATGCATGCCGGCGCCCTTGATCCGGTTGACGCCGAACCATGCTTCGAGGACTTAGAGCCAGCAACGACGATGCCACCGTCGACACCCAGCCGTCGTCATCGAAACAAGGCGGGCGGCGTCTCGATCTGCGCAGAAGTGATTACTCCTGTCGGCTCAGGAACACAGACACCCGCAGCGAGTGCGGACGCGGAGCGGGAATACTCGAGGCCCGCAGCGGCCGCCTGCGGGATTCTCTTCAACGGCGGAGCTCCTCCTGCTCGAACCTCGCATCGCGCAACAGGCCTGCCGGAGGGCCACCCACGCGCAGCCCGCGGGCACCTCGCCGATTCCAGAGCACGCCGTCGGGGTGCCCGGCGTTCACGTAAGTCAGCGAGCGCTGGACCGGATCGACAAACGCGACGATACACGTGACGTAGAAACCGCTCGTCGAATCGGCGAGCAGGGTTGACGAGAGGTTCGCGAGCAACGACCGCGGGTGTGTCGCGTCCCTGGCGAGCGCCCGCAGCGTGGCTCTCACATTTGCGAGGAAGAGCGCCGCCCCGACGCCCTTGCCCGACACGTCTGCGAGCACCACGCACATGCGCCCATCGGAAAGCGGCACAAAATCGTAGTAGTCGCCTCCAACCTTGCCGGCCGGTTCCACGGTCGCGTACCAGTTGATGCCGGCGCTCGGTGCTGGCAGCGCCGGAAGCAGCGACGTCTGCACGCGGGCGGCAATGGCGAACTGCGTCTCCGCCACGATCTGCTGCCGCTCGAGATCGCTCAACGCGACCTCTGTCTCGCGCAGCCGGACCCACAACCAGGTGATGACGACGAGGCCCAGTGACAGCACGGCGTCGCTTATCCAGGTAATCTCCGCGGCGTCCGGCCGGAGGATCCTGTTGACGAACAGCTCGATCCCCTGAGGTCGGCCCGGTCCGCTACTTCACGAACTTCCGCGCCCGGAATGGGTCGGTTGAGCGGCCGCAGTCCGTTCGTTCCGGTCCGAGGTCCGGAAGGCAACGTCAACTACGGCTTCGGCATGGGCGGAGGGCTGATCAAGGACAAGAGCTCCTTCAACGTCAACGTGTTCGGCACGATGCGTACGACACGCCGAACCTGAATGTCGCGCTGCCCAACGGCACGCGGTCGGAGGCGCTCGGTATCAAGACCCCGCGCGACAATCTTTTCGTCAACGGGCAGCTGGACTACGCGTTGACGCTCGATCAGACGCTGCGATTTGCCTACAACCTGAACCGGTTCACCAACGACAACCTCGGTGTCGGCGGGTACGACGAGATCGAGCGTGCCTACTCCACCGAGAACCAGGTGCACAATCTTCGCGTTCAGCACTTCGGGCCAGTGGGCCGAAGGGCCTTCTCCCGTTCACGACTGCAGATTTTCAGGTCGGATTCGAACATGCGCCCGGCGACCGACGCCCCGACGATTCGTGTGAACGATGCGTTCACCAGCGGCGGCGCGCAGCTCTCAGGCGGTGAGCATTCGACGCGGTTCAACCTGGGATCGGATCTCGACTACGTGCGCGGGAATTGGCTTCCGAACGCCACCTACGAGCAGGCCCTCCGCGTCGACGGGTTCCGTCAGCAGGAGCTGAACATCTTCAATCCGTCATATCCCGACCCGGGCGACGTCGGTGACGTGCCACCGACCAACCGGTATCTGCTGGGAAGCGATTACCAGATGCCCCGCACCACGCGCGTCAGTGCAGGGCTCGATCAGACACTCGCCAAAGTGGTCCGGGTGTCCGGCGCCTACAGCTATCAGCGCGCGTCGAGGGTGTCCCGCGGCCTGAACATCAACCAGCCCGTGAACGGTGTCAGGCCGGACCCCGCATTTCGGAACATCGTGGAAGGGGTATCGGACGCCGCCTCCCGACAGCACCAGCTCCAGGTCGACGCGAACGTGCATCCCGGTGCGTTGCTGCCGGCGTTCAATGGGCCACGTCTCAGCTGGCGACGGATAACGCTGTTTCTCCATTACACGCTGGCGAAACTCGACAACAACAGCGACGGGGCGTTCAGCATTCCAGCGACCGGCGACCTCACTGCGGAGTGGGGTCCGGCATCGAACGACGTGCGACAGCGTTTGAATGTCTCGCTGAACAACCAGGTTGTTCGGAACCTGCTGATGTCGATCAATGTGAACAGTCAGACAGCCGAGCGCTATACGCTGCTGACCGGCGGGGACGACAACGGCGACGGCGTCTTCAACGATCGTCCTGCGGGTGTCGGCCGCAATTCACAGCACGCAAGCGGGCAGACGACCGTCAACGTGTTCGTGGCGTATCAGTTTGCGTTCGGCAGAAGGGCGCCCCTCCCACCGGGCATCGGCGTGTTCGGCGGCGGCAACGCCGCCACCGTTCGCACATTCGATCAAGGAACGGCGCGGTATGGCCTGCAGCTGTTCGTGCAAGGTCAGAACCTCACCAACGCGGTCAACTATCTCGGTATAGCGGTACGTTGACATCGCGCTTCTTCGGCAAACCGACGGGCGTCAGAGACATGCGGAAAATAGACATCGGACTGGGCCTGAGCTTTTAGGTCCACGCCTGTTTGAGCTCCTCCTTCACATACACCTCGACTCCCTCTGCTGGAGCAGCAGTGACGCGTACGTATGCCGCACCGGATATAGTATTCGCCGAGCACAGGTCTGGTTTCGAAGCATCGAACAGCCCTGAGGATTGGAGTTCTGTCACGATGCGATCTGCTGTCTTCACGGCATTGGTGTGCCTTGCTGCAAGTGGGACTGCCCGGGCGCAAACATGGCAGCCCCCTTCGGATTCCGCGCGCTGCCCGTCACAATGGGGACTCGCTGACGAGCGCGGCGCAGGCAACCTGCAGGGCCCCGAAGCCGTCTTGAAAGCGGCGCGACTGATTCGCACGGGCGAAGTCATCGAGCTGGGACAGGTCTTGTCAGCAGGCATGCCGATGCTGGCTACTCGACAGTTCAATCTTCACACGAAGCGTACCACTGCGAATCCGGAATCGAATCGCCGTGGCTCAAACGAGGAGTTGGTGGTCGCAGAGATCGGGCAGGTGGGCACCCAGTTCGATGGATTCGCGCATCAGACGATCGGCGACAGCATGTACAACTGTGTCAAGGTCAGCGAGGCCTCGACCCGCTCCGGCTTCACCAAGCTCGGCATTCAGAATGTGGGTGCTCTCGTGACACGCGGCGTCCTCATCGACATCGCGGCGCTGAAGAACGTTGACATGCTGCCGGCCAGCTACGAGATCACGATCGAGGACCTCGAGCAGGCGCTCTCGAATGAACGGATCGCCCTGCAGCGGGGTGACGCCGTGATCGTTCATACGGGTTGGGGGAAGCTATGGGGGAAGGACAGCGCTAAGTACCTGGCCAGCAATCCCGGCATCGGCGTCCGCGCGTCGGAGTGGCTGGCGCGCCAGGGCCCAATTCTCGTGGGGGCGGACACCGGCCCGGTCGAGATCAGCCCGAATCCCGATCGTCAGGTGTCGCTTCCGACGCACCAAATCATGCTCGTCGTCAATGGCATTCACCTGCTGGAGAATCTCAAACTCGACGAACTGGCTGCCAAGCGCGTTTACGAATTCGCTTTTATCGTCCAACCGCTGAAGATCCAGGGTGGCACAGGGTCAACTGTGGCGCCGATTGCGATTCACTGAGGCTCTGACGGGAGAATCTAGCCCATGCGTCTTCCCCTTCTCATTCTTGTACTGGCCACGCTCCTGATCCAGCCGTCTGTGCCGGGCGAGATCCGCCTGATCGTCAAGGGTGACGACATGGGGGCGGCGCACGGCATCAACGCGGGCACCATCGACGCCTATCGTGCGGGCATCCTCACCACGACGAACGTGGTGGTGCCAGGGCCTTGGTTCCTCGAGGCCGCCAGGATGCTTCGCGAGAACCCTGGGCTCGATGTTGGCGTGCACCTCGCAATCACCAGCGAGTGGGATCTCGTGAAATGGCGACCGCTCACGCACGCCACGTCCATCGTCGACGCCGACGGCTACTTCTTCCCGACGGTGATGCCGAGACCGGGCCTGCCGTCCAAAACGAGCATCAAAGAAGCGGACTGGAAGCTCGACGAGATCGAGCGCGAGCTGCGAGCACAGCTTGATGCGGCGAAGAAGCACCTCCCCCAGGCCACCTACACGTGGTATCACATGGGTTTTACCTCGGTGGCGCCTGAGGTGCGCGATCTGGCCGCGAAGCTGAGCAAGGAGTACGGCCTCGTGCAGCCGATGGATCTCGGCATCCAGTTCATCGGGCGCATCTATGAGAGCACCGACAGCGGGGCGGTGAAAGCGGAGAAACTCGCGGCGCGCCTGGAGACGCTCGAGCCCGGGCTGTGGCTGCAGATCGACCACGGTTCCACCAACGATCCCGAGATGCAGGCTATCGGTCATGTGGGCTACGAGAACGTGGCCGCCGACCGCAGCGCCAATGTCGAGATGTGGAAGAGTCCCAAGGTGCGCGACGTCATCAAACGCCGCGGTATCAAACTCACAAACTATCGCGACCTGATCAAGAAGTGAGCTGTCGTTCGCCAAGACCAATCGCGCCCCTTCACGCGACCGGCAGATCTGGATGCGTCAGGATGTGATGTAGCGTTGGAGCGAGTTGATGGTGAACTGCTGCTCATCGACGACCGCCCGGACGACGTCGCCGATCGAGATGACCCCCATCAGCCGACCCTGCTCCAGGACCGGCAGATGTCGGACGCGTTTGTCCGTCATCAGCGCCATGCACTGCTCCGCCGTCCAATCCGACTCGACCGAGACAACTTGAGTCGTCATGATCTCGCTGACGAGTGTCTCCTGGGACGTCTTGCCAAGAAGGATCACCTTCCGCGCGTAGTCCCTCTCAGAGAAGATGCCGTCGATTTTCTGATCCGACCGAACGAGGACTGCGCCGATGTTCTTGTCGGCCATCAGGCGGAGGGCGTCGTAGACCGTGTCGCCCGGCCCGACGGCGTGGACGTCGGATTTGCCACGCAGCATATCTCGTACGGTGGCTGACATGATCGGTACCCTCGCGAACTGCCGGCTGAGGACGAAACCCGTCCAGAGGAGCCGCCCAATAACGGCAAAACCAATGGCGGCAATGGTAATCCCAACCGCCGTGATGTTGCCACACCGAACTCCGCCCGCCCGCACCACGGCACGGGATATCGTAGGCGCCCGGCCGTCGGTAGCCCCTGCGCGACTTGAACGAAGCCGCTCGCGCTGTGGCCGACGAGCAGGCGGTACTTAAGCGTCTATCTCGGTGAGGACCGGATTGCCGGGCCCAACGCACTCGTTCAGCGGTCGCGAATCGTGATATTCCCTCAGGCTGTGGGACGACCGAATCCAGAGGCGCAACTCGACAGTGATCCCACGGCTCAGCTCTGCTCCGAACTTCTGATAGCATTCCGGTAATTCGGCTGTGGAGGACACAATGGCGCATTTCACTCGACGCGAATTCCTGACGACCGGACTCGCCGCCGGAACGCTTGCCGCATCCGGGAGCCTTCCCGTCAGCGCCCGGCGCGGGAGCGCGACCGACCTGGTCACACTGGGTCGGTCCGGAGTGAAGGTTACCCGGCTTGCGTTCGGTACAGGCACGATCAGCGGCAAGGTACAGCGCGATCTCGGGCAAGACGGTTTCACGCGGCTGGTACGCCATGCGTACGATCGCGGCATCCGGTTCTTCGAGACGGCCGAGTCGTACGGGGAGATGCACAGAATGCTGGGCATCGCCTTGAAGGGCATTCCGCGTGACAGCTACCAGCTCATGTCGAAGGTGACGACCAGCGACGGCGTGAACCCACAGCAGAAGTTCGACGAGCTCCGCCGGCTCGCAAACACCGAATACTTCGACATCATGCTCCTCCACTGGCAGCACACGGCGACATGGCCGACCGACACGGCGCGTTGGCAGGACGCGATCCTCGAGGTCCAGTCACGGAAGGTCGTGCTGACCCACGGAGCGTCGGTTCATGGCCTGCCGGCGCTGCGCCGGGTTCCCGGCAACACCTGGCTCGACGTCGCGATGATCCGCATGAATCACACGGGCAAGAGCATGGATGCGGAGGACTATGCCACCCAGGGACCGGGCAACGTCCCGGAAGTCGTCACCCACGTCAAGGAGGTCCGCAAGCAAGGCCTGGGCGTGATTTCCATGAAGCTTGCGGGCGAAGGGACCTTCGATCGCGAGGACCGTCGGAACGCCATGCGGTTCGCGTTTCGGGACGCCGGCGTCGATTGCGTCACGGTGGGTTACAAGAGCCCTGCCGAAATCGACGAAGCTGTCGAGAACCTCAATCTGGCGCTCGCCTTGTGACGGATTGCGCGAGATCGTGAGCCTCGGCTCGAGCTGGCTCGTTGGGGCCATCGGAGACGAGCGAACACTCAGGCTCGCCGTCTGGAGAGCTCGATGGTGAAGGCCGTCGATCATCGGCCACCGGCGCCATCACCCCAACCGCTGTTCGGGTAACGCCTCGTCCACCGGCGCTATCGCCGTCCGGAGCGCCCGGATGTCAATCGGCTTGGACACGTATCCGTGCATTACGGCTGTAGGAAGTGGTTCAGCCAATCGAAGGCGACTGAGACCGCTTCGGGTGGCGGTGTGTGTCCCTTGTGGTGGTTGAAATAGCCGATGTTCTTTCCGTTGCCCGAGAGTTCGTAGACTGCGCGCGCGGCGTTGATGTAATGCCAGCTATCTTGCTTGTCGTACTCGTCGCCGCCGATGAGGAGAAATGGGCGCGGCGCGATGAGGGCGATCAGTTCGTGCTGATCGGTGCCGGCGGGCGCACTCGCGAGCTTATCTCCCAAATACCAGTAATCATCGTAGTTCGACATTTTGAAACCAACGCCGAGTTCCGACGACACCGTCGCCCGGATGCGAGGCTCGAATGCCGCGGCGTAGAGGGCCATCTTGCCGCCCAGGGAGTGGCCGATGATGCCGATCCGGCTGGCATCCGCATCGGGTAGGGTTTCAATGAAGTCGACGACGCGGCGGGCATCGGCGACCCATTTTCCGAGCCCCGTAGAGCCAGGGTGACGCATGGCAAGATTGGCGACTGCTTCGCTGTAGGACTCGCCGTAGCTCTCGCCAAACCAGCGGACCGCGACGGCGAGATAGCCGTGCTGCGCGGCAGTGTAGGCATACGCGTTCACTCCTCTGTCCTGGGCATAACTTCGCCCGCCAAGGTCGGTGGCAGCGGGAGTATCGACGTCATAGAACGGCACAATCATGACCGGCAAGGGGCGTCGAGCGCTGTTCCGCGGCCTCAGGACGTATACCTTCTCCCAGACGCCCGGCTCGAGTTCTAGTTCGATGAGTTGTCCTGCGAAATTACGCTGTGAGACGTCGCGAACGACGCGAGCTGTCGGCTTGTCGCCCGGTAGCTTCGGCTCTTTCAGCAGGTTGTCCCATTTGGCACGGATCTTTGCGGAGTTCTGCTTCCAGGCAGGCGCCAGCGCGGTCAGTGGACCGATGGAGGATTCGAAGCCTTGCGGCGCTTCGTTATAGCGACGGAAGAAGGCTTCAGAGGCGGGCGGCTCGGGCGGTTTCTTTTCTTGGCTGCCACGGGCAACTCGAAAGCCAGTAAACCGGCTGCGCGAGCCAGGGTTCATCGACGAGCGAAAATCGCGAGACCAGCTCGAGGTTGAGGAGACGAAGGACCCGCCGCGAATCACCCGCGCCAGGCCGGATGGGGGACCAGAAGGGTCGCGCACGGCATCGGGGCTTGTGACTGGGTCAAAATAATCGCCAGTCCATTCCCAAACGTTACCGCGCAAGTCGAACACACCAGACTTGCTGGATTTCAGTGAACGAACCGGAGCTGTTCCTTTCTTGATGATCGGCTCGAACACGCCAAGACTCTTGGTACTAGGGACACCGAGATTGGCGACGTCGAGGAGTTGTTGATCGCGCAGCATTGGACCAGCCGCGACAATCCATTCGGTCTCCGTCGGCAGCCGGTATCCTGTGCATGCTGAGTCCCGTTCACCGCTGGTCAGGTCATAACAGGGCGTCAAGGCTTCTTTTGCGCTTCGCAGGTTGCAGTAGCGAATTGCATCCCACCAACTGACATTCTCGACGGGGCGATCGGCGCCCTTGTAGACGGAAGGATTCGATGACGTGACGGCTTCGTACTCCTTCTGAGTCACTTCAGCGGCACCCAGCAGAAACTCGCTCACGGAAAGTTGCACTTTGAGAGTTGTGATTTGGTCTGGCACCTCATATGTGCCAGCCGGGACGCGCACGAGATCCTGCGCGAGGCTTGTGGAAGCGCAGCCGACGGTGAGTGCAACGAGTAATCTTGATCGTATTGTCATCTGGGCGGCGTTTCCGTTCGCTCGATTGCCACTCACTATCCAAGCCGCTCGTCGGCTGCAGCGGCTGGTTGGGCAGCTTGAGTCTGGCTGGCACCTCCGAACCGTCGGCGACGAATCCATTCGCCGTTCTTCGAAGAGGACTCACGCATCCGCTCGGCGCGCGCACGCACGGCCCGCAACGACAGGACAGGATAGGCGTTGTGCACGATGTTGAAGAACAAAAGCCGCGAACCGTCCGATCACTGCGGCGCGACGATCGGGATCTCGCCTCTTACCGAGACCCGGTCAGCGGTCGGGAAATCCCCGGGAACGGGGGCGGTGACCGGGCGTCTGGCGAGCCATTGGAGAGCACGCACGACGACGGTCTGCAGGCCGGCGCATCGCATCCTGGCGGGCTGCGTGTCGCCGGCCCATACGTGCCCGAACGTCGACGTGTAGACGCGGCCCTTGCCGTAGGTCACGGTCCACTCGAGCGGCCAGTTCATTGTCGTGCGCGGATCGAAGCCGTACCAGAGGACCTCGACGCCGTCGGCGGGCCCGCGGGCGTAGTAGTAGACCTCGATGTCCGGTGTCATCCACGCGCGCGGCAGGCCGGTGTGGATGGGGTGATCGCCCCGTCGGTGGACGACGGTGTCGAGGCGGGCGCCATGACCGGTGTCGAGACCTTCGCCAGCTGGAATGCGCGTAATGCGCCCGTCATCGCCCACGGCAAGGGCCCAGCCGAAATCCTTTTTGCGCCAGCCCAAGCCGAGCATCTGGTTGTACGCGGGCCAGTCAGGGAACGCGTTGTTGCCTCCGTGCCAGACGTAGACGCCGCCGCCCTCGCGGACGAACGTCTCGAAGTCCTCCTGGACCCGACGTGGCCAGGGCGCGCCGCCGCCCAGATCGTTGTAGGTCTGGATGACGACGTCGTAGTCCGAAAACCGCGGTCGCCAGTTCGCCCACTCCGCCGACTCTCTGGTGGGCGGCGCCGTCGACACCGCAACGTCGAACAGACTGGTGGGCCCGAGGATCCCCCGGATCAGGGCCGTCGTCAGCTTCCAGTCGTGGTTACTGAGCCCGTCGACGATGAGTACCCGTACGGGCGGTTCGGCTGCAGGTCCCGCAGGCTCAGCGGCCGTCCAAACGGCGCCGCAGACGAGAAACAGGAGAACTCGCATCATGACATCACCAGCCTGTTTCGTTCACTAGGGTATGCGCGAGGGAATTGATCAATGGCAATCGGCAATAGATCGTCATTCCCCATCCGCAATCCTCACTCAATTCCGAATCCCCAGTCCCCAGTCCGCAATTCTTCCCCTTTCAGTACCCCGCCTTCTTGTCCACGACGTTCATCAGCGGCGCACCGATGGCATAGCGCCGGACGTTGTCCACGTAGACATCGATTAAGCGGAGCTGCCGCTCGGGACTCCACCCGGAGGTGTGCGCCGTCATCACCACATTCGAACAGTCGTAAATCGGATGATCGGACGGTGGCGGCTCCTGCGGAAACACGTCGAGCCCCGCACCCGCGATCCATCCGCCTTTGAGCGCCTTCACGAGCGCCATGTCGTCGAACAGCATCCCGCGCGACATCGCGATGAAATACGCGGTTTTCTTCATGCTGCGGAACACCTGCTCGTTGAACATCCGCTCCGTCTGACGCGTGTGCGGCGCGGCGGCGACCAATACGTCCACCTGCGGCACCATCGTCTGGAACCAGGATGGATCGCGCAGCTCGGCGACGTGCTCCGGTCGCGGCAGGGGACGGGCGTCGGTGGCGACGATTTTCATGTCGAAGCCGAAATGCGCGCGCCTGGCGATGGCGCTGCCGAGGCCGCCGAATCCCACAATTCCCATCGTCTTGCCGCTGATCTCGACGTGATCGGCCGACTTGGCAGTGCCGACCGACTTCATCTGCCGCTTGGCGAACTGCGGCATGTACAGCGTGGTGATGCCACGCGTCAGGCAGAGCAGCAGTCCCATCGCCGTCTCGGAGATCGCCGGGGCGAATGTCCGGGCCATGTTGGTCAGCACGATCGAGCTGGCCATGAACTCCTTGTCGAGATTTTCGACGCCAGCCGCGCCGGTCTGCACCCATTTGACGTTGGGCGCGGCGGCAAGCTCCGGCCCGGTCAATGCGCCGAACACGACTTCGGCCTCCGGGAGTCTCTGACGGAACTCCTCACGCGTCTTGGCGACAATCAGCTCCACGTCCGGCGCCGCTGCCGTGATTGTCTGGACCTCGTGCGGCTCGAATCCCGGCATCGTCAGGATGCGGATTGGACCTGACGCGGTCCTGGGCCCTGGCTGCGCCGGCTGGGTCGCGACCGTCGCTTGACCTCCTTGCGCCGGCAGCGTTGCAGCAGCCGCCAACGCCACGCTCGATACCAGAAAACGTCGTCGAGATGGGTGGATGTCAGACATTGCTGCGAAGGTTAGCATAGGAGGAAATCGAGCCTAAGGTTTTCTGACTCCCCCTTCTCCCCTTCCTTGTTCAGCCTGTGCGCCTGGGCCTGTCCTTCTTCGGCCGGCGCAACTCGAATCGGTACCGCACTGCAGCTTGAGCGGGCTGCGCGTCCACGCGTGAAACCGCCCTCGCATCGCGTCGACAAGCGCGTCGGCCGGCGTCAGGTGTGCTGCCGCTTCCGGGTGACGCTGTCGCCGGCGCTCGAGCTCGGCGAGCGCATCGTCCTTCTTTCGGCCCCTGGCGACTTCAATCAATCGCCTTGGCAGC
Source organism: uncultured Acidobacteriota bacterium (assembly GCA_963749835.1). Classification (GTDB taxonomy): domain Bacteria; phylum Acidobacteriota; class Vicinamibacteria; order Vicinamibacterales; family 2-12-FULL-66-21; genus JALZOC01. Next base: position 1,262,455 of record CAVVOD010000003.1, read on the forward strand.
CGACACGTCGCGGAGGAAGACGCCCCATCCTGCATGGGCCGACTCGTGGTGAACAGGATCGACGCCGCCTCCTGCGTTGCCGTGCGACCACTGGCGACGATGTTCGCGATGTCGTGCTCGCACGCCGCTTGGAACAGATCGCTGCCCCGCCACTGGCGCAATAACAACTCCACGGCAATCTGGTGAACGGGGGAGCGTTCTGCGCTGAGGCGGGCAATCCCGAAGGGCCGGTCGTGAACCGTCGCGCTCCGAGTCGGACGACCACGAGATCATGGCGGGCAGGGGCATGGGCGTGGTCTACACGCAGACCTCCGCGATGCGTCCACTTCGGCGGGCATTGTCTTCCGACGAGCGAGCCCGGCTCATCGCTGACTACTATCGCCCGCACCACGCGGCACTGGAGTGCGCCGTCACAAGCGCGCTCGAGCGAGGCGGAAAGTGCCTGCTCATCGACGCACACAGCTTTCCGTCCGTTCCGCTGGTACTGCGAGCATCCGGGTGCTCTAAGTCGCAGAGGAAGACCCGTATGAAATGGGCTCGGAAAAGGGCAACATGAAGATCCCGCGAGGACTCGCCTTCTGTAACTGATTGAAAAGATGGCTCCTCAGGTAGGATTCGAACCTACAACCCTCCGGTTAACAGCCGGATGCTCTGCCATTGAGCTACTGAGGAACAACGAGCGCAGAACCGCTCAGGAGGAACAGTTAGTTTAGCGGTACGAGCGGAAGGGCGCAAGATCCGCCTCGCGCCCTCCCCAGATCCCAATTTCGAGCCCACCGACGAGGATCCCGAACGAATCCCGAGCCCCGAATCCCGATCCCTATTTCACCTCTGTCTCCACCGAGATCTCCAGCGAGCCGCGCAGCGCGTTCGAAATCGGGCATGCGGTTTCCGCCGCGCGCGCGACCTCGTCGAACTGCGACGGCTCGATCCCCTGCAGCCCCTCGGCGACGACCTTGAGCTTCGACGAGGTCAGCTTGATCCCCGACTCCCCTTTGTCCGCCGACACGGTCGCTGACACCACGGTCCGCGCCGCGCTGCCTCCCTTGCGGCCGAGCGTCGCATTGAGCGCCATCGCGTAACACGCCGCGTGCGATGCCGCCATCAACTCCTCGGGACTGGTCTTCCCCGCAGGCTCACCGATGCGCGACGGAAAGGTCACCGGAAGCGTGAACGCGCCGGACCCCGCCTTCGCCTCTCCCTTGCCCTCCATGATCGAGCCCGCCCAGTCGACTGTCACCGTACGAGAAAACGTCGCCATTTCACCTGTCTCCTATCTGCCAAGTTGAGTTCTCCGGCTAAAGCCGGAAGCTACGCGAGTGCCGGGTCCCGAATGCCTGATCCCCGCTCCCGAATCCCCGATCCCGAATCCCCGATCCCGAGTCCCGAATCCTACTTCTTCCCCTTCGCCGTGATGGTCATCTGCACGATCACACCGAGCAGACCGAGCACGAGCCAGGCCGCCACATCCCACTTCGTCCCGGGGAGCGGATCGAGCGGATAGACACGATACACGGCGCGGGCCGCCACGTCTGCGGCGGCACGATTCCCCAGCAGCGCCGCCCCTCCCACGATCGCCGTCTGCGCCCCCCCGAACGCGGTACTGACGATGATCACGTAACGCTGCAGCGCGAGCGCCGCCAGCGCACCGATCACCGAGAGGATCAACACCGGGATGATTCCCGGCTCGCGTCCGAGCGAAGCCCAGATCGCCATCGCGGCCCCCGCTCCGATGCCAGCCCCGATGAGCGCCACGCCGACGAAGTACGCCAGCACCAGAATCAGCGCACCGACGAGCCCGCCGAGGAGCGCCGCGCCGACCATCCAGAGCGTCTGATCGGCCCCCATCGCAGAGCTCGCCGCCAGCGCGCCGAAGATGAAGCCGAAAAACGCCAGCACGATCCGGAAGACACGGTACCCCGCAAAGCAGGATAACAGCCCACCGGCCAGCAGGATGACGGCTGCAGGTATCTGGAAAGAGGCCGGGAGCATCGCCGGCGATTATATGATGGCGGAGTGCCCCCGACAGCGCCGAGACGTCAGATTACCGCCGTCGGCCTGCTGACCGCACTCGCCGGTACGGCGCTCTTCACCTGGCTCATATGGACGGTCGGTCCCGCGGAAATCTGGGGCGGCTTCCGACAGATCGGGTGGAATCTCGGATGGATCCTGCTGCTTGGCGGACTCCGCTTCGCTGTCCGCGCCGCCGCCTGGTCCCTCTGCATCGAGCCGCCCCACAAGCTTCCGCTCGCCCACGCCTTCAGCGCCGTCGTCTGCGGGGACGCACTCGGGAACGCCACGCCGCTCGGCCCGATTGTCGGCGAGCCCGCGAAGATCGCGTGCGTGCGCGATCGCGTACCGGTCGCCGCGGCCCTCACCGCACTCGCGATCGAAAACGTGTTCTACACGCTCTCCGTCGCCGCGATGATTGCAGCCGGCGCGGTGGCACTGCTCTTCGTCGGGGCATCGGCGGGAGGCGTCGAAGTGCCCGCGTCGCTGCAGCAGTTCAGCGAAGCGACGGTTGCGGCGATCGTGGTGATGTTCGCCGCCGCGGCATGGGTGCTGTGGCGGCGCCCGGCCGTCGTCGACACGCTGCTCCGCGCGCGCAATCGAACACCAGGCGCTCCGGCACGCGGGTGGACCTCGAAGATCGATCGACTCCGGGCCATCGAGCGGGAAGTTTTTACCTTCGCGTCGCGGCGCCGCACCGTGCTGGTTCCGCTCGTTGCGCTCGAGCTTACGTTCCACGCGCTCGGCGTCGCCGAAAAACACCTCGCACTCTGGCTGATCCTTCCGTCCCCGCCCTCGCTCTTCACCTCCTTCATTGTCGAAACCGCGGACCGTTTCATTACGGTGGCGTTCAAATTCGTTCCGTTCCAGGTCGGCGTGGGTGAGGTTGGTACCGGCCTCGTCACGCAGATTCTGGGACTGGGCGCCGCGCCCGGCATCACCCTCTCCATCGTCCGCAAGGCACGGATGGGAATCTGGTCGCTCATCGGTACCGCCCTACTGATCAGACGGGGACTCACCACCGGCCGGCTTCTCGAGGATCCCGAGTTGAACGGTTAGCAGGTTGCATACGGCTGCCTGAGGCCACCCGGCCCGCCGGCGGTGAGCCGTTCGATCGCGGGAATTCGCAATGCGAAACAGGACTCACGGGCGCGCACGTGCCAGCCCGTGGGCTCCGCCATGGCCTGGCAACGTCTGCCAGCCTTCGGGCGTCCTACCCATTGTGCTGGTATGGCCGAGCCCGATAACCCGCGCCAGGGGCGGACGGGATCACGCTCCCGGAGTCTGAAAGGAACTAGAGGTCGTTGTGACAAAAGCTGCGTCGACCGTTGTTCGGGACGCCGTCGTACTCGCGGCGGGAAACGGTGACAGGTTTCAGAACGGTACGCGTCAGTCGAAGCTGCTCCACGCCGTCCTCGGGCAGCCACTCATCCTGCGCACGCTGGCCACTGCAGCGGCCGCGGGAATTTCGTCCTTCGAAGTCGTCCTCGGCTATCAGGCGGAGTCGGTGCGCCGGGTCATCGAGCGCGGGACGCCCGATGGGACGACGGTGCACTTCACGTACAACGCGGAATGGCGCCTCGAGAACGGCGTGTCGGTGCTCGCCGCGCGCGACCGATTCCCCAACCGCCGGTTTGCCCTGCTGATGGGGGATCACCTCTTCGAATCGCCGGTGCTGTCGGCGCTGCTGCGTATGCGCGTTCGGCCCAATCAATCAATTCTCGCCGTGGACACACAGCCGGCGCCGCCGGATGTTGCGGCTGAGGCGACCCAGGTCCGGATGTCCGGGGACTACATCACCGCCATCGGCAAGGATCTCGGGGCCTACGACGCGCTCGACACGGGCCTGTTCGTCTGTTCACCGGCGCTCTTCGACGCGCTGGTTACGGCACGCGCATCAGGTGACACGACGCTCAGCGGCGGTATCCGCGAGCTGGCGGCGCAGCGGTTGATGCTCGGCGCCGATGTCGGCGGTGCGTCCTGGTACGACATCGACACGCTTGCCGATCTCACGACTGCTGAAAGTCTCCTGGGCACGTATCCAGAACCCGAGCCGGCATGATGTCCGACGAGCGATCCAGGCTGTCGATGGAGCGGCTGATACGCTGGGGCGCACTTGCCCTTGGCATCGCGCTCTTCTCCGGCGCGCTCTACTACATCAACTTCAGCCTGGCTGTCGGGGTCATCCGCCGGCTCGGACTCGCGCTGCCGCTTGCGCTCTTCTTCAGCGGATTGTGGCATCTCGCCCGGACCTGGGCGTGGGCGAGCAGCTTTCCGCAGCCGCGGACCGTCAGTTTCGCACGCCTCGTGCGCGTGCGGCTCGCGGCCGAGGCCTTCAGTTATCTGACGCTGCGCGGGATCGCCGGTGAACCGCTCAAGGTGGTGCTCCTCGGCGACAGCGTGGACGCGCGACAGGCCACCGCGGCTGTCGCGCTCGAGCGGATGGCCTATTTGATCGGCACGACGTTCATCGTCGGCATCGGCTCGGTGCTCGCGATCGCCGTGCTGCCGATGACGCACGTCTGGTTCCGGGTGTTCCGCGCGTTCGCGATCGCGGCGTCGATCGTCATGACCTTCACCGCGCTGGTGATCCGAGGCCGGGGGACGTACTTCCAGTCATGGCTGGTGCGCCTCGATGGCGTGCTCGGCACCTCGATCGCGGAAGGACGGGTCTCGCGATTCATTGCAGCCGTCGAGCGACAGGTGCTCGAGCTCGTGCGTGGCAACCCGTCGAGACTGGCGACGCTGCTGACCGCGACCGTCGCGGCCTACGCGTGCATGGCGCTCGAGGCGTGGGTGATCCTGCGCGCCGCAGGCGAGTCCGTGTCGCCGCACATCACGCCAACCGGCGCGCTCGCGGTGGAGACGTTCTCGCGGGTGGCCAGCTTCGCGTCCGCGTTCATTCCGGCAAACCTTGGCGCGCTCGAGGCGTCGAGTCTTGCCGCGGTGACGGCGATAGGCGTCGGCGGTGGCGCCGCGCTCGCGCTGGCCAGGCGCCTGCGCGGCTTGTTCTGGGCGGGGGTCGGGCTGGCGATTTATCCGCGCGGCACCCGCAGAGTTGGACACGGCACGACACTGCCGCGCGCCTCTTCGCCCGTCCCGCGCACCACGCTCCTGTATCTGCCGCACGACCCGGCCGTCAGCGTCAAGCCGTCGGCGAGGCTGGCCGGACTGCCCATCGCGGAGCGTGTACTGCGGCCCGCACGTCGCGCTGGGTACGACCGCATCATCGTCTGGCTGCCGACGGATGGTTGCAAAGCTGCCGCTGAGCGCCGCTTGCCGCGCCTGTTGCGGAGCATCGGCGGCGAGGTCGTCATCGCGACGACGGAAGACGAATGGCGTCTCGCGCTCTCTCCCCTGGCAGCTGGCGACGTCGTCACTGCTATCGGGGCCGGCACCGTGGTGTCCACGGCGCTGCTGGCTGATGCGCGCGACATTCCCGTCGCGGGCGACCTCGCGCGTGACGTTCCCGCGGGTCCCGACTGGCGTGTCAGCGGCGTCGTCCGGGTCTCGGTGTCTGCGGCCTCGGACCCCGCAGCACTGCTCGCCACGCTCGCCGAACGGCGGGCACGCGCCCTGGCTCTTCCTTCAGGGAAGCAGGTGGCCGACGGCCTCGGGCGCCTGGCGCTCCGCATCGTGACGCCGGCCGATCTCGCGGAGGCGGAGATCACGATCCGTCGCGCGAGCTACAAGGACACGGACGCCACGGTCGCACGATTCAATCGGCGGATGTCGCTGCCGATCAGCATCGCGCTGCTGCCCACGCCACTCACCGCGAACCAGCTGTCGGTGATACTCGTGGCGCTCGGGTTCTATTCCGCATGGCTGTTCAGCACCGGGCACTACTGGTCCGGTGTGCTCGGAGGATTTCTTTCACTCGCCGCCAGCGTCCTCGATGGCTGCGACGGGGAGATTGCGCGCCTCAAGTATCAGGAGTCGGCGCTCGGGTGCTGGATCGAAACCTTCGGCGACTACTCGTACTATCTCGCGATTTTCGTTGGCCTGACGGTGGGGGCCGTTCGCCAGACCGGGTCGGACGCGTTCTACTGGTTCGGGGGGCTTGCGCTCAGCGGTACCCTGCTCACCTTCGGGTTGCTGATTTACCTGCGCAATCGGATTACCGCCGGACAGCCGGAGAGGCTGCACACGATCGCGAAGGAGCGGATCAACGCGGATCCGACTCCGCTCGATCGCGCCTCATCTGGAAGGTGTCGTTCGTGGCCACACGCGCGGCGATGCCCTACGGCATCATGGCGTTCGCGCTCCTCGGCCTGCTGCCGGGAATCGTGATGCTCGCCGCGCTGGGCGCCAACATCTACTGGGTGAGCCTGGCGGTGAACCTGCGTCACCTCATGACGGAAAGGCCGGAAGAATCGCTCGCCGCCTGACGATCCCGAATCCCGAATCCCGAGTCCCGAGTCCCGAGTCTGTGTCCCTCAGACCTCGCGCCTGCCTTCCATCGCCCGCTGCATGGTGACCTCGTCCGCGTATTCGAGGTCGCTCCCCACGGGGACCCCCATCGCAATGCGCGTCACGCGCACGCCAAGCGGCTTCAGCAGCTTGGCGAGGTAGATGGCGGTCGCTTCTCCTTCGACGTTCGGGTTGGTCGCGAGAATCACTTCCTGCACCTGCCGGTGCGACCCGGGCGAGGAGCTCCTTGATCTTCAGGTCGTCCGGGCCCATGCCGTGCAGCGGCGAAAGCGCGCCCATCAGGACGTGATACAGGCCCTTGAAGTCGCGCGTCTTCTCGACCGCCGTCACGTTCTCCGGCTCCTCGACGACGCAGATGATGCGCGGGTCGCGGCCGGAATCGGTGCAGTAGAAACAGGGATCGACGTCGGTGATGTTGCTGCAGATCGTGCAGTAGGTGACGCGGTCCTTCACCTCACGCATGGCATCGGCGAGCCGATCGATCTCTTCACGCGGCGTCTTGAGCACGTAGAACGCGAGCCGCTGGGCGCTCTTCGCGCCAATGCCCGGCAGCCGCTGAAACTGTTCGATGAGCGTGGTCAGCGGGCCGGGACGCGCCATCAGAACAGGCCGGGGATCTTCATCCCGCCCATCATCCCGCCCATCTGCTTCGGGACATCTCTTCGTCCGCCTTGCGGTGCGCGTCGTTGAGCGCCGCCAGAATCAGATCCTGCAGCATCTCGACGTCCTCCTTGGAGACCGCCTCGGGATCGATCTTCAGCGACTGCACCTGCTTGCCGCCGTTGATCACGACCGAGACCATGCCGCCGCCGGCCGTCGCCTCCACCCGCATCTCGGCCATCTGCTTCTGCAGCTTGTCCTGCATCTGCTGGGCCTGTTTCATCATCGCCTGGATGTTCATAAGTGTTGCTCCGGTTCAGGGTTGGCTTCTGGGTTCCGGGTTCCGGGTTCGGGGTTCCGGGTTCAGGTTCAAAGTTCCGGGTTCCGGGTTCCGGAGCCAGATGCGAGGCTCAGGGTTCCGGCGTCGGATTCAAGGTTGCGGGTTCTGGTTCGAGGTTCCAGGTTCTAGATTGAGCGCCGGGCTGTGATGCTTCCAACGCTGAACCGTGAACCTTGAACCTGAACCCCGAACCCGGAACCTGAACCCCGAACCCGGAACCGTGAACTCACATCTCTTCCACATCCTTGATCTCCGCCGCAAAGACGTCGAGCATGGCCTGAACGCCCGAGTCGGCGAGGGCCTGCTGCCGCAGCTCTGACTGGCGATCTTTCTCCGGCGCGGGAACGGCCACCTCGCCCGTCTTCCCGACGGCCGCAGGTCCACCCTCGGCCGATACGACCGTCATCTTGCGCCCTGAGAGCTGCGACGCCAGTGCATCGAGCCAGACGCGCGATCTGATCCAGCTGGACCCGGAGCGCGCGGTGCTGGGACGCGAACGTGAAGACCACGCGATCGCCGTCGACATCGATCCGCTGCGCCTGCGCCACGACCGTGCCGTAGAAAAACTTCTTGGACTTGCGCACTTCGTTGAGGAACGCGTCCTTCATGAGCTCGGGAGCCACGGGCTGCACGTCCGGCATCGCTTCCGCGGCGGCAACGGGAGTCTTCCTGGTTTCCGTCCGGGCCTCCACAGCCTTCACCGTCGCGGCGGCCGCCGATGGCGGTCGAGGCGGCGCCGGAGCGGGCCGGGCCGGCGGCTCGACGGCGGCCGGTGGCGGAGCAGCGACGACCGGGCGCGGCGCAGGTGCGGGCGCCGGTGTTCGCGCCTGGGGCGCGGATGCCGGCTGACTCCGCGCAGACGCCGGCGATGCGCCGCCTGCGACCGGGGATCTTCCGGCAGGCGAGGCGCCCTTCTCGAGGCTCTCGATGAGATCCGAGATCGGCACGAGCTGGCGGAGGTGGATCCACCGGAGCAGCGCCATCTCGAGGTGGTACCGCGGATAGGCGGAGGTCTTGGATCTCGAGCTCCGCCTTCGTCAGCACTTCGAAGGCCCGCATGAGGTCCTCGACCGAAAACTTTCCCGCCAGCGCCTTCAGCCGGTCGCGTTCGGACTCGGCCGCAAGCTCCGGGTCGGTGAGCCGCTTCGGATCGACGTTCACGACGAGGATGTCGCGGGTCAACCGCGCGAGCTCCCGAAGGACCAGGCGCAGATCGTACCCGGATTCCACCGCCCGGGCCGCGAGCTCGAACGCGGCGGCCCCGTCCTCGCGCGCCACGGCGTCCGCCATGTCGAACAGGAGGTCCCGGCGCACGAGTCCCAGCACCGTGGACACGTCGTCTGCGGTGATGGTCTCTCCCGCGAAGGCGATCACCTGGTCGAACGCGCTCTGCGCGTCGCGCATGCTGCCGTCGCCCGCGCGCGCGATCAGCATCAGCGCGGCGGCGTCCACCTGGATTTTCTCGGCGTCGGCTATCAGGCGGAGCTGGTCGGCGATGGCCTTGACCCCGATCGTCTTGAGCTCGAAGACCTGCGATCGCGACTGGATGGTCGCCGGCACCTTCTCGAGCTCCGTCGTCGCCATCATGAACACCACGTGCGGCGGCGGCTCTTCGATCGACTTGAGGAGCGCGTCGAAAGACTGCGGCGAGAGCCGGTGGACTTCGTCGATGATGAAGATCTTGTAGCGGTTCCGGACCGGCGCCACGCCAAGGCCGCTGATGATGATCTCGCGAACCTTGTCCACCTGCGTGTTGGTCGCCGCGTCGATCTCCATCACGTCGATGTCGCGCCCCTGCGCGATCTCGACGCAGGCATCGCACTTGCCGCAAGGATCAGCCGTCGGCCCCTCGTCGCAATTCAGGCATCGCGCGAGGATCCGCGCGGTCGTCGTCTTACCGACGCCTCGCGGGCCCGCAAAGACGAACGACTGCGCAATGCGCTTCGCGGCGATGGCGTTGCGGAGCGTCTGGGTGACGCCGCGCTGACCGATTACATCGTCGAACCGCTGCGGACGCCACTTGCGGGCGAGAACCTGGTAACTGGGCACAGACAGAATTGCTGACTGATTGGATTCGAGTTGATTGAGCTGCCGATTGCAAGCGACGAGCCCCACCGCGACCCGGGGAACCTGCGGCACATGTCAGGATCTGCTTAGCGCTGCTGCCTTCCGGCCCTGACGCGGTTCGCAGGCTGAGATTGCACAGGGACCGGGCCGCGGTGCGGCCCGCATGCCAGTGCTCTTGCGAGCACAGGCATCCTGCAAGTGTACTCCCGCGCCTCGACCGGCGGCAAGGATTCCGGTGAGAGCTCTTCTGCTCCCCCCTTGTCTTCTTCCGGCTGAAGCCGGAAGCTACGGTCCCGAGTCGGGCGTCCCGAATCCCCCGCCTACGCCGCGAAGCGGCTACGGCGCGGCCTCGCCGTAGCCGCATCGATCGTAGTGCGAGCGGAGCCGGGCGAGTCCCTGATCCCCGATCCCCAGTCAGACCGGATGCGAAATGCCGAGCACACGATCCCCTTCGGCGACGAGAAAGCTGATGACCGCCTGCCGATGTCGCGCCTCCGCCTCGCGGAGGATGGACACGAAGGCCGGCAGGGTTCGAAGCGAGTCCAGCCAGGGATCGCGCGTCAGCGCCGGGAGGCAGAAGAAACCGTCGGGAATGACCTGGGCCAGGACCGTGAGCGCCGCGTCCGCGTCGCCCAGGTACGCCAGGTGGCGGGCCATGTAGTAGCGCCCTTCCGGATCCTTGAGGGTCGTCAGCCGCCGGACTCCCGCCAGGCTCTCTTCACGATTGCCGCGTACCAGCTGCTCCAGAGCGGTCACGAAGGTCCCCAGCAGTGGCGGCAGGCGCCCGTCCGCCGCGGTGAGCGATGCGAGCGCGTCATCGGTCCGGTCGAGCATGACGAGCGCGAGACTGCGCATGTAGTTGATGCCGTCAGGCTCATAAGTCGTGACGCTGTCGTAGTCGCCGCGCATGAAGCAGGTCTGGCCTGCGCTGGTCCGGATCTTCGGGTCCAGCCGCAGGGCGTGCGTGGCGGCTGCCATGGACGCGCTCAGCAGCCCGCAGTACCGGCACGCGTGCGCCAGACCGGCAAAGAGCTCGGGATCAGATGTGCGTTCGCGCGCGCGGCGAAGCAGCCGGACCATCGCCTGCTCCGCCCTGCCGAGATCCACTTCGAGATGGGCGTAGACGTTCTCCGCTGACGACAGGTCCGGATTCAGCTCCAGCGCACGCTTCAGCGCGACCTCTGCCTTCGCGAATCGCTCCTCCGACTGCTCTTCTTCGTACTTCCCGATCATCCGCTGCATGCGCCCGATGCCCGTCCACGCGGGGGCGTAGTGCGGATCCTCCCGCGTGCACTGCTCGTACAGCTCCAGGGCGGGCCGCCAGTTCCTCGAGTCGCGGCTCATTTCGTTCGCGCGCAGATAGTGCTCGTACACCTCGGGCGTCGCGGGGACGTCCTGCTTCAGCAACCGCCGCTCACGCTGTGTCAACGGCAGCGACAGGGATTCGACGATGCGGCCGGCGAGATCGTCCTGGAGGCTGAAGAGATCGCCAATCGCGACCTGCACCGAGTGCGACCAGAGCACCGTGGATGCCGGAGCGCTCACGAGCTGCGTGGACACGCGGAGCTGGTTGCCGGACCGCATGAGCGTCCCGACGAGGATGGCGTCCACTTCCGCGTCGTTGCCGATGGCCTTGATGTCGAGGGACTCGGATGCGAACCGCGTGGCCGCCAGGCTCGAGCGCACGACGAGGGACTGCAGGCCGGAGAGCGAGCTCGTCACCGCGTCGGCGAGACTGAACGCCAGAAAGTCCGTCTCCGGATCCGGACGAAGCATGCGAAACGGCAGGACGATGAGCCGCGTCACCGGATGCGCGATTGCGGCGCTGCTGCCCGAATCGCCGAGCGCCATGGCGGACCGCAGATCCACCACCATCTCCTCGGACGTCTGGTACCGGTCTTCGGGCTTCTTCGCGATGGCGCGGTAGACGATCCTGTCGAGCGCGGACACCGCCGGACTGCCCGTCAGTGCCGGAGGCTGCTCGTACATGATGGCGTGGAACACCTCGACCACCGACGTCCCTCCGAAGGGAGGCCTGCCCGTGAGCATTTCGTACAGGACGCAGCCGGCCGCGAAGATGTCGGTTCGCGCGTCGAGCGTGCCGTTGCGCAGCTGTTCGGGCGCCGCATACTGCGGTGTGCCGACGACGGTGCCAGGCGCGGTGAGCGCGATCTGTGTTTCGTCGCCCAGCCGCTGCACCGCGGTGGTCAACCCGAAGTCGAGCAGTTTCACGCCGTGCGGCGTGATGAAAATATTGGAGGGCTTGAGGTCACGGTGCACGAGGTTCTGCTTGTGGAGAGCCTCCATGCCCGTGAGAATGCCGAGCGCCAGCGACACGACCTCTGAGACGGCAATCCCGCCCCTGGCGATCCGCGCCGCGAGCGACTCTCCCTGCAGGAGCTCCATCGCCAGGAACAGCTCGCCGTTGACCTCGCCGATTTCATAGAGCTGACAGATGGCGGGGTGGTTCACACTGGCCGCGGTCCGGGCCTCGCGACGCAGACGCTCCCGGGCGGCAGGCTCCGTCACGGCGGCCTTGATCATCTTGATCGCGACCGGGCGCCCCAGCTGCCCGTCGATCGCCGAGTAGACGACTCCCATGCCCCCTTCGCCGAGGGTGCCGGTCACCGCGTAGCGTCCTACCGATTCGCGCATCTCTATGGCTCTGCAGGTGTGCCCTCTGGCGCACGCGCCGTGTCGGCGTCAAGGGGATAGAGACACTCTACCAGAGGGGATCGGATTCGGGATTCGGGATTCGGGATTCGCCCGCCTCCGCCCGCATTGCGATCGATGCGAGCTGCGGCGAGGCCGCGCCGTAGCCGCTTCGCGGCGCAGGCGCGGGATTCGGGCCTCGCAGGCTGTGCATGATATATATGGCTATGACTGCTATAGTCATGTCCGCGCCGGACGGGGCCTGACAACGGGAGTCACCATGCCTGAATGGATCGAGCATCTGCGCCCGCGCCTGGCGCTGCTGCAGCTCAGTGCTTCCCGCGAAGCCGAGATGATTGAAGAGCTGTCGCAGCATCTGGACCAGCGGTATGAACATCTCCGCGCCGGCGGAGCCTCAGATGCCGAGGCGCGTCGTCTCGCGATCGAGGAGCTGCGCGAGCCTGAGGCGCTCGCCAGACACATGCGAGCGCTTCGGCAGGCCCACGCCCCGCCGATGATCGCACCCGGAGCGCCCGCCACATCTCTGCTCGCGGACCTCCGGCAGGATCTGCGGTACGCGGTGCGCATGTTGTGGAAGCAGCCGGGTTTCACCACCGTGGCCGTGCTCACGCTCGCGCTGGGCATCGGCGCCAATACCGCGATGTTCAGCCTGATCAACGCGGCGGTCCTTCGCGCACTGCCGTTCCCTGATTCAGATCGGCTCGCGGTTATCTGGGCCGACAACCCTGGCCGCAAACTGGGTGTGCCCGCTGCCCCCCCTGCCAATGCCGACGTCGCCGAGTGGCGTAGCCACACCGGGAGTTTTGCGAAGATCGCCGCGTTTTCCCCGCGCACTGCCGACATTTCTGGCGGAGGCGATCCGGAGCGTGTCGGTGCCGCCGGGGTGACAGCCGGATTCTTCGAAACGCTCGGCGTGACGCCAGTGCTCGGCAGGACGCTGGCTCCGGACGAGGAGGCGCCCGGAGGACCTCCCGTCGTGCTGATCAGTCACGGACTCTGGCAACGGCGCTTCGGCGGCGACCCCGCGCTGCTTCGGCAGGCCATTGCCATCGGTGGCGAGAAGCGCACGGTCATCGGCATCCTGCCCCCGGAGTTCGATTTTCCGCGCGGCGCAGAGTGGCCGGCGTTCTTCCCGTTTGCCGGCAGGACCGACGTCTGGCTGCCTCTGGGCTTTCGCGCGCAGGATGACGGAACCGGCTGGTCCAACTGGCAGTCGCGCGAGGAGCGAGGCCTGGTGGTGATCGGGCGCTTGAAACCCGACGCCAGTCTGCGTCACGCGCAGGCCGAGATGGATGCCTTTGCCTCCCGGGAGGCAAACGTCCATCCCCGGACGCACGATGGCTGGCGCCTGAAGCTCGTGCCCTTGCGCGAGCAGATGGCACGACACACCTCGTCGTCTCTGCTGATTCTCTTCGCCGCCGTCGGACTGCTGCTGCTCATCGCGTGCGTGAACGTCGCCAACCTGCTGCTCGCTCGTGGAGTCGCCAGGCAGCAAGAGATAGCCGTGCGTACTGCGCTGGGCGCGGGCCGCCGACGTCTGATGCGCCAGCTTCTCACCGAGTGCCTGCTGCTGGGAGCGGTCGCCAGCGGGCTCGGGTTGCTGGTTGCCGAAGCCTGCCTGAAGATCTTTCTCATGCTGAATCCCGTCACGTATTCGCGCCTTGACGAGGCGTCGCTCGATCTGGCGACGCTCGGCTTCGCAGCCGTCACCGCCCTCGTGACGAGCGCCGTGTTTGGTCTCGTGCCGGCGCTCCAGACATCCCGGTTCGACCTGCGACAGTCCCTGCACGACGGCGGCCGCGGCGGCGACGGTGCGGTTCGCGAGCGCGTTCGCGCCTGGCTGATCGCCACCGAGGTGGCGCTGGCCCTTGTCCTGCTGACGACCGCGGGGCTCATGGTTCGGAGCTTTCTGCGGGTGCAAGCCGTCGAACCCGGTTTCCGATCCGATTCCGTCCTCGCGTTCGACGTGCAGTTATCGGCTGCGCGGTCTTCGGGCGAGGCAGGCCCGGGCATGTTCTTCCAGCAATTGGCGGCGCGTCTGGAAGCCTTGCCGGGAGTGCGCGCGGCCGGAGCCATCTCGTACCTGCCTCTGGGTGGAGGCGAGAACACGGGCAGCTTCACGGTCGAAGGAGTGCCACAGGTCAGCCCGGGCATTGAGCCGAAAGCGGAGCGTCGCTGGGTGACTCCGGGATACTTCGCGGCGATGGGTGTCCCCATCCGGCAGGGTCGGGTATTCACCCCGAGTGATACCGCCGATCGACCAGGGGTGCTCGTCATCAACGAGACCATGGCCAGGCAGTTCTTCAGTGCCCGCGAACCGCTGGGTCAGCGAGTCAAGGTGGGAGGGGTGTGGCGCGTTGTCGTGGGGGTCGTGTCAGACGTGAAGAGCCGTTCCCTGGAGAGCGATGCTGCTCCCCAGGTTTACCTGCCTTATGCGCAGGACCCGTGGCCGCCGATGAGCGTCGTGCTCCACACGGAAGGAAATCCGCTGGCGCTGGCATCCGCCGTGCGACGCGAGTTGCAGGCACTCGATCCACTGACACCCGCCGCGAACATGCGGACCATGGAACAGGTCATGTCGAACGCAGCCGGCTCGCGGCGATTCAACATGGCGTTGCTGGCATTCTTTGCTGTCGCCGCGCTGCTGCTCACCACGATGGGTATCTACGGCGTCGTCGCCTTTCTGGTCGGCCGACGCACCCGGGAGATCGGCATTCGAATGGCCCTGGGCGCCCGTCGCGGCGACATCCTGCGGTTGGTGCTCGGGCAGGGCATGAAGCCTGTAGCGATCGGGAGCATTGCCGGACTCGTCGGGAGCCTGACGGTATCGCATCTCGTCGCGAGCCAGCTGTACGGCGTCTCGTCGTCGGATCCGTTGACGCTCTCGAGTATCGCCGCGCTGCTCGTGACCGCCGCCCTGGTTGCCTGCTGGCTGCCTGCGCGTCGAGCCGCGAAGGTTCATCCAGTGGAGGCACTGCGTGGTGATTGAATCCCTGGCCAACTATTCGACGACGGCGACGCTCGGCTCGAAATTCAGGCGGATGCGAAATTCTCGCCTCAGCAGCAGCAGGTTGATGGTGAGCTGCACGGCGAGCGCGACGACGGAGAGGTACCAGATCCAGTGCAGCGCGAACCCCGGGACGCGCGAGAGCAGGAAAGCCGGAATCGCGACGACGGCGATACGAACGAATGACGCAGTGAGCGCCGGCAGTGTGTTCCCCATTGCCTGGAACATGCTCGATCCGACGTAGATCACGCCCGAGGCCACGAACGTCCACGAGACGATGTCGAGGTACTCGGCCCCGACCGCCACCACTTGCGGATCGCCGGAAAAAAATCGCACCATCGAGGCGCCCCACAAGAGGCACAGCGTCGTCAGCACCACCATCACCCCCGCCGCCATGATCGCCGCGGACCGGAACGTGTCGCGGACACGCTGCGGGTGGCGTGCCCCGAAATTCTGCCCGGCAACCGGCGCCACCGCGAACCCGAGCGCGACGACAGGCATGAACCCGGCCTGGATGATGCGCATCCCGATGCCGAACCCTGCCTGCGCGGCCGAACCGAAGGGGCGGCTGACGGCGTACACGACGAAGAGGTAGACCGCCATCAGCGCGAACTCCGCACCTGCCGGGAGCCCGATGGCGAGGATCTTCCGCCAGAGCGCGAAGTCGGGTCTCAGGTCGCGGCGCACGAACTTCAGGTAGGCGGTCTTCGACACGAAGTAGAAAGACAGCCAGATGGATCCCACCGCGATGGCGATGAGGGAAGAAATGGCGGCGCCGGCGACGCCCAGCGGCCGCCCCGTTCCCCATCCGAAGATCAGGAACGGGGCGAGCACGATGTTGATGATGACGGTCGTCGTCTGCACGATCATGCCGGGCTTGAAGTTGCCGGTCCCGCGCAGGGCTGCGCCCATGCTGACCATGGCGAACTGCAGCGACATCGCCGGGATGAACCAGAACAGGTAGTCCCCCGCGAGCTGCGCCGTGATCGCGTCGGCAGCCAGTTGTGTCGTATACGCCGTCCGCAGCGCCATGCCGACGCCGAAGAACAACAAGCCGACCAGGGCCGAGAGGAGCAGCGACTCGTTGAAGACCAGCAGGGCGCGATCGCGGTCTTTCTGACCGGCGGCGTGCGAGACGAGGGTCGTCACGCCGACGCCGAGCATCTGGGTGATCGCGAGGACGATGAAGGTGAGGTTGCCGGCCACCGCGACCCCGGCCACCGCCTCCTTCCCGAGGCGGCCGACCCAGTACAGATCGACCAGGAAATACAGGGTCTGGAACGCCATCGTGACCAGCATGAAGCCGCTCGTCTTCACGAGATGGCGGACGACGGACCCGGTGGTCAGGTCCTGCATGAGGACGCCACGTCAGAATCTCACTTTGACCGTCCGCGTCTGCTCGACGTGGATCGTGTCGATGAACCGGATGCGGGCCGGCTCGCTCTGCATGATGAGCGAGCTGGTGCGGATGCCGTCGCCGAAAAACCGCACGCCCTTCGTCAGGGTGCCGTCAGTCACACCGGTCGCCGCGAAGATGATCCTCTTCCCGGGCGCGAGATCCTTCGAGGTGTAGACCCTGCGGAAATCGGTGATGCCCATCGTGCGGCAGCGCGCTTCGTGCTCGGGCGTCGCCACCATCAACCGTCCGAAGATCTCGCCGTTCAGACAGCGCATCGCGGCTGCGGTCAGCACCCCCTCCGGCGCTCCGCCGATGCCCATGACCGCGTGCACGCCACTGCCTGCCACGGCGGCGGCAATGCCGGCCGAGAGATCGCCGTCGGTGATCAGGCGGATGCGGGCGCCCGTCGCGCGGATCTCCTCGATGATCTGCTCGTGGCGCGGCCGATCGAGGACGATGACGACAAGGTCCTCGAGATCCCGTTCGAGCGCGCGGGCGATCGCCCGCAGGTTGTCGCCGGTGCTGGCGTCGAGGTTCACGACATCCTTCGCGGCCGGCCCGACGATCAGCTTCTGCATGTAGAGATCGGGCGCGTGGAGGAGCCCTCCGCGCTCGGACGCCGCAAGGACCGCCATCGCGTTGGGTGCGCCGGTGGCACAGAGGTTGGTGCCTTCCAGAGGATCGACGGCGATGTCGACAGCCGGCAGATCTCCGGCGGCTCCCCGGCTGGCCGCCAGCCCCACTTTCTCACCGATGAACAGCATCGGCGCTTCGTCGCGCTCGCCCTCGCCGATCACGATGGTGCCGTCGATCGGCACGGTATCCATGCACGTCCGCATGGTCTCGACCGCCGCGTGATCGGACTTGCGCCAGTCGCCGAGACCCATCGTGCGGGCGCACGCGATGGCTGCCTGTTCGACGACGCGAAGAAATTCGAGAGAGAGGTCGGAGTCCATGTGGCCAGGGTCCAGTATCGCAGTTTCCGACCCTTCTGCCGCGTGTTCTCAAAACGGGAGGCACCGCGGCCCTGGGCCCTCAGGAGCTGAGCACGGCGGCCAGGTTCTGAAACGACACGCGCGCGGTCGCGAGGGAGTCGCCCCAGGCGGCCGCGTTGTCCTGCTCGATCACGAAATGCTTCAGGCCGGCGACCGAGGCCTGCGCGAAGACCGGCTTGAAGTCGATCTGTCCGGTGCCTACGGGCACGAGCGCCATGCTGCTGACTCGAGCGTTGGGCCCCAGCGACGGATTCACCGTCTTCAGGCCGAACACATCCTTGACGTGCCACAGCTCGAAGCGTCCCGGGTGGGCCTTGAACAACGCCACCGGATCGACACCCGCGATATACGTCCAACCCAGAACGATTTGCATCGTCACGAAGCCGGATCGGTCTCCTCGATCAGGGTGTCGAAGCCGGTTCGGGGGCTGTCCGTCAGCTTCTCGACCTCGCCCGTGTGGTTGTGCACCAGCAGCTTCATGCCGAACCGTTGCGCGATTTTGCCGTCAGCGTTGAGCTGTGCCGCCCGCCGCTCGACCGAGTCGAGAGACACGGCCGGCTGGTACGGTCCGAACGCCTCGGTTTCCTTGAACGCATTGCGGACACGGCCAGAGCCGGCGTCGAAATACCCGCCGGGCGACAGGGTCGCGGGCCGTCGCGGATCCGGAGTCGCAGTCGGTCGTGCGCCCGCTGAGGCAATCTCGGTGTACTTGATGCCCATCACCTGAAGCCCTCGAGTTGTTTCTCGAGATCCGCGCCCGAACCGCGCGCGGGGGCGTGCGTGCTCGGCATCGTGAGCTTGAACCTGTCGAGCATCGCCCGACTCTTTCGGGGACATGTTGTCGTAGCTCGTCGGCTCGACTTCGGTGTAGCCCATTTCGGCAACCCTTGCGAGCGTGCCTTCATAGTCGGTCGCCAGCCGATCGCGGACGGTGTACAGCTCGAGACCGATGCCCGATCTCCAGGGAGACACTGAGGCAGTCTGCGCCACAAGCGTGCATGCGACTCGCGAAGAGGGCCGCCGCGCTACCTGTCGTCACTTCGCGTACGAACTGTCGGCGGGTGCGAGGGATCATCGAACACTCCTTCCGATGCACGGGACGATAGCATGCGTTTCGTCCCGAACCGCATCGGATTCCAGAGTGTCAGGCCTGAATGTGCCGTGCTGTCTCGCCCGTCTGGCGATCGCCGCGATTGAAGCCTCGCCTGTCGGTCGAGGGCAGGTCGAGCCGGTAGGCGACAACGGCGAGGTCGCCTTCGGCGCCGTCCACCGACAGCATCTCCGACGCCCGCCGGTCGAACGCAGGACAACGCCGGAATCCGAGACGCTCGTAGAGCTTGCATACGGCTCGCATGAACGAGACCGTGTGGATGCCGACCGCGGGAGCGCCCTGGGCGACCGCCGCCCCGATGCAGGCGTGCGTGAGCTTCGTCCCGATGCCGCGGCCCTGGACGTCCGGATGAACGGCAAGATAGCGAAAGCCGGCCCAGGCCCCGGGCAGCCCCACCCCCTCGGTGCTGGCGTCCGCGTAGAAGGAGACGCTGGCGGCGATTCGCCCGTCGAGCTCAGCGACCAGTACTTGCGTGTCGTCCCACCGTGCAGCGAAGTGCCGCACGTCATCCATGTACGTCTTGAAGATCGCAGCAGGGACGTCGTTGCGAAACCGGGTGTAGGCGGCAGCGGTCACAGATTCGATTTGCGGAATCTCCCCGGGGGTCGCCTGCCGAATCAGGCACCACGAGCGGTCAGCGCGCATTGGGTCACGTCCTCGCCAGTATTCAGGTCCACTTTTGTGTCGGTCGTCCGACAGATCGCTCGATTGCACACTCCCAACATACGGGTGCCGTGCGCTCAAGTCGTAAAAGAGATCTGAGTCTTTTGTGAGGATTCGGTCTGAATCGCCGGGGAGGGGATTGCCCTCGGGTCCCTGCGGCGCCTCGACTATTTCCTGGCCGGCGCCGACGGGCTGTCGTCTGCCTCCAGATCGCCGAGGACGTACTGCATCCCGGCGAGCACGTGCGCGAGCATGGGGGATTGTTTGTAGATCGACTCGTCATGCCCGAGTACCTGCGACGAAGACGCGGCCCTTGCCCTCTCGCTGGATGTACCTGAGCGCGTAGTCGTGATCCGTGCGTTGCGGCGCGGGTTCCCTGCGCCTTCACCTCTGCCGGCAGTTTCGCGTAATCGATGCTCGTGAGGACGTGGGCGCGCTCGCGCGACCACGACTCCTCGTTGAAGGTGTAGACCTACTTCACCTTCTCCTTCTTGCTCGCGGTGCCCGTCATGATGTACGCACCGCCGGCGAAGTCGATCTGCGCGTTCGTCTTGCCCTCGGCGGCGGGCGTCAACTTGACGGCCGCGTCCACGGCGTTACCCTCGTAGTTGAAGGTGTAGCTCAGGACGAGACTGTCGCCGGCCTTCGTGACATCCGCGATGGGCTGGGTCGCCATCGTCGCGGCCGTGATCTCGCCGACGACCTTCTCCTTCTCCACCTTGACGGTCAGGTCGAACGCGCCGGGGCCATTCGGACCCTGCAGGTCCAGGGTCCAGTCGCCGATGAACGGCGCCGCATCCGCCGCGGTCACCTGGGCGGGCGCCTGCGTGGCCGCCGGACCAGCGGCCAGGTGGGAAGGAGTGAGCAGCCCCGCAACGAGGACCGTGCCGGCGATGACCGTGCGAATCATGAGACCTCCAGGGATGGCGGCGCCCACCGGCGACGCGTTCGGCGACCTTGTGCGACCGCGGCATGTTATATGGCACTCAGTGCCAGAGTCAACAGATCACGACACAGTCGGCATCGAGGCGCGGAAAAGTCACGCGGGAGAGTACAATCGGTCTCCGAGGCCACTGTCGATGAAGACCGGACAATCGCTGACACACCGCAAGCAGGACTTCGTGCGAGGCGCGATCTGGGACGCCGCCGTCACGCTGTTCGCTGCCAGGGGATTCGACGGCACAACCGTCGACGACATCGCCCGCGCCGCCGGAGTGTCGAAGCGGTCGTTCTTCCGCTACTTCTCGTCGAAGAACGATCTGATGGGCCAGGGCATGATCACCTATGGCGCCATGATCACCGAGGCGATTCGTGCCTCGGCGCGGCCCGCGACTCCCGTCGAGGTGATTCGGCAGACCGTCGGGCAGGTGGCCGTGGCTGCCGCCGCGCACCCGCGCGTCCGCAAGATCGCGCAGATCGCGTGCACCAGCGTCGCCGCGCGCGAAGCGCAGCTCTCCCGGGTGGCAGACCTCGAGGACCGCGTGGCGGACGCCTACCGGGCTCGATGGCGGACTGCCGCCGGCGACGATCTGACACCGCGGCTGCTCGCAGAGCTGACGCTCTCCGTGCTGGACGTCACGTTCAGGGAGTGGCTGAAGCAGGATCAGCAGGACATCGTGCCGACAATCGATCGGGTATTCGCAACATTGCTGCAACTGGTCGGTGCGAAGGAAGGCGCGCCGAGCAAGCCCGGTGTCCGGCCCCGCCGAGGCGTCAGTCGGTCGCGTGGCGACGTTCGCGGCACACGGAAGGATGCGCCCGCGCCGCGACGGAAAGTGCCAGTGATCGGGAACAAGTGATCGCCCAGCTGCGACGCCGCACGAGTCAGCGGCGTTTGAAGAACTGGACGGCGCGCTCATGTTTTTCCGCCGCCCCCCGGGTCTTGAACGTACCCAGGTTGCGCCTCTTCCGACTCTTCGGATCGACTTTCCGCGAGTAGAGGCGATACTCCCCTGATTTCAGCTTCCGGATCATGGCATCTCCCAGACACGCAATGGCGCAATAGCGGACAGACCAGTCGGCTATCGGGCGCGAGCCGTGGCCGTTCGCTCGAGTCGCTCGTTCGAGCGCTCGGCGTCGAGTCGGCGAGAGCTCAGTCGGCGCTGAGTGCCACCAACGGATCGACCGCCGCCGCGCGCCATGCAGGAATGAGGCTCGCAACAAGGGCCGTGCTTATGAGGATCACGATCACGGCAGCGAGCGTCACGGGATCCGTCGGGTGCACGCCGAACAGTTCGCTTTCAATCATCCGCGTGAGCGCCAGGGCACCGCTGAGGCCGATGGCGATCCCGATCGCGACGAGCAACGACGCATCGCGAACGATCATGAAGACGAGGCCGCCTGGCGATGCTCCCAGCGCAATCCGAATGCCCATCTCACGCGTGCGTCGCGCCACCGCGAAACTCAGGAGACCGAAGATCCCAACCGCTGCCAGAATCAGCGCCACGACAGCAAGGAGACTCACGAGCGTCGTCACAAACCGCGGCCGATCCACTGAGTTGGCCACGATCTGATCGAGCGTCCGGGGGTCGTCGAGGGGAACAGTCGAATCGACAGCCGCCAGTTCAGAGCGGATGGTTCCCATCTGCGCGAGCGGGTCTCCGGCCGTGCGGACCACGATGGCCATGTCGGTGAGTGGAACCTGCGCATGCGCGAAGTAGGCCTCGGGCTGCGGGGCCTGGGCCAGGCCGCGGCTTCGGACATCCGCCACCACGCCAACCACGGTGAACGCCTCCGCCGCTTGTTCGATGGGGTCGTAGGTAAAGTGGACCAACCGGCGCCCGATCGGATCCTCTCCGGGAAAGAACCGTGCGACGGCCGCGTCGTTGATGACGACCACGGGAAGACCGCCCGCGACATCTCGCTCGCTGATGTCACGGCCCTTCCGCAACGGTACATCCATTGTCCGGAAATATCCTGGACTGACGATCCGCGCACCGATCGAGGTTTCCTGGGTCTCGACGACTTTGCCACCCTCGACGCGGAAACGGCTCCGAAAACCTCCCGCGCTTCCAATCGGCAGTCGCGAAATCGCACCGATCGACATCACTTCAGGATGTCGTCTGGCGCCCTCGAAGAACCTGTTGAAGAACCCGTGAACCCGTTCATTCGAGTGATACACGGCCGCGGGCAGAGACACCTGAAAGTTCAGGATCCCTCCCGTTCGGAAGCCAGGGTCGACTGACGTCAGGCGGACAAAGCTATGGACGAGAAGACCGGCGCCGTGAAGCAACACGACTGCCAGGGCGAGCTGTCCCACGACAAGCCCGCTGCGGAGCCGACGGCCGCCCTGTGATGCGACGCCGCTTCGCCCCGCCGACTGCAGCGTCCCTGCGAGCCCTTCGCCCGCGGCGCGCAATGCGGGGAGGAGGCCTGCGAGGACACCCGCACATAGAGTGACGATGAGGGCAAACGTCAGCACCGTGCCATCCACGCGGACGGCATCAACCATACCCAGGCGCCGCAGAGCCGCGGCTTGCGCCTCGACGATCCGGCCGGTTGCCAGGAAGGCCAGCAGGAGGCCCAACGCACCGCCGCCGAGTCCCAGCACGAGCGACTCCGTCACCAGCTGACGAACGATGCGACTGCGGCCGGCGCCGAGTGCCGCCCGCAACGCGATTTCTTCGCGACGGCTGACCGCACGTGCGAGCAGGAGACCCCCCACATTCGCGGTGGCAATCACCAGCACGAGGGCAACGGCACCGAGGATGAAGAGCAGCGAGGGGCGGATGTCGCCAACCAGGTCCGCATGGAGGCGGACGATCCTGAAGCGCACCCCGGCGTTGGTCGTTCGGAACTGCTCTTCCAGATGCTGCCCGAAGACAGACAACTCGTCACGTGCCGCATCGAGGCTGGCACCAGGGCGCAGGCGTCCGATGACGCGCACAAACGCGTTGTTCTTTCGTCCATCCATGCTCGCCGCCGAGAAGTACTGGCGGCCGTTCGGCTGCGGTACCCAAAGGGCTCGATCGGCTGGATAGTCGAAGCCTGGCGCCATCACGCCGATCACCGTGTGCGGAACGCCGTTCAGTACAGCGGTGCGGCCGATCACCGACTGATCGCCACCGAATTGCTGCTGCCACAGCGCGTGACCAATCACGACGACGTGTTCTCGTCCTGGTTCGTGCTCCTCGGAGCGAAAGGTGCGACCCATGATGGGGTGGACGCCGAGCACGTCGAACAGCGGGCCGCTCACTCGCGCGCCTTCGACACTCCGCGCTTCTCCGATGCCGGTCACTGTGCGATCGGTGCCCACAACGCCCGCTACGGCCTCGAAGACGCGGCTGTCTGCTGCACGCAGGCTCATGAAATTCGGAGGTGACAGGCCCTCCTCGGTATCGCCCCTGGCAGTGAGAATGGTCTGGAGCACCACCAACCGATCGGGATCGCCGAATGGCAGCGGACGCAGAAGGACGCCGTAGACGACGCTGAAGATCGCAGTGGTCAATCCGATGCCGAGGCCGAGCGTGATGACAGCGGCGAGGGAGACACTGGGTGTCCGGACCAGCGTCCGCAGCGCATAGCGGAGGTCCTGACCAAGCTGTTCCAGGACAGTCCACCCCCAGGTGGCGCGCGTGTCTTCCGCGACCAGCGCCACGTTGCCGAGGTGACGCCTGGCAGCCAGTCGCGCCTCGTCCCCGGACAGACCGGCCATTCTTCGCTCCTCTGCTTCCGTCGCGAGATGGAATTCGAGCTCTTCCCAGAGCTCGGACTCCTTGCGGCGTCGCTGGTGCAGCCAACCAAGCTTGCGAAGGAACGCGTTCATCAATGCTCCTGTCGCTCGATTCATGACTGGAAACGCGTCCCGTAAAACGCCGGCATCCGGTCGCCGTGGCATCCCCTGACGCTGGCGCCACGACGCCTCCGGTGCCGGGCCGCATTCATGAGATGGGCTCCAGCGTCATTGTGTAGACACTCTACGCTCTCTTGCGTAGAATGTCTACGCTCCTGCAGCGTCCGGCACGGTTGGTCCTCCTCTCCCGGGCACGAACCATCGGGTGGCCAGATAGAGCAACAGACCCGCCGGCCCGAGAAGGAACGTCAGCACCAGCGCAGGCACGATGAGCACGTGCCGGATGCCGCGCCGCTGCGCGTCGCGCACCTCCCACCCGCCGATGAACAGGTCGAACGCCAGGTAGTGCGTCCACCCCGCCAGCAGCATCCAGGGATTGTCGAACAGCGCCCTCACGCCAGCCAGGGACGAGAACCCGCCATCAGTCCGCGGCAGCATCGCAATCACCAGGACCACGTAGATGACCGCGAGCAGCAACGGCATCGCCACGGGCAGGAGCGTTGACGTCCAGCGCACCCGCGGCAGGCACACCAGCAGCAGCCATGCGGCCACCGTCATCAGGTTGAGAATCGAGAAGAGCTGTTCGGCCGTCACACCGCCATCCGATCCAGACCGTCGCGCGAGGCCCCGCGCGAGCGAAGGCCGATCCAGCCGAAGACGAGTGCGGTCACCACCACCCAGATGGCGATCGATGCGAGCGCATCGGGGGCCATGACGCTGTGTCCCTGCAGCGCCTTCCGGAGCAGCAGGAGAAACAGCGTGGCATAGCTTGCGGCGGCAGCCAGGACGGCCCTGACGCGAACCGCCTCTGGCGCACGCCACCGCCGGACGCCGACCCCGATGAGCGCGAGCGCCTGGATCGCGTGCAGGCCGACGAAGTGCGGAACCCGCAGGTCGCCGTGCTCGCGGCTCCAGCCCGTCACCGGCAGGCCGGAACCGCCATCCAGACCACCGACCGAGTGCGCGCCGGCAGTCGTCATTCGCCCCCCGGCGCGGACGTCCGCCAGCTGCGCCGCCGTTGGCCGGGTCATCATCGGCCCGGTGAGCGCGCCGACGATCGTGAGCGTCATGCCGAGACGCAGGGCCCATCCGAGCGGCCGGTCGGTGAACCGCTGCCGCCACAGCGCGACGGCGACCGTCACGCTCACCAGCGTCTGCAGCAGAATCGCGCCGCCCATGACGAAAAACACCACCGCATTGAGGGGCGTCGCCACATTGAAGTGACTGGCCGTTCCGCGCCAGGCCTGTGTGTCGATGAGCGCGACCTCGAGCACGAAGACAATCGCCGTCGTCCAGCCCACGACGCGGCGGACGCGCGGCCAGTCCGACAGCCATCCGAAGATCCATGCCAGCGTGAGGCTATAGAGAGCAGTGGAGACCGCGAACTTGAACGGCTTGAGCCAGGCAGGGGCCCCGGTGATCATTCGCGGATCGACGAAGACCGCCACCAGGGAAGCGACCGCCACGACGAGCATCAGCACTCCCACCGCCGTGACCGGGGGGCTTGCACGCCACAGGAGATCGAACAGGACGGCGGCTCGAGTCCGCCAAGCAGTCTGTCCGGCGAGTGATGTCGAATTCATGAGCGGCTCCCTGACGTGCGAACAGTTGGGCCGGAGCGGGGGCGGCGAGTGCGACAGCGTTCAACGGCGCCCTTGATGGCCCGGCCGGAATCGTGGTCAGCACCGCGCCGGGCGGCCTCGTCAGAACGGCAGGTCGATCCCGATTCGCGCGTTCTCCTCCGGACTCGCGTTCCAGTAGCCGTACCGAGCAGACGCTGCGAGGAAGCGCTGCACCCGGTCGGCGGAGGGAGGACCTTGGGGCACAGATCCCGGCGCGACCGGCACTCCGAGCTCACGAAAGAACCGGCCCATCTGTGCCGTGCTGGCAATAATCATCACCGCCTCTTCCCTGCCGTCGTTGCGGAAAGCATGCTTCGTGCCTCCGGGCACGTGGAAGATGTCACCAGGTTGGATCTCGATCCACTCGGAGTCTTCGCCATGAAACGTGAGGCCTCGAAACTGTCCCGACAACGGCAGGAACGTTTCCGGATCGGCGTGGCTGTGCAGCGGAATGGACACACCTGCCGGAATGGTACCGCGCATGATGCACGGCGCGCCTTCCTCGGCCGGGTCCGTCACGAATTGAATAGTCGGCCCAAGAACGTCAAGGCGCTCGAGACTCTCTTGATGAATGAGACGGGCGGTCTGCGACGCAACGGAAGATGAATAGTTCGATCCCACGGTTCAGCTCCTTTCGGTTCAGTTCCTTGACTGCGCGATCGAGGCAGAATGGATCGACGGGTGTCGCTCTGCAAGCTCATCGCGCCACGAGGCTGACGACGCGTGGCGACGCCTCAGTTCATCGCAGCACCACGTCCTGGCTTGCTGCAGTGCGAAAGGGTTGAATGATGTCGAACGAACAGATCACGCATCATGTGGTGGTGGAGGCGGGCCCGGCAACCGCGTTCGATGCCTTCACAGCACATCTCGGAGCATGGTGGCCCCTCGCGTATACGTTCTCGGGGCCGAGCTTCGGCGACGCCGCGATCGAGCCACGGGTCGGCGGCGTCTGGTTCGAACGCAGCCGGGCAGGCGAGAAGCTGTCTTGGGGCGAGGTCCGCGCCTGCACGCCGGGAGAGCGACTTGTCCTCGCGTTCGCCATCGGGGCGGATCGCAAACCGACGTCGAACGAGGCCGCGAGCGAAGTCGAGGTACGGTTCACGGCCGCCGGTCCAGGGCAGAGTCGCGTGGAGGTCGAGCACCGTGACTTCGCGCGCCATGGCAACGGCGCCGAGGCGCTCCGCGCGGGGATGGACTCGGCGCAGGGCTGGCCGCTGATCCTCGCCGAGCTGCGGCGCTGGATTCATGCGCGCCCGCCCGTGCGCTACATCGTGTCGAACATGGATGCGGCAGTGGCTTTCTACACCGGCCGGCTTGGATTTTCGGTCGACATGAAACCTGCGTCGGGATTCAGCGCGTTGTCCCGGGGCACGTTGCGCCTGTACCTGAACGAACCTGGCGCCGGGGGCGGAGGGGCATCAACCGCCGGCGGCAGCCGACCCGCACCCGGCGGGTGGAATCGCCTTCAGCTGGTCTTGGCGGACCTGCCATCGGCGATCCGCCGCCTGCGCGAAAGCGGCTGCACGTTCCGAAACGATCTGGTCGAGGGCAATGGCGGCAGGCAGATCCTGGTCGAGGATCCGTCAGGCAACCCGATCGAGCTGTTCGAGCCGCGTCCCCGCGAATCTCGATGAGCCTCAGCAACCGACAGCAAGGTCGCGCGGTCTCTGCTTCAGCTCGGCGTCGTCGGCAGCCAGCTCAACAGCCCCGCGGACTTCAGCATTGCACACGTCGTTTGCATGCGCCGGGGGACTCGTTCAAGATCGGTTGAATGTCCGGTCCTGCTTCTGAGCGTCTCGATGTCGTCCGAAGAAACAACGTGCGAGTTGTCGGGCACGGCGAGTCACCGATCCTGTTCGCGCACGGATTCGGGTGCGATCAGAACATGTGGCGCCTGATGGTCCCCGCATTCGAGGACTCGTATCGTGTGGTGCTCTTCGACCATGTGGGTGCGGGACAATCGGACGTGTCTGCCTACGATCGGACGAAGTACGGGACACTCGCCGGCTACGCGGCCGACGTCCTCGAGATCTGCCGCGAACTGCGGCTGTCAAACGTCATCTTCGTCGGGCACTCGGTCAGCGCCATGATCGGCGTGCTGGCGGCCAGCAAAGAGCCGGACCGCTTCAGGGCACTCGTTCTGGTCGGCCCCTCTCCCCGATACATCGACGACGCGGACTATGCCGGGGGATTCTCGCGGCAGGACATCGAGGGGCTTTTGAGCTCGCTCGACAGCAATTACCTGGGCTGGTCGAGTTCGATGGCGCCGCTCATCATGGGAAACGCCGACCGCCCTGAGTTGGGTCACGAGCTGACGAACAGCTTTTGCCGCACCGATCCCGACATTGCGGCGGATTTCGCACGCGTGACCTTCTTTTCCGACAATCGGCAGGATCTCGGATCCGTCCGGACGCCGACGTTGATTCTGCAGTGCTCAGAGGACGTCATTGCTCCTCATGCCGTCGGCGAGTACGTCCATCGCCACATCTCCGGCAGCCGGCTCGTGATGATGAACGCCACCGGCCATTGCCCGAACCTCAGCGCCCCGGACGAGACCGCCCAAGCGATTCACAGCTTCGTCCACTCGCTCCCGTGACCTTCCGCGACGACGCTCGCGCGCGTGTTGACGCCGCGCTCCTCCAGGAGAGCGCGGAGGAGCTCTACGAACACGCGCCCTGCGGGTATCTCTCGACGCTGCCTGACGGCACCATCGTCAGGGTGAACCACACGTTCGTCGAGTGGACGGGCACGTCGCGCGACGCGTTGCTGGGCGGCACGAAATTTCAGACCCTGCTGGCGATCGGTTCACGCATCTACTACGAGACGCACTACGCTCCGCTGCTGCAGATGCAGGGCTTCGCGAATGAGATCGCGCTCGACGTGGTTCGCAACGATGGGCGCATTCTGCCCGTACTGGTGAGCTCACGCCAGAAGTGCGATGCCGATGGAACGCCGCTCTTCAATCGAATCACACTCTTCGACGCGACGGACCGTCGGCGGTACGAACGGGAGTTGCTGCTGGCCAGGCGCAAGGCGGAGCAAGGCGCGAAGGACAAAGCGGATCTGCTGGCGATGCTCAGCCATGACATCCGCAATCCGTTGAACGCACTCATGGGAGTGGTGCAGTTGCTCGATCGCGATCTTCCCGAGCCGCAGCGCCGTTTCGTGCGGCTTCTGAAATCCTCGTCGGAGAACATGCTGAATCTCCTGAACCACGTGCTCGAACTGAGCAGGGCGGAATCGAGCACCTTCGCGCTGATTGAGACGCCGTTCTCCCTCCAGTCCGTCGTCGAGGATGTGGTCTCCACGTTCGACGCTGCCGCGCGTTTGAAGGGACTGCAGGTGCGTTCGTCGGTGGCGGAGGGCGTTCCGGCCTCCGTCGTCGGAGATCCCGTGGCGATTCGACAAATCCTGTCAAACCTGGCGGGGAATGCCGTGAAGTTCACCTCCGCGGGTTCGGTGAGCATTGCGGTTCAGACGAAGGAGCTCGGAACCGATGCGGTGACGTTGTCGTTTGCCGTGATCGACACCGGGATTGGCATCGCCCCGGAGGCACGCGAGCGCATCTTCAACGAGTTCACGCAGGCAAGTTACGAGACGGCGAAGCGATTCGGCGGTAGCGGACTCGGGCTGACCATCACTCGAAGACTGCTCGAGCTGTACGGGAGCACCGTGGAGGTCCAGAGCGAGCCAGGAAAAGGCTCGACATTTTCTTTCACGCTGCGCCTGATGCTGCCCCCTGGTCAGGACGGACGTTCCTACCCCGCTCCGGTCCCTTGATCCCTCCAGGCGCATGGTCGCGCAGCATGGGACCTGCCGTTACTCCGCGCACAGGCTTGTGAGTGGATCGACGCGGGCCGTGCCGGCGTTTGCGGTTGTCTGTTCCGTTTATCTGACGTTCATCTGGCACACGGTAGCGTGAGCAGCAGGAGGTCGTGCATGTCTCGGCTATTGATGAATCTTCGGGTACGGGTCATTCGCATCACGGCAATCATCATCACCGTGTCGCTCGTCGGCTCGCCGGTCACGAACGCGCGGTCGGAAACCACGGCGCCCCGGTGTGAGGCTGCCGCGCCGCTGGTGCGGATTCCCGAGCTCCCCGAAGCAAGCGGAGTCGCCGTCAGCCGGCGGTCACCGGGCCGGCTCTGGGCGCACAACGATTCCGGCGCCGAGCCCGTGCTCGTGGCTCTTGACGCTCGAGGGGCCGTCACAGGACGCGTGAGGCTGGCCGGGGCGACGTTCAAGGACTGGGAAGCGATCGCCGTAGGAGCCTGTCCTGCAGGTTCGTGCGTTTACGTCGCAGACATTGGTGACAACGACGCCGAGAGGCGCATCACGATTCATCGTGCCGCGGAACCGTCCACCGAGACCTCGATCGGGGTCGAGAGCTTCCACGCGACGTACCCCGACGGCGCCCACAACGCCGAAACGCTACTTGTCGCACCGGACGGCGGGCTCTTCATCGTGACAAAGGGTGACACCGGCGCGATCGGGCTCTACCGATTCCCTCGAGAGCTCCGAGCTGGCGCCACTCATCGGCTCGAACGGGTGGGCGAACCGCGCGGCCCGGGGAAGGTCTCCGAAACCGACCGAATCACGGACGGCGCGGTGTCCCCGGATGGCACGTGGGTGTTGCTCCGAACGAAGCAGCGTCTCGCATTTCATCGGGCCGCGGACCTGTTCGCGGGCAACTGGCTCGAAGCGGGAAGTGTCGATCTGAAAGCCATAGGCGAACCCCAGGGCGAGGGGGTCGCCGTCGCGGCCGACGGCACCGTGTACCTGACAGGCGAAGGCGGCGGAAAGTCGCGGCCGGGCACGTTTACAAGATTCTCGTGCTCCATGAAGTCACAGACTGCGCCCTGAACATGCTCCGCATACGCATGCGATCCTGCCATGATCCCGTGTGATGAGAATTCTGGTCGTTGACGACGAGCCCGCAGCCGCGGCTGTGCTGGCGAAGGGACTCCGCGAGCACGCGTATGCCGTTGATGTGGCGGCGGACGGATCGTCGGCGCTCGAGCGGGCCAGCATCAACGACTACGACCTCATCGTCCTTGACGTGCTGATGCCCGGCATCAACGGGCTGGAGGTGTGCCGCCGGTTTCGAGCCGAGGGTATCGCGGCGCCGGTTCTCATGCTGACCGCTCGTGGGGAGCCGGATCAGCGGGTGGAAGGCCTCGATGTCGGCGCCGACGACTATCTCGCCAAGCCCTACCACTTTCCGGAGCTGCTCGCACGGATCCGCGCGCTCCTGCGCAGAGGGCCGGCGCTCGCGTCCTCAGTTCTGCAGATTGAGGATCTGACCGTCGATACACGCACGCGCCGTGTCCAGCGAGCCGGGCGGGTCGTTCAGCTCACGTCGAAGGAGTACGCGCTGCTCGAGTACCCTGGCGCGGCGCCAGGGCGACGTCGTCGGCCGCGCGGACATCGGCGAGCACGTCTGGGACGACAGCTTCGACCCGATGTCCAACCTGATCGAGGTGTACGTCCAGCGGCTGCGCCGGAAGATCGACGACGACCACGGGGTGAAGCTGCTGCAGACGCATCGTGGCGCCGGATACTCGCTTCAGGCGACCGACGATGAGCGTGCTGAGAATTGACACGGTTCGGGCCAGGCTGACCGCGTTCTACATCAGCGTCCTGGCTGCCGCGCTCGTCATCGTCGGTGGCCTGATCTACGTGCTGCTCGCCAGGGCGCTGTATGTCCGGATCGATGAGAACCTCCACGCGCTGGTGCAGGTCACGGTGACTTCACTGGCGAACGACCTCGCCGAGGGGCAGGACGTCGCGGATGCCGCGAGAAGCACCGCGGCCGAACTGTCGTCGAGGCAGCAGATGCTGGCGATCTACGACGATACCGGCCGGTTGCTGGCAGAGGGAGGACGAGACGACGATCTCACCATTGCGCTGCCTGCGCTGGGGAATATCCCGACTGACGACGCCATCCTCGAGACAGTTGTCGAGGAGCGGGACGAAGACGACCGGCACCGGCTTGCCCTGCGCCGCGTGACCATCCTTCCGCACCAGGCCACCTACATCGTGGTGGCCGGCATTTCTCTCGAGCCAACCGACGAGGAACTGGAATCGTTACGCGTGGTCCTGTCTGTACGTCGTGCCGATCGCGCTGCTGGTTGCCGGCATCGGGGGGTGGTTCCTGGCTCGACAGAGCCTCTCCCCGGTTGCCGCCATGGTCGAACGTGCGAGAAAGATGAGCGCCGAGAACCTCAGCGGACGCCTGCCCGTCGCCAACCCGCGTGACGAGCTCGGCCGGCTGGCCGAGACGTTCAACGATCTCCTGGGCCGGCTGGATGCGTCCATCACGACACAGCGTCAGCTGATGGCCGCGCAGCGTCAGTTCATGGCGGATGCTTCGCATGAACTGCGCACGCCGGTGGCCACGACCCGCACCGCGGCGAACGTCGCATTACAGCAGGCGCATCGGGAAGAACGGGAGTATCGCGAGACGCTCACCATCATCGAGCAGCAAGCGACGAGACTCTCACGCATCGTCGATGACATGTTTACGCTGGCACGTGCAGACGCGGGGACCTATCCGGTCCGGCAGACGCCGATGTATCTCGATGAAGTCGTGGATGACGTCGTCAAAGCGGCGCGTGTGCTGGCGTCGCCCCGTGATGTGTCGATCGAAGCCGTCACGATCCCATCCGCGACGCTCGATGGCGATGAGGACCTCATTCGGCGCCTGATGGTGAATCTGCTCGACAACGCGATTCGGTACGCACCCCCGGGGAGCACGGTGCGCGTCGGTCTCGAGCGGGCGCCGGACGGTTATGCACTTTCGATCAGCGACCGTGGTCCAGGAATCCCTGCCGCCGAACAGCCGTACATCTTCGAGAGGTTCTACCGGGCCGATACCGCGCGGACACGCCGTGGAGAAGCCGACGGCGGGGCAGGTCTCGGTCTCGCGCTGGCGCGCTGGATCGCAGAGGTGCACGGAGGCCACGTCGAGCTGTCGAGGTCATCCGAGGCAGGCACCACCTTCACGGCGTTCCTTCCCAGTCCCGTCTGAGCTCCGTCCGCGTTTATCTCCGATTCATCTCCGGGCCGATAGTCTGTGGACAGGTCGAATCGGCCTGGGAGATCGACTCCCGCGAGAGCCTGAACAGGATTGGAGACACAGTGGCAGAACCACATTCGGGGACATCAACAAACGCCGCCCTCGAGCGCTCGAGGGAGCGTCGACTCTTAGGGCTTCTTGCCATCATCTGCGCGCCGCTGATCATCGGCGGTGTCACCATGCCCGTCCTCCTCGGAGAGAAGGCTGCTTCGTCGAAGATTGTCCTCGGCGACGTGGCTGTGGCCATGTACACGCTCGCGCAGCTCGACGGCCAGGAGAGACCAACGACAGGCGATTTCACCGGTGCCGCGACGACCGAGGTACGAGACGCACAGGGACAAGTCGTGCTGCGCGGACAATTCGTGCTGGCGGACGAGGAAGACGATGATATCGAGCGCCGCGCGACGCTCGAGCCGACCGGAATTCACGCCGACGCCGCAGGCGACGCGGAGGTGGAGTTCTCCAGGGCGGCCCCGGCAAAACAGGAGATCGAGTTCTCAGTGCGCAATCTCCGGCCCGGCGCCGCGTTGACGTTTGTCATCGACGGCGTCGCCGTGGCCACGGCGACAGCCGATGGACGCGGCCGCGCAGAAGTGGAGTTCGACGTTCGACTGCCGGGAACGGCGCCGCGATGACCGATGCGATCAGTCGGCGCGCAGCGCCGCCACCGGTTCGATCCGGGTGGCGCGGCGCGCGGGAACGTAGCATGCGGCGGCAGCGATCACGCCAAGCAGCAGGATGGCGCCGGCGAGGGTCGCGGGATCAGATGGCGTCACGCCGAACAGCAGCGCCGACGCGGCGCGGCCGCCGGCGAGCGCCAGGCCAGCCCCGCACACCGCGCCGAGCGCCACCAGCACGCCGGTTTCCCTCAGGAGCAGCCGCGCGATGTTCCCCGGCGTCGCTCCCAGCGCGATCCTGATGCCGATCTCACCCGTGCGCCGCGTGACGGAGTATGCGACCACGCCGTACAGCCCCACCATCGTGAGGAGCGCGGCGAGACCGCCGAAGCCGGCCGAGAGCGCCGCAAGCAGCCGATCCTGCACGAGCGTGTCGCGAATCATCGCCGGCATGACGGCGTACTGGACCTCGATGCGCCGATCGACGCTGCCGAGCGCGGCCGTGACGGCGGAGGTCGCCGATGCGGGCGGCAGCGACGAGCGAACCATGATCCGCGCCCGCCGGGAGGCGCGCCCCTGCGTGGCGGCAAAGTACACGACCGGCCCTGGTTCGTCCTTCAGCGACACGTAGCTGGAGCTCCGCACGACACCGACGACCTCGAACGTCTTCTCCGGCCCACCGGGCGTGGCCTCGCGCGTGAACCGCCGCCCGACCGCCGCGGGGGCTCCCCCGAGCTTCGCCGCGAACCTCTCGTCGACGATCGCCACAGGCACGGATGTGGCCAGATCACGCTCGTCGAAGTCCCGGCCGGCCAGGAGCGGCAGGCCCATCGTGGCGAAGTATCCCGCCCCGACGCTGTTGTTCAGCATGCCAAACCGCTGGCCCCGATCGTCGTCGGGCCACACGTCGTTGCCCGACGCGTCGCCGCTCATGGGAACGATCGCCGCGAGGGCGGCGGACTGGACGCCCGGCACCCCCCGGATGTGGTCGATCACGCCGGCCCGATAGATCGCCCGGCTTTCCTCGGGGACGCCGACGTGCGTGAAATTGAGCTCCGCCACGAGCAGGCCGTCCGGCCTGAACCCGGGATCGACCGTCGCGGCATTGTGCAGTGTGCGTGCGAACAGCAGGGAGCCGAACAGCAGCGCGATCGAGAGGGCAATCTGCACGACGACCAGCCCGCGCCGAAGAGAGATCGAATCCCTGCCGGCGGTGGCGCCGCGCGTGCTCCCGCGCATGATGGTCATGGCGGACATTCCCGTGCCGCGCAACGCGGGCGCGAGCCCGAAGAGGAGGCACGTCAGGACGCCCAGTCCGGCGGCAAAGCCGAGGACCCTCCAGTCCAGGCCGAGCGGCAGATTGATGGCGTTGTCGCGGGTTTCGAGGCCCGCCACGAGCGCCTGCCCCATCGTTCCGGCGAACAGCAGCGCGAGCGCGGTGCCGATCGACACGAGCACGAGACTTTCGGTCAGCAGCTGCCGCACGACGCGTCCGCGCGAGGCGCCGAGTCCCAGCCGCACCGCGATTTCGCGCTCCCGGGCGCTGGCGCGAGCCAGGAGCAGGCTCGCGAGATTGGCGCAGGCAATCACGAGCACCACGCCTGCGATCGCGAGAAGGAGCCACAAGGGCGATCCGTACGCCTCCCGGAGCTGCGACACGCCTGCGCCGCCAGTGTACGCCGCGAGCTTGAAGTTCAGATATTGGGGGACGCTGACGGCGGGGTAGGCAGCCGGCAGCGAGGCGTGGAACACCGCCGGAGATGCGGCGGCCAGCAGCGCCGAGGCGCGTTCCAGCGTCCAGCCCGGTTTGAGACGACCGAAGACTCCAAGCCACCAGATCGTGCCGGCATCGACGCGCCCCTTGCCGTCGGTGCTGAACGCCGGCTCGGCGCACAGCGGCAGCGCGACGTCGAAGCCGCGGCCCACCTCGAGCCCGTAAAATGCCGCGGGAGCGACGCCGACGATCTCTACGGCTCGCGAATTGAGCGTGATGATGCGCCCGATCGCCGACGGATCGCCGCCGTACTCGCGGCGCCACAGTCCATGCCCCAGCACGGCCCGAGCCGCACAACCCGGTCTATCGTCTTCTGGTGAAAATAGCCGGCCGGCAGCGGGCGTCAGGCCGAGTGTGTCGAAGAACTCGCCGCTCACCCAGAGCCCCGCGGCAGTCCGGGCCTCGCCTCCGTCAGACAAGCTGAATTCGTCTCGTCCCCAGGCGAACAGTCCGGAGAACGGTTCGCGCCGCGACTGGATCTCGCGCCAGATCGGCTGGGTGACCGCAGGGTACCAGACCTCGAAGCTGCCGCGTGCCCCTTCCCTGTCCACGATGCGAATCTCGGCGAGGCCCGCGGGATCGGCGACGGGCAGCGTGCGGAGACGGACCGCGTTGACGACCTCGAAAAGCGCGGTGTTGGCGCCGATGCCCAGCGCGAGGGAGAGGATGCCGACCAGCGCAAACCCCGGGTTGCGGCGGAAGCCGCGAAGCGCGTAACGCGCGTCCTGGACGGCCTGCTCGATCCAGCGGCCGCCCCACACGTCGCGGGTCGCCTCTTGAATCTGGGCGAGGTTGCCCATCTCACGCCGCGCCGCGGCGGCCGCGGCGCGCGGGTCCTGTCCCTGTTCGACCCGATTGGCGGCGGCCATCTTCAGATGCGCCTCGAGCTCTTCCCGAAGCGCGGCGTCACGGTCTTTCATGGTCCTCCCTGCCCTGCGCAGGAGCCCGATACGGCCCTCGTAGCGCGCGCCTGGCACCAGGGTGTAGATAGACTACATCCATGGGTGGAGTATGTCTACACCGTGCTACTTCTTCGGCGCGAGCGCGTGGATGTAGTTGAGGATGCTCCAGATGTCGTCGTCCGGGATGCGGCCATCCCACGCGGCCATCATCGTCGTCGGAATCCCCTTCTCGATGACGGCGTAGATTTCGGCGTCGCTCGGGCCGTAGTCCCATTGGTCGTCGGTCCGATCCTTCCATTCGACCACCACGGCTTCGCGATCGATTTTCCCGTCAACGGTAGGCGTCGAGATCGCCGGCGTCGTCGTGTAGCTCGAGAGGTCGAGGCCGGTGACTGCGCCGGCACGCGGCGCCGCGTCCGCGGCAACGGCCGGATCCTCCATGTGAATCGTGTAGAAGACACCGTTGCGCGCGTAGTCGGGATCGAAGAGGAAGGTGGTGAGACCGATAGCGAAATTGCGCTCGAATGTGAATTTCCGGAAGAGGCCGGGCCGGTCCCCGGCGCCGTTGAAGTCGAGGTAAGTCGTGAACGTCTTCGTCTGCTTGTCCACGATGTAAAGCGGCCCGCTGATGTCACTCACGAAGAATCGCCGGCCGTTTGGCTCGTCCCGAAGAAAATTCACCCTGGTCAGCTGGCCCCGCGTGTTCTGCCCCCGTGAGGTCGCCGGTGATCGGCACCTGCGCGTAGTCGGCAAGTTCCAGGGACAGCCGGGTCGCCGGCTGCGCGGCCAGCGTATGCCAGACCGCCAGGGCCAGCGCCACCATCCACATCGCGTGCACCCGTCGGCGCGTCGGCTGAAATCTGCTCATGGGAAGTCCTGTCCAATTCCAGTGTCGCGTCCATCACAAATGACGGGGATATCGGTCGCCCTTGCATTCACGACGCCAGAGCCGCTACGCTCCGGACCGAAGGAGACTAGCGGAATGGAGTTGTCCCGTCGAGACGTAGTGCGCGGCGCTGTCGCTGCGTTCGGTGCCGCAATGGTGTCGTCGACCCCGGGTGAGGCGCAGGCGCCACGACCCGCGGGCGCCCGCAAGCGACCGGCCAACGAGCCGTTCGGCTATTGCCTGAACACCAGCACCATCCGCGGCAACAATCTCGACATTGTCGCCGTCGTCAACGCCGCGTCCAAGGCCGGCTTCCACGCGATTGAGCCGTGGCTCACTGAGATCGACCGCTACACGACGAGCGGCGGTGCGCTCAAGGACCTCGGCAAGCGGATCGCCGACGCCGGATTGACCGTCGAGGGGGCCATCGCCTTCAACTCGTTTCTGGATGACGACGATGCGCGGCGGGCGGCGTCGATGGAGAAACTGAAAGCGGACATGGACAAAGTGGCGCAGATCGGAGGCACGCGCATCGCCGCGCCACCAGGCAACAACCGCAGCGCCGTCAGCCTCGACAACGCCGCGAAGTACTACCGCGAGGCGCTGGAAATGGGCGAGAAGATGGGCGTGCGGCCGCTGCTCGAGCTCTGGGGCACGCACCCCGTGCTGGGACCGCTCTCGCACGGCATCTATGTCACCGTCGCGGCCGGACGCGCCGACGCCAGCCTCCTGCTCGACGTGTTCCACCTGTACAAAAGCGGAACGCCGTTCACGGCCCTGAGGCAAATCAACGGCGCGTCTCTCCATCTGATGCATCTCAACGACTACCCGCAGGCGGCCGACCCGGCCACGCTCAACGACGGCAACCGGATCTACCCGGGCGACGGCGTCGCGCCACTCCCCCGGATCCTGCGCGACCTGCGCGACAACGGCTTCCGAGGGTATCTCTCCCTCGAGTTGTTCAACAAGGACTACTGGGCCCGCAGCGCCGACGAGAACCTGAAAACGGCGATGGAGAAGATCCGCGGCACGGTGCGTTCGGCGATGGCGTAGCCGTTCGTCCTGCGACGGACGACAAGGTTTCGCCGTCGATTCATCGTGCCTGGTATTGTTCGTCGCTGACGTGCTCCATCCAGTCCACGGCTTTGCCATTGAGCTGTTCCTGAATGGCAATGTGCGTCATGGCCGCCGTTTGCGACGCGCCATGCCAGTGCTTTTCACCGGGCGGAAACCAGACCACGTCCCCGGGCCGGATCTCCTCGATGGGGCCTCCCCAGCGCTGCGCGAGGCCGGCGCCGGCGGTGACGATGAGGGTCTGTCCGAGCGGGTGCGTGTGCCAGGCTGTCCGTGCAGCCGGCTCGAAGGTGACGCTCGCGCCGACGACCCGCGCCGGATCCGGGGCCTGGAGGAGTGGGTCGATGCGTACCGTCCCGGTGAACCACTCCGCGGGTCCTTTGCCGGACGGTTGTGAGCCGCTTCTCTTGATGTCCATGCAGCCTCCTTCAACGGCCGGTCATGCGCCCCAGGCAGGCGCCGATTATTTGCTCGCGGTGTCTCGCCGGGGCCGGCGGACGGTCCTCACCTTCCCGCTCTTGCCTCCTCCGCAGAAGAACCGATCGCCGCCGTCGGACTCGAGCCCTGAAACGCCCACTCCTGGCGGCATCTCGAGCCTCTCCAGGACCTCTCCCGTTCGTGGATCGACTCGCCTCAACTCGCTCTCGTCACCTTCCAGGGTGGCGTGCCAGAGCTCTCCATCGACCCAGGTGACTCCGGTGACGAAGCGGTTGGATTCGATCGTGCGAAGAACCGCTCCTGTTTCGGGATCGACTTGATGGATCTTCCGGTCCCGATACTGCCCCACCCAGAGCGTCCCTTCGGCCCACGCGAGCCCCGAGTCACCGCCGCCCCCCGGCGCGGGGATCGTGGCGAGCACACGGCCGGTCTTCGGATCGATCTTCTGGATGCGATCCTCGGCGAGCTGAAACAGGTGCTTGCCGTCGAACGCCGTGCCTGCATGCGCGGCGACGTCGATCGAGCGCAGCGGTTTCCCGGTCGCCGGATCGAAGGCGTTCAACCTGTCTCCACCGGCAAACCAGACGTGCTGACCGTCATAGGTGACGCCATGCACCTGGTCGGTGCCTGAAAACGGGCCATATTCACGGACGATTTCGGCGGTTGATCGGCGCATCAGTCCATCTTAGTCAATCGGCAAAGACGCGGGGAGTAACAGTGTCGTCGTGAATCCCGGCACAGGCGGAGTCAGCCAGCGACGAGCTCGCCCGCGACCGAACGACTGCACCTTGCCTGCTGCCGCCAGCGATTCGAGCGCCCGCTGCACCGTGCGCCGACTCGTTCCAAGCCCCAGCGCAAGGGCCGAGCTCGACCACGATTCACCATCGGCGAGAAAGGCGAGCACCGCCGCATGCGCCTCGTCTACGGGCCACGCAAGCACCACGACCTCGCGTGCGCGGCGCGGCGCCAGCGCAAACCCTCGCTTCGTCGCGCTCACCTCGGCCAGCGTCCGAAGCATCGCACGAAGCCGTCCGACTTCGACTCGCAACCGCGCGCGATGCGATTCATCGGCGTGCTTCGATCCGAATGCGCGCGCCACGAGCGTCTCCCTCGGCACGTCTCCCGGCCACGCTTCGCCCAGCGCGCGGGCAATCGCGAACAACACCGGGCGGGTTGCGAGCGAGACCACCTGGCCGCCGTCACGTACGACATGACGGCACGCGTCCACGACGCATGCGTTCGACGCCAGCAACGCCTCGACCTCCTCGAGCCGGAGAGGCCGCTCCTCGCCACGCGCAATCAGGCGCGCCGCGGGCATGTTCAGCACGAGGACGGCGCTTTCGACTTCTTCTGTCAGCGCAGGGATACCTGCGTGGCGCGCCGCGCGCCCGGCCCGGTCGAGCGCAGCGCGCGCCGCCTTCGTCCGGAGACGCCGGATCGCGATCCCCGCGCCCACGAGCTCGTGGGCGGTCCGCAACGCGGGAGGGAAAGGCGCGGGGTCGAGCCTGGCGAGCGTACGCTCGGCCTCGTCGAGGCGGCCGATCAGGAGGAGGCGCCGGACCTCGAGATACCGCGCGTGCGCGGCGTTGACCCGGTCGCCATGCGCTTCGAGCGTCGCCCGCGCGGTGTCGAGCGCCTTTGCGGGCCAGCCCAGGTCACGCGAGACGAGCGCGATCTCGGCCTCGGCGACGACGCACCGCGCCCGGGCCACGGCCTCCTTCGGGCCGAAGGCACGCGCAGCACGTCGCAGGAGAGCCTTGGCACGCACGAGATCGCCGAGCTGTGCCATCGCGATGCCTCGAAGCGCGAGCGCAGGCGCGTCGTCGCGCAGGGCGACCCGCTTCAAGGCGCCGAGCGGATCACCCGCGGCGAGTGCACGCGCCGCAGCGGTGATCAGCGAGTCCATCAAAATCCCGTCACCCTTGTCACTCCCGCCCTTCGAGGCTCAGCGCTCAATCCGACAATTCTCGCCGAAGCACCGCCATGAACCAGGCGGATCAGAAAATCAGCGAGCGATGCACGGCCATGCCGGCCGTGACGCCATCGGCGCTCGCCCACGTCACGCTGTGCGCCTCGCGCGTGATGTCACCCGCGGCGTAGAGGTCGGGCACGGTGGTCATCTTTGTCCCATCGGTTCGGATGACGCTTCCGAAGCGACCCTCGTCCATTTCACAGCCCAGTCGCTGAGCAATGTCGCTGTTCAGATGCGTCCGGGGACCAAGATAGAGCGCGTCAACGCCCGACATTCGCCCGTCGGACAGTTCGATTGCGGCCAGCTGTGTGCCTTCGCCGCAGAGTGCTTCTACGGCCGCCGGTTCGATGGCGACGCCACGCTTGTGCAGCTGGGCGAGCGAAGCATCATCGGGCTGGGACGCGCCGTTCAGATAGAGCGTGGTCGGTCCCCATTCGGCGATGAGCATCGCCTGATGAATCGACAGCGGCGAGACATTCAGCACGCCCAGTCGCTGCCCACTGAACTCGTAGCCATGGCAGTACGGACAGTGGAGCACGGAACGGCCCCAGCGTTCGGCAAGCCCGGGAATGGCGGGCAGTTCGTCCGAGATGCCGAACGCGAGCACCAGCCTGGCCGCTTCAAGCGCCTCACCCGTCGCGAGCCTGACGGAGAAACCCTCCGGCTCCTTCGCCGAGCTGACAGCTTTCCCCTCGATGAACGTCGCGGTGGGATATGCCGCAACCTGCGATCGCGCGATGGCGAGCATCCTGCCGGGCTCACTGCCATCCTGGGTGAGGAAGCCATGGGAATGTGCCGCGAAACGGTTGCGGGGAGATCCGGTGTCTACGATGCAGACCGATCGCCGGGCCCGCGCAATGTACGTCGCTGCGGACAGTCCGGCGAAGCTCCCGCCAATGATGATGGCGTCATGACGCATGCACATGCTCCAGATCGTGAGACCCGCCACGGGCAACGAGCCGGTGGTGAAAGTCGCGGCTCAGCGCGGCCAGCGTCACTTCGCCAAGGCGCGACAGCAGCAGCACCTCCGCATCGTGGAATGCCCGGTCGAGGACGGCATTGACGGCCTGCTCGACGAGACAACCGGGCGCTTCTGTGCGGTGACCAATGGCGAACAGCGACGGACAGCCCAGCGCGGTGTAGATGTCGCGCAACGTGACCTCTGAGAGGTCGCAGGCCAGCGTCCATCCGCCGCCATGCCCCTTTTCCGATCGGATGTATCCGCGGTCCCGGAGGCCGGCCATGATCCGCCGGATCACGACCGGATTGGTGTCCATCGCCTTCGCCAGCACTCCTGACGTCACGGGGCCATTCTGTTCGGCCATGTGCAGCAGGACGTGAAGCACGCCCGACAACCGGCTGTCTCTTCTCATGCAACTTAGTATGTTGCATGACGGCAGTGGGGGTCAAGACCTGCTGCCGGTTCGATTTCTCAGCTCCTCTCAGCTGACAGCTGAGAGCTGAGAGGAGCTGAGAGCTGAAAGGTAGTAGACATTCTCCTGGCATGGTGGTAGATTGTCTCCTACCTATGGCGAAGACGCGGGAGAAGTCGGATCTCCTCCAGGGCACGCTCGACCTGCTGATTCTGCGGACCCTGCAATGGGGGCCTCAGCACGGCCACGGTATCGGGGTTGCGCTCCGCGCCAGCTCCGATGAAGTGCTCAACGTGGATCACGGTTCCCTCTATCCAGCGCTGCATCGTCTCGAGCGGCAGGGCTGGGTCGACGCGGACTGGAAGCTCTCCGACAACAATCAGCGCGCGAAGTATTACCGCATTACCGCCGCCGGGCGGCGGCAGCTGGCGCTCGAGCGCACACGCTGGAGCCGCCTGTCGGCCGCCATTGCGAAGGTGCTCGGACCGGCCTGAGCCGCCGTGCTCCAGCCGTGAGTCAACGCGGGAAGGAGAGACACGATGTCGTCGTGGCGCCGACTTCGAAAGCGGATTCAGCGGACGCTGTTTCTTCCCGCACGAGCCGATCGGGAGATGGACGACGAGATTCGCTTCCACCTGGCTGAAGAGACGCGCCTTCAGTCGGAACGCGGCCTGTCGGCCGCAGAGGCGGCGAGCGCCGCCCGCCGCGCCTTCGGCAGTGTCGCGCTCGCGAAAGAGAACACCCGGGCGGTCTGGGTCTCGACGAGACTCGAACAGCTGCTGCAGGATCTTCGCATCGGATGCCGGATCCTGACGAAGGCGCCCGCCGTCAGTGCCACGGCCGTGATTCTGATCGCGCTGGTCATCGGCGGCAACACGACGGTGTTCTCGATCGCTCACGGCATCATCTCCAAACCGGCGCCAGGCGTTCACGCGACCGGTCTCGCCACGCTCAGCTGGGTCGCGGAGAACGGCGACGTCGAGACGCACGCCGAGCATCCCG
This sequence comes from uncultured Acidobacteriota bacterium, assembly GCA_963749835.1. GTDB lineage: Bacteria > Acidobacteriota > Vicinamibacteria > Vicinamibacterales > 2-12-FULL-66-21 > JALZOC01. The sequence continues at coordinate 1,305,281 of CAVVOD010000003.1, forward strand.
TGTTTGCGCATTTCCAGGAACAGAGCACAGCGCTGCAGATCACGGCCGTGGACTTTCAGCGAGTCACCCTGACGCACGACAACGGCAGCTACGCGGCTCGCGTCGGGATCGTGTCGCCGAACTACTTCGAGACGCTCGGCGTGCGCCTCGTCCAGGGCAGAGCATTCACGCGGGAAGAGGCGGAGCGCGGCACGTCGGGCCTCGTGGTCGTGATCGCTCATCACGTGTGGCAGAACGCCTTTGCCGGAATTCCCAACATCGTCGGGCAGGTTGTCGCCGTCAACGGGCAGCCGGCGACCGTCGTCGGCGTCGCCGATCCGCAGTTTCGCGGCGCCTGGCTGGCGGAGATGGGCGACCTGTGGGTGCCGCTGACCAGTGAGTTCCGGCAGTGGCTGCAGCCGAATCGATCGAGCGTCGCGGTGGCGATGTTCGGACGTCGGGCGCCGGGGGTTTCTCTGTCGAGCGCACAGTCCGAGCTGGCCACGATCTGGGCGCAGCTGCAACGTGCGCACCCCGAGATGAATCAGAAGCTCAGGGTGCGACTCGTCCCGTATTCCGCGACCTCCGGCGGCAACAGCATCATCTCGACGCAGAGCAACCGGATGCTCGCGATCTTTTCCGTGGTGACGGTCCTGACGATCGCGATCGTCTGCGCCAATGTCGCGAACCTGCTCATCGCCCGCGCCCTCGTCCGCCAGCGGGAGCTGGCGCTGAGGCAGTCCCTCGGAGCCTCGCGCGCGCGCATCGTCCGGGGTCTTCTCGCAGAGGGTCTCGTCCTCTCGGTAGTCGCATGGATCGTGGCATGTCTGTTCGCGTGGACCATTTCCAGAACGATCGTTGGGCTGCTGGTGCCGGTGGCGCAGAGTGAGATTGTGACGCCGGATCTCACACCGGATTGGACGGTGGTCGGGTACGCGCTCGTGCTCGCCCTGTTGTGCACGCTTGCCGTCACGCTCGGTCCGGCCCTCAGGACCCGGAGGCAGCAATTGCTTCCGTTCCTGAAGGCGGGGGAACAGAGCGTGGTACAGGGGCGCTCGGCGCTGTCAGGCGGACTGGTCGTGCTGCAGCTGGCGTTTTCGGTCCTGTTGCTGACGACGGCCGGGCTCGCGCATCGGTCGTTGTCGCTGCGGGACAGCGCCGACGTCGGATTCAGCACCCGGAATCTGCTGCTCGCCACCGTGAACACGTCAGCCAGCGCCGATGACGCGAAGAGCAACAGAGCTCTCGTCGAGTCGCTCAAAGAGCGTCTGGCACGGTTGCCCGGTGTCGAGAGCGCCTCCTACATTCCGGCGCGCCGCCTGTCGAAATGGGCGCCCTTTCCGGTCCGGCGCGATCGCGCGGCAGAGCCGGTCATCGCGATCGAGAACCGTGTTGCGTTGGACTTTTTCTCGACGCTGGGTGTCCCGTTCGTCGCCGGGCACGACTTCAGGCCTCATGAAACGAGAACGCGACGGGCGGTGATCGTCACGCGCTACATGGCGGAGGCGCTGTGGCCCGGCGAACCCGCCATCGGAAAAGTTCTCATCGCAGGTTCGGATGCTCGCGCGATGGAAGCGGAAGTCGTGGGTGTCGTCCGCGATGCGTTCTTTGCCGGACGCAGCAACGACGCGCGGCCACGGTACGTGTTCTTTGCGAACGACGAGCGTCCTGGCCCACCGGGAGAGACGACCTTCTACATCCGTCACAGCGGATCGCAAAGCGCAGTTGGTCCGGCGGTGGCCAGATCTCTACGAGAAGTCGATGCTCGCGTGGCCATTGCCAGCCTGCTGTCCCTCGAGAGCCAGATCGCTGTTGACGTCGCGCCTCTCTGGATGCTGGCGACACTGCTCACGTTGTTTGCCGGCGGCTCGTTACTGATCGCGGCGATTGGCCAGTACGCCGTGGTGGCCTTCGACGGCCGGCGCAGGAGCCGCGAGTTCGCCGTACGAATCGCCCTGGGCGCCTCGGCGCGGCAGCTGATCTCGTCGGTGCTCTCCGAGAGCTTCCGCCTGACCGCACTGGGTCTGGTGATTGGATTTGCTCTGAGCGTCGGCGTAGGCACGGTACTCGCACGCGTACTCTACGGGGTGACCCCGACCGATCCGGTGACCTTTGGCAGCGTTTTCGTGCTGCTCGCCGGCGCCTCTCTCCTCGCGAGTTATCTACCGGCGCGACGCGCGGCCAGTACCGATCCCATGGTGGTCCTGAGAACCGAGTAGGTCATGGCGCGACCTGCAGGACCTTCAACTCTTTCTGTCCCCGGATCAGCAGCTTGCCATCGACCAGTGCCAGGGGGGCCCAGTTGTCGCCCTGTTCCAGTACTACGGCGCTGGCGAGCGGCTTGAAACCCGTGGGAGTGGGCTCGACCAGATACAGCTTCGTGTTGCCGTCGGTCGTCAGCAGCAGACCCTCGGCCAGGATGGATCCGCCCCGCACGAACGCCGGCTGCTGGTCGGTCTTCCATTTGATCTGTCCGTCCATGCTCATCGCGACAAGGCCATCGCTGCGCTCGTTGATCGTGTAGTGGGAATAGAAGTGGTCCTTGTGAAGAATCGGCGGTTGCGTGTGGGCGCCGAAATCGGGATTCTTGAACAGCTCGGTGGCTTCGTAACTGCCGCTCCCCTTCTTTTGAACCTTGATCATCGCCGTGCCCGCACCATATCCACCCGTCAGGAGCACTCGGCCTTCGCCGGCGTCAACGGGCTGGGGAACCGGGATGGCGCACTGCCAGTTCGTGTAGGTCCACAGCACTTTCCCGCTGAGGGGATCGAGGCCGTTGACGCTGCCGTCCCTGGAGGTGCGTCCGCGTCCGACGGCGGCCGTGATCATGACCAGGTGATCTTCTCCGCCGACCTTGACGATGGACGGGCTGACGTATCCGGCGGTGCCGGAGAGAGGCGCCGATTTCCACGTGAGGTCACCCGTCAGCTTGTCGTACGCGACCACTCCCGCCTGGGACGTCTGCGGCGCCACGATCAGCAGGTTGCCGTAGATCAGGGGATTCTGAACGACGGCCCACCTGGGCAGCTCGCCGCCGCCGAAATCCTTCCAGATGTTCTTGTGCCAGACCGGTTTGCGTGTTCGCGTGTTGATCGCGTACAGGTCTCCCAGCGGTCCGGAGGTGTAGACGTGCTCGCCCTCGACCGTCGGTGTGGTCCGCGAGCCGGCAAACATGAAAGTCCCCGGCGCGTCATACGCGAAGCTCCAGAGATCCTTCCCACTGGCCAGGTCGAACACTCGCAGCTTGTCCCCCACTTCCTCATTCCGGTCCAGCAGGTAGACCTTGCCCTCGCTGACGGCGGGGCCGCCGAAGCCGGCGCCCACGGGTGTCGTCCAGAGCAGTTTCGGGCCTGCCTCTGGCCACGTGCGCAACAAGCCTTTCTGATCGGAGGTGTTGTCTTTTCTGGGTCCGTAAATCCACGGCCAATCGGCGGCGAAGGCCGAGGTGACCGACAAAGCGACCATCACCATCACGATCCTGGAAGTGTTTTTCATCCCGTTTCTCATCCCTTGTGACTCCTGCGTGTGGGCGTGCTCGGCCGTTGGTGATTCAAAGAGAGTAGGCGATTTTTGCAATGCGAAAATCGCCAACGGCAGGCCGGTGCAGGGGATAGGACTCAAAAGTCGGAGAAATGGCCGGTGACGCGCGCATCGCCCGTGTGCCCACTCGGTCGACATCGAACGCGGCGCGTTTCATCAAGACACTCGTCACAGGTGTGAAACTCTGGTTCGGCGCTTCTCTCCGAAAGGCAGCTGAATGTGGGCGCCGAGCACGCGCTCTCGTCGCTGTTCGGCATCGAGGTTGAGTGCCCGCGCCTTCAGCAGGTCTGTCAACGCGATCATGCCGACCAGGCGCGGGCGCTCCCGGTCGACGACCGGAAACCGGGTCAGCCCCGTTTCCGCCATCCGATACACAATCATGCGGAGTGATTCGTCCGGATAGGCGACAATGGGCCGCGGTTTGAGGATCGTCGCCAGCGGTGCGCAGGCATCTTCCGGCGGCGCATCGGCGACGATCTGCAGGTCGCCACGTGTGACCACGCCGATGAGCTCCTGGTTGTCGCCGATCACCGGATACAGGCGCTGGCGACCGCGCGACGGGTCGCCGTGCAGCGAGTGGCGCAGGGCATCGTACGGGGCGTCTGCCGGGAGCGCGGACAACGCTGGTGCGCATCACTTCCCGGACGAACAGAATCTCCAATGGATCGACGGCGTATTCGCGGCTCAGATGATACCCGCGCCTGGCGATCTTTTCGGTCAGGATCGACCGCTTCAGCATGAGCACCGTGAATCCGTGCGCGATGGTGACCGCCACGAGCAGGGGCAGCACCATGTTGAAGTCGTGAGTGAGCTCGAGCGCGAACACAATACCCGTCAGCGGCGATCGCATCGTGCCCCCGAGGATCGCGCCCATGCTGACCAGAGGCCAGAAGCCGAGGCCTTCGGCAGGCAGGAACCAGGCTTCCACGCCCCCCAGCGCACCGCCCATCATCAGGAGCGGCGCCAGGACGCCGCCAGACGTGCCCGATCCCAGCGAGACCGACCAGATCACCGACTTGACGACGAGGACACCGAGAATCACGCGCGCGCCCACATCGCCCTGCAGCAGATCGGCAATCACGTCGTATCCGACGCCGAGCGCCTGCGGAAACATCCAGCCGCCGACACCGATCACGAGTCCGCCAACCGACGGCCACCACATCCAGTGGATCGGCAGGTGCTGGAACGCGTCCTCCGCAGCGTAGACGGCTTCCGTCAGCACCGCGGAGAGCGCGCCCGCGAGGATCCCGGCGAGCACACACCCGAGCAGGCCGAGCGGTCCGATGAACGCCGGATGTGCCGGAACGGAGAAGAGCGGTCCCATGCCGATGATGTACGTGCGCATCGCGGCCGCCGTGGCGCTGGCGAGCGCAACGGGGATCAGGCTCCGGGGTTTCCACTCGAACAGGAGGAGCCCGACGGCCAGGAGCACCGCCGCCAGGGGCGCCGCGAATGTCGCGGACATGCCCGCTGCCGCGCCGGCGACGAGCAGCGTCTTCCGCTCGGCGCTGGTCAGATGGCAGAACTGCGCGATCAACGACCCCACCGCGCCACCGGTCATGATGATTGGCCCTTCGGCGCCGAACGGACCGCCCGACCCAATCGAGATCGCTGACGAGAGCGGCTTGAGGATCGCCACTTTCGGGTCGATGCGGCTGCCGTTGATGAGGATGGCCTCGATCGCTTCCGGAATGCCGTGGCCCCTGATTCGCTCGGAGCCGTAGCGCGCCATGATGCCGATGATGAGCGCGCCGACGACAGGGACGAGAATCACCCACGGCCCGAGCGTATGTTCTTCCGGGGTCATCAGCGCCGTGCTGAGCCGCTGGAAGAAGAACAGGTTCGTGAAGAAGCCAATCAGCTTGAGGAGCGCCAGCGCCACGTAGGCGCTCACGACCCCGATGACGATCCCGAAGGCCGAGATGATGAGCAGGCGGCGGGTGGCGGTGAAGTCGGCGAGGTCTTCAGCGATGTCGTGCGTCTGTGCGGCTGCCGTCACGATATATCGGATCCCATATAATAACGAATCAATATGCGATCCAGAACGCCACCCGCGCCACCTCAGCGCACCGGCGCTCCACGGTCCGGGCCCGGTGCGCCTTCCCGGGCGTCGATGCGCCGCCAGCGAGTCGTGGAACGGGCCGCCGGCGCAGCCCGTCCGCCCGATGTGCGTGTCGCGCTCTATGCCTTCCGTCGCATCGTGCAGGCGCTGCGGGTCGGCCGCGGCGGCGAAGGCCATGCGGGGCCTGGCAGCGCGCAACTGTTCGCGCTTCAGCAGATCAACGAGCATCCCGATGCGTCAATCAATGACGTCGCGGCGCTCACGTTCACGCATCAGAGCTCGGTGTCGGTGGTGATTCAGCGGTTGGTGCGACAGGGGTTCGTCGCGAAGGTTGCGTCGAGCCATGACCGGCGTCGTCAGCGGCTCGTGGTGACGGCGAAGGGCCGGCGCGTACTGGGTCGAGCTCCTGTCGCTGCCCAGGAGCGCCTCATCGCGGCGATCACCGCGCTACCGGCGGCCGATCGCCGCGCTTTCGCCAGGTCGGTGACCGCGATCGCGCGAAGCATGGCTCCGACCGGGGCTGAGCCCCATCCGCCCATGTTCTTTGAAGACGGGGCTACGGGCGGACGGGGGCGGTCGAGATGAAGGAACCGCGGCGTCAGGATGCGTCGGACGGGTGGGTTGTCGCCCACATGTCGGTGCCCACCGCGTTCATCGCTCTCGTGGCGTCGAGCATGGCATCAGCACGCTTCGACAGCTCTTCGAACACACTGGGAGACGTGTGACTCTTCAGCAGGCAGACCAGGAGGTGGTGCGGCGGCGACATGGGATGGCACTCGTGCGGAATGGCTCCCGAGATCACTTCGGTACAGCGGATGTGGGCATGGAGCAGTGGGCGCGGCGCGCCGCTCGGCTGCGACCAGTGAATGTCTTCCAGGTCGCTCACGCGGGCCGTGGCCGTGCGCCATCCGTTCCAGTCGCGTTGTACGACGACGAGCGCGTCACCATCCAACAACGGTGGCTGCGAACGGCGCGGATCGGCGTTGCCTGTGGAACGGGTATCGAGATGAACGGTGCTCATGGAGGCAGTAGACGTCACCGTCGCCACAAAGTCTATCCGGTGGATCGGGGAGCCTTGTGGCGTGATGCTTGCGGCCCAAGAATCATGCCCGCGCCAGGGCTGCGCGGTTACACGCGGTTTACACGATGAGCCCTTTCCGGACCGCGTAGAGCACGATTTCCGCGGTGTTGTGAAGGTTGAGCTTCTGCATCAGGTTCGCGCGATGTGTCTCGACGGTTGACAATCCGAGATCGAGGAGCGTCGCCACCTCCTTGTTCGAGCGTCCTTCGGCGAGCAATTGCAGCACTTCTTTTTCACGATCCGTCAGCAGATGGTATGAGTCGGTCAGGCCGCGCTGTCTCAGGCGGCGGACGTAGTCTTCGACGAGCACCGCCGCAACGGCCGGGCTGAAATACGGCTTCCCCGCCGCAACGGCGCGAACGGCTGGAATCAGATCTTCATCCGTCGCACTCTTGAGCAGATATGCACGAGTGCCTGCAGCCAGCGCGCGCATGATGTACGACTCGTCGTCGTGCACGCTGAGAATGATGACGCCGGGTGGAGGCTCGAGCTTTTGTGCGCGAGCTGCCACTTCGATGCCGCTCAGTTTCGGCATCCCGATGTCCAGGATGAGGATGTCAGGACGATGCTCGTCGCAGAGCCGCACCGCTTCCAGGCCATCGGCCGCCTCCGCCACGATCGTGTGGCCGGCGGCCTCGAGCAGGCCGCGCAGGCCGCGCCTGACAATGCTGTGATCGTCAGCCAGCAGCACGCGCAACGGGCACCTCTCTCATGTTCTGCGGCAGCGGAACACGAACGACCAGCCTGGTGCCCTGCTTGACCTCTCGTGAAATAGTCAGGGTGCCTTCGAGCTCCTTGACCCGCTCGTCGATACCACGCAGGCCAAGCCCGCTTCCCCGGTGAGCTGGATGGATGCCGATCCCATCATCACTGACCGACACCCACAACTGCACCTGATCCGCGCGGACGCCCACGCTGATATTCCTGGCGTGCGCGTGACGGGCGCAGTTGGTCATCGCTTCCTGCACCACGCGGTACACACATGTTCGGTGCTTGTCGGGCAGCGCATCGAAGTCCCCCTCCATCTGCAACTCGACGTTGATCGCGTATCGATTCATGAAGTCCCGCGCGTGCCACTCGAGCGCTGCCTGCAGGCCGAAGTCGTCGAGCATGCTGGGTCGAAGGCCGAGGGCCAGGTTGCGGACGGTACAGAACATCTCGTCCACGAGATGTCTGCATTCGGCAACCGCGGGACCGACGCTTGCGCTCATCCGATCGATCCGGCCGAGCTCCATCCTCAGTCCGGTGAGCACTTGTGCGATATGGTCGTGCAGCTCACGCGAGAGATTCTTGCGCTCCTCTTCCTGCGTGCTGACCAGTTGCTGCGACAGCTCCCGCATCTGGTGCTCCGTCTCTTCGGAGCGCCGCTCGAGCACCCGAAGCCGGAACACCACTATCACCGCGAGGCCGAGGCCCAGCAACACCGTTTGCCAGAGCAGCCGGTGCAGGTCAGCACGAAACGCCGCATGACGCCTGGCGACCTCTTCCCGTTGTGCCGTCACATTCGCATTGTTGAGCTCCTCAATCTCCTGGGCGATCGTCAACGCCGCCTCCCGGCGCGGCACCACCTCCCGACGCAGAAAATTCGCGCTTCGCAGGATTTTCTCCGTCGGACTCCAGTCGAACAGCGGATCGAACGTCTGCCAGTAATCGTCGAGCTTGGTCTGCAGACTCGCAATCTGGTCGTCGCGCTTGATCAGGGTCTTCAGCTCACCCAGGGTCGCGATGTTGGTGCGCCGGAACTCCGAGATCCGCTCGCGGTACTCGGGCGCCCGTTCCCGTGCCACGTCGAGCAGGTAGTCGCGAACGAAAATGCCCGACAGGTTGACGTCCGATCGCAGCCGCCGCAGGTTTGCCTCGACACGCCGGTGATGACTGTTGAGCTGATCCAGTTGCGCGTAGATGTCCTGGGCCTTGCTGGACAGCGTCAGCATCGACACGGCAATCAGCACCACGAGACTTCCGAGACCGAGCGCCGCGACCAGCCACGTTTTCAACCGCATGCGAACCTCCGAGCTGCTACCGGCTCCATCCAGCGTACGTCAGCTCCGGCCGAGTCGGGCATCCCGTATACAGGGGAGTCGCTCCGCCTGCCTCGCTCCCCCGCCCGGCGCTCCGTCACGGCCTCCTCCGAAAAGCACTGGCTCTCCACCGTCGACCGGATGGAAGGACAGTCCGAGTCGTTGTCTACTGCACGGGATGGCAACAAGCCGCTCGGAGAGTGAGATGCTGGGCCACCCCGATCCACGCGACGATCACCACAGTGCGTCCGCCTGGCCACGATCCTCGCAGGAAACCCCGCCGGCCTGGGATCGAATCATCGTGCTTGCCAACCGTGCACCGTTCAGGCACGAGCGCGCACGGGACGGTGGCGTCAGCGTAACCCGATCGGCCAGCGGACTGGTGACGGCGCTCGAGCCCCTGGTCGAACGGTATTCGGGAACATGGGTGGCTCACGGCGCGGGGAGTGCCGATCCGGCAGTCGTCGAGGCTCGAGACGGCCTCGGAGTTCCGGCTGGCAGTCCCCGGTATCGTCTCCGCTATGTCTGGTTGCCCCAGCACGAACACCAGGGGCACTACAACGGGTTCTCCAATGAAGGACTCTGGCCGCTGTGTCATGGGGTCCACGTCGAGCCTGTGTTCAGGCCCGGTGATTTCCAGATGTACCGGAACGCCAACAGCCGATTCGCGGCGGCGGTGGCCGAAGAAGCCTCGGGCGCGTCCCCGCTCGTGCTCGTGCAGGATTATCATTTTGCGCTGGCGCCCCGGCTCCTCCGGGCTCGCCTGGCTTCGAGCACGATCGTCACGTTCTGGCACATACCCTGGCCCCATCCAGACGCATGGACGAAGTGTCCCTGGGGGCACGAGCTGCTGGATGGCCTGCTCGGCAGCGACGTTGTCGGTGTTCAGACGCCGGAGGACGCCGTTCACTTCCTGAAGAGCGTCAACTCCCTGGTCGGCGCAGATATCGACTGGCGACGTCGGGTCGTCCGATACCGCGGGCACGAGACGAGGGTCCGCGCGTATCCCGTCGGGGTCGAGTGGGCCAATCACTGGGTGCAGACGACAGCTCCGTCAAGGGCGTGTCGCGAAGAAGTCCGTCGAGCCCTGCACCTGCCGGCTGACGTGCGGCTGGGCGTCGGAGTGGACCGACTGGACTACACCAAGGGCATTCTCGAGAAGTTCCTGGTCATCGAGCGACTACTCGAAGCCCGTCCGGATCTCAGAGGTCGCTTCACCTTCGTGCAGGTTGCAGAACCGAGCCGTGACTGCCTGCCCGCATACCGGGCGCTGCGCCTGGAGCTCGCCGAAACGAGTCAACGCATCAACGCACGGTTTGGCACGACGACCTGCCGTCCAATCAATCTGCTGGATGCGCATCACGACGCGGCCACGGTGTATCGGTTCTATCGCGCGGCCGACCTGTGCTACGTGGGAAGCCTGCGCGACGGCATGAACCTCGTCGCGAAGGAGTACGTCTCCGCACGCGACGACGAGCGCGGGGTCCTCGTGCTGAGCAAGTTTGCCGGCGCGGCGCGTCAGCTGCGCGCGGCTCTCATGGTCGATCCGTACTCGGTCGCCGAGTCCGCGGACACCCTGGCGCGGGCGCTCGAGATGACAGACGCGGAGCAGTCACGACGCATGCGACTGCTGCGGACCGTGGTGAAGGAGTCCGACACCTACTACTGGGCGCGCCAGTTGCTCCAGGACGCGCTGCCGCTCCCGCGTCATCGGGGCTCGCAGCGGGTACCGGCTTGAACCAGGCCCCACGTGATGGCTGAAGGATAACGCGTGCGAACGTCGCGAACCTGGGTTCTACAGCCCTCCGATTGAGAGGAGCCACGCCAGCATCTCGAGTAAGAGGAGCACCAGCGCCAGCTGCAACGCCGCCCGGATAGGCTGGATGACTCGCCAGTTGCTGATCATGTCCGCCTTGATGCGCAACGCGAGGGTACGGTGTATCGCGGACATCGTGGCGGGGTCATCGCGGTCCACGAAAGACGTCAGCAGCTCCTCGGGATCGAATCGGAACGTAACGTTGTAGTAGGGCCAGAGCATGAACGCGATGAGTGCTCCGACCAGGAACAGCAAGACGACTGCGACCCAGTCCCAGAATCCGAGACCATCCGCCAGCGCTCTCGTGCCGAGCAGCGACGTTGCGAACGCCGTCGCAAAGATCATGTTCCCGGCCCTGGTATTCAGAGACTCCAGCACATTCTGCTGATGCGAGAGCCCCCTGAGCGCTTCCTGGTACACGAATGCGAGACGTAGCTCGTCATCACCCGCAGGAATAGTACTGGTCCGGCCCGCAGCGTTCATGCTCTGCTCCGAGGATGCGTCCACAACGGTCGCGGAGATTCACAAGCGCCAAGTGAGTAAGCAATAGCTGCGCCGATCGACTTCGCTGGTGGGCTTAGAACACAACAATTCTGTTCGTCGTCTCGCTGTCGAACGGCGCCGTGGACGAGATCTTCCGGAACCGCTGACGCACACCCGGCGTGCCGCGACGCCTGGGTCGAGCCACGATCACAGGCTCTTGCGCTTGACCGCGAAGACGGCACGGGCGCCGGGGCGTTCGGTCACGCACCACAGGTTGTCGCTTGCAGGCGAGTAGGTGAGCCCTTCCGGCTGGTCGGCCCAGGGCTCGTGCGTCGCGCCCTTTCCGCCACCGATCGGCCGTTCGCAGAGCGCGTCGCGGCCCGAGGAGCGCGACAGCCAGACCGTGCCGCCGGTCAGCGCATCCGACGAATGGCCTCCCTGGAGGAAGCGCTCGTCGCTGCACACGCGCGCCAGCGACGCCGCGAGCCTGTTGTCGGTCCCACCGGGTGCAAGACGCCCGGTGCGCTCGTCGAGAGCCCACCACGTCAGTCGCCCCGGGGCCTGATCGCTCGTCTTGTACTCGCCCATCATCAGGCTGCGCTTCGAGCCGCTCCGATCGAGCCCGATGAACGACCACCGAAGCCGCTCGTCGCCGCCATTGGCCACCTGCACGTAGCGCCCGACCTGCGGCAGCACGTAGCGATAGCCAAGCGCGTAGTACGCATTGTCGTCCGGCGACCAGCCGATCAGGTCGTCACGTGAGTCATCGACCTCCTTGATCTGCGTCATGTCGAATACCAGCACGCCGCCCGGCTTGCCCTGGTCATAACCCCTGGAATCGGCGACGTAGAGATAGTCCCGAAACCAGACCGCGCCACCGGCGTGCGCGGGGATCGCTGCGAAGCTCGCGTGTCTCGATGGCGCGTCGGCGGCCGCGACGGGGTTGACGAGCAGCACGTTGCGGTAGCGAACAGGATCGCCCCAGTTGGTGACGTCCGCGAACGACATCCGCATGCCCTTCTCGACGCCATCGATCTCCTTGTGCCAGCTCACCGCGAGCCACCGTCGGCTCCCATTGCCCGCGTCGCGGCTGTCGGCGTTGCTTGTGAGGCCCTGCGGAATCCACCGCCCGCTCCTGGCATCGTCCGCCTGCCAGCCGAACCCCACGTGGTAGCGCTTGAGCACATCCGCCCGGCCCTTGAACGCCGCGTGCGTCTGAGGGGTCGGGATGACCGGACCCTTGCGATTGAGATCCAGCCCGGTCACCGTGCGCGAGGGCAGTTCCCATGCATCGACGACCGCCTGCTTCTCGTCCCACATTCCCTGGTCCTGCAGATGAAATTGACGTTCCGGCAGCGGTTTCAGGCTCATGATGCACCTCCTTGCTCGGACGTTCACGTCCGGAAAAAGGGCTGCCGCACTCGCATGGAGATCGCGGCAGCCCGGTTGAGAGTCCGACGTCAATGGGTCAGCTCGTGTCCAGCGCTCTGGACGACGCGTCCGCTGGAGGGAGGCGCGGCGGCGCCACGCACGGTGAACCCGTACTGGCTCCCCAGTTTCTTCAGCGACTCGAGCTCCGGCCGTCCGTTCGACTTGTTGCGAGGGAACCCGCACTTGCGCTGCCATGCGGCATACGCCTTTTGAGTGCGCGGGCCGAAATTCCCCGGGCCGGAGGAGTAGTCCAGGCCCACGGCCTTCGCAAGCGCCTTCTGCACCACGAGAACGCTCCCGTTGTGCTTACCCGGTTGCACGTCGGCGGCGTTGATGACGCCAGGAGCTGGCTGCGGGGGTGCAGGCCGGACCGGCGCGGCGAAGAGACGGCCTTCCGCTTTACGGCGGCGGACGAGACCCGGGAGTGTCTGGCCACCCGCCTTGACCCACTTCTGCATCTCACGCGGCACGTCGCGGTAGCGGCGTGCGCGCAGGGCGTCTCGAATGCCGGTCTTCTCCACCGTCCAAGCCGGGCCGAGGTTGTAGGTGAAGCTGACCAGTGCGTCGAACTGGTTCTGGTTCAACGGCACGCCGAGGGCGTTCACCGCCTTCTCCATCCGCTGCGCGTCACGCTGCAGCAGCGCGTACGCCTGCTCCCGCGTAAGGCCGCGCTTGAACGCCGCAGGTTCGCTTCCGTTGCACCTGCCCCTGTGGACCAGATGGCCGATTCCGATCGTGCAGTGTCCCGCCGGGTCGTTGTACAAACGCGGTCTCATCCCTTCGAACTCGGCGATGAGCGCCGCACCGCGCTGGCTCAATCGGCGCTTTCCCGATGGACCGGCCGCCGCTCTGCTGAGAGGAGCGGCCTTCGCTGCGACGGCACGAGTCCCGGGCGCCTTCGCGTCGAGCCGGCTGAGGATCTTCAGCGCCAGCGCTTTCGAACACGCGAAGTGCACGTGATCCCGATGCTCGCGTTTCGTCTGCGGACTGTAAGGGCCGCCACCGGGATACTTCCGCTGATCCTTTACGTAGAACCCGCGATCGCTCGAGAACGGCGTGGTGTGGATCAGCTCCACCGTGTCGCCGGCGAAACGGTCGTAGAGCCACTTCGCGACGTCGCGCATGCCGGCCGCTCCGTTCGCGACGATGTCGATGGCCGCGGTCGGACTGTTGCCGTAGACAAGCCCGCGATGGTGACTGCGAGGGCCCGGCCGGTAGCCGCTGGTGATCGACAGCGCGTCGCGTCGCGGATAGTGGCTGACAATCCTGACGAGGAGCCGCCCGACCGGACCCACGCGAATGCCCGGTCGAATCGTCACGCCGCGCCCTGCCGCTGCCCCCTTCCTGCGTGGGGCGTTGCCGGCCGCCTGAGCGCGCGATCGTTGCGGTCGCATCGAGCGCGCCGCCGGCGGGCCCTGAGCCCATCCGCTGGCCGCGCCGTTGCCACGCGTACGAGCCAGGGCTTCGTGCAACCGGCTCGTCAGCCGTCGAAGCTCTTTCGACGCCGAATTCCGTGTATTGGTGTTTGGCATGGTTCACTCCCGCATGCGTCACGCATGCACGCGGGCCTCCTCGTTGTGCTCGTCCTTCGCGTTGCTGTCGTCGTCGATCTCGCTGTCGACGACGGTGAAGAGCTCTGCCAGCGCGGAAGCCTGCTCGGACGAGAGGGTGTGATACAGCGTCGTGAAGGCGTCGAGGACCGCTCTCGGAATCTCCTCTTCAGGCCGATCCTCAGCATCTCCTTCGTCGTCTTCGTCAGGTGACGGTCTGCCTCGACGGCTCGTCGTTCCTTCTTCGTCGAACGCGGACATCGAGACGGCGTCGTCCTGATCCGCATCGTCGTCCTGATTCGCGTCGTCGTCCTGAACCGCATCGTCACCGGCGTCCCAATCGGACTTCCCGTTCGCGCCGTCCGACAATTTCGGGATGACTTGTTCCGTGAGCAGCGTCGACAGTTCCTGGATGGCGCTCACCGTCTCGTCCTGTTCCTCCTTCAGCACCCTGCGCACGATCCGTTCGACTTCGTTCGTTGCCGTTGCCATGATGAACTTCTCCTTTCAATTGAACGATCCACTCGAAACCACTGCGGCACCGGTGCCAGGCGCCGCGCCGTGAGAATCGTCAATAGAAATGCCTGTTCTCAGGAAGTTCGCCACGCAGGCTCCGTGCGACGGATCGCGACAGGCGCCGGCGGTGCATGCTCGCGGCGGGTTCGCCGGGCCGCGGAATTGGAGCGTTCACGCGCCTTGCGGCGGACTCGCCGCGGCCGGGTCGCGTGCTGCTCAGCAATGTCTGTCGCAAGGGGTTCCCCCCGCGCAGAAACCGGCACGATGTTTCCAATGGGAGTGAGGGCTTCGAGCGAAGAACGGATCAGCTGCGCAGGCATGCAGCCGGTCTGGCCCGGGAGTTCTGATGACTGCTCTCACGCGCCTCGTCCTTGCCGTGTCGTGTCTGACCGCGCTGTTGTCAGCCGCGCTCGTGAGCCAGGCTGAACCGATCCTGACCGTCCGCGCGCCGGAAGTCGTGGATCAGCTCCGCGCCGCGCTGGGTGAGCAGCTGTTTCTGGATGTGCGCCTGTCACGCATCAGCCAGTACTCGTGCGCAACCTGTCACCCGCTCGACCGTGGCGGCATGGATGGGCGGCCGCTCGCGATGTTGACCGCCGACGGTGCGCCCCGCAGAAACACACCGACCATCTTCAACGCCGCCCTGAATCCTTCGTTCAACTGGGATGGCGGGGCGCAAACGCTCGAGGATCACACGGCAACCGTCGTCGAGACTTTGATGGGCTTCGAATGGCCCGAACTGGTGGCAAGGCTGCGCGGAGTTGAGGACTACAGTCGCCGGTTTGGCGCCGCATATCGCACTGGCGTCTCGAAAGAGAGCATCGTCGACGCGATCGTCTCCTTCGAGCGGACCCTGCTCACGCCGGACGCGCCGTTCGATCGCTACCTGGGCGGAGATGCGCACGCGCTGACCGACGACGCGAGGGAAGGGTATCGCCGCTTCAAGAGCTACGGCTGCGCGTCCTGCCACCAGGGGATGAATGCCGGCGGCAACCTCTATCAGCCGTTCGGCATCTTCGAACCGGCGCGGCTGCTGGGGCCTCTGGCAAACGACCCCGGCCGGTTTCGGATCACGAGAGTGCCCCGCGACAGGAACGTCTTTCGCGTGCCGGGCCTGCGCAACGTCGCGGTCACTGCGCCGTACTTCCACGATGGCCGGGCGTCCACGCTCGAGGAGGCCATCGGCGTGATGGGGCGTCATCAGCTGGGACGAAGACTGACCAGAGACGACATCCGATTCGTCGCCGCATTCCTTCGGACGTTGACGGGCGAGTATCGCGGCCGCCCGCTGACCTCGGCTCAGCTTCAAGAGGACATGTCGTCCCGATGATACGCGGCAGGCCTGTTGTGATCGTGTCGATGATGCTGCTGGTCCTGACCTACCTGCTCGTCAAGAGCCGCAGCCCGGGCCAGGCGTTTCGCGCGCGCGCCCAGGAGACGCTCCAGGCGCTGCAACTGGCCGACGCGGCGCTCAACCGCGAAGTCCTCATGACCCGCGCCGGGCTGTTGCTGCACTATGACTCGCTGCCGCAGGTCGGCCGTGCGCTCGGGCGGGAACTGCAGGCGCTCGAACGCGAGAGCGCGGCTCTGGCGGAGAACGGCGACGCGGTCGTCGCGCGCGAGACGCGACGGTTGACCGACACGCTGTCGGCAAAGGGACGTCTCATCGAACACTTCACGTCGGACTACGCCGTCCTCCGCAACTCGGCGACCTATTTCGCGCACCTCGTTCCGAGCCTGAGCCGCGGGAACCTGGGCGGCGCCGCGCCAGGCGCCGTGGATGCGGCACACGTCCTGATGCAGTTCGTGCAGGCGCCCGATTCGGCCGAACCCGGGGCGGCGGAGGCGGCGCTCGCCACGATCGACACCGCCGAAGTCGCTCCGGATACCGCAGGTCCGATGGCTGCTCACGGCCGGCTCATCGTGGACTATCTGCCGCGGGTCGACGCCGAGCTCCGGGCCATTCTGACATCGCAGGTGGGCGACCGCGTCGAAGGCGTGCAGCAGGCGTTGCTGCAGTCCGCCGGCGCTGCCGAGGCGCGGGCGCAGCGATTCCGGATTCTGCTGTACGGATCGGCCCTCATCCTGCTCGCGTACCTGCTGCTCATCTTCGCCAGGCTGCGGGCGAATGCGGCAGAGCTCCGGAGAAAGGAACTGCAGCTGATTCAGGCCAACAAGATGACCGCGCTCGGCATGCTGGTGTCCAGCGTCGCCCACGAGATCAACAACCCGAATCAGATCGTGCTCACCAACGCCGGCGTGCTGACGACGGCGCTCGAGGAGGTGCTGGAAACCCTCGACGGCTGTGGCAATGCTCCCGCAGATCTGACGTTCGCCGGCATCCCGCACGCCGAGACGAGCCGCACTCTGCCGCAGCTCGCCGTGGACATCCAGGAGAGTGCCCGTCGAATCGAACGGATTGTCGGGGATCTGAAGCACTTCGCGCGTCCGGGCGCCCGGGTGAGCGAGTGCTTCAATTTGAACGAGGTGGTACGCCGCGCGCTTCGTCTGCTGACGTATCTGATTCAAAAACGCACCGACGCGCTGCACGTGAGTCTCACCGACAGCCTGCCGGCCGCGTGCGGTAGTGCCCAGCATCTCGAGCAGGTCACCGTGAACCTCGTGGTCAACGCCCTCGAGGCGCTGCCGAGCCGGAACAAGGCTGTCAGCGTCAGCACGGCTTACGACGCCGGGACCGGACGAGTCCTGCTCGAAGTCCGCGACGAAGGGATCGGCATGCCCCGCGCCCACGTGGCGCGCCTGGGCGAAGCCTTCTTCACGACGAAGGAGGCCACGGGAGGGACCGGGCTGGGGATCGCGATCGCCTCGTCGCTCGTGCGGCTGTACGACGGGCAGCTCTCGTTCGCCTCGCATCCTGGGAAGGGCACGTGCGCCACGGTGGCGTTGCCGGAGGCGCCGCCTGAACTCGCCACGGGAGCCAGCCTCGCATGAAGTCCGTCAGCGCTCTTCCCATTCTCGTGGTCGACGACGAGCCGCGGCTCCTGCACAGCGTGAGCGTGGCGCTGCGGGCGGCGGGATTCCCGCAGGTCGTCACCCTCGACGACACCAGAAAGGTCGCGCCGTTGCTCAGCGAGCAGCCGGTCGGCGCGGTCCTGCTCGATCTCTCCATGCCCGAAGTGTCTGGCCGGACGCTGCTGGATCAGGTGACGGCCGACTACCCGGACGTGCCGGTCATCGTGCTGACGGCCACCAACGATCTCGAGACGGCCGTCGCCTGCATGCAGGCCGGCGCCAGGGACTACCTGGTGAAGCCGGTCGAAGCGAGCCGGCTGATCTCGGCGCTCAAGCGCGTGATTGAAATGCGCGCGCTCGAAGCGGAGCTGCTCTCGCTGAAAGCGCGCGTGCTCGAAGACACGCCGCACGAGCGCACGGCGTTCACCGACATCGTCACGCACGACCGGACGATGTTCGCCATCTTCCGCTATCTGGAGGCGATCGCCCCTTCGCCGCAGCCGGTGCTGATTACCGGAGAGACCGGCACCGGGAAGGAGCTGGTGGCACGGGCGCTGCACCGGCTGTCCGGCCGGTCGGGAAACCTCGTCACCGTGAACACGGCGGGCCTCGACGACACGTTGTTCACCGACACGCTCTTCGGGCATACGCGCGGCGCGTTCACGGGCGCGGACCGCGCGCGTGACGGTCTCGTCAGCGTCGCCGGTGAGGGCACCCTGTTCCTCGACGAAATAGGCGATCTGGCGATGGCCTCTCAGGTAAAGCTGCTGCGCCTGCTGCAGGATGGCGGCTACTACCCGCTGGGCGCCGATCGCCCTCGTCAGTGTCGCGCCCGCATCATCGTCGCCACCAATCGTGACGTGGCGCGCGCGGTCGCAGAAGGAGCCTTCCGGAACGACTTGTACTACCGGCTGCGAATCCATCACTTCGCGCTCCCGCCGCTGCGCGCGCGGCTCGACGACCTGCCGCTGCTCGTGAGTCATTTCGTGGAGCACGCCGCGAGGACGCTGGGAAAGCCTGTGCCGGGCGTTCCCGCCCCGCTTTACACGCTGCTCAGGACACATCCGTTCCCCGGGAATATCCGCGAGCTCGAAGCGATGGTCTTCGATGCCGTCGCGCGGCAGAAGGGATCGGTGCTCGGGCTCCAGAGCTTCAAGGATGCCATCGAAGCGACGTCACCGCCGATCGAGAGGCCGGGTGCGGGAACGCCGACGCCCATGGAGGACATGCTGCGCGATCGCCTGCCGACCCTCGACGAAGCGCAGGACGCGCTGGTCACGGAGGCTCTGCGACGGGCCGACGGGAACCAGGGCATTGCCGCTCGCATGCTCGGGCTGTCGAGGCAGGCGCTCAACAAGCGGCTCGCCCGGCGGAAAGTGCCGGACGACTAGTGGCCTGTCTCTGCCACCGTCACCGGCATCCCTGTGACATCGGTTGCGCGGTTCTATCACCGCTGTCACGGTTCGTCGCACCCGACCCCGGCCGCGTATTCCGCCGATCGCCGGATTCTCGTGACGTCTCACCAACATGAAGTGGCATGCCTGATGCCTTCAGATCGGTTGGGATCAAAAATTTGAGGAGTCAACCGATGCACATCACTCGTAGGGCGATCCTGGTCGCCGGCATGGCCGTGGGGTCAGGCGCGTACAAGCGCCTTGCCGCGGAAGCCCAACCGTCACAGCAGGGATTCCCGTCACTGGACGGCGAACTCCGTTTCGACGAGGTGTCGCGGACGGCCGCAGCGGATGACTTCGGCCACCTCGTGCACCGACCACCGGCAGGCGTCCTCCTGCCCGGCTCGGTCGATGACGTGGCCAGGACGATCCGGTGGGCCTCGAGAGCAGCACTGCCCGGTCGCACCGCAGGGCCAGAGCCACGCCACTTTCGGCCGTTCGCAGGCGCGGGGTGGCATCGTCATCGACATGACCCGGCTCCAGACGGTGCGCAGTGTCGAGGCCGATCGAGTGGTCGTGGATGCTGGAGCGACCTGGAGCCAGGTGCTCGCCGCGACGCTCCCCCGGGGGCTGACCCCGCCGGTGCTCACCGACTATCTCGAGTTGTCGGTCGGGGGCACCATCGTCGTTGGCGGCGTTGGCGCCACGACTTCGCGGTTCGGCGTGCAGGCCGACAACGTCCTGGAGATGGACGTGATCACGGGCGCGGGCGAGCAGGTCACGTGTTCACCGACCCGTCATGCCGACTTGTTCGATGCCGTGCGCGCCGGGCTCGGCCAGGTCGGGATTATCGTCCGGGCGACGCTCGCGTTGATGCCGGCCCCGCAACAGATGCGCCGGTATCTCCTGATCTACCCCGACCTGCAGACGCTGCTGCAGGACGAGCGTTTACTCGCCGCAGATGCCAGGTTCGACGCGGTTCAGGGCGCGGTGCTGCCGACACCGGCAGGGTGGACGTTCCGTCTCGATGCGGTGAAGGCGTTCTCCACGGACCCGCCCGACGATGACCTTCTCCTGACCGGGCTGTCCGACGACCGGGCACAGGCGCAACTGAGCACGTTGAGCTATCGCGCGTATCTGAGTCGACTGGCGGCGTTGGAGCAGGCGCTCCGTGCCAACGGACAATGGTTCTTCCCGCATCCCTGGCTGACCACGTTCGTCGGCGACACGTCAGTCGAGTCCGTCGTCACTCGCGAATTGAGCCTGATGACGCCGGCAGACCTGGGCCCGCTCGGGCAGATCGCGCTTTCCGTGTTCCGACGAGACGCGGTCACCAGCCCGCTGCTGCAACTGCCGGACGATGACCTCGTGTATGCGTTCAACTTCATCCGGATCCCTGCCACCGACAATCGCACCGAAGCTGCGCGGCTGGTGGCGGCGAACAGCGCGGCCTACG
Organism: uncultured Acidobacteriota bacterium; assembly: GCA_963749835.1. Lineage (GTDB taxonomy): Bacteria > Acidobacteriota > Vicinamibacteria > Vicinamibacterales > 2-12-FULL-66-21 > JALZOC01. The sequence continues at coordinate 1,325,583 of CAVVOD010000003.1, forward strand.
AACGCATTCGTGCGGACGGCGGCACACTGTACCCGGTGAGTGCCTTCCCGATGTCCCGCCGTGACTGGCGGCGGCACTTCGGGCGAGCGTTTCGTCAACTGCGCGATGCCAAGCAGATCTTCGACCCGTCGAACATCCTGACACCCGGGTATGAGGTATTCGGGTCGAGCCGATCGGCGTGAAGTGGGAAGCGAACAGGGCGCTCGATTGCCGAGCGGACGGGCGAGACACTCTCGCCCGACACGCTCGGCGTCACGACAGGGCATCCGGGACAGCAGCCGCGTTCAGGGGAAACCGTCAAGGTTGTCGCTGGTGGAGACGGTAACCCGCCGAGCCTGACCCGCCCCGCGCCCTGACGTCATCGCGACTCCGGCACACCCTCCTGTTTATCCTGTTTATCCTGTTTATCCTGTTTGTCCTGTTTGTCCTGTTTGTCCTGTTTGCTCTTGCACGGATCGGCGTAGTGGACGGCAAGGGATTCGTCCTGGGTCTGGCCGACTGCCCACACATCATCGGGCGCGAACGACATCGCCGAATGCAGCGTGAAGCCGCTGACATTCGGCACCGCGCTCCATGACTGACCGTCCCAGTGCGCGGTCAGCGGTCCAATGTCAGTACCGGTTCCAACCGCCCATGCGTCATCCGGCCCAATCACCGTGACGTCGTCGAGGGCGATAGCGGCAAGCTCGTTCGTGAACGAGCTCCACTTCGATCCGTCCCAGTGAAGGGTGACGACGGTGTTTGGCACGGTCGCAGTGCCGACTGCCCAGATGTCGTCAGGACCCGCTGCGGAGATGGCGTTCAGGATGCCGCCAGGCTGGGAGCCGGAGGGCACGACGCTCCACACCTTGCCGTCCCAATGTTCGATGAGCGTCATCCACTTTCCGTCTTTCCTCATGCGGCCTACCGCCCACACGTCGTCGGGAGCCACGACGGTGATCGCATTGAGCGCATGGTAGGCGCCAACTTCCGGGCTCTCTGCGAGGGTCCAGCTCTTGCCGTCCCAGTGCTGAATCAGCGCCTTCAGCTCCCCGGCGCCCGTGGAGGTATTGCCGACGGCCCAGACGTCGTCCGGCGCGGCCGCGGCGACGTCCGTCAGGAATGCATTCTCACCGGCTTCAGCGGCAGGGACGACCGTCCACGTCTGGCCATCCCAGTGCTGCGTCAGTGGACGGATGGGGCCGCTGCCGTCCTCGGTTGTGTTGTACAGCCCCACCGCCCAGACGTCGTCCGACGCAATCGCCGCGATACCGCGTAACGCGCTGACCGGCAGATCCGCGCCGCCATCGGGCACGAGGCTCCACTTCTTGCCGTCCCAGTGCTGCACCTGCACATGTGCCAGCGGGCTGTAGGAGGCGCCAACCGCCCAGACGTCGTCGGGCGCTGTTCCGGCGACGCTCCAGAGCGTCGCATCGGTTCCGGCGGGCGGAAGCGAGGTCTCCTGCCACACTCCACAGCCCGGCGCTGCAGGCTGCGGCCGCGACGGCGCCTGAGATGACGAAGCGTCCGCAGACGGCGTCCGCGTGGCCGGTTGCTGTGAGACGTCCGCGCGATCGGGCGGTTGAGGCGCCGCCATCGCCTGCGTGCTTATACACATGAGCGCAATGACGATCGCGACTGCGACGCCCACGCGATGCGGCGACGAACGGGCGGACGCGAGAGAGGTGCGCCGCCGCGGGAACGGACGAGAGTGCGAACTGGAATCAGGGAGTGTGGAAGGCATTCTGAAGACAACGAACGAGGTCCAGGGCATGAGTCTGTGCGCTCCTTGTAAGGGGAATCATGCCGCGATGAATCGCTCAGCCTCTCGTGTCGGCAGGTTGACCCGAACGGCCCAGCAGAGAACAGTCTCTCTACAACGGGGGCTCGAGACCTGCGCGTTGCGGCTGATGCGTCGCGGGTGTCGCGAGGATCGCGACACTTCAAGTTAGGACTGCCAAAACCTCCATCCGGTTGGGTGAAGGAGCTGATTCAGCGGACGTGTGGCTCGAGCTTTCCCTTATGGCTCACGCGGCCTCACCTCGGCGTGCATCTTGCCAATCACATTGCGAGCGCCATCACGGCCAGGCGCTCATAAACCTCTCGTCAACTCGCCACGCGCCGCGCGTCGTCGGAATGCGCGGTACGTGTGTATGTAGAAAGGACCCGGAACCGATGTCTATCTTTACGTCACGAACAAGGAAATGCCTGACCTCTGTCGGAGGTGCCTGGCTCATCATCGTCCTGGTGATGCTGGCGGCAATCTACACGTCACCGACCGCGGCGGCGCGACAGAGTGGAGCTCAGGCTGATGCGGCATCTGACGGCGGTCAGGGACCGCCACGCGACACGGTTTCCTCATCAGCCAGTTCCGATCAGGCCGTCTCGAAGAGGGACTTGCCGGCGCCGCAGCTCGTGAAAGAGATCAATCCAGGGAATGCCTCGTCGGTTCCTGAGATGTTCGTACAGTTCGATCAGACCGTGTACTTCCGCGCGAACGATGGCAAGCATGGCGTGGAACTGTGGAGAACTGACGGAACGTCCGCGGGCACGAGTCTCGTGGCGGACCTGTTTCCCGGTCCTCTCAATGGCGTGCCCGGAAATCTTGCCGTGGCCGGCGGCAGCCTCTATTTTCACGCGTTCACCGAACCGACGGGATCGAAGGTGTTCAGGAGCGACGGCACACGCGCGGGCACACAGTTGCTCGTCGACACGTTTCCCGGAGCGCCGGGCGGCCCTTCGGGCCCGCCGCTGCCGGGCGCGTTCACGACCTTCGGTGAACGAGTCCTCTTCGCGGCCACCGACCCGCAGCACGGCTACGAGCTGTGGCGCACCGACGGCACGGGCGCCGGGACGGCGCTCGTGAAAGACATCCATCCGGGACGGCAGTGGTCGGTCCCCGTCGGGCTCCTGCCGTTTGCGGGCAAAGCCTTCTTTGGCGCCGACGACTCGGTCATCAGCAATCCCGACGGGACGGCGACGTTCAATCGCGAACTGTTCGTCACCGATGGAACCGCGTCAGGCACGTCACGGCTGATCGATATCAATCCCGGCCCGCAGCCGTCCATTCCCATCCTGCTCACGCGCTTCGGCAAGCAGTTCCTGTTCAGGGCGAATGACGGTACGCACGGCGACGAGCTCTGGATATCGGACGGTACTGCCACGGGGACGCGGATGCTGGCCGATATCAACCTGCGTGGCCGATCCCTTCCGGATCACCTGACCGTTGCCGGCGATCGCGTGTTCTTCAGCGCCGACGACGGCGTGAGGGGCGCCGAATTGTGGGTGACCGATGGCACCGGCGATGGCACACAGATCGTCAAGGACATCAACCCGTCCGGCAGTTCGAATCCCATGCGCTTCACACGCCTCGGCGATCGGATCGTCTTCGCGGCCGATGACGGCCAGAACGGCAGCGAGCTGTGGGTGAGCGACGGCACGCCGGCCGGCACGCAGCTGGTGAAGGACGTCAACGCCGGCGCGGGAAACTCGTCACCGCTGGAGCTCGTCGCCGTCGGCGGCTCGGTGTTCTTCACCGCCATCGCCGACGCGGACGAGACGACGAAGACCGTCCGCACGCAACTGTGGGCAACCGACGGTACCGAAGAGGGCACGAAGCTCGTGTGGGAGGCGCCGGGGCGATTTCCTGGCTATACGATTCGGAATCTGACGCTGCTCGGACGTCAGCTCCTGTTCAGCGCCCCGACAGCCGCCGACGCGGAGGGCCTCAGTGCCAATATCGAGCTCTATCGCCTCGACGTGAATGCCGGAAAGCCTCCGGGTACCGTGCCGCCAGCCGGATCGGTGAAACCCTAGAGTCGCCGCGTATTCTGGGCGGACCATCCTGGCAGGCTCCATGCCGATGGTGCCAGGGTGCGTCCGCCACTCTTTTCGAGGTTCGGGATTAGGCGTTCGGGATTCGGACGACATAGCTTCCGGCTTCCGCCTGCGCTGAAGCTTACGGCGGACCGCCGAAGCCTTGGCGAAGGCGGTTAGCCGGAAGAAAGCCTTCACCAGGCGGAGGTAACACGGGCGGTTCGTTGTCGCACGCGGTCGCGCTTGATCTCTGTACCGCCGTGTGTCGAAATTGATATGAGCGGCCCGGTCTGTTGCTCGTCAAAGGAGCGAATGCAGATGAGTTTACCTATCGGTATCGCGATCGGCGTCGCGATCGGCGCCGCACTGGGCGTCGCGATGGAAAACGTCGCAGTCGGCATCGGCCTGGGCATTGGCATAGGCATCGCGATCTCGATCGCTTCGGGGCTGGGACATCGACGGCCGTGAGCGCAGCGTTGCACCGGAGCGACGCGTCGGACGAGTCCACGACTCGGTCCGTTGCAATCTGCTCACCTGTGATACGACCTGCTGACGTTTGCCGCGCATGTCCGGTGACGAGCGCATTGAGTTCATCCTGAGCTGTCTGGAGGCCGCGTGATGGGAGCCGCTCATCGCCGACGGTGCGCACGGTGTTGCTCGCTCGCGCTATCCGTACTGGTTACTTCTCAGCGGCTCAACTGCGGCACGGGCGCAAGACAGTGCGACGTCGCCGCCGCTTCCTCCACCCGGCCGGCTAGTCGATGTCGGCGGATGGCGCCTGCATCTGAACTGCGTGGGCGAGGCACGCGCCTCACGGCCGATTGTCATCCTGGAGGCCGGCGCCGGTGATTTTTCAGTAGATTGGAGCCTGGTCCAGCCAGGCGTCGCTGGCGGTGCGCGCGTGTGCTCGTACGATCGCGCCGGATCCGGGTGGAGCGATCTCGGTCCGCGTCCGCGGACCATGCACCAGATCGTCAGTGAATTGCACACGCTGCTCGACAAGGCTGGCGAGCGGCCTCCGTACGTCCTCGTCGGACACTCATATGGCGGCGCGCTGGTCCGCCTCTATCAATTCAAGTATCCCGCCGATGTCGCCGGTGTCGTGCTGGTCGACGCGGCAGTCGACAATCCCTGGCGGAAGACGCCCGACAAAGGATTGGTCCGGGCGTCCGACCTCGCGACCGGGAAGCCGATCCCTGAGGTGAAGACGTCGGACCCGCTGCGCGACAGCGAGATTCCCGAGCGGTACGTGACCATGATCAAGGAACAGGTGCCGCAGCTCAGCGCCCACGCAAACGATCCGCCTCGCAACAAACTGCCCGCCGATGCGCAGCGCATGCGCACGTGGACGTACGCGCAGGTGAAGATGCACATCTCGAACGACAATCCCTTCGAAGCTGAGGAGCTTGGAATCCTGCGCGCCCAGCGGACCCGTACGGCGCATGTGCTGGGCGATCTCCCGCTCATCGTCCTGTCGCGAGGACTTCCCGAAGACTCGAGTCCGGCCGGTCAGAAGGGGGAAGAGGAGCACAACCGGGATCAGGCGGAACTGGCCGCGCTGTCGCGGATCGGCAAGCACGTCGTGGCCAGGCGCAGCGGCCATCACATCCCGCTCGATGAACCTGATCTGGTAGTCGGTGCGATAAATGATGCCATTGCAGGAGCGCGGCGCTGACAGGGTGATCGCAATCGCTCGTGCGACGGTGCGCGCCATCCAGGAAACGCGGCCGGGCGCTCTAGTTGAAGTAGTTGAGAAACGCCGTGATGATGAGCGCGTTGGTGAAGTCGATGAAGAACGCGCCGACCATCGGCACCACCAGGAAGGCCTTGGGCGCCGGCCCGTACCGTTCGACCAGCGCTTTCATGTTGGCCATGGCGTTCGCCGTCGTGCCCAGCATGAATCCGATGAAGCCGCTCGAGATGACCGCGGCCTCGTAGTCGCGGCGCATCAGCGGCCAGACGAGCAGGACGGCCATCAGGCCGATCGCCGCCACCTGCACCACCAGCATGATCGCGAGCGGCGCCGCGAGTCCGACCAGCTCCCACAGCCGCAACGTCATCAACGCCATCACCAGGAAGATCGACAGGGCGACGTTCCCGACGTCGTCAATGGTTCGCTGCGACAGGCCGAAGAGGCCGGTCAGGTCGTCGATGTTGCGAATGACGGCTGCGACGAGCATCGCACCGATATAGGCAGGCAGCGTGAGGCCCATCGCCGTGAATCCGCTCGTCAGCCACGATCCTGCCCACATCGCGACGAGGATGAGCACGATCGCCTTGAGGAGGTCGTAGCTCTCGACGTCTTCTCCCTCGGGCACATTCGTCGTCACTGGCGGTGGAAGGCCGTCTTCGACGATGTGCCGCGCGACGGGTTGTTCCATGTGCGTCGGCGCCAGGCTGGTGCGCGGAGACCGCCGCACGAGATAGGTGCCAACCGGTCCGCCGAGGATGCCTCCCGATACGATGCCGACCATGGCGGCGGCCACAGCGAGCGTCGCCGCAGCCGGCACGCCGGCCGCTTCGAAGTCGGGCGCGAACGCGAGACCGGTGGCGGGTCCGCCGGTGAGCGTCACCGATCCCGCCAGCACGCCCATCAACGGATTCTGCCCGAGCGCTGTCGCGACGCCGGCGCCAATCACATTCTGGAGGAAGGCCATGACGGTCGAGAAGAGGAAGAAGACCACCACCGCTGGACCACCGACCCGCAGCAGCGCCACACTCGCGCCGAACCCGATCGTCGTGAAGAACGCGATCATCAGTGGCGACTGCAGCGTCGTGTCCAGCTTGACGGAATATCCGAGATAGGCCCGATTGAGCGTCAGGAGGATCGCGACGAGCAAGCCGCCGACGACGGGCGCGGGGATGTTGTATTCGGCGAGCGGCGGGATGACGCGGCGGATGAAATAGCCTCCGAACAGCACGACACCCGCCAGTGCGACGGTCTGAACCAGGTCAAGCGACACGAGAGTCAGTCTACCGTGTCCTGGCCGATGCCCGACGCCAGTCTGAACAGGTCACCTTGACAGGACTGCCCAAACAGAGCGGCGACGCCCGGGACGCCACGCGCGTCAGCTCTCAACTCGATAGATCTCTCTCCGACCACGGTCCACGAGATCGTGATAATCAACCATGGTCTTCCGGAGCGTCTCGTTGGCCATGAGGCTTTGCTCGATGGCGAAGAAGTCATCGACCTTCTCGACCTTCGCCTCAGCGACGATCGTCCAGAAGGGCTCGCCCGTGACATCGGTGAGCACGCGAAGAGGCTCCTGCCCCATTTCCTTCAGGACTGTTGAGATGGCCCGAAACTTCTCAATCATCGGGCGGACCTTCCCGGGCTTGCAGTTCAGCACCTCACGGATCACGTACATGATCTCACCCCTCTCATCCATCACCTTCGCGTTCCGGCGCTCGCCATGATCCGGTCGAGGTTCGCCGGATTCATGAACGTCGGCAGCGGACGCGAGCCGGTGATCGCCGAATAGAACTCGTTCGTGCCCTCCTGATTGCCGTGCAGCGCGGAAAAGAGCCGCTGCATGGGCGGTGGCGGAGGTTCGAGCGTCGCCAGCTGGCAGGTGAAGTCGTACATGGGCTTGGCGCGATGGTCGCGGCTCGCTTGATAGTCGGCGAGCGCGTCCCCGAGCGGGCGCCGCCCGGACCAGCCGTCGTCCAGCGCCGTGGTCAGTGCCTCGGCATCGATGAATGCATCGCTGATTCCCTGCGCGGTGATTGGATCCTTGTTGTATCCCGCGTCACCGACGAGCGCCCAGCCCGGACCGAACGGCTGACGGAAGTAGTTGGGGACGCCGGCCGTCCCGAACCACTTCGTTTCGCGCCGTGCCTCCTGTCGTCGGTCCGCGACACTCGGCGTGGACTCGAGCACCTTTCCGACGTGGCCCTCGATGTCTGCACGTATCTCGTCGAACCTGGCGCTGGGCCACAGCACCGCGATGAGGGTGAGACCATCGTGCGTCGGGAAGCAGCCGACGGCCTGGCCGTCGCGGACGTATTCCTCGAGATCGTCGGCCGCGAATCCGCTGTAGTAGGTGTAGTAGTTCGTGGTGAGCGGCGGCTTCACGTCGTACTCCGGCGCGCGGACGGTTCTTGCCACCAGCGAGTGCACTCCGTCGGCGCCGATCACGACTCGTGCCTGCTCCTCGATGGCGTCGCCCGTCCGGCTGTGGCCCTTGATGCCGGAGACTCGATCGCCATCCCACAGCAGCGACTCGACGGTGAACCCCTCGCGCAGGTCCGCGCCGGCCTCGACGGCGGCGTCTACCAGCAGCTTGTCGAGCACCGTGCGCCGGGGGCAGAATCCGCCGCGTCCGGCGTTCGTGTCGGTCACGCCCCCCTTCAGCGCGAACGGGCCCACATCGAAGATCAGGCTGAGGGCGACCGGCGGGCAGCCGGTCACTGCCAGTCGATCGAGCAGTCCCCAACGGTCCATGATCTCGGCGCCATGCGGCCAGACGATATGCGTGGAGATCGTGTCGCTTGGAAAAGCGGCCTTGTCGACCACCAGGACCCGATAGCCCTTCCGGGCCAGGAGCATCGCTGTCGGACTACCGGCGCATCGCGCGCCGACGATGATCGCGTCATACATACCGTGCCTCCCTCATGCGATGTCGATCTGCGGTTTCATCCCCCCGCAAGGTCAAATATGCGACAACGGCAAGCGCGCCGCTTCGGCGAAACCACCCAGACCGGGGATCCACCAAATGGGTAGTTTCCGCCAGGGGCAGTCACAAGAGCTTGTGATCGTAGGCGTACACCGTAGCAGCGGTGCGTGACCGCACGTCGAGCTTGTTCAGGATATTGGTCACGTGACGATCGATCGTTCGCTCGCTGAGGCCCAACTCTTCTGCGATCTCTTTGTTGGTGCGGCCAGTCGAAACCAGGCGCAGCACGTGAAGCTCGCGAGCGGTCAGCGAAGTCCCCGAGCCGCGCTGCGCGAGAGCCTTCAGCGCATCGAGATGAGCCAGATCCGGCCGTGCCCCGAGTCGGTCGAAAACGGACCGCGCCGCCTGGTGCTCGAGCTCTGCCGCCTCCTCGTCGCCGAGGGCACGACACGCGTGCCCGATGAGCACACGCACACGCGCCGCGTCATAGGGCGCCTCGAGCCGCTCCCACAGCTCGAACGCGCGCCGCAGGGGGTCGAGCGCCGCGTGCGCGTGGCCTTCGCCGAGGGCGATCGCACCGTCGGCCTGCGCAACCACCGCGCGCAGCAGGTCGGTGTCGAACGCCTGCGCCAGATCGTGCAATTCATCGCGGGCGCCGCGAGCGTCCTCGAGATCGCCCACCGCGAGCATGATCTCGAGATGCGCGGGCAGGAGCCTGGCGCGTCGCAGTCGATCGCTGGTCGCGCTCGTCAGCCGGCGGATCGCCGCACACGCGGCGTCGTTGCGTCCCTGCACCAGTCGCAGCAAGGCGAGTCCGGGTTGGGGCTCGACTCCCCGCTCGCTTGCCGCGCGATAGGCCTCCTCTGCCTTCGCAAACTCGCCGCACAGACGATGAATCTCGGCCTGTTGATAGAGCGCGGCGCCCGGCGGCTTGCGGTCGGCCCGCTGGGCGCGTTCACACGCACGGCAGGCTTCGGTCAGCGCCTCCGGCCACGCCCCCTGCAGTTGCAGGATCTCGGCACGATGCACCAGGCAGACGCCGGTGAACGCGACCATGTCCGGCTGTTCCTCGCACACGCTCGAAAACGCGGCGGTCCACTCGCGAGCACGTTCCAGGGCATAGACCTGCCGACACGTGTCGATGACACTGCAGTACATCCGTCCCGTGACGATCGGCAGCAGCTCACCCGCGACGACGGCGAGCATCGTCTCGTCCAGGCGTTTGAGACCGTCCGCGATGTCCCCACGCTGTATGAGCGCGCGGCCTTGCGCGTGACGGGCCACCGCCCTGAGGTCAGCGTCTCCAAACGACTCTCCGATGTCGAAGGCCTGGCGTGCGGTTGCGTGCGCCGCATCGGGTTGTCCCTCACGCAGTTGCTGTTCGGCGACAGCAACGGCCAGGTACCCGCGCTCGACGCAGTCGTGGTCCTGGACGAGCCGCTGGCCCCGCGCCGTCCAGGCGTTCGACCGGCCGCTCTCTCCGCCAAGCAGGAACGTTATGGAAAGCCAGAAGGCACTGCGCGCAGCGCGCGCCCGGTCGCCCGACTCGACATGGACCCGATAGAGGCGTTCGAGGATTCGCTGAAACTCAGAGTCGCGACCCGTCAGATCGGCGGCGGTCGCCAGGCGGTCCAGATCATCGACGTCGAGCGGGGTTGCCTGATCTGCGCAGAGCAGAGCATGGTAAGCGTCACCCCACGCGTGACGTCCGTAGCACTCACGGCCGTGTTCAAGATGATCCATCGAAAAACCATGCTCGAGCCAGACCATGGCCCGCCGGCCCCATGTTCGTAGTCTGGCACGATTCCGGATGGCTCTGCCCTCTACAGCAATCGCCGACGGTACTATCGGACTCGCAGTCAGCACAGGGTTCCAGGGACGCCACAGAGTCCTTCACGCCTCCTGACCTCGTGATCTCATGTGCTTCGCCGCGAAGCGACCGCTTCGGGGCTCGCGCCGATGGTCCGACCGACCCAGTGCAGAAAGCCCGTCAATCACGATCGCGAGCTCATGCCATTGATGCCGTGTGGCGGAAACTACCCATCCTGAGACGCATCCAGGGGTGAGTGGTTTCGCCGAAGCCGCCGCTGCTCCTCTCGTCGCACAATCGGTCCGCCATGCACAAGAACAATGACGGACATGCCCTTCGCACACTCTCGCTGTCAATCACCGTCGTTCTCGCGAGCAGTGGATTGCCGCTCGACGCTGGTCCGCTCCTCAACGCGCACGCGCCGTCCATCCTCCACACCGCCATTCAAGATACGGTCAACGGCATCGAGCGCCGCGACGAGCCCTCCACCGCCAGCGACGACCGCTCGGACGAATACTCCGACGCCACTATCGTGATCCGCTGGAGCCAGCTGGCCGAGGACAACGCGTTCGCGGTGGACCCGGCGATGACCGACCCGTTTCCCAACGCGCGCGGCTGGACGATGATGTACCTGGCGATGCACGACGCGCTCAACGCGATCGAGCAGAAGTTCCGGCGGTACGCGTTCTTCGGCACCGACACCTCCGCCCATCCGATCGCCGCCGCAGCACAGGCGGCTCACGATGTCATGAACCACATTTATCCGGCTCGTCAGGCGGAGAATGACTCGGAGCTCGCCTTCTGGCTCGGTCAGATCCAGGACGGGCGCGGCAAGACCAACGGTATCAACCTCGGCATGGCCAGCGCGGCCGCGATCATCGATGCTCGCGCGAACGACGGCATGCTCGTGTTCGCCGAGTACGCGCCGCAGAGCCCGCCCGAGCCGGGCGACTACCGCTTCGTTCCGCCACTGGAGTTCGTCTATCGCCCCGCGTTTGGCGACTCGACCCCGTTCGCCATCGGCTCCGGCGCTGACTTCCTGCCTGACCCGCCCCCGCCGCTCAGCAGCTGGACCTACGCCAGCTCGGTCAACGAGACCAGGAAATTCGGGGAGATCAACAGCAGGTTCCGCAGCCACGATCAGACCAATCTTGCCGCGTGGTGGCTCGAGTTCAGCGAAATCCAGTGGGGCCGGATCATGCGCCAGCTCACCGACTCGCAAAACCTGGATCTGTTCGACGCCGTCCGCATGTTCGCCCTGGCCAACATGGCGAACATCGACGCCACTGTGGCCGTCTGGGACGCGAAAAGCAACTACGACTTCTGGCGTCCGTTTCACGCCATCCGGCTTGCCGACACCGACGGCAACCCGCTCACGACGGCCGACCCGAACTGGGTCAGCGAGCACAACGTGCCGCCGCTCCAGGAGTACCCATCGGCCCACGCCATCCAGTGCCAGGCCATCACTCGGACCCTCAGATCGATCTTCGGCACGGACTTCGTCAGCTTCGCGACCCAGTCCACCACTGCGATGCCGTCAAACCCGGTGCGCTCGTTCGACCGACTGAGCACCGCCTCCAGGGAGTGCCGGGAGTCGCGGATCATGGCCGGGTTCCACTACCGCTTCTCGGTGGACGTCGGCGCCAGCATGGGCAACAAGATCGCCAGGAAGGTGGTGGACACCCAGCTGCGACGGCGGCACCGGCGACCTCCGCTGCGCGACGTCCACTTCCATCAGGGTGCGCGCATCCAGTAGGACCGTGACGCGATGGAGCACGCCGTCGCAAGCAGCGTCCGCGTTGGCATGATGCACCTCCTCAGTCCTTATGGTGCGGCCGTCCGAGACGTGACCTCAACCTCGTCCGCCGGGACGCACACAGGCCCTGATCCCGACGCTCACGCAACATGTACGAGCGGGCCAATCGGTGCAGCTCGGCCTCCACGAGCGGAATGAGGCGTCGAGAGCGGCCGGATCGCCCTCGGACCAGGCTCTCGGCAGACCGATAATCGCCTCCGGGCGTGCCATCAGCCAGCATTGTAGCGGGCCAGCCCATCGCCCATCGTCCGACTGTGCACCAACTCTCGCCGAATTCGTGCATCATCTTGAAAGGCGGTCTCTCCGGATTCGCCTGCGAAAGGACAGGCATGACGATCGGAATGCGGTGGGGGACGGCCGTCCGCGCGGGACGGCGCGCTTTCCTGACGGAAGCGGCCGTCTGCGTCGCGGCTGTCGCGACGATGGTATCCGCGCCTCGCGACGTCGAACGCCAGGGTCAACCCGAGTACGCGATCGCCTTCGCCAGTTTCGCTCCACTCGACAGCGACATCTTCATCGCCGATGCGGATGGCGGGAACCCGCGTGCCCTCCTGTCCACCCCCGGCTTCGAGGCCAACGCGTCGTTCTCCCCTGACGGCCGGTGGATCGTCTTCTCCTCGAGTCGCGGAGGAAGCTGGGACATCTGGCGCGCACACCTGGACGGCTCGGCGCTTGAACCCCTTGTCGGCGATCCAGCGTTCGACGATCAGGCGGCGCTGTCTCCGGACGGTCGATCGCTCGCGTTCGTCTCGAGTCGCAGCGGAGAGGCCGACATCTGGATCATGGACATGGCTACCCGGCGGTCGCGAAACCTCACCCGGCATCCGTCAGGCGACTTCCGCCCGGCGTGGTCTCCTGATGGCCAGTGGATCGCGTTCACGACCGACCGCGACAGCACACGCCCCGGTTTCCGGCGAACGACTTCGTGACCAGGCAGTCCACGGCGCTCTACGTCGTGCGCGCGACCGGCGGGGATCTTCGGCGAATCGCAACGGGGGACATCTATGCGGGCAGTCCGAGCTGGTCTCCTGACGGCACGCGTCTCGTGTTTAATTCGGCCACGCTGGAGGCGGTTGCGGGCATCACGAGTGCGGCGCGCCGGGGCGGCACCACACAAATCGAAGCCGTTAACGTGGACGACGGCACGCGCGAAGTAATCACCTCCGGTCCTGGCGAGAAAGTGTCGCCGCGGTGGCGAGGCAATGGCGTCATCGCGTACGCGAGTGCGGGTAAAACACCCGGCATCGAGACAACCGGCGGCACCTCCGGTGTGCGCGGCCAGTTCAATGGTCCAAGCTGGTCGGCCGACGGCAGACGCATGGTGTTCCACCGGGAGGTCGGGCAGGGATGGCCGCCGGATCGCTCCTGGGATTCACGGGACCCGGCCTTTCAGCTGATCCGCACAGGCATTTTTCCGTCCTGGTCGCACACGGGGGATCGCTATGTGAGCAACGACCAGACCGCCGGCCTCAGGCACAACAGCATCGTGCTGTTCGACGAGACCGGGGCGCGCCGTTCCACGGTCTTCACGCATCCCGAGAAGAACGCGCTGGCGCCCGACTGGTCCCGCGCGAACGGGCGTATCGCCTTCGCTGTCGGTGCGTTCTTCCAGAACAACACAGGAGGAAGCGGCAAGGCGGACATCGCGACCATCGCTGCAGACGGCACGGATCTGAGAATCCTCACCAACGGCCAGTCCAACTACGGCTTCCCAAGCTGGTCCGGCGACGGTCGTCACATCGTCTATCGCGAAGCCACGCGTCAGCGCAGTGCCATCCTTGTGCTCGACGTCGAGAGCGGACGATCGCGCACCATCGCCGAAGGCCCCTCGCACTACAACTTCACGGCGTGGTCACCCACGGCCGATGTCATTGCATTCACGGCCGACGGCGATGGCGACAGCGACATCTACACCGTTCGCTCGGACGGTTCCGGCCGGAAACGCCTCACCCACTCGCCGGGCAATGACGCGCACGAAACCTGGTCGCCAGACGGCAAGTGGATCGCCTTTACCACCGCCCGCAGTGGCTTCAAGGACGAATCCGTCCTCCATCCCGGCAACCCCCAGTCTTACGGCGAAATTACCGTCATGCGCGCAGACGGCTCGGATGTTCGAGTGCTGACGGACAACCCCTTCGAAGATGGTTCGCCCGGTTGGAAACCGATGAACGCGCGGCGGTAACATACTGGAAGAAGTCAGTGCCCCGGGCGCAGTGGCTGTCACTGTCATGTGTGTCACGGTGGCAGGTAGTAAGACACGATCACTCTGGGGACTCACATCATGAAGATCGTCCTGTTCGGCGCCAGCGGGAACATCGGCCAGCGCATCGCGGCGGAAGGCCTCCGCCGCGGCCACGAGATCGTCGGCGTTGTCCGAGACCCTGCCGCCGTGGTGTCACGGGACCCCCGCGTGACCCTCGTAAAAGGGGACGCGACCAGTTCGGACAGCGTCGCGGGCATCGTGCGAGGCGCGGACGCGGTGGTGAGTGCGATCTCGCCTCGGCCGAACGCGCGAGGGCTTCCCGCGCCGTCGCTCGCGGCAAACGCGCGGGCGCTCATCGCAGGGCTCCGTGCCTCAGGAGTGAAACGGGTGCTGTACGTCGGCGGCGCCAGCAGCCTGGAGGTCGCGCCCGGACAGATGCTCGCCGACTTGCCGGACTTCCCCGAGATCTACAAGACCGAGGCGCAAGAGGGGCGTGAGGCGCTCACTGTCTGGCGTGCCGAAGCGGAGGGGCTCGATTGGACCTACCTGAGCCCGGCAGCGGAGATTGGCCCGGGCGAGCGGACGGGGACGTACCGCACCACCGGCGACCAGTTGCTGGTGGACGCCGCGGGGAAGAGTTTCATCACCTTCGAGGACTACGCTGTCGCGGTGCTCGACGAGTTGGAGCGCCCACAGCACGTCGGCCGGCGGTTCGGCGTCGCGTACTGATTTCTCGACTCCACCAGCAGAGGCCTGCCAGACAGGCCTGCGGCAACCCATCGCGGCCTATTCGGCTTTGAGCACGTCGTTCGGGTCCAGCCGGGACGCTCGCCACGCGGGCAACCAGCATGCGACGGCCGCGACGAACACGATCGTCATGACCACGACGACAAGCGTCGCGGGATCCGCCGGCCGCACGCCAAACAGCAGCGTCGCAATCAGCCGGTTTACGAAGAGCGCCCCGGCCAGTCCGACGGCGACGCCCACGATCGCAGCCTGAAGGCCCTGCTTCATCACGAGGGCGACTACGCTGGAGCGAGCCGCGCCGAGCGCCATCCGAATACCGATCTCGCGCCGGCGCTCCGTCACCATGTAAGAGAGCACACCATACGTGCCGACGGCTGCGAGCAGCAGCGCCAACCCCGCAAACATGCCAAGAAGCTGCGCAAGGAATCTCGGCCTGCGAATCGACTCCGCGAATACCGAATCGAGATCCCGAAGGCGCACGACCGGGACGGCCGGATCCACCTCCCGCACCACCTGGTCGAGCGTCCGTGACAGAGCGGCTGGCCCGAGCGTCGTCTTCAGCACCACATTCATCGTCGGGACGGCGTTTGCATGCTGGTCAGCAAATACGTAGAGCTCAGTGCCTGTCTCGCGATCGACGCCGTTCTGCTTGACGTCCCTGGCGACGCCGATCACCGTCGCCCAGGGGTTGGCGTCAGCGCCGATTGACGACGACAGGTTCGGTCGCAGGCGCTGCCCAATCGGATTCCGCCCCTTCCAGATCATGTTCGCCAGAGCCTGGTTGACGACAGCCACGCTGCCTGAGGATGCGGCGTCGGCTTCTTCGAAGCCGCGGCCGGCGACGATCGGAATACCCATCGTTGTGAAGTAGTCCGACATCACCAGCTGGTAGTAGTCAACGGTGACCGGATCCCCGCCCGGCGGAGACGTGTCGTTCTCCACGACGGTGCGGATTCGCTGCGGGGAACGCATGGGCGGCAACCCCGACATGGCGGTGGCCGTCTGCACTCCCGGTTCGGCGCGAAGCCTGTCGAGAAGACGCCGATACGCCTGCAGGCGTGTCGCGGGCTCTGAAGTCGCCTGGGGGAGGGTCATCGAGAACGTCACCAGGTGCGACCGATCGAATCCCGCATCAACCGCCGCGAGATTGTAGACGGTTCGCACCAGCAGGCCGGCGCCGATGACCAGCATGACAGCCAGGGCAACTTCGGCCGTCACCAGGGCACGGCGAACGTGATGCCGCCTGGCGCCGCTGGAACCTCTGTCTCCGCCTTCCTTGAGCGCCGTCACGAGGCCGCTCAGCCGCACGCTGGCCACCGGAGCGAGCCCGAAGATCAGGCCTGTCACGATTGACACGCCGAGCGCGAACAGCAGCACCGGGACGTCAATGGCGACTTCACTCAACCGGGGCACCGAGGAGGGAAAGTTGCGGATCAGTGCCTGGATGCCGGCACTGGCGAGCCACAGGCCCAGCAATCCACCGGCGCCGGACAACATGACGCTCTCGGTCATCGTCTGTCTGAGCAGCCGGCTGCGGCTGGCGCCCAGCGCCGCTCGCACGGCAAACTCGCGGCGACGTGATTCGGAGCGAGCCATGACCAGGTTCGCGAGATTCGCGCAGGCGATCAGGAGGACGAATCCAGCGGCCGCCTGCAACGCCACAATTGAGCGGCGGGCGTCACCGACCAGCGCCTCCTGCAGCGGCTGCAACTGCAGGATGTGATCGGAGTCGTCCGAGGGACGATTCGTGGGGAGATGTCCGGCCGTGCCGGAACGCTCGCCCCAGTTGTCGAGCAGCGCGTGCAGCTCCGTTCGTGCCGCCTCCGCCGTGACGCCGTCTTTCATCCGCGCGATGACGTGGAGCGCGTGGGCGCCGCGGCTCCGAGCCGCATTCGGGTGGAGCCAGAGAGGCAGCCAGATTTCGGTGCGGTTGTCCATGACGTCGGCGCCGGGCGCCATGATGCCGACGATTTCGTGGGGCCGGCCCTCGACCTCCACCGTGTGTCCCACGATCGAGCGTCCGCCAAAGGCCGTCTGCCACAACTCGTAGGACAGCATCGCGATGGGGGGCGCCAGCGTCCCGGTCCAGCGGGACGTTTCTTCCTCGCTGAAGAGGCGTCCCTGAGCCGGCTGAACACCGAGCGCGTTGAGCAGGTGTGCGTCGACAGAGACCGACCGCACGCGCACCGGTCGATCACCTGCCGTAAGGTTGACTTCACTGGTGGTGTAACCCGCGGCGCCCGTCGTGTACGCCCCGACGCTTGCGAACGACCGATTCATCTGCCGGAACTCCAGGTACTCGGGCGCCGAGACCCTACCCTCGGTCGACGCAAGCCCCGAAGACCGCGCGTCGAGGTACATCAACTGTGAGGCATTCCGATACTCGAGCGGCCTCAGGAGCACGCCGTTGACGATCGTGAAGATCGCGGTATTGGCCCCGATGCCCAGCGCGAGCGTCAGGAGTGCGACGGCGGTGAAGACGGGACTGCGCCCGAGCATGCGGAGACCATGCCGGAGGTCGCGCGCCAGATCGTCGAGCCATGGCAGGCCCCGCTGATCGCGAAGCGCGTCCATGGCCTGCGAGGCGCCGCCGGCTTTGAGGCGCGCCGCGCGCGCGGACTCGGCGGGGCTGAGACCGCGGCGCCGGGCGTCCTCTGTGGCCATTTCCACATGCCGCCGCAGCTCCTGCTCCAGCTCGGCGTCGCGCCGGGCCGGACGCAGGGTCCCGGAGAGACGGTGAATCCATTCCCGAAGGATGCGCAGGGCGCCGGCGCTCGAGCGATCTTCATTAGACAAGCTAATAGAATGCACCCAGGCGCATTCGGGCGTCAAATGGAAAAATGGATGGGGCAGCGGGGGCAGGCACTCCCGGCGCCTGGCGTCGGTCTTTCAGAACGCGAATCTCACCTCGACCTGCCGGTGAACCAGCGGCGGGATCGGACGCGGCTCGAGCAGGCGGCATCCACTCACCACGCAGGTCTCCCAGTCCGGCAGTCGCTCCGTCTCGTAGTACCCCTCGACGTACCGCCAGTCTGTTTCGACGAAGTCGCTGTACCACTGGTCCAGGTGCGTGACGCCGGCGTCGCGGAGCAGCTGCATGCCGAAGCCGGCAGCCTCGAACTCGTAGTCGTGCAGGACCCGCATGAATCGTGCTTTGTCCTCCGTGTGCTGCAGGTCTGTGAGCTTCTGCTCGATGGAAGGGGCGACCCACTGCACGGAATGCCCGAAGAGGTGCAGCAGCAGGAAGCATTGCATCTCGAACCCGACGTCGGGATCGATGACGATCCGCAGGCCGTCGAAGATGCCGGTCCGCGGCGGCTCGAGGTCGCGGTATTCGATGACGAACCCGCGCTTGATGATCGCCGACGTGACGGGGCTCCAGAGCGCCACCATGTCTGAGGTCGGCAGCGCGCCGACAACGCGCGTCCCGACGACCTCGTGCCCCGGAACCGTCGGCATACTACGAGTGTATGCGACGTTCGGCCGCACGGGGTTCTAGACGGTCACGTCGAAAGGTTCCCTCGTAGCGGCAATGGCCCGGTCCTCGTCGGCAACCCTCTGCGTGGCGGCGGCATCCTCGGCCACAGCGTCTTCAGTCTTCTGGCTGGCGGCCGCACCATCAACCAGGTTCGCTGGCCTGACGCAAGGCAGCCTCCTGAGCCAGCTTCTCTGCGGGCGGGAGGGCTGTCGCCGTCTGCCCGGTCGGGGCTTCGAGCGGCGCTGGCACCGGCCGTGGCGCAACGGAGGTGTGCTCGGTAATCGGCTCCACGGGCGCCACAAGGCTTCCTGGCTCCACTGAGAAAAACGAAGTCGATACTCACGGTCACACCTCGAGTGAACGGTAGCCTTTCCGCCTGCTCGTCGTCTGTTCTTTACCGCACAGGTCTCGACGACTACCGCCGCTGCCGTGGATTCCAGGCCAGCCCTGGTCAGCGGGGCTCGAGCCCAGCCTAGCGCCTGCCGCGATAGAAGAATCCACCTCCACCGAGGAGCAGAACGAGCAAAAGGACGATGATGAGGGTGTTGGTGTCCATTGCGATCACTCTTACCCATGGCTCACCGGCGTGCTGTTCAATTGTGGACAGCCGTGAGGTTCCGCGACCGTGCAGACTGACGAAAGCCTGTGCATTCGCGAGCTTTCGCGGAAGACTTCCCCTTTTTGAGGTTCTATGTCTGATCCACGCAACGTCGCGCACGCCAAGAAGGTCACCCAGGAGAAGAAGCACCACGCACCGGGAGCCGGAACCGGGGAAACGCCGGGCGGCCAGCCGGGCAGGAAGCTGGCTTCAGCGAAGAAGAAACGTCACCCTGACGATGCTGCCGACGCTCACAACACGACTGCGGCAAGTGAGAGCGCGCCGGCGAGCGAAGCCCCGGCGCCGAAGCCGTCGGCCGCGCTGGAAGGCTCGCTTGCCGTGCTGGCGAAACTCAAGGAGATGGAATTCCATTCGCGGGCGAATCTCGAGCGGCTCGCGGAGCTGGTCATGAAAGTGGAGGACGAGTTGAAGCAGAAGGAGCTCGCCGGCCCGTTCGGCGAGGTCTATTCCGCACAGAACGCCCTCCAGACGAAGCTCACCGCATTGATCGACGCCTACAAGGCTGAGTGCGACCGCATGCAGGGCGAGAACGCGTAGCGGCCGGCGCGCATCGCTCTGTTGCTCGCGTGGTCATGGCAGCGGCGTTCGACGCTGTACTATTGACGGCCGGACGCGAGTCAGTTAGTGTCCGGTGCTTGTGGATGGTCGGAGTAACGAATCTAGCCTGATGTCAGCTCCACGAGGCACCCAGTGCCGCCCTTCAGGGCGGCGGCAGAGGACACCAATGAAACGGATCATGATGATTGGCGCCGCGGCCTGCTTGATCGCAGGTACTGCGTCCGCCCAGACTCCGGCGGCCGGGGCGAGCCCGTACACGGCGAACGTGAAGGCGCAGGCGGAGCAGATCCGTTCGCTGGTGCTGCGCACGGCGGAGAAGGTGCCGGAGGATGTGTACGCGTTCAAGCCCACGCCGGATGTGAGGAGCCTCGGCGGCCTGCTGGGCCACATCGCCGACGCCCACAACCTGCTCTGCGGGATGGCGACGGGCGCCAAGCCGGCATTCAACCCGGTCAACGAGAAAAAGACGACGCGGGCGGATCTCGTCGCGGCGCTGAAGGAATCATTCGCGGTCTGTGACAAAGTCTTCGCCGAGACGACCGACGCGAACGGCACGACAGCGGTGGATATGTTCGGACGCCCGGAGACCAGGCTGGGCATGCTGGCGATGAACAACAGCCACACGTGGGAGCATTACGGCAATCTCGTTACCTACATGCGGTTGAAGAACATCGTTCCGCCGTCGAGCGATCGGTCGAAATAGCGTGAAGCGGTCTCCTCGTTTCACAAGATCACTTCAAACGGTCGTCCGTCTTTCGGGGTGCGGTGAGGCTGGCCGGGCCGGCGTCATCGGACCCCTGCTTTTCAACGCATGAAGCGACTACCGGTTGCACTCCTCGCGGGCGCCGCGGCCCTGGCCTCCGCGGCCTACCAGGTTCGTGCGCAGCCGCGCGCGGCTCAGAACGCCCCGGCGTCAACGGAATGGCCGACCTACGGGCACGATCCAGGTGCCATGCGCTTTTCTCCGGTCGCGCAGATCACGCCTGCCAACGTGGGCCAGCTCAAAGCGGCCTGGGTGTATCACATGAAGCCGCCCGACGCAGCCGGCGCGCCGCCGCCGGCTGCCGCGCCGGCGCCGGGACGGGGACGAGGACGCGGCGGCTCGCGTTTCGCTCCCGGGCAGACCACGCCGCTCGTCGTCAACGGCGTGATGTACATCTCGTCGCCGTACGGTCGCGTGGTGGCGCTCGATCCGACGTCGGGGAAAGAGATGTGGGTTTTCCAGGTGCCAGGGGGAAATCCCTCCACGCGCGGAGTTGAATTCTGGCCCGGCGATGCACAGACGCCTGCTCAGATCGTGTTCGGCACGACCGGCGGCAAGCTCGTCTCCCTTGACGCGAAGACCGGTCAGCCCAACGAGGCGTTCGGCGAAAAAGGCGTCGTGGACCTGAACACGCCCGAAATTCTCCAGGGCCTGTCCGGCAGCGACGGGCTGACCTCCCCGCCGATCATGTACCGGCATCTCGTCATCATCGGCGGCAGGACGCAGGAGAATCCACCTCTGGGCCCGGCCGGCGACGTGCGCGCGTGGGACATTCACACCGGCAAGCTCGCCTGGACGTTTCGTTCGGTACCTCGCGCGGGCGAGAAGTTCAACGAGACGTGGGGCGGCGACAGCTGGAAGCAGCGTTCGGGCGTCAACGTGTGGGGCTTCCTGAGCGTCGACGTCAACCGCGGCATCGTCTACATGCCGTTCGGCGCGCCGTCCGTCGATCAGTACGGCGGCGATCGCCCAGGCGACAATCTCTTCGGCACGAGCATCGTGGCCGCGGATGCGAACACGGGGAAGTACCTGTGGCACTTTCAGGTGGTGCATCACGACATCTGGGATGCCGACCTGACCGGCGCTCCCGCGCTCATCGACGTCAAGCACGACGGAAAGACGATTCCCGCCGTGGCGGTGATCAACAAGGTCGGCCTGTTGTTTTTTTTCGACCGCGTGACGGGCAAGCCAATCTATGGCATCGAGGAGCGGCCCGTGCCTCCGAGCGAGGTACCGCTCGAACGGGTCTCGAAGACGCAGCCGTTCCCGCGCAAGCCCGCGCCGCTCTCACGCATGACGATGACGATGGCGGATCTCGCCACTGTCACACCGGAACTGGAAGCGGCGTGCAGGAAGCTCGTCGAGGGGGTACAAATCGGCGGGCCCTACCTTCCGGTCGGGTACAAGCGGCTGCGGCTCCAGTTCCCCGGCAATCATGGCGGGGTCAACTGGGGCGGCACGTCGTTCAATCCACAGCTCGGTTACCTGTTCGTCAACACGAACGAGCTCGGGCAGCTCTCGGGGATCACGGATCGTGATCCCAACGCGACTGGTTCGGCGCAGGCCGAGGGTCAGGGGAACCGCGTCCACCCGGACGGTCCCTATCAGGGGATCCCTGGCGGGGGGCGTTTCAGTCTCAGGGAGAGCGGGCTGCAACAGCTGCCGTGTCAGCAGCCGCCGTGGGGACAGTTGACCGCGGTCAACGTCAACACGGGGGAGTTCGCGTGGCGCGTGCCACTCGGCGTCACCGACAGCCTGCCGCCTGACAAGCAGAACACCGGGCGACCGGGCAACGGCGGATCGATCGCGACCGCCGGTGGCCTGGTGTTCATCGGGGCGACCGACGACAGCCGGTTCCGCGCGTTCGACGCGAAGACGGGCAAGGAACTGTGGACGGTCAAGCTCGGCGGCGCCGCGCACGCCACGCCGAGCACGTACCTCGGCAAGGACGGCAAGCAGTACGTCGTCATCACGTCGACCGGCGGCGGCTTCTTCGACGCGCCGCTGACCGACGACAGCATCACGGCGTTCGCGCTTCCAGAATCGAAGTAGCCGACGCGTTCGGAGCGATCCGTTTCTCGACCGCCACACAGCGAAAGCCGATGTGATCGGACGTGCGTTCGGGCTCGTATCGGAGCCGCAGCGCAGAGCGGCAAAACGACCCGTCGTCGTTCCACGCGCCCCCGCGCCGGACACGTGAATAGGTCCCATCCCGGTTTGGCACACCTCTCCTGTCCGACACATCGGGCTCGGTGCCTCCGGGCAATCGCGTGTGATACCAGTCCCGGCACCACTCGAAGATGTTGCCGTGCATGTCGCAGAGGCCCCATCGATTCGGCGGGTAACTTCCCACCGGTGTCGCGCGCCGCGGCGCCTGACCCTCCTTGCCGCCATTGAGCGGCTCTCCTTCGAAGTTCGCCTGGTGCCGGCCGAGCTGATCGCCGAACGCTGTCGCGGTCACGGTGCCGGCGCGGCATCCGTACTCCCACTGCGCTTCGGTCGGGAGCCGGAACTCCCAGCCGGAAGGCATCACCCCTGAACGAGTCGCCTGCGCGGACAATCTGCGGCAGAAGTCCTCGGCCGCGGCGTAGTTCACCCAGTAGACGGGAAACTCCTCGCCCAGCCCGAACTGCTCGGAGGGCGGCCGCTCTGGAAGGCCTCCCATGATTCGCGTCCACTGCCCCTGCGTTGCCTCGAACCTGGCCATCCAGAAGCCCTGGGTGAGGGTGACGCGGACCTGTTCCTCGTCTGAGCGCCGACTGGCTTCCTCGGGAGGGCTGCCCATGACGAACTGGCCGGGTGGACACCAACAGAGCTTGATCCGCTCGACCTCCCGCTCCTGCCCTGGCGTGATTCCGCGGAACGAGACGGACTCCTGGATGCGCGTCGTGACAGCCGCGGCGCTCGTGTCCAGCAGGCCGATGCCACCGGCACTGAGGGCGGCCTGGAGGAACTCTCGACGAGTTCGCATGTGCGTGTGACCTTTTCGGATGCGAGCGTTCAGCAGCGACGAGCCATTCTATCTGCCCGGGGCTGATGTCTGGAGTCCCACCCAGATTGATCTCACTGTTTGACGAGCTCGACGCGGCGATTCTTCGCGCGACCGTCCTCGGTGTCGTTCGGCGCCACGGGGGCCAGCGGACCGGTGCCGGCTGGCTTGAGCCGCGCCGCGGCCACGGCGTGCTTGACGCTCAGCTCGCGCACGACTGCGGCCGCCCGGCGTGATGACAGATCCATGTTGTAGTCGTGGCCGCCGACGTTGTCGGTATGACCGACCACGTAGAGCTTCACCGGGGGATTCTCTTTCAGATACCTGGCGATTTCGGCAATGGTCGCGGTCGATTCAGGTTTGATGTCCGTCTTGTCGGTATCGAACAGAATCCCGTACAGGGCCACGTGACCCGTGGCCGCGATGTCCCTGGCCATCGTCGATGCATCGACGGTCACCATCCTGGTTTCCATCGCTGCCGACTCCACGACATCCACGAGCGCGAGCGGATGGTTGTTGGTTTCCGGGTGCATGTTGAACGCGCCTACCGCGACGTACACCGACACCCAGGCCTCGCCGGCCGCACCCGTGCGCAGCGCGGTGAGCAGCCGCTGATCCCCGGCGGAGCTGAAGGCATACTCCGTCACTTGCCCCGGAGCGCGTCCGCTGTGCGGCGGCGGGTAGTTCGCCAGCCGGTTCTCCATCGTCCAGAGGTAGCGCCCGGCGACGTCGCGGTCCCCGCATTGGGAGGCCGCGCATTGATAGATCGTCGTGAATCCCGCCTTGACCAGCTCCTGTTCGTAGTTGCGAAGCATCTCCAGCGACGAGCGGCCAACCGGCCCGGTGTAGAGCACCCGTGTCCGCTGGCCCTCGGCGCGGTGATCCTTTGAGGGCACTCGCCCGCTGCCCTCCGGCGCAGCCGTCAAGGGACCGAGCAGAAACGTGAACTCGCCGAACTTCTCGAACTTGTAGCCGATGATGATCGACCCGTCGTATCGCTTGATGCCCGCAGGGTCCTTGGCCCCCGCGATATCCTTGAGGGCCGGCGCAGGCTGCGCCGCCACCAGGATCGCGGCTACACCACACCAGAGCAGGTATGCCGCGCTGACGAATACTCTCTTCATGGAATCCTCCGGCCGACGCAGTCTCGTGAGCGTCTGTTCAGCCTGACCGCTGCTCAACTCGGCGGACAGGCGGCGGCACGTCCGCCCCTTTCCAAGACAAACGTCGCCGGAGACTCCAATCCCTCACGGATACCGCTTCAGGGTATGGCTTGGTGCTTTCTCGTTTCACAGTGTTCGCGCGCAGGAGCTCGAACACCCATGGAGGGCATCGCCGGGGGATGAATCGCTCTTACGGCAACACGTCAGCCCGACCGGGTTCGGATACGAGATCCTGAATCTCCGCAAATGCTGGACCCGGCAATACCACCGCCAGCGGCGCGCCGTCGTCTGTTCGGACCACGTGGAGGATGTCGGTGCGTGCCATGGTTCTTCGCAACCCCTCACGAGAGTCGCGCAGGAGCCGCACGTCGAGATGGTGGGTCGCCGCGTCCGGCTCGGTAGGAATCAGCGAGGGGAAACGCCGCACGTCTTCGCGGACGAGCGGGTACGGCCACCCGGACACCTTCACCCGGACGCCGGTGCGCTGCGCCACGCCGGCCGTCCAGGCGCTCGCCTGCAGCAGGCTGTTGCCCCAGTAATCGAGCTCGAAGCGTCGGAATGCGCCACGTGGGCCGCGGACGTGTGCGTTGAAATAGACGGCCTGATTGGGGTGGCTCCGCACCATGTACAGCAGGGGCTCGGCGCAGCCCAGCAGGACGCCGGACAGGACCACGCCGGAGAGAACCGCCCGTCTCTGTGTCGCGACGATCACGTCCCGCCAACCGCTCGCCGCGAGGATCACAAGTGGAGGGTAGACGAACAACACCTGCCGCCAGCCGTCGTACACCGGAGAGTGCCGCGCAATGATCAGCGCGATGGGGCCCAGGGCCACTACCCAGAGCCCGGCTCGCCACAAACGTTCGCGCGACCGCGCCATGACCGTGGCGCAGGCCGCCCAGAGAAGCCCGCAGAGAACCACCGGCGGCGTCGTGATGACGATCCACAACGGCAGATAAGTCCACGGCAGGGCGGTCGTCGCCACCTCGCGACCGTTGAACAGGACGTCGCCGCGCCACGGAAACTGCGACGACTGGCTGAGTGCCACGAACGGACGCACGAATGGGTTCACCTGGGCCCACGGCCAGAACGCCGTACCGACAACCAGCGCGACGACGGCCACCAGGGCGAACCGCGCAGCGACGGCGGCGAGTGTCGGAAGCGCCCATGCGCGCGCCAGCATGACCATCGTCGCAAGCAGGAGGCCGAGGTACCCGAGGGTACAGCAAGGCCCCCGGGCGCACGTTGAGCGGCAGCGCCAGGGCGAGTCCCAGGACGACGGCGCGGCTCCACGACAGGAAGGGAGGCGTGGAACGCACAAGGGTGAACGCCAGGAGCGACACCATGCACAGAACGGCGAACGGGATGTCCTTGGGATTGTTCATGGCGTCCCCGACATACCGAGGGGACAGCGCCAGGAGCGCCACGCCGAACAGGCCAACCGCCGCGCCCGCCAATCGGAGCGCGAGCAATCCCGTCGCAATCAGCCCGATACCGGCAAATGCCGCGCCGAGGTAGTGGCGCTCGATCCAGACATTGCCCCTGGCGCGCTCGTGGAGCCACGCCGCCGACGTGTCGAACAGCGCACCATAGAGATGGCCTCCGGTGTCGTCGGCCGGAAACGCTTCGTACCCGAGTCCGCCACGCAGGAACTCCAGTACGCGTCCGCCGTGGTGGTGCCGCGCGCGCTCGTCGAACGTGATGCCGTAGGCCGGCGAGAGCAGCATGAATACGACCGTCACGGCGGCGCCGGCCATGCAAACCACCATCACGCCACGTCGTGACCAGCCGCGTTGGCCTTGTGCCTCCGCTGCACGGGGTTCGGCGGGTACTGGAACGGTTCGTTGCATCTCAGGTCGTCGAGATACGTCGTGCGAGGATTCAGCGGCAACGAGCGCGGATCAGATTGCGTTCGCGCGTCGCCTGGATGAGATGGCTGCGGAGCGGAACAACACGGCCATCACGGCCTAGTCTACTGCCGCCGGGCCGCGAGATGGCGGCGGGGATGACGACCCAGTGATCCGACGCACACTTTCAAGGGGGTCAATCGTCCGTCCTGGACGTGAAGGTTCGAGCCTCGAGGCTGGAGCGCGCGAGGCGCAGGTCCGGATAGCGGACGCAGGACTTACAAGGATACGCGGTTGCGGCCGTCCGCCTTCGCTCGATAGAGCGCCGCATCCGCGGCCTGGATCAGGCTGTCCGGGCCGTCGTTTGCCGTTCGCGTGGAGGCGACGCCGAGGCTGACGCTCATGTCCATCCTGACGCCGCTCACGTGCACGGGAGCGCAGACAGAAGCCCGGGCACGCTCAGCGACCGTCAGGGCGATGTCAGGTTCGGTATTGGGGAGGACGATCAGGAACTCCTCACCACCGTAGCGTCCGATGGAATCGGTCGCGCGCAAGGCCCGGCGCATGCGGGCCGTTGCCTCGCGCAGGACGCCGTCTCCGGCCTGATGCCCGTAGGTGTCGTTCACCATCTTGAAACGATCCAGGTCCGCGAGCACGACGGCCACGGGTTCTCCCGCAGATCTGGCCCGGTTGATCTCGGCGCCGAGGTGCTCCCGGACCGTCGCGCGGTTCCACAACCCTGTCAGGTTGTCGTGCGACGCCTGGTAGCGCAAGGCGGACTGTGCCTTCAGAAAATTCTCCTGGAGCCTCAGCAGCCGGTTACCCGATCGAAGGCGCGCTTCCAGCTCGCCGGGGTCCAGTGGCTTTGCCATGAACTCATCGACGTCGGCGTCCAGCGCGGCCGCCTTGTCCTGACGGCGATCGCGTGACGTGAGAAGCACCAGATACACGTAGGGGCCTACTCGTTGCCTCACCGCACGGCACACGGCCAGGCCATCCGCGCCCGGCATCATCCAGTCGAGGATCGCGAGGCGGGGACCGTCCGGGCGAAGCAGCGCCTCCTGGGCGTCGATCCCGTTCGTCACGACGACGGGCTCGTGTCCGAGGCGCCTGACCGTTGCCTCGAGCACGCGACGGGAGACTGGGTCGTCGTCGGCGATAAGGATTCTCACTGATGGTCCCTGTCAGTTGGCCCGTCCACGCCGGGCAGTGCCGGCGCGGAGACTTCGTGTTCAACTGAGGCAAACGAAGCGCCAACTCGGCAGGCCGATGACTGCTCACGACCTTACCGCTTCAACCGAGGACGTTTCTGGCGATATGACGGAGAGACTCAGGGGACGTGTGCGCCCCCGGGCGCACACGGGACTGGTCTGAAACAGAACACTCGGGGCGATTTCTAGCCAGACCCGGTCGAGAGTCGCCGACGGTGTCAGGACACAGGATGGGGTTGGCTATTCGAATCGAAGGGCGATCAGCGGATCGACACGCACGGCGCGGCGCGCAGGAATGAACGCGGCCAGCGCGGCAATCGTCGCGAACAGCAGTGACACGCCGGCAAACGTCAGTGGATCCAGTGCGGTCAGGCCGAAGAGCAGCTGATCGAGGTACCGCGTGACGGCTGCGGCGCCGCCCAACCCGACCAGGAGACCGGTGGCGGTCAACACGAGACTCTGACCGAGGACGAGCCGCATCACTTGCGTGTGGCTCGCCCCGAGGGCCATCCGGACACCGATCTCAGGTGTCCGCTGCGTCACGGCGTACGACATGACGCCGTAAATGCCGACGGCCGCCAGGACCACCGCCACACCCGCAAAGATCCCGAGCAGCATGGCGTACAAGCGGGGACGCGCGATCGAGTTGGACACGAGCGCGTCCATCGGGGCGACATTCTCCACGATCAGCTGTCGATCGAGTTGATGACTGATGACGCGCAGGTTCGATGCGATCGCGGTTGGTGCTCCGTCAGAGCGAATGCCGAAGTACAGGCCGACTCCGGCCAGCGGTTCGGAAGCGGGCACCTGCCGGACGTCGATGAAGATCTGCGGGCTGGCTGGCTCGGTGAGGCTGGATTGAAGAACGTCTTCGACGATGCCGACCACCTCCCATGGCGTACGCCCCAGTGCGTAGAGCCGCTTGCCGAGGGGATTCTCCCCGGGGAACCGGCTGCGCGCGAGCGTTCGGTTGATGAGCATCACGGGCGGGTGGCCGGACCGATCGTCGTTGCCGAAGCTTCGTCCGGCGATCACGGGAATGCCCATCGCCGCGAGGTAGTCCCGGCTGACCAGTCGTGTGTCGGGGCTGTCCGGCGAAAATGACGGCGGCATTCGCGGCGGCCGCGTCGGAGCTGTCGTGTCCGGGGTTGTTCTGAGCTGGGTGAACCGCGCACTCACTCGCGTCATCGGCAGTGATTCCGCATAGCCAACGGCGCGAACGCCTGGCAGCCCGCGTACGCGTCCGACGAGATCCTCCGCGAGTGCCATCAGTTCCTGGTCCGGCCTCCCGGCGGGCAGGGACAACTGGAACGTGAGCACATCGCGAGGGTCGTAACCGGGATTCACCTGCACCAGTCTCACGAAGCTGTGGATCAGGAGTCCTCCGCCGACGAACAGGATCAACGCCATCCCGATCTCTGCAACGATCAGCAGGCCCTGCAGACGATACCGTCCGAACAGGTTGAAACCCGAAATCCTGGATGCCGCGTCCGGCCGAAGCACGTCCACTGGCTGCCGGCGCGAGTGGCCGATGGCCGGCATGAGTCCCAGGACGACACCGGTCAGACCTGCGACGACCACGGTGAAGAGCAGCACGGATCCATCGATGCCAATCTCGTCCACGCGCGGAATATTGAGGCCGGCGCCAAGGTCTCGCCGCGGCAGGGAGGTCCCGAGTGCGCGAAGGAGCGCCACTCCCCCGAAAGCGAGCGCCGTACCCCCGATGCCGCCCGCGACTGCCAGCAGCATGCTTTCGGTCAATGCCTGACGGAACAGCCGCCCGCGCCCGGCGCCGAGCGCATGCCGTACGGCGAACTCGCGCTGCCGTGCCGCCGTGCGCGCGAGCAGAAGGTTCGTCACATTGGCACACGCAATGAGCAGCACGAATCCGACGGCAACGGACAGCACGAGTAACGCGGGCTTGACCGGGCTCACGACCAGGTCGAGCAGTGGAACGAGCTCGAACGCCTGAGAATCTCCGGCGGCGGCCGGTCCCACGGGAGATTCGCCACGCAGTCCGGGCACGATCGTGCCGATCTCCGCGCGCGCTGCGGCCATCGAGACACCATCTCTGAGACGTGCCGTGATCGGCAGCCGCTGGCGCATCAGCGGTCCGGTCATCTCGAGCGGCATCCAGAATTCGTCCTCAGGACCCGGGAACGAGAACCCGGGGCCCATGAGGCCGACCACGGTGTGCGGCTTTCCGTCGAGTCCCACAATCCGGCCGATGATGTCCGGCTCTCCACCAAAGTAGCGGTGCCACGTCGCGTGACTGAGGATGACGACCGCACCGGCTCCGGGCGCGTCTTCGTGCGACGCGAACACGCGTCCCATGAGCGGTTTCGTGCCGGTCATCATGAGCAGATCCGGTGACAGCCGCACGCCGATCAGTCGGACTGGCTCGTCGCGACTCGTGATCGTTCTGATTGTCGGGATCTGGACACCGGCGTGGGACAGAGAGGTCGCCTTCGACCGCAGCGCGGCCACGTCGGAGGCGACCAGCGGGGATACACGACGCCGGCCACCCGCGGCGCCATCAGCCGTCGCGATGTTCTCGAAGATTCGCACCACGCGGTCGGAGTCGCTGAACGGCAGCGGCCGCAGAAGAACCGCGTGGACGACGCTGAAGATGGCGGTGGTTGCGCCGATGCCGAGCGCGAGGGTGAGCACGGCGACCGCGCTGAATCCGGGAGATCTCGCGAGCATGCGGACGGCGTACCGCGCGTCCTGCCCGACCTGTGCGACCCACGGCCATTGCCAGATCGCGCGCGCCTCCTCCCGTACGCGTGTCACGTTGCCGAACGCACGGAGCGCGGCGTAGTGAGCGTCCTCGGGCGGTGAACCATCCGCGATCCGCTCTTCGGCTTCGAGCTCGAGATGCGTGCGGATTTCACGCGCCAGATCGTCGTCTCGATCGGAGCCGCCGTTCATGCCGGCCATGTTCGGCTCACACGCGTCGCAGCATCCGCGCCATCGCACGAACCATGTCTCGGCATCGCGACTCCTCCGTGGTGCGCTGCGTGCGGCCTGCCGGGCAGCGCACCAGAAATGGTAGACAGACTACCATAACTGGTAGGTAGTCTACCATGCGCGTTCGAGCCCCTGTTCAGAGCTCGTCGGGGGGCCCGGCACACGATCTGCGTGACCGGCGCAGCCCGTGTGATAATCCCCCGAGGAAGCCCGTCATGCCGAAACCCTTCGTCGACCGCTCGCTGACCTCTGTCGTTCTCTGCGCCGTCCTCGTGCTCGTGCCGGCCTCGGTCCGGACGCAGCGCGGCGCCGGCTCCGCCGACGATCGGCTCCGCGCCCTTTATACGGAAGAGTGGAACTGGCGACAGCAGGAGCTGGCGCGCGGCGACCAGCGCGAAGGGGCGGGTCCAGCCGACCGCTTTCCCAGAGTCGATGCCGCGTCGCAGCAGGCGCGGCTTGCCTACTGGACGCGGGCGCTGGCCACGCTGGACGGCATCCCGTTCGACGAGCTCTCGCCCGAGGAGAAGGTGAACGCGCAGGTCTTCCGCACCTCGATTCGCGCGCTCGCGACGGACGTGCGGTTCCGCACCTACGAGGCCCCGTTCAACAGCGACACCTTCTTCTGGACCGAGTTCACGCCGCGCCAGGGTTTTGCCACGGCCGGTGCGTATCGCGCGTTTCTGGGCCGCCTCCGCGACGTGCCGCGCTACTTCGACGAGCAGATGGCCAACATGCGCGCCGGCCTCGCGCGCGGCTTCACGGTGCCGCGCGTGTCCGTCGTCGGGCGCGACACGACGATCGAACCGTACGTGAAGGGAGACACGACCAACCCGCTGTACGCGCCGTTCACGCAGATCCCGTCGACCATCCCCGCTGCCGACCAGGCGGCGATGCGCGGCGAGGCGGCGACGGTGATCCACGACGTGGTCGCGCCGGCATACGAGCGTCTCCTCACGTTCATGCGCACCGAATACCTGCCAAAGGCGCGGACGACGCTCGCGGCGATCGCCACGCCCGACGGCGAGGCCTACTACCAGGCCATGATCGAGAAGTTCACCACGCTGAGCCTGACGGCGAAACAGATCCACGAGATCGGCCTGAAGGAGGTCGAACGGCTCGAGGCGGAGATGGACGACACCAGGACGCGGGCGGGCTTCAAGGGGACGATGGGCGAGTTCCTGCACTTCCTGAGGACCGATCCGCAGTTCTACGCCCGGACGCCGCGCGAGCTCCTGTCGTACTCAGCGTACGTGTCGAAGAAGGCCGACGGGAAGCTCGGCGAGACGATCGGGTTCCTGCCGCGCCGCCGGCATGGGATCCGTCCCGTTCCCGACGCCATCGCACCGATCTACACCGGCGGCCGGGGCGGTCTCGAGGCGTGCCTGATGAACACCTACAACCTGCCGGCGCGACCGCTGTACACGCTCGCCGCGCTGACACTGCACGAGTGCACGCCGGGCCACAGCTTCCAGGCGGCCCTTGCCCTCGAAGGGCCCGAGCGTCCCGCATTCCGCCGTGGCACCTCGTTTTCCGGCTACGGCGAAGGGTGGGGACTCTACACCGAGTGGCTGGGCACCCTCATGGGGATTTACGAGACCCCCTATGAGGACTTCGGCCGGCTCACCTACGAAATGTGGCGCGCGAGCCGGCTGGTGATCGACACGGGCATCCACGCTTTCGGGTGGACCCGCGAGCAGGCGATGGATTACCTGCGCACGCGCGCGGCGCTGTCCGAGCACGAGATCACGACCGAGGTCGAGCGCTATATCGCCTGGCCCGGACAGGCAGTGGCGTACAAGCTCGGCGAGCTGCAGATCCGCCGGCATCGCCGCGAAGCAGAAGAGAAGCTGGGTTCCAAATTCGACCAGCGACTCTTCCACGACGCCATCCTCGCGATCGGCTCGGTTCCGTTGCCGGTACTGGAGGAGCGAATGGGGCAGTTCATCGCCGATGGCGGCGTGAACGCGCCCGCCGTGTCTCGGCCGTAGTGCGAGCCAAACGGCTCCGTTTGATCGAGAAGGGGGATAGATGTTGAAAGGAGCAGTACGAATGCGAATGCGAGTGCGACCGTTCAGCGTGGCAGTCGGAGTGGCACTGGCGATGACGAGCATGCTGCCGCCGATCGCCGGGGCCGGGGCGCAGGAGGCCGCGACGAAGCTCCGTGAACCGGATGTGATCTACGTGCCGACGCCGCAGGAAGTGGTCGACGCGATGCTCGTGATGGCCAAGGTCACGTCGAAGGATGTCGTGTACGACCTCGGATCCGGCGACGGCCGGATCCCCATCACGGCGGCCACGAAGTACGGCGCGCGCGGGATCGGCATCGACATCAATCCGCTGCGGATCAAGGAAGCCAACGAGAACCTCGCGAAGTCGAACGCCGGCGACAAGGTCACATTCCTCAATCAGGACCTGTTCGAGACGGACATCAGCGATGCGACCGTCGTGACGCTGTATCTGCTCCCGGAGCTGAACGTCAAGCTGATGCCGAAACTGAAGGCGCTCAGGAAGGGCACGCGGATCGTCTCGCACAGCTTCCGCATGGGATCCGACTGGCCGCCGGAGAAGACGGAACAGGTCGGCAGCAGCACCATCTATTACTGGACGATCAAGTAAGTACGCCGCGCAGGGGATGTTCGTTCATGGCTGCTGAGGTCCCGCTGGCGGACGTCAGTGCCACGGCTGATCGCCAGGAGGTATCCGTCCGATGCACGCGCTGTTCGCACTGTTCTGGTTGGGCACTGCCGTGATGGTCGCCGCGCAGCCGGGAACGGTCCCGTGGCCGCAGTGGCGCGGCCCGTTCAACACCGGCATGGCGGAAGGGACTGCGCCATTGCGGTGGGACGAGCACACCAACATCCGCTGGAAGACAGCGATACCCGGGCGGGGCCACTCGACGCCGGTCGTCGCCGGCAATCGCCTGTTCCTGACGACCGCCGTGCCGACCGGAAGCGGAACGCCGCCCCGGGAGCGTGGCCGTGCGGGAGGCGGTGCCGATGCCGGCCTGGAGCATCGATTCGAGGGTACTCGCCGTCGATCGGGCGACCGGGCGAATCGCCTGGCAGCGGACGGCGGCGGTGGCCACCCCACACGAGGGGTACCACCGTGTCTACGGCAGTTTTGCATCCAACTCCCCGGTGACCGATGGCACGCGCGTTTTCGCGTTTTTCGGCTCCCGCGGCCTCTATGCGTACGACCTCGACGGCACGCTCCTCTGGAAGAAAGATTTCGGCGTCCGGATGCGGATGGACATGGCGTTCGGCGAGGGCACCCCGCTCACGCTTCACGACAACCGGCTGTTGCTGCATTTCGATCATCTCGACACGGGTTTCCTGGTGATGCTCGACCCGGCGACCGGTCGGGAGGTATGGCGCACGAAGCGCACCGAGCCGTACAACTGGGCCGCACCGTATGTCGCGCTCCACGAGGGCCGTCGTCAAATCATCGTCAGCGGCCTGACCGTGCGCAGCTACGACTTCGACACCGGAGCTCTGCTCTGGGAAGCGGGCGGTCTCGGCGAGAACACCATCCCACAGCCCGTGCAGCACGAAGACCTGGTTTACGCGATGAGCGGCCACACCGTGAAGATGCTGATGGCCATCCGCCTCGGGCGTAAAGGGAATCTCACAGGAACCGACGCGATCCCATGGTCCACGGCCCGAGGTGCCTGGTACACACCGTCCCCTCTGCTGCACGATTCGCGGCTCTACGTGCTGACCGACAGCGGCCAGCTGAGCGCCTTCGACGCGCGGACTGGGAAGGCGCTGTATCAGCAGGCCCGGCTGCCCAGGCCGTATAACTTCAAGGCCTCTCCCGTCGGCGCCGATGGCAGGCTGTATCTGGCGAGCGAGGAAGAGGATGTGCTGGTCGTGAAGATGGGGGATGCGTTCGAGGTGCTGGCCACGAATACGCTGGCCGGACAGTCGTTCATTGCCTCACCGGTGATTGTCGACGGCGCTCTCTATCTGCGCAGCCGGACGCACCTGTTCAGGATTGGCGATCGGTCGTAGACGGTACGTTGCCGTCATGAACGGTTCGTGGTGTTTCCGGCCCGGGATGGAACGGGGGTATCCTTCGACCCAACGGAGCGGGCCGATCGTTGCTCGCCAGGAGGACGCGCAATGTCGACCCGCTCATTGACGGACGCTGAAGGAAAAGCCCTGGACCCCGCGACGCTCGATCCATTGGTCACCGCCGTCCGCGGCGCCGTGATCCGGGACGGCGACGCCGACTACGACCTGGCGCGGAAGATCTGGAACGCCAGCATCGACAAGCGGCCCGGGCTGATCGTTCGCTGCTCTGGCCTCGCCGACGTCATCGTCGCGGTACGCTTCGCGCGTGAACACGGGTTGCTCGTGGCGATACGCGGCGGCGGTCACAACGTGGGCGGCCGCGCCCTGTGCGACGGCGGGGTCGTCATCGACCTGTCACGCATGAAAGGCATTCACGTCGATCCCGTCGCACGCCGCGCCCGCGTCCAGCCCGGCGTGTTGCTTGGCGAACTGGATCGCGAGACGCACGTTTTCGGATTGGCTGTGCCGACGGGCGTGGTTTCGAAGACGGGTGTCGCAGGCCTGACGCTCGGAGGAGGTGTGGGCTGGCTCGCAAGGAAGCACGGCCTCACCTGCGATAACGTGGTGTCCTTCGAACTGGTGACGGCGGAGGGGGAAGTGCTGCGTGCCACGGCCGACGAGCACCAGGATCTCTTCTGGGCACTCCGCGGTGGCGGGGGGAATTTCGGCGTCGTCACCTCGTTCGAATACCGCCTGCATCCGGTCTCCCACGTCCTGGGTGGATTGATCATCCATCCCCGGGATTCCGCAACGGATCTGTTGAGGTTCTACCGATCGTTCACGGCCTCCGCGCCTGACGAGCTCGCCGCCTATGCGGCGCTGATGCACACGCCGGACGGCCAGCCGGTCGCGGCAGTCGCGGTCTGTTACAGCGGCGACGTTGCGGAGGGGGAGAAACTCCTGGCGCCCCTGCGGTCGTTCGGTGCTCCGCTCGTGGACGCGATACAGCCCATGCCGTTTCCGGTAATGCAGACGCTGCTCGACGGTGCGGTCCCGGACGGCAACCAGAACTACTGGAAGTCCACCTTCCTGCAAGAGTTGAGCGACGAAGCGATCCGGGTGATCGTCAGCCATGCGAACCAGGCCACCTCCCCGATGACGGCGGTGCTGATTGAGCAGTACGGCGGCGCGGCGAGCCGCGTGGGGAAGAGTGAGGCGGCGTTCGCGCAGCGCCATGGCCAGTACGACATGGCCATTCTGACGCAGTGGGGCGACCCCGCCGAATCCAGGCGGCACATCGAGTGGACCCGCGACTTCGCCGATGCCATGACCCCGTTCCGCAGCGGCGACTACCTTCTGAACTTCCTCGGCGAAGAGACCGACGACACCATCAGAGCGGCCTTCGGATCGAACTACGCGCGCCTGGTCGAGGTGAAGAGCAAGTACGACCCGACGAACTTCTTCCGCGTCAACCAGAACGTGAAGCCGGATTCGGCGGCACGTGTACCGTGAGTGGTAGACACGAGAACGGCGAGCAGCGACGGTACATCACCCCACGCCTCCTCCTCTGTGTCCCGCTGCTGCTCGTGTGCTCGGCGCTTGGCGCGCAGCCGCGCGAACCCCAGCCCGTCGCAAACGAAGCGATCCGCGCGGCCGCCGCCCGGCTGCCCCGGCTGCAGAGCCTGCTCGTCAGCCGGCACGGCAGCCTCGTGTTCGAGTACTACGCGAAAGGGGCTGGACCCGCACGCCTCACCAACGTCAAGTCTGTCTCGAAGAGCATCATCTCGACCCTCGTCGGCATCGCGATTGACCGCCGCATTCTCGAGAGCGTCAACCAGCCGATCGCGCCCTTCTTCCCCAGGCTGACGAAGGATCGCGATCCTCGCAAGGCGCGCATCACCGTCGAGGATCTGTTGACGATGCGGGCGGGACTGGAGTCCACGAGCTTCGACAACTACGGCGCCTGGGTGCGCAGCCCGAACTGGGTCAATTACGTCCTCGATCAGCCGCTCGTCAGCGAACCCGGGACGGAGATGGAGTACAGCACGGGGAACACGCACCTGCTCTCTGCGATCCTGTCGAGCGCGACCCGGGAAAGCACGTGGGCGTTCCTGCAGCAGAGTCTCGGGCGGCCGCTCGGGCTCACCTTCAGCCGGTGGCCGAGGGATCCTCAGGGCATCTTCTTCGGCGGGAATGACATGCTCATGACGCCCCGGCAGATGATGACCATCGGCCAGCTCTATCTGAATCGAGGGCGCGCCGGAGATCGTCAGATCGTGCCGGCCTCATGGGTTGACGCCTCGTGCACGCCGCGCGGCCGTTCACGGTTCAACCCGGATCAGACCTACGGATATGGATGGTGGATGCGCGATTTCGCCGGACGGCAGGGCTGTTTCGCGTGGGGCTACGGCGGCCAGTACATCATGGTCTTCCGCGATCTCGGCCTCGTCGTCGTGACCACGTCGTCCACGGCGGTGGACGACGAGCGCCGCGACCATCGCCGGCAGATATTCGAGCTCGTCGAGCGCCTGATCCTCCCCCCGGTGGCCGCCGGCAGCTGATGAGTAGAGCCGGGTGGCGGCGGTAGAATGCATGGACATGAAACAGCGAACAGCGGCGCTCACACTCCTGACGGCGATGTTGGCGGCGGCCGCATCCGCGCAGCAGACCGGCGGGACCAACCTCGCCGGACTCCTCGAACAGGCCCAGAAGCTCGAAAACGACGGCCGGCGCAGCGACGCCGTCGCGGAGTACCGCCGGATTCTCGACAAGGATCCCCGGCACGTCGGCGCCCAGCTGGGGATCGGCCGGGTGCTCGACATCGATGGCCGATACGACGAAGCCCGACGCCACCTTCAAAACGCCATTGACGCCGCCTCGGATCAGGAAATGAACCAGGCGCTTTCAACGATGGCGGTGTCGTACGCGTTCGAAGGGCGCGCCAGCGAAGCGGCGACGTACTACCAGAGGATATTCGACCGGCAAATCAAGGCGGGCGCACCAGAGTCGGCCGGCGGTATCGCGAACGCGCTCGGACGCGTGTACCTGGAAACAGGGGACGTCGCGAACGCCGAGAAGTGGTACCGGACGGGATATGAGATCGCGACGAAGGGCGACGCGATCACGCCCGGCCAAAAAGATCTCGCAGAGATGCGCTGGCACCACGCTCAGGCAAGGATCGCCGCCAGGCGCGGTCAGCCCGACGCGGCGCGTAAGCACGCCGATCAGGTTCGCGCCATCGTCGGCCGCGGCACGCTCGAAGAGTCGCAGACGATCCAGTACCCCTACGTCGCGGGGTACGTGGCGTTCTACCAGCGCGATTACGACGCCGCCATTGCGGACCTGTCGAAGGCCAATCAGGACGACCCCTTCATCCTGAGCCTGCTCGCGCAGGCATACGAACAGAAGAAGGATCAGGCAAGAGCGCGCGAGCTTTACGAGAAGATCATGTCGTTGTCGGATCACTCGGTGCAGGCTGCCTTCGCCAGGCCGCTGGCGGTGCGTCGGCTTGCCGGGAAGTAGCGTTACACCCTCTCGATCGCTGCGGCGCGTGGCACGGTTGACAGGGATCCGGGCGCATTCGAGAATGCACCGATGAGGGCCCTGCGTTCTTGCCTGTGGGCTGTGCTCGCCTGCGCGACAGTCGGGCTGACCGGAGCCCCCGCTGCCGGTCAGGCCGGGGTCCCCGACGCGCGTTCTACGCGCGGTGGGGTGGAGGCCGGGGTCCCCGACGCGCGTTCTACGCGCGGTGGGGTGGAGGCCGGGGCCCCAGACGCGCGTTCGGTGCGCGCTGGAGTGGAACCGGGCGCAGCGGACACCCGCCCCATCGATTTCAGCTATCAGATTCGCCCGTTGCTCTCGGATCGATGCTTCCGCTGCCACGGGCCCGATGCCGGCAAGCGGAAGGCGAAGCTCCGCCTCGACAAGCGCGAAGGGATGCTGAAGAAGCTGGAAGACGTCGGGAAAGGCTGGGCGGTCGTCAAGCCGCGCGACCCTGAGAAGAGCGAGCTGATCCGCCGCATCTTCACGGACGACGAAGACGACAGGATGCCGCCGCCCGAGTCGCATTTGACGCTGTCGGCGGCCGACAAGGCGCTGCTCAAGCGCTGGGTGCTCGAGGGGGCTGACTACCGGCCGCATTGGTCGCTCGCGCCGGTCCGGGCGGTCGGCGTGCCGAGGCTCGGTGACGCCACGGCTCCGGCGAACCCGATCGACGCGTTCGTGCGCAGGCGGCTCGAAGCCGAAGGACTCACGCCCGCGCCGCAGGCGTCACCAGACATTGCCCTCCGCCGCCTCGCGTTCAATCTGACGGGCCTGCCGCCGGCGCCCGCCGACCTGGATGCATTCCTGGCCGATCGATCCCCTGACGCCTATTCTCGCGTCGTCGAACAGTACCTGGCGTCTCCCGCCTACGGCGAGCGGATGGCCATGGACTGGCTCGATCTCGCGCGCTACGCGGACACGTATGGCTACCAGGCCGACGTGGACCGCGACATGTCCGCCTATCGCGACTGGGTCATCGACGCGTTCAACCGCAACCTGCCCTACGATCAGTTCCTGACCTGGCAGCTGGCCGGCGATCTCCTGCCGAATGCGACGCGCGAGCAGCGCATCGCGACCGCCTTCAATCGATTGCACCGGCAGACCAACGAGGGCGGCAGCATCGAAGAGGAGTTCCGCACGGAGTACGTCGTCGATCGCGTGAACACGTTCAGCACCGCGATGCTCGGCCTGACGATGGAGTGCGCGCGCTGCCACGACCACAAGTTCGATCCCATCACGCAGCGCGACTACTATTCGATGTTCGCCTTTTTCAACAACATCGACGAGTCGGGCCTGTACTCGCATTTCACGAACGCAACACCGTCGCCTTCCCTGCTGCTCTGGACGCCTGAGAAGGAGACGCAGCACGCGCTCCTGACAGCGCGTATCGCCGCGGCCGAAGCCAGCCTCGAGGCCGTCTCCCGATCTGCACGCCCGGCGTTCAACGCCTGGCTGAAGACGGCGCCGGTGTTCGCCGTCCGTCCGAATCTCGAGCGCCGGGCGCCGGCAGCGCGCCGGATCGCAGGCCGCGATCTCAGCCGTCCCGAGCCGATCGCCCATCTCGAGCTCGACGCGGTGGACGGCGAGACGACGCCGGACCGCGTCGCGACCGTGAAAGCGCAGCTGCAGGACGGGCCGGTGCTGGTACACGAGGGCTCGACCGCCGCGCTGAAGTTCAGCGGTGACAATCAGGTCGTTCATCCCGGCGTGCGCGAATTTTCCAGGACCGACCCGTTCTCACTGAGTCTCCGCCTGAAGCCGACGGCCAGGCAGGATCGCGCGATCGTCGTGCACCAGTCGCGCGCGTGGTCGGACGCCGGCAGTCGGGGCTTCGAGCTCACCCTCGATCGCGGGCGTCCGTTCTTCGGCCTCATTCATTTCTGGCCGGGCAACGCGATCGCCGTGCGAGCGAGGCAACCCTTGCCCATCAACACGTGGTCGCGCCTGGTCGTGACCTACGACGGGTCGAGCCGCGCGGCGGGCATCCGCCTCTATCTCGACGGCAAGAGACTCGAGACCAGCGTCGTGCGCGATCGTTTGTACAAGGACATCGGCTACGGACCGGCGGTGGGAGATCGCGCCTCGGAGAAGCATCCGTTCGCGATCGGCGCCCGCTTCCGCGACAGCGGCTTCAAGGACGGCTTGATCGACGACCTGCAAGTGTTCGACACATGCCTGACCGCAGCGGAGGTCGTCGCCGCGGTGCGACGCGACCCCCGTGATCCCGCCGCATTCGAGCACTTCCTCGTGCGGGAGCATCAGCCATACATCTCCGCGGCTGCCGAGCTCAGGCGCCTGCGCGCGGAGGAGGACACGCTCGTCTCCGACGTCCCGGAGATCATGGTGATGGCGGAAATGCGGCACCCGCGCCCGGCACATCGCCTCAAGCGCGGCGCGTACGACGCGCCAGCAGGAGATCGTCCCGCGCGATACGCCGGCCAGCCTGCCTCCGTTCCCCAGGAATCAGCCGCGCAACCGGCTCGGGCTGGCGCGCTGGTTGACAGACCGCACGAACCCGCTCGCCGCGCGCGTCGTCGTGAATCGCATCTGGCGCATGCACTTCGGCCGCGGCCTGGTCGCGACACAGGAGGATTTCGGAAGCCAGGGCAAGCTGCCCTCGCATCCGGAGTTGCTCGACTGGCTCGCCGGCCGCTTCATGGACGACGGCTGGGACGTGAAAGCGCTGCACAGGCTCATCGTCACCTCGGAGACATTCCGGCAGTCGTCTCAGGGTGCGGGAGGAAGCGCACACCGCGACCCCGACAACGAGCTGCTGGCCCGGGGGCCAAGGACCCGGTTGATGGCCGAGCAGATCCGCGACAGCGCGCTCGCCGCCAGTGGTTTGCTGAATCGCGCGATCGGCGGCCCGAGCGTCAAGCCGTATCAGCCCGCGGGCCTCTGGGAGCAATCCGGCACCGGAAAGACGTACAAGCAGGACACGGGAGACGCCCTCTATCGCCGGAGCGTGTACACGTTCTGGCGGCGCACCTCGCCGCCGCCGTCGATGGCCACGTTCGATGCGGTGTCGCGTGAGGTCTGCACGGCCAGGCGCGACGTGACCGCCACCCCGCTCCAGTCGCTGGTGCTGCTCAACGACCCGCAGTTCGTCGAAGCCGCGCGCGTGCTCGCCGCGCAGCTGTTGACACATTTCCGGAACGACGAGGCCGCACGAAACCGCGGGGCATTCCGTGCGTTGATCGGCCGGGCGCCAGACGAGACGGAGTCGGGCATCCTCGCGCGGCTCTTCGCCGAGCAGAGAGATCTCTTCGGCAGGAACAGCGGCGAGGCTGCGAAGCTGCTCGCGGTCGGCGAGTCGAAATCGGACGAGACCCTGCCACGCGCCGACTTCGCGGCGATGACGACCGTCGTGAACGCGATCATGAACTACGATGAATTCGTGGTGATTCGATGAGCATCGAGAGACCCTGCCGGCAATGCGCCGGCGCGCTCCCGG
This sequence comes from uncultured Acidobacteriota bacterium, assembly GCA_963749835.1. Taxonomy (GTDB): domain Bacteria; phylum Acidobacteriota; class Vicinamibacteria; order Vicinamibacterales; family 2-12-FULL-66-21; genus JALZOC01. The sequence continues at coordinate 1,367,175 of CAVVOD010000003.1, forward strand.
CGGCCGGCATGTCGCGGCGCAGCGTGCTCAACCGGTTCGGCATGGGGCTGGGCGGAATCGCGCTCGCCAACCTCGTCAACCCCGCTCGCCTGTTCGCCGCTTCCCCATCCGCCGCGGCCCAGGATCGCGGCATCCTCGGCGGCCAGCTTCACCACGCGGCCAGGGCGAAGCGCGTGATTTACCTGTTCATGGCCGGTGGACCGTCGCAGATCGAGACGTTCGACTACAAGCCCGTGCTGACGGAGCGCAACGGCGAGCAGCTGCCGGATTCCGTGCGGCAGGGGCAGCGGCTCACCGGGATGTCGGGGAACCAGTCGTCGCTGCCGCTCGCGGGCTCGCAGTTTGGATTCGGCCGGCACGGCAGCAATGGCACGTGGGTGTCCGACCTGCTGCCGCAGACAGCCAAAGTCGTCGACGACCTGTGCATCGTCCGCTCCATGTTCACGGATGCGATCAATCACGACCCGGCGATTACGTTCTTCCAGACCGGCTCGCAAATCGCCGGCCGCCCGAGCATGGGATCGTGGATTCACTACGGTCTCGGCAGCGACAACGAGAACCTTCCGGCGTTCGTCGTCCTCATCACACCAGGCAAAGTGGATCAGCCCCTGTATTCCCGGCTGTGGGGCAGCGGGTTCCTTCCATCACGCCACCAGGGGGTGCAGTTCCGCAGCGGCAAGGACGCCGTGTTGTACCTCACGAATCCCGACGGGGTGACGCGCGAGAGCCGCCGGCTGGTGCTCGACCGGCTCGCGGAGCTGCACGCGCACGCCGCCGAGCGGCTTGGCGACACGGAGGTGGACGGGCGCATCGCGCAGTACCAGATGTCGTACCGCATGCAGGCGAGCGTTCCCGGCGTGATGGATATCTCGAGCGAGACACCCGAAACGCTCGCGATGTACGGAAAGGACGCGAGCACGCCCGGGACGTTTGCCGCCAACTGTCTGCTCGCGCGCCGACTCGCCGAACAGGGCGTGAAGTTCATCCAGCTCTATCATCAGGGCTGGGACCAGCACGACAACCTGCCGCGGAACATCCGCAAACAGTGCGAGGAGACCGATCAGGCGAGCGCGGCGCTCATCATGGACCTGAAGCAGCGCGGCATGCTCGACGACACCCTCGTCGTCTGGGGTGGAGAGTTCGGCCGCACGAGTTATTCGCAGGGCAAGCTGACAGAGACCAACTACGGACGGGACCACCATCCTCGCTGCTTCACCGTCTGGATGGCTGGCGGTGGCGTGAAGGCCGGCCTGGTCCACGGCGCGACCGACGAGTTCAGCTACAACGTCACCGAGGGCGGCGTCCACGTGCACGACTTTCAGGCAACGATGCTCCATCTTCTGGGAGTGGATCACGAGCGCTTGACGTATCTGCACCAGGGACGGCGCTTCCGTCTGACTGACGTCCACGGCGAGGTGGTCAAGGCCCTGCTGGCGTGAAGAGAAGTCAGCCCGATCACCAGAAGGGCGCGCGGGATCACGTGTACATCTGACGCCCGTCCCTCAGGGCCAGCCAGCCACGGGCGATGCGGTATACGAACCAGATTCCGACGATCGCGAGCGGCAGCCACGCGATGACAATGCCGATGCCGAACGTCAGCACCACGAACAGGACGCAAAGGACCACCCACAGCAGCCCATACCAGAATGTCCGAATCTGCCATCGGAAGTGCGATTCGAGCCACGTGCCGCGCACTTCGGCGCGCTTCACATAGTTCACGATCACCGCAATGATGGAGGGCCACCCGGTGAGGAATGCGCCGACAACTGTCGCGGCGCCGAGGATTCCCGTCAGCAGGCTGAAGGCGTGCAGGGCGTAGATAGCTTGCGCCCAGCTGTAGAGTGGATCCGATGTCTGGTTCGTAGTCATACATCAATGATTCCACACGCTGCCGGCCAGGCCACTACCCCCCACGGCGCTTGACGGCCCAGGGCCCAAACATACACAGACGACGCGTGACTGGTGTTTCAAACCCTCCAGACCGCGCGGGGGGCAATCTGCCTTATCCTCAATGAATGCCGCAGGATGCCCTTCGCGGCGACCTGGCCACCAGCAGCGCCAATGCGCTCCGCGGCCGCTGGCAAACCTTCGTCCGCACAGTTCTGATTCCGACGGGGGACGACAGGCAGGCGTTGCGATTGCGCCGCTACATGATGGCGGCCGCGACGTCGATGATGGTCGTCGTGCTGCTCTCCGTGGCGTACGTGCTCGGTGGGCTCGAGTGGACCGGCTTCGTCCGAGGCACGGCCCTGATCCTCTTCCTGATCGCCATCTTCTACATCGCCATCCGGACAGGCCTCAATCTCAAGCTGCGCGATCCCAGTCTGACCACGCCCCAGTTGTACACCTCGGTCCTCAGCATGGCGTACATCCTGTACTACGCGGACCGGGGCCGCGGCGCGTTGACCCTCATCTACCTGGTCGCGTTCCTGTTCGGCGTGTTCAGGCTGCGCATTCGCCAGCTGCTGATGCTCGCCGCCACGGCGATTCTCGGCTACGGCGTCATGATCATCTGCCTGTATGCGTTCAAGCCGGAGACTGTTGAAGCGGCGGACGAGCTCCTGGAGCTCATCGTGCTGGCGGTCACCTTACCCTGGTTCGCGTTGATGGGTGGATACGTCACCAGACTGCGCGATGAGATGGGAGCGACCAACCGTGAGCTTGCATCGGCCAAGCAGGCTGCCGACGCGGCGATGCAGGCGAAGAGCACGTTCCTCGCGAGCATGAGTCACGAGATCCGGACGCCCATGAATGGCGTCATGGGGATGACGAGCCTGTTGCTCGACACCAGACTGAGCGCCGAGCAACGGGAATGTGTCGAGATGATCAGGGCGAGCGGGGACGGCCTGCTGACGATTATCAATGACATCCTGGATTTCTCGAAAATTGACGCAGGCAAGCTGGATCTCGATCTGCAGCCGTTCGATCCGCAGGCCTGTATCGAGGACGCGCTTGAACTGGTCGCACCCCAGGCATTTGTCAAAGGCCTGACGCTCATCTATCTGATCGACGCCGTGCTCCCGAGTGTGCTCGTGAGTGACAGTACCCGCGTCCGGCAGATTCTCGTCAATCTCCTCAGCAATGCCATCAAGTTCACGGATACGGGCGGCGTCACCGTCACCGCCGTCGCCACGCCTCAACCCGCGTCGGACCTCTTCGAAGTTCGATTCACGGTTGAAGACACGGGCATCGGCATTCCCGCCGACCGGATCGACCGGCTGTTCCAGTCGTTCAGCCAGGTGGATGCGTCGACGACACGAAAGTACGGCGGGACGGGGCTCGGTCTCGCGATTTCACGCCGCCTGGCGGAGGCGCTGGGTGGCCGGATCTGGGTGGAGAGCGAGTCAGGACAGGGCACGCGCTTCTCGTTCACCATCCAGGCGCCTGCCGGAGCGCCACACGCGGTATCCGAGATGGCCGCGCGTCGCGGTCGGCTGCCCGAGGGGCTTCAGCCGCAGGTGCAGGGGAAGCGAGTGCTGATCGTCGATGACCACGCCGCGAGCCGGCAGTCTCTTCAGAGACAGACCGAGGCCTGGGGCCTCATGGCGTCCACGACGGCGTCCGGCGGCGAGGCGATGGCGTCGATCGCCCAGGGCCAGCGCTTCGACGTTGCCATCCTGGACATGCAGGTCTCCGACACGGGCGGGCTCGCGCTTGCCAGCGCGATCCACACGACGCTCGGCCACGCCGCCCCGCCGATGATTGCGCTCTCATCACTGACCGGCCGGAGCCTGGAGCGCGCTGAGATCTTTGCCGCCTCACTGACCAAACCCGTCAAGGCACGGCGGCTCTACGATGCGTTGATGGCAGCGCTGGCGCCGGGCTCGACGCCGGTGCACGCTCCCGTTCCCGGCGCGGCCGGCGCTCGCATGGGCGATCGACACCCGCTTCGAATCCTGGTCGCCGAGGACAACGTCGTGAACCAGCGTGTCGCGCTGGCGATGCTCGAACGCCTGGGATACCGTGCAGACCTCGCGGCCAATGGACGTGAGGCGGTCGAAGCCGTTCGACGGCTGCCGTACGATGTGGTGTTCATGGATCTGGGTATGCCGGAACTCGACGGCTTCGGGGCGATGCGGCAGATTGCGAGCGAACACCCGCCTGGACGCCGGCCGAGAATCGTCGCACTGACGGCGCACGCGTTCGACGAAGACCGGGACGAATGCCTGGCGGCCGGGATGGATGACTACCTGACAAAACCCCTCCAGCGGGAGAAGCTCGAAGGCGCCCTCGTACGCGCGGCCGAACAAAAGCTCTGACGTGGGTGACGCTCGAAATGACCGGTCAGTGCACGCCGTCCATGTCATCGAAGCGGCAGATGAACCCCCAGCCGCCTGTCAGTTCGCTCACGGCCAGCATCAATTCGTTGCGTCCTTTTTTGAGCGGCAAATAGACTGCGTCGTTATCCGGGTTGACGATGCCGAGGAAGCCCGGGTCGCGGAAGCGCTGGGCACTTCTGCCGCGGTAGTGAATCCCGCCGTTCAGAAAGACGCTGACATCGTCGCTATAACCGACATTGAGCTTCCTGAGTTGATCCCGATCGGACACGATCGTGGTGCGCGCGTAAACCACCTGCATGCCTTTTTGCCGCTCGAGGCGTTTTGAGAAGTCTCTGGCAAATGTGGGAAAGAAGTTCGGGTTCCGCCGGTACCGATCGATGACGACGAATCCAGGGGGTTCAGCCGTGATGTCCTGCCACTTCATCGCGCCCGCTTCCGACTGCGACAGCGGTCGCTCGAGATCACGATCGGCGCCATCCAGACTCGGGGACAGGCTCCACTTGGTGATGGTTGACGCCGGCATGGCGGGCTCGTGACGCTCCCAGGCGACGGGTGGCGTTTCGCGTACTTCGAAATTCGAGAAGTACGTGCCTTCCAGGCGAATGCCACCTTTCCGAACTCCGCTTTTCAGATCGTTCATGACGAGCGAGGGCTCGCGCATATCGTTGACGTACAGTTTGGCCTGCGCGCCGGTGATCTCGAGGCGCACATGAAACCAGGCACCTCTCGGAATGTCGACGGCTCGCGTGAAGCCCGGGCCGTTGTAGATCTGCCAGGGTGCCATGCCGTTCAATATCGGCGCGTATTGCTGCGCGTCATCCAGGCCGGTTTTGTGCGGCCGCAGGTAGACCTCCTCGCCGCTGCCGTCTCCCTGTGTGCGGAAACCCAGTCCCCGAGTCCCCCGCCTACGCCGCGAAGCGGCTACGGCGCGGCCGCGCCGCAGCTCGGCATTGATTCCCCCCGAGCGGAGGCGGGCGAGTCCCGAGTCCCGGACCCCGAGCCTCGAGCCCCGAGCCCCGAGTCCCGAGTCCCGAATCCCGAATCCCGAGTCCCGGCTGTATCGTGATCTGATGTAGGATCTCCGGCCATGAAGACTCGATCCCGGCGCCTCACGTCCCTGATGTTGCTGGCCGGCATAGCCGTAGCGGCCCGCATGGCCGGCGTGTCCCTGCAGGCGGCGGACTGGCCGCACTGGCGCGGTCCCGGCGCGAGCGGCGTCACATCGGATCCGAAGCTTCCCGTTCGATGGGGCCCGTCGGAGGGTGTCGCGTGGAAGGCCCCGATCGCCGGCGCAGGCGTCTCCACGCCGATTGTGAGCGGCGATCGCGTGTTCGTCACCTCGCAGGTCGGCTCGGGCGTGCGTCGCGAGGGGAACCATCCTCGACTCGTCCAGGGCGCCGACGCCTCTGCGCAGGGGGAACGCGCCATTCAACCGCCCACCGCGCCAGGCGCCGACGACGGCCGGACGTTTTTCATCGTCGAGGCCTTCGCCCGGGCCGGCGGCAAGCGGCTCTGGGAACATCGGTTCGAAGCCGAGGGGGCCCTTACGCCCGTGCATGACAAGCACAATCTCGCCAGCCCCAGCCCGGTGACCGACGGCACGCTCGTCTATGCCTGGTTCGGCACCGGCCAGATCGTGGCGCTGACACGGGACGGGAAGGTCGCCTGGCAACGGCATCTCGGGAAGGACGTGGGACCCTTCGACATCACGTGGGGCCACGGCAGCTCGCCGGTGGTGCATGGGGACCTGTTGATCCTCCTCTGCGATCACGCGACCTCGTCTTCCCTGCTCGCGCTCGACAAGCAGACAGGCAAGGAACGGTGGAAGGCCGATCGAGGCAAGGGCCGCTCGTCGTACAGCACGCCACTCGTCGTGGAAGCCTCGACGGGCGCCGAGCTGATCGTCAATTCCAGCGAGCGGATCGACGCGTATGACGTGCGCACCGGTCAGTTCCTGTGGCACACGGGAGAGTCGAATCGCTTTCCAATCCCATCCCCGGTCGCGCATGACGGCGTCATCTACGCGAGCCGCGGCTATCGCAGCGGTCCCTACATGGCGCTCCGTTCGGGTGGCCGTGGCGACATCACCGCCACGCACACGGTCTGGCGCGTTCCTACGGGAGCCCCCTACGTATCGTCGCTGCTGTATTACGACGGCGTCGTCTACATGGCCAACGACGTCGGCGTGCTGACCGCCATCGATGCCGCCACCGGGAAGCGGATCTGGCAGGAACGCGTCGAGGGTGTCTTTTCCGCGTCGCCCATTGCCGGCGGCGGCCACGTGTACTTCGTCAGCGAGAACGGCGACACGATCGTCGTCAAAGCCGGCAAGGCGCCCCAGATCGTCGGGCGCAATGCGATCGGCGAACGGGCGGTTGCATCGCCGGCGGCGGCCAACGGTCAGATCTTCATCCGCACGGACACCCACGTGTTCTGTATCGGTTAGTCGATCGCACGGCATCTCACGCCGTCATGACCGGTATCTACAACAGCCAGCGTCTGGCCGCGGGTTACGCGTACGGGCGGCCTCCGGTTCACCGCTCCATCGTTCAGAAGCTCGAGACGTACCCCGGGATGGGCGTGGCGGTTGAACGCGCCCTCGACGTCGGCTGTGGCGCGGGACTTTCGACGGCCGCGATCGCGCATCTCGCCGGGATGGTTGTCGGCCTCGAGCCTGTGGCGGCCATGCTCGCGCACTGCGGGGTCGTCGCTCCCCGCGCGCGGTTTCTGGTCGGCCAGGCCGAGAGGTTGCCCTTCCGGGACGGCACGTTCAATCTGCTGACGGCTGCCGGCTCCCTCAACTACACAGACCGTCGTCTGTTTCTCCCCGAGGCGGCGAGAGTCCTGGCGCCCGGCGGTGTGCTGGCGATCTACGACTTCTCCGCGGGCCGGCGTCTTCGCGACAGCGACAGGCTGGACGGGTGGTACGACACGTTCGAGCGGCGGTATCCTTCGCCGCCCGGCTATCATCTCGATCCGAGAAGCCTGGCCTACGGCTCGTCGGGGCTGCGGCTCGAGACGTACGAAGAGATGGAGGTCGGGGTCAGCATGACCTTCAGCTGGTACCTGAGGTACGCGATGACTGAAACGAACGTGGAACTGGCCATCTCGCGCGGCGCACGGGAGGCGGAGATCGAGGATTGGTGTCGGGCCACGCTCGAGGCGATACTCGTGGACGAGACCTTCGACGTGCTGTTCGACGCGTACATCGCCTGTGTCAGGCGCATTGGCGATTGATGATCTGCCTGCCGGTGTGCAGCTGACTCGGGAGTCCATCGACATCAACGTGCATTGCCGTTTTCTCGTCTAAAGCGCCATCCAGCTTCTTCAGAGCTGACGTATCGGAGCTGGTTCCGAGCGAGGTGAAAGGACGAGCGCCGTGCCATCTTTCCTCAGCAGCTTTGGGCAGGATCTGCGGCATGCCGTCCGACTGTGGCGCGGCACTCCCGGCCTCAGCATGGCCGTCGTGACGTCGCTGACGTTGAGCATAGGCGCCGCGACGGCCGTCTTTACCTTCTTCGACGTCCTGCTCCTGCGACCGCTGCCCGTTCGGGCTCCACGGGAGCTTCACGCGGTGGGCCCGGCAGCCGCCGCAAATCTCGACCTCAGCCCTCTCTATTTCTCACGTGAGTTCTACAACCACGTGACCGGGACGGACCCCGTGTTCCGCCTTCTGTTCGCGTCGAGCACCGTGGTCTCGTCAGGCGTGCACCTGAGCGGCGGGGGATCGGCTGAGCGGTTGCGTGCCGAACTGGTCTCCGGCAACTACTTCCGGGTTCTCGGAGTCTCGGCCAGCATGGGACGCACGATCTCTGATGACGACGACCGGGTCGTCGGCGCTCATCCCGTCGTTGTCCTGAGTGATGCCGCCTGGCGTCAGTCGTTCGGCAGCCGCATCGATGTGGTTGGACAGACAGTAAGGCTGAATGGAAATTCGTACACAGTCATCGGCGTCGCGGCCAAAGGGTTCTTCGGCACACGGGCGGGCTTTGCCCCCGACCTCTGGATTCCGCTGAGCATGACCTCGCAGGTGGCCGGCGATCCAAAGCCTTCGAGCAACAGCAACTATGTCGAGTTGACCCTGCGAGTCCCGCCTGACGCGTCGAAGGTTCCGATCGAGACCGCGCTGAGTGCCGCGTACCGGCAATGGATAGCGCGCACGGCGAAGGCGGCCGATGTCGCCGCGCCGCCGCAGCAATCCGCGCTTCGTCTCGTGCCGGCAGGGCGAGGGCTCTCGCTGCTGCGTGGCCAGTACGGTCAGCCGCTTGTCATTCTGTTGTCGGCCGTCGCCATCCTGGTGATCATCGCCTGCGCCAATATCGCGAATCTGCTCCTGGCCCGTGGCATCGCGCGGCAGCGCGAGATCGCGATTCGCCTCTCCCAGGGAGCGACGCGAATGCGGCTGACCCGCCAGCTCGTCACCGAGTGTCTCCTCCTGACCTTCACTGGAGGCGTCCTGGGCTGGTTCGCCGCGGTCATCATGGGACGCGGACTGCTGTCCTTCCTGACAGGCAGCGTGGCGGCATGGCAGTTCTCCCCGAACGCTCGCGCATTTCTGTTCACAACCGGTGTCGTGACGCTCGCCGGCCTCGCGTTCGGCCTGGTCCCATCACGGATCGCGGCCCGCCTCGATTTGAACCAGGCGCTCAGAAGGGACACCGTGGACGGCCTCCCGGTCAGCCGGTTTGACGGCCAGAGCCTGCTCAGTGCGCTGCAAATAGCGCTGTCCCTCGTCCTGGTGATCGCCTCGGTCCTGTTCGCGCGAACGCTGCACACCCTTCGATCCCGGGAGACGGGCTTCCAGCAGGAACGGGTCCTGCTCGCCGGGTTGGATCCGGTCAGGAGCGGTTTTTCTGAGGAGCGAGCGCGAATTTTTTACAACAGACTGCTGACAGAGATCCGCGCGCAACCCGCCGTGCGCGCGGCAGGTCTGGCCAGCTATGGATCGCTGAGCGGCGTGATGGCGCCCGGCACGCGCTTCATGAACACGCCCATGCACGCTGCTGGACGCGTGCTGCCGCCCGGAGTCGACCCCACGGTCTACATCAACTTCGTCACGGCCGGCTACTTCGAGGCGGTAGGACTCTCCGTCCGCCGCGGCCGTGATTTCACGCCGGTGGACGCCTCTAGCTCTCCCGGGGTGGCGATCGTCAACGAAACGGCCGCGCGGTACTTCTTCGGAGACACCGAGCCTGTCGGCCAACGGATCGGGCAGGGCCGGACGGGTCCCGCGGAGATGGAAGTCGTCGGTGTCGTCGATGACGCGAAGTACCTGAATCTTCGAGAAGAACCGCGGCGTACCGTGTACCGTCCTCATGCGCAGGCGTTCCGCAGCCTGATGATGCTTCACGTCAGCACAACCGGGAATCCCACGGCTCTCGTCCCGATCATCGAGCGCGAGGTTCATGCGCTCGCCCCGACATTGCCCGTATTCAACGTTCAGACAATGCGCCGACGGATTGACGAGTCGCTCGGCCAGGAGCGTCTCGTTGCGACGCTGGCAGGCGGGCTGAGCCTGTTGGGTACCTTACTGGCCATCGTCGGCGTCTACGGCGTCGTGAACTACGCGGTCACGCGACGGAGGCGTGAGCTCGCAATCCGCATGGCCCTGGGAGCCTCCTCGAGACAGGTCATCTCGTCGGTGCTCAGGCACTCGCTTCAAATAGCGCTCGGGGGTCTCGCGCTGGGTATTCCGCTCGCACTCCTGTCCACGGCGGTGTACCGCACGTTTCTGTTCGGCTCGACCGGTGCAGGTCCCTTCGCGATATCGACTGCGGCGGTAGCGGTCGTACTGATTGCTCTCGCCGCCGGGTACATGCCCGCTCGCCGCGCCGTTCGCATCGACCCGCTCGCCGCGTTGAGAGACGAGTAACAGCGACCAGTCAGGACTGAGCGTGCGCGTGCTCACGCAGTACCGAGAGCACCGCACCGTGTTTCATCTTTTCCGCCCACGCCAGCGGCGTCGCCCACGACTCGGCATCGGCCTCGACCGGATCCGCGCCACGCTGTAACAGAAGGGTCACCAGCTCCACTCGACCCCAGCGGCACGCCCATCCGAGCGGCGTGCTCATGAGCACGTCATCGCGCGTCTCGAGCCTCGCGCCGGCGTCCAGAAGAATCGTGGCGAAACCGATGCGCTCTGCAGGTCCCATGGGCGCCGATCGCGGCCAGTCGGCCGCCACATCGTGTAAGAGAGATCGTTTGAAGCGGTGCGGAAGATCAGCGCCGGATCGCTCCAGGATCATTTTGAAGCACGTCAGATAACGGCCGCGCTCAGCCTCTGGATGACGTCCGAACGGCTGCATGAGCCTCCATTGCCACCGCGCATCGCCTCGGGGCCAGTCCAGATGATCGAGCGCCATCTGCACGAGATCGACATTGCCCGTGGTGGCTGCGCTGAACAGGAGCCCCTCAGCGACCGAGCTGCCAGGCGACACCATGCCTTCCTGCAAACGGCCGGCGGCTTCGTCGTCGAACATCCGCCTCAGTCGCTCCGCCAGCCCGAGGTAGCCGGCTGTCCCCGCGTCCACGAATCCACCGTGACGTTCCAGCAACTCCACCATGGCTCGATCCTGCCTGGCGTACGCTTCGTACATCGCCGAGCTCGCGGCGTAGACGTTCGTATTGGCGTTCGCTCCGCGGTTCAGCAGGATCTCCGCCATCGCGGGCTGACCCAGGATCGCGCATTGACGGAGCGGCTCACCCCAGGAGTACACGACCTCCTCGAGCCCACTCACGCGATCGCGGTCATCAGGATCGAGTCCGAGGTCGAGTAACAGCGTCAGAATGTCCGGTCGCTCTGATCTGACTGCGTGAGTGACGAGCCCGTGCTGGCTCGCCAGCGCACCTTCCCGGTGACGCGTGCGCAGCCATTCCGCGTCGCCTGTTGCGATTGCCCAACGGAGTGTTCGCTCCGCGCCCCGCTCTAGAAGCAGGCTCGCGATCTTCGTGATCAGACGGCGCCTGTCAGGTGAGCGGGTCTCGTGTTCGCACCCGACGAGATCCAGCGGTGTCTGCCCCCTGGTGTTGCGCGCCCTGACGTCCGCCCCGCGCTCGATCAGCCAGGCGCCCAGGCGGTCCCACAGATTCGCCGAGGCCCAGTGGAGCGCCGTCATCCCGCCTTGTGGGTCTGAACTCTTGATGAGAGATGGGTGCGCGTCGAGCGATGCGATCATCGCCTCTTCGTCGCCGCGCTGAAACGCGTCCACCAGAGTCGCAGGCACCGGAGTCTCTGCCGTTGGGGCGGACACCCGCGAGTGGCGACGCTCTTCGTCCCGGATGATGGCGACGATGTCGGCGTATCCACGGTCGGTGGCAATCCTCAGCGGGCTCGTCGCGTCTCTGTGGGGCCAGATGCCCTTGCGCGCGTCCGCACCGTGCTGTATCAGGAGGCGCACGATCTCAGGCCGTCGTTGCAATACCGCATGGTGGAGGGCCCGATGCTCGTCGTCCTCCGACACATCGAGATGGACCAGCTCAGGACGCACCAGCAGCATCGCCTTCACGGCATCGAGGTCACCGGCGCACACGGCGTCGCAGAGTCCGCGGACCGTCACGCCATCGACGAACGCCTTCAGCCTGGGCCAACTGTCGAACCCGTAGGATCGCGCAAGCACAAGCTGGGCGTCGTGCAGCGCAAAGCTCGCCGGGTTGGCGCCCGCGTAGTGGGCGTTTACCTCCGCCGCAGCGTCGGTTCCTCCGGCCGCAAAAGCCTGCAGCAGTTCCTTCGCCTGGCGCTTGAGTTGGGCCAGATCCGGTTTGTCGCGCAGCGTGCGAGTCGGAGGGTGTTTCCGTGAAGTCATGATGAAGCTCCTTTCGTGGCTGCGCATTCGCGTCAGCCGGCGCCCGGTGTCCGCTCACTCGGGCAGAAAAGAGTTCATCGAAGCGATCGGGTGTGGCATCTACTCAGGGGGACGCAGTCCTTCCCGCGGACACGGAAGCGCCCTGACGCGCTGCTCGGAGCATAGTCTCAGGCCGCCAGGCGTGCAAGCGCGTTCCGCGCTGCTATCGCTTGCGCGACAGCAGTGTGGCGACACCACTTCCGTCGAGTCTGTTCCGGCACCGATACGAAGGTGTCGTCGATACCTTCGTCCAATAGACCCCGCGCCGCGCGTCTGGTCTCATGCGCTGGATGAGGACGGCGCTAAAACCACTCAGAAGGAGAGGACACCATGACCCCCAGTGCTACACAGCAACGCAGCGAGCAGGCAACAGACACGGCCGCCATTCGTCCGTTTCGGGTGGTGAAGGTTCCGGAAGCGGAACTCACCGAACTGCGCAGGCGCATCAACGCGACCAGGTGGCCTGAACGGGAAACGGTGACGGATGCATCGCAAGGCGTGCAGCTCGCGACGATTCAGAAGCTCGCGCGCTACTGGGCGACAGATTACGACTGGCGGAAGGTGGAGGCGAAGCTCAGCGCCCTGCCGCAGTTCATCACCGAGATCGACGGGCTGGACATCCACTTCATTCACGTCCGCTCGAAGCATGAAAATGCGTTGCCGCTGATCGTGACGCACGGATGGCCCGGCTCGGTCATCGAACAGATGAAGATCATCGATCCGCTGACCAATCCCACCGCACACGGCGGCAATGCATCGGATGCCTTCCACCTGGTGATCCCGTCGATACCGGGCTACGGATATTCAGGAAAACCGACCACCACCGGCTGGGACTGCCGCCCACATCGCCCGTGCCTGGGTCGTGCTGATGAAGCGCCTCGGGTACACGAAATTCGTGGCGCAAGGCGGCGATTGGGGGGCGATCATCACGGAACAAATGGGCGTGCAGGCGCCCCCGGAGTTGCTCGGCATTCACACCAACATGCCTGGCGTGTTTCCGTGACGACATCAACAACGCGGCCTTTTCCGGCGCGCCGGCGCCATCGGGTCTCTCAGCCGATGAGAAACTCGCCTACGAGCGTTTGCAGTTCGTCTATCAAAAGGGTATCGGATACGGGTACCAGCTGGGATTGCGCCCGCAGACGATGTACGGAATCGCGGATTCACCCGTCGGCCTCGCGGCGTATTTCCTCGATCACGACGCGCGCAGCTATGCGCTCATCGCGCGCGTCTTTGACGGACAGTCCGAGGGCCTCACGCGCGACGACATCCTCGACAACATCACGTTCACCTGGTTGACGAACACGGCGGTTTCCGGCGCCCGTCTCTATTGGGAGTATTGGGGCAAAGGGTATTTCAATGCCAAAGGCGTCTCCATCCCGGTTGCCGTGAGCGTCTTCCCTGACGAGCTCTATCCAGCCCCGCGGAGCTGGGCAGAGCAGGTGTTTCCCAAACTGATCCACTACAACAAGGTGGAGAAGGGCGGGCACTTCGCGGCCTGGGAACAGCCGGAACTCTTTTCAGAAGAGGTGCGTGCGGGCTTCAGATCGCTGCGCACATAGTGTCCTGACCGCGTGGATCGTGGCGTAAGTCCCGGAGCGCGGCGCCCGGCTGGCAAGGCGCGACGACCGAGAATACTGGCCGTATTTGAGGGAGGAGCAACGCCGCCAGGCGGGATGCCCCGCCCGGGAGTTATGTCGCGAACCACGCGGTCAGGACACCAGTCGAGGCAGAGCTCGGAGATGGGACGGCGCCGCACCACGTCGTCTCCATCCCTCGCAGCCCGTGGAGAGAGTCTGGCACGCCCGTCGAATGCCGACCAGACGTTTGCCAGGGGCTATCGGGTGTCGATCGACACCATCGTCCAATGGATCGCGTTCAGGTGCAGTGTTTCAATGGCAACGCGCGGCGAGCCTGATACCACTCGCCGCCAAACCACGGAGGTCACAATGAGCAGCACACAGATCAGCAATGAACCCGCCAGCCAAACCCCCACCGCCACGGCAGTCGATCTGAAGCTCGAGGTCGTCGTCCTTCCGGTGGCCGACGTCGATCGCGCCAAGCGCTTCTACCAGGGCCTGGGGTGGCGGGTGGACGCCGATTTCGCAGACGGCGACACCTGGCGCGCGGTGCAGGTCACGCCTCCCGGCTCACCGTGCTCCGTCATCTTCGGCAAGGGATTCACGACCGCCGTGCCGGGCTCAGTTCAGGGAACGTTCCTCATCGTCGATGACGTCGAGGCAGCGCGCGCCCAGCTTGTCGGATTCGGCGTGGACGTGAGTGAGGTGTTCCATTTCGAGGGCGTCCTCCATGTGGACGGAACGAATGGACGCGCGGCGGGCCCGGATCCGGAAGGTCGCTCCTACCGCTCGTGGGCCTCATTCAGCGATCCAGACGGCAACAGCTGGCTGCTTCAGGAGATCAAAACGCGGCTGCCCGGACGAGGATTCAGCAACTTCGACGTCGCGACGCTGTCCGGGCTGCTGCGAGAGACAGAAGAACACCATGGCGAGTACGAGCCGACCGCTCCGAAGCATCACTGGTCGGACTGGTATGCCGCCTACATCGTCGCGCGGGGGCTGGGGAAGACTCCCGAGGAGGCCGCCAAGGATGGCGCACGCCACATGGAAAGTATCCGCCGATGAGGGCCGACATCGTCAGCCCCTCGCGCGATCTCGGAAAGCGCGCGGTCGAGAGCGCTCCGGATCCCGCGAGCTGACGCGTGCACGCCGACAAGGAGAGCGAAGATGAGCCTGTGGCCGTCGTGGCAGAGTGCCTTGCAGCACTACGAGTGGATTGGAATCTTGATCGCGCGCCTGTCGGTCGGGACCCTCTTTGCTCTCTCCGGCGGCGGCAAGCTGTTCGTGCCATCCCGTCGAGACGCAATGCTGGAAACACTGCGTGAGGCGGGCATCCCGGCGCCAGGGGTGAATGTCGTCTTTGTGTCGTCGGTCGAATTACTGTTTGGCATTCTGCTCGCGATGGGGTTTCTGACGCCGCTCGGCTGCCTGATGTTGAGCGGCGTCATGGTCGTCGCGCTGGCGACGTCGATCCTCCCGCGAATCAAGGCACCGTCCCTGGCCGTCTGGCTCGGCGCGGTCCTCTATGTCCCTGAGGTCCTGTATCTGGTCATTCTGGTGTGGTTGTTTCTCTCCGGACCAGGATGGTTCAGCCTTGATTACTTGATTTGGTCCTAGAGGATCAGACTGACCTCGTGATCTCCTGACCTCGTGTTTCAAATGCAAATTGGCGAAGCTTCGTCCACATGCAAAATCACATCAGAAGATGCGGCGGTGAATCACGGAAAGATCACCACGGGAACACGGGGACACGGAGGGGCCGGCGGTCGGCCGCCGGCCGGTGGCTCCCGTTGGCCGGCGTAGGAGGGCGAGGATCTCCACCGCGCATCGCGCGGGCCGACCGCCGTCTGTCTCCGGAACCGAACCATCTCCAATCGAACCGTCAGAGTGTCTAGCCGGCTGGGTTGCCTCCGTGCGTCCCCGTGCCTCCGCTGCGCCGTGGTGGAATTTTGTCGTCAACAAGATTGCCTTCCGAGCCGGTTGGGGAGTCCAGTGACGAAGCCCCAGATAAGACTAGAACCCATCTCATGAATGCACCGGCATTCGGTGCTGCGCCGCATTTATGAGATGGGTTCTAGTCAATCCAGATAGCGAATACGCTTGTGGATATCGGCGTTGACCGAGTGATATGGGCTCGACAGATTGCCGGGCCTGAACAGCGTCTCCCGGATCGAGTCCACGTCACTACGACCGATGGCCCGCGTAAAGATCTGGGTCAGGTACTCGATACCGATCGGCGAAGGCATCAACTGCCGGGAGTCGTAGAACGACGGGTGCAGTCTGCGCGCGTGGATATTTCCCCACCGATCGCGGAATCCATTCGCTGGAAAGTCGTCGACATGGATTCCGCGTTCGGGGCTCCATTGCAGTGTCGCGACATGATTGTTTCGACCTGCCATGAGCAGATCGACGGCTTTTCCGCCGAGCTGTGTCGCATGGAAACGGTCGAACAGCAGCGGCCGGCCGCCGCGCTGTGTGTGACCCACTTTCCTCGTGAAGATCACCTCGCGAGCCGAGGAGCCGCGGCGGAGATCCTTGAAATACTGATCGCCAAGCCGCTCGGCGAGCAGCCCGCGCAAGGCGCTCGCCGCGCCGCCGAGCACCGTATTCCCCGAGGGATCCGTTGACTCCTTCTCCGCCCCGAGATCGCGCCCATCTCGATCGACGATGCCTTCACCGCAAACGATGACCACATTCTTCTGAACGTCGTACAGCTGCCTGATGCGGTTGACCACGTGGTCCAGATCGATCGGGCACTCGGGAACCAGGATCATGTCCGGTTGACCATACGCCGAGCCGAGCGCAATGAAGCCCGAGTGTCGCCCCATCACTTCGATGACGGCGATCCGGCGATGACTCTCCGCCGTTGTCCTCACACGCTGAATGCTGCCGGCGGCGACGAATACCGCCGTGGCGTACCCGGGCGTGACGAAGTTAATCATCTGCGACAGGCCGAACGGCCTCACGGCCGCCGTCGACCGATACTTGTACCGGGCCGGATCGGGACCCGGCTCGCGCTCCCAGTCGTCTGGCTCTTCCCGGTAGTTCAGGCCAAGATCGTTGTCGATGGTCTTCGGCGCAAGAACGACAGGCAGAGCCTCGGTCAGCGGTCGCATCGCATTCAGGGTTCCGTCACCCCCTACGCAGATGAGTCCGTCGATGTGAAGCCGCCGAAGGCGCTCGCAGACCGACGCGATGGTCTTCGTGTCATCGGGATCGAGGTAATCCCGAGACGCCGCGAGCATCGTCCCGCCATACGTGGAGTCCAGCTCTGGAATCGCTTGAAACAGCGGGTTCAGGTGCACATGAGGGACGCGCGGGTTCAACAGGCTGTTGAAGCCCTTGATGAGTCCGTATACCTCGACCTTGATCTCGTTGGCGCGAATCACGGTCCCGAGAATCGTCGCGTTGAGAGCAGGAGTGTCGCCGCCTGCGGTGAGAATGCCGATGCGTTTCATGCTCCCTGCGTCTCCCCTTGCATCCGATCTGACCGCCCGCGCCAGCAGAAGACTTCCGGATTTCTGTGCGATGGCACGTGTACACCGCGACGATGGGCGTGTGCAGGCATCGTAGTCGACAACGCTGCGCCGCGATCAACGCCTCAACGATACTGAACAGTTGCCACTCCCCTGGGGCTGTGGTGTGACGACCATGGCGACTCCGCGATCCAATCAGCCGCGTCGATTGCTACGTGCTGCGGCGCTTTGCTCCAGGGACTCTGGAACCCTGCTCGTCTTCTTCCGCCTGAAGGCGGAAGCCACGAGTGTCGAATCCCGATTCCCGAATCCCGAATCCCGAGGCAGGCCGTCAAGTGACGGCTTGAATTCCTGAAGTCACGATCTAAAATCGTGATTGCCATGCAGAGTCTCCTGATCGATCTCGACCGTGAAATCGCGTCCACTCGCCGCCTGCTCGAGCGCTATCCCGACGGGAAGGGGGCCTGGCGGCCCCACGACAAGTCGCGGACGCTTTCCGTGCTCGCCACCCACGTCGCGACCATTCCCAACCACGGCGCGAACATTCTCACGACCGCGGAAATGGACGTCGCCACCCGCCCGCCGCAGCCGCCGAAGGACTCGGCGCAGGAGCTGCTGGAGACCTTTGATACGGCGGTCACGCGCCTGAAATCGGCGGCCGCGGACCTCGACGCCGCGAAACTCGACGAGAAGTGGACCATGCGCATGGGCCCGCGCGTGCTCGTCTCGGAGTCGCGCGCGATGCTGATGCGCCTCATGGTGATCAATCACCTCGTGCACCACCGCGCGCAGCTGGGAGTCTATCTGCGGCTTCTGAACGTGCCGATTCCCGGCATGTACGGCCCGTCGGCCGACGAACCGGTCTGACCGCGCGCATGCGCGGGATGCGTCGCGACGTCGGGCTGCTGACAGCCCCCTGACAGGCTCCTGCCAGGGGGCTCGCGTTTCACCTGCCGGATCCTCAGCCCTCCCTCCATGTGTGCGCGGCGTCTTCTTTGTTGTGCGAAGTTCTTTGACACCTGTGGCGATGCACGCTACGCTCGCCTGTATGTGGCATCGAGCAGGCGAACCGGCGGCCGTGAGCTCTTTCGGCCAGCATGCCGAAGAAAGCATCCAGTTCATCCGCCGGACGATGGAGCGCAGCTCGACCTTCACGGCCGTGCCTGGCCTGGGGGGCGCCGGCATGGGCGCCATTGGCGTGGCCGCCGCCGTCCTCGCGGCCAACCAGCGCTCCTCCGAACGATGGCTGATCGTCTGGGCGCTGGCGGCGGCTGTCGCCTTGGGCATCGGCGTCACTGCCATGTTGCGCAAGGCCACCCGCCTCGGCGCGCCGCTGACCGGCGCCGTCGGACGCCGCTTCGCGATGAGCCTGGCTGCGCCGCTCGTGGCCGGGGCGGCGCTGACCTGGGGCGTCTGGATGCACGACGACTGGGCCTTGATGCCTCCCGTGTGGCTCCTGCTCTACGGCACCGGCGTGCTGGCGGGCGGCGTCTTCAGCGTTGCGGCCGTGCGACTGCTCGGCGTGGCGTTCATGGCGCTGGGCGTCGTGGCGCTGGCCACGCCCCCGGCGTGGGGCGACGTCTGGCTCGGATTGGGGTTCGGTGGGCTGCAGCTCGCCTTCGGGCTGTACATCGCGAGGCGACATGGTGGCTAGGCGTGAGACCGCGGCGGTGGCGATGAAGGCCAGGGCGACGAAGGAGTCGGGGCACGTCTCGCGCGAGGCGCAGGCGCGGCCGTTGCCGCAACGGCTCGATCGGGTCATTCACGACCGGACCCGGCTGGCGATCCTGGCGGCCCTCGCAGCCACCGAGACGCTGTCGTTCACCGACCTGAAAGCCATCACGGGTACGACGGACGGGAATCTGAGCGTGCACGCGCGCCGGATCGAGGAGGCCGGCTACGTGCTGTGCGAGAAGACGTTTGCCGGCCGCACCCCGCGGACGGAATACCGGCTGAGCGCGGCCGGGCGGCGGGCGTTCGAGAAGTATCTCGACCACATGGACGCGCTCATCAAGGCCACGCGGAAGAAGTAGATCGGTCTGCCGCGCCGCGAGCGCCGCGATGCAAGACCACCGCTGCGAGTTTCGCGGGAGTTCAAGAGCCCATGAGCACTTATGGTCTCGTGATCTCCTGTGTGGGCGTCTTCGGGGTTTGCGTCGTTCCCCGGGCCCACCCGGTCCAGACGCTGACCTCCCGGCGGCCGGACAGCAATCGCCAGGCGGTGTGCGCCAGCGGTGTGGCCATGAGCACGAGCGCCGCGCCGAACACGGGCCAGTTGAAAGCCGTCGGCAGCACCCGACGAACCGCGTCGAGCCCTCCGGGCAGGGCAGCAATCGAATCGGCCATGAATACCCACAGCGCGAGCAGGATGCCGGCCGCGCACAGACCCCACGAGGCCCGCGTCAAACCAGTCGCCGGGATGCGGTCCCGCCATTGGGTGACGAGGGTGCCCCACACAATCATCAGCAACGCGATACTGACGGGCGCGAGCACCGGCCCCCACCACGGCAACGGCAACAGGAAGAGAATGTCCCAGTCGAACGGAGAGGCGGGCCAGCCAGACATGATGCGCAGGAAGACGTAGTACAGAATGTCCCAGGAGCCGAAAGCAATCGCTGCGTAGCCCAGTCGCGCTCCCCACGCCCGGCCGGCGAGCATGCCTGTCGTCGCCAGCATCAGCAGCGTCGCGGCCTCGCGCACGAGCTCGACCTCGCCGAGGCTGCCGCGGATCGGCAATGGGTCCGGCTGATACGGCTGGACGCGATCGACCATGACGCGAAGGTAGTAGACGCAGGCCGCTTCGACCCAGGCCATTCCGGCGGCGAACGTCACGACGACCATCCACCGTGCGCGCTCGCGGCGCCGGCTGCTCATCGGGCGCACTCCGACATGTCCACCGCGTCGAGCCCTCGTGCGCGTCCGAGCGTCCGGATGCGCCCCTCGACGCGATCGATGACTTCGTCAGGCGTCGACGTGCCGGCGGTGATCCCGACGGTGTGCGCCTCGTGGAACCACGCCGGCCTCAGGTCCGCCTCGGTCTGGACGTGGTGGACGCGGGCACAATAGCGCCCGCACGTCTTCAGCAGTTCACGCGTATTGTTGCTGGTCTCCCCGCCGATCACGATCACGACGTCAGATGCACGCGCCAGCTCGACGGCCGCGTGCTGCCGCTCTTTGGTCGGCTTGCACACCGTGTCGATGAAGCGGACGTCCGCGCGCGGGAACCGCCTCCTGATCGACGCGACCAGCTGCCGCACCTTCTCGATTGACTGCGTCGTCTGGGCGGCGATGCCGATGCGTGGGTGCTCTTCGAGTGCCAGCACGCCCTCCTCGTCGAGCACCACGTCGAAGTCGTCGAGATCGCCGGTCAACCCGCGCACCTCCACGTGCTCGCGCTGCCCGATGATCACCACGTGGTAGCCATCGCGGACGAGTGCCGCCACCGCCCGATGGGCCACGTGCACGAGCGGACACGTGGCCTCCACGACGTTCAAGCCGAGCGCCCGGGTGCGCGCGAGTGCCCGTGCCGACGTCCCGTGCGCGGTGACCATCAGGGTGGGCGTCGTCACCTGCGCGACATCGTGGGCCACGGCGATACCCCTGGCCGTGAGTGTGCTGAGGACGGTCGGATTGTGGACCAGGTCACCGAGAATCGTGAGCGGGCCGGCGTCGGCGCTCGCGAGCGCCAGGGCGATCGCGTCGCGCACGCCGAAGCACATGCCCAGATGCGTCGCGCGGATGATTCTCATGGCCTGGCGATCCTTCTCTTTGTTTGTACGTGAACTTTGAACTATAAAGTATACCCGTCCAGGCGCCTTGTCAACACGCTGCGGTGAACAGCGGCAAGCTGCTGCAACCCGCCACGGTTCAACGACTCCGGACGTCACAGCGACTGCCTCGGGAGAGGAGGCGGGTTACGGTCTCGGCTGGGACTTCGAAACCGTCGCTGGCAGGTAAACAAACGCGCCTGGTCGGCCACGACGGAGAGTCGTTGGGCGGGATGGTGGCGTCGTTCATGACGATCCGAGTACGGGATCACCGTGTCCGAGACGTCGAACATCTCCTGCGCGGAAACATCCTCGATGGCGGTGAAAATCGCGCAGGCCTTCGCAGAACAGGGCAAGCGTCCAGCGCGCAAGTGACGCCCGGACGCGCGTGAATCATGTCGCTCCCGGATGCGACGGGTCAGAACACGACGCGGACGCCACCCATGATCGTGTGGTGACCGCCACCCGGGTCCTCGATCGGGAAGATCGCACGAAACTGTCCCATCACCGCCACGTGCGGCGCGACGCCGACATCGACGCCCCCCTGCAGCTGCGCGGCAAAGCTGCTGCTGTCGAACTCCTGGCCTGAATCTCTGCACAGCGACGCCGGCTCACAGCCGCTCATCGTCTGACGGAAGTCGCGCGAGTACAGAAGGTAGCTGGCACCACCCCCGCCCGTGACCGTCACGCGCGATGCGGTCCCTCGCGCGAACAGGTTCCAACCGAGCGCGCGCGTCCGGTGATCCGTGCGCGCCGTGATCCGCTCAGCCCGGCCGAGGGGACCGTTGGGACCGGTTATGGGCTGGTCGGTGAAGACGTCTTCCTCGGTGTGTCGCCAGTCCTCGAAGAAGACGCCGAAGCCGAAATACCGGGCCGTATCGAACCGGACGTCAGCCTGCCACCCGGTGCCGGTGAAATCGAAATCGCCGTGCAACGGCGTCGCGAGACCCGCGGCGGCGCCAACGCTGACGTGTCGAGCGTCGGGGTCCTCTGCCGCGGCCGGACTCACCGCGAAAACGAAGAGCACCGCCAGGGCTGCAAGGACAATGCGTGCTGAAGCGCAGGGTTTCATCTCACCCTGGAAGGCGTCAACCGGACGCGAATCGGCTCGTCTGCCGCACTCGCGGCACGCGCGCCGCCGCCGGTCTCAAACGCTTCTATTCATAGGGAGGTGATCCGCGCATCAGGCTATGGCTGCCACCGCTTCGGTCAGCGTCGAGCCCACGTCCCCTTCGATCTTGACCTCGGCAAGATCGTCGCCGCGCGTACGGCCGCGGTTCACGATCGCGATCGGGAGACCCGCCTCGTGCGCGAGGCGCACGAAACGGAACCCGGAGTACACCATCAGCGACGACCCTGCGATGAGCAGCGCGTCCGCGGTGGCGAGTGCCTCGGAGGCCTGCACGTAGCGATCGCGCGGCACGTTCTCGCCGAAGAACACGACGTCCGGCTTGAGCAGGCCGCCGCAGCGTTCGCAGCGCGGCGCGGCGAACGACTCCACGACGGCCGCATCGATGTCGGCGTCGCCGTCGGGAGCGGTCGCGGCCTCCGCACGCCAGACCGGGTTGGCGGCAGCCATCGCGACCTGGAGGGCGTCGCGTGAGGTGCGATCGCCGCAGCCCAGGCACACGACGACGTCGAGACGCCCGTGGAGATCGATCACCGCGCGGCTGCCGGCACGCTGGTGCAGGGAGTCCACGTTCTGCGTCACGAGCTGGAAGAGCGATCCGGCTGCTTCCCAGGCGGCAAAGGCCCGGTGCGCGGCATTGGGCGCCGCGGCCGTCAGACGCGGCCAACCCGAATAGGCGCGCGCCCAGTAGCGGCGATAGACCGCGGGCTCCGTGCGGAATGCCTGAATCATCACCGGCGCCCGTCGCTTCCACTCGCCCTGCTCGTCGCGATAGTCGGGGATGCCCGAAGCGGTGCTGCAGCCGGCGCCCGTCAGAGCGAAGACGCGACGGTGGCCGGCGATCCAGCGTCGCAGCCGATCGTCAATCGGGTCGTGCGTGGCCATCGAAGCGATCCTAACGCAGCCTGACGCGACCAGCTATTGCCCTCCCCTTCCACGCAACGGCGACCATGCTGGTCGAGCTGACGATCGCCAGTGACGGTGACGGCACACCCTCGCGCACGGCTATGACGGAAACCCTTGCCGTCTGGTACAGTATCGAAAGGACAGGCATGCCGCTCAGGGTCGATTCCGCATCGCGCGTGATCAAGGCGCCGCCGGCCGATATCTATCGCGCCTACGTCGACCCGGACGCGCTCGTGCGATGGCTGCCACCCACGGGCATGAAAGGGCGCATCGAGAACTTCGATCCACGTGACGGTGGCGACTATCGCATCGTCCTGACCTACGTGGACGCGAATCAATCCGCTGGAAAGACGACGCCCGACGCCGATGTCGTGCACGGCCGATTCCTGGAGCTCGTGCCGGATCGGCGAATTGTGCAGTCGGTGCGTTTCGAGTCTGCCGATCCACAGTTCGCCGGCGAGATGACGTTGACCTGGAACCTGAACCCGGCTCCCGAAGGCACCACGGTGGTGCTTGCCGCGGAAAACGTTCCGGACGGTATCACGCGTGCCGATCATGAGGCGGGTTTCGCAGCGACGCTGGACAATCTGGCTGCCTTCGTCGAGCGTCGATCGGATGGCCAGGGCTCGACGCGGACGTGATGATGCGACGACTCCTGCTGCAGGCCATCGTCTGCGCATTGGCCGCGAGCGTGATGACCGTCGCGACGGGTCAGGAGCGCGGCACACCGCCCGACGCGACCGTGCAGGCGTTCCTCGCAGGCCACCGCGGGACGTGGCGCGATCTGAACGTTCCGGAGAGCGACGGGCGCGCCCTGCACGACCTGATCGTGAAGCACAAGTTCACGCGCGCACTCGAGATCGGCACGTCGACGGGACACTCGGGTGTCTGGATTGCGTGGGCGCTCTCGAAGACGGGCGGCCGTTTGACGACGATCGAGATCGATGCGGAGCGGCACCGAACCGCGCTCGCGAACTTCAAGGAAGCCGGCCTGGCCTCGTACATCGACGCGCGGCTCGGCGACGCGCACCAGCTTGTCCCCGCTCTCGAAGGGCCATTCGATTTCGTGTTCTCTGACGCCGACAAGGACTGGTACAAGAACTACTTCGTTGCGGTGTGGCCGAAAGTGACGCCCGGCGGGTGCTTCACCGCGCACAACGTCTCCGGATCGGTCGTGGGTGCGGGCGTGCGCGAGTTCCTGGCCCACCTCAAGACCCTGCCGGACGGCGACACGACGATGGATCGCAGCAGCCCCGAAGGGATCTCCATCACCTGCAAACGCCGGTGAGATCGATTCATGATGGGGTTGCAGGAAAGGGGACGAAGTTGTCCGAGCGATCAGGAACCCTCGCTGACGATCCGTTCGGTGGTCGGCACCCAACCAGTCACGAACGGCTGACGGGACTGCCCTGGGATGCGTCGTACCACGAGGGCCCTGCACCGTGGGATGTCGGCCGGCCGCAGCCAGCAGTCGTGCGCGTGGCAGGCGAAGGCGGATTCGCCGGAGCGGTGCTCGACGCGGGCTGCGGGACCGGCGAGAACGCTCTTCACATCGCCTCGCTGGGATTGTCGGTTCTGGGCGTTGACGTAGCGGAGACGGCACTGGCGATCGCCCGGGAGAAGGCTAGCGACCGCGGGATCCAGGTCGAGTTCGCTGCGGCTGACGCCTTCCAGCTGGAGCGCCTGGGGCGCCGGTTTGAGACGGTGCTGGACTGCGGACTGTTCCATACCTTCGACGGCGAGGAGCGACCGCGATATGTGGCGAGTCTGGCGTCGGTGACCGAGCACGATGGAACCTTGTATGTGTTGTGCTTCAGTGACGACGGTCCCGAGACTGGCCCGCACCCCATCAGTCAGGAAGAGTTGAGAGCGGCGTTCAACTCAGGTAGTGGATGGCGGATCGCCGCCATCGAACCGGACCGGATTCTGGCGAGATTCCACGACCACGGCGCACCGGCCTGGTTCGCGACAATCGAACGACTCTAGGCCCACTGGTACATCAGATGGTAGTCTATCTACCATGGCTAGAGCCCGCACGCGCGCTGGAATTCTTCCCGGCACCCTTGACCTTCTGATTCTGAGAACGCTGCTGTTCGGCCCGGTCCACGGCCACGGAATCTCCAGGCACATCCGCCAGACATCAGAAGATGTTCTCCAGGTGGAGCACGGCTCGCTCTATCCCGCGCTGCAGCGATTGGAGCGCGAGCGGTGGATCGTGTCGCAGTGGGAGCAGGACGCGCGCGGCCGCGAGATGAAGTTCTATCGCCTGACACCAGCCGGGCGGAAGCAGTTGACGCTCGAGGAGTCGCGATGGCGACAGATGGTGCGTGCGATGAGCCGGATGCTGCGCCCGGCGTAAGGCTGTCATGCAAGGCGATCTTCCTATCCTCCCTTGACCGTCTAGGAGAGTGGTGCTAGGGTTTCTCCGAGACGTACCAGGAGAAGACATCCGATGGGCAAACCGGTCGACGTGCTCCAGGGCACGCTGGACATGCTGATCCTCAAAGCGGTGTCGCTCGGCGCGCTGCATGGCTACGGTGTCCTGCTTCGCATCCAGCAGATTTCGAAAGACCGGCTGGAAATCCAGCAGGGGTCGCTCTATCCCGCGTTGTACCGGCTGGAGCACCAGGGGCTGATTCGGAGCGAGTGGGGGGAATCCGAGAACAGGCGGAAGGCGAAGTACTACTCGCTCACCGCGGCCGGACGGCGTCGGCTCCAGGAACAGACGCGCAACTGGAATCGGATGACCGACATCATCGACGGCGCGCTGAGGACGGCGCCGGAGGAGCTGTGAGGATGCTCTCGCGCCTTCGTTCGTGGCCGTACTCCAGCGTTCACCGCGCGGACCTCGATCGATCGGCGACGAGCTGCAGTTCCATGTAGACCGCTACACGGAGGATCTCGTACGGGCGGGGGTCTCGCCGCTGGAGGCGCGCCGGCGCGCGCGCGCCGAGTTCGGCAGTGTCCATGCCGACGGCATCCGCCTCGCGATCGGCGCCCAGCGTCGCTCGGTGATCTGGCTCGTGTTACGGGAGACGCTGGGGCTGATTGCGGTTGGCGTGGCGCTGGGGATCCCGGCCGTCCTGGCGGTCAGCCGATACATCGAGAGCCAGCTGTTTGGCGTGTCGCCAGGAGATCCGTCGGCGATCGCCGGCGCCGTCGTGGTGCTGCTGCTCGTGGCCGCCGGGGCCGGCTACCAGCCCGCCCGGCGCGCGAGCCGCGTCGATCCGATGATCGCCCTGCGGTACGAATAGCGCTCGCCGCGGCGCTACTCGACGTCGGTCAGGATGCTGTCGCGGACGGCGAACCTGCACTCGAAGAGGATCGGAAAGCCCGCTGAACAGCATCAACGGCGGCGACGGCTTCGCGGCATCGTCGGATCGATCGACGAAGTGACGCCGATGACATACGACCGGATTGCGCTGAATGCCATCACGATCGATCGGCGGCGATTTTGAAGCGGTCATGACATCGCTCGCGCGCGCGACGGCTCCCGCAACGCTTGCGTCGGAGCGACGGTCGCCGCGGCGTGAGCAGGAATCCAGCACACTACGGAGGACGGTGCTGCCCTGAGGTGCGCAACAGGGCCACGAGCCGGGTTCGATTCGGAATCCCTGACTTCCTGTAGACGCTGTGCAAGAGAAACTTCACCGCATCAACGGTCTTGCCGAGCCGCCCCGCGATGTCCTTGTTCGACAGGCCCTCCGCCAGTGCCCGGACCACGGCCTGTTCAGCGGAGGTCATGCGGGCCAGTGTGGCGTTCGGATAGTGATCCGCGAGGGGGGGGACCGTGCCGTTTCGAACGTCCTCGTCGTCGAGCTCGATAAAAAAGATTGGCTCCGCCCCACCGACCCAGGCACGGGCGTCGAGGGCGATGCTGGCGGGCAGCTGCCTTCCCGCGACACGCAGTGCGAGCCGACGCGTCAAATGTGGAATGCGAAGATCCCGGCTCTCGCGCAGCTGACGGTGCCAGTCGCGCAGGAGCTCGCCGCATGCGTCCAGCAGCGGCGTGGGTACGCGGAGCCGCGAAGCTGTGACGCGAGCGCCGGTAGCGCACACACGACGTGCCGCCGGATTGGCGATGACCACGCGGCCCTTCGCGTCGATGACGAGGAGCCCCCGCGCGAGGTGCCGCAGCGTCACTGTCAGACCCCCAAAGATGGCGCGCGACGCGGAACGCTCGAGCAGCCGACCCACCGCGCTGTCGAGCACTGGATGCACCGCCTTGAGCCGCGCGATATCTCCCTCCGAGAAGTCCGGCCTGCCCGCGCGTCGGTTGACCGTGATGACAACGATCGGGAAGTCCGCCGTCGGCTCACCCCAGAAGCACATGGCGACAGCGTGCCTCCATCCCTGCGGCTGCATCACTTCCTTGTAGAAGTCCAGGCACCGCAACTCGCGCGTCGAGTTTCGTAGGTTGCCACGCGTGGGCAGAATCTTTACTCCAGGATTGGCGCGCGCGAGCGCAGCCGCTGGCGTCAGCTCCGCATACCGTCGCATGAAGTCGATGGAGGACGTCCGCCCACGCGAGTCCCGTTCATTCAGGAACTCGCTGCCTGTGCTGCGGTAGAGTACCGACGCAAAATCACAGTCAGTGACGTTCCGGAGGAGGCGATACACCGCCGGGACGAATGCGGTGACGTCCTTTGCCCGGAAGACGGGGCCGAGATTCTCGGCCAGCGGAACGGAGGGGTGACGACGCGTGCCGTTGTTCGTGACTTCCGTCTTGCTCATGGATGTCGATGCTCCCGCGAGCGCTCGAGATATCCGGCTCCGCGCCCGCGACCTCGGCAGTATCGACATTCGCACGGCGCAGAGCAATTCTCACCCAAAGATAGCTCGACACCCTGGGAGCGTCACGGTAAATTCCCCGCTCGTCGCTCACGACAGTTCGAAAATGTCGAACACGGCGTTGTCCCTAGCCTGCGTTGGAACTCGAGCGGCTGTTCGCGGGCGCGCTCGATCTGTCAATCGTGTCGGGCACGATGTACGGGGGGCGCTACCTGCTCAAGGCACGCGCGAACTTTCAGGCTGCGATCATCGTTCCGTCCGAACCGATTGCCGCGGCCCGGCTGTGGCTGATCGTCGACGGCGAGTTCGATCCCGTCCAACGGCCGGGTACCGGCCGTGGGTCCAGGGCGCCTGCAATCCTCGTCAGGGCAACGTCCCTGGGCAGCAGTGCTGACAGCGCCGTGCGCGACTCCACGACCAAGACTGATGCTGACGTGACGAGCTGGCGCGCGTCACGGAGCTCCTGTTCAGCGCGCAGGCGGTCGAAGCGAGAGCCCTCCCCTTCACGCTCGCGCGTGCGAAGGATCTCGATGAGCCGTTCTACTTCGCGCACGTGCCCCTGAGCCAGTTCGAGTCGCACCTGCTCGGCCACCAGTCGGGCAGCCCCGGCAGCGGCTTCCGAACGAAGAGCCCAGAGCCGCACATCGCGGTCAGCCTCAGCGGCGGCCGTGGCCGCAACTCCAGCTCGTGACAGCGCGGCGCGTGCCCCGAAGAGTGGCAGTGACTGTTCGAATTGCAAGAACTCGGTGAAGCCCGCGCTCTCCCGGCTGTACGTCACAGCGGGATTCGGATACGCGAGTCGCGCGAGCTGCTCGCGGCGGGTGACCTCCGATTCCGCGCGGATCGCCCGCGCCTGGGGCCCATCGCGCACGATCAGTTCCACGAGGTCGCGCTCGGTTCGATCCTGGGCCAGCGCCAGCGACGGCACGACGACCAGGCCGAACCCAGCCATCCAGGTACAGACCTGGGATTGGGTCGGCATAAAAAGTCCTCGATTATTCGAACTGACGGACGACCAGCGGCATGCCGGTCAGGTGATCAGGCGTGGGGGGAAAGAGGCGGGGCGCGTGAGGGAATCCGGCTGTTAGTCGGAGGCCCGTGGACGCGAACGTCGCGACGATCCTTCATGGAACAGCTGAAAACGAGAGGATCGCCGACAACAGTGCCCGCTCTCGGAATCCATCACGTGCAGATTCGGAAGCGACGCACAGCCCAGTGAGACCGGGACGGCATGTTGTCCGGGGTCACACGACTCCAGCGTCACCTCATCGCGATCGTCGTGCGCCGGTTGACTGTCGTGATGTTCGTGTAGAGCGGGGCCGTGGTGATGCTCGGGGTGATCGTGATCGCGGTAGGCGTGGGTGTGCACCAGCGACACGAAGCCGGACGTCGCAATCAGCGCCGGGATGAGCAATAGCGCCAGCACGCGGTGCACAAGCTCAGTGTATGGGAGGCGACCATGAACGTCAAAGTCGACGGAATCCGGGTCAGCACGCATCGACCTTGCCCGGTCTACGTGCACTCGGTCATCGCCGCAAGGGTGACTCGCCACGCCTTACGCGCTGTTCCTCGTCGAAGCCGGCGCAGGTCCGACGAGCGCCAATCGTTCCTCGAGTCTCATCGACGTCGCAAATGAGCCGCGCGACGACAGGATCGCAGGAAACGTGAGAAGCGCCGGCTCCATTTGCGTGTCAGTCGGCGCGCAAGGCAATCATCGGGTCGATTCGCGACGCGCGACGCACGGGGACGAGACAGGCAACGAGTGACACGGCGGTCATGACAAGCGCGGTCCCAACAAGCGTGGCGAGGTGCAGCGTGGGCACGCCGAAGAGGATGCTCTCCATGCCCTTTCCAGCGGCCCACGCACCCATCACACCCAGGAGAATCCCCGCCCCGACCAGCCGCAGGCCCAAAGAGAGGAATTGCGTCCGAATGTGGTGCGTCTGCGCCCCGAGCGCCATGCGAACGCCGATTTCGCGACGGCGTTGAGCGATGGTGTAACTGAGCACGCCGTATGTTCCAACGGCCGCCAGGAGCAGCGCGACGCCGGCGACGATCCCGGCCAGCACGGCCGGAGAGCGGCGCGCGATGAGGCTCTCCGCGATGCGCGTATCCATCGACCGGATGTCATCGATCGCCAGCTCCGGATCGGTTGCACGCACCAATTGTCGCAGCGAATCGGCAAACGCTTCCGGGCGCTGGCTCGTGCGCGTCACCACGAAGACGTTGGTGGCTCGATCGCGGAAAGGCACATAAACCGCACCCTGCCCCTGCGGCTCCGTGAGCTCCGCTTGTTTGACCGCACCGACGACGCCGACAACGGTGAACAGTCGTGCGTCCTCTGACTCCGTGCCCTGAAACACGCGTTGACCGAGCGCACCTCCTTTTGGCCAGTAACGCCGGGCGAAGTCTTCGTCCACCACACAGACCCGCTCGGGGCGGTGAGAATCTGCCGACGTCAGGAAGCGTCCTTCGCGCAGCGGAATGCCGAGGGCCGAGAAGTAGTCGCCGGTGACGCCATAGAAATAGTGACCCTGTGGCGATTCGCCCGGCTGCGGTACATAGCCCTTGGGCGTAATCGCGGTCTTGCCGTCGTCGCCGCTCAGCGGAACGTTGGTGATCGTTCCGGCCGCGGCAACCCCCGGCTGTTGCCCGATTGCTTCCAGCAGGCGATCGAGGACCGCGACGCGCTGGTCGCCCGAAAAACGACCGTAAGGGAGGGTGAACTGTCCGATGAGCACGTGATCGGCGCGAAAGCCCGGAGAAACGGCCATCACGTTTTTCAGGGTCAGCCCAAGCAGCGCCGCACCCGCAAGCAGAACGAACGCGAGCGCGATCTGCGCGACAATAAATGCTTGGCGAAGGCGCTGAGCGGCGCGACTGACCGTACCCGTTCGGGATTCCGATCGAAGCGCATGCTCGAGATGGCTGCGCAGGTTGAACCACGCGATCGGCACCGCGATGACGACTCCCAAAACAACCGCGCCAGCAAGGCCAGTCGCCGCCAGCCTGCCATCGAACGCAATGCGCGCCCCGAGCGGTAAGCGATCCGCACCAAGAACCTCAAGCAGCCGAATTCCCGAGGCACCCACCACAAGCCCGAGCAATCCGCCAAGTGCGGTGAGCAGGAGCGTCTCAACCATCACGTGACTCACCACATGCCGGCGGCTCGCGCCCAGCGATCGGCGGATCGCCATGTCCTTCATGTGGCTGCTCGCGCGAATGAGAAGCAGATTGACCAGATTGACCGCGCCCATAACCAGAAGGAACAACGCACCGCCCTGCATCAACAATAGGGTCGGACGGATCGCGCGCACGTGATCGGCATGGAGTGGAAGCACGGGCGAGCGGAAGCCCGCCTCAGCCATCATCGTCGCACGGGGATTATCTTTCTCGACGCCGGCGTTGTGCGCGTCGATCTGTGATTGTGCTTCAGCGACCGTCACGCCCGGTTTCAATCGCGCAATCATGTGAGTGCCGCCGCCGCCGGAATGGCGCTGTTGCGGAGTCCGTTGCTGCAACCTGGACGTGAACGGCAGGAAGATCCGCGCTTCCGAGGAGAGGAACCGGAAGTCAGGAGGCAAGACGGCGACGATCTTTCTTGGCGCTCCGTTTACACGAATGTCCCGACCGAGAACGTGCGGATCCGAATTGAGGCGCTGGCGCCAGTAGGCGTCGGTTAGGATGACGGCTCCGTGGTTCTCAATCGGAGTTATCGTCTCCGCCTCGTCGAAGCTGCGCCCCATCACCGGGCCGCTGCCAAGCGTCGTGAAAAAGTCCGGAGAGATGCGCATGACCTTTTCCTGCTGGGTCGAGCCGGTCTCGCCGACGACTTCGCTGCCGTATCGAAAGATGGACAGGCTCGAGAAGCCTGGGATATTGCCGCGCCGTTCGTAGTAATTCGTCAACGAGGAGCCGCCGCGCTCGACCCCGGCTTTCGGATAGGTGTTGAAGATCGCGACGAGCCGATCGGATTGCGGAAACGGAAGCGAACGGAGCAGAATGGCGTCAATCACCGCGAAAATCGCGAGGTTCGCTCCCAGGCAGATCGCAATCGTCATCAGCGCCGTAACCGTGAACGCCGGAGCGGAGCGCAGTTGACGACAGGCGAAGCGAAGATCGTTCATGCCGCCTCCGTATGCATGGCGCTTCTGTGGCACGTTGCGGGTTCGACGGCGTCGGCCACTGACGCCCTGCAGTTCCGGTTCGACAGATTCAATGTCTCTGTAGCCTGGGCGGAGATCGAAGATTGAGTATAGATCGGCCTTTCGGTGCGGGCCCCGAACGCGCGGTGGCCGGCATCCTCGATGAGCAGGCGGGCTCGCGAGCGTGCCCAGTCACACGAGCGCCGTTGAGCGAAATGGTCTGAGTCTGGAGGTGCACCGCGTGGACTACGATGCTGAACTGCAGTTGCACAACGAGGTGCTGCGTCGAGCCTGCGGCATCCGGCCCAACGATCGCGTTCTGGACATCGGATGCGGAGCCGGGCAGACGACGCGTGACGCGGCGCGCCTCGCCGGGGACGGCAGCGCGGTGGGGATGGACGTCTCCGCGACGATGATTACGCGGGCGCGCCAGCTGACGGAGGCGGCAGGGCTTCGCAACGTTTGCTTCGAGCAGGCCGACGCTGGGACCCATCACTTCCCATCGGCGAGCTTCGACATCGCCATCAGCCGATTCGGAACGATGTTCTTCGCCGACCCCGTCGCCGCATTCACCAACATCGGTCTGGCCCTGCGGCCCGGGGGGCGCCTCGTCATGATGGTGTGGCGCGAACACGATCGAAACGACTGGTCCGTGTTGATCGAGCGGGCCCTCGCGGCTTGCACGGACCTGCCGGATGCGTCGTTAGTGGACCCCGCTCCGTTTTCGCTCGCCGATCCGACCGCCACGGGCCGGATCCTCGACACCGCCGGCTTCGTCGAGGCGTCATTCACCGACGTGCACGAGCCCGTCTACTACGGGACCGATGTAGCGGCGGCGCTCGATTGGGTACGTGGTTTCACGTCCGTGAACGACGTGCTCCGACGGCTGGATCCCGCCTCGACGGAGCGCGCCCTCGAACTGCTGCGCCGGACTCTCGCCGAGCACCTCACCGGACAGGGTGTGTGGCTCGACTCTCGTGCATGGATTGTGATCGCGAACCGCCGCTGACCGCTTCCGCATGGCCGCGCAGCCGGGAATGTTTTGGTTCGATTCCAGAACCCATCTCATACATGCGTCGCAGCACCGAGGGCGTCCGTCGCGCAAGGCGGCACTCTCGACCCCGGATCGGGGAGAAAGCAAACAGAATGACGTCTGCAACGGCTGTTCGGACCCTCACCGACCGAGAGCGGCTTCGATGAGCGAGCGTCGCCGGTCCACTGCAGTCAGCAGGGTGGCGATCGCGGTCTGGAAGTCTTCGGTCCCGCCAAACATAGACGCGGGTTTGTCCGACTTCACTGAAGAAGCCAGCAGCGTCTGCCACTCGCGGATTCGAGCGGCAAGCCTGTCCCGCTCGTAGAGTCCTCCGAGCGCGAATCTCAGGTGCGCGCGATAACGCGACATGTAGACGGGATCCGCCAGGAGCCTGGAGATCAGCGGCCAGCCCTTCCCAACGTTCTCGAACAACACGTCCTCGTTCGCCATCGGGACGCCGACGACCCCCGGACCTTGAAGCGCAGGCGCCGCGCCACGCTGGGCTATGCCGGCGAGATTCGGCACGAACGGGACCAGGCCGAAGGAGTAGTTGTTGTCCCAGGGTATCCAGACGAGGCGGCCGTTCCTTCCTGGATCCGCGTAGAGGTAGTAGTTGTGCGCGAAGCGGCCGTAGGCGTCCCAGTTGTCGACGACTTGATTCACGGCGAGCCAGCGCAGGAAGAAGTCGGCGTCGAAGTGCCGCTCGAGATTGGCGCGCCACGCAGCAGTGGGGAGGTCCGCGTGAAGCGCCTCGATCGCAGCCTGGATGTCGCTGAAATCCGCTGTGGCCTTGTTGGTCTTCTTCTCGAAGCCCGCCTGATCGAACGTCGTCCAGTCCGCGCCCGGCCCGTCGGGCTTGTACAGGTTGCCCGACGCACCTCGGAACTGCGAGGTGAGCATCGCTGCGTCGGCGGGATCCTCGACCAGCGTGTACAGGCCCCAGGACTCGTCGCGGGCGCCCGTATTCACGACGATGCGATAGAAGGCGACACGTGGCGCAGCGACTCCGCGATCGCGAAAGAGTTCGTTCGCCAACGCCTCGCGCATTCGCGAGGCGTCGTCGAAGTTCGAGGAGAACGTCAGTTCCTTGAAACCGTAGAACCGCTGGTTGGCGATCTCCGGATGGGCGTCTTCGAACCGGTCGAAGTTGAGGCGGAACGACAGCTTGCCGTCCGGCGAGAAACTTCCCATCATCAACGAGAAGTTGCCCTTGTAGCGCATGCCGACATGCGTCCACGCGTGACCGTCATGCCTGACCGTCACTGGAAAGTAGCAGGGATCGCGGGACGTGAGCCCGCCTCCCTTCCCGAACGGTCCGCCACAGGCAGCGCCCGGGCGTGCCACGGGAGCTCCGGCGCGGCCGGAGGGTATGCCGCCGAAAGGCATCACGGACGTCAGATCCTCACGCATCGCGCGGAACGTGGCGGCGTCGATCGAGATTCTGAGTTCGTGGACGAGGTCGAGGGCGAACAGCCCGGCGTAGTCGGGCCTCGCCTGATTGCCGTGCGTCGCTGGAGACCATCCAGTGGGACGAACTTGTGACGGTGGTGACGCGGTCCCCAATGCCGCGGTTCCGTTGAGCGGACCGCCATTGCCACTGTGGAGCGCGAGCAACGCTCCGGCAACGATCGCGGACCGACGTGGCATCCGGCGGGGTTGCATGGGGCCAATACCTGACTGGTTCGCAGGGTGTCTTCGGCATTATACCAACCGTCTCGGAATCGACGTCGGCACAGGAAAATCGTGGGCGCGGGCAGTTCACTTGCCACTCAGGTCCAACGACACGACGTCGCCGATAGTGTTGCGCACGTATACCCTGCCATTGGCGAACACGGGGGCGGTGAATGCCCGTGTCTCGATGACGTGCGCGGAGCCAAGTTCCTTGTAACCGTCCGGTGATGCTTCGGCGAGCACCAGATCGCCCTTCTCGGTGAGCACGAGCAGCTTACCGCCAACCGCAATCAGACCATTGAACTCGAGCTTCGGTTCGGTCCACTTGATCTCACCGGTCATCCAGTCCAGGCACCGCAGCGACGTTGGCGAACGGCCCGCGCCTTCGGAGTTGTTGCCGTCCGGTCCGTAGAGGAACCCATTCAGGAGCACGCTGGTGTGCCAATGGCTGGACAGGCCTTCCTGTTGCCACAGCGGCTTCGTATCACCCGTCACGTCGAACAACGCGCCACCGAATTGACGCCCGGCCGTGACGAACACCCTCGTTCCATCGATGACTGGGTCCGCTGCGTTGACGCCGATGGGTTGACGCCGCTCTGTGGTCCAGATTTGCTTGCCATCGGCCGCATCGACGATGGTCAATGCTCGCGGAGAGTGGATCGCCAGGTGGGTCTTCTGTCCGATCTGGAGCGGGACCGGGGTCGCATGACCTCCCGGGCCAACTCCTGACTTCCAGAGTGTCTTGCCGGTCTTCGCGTCCAGCGCCATCCCACCGGGACTGCCGTTCAGGATCAGCTTGTCGCCAAGGACCAGCGGCGATCCCGCGAATCCACCGAATCCCGGCTGTCGCGCGTCGTCCTCCTTCATGATGTTGTGCGCCCAGATCACTCTCCCGTCTCGCGCATCGAGCGCAAACACATCCCCCTTGCGGCTGAGTGTGTAGACGACGCCGTTGGCGACGGTCGGCGTGGCAAAGGGCCCGTCGTAGTTCTTGATACCGACTTTCTCATTGCAGGGGTATGAGTGTTTCCAAACGATCTTGCCGGTCGCGATGTCGATGCTGAAGACGGTGTCGATGTCGTCGGTGTTGCCCATGGTGTAGGCACGGTCCCCGACGACAGCCAGGGCGGAGTGACCAATCCCGACGTTGATCTTCCACACCTGTCGTGGGCCATTTTTCGGCCAGGTCATGTTCTCGGCGGACTTGCCATCGTGACTCGAGCCGCGGAAGGACGGCCAGTCTGCGGCCACGATCGTGGCGACCGAGCCGAGCGTCAGAGCGCTCACCACGATGACTGCCACGGTGTACTTCGTCGTTCTCATGTTGCTCCCTTCATCGTACGGACAGACCTGATCTTCAAACAAAGCACTATCGGGACGACCGTGTGTCGCCGACGTGTCCCGGCTTGACGGTCAGATTCCGGAAGTGAGCCACGGTTCCTGGTTCAAGCCACAGTGCCACGCCGCCGCTCGCGTCTGCGCCAGATTTGACGTCGTTGACGATCAGCGTCGGCTGTTCGTTGCCGTGACGATAGAGCCGTGCCCGTTCGCCGTCAACCGCGATCCTGATCTTCGTCCATTGTCCGGGGACGAGATCGACATACGACTCGTACTTGCCTGGTGTCTCCTTGCGAAGGCGGGACCACGGCCATTCAGGATGCGAGATGTACTGCGCTGAATGATTGCGACGTTCTTGATCCTCATCATGACCAGGCTCCTGTGGCGGAACCCAGTATTGCGAATGGCCTCGTCACGTGAGATGTGCCGGACGTCACGAAATGGTCATGGTGACCTTGTCGGAGAGGGTCGGTCCGGCGGATACTTCCGGCGTGACGGATCGTTCGGCCGGTTCCGCATCCGCAGGCGACGCAATCGTTGGCTACCGGGCCTTCGTCTTCGTGGTCGTCGCGGCGTACTTCACGTTCATCGCGCTGACGCCGCGGCAGCCATGGATGCCCGTGGTCTCCTGGGTGCAGCTCCTGCCGCTCAGCGCGCTCTATCTCGCGCTCGGCATCTGGGGCTTCGACTACGCCCGCAGGCGGAGCCACCTGCTCGTGTCGGTCGCGTACCTGCTCATCGAATTCGCCATCGGCATGCGCATCAACGACCTCGCACTAGGGGGCGGTCTTCCGCTGATCCTGCTGCCGCTCGCTGCACAGGCAGTGCTCCTGCTGCCGCGTGTGCCCGCGGGGGCGATGTGCCTGCTCGTGATCGCCGGCGTCAGCGGCAATTTGTCCTGGTTCCCCGAGTGGCCGGACTGGCTTCGCAATATCGCCCAGGCCACGACGGCCGTCGTCTTCGTCGTCGTGTACGTCGGCGTGGCGCAGCGTGAGCGCGAGGCACGGCAGAGGGCGGAAGCGCTGTCCGCCGAAGTCGCGCAACTCGCCACCGCGAACGAGCGCAATCGGATGGCGCGGGAGATTCACGACACGCTCGGCCACTATCTGACCGTCATTCACGTGCAGCTCGAGGCTGCGCGCGCGGTCCTCGGCACGGATGCCAATCGCGGCATGCTGGCTGTCTCGCGGGCGCAGACGCTGGCGAAGGACGGTCTTGCAGCCGTCCGCCAGTCCGTGAAAGCGCTGCGCGAGGATGCCAGCGTCGACGGCGTCGCCGAGCAGATCGCGTCACTCGTGGATTCGGTGCGGGATGAGGGGTTCAGCGCCACGTTCAGGACATCCGGCAGGCCGCGCCCGGTCAGCGCGCCGGTCGCGCTCGCCCTGCATCGCACCACGCTCGAAGCGCTCACGAACGTGCGGAAGCACGCGGAGGCCACGAACGTGGAAATCGAGCTCGCATTTCTGGAGCGCGGGCAGGTGCGC
Source organism: uncultured Acidobacteriota bacterium (assembly GCA_963749835.1). Lineage (GTDB taxonomy): Bacteria > Acidobacteriota > Vicinamibacteria > Vicinamibacterales > 2-12-FULL-66-21 > JALZOC01. The sequence goes on from CAVVOD010000003.1 coordinate 1,404,616, forward strand.
CTGTGGGTCCGGGACGATGGGAAGGGCGCGACGGATGGCACGATGGGAACGGGCTTTGGACTGAGGGGCATTCGCGAGCGAGCAGAGCAGTTGAAGGGCAGCGCGAGCTATCGAACCGCACCCCGTGAAGGCTTCACGTTGAGTGTCGAGCTGCCTGCATGACGCGCATAGAAGATCAGCGCAGACTATGGCCACCGCCCGTACTTCGTCATGACTCCGAGCATCCGGTCCACCGCCAGCGCGTAGATCCGCAGATCGTTGGCCCCCGTCGTCGTCTCTGCAGCGAGCAGCGCGTTGGTAATCGCTGCCTCTGTCGCCGCCTGCGCTGTCGCCTGGAAGAGCGGCGTGATCCGATCGTTTGGCAGCATCTTCACATCCGTCACTGGCTGATCGTTGAACCACGCGCGGGGGTTGGTCGTGGAAAACGCGACGAAGATATCGCCCGAGCTGTTGCCGCAGCCACCAGCAGAGCGAGATGTGAGCGCATGCGGGGATCCTAGCCCAGGATCAGGGCTTGCCGTCGCAGGCGTCAGCCCGTGCGAGGAGAAATGCCCTTTCCCGCGCGTTGCGGGTCAGCGTGGCCGCAGCCGTGAATTCTGAACGCGCCTCGGCCAGTCGACCGGCCCGGAACAGAAAGTCGCCCTTCGCCGCCGGCAATGGCGCGTAGTCCCGCAGGGCGGCGGCATCGGCGATCTCGTCCACCAGTCTGAGGCCCGCTTCGGGCCCGAAGGCCATGCTGTGGGCGATCGCGCGATTGAGATCGATCACGGGCGAGGGCGCCACGACGCGCAGCCGGTCATAGAGCGCGGCAATGCGCGGCCAGTCGGTATCGGCGGCCCGGCGCGCGCGGGCGTGGCAGGCGGCGAGCGCGGCTTGCAGCACATAGGGGCCGTCGCCGCCCAGCGCTTCGGCGCGGACCAGCGCATCGAGGCCACGGCCGATCAGCAAATGGTCCCAGCGCGCGCGATCCTGCTCGGTGAGGGGGATGAAGGCGCCGTCGGGCCCGGTGCGCGCCTTGTGGCGCGACGCCTGGATCTCCATCAGGGCCAGGAGGCCGAACACGTCGGCATCCTCGGGCATCAGACCGGCCAGTATGCGGCCGAGCCGTTGCGCCTCCAGGCACAGGCCCGGCCGGACAAGGTCGTCGCCCGCCGTGGCCGCATAGCCTTCATTGAAAACGAGGTAGATGACCTCGAGCACCGAGGGCAGCCGCGCCGCCCGTTCGGCGCCGCGCGGCACCTCGAAGGTCAATCCGGCCTTTGCGATCGACTTCTTCGCGCGCACGATCCGCTGCGCGATCGTGGCCTCGCTCGACAGGAAGGCGCGGGCGATCTGGTCCGTCGTCAGGCCGCCGCCCACCAACGCCGCAGACCGAGCCTTCCAGGGTCCGCCAGCCTGACCGACCATGACGAGCGAATCGCCAATCGTGACCTCGGCGTGCATCACGGTGTTATCCGGCTCCTCTGGCAACTGGTTTCGGTGGCGCCGAACGCCGCGTTCAGGAATGCCAGCTCCGCATCCGCGTCAGGCACGACGAGATACGGCGTTACCGTGCGGTAGTTCATTGAGACGGCCATGGCGTCATCGTCTCAAAAGTCATCCGGGCCGGATTGTAAAAATGTGACGTGGTTCTGAAAAGACCGTTCTGGAGACCAGATATTCAGTCAGTGTGAGACCCGCGAACGACCGGAATCGTGGATGAAATGCGCTTGATCGAAGTAGCCGCAGTCGAGCGCCACACCTGTCCAATCGACGCGGCGGCCTCGATTTGCCAGCGCCAGTGCGCGCTGGAACCGACGAACGCGACAGTAACGCTTCGGCGTCACGCCCACTTCGATCTTGAATCGCTCGATGAACCGTTTCGCGCTCAGCCCGATCGCGTCTGTCACCGCAGCAATGGTCGTCGTCGACGGCGCGCGATCGAAGACGGCCAACGCAGAGTTGACGGCCGGGTGCTGCGCCGATGGACGCCACATCTCGAGGAGTACAGCTTCGAGAGCATCGAGCGTCGCATCGATATGGTCGCTCTCTAGGAGGCGTTCGCGGAGCACTGCGGCACGACGGCGACCCCAGAGTGACTCCAGCGGGACGTCGGCATCACTCGCTTCGTGCGCGGGCATGCGCATGAAGGGCACCGTCCCTCCCGGCTTGAACGCTACACCTGCCACGTACTCCTGTTCTGACGTATCAATGATCTGGAAACGGGAGTGCATCCCGGATAGCACGGAACCCGAGGTCGCGACCACTCGATGAGGACACTCCGGATCGTAAAGCCGGGTCTCATCCTCCTTCAGATTTACGATCAGCTGTGCCGCGCCGGTTGGCAGGATCCGTTCGAGCGCGTGGGGGCAGGGGTCATTCTGATAGACCCAGATCGATTCGATGAACGCATCGAGTGGCGGCCGTGGAACACGGTGACGGTAGCGCATGCCGATTAGTCCGCGAGCCCTCGCGATCTCACCTTCAGTCTAGCGCGCTCTGGCGAAGCCGTGTTCGCAACGGCTGGCCGACGGCGTGCGATAGCCTTACGTTCGATCGCTCGCAAGTCGTTGACTCTGAACGGAGGCAGCGCGGTGCCAGTTCCCAGGAACGACTGACCGGCTTGCTTGACACGATCACCCCCACAATTTATCATTCAACCATATGGTTGAATCAGCAACGACACTGGACATGATCTTCAGGTCTTTCGCCGATTCCACCAGGCGGGACATCCTGAAGAGAGTCTGCAAGTCCGATCTCACCATCACTGAGATCGCAAGACCGTACGGCATGTCCTTCGCGGCGATTGCCAAGCACGTCGCCGTCCTCGAAAAGGGCCGCCTCATCTTCAAGCGCCGACGGGGTAAGGAGCAGGTCATCAGCGCGAACCCGGGGACGATGACGCTGGTTGCAGCTCACTTGCAAGGCTACGAGCGAGCCTGGAAGCAACGATATGACAAGCTCGAATCACTGTTGAGCATCAAAGGAGAGTAACGTGGCCAAGTTGACATTAACGGTCCCTGAACAGTCACAGAACATCCAGGGAGTGGCGGTGATCAAGGCGCCTCTCGAGAAAGTGTTCGAGGCGCACACCAATGCTGACCTGTTCAAGCAATGGTTCGCCCGAGGTAACGACGCGACTATTCATAAGTTCGACGCCAGGAGCGGCGGCGCATGGCACCTGACGGAAAAGTCGGCCGAGGGCGAGTACTCGTTCTGCGGCTCATATCACGAGGTCGCGAAGAACGAGCGGATCATCTGGACGTTCGAATTCCTGGGCTTGCCTGAGCGCGGCCATGTCGCCATCGAGCGCATGGACCTGGTCAGGATCGACGACAACACCACCGAAATCAGAACGTTGTCGACATACCAGACCGTCGCGGATCGTGACGGCATGGTCCAAAGCGGGATGGAAGCCGGCTGGAGGGAGGGCCTGGAAGCCATGGAGAAGCTCCTCAACAAATGAGGAGTGGCTCGAACACGCCTGCCCGTCGCATTACAAGGGCAAGCCGTGGGAGGCGGCGGAGAACGACCGCCGCGGCTCACCCCTCGAGGCACTCGCGACGGAGATTGCGCGGGGAAAGCGCTCCCGCAAGAAGCGCGGTTGAAGGAGCAGGACCACGTCGATGAAGAGAATGACGCAATCCCAAGTCATGAAGCACCTCGAGCAGCAGGGCGACGAGAATGTGCGGCTCCGCCACGTGCGCAGTGGCGCGGGCGACAATGTGTTCGGCGTCCTGCTCGGGACGATCCGGAAGCTGGCTGAGACGCTCGGGACGAACCACGAGCTCGGCTTGGAGCTGTGGGAGACGGGCAACTACGAGGCGCGCATCCTCGCCTGCATGGTGCTCGATCCCGATGCGCTGACCGAGATTGAAGCTGGCGTCTTGGTCGAACCGCTGTCACACCCGATGCTGGTGGACGAGCTGGCAGGACGCGGTCGAGCGCCGCCGCCTGCATCTTAAAGTCGGGGCCCGGCGCGCGCCCGAGAAAGGAGTCCCATGCGGGCCGATTCTCTTCGTCATGCGAGTTACGGGATAGCGTGAACTGGATGAGACTCTCGCCTGGCTGTGAACCCGCAAAGGGCTCAACCGGCAGGCCGGCCATTCGCACCTGGTTGAGGTAAAGGTCCACACTTTCCTGCAGCGTGTGCTTCGCTCGTGTCGCCTCAAGCTGCGTCCAACACCCTCCCGCTACCTTGATGGTGAAGTGTTGATGCAGTCGGTAAATCTTCTGCGGTTGACCCTTCCTGTCAGGATCCGAGTTGTCAATCTCAAGGTCCTTGCTGACGCACTCAGCGGGTGCGCGTGTGCCTGCGGCTTTTGACTGGGATGCCGCTTCAGGCGGCGGCCCGGCGGTGGGTGGCGACGTGGGTTGTGTTTCAAGCTGCGTACTGGACGGTACTGGTCCTCTGTCTTGTCGCGACGAGGCACCAGGCGTGTTGGGCGCTGGCAACGGCTTCGCCGTGTTTGGTCTTGTCGGTTCGAGGGGGCCGACGGACGTCGTCGGTGCTCCTGCCGGCCCCTTCGGGGTCGTGCTTCTCTCCTCAGTGGCCGGTTCGGGAGACTTTGGCGCGACCGCTGGCTTCGGATCCGGCAGAGGGAGAACCGTGGGCGGCGCTGCATTGATCGCCGCTTTCTCGGCCCTAATCTCTGGCTCCTCTTGCGGCAGCGCGCCGAACCTGGCAGGGGCGCAGCACCACAGCAGCAGTGCGCAGCCGAGCGACAGAATGGACCGACGCATCAGGAATCACCCTTTCTGTCTCTCCATCCCAAAGAGAGGGTCGCGACGCCAACGATACACCACCGGAGGAACGGCTCCACTCGGCCGGGCTGATGTACCACTCGGCGGCGGCGCCGCGCGTCGCTCGCGTTCATTCAGTTTCTCTTGGTCGAGTTCCTGCACGCCAACACGGACGTAGTGAGAGAGCACGAAGTCGAGAAAGGCTTGCTCTTTGCTCTCAAACGCCACGCTGATCGCAACCTTGGCTCTCGCCGCGCGTTCCTCTCGGGTAAAGTCGTGTCTGCTGTAAGTTTTCATGGGAAACGAACGGCAGAAAACTACCGGCGTGGCTATTCGCTGCGGAGCGCTACGTTGGGATCGACCGCCGCGGCCCTGCGGGCCGGCAAGTAGCAGGCAAAGAACGCGGCACAGATCAACGGAATCGGCGTCACCACCAGCATCCACGGATCGACGATGGCGACGTCCAGCTCGAGATACGCGCGCGCGATCGCCCGGCCGACGAGGCCAATCGACAACCCGAAGATGAGCCCGTCGAGGACAGGACGATAGCCGTCCACGAGCACCATGCGCTTGATCTGTCCGGCGGTGGCCCCCAACGACATCCGCACGCCGATCTCCCGCGTGCGGTTTGCAATGACATGCGACTGGATGCCGTAGAGGCCCGCCATGGCGAGAAGCAGCGTGATCGCGCCGAGGCCGACCGCCGTCATGCCGAGCCCGCGCAGGACCTGAAACGGTCCGGCGAGCACCGATCGTCCCGTCCCGATGGTGTCGACCGCCACGTCCGGATCGGCACGCCGGATGGCCTCGCGCATCGCGCCCACCGCATTCGTCACCGATCCGGATGCCCGCGCGACGACCGTGATGAGCGGCTGGTAGTGCTGCGTCAGCGGCACGTAGGCCAGTGGCCGGGGATCCGCGAAGATACTGCCCACGTCCGTATCGGCGGCAACGCCGACGATCGTGGCCGTCGGGGACCGCGTCTGGCCGACCGCCATCTCCCGCCCGACGACGTCGGCGGTACCGAACATCTGCCGTGCCGTGAATTCGCTCAGGACCACGACGCGTGGCGCGGCCGGCCCGTCGCGATCGTCGAAACCGCGTCCACGAAGGATCTCCACCCCCAGCGTTCGGAACATCGAGGGGGCCCCGGCGATCGTCGTCACCACCTGCGGGTCCATTCGCGCGGCGCTCGTCTGTTCCAGTGGTGAGATGGACAGACGCAGCGTACTCGGCACGCCGAAGGGCAATCCACTCGACAGTGAGACCGCCTCGACCGACGGATGGCGCCGCAGCTCGTCGAGTACCCGGTCGAAGATGCGCCGTGCGCGAGGCTCGTTCCACTCCGGCGTGTCGAAATTGAGGACGGCGACGCCGATTCGATCCAGGTCGATGCCGGAATCATGGCGCGCCTCCGCGATCGAGTACTTCACGAACATGGTGGCGATGATGAAGAACCCGGCCGCGATGGCGACCTGCCACCGCAGGAGAAGCCGCTGGCGCCGGCCGCGCTGCGGTCCGGCGGCCGATCCGCCGGCGAGCGCGCCGCGAACGTCGAGCGTGCGCGTCAGCTGAATCGCCGGCTCGAGGCCGAAGACGACGAGCGCGATGAGGAGCGACGAGACCGCGATCGTCAGCGCCGGCACGTTCAGCGCGGGATGAAACGACAGCGTGGTACGGCCGCCGAAAGGCATGGCGAGGCTGAACTCGGTGTCCATCACGACGCGCAACAGCTCGAACATGACGTAGGACGCGAATGCGCCGCCGGCCGCCAGCATCACGCTCTCGAGACACTGTTCGCGCACGAGCCGCCACCTCGATGCGCCGAGGGCGCGCCGCACGGCGAGCTCGCGCAGCCGTGTACTTCCGCGGGCGAGCACGAGGTTGCCGAGGTTCGTGCAGGCGACGACCAGCACCAACCCGACGAGCGCCACGAGCGTCATCCCGAACCGGCGCACGGCGGAGTCCTCGTCGTCGGAGATCGCCGCCATGGTCTTTGCGCGCCACGGGCGATCCGTGGCGCCGACGCCCGTGCCACGGAATCGCGGCGGAAAAAGCTCGTCGAGCCGCTCGGCGATAGTCTGCATTTCCGCCGATGCCGCGGCGATCGTCACCTCCGTTGCGAGGCGGCCAAAGACGGTGAGCCGTCGATCGTCTCGTGCTGTGGCGCGCGGCGCCGCCGTCCGGGGGGACTCCTTCAACCGTGACTCGGTACCGAGTGGAATCCAGAACTGCGTGCCCGCCAGCCATCCGCGAGGACCGCTGAACGAGGCCGGCGCCACGCCGATAATCTCGAAGGGTTCTCCGGAGATCGCCACGGTGGCGCCGACGATCCGCGGATCGGACGCGAACCGCCGTCGCCACAGCGTATCGCTCAGCATCACCACACGTCCGCCGCCGGCATCGTCGCTCGGCTGAATCGTGCGTCCGAGCTTGGCGCCCACGCCGAGCGTGGCGAAGTACGATCCGCTCACCGACTCGCCGATGACCATCTCCGTCACGGACGGCAGGGCAAGGCGGCGAACGAACGTGGCGGACGCGGCGACGTGGGAGAACGACGTCTGGGCGGTCTGCACATCGCGGAAGTCCGGCTCCGACACCGTGCCGGTCAGCAGCCGTCCGCTGTACGGGGTGTCGATGACGGCGACGCGATCGGGCTCGTGGATGCCGAGGCCGCGCAGGAACACCGTATCGACGATCGAATACACGGCTGTCGTGATCGCGACGCCGACCGCGAGCGACAGAATCGCGAAGGTTGTGAAGAGAGGCGTCGCGCCGAGCCGCCTGAGCGCGAGCCTGATGTCGCGGACCACGGCTGTCGAGGGTAGCACGCCCGGCTACCGGCCGATCACGACCTTGAAGCCGCCGCAGGCGTAGAAATGCCCTCCGTCGTCGGAGTATCGTGCGGTGCCCTTCACGGCAATCTGCTTCGGGCGCGCCTCGTGGTGGTGGCGCATGTGCAAAACCTCGGCCGCGGCTGGACCATACAGAGTCAACTTCGTTGGGATGGCGGTGGACGAATGGGTCCGACGGGCTGCCACCACGAGTGTGCGTTCCAGGTCAGCGCCAACCTCTAACTTCTCCTAAGGTGGGGGCGAATGATCCACCACACCGTTGATTCGTATGCTCGACACGCGTCAGTCCGGGAACTGACACGGTCAGAGAGGCTGATTCCTCAGACAGCCGCCGGGATCGCGGTGCTGACCGGCGGTACCGTGCTGCTCGATTGGGTCGTCGGCAGCGAGGTACTGACGAGTGTGGTGTCGGGGCTGATCGCGATGAATCCCCTGACCGCGGTGGCCTTCATCCTGCTCGGTCTTTCGCTGTGGCTGTCGGTGCGGCCCACCAGCGTCGCCCATCCCACCCTCATCTACGTCTGCGGATCCGTCGTGTTGGTGATCGGCCTCCTGAAGCTGAGCGATGTGTCTTTCGGCTTGGATACGGGTGTCGATCGACTGTTCTTTCACAACGCGCTGGAGAGAGTCATTGCGGGGGTACCCAACCGCATGGCAGCCACGACCGCTTTCAGTCTGGCGCTCATGGGTCTGACCGTCATCCTGCAGGCGACGCGACGAGGCTATGTGCCCGGTCAAGCGTTTCTGATGCTCGCCGCGCTGCCCCCCCTGCTGACCGCCATGGGGTATCTGTACGGCATCCACTCCTTCTACCGCGTCGGGACCTTCACCCCGATGGCCCTGTCTACCGCCGTGACACTCCTCGTCGCCGGCGTGGGACTCTGCTTCGCCCGGCCTGATCGGGGCCTGGCCTCGCTGCTGAGAGATGCGGGGGTCGGCGGGATCAGTGCCCGACGCCTGCTGCCGGTGGCCATTTTGCTCCCGCCCCTCCTGGGGTGGTTCAGGCTCGCGGGCCAGGAACGTGGGTGGTACGGCCTCGAGGTGGGCGTGGCCCTGCTCGTCGTCATGAATATCCTGATTTGTGCCGCGTTCGTGTCCTGGAGCTCGGTCTTGCTTCAACGGCAGGACAGCGGACGCGTTCAACGCACGGCGGAGCTGGCGCGGGCCAACCAGCTGTTACAGGAGGCAATCGCCGCCCGAATACAAGTGCAGGAGGCGTTGACGGAAGCGGCCCGCCGAGAACGGAGCATGATCGAGCACTCCATCGACATGATCTGCACGGTGGACGCGGACGGTCGGTTCGTAACCATCAGTCCTGCCAGCGAGCAGCTCTTAGGCTTTCGGCCTGAGGAGCTGATTGGTCAACCCTACATCGACCTGGTCGCGGCCGAGGACGTCGCGAAGACCCTGGCAGCCGCCGCGGAGGTCATCGGCGGCAAAGAAGCGATAGATTTCCAGAATCGCTACCGACGACAGGACGGACGCCAGGTCCAGCTGGTCTGGACGGCGCACTGGTCCGACACAGAGCAACTCATGTTCTGCGTCGCCAGAGACAACGCCGAACGCGCGCGCGCGGAGGCCTCGCTGCAGGCGTCGCGGGACCAATGTGACCGCATTCTCAATGCGGTCCCCGACCCCATCTTCGTCAAGGATCGCCAGCATCGCTCGGTGCTCGTGAATGACGCCTTTTGCCAACTGGTCGGCCACACCCGCGCGGCCCTGATTGGCACTTCGGATCATGAGCTGTTTCCGGCGGCACAAGCGGACGTGTTCGTCCGCACGGACGAGGAGGTGTTCACGAGTCATCAGGACAATGTGAACGAAGAAACGATGAGCAATGCCGACGGAGGCACGCGAGTCATTCTCACGCGGAAGCGACTCTTCGTCGACCCGAACGGAAACGAGTTCATCGTTGGGGTGATCCGGGACATCACCGACCGCAAAGCCATGGAGGTGGAGCTGCAAGCCACCCGTGACCTCGCGCTGGAATCCGTGCGGTTGAAAGCCGAGTTTCTCGCCAATATGTCCCACGAGATCCGCACGCCGATGAACGGCGTGATCGGCATGTCTGATCTCCTGCTCGACACGGACCTGTCGGAGGCCCAGCGTGACTATGCCGACACCATTCGATCGAGTGCGGACGGCCTGCTCACGATCATCAACGACATTCTCGACTTTTCGAAGATCGAAGCGGGGAAACTGCGTTTCGACATTATCGACTTCGATCTGCACGATGCCATTGACGGACCCGTCGAGATGCTCGCCACTCCCGCGCAGGCCAAAGGCCTGGAGCTGGCCTGGTTCGTGGACCCCGACGTGCCCCGCAGCCTGCGCGGGGACCCGGGACGCCTTCGGCAGATTGTGACGAACCTGGTCAGCAACGCCATCAAGTTCACCGACCGCGGAGAGATCGTGGTCGGCGTGAGCAAAGAGGGGCACACGGAAGACAGCGTCACCGTACGATTTGAGGTCAGCGATACCGGCATCGGCATCCCGGCGGAGGCACGACGCCTGCTGTTCCAGCCGTTCACGCAGGCGGACGGATCGGTGACCCGCCGGTATGGGGGCACCGGCCTGGGTCTCGCGATTTCGAAACAGCTGGTCGAGCTGATGGGCGGCGACATTGGCGTCACCAGCGTCCCCGGTCAAGGATCAACCTTCTGGTTCACGGCCACGTTGGCGACACAGCGAGCGGCGGCGGTGATTCAGGCGCCCGCCGTGGCGGGTCCATCCCTCGACGACGTGCGGGTCCTCATTGTCGACGACAACGCCACCAATCGCCGCATTCTAATGCGCCAGACGACGTCATGGGGCATGGCGGCGGCGCAGGCCGAGTCTGGCGCCCGGGCTCTGGTGATGTTGCGTGAGGCCGTCACGCAGGGCGCACCGTTTCGGATCGCGCTCCTCGACCTCGTGATGCCGGGCATGGATGGCTTTCAGTTAGCGGCAGCAATCAAGGGTGACGACGGGCTCGCGAGTGTGGGTCTCGTGCTGATGCCGGCCATGGGGACGCGCGGGCATGGTGAAGCGGCGCGGCAGGCCGGGATCGCGGCCTACCTGGAAAAGCCGGTGCGGCAGTCGCAGCTGCAGGCGTGTCTGATGGCTATGCTGGCACAGGCCATAACAGACGACGGCAGGGGCACCGGGCTCCTGACCCGACACACATTGGGTGCAGGGACGGCCGTTGCGGCCCCAGGCTCATTCGTGTCTCACCTGCGCGTCCTCGTGGCTGATGACCTCGCCGTGAACCGAAAAGTCGCGACCAGTCAGCTGCAACGGCTCGGCTGTCAGGTGGATTGCGCGGCCACCGGGCGTGAGGCCCTCGACGCCCTCGAGGCCCAGGCGTACGCCCTGGTGCTGATGGATTGTCAGATGCCGGATATGGACGGCTTCCAAGCGACGCAGGAGATTCGCCGTCGGGAAGGGACGGGGCGGCACACGACGATCATTGCGATGACGGCCGGCGCGCTGCCCGGTGAACGGGAGAAATGCAGGGCGGCGGGCATGGACGATTACCTGACCAAGCCCGTGAAGGCCGAGGTCTTGCGTCAGATGCTGGAGCGGTGGCTCAAGCCCGGGGGCGCAGACCCCTCACCGCCGCGGGCCTAGACCTCGAATCGTGAGGCCTTCAACGGCTGCCAGAACTCGGCGTTGACGAGCCTCCAAAAGACATCCGTGACAAGCTTCTCCTCGAAATCGTGGACCGTCTTCTGCTCACCCGGTTTCGGCACATAGAACTGGTCCAGCGGATTGGCGTCGTGATTCGGGACGGGGACCTCGGCGGTTCGTCCGTGCAACTCCAGCAGGTACAGGCGCCCCTGGCCGTTGGGCCGATTCTCCATGTTGCCACCGAGACTCTTAAGGAGGTGCGCCAACGCCTCGTATGGCACTTCGTCCGTTTGTACGTCCTCGCCACACGTGATGCATTTCGTCATGACTATCTCTTCGGAAACTAATTGCGTCCGCCCTTCAGAGTGTCGCACGACTGACGGTGGTGCGTCAGTCTGCCAGCGTACGAGTGCGGGCTGCACGCGACGCTCCGTCCCGGCGCTTTCTCGGTCCCCTGTGACTCTAAACCGCGGGCAGTGTTCCAATCCGAACCATCCTATGTTGTGTATCGCCCGCACACTCGGCGAACCAGGCGCCTCGAATCATTAGAAGAACATCTCATTTCGCAACGGCTTGCACCGTGAGCGGCCACCCGCAGGCGTTCGTGGCGTGCCAATTGCCCTATCTCGAGACATCGCATCTTTCGCGCTTGTAGAACCTAAAGGGGCCCCGTGTTGTACTTCTCTTCTGTCGCCGACGAGTTCACCCCGTCCGAAATTCATCTCGCGGCGCCAGGCCGAGACTTGACCGCTCCGCGCAGCGCCGTGATGAGGTGCGGCTCACGCGCCCCTACTCTGCCCGCTCCGAACGTGGACGTGCCGGCCCTTCTGGCTGAAGTGGAACACCTCCGTGGGGAGGTGGGACGGCTCCGTGAGGAAAATGAGTGCCTCCGAAATGCAGCCCTCACCTTCGGGGCGCTTGCGGAACGCCTCACGCTGCGGTCGAAGTCGACCACCACCGAGCACGGACAATGAGACATCGGTTGTACTTCGACGGCGCCCCGGATCGCTTCAGCCGAACGAAGGCACTCTTTGCCGAAACGTCACGACTCCAGGTGCGCCATCCGGCTGCGAGCACTACGGCACGCATTCGCACTCCACGACGTCGAGTTCCTCCGCGTCGATGACGATTGCCCCGCTCTGGTCCGGTTCGTAGGTCAGCCAGGTTGTAGAGGCATCACCGTCGAAGGCGCGGCTGACTGGATACTTTTCCGAATCGCGGCCGGCCCGGTCGAGTCGACGGCGCTCGCGAGTTCGTATTCTCTCGCTGGCCTTCGTCGCCGTGTCCCAGGTACCCGACGACGTGCACGTTCTGCGAATCCTACACGCCTCGCAGCGGTGGCCGCCGCAGTAGTCGTCAGGTCCGTTCGACACTCGCGTCCATTTGGCACAACGACGATTTCAATCACCGTCAGGCCGAGCAGATATTTCTGGCTCGAAACGGTGTTCCGCGGACCACTACGACAGACACCAATCCGACCTTTTCCAGGATGTATCCTTTTCGCGCAATCAGGAGCACCGACCTTCATTGGCCGCCGGGGGGCGCCATCTATGCCAAGTCGTGCGCCGCGCCGACTCTTCCCGGTCCAGAGTGGTCGAACCTCACTCCGGACTATCGCTCCTCCCGGATAGGGCTTGAAGTTTGCTCCGCTGCGACTCACGTATGCCGCCGTCACGTTTCGTCCATGTGGTGATCCAAGGCCATTTCCACGCCAGTGCAGATCGGTCAGCACTAGGGTGATTGATCAGGAACTATCCGCCTTGCCGCGATACGCAGCACCGAGCGCGGTGTTGTGCAGGTCGGTCTAATGCGGTCGCCGAGGCTCGCCACATCACGGTGAGCGCGCACTTCGCGGCGCAGCCGGTCTGGCGTTATGCTGCGAGCCTCGCAGCGTCGGCGGCGATATGCCGATGGGCCACTATTAGTTAGCCTGAGCACATGCAGATCGCATATAAACTGCTTTCATGGCAAAGGAATCAAACGCGAGTTCTAACGTCCCACTCACCAAACAAGCCGCCGGTGGCGTGACTGGCGCAGTCGCCGGCAGCATAGTCGGCGGGCCCGCGGGCGCAATCGTGGGTGGCATCGCGGGGGCCGTGATGGGTAGTCGCCTTGAGCAGGGCAAACCCGCGGTGCCAGCGGAAGCTGTGGCTGCCGCGAAGTCTGCCGCAAAGCAGGTGAGCAGGGTTCCTGTCGCCAAGGCGGTCAGGTCGCTCACGGCCAAAGCCGGATTCTTGAAGAAGACCACCAAGAAAACCACCGCCAAGAAGACTTCCGCAAAGAAGACGACCGCCAAGAAAACCGCCGCGAGAAAACCGGCGGCGAAGAAGTCACTGTCAAGGCCGGCCGCGAAGTCCAGGTCCGGAAAGAAGTCGGTCCGCCGATAATCAACTGCTTTGCCGGTCACTTCAACCCACCCCATTCCGGGAGAGGTTAGCCATCGTAGATGCGCGCCCGATGCGGTGAGGCAGCTGTGTTGGTATGAACCTTCAGGGTCCTTGCAACGCCACTGCTTGGGTACTCACCAAATAACCTTGGGGCCGTCGTAAAGGTTGAACGCTGCGGGAGGTGTCACGACGGGGACGTTCTCCACCAGCGGCTTGCGCGATGATGTCGTGGGATCGGACTGCCGGAGGGCGCCGCGCGGGCGCCGGCGAAGGCGGAACACGTTGCCGTCCCGCCTTCGCCGCGCCGCGGAGACTACTGCTTCTCGTAGAAGGACATGCTGTCGACTGGCTGTCCCTTGCCGTCCGTGCCCTTCGCGATCGTGGTGCGTGTCTTACCGTCCGGGGCAACGACGATGGTCTGCACGATGGTCGGCTTGCCGGCGAGCTTGGAAACAATCCGGATCGTGTTCTTGTCGACGCGCGTGATGGCGAGGGTATCGCCGAATGGAGAGGACCCCGTGGCCGGGTGGTCCTTGCCGTCGTACTTGGCGGCGAAGGTCCAGTGGAACTTGGTGCCGTCAGTGCCGACCAGGTCGACGGTACCCTTCAAGGTATCTGCGGTCCCCTCGAACACGGTCGCTCCGCTCGTGAAAGGTGCCTTCGATTTCGCCGCGTTCAGCTTCCAGGTGCCGAGCAATGGCTCGGGCCCCTGCGCCACGGCGGTAACGACGGCGATGGAGATGAGAGCCACAATGCTCAGGACACGTTTGATCGTCACAGACTTGCTCCTTTACGTTCCATCGAGGGTGGGCCGACGCCTTCGGTCGAGTCGGCAAGGCGCCTAGTCTGCTGCCGAGTGTGGGCAATAGCAAGGGGATTCGCCGCCGCCGCGAGGCCGCGATCGAACTGACGCACATTGGGCGCGACGAATGCTGTCGGCCCGACTGAAAGCTCGCCCATTACGCGAGCGGCTCCGGCCGGCGGCCGGTTCACGCGTCCTGTTCCCTGCCACTTAACGTGCGGCGGTGTGTCTGGCGGTCCATCGCCCGTGTCGCTAGTTCCACCCGAGCGAGAGCTTCGCGGTCGCTGGCGAGATTTCAATTGCGCTTCATCGGCTCGACCAGGCGGTCGAACGTGGGTTCTACCCGCACGGCTATATCGCGGTGCACTGCCCGCTCCTGGCCTCGCTGCGCGGCAGCGCCGAGTTCGACCGCATCACCGCCCGGGCCGCCGAACGCGTGGCGGCATTCAACCGTGAAGTGCGAACGAACAGGTCGGGTGCTTGAGGTCAGGCCTTGGAGCGGTGTTCACAACGGGAGCAGACGTGCGACGTCACTTCTTCAATCGCGGCACCCAGTATCTGTCGATTCGGTACACCGACCGGCTCACCGAGGCCGGTATCGAGCCGTCGGTCGGCAGCCGTGGGGATTCCTACGACAATGCCCTCGCCGAATCAATCATCGGGCTCTTCAAGACGGAAGTGATTCAACGCAAAGGACCGTGGCGCCATCCAGAGCTAGGACCGACGGGTGGATACGCAGATGCACCTGCAAGACTTGCTGCGGTATTGCGCTGCGAGTCCCGACCGGCGGGCATTCGACCGCCTGCGCGTGGCGGTGTTCAGCCGCGAGAAATTGCGCTGGGACGTTCTGTACGACGCGCCGGATTGGCCGCGGTGCTGGAGCCAGGTTCGCTTGAGCGGCCTGGCCGAGCACGATGCTCGCGACTACCTGCGAGCCTGGCAACAGTGGTTTGGACGCACCGAGCAAGATGCCTTGGCGCGTGCCTTGGCCGATTCGGAAGACGACATCCTGCGAGCCTCGGACGAGGGTGGGTCGGAGCCCGCGTTTTCTCCTTTCTATTTGACGCTGGCCGTGGATCTGGTGGAGCGTGCTGCTGGAGTGGGCGCCAGCCCGGACGTCGGCAAGACACCGGCGGAGCTTCAGGACCGATTCCTGCGATACCTCGGACGCGGCGAGCGGCGGGCATTGATGGTGCTGGCCCTCGCCGAGGTCTTCGACGACGCGCTGTTCGACTGGCTGTCCGAACGTCGCCTGATCGAGGACGCCGTGCACTCATTCCACTCGGCGCTTCGGCAAGAGCACAGCTACTTCCAGGAGACAGGGCCGGGCACGTGGCGGTTCCACCGATTGTTTGAACGGGCGCTCCAATCCCGGTGGACTCTCGACGAGACCGCACGCCACGAGTGTGGTCTCGTGATCAGGCGCCTGCTGGAGTACTACGCCACTCCACTGCTCCTGACGGCCCGAGCGCGACTGGACCGACACCCATGTCCACGCGTGGAGCGCGGGCATGGAGATCCTCACACGCCAAGGTCTTGAAGCAGGTCTCCTTCCATATGAGGAATGGATGAAGATCGCCGCGGCGGCTCCATGGTCGAGCGAAAGCTTCAAGTGCACGGGCGATGCCGTCCACATGCTCCGCCGCGTGATTTCCGTTCAGGAACGGACGAAGGGATGCGACCACGCCGACACGCTCGGGAGCGTGAACCACCTCGCGAGTCTCCTCCACGATCAAGGGGATTGGGCGGGTGACGTCTCCGAGATCCCCACGGGAGAGCGCTCGCAAATCGTCCGGCAGCCGAGCGGCGAAAAAGGGATAGCCGATGGTCCCCCGTCAACCCAATGTGATCCGGTACGCCGTCGTCGGGCTCGGCCACATCGCGCAGGTGGCCGTGCTGCCGGCGTTCGCCCATGCCAGACGGAATTCGCGCCTCGTCGCGCTGGTGAGTGACGATCCCGCCAAGCGAAAAGCCGTCTCGCGCAAGTACCAGCTCGACCGTACGTACTCCTATGACGATTATGATGCGTGCCTCGAGCAGGTGGACGCCGTCTGTATCGCGTTGCCGAACTCACTTCACGCGGAGCACACCGTCCGCGCAGCCAGGGCGGGCGTGCACGTGCTCTGCGAGAAACCCATGGCCGTCACCGTCGACGAATGTCAGCGGATGATCGACGCCTGCGACAAGCACGGCGTCAAGCTGATGATTGCGTACCGCTTACACTTCGAAGAGATCAATTTGAAGGTCGTGGACCTCGTTCGGCGCGGACGAATCGGCGTGCCGAAGTTCTTCAGTTCCCCGTTTGCGATGACGGTGCGCCGAGGCGACATCCGGACTAGGAAGGATATGGGCGGTGGGACCCTCGGAGGTCATGGCGATATCTGTCAACAGTGGCACAGCCAAGCTCGACGAGATTGACGAATCGACAGGTGCCCTTCTGCGATTCGATGGAGGACGCATCGCGTCGTTCGTGACCAGTTTCAATGCCACGGATGCAGGGTCCTATCGAATCGTGGGAACGAAAGGCCAGCTTCATGTCGATCCGGCGTACGAGTACGCCGAGGGGCTGGCCTACGAGATGACCGGTCAATGGAAAGGTCACGCGCAAGCGCATCGGTAAGCGCGATCAGTTTGCGCCACAGTTGCTGTATTTCTCAGACTGCATTTTGAAGAATCGTGTCCCTGAGCCATCCGGCGATGAGGGCCTGCAGGACGTGAGAATCGTCCAGGCGCTCTACGAATCGGCTGAAACGGTAAAGGCTGTCGGCATTCCGCCGTTCGACCGATCGAAAAGGCCGACGGGACGCCAGCGAATCACGAGACCGGGCGTGCAGAAGCCCGCGCTGGTGAAGGCGCAGAGCGCGAGCGAGACCTCTGCATCATCCCGGCGGCGAACCCAGCGCAACGACTCCGAGGGCACCAACCACTTCCGAACGAACCCGTCCTCGTGTCCTGACGCCCTCAGATTCCCTCATGGTGTCGTCGTCCCTATCATGGTCTCCCGACTCGGGAAAAGTCTTGGGATCTCGCCAGCTCGAACCTGAACCCGAGTCCAACTGCCAACCTCAGTCGCCCTTGACGTTCACGAATTGTCTCAGGATGTACTTCACCTCAACGAGATCCCGCGCATGCTCCATCACTTCATCGATGTCCTTGTACGCGGCTGGGATCTCGTCGAGCAGCACTCTTGTATGCCGGTACTCGATGCCTGCCATCGCCCGGCTCAGGTCGTCCATGCCGAAGAGCGCTCGCGCTTTGGTCCGCGAGTAGCGCCGACCGGCGCCATGTGGGGCCGAGCAAAAGCTCATCGGATGTTCCTTGCCGACGACGATGTAACTGCGAGTGCCCATCGAGCCGGGAATCATCGCCCAATTGCTTCGGCGTGCCTCAATCGCTCCCTTTCGGGTGACCCAGACGCGGCTGGCGAAGTGCTGCTCTTCCTGCGTAAAGTTGTGATGCGAATTGATGCGTTGCAGCTCCAGCGGCGCCGAGTTGTTGTCCTCACCGTGAACCGCGTGCCTCACCTCCGTCAGCACCCGGTCCATCATCTCGTTGCGATTGTGTAGCGCGAACTGTTGCGCCCAGTTCAAGTCACGGAGATAGGCGGCGAACGCGGGATGGTCCTGTGGCAGATAGGCGAGGTCGCGGTCTGGAAGGCGCACCCCCATCAACGTGCACAGCTGTTGCGCCACCTTGATGTAGTGGCTGCCAATCTTGTTGCCCACGCCTCGAGAACCTGAGTGCAGGGTGAGCCAGACGGCCCCGTCGCCATCCTCGGCGAGTTCGATGAAGTGGTTGCCACCGCCCAGGGTTCCTAGAGCAAGGCGCCAGTTCCTGTCGTATTGGTCGGGCGTTGCGCCGGTCTCCTTGGCCAGAACCTCGAGTTATTCCATGTACACGACGAATAGACTTTAGCTTTGCTGCACCCTGCAGCGGGTCCAGGGCGGAAGTCATCTTGCACGAACGCCTGCGAATGCCGCGAGAGATGGCATTCAGGGGGCAAGAATGCCGTACCAACGGACAGGTCGAGCAATGCGTGTGTCTCTGGGAGTCGCCGGGTTCGTGATGGCCGTCTCCGGCACGGTCCACGCGGACACGGTGACGCTCTTCAGCAACTTCGGACCAGGAACGACATCCGAGCCGACGAATTACTTCTTCGGCTTCACGCCGGAGTCCGACGAAGACGTGTCCGCGGGACGGGTCACGACGGCGATGCCGTTCGTCGCGGGCTCGGACGCGTCGCTCGGGTCGGTCACGGTGGCGCTTCGATTCGAACATCTCATCGGGCCTGGCAGGCTCGAAGTTTCGCTTTACGAGAGCGACGGTGTGGCGCCCGGGGCCCTGCTCGAGCGATTCGCCCGCACGTCCCCGTACATCGCGGATGCGGCGTTGTCGCTTGCGTCTGCCCTGCATCCGACTCTGCATGCCGGAAGTACCTACTGGCTCAGTCTTGGCACCACCGGGGAGGCCGAAGGTGCATGGTTCTTCAGCCCCGATGCTCCGGGCAACTTCCTGATCGCGGACCAGCTCGCATCGGGGATGTGGCGAAACCGAACCGCCGCTCACCTGGGTGCCTTCAGCGTGGCCGGAATAGCAGACGCGGCCCCGGTGCCCGAGCCCGGCACCATCGCACTTCTAGGGATCGGCCTGGCAGGCGTGTTCCGCGCGCGGCAGCGCGCGCGCTAAAGAACTTCCGCACGCCACCGTGAAGGGCCAGTTCGATCGCCTCGGGCCATCAGTCCCGGACCGCACAGCAGCCGGCGATCACGTGATGCTGATGTTTTATGCGTCCGAGTCGCAACAACCGCCACCTTGCCAACAACCTCACTCGTCGTGTCGCTCGTCGATGTCGATGCTGATTCTGTGAGATGTTCAGCCGATGCACATCATTCTTGGCGCCACCGGCCGCGTTGGCTCCGCGGTCGCCATGGCTTTGCTCGAACAGGACGAGCCCGTCACGGTTGTCACGCGCGATCCGCTCCCGGCCGAGCCGTTCACACGTCGCGGTGCCGTCGCCGGGGTGACCAACCTTCACGACGTCAATGGCCTGCGCGCCGTGCTGCAGCAGGGCCGCACGGCCTTCCTTTTGATGCCGCCCGCGATCCGTCGACCGACACGGTCGCCGAGGAACGGCGCACCGTGGGTGCGTACGCGATAGATCACGCCGTCATACCTCTCCGCCACAGGAGGCACATCGTAAGGGCCGGTGTGGATTGGTCGAGGAAGTCCTCGACGACGCGTGCGGTGTGAGAGGGCGAGCGTCGTTGCTCGCCCTCTGGCCGATCACGTGTGTTACCGACCCGCCGGAGTCGCCGGACAGTTGCCCGCAACTTCGCGCATGCTAGTGACTTCGAACTCAGCCAGATCGACCCGGTCGCGCCCGATCGCCTTGTCGGTCGGGCTGGTCGCCGTCGGTGCGGCGGACTTGCTGTCCCCAGCCTCCGCATCGATCCGTCCGGTCACCTCCACGCGCTTACCGACCGCGGCCTTCAGCTTCTCGTCAGCAATCAGCTCGAGTTTGTACATGCCGTGCGAGGCCGCACCCGACGTTCCAACGGCCCCTGCTTCGGACGCCGGTTTCACTTCCGCCAAGATGTAATCCTCGAGCACACCAGGCAATGACATACTTTCTCAACTCACACCCCCTTGCCCTGTTGTATCTCAGGACCCAATTGCAAGGTGGCCGCCAAGGTCCGCTCATCATTAGTCGTGCGATCTCATGCGCTTACTTTGACGCAGGTTCATCAGTACCTCCTAGCCTCCTTGTTTGCGTCCTGTGTTTTGTAGTACATCAATCGAAGCAACGCTCGTGAGAAGGCCCATGTGAAGGGTGGGCCGCAGGGAGGGTGAGATGCCCCACGAAGACACCCCATCCGAAAGCCGCGTCCAAAGGCTGGCCCAATGGCGAGGCCTCCGTGTCATCAAGTCCCCAACCGGCTTCAGCTTCGACAACGACGGCGAGTACCGTCTCGTCGATGAGCGCAACTTTTGCGTGCTCGGCGCTCAGAACGGTGCCACGCTCGACGAAATCGTGGACTACCTGCACAAGCTGGAACCTGCCGGTCGCGGAGGACGGCGATAACCACAAGTTCGCGCCGCGAAGCGACGGCAGGCGCCATGAATCCTGCCGAACGCCCTATTCGGCGCGCAGGGCCGCGGCCGCCAGCGTAAACGTCCGGTGAATATTGGCAAGGAAGAAATCGAGGAATGGCACCAGCTGGGAGCGTTCGTCTTCACAGTTGATCTCTCAGTCTGTGGACTCTCCAGGGCCACGTGGCGTCATCGAACCGGCCTCGGAACGGCTGTTCGGTTATTCAGCCGCTGAGGTGATCGGCAACACATCACCCGCACCTGGAGCACGCGTCGCTCGATCGGCCGGGTAGGGTGGCGGTCATAGGACATGCCTGGGACCCTTTGTCGCCAGATCATGCTGGAGGAACTCCAGCAGCGTAACTTCGCGCGAACACTATGTCGACGTCTGGTACGCCGTCGAGCAATTCGCCCGACAGTTCAGGTGTCGGCCCTGACCGGCTGAATCAGACGGACTTCCGGTCGTAGTAAACGTATTTGGTGCGCGAGCGAACGATGCGACCGCTCACGGTCCGCCTCCACGTCGCGGCGCCGAGGACATTCAGCTCCGTCCATGGGACACTACACCATGGCTGGATCGCCACACCTCTTCGAGCACGATCTGCCTCCAGGATTGCACTATCGCGACAACTTCATCACGGGGGCCGACGAGCGAGTCCTGCTCGAGGCCCTTGCCCACATCGCCTTCTCGGACTTCGAAATGCGCGGCGTCGTCGCACACCGGCGCGTGGCATTCTTTGGCCAATCGTACGATCGCAAGACGGTCGAGCCCCTTCCGGCATTCTTGCTGCCGCTGCGCACCAGCATTGCTCAATGGGCTGGCGTGGATCCCGACGCGTTTGCCATGGCGCTCATCAACGAATATCGGCCCGGGTCGCCCATCGGCTGGCACCGCGACGCTCCGCAGTATGACATCGTCGCCGGCATCTCGTTGCTGTCGGCATGCCGAATGAAGTTCCGGCCGTACCGTTCTCCGCCGTCAACAATGCTGCAGTCGAGTCGTCGCTCGGCGACACACGATGTCGCGCTCGCGCGCCGTTCGGCGTATCTCATGACGCAAGAGTCGCGTGCGGCGTACGAACATCACATCCCGCCCGTCGCCGAGTTGCGCTACTCCGTCACGTTCCGCACGCTCCGATGATCGCGGTCGGATAGATGCATCGGCGCCCATGCGATCACATCTTGACGCCGTGCGAAGTGCAGGAGCGGGGGGGAGCCATTGATCGTCAGATGACTCGCTGCCGCCATCGTATTGATCGTGATCGTCGCGCGTGTTCGCTGGAGGGACCACGGCCGGTGGTGAATCTCCAGACGGTAGGGGCGGCCTCGGCGGTCGTGGTGATACAGGCAGTAACGCTCCGTGAGAAAGTACTCGATCGAACCGACGGACGCCGCGAACGGCGCGCTCGCAGGTTCGTAGGTGGCGTTGAACTCCGCAAGTCCCATTCGGCGTGCACTCTGATAGTGCACGGCGGCATCACGGTGCTCAACGTTCATGACTGCCGCATGGTATGCAGGTTGAGTAATGCCCGCGCCGCCGCGACGGCGAGCCGTCGCCCGGCATCCAGGCTGAAGAAGTACACGCCGGGTCGGTCAGCCACTCGGACATAGGTTCGTACGTTCAGCTCCGGGAACGCCGAAAGCCACGGCAGCGACGGCGCGGCCCGGACACCCACGTTCGTCATATAGAACGGGACCACGCCCAGCCAGGCTTGGCCGTCAAAGAGGTCGAGATCGAAGACGTACGGAACCGCGCGCCGGATGTGAGACGCGTCCACGCGCCAATGCGCAAACAGGAGATCATTCCATGATTGGGTCATGAGCCACCGCGCGCTCGGCATCAGCCATGGGCGATGCGCGGTGCTGTCGACAATCGAGCGATCGAAACCGTCACTCATGGTCGCATCCGCTGAGGTTGAAGAGACCCCAGCCCGAGATCATCTGTCCGATGAGGACCGACAGACGCCGAGCTTACCCCTGCCACCCCCATCTGACCAGAGCATCCGAACGCCGGTGAGGGTCAGGACGAGTGTGGCCGAATGAAACAGGCCGTCCCAGACCATGTTTTGAGCCATGGCGTTCATCGTCGTCGGAGGCAACACCGCCGGCCCATGTTGTGCCACTGCAGGATCTCATGCAGGGTGATACCGTCGACGAATCCACCAAGCTCTAGCCCCAGAACGATCCTCGCCACGCGCATGAGACTGTCTCCTCTCTAGGCAGGAGCGAGATCCAGAAACGTCCAGGTGATGACGGCCGTGTAAGGAACCACTACCGGGTTCCTCTCAACGTCCCGTTTCGGCATGTGGGGCGTGCACCGGTTTGGATTCCGGCGACCACCGTTGTCGAAGGTACACGGCGAGCCACACCATCGACGCGATGGCGAGGAACTCACTCTGCCAGTTCTGAAACGATTCGAACCAGAAACGAGACGACGTGACGTAGTCGGTGAACGTGGGCGGAGGCTGATGGTGCACGACTTCCTCGGCGGCATAGTCCGAGAAGCCCCCGAGCGCATGGCCGATCCACGAGAGCAGGAACAGCAGGATGAATGCGAGCCCAAGGGAATGCTCATAGAGCCGGAGGATCCAGCCGCCTCGCCTGACTGGCCACGGAGCCTCGGGATCGTGGGCAAAGTCACGGGGATCGGTATCCACGAGCTCCGTCGCGCCCGGTCGTCGCGATTCCGGTGACCCCTTCTGCACGAGCCACGTCGTCAGCAGAACGAACACGGCCATCTGCAGGAATTCGCTCTCCCAATTCTCAAAGAGTGCTTCCCATGGATGCCCGGTCGCCAGATATCCGGTCATGCTCACGAGTGCCTCGCCGTGCTCACGTTGTGTCGCGTTGTATTCGTATAGGCCCGTGAGCATCTGCGCGGCGAGAAACACCAGAAACATTGCCATCAGCACCAGCGTCAATGCGCGATCACGAAACCACTCCACATGGACCTCTCTAACTCGTCGACTGAGGCTCGGTCGTGCGCCGCGACCACTCGGTCGAGGCGAAACGTCAGACGCCGAACGTGCCCGGTACGAGCGAGCGCCGATGCCGCTCGATGGCCTCCCACTGACGAACCGCATCCGCTTCCAGTTCAACGAAGCTCCGACGACCGGGCGGGTGCGGAAGCGCGACAAGCATTTGTGCGGAGCGCCAGAGGCATCGCTTACCCTGCACGCCGATCGCGAGCGCCTCGAGCGTCCGGAATAGCGACAATTCTCCGGGGGCGCCGCCTGCCACCACGCGAAGGGCACTCCCAGTCGCCCGACCCGCCAATCGTTTGGCTGACCGAGAGGTGTACCCGAGCTCGGTCAGGATCCCCTCGACGACCCGTCGATCTTCGCGAAACTGCTCGCACAACGATTCGAAGAGCGCGCCCGCAGCGCCTCCTCGGTATGCATCGCTGAGACCCTGGACCGTTTGGATGGCCGTGTCGGCGCCCGCCAGGTGATCCCGCAGATAGGTTGCCAGGTCCCTCCGTTTGTCCTTGGTGTGGTCCCCGTGGCGCAACTTCGAGCGTCGGAGTGCCACGAACGCTACCGTCACACCCAGCGCACTCAGGGCACAGAGAATGGGGCCAGCGTCACTTCGTGTGGTGCCGTCCTGTAGTCGCACCATGCCTATCGCTCCTTCCCTGACATCACTCTTAAGCGGCGCCACGCGCGACCGCCTGGGCACGAATCGCCGGCGCCGTTTGTCGGTCGGGCTCATGGCCGTTTACCCTTTCCGAGTCCGACCTCGCCCGTGAAATCTCAGCCGTGTCGACGGTGCCACCTGGCCTTTCATCACCGTCTCGATTTGCCGAAGCGCATGCTCGTTGTCGGCGACCGTGTTCGACACGATGCAGTCGGCGGGTGCGTACACCTTCAGATCTCGCATGTGGGCGTCGTTGGCCGTAAACAGGACGCAGATGTTGCCGGCAATGCCTGTCAGAATGACACGGCGGGTACCGAGGCTGCCGAGCAGCGTGTCGAGGGTGGTGTCAAAGAAGCCGGAGTGTTTGGGCTTCAGGACGAAATAGTCGCGCGCGGTGGGCCGGAGACGCTGGGACACGCGGCGGCCCGGCGAGGTGCGCGCCGTGCAGTGCGCAACCGTCTGGCGAAAATCCGAACGCCATTGCCCGAAGTTGTCGTTGACATAGATCACGGGCACACCCGCCGCGGCGGTGCGACGTTTCAGCACCGCAAGACGCAGCGCCATGGGCTCCGCCTGGGCGACGAGCAAGTCGGAGCCAGGGAACGCCAGATCGTTGACTACATCGATGAGCAGGAGCGCTGTGCCGACAACCGGCAGCGACAGTGCCGGCGTGCGGCGGCTCGATCGGCGAACGGAGGTCGACGATGCCGATCGAGTCATCGGACGCGCATGCGGGCCGTCTACGACTCGGCTTTCGTTGCAGAACCGGGCTCAGCCATCCGCCGGTGTTGCTCCGCCAGCACGCCGGCCGGCGTCACATTGGCAATCGCCGACTGCAGTTTGTCCTTCCAGCCACTGACGACGTCGCCGTCGCCGCGCATCATGGCGTCGAAGCCAACGCGCGCGACGTCGGCCGGATCATCCTTCTTGGATTGTCCCACTTGGGTATCCAGCATGTCCGCCCGTTCAAAGAAGTCGGTGTCGGTCGCGCCTGGCATCAGACAGGTGACGGTCACCCCGGAGTCCTTCAGTTCGGCGCGAAGCGCGAACGAGAACGAATCGACGAAGGCCTTGGTGCCGTTATAGACCGCTTGATAGGTCCCGGGCATGAAGCCGGCTATGGACCCGGTCACCAGGATGCGTCCCTGCCCCCGGCTACGCATGGCCCGACCGACCAATTGCACGAGATACACCGTACCCGTCACATTGGTGTCGATCACGTGACGCACGTCCGCAAAGTCCTGATCGAGAAACGCACGGCCCAGACCATGGCCAGCGTTCGCGAGAAGTGCATCGACCGGCCGGCCGGCAGCAGCCGCCCACAGCTGGTCGACGCCACCAGTCGTGGCCAGATCGGCTTCCACGACCGTGACGTCGGCGCCGAGACGGCGAAAGCGGTCCGCAGCGGCCTGAATCTCTGGTCGATCGGCGGCCACCAGGAGGTCAAACCCCTCCTGCGCGCATATCGCGGCCAATTCGAGTCCGATGCCCGCCGACGCGCCTGTGACGATTGCAAATGGTTTGCTCACTATTGTCCCTCGTCGAGCGTGTCCACGGGCACCGCTCGGACGTGAATGCTGTCTTGGTCAAAGCGCGCGGCTGGCGTGGTCGCATAGGTGCGCCACCATGCCGGGTCGAACGTCTCCGTCACGACTTCCACCATGACGACGTCGTCCTGTTTGGTGTGGCCATCGGGCGCCATCCACCAACCCTTCGCGGGGGATCGCACATACGCCGTCAGGCCATTGAATCGCTCCGCCAGCTCTCGCCGCGTCTCCGCGAGGGGCGCCAAGCCGTCAGCGCGTGCCGCGACGGTCGTCGGCAACGGTAGCAGAATCAGGACCTTGGCGCCCTCGACTGCACGCGGCGCGCTACCCGCGAGCGCCCTTCGCCGGACCCTTCCTGGCACCGCTGGAGGCAGACACGGGCTCCTCGTCCTCGTCCGGGTGAGCCGCATCAGCCGCACTCTGATTGATCCCGCCTTCGGCCAGTCCGGACAGCTTCTTGTCGGCGGCCTTCTCTTCGTCAAGCGTCTGCTGCAGGAGCTTCGCGGCCTGGGTGTGCCCCATGGCCTGCGCCCACGCGACGAGCGTGCCGTAGGCGGCCATCTCGTAGTGTTCCGCACGCTGGCCAGCAGCAATCAGGCAGGCATCCATCGTCGTGTCCTGGAAGTCCTCCTCCATGATCGACTTGCCTTCCTCGATGATCCCGGCGATGCCATCGCAATGCTTGCCGCGGACCTTTTCGTCCAGGCTCTCGAACACCTGCTCGAGTCGTGCGATCTGGCCTTGTGTTTCCTGGAGGTGACTCTCGAACGCTTGACGCAGCTTGGGATTCGACGACGCCTTGGCTAACTTGGCCAGCGCCTTCGTCAGCTGCTTCTCGGCGTCGTACGTGTCCCGCAGCTCGTCAATGAATGCGTCGTGGAGCGTGCCTGCTTCAGCCATGTCGTCTCTCCTCCTGATGATTGTTGCCGCCGTGCCGTGTTTCACACGCGCGGCGGTTCGGTGTGTCTTGCGGGGGCCGCCATGCCGGGCTTCATGACGACCTTGACACACGCGTCGTGCTTGTCGCGAAACGTGCGATACATCGCCGGCGCATCTTCGAGGCCGATCCGGTGCGTGATGATGAACGACGGATCGATCTCCCCGCGTTCGATGCGCTCGAGCAGGATGGGCATGTACTTGTGCATGTGGGTCTGGCCCATCTTGAGCGTCAGCCCCTTGGCGAACGCGGCACCGAGCGGGAACTTGTCCAGCCAGCCGCCGTACACGCCGGGGATCGAGACCGTGCCCCCCTTCCGACAGGCGTTGATGGCTTGCCGAAGCGCATGCGGGCGATCGGTGGCCATGAACATGGTGGTCTTGGCGCGGTCGTACCAGGCGTCGAGGGTCGTGCCGTGCGCTTCGAGGCCGACCGCATCGATGCAGGCGTCCGGACCCTGCCCTCCCGTCATGTGGCGGAGCGCGTCGAGGATGTCGACGTCCTCGTAGTTCAGCGTCTCCGCACCGCCCTGGGAAGAGGCGAGCTCAAGTCGTTCGGCGAAGCGATCGATGGCAATGACGCGTTCGGCGCCCAGAAGATACGCGCTCTTGATTGCGAATTGACCGACGGGACCGCATCCCCAGACCGCGACCGTGTCCCCCGGCTTGATCTGACAGTTCTCGGCCGCCATGTAGCCGGTCGGGAAAATGTCTGAGAGAAACAACACCTGTTCGTCGGTGAGAGTGTCAGGTACCTTCAGCGGGCCGATGTCGGCAAACGGGACGCGCGCGTACTCAGCCTGCCCACCGGGATAGCCGCCGTACATGTGCGAGTATCCAAAGAGGCCCGACGCCGAATAGCCATAGAGCTTCTCCGCCATCCACGCATTCGGATTCGAGTTGTCACACAGAGACCAGAGCTGCTCCTTGCAGAAGTAGCAGCGCCCGCACGCGATGGTGAACGGCACCACGACGCGATCCCCAACTTTCAGCCGCGTGTTCTCCTTGCCAACGTCGACGACCTCGCCCATGAATTCATGACCCAGCACATCGCCCTTTTGCATCGTCGGGATGTACCCGTCGTAGATGTGGAGATCAGAGCCGCAGATCGCGGTGGTCGTGACCTTGATGATTGCGTCACGCGGATTCAGGATGACGGGATCCGGAACCGTCTCGACCTGGATCTTCTCGGTGCCTTCCCAACAGACGGCTCGCATGGTCGCTCCTACGCGGTGGCGGTAGCGCGGGGAATCTCGCCAGCTTCGAGCAACTGCTTGAAGTGTCGGAGATCCTCGCGGATGGTCTGAGACGGCTCGCGACCGAACAGGGAGGCGACGAGCGCGCCAGCCTTCCCTGCGGGCGGCGCGTACTGCAAGTGCACGCTGACTTGTGTGCTCCGACCGCCGCGCGCGGCGTCGAAGTTCACCGAGCCGGCGGTGACGACGTCAGAGCCCGGAAGCGAACGCCACGCGAGAACCGTGTTCTCGATCTCGTTGATGATCTCGGCGTCCCATTCGACGGCCAGCCCGGCGGGTCCTGACGTCACCCAGTGCGAACGGCCGTCAGCACCTTCGGTCACACGGTCCAGGTGGGTCATGAACCGCGGTAGATTGTCGAGCCGACGCCAGAAACGGTAGACGTCACCGATCGGAACTTCGAGCCGAATCGACTCTCGCACGTGAACGCCGCGGTCACCGCTTAGGGCGGTCCGTGTACTGTCAGGCCGGGAGCCGTTCAGGACATCTGGCCACCGACCCGCGATGCCGCGGTACAGCAACGGGGCCGAGGCCACCGCGAGGCAGGCACCAACCGTCGATCGTCGGGACGCGCCGACCAGCAAGAGCGCTGCACCGGCACCAAGCGCCAGCCAGTTGTCGGTGTCCACAGCTGAAGGGGACCGGTCGTACAGAGCCTCGACGTCCATAGGCCTTGCAAACAGCATGTTGCGTACCAGCACAGAAGGTCGGCATTGCATCTGCTTGAGAGGGTTCGGAGGCTGTGCTGAACAACTCGGCCAACAGTCTGCGCAAGGACGACGTCTCGTAGGCTGCGGCGACCCGACCGGACCGGCGCACCTTCCCAATCCCTGACCGTCGATCGAACACGTTGCAGCAACACGACAGGTCAGTCACGTGTCAACGTGAGCAGATGGAGCCGTACGATGGGTAGCCGAAGGCGCAGCCGAAAGACGTCCCAAATCGCCGGGCATCATGATGACGGGGCGCCCAATTCCACCGGTTCATCCGCCTTGGAGGAGAACGTTCAGGCGATCAAGCGGTGGGAGAAAACGATCCTGCTGGCGCGTTCGAAGGCCGAGCAGGCCAGCGACTGGATTGCCTGCACGGCCGCCAGTGGCCCCGTCCCTCGTGGTCCACGTCGTCTGGTTCGGTGCCTGGGTCACGGTAAACGCCGGCGCGGTCCGCGGCATCCGTCCGTTCGATCCGTTCCCGTTTCCGTTCCTAACGATGACGGTCTCTCTCGAAGCGGTCTTCCTGGCGTTGTTTGTTCTCGCCAGCCAGAACCGACTGTCGCGCCAAGCCGACAAGCGACGTCACCTAGATCTCCAGATCGATCCCCTCGCCGAGCGTGAGATGACGGCTGTGCTGCAATTGCTGCAGGACATCGCGCGGCACTTGGAGGTGCAAACAACCGTCACAGCTGAGCAGTTGGAAGACTTGATGAAGAAGACGGACTTGCCGCCTAACGGATCGGATGGAAGAGTTAGCAGAGCCCGTCAATGCGGCCGCGTTATCAACCGGTGCTTCCGCTCCGCAGTCATCGAATGCGGCAAAATCCGTGATCGAAGGGACGGTGGCGTATCACGAATTTTGGCTCAGTTGATCAAGCAGTGGTCGAATACGACGCTCGATCTGCGTTCATCCGACCGCTTGCTTCAACGTTCGCCGTACCGGTATTTCTGATCGCCGATAACGAATGTATCGCGCGGAGCGTCCGCCGCGCCAGCGGCTTCGTTCTAACGCCGCAGTGGCGATCGATCCCGAACGCGCCCATTACTCGTCACCGGGCGACTTGAACGAAGCCGCTGGCGCGGCGGCCGACGGGCAGCCGGGTGATTCGTAGGACGGAGGGGTAGCGTGCGTCACAGGAGGTATGACCTGTGACGACACTGCTCCAGCGGATGCACGACGACCTGGTCCGGCGCAACTACGCCGCGACCACGATTCGCACCTACCTGCACGCGCTTCGCACCTGCGAGCGCTACCACCGCGGCCGTCGCCTCGATCAGCTCGGCACCCAGGCGCTTCGGCGGTATCACGCCCACCTTGTTTCGTGAGAAGCACCTCGCCGTGGGGACGGTGGGTCTCCACGTCGCCGCGCTGCGCTTCTTCTTTGTGCGGGTACTCAAGCGGCGCGCGCTGAAGGAGGAGCTGCCGGCTCCGAAGCGCCCTCGACGGCTGCCCACGGTCTTGAGTCCCGACGAAGTGCGTCGGCTGATTGCCGGCGCGAAGAATCTCTACCACCGCACGATGCTGATGACGCTCTACGGCGCGGGCCTGCGCCGCAGCGAGTTGCTGCTGCTGACAGTCGCGGACATCGACAGCCAGCGTATGGTGATCCGCGTCGAGCGCGGGAAAGGGGGCCACGGGCGCGAGGTGCGCTTGAGCCCCACGCTGCTCATGGCGCTGCGCGAGTACTACCGATGGATGCGGCCGAAGACGTTCCTCTTTCCAGGGCAAGCAGCGGCTGGCGTGCCGACCGCCCGCTCACGTCTCAATGCATCTGGGACGCGGTGCGCTTTGCGACGAAGGCCGCTGGCATCGATCGTCGCGTCAGTCCCCACACGCTGAGACACTCGTACGCGACGCACCTCCTCGAGGCCGGCGCAGACTTGCGGACCATCCAGGTCCTCCTGGGCCACGCGGACCTCACGCATACGACGGTGTACCTGCATCTGTCGCAGCGGCACCTCCAGGCGGCGCCGAATCCGTTGGAGCAGCTGCAGGTGCCCGCGCCCGTGGTCCTCCCGCGATCACGTCTGAAGCGGAAGCCGAATCCGGCATGAGCCGGCCTGCGGTGGAGGTGGCTGATAGCCTCCACGCGCAGGGTGACACCTTCCTCGAGCAGCATCCGTGGCTGAGCGCGCAACAACGCTCCGTCCTTCACGCGATCGCGCGCTGTCGCACCGCCGCACTCGGCGGGCACCTCGATCGGTGTGACGCCTGCGGGTATCGGGCCATCTCCTATAACTCGTGTCGCAACCGGCACTGCCCGAAGTGTCAGGCGCAGGCGCGGGAGCGTGGGCTCCACGCGCGCGAGCGCGATCTGCTCGACATGCCGTATGTGCACGGTGTCTTCACGCTCCCCCATGCGCTGCTACCGCTGTCCTATCGAATCGTGCGCGGCTGTACACCTGGCTCTTCCAGACGAGCGCCGCCACCCTCCGCCAGGTCGCAGCCGATCCTCGGCATCTCGGTGCCGAGATCGGCGTGCTGAGCATCCTCCACACATGGGGGCAAACCCTGGTCCGTCATCCGCACGTCCACTGCGTCGTGCCGGCCGGTGGCTTTCCCCGGATCATCAGCTTTGGATCCGTCCAAAGAACGCGGACTTCTTCCTTCCCGTGAAGGTGCTCAGTCGCGTCTTTCGCGGGAAGTTTGTCGAGGCGCTCCGCCGCGCGTACGACCGGCATGAACTCGATCTGGCCGGCGTCACCGAATACCTGCGCGACACGGCGCAGTGGCACGCCTTCGTCGATGCGCTCTTCGCGAGAGATTGGGTCGTCTGCGCGAAGCCGGCGTTTGGGGGCGCTTCGGCCGTGCTGCGCTACCTCGGTCGCTATACGCACCGGGTCGCCATCAGCAATCACCGACTGGTCGCCCTCGACGGGGATCACGTCACCTTCCGGTGGAAGGACTACGCCCATGGCGATCAGCGCCGCATGATGACGCTCTCCGCCATGGAGTTTCTCCGCCGCTTCGTCCAACACATCCTGCCGCGTGGTTTCGTGCGCATCCGGCAGTCGGGGTTTCTCGCGAACACCTGTCGCACCGCACGAATCGCCCTGGCTGGCCCGTCCCGCGCCGGTCACACCACCGACGTCCACTCTCGCGACGATGACGGCCGCCACCGACACCGTCGCCGTTTGGGCTTGCCCGCGCTGTGGGGCCGCCATGATCGTCGGCCCGATCCTGTCGGCCCTCCACCTCGCGTCGGTCAGGCTCGGCTTCAACACCTCATGACCTGTCCGTGCGCGTATCCCGACCGGCGTCCTCGTCGACGTGGTCGCCCACGTGTCAGGACTCGTGTGGGCCGATCCTCGGAACCGGCCCCCGGCAGCTGGTCGCGAACCTGCACGCAGGCGCGACCGCGCTGGCACCGCCGTCGCTTCGCGCCGTCGGTCGCCCTCTCCACCAACGGCCACGCGCCACGATCCCACTTCGAGCTCCATAGCCGGCCGCCGCGCCAGCGGCTTCCTTCAAGTCTCGTTATCGAAAGTGTCTCGGCATTCGCCTCATGCCGCCAGTCGAGCCTCTCGCGCCGAGTCACTTCCGATGAACGCTAACGACTACCCGCTAGTAAATCCGATTGTTGCAACGCATTGGCCTCACCGTCGGTTCGTCCTCTGCGCGCAATCCTTTACTTCACTCGGTAGAGCCTTCCTGACTCACTTCGCCGGACGCTCCGCCTGTTCAATGACGATCACCGTCACCGCCGCCATGACTGGCTCCAGCTTGAGTCCGAGCTGTTCCTGGAGGGCGACCAACATCGTCGGACCGGCCGCGGGTGGGAGGGCGAGATCACTTGGCCCCGGTTTGTAGTCGGGTGCGGCTTTGATTTCAGCCGCTTCCAACTCGATGTCGAAGGAGCCTGAAAGCCCTGTTCGATCGACCACCGGGCGGTCGAGGTGCCGTGAGAGCAGGCTGGCGATCGCCGGCATCGGGAAGGTATTTGCGAAGAGCCGTCCAGGAGGGGTCTTGAAACCGCAAGAGGGGCCCTGTCCTGGCGCCGGACGCTCACCCCTCATTACAGCGCCGCAGTCGATGTTCGACTGTCGGGCCTTGGGACCCAACGCTCCGTCAGTCCGCGCCGTCGTCAAGGCGTACACGAGACGTTCGCGATCCTCCTCGCGGACCTTCAGCTTGAAGCGGTCGACCAGAAGCGCTTTCAACAGGGCCAATGTCTTCCGTGGAACGCCGTCGGTATCGAAGACATGCCCGCCTGAGACTCTGACGAGCAGGTCGAAACGATCAGAGGTCACCCAATGCGGCCCGCCGGTCACTTCCCGCTCGTCGAAGAAATGCCGCTGGTACGCGAACTTGAGGAGTTCGGCGAGCGTCACGCCGGTCGCCTGGAGCTCACCACTCTTCGGCTGGAACCTCATGCCGTTCCTGGCGGTCGTCTCTGAGGTGTTCGGGGTGATCGAGGCAACTTCGAGCCCCGCCTGGGCAGAATTCGTAGTCTCCTGCATCGCCGCCGGGCGCACCACTACCAGCGTCATAATCGGCAGAATCAGGAGCATATTCACTCGGTTGATCGTCTCGTGTCCTTCCATCACCGCCCCCCGATCCATGCAAGATCAGCGCGCGGCTGTGGAGTCCCGATAAGACACCACAACCACTGGTTTGTTCCTGACTCGGTCTGGTCCGGCGTCCGTCTCCTGGCTCGCCGACCCAGACGCCTCAAGCGTCACTGAGATCCTGACCAATCCAACGGGGCGCATCGGCAGTGTAGAGGAAGTCGCCAGTCTCATCGCGTTGGTAGCCAGCCCTTTGGGTGGATTCATCAATGGCGCAAACCTGCGCGTGGATGGCGGCTACGTCGTGGGCGTCCATTGAGCACAGCACAGCTGCGCACAGCAGCCGAGGACAGCGGATCGACGGCAGCAAAGGGCTTATGCGGCTCTCTAAAATCTTCGATTTGGCGCATCCAGCTGGTCAGTGGGTTCCATCTGGGACAAATCTGGGCCACCATCACTAAAATGTTGATTCGAAAAGGCAGGAATGAGCAACCCACTCAGTAGATCGAGGCGCTGTGACTTTGCTGTTCGATCGAGTCGCCGTCCGAGCATCACCTGCTTGGCGGACACTTCGCTCACCTGCCCAGGTTCCCGCCGTGCAGTTCCGTTAGGCTCCGGACGAGCGCCAATCCGACCCCGAGGCCGCCAGCAAACGAGTTGCTGGACTCGTGCATCTGCGTGAAGGGCTCGAAAATAGCGAGCGCTCGCTCGGCGCGAATGCCGACGCCAGTATCGCGCACCTCGAGCAACACCTCGTCCCCCTCGGATGTCACCGCCACGGAAATGTGGCCAGTTTCCGGCGTATACTTCGCCGCGTTGTCGACCAGGTTCGAAATGATTTGAGCGAGGTGGACGGGCTGCCGTCTCACCTGAAGTTGTCTACGAGGATCAGCTCGTCCGTCGCCGAGTCGACACGCGCGAAAAATACAGTCCGGCCGTCGCGGGTCGCGCTCAGGCCGAAGCCTATCGTGCCCAAATTTGTGGCCACCGTCGTTGATCGTGACGTGGCGAAATCGAAGTATCGGAGCCGGGTCTCGCCATCGGGCCTGTCCGTGAAGGACCCCGCTTCACCCGACACGCGATCGACGTAATAGAGGCCGTCTTCGACGACGTCGAAATTGCCGAGCACCACGCCTTCGATCACCTTGACGGCCAATCCACCGCCCTGCGGCAAGCGCCACACCGTACCCGGCCCGCTCGCCGTGTCGACGTAGAAAAGATCACCGCCGTACGACTCGATGGCGATGGCACCGGCGTCGTCTGTCACCTGGACTGGTGCGCCGCCCTTTGCCACCATCTTCCAGATGCGCGACTCTCCACGTTCCATACCTGCCGCAAAGTAGATCCATTGGCCGTCGCGAGAGAAGCTGGGATAGACAGCGCCAGACGTGCCTTTGGTGATGTTTCGCGGCTGGCCACCGCGGGCCGGCACGACCAGCACATCGGGCCGCCCGTCCGGATCGCCGTGGAACGCAATCATCGTGTGGTCGGGCGACCACTTGGGGTATCCGGGACTGATCGCCATCGAAGTCAGCTGGAACGCGTTCGACCCGTCCGGATCGGCAACCCAGAATTCGGATTCGCCAGAACGGTCCGACAGGAACACCACTCGGCGGCCATCGGGTGTCAGGCTGGAAGTCAGGTCACTGCGCGTCGACGCGATCGCGACGGCCGGCGGCGAGGCGGCCGGGGCCCCCGGCCGCGCCGTGTCGACGCGCCACACGTTCGTGTCGGTGAAGCTCCGCACGTACACGAGCCGCTGCCCGCCCCCGGGCACTCGCGACACGACGGGCGTGGTACCGTCCTGACCGACGAATGGCAGGCGGCTTGGCGTGCCACCCGTCGAGGTGTTGAGTCTCCAAAGCCCACCTCGGGCCGAGAACAGAATTTCACGGCTGTTGGGTAGCCAGACGGGCTTGCCTGCGTAGAGGGTCGACGTCAGGCGCACCGGATCGCCTTCGGAATCGTTCGTGTCCTTCCACGAGAGCCGGTAGAACTCACCGCTGCCCGGCGTGGCGTCCCTGCGAAAGACCAGCACGCCCCCGTCAGGTGAGATGGCGGGATCGGCATCTCTGCCGACTTTTTGTGGATGGGTGAGCTGTCGTTTCTCACCCGTTTCCAGAACAATCCGAAACAGTGCGTCTGGTTTGTCGGCGCCAAGCGTATCCGTGACGAGCAGGCACGTGGAATCCGGGCACCACGCGAGCGAGGCCGGTCGGAACGAGGGCAGGCGGGGCTGGATCTCTGCCACTTTGCGTTCGGGCCCACCCAGCGGCGCAATCCGCCACACCTCGCTCTTGTCTCCGGCAGGCCCGCGACGAAGAAATGCGATCGTGCGCCCGTCCGGTGACCAAGTCGGGCTGGAGTCGTTGGCTGGGTCACTGGTCAGCCGGTAAGGAGGAGCCGTCACGCCGATCTGCTGGACGTACAGGTCCGGGTTGTCCCTCTTGGGGCCGTTCCAGCTGAAGACGACGTAGGTGCCATCCGGGGATAACGAGGGGGACCGAACGACTCCCGGCAGCGACGTTAGGGGAACCGCCCGTGGCGGCGCGGCATCCGGCGAAGCCCAGCGCGATTGGACTGCGGAGAGTCCTGCCGCGACTAAAACCGCGGCGGCAACGAACCACACCCAGGCCCGGCGCAACGTGAACCGCCGAGGTGGATCGGAATCCGGCACCGCAAGCAGTGCGACAGCCGGACTATAAGGCTCGGCTTTCTGCTCCAACACGACCGGAGACCGAACCAGTCCCATGCGGAATGGCAGGATCGTGACCTCGCCATCACGCGTCTCGACGGTGAACGGCGCTCGACCGGGTTCTGCGCCAGACTCTGAGGCCGGCTGCGCGTGGCCCGGCGGGGTCGTCGGGCTGACGCTTGCCCTGAACCGGTAGCCCTTCTTGGGAACGGTTTCGACGTACAAACTCCTCTCGGCCGTATCTCCAAGCGCTTTCCGAAGCGCAAAGATGTTGTAAGACAGGTTCGATTCCTCGACGAAGGTGTCCGGCCAGACCTTCTGGAGCAGCTCCTCCTTCGAGATCAATTGTCCAGGTTTCTCCATCAATGCCACGAGCACATCGAACGCCTTCGGTGTGAGCGGCACGGTTTGGCCGTCACGCCGCAACATCCGTTCGGCGATATCGATTAGAAAGGGTCCGAATTGCCTGCCGGCCGGATTGCCCAGGTATCTGCTCCAGTCAACCACGCGACGCGCCCGAAGGTTAGCACGTAAGGTCAGACCTGCATTGGGGGGTCCGAACGGGTGATGTGTTGAATGGTTTGGAGTGCCAGAACGGGCCAATCTCTCATGAACCGAGGATCAAATTGGAATCAAAGGCGAATTCAAAGGGTTCTCTAAGGACCTCGCAATCGACGCCGGATGATCCTGCGGTCCTTGTGGCGGCAAACCATCCGCCCCAGAACTGCTGGAGGACGACATGAAGACAAAACAGATCGTGACACGTGCGGCTGGAGTGATCATCGTGGTGGGCGCGCTATTCGGAGCGGGCACCGTCACGCAGGCGAACGAACGATCGGGGCATTCCGGGCCCAAAGCGCAGGCCCGCGTGATCGAAGGTGTCTGGCTGCCCATCGTGACTATCAGAGACTGTCAAACGCAAGCCGTGATCACCACGTTCCCGTCGATGGACATTTACGTTCGCGGGGGAGGCTTCCTTGGGTTTGGTGCCGTCAGGCAGTCGGACCAAATCGGCATGGGCGCCTGGCGGCACGCCGGCGGCCGGAAGTACACGGCTCAGTACCAGTTCTTCGGCTACACCCCGTTTGGCGCTCCGGACGGCACGCCAGACGGGACGATGCTGAGGGTGTCGGCAACGATCCGTCTCAATGCGGCGGGGACTGCATTCGCCAGCTCTCAGACCGCAGAAGTGGTCGACGCCGCAGGCAATGTGCTCGCGCAAGTCTGCGGATCCCGAACAGCGACGCGGCTGCAATAGTCGTCCTCGGGCGTCGACGTGGTCGTCGGAGAGACGGCACCCTCAAGCCGTCTCTCCGCACTGCCGTGCAGTGGAACGAAGGGGACGCCGCGGCAAGATGCCAGGGACGGCGTTGGCATCGCGGCCAATCGCCAGATCGAGCATTTAGGCTCAGGACCAAGTACCGCAGCGAGTCGCGTTAGCTAGTGCGCCTGGGACGGGCGAACAGATCGCGGTGGAATGGGGACTTGAGTCTCTGTCGCGCGAAGATGGATGGGCGATTGCCTGCCAATCCTGCGGCGGAGGGTTTTCGCGCCCCGGTCCTTCAACGGCTCACGGACAAAGGGTGGACCGGCCGCAGCGGCGCGATCGCGTCAGCCGGCATGCCGGCTGAGGCCGCTCTGTGGAGCAGCGGGGCCATCGTTGGCCCACCTTCTGGCCACCTGCGAATGGGAACAGAAACGTACTGCGCAACGCTGCGAAGAAATGCAGGACGGTGCGATCGATCACCCGATCCGCGGGCTGACGGCTACCCTTGAAATTGACGTGCCCGCCTTTTAGGACCAGCGGAAGCTCGAGAGAACGGATACTCGCCTGGAACGAATGGCCCTCCCAGCGGATTGGCGCTCGAACGCCGCCAATATTCTCGCGCCGGCTCTCCCAGCGATTATTTCTTACAGCACACTCGCGGAGTGGCAGGGTACGCCTTCGCACCTTGGGACCCACTCGATGCGAAGACGCGACACCGAGCTCACTGATCCCACTGTCGTCTTACGAAGA
The DNA here is from genome assembly GCA_963749835.1 of uncultured Acidobacteriota bacterium. Classification (GTDB taxonomy): domain Bacteria; phylum Acidobacteriota; class Vicinamibacteria; order Vicinamibacterales; family 2-12-FULL-66-21; genus JALZOC01. The sequence continues at coordinate 1,442,390 of CAVVOD010000003.1, forward strand.
GGCCGCCGCTCGCTCGAAGCACGAGCTGCCCGAAGGTTCAGTAGGATTGTCCCTGCCTTGAACGCTGGCGTCGAACGAAAATGGTTCTTCGATCGTCGGGGCGCCCCCCCTTGAGATCCGCATCGGCAACCGCAGGGACGACCCAGCGGTTACCTGTCGAGGAAGTAGATGTCTGGCTTGTCGACGACCCCAGATTCTTGCATCCGCTCGCGGAGGTCGGCGGACGCTGCAAACGTCTTCGCTCGATTGAGGTCCTGTGCTTCAAAAAGAATGACAATCTCGTTGGCGTCATCCGCATTACGAAGCAGGTACTTCTCCGTGAGGCCTGCGTCGTTGCGCGCTGGCAAATGAGCGTCGTACGCGGGTTTCCACGTCTTGAAGTCCCTGACCTTGCTCCTGACTAGCATAAATGCCATGACCTGCTCCTTCGGTGGGAGGTTAAGGTGTGCGCCTGCACGTCGCTCATAAGATGCTTCGCGAGCGGAAGCCGACCGGTGCGTCTCGGCAACCTGCGAGGTTTGCAGCATAATGCCAAACTGGCCTCGCCGAACAATCTCTGCAACAGACAGATTACCGCCGTGTAGTCGCCACGTGTCGAGGAATCCGGCCCGGCTGCGGCCAGATCGAACCTGCGCCGTTACAGAGGACCAACGCCCTCTCGGTGGCGAATGGGGCCGTCCGAACAGTCGCTACCGCAGCACGGATCGATCGACGGCGGCCAGTGATGGACGGCCGGTCAGCGCCAAGGCCATGTCGAACTCCTGTCGCAGGATCGCAACGACGCGTGCGACTCCCTCAGCGCCGGCCGCACCCGGTCCATAGAGGGCAATCGTGCTCAACCCCTCGTCGTACGCATTGGCGTTCTGCACGATCACGCCCGCGATCCATTCGGGGTGACGGCACGCGATCCGGAATCCTACCGGCGCGCCGAAATCGAAGGCGAACAGCACGAATCGGGACAGCCCCAGCTGTGCGCAGAACAGCTCGATGATGTGAGAGAGCCGATCGAACGTATAGGCGAACGTGCCACCATCCGCTGCCGACGGCGGCGCATCGCTGTAGCCGAACCCGGGATAATCGGGTGCGATGAGCCGAAACTGTGTGCCCAATGCATCGAACACCCGCCGACATTGATGCGACGCGGATGGAAAGCCGTGCAGGAGGGGTGCTATCCGGTGGGCCGGCTTCGCGGTAAAACAGACGAAGTCCGTCAATGTTAGCGAACCGATGTGCGATAAGAGGTAGTGCCATTTTCGTTGGATCCATGCACATAGGAGAGCATGCACAGTCGCCGACGCTCACCGAGCGACGATGTCGTGCGTGATTGCGACCGATCCCTCAATAGCAATCGAGATGGTGCAGCGGTCGCGTGTGTCTTGAGCTATCTTCTCCAGCTGCGTGGAATCGATGGCTTCGAGTCCTTCGATTTCGCTCTGCAGGTGCGACGACTGGATTCGAATCCCGCCTGGACCCTTCTCGGCAGTAATGGTTGCCGTGGCTGTCACACGATGTGCTCGTCCACCGCGGCGCGCGACGAGCGAACGCAGTCCGATGCCGAAGCACGTCGCGTGCGATGCGGCCAGCAGTTCCTCCGGCGTCGTCTTGCCCGGCGCCTCACCGGTCGTGCTCGGGAACCCGACCGGCACGGCGAAAGCAGCAGTCGCGGCCGTTACCTCGCCCCGCGCCGGCCATCACGTCGCCATTCCATTCGAGCACGGCACGTCTCGAAATAGTCGCCATCACAACACCTCGATTCCCGACCTCTCTGATACGAGCGCGACATCCACGACGGATCAGTCGCCGTCGTGCAATCGCGCGAATCGCGCGAATGGCTACAACCGCAACTGTCCGCTCATCACGACCACGCACGATCCGCCGACATGCACACCGGTTTCATCGACAAGGACTTCGATCCGACTGCGTCTGTGAAGATGTGCCCCCTGCTCGATGACGAAAGACTGGCGCATTGGCGCAAGCTGGCGCTGAACCAGATACAGGCCGAGAGGGCCAGCCGCACTTCCGGTCGCCGCATCTTCCGTGATGCCGATACCTGGAAAGAACCCGCGCGCGTGGGCAGTGGCCGAGGCGGCGCTCGCCTCGACGCAGAACGCGTAGCATCCCTCGCATCCAACCTCCCGCGCGACGGCAACCAGCGCGAGAGGATCTGCGCGAATGCGCGCCAGCGCACCGTTGTCGACGACAGGGGCAAGAAGATGCCGTGTCGCTCCGGTTGACGATACCGCTGGCTCGAGCGCCGAGTGCATCTCTTCCAGCGAGAGACCGAGAGCAGAAGCGAGCGGGTTGCGCTGTCTCGAGGTGGCCTCTATCGTCGGCATGAGCTGTTCCATTGCCACGCGATGAACGTGTCCTTCTTTCAATGTGACGACGACAGGTAGAACCCGGTCCCCGAGCTCTTGGGCGACAACCCCGTCCGTGGGCACGACGACCTGACCGGAGGCGGCGAGCAGCCACCAGGCCCCGAGTGCGTTATGTCCAGCGCCAAATACCTCAGCGACCGGAGAGAAACAACGAAGCCGGCGCATCGCGTGCCGGTGGCGTGGTGCCATGACGAAGGTCGTTTCCGAGAACCCAAACTCTCGTGCGATCGCCTGCATCGTCTGCGGAGCTAGATCATCAGCGCCCGGGAACACGGCGAGAGGATTGCCGCTGAGCGCTTGATCGGTAAACACGTCGACGACCGCAAAGCTGTACTCGTCACCCATCACACACCTTCGCGCTCACATGTCATGTCCACGGACCATCAGCAGATATCGAATCGATGAATCAGCCCATCAGTAATCTCGAACGCATGGACCGCACCCTTGTCGAACAGTAGGCCGCCCGAGGGTGTTCTGGCAGTCACGTGGACCTCAACGCGGGTCTGCCCACATCCGCTGATCGAGAATGCAACGGGCTCGACCATCGCCCATTGTCGGACCCAGTAGCTACGAACTTCGGCGTGCCCATAGACATATCCACCGTCGAGGCCATTCGCCCATACGACGCACGGGTGCATCGTCGTTAATGCGGCGTCGATGTCCCGGTTGTTGAAGTACTCATAGAGTCGCTTGACAAGCATCGTCTTGCTGGACATTGCAGCTCTCCGCCGACGATCAAGGTGAGTGCCGATCTGTTCAGATCACCGGCTTGGAACAGCGGTGGTCAAGGAACGACACCCAGTTGACGCATTAGGGTCAATTCGTCGGTGACCCGCCAGTGTTCGCCGATGCGCCCATCCTTGACGCGCTCGATTTGGATCTGCATTACCCTGACCTTGTGATGTGTCGGCGGAATTCCAAACAGATCGCCGTCGTGAGTACCGGTCATCGTCGTCCGAATGATCACAGACTCCGGCCCGGCGATCACGTCCTCGATTGCGAAGTGGAGATCCGGAAACGCTCGCCGAATCGCGGCGACGATGGGTTTTCAGCCCGTCTGGACCAGGCGCGTGGTTCTCCACGCTGGGTGTGTGGTTGATGTAGGTCGGTGCCAAGCGTTCGTCGAGCACCTCCAGCCTGCCCTGGTTCCACACCTCCTCGAAGTAGCGCCGTGCGATGGTGTGAGCGTCCCGTCGATCCGTGGACGAGACAAGGTGTTGCGCTCCGGTCGGTGGGCGCGCTTAGGGTCGCTGCAAGCGCGACCGCGATAATGCTCCAACCTCCGCGTTGAGAGTTCGTCCAACCAAGCTTCACCCTGCACCTCCTCGGCACCCATTGCTCGACGCGCCGTCCAGCAGCGAACGCGTGGGCTGCTGCTCCTTCAAGCCGTCTTGGTGTAATGAAGCTGTGCCGACGTGTACTGCAGCGACGGCACGACATCTCCGAACAGTTGTCCGCTCGTCCCCTCGGTCGGGCGATGGTGGTTGTACTGCAGTTCCGCCAGGACGTTCGGTGTGTTTAAGACGACCGCACCGGCCTGCACCAGCCGCAGTACCGCGATTTGCTGGTCGAGCGGGCTCCAGGTCCCAGACGCATCGATTACGCCGTAGACGTCGTAACCGTCCTTGAGCGCCGACAGCGCGGGAAACATCAAACAGATATCCGTCGTGCATCCCGCAATCAACAGCTTGCGGCGGCCCGTCGCCTCAACTGCGGCCACGAACGCGCGATCGTCCCAGGCGTTGATCGGGCCGTTGCGATGAATCACGGGCGCGTCCGGCAGAGCTGCAACGAGCTCCGGAAGGAGCGGGCCCGCAAACCCGTCTGGCATGTTGTCGGTGAGGACCGTCGGGATGCGGTGCAGCTTGGCGATATTCGCGAGCGTCACGACGTTGTTGCGGAATCGAACCGGATCGATGTCTCCGATCCCGGCCATGATCGACGTCTGGTGGTCGATGAACAACATGACCACGTTGTCTGGCGTGATGAACTCTCGGTACCAATTGCGGCTCTCGGCTGACATGGCGGACCTCCTGTCGTGGACTCACGAGGTAATTCCTCGCGAGGAATAGTTGACCCAAAAAAGTTCACGGTTCACGCACGCGGACTTTCTCCGCAAGCGTGCGCAACGTCTCGAGCTGTTGGGCGGTCATGTGCTTCAGGTGCTCGCGATGCACCCGGTTGACTGGACCGTCGAGCTTCCGTAGCAACTGCAACCCCGCTTCTGTAATGGTGGCAGTAACGGTTCGGCGATCGTGGCGATCTCGACCACGCTGGATCAGGCGGCGTTCCTCGAGCTTGTCCAATAGCCGCGTCAGATCCGAATCCCGCGTCAGCATCCGCTGCGAAATCGTTCCACAGGACAGCGGCTCCGTGCGAGCCCCGCGCAGAATTCTCAGCACGTTGTACTGCGGAAAGGTCAAGTCGGCGACCCGCAGCACTTCAATCTCGCCCCTCAGCAGGTGATCGGCGGCCAGCATCAGGCTCTGGAAGACGCGCTCTTCAATGCTCGCATCCGCACCGCGCGATCGAACTCCCGTGGAGGGCTGTGCCATGCCGCCAATGTATTCCTCGCGAGGAGTACTTGCAAGCTGGACCGTCTGCTGCGCCCGAGTGTCCCTCCTGAACCAATTGCTGGAGACGCGAGCGACGCACTGCAACGATGGCGAATTCAGTCGCGACGAAAAGCCGCTCGCTATTGAGCTCGGCCGGCACCGTCTTCCGCGTCCACATCAACGAGAGGTCGTTGGTCCGTCCATCACGTCACCGTTCCACTCGAGAACCGCTCGCCTCGAAAAAGTCGCCATCACAGGGCTCCGATATGCGACGCCACGAATGTCAGAGTTCCAGAGCACCTGACGGAGCAATCACCGTTTGCGTCACGGCACGAATCACATAGGGCTCTATTCTTGGCCAGATTACCGCGAGTACGAGCAACGCCGTGGCGAGCGCCATCGTATAGAGCGTGACACGCGCAGGGCTTCGCCGCGCTCGATGACTCTGCAGTCCCGTCGCCAACCACCAGCCCGCAACGATGCCGCCGCCAATGCCGTGGCCCAACTGTGAGCTCCAGCGAACCACGCACGCACGCTGTCCGTTCCCGCCGCAGCAACGGCCGGAAAGGCGAACGGCAGGACACAGCACACCCGCAGGCCACTGCGCCAGCGGCTGTCGTCAGAGCCGCGACTGACGCCGTTCGCTCAGGCCGTATCGCGCGAAGCATGGACCCTTTCATTTCCGCCCTGGTATCCATCCGCGGCGTTGGGGTCCCGCGGTCTGGGCACGAAAGCAGTTGGCACGAATTGCTCGAAGAGCGCGTCGGCGACGTCCCGGGCGCGTTCAGGTACCGTAATCGTCAGACGCACGTCCTCGCTGGTTTCCGAGATCGCGAAATTCAAGAAGGCACAGCAGTCCTGCTCCTTGCCGACCATGTCGCGGATGCGATCTGTGACACCCGACGCGTATCGCAATTGAATCTGCAGGTCTTCCCGTCTGACGCTGAGCAGCCCGTCGCGTGCCAACTCGGCGATCCATGCAAGTCGTTCCTTGTAGTCGCCCCAGCCGAGCGTACAGGCGATTGGCGCTTCGCCACGACTGTCCATTGATGCAACTCCCTTCGTTTGTGAAGCGTCTTATGGCAATGTAGACCCTCAAGGAGCTTGAGGTTCAAGGGGTAGAAATTCAGGAGTTTATGCGAGAACTCAAGATCGGCGAGCTGGCGGACCTGACGGGGACATCGGTGCCGACGATTCGATACTACGAGCAGATCGGGTTATTGCGTCGAGCTCCTCGGCAGGCAGGCGGGCAGCGCGTATACAGCCGCGACGATGTGGAGCGCTTGACGTTCATCCGTCGGTGTCGCGAATTCGACTTCTCGATCGAGGAGGTCCGCGCACTTGTTGCCATCATGCAGGATCCCAAGAGCTCCTGCATGGACGCGCGCGACATGGCGGCCGAACACCTCGCGGCGGTTCGAACGAAGATGCGCGAGCTGAAGGCGCTCGAGCGCAGTCTCATCGCTTTCGTGACGTCCTGCGACAGCTCCTGTGCCGGTGGGCCAGGGCCGGAGTGTGTGATCTTAGACGGCCTCGCGAAGCCCGTTGCGCCCGGGCGTCACCGCGTGCGACGTATCAGTTCAACATCATGATTCAAAACCTTGTGGCTTTCACAGTGGCCGCGATTCTTGAAATCCTGGGCTGCTTTACGTTCTGGTTGTGGCTCCGACGCGGCGCCTCACCAGGCATCGCTGCCCTCGGCATCTTAAGCCTCATCGGGTTTGCCGTTGCACTGACGCGTGTCGATGCGGCCTTCGCGGGGAGAGCCTACGCGGCCTACGGCGGTATCTACATCGCCGCCTCTCTCGTCTGGTTATGGCTCGTGGAGGGTCAGCAGCCAACGGCGCCTGACATGCTCGGCGCGAGCATTGCCATCATTGGTGCGCTCGTCATCATTGGTTTGGCGGCCCGGCCCCACTAGCCCTTCAGGTCAGTCACCGAGCGCGACGTTGCATTCGCAGGTGTCGGCGAGGGCTATACTGGAAAAGCCCGTAAGTGATCGCGGAACATTGGAGGACTTATCACAATCGCCGCAATCGTCCTTTAAGCGATGCGGTAAGTTATTGATTCTAAACGGAGAGATGGTGGAGCGGTCGATCAGGCACGCTTGGAAAACGACTCCGGCGACTCCTACCGAGCAACACCGAAACACTTCTTCGCGCAGTCAATTCAACGACTTGCCGCTCTGAAATGCTTCTTGATGTGACGCCGTAAATCACCGTTTTCGTCGGCGTTTTCGAACCCACCTTACACAGTTTCTACACAGTTCTGAGCGGCACGTGCCCGCGTACGCCGTGATGTTCGTCGGTACGGGTCAGGGACGAGCTTGACCCGATGCGTGTCTTGCCGCAATCTTCTGCGCGTGGTTCAACAAGGATCTCAGTCGCGCGCCCGTCCTGCTCGTTCGTGGTGCTCACGCAAGCAACGAGAGGCGGGCCGAAGGTGTCAGCCGCAGTTTGTCCTCAAGCCATTGCGCGGCGACGCCCGCCATGAGCGTCCGGCCCGATCACACTCCGCATCCTAATTCAGCGGCCGGCGGGCACCCCCGCGACCAGCTTCATCAAGACGTCATGGTCGACTGGCTTGACCAGGTGGTGGTCGAATCCCGCGTCTGCAGCTCTCCGGCGATCGTCAGCTTGCCCCCACCCGGTGAGGGCGATCAGAACGGGCTGCATCCCTGGTGCCCGTCGAATGCGCTCGGCCGCTTCATAGCCGTTCAGCACTGGAAGGCCGATGTCCAGCAAGACCACATGCGGCTGGAATTCAGCCACGAGGGCGACGGCTTCCAATCCGTCGTGGGCCGTTTGGACGTCATGACCCACGAACTCGAGCAGCATGGTCATCATGTCCGCTGAGTCGTGATTGTCATCGACGACCAGTACGCGCTTCGATTCTGGTTTGATGTCGGGTGTCAAAGGTCTTTCGGTCGTCCTTGAGACGCTTGCCGGACTCGTGGTGAGCGCTGGTAGTCGCACGACGGCTTCTGTTCCGCGGTCGCGTCCCTCGCTCTCGATAGTGAGGCGGCCGTCATGGCGCTCGATCAAACTCTTGGCGAGCACCAATCCGATACCAAGGCCGCTCTTGCCTTCAACAGGCCCGTCCGTTTGCACGAACATCTCGAACACCCTTGCGAGATCGGACGCCTCAATCCCGATTCCGGTGTCTCGGACGGGAGGTGCGGTGAGCTGTCGATCGTGAAGATCACGCGGACAGCCCGCGTTAGCTGATCTCGCGGGGCGGCCCGCTCGCGAGAGCATTGCAGTTCAGCAGGCCCATCTGTACTGCAAAACGAACGATTTCGGCACGTGTTCGGAGTCCCAGCTTTTCAGCGATTCGAGCCCGATATGTCTCGACCGTTTTCACGCTCACCAGAATCTGCTTCGCTATTTCTTGACTGCCGTAGCCCTGCGCGATGAGTCCGAGCACCTGCCGCTCTCGTTCGCTCAGAATGTTCAACGATCGCGATGCACGACCTCCGGTTGCCGCTTTGGCGAGCGCGTCCTGGACAAACACGTGGGCCAGGCTCGGGTCGATGAACATCCCGCCTCGATGCACGGCTCGTATGGCAGCAAGCAGCTCCGTATCGACGGCCCGTTTCAACACATAACCTGAAGCGCCCGCCGCCAGCACCGAGCGTAAGTACGCGGGGTCATCATGCATCGATAGGATGAGCACCCGGGTGTCCGGGCAGCATCGGGCAATCTCTTCCAGCGCACCCATGCCGCCGGACCGAGGCATTGTCAGATCCAGCAACGCCACGTCCGGTCTGGCGTCGCGGGCTGCCTGAATGGCCCCATCTCCATCGGCAGCTTCCGATACAACTTCCATATCGGGCTGGGCATTGATCAGCATCTTCAGCCCCGAGCGGAGAATCGCGTGATCATCTGCGATCAAGATCCTGATTTTTTGCATTGCAGGCATTCTTGGAGACTCTTCGGCCCCTACAGAGACCTCGGCCCCCGTTCCTCAAGTGGGAGCTGCACCCGAATCGTGGTGCCCGTGGACCCCGACGTGACACTCACCGTTCCGCCCAGTATGGCCGCTCTTTCCCGCATGCTCTGAAGTCCAAGGTGAGCCTCCGAACTAACGCTGGTCGCGTTAGCATCGAAGCCAGAGCCATTGTCCTCGATTGTGGTTTCAAATTTCGTCGGTGAGCGCGCGAGACGAATGCTGATCGCCGTGGCCCCCGAATGTCTTGCGACATTCGTGAGCGCTTCTTGGACGATCCGAAATACCGCAAGCTGAACGGCGGGCGGAAGGTCGATGAGGTCCGGTTCATTCAGCGTGAGATCGGTAGCGATCTTGTGTGTCGTTGAGTAGTCTGTCACGTATCGCTGGAGCGCGACGCCTACGCCGTGATCGTCCAGGACCGAGGAATGGAGTCCCCGGGCGAGTCGGCCGACCTCGTCTATGGCTTGGGCTGCAATCCCGCGTAGGCGTTGTGCGTGAGCTTTCGCTTCGTCGACCGTCTTGGAATCGTCGAGCGCACGCAGGCCGACCAACAGAGACGCCATCAACTGACCTGCTTCATCGTGCAATTCGCGCGCAATCCGGCGCCTCTCCTGTTCCTGCGTCTCAAACACACGTTCGAGCAGTAGTCGATGCGCCGCTTGAGAATCTTCCAATCGAGCAATGTGCGAACGAGCGGCTTCAGCCTGCTTGCGCTCAGTAATGTCGCGCGCCACGGCGGACGCGCCAATAATCTCGCCACTACGCGTCTTGATCAGAGACACAGTGACGGAGACGTCGATGACCGTCCCGTCCTTCCGCCGACGCTTCGTCTCGTAATGCTCCACTTTCTCACCGCGTCGAAGCCGTTTCATGATCTCGGGCACCTCGTCTTCCAATCCAGGGGGTAGCAAGACAGAAATCGGGCGGCCGATGACCTCGGCCGCCGTGTATCCATAGATCCGTTCGGCGCCGCGATTCCAGCAGACGATCGTCGTGTCCATGGTCTTCCCGATGATGGCGTCGTCTGAGGAGTCAACGATGGCCGCCAAGCGCGATATCGCTTCCTCCGCCTGCTTGCGCTCCGAAATGTCGCGACCGACGACGGACACGCCGACGATTTCGCCGTCGCGGGTACTGATGGGTGACACGGCGACGGAGACGTCAATCACTTCGCCATCCTTCCGAAGGCGCCTGGTCTCATAGTGCTCCACGTGCTCGCCGCGACAAATGCGTTCGATGACGCCGGGTAATTCATTCTGCCCAGGCGGCATCAGGATTGAGCTTGGCTGTCCAATCACCTCGTCCGGCGCGTACCCATAGATACTCTCGGCCCCGCGGTTCCAGTAGACGATTCTCGGATCCAGCGTGTGACCGACGATGGCATCGGCTGACGATTCAACCATCGCAGACGTGATGATGTGCGAATGGGGCGTCCGAAGCGCCTCCGGAAAACTCTCATGCACATGGCTCGTTGAGTAGGCGCAGAAGAGGGAGAGGTCAGCGCTTTCAATCAACTCGCTCCACAACTGCTCGAGGCGGATGGCTGCGGGCTGGTTTGACCTCCACAACAGGTCCACCATCTCGCCGAACACTCGCACTTTTCGGTTGCCCTTGGACTTCATCCTTTCAACGATTTCACTAACGTTCATTCGGAAGAGCGTCGCGTCTGGCATCCCGTTCACCATGAACCCCGTGAGAACTTCCGCGGCATCTAGCAGCAGCAGTTCTCGATCGTGTTGAAGCCCCCCGACGTCGAGGCCATCATTTTTCAGGTGGTGCAGGAGCAGGTCGCGGTGAGACGGGGTCAGCACGAGCAGGACAGCCTCTCCCCGCGACAGGCCGTGCGTGGTGAACATTCTGAGCGACTCAACGAGAATGTTCTCGTGTGAATAGAGCTGGGCGATGTGCTCCCCAGAGAGTCGCTCGGCAAGAATCCAAATCGCCTCAGCACTCATCGCGATCTCCTTTGCGAAGACTGATCCGCCGGGTTCAGCGCGATGCGAGGCGAAGGTTCGTGCTGGGGTCCAACGTCGCTGACTCCATGCAGGCGTCGTCAATCCGCTCTCGGTCAGGTCGCGGCTTGGCGCTGCATCCAACGTGGGCTTTTCAGGCCCCGTGAGTGTCCGACGGGGAACCCAGCCGTCTCTATCGTACGCTTTCACCATCAACCTTGTGTCAGGGGTTTCACCGACACGAAGACGATCTTGTCACCGAGTCCCCGATAGTCCTTCGGCCTGAGAAACGTCAGACTGTGTTGTGGGCCTTGCGCCACGTCCCGAGCCATTTGCTGCCCCCCTACGAACGCCAGTCGTCTCGACGCCCGTGTTCATCGACAACAGGATCCCACTCGGCCTGCGGGACGAGTACGTCGCCGTTGGCGACCACATCGCGTATTTCTGGGCGACGTCTGGGGAATTTCGCGAGGCGGTTGGTTTTCTGGAAGTGGGCCTCGATCGGGAGAGTCTGCGTGATCTTCGGTCACACAGAAGGGAATCGACGTGTCTGTGAGTCCCTCGCCGAGCGCGGATACGACTGCGCGTACTGGGAGGGTCAAGGCAGACTGTTCATCGTTCCCGGGCAGACGAACGCAGCGCACATGCTGTCGACGATCGGTCAGGTCTTCACGGAAGCGCTCGAACGGGGGGCCACATTGATCCGGCTTCTCGGGAACATTGGGTGGGGCTACCACGGGTGGCCGGACGAAAAGGATCTGTTGGAATTCGAAGCGAGAGTGACGGGTGCCGCGAAGCAGTTTCCGTGCGTCGTCGTCTGTATGTATGACGTAGGCGCCCTGTCGGGTCGCGTGATACTGCACGGGGCGTTTGAAACGCATCCGTTGACGTTCTTCCGCAATATCGTGCGGGGGAACAATCGGTACGTGAAGGTGGACGAGTTTCTAGCCGGGCTTCGCGCAGACGACGCGCCCTAGTGCGGTGGAAGACGCTCGTCCGTAGATTCTCAGTCCAGCAACTCTGTGACTCTCTGACGGGACGTGTTCAATGCGTTATGTCATGGCGTGGCTCGTCGGCGTGCCGTAGCGTGATCGTGCTCTGGTACATCGTCGGTCATATGGCGTGCCGCTAAACGAGGCGCGACAGCAGCGGGGCCCGTTATATCCGTGAGGCCGATCCGCTACACGTCATCGGCACATCGGCACGTCGTTCGGCCCATTCTGCGTATTAACCTGAAGGAGACATTGTATGGACACTCAGAGTTCGAACCCGGATCAGCAATCGGACGAACAAGGCGCCCAGCCCAAACCGAGCCCCCATCAGCACGGCGAAGGCATCCGGAAGGAAAAGGAAAAGACCGGATCGAAACAGGGCGACAACGAGCCGCCGCGGGGCGGGGAGCACAAATCACCGGGCGGTCAGAGCCGGTAATCGTAACGGGCAGGAACCTTGTTCCTGCCCGCTCTCGATCGCGACGGATTGACAGCCTAACGCGATTTCCTCCGACAACGAATGCTTGTAATCTGCGACCCGAGCGATCGCCTGCCGCCGAATCTCCGCCATGAGATGCGACTGGCGCCGGACAGTGGCACCGCATTTCACTCTGACGTCTTCAGGCTATGAGTGTTCGAGGAGGACACCACTGCAGTCACATTGTCATCGCACGCTTCTGACAGCAATCACCCTGTCGGTGATTTCACCGACGCGGCGATGAGTTGTGTCGCCGAAACCCTGATACTCCTGCGGCCCAAGCGACCTTAGAATGTGATGCTTCATTGACGAGCACGTCCGCCATCTTTCGGTGAAGGCGACTGATATCGAGGCGCATGTATCGACAACGGGATTTCCCAGGGGCGTGCGAGACGAGTGTCATCGGCGATCGTGTCGCGTACTTCAGGGAGTCTCGAAAAAGGTTCGCGCGGGCATTTACTGTGTCGAGGTGAACTTTAACGAGGGCGTGTCGGCCCACGAACAGGACACATATGTTGCACGAGTTCATTACGCTGAACCGCGACGCAATCTTTTGTCGCTGTCGCGAGAAGGTCGCCAGGAGGTCGATTCCCGCACTTAGCGAGGCAGAGATTAACCATGGGGTTCCGCTGTTCCTGGAACAACTGGTTGACGCGCTGCGCTCTGGAGAGACGAGCCATCTGGAGATCGACAGGAGCGCCGGCCGCCACGGACACGACCTTCTGTTCACGGGGTTCACCGTGTCACAGGTTGTTCACGATTATGGTGACGTGTGTCAGACCATCACCGAGCTGGCGGTCGAGACGAACGCGCCGATCGGCTCAGATGATTTCCGCATGCTCAACCAATGCCTTGACCAGGCGATCGCGAGCGCGGTCACGATGTACGCGCGCGAAAGCCAGCGGTCATGCGTCGACGCGGCGGACCGTGGCAGTGAGCGGATGGGCTTCCTTGTCCATGAATTACGGAACCTCGTCAATACGGCGATCGTCGCGTTCGAGGTTCTTAAGAATGGAAGTTTAGGCATCGCGGGGAACACCGGGGCGGTGCTCAATCGCAGCCTCATGGGATTGCGCGAACTCATCGCTCGCTCGCTCGACGAAGTCCGTTTGACAAGTGGCGTGAAGAACGTCACACGGATCCTCGTGGCCGAATTCATCGACGAGGTCGCCGCCGCCGCCGCGTTGGCGGCACACGCCCGCGGCGGCGTCACACTAATCGTGCAGCCCGCGCAGGAGGGATTGGCGATCGAGGTCGATCAACAAATCCTCGCGGCGGTGGTCGGCAATCTACTCCAGAACGCGTTCAAGTTCACCCGACCCAACAGTACCGTGACGTTAACCGTAGGTGCCAGTGCCGACCGCGTGCTCATTGAGGTCCAGGACGAATGTGGGGGCCTTCCGGGCGCGAAAGACGGGAAGGAACTGTTTCCTTCGTTCGAGCAACGGGGCGCCGATCGAACCGGCTTGGGCATTGGGCTCGCGTTCAGCCGCTGGGGCGCCGAAGCGAACGGTGGCCGGCTCTATGCGCGCAACCTTCCTGATCAGGGCTGCGTCTTTACCGTGGACCTGCCGCGGTCCCCAGTTCCCGCTGTCGCGCTCGTGTAGGCTGAACCCGCATGCCGAACCTTTGCGGGACGTAGCACCTGGGTACAGAGCGGACCGTTCTCACCCGATTGTGAGTGCGAACGGCCGCTCGCTGGGCGTTACGCTTCGGCGCGACTCGTCTGGTCTGATCCCAGCTGCTTCACAAGTTTGTTATAGAGACCCAGGATGAGCAGCGTCGGCGCCCATTGCCCTACGAAGGTGCTCGCGTGCCGATTGCCGCCAATTTGGAGCGTCAAGGAGGTCGCGATCGATGCAACCGCGGCCCAGAGAAACCAATCAGAAGGCACCTTCGCGGTTTGCTGCTCGATCATCTTCGCGACTGGACCTTCGGTGTGTGTCGGGTTCGCTGCTGTGGTGGCCATGTGTACTCCTGTGAATGCCGCGGTTGTGTTGATGGTTAACTTGTCGGGCGGGCCGTTTCTACTCGCTTGTGCGCTCTACGACCAGCTTCGAGGCTGTGGTTGAGACCGCCCCCATAAGCGCCGGCGCGATGTGCGTCGGGAGATTGTTGGCGTGTGAATAACATGTCCACCTCTCCGTAGAGTGCGCCGTACCAGTCGTGACATCGGTCAGCAGCACATCGCCATGTCGCCAACGGTGGCGTGCGATGTCCCCTCTCGCCTAAAGACAGCGAACACATTAGCCTGCCCGGTTCAGAAGAGCCGTTCGCAGTTTCATCAGTCCCGAGCGCACCTTTGTTTTGATCGTTCCGAGCGGTTCGCGAAGCTGTTCCGCGATTTCGGCGTAAGTAAATCCACCATAAAAGGCCAGCTCGACCACGGCCCGCTGCACCTGGCTCAACCCAGCCAGCGCGTGGCGCACCCGCGCCGCCTCCTCGGCGGAGATCACCGCGCTCTCCTGGCTGGGGCTGGCGTACTGCAGGTCCGCGATCGAAACGTCGACCGCCCGTTGCTCGGCGCTGGTATGCGCCCGACGCGCGCGAAGGCTATCTATGGCCCGCGCGCGCGTGATCATCATCAGCCATGCGCCGACGGGAGCACGCCTCCGGTCATAACGCTGCGCGTGCCGCCACGCCTGCGAAAATACCTCTTGCGTGACGTCCCCCGCATCCTGCGCGACGATGCGGTACGCGAACGAATAGACTGTGCGCGCGTGGCGATCGTAGAGTTCAGACAATGCCGATGCGTCCCCGGTCGCCATGCGGGCCAATACCTCGCGATCGGCGTTTTCGCGGGATTCGGGCGGCTCATGGACGTCGGAGTGTCGCCGGCTCATGGAGATTCCTTCGCACGCCTCCCGGCGTGACCTATATCTACCTGCGTCCGCGGGCGACCGATGGATGCCAGACGGCACTCGGCTAGTGTGCGGCCAACGTGCGTTGGTCGGTATCGGGGACGCTGCCCGTTATGTGGGGCGGTGTCGGTGATATCCCTGACCGGAAGGGTGGAGACGACTGACTCTGGATGAGGTGAGACGAGAAACACCACCGGCCTGACGCGGAGGTCGTGTGTTCGGTCGAATCATGGCTCGATCGGCTTCCATCCGACACGGATACACCGTTGACGCTGAGATCTGCGTTCACTCGCTGCTTATTCATTGCACGCGGCCCACCAATAGCCTCGTGTCAGGGGTTTCGCGGACGCGAACGCGCTCTTTCGGTCCGAGTCCCTGATTCCTTCCTCGCCTAAGACCCTCTACACTCCGCCACGATTGATCGCGACGCAAGGCGAATCACCAATGTTGAAGATGTACCACGACACGGTTCAGCCCACACCGACCACGAACGATCTTCGTCTGCTCGCGCCGATACCGCGAATTCTCGTCGTCGATGCAGACGACGATACGCGGGAGCTCTACCGCCAGTCATTTCAACTCAGTGGCTACCACGTCGTCGAGGCGTTTGACGGACGTGACGCCCTCACGAAGGCGTTGGTGAGCCCGCCAAATCTGGTCGTCACTGAAATCAGACTGCCGTTTCTGGACGGCTACGCCTTATGCGAGATCCTGCGCCGCGACCGAGCAACCGCCGATATCCCGATCCTGGTCCTAACGGCGGCGCGTCCCACCGACATGGACCGCGCACGAAGCGCCGGAGCCGATATCGTGGTCGCCAAACCGACGACGCCTGACCACATCGTGAGCCTATCGCGACGCCTGCTCGATGAGGTGAAAGACCTGCGCGGCCATGGCGCCGCCATCGAGGCCAGCGCCACTGCGCCATCCGAGATGTCAGAAGGCGCGCCCGCCCATCTTGCGGGACGCCGCCGCACGGTGTTGGTCAAGGCGCATTTTCCCTTCACCACGCCGACGCCGGCAACACCACCGGCCTCGCTGATGTGCCCGTCGTGCGACCGCCCGCTCGCCTACGACCGAAGCCATATCGGCGGCGTCAACGTTCGTCAGCGGGAGCAGTGGGACTACTACAGGTGCCTTTGCGGCGCTTTCCAGTATCGTCAGCGGACCCGCAAGCTCCGTCGCGTTGACTCAGTGCCTTAACGGACAACCCCAAAAGAGATCGAACGCGCAGAGTGCTTACGGCTACGGGCTGTGTTGACAACTGCGATCAAGACACAACTCCTCGAGCGGGGTCGTGTTCCGTTTCCACGGCGTGTGAAGGGATCACGTATGCGCACTTGCGCGAGGTCTGGTCGAATGGTCGCGGTGGCGATGGCCCTATGTGCGGCGTGCTGCAGTGGTTCTGCGGCGCAGAACATGCCGCCGAAGAGCTCGTAGTGTTTGGCGACCGCCTCTACTCGTTCGGCGGTGACGCGACGGCCTCGGAGCACGTTGGCCAGAAACGGCCGGATATCGGCGGGGCCTTCTGGTCCGCCGAAGGCGATCACAAGGACGGCGTCAAACGGCCGGCCGGTCACCCTACGACACTCCAAATCGGAGGCGAATCACGTCGCCTCGGTACCGAAAAATCTTTCTGAGCGTTGCGGCGATGAAGAGGCGATTGGCCAGCCGGCCGAAGATCCCGAGTGGCGGCGTGTAGAACACGCGATCCTCCATGACGGTGCGCTCGCCGTCGGCGTGAAATGTGTGCTCGTGCCACCAGAGGCGGTACGGTCCAGCCTCCTGAAGATCGACAAAGCGTCGACCCGGCTCCCAGCTCGCAATGCGCGTGCGCCAGCGCACCGGCAGCGGACCGACGCGGACGCGATAGTTGATCTCCGCTCCGGTCGCCATCGGCGGGATCTTTCCGTGGATGGAAAACTTCATGGCGGCCGGCGTGATCAGGCCGAGGTTCGCGGCTTTCGAGAAGAACGCGAATGTCTCCGCAAGTGGCGCATCGACGACCGTACTGGTCCGCAGCTCGTAGCGCGCCGCGCCGGCCCCTTCTGGCCGCGAGTGCGTGGGCGAGATCGTGATGGCGGCGCCCCTGACGATATCCTCGAGCGCCGCCGCCAGCGTCGGAAAGTCGAACGCGAACTGGCGCTCCTGTAGCGCGAGGGGAACGACCCGCTGGCTCGCCAGCAGCACGGTCGCCGCCTGCCCGAAGATGGCCTTCAGTGCCAGCGCCGGCAGGGGAAGCATCGCCGGGCGGTGCAGGGCGCGACCGAGGGCGCGCGCAAACGATCGGCTGGTGGCCTGCTCGGGCGCCACGCCGTTCACCGGTCCTCGATAGCGACCGTCGACGAGCGCCACCGCGATGATCTTCACGAGATCGTGGAGATGAATCCACGGCAGGTATTGCGTGCCGGTTCCGATGGGTCCGCCCAGGCCGATTTCAAACGGCGGCAGCATGCGCGCCAGCGCGCCCCCGGCCCGGCCCAGGACCACCCCGGTTCGCAGCCGCACCACGCGCAGGCCCAGCGCTTCGGCCGGCTGCACCGCGAGCTCCCACTCGCGACAGAGCTGCGCGAGAAAACCATCGCCGCTCGTTGACGTTTCCGTGAGGGTTTCGTCGCCGCAGTCGCCGTAATACCCCACGGCGCTGCCCGAGATGAAGACGCCGGGCCGCGTCCTGGCCGCGGCGATCGCGCCCACGAGCACGTCGGTCACCGTGACGCGGCTATCCTCGAGGAGGGCGCGACGCGCCGCCGTCCACCGGCCGCCCATCAGCGGCTCGCCGGCCAGATTCACGACCGCGTCGCATCGCTCGATCGCGCGCACGAGCACGTCGAACCCCGCATCGGCGGGAACCAACTCGACCTCGGCGCCAAGCTGACTGCGCGCGCTAGCCGGCGATCGGACCCACGCGACGACCGCGTGCCCGTCACGCTGCAGCAGCGGAATCAGCGCACGACCAATGAACCCGGTGGCGCCTGTCAAGAGAACACGCACATTGAATTCCTTCCTTATATCCGTCGGGCGTCGTACCCCAGTGGAGTACAGGCCTGCCGTTGTTTTCTCCGGCACTCGAAGTCGCCCCGTTCGCAGTGGTTCCGAATGGCGGCCACGTGCCGCGCGATCGCGCGCCAGCGTCGGATCTGCCGCGCGTCGTCGGCGCTTCGCCGACCCATGTAGTAGCGGCAATACCACTGAAACCACCCGCGCGGATCCTGCTTCTGAATCCAGCCGCTGCGACGCCAGACCGCGAGCGACTGCGACGCGTTCACCCCGAAACAGTTCAAGCGGCCATCGTGTCGCTCGGCGCACAAGCGCGCGCCCGCGAACCAGCTCGTGGGAAACTCGGCCCGGCAGTCGGTCAGGTATTTCCCGCCGAAGACGCCAAGCCGCAGCATCTCCTTTGGCGTCAGGTCCGGCTTGAACGCTGGCGCGAAGCTTCGGCCCACCGGTTCCGTGCGCCAATACACATAACCGCGCTGCATCCGATCGTTGACGACCACCTTGTGTTTCCTCGTCATTGTCGACTCACACCGTTCGGTCGAGAATCCAACTGAACGCCCGCGGCGGCTGTTTGGCGAGCGCGGCAGCGGTTCGCTCCGCGAGCCGTGCGTGGTGTTCGGCCTGGCGGCAGAGTTCGTCTTGCGCCCGCGCGGCCTCCCCCGTCACCGCCCGGCCCGCGATGCCCCAGACCGTCACGAGGTGGTCGATGATCGAGGCGTAGTCGCGCATGGTGTAGACGTTGGTGCGCTGGGCGACGATCGCGAAGTGATCGAACAGATCGGGATCCCTGCCGTCGTCCATGAACCGGCCGGGCATCGCGATGCGGCCGCGGAGCATCGATCGGAATGCGAGGATCCCGCCGGCCGGATCGTGTTCGAGCACCTCCGCCATCATGCGCGTGTAGAACGCCTCGTGCCGCGCTTCGTCGCCGGCAATCACGCCGCAGATGCGGGCGAGGTTCGGGTCGCCGTGCCTGGCGGCGATCCGCCCGACGTTGCCGTGTGACAGGCGCGTAGCGCGTTCCTGAAACGCCGTGTACACCAGGAGGCTGTAGGGATCGGCCTGGCTCTGCGGATTGAAGCCGCTGGCCACGAGGCCGTGGATCGTCCGTTCCACGGCGCGCATGTGCACTCGGCCGGTCAGACGGAGGTAGGCGTTGAGGAGATCACCGTGGCGGTTTTCCTCTGCGGTCCAGCCCCGAAGCCATCGCGCCCAGGGAGCCGGGCTGGTGCCCTCGCCGTCTCTGACCATACCATTGAGCGCGACCGAGTAACTGGGGAGCGCTTCTTCGGTGACCATGTCGCCCACCAGGACGACCAACAGCTCATCGGAGATGGTCTCGGCTGCCGTTCGGAACCCTTCGATCTCGTCCCGCCAGCTCACCATCTCGAGGTCCGGCAGGTAGTCGGTGGGCTGCCATGCCCGGTCGAGCGGGAGCAGCAGGCTCAGATGGTCTGCAACAGCCGGTTCAATCGCCCGGATCACCTCCTGGTGTTCAAACACCGTGTCGTGGCCTCGGTCGGCCGAGTCGGCGCGTTCCATGACTTCCGACATTCAGGCCGCCGACTCGCTGGCGGCCACTGCACGCGGCCCCCTGGCGGTTTCAGACCACGGCTCGTTGAAGAGGGCGCGCTGGGCACCGTTCTTCATCAGCAGCAGCTGGAACAGCCCGGTGTGGCGTTCGAGAAACGTCGCTTCGCACGATCCGAGATACAAGTCCCACATGCGAATGAACCGCTCGTCGAACCCGAGGGCACGCACGCGCGCAAGGTTGTGATGGAAGCGGGCGCGCCACGCCCGTAAGGTGTGTGCGTAGTGAGTGCCGCAATTCTCGGCGTGATAGAGCGACAGCGAGGTAGTTCGCGCGAGTGACGTGAGCATTTCTCCGACTGACGCGAGTTCGCCGCCCGGGAAGATGTACTTCTCGATCCAGTCCGGTGTGCCGTGGTACTGCGGAAACCACTGATCGTCGACCGTGATCGTCTGCAGGAACATCACGCCATCCGGTGCGAGCAGGCGGTCGACGGCCGAGAAGTAGTCGTCGTAGTGCTTGAGACCGACCGCCTCGAACATCTCGATGCTGACGACCTTGTCGAACTGCCCGGTCAGTTCGCGATAGTCCGCGCGCAACACCTCGATGCGCGCCCCTGCCTCGCCGACCCGCGACCGCCATTCGCACACATGGCGGTACTGTTCGTCGCTGATCGTCGTCGTCGTCACGCGGCAGCCGTAACGGGTCGCCGCCCAGACGGCGAAGCCGCCCCACCCGCTGCCAATCTCGAGCACGTGGTCGGTGGGCACGAGTCTCAGCGCCCGGCAGATGCGATCGACCTTCTGCGCTTGCGCCTGCTCCAGTGCATAGGAGGCCGACTCGAAGTAGCCGCAGGAGTACATGAGCAGATCGGCATCGAGAAAGAGGCGGAAGAACTCGTTGCCGAGGTCGTAATGCCGATGGATGTGTCGGCGACTCCCAGCCGGGGAATTGTCCCGGAGGCGGCGCGCAACGCCGCCCGCCACCCGGCGGAGCGCCCCTGTCAGTCGACTCTGCCCGTCGAGCACCCGCCGGTTGCGCAGCATCAGCCGCACCAGGGGCACCAGATCGGGCGTCGTCCAGTCGCCGTCCATGAAGGACTCGCCGAGGCCGATGTCGCTGCCCGTCAGCGCCCGCAGAAAGAACCGTTCGTCGTGGACCGTCAGCGTCGCATTCAACTCGCCAGGCTCGCCGTACCGGTACGTGCGGTCAGGGCACTCCACGGTCAGTGTTCCGCCGGTCACACCGCCGAGGCCGGAGAGAAACGCCGTCTTCGCCCACTGCGCCACCATGCTCATCGCTCCATCAACGAATCCGTCTGATCGACCGTTCCGGTATCCCATGCCGCGCGTTCTTCCACGCCGTCGCGCGTGACGCGACGCACGAGGGGGACGCCCTTCCACCACACCCTCAGCGCCTGCCAGTGAATACCCGCCACGACGTTCGCGGTCATGGCCGGGTATCGGAGGAGCGCCCGTCGCATCTCTCGCGCGCTCCAGGGCCGTCGTTCGAGCGACAGCGTCGCGTCGAAGCAGACCGAGCCCGCTCTGGCCGTCTCCATGTGGGCGACGAGGCGGCCGGCGGGAGGTGTGAAGGTGAACGCGTAGTCGACGTCGACCGGCATGAACGGCGACACGTAGAGCGACTTCGCGGCCGAGGAACGGAACATGCGCGACGTGGGCTCGGGCCGCAGCCAGTAATTGTGCGACCCGCCGAAGGTGTTGCTCACTTCCGCGAGGACGACCTGCAGCCGCCCGGCGGCATCGAAGCAGTAGAAGAAGGAGACTGGGTTGAAGCCGTAGCCGAGATACCGCAGGTGCGTCAGCAGGAAGATGCGACCGTCCGGCAGGTCGATCCCGTGGCGCGTCGCGTCGACCGCGAGCCTGTCCCGGAGCGAGCGCGTCGGATCGCCGAAGTGATCGCGGTCGTCGAAGCTCGCCCAGTTCCACCGGTTGTAACTCGTCACCCGTGACACGCGCATCAGCTCGGGCACGCGATCGACGTCGAGCAGCGCCATGAACAGCGGGTACGTGAACGCATGCGAGACCGGCGCGAACCGCCGATGGCGCAGCGTGCCGACGAACAGCCCCGAGTCGATCACCACTCGACCCCGAGCGCGCTGGCGACCCTGAGCGCGGAGTTCAACCCGTCCTCGTGAAACCCATGGAACCAGTAGGCGCCGCAATAGTGCGTGCGGTTGACGCCGCTGACCTCCGCCCATCGGGCCTGCGCGTGGACGGCCTCGCGCGTGTACAGCGGGTGGTGATAGACGAAGCGGCGCAGCACGCGGCGCTCGTCGATCTGCCCGTCCGGGTTGAGCGTCACGCAGTACCTGCTCAGGCGTCGTCAGTCCCTGGAGTCGATTGAGGTCGTAGGTCACCATCGGTGCCGCATCGGCGTCAGCAGCCAGGAGGTAATTCCACGAAGCGCGCGCGCGCTGCCGTACGGGCAGCACCGACGCGTCGGTGTGCAGCCACGCCACATTGGTCGTGGTCGTGAAGTTCGACAGGACCTCACGCTCGCGATCGCTGGGGTCGGCGAGCAGCGGCAGCACCTGATCGCCGTGGCACGCGAACACGACATCGTCGAACACCATCGACGGGCGATCGCGAAAGGCGATCGTCACGTCGCGCTCGCTTCGCCGCACGCTGTGAATCTCCGCGCGCCCGTGGATGCCTTCCCACAACGGCGCCGTGAGCTTGGGGATGTAGGTGTGGCTCCCACCAACGACGACTTTCCATGTCGGTTGCTCATGGAGCGAGAGCAGCCCGTGGTTGTCGAAGAAGCGGATGATCGTGTGCGCCGGAAACGATCGGATCGCGTCGAGCGAGGCCGACCAGATGGCGGACGCCATGGGAAACAGGTAACGATGCGTGAACGGCTCACCGAAGCGTCGCGACTCGAGAAAGTCTCCGAGCGTCTGGCGCTGGGCGTCCGGCGCCGCGAGCAGCGGTGGCGCTTCTCGATTGAAACGCACGATCTCCCGGAGCAGGAACAGATGCGACGGTTTGACCAGGTTTCGCCGATGGGCGAAGAACCCGTTGGCGCCGCGACTGCTGTACTCGAGGCCGGTCCGCCGGCACGACACGGCAAACGACATGTCCGAGTCGCGGGTGGCCACGCCGATCTCCGCGAACAGCCGCACCAGGTTCGGATAGGTGCGGTCGTTGTGAACCAGGAAGCCGGTATCGAGCGGGACGCTGCCGTGTGGACTGGCGATCAGGACCGTATTGGTGTGACCGCCGAGACGCTCCTCTTTTTCGAAGAGTTGCACCCGGTGCCGCCGGCTCAGGAGATAGGCAGCGGCCAGGCCGGAGATACCGGCGCCGATGACGGCGATGTTCTTCATCCGCCCTTAGAAGTAGCAGTACGGTCCACGTGTTGTCAAGTCTTTGTCCATGACAAACGCTTGACATCGCGGTTATTGTTGCGATACGCTGGAGGCTCACGCGGGTGGTTCAGAAAGCGGGAATGGCAATGGGACACACGATCAAGCTCGCAGCGCTCGGCGCCGTCGCCTTCATGGCGCTCGACGGCGTCTGGCTGGGGCTCCTGATGAAGAACTTCTACCGCGCGCAGCTCGCGCCGATCGTCCGTCTCGCCGACGGCGGCATCGCGCCGAACTGGCCCGCGGCCTTCGTGGTGTATGCCCTGCTCGGGACCGGCATCGCCGTGTTCGTCATTCCGCGCGCGTCGACCGTCTCGCTTGCGGCGGCCTACGGCGCCCTGTTCGGCCTCGTGGTGTACGGCGTCTACGACTTCACCAACTACTCCACGCTGCGCCAGTGGCCATTCGTGCTGACGCTGGCCGACGTGGCGTGGGGAGCGGCGGCGTCAGCCGTCGCAGCCGTGGCCGTCCGGAGTGTGGTTCGGTGAGAAAACAACGCGACTCGCACGCGCCGTATCCCATCCGCGCGGTTGCCAAGCTGACCGGTATCGCGATCGACACGCTGCGCGCATGGGAGCGCCGGCATCGCGCCGTCACTCCGGTTCGTGACGACCGCGGTCGCATGTACACGGAGGCCGACATCGCCCGCTTGCGACTGTTGCGCGGCGCAGTGGAACGCGGACACAGCATCGGCCGCCTCGCAGGACTCACCGATGCGGAACTGCGCCGTCTCGCCGCCACCGCCGACGGGAACGCGGCGTCGGCGGTCGCGCCCACACCACGGACACCGCTCGATACCGCCGCGCTCACCGCCGCCCTGCAGAAATACGATGCCACGGCCATCGACCAGCAGATCAGCCGGCTCGCGGCGGTACTCCCTCCGCTCGAACTGCTCCGGGATGTCTTGATGCCGGTGCTGGCGCAGGTGGGCGATGAGTGGCACCGGGGGCCGGCCCGCATCGCGCATGAACACTTGATGTCCTCGACGATGCGGAACATCCTCGGCTCGTTCCTCCGCTTGTACGCGCGCCCGGACGTGTCGACCCGGCTGCTCTTCGCGACCCTGGCCGGCGAGCGCCACGAGATCGGTACGTTGGGCGCGGCGATGCTCGCCGCCAGCAGCGGCCTGGGCGTCGCGTATCTCGGCCCCGATCTTCCGGCGCGCGAAATTGTCGAGAGCGTGAGGCCTGCCGGCGCACAGGTGCTGGTGCTGGGGCTGACCGCGACCTCGGCAGGGAAAGCCAAGGAGCGCGAACTTCGCACGATCGTCCGCGATCTTCCGAAGGAGGTGGAGCTGTGGGCGGGTGGACGCGGCGCCCTGCGCCACACCGCGCTGATCAGCCCGCGGGGGCTGGTCCTTCCCGACTACAACGCATACCAACAGGAGCTTGTGCGGGTCGGCGGACGGGTGGCGTGAGACCATGACATACCGAGACCGTTCGTCCCGTCTGCACTCACGCGTGTCAGTTGTGCTCGTGGCCGCAGTGTTGACCCTGGCAGTCACATCTGCGGCTGCACAAGACACCACGGGTGCTGGCGCCATCCGCGGCGTGGTGGTGAACGCCGCTGGCCAGCCCGCCGAGGGCGTGCGCGTGTGCGCCCTCGACACCGCCTCGTGTGCTACCAGCGACGCCCGCGGCGCCTTCCGTATCGGCGAGCTGCGTGCGGGCGCCTATCGCCTGGAAATCCTGCCGCTCGAGGGCCTGCCGTTCACCAGCGATCCGGTGGACGTGCGCGCCGGGCTGGGCGGCAGCGTGGAAATCACGCTGCCCAAGGTGGAGAACTTCCAGCAAACCGTCACCGTGACCGCGCCCGCGTTCCAGACACCTGAGGAAGTGAAGAACTCCGGCTTCTTGGTAGAACCGCGCGAGATCCTCAAGAGCGCGGCGGCCCTGCAGGACGTCTCGCGCTACGTGCAGGGCCTGCCGGGCGTAGTGATTGGCAGCAACGACTTCCGCAACGACATCATCGTCCGCGGCGGCAGCCCGCTCGAGAACCTGTTCGTGGTGGACAACGTCGAGATTCCCAACATCAACGCCTTCGCGAACTTCGCGTCGGCCGGCGGCACGGTGAGCCTGCTCGATGCCGAGCTGATACAGGATGTGACGTTCCTCACCGGCGGCTACCCCGCGCCCTACATCAACCGCACGTCCAGTGTGCTGCAGGTGACCCAGCGCGAGGGCAACCGCAAGAAGTTCGGCGGGTGGGCCACGCTCGGCTTCGCCGGCGCCGGCGCCATTCTCGAAGGGCCCATCAATGTTGGGCAGGGGGCTGGGAAGGGATCGTGGGTGGTGTCGGCGCGACGAAGCTTCCTGGATCTGTTTACCCAAGATGTGGGGTTCGGCGGCGTGCCGGTGGTGTACGCGTTCAACGCCAAGGCCGTGTACGACCTCACGCCCCGGGACCGCATCTGGATGGTCAACATCGCGGGCATCGACGAGATTCGGCTCGGCCTCAGCGAATCCTCCGACCTTGAAAAAGAGATCGCCAACTTCGACATCCGCTACGACGGCTGGCGCAGCGCCACGGGCTTCAATTGGCAACGCACCTTCGGGTCGCGCGGCGTCGGCCTGTTCGGCATCACCCACTCCGAGGCCAAGGTGGGCCAGCAGGTGAAAGACCTGGTGGCGCAGGGCGTGCCGCCGCCTGGTGTGCCGCCCGAGGTCGTCATCGCGCGGAGCCCCGTGGTCTACTCCGAGGATTCGCGCGAGGGCGAGACCACCCTCAAGTACGACCTCACCGTGCACCTGCCGTTCTTCGACACGGTGCAGGCCGGTGGCAGCTTCAAGACGTTCCGCATCGACTACACGGTGGAGTCGCCCTACGGCAACGACACGCCGTACTCGCCGGTGCCCGGGATCGACCCGTTCTTTCTCGACACGCGCTTCCGGTCGTATCAGACCGGCGCATATCTGCAGGCTTCCAAGCAGGTGGCCCCGCGCGTGAACGTCACGCTGGGCGGACGCGTCGACCACTACGCCGTCCTGTCGCAGGCCCGGTTCAGCCCGCGCGCGGGCGTCAAGGTGCGCCTCACCGACGCGCTGTCGTGGAACTCGAGCGTCGGGTCGTACTATCAGCAGCCGGCCTTCCTCTTCGTGTCGGCGTTTCCCCAGAACGCGTCGCTCGTGCCCTGGCGCGCCGACCACTACGTGACGGGCCTGGCGTGGTCGCCCGCTCCCGGCCTCCGGGTGACGGCCGAGGCGTATCGGAAGACCTACACCGACTACCCGGTGGCGAGCGACCTGCCCACCGTGTCGCTGGCCAACATCGGCGACACGTTCGACGTGCGCGAGATCCTGTTTCCCCTCACGAGCGCCGGTGAGGGGTATTCTGAGGGCGTGGAGCTCTTCGTCGAGAAGCGGCTCACCTCGAAGCTCTACGGCCAGGGCAACCTGTCGTTTTCGCGCACGCAGCACGCGGGTCTCGACCGTGTGCGCAGGCCCGGCTCGTTCGACTACCCGTTCGTGTTCAACCTGCTCGGCGGCTACAAGCTGTCGCCGGCGTGGGGGTTCTCGGCCCGGCTCTCGTTTCTCTCGGGCCGGCCGTTCACGCCCTACGACCAGGCGGTGTCCACGGCGCAGCGCCGCGGCGTGTACGACCTCACGCGTGTCAACGCTGAGCGCGCGCCCGACTACGGCCGCGTCGACATCCGCGTGGACCGCACCTTCACCGTGGGCGGGGAGCCGCTGAACGTGTTCGTCGGCGTGCAGAACGTGACCAACCGCCGCAACTTCGCCAGCTATACCTGGAACCGCCGCACCAACACCCAGCAGTTCGGCGAGCAGCAGGGCATTTTCCCGATCCTTGGGCTGGACTGGCGGTTCTAATCACCATGTCCTACGTCCTTGCCGCCGCATGTTTCACCGGAGTGCTCGTCATGTCGACGGCCACACTTCGAGCGGGCCCCGCGCGGGAACCCTTGCGGGTTGGCGATCGGTTTCCCGCGCTGAAGGGACAGTTCCTGACAAGCCGCGACGCCGTGCTGCCGCAGGCGGCGTCGGGCCAGGTCGCGCTCGTGGCGATCGGCTTCAAGTACAAGTCTCGTGTTCCGGTTGAAGCGTGGGCGGAATGGTACCGGACGGCGATCGATCCGAAGACGGACGTCACGTTGTTCGAGGTCCCGATGATTGGTGGACTGGGGACGCTCGGCCGGTGGTTCATCGACAGAGGGATGCGCAAGGGCACCCCGGTCGAACTCCACGATCACGTCATCACGGTCTACGGAGGCACAGGCGACTGGAAGCAGCGGCTGTCCTATTCTCCCGCGCATGAAGACGACGCCTACCTGGTCGTCCTCGACAGGGAGGGCGTCGTCCGGTGGCTCCATCACGGCGGATTCGACACCTCTCGGGCCGACGAGCTGAAGGCGCTTCTGGCGTCGCTCGTTCGGCCGGTCGACCGGTGATGTCGCAGCAACCGGAATCGCAGAGCACGCCAACGGTACTCGTGACGGGTGCGACCGGCTACATCGGAGGACGGCTGGTGCCTGTCCTCGAAGCCGCGGGAGTCCGCCTTCGCTGTCTGGCTCGGCAACCGGCCGCGCTCGCCTCTCGCGTGTCGCCGACGACGGAGGTCGTGGCGGGAGACCTCTTCGATCCGGCGTCCCTCGATCGCGCCCTCGCGGGAATCGACGTGGCCTATTACCTCGTGCACTCCATGGGCGCACACGGCGACTACCTCGAAAAGGATCGCGTGGCCGCCCGTAATTTTGGCGACGCGGCGCGGCAGGCCGGGGTTCGGCGAATCGTGTACCTCGGCGGACTTGCCACGGGCGATGAGGTGTTCAGCAAACATCTCAAGAGCCGGATTGAGACCGGGCAGGTGCTGCGCGAATGCGGAGTCCCCGTCGTGGAATTTCGCGCGTCCGTCGTGATCGGGTCCGGTAGCCTGTCGTTCGAGCTGATCCGTGCGCTCGTCGAGCGATTACCGGTGATGATTTGCCCGCGCTGGGTCGCCACACTGGCGCAGCCGATCGGCATCGATGACCTCCTCGCCTATCTTGCCGCCGCACTTCAGTTGCCCGACGGCGAGAGCCGCACGTTCGAAATCGGCGGGGCCGATCAAGCGAGCTACGGCGACGTGATGCGCGAGTACGCGAGGCAGCGCGGGTTGAAGCGCGTCATGATCTCGGTTCCGTTGCTGACCCCTCGTCTGTCGAGTCTCTGGCTCGGACTCGTCACGCCCGTCTACGCCCGAGTCGGGCGCGAACTGATCGCAGGACTGAAGAACCGGTCGGTCGTCACCGATCCCGCGGCGATCTCGGTGTTCCCGATCAGGCCCGTCGGTCTGCGGGACGCGATCGGTCGCGCCATTCGCTACGAGGACCGCGCGTTCGCGCTGACGCGCTGGTCCGATGCGCGCTCCTCGGGCGGGGAGCCACGGTCGCCGGCCGAGACGCGATTCGGCAGCAAGCTGGTCGATGCTCGGCAGATGCACGTCGACGTCAACGCGGACCGTGCCTTCGTGCCCATCGCGGAGATTGGGGGCGATCGCGGCTGGTACTACGTGACGTGGCTGTGGCGAATCAGAGGCGCGATCGACCTGCTGACAGGCGGCGTCGGGATGCGTCGAGGGCGGCGCGACCCGAACGCACCCGCCGTCGGCGACACGCTCGACTTCTGGCGGGTCGAGGCGTACGAACCGGGACGACGACTGAGGCTCGCCGCCGAAATGAAAGTACCTGGCCGCGCGTGGCTCGAGTTCGAAGTGGTGCCGGTTGCCGACGGCGCCGTCATCCACCAGACGGCCGTGTTCGAACCGGTCGGATTGTCCGGGCTGCTCTACTGGTATGTGCTCTTGCCGGTTCACACCCAGATATTCGGAGGCTTGCTGCGCGCGATCGGCCGGCGCGCGGTTGAGGGGGATGCTGATCGTCCTGGGGCCGGAGCAGGGGTTCCGTTGTGATCGCTTCTGAATCGACTCCTGCGCCGTCAACTGGGTTCGCCTGCGGCGAAGTGAGAGGTGGCAACGGGACGATCCATGCGCAAGTGGCGCTGCCGGGGCTGCGCGGCGTGCTGTATGCACGCCCGTGCGCGGGCGCGAGCGGGGGCGACATCCCCTACTTGTCGGTATGCGGGTCCGGCCTGCTGGCCCGGGTCTGTCTGGCTGATGTGGCGGGACATGGCTCAGCCGTGGCGGCCGTCGGCACCGAGATGCACACCCACCTCCGGCGGAGTGTGGACGTCATCGACGAACGAAGAGTCCTAGGCCGGCTCAATCGACGCCTCAATGAGAAGGGCCTGGGCGTGATGACGACGGCGGTCCTGGCCACCTACTACCCGCCGCGCCGGCAGCTAACGGTGAGCTACGCGGGCCATCCCACGGGCTGGCTCTTTCGGGCGGACACCGGCGCGTGGACGCCGCTGTGCGGGCCCGTACCGCCGCCTCAGAAACCCGGCTTCGTCGATCTACCGATGGGCATCGGGTTCACGCCGACCTACAGCCGGCATCGCTTCCGGGTGTCTCCCGGCGACCGCATGCTGCTCTTCACCAACGGCGTGCTCGAGACCACATCGCCCGACGACACGCCGTTTGACACTCACGGGATCGAGACCTTGCTCAACCGGGAAACCGGCAGCTGCGAGGACCTTGCGCGCCTCCTCCTGGCGGCCCTCCACGGGCATGCCGCGTCCGACGAACTGGCGCACGACGACGTGACGTTTCTGCTCGCGGAATTCGTCGAAGGCCCTCCGGGGCCCGCCTTGTGGCATGTCTTCAAGCATCGCCTGTTGCGCCAGGAGCGGCGGTGACGCGCGTCCCGCGAAGCGCTTGGCGATGGCGCCACGGTGACGAGCGGTTGGCGACCGGCCGATCAGTCGTGCCGCAGCGGCACGAGCGGATCGATGCGCGCCACGTGATCGCCAGGCGCGTTCAGTCACGATCGTGAGCGGTTTTATGGCGGCGGTCATTGGCCTTGGCACGATCCTCACGACGCTGACCCTTGTGTGGATGATCAGCGTGCGGCTTCTGGATGCGAGTGTCGCGGATATCTGCTGGGGCCTCGGCTTCGTGCTGCTGGCGTGGTTGTACTGCTTCCTGTCTCCGGCGTTGACAGCACGGTCATGGCTCGTCGCCGCGCTGATCACGCTTTGGGGCGCGCGACTGGGCGTGCACATCTTTCGCCGTAACGATGGCCAGGGCGAGGACCCGCGCTATCAGGCGATGCGCGCCGCGCATGGACGAGCATTCTGGTGGCGCAGCTTGTTCACCGTCTTCTGGCTGCAAGGCGCGATCCTGTGGTTCGTCGCCCTCCCGCTGCTTGTCGCCGTGCGCGCGACAGCCCCGGTCGCCCTCACTGCGGTCGATGGCCTCGGCGTCCTGTTGTTCACGATTGGGTTCGGCTTCGAGGTTGTCGGCGACTATCAACTCCAGCGCTTCAGAGCTGAGCCCGGGAACCGCGGCAAGGTGCTCGACAGCGGACTCTGGCGCTATACGCGGCATCCGAATTACTTCGGAGACGCCACGATGTGGTGGGGCATGTATGCCATGGCGGCATCAACGCCAAACGGATGGCTCACCGTGCTGAGCCCGTCCCTCATGACGTGGTTGCTGATGCGCGTGTCGGGCGTGACGCTGCTCGAGGAGGGCCTGAAAGCCTCGAAGCCCGGCTACCGCGCGTACATCACCCGCACGCCGGCGTTCTTCCCCTGGTTTCCGCGCGTGCCGAGGTAAGCCGTTGCGGCACACCCAACTGGTCAACTACACGCTCTATCAGATCGGATGGTCCGCATGCGTGCTCGGCGGAGCGTCGCATCGTCCGTGGACCGGATGTCTCATTGCGCTGATCCTGGTCGGCGTGCATCTGGCCCTGACCGGGGAACGCTCCCTCGAATTCCGGCTGATAGCTCTCGCCATTGGCGTTGGAGCCGTCGTCGAGATGATGCAGATCGCGGCGGGCACGTACCGCTTCACATCGGGGATGGTGACCGATGCGCTGCCGCCACCCTGGCTGCTGGCCATGTGGGCGCAGTTTGCGACGACGTTTCGATTCAGTTTGCGCAGCGTGATCATGCGGCCGGCGCCCGCGATGCTGTTCGGCGTGGCCGGTGGGCCGATCGCGTTCCTCGCAGGCGAACGGCTGGGTGCGGTCACCCTGCTCCCGCCGCTCGTGTACGGTCTACTCAGCCTTTCCGTCAGCTGGGCGATCGCCTTGGTCGTCTTCTCCGCGGTCGTGCGCCGGGTCGCGCCGGAACGGGGCGCGGACTACAAGCGCATGCGTGAGGATTGGGCCTGAGGCACTCGACGGCAGATCACCATGAAGAGAGGGTAGCGTGCGCAGGCTTGTGGTGGGTTGTGGGTATCTCGGCGAGCGGGTCGCGCGCGTCTGGCGTCAGGCGGGCGACGAGGTGTACGCGATTACGCGTGGGACTGGGGCCGGCGGACTGTCCCGGGCGGGACTGCGGCCGATCGTATTGGATGTCACCCAGGGACCAAGATTGGGCGCGCTACCGGACGTGGACACGGTCCTGTTCGCGGTAGGGCGGGCCCGGCGATCCGGTGCGACGATGTTCGACCTGCACGTGAAGGGGCTGCGCGCGGTGCTCGATGCCCGACCCGGGTCAACTGGCCGCATGATCTACGCGAGGTCGACTGGGGTCTACGCGCAGAACGCTGGCGAGTGGGTGGACGAGGAGTCGGTGTGCGAGCCCGTGCGTGAGGGGGGAAAGGCGTGCTTGTCAGCGGAGCGGCTTCTCTTCGCCCACGCGCGCGGGCGCGATGCGCTCGTGCTGCGGCTGGCAGGGCTCTACGGGGCAGGGCGGATACCCCGATCGGGCGACGTCACCGCGGGCAGGCCGATTGCCGGTTCGCCCGATGCGTACCTGAACCTGATCCATGTGGACGACGCGGCGCGCGCCGTCGTGGCGGCTGCGGCCCTGGGAGCGGTCACCGATCGGACGTACGTCGTATCAGACGGTCATCCTCCATCGCGCGGGGAATATGTGGATCTCTTAGCGACACGGCTGGGAGTAGCCCCGCCAGAGTTTGAGGGCGGGAGCGGCCTCGGCAAGCGCGTGCGGAACGATCGGGCCGTCCACGAACTGGGTCTACGGCTGCAGTACCTGTCGTACCGCGAAGGGCTTGCTGCGTCGTGAGAAGAAGACCGGGCGGTTTCATGGAGCACACGGTGATGGGATCAATTCCGGAATGGGCGCGGCGGGCGCAGTCGGCGTGGCGGTACCGCGGGCAGGAACGTCCACCCTTCGCAGTGGCGCCTGGGCCCGGCCAGGAATCCGTCTGGGACTATCCACGCCCGCCCGGAATTGCACGGGATGGCCGCGAGGTGACTGTCCGGGTTGGCGTCCACGAGATCGCGCGATCCAGACGAAGTGTGCGTCTGCTGGAAACGGCGAGCCCGCCCACATTCTATGTGCCACCTGATGACGTCCGGACGGAGTTCCTCGAGATGGAAACTGCGTCTTCGCATTGCGAGTGGAAGGGCGAGGCGCGCTACTGGTCGGTGATTGTTCCCGGCCGTCGGGTGAACGCCGCCGCGTGGTCGTACGCCAATCCGCTGCCAGAGTACGAACGCGTCCGGGGCTACGTCGCCTTTTACCCATCTCTGGTTGAATGCGCGGTCGATTCAATTCCAGTCGTCGCGCAGCCCGGTCGGTTCTACGGCGGGTGGGTCACGCCGGACGTCGTCGGCCCCTTCAAGGGTGAACCCGGATCCGAGGGATGGTGACGCCGGCGCGCACGCTGGCGGCCACTCACTCTTCGCGTCAGCGGTGATTCGCTGATGGATAACAAATTGATTGTCCTCGCGGGTGCGACCGGCAATCTCGGCGGGCGCATTGCCAGAGCGCTACTCCAACGGGGCGCCGGCGTGATCGCGCTCGTCCGGGACGGCAGCGCGCCGAGCAAAATCGAGGAACTGCGGACGTTGGGTGCGACGATCGCCGAGGTCGACTTCAGCAACCTCGCGGCGGTGACCAGCGCGTGCTCGGGTGCGTCCTGCGTGGTCTCTGCCTTGTCAGGCCTGCGTGAGGTGATCGTTGACTCGCAGACAGTACCTGCTTGACGCGGCCCTTAAGGCGGGGGTCCGACGCTTCATCCCGTCGGACTACTGCATCGACTTCACCAAGCTGCCGCCGGGAACGAACCGCAATCTCGATTGGCGCCGGGAATTCCGAGAACGTGTCGACAGGGCCGCACTGGCCGCGACCTCCATCCTCAACGGTGCCTTCGCAGAGATGCTGACCGGCCAGGCACCGATCATCCTCTTCAAATGGAAGCGGGTTCTCTATTGGGAGGACGCCGATCAGCGAATGGACTTCACCACGATCGACGACACCGCGGCATTCACGGCAGCCGCGGCGCTCGACTCGTCGGCGCCCAGATTCCTGCGCATCGCCGGGGAGCAAATCAGCGCCCGCGGGCTGGTGTCCGCCGCCAGTGAAGTGACCGGGGAAACATTTCGTCTGTTTCGCGCCGGAGGCCTCGGACGGCTTCAAACGGTGATCAAGGTGGCGCGCACCGTGTCTCCCGCAAGCACGGCCCTCTATCCAGCGTGGCAGGGCATGCAGTACCTCCACAATATGTTCAGCGGCCTGGCAGTTCTCGAACCGCTCGACAATGGCCGGTATCCACGAGCGCGCTGGACAACGGTGCGGGACGTGCTCGCACAAGGCAAAACACGGTAGGCGAGCCTTTCAATCGTTCGCCGCGCAAAGCCCGCCCTGACGCTCGCGGCTTCAGGCCGACCGATTGTTTATCAGTTTATGCGAGTGCTCGTTGAACGCGTTTGGTCCCAGCAGGACGAGCAAATTGCCACCGACGTGGGCCACCCGGAACGGGAGCAGCGACAACCCGGTGAAGGCGATGACAAACTTGGCACGCACAGATGAAGAGAGCGTCTTCTGAGCCGTCGGCGAATATTGTGGCGTCCACGTCTATCGCCTGTCGCCCGACGCGCCACGTACAACCCGGCGGAGAGAATCGACGGCACCCACAACCCGATGAAGACCCCAGCTTCTTTGTTCGCCGGACCGATCACACCGAACCACAGCGCGACCGAGAAGAGAAACGAGTGAACGCCGCGCCGAGAATCGAGTCGGCCTGGACCTTCAACATCCGAGTGCCTTTTCTGAAAGAGCGGAGCTGAACCCGCCCGCACTCAGAGCCGGGCATCACGCCCTCCCTGAGTGCGTCGTCGCTCGAGTCGATCGTGCGATCCGTGGCCTGCGTCTACTGGGGCAGGATTACCCGGTCGATGACGTGAATCACGCCGTTGTCCGCCTCGATGTTCGGTGTGATCACCTTGGCGCCCGTTGACGGTCACCCCGTTCTGCGACCCGATCGTCACGTTCTGCCCCTGCACGGTCTTCGCGGAGGTCAGCTTGACCACATCGGCCGCCATGAGTTTCCCCGGGACGACGTGAAAGGTCAGGATCTGCGTCAGCTTCCGGATGTCTTTCAGCAGTCCCTGCACGGTGCCGGCCGGCAGTTCGGCAAACGCCTCATGGGTCGGCGCGAACACGGTAAACGGTCCCGGCCCTGACAGAGTGGCTCCCAGCCCCGCCGCCTGCACCGCGGCCACCAGCGTCGTGAACGATCCGGCGTTCGTTGCGGTTTCAACGATATTCGACATCTCACACTCTCCTGTTTGCTGCGTGGTTGTGTCGCCAAGTGGCCCTACTTCGGCAGGACGACGGTGTCGATGACGTGAATGACGCCGTTGCTGCAGGCGATGTCGGCGGTGGTCACGGTGGCGTTGTCCATCATCACGTTGCCGCCCATCGCGTGAATCGTCAGCGACTCCCCGTTCACCGTCTTCGCGGACGGGAGCTTGGCGGCCTGGGCCGCCATCACCCGTCCCGGCACAACGTGGTAGGTGAGGATCGCCGTTAGCTTGGCCTTGTTCTCAGGCTTGAGCAGGTCGTCGAGCGTGCCGGCCGGCAGCTTGGCGAACGCCGCATCGGTCGGCGCGAACACCGTGAACGGGCCTTTGCCCTTCAAGGTCTCCACCAGCCCGGCCGCTTGCAGCGCCGCCGCCAAGGTCTTGAACGATCCGGCCGCGACGGCCGTGTCGACGATGTCCTTCGTGGCGGGCGCCGCTTTGACGGTCGCACCGAACGAGGATGTGGCCATCAGGGCCATCACCGAACCTACCCAGAGGGTCTTCGCAAGGAACTTCATCTTCTGCTCTCCTGTGTTACGGGTGCGGTGAATCACCGCACGCGATTTCAATGGTCCTCGCGTATTGAGAAAATAACTTGCCGTATAGTCAAATTGATTTGTACCGCAAAGTCATGTGAGCCACGCGATAAATGGCGCCCGTTGTTTGCCTCACAGTCAAATGACGGGCCTGGCGGGCACGCGGCGCCAGACCGGCGCCTAACGCCCCGCAGGCTCACCACACGGAGCAACTTGTTTTCGTTGTAGTAAAATGTTCGCATTGTGGCGCAAACGACGCTGACCGACGAACTGCGCCGCTACGAGATCGGCGGCAAGCTCAGAGCGTTGCGGCTCAAGAAGAAGCTCGGGCTGGTGGACCTTGGGCGGCACACGGGGCTGTCGCCGGCGCTCCTGTCAAAGCTGGAGCGCGGCAAGATGTTTCCGACGCTGCAGACGCTCCTGCGGATCGCGATGGTGTTCAGCGTCGACCTCGACTACTTCTTCGCTGATCACCGCAAACACCGCGCGCTCGCCGTCGTGCGGCGCGCCGCGCGCCTGCGGTTTCCCGAGGCGCCCGGCCGCCGCGATCCGACGTTTCATTTCGAAAGCCTGACATTTCCGGTGGCCGAGCCAAGATGCCAGGCGTATCTGGCGACGTTCCACCCGATCACCGAGGGCAAGGCGCGCCCGCATGAGCACGCGGGCGTCGAAATGATCTACGTGCTCTCCGGCGAGCTTGGCGTGACGGTCGAAGCCACCGAACCCTGCTCGAGAGCGGCGACGCGATGTACTTCGATTCGTCGGTGCCGCACAGCTACCGCCGCACCGGCCGCAAGACCTGTTCGGCCCTCATCTTCTCGGTGGCCTGAGGTCGTCATGCACCGCATTACGTTCGTCGCGACCTCGCGCATTTCCGCGTCCGCCGAGGCGGTGTTCGATTGGCACGAAGCTCCTGGCGCGTTCGAACGGCTGACGCCTCCAGGGGAACGCGTGCGGGTGGTGACGCACGAGGGCGGGATTCGTGACGGCGCCCAGGTGTCGCTACGCGTGGGCCCGAAGCCCTTTGCGCTGCGGTGGGACCTGGAACATCCCACCGCCACTACCGCTGGGCTGATCGCTATTCCGATCGCAGTGCCACCGCCGGATCGACCCTGGTGGCCATCCGCGTCGGAAGATACGACGCCACCAAGGCCACGGCCGTGAACAAGAGCGTCACGGTCAGATAGGTCGTGAGATCCAGCGGAGTGATTTCGTAGAGCATACCGCGCAGGTAACGGGTGAGCGCCAGCGCGCCGGAAACACCGATCAAAAGGCCGAGCGCCGTCAGGATGATCCCCCGGCGCATCACGAGCCCCAGAATCTGCCGCGGCTGCGCGCCCAACGCCAGGCGAACGCCGAATTCTTGGGTGCGCTGGCCGACAGCGTAGGCCAGCACTCCATAAATGCCGACCGCGCCCAACACCGTCGCGACGATCGCGAAGAAGCCAGGAAGCAGCGCGTAGAAGCGCTGACGCGTCAGCGAGGCCTTGACCAGTTCCTCCATCGGGGCCATCGCGTCGATGCCAGTCGCGGGATCCAGACGGGCGAGCATCGACCTCACCGCGGGGGACAAGGTCGCGGGATCGCGATCGGTGCGGACGTGGAACGAGTAGAACCCGAACGCCAGGCGCTCCTGCACGAACGTCGGCTGGTTCCGCGCCTGCGTGAACTCGAGCATCTGGCGATAGTCAATGAACATTTGTGGCTCCGGCTCCTGATCGAGTCGGCCCTGACGCATGTCCTCCACGACACCGACGATCTGCTGCGGCGGCAGGTCCACCTTTCCGTCCAGGTGGACCATCTGCCCGACCGGATTCTCGTTGTTGAAGTACCGCTGCACGAGCGTGCGGTTCACGATGATGACCGGCGGCGCCGAGGCGTCGTCTCTCGCCTCGAACCATCGACCGGCACGCAGCCGAACGCCCATCGTCTGCAGATAGTCGTGGCTGACGGCGCGAATCTCCGGCTCAGGAAGATCTTTCACCTGGTCGACCGTCCGGCCCTGCGGGACGAAGGTGCCGACCCCATCGACCAGACCAAGCAGCGGACCGGCGCGATCGATCAGTGTAGGCGAGATTCGCGAGCGGGCATTGAGCGCGTCCCGCGCGGCGTCCCGCTTTCTGGACGTGATTCATTCATGGCGAAGGGCCATCAACGGATCGATTCGGCACGCGCGCATCGCTGGAACGCTTACGGCGGCGGCCGTAACAATCAGCATGATCGTTGCGCAAACCATCAGTACCTGAGCGTCAATCGGGGAGACGCCAGGCATTTTTTCGGATAGCAACCGCCAGCCGGCAACGGAGAGTGTGATACCAGCGAGGCTCCCCACTCCAATTAAGAGAAGCGCCTCCCGCCCCACCATCCAGAGTACGGAGCGAGCACTGGACCCGAGGGCCATCCGGATACCGAGCTCCCGAGTTCGCCGCGAAACCGAATACGCCAGGATCCCGTAGAGTCCCACAGCGGCGAGCGCCAACGCTAAAAATCCAACCGCCCCCGAAACACTCGCCAGGATGCGCTCGCGTGCAAGGGCTTCTTCAATGCCCACTTTAAGAGTCTTGACGTTGAAAATTGGAAACCCCTTGTCAACATCGTTCAACTCGCGCCGGACCGCCGCCGCCATGGCATCGCTACTCACGCTGCTGCTGCGAACATACAGAGTGGGCATGTAGGGTGCCGAGTCTTGGAATGTGAACCAGACGGCGGGCTGTGGAGCGCCATGGATCTCGTAGTAACGCGAGTCCCTGACCACGCCGACAATCTCGAACGGGCGAGCGTTCTTATCTTGCGTGAACCGAATGCTGCGGCCAAGCGGATTGCCATTTCCGAAAAGCGAGAGGGCCAGCGACTGATTGAGAATGACGACGAGCGGCGAGCCAACCGTGTCGGACGGTGAAAAATCTCTCCCTGCGATTTGCGGTATGCCGACAGCATCGAAGAAACCCTTCGACACCCAATCGGTTTCGGCGCGGATCCGATGCCCGGGTTCCGCTTCAATCAACTCACGGCGCTCGCTTGTACGGCTGCCCAGCGGGCCATATTCAGCGACGCCGGCGGCTTCGACGCCTGGTATTTCCGGGACACGGCGAACGAGCTCGGCTATGAGGACACTCCTCTGCACGGGTGTGTAGATTTCCCCTTGTGGCTTCATGGTAAAGAGCAGAACCCGCTCAGGGTGTGCACCATAGTCCGTTGGCCAGAGATGCAGCACCGTCCGCACGAAGACCCCGGCCGCAATCAACAAGACGAGCGAAAACGCTACTTGCGACACGACCAGCAGCTTGCGGAATCGACCGCTGGACAGATCTCCGATCGACGCACCGGAATCGGTTTTCAACATCGCGGCGGGATTGAACCGTGTGGTATGGATCGCGGGCGCCACTCCAAACGTGACGCATGCCACCAGAGACAAGGCCAAGACGAAGAGGACAGTCACGGCATCCATGCGCAGGTCAAGGACGGTCGCGACATGCCCCTGCGGCAGGAAGTGGACGAGGCCGCCAGCCACCCAATTGCCGATGACGATCGCAAGCATTCCGGCGAAGAGCGACAGCAGCAGGCTTTCAGCAAGCATCTGGCGTATGAGGCGAGAACGGCCGGCACCGATCGATGTCCGCACCGCCAGCTCGCGTGCGCGCGTCGCTGCTCGAGCCAAGAGCATGTTGGCGACATTTGCGCAGGCGATCAGCAGCACGAGAGCCACCAACACGAACAGAACGTAGAGCGGCGTGTGCAACTGACGGAGAACACCGCTGTCGCCTTTTCCTACCGCGACCAGCGAGACGTGCTGGCGCCCTCGGTCCCTGAACCGCTGGATCGTTGTAGTGCGCAAGAACTCCTGGAGTTGCCCGTCGGCGGAGGCTTCCGCCTGCGCGAGGCTTGAACCGGGCTTGAGGCGTGCGATGGTGTACAGCCCACGATCGGATCTGGCACCAATCCGCGCGATTTGTGCAAGCTCCCGACCGTCCGGCAGAATCGGGATGCGGACGTCGATATCGGTGCCTCGCTCGAGGCCGTGAAAGCCCGGTGGCGAGACGCCGGCGATGGTGAATGGATAAGTGTTCAGCCGGATCATGCGGCCAACGACGCCGGGGTCGCCGCCGAACCGCCGCTGCCAGAAATCGTACGACAGCACTGCTTCCGCCGCCCAGCGCCCACTCCGTACCTCGGGCGTGAATGGCTGGCCGACGATGGACCGCACGCCCAATAGATCGAAGTAGTTTCCAGACAC
The DNA here is from genome assembly GCA_963749835.1 of uncultured Acidobacteriota bacterium. Taxonomy (GTDB): domain Bacteria; phylum Acidobacteriota; class Vicinamibacteria; order Vicinamibacterales; family 2-12-FULL-66-21; genus JALZOC01. Next base: position 1,481,863 of record CAVVOD010000003.1, read on the forward strand.
GACTTCACCCAGAACCCGTTCGGCGCGGTCGTCATACGCAAAGCTGAAGCCGTCGGCAGATGTGACCGAGACGCCTTCGAAGACGCCCGCGCTCCGGAGTTGGCCAACGAAGGCAATCGGCGGGACATCTCTTTGGCCGGAGTCGCCGAACGAAATCGAGAGCTTGAACAGCTCCTCGGGTTTGGAAACCGGCAGCGGCTTCCAGAGGATGCCGTATAGCCCGTTGAAGATCGTCGCGTTGGCCCCGATGCCCAGGGCCAGCGAGAGGACAGCGGTGACCGCAAATCCGGGGCTGCGCCGGATGGTGCGAAAGGCGTAGCGCAGATCGGCCGCCAGATCTTCGATCCACCGAAATTGCCATGCCGCTCGAGAGTCCTCGACTGCGCGCGCAATCGACCCGAATTCCACACGGGCTCGCGTTGCAGCATCCCGCGAAGGAACGCCCGCTGCGATCAGTTCCGCGGTGCGGCTCTCGATGTGGAAGCGGAGTTCGACCTCCAGATCATCGTCAATTCGCGAGCGGCGTCCCAGGTACCGGAGACGATTCATCCATTCGCCGAGGGTGGCCATGAGACGCAGCCTCCTGATCTACACCGTACGCATGACGAGCTGAATCGATCCGACGACGTTCTCGAACGCTTTTGTCTCGGCTGCGAGTTGTTTTCGGCCTTTGGCAGTGAGCCGGTAGAACCGCGCGCGTCGATTGTTCTCGGAAATTCCCCACTCCGCGGCCACCCATCCCTTGACGAGCATCCGGTTCAACGCTGGATACAGCGAGCCGTCTTCAATCACGAGCCCATTTGCGGACGCGTCTTTGATTCGCCTGGCAATGGCGTATCCATGCGAAGGCCCTCCTGCAAGAGTGCGGAGCACCAGCATGAACAGGGTTCCTGGCAGGAGTTGCGGCGCCGGTTCTCGCGAAATCATTTGCCTTGTCCCGTCTATATATAGTCTGGACAGGGGACAACGTCAACCCGTGCCGCCGAACCGCCACTCACCGTTCTCGTCAACTGGCCGGCCCTGCGAGCCGCTTGGGGACGCAAGGAACGGCAGCGACGTCCACGCTCGGCGCGATGCCGTACCGCACCCGAATCGGCTCGCTGGTTCCGACACCCGGCCGTCCCCGTCACGAACCCGCCTTCTCCTTGGTAGGTCCGACTTGGTGCCGGCCGGGGTGACTGACGGTTGGGAGCAGCACCCCCGTTCAAACTGTGCGTGCGGATTTCCCGCACACGGCTTTCGAGATGGCCTTCAGGTCGTCACATTGCACGCTCCCGGATACTGAATGGTACCGCGCAGGCGGTAGCGGCCCAAGGCTTCCAAGAAGGGACGAGACCAGCGGTCCGCCCGGCCCGCGGGGAGACGACTCCCCGCCGCCCAGCCGAGCACGGTGTGCGTTGACGGGTAGTCGGGTACGGGTGGCGTGATCAAAAAGGGACGCCAGTTCGTGTCGGCGTCGGCCGCCCAGTGTTCACTCTGCCCAGCAGCGCGGATGGCGGTCTCTGGGCGCCAGAACCTGAACCGATACTTGGCTTCGAACCCCGCAATGAATCCATCAGCCATCGCGAAGTTGACCAAGGCGAGTGCTCGTGCCGCTGACCAGAGATCGAGCTTTCGCTGACGCACGGCGGTGTTCGCGACTCGGTTCCACCCGAGCGGCGAGTCTTCGTACCAGAACTGCGCAATCTCGGATTGCTCCCGAGTGCGGATCGTGCTGTTGATGTCGCCGATCGCCTTTACCTGCGCCAGGTCGCGCGCGTACTTCGAATTAGAACGATCCAGCGGCCCGGCAACCGTATGCTCTCGAATGTCGATGACAAACGGCGTGACTTGTCCCCAACCCGGCTGCCCGGCGAAGTCGAACGGGGGGTGGTGTCCTCCCTTGTTGCTAGCGAATTTATGTATTACGACCGACCGGTCGTGCTTTATATCACAATACGACCGATCGTGCTATATTGTTCGACATGGCAAGAGGACGGGCGCTGCATCCCGAATCCGATGGTCGGCGCGTTCGGGCTGACGGTGCCCGGAGCCGTCAGGCGATCTTGAACGCCGCCACCGAACTGGCTACGGTCGAGGGACTGGACGGGCTGTCGATCGCGCGCCTGGCTGAGCACGTCGGCATGAGCAAGAGCGGCCTCTTCGCCCACTTTCGATCGAAGGAAGATCTCCAGATCGCGACGATTGATGCCGCGGCCGACATGTTCGAGCGTGAAGTGTGGCAGCCCGGGCGGGCGGCGCCCGCCGGCGCGCGCCGTGTCCTCTCCGTCTGTGAGGCCTTTCTGTCGTACCTAGAGCGGGCCGTCTTTCCTGGCGGTTGCTTCTTCGTCGCCGCGGCTGCCGAACTCGACGCCAAAGCAGGGCCGGTCAGGGACCACTTGCGCAACGTGTACTCTCGGATCCTCGAGACCTTGGCGGAAGTCGTACGGGAGGCGCAGGCCCTGGGCGAAATCGACGCCGCTGAAGACGTCGCGCAGCTGACATACGAACTGGACTCCTTGATGTTGGGTGCCAACTTCGCGTACGTGTTCTTCCGCGATCCCGTCGCGCTCGACCGTGCTCGACTTGCGATTCGCCAGCGGCTTGCCCGTGCCGCACCGTCACGTCGCGGCCGGCGCGTTCAAGGAGCCGCGTCAGCGCAATCGCGACCGAGACGGCCCACGGCGAGGAGCCGGTAAGTCCCGGCACGAAGTTGAGGCGGCTCTCGACGGAACGTTACCCGGATCCTTCACGACCGGACCCACGTCCAAATGCCCCCAGGAGATCGCTGTCGGCTTGAACATTCTCGTCGTCGATGACGAACCAGACACGCTGGAGATGTTCCCCCTCGAAGCTGCGGGTGCCAACGTCCGCTCGGCAGCCACCGGCCCGGCCGTCCTTGCCGTGGCAGAGACGTGGCCGCCGATTTGATCGTCACCGACTTGGGGCTGCGCGGGATGGATGGCTACGAGCTACTCGCAGCCATCAGGACGAAGCGACCGGCAGCGGCGTGTCCGGCCGTCGCCGTCAGTGCGTATGCGCGACTCAATGACCGTTCGCGCGCGGCGCAGCGGGGTTCCAGGCGCATGTCGCGAAACCGATCGAGCCGCCCGCGCTAGTGTCGATCCTGTGCAGCGCGGTAGCTGCAAGTGACTGACCGACGCCCAGTCGGTGGATGAGTCGATTCGATGACCGCTCTCTCGGTTACGACGCGGGGCCGCACGCGAGCCTTACTCGGTGGATTCGCTGTCATCGCCGCGGTCAAACTCCGCCAGTACCTGACTCGACGGCCGTGAAATCAACTGGTTTGACCAAGTGATGGTCGAAGCCCGCCTCTCGCGATTTCCGCCGATCCGACTCCTGCCCGTAGCCCGTCAACGCAATCAGCTTCATTCCGTTCAACTCCGGCAGTTCACGAAGATGCGCGGCAAGCTCATATCCATCCATGACCGGCAAACCGATGTCCAGGAAGCCCACGACTGGTCGGAATTCGGAAGCGATTCGCAGCGCGGACGGTGCATCGTACGCCACGCGCGTGTCATATCCCTTCGCGGTCAGCGCCGTCGCCAGCATCTCTGCGCCGTCGACGCTGTCATCGACGACGAGAATTCTTGGCGAGTCGCTCCGGCGGCGCACCTTGGACACCAGAGCCAGTTTGTCGACGGGAGCCTCGTCGAGCGTCGAGGCGCCGGTGACCCGCGGCAAGCGCACGACGAACTCGCTGCCCTTACCCGGACCATCGCTACTGGCAGACACCGTGCCGCCATGTCGTTCGACTAGGTTGCGTACGATGGTGAGCCCCAACCCCAAGCCGCCTTGCGACCGATCGATGGCCTGCCGCTCCTGAACGAAGAGGTCAAATACGCGCGGCAGCACTTCCGGCGCAATGCCCATGCCTGTATCCCGTACGCGAATCATTACGTGGTTGTCGTGCCGCTCGGTTCGGATCGTGATGTGACCGCCGGGAGGAGTGTACTTCGCTGCATTCGTGAGCAGGTTGGAGACGATTTGATTCAGACGGGTCGGATCGCCCTTCACCGTGAGTCCCTTCCGCTCCACCTGCACGTTCAACGTGTGCGTTCGCTGCTCGAGGAGCGGACTGGCAATCTCGATGGCCTTGGCAACGATCTCGGCAATCTCGACGATCTCTTCCTTGAGTTCCACCTGTCCGCGCGCGATCCGCGAGACGTCGAGCAGGTCGTCGACTAATCGCGTCAGGTGATTGACCTGGCGTTCGATGACGGTGCGCTCTCGCTCTAAAGCGTCGCTTCCGCGAAGCTTCATCAACTGGAGCGCTGTCAGGATCGGCGAGAGCGGATTGCGCAGTTCGTGCCCCAGCATCGCGAGGAACTCGTCCTTCGCGCGGTTGGCAGATTCTGCCGCCTCGCGCAGGTCGTTCAGCTGATTCCTTGCCAGCACCTGCTCGGTGACGTCGGACGCGATCACGAACACGCCCTCGATGTCCCCTTCCATGTTCCGAAAGGCCGAATAAACGAAGTTGAAGTAGACGGTCTCCGGTGGTCCTTCCTTCCGTGCCAGTCTCGCCGGAGTCTCGCTGCCGACGTACGGCGTGCCGGTTTGGAACACGCGGTTCAGCAGCGCAGGAAAGACTTGTTCGCGGAGTTCGGGCATGACATTTAGCAGGGGCTGGTTCAGCAGCTCCGCCTCGGTCCGTCCCCAGACTTCACACACCGGCGGATTGGCCAGCTCGACGATGTATTCGGGTCCGCGCAGCACCGCGATCAGCGTCGGTGCCTGCATGAACAACGAGTAGAGGAGCCGCTTCTGGAGCTCTGCCTCGTGCCTCGCCAGTTGCTCACGCTCGCGCAGTTCCGCATTCGCCTCTGCCGCTTGTCGCTCGCTTTCAACGTCCGTGTTCGTCCCGAACCAATGGACCACTTGGCCGCGCGAGTCGCGTACTGGGTTGACCCGTGTGAGAAATCTTCGAAACGTGCCGTCTGCAGCCCGCAACGGGAACACCATCTCGAATGGTGTGCCCGTGGCAATCGAGTGCTGCCAACGCTCCTTGACAGTCGGAAGCGTCACGGGGTCATGGACCTGCTCCCAGCCCCAGCCTTCCATGTCCGCCGGCGTCGTGCCCGTATATTCGTACCACTGGTCGTTGTACCAGTAGATCCAGCCGTCGGGGCGTGCCATCCACGCCAGGTTGGCAATGGAATTGGCGAGCGCCCGGAACAAATGCTCGCTCTCTCGGAGCGCGTGGGTCACCCGCGTGCGCTCGATGGATTCCCAGCAGCGGCTCGCGACGCGCTGCACGAGCGCCACTTCATCCGAGTCCCACACGCGGGGACTCTGCGTATGGACCGCCATGGCGGCCACGAACCGCCCCTCTTTCAGGATCGGCACACAACTCACTGCGCGGATCGCGGTCATCTCGTACGAGGGCCGCTCTGCCGCCGTGATCCGCGGATCGGTCGCCGCGTCGCTCACGACGTAAGGCTGTCCCGCTCGCATCAGCCGAAGACACTCTTCCCCGAACTGGCGGAACGTATACCGGCCGACGATGCTGTGGACACCGTCTGTGTAATTGCCGGTCAACTCGAACGTGTCTTCATCCTCCTCGACCGTGGCGTACGCGCAGCGGTTGACGTGCAGATGTTTGCCCAGCGCTCGAGCTGCGGTGACAGTGATGCCATCGGCATCGGAGAGCTGTCGCAGCCGATCGTCAAGATCTGCCAGGAACCGGTCGCGCGCCTCGAGGGTCTTACGACGAGAGATGTCCCGCGCGATCTTTGAGGCGCCGATCACCTCGTTCGCGGTGTTGCGAATGGGCGAAATGGTCAACGAGATATCGATTCGACGGCCATCCTTCGCCACACGAACCGTCTCGAAGTGCTCGATTGGCTCGCCACGCTCGATGCGCGCAAGAATCTCACGCTCCTCGTCGCGACGCTCAGGCGGGATCAGCATCGTGATGGACTGCCCGACGGCTTCGCCGGCGGTGAATCCAAACAGACGCTCAGCCCCCTTGTTCCACGAGAGAATGACGCTTTCTAGATTCTTGCTGACGATGGCATCATCTGACGACTGGACGATCGCGGCGAGATGCGCACGTGCGAGCTCGGTATGCTTCCGCTCTGACACGTCGCGGAACACCAGCACCGAGCCAATCGTGACGCCCGACTCGTCTCGGATGGGCGCGGCGCTGTCGTCAACGGGATGTTCTTCTCCCATCCGAGCAATGAGAACGGTGTGGTTGGCCAGGCGGACGACCGTGCCCGTCTGCAACGCTCGAATGGCGGGGTTGTCCACGGGCTCACGCGTGTCCTCGTGAACGATGCGGAACACGTCGGTCAAAAGATGCCCGAGGGCATCGGTCTGAGACCAGCCTGTCAGCGACTGTGCGACGGCGTTTAGGAACGTCACGCGCCCATCTGCATCCGTCGTGATCACGGCGTCGCCGATACTCGCAAGCGTTATCCGAAGCCATTGCGATTGCTCGCGAAGTGCGTCCTCAGCGCGCCGGCGCGCGACGAGGATGCTGTGAGCGTTCTTGAGGGCGACTTCGCGAAGCCGAGCCTCCTCGTCGCGCTCGTCGCCCATCAGGTCGCCTGGAGCCGTTCGCTGGCCAAAGCTGTCCCCAGCACTCGCGCGCGGATCTTCGCGAATGCTGTCTCGCGAGTCGTCGTGGTGTCATCGCAGAATGGGGAGAAGCCGCAATCGTCGCAGGTACCGAGTTGCGCGACCGGAATGTATTCCGCCGCCTCGAGCACTCGGTCGCACACTTCTTGCGGGGTCTCGATCCGCGGATCGATCGGATTGACGACGCCGACGAACACGATTTGATCCGGCTTGAGGTGGTCGCGGATGATCTTGAGCACGCGGCCACGATCCGACTCCCCGGCGAGGGCGACGTAGAAGCATCCGGCCATCAGCTCGAACAGGCTCGGTAGGAGGCCCGCGTAGTCGACGTCAGCGCTGTGGGTGGAGTCGCGGTCGCCCCCTGGGCACGTGTGGACACCGATACGCGTCCTCTCTTCAGCCGAGAACCGCGACAGCGCGAGATTGTTGAGATCGATGAAGCGGTGTAGGAGCTGCCCCGACGGATCAATCTTGACCGCAAGCCGCCCCTCCGTGAAGTCCACCTGTACGCAATGCGCACCCTTTCGCAGGCAGTTGCGAACCTCTGTCTCGTGTTCCCGCAACAAATCGGCGATGAACTGCTCTCGCGGATATCCAGGAATCTCCTCGGCGGGGTACATCAGGCTCAACGCCGACGGGGAAATCACGGCCTGCTTCACCGGCCGGTGCGCGTACTTGAGTGCGACGTCTAGGTAACTGTCGGCATAGATTTGATACCGGAACGGGCCCTCAGTCAACCGCAGCATCCGTCGCACGTGGCCGGCGGCGAACGGGATCTTGAAGCCGTCGGGAGCAGTGTTCGGCAACCCCTGCACACAGTACGTCCAGAAGTTGTGGTATTTGCGCTGCTCTCCATCGCTGATGACGGGCGATCCGGTCGCCTCGAACTGCTCAATCGTGTCGCGAATGGCGTGCTCGTACAGCGGATCCAAGGCGGGATCGGAGCCATGCGTTGCGCCTATGGCGCTGAGCAGTTCTGGAGGCCGTGGAATGCTGCCGATCGGTTCGGTCCGGATGTTGAGCATGATCGTGGCTGCCTACGCGCTGTGCCGGGCTCCGATGAGTATGGCCCAAAACCCCATCATGCACGGGAACCAGCGGCGGCGCCAACACCAAGAGATGCGCTGGCGGGCCACACCTCCTAGAGGCGCTCGGAGGCGTCCTCCGAGCCTTCAGCTGTGTACCGCTTCACCATGTCCTACCCGGCGGAGAACACCGGCGTGTTCGAAGTCACGCGCAACGCGGCCGACGTCGGCAGTTCAAGGCGCCGACGCTGCGGAACGTGGCCGTGACCGCGCCGTACATGCACGATGGCAGTGTCGCCACTCTCGATGACGCCATCGACCACGACGCCGCCGGCGGACGCACGATCACGACGGGCGACTACGCCGGCGTCGGCCGAGAGAACCCGAACAAAAGCAGCTCGATTCGGGGGCTTCGCGCTGACGCAGGAACAGCGCGCGGACCTCGTTGCGTTCCTCCAGTCTCTGACCGACGAGGCGCTCCTTCGGGATCCGCGTTTCGGAAATCCGTGGCTCCGTCAGCCAGACCGTCGACATCATGTGGGTCGAGTCCTCGATGCAGATCGGCGATCAGGACGTTCAGCTCTGTGTCGAACGGCTCGAGGACGAAGTGCGCGGCCGAACGGCGGCGGTCCTTGCGTGGCTGACACTGGAGACCGTTGAGAGAGGACGGAGCCGCTGGCGCGGTGGCGTGGCATGAATGCGTCGCGGAGCTCCTTCGCCAGCATGTCAGCTTTGTGGTGCCTAGTGCACCCGACCCGGAGCACCTTCGAGGGAATGCGGGCGGTTGATCTGCCGGAACGCCTCGGAGCATAAAGCCGTGGCGAGAATCGACTGGGCCGTCCTCTGTGACCTCGCGTTCTTCGATCGGCAGGATCGGCTTTCGATCATTGGAGTCATCCGCACACGGTCGGCTCCGACCCTGCCGATGACGCTACATCAGGCCGTGTTGGTGGCCCGACTTGCCGACATCCAACACGTGGATGAGTGGCGCTCTCCGTAGGTCTGGTGACTCCGGCGGCGCAACGGAGAGCTCCGAACCGGATCTGAGAGCGTGAGAATCGAACTGGTTCGCGAGTACGCGGTCGCGACCTTACGTGGCATCCCGGTCTCTGAGGAAGGTATTCACCGGTCCCAGGTCCAGCTTCGTGGGCAACCGGTCGTGTCGTTGGACGTTCCGGTGTTGTCGTGTGTCACCTCGACGCTGGCTCAAGTGCAGTGACTGTCTACGTTGACTGATTCGGGCACGCGGCGTCATGCTGCGAACGGAGGGGAATCGTCTGACGCTCAGCGCACGGAACCACCTGAAGGGGACCATCGAAGAGATTCAGCTCGGCGATGTGCTCGCGCACGTCACCATGCGCGTCGGCGAGAGCGTGATTGAGTCCGTGATCACCAGGCGGAGCGCCGAAGAGATGGCGCTCAAGCAAGGCGACGCCGTCACCGCGGTTGTGAAGGCGACCGAGGTGATGATCGCCAAACCGTAGGGCCGCTTCCGCTGCGCGGTTGTCATCTCGTCCACAAGAACCGCGCGCGCGTCCACCAGTACCAACTTGACCGGGCCTGTCGCCGGCACTAAGCTGGTCGGCACTCGTGTCGAAGATCCGACGTCTGCTCGTCCCAGTGGCGCTCGCGTGGCTGTTCCTTCACGTGTCGGTCGCGGCTGGAACGACCGTTCTGCTGGTCACAACCGGCACAGCAGCGGACATCATTTGCACCTGTGCGCATGGGGCCGATCACGGCTCGTGCCCGATGCATGGAAAGCCGGCCGACGAGGCGCGGTGTCGCTTGCAGAGTACTCAGAATGATCTGGGCGCGGCCCTGCTCTCGATGCTCGGCCCACTCACGCTGCCAGTCGTCACGGTCGATGTCCTCGCGGTGATCGCCGCGCCGCTTCCCAAGGGCTACGACACCACGCTGCCCTTGGACTGGACCGCCCCTCCCGACGCTCCTCCGCCTCGCAGCTAACGCTCCTCGTCTCCCAACCACTGCACAGATCTGGCGCCACGGCGCCACGTCTCTGACCGACTCACGATTGCTGTCGCTCGAACGAGCGCGGCGTCGTGAATGCGGCTTTCGCTCGACTGAACCCTTAGTCGGACGGTGGCCCGTCGATCGGATTCGTCAGAGCCAATTCAGAATCGAGGGGGAAGCATGTCATCGTTTTCTTATCGCCTAGTTGTTGTTGCGATCGCCCTATTCGCCGTCGGAGTGCCCACACTGACCGCCGGCCAGCAAACAGCCGCCATCAGCGGACTCATCTCGGACCAGACGGGTGCGTCCGTCGCGGGCGCGAAGGTCGAACTCGTGAGCGGCGTCGCCGTGATTCGTTCGGCTGTCACGGGCAGTGATGGCCGGTATCGCCTCGACGGTCTTCAGCCCGGCCCATACACCGTTCGGGTCACGACTCCAGGCTTCCAGCCGATGGAGCGGCGAATGACTGTCGCCGCCTCGGGACCGGCGGCCGTGGCCGATTTCCGGCTCGCCGTGCAAACACTGCAGGAGAGCGTGCTCGTGACGGGGGAGCGTGTGAAGGCGGAACTCGAAGCGCAGCGGGCATCGACGCCTGGCGCCGTCACGATCCTGGACGGCGACGAGCTGTATAGCCGTCACGTCAACAACATGGCTGACATGCTGCGCTACGCGCCAGGCGTGTTCGCCGACAGCGGCTATGGCAACGACGAACTGTTCTTCTCGAGCCGCGGCTCGAATCTCGACGCCGTCGACTACGACAAGAACGGCGTCAAGCTGCTCCAGGATGGATTGCCGGTGACCACGGCCGATGGCAACAATCACAATCGTGTGATCGATCCGCTGACGGCGCGCTACGCCAGCGTGGCGCGCGGCGCCAACGCGCTCACCTATGGCGCAAGCACGCTGGGCGGCGCCATCGATTTCACCTCGCCCACCGCGCGCAACAGCGCGCCCCTCTCAGCATTCGTCGACGGCGGCAGTTTCGGTTCGCTGAACGGCCGCGTCACGCTTGGCGCCGCGGGCGACAAGGTCGACGGGCTCGTCACGGTGGAAGGCCGGCAATTCGACGGCTATCGCGACCATAGCAACCAGGAACGCTGGGGGCTGTATGCCAACGCCGGCTGGCGACCATCGACGACAACCAACGTGCAACTGTTTGCGACCTACGTGGACAACGATGTTCGCCTGCCGGGCGCGCTGACGCGTGCCGAGGTCGACGCCGATCCCGACCAGGCGAGCGCGCCGGCGCTCAGCGGCGACTATGGCAAGGTCGTGAAGACCGCGCGCGTCGCGGCGAAGATGACTCGGTCCTTCGGGGCGAACGGGTCGCTGTCGGCCGGTCTCTCGTACGAGGGGCAGTCGCTCTACCACCCAATCGTGAACCAGGTGTTCGTGGACTTCGACGGGCCCGGACCGAACGCGCCGGTGGAAGTGTTCAGCCTCCTGATCGACACCGACCATCGCGATCTCGGTGCGATGGTGCGCTATGAACGACGGATGGGCGCACACGACCTGCTCGTCGGTCTCAATTACGGCGATGGCTCGGTGGAAGGCGGCAACTACCGCAATCTCAACGGCCGGCCGAACGGCATCAGCGAATACGTGGATAACACCGCCGACAGCGTCGAAGCCTTCGTTGTCGATCGGTGGCGTACGTCGGATCGCTGGACGGTCGTGTTCGGCGGACAGGCCGTCAGTGCGAGACGCGACGTGCTCACGACCAACGCCACTACAGGCGCGGTGAGCAACCCCAATGCCCGCTACGCCACCTTCAATCCGCGCGCGGGCGTCATCGCCTCTGTGAACCGTGCCGGTGAGGTCTACGGAAACGTCAGCCGCCTGTTCGAGGCGCCCACCACGTTCCAGATGATGGATGACGTGCGCGGCGGCAATGCCACGCTCGATCCCATGCGCGGCGTCGTGGCGGAAGTCGGCTGGCGTTCCACGTCCAGCCAGACGTCGGGCACACAGTGGAACTGGGACATCGCGGCGTACTTCGCGCGCATCAACGATGAAATCCTGTCCGTGGACGATCCCAACGCGCCGGGCAACACCCTGGTGACCAACATCGACAACACCACGCATACCGGCCTGGAAGGGCTCATCGGCAGCAGCTTCGCGGTTGGCGGCGCGCATCGCATCGACCCGCGGGTCAGCTTCACCCTCAACCGGTTCCACTTCGACGACGATCCCGTCTGGCGCCAGAATCGGCTGCCCGCGGCACCCACCTATGCCGTGCGGGGCGAGGTGCTGTACCGGCATGCCCGTGGGTTCTACGCCGGCCCCACCTTCGACTTCATCGGCGAGCGCTATGCGGATTTCGCCAACTCTTACGCCGTCGCTAGCTACCAGCTGATGGGACTGCGCGCGGGCGTGTCCGGCCGGCGCTGGGAGGTCTTCGGCGAAGTGCGCAACCTGTTCGACGTGGACTACGTCGCGACGCTCAGCGTGCTCAATGTGGCTCCCGCCAACGCGCGCGTCCTGTATCCCGGCGCGCCAGTGTCGGCGTACACCGGCCTCCGGTACTCGTTCTAGCCAAGCGGGCTGATGAAAGCCATGAGGAACGACGTACAGGAACGAAGAGTGCTCTACGCGGCTGTGTGGCGATGGCACTTTTACGCGGGTCTGTACGTCGCCCCGTTCCTGATGCTGCTGGCTGTCACCGGCCTCGTCATGCTGGCGGCGGAGCCCATCGAACGCTGGCAGTTGGGCGCCCTGCTGGTCAATACACCTGGCGGTGCCCCCACCTCTCATCAGGCGAGACTGGACGCCGCTCGATCGGCGTTTCCTCGTGCGACCTTCGTGCGCTATCAGCCCGGACGGGACAGTGCGGATGCGACTCGCGTGACGGTCACGATCGACGATCGTCCGCATACCGTTTTCATTGATGCGAGCACGGCGGGAGTTCGCGGGATTGTAGACGATGGCCATCGCATCGGTGTGGTGGCGAACCTCGTGCACGGGACGCTGCTGATGGGTGCCTGGGGTGATCGATTGATTGAGATCGCCGCCAGTCTGGGCATCCTGCTGCTCGTCTCCGGTGTGTACCTCTGGTTTCCCAAAGGGACGCCGTTCTGGCAGGCGTTCACAATGACCGGCGGCAGTCGACGACTGGCCTGGCGCGACCTGCACAAGACCACGGGTGCGATCCTCGCGCCCGTGCTGGCGTTCTACCTCATTTCTGGTCTCGCGTGGACGGATGTGTGGGGAGGACAGTTCGTGCAGGCGTGGAACACGTTGCGTGCCACGACTGCGGCGCCTGGCGAGTCACCGGGCCACATGCACGAGACACTGAACGCGGGATCCGGCAAGGTCGTGCCGTGGAATCTGGAGCAGACGCCGGTACCGTCGTCGCCGCCGCACACGGGCCACAGCGGCATCACGCTCGATGCTGCGATCGCCGCGGCCCAGCGAGAAGGAATCGGCCAGCGGTTCTGGGTCGGCGTGCCAAGCGGCGTGGATGGCATCTGGACCATCGCACAGACTGGCCTGAATGACGACGTCAACGATCCCAGACAGGAACTCACGGTGCACGTGGATCAGCACACGGGCAGCGTTGTCGGCCGCGGCGGCTGGAACGACTACAGCCCGATGGCCAGAGCCGTGGCCGCGGGAATCCCGCTGCACATGGGTTCGCTCGGATGGTGGAACCTCGTCGGCACGAGTGTGGTGTGCCTGTCGGTTATGGCTTTGAGCCTCAGTGGTCTCGTGATGTGGTGGTTGCGGCGCCCCACGCGAGGATGGCGGCTGGCTGCGCCGCCGCGGCCTGACGTCGCACGCGTGCCGCTGGTGACGTGGGCGACGGCTGTAATCCTCAGCGTGCTGTTCCCGCTGGCCGGCGTGACGCTAGTCGCCGTAGCGATTCTCGATTGGACGGTCGTGCGCCGTATCCCGGCACTGCGTCAGCTGCTGAACTGAGGCAGAACGGTCATGCGATCGTGAGCAGTCGCTCGTCAGGACTGTCCCCATAGTTGTTCCTGCGAACTCCGAAAAGTAAAGGCGCGGCTATACTGGAAAAGCCCGTAAGTGATCGCGGCACATTGGGGGACTTATCACAATCGCCGCAATCGTCCTTCAAGCGACGCTGTAAGTTGTTGATTTCTAAACGGAGAGATGCTGGAGCGGTCGATCAGGCATGCTTGGAAAGCGAATTCCCTGAGGGACACGGAGCCACTCCGAGGCACGTCAACGTATACGCGATCACGGAGTTAGCCCTCGAAAACGATTTCTCGGTGTGCGTCTGTAAACCTCGATGTTCCTCGAGGTTCTGAGCCCCACGTATCACATTCCTATCACAATCGCATTGTCATTTACCGGCATGCCTTCGTGGCGCCCCGCCAGAAGACGCCGTTCTCAAGCATCAGTCGCTATGTCGCAAGACATGGCGCGCCTCTGCACGTGCCGCATCGAATGGTAAGGCTCGACCAAGCAGCGTCTACAGCGGTCTCCAAAACCGCCGCGTTCTTCTCGGGACATACGTTCGCTGGATCCGACACGGCGCCCTTGCATCGGCGTCGTGTCTACAGCCGCACAACTCACTGGCATTCCACCGGCGGTACTGGCGCGCCCACTGCGATTCGGCGGCGTGGTGCTAACGTGCCGACTCGCAGGAAAGTGTCGGACTAACGGCTCGGTGTGTCGTGTCCTCACGCGATGTCGCCGTCTCGGTTGAAGGCATCATCGAGGATGCCGAAGAGTTCCGAGGAGCTCTCCAAAGCGTCCCCGCGCGTAAACTGCGAACAATGAATCACTCAGCGCCCTTCGTTATCGTGAGTACGGTGCCATCGCAGTCTTTGCCAAGCCTGTTGGCCCAGATCTGTTGCTCGATGCGATACGAGTCGCGCTTGGAGCCTGACCGAATCACGGAGCGAGATCGCGCGCGGGACGACAGAAGGAATGAACCCTGTCTCTATTCCATCAGCAGTCCACTCAATCAGGGCTTGAGCGTGTGCATCTTCCCGAGCTCCGGCTCGGTGCCGGTCAGCCAGCCCTTCATGAGTTCATACAGGACCACCGGCTGCGGCTTGTTGACTTCCAGGAACACCGCCCCATGAATGTCGACCCCGATGAGCACCAAGCGCGGGTCGTCCGGTGTGCCGTGCCGCGAATCCCCCTCGTCCGGAAACCACATCTTCCAGTCGGGCGCGTACAGCTCGCGAATCTTCTGCGGATCGCGTGAGATCGTCGCCAGGCCGGACGCCGAGATCCATTCGCGCGTCCGATCCTTGTAGTACGACAGGTTGATGTGCGGGTCAGCCTCGAGGCTGCGAAGCTTGCCGGTGCCCTCCGCCGTCACGAACCACAGGTCGGCTCCCGCCGCACGCTTCTGATTCGCCATCGCGCGCGACTCGAGATGCCCGTCGGGCCGCCGCGTCGTCATCATCGCAATGCCAATGTCTTCAACCATTTCGTAGAAGGTGTCGAGTTCGGTCGTCATGCGTCCCTCCGGCTGCGAATAACGAGACGGGACCGGGCCCGTCTCAATACTTGGTTTAAGTGCTCCGTTGCCTACGCGCGCCTGTCCGTGAAGTCGGAGCCATGCTGCTTCACCAGCTTGTTGTAGAGCCCCAGAATGAGAAGCGTCGGCGCCCACTGGCCCACGAACACGCTGGCGCTCTGCTTTCCCATCATCTGGAGGGTTGCGGAGGCGCCTATGGCCGTGATCGCGGCCCAGAGAAACGTGTCGGACGGCAACTTGGCCGTCTGCGATTCGATGGACTTCGCGATCTGCCCTTCCGTGTGTTCCCGTCGTACTTCGGATGCAATTGCCATGTGTAGTCTCCTGCGGCTCTGCCGCGACGGACGTCCCAGACGTGATGGTCCGGGACGTCTCCGTTTCTATCAACATGCGCGCCAGTGGACGCGGTTCGGACCATGTCGTTTTCGTCTCAGGAACGTGTCGAGGGGTGATTGTGAGCGACGCTCAAACGATCTCGAGAGAATCCGTTGTGCGGACCATTTCACCACGCTGACGGCGCGAGGTGTTCAGACGTGCTTCCGAAGCGACAGCTCGTGGGGTGGTCGTCGAGGAAGGCGATCAGGCGGTCGTCACCACGATGGCGCAGCATGTCGAGGTGCCGCTGCGGCGGTAGCCATGGGGAAGGCCGGAGTCGAAGTACATCGAGTCACCGGACTCGAGCGCGTGCTCCTGGCCGTCAAAGTGAACGCTCAACCTGCCCTTGAGCGTGTAGATGAACTCCACGCCCGCGTGCGTGTGCAGCCGGACGCTGTCGCGCGCCACGGGCAAGAACTCGGCGTAGTACCGAGTTGAACCGCCGCTCGGTCGCGGGGTAGTCCAGCGACTCGAAGCGATAGGACATGTCCTTCCCATCCTGACGCTCGGGCAGCTGTACGCGTTCCGCCTTGCGGACCACCGCCACGAGCGGCTTCTCGCGCGCGCCGGCAAAGAAATAGTCGAGGCCGACGCTGAAGACGAGCGCAATCCGCAGCAGCGTCGGCAGCGTCGGGAACAGGCGCCCCCTTTCGAGTTTCGAGAGCAACGCCGGCGAGAGCCCGGAATGCTGCCCCAGCTCGACGAGCCCCATCTTCTTCTTCAGCCGTAAGGCGCGAATCTTCGCGCCGATCGCATAGTCGCTGAGCCCTGCTTCGAGCGTTGCCGACAGCATTCCGCCTCCAGTTGTCGTGACGGTCACATTACGCGCGGTTCTTGTCGTCGCATTCACATGACTTTACGGCCGAGCGGTGATTTTACTTTAAAGCAAACATATTTGCACTACAGTCAATACATGCATTGCCGGCGAGGTGGCCGGACGCAGCACAGGAGGAACAGTCATGAAGCAGATCGACGTCATCGCCGCGGTTCTCGTCGTCGTTGGTGCGCTGAATTGGGGGCTCGTTGCCGTCGCCCGGTTCGACCTCGTCGCAGCCCTGTTCGGGATGCAGTTCGGTGAAGTCTCGGCCGCCAGCACACTCGTCTACGGGCTGGTGGGTCTGGCCGGGCTGTATCAGGCAGTGTCGTGGAAGCGCGTACAGAACCGCTGGGCGCAGCCCGCAACGATCGCGACTCGTTAGTTCGTCAACCCGCAACTCGATCACGGAGCAGAGACAAATGAAGAAAATGATTGCAGGAATCGTGGCCGCCATGACCATCACCGGCGCCGCCGCCAACATGGGTGCTGCGCCCGCTGACAAGGACATCGTCGATACCGCGGTGGCGGCGGGATCGTTCAAGACGCTGGCGAAGGCACTCCAGGCGGCCGGCCTCGTCGAAACACTGAAGGGAGCCGGTCCCTTCACGGTATTTGCGCCGACCGACGAGGCGTTCGCGAAGCTGCCCGCAGGAACGCTCGAAGCGCTGCTGAAGCCCGAGAACAAGCCCAAGCTGCAGCGCATCCTCACGTCTCATGTCGTGGCCGGGAAAATCATGGCGGCCGACGTGATCAAAACCAGCTCGGCGAAGGCAGTCGGCGGGGACACGCTGACGATCGCATCCCGCGATGGCGGCGTGACGGTTGACGGCGCGAAGGTCGTGAAGACCGACATCGCCGCGACCAACGGCGTCATTCACGTGATCGACAGCGTCATCCTGCCGAAGGACGAATAGGCCGGGGCATGGAGGCACCAGTCCTCCTCGCGACGGGGTACATCGGCGGCCGCCTTCTTCGACACTTCGAAGAGGCCGGCCGTCCGGTGCGGTGCCTTGCGCGGAATCCCGAACGGGTCAACGTAACCAGATCAACGACGGACGTCGTCCAGGGTGATTGCCTGGATGAGGCGTCGCTCGGTCTCGCCCTCGCGGGCGTGAAGTCGGCCTACTACCTGGTGCACTCGATGTCTGGCGGCGCCGATTTCGCCGAGGTGGATCGGCATGCAGCTGCAAACTTCGGCCGCGC
Source organism: uncultured Acidobacteriota bacterium (assembly GCA_963749835.1). GTDB lineage: Bacteria > Acidobacteriota > Vicinamibacteria > Vicinamibacterales > 2-12-FULL-66-21 > JALZOC01. The sequence continues at coordinate 1,499,294 of CAVVOD010000003.1, forward strand.
GGCGGCTTGTGCTGGCGTCCGGCGCATCATCTATCTGGGCGGCCTGGCCGATCAGTCGGGTTCGCTCTCGAGCCATCTCCAGAGCCGAGCTGAAACCGGATCCGTCCTGCGCGCCAGTGGCGTCCCGGTCATCGAGTTCAGGGCATCGATTGTGGTTGGCGCCGGCAGTCTGTCGTTCCAGATGATCGAGGCGCTGGTGGAGCGGCTGCCAGTCATGGTGTGCCCGCGGTGGGTCGCGACGTTGACGCAACCGATGGCCGTTGACGACGTGGTGGCGTACCTGGCGGCGGCCTTGGAACGGCCTGACACCGGCAGTGAAGTGTTCGAGATCGGCGGTCCAGACGTCGTGTCGTACGGTGACATCATGCGGGAATATGCCCGGCTCCGCGGGCTGCGCCGGTGGCTGCTGCCGGTGCCGTTGTTGACGCCGCACTTGTCGGGTCTCTGGCTCGCACTGGTGACACCGGCGCAGGCCCGTGTCGGTCGCGCTCTGGTGGAAGGGCTGAAAAATCCGACGGTGGTCAGATCGTCAGCAGCGTTTGACGCATTCCAAATCGAACCGACGCCGTTGCGCGCTGGCCGAGGCGATAGAGGGCGGCGCTCAGGTGCGTCAGAAGATCGACACACGGACCACTGTTGTCGACGCGCCCCCCTCTCGGGTCTTTGGGCCAATCCGGCAGATTGGCGGAACGAATGGCTGGTACTTCGGGACCTCCCCGGCGAGCGCGACACTGGCTGGACCTCGGTTTCGGAGGCGTCGGCATGGGACGGGGCCGCCGCGACCCCGAGAACTGCGCACTGACAGATGTCATTGACGGCTGGACCGTCGACGCGTACGAACCTGATCGACGCCTGCGGCTCAGGTCCGATCTGAAATTGCCCGTCCGCTCGACACTCAGGAAGATCTTTCAGTATCGAGGCGATGTGATCCGCCTCCGATTCGGAGTGTCGTAGTGTGATAGCTCAAGCTTCCGCGTCGCCCAGTCGGCCGCCCGCCTCGTGTTCACCGCGCACAGCATCCCGGTCGTCATGGCCCGGGCGGCGCGGTATCGTGCGCAGCTGCTGGAGCCGTCGCGGAGCAGCGGCCGGTTGGAGAATCCCTGGCTCGAACCGGACATCTGTCAGTACCGGGGGGCGGGCGGGCTCGCAGCCTCCCCGCGGCGGTGATCTGTCCGATCGGGTTCGTTTTGCGATCGCATGGAACTGCTGTACGACCCAGAGAGACTTCGGGGGCCGCTCAGGTGTGCCGAAACGTCGGCTTGCCGATGGTGCGGGAGACCACGATGAACGATGATCCGCTGGTCCTCGAGATGATAGCCGACGAGGTCGTGAAGTGGGATTGGTATCGGACCGGCAGGCCGTTGGCCCTGTCGACGATGAACGTAGCGCCACTGCAGACGGAGTGTTTGTTCGTACGGCTCGGAATACTTTTCTGAGTTCGACCGGTTCCACCACCACCATCGGCGATCGGCTCCGTGCGGAAGGCGCGTTGGCGACATCGTCCGGCGTCTGCGGTGTCGGCTTAGTATTCCACTCGCGACTGTTGCAAGGCATCGTACCGCTCACCCACAACCGGGAATGCTGATACTTTCGCCTCCAGTTCAGCGACTTCGTCCGCACTCAGCGTGAAGTCGGCCGCTCTCAAATCCTCCTCCAGATGCGACAGCTTGGTCGTTCCGAAGAGAGGGACGATGAAGGGATGCTTTGACATCATCCACACCAGCGCGATTTGCGATGAGGTCATGCCACGCGTTTTACCGAACTCGTTCAGTACTTCTAGAATCCGAGCGTTCGCGCGGAGCGCCTCGCGCGTGAAGCGGGGCCAGGCGCCGCGGATGTCGTTGCTGTTCATGTCGGCATACTCGGTCAACGTCCCGCCAAGGAAGCCTCGGTTAATCGGACTGTAAGCCGTCAACGAGATACCGAGTTTCTGCAGCGTCGAAAACACTTCCGTTTCAGGCTTGCGGAACATCAGGTGATACTCGCTCTGAACCGTGGTCACCGGGCAGACGCGGTACGCCCGTCGGATGGTGTCGGCGGCGACTTCGCTCAAGCCGAAGCGGCGAACCTTGCCTTCCTTGATCAGGTCGGCCACGGCGCCAGCGACGTCTTCGATCGGCACGGAGCGGTCGATCCGATGCTGGTGGTATAGATCGATCACGTCCGTCTTCAGGCGTCGCAGCGACCCTTCGCACGCCGCTTTGACCCGTTCGGGGCGGTTATCGTTCACGGGTGGGTTCTTCGTCAGGTCAACGGTGAACTTCGTGCCGATGATCACCTTGTCGCGGAACGACGCGACGGCTCGGCCGAGCAGCTCTTCGTTGCTGCCCGCGTTGTAGCCCTCGGCGGTGTCGAAGAACGTGCAGCCGCGGTCGTACGCCTGTTGAATCAGCTTCTCCATCATCGGCTCGGGGGGCGTGCGGCCGCGCCCGCCCTGCATGCCCATGATCCCCAGCGACAACGCCGACACCGTCAGCGCCGCATCCCCGCGCCCGAGCGTCCTCTGCTTCGAGAGCAGGGTCGGGCCGGCGCCGGAAGTCGGTTGAGCCGCACTGCCATCCGCGGCGGCGGCAGCGGCTGTCTTGTGGCCCAGCATTAGACCGGCGCCAGCAAGGGCGCTCGAACGCAGAAGTTCTCTTCGCTTCAATTGATTCTCCTCGTTCGTGTGGTGCGGCATGAAGTTGCCGACTTCGATGCCGCGCCCTCTCCGTCGGCGAGCAGCGACTCAGCATACCGGGCGCGAATCGAACTGTGTAGTCGGTGAAACGTGCAAGGCCTGTTGACACAGCGACAACAATCGTCGAGTTGCGACGGCTGACCGGGGCGATTCAAGTCTTCAGATGTCACGTTACGCAGCCGTTGTTGGACGGTGACATCCCTTTCTTGTTGATGAATCCCAGTCACAAACCCTTGCAGAAGTCGGTCGCAATGGGACACTTCGCTAGGCGATACGCTGGACAGATGAGCGCTCGAGAGGCTGAACGTGCTTGAAGGGAACCGGACCCGAGGGAACCAACAATGAGAGTTCATGCTGTGCTTATTGCCGCGTGCCTAGTGGCTAGCCCTTCGGTTAGGGTGCAGGCGCAATCCCGGATGGTGGTCAGGACCGATCAGGGCAGCGTCCGTGGCTCAATCGTGGATGGCGTGGCCAGCTGGAAGGGCGTCCCCTTCGCCGCTCCGCCGCTTGGTGCGCTACGTTGGCGCGCACCGCAGCCTGCCACGCCTTGGACCGGGGTTCGAGAGGCGATCGAATACCAGCACGATTGCATGCAGATGCCGCTTCCCAGCGATGCCGCGCCGCTCGGTACCGCTCCGTCTGAAGACTGTCTCTATCTGAGTGTCTGGAAGCCGGCGCAGACGACGGGCAGGCTGCCGGTCCTGGTCTGGATCTATGGCGGCGGTTGGGTGAACGGCGGGGCCTCGCCGGCGACGTACTCCGGCGCCAACCTGGCCAGGGAAGGCATTCTCGTCGCCAGCTTCAATTACCGCATCGGTCGGTTCGGTTGGTTTGCCCATCCGCAGCTCACCCGTGAGAACGCGGACAACGGACTTCGTATCAACTACGGCACGCTTGATCAGATCGCGGCACTCAAGTGGATCCAGAAGAACATCGCAGCGTTCGGCGGCGACCCCGACAACGTCACGGTCATGGGTGAGAGCGCCGGCGGCGTCTCGCTCCACGTGCTCAACACCTCAACGCTGACGGACGGTCTCTATCACAAGGCCATCATCATGTCGGGAGCCAACGGCGGCGATCTCGGCACCGCTACGCTCGCGGACGCAGAGGCTGTTGGTCTGAACTTCACCCGTCGACACGGTATCCCGGACGATGATCCTCGGTCACTCGTGAAGCTGCGTGCGATGTCGCCGGAGGAGATCACGGGCGACCTGAACCTGAGCAACGGCAGCGGTGGAAATCCGCCCACGTTCACGGGTGGGCCGATCGTCGATGGAAGGATCGTGACGTCCATCGGGCAGACGTACGCGTCCGGAGCGTTCCGGCGGGTTCCAATGATGATTGGCGCCACCAGCGCTGACATGGGTGGCCGGACCGGATTCATGGTTGGCGGGGCACGACAGATTTCGGCGACGCTCGCCGACAAGGGCATTGCCACGTACTACTATCGGTTCTCCTACGTGCCCGAGTCGTTGCAACGCGACTCCGCTTCCCACGCCAGCGACATCCCGTTCTTCATGAACACGCAGCAGCAGAAGTACGGAGACAAGACGACCCCGCGGGACAGTGCGGCCGGAAAGGCCGTCAGCAGCTACGTCGTGAAATTCGTAAAGGCCGATCCAAAGAACCCACGGATCGAGGGGTGGCCTCGATACCAGCGGCGCGATGGCAAGATGATGGATTTCTCTCGCCAGGGAACGGCTGATCTCATCGACGATCCGTGGGCCGCAGAGATCGATGCCGCACCGCCAGCTCGCTATCCGGGCATGAGTGTTGGCGGCGCGGCGGGACGAGGGGGCGGCCGGGGTAGGCAATGAGCGCCGGTGAAATGAGTCGGCGAGCTTCGCCCTTCAGTAACGCCGCATCAGGTCCACGACGGTGGACACGATTTTCGTCTCGGCGCAGCCCGGCTTCAGGCGCGAGCCGATCACCTGGAACGTCAGGTGGCTGTAGGCTTCGTCCGAATAGATGTAGCCGGACCCGGCAGACCCATTGGCGAGCGTCACCATCAGGGTTTTGCTCGCGGGCGCTTCGGCCTTCAGCCGCATCCCGATCTGGCTGTACACCTCACCGTTCACCCAGGCGAAGACGATCTCGCCGAGTCGCAGGACGCCCACCTTGAGCGTCACGTCCGGTCCGTCCTTGTACCCGGGGAAGACGTTCTCGCGAGCGGGATCGTCGGCGTCATTGCGCACCCGCCCGGGGCAGCTGAAGCTCTCTTGGCCGCTCCAGATCCGTGCGGTGTCGATCGGTTGGATTGACTCGCGCATGACTCGTACCGCACTCGAGCCGATCATCGTTCCCAACATGTGGACGTACTCGCCGGTACGCGCGATCGTTTTTTTGTAGGCATCCAGGCTCGCGGCCGGAACCGCCTGCCGCTCGCTGGACGCCTGCTGCGCGTTGAATCCTCGCGCCGGGGCGTTCGCCTGGACCTGGGTCGTCGCGACCGTCTGATCGAACGGTCCGCGGCCGGCGGTCAGGGCGGCGCGCTGGCCCATGAACGTCGTCGGCGACCGGAAGTCGCGCGGGTTCTGATCGCCGGACGCGCCTTGCGCGAACAACGCGATCGTCCGATCATCGAACAGTTCTTCAATGTAGCGCGAGGCTTCGCCGGGAAAATCCGCGCTGACGACCCCACTCAAGTAGAAGTTGATGGGGTGCATCGCGTAATTCATGTAGACCGCGATGGGCACGTTATCAACGCCAAGGAACTCGACCACGGCCAAGGTCTTGTCCGACGGCCCGTTCGGGTTCGGCTCCTGCCGCCACTCGAGCTTGCTGTTGAACAGGTCGCGGTTGACGTTGAGATCGACCCGCGTCGTGCCGTACCCGACGCGCGCCGGCGCCAGCTTCGATTTAGCCGTCGTCGCGGCCTGCACGATGGCGTCCGCGACGGTGCGCGCGAGCGGCGGTCCCTGGCCGAGGCCCTGGGTGTTGGAGCTATGAGTGTGCGTCGCAGAGATGAGGACGTTGGCAGGCGGACAGCCGGTAGCGGCCGCCGCCCTGGTCGTCGCATCGGTAACCATGGCCGTCGCGGCACCACCAAGGTCCAAACCGACCACGACGACACATGTCGTCTCGTCATCAACGACAATCGCGCGCGCGAACAGCGGGTCGCGAATCGAATCGGTGGCAACGGCGAGGTCGCTCGCCTTCGGCGTGATCTGCACCTTGGCGGCGCCGGCACGCAGACGCCCTGGGGGGGCCTGGCGCGACTCGGGGACGGCGGCCAACAGAATCAACCACGCAGCAACGACGGCAAGGACGCGTGTCATGCCAGTGTTTATGCAGCACGTCTCCCCGGACTGCAAGCGGGAACGCCATGGACGATGCTGTTTTACAATGCGAGATCCCGCTGGCTGCTATTCCTTGAAGAGTTTCTGCGCAAAGTGATAGAGGCTGCTGCTCATAACCCCGGTGTCGTGCCCATTGGTGTCCACGCGCCAGATGTGAGGCACGCCCTTTTCCGTCAGGTAATCGTGAACCCCCTTGCTGACGCGAAACAGGTTGTCCCGGTTGCCGACGGACAGCCACAGCAGCTTGAGCTGCTTGAGGGCGCCCGGATCGGTAATGAGTTCGGCCGCCGGCCGGGTGTTCGGGGCTGCGGCGACCGAGGCGATCCCCGCGAACGTGTCGAGGTTGGTCAGGCCAATGTTCAAGGTCTGGCCGCTGCCCATCGACATCCCTGCGATCGCGCGGTGATCGCGATCCGTGTACACGGAGTAGTGGGACTCGACGAAGGGGATGATCTCCTTCAGCAGGTCCTCGTGATACGGCGCCCCGTAGGACGCCTGGGTACGGTCCCCCTGCTTTTCGTCGGCCATCGTCGCGGTCGCATTTCCGCTGGGAAAGACGATGATGAACGGCTGCTGGAGCTTCCTGTCGGCCAGCAGGTTGTCGATGATGATCGGAGCGCGGGCCCGCTGCGTCCATTCGGTGCTGGTGTTGCCCAGGCCATGGTGGAGATAGAGCACCGGAAACTTGCGGTCGGGGCTGTAGCCCGGGGGGGTGTAGACCCGGAGCATCCGGCGCAGCCCGAGCGTTTTGGAGTCGGTACTCCACGACCGTCACCTCGCCGTGCGGAATGTTTTCGCGCGCCACATTGAATCCCTCGGGCGCAGCTGGATACACGTCCAGGTTTTCCGTCTCGGCGAGCGGGGTGTCCGAGGTGAGCTGCATTGGTCCCCCGCGTCCGGCCGCCGGTGCCCCGGCTGGCGGAGCCTGAGTGCCGCCTTGCTGGAGCGCGGGTGTGGCCAGCGCGGTCCCAGTTTGGGCATGCACCAGCGTCGTCGCCATCAAGAGGCATGCTGAAAGTGCGAGGGATTGGGGCACGCGGATCAGGCTGCGCATGTTGACACTTCCTTTGGGGACGACTACGCCTCAGACCGCTACCGATTTTGACAATGGTAGTTCGCGAATCCGTTGTCCGGTGAGCGCAAACAGTGCGTTCGCAATTGCGGGCGCTACGGGAGGAACGCCTGGTTCACCGACGCCTCCGGGGGCCGCGGTGCTTTCCACGAGATCGACGGATATATGACGGGGTGCTTCGTTAATCCGGACGATGCGTCCGCCGCCGCGGAAGTTGTCCTGCTCGATCGCACCGCCCTTCATCGTGATGCCGCCGTACAGCGCCAGACTCATCCCGAAGATCACTGAACCTTCCATCTGAGCTCGCACGCGGTCGCTGTTGACGATCGTGCCGGCGTCGAACGATATCCACACGTCCTCGACGCCGAACGTCCCATTCGCGCGCTTGACGACTGAGGCGACGACGGCCGTGTAGCTGAGGAAACTCCGGTGCGCGGCGAGGCCGAACGCGCGACCGCCCGTCTGGCGACCACGCCAGCCGGCAGCCTTCGTGACGCGCTCGATCACATTACGCAGACGCCCCGCGTCCACGGGATGCTGCTCGAGCGGCTGTCCATAGTTGGGCAGCTTCTCGATTCCCAGGTCAGACAGCGACATCTTGCGCGGCGGGCCAATGAGCTCGAGCCAGACGTCGCGGGGGTCGGCCTTCTTTGCCTCCGCGATCTCGTCGACGAACGAGCCTATCGAGAACCCCTGAAAGATGTTGTAGACCGATCGCAGCCAGCCGATCCGCGTATGTGCGGTGGCGTCGCAGATTTCCGCGGAGAGGTTGGGCACCGCGAATGCCAAATCCAGCACACCTTGCTGCAGATCGTCGTTGCCTGGCTTTGCCGGCCCGCCGAACACACTCGAAATGGATGGAAATGCGGTGCGATGCCGCCAAGCCACCACTCGGCCGTTGGCATCCAGGCCGGCCGTCAGCCGGTTGGTGCTGACGGCATTCACGTAATCGTGCCGCACGTCGTCCTCGCGCGTGAACTGCACGCGCACCGGGACGCCGACCCGTTTTGACAGCAGCGCAGCCTCCGAGCAGAAGTCCGCTTTCGACTTGCGCCCAAACCCGCCGCCCAGAAAGGTGACGTGGACGCGGACGTTGTCGGGTGGCATGCCGAGCACCCGAGCGACTTCTGTCTGCGCGGCTTGCGGGTTCTGCGTCGGAGCCCACACCTCGCAACGATTGCCGCTGACGTGGGCCACGGCGACCACCGGTTCCATCGGCATGTGCGGCAAGTGTGGGACGTGGTACTCGGCCTCGACGACTCGTGCCGCGTTCTTCAGCGCCGCCTCCGGATCACCCACCTTGCGTGCGACGGTTCCCGGGCACCGCCACCGCCTTGGCAAGGACGTCCCGGTACTGGGCAGAATCGTAACTGCCGTTCGGACCGGGCTCCCACGTCACGTCGAGGGCCGCTCGTCCACGCATGGCCGCCCACGTGTGGTCCGCAATCACGGCCACCCCGCCCCATGGTTGGAAGGCGTATGGCGGCTTCGGCGGCGGGACCTCGATCACTTTGCGAACGCCCGATACCGCCAACGCTCGCGTGGCATCGAAACGCGCGACCTTCCCGCCAACGACCGGAGGCCGTGCGATGACGGCGGTGAGCATCCCCGGGATCTTGATGTCCGCGCCATAGATCGCCTGGCCGGTCACATACGCGGGCGCCGTCGAGGAGCGGCAACGGCTTGCCCAGGTGCGTGAGCTCAGAGACCGGCCGAAGCGCGACATCCTTCGCTGCCGGCACTTTCTGCTTGCCGGCCTCGAGCGCCAACTCTCCGAACCCGAGCGCGCGGCCGGTGGGGAGATGGGTGACGGCGTGATCCCGCGCGACACAGTCCTCCGCGCGAACGTTCCATCGCTTCGCGGCCGTGGCGACGAGCATCACGCGCGCCGTCGCGCCCACCCGGCGCATGTCCTCGTAGATGCCGCGGATGCTGTTCGAGCCGTCGGTGTTCTGGTCGCCGTAGGCCTTATCACCGTCGGCCTGCACGATCTTCACGCGCGCCATCTGCGCGCCGAGTTCATCCGCGATCAATACCGGCAGCGAACTACGGATGCCCTGGCCCATCTCTGAGCGATGGCACACGATGGTCACGGTGCCGTCTGGACCGACATGGATGAAGACATTGGGGTTGAGGCCCGCGGCCTGGGCTTCCGTGGCTGGCGAACCGGTGACAGGCTTGGGCCCCGGGGGCTTGCCTGGCTCGTTCGTGGGTCGTTGGGCTTCCGCCGGAAAGTAGTACCCAAGCGCGACACCGCCCACGGTGAGGCCGCACGCCCGGAGGAACGACCGTCTCGGGATCCGCAGCGCGCCCGCGCTCACTGTCCGCCTCCCGCGGCCTTCTTGATCGCCTCACGGATCCGCGCATAGGTGCCGCAGCGACACAGGTTGCCGGCCATCGACTGATCGATCTGCTCGTCGGTGGGCCGCGCATGCCTTTTGAGCAGCGCCGCGGCGGTCATCAGTTGCCCGGCCTGGCAGAAACCGCATTGTGGGACGCCGAGTTCGACCCAGGCTTTCTGCAGCGGATGAGTGCCGTCCGGGGAGAGACCCTCGATGGTCACCACTTCTGCGCCCGCCGCGCGACGAACTGGCGTCACGCAGGACCGCACGACCTGGCCGTTCAGGTGGACCGTGCACGCCCCGCACAGCGCCTCGCCACAGCCGTACTTGGTTCCGGTGAGACCGATGACGTCGCGCAGGGCCCAGAGCAGCGGCATCTCGGGATCGACATCGAGCTGCCGATCTGTGCCGTTGACTCGAAGCGTGATGTTCATCGCCGCACCTCCTGACTCGGGCACTCGGCGCCGGTTTCGACCCACGCGGCGACGATCGCCCCGAACTGCTCCTGGGTTCCTGGTGCCGGCTCGCGGTCGGCGCCAGGGGACCAGCCCCACGCGACGAGCGCCTTATCGTGCGCGTTGTGCTCGACGATCTGCGCCAACGTCTTGCCGCCATTCCGCTTCGGATCCTTGATCTGCTCGCAGATCTGGCGCGGACTCTTGCCAATCCACGCCATCTCACGAGGAGCGAGGTGCCAGTCGGGTGCCCCTGGAACGCGCGCTTGAACGAGGTTGCGATCTTGATGACAACTCGTACACTCCATACCGACCACGCCGTGGTTGTCAGGGCCGCGTATCACGGGCGGCTGGTGAGGGCTCATCTGCATCCCCTGCGCCGGCACGTCACCGTTCGGGTGGCAATTGGCGCAGCGTGGATGGAGAAATACCCGGCTGGCCTCGAGAAAGAGCGCGCGAGACCGGTCTTCCTTGTCCGCAATGACCGAGAAGTCGGCGACGGCGCGCAGTTGATGACCGGCTATTGGTGGCAGGGCAGGAACGTCGCGAGATCCGCAGGAGGCGGTCGCCAGCAGCGCCACGGTCAAGGCGAGACGAAGGATAAATGAAGCCATAGTGCCGTTATGCCCTCGCCGTCCGCAGGTGCGGTCTGATGCGCTTGGCCAGCAACCTACCCGCCGTTCATATGGGGCCGAACGATGGCCGTGACCGTGTCCACGGGCTGTTCGCCGGGAGGCACCAGCCACGGTGTGTAGTCGGATAGCCACTGAAAAAACCCGGCAACGTCCCCAGGCCCGCGGCCGGCAGGTGGGCGGCCTCGCCACAGCGCGACGATCTGGGCCTCCCGCTCGACCGCGCTGAACTCACGTGGTTTCACAGATTCGTCAAGTCTCGGCAGCGCCGTGCCGGCGAACGATGGTGGCAGGTGCTGATTCCTTTGAATAGCGGCATATTTTCGCAAGGGGTCTTGACTGCCAGTCACAAATCCAACCTACCGCTTCTCTCGCCTGAGCTCGAAAGTGACGGCAACACTTCCGGAACCAACTGCGGCTTCAACGCCTGCGGGGTCGTCGATCCGCCCGATCTTCGTGTAGCTGTACGTAGTTGGGAACGACTTGTAGAACAGGACCACCGTGCTGGAACCGTACAGCATCAAGTCTCCGGTCTGTATGGAAGCGGGCGTTGACGCTCGAGCGGGCATAGTGTCGGGCAATCTGAAAAGCTTCTCGTTGCCGTTCAGCTCGGTCATCGTGACCGACAGCGGCAGCAGCTTCTTGAAGGCCGCCGCTGTGGAGTTGTCTGAGAGCGTGGCCGCGAAGACCTTGTCGCCAATCCTGATGGTGATTGTGTTGCTCATAGATTGCCTGCTTTCGCCAGGTTGCGCCGCCAGTGAGCAGGGCCAGGCGCAGGCGAGTGCCAGAGTGAAGATCAGCGACGCGATTGAAGTGTATCGTGTCATCAGACGCCTAGCCTCGGCTCGACCGTCCGTCGTACTGGTCGGCGGTTACGTGTTCCAGCCAGTCCACGGCCTTGCCATCAAGTTTTTCATGGATGGCGGTGTGGGTCATCGCCGTGGTCGCCGCCGCACCATGCCAGTGCTTCTCGCCTGGCGGAATCCATACGACATCGCCGGGCCGGATCTCCTCGACGGGACCGCCCCACCGCTGCACGCGACCAGCACCGGACGTGACGATCAGCGTCTGCCCGAGCGGGTGCGTGTGCCATGCCGTACGGGCGCCCGGTTCGAACGTGACGCTCGCACCAGTCGCGCGCGCCGGCAGGGGCGCGTCGAACAGTGGATCGATCCGAACGGTTCCTGTGAACCACTCCGCCGGTCCCTTTGCCGACGGTTGTGAACCACTTCTCTTGATCTCCATGTCACCTCCTGGCCTTGCGGCCCAGACGCGCACGAACGGAAACGTCATCGCGGCGACGACCGTCTGCAGGACGGAGCGTCTCGTGTATCGATCCAGCCGCCGAGTCTTGTCACCTGTCGTTGCCCTTTGGCCGATGAATCGCGTCATGACCATGACCTCCCTCCGTCAGCGCGGACGCTTGTCGAAGACGTCTTTCGCCACGGGTACGGCGGTGAACGCGCTAGGCCATCCGGCGTAGAAGGCGAGGTGTGTGATCACCTCGCCGGCTTCTTCTTGGGTCAGGCCGCTGTCCATCGCGCGGTTGAGGTGATACGTCACCTGTCCGACCTGACCTGACGCGATCAGCGCGCTGACGGTCACCAGACTGCGATCTCTCGGTGCGAGCGCGGGCCGAAGCCACAGGTCCTTGAACAGGACGTCTCTGGTGTACGCCACGAGACCTGGCGCAACAGGGGCCACGGTCGCTTCGACCAGGGCGGCGCGTTGCGCCTCAGCAGCCTGATCGAGCGGCAGCAGCGGCGGCGCGGCGGGCGGCAACGCGGAGCGGGAGACCCCGCGCGTGTCGAAGACACCTTGCGCGATCTGGACGGTGGCCATGGCGTTCCCCCACCCGGCGTAGAACGCGAGATGCGTGATGATCTCGGAGATCTCAGTCGGGCGGACACCGTTGTCCAGTGCGCGGGCGAGATAGTGCGCTTGCTCGGCGGTTTGATTCCGCGCAATCAGGGCCGCGATCGTGACGATGCTGCGGTCGCGGGGCGAGAGCTGCGGGCGCTGCCACAGGCTCGCCTCCAACGCCTCCCGCCGGTAGCGCTCGAGAGCCGGTGACACTGACGCGACGTCATCGTGTGACAGCATGGATGTGTGAATGCCTTTCTGGGGCGTGGCGGCCATCCCGGTTCCCTTCGCGCAGGACGTCAACAACGGCACCGCGGCGATCGCGATTGCACACACGGCCTTGACCCCCGAACCGGCGTGGCGACCCATCACGATCGTGCCTTCGCTCCTGCGAGCTGGGTGCCGAAGAACGACTGGAGCTTGTCCCAGGGAATGAGGCTGACACGGTCGTAGAGATCGACGTGTCCCGCGCCAGGAACGATGAACAGTTCCTTCGGCTCCGACGCCCTGCTGTACGCGTGCTCGCTGAAGATGCGTGAGTGTGCCCGGTCTCCCGTGATGAAGAGGACCGGGCGCGGCGAGATCCAGTCGAGATGCTGATACGACCAGAACAGCGTCATCTGCGCGTCACTCGATCGCGAGAACGCCGTCGTCGAGCGCGGGTGCTGACCGCGGGGCGTGCGATAGTAGTCGAAAAACTCCCGATCGATCGCCGTCGAACTTGCCGTGAGCACTTGCGGCGTGCCGATGACCATGGTGCGCTCCGCGCCATCCACCTCGGCCCAGCGTTGCGCCGCGACCTCGTTGAGGTTCCTCCGAAGCGCGCCCTCGTCTACGTGTGGCGCGAGCCCCTGCCGCTTGGCTTGACCGATGTCGTACATGCTCACCGTGGCGACCGCCTTGATGCGGGGATCGATCTCCGCCGCCGCGAGCCCGAAACCGCCACTGCCGCACACGCCGAGGACGCCGACCCGTTCGCGGTCCACGAAGGGCAGCCTGCCGAGGAAGTCGACACCGGCGCTGAAGTCCTCGACGAGGGCCTCTGCGGAGGCCGTGTCATGAGGCTGGCCGCCGCTTTCGCCGACGTAGGACGGATCATGGGCAAGGGTGATGTAGCCGCGCTCCGCCATTGTCTGGGCATACAGCCCCGACGACTGCTCCTTCACGGCGCCGTACGGGCCGCCGACCACGAGACCGGGATGCCGCTCGGAACGATCGATGGTCTTCGGGACATAGAGGTCCGCCACGAGGGTGATGCCGAGTCGGTTGTTAAAGGTGACCTTCCGGTGATCGACGCGGTCGCTCTTCGGAAAGGTCTTATCCCACGCAAGAGTGCCCTGCGCGAACGCGGGCGTCTCGATAGCTGACGTCATGCCGAGCCCTGCCACGCCCATGCCGGCAAGCTTCAGCAGATTGCGCCGGCCCACGTCGACACTGGCGTGATGTTCGTCACGTTTTGTTTCACTCTGATTCATCATGATTCCCTCGAAAGTAGACCCCGCTACGGCCTCAGCAGCGCCTTGATCGCCCGTCGCTCGTCCATCGCTCGATATCCCTCCGCCACCTGGTCCAAGGACAGCGTGAGATCGAAGACCCTGCCTGGATCGATGACGCCCTTCAGGACGAGGTCGATGAGGTGTGGCAGGTATCGGCGCACCGGCGCCGGACCGCCATGCAATCGCACGTGTGAGTAGAACAGTTGCTCGCCATCGAGGTCGACGCCGTGCGGTACGCCGACGAAGCCAACCCCGCCGCCGGGACGGGTGGCGCGAATCGCCTGCATCATCGATTCCTGCGTGCCCACGCACTCGAGGACGGAGTCGGCGCCGCTGCCCTTGGTGAGATCCTTAATCCGCGCGACGCCCTCGTCGCCACGCTCAATGACGATGTCGGTGGCGCCGAATTCTCGAGCGAGCTTCTGTCGCGCCGGGTGGCGGCTCATGGCGATGATCCGTTCCGCGCCCATTTGCTGCGCGGAGAGCACGCCCAGGAGACCGACCGCGCCGTCACCGACGACCGCGACGGTCGCGCCTGGCTTGACGCCGGCCGCGTCTGCGGCGAACCAGCCGGTGCCCAATACGTCGGACGTGGCCAGCAGGCTCGGAATCAGGTGGTCGGGTGGAATGTCGGCCGTGGCGACGAGCGTGCCGTCGGCGAGTGGTACCCGGAACATCGGCGCCTGGGCGCCGGACAGGAACTCCCGGTGCACACAGGAGGACTGATACCCGTACTGGCAATGTGCGCACGTATTGTCCGACGCGGCAAACGAACCCACCACGAACTGGCCCGGCCTGATCGTGCGTACCGCCTTGCCCACCGCCTCGACGATGCCGCAATACTCGTGGCCCATCGGCGTGGGCTCAGTGACCTGCTGCACGCCGCGATACGGCCAGAGGTCAGACCCGCAGACGCACGCCGCCGTAATCGTGATGATGGCGTCAGTGGGTTCGAGGATGGCGGGATCCGGACGGTCCTCGACGCGTATGTCGCGGGGTCCGTAAAGGATTGTGGCTCGCATGATGTTCGCTCCTCTAGACAGTGCCGGCTACTCTGCCGGCCTTGAAGGCGAGATAGGCCGCCGCACACAGCAGGACGGCGCTGACAAAAAAAGTGCTTTGATAGCCGCGCATGTCGAACAGCAGGCCGCCCAGCGAGGCGCCCAACGTGATGGCCAGCTGAATGGTCGCCACCATCAGCCCGCCACCCGCCTCGGCGTCGTCCGGCTGCGTCCGTGTCAACCAGGTCCCCCATCCCACGGGAGCCGGCGTCGCGATCAGGCCCCAGGCGGTGAGCAGTGCCGCGGTGCCCCACGTCGCGGTCCCGAACGCAATCAATGCGACGGCGAGTGCCGCCATCCCGAGTGGAATCAGGATCAGCACGAGGTAGAGCCGTGTGGTCAGCATCGAACCGATCACTGACGTCCCAACCAGACCGGCGACACCGATTCCCAACAGCATCAGTGACAGGGTTGACACGTCGACCTTGGTCACGGCCTCGAGAAACGGTCGCAAGTACGTGAACAACGCGAACTGCCCCATGAAGAGGAGCAGGATCGCCGCCATTCCGTAGGCGACCGAAGGCCGGCGAAGGAGCGTGAAGACGTTCATCGACGCGGACGGTCGTTCCGGGCGCATCGCCGGAATCGTCATGAGCTGCCACGCCAGGGCGACGGCCGCCAGCGGGACCACGGAGAAGAATGCCCAGCGCCAGCCGATCAGGCTGCCGACATAGCTGCCGAGCGGGGCCGCGATCGTCGCGGCCAACGCGTTGCCGCCGTTCAGGATGGCCAGGGCGTGGGGAACGCGATCCTCGGGCACGAGGCGCATCACGGTCGCGGTCGACATCGACCAGAACCCGCCGATGGCGACACCGAGGAACGCCCGGCCCAACATCAGGATCCCGAAGTTTGGGGCTATGGCGACCACGGTTCCAGACACGATCATCAGAGCGGTCAGGGACAACAGTACCGTGCGGCGATCGAGACGGGCGGTCACGCCTGCGATGATCAAGCTCGTCAGCACCGCAAAGACGCCAGAGATCGAGATGGCCTGTCCGGCCAGGCCCTCCGTCATCCGCAGATCGGACGCGATCGGAGTCAACAGGCTGACCGGCATGAACTCCGAGGCGATGAGGACCATGACGCACAGCGCCATGGACAGCACCGCGCCTCGAGCGCCCGCGCGTCCGTCAACGACGTCATCGGGTCGCGCGACGCCCGCTCCGTCGTTCGGCACACGTGTCGGGGGGGCGTGCAGTTCTGAATAATGTCCAGCTTGTGTCGATGTCACCATTTGCTCTGCGAATCAGAGTATCCGGGGACGATCCGACTGGGTAGCCGGGAAGATCTGCAAAGCCTGTTGACAGGGAGTCAACAATAAAGGGACAGGAACAATGCCGCGATACCGTAAAATCGAACGGAACTGTTGACGGGGATCACGCAATCATGCGCGACGAACTGAGTGTCCTTTCGGCGTTTCTACTTGTGGCGGAGGAACGCAGCTTCACCCGAGCCGCGAAGCAACTGAACATCTCCACGTCTGGATTGAGCCACGCGATTCGGCGGCTCGAAGAGCAGATCGGGGTCCGGCTGCTCACACGCACCACGCGGAGCGTGTCCCCGACCGACGCCGGCGAGCAGTTGCTGGCGCACCTCCGGCCCGCACTCGCGGACATCCGCGGAACGTTGACCACCTTGTCGGGGCTGCAAACCACGCCGGTGGGTCGTGTCCGGCTGTTGTGCCCGAGACTCGCGGCGAAAACGGTACTCGCACCAAAGCTGGGGGTGTTCGTCCGCGACTATCCGGATGTCGTGCTCGAGGTGACGACCGACGACAGCCGAATGGATCCCGTGGCTGCCGGCTTCGACGCGGCGATTCACTTCGGGGAGTTCATCGCGCAGGACATGGTGGCCGTCCGAGTCTCGCCGGACATCCGCCACGCGATCGTCGGCGCCCCCTCGTACTTCGCGTCACATCCGCCGCCGACGTCGCCTCGCGACCTGCTGAGTCATCGCTGCATCAACTTCCGCCATCATGGGGAGAGCATCTACAAGTGGGAACTTGACAAGGGTGACGAGTCCGTCGCCATCGCCGTCACGGGTTCCCTTGTCCTTGATGATGAGGACTTGGTTGTCCAGGCGGCCATCGACGGTGCCGGCATAGCGCTCGCGGCCGAAGAACGAGCGGCGCACCATCTCGCACAGGGGGAGCTTGTGCGCGTCATGGAGGACTGGACGCCGCCCTTTCCTGGCTACTTTCTCTACTATCCCCATCGAAAGCAGCAGCCTGCGGCGCTGACGGCCGTGATCGAAACGTTCCGATTGTCGAGTTGATGCTGGCTAACAATCGCCCGTCGGTGACCGTAAGTGATCGCTGCAGATCAAAGGTCTTACACAATTCAATGGTCACTAGCGTTTGAGCAGCTGCGTAAACGCCTGAATGCAAATCATTTCGCCGCGCCGCAGCATTTGAAGGAGGGTTTTGCGCTACACTGTTTCAGACCGCTTGCAAGTGATTGATTCTAAACGGAGAGATGTCCGAGTGGTTGAAGGAGCACGCTTGGAAAACGAATCCGGCGACGCTCACCGAGTGACACGGAATCACCTCTTCGCGCAATCGCTTCAACGACTTCCCGCCACAGAATGCACTTCGATGTGGACCCGTAAACGTCAGTATTTGTCGGCGGTTTCGGGGCGACCTTACACAGTTTCTACACAGTTTCGAGGGCCACTTACTTGCGTACGCCTTGATGCTCCTCGATACATGTCGAAAGGCACGGCTCCCTGGATTCGACCGGCAACGAAAAGGCGCCTCTTTCAACGCGTCAACGCTCAGGGTCAGCGACACCTCTTGTCCGGCTCAAGTCTGCACGCAGTGCGGCAATTTCGTCTCGCAAGGCTACCACCGCAGAGGCGCCGACGATTTCACCGTCCGCAGCCTCGGCGTCACGGCCGACGAAAAACGTGGCGAGTGTTGCGGTGACGTAGCCAAATGCGCCGAACGCGTAGAGGGCGAGGACCACGCAGAGTACTCTGCCCTCCGGAGTTTGCGGCCAGTATGCCGACCCCATGGTCGTCATGATCATCGACGTCCACCACAAGGCTTCGCTGTAGGTCCCCAGCCCACCCGGAACCTCATTCTCGAACGCGAACATACCTGCGGCACCGGCCACGGTCACGACGCACGTGAGCGCGACGACGTAGCCGAAGCCGCGGCGCTCGAGGGTCGACCCGAGTGCGCGCATGCCCCGGTTCAGGGACGTCAGCACTCGAATCAATCGGATGCCTCGAGCGGCCCGGAAGACACGAATGACCCGAATCACGCGAAACGTCCGAAGCGCGGGCACGAGTAGTGCCACCGCGGTCAGCCAGTTGGACTTGAGGTACACGCCTTTGCGTGGAGCGAGCAGAAATTCGAGGGCGAAATGGAGCACGAAGATGCCCCAGATCACGATGCCGAGCGTCTCCAGCAGCGGACTGAGGCTGTAGATCAGTTCCCAGACGAGAAGTGCGAGCCAGACGAAGCCCAGAACGACCATCGGCGTCTCAAGTACGCGCTCGATGCGTAGCAGCAACTCGCTGCGTTCGTCCTCGACCTCTCGACCAGTGATCTCGTTGTCCATCGTTCTAGTGTGGCATCTGTCCGCAGAGTCTGCGGACACACGGCAGCTGTCTGCCTCTCAAGCCGCGGCTCTCGACTACCCGCGCACCAGTCGTTGGTGACACTCGGTCGTGTGGCGTCACCGGCGCGGCTTTTGCCCCGGAGGCGGAGCGGCGGGAACCCGACAATCTCGAACGTCGCCGAGGCGATGCCGATGCCGGCCTCGTCGAGCGCCCGGAGAATGTTGCGGCTTATGGCGTCCTTGAGCGCGCGGATCCCGTGGTCGCTGACGATGAACCGTACGGTCAGTTCGAGGCAGTTGTCGGTGAGCCGGTCCCCGTGAACTCGCGGCTTCGCACCCACATCGCCGCGTCAGCACCTTGCACGGGCGGGGGCTGTCCCATCTCCATTGATCGTCGTCTGGGTGAAGTCCAGCGCGATCACCTGCATCTGTGTCACGTTCGACGGTTTAGGTTGAGCTGTAAGCGACGTCCGGGCGATGGGCAGCGAGGCGCCACTCGAAACACTGCTCTCTCCATGGGCCTCTGTTTTTCACGATCAGCGTATCGGGGGCTTCGGTATGGGATTGGTTGGCGGAGTTCCAGGCAGCGGCGGTCCGGGCTGCGGTGGCGGGGGATTTGGGTTCGGCGGCTGAGATGGAGTCGCGGGTTTTGGTATTGCCATGGTCGAGTCTCCAACGTTTAAGCGAGGGGCCGCAACAGAATCCCTCACACCACCCAGCAGGCGCGGAAAGCGTCGTCTCGCATCATTCGCAGATACCGAGATCTTCCCTTTCATGGACGTCTCTGTCCCTTCCCGAACCAACTCTCCAGCAGCGGTTTGGTTCAGAGACTTCCGACACCCTCAAGAATAAGGCCCGCGGAGGTAGGCTGAAGCGTCGCTCGCACCGAACTGTTCGTGATGAGAGACTGCAGCAACCGACGGACCGCGCGATAGTCGCCGACGCGAAATCTGGCGCCGATCGGACGGTCCCCGACGGCGATGGTGATGCTCGATGGCGGCAGCGCGCGGAACAGGTCCTCGTCAGTCCGATCGTCGCCGATCGCGACTACGACCTGGTTGCCGGCACCGTCGGTCTGCAGCCGATTGGCGACAAATGCTTTGCTGACGCCACGCAGGCGAACCTCGATCACCTTGCTGCCCTCGATCACTTCGAATGGTTGATTGCTGAGGGCGTCACCGAGCAGCATCCGCAATTCGTGCGCCTGACGGACGCCGAACTCGCGGTCAGCTCGTCGATAATGCCAGGCGATCGATGCGCTTTTGACTTCGACCAGCGCACCAGGCGTATTCCGCATGAACTGCTGGAAGATGGTTTCAATCTTTCGCAGCGCGGCCGATGGGATCTCGGCCGCGGCCCGCCACGGGTCGTCGGGGGACGGTCGAGACCAAAACCCGTGCTCGGCGCAGAGCGCCACCGGCAGTGTTCCGAACCACCGCTCGAGTGTCGCGCGCTCCCGTCCACTCACAATCTCGAGTTGTATCCCTTCGGCCGTGGCGAGTTCGCTAAGCAGCGACATCAGTTCCCGATCCGGCGCTGCGAGTTCGGGCTTGCGTGCGAAGGGTACGAGCGTCCCATCGTAGTCGAGCAGCAGGCGCAGGCTTTGTTCCTCTCGGATTTCCGCAAGCAGCGTCGAGAGGACCGGTTGTTGTCTCGACGTCTCGGGCCGTGAACGCGACACGCCGGCCGTGGCCAGTTGCCCCAGGAACTTCTGGCTCCAGTGATGGACGTCATACTCCCGAACACGACGTCGCAGCCGGCGCATCCGCTCGGTCCGCTCCGCGGGCGACATGGACAAGGCCCGGTAGAGACTCGACGCGACGGCCTCGACGTCGTAGGGGTTGACAGTGACGGCACCATCGAGTTCCGCGGCCGCCCCGGCGAATTCGCTGAGCACCAGCACGCCGTCCTCATCTACACGGGACGCGATGAACTCTTTGGCCACCAGGTTCATGCCGTCGCGTAACGGTGTGACGAGCATGATGTCGGCGGCACGAAACAGCGCGCCCAGTTCCGCCTCGGTCACGGTTCGGTGGATATAGTGAACCGGCGTCGAGTTGAGCGTGCCACATGTTCCGTTGATCCGGCCGACGCTCTCTTCGACCTGGCGTTTGAAGCGTTGATACGAATCGACGCCGCCGCGGGATGGGACCGCAACCTGGATATAGCGGATCCGATCGCGAAGCTCGGGATAACGGGTCAGCAGTCGCTCGACCGCGTGCAGCCGCCGCGGGATGCCCTTCGTGTAGTCCAGGCGATCCACCCCCAGGATGATGCGCCGGCCGCCTGCCGCCTCGAGCACTTTCTGCAGTTCCGAGCGCACAGAGTCGGATTGCGACAACCTCGACCACTCGTCGGCAGCGATCCCCATCGGGAAGACGCCCAACTCCACATCTCGGCCTTCGACACGGACGGAGTTAATCTGTGCTTCGACGCCGTCAACGTGCAGCAGCGACGCCAGGAAGTGGCGGAGATACCCGTGCGTGTGGAACCTCACGAGGTCGGCGCCAAGCAGGCCGCTGAGGATCTCGTGGCGCCAGGGCAGTACCCGAAACACTTCCGACGACGGAAACGGAATGTGCAGAAAGAATCCAATCCGCGCCGATGGAAGCCGTGCGCGCAGGAGCGCAGGGAGCAGCATCAGCTGATAGTCGTGCACCCAGATTGTGTCGCCGGATCGGTGCTCGCGAACGACGACGTCCGCAAAGGCCTCGTTCACTTGACGGTAGGCCTCCCAGCCAGCGGCGTCGACCGGCACGCGATCGATCTGGTAATGAAACAGAGGCCATAGCACGCGATTCGCGAACCCGTGGTAGTAGCGCTCGACATGCTCGTGCGTGAGATGCACTGGCACGATGCGACGGGCCTCGAGCTGTCGATCGAGTTCGTGATGTTGGTCGGTGGACAGTTGCGACACATCTCCGGGCCAGCCAATCCAGAGCCCGGCGCTTTCGTGGTGCGCCCGCAGGCCGGTGGCGAGCCCGCCCGTCGTCGGCTTCAGGTGCACATCTCCCGCCACGGTGGCGACGACGACAGGCGGCCGGTTCGACACGATCAGGAGGCGGTTGTTATCCATGAGGTCTATGATACCATGAATTAGTTTGAGTTCAAACTAATTGGTGCCACCGATGTCGTCAGAGACACGAGAAACGATCATCACGACATTGCCCGACGTGCTGCAGTTCATGCAATTGCTCTGGGCCGTGTCACACGGACTGGAGCGTCGCTCGAAACGCATGACGACCGACCTCGGCGTTACCGGGCCTCAGCGTCTAGTGCTGCGAGTGGCGGGGTTGTCACCCGGATTGTCGGCCGGCGAACTCGCCGCAACCTTGCACGTGCACCCGAGCACACTCACCGGCGTACTGCAGCGGCTCGTGCAGCAGAAGCTGTTGAGCCGAATCGATGACCCTCGCGATCGCCGGCGGGCCGTACTGCGCCTGACCCGGCAGGGAGCACGGGCGAACGCGATCCGAACGGAAACAGTGGAGGCGGCGATCGCCGACGCGTTGAATGGCGTCAGCGCGCACGACCGCGCGGCGGCGCGACGCGTGCTCGAACGCGTCGCGGACCACCTCAATCTCGACGCGCCCGCCACCGGCGCAAACGTTCGATCTCGACGAAAGACTAGGTGAAGTTGATGAACGACTTGTACGGCTTGCCCGTGTGGACCTAACGCGTGGGGTGGACACTCGCGACGATCGGTTCGAGCTGGGCGCTGGGTTACGTCGTTGGCGCTCTCGCCATCGCGCGCGTTCCAACCTGGCTGCCGCTCGGCCGTCGAGCCTTCGGTGTCGCCGCGACCGCCCTCATCCGTCGGCGGATCCCCTGGTGGTGTGTTCTGGTGGGCGTGTGGATCTCCGCTGGGTATTGGCCGCTTACGGCTGAAACGCGGGTCGTACTTGAACGCACCCTGTTCGTGACCGGCGCTCTCTCCGTAACGACGACACTCGCGGCGATTGCGAGCCTGTCGGTCGAGGCCTACGGCTCAGTCGTGGCGCCGGCCCTCCCCGTGACCAGCCTCACGCGCAACATTGCATGGGGCCTCGTCGCCGTTCTGGGCCTGCTCGTCGTCCTGAACGGTCTCGGTCTCTCGATCACGCCCATGTTGACCGCGCTCGGTGTCGGCGGCCTGGCAGTCGCCCTGGCCCTCCAAGAGCCCCTGGCGAATTTCTTTGCCGGTCTGTTTCTGACTCTAGCCGGACAAGTCCGCGTGGGTGATTACGTGAAACTTGATGGCGGGCAGGAAGGTTACGTCACTGATTTCAGCTGGCGTTCAACGCGCCTGCGAATGCTGGCGAACAATCTCGTCATCGTTCCGAATGCCAAGCTCGCACAGGCAATCGTGGTGAACCATCACCTTCCGTCGCAGGATCTCGCGGTGCTGGTCGAGGTGGGCGTCGACTACGCCAGCGATCTCACGGAGGTGGAGCGTATCGTCGGGAAGGTTGGCCGTGAAGTGATGATGGAAGTGCCGGGCGGTGTACGCGAGTTCGAGCCATTTATCCGGTATCACACCTTTGCCGACTCGAGCGTGAACTTCACCGTGATCCTCCGCGCCAAGGAATTCGTGGACCAATACCTCGTGAAGCATGAATTCATCAAGCGTCTGCACACGCGCTTCAATGAGCACGGCATCGTCATTCCGTTTCCGATTCGGACAGTTGTCGCTCGCTCTGACGAGCTCCCAGTCGGACGGGTCGAGCACGAGCTGCGATGAGACGAGTGCTGGGCATCCTCGTGCCTGCGTTCATCATTGCGATGGCGCCCGCGGTTGCCGCTCAGGAGGAGGGAATCACAAGCAGCGCAGGCGCGGAGATTCGGGCACTGGAGACAGCCCTCGCGGACGCAATGCATGTGCGAGATGCCGCCCGACTCGACCTCCTGCTCGCGCCGGACTACGTGCTGCGGAGCGTGCCGGACGTCGATCGGGCGACGTGGATGCGCAATGCCATTTCCCTGTGCTGGGGTGGTCGGTCGGACATTGATCGGTTTCGTATCCAGCACCACGACCGCGTCGTCGTTGCGACGTTCGAGATGACGTTCTACCAGGATCCGACGACCTGTCGTCCAGCAGTACTGCGCAGCGAGATCACGGATATCTGGATCCAGCGGCCGGAGGGGTGGCGCCTTCAGGTGCGACACGCGTCCGCACCGCCCGCAGGCGACGCTGGTGTCGTGGCACAGTATGGCATCGTGCCAGCGCCTCCTCCCACGTGGGACATCAGCAGCGAATTCTCGTTCGTCGCGACGGGCGGCAATACGACGACGCACACCACAGGTGTCGGCAGTGATGTCACGCATCGATCCGGGCACACGACCAGCCATGGATCAGTCTCATACCTCAGTAGTGCTGCAGACGGACTCACCAATGCCCGAGCGCTGTCAATTCAAGCGCGCCAAGCGTTGGCATTTGGTCAACGGTTTCAAGTCTTTGGTGAAGGCGCCTACACGCGCGATCGGTTTGCGGGCATCGATGGACGAACCACCGTGACCCTCGGCCTCGGTTACTCGCCTGCCATGTCGCGGCGCCATCGGCTGACGGTTGAGGCCGGCATCGGCGGCACTGGGGAACAGCGCGTCGGTGTCGACCTGCGCTTTGCGACTGCGTCAGGAGCGGCACATTATGCCTGGATGATTTCGCCTGGAATACGCCTCACTGGAGATGTGGGGTTCAGCGCTGACCTCGAGTCCGGAATGAACTGGCGTCAGACCGGCGTCACGGCAATCGCCGTGACGCTGTCGCGGTGGCTGTCGTTCAAAGCATCGCACTCGTTTGAGTACCGCAATGTTCCCGTCGTGGGATTCGGGCGAACCGACATGCGAACATCGGCTGCATTGGTCTTATCGCTGCAGCAGCGAGCGAGGGCCCGCTAAGGCCGGCACGCGACCACGTCAATCGACGCGAGGCGAACGCGCCGGCCCAAACCGGCGTTCGACGAGATCCCGCGCTTCAGCGAGGCTCGTCGACATCGCCGAACGAGTTCGCGATCGCACAATGACTCGCTTCAGCGCACCTAAGAAGGCTTGAACTCGGCGACTTGCCGGAGCTGATCAACATAGAACTCGACGGGGACTCGCAGGCGCGTCACACCGAACGTCGCGCTCTCTCTCATCGGTCGCATCTAACGCGCGGCTGAACGGCCTGTACTGCTCGATGGCGCGCAGATCTGTGTCGGTCAGTGAGAAGGTGATCTTCAGGAACGCGGGCGTGGGATTCTGCTGGGGAGATGCAAGGCTCGCGGCCCTTGAGCCGTGCCGGTGATCATGACGACTATGAAGACGATGCATCGCCAGCCACTCATGCCCGCCGCCGGCCAAAGAGGCGCGTCAGGACGGGCGCTCGTTTCGACGGCGGTACTCCGGTCGCAGTCACCGGATAGGCCAAGCGCCGGTGGTACATCGCTTGAAGCGAACGGGTCAAGCCCCGATGGACTTCTACGATATCCGCCGCCGTCAGTCCAGACTCGTCGAGCTGGCCCTCCGACTGAATTCTGTCGAGCGTTCGCTGGACGATCCCCTCACAGTCCTGTTCATCCGCTGGCGGGGCAGAGCGTGCCGTGGCTTCGATTTGGTCGGCCATCATGACAATGGCCGTCTCGCGTGAGCGAGGACGCGGCCCAGCGTAACGGTAGGTGTCGCGGGTGGTTGCTGTCGAACCAAGTGCCACCGCCTTACCGTGGAATAGGCGCATCAGACCGGTGCCGTGATGCTCGGCGACGAACGCCGCGAGACGGGGCCCCATCCGGTGGCGCTCGAGGAGGTCCAATCCATCCGACACATGCGCGCGGAGGATGCGTGCACTCTCCCATGGGGATAGCCGATCGTGTGGGTTGGGGCCGTACTGGTTCTCAGTGAAGTACTCGGGCCCGCGCGCCTTGCCAACGTCATGATAAAGACCACCCAGGCGAGCCAGCACCGCATCACTTCCGATCATGCTCGCCGCTGAATCCGCAAGGACGCCGACGTTCACTGAATGTTGAAATGTTCCTGGCGCCTTGGTGGCCAAATCGCGTAACAGCGGGTGCTCATAGCTGAGCCATTCGTTCAGCGTCCATCGCGTAACGTGCCCGAACCACCGCTCTGCCAAGGGTGCCACGGCAAGCGTCAGAGGCGCGGCGATAAAGCCGCCCGCCGCGGCGGCGAGTGCCTCACGTACGGATTCAGCGAAAGCCTGTGGCACCGCCGCCAGCAGCCCAGAGACGACGGTGATTCCGGCGAGTCCGCCGGTCCAAAGTCCTACGCGGACCAGCCGTGACCGATGCGGGCAGCGCGCCACCAGCTCGGCTCCCACCAAGCCGGTCACGATCGTTTCACCAACGAGCCGCGGCAGCGCGCCCATAAGCGAGATCATGAACCCGCATGCCACAATCTGCATCGCGGCAGGCGTACGTCCCATCGCCAAGCGGACCTGCATGGCGGCGGCGGTCGACGCCGCCAGGACGACCGCCGTGGCGAGCGGCACCGAAGGCGCTGACGACTCGTAGAGGGCGGCGACACCCAGCAGCGTCACAAGCGAGAAGCCCGCCTCTCTGAACATTTCTGCCCGACGGCGGTACGCTGACAACCGGGGCGGAGAGACACTGACGACACTCGAGGGCATGCGGCAACTCCGCCTTCTATCTTCGATTACTTCCGACCACCGGTGCCGTGGCAACATCCTGAGGCGAACGCGTCATGAGCTCAAGTGACAACTGCCTCGGGCTTGCCGAGCAGTTGGCCTCTTGCTTCCTTCTCGCGCTGCTTCCCGCGCTGTGAATCCTCGTCGCCCTGGTGGCTACCCTCCACCGGACTCTCTTCCTCCGCACAGCGGTGTGGATCATCACGTCGTTACTGTTTAAACCGGTCGAGCATCGCCATCTTGGCCGGTGCGGAGCTGATTGCCGATTGAAGACGCGCAACGTTCGCACAGCGCGGGTCACGAGCCGTCAACTGGATAGCCCAGCGCACGCCGCAAGGCGCGCTCCTGCTCCTTCAGCACGGCGGTCAGGGCCGGATCGGTCCCGGCAATCGCGGCCGTCACTTGATCGCGAGCGTTCAAAATACCTTGAAGTACGGTCGCGTCCGGTTGCGTTGTTCGAGACGCTTCATTTCGAACCAAGTCGAAAAATGACGACGACAGCGTGGCCGCCTGACCGTAATTCTTGGCGGCGACGGCATCGGACAGCGCGAGCAGACGGCCCAGCACCTCACCGAGATGAATGCGCGCCTCCGCCGCTGCCAGCTTGCCCTGCGTCTCCGATAGTTGACCGCGGGTGTCTGTCAGTTGTCGATGTTGTGGCCAATAGCCGGCGAGATACATGAGGCCAGCGACGACGACCGCCGTAATGAGAAGGGCTCTCTTCATGTTGACCTCTGGGATTCACAGTTCTGCCGATACCGAATTCACAATGTCCGTCTTCATCGCTCCAGCTTCACCAGCCCGCACCAGCGCAAACCGAGTGCTCGCCGGTCCCACCATTTCAAACAGGGCCACCGACGCGAGCACGACTGTCGTGATCACAGGCGCGAGTTGCGGATATCGGGCATTCACCGCAAGCGTCAGACCGACCGCGAGCCCAGCCTGTGCTTGCAGGGCAAATCCCAGGAACCGCCGCACGTTCGGCTCGAGCCCCAGTCGGCCGGCGGCGATTCTTGCGCCGGTGAACTTGCCGGCCGCGCGTCCCACGATATAGACCACGCCCAGCGCACCCATCGCGGGAATGCGGCCCACGTCGAGCTCCGCTCCGGCAATGACGAAGAAAATCGCATAGAAGGGCGGATCCGTGTTCGACAGTGCGCCGAACAGGCGACGACTCCGGTCCGCGAGATTGACCATCGTCGCGCCAACGGCGAGGCTCGTGACGAGCGGGGACAGATTCAAGGCCCGCGAGACCCCCACGCAGAACAGAATGGCGCCGGCGAGCAGGATCAACATTTCGCCGCTCTCCTTGACGTGCGACGACCACGCCGCCACGAGGAGGCCGACGAGGTAGCCAAGTGCCGCCGAGCCCACAAGCTCCCAGAGGAACCAGAACGCCGACCGGTACAGCATGTCGCTGGATGTCAGCCCCTCCAGGCCAGTCGTCAAATCGATGCCCGCCGCGAC
The DNA here is from genome assembly GCA_963749835.1 of uncultured Acidobacteriota bacterium. Taxonomy (GTDB): domain Bacteria; phylum Acidobacteriota; class Vicinamibacteria; order Vicinamibacterales; family 2-12-FULL-66-21; genus JALZOC01. Next base: position 1,526,842 of record CAVVOD010000003.1, read on the forward strand.
GAGTCCAAAGAGGGAGATGCAGAGCAGGTTGTTGACCGCGATGATGCCGAGCAAGTTGTCGGTCAGCGGGCCGGCGCTGTCGACTTCGCGAATGACCATCAACGTCGACGCTGGCGCCGTGGCGGTCGCAATGGCACCCAGCAACAGAGCCACCGCCCACGACTGCCCGAGCCAGAGGGCTCCGGCGGTGACGAGCACCGCGGCGAGGGTGGATTCGACGAGCGTCACGAAGAGGACCTGACGGCCGATGCGCCGAAAGAGCGAGAACTCGAAGACGGACCCTACGGAAAACAGAATGAGCCCCAGCGCGACTTCGCTCAGCACGCCGAGTGCTATCAGGTTGTCCTGGCTGAGCCAACCCAGCACAGACGGCCCGAGTGCGATCCCCACCAGAATGTATCCGGTGACTTCGGGAACTCTGAGCGCCTTGACGAGATGTCCGGCCATCAGCGCCAGCATCAGGATCAGGCCGATCGAGGTGAGTTCGTTCACCGCCCGTCACTCGAGCGCAACAGAACACCGAGCCGGCGTCGCCCGCGAATCAGCTCCAGCCACACCGGTCGCCCTCCATTATCGAGGGTGCGCTCGACCTGCGCGATCGCCCGAGGCTCGGCGCGATCGACGCTCACGAGTCGATCGCCCGGCTCCACTCCTGCAGTCGCGGCGCGGCTGTTGGCTTGGACAGACCCGATCCGGTAGGTTCTGGGCGATGGTGTTTCCAGGGCAAGACCGGGACCCGTCGACTGGACGCTCGCCGGCGCGTCGTCAGAGGACGTCAGCGTGATCGCCAGCCGGATCCTTCCACGCTGGACCGTCACTTCCAAGGCGTCCTTGCTCATCTGCGCCGCGAGATCCTGCGCGGTGGCAACGGCTTGTCCGCTCACCGCCACAATCACGTCGCCCGGCCGGATGCCAGCCGCGTCTGCCGGGTGATCGATCCAAACCGTCCGAACGAGCAGGCCGGCGGGGGCGCTGAAGTACGCTTGTTCGTCCGCGGCCATCGGCCCCGCGATGAGCCCGTACCGGGCTTCAAGTTGCTGTTCGGGGCTCATCGGGCGCTCGAGGAGCGATGCGATGCTCGGCGCCGAAACGGCAACCCACCGGTCTTCACATGCGAGGATCACCGCCAGCAGCCCGCCGTCGAGGTCGAAGAGGCCACCGCCGACCATCGTGCCTGTGAGAGCGAGGCTCGAGGTGAGTTCCTGCACGGGCACGGCACCGCACGTGATGGGCAACGCCTGACGGAAGTTGCCGACGCTGTGGGCTGGCGCCGTTCCGGTGCGCCAGACCGCGACCACCCAATCGCCGGTGGACGGCATCAGCTGGGATCGGTGCACCGGAGCTGCCGCAGCGGCGCCGGGTGTGATCGTCAGGACCGATAGCGGGAGATTCGGTCCCCATGTCGTCGGCTCCGCCTGAACCTCTTTGCTCATCGCGAGCCTTACGGGGCCAGCGCTCCATCCACGGGGGCGGAAGGCTGTCACCACTCGGGACGCGTCCCATGCGATGCCGCTCGCTTCCGTGCTGTGAATGTACGCGATCGAGGGAGCGACGTCGCGCGCGACGTCCGCGAAAAATTGGTTCATATCCTCCAGCGAGCGGCGCTCGGCTCGGCGTGCGAGTTGCTCGAGCTCGGTCTCGCTCGGGACCGGCGCCGGCGCCAGCGGCACCTCTTTCGGCCGCAACCACCATCCGCCGATCAGGATGAACGAAGACCCGGCCGCCAGAATTGCGACGTACCTGCGTCGTCTGGTTTGGGAAGGCTCCACGGCCAAGGATAGCGCGGGTCCCTGTCGCAGGCGTCACCATTCGGGTCGCGTATGATGGCCACATCCTGTGATATCGGCCTCGAGATTTGCTGCGTTCGCGGGACGTTTCCAAGCGAAGTTGACCCGTTGATGTGCCCACGACAACGATCAATGGATCGAGCGCTGTGACCCCGTTTCATGCCCGAATCGTTGAGACGTCAAGAGAGGACCCGGCCCTTTCAACGCAGCTGCCCTTCGTCCGGGCAACCCCGACACACGTGTCCCGGCCCATGTCCCCGGCTAAAATGTTCGAACGTAAGCAACGGGCCTTATTTAGACAGGAGCGAAGTTCGATCCGTGCCACCGAAGACCATCGTAGCCGCCGCTCTGGCGTTGGCCATCAAATTCACCGCCGCGACGACGCCGGTCTATGCACAGGCTGCCAGCCATCAATCGCAGGAGGCGACGACGGCGGATCCCAGCGAGCTCGCCCCGGCGCCTTCCACGTGGAAGGGGGCATTTACGGACTCGCTTCGCCTCCTATTGATCGAGCACACCACCAGGATCGCGTTTCAGGGAAAGACACGCCGCGAGTTGGGCGGCAATTTTTTTGGCGACTACAAACGATCCTTGCGGATCCCAGACACGTGGGACGACGGGGACAGTTGGGGTGTGAATTACGTGGGGCATCCCATACACGGGGCGGCGTCCGGGTTTATTTGGCTGGATCACGAAGATGGCAGTCACGATCCGGAATTGGGCTTCTCTAAAGAGTACCTGGGCTAGCCGAGGGCGCGCGACCGCATGGGCTGCGGTGTACAGCCTCCAATTCGAATTCGGTCCATTCAGTGAGGCCTCGATTGGCAACGTCGGCTTACGGCCCGATACGACTGGCTGGGTGGATCATGTCGTCACGCCGGCGGGAGCACTCGGCATCATGGTCGCCGAAGATGCGCTCGATCGATATCTTATCGTCCGCATCGAGTCCTGGACCGGGAACCGTGCGCTTCGCGCCATCGCGCGGATGGTCTTGAACCCGAGCCGCACACTCTCGAATGGGGCGCAGGGCCGCGCACCGTGGTCCCGCGCTGTACGCCCCTTGAGGTGACGCTTGCCAGGCGTGGTCATCCACACACCGTGGGGTCAAGATTTCCTATAAAGGCCTTCTAGATTCTAGGACTCCTGCATCTCGGGCTCGCCGACTCCGTAGTACACGAGCACGCGTCGCACTGTCAGCCCCTGGACCAGAACCGAGAAGACCACGACGGCGTAGGTGCTCGCCAGCAGAATATCCTTTCCCGGAAACGGCGGCAGTGCCAGCACCAGCGCGACCGAGATCCCTCCCCGAAGCCCACTCCACGTCAATATCGGTATCAACCCGCGTCGTAGCGATCCGCTCGCCCCCATTGCGGCGACGGGTACCGCGACTGAGATGGCGCGCGCGACCAGACAAATCAGGACGGCGAGCACTGCTGGTACCAGCACGTCGGACCAGCGTTGCACGGCGAACACCTCAAGTCCGAGCAGCAGAAAGAGCACCGCGTTCAGGACCTCATCGATCATCGACCAGAACGCGTCCACATGTTCCCGCGTGCGCTCGCTCATCGCGAATCGCCGCCCCGGGTTGCCGATCAGGAGCCCGGCCATGACGACTGCGATTGGGCCTGAGACGTGGATCCAGAATGACAGTGCGTATAGGAACATCACGAGCGCGAGCGTGATCAGCAGTTCCAGCGGATGGTCGTCGATGCTCTTGAGCGCTCGGTAGCCGATGTAGCCGAGGGCCAGCCCCAATCCGACGCCGCCCACCACCTCGCGAATCGCGAACAGGCTGAGGGCTGACCAGCTTCTCGCTGGCGCCTCGGCATCCACCCCGCCAGAGAGGCCCGCCATCGAGGCCAACCCGAGGAACACGACCACGCCGACGCCGTCGTTGAACAGCGATTCCCCGGCAATCTGTGCCTCGAGACTTCGCGGCGCATGCAACTCCTTCAGCAGCCCCATGACGGCCACTGGATCGGTCGGCGAAATCAACGCGCCGAAGGTGAGACAGACGAGCAGACGCTGATGGAGGCCCAGTACGTCCAGCACGAGCCAGGTCAGCGTACCGACGATCGCAACCGACAGCACCACACCGACCGTCGACAGCGCGGCGATCGTCCAGCGGTGATCGAGCAGGCCCCCGAGATCGACGTGCAACGCACCGGCGAACAACAGGAAGCACAGCAGCCCATGCATCATCGTCTGGTTGAAGTCGATCTGTCCGAGGAAGCGTTGGATGTCCGCCTCCAGCTGGATGCCCGGCACGAGCCGCTCCAGGACGATGACGATCAGCGAGCTCACGAGGGCGACCAGCAGTGTGCCGCTGGTCGGCGGCAGGCGCAGCAGCCGGTGGTTCACGTAGCCGGAGACCGCCGCCACGGCGATGAGCACGGCGGCGATGTCAAAGGCGCTCACAGCCGACTGCTCTCGGTCATGATGCGGATCGCTGCTCCGCCGGCTTGGTGGCGCGCGCGAGGTTGTGTGCGGTATTGACGAGTGCGATATGCGAAAACGCCTGCGGGTAGTTGCCGACGAGACGCTGGCGGGCCGTGTCGTATTCTTCCGACAGCAAGCCGACGTCGTTGCAGAGGCTCAGCAGCCGCTCAAACAGTTGTCGTGCGTCAGCCACTCTCCCGGTCAGCGCATACGCGTCAGCCAACCAGAAGGTGCATGCCAGAAACGCGCCCTCGGTGCCAGGCAATCCGTCGTCACTGGTCGCGGGATCGTAGCGACGGAGGAATCCATCGACGAGCAGTCGCCGCTCGACCGCTTCGATCGTCCCGCACACGCGCGGGTCTGATGGCGGCAGAAAACCAACGAGTGGGAATCAGGAGCAAGCTCGCATCGAGTTCGGTCGTGCCGTACGACTGCACGAAGCTGTTCAGGTCGTGATTGAAGCCGCGCGTGCAGACATCATGATGGATCGCTGCGCGCACCGCACGCCATTGGTCGAGCGGCCCTTCCAGTCCATAGGTCTCGATGGCTTTGATGCCGCGATCGAACGCCATCCAGGCCATCATTTTCGAATGCGTGAAGTGCCGGGCGGCGCCGCGCACCTCCCAGAGACCCTCATCCGGTTCAGCCCAGATCTGCGTCAGATGCTGGAGCATCGCGCGCTGGAACGCCCAGTCCTCATCGCCCGCATCGAGCCCACCTCGACGCGCCTGGTGCAATGCATCCATCACCTCGCCGAAGACATCGAGCTGCAGTTGGCCGTGCGCGGCATTGCCGATGCGTACCGGTTGTGATGACTCGTAGCCGGGCAGCCACGGTACGCTGGATTCGCTCAATCGGCGCTCGCCGCCGAGACCGTACATGATCTGCAGTTGCGCCGGCGCACCCGCAGCTGCGCGCAGCAGCCAGTCGCGCCAGGCACGCGCTTCGCCGTAGTAGCCGGCGTTCATCAGCGCCAGCAGCGTCAGCGTGGCGTCTCGCAGCCAGCAGAAGCGATAGTCCCAGTTCCGCGATCCGCCGAGCTGTTCGGGCAGCGAGGTGGTCGGCGCCGCGACGAGACCGCCGGTCGGCGCGTAGGTCAACGCCTTCAGGGTGATCAGCGAACGGATTACCGCGTCAGACCATTCACCTCCTGATTGGCTCTGCCCGGCCCACTCCCTCCAGAACGCCTCGGTGTGCTGGAGAGACTCGTACGGGTCTATCGCCGCGGGCGGCGGCAGGTGCGACGCTCCGTGCGTGAGGACGAATGGCACCGAGTCGCCAGCCGCGACGTCGAACTCGCCGACCGTTGTGAGATCCACGCCGCAGAGCGGCACCGGCGTATGCAGGGTGACCATGTCGGGACCGGCAATCGCGCGGAACGCGCCGTCAGGCAATCGCGTCACCCACGGGATCGTACGTCCGTAGTCGAAGCGCAAAATCAGTTCGCTGCGCATGCGGACGCGTCCGCGTTCTCCACGCACCACACGGACGATGTCCGAGTTCCGGCCTCGTGGGGGCATGAAGTCCAACACGGTGACCGCCCCTGTCGATGTCTCCACCTGCGTTTGGAGAACGAGCGTACGATCGCGGTACGACCGTGTCCGCGAGGCGCCCGGCTCGGCGGTTTCGATCAGCCATCGGCCATGCTCAGACGTGCCGAGGAGCGCAGCGAAGCACGCGGCGGAGTCGAATCGGGGCCAGCAGAGCCAATCGATCGAACCCGTCCGCGAAACCAGGGCAGCCGTCCGCAATCGCCGATCAGGGCATAGTCCTCGAGCGGCGTGCTCATGCGTGCCCGTCGAAATCGAGGATCACTTTGATGTCGTGAGGCTGACGGACAAAAGCCTGCTCCCAATCTGCGAGCTTCACCCGACGCGTGATGAGGCGCGACAACCACCCGCGATCCGCCTCGGCGAGCGCTTCGGCGGCCAATTCATAGTGGGTCCGGTTCGCGTTGACCGAACCGAAGACGACGTCGTTCTCGAGCACCATGCGACGATTGATGTCTCCGAGATCGAAGCGAATCGTGTGTCCACCGGACGAGACGCCCGCCAGGCAGACGATGCCCGATGGCGCTGTGCGGGAGACCGCATCCGCAATAACCGACGTCGCACCCGTGCACTCGATGATGATGTCTGGCTCCAAGCCGCCGAGTGCCGAGAGGTCGCCGCTGTGGTAGATGGCGCCGAGCGCTCGCGTCAACTCGGGTTTGGGTCCATCCGTGATTCGATCAAAGACGTGCACGTCGAACCCACGCTGCACACCGATCATCGCCGCCAGCAGTCCGATTGGACCTGCCCCGGTGACGAGCACGGTGCGAGCCGTCCACGCTGATGATCGCTGGCCGATCCGTTCCGCATGATCCCACGCCTTGGCGACGACACTCGCAGGTTCGAGCAAAACGCCCAGGTGCCCGAGAGTCGAGTCGACCTTGACCGCGAACGACGGCTCCAGACGAAAGCGTTCCGAACCGTACCCGTCACGTTCCTTGATGCCGCGCTCGGTATATCGCCCGTTGCGGCACATATCCCATTCGCCGACGGCGCAATAGCTGCACGGAACGGGATCGGGACGACGGACAATCCCAACGACGAGATCGTCAGCAGTCAGCCCAGACTCACTCGGGGCGCCCAGAACCCGACCTGTGATTCGTGGCCGATGATGAGGTGGTCGAGTCCTGGCGGTGGCCATCCGTAGCGACCCTCGGCAATCTCAATGTCTGTCCCGCAAATGCCGATCGCGATGGTCTGCACCAGAACAGAGCCGTCAGAGGACGACGGTTCAGGAACGTCGAGGAGACGTGCGGACTCGGGCTGGCCAGGGCTGACGACAAGCGCGCGCATATCCCAGCCTGTAGCTTCGGGTCAACAATTGCAACCGCCAGTCGATCATCAACTGCCTGCGCCATGGCCGTACTTCGGCGTCGCACAGACGCTGGGCGGGTTGTCTGCCCGGCCGATGCCGACTGGCATGAGCTGCGCGTGCAGACCGTCGGAGTGTCCGAGGGGGAGGTTCGAGGGTCTCGTCGGGCGAAAGCACATCCTGCAACTCCTCCAGGCTCGCGCGGAGTTGCAGCGGCCCTCCAATCCGAACTCCGCCCTCCCGCCTACCATTTCCCGCCGCGCGGCTGTCCCGGATCGGCAGTCTAGGCTATAGGCTAGTCGAGACGTGTGTGATCTTAAATGGCGAGTGGAGGCGCATCGCAGACATCACGCTCGCACATACGCTGTCGTACGTGTCTGGGGCCTTCGAAGGTTCGTGATGCCAATCACATACTGTATCAAGCAGCCGATCCAGAACTGGACGTTCGTTCCTCCGCTGATAAAGGAAGGACCGAGACATACATGTTGATCGTCGGGGGAATCGAGGCCCTCCAAGCGGCATGCGCTGCAGATCAGGCCAACCTCCGCCGAAGCCTGCACGTTCACTCTCGTCGCGCCTCGTCGCTTTTCAGCCTGGAAGCTCGTATATTGAACACTGTGGGACCCGACATTTCGACACCACCCTCTGGGCCCACCGCGGAAAGGCACGCGGCGCACGTCTCGCTGTTGCGGAGAACCGGTTCGACGGCTTTCGGCTTCCTGTTGGGATTGGCTCTCGCGACTCTTCTCGCTGGCTTGGCATGGTGGATTGCCCGCGGTACCAGTGCTCGCATCGACACTTCCCGTCCAGCGGTCGTTCAACGGATCCAGCAGCTTCAGCGTTTGGAAACCGTTGTCTATGGCATGGACAAGATCATTGCGGGCGGCCAAGAAAGCCGCTATCTGCCGAGGCTCCTAGCTGGAGATCGATTGCTGCTGATCGTATACGGCGAGGTGACGGCCGGTGTCGATCTCGGGAAGATTGAGGCAGCGCAGATTGAGGTGACCGGGCGAAGCGTTCTGATCGGGATACCGCCTGCTGAGATTCTTTCGAGCCGGATCGACAACGAGCGAACGCGCGTATATTCACGCGAAACGGGGTTGTTCACCCGACCCGATCCAAACCTGGAATCGGACGTTCGGAAGGAAGCGGAACGCCAAATCCGACAGGCGGCACTTGACGGCGGAATCCTGCAGACCGCGGCAAGGAACGCACGCGCAACGCTGCTCACATTTCTACAGGGTCTTGGCTTCGATCGCGTGGAGATCCGGTAATCGATCCTCATCGGCGTGGTTCAGTTGATGCGGCTCGTCTCATTGCACGGGCACCGAACGGAGTGACTTTGAGATGGTGGTTTTTGAGAATTCGCGTGCGCCTCGACTTCGGGCCACTTGCGCGGCCGCCGCTTTTTCTGCCTTTCTCATAACCCCCTCTGCAGAGACGTCTCAACGAGCGTCAGCAGTCAGGCTCCCATCGAAACTGGACAGCTACCTAACGAGGGTCGTTCGACCCTCGTCAGACGATCGCGCAATCTTGCTGGGCGGGGAGCCGATCACCAAGCTGCTCGATGCCGACGAGAGCAAGGAGGTGGCGGTGTTTGGGGCGGTGTGGATCGCTGCGCCGATCCGCAGGTACGTGGAGGCGGTCACGGATATCGAGAATTTCGAACAGGGCGGTGCGTTCAGAGTGACCAAGCGGATCAGCACGCCACCGAGGCTCGAAGACTTCGCTGAACTCCGCCTTCCCGACGAGGATCTGTCGGATCTCCGCACGTGCCGAGTCGGGGACTGCGAACTGAAACTGGGCGAGCGCCCCCTGTTATCCCTTCGAGCCGAGGTTGACTGGAACAGCGCCGAGGCGCCTCGCGTCGCCAACACCATCATGCGGGGATTCGCCCACCAATATGTATTGGGTTACCTGGAGGGCGGTAACGACCGGCTGGCGGTGTATCGAGACGGCTCTCGGCCGACGTTCGTGGGACGGGAGTTCGGCGCGATGGTCGGCGAGATGCCCTCGCTGACCGACTACTGGCCGAACATGCGGCGATACCTCCTTCGATACCCGAAGGCGTCTCTCCCTGACTCTACGTCCTTTCTGTACTGGCAGGAGGCGCAGTTTGGGCTGAAGCCGACGATCCGGATCAATCATCTGGTGATTCGAGAGGGCAAGCAGGACACCATCGTCGCATCCAAGATGCTGTATGCCAGTCACTATTTCTGGACGGCACTCGAGTTGCGAGTGCTCGTTCCGGATCCGTCACGCGGCACGGGGTTTTGGTTTGTGATGGTGAACCGAAGCCGATCAGACGGGTTGAGCGGATTCACCGGCTTCTTCATTCGTAACCGCGTCCAGAACGAGGCACAGAGTGGCGTATTGGCGGCACTCAGACTGACCAAAACCATGCTTGAGAAGTGAATCGCGCAATTGACGAGGCGTGACATTCGGCCCACGAGTGGATTGCCCCAGGCTACATGACGTCCTGACGTATGTGGATATGAAGAACGGGTTCCGCACCCCGGTTGTCAGTCTCGATGACGGGTTTCCAATGGGGGTCGTCCTCGGACACGCAAACCGGCCTTGATCAACAGCTGAAAACCGGCTATTCCCGATAGCGATCGAGACGTTGACGTCAGCGAGGAACGCGTGTCAGTCAGCGTCATGAGCAACATCTTGAACAACGACAGGCAGCAACAGATTCTCGCGCTCGGACTGCTGTTCGCGCGGACTCCACGAGAATGACACTCGGCGAACCACCCACCGTCGACGACCAATCGCGCACACGGCGAAGAATCATGCGCCGAGTGCTGACGGTCTACCTTGCACTCTACTTCACTCTCCTCGCAGGTGCGGTCGTAACGGTGTGGCGTTCAGGGCTGATCAGTCATTTTGATCGCACTTGGACAGTAGTTGCGATCACCTTTTCCGTAGCAATGGGTCTGGTACTCGCAGGGCTTTTCAAACACTGAGCTGCGAGTTCGACCAGCGCAATGCTGCCGCTCGTGCGGATCGCAGTGGATTTACTGGGCGGTAGGAACTGCTCGTCTCCATGGATGGACGCCTCTCTTTGATCCCGTTCGTTTGGCGAACGTCATTGGCGATCGGAGCGCGATGACGATCGACTGGTCGAGGGTGAGCGCGTCGTCGACTCAACTCGCTCGCGGCGGCGAGCAGCATCAGACAGCCACGGCCACTCCTCCTGCTCGAGGTCGCGTCCCTTACGCCAGACATAGTCCCAGGCCGGCGGCGGAGTCTGGTTGCGGATGAAGACCGAGAGGCGGCGGCGTACGGTGGTCAAGTACAGCGTGCCGAATTCGTCGTTGGCATCGCCGATACCGCGGTGATAGGCGCGGACCGCAAGATCCAAATCGCCCCCTGCCTCGTCGAGCATAAGGAACATCCACAGCGCAACGAACCGCGTTGACATCCAAGGGTTGTCGTACATTTCTTCCTCCAATCGAACATCGACAACCCCAACGTCATACAATTCGCGGAGACGGCGGCGGGCGTACTCTGACGCGCCGCCGAGTCCGATGTCTCGGCTGCCGTCGCGATTGATGCCTACCGCGCGATGGTCGAACCACGACTCGCTCATCACGATGGCCGACAGCGTGTTGGACACGAGGCGGGGAGGAAGGCCGTACGCGCGCCCCACGTCATAGTAGCCGGCCCAATAGGCCATCATCTGCCGATAGGCCAGCGTCCGCATCGGCTGCGGCACGTCGTCCCAGTCATCGGCCGTCATGGCGTCCCAGTGGTCAGGGCTCATCAAGATCGGCCGGTACCGTGCCAACATGTTGTCCAAGCCCTGTTGGCGTAGCGGCTCTGGGACCTGGTTCCACTCGGCGAGATGAAGGCGCCGCCACAGCGTCAGGTTGCCGCGGACGTCGTCTGCGGTGGTCCGCCACTCCAACGGCTGGCCGGCGACTGTGAACGTAACGGTCACCGGGGTTCGATCGAAGAACATCTCTGTCAAGTCAGGCGCGGGCACCGTCGGTATCACCGTCGTCAGGGAACGGTTCAACCACGCGATGCCCGCCGCCGACAGGGCGACGAGGACGACCATCGCGAGGAACGCCCGAACAAGCCACCGTTGCAGACGGATCGCCAGTCAACTGGACTATGACAGACCACAGGAGGACACGGTGAAGAGATTCTGGTTCGGCATCGGCGCTACGCTCATCGTGCTCGCGTTTGTCGGTGGCTTTTGGCCACAACATCAGCAACTGACGGCATCCCAGGCCTTGGTCGGGGCGCTGCAGAACCAGCTCGCCGTCGCGGAGGAGCGCATCCGGCTCGGTCAGGTCCTTGGCCAATTGCTCCGGTTGTCCGATGCGGTCCGAGCCAAGAATTATGGAGAAGCCGCCACGCTGTCATCGGCGTATTTCGACGCGGTTCGCGAGGAGGCATCTCGCGCCGGCGCGGAAGCAACCGCCGCCCTGAACATCATCCTGAAGAGTCGCGACCAGGTCACCACCGCCATCGCGGGCACGGATGCGCACCTCGAGATCACCCTGCGAGAACACGAACAGCAATTGCGGCGCGCACTGGGCTATCCAACAGGAAATCCCTCCTAGTAGTGTGGACCGGAGTGTCCTGTGTGTGGATGGCTTGAAGACACATGGCCCTGCGCCGGGTCTTCGAAGTCCTGACGCGCGAGATCGGCGATGACGCTGTTCACCTCCGCGCCGACAAGGATCGCGAAGCTAGACATATACAGCCAGAGGAGTGCCACAATCACCCCGCCAATGGCGCCATAGGTCACGCTATACGTACCCATGTGCGTCACGTACAACCGAAACAGCAAAGAACTGCCGATCCACAACCCTGTCGCGACCAGCGATCCGGGCGTCGTCCACGACCAGCGCACGACCCGATTCGGGGCAAAGTAGTAGACGACGTCAATCCCGATGACAACCAGCGCGACCATCGCGGGCCACCGGACGATCAGCCACCCCGATGCGATGACGCCGTCGATCCCTACGAGGCTGGCGACACTCTTCACGGCATCAGGACCCGCGAGGATCAGCAGCAGCGCGATCGTCATGAGACAGGCCGAAGGCGAGCGTCAGAACAATGGCGAGCAACCGCCGCTTCCACCAGGGGCGCCATTCGGCCACCCGATAGGTCTGGTTTAACGCCTTGATGATGGCGAGCATCGCCACTGAACTGCTCCAGAACGCGCCTACCATACCCACCGTGGCAAGGCCTGCGCGTCCATCTCTGAGGATTTCTCCTCGTTGAACTGCGAGCAGGTCAACCACTTCGGCCGGCGCGACGTGTCGCATCAGCGCCAGCAGATCCGCAGTGGCGTGTTCAACCGGTAAGTACCCCAGCAGCGAGACGAGCACGAGGAGCGCCGGAAACAGTGCGAGCAAGAAATAGAACGCGAGCTGAGCGGCGAGATCGAGACAACGATCCTCGTCGATCTCCTTGATCGTCGCCTTGATGACGCGCCACCAGTATGTGGCGGCGGCGCGCGCTCTTACGCATCAACGATGTGGACGCGCGTTGTGTCGCTGTTGCTCGTTCCGAAGGAGCGCCGGAGTCGTTCGGCCGCGTGGCCGCGAATTGCGCCCTGCACCAGACCGTTCATACCCGCTACCGTCATGGTTCATCGTGGGATCACTAACGGCCGAACCCGTGTCGTGCTGCCAACGCCCGCACTCGCTCGAGGTCCTGCGGAAGAGGGACGCCAGCCTCGAAGGTCGCGAGCGCGAGCGTCCCTTGTCGGCGGACCGCCGCCGAGCGATCCGACAGACCGTCCCGATCGAGATCGAACGCGATCGACCCAAGGGTTTGCATCAGAATGGCCGCGATCGCGGACTGCGCGGCTCCCGCGAGCCGAATCTGATCGAAGGCGCGATTGACGTAGTCGTCATGTGACAGATCGGCCGCCATCACAAGCCGACGATCGTCCAACGCTCGGACCGCCGGCATCAGGTCGCGCCAGAGCAGCTCGCGTATGACCATGCCAAGATGGGCAATCACGTCGTACGCGGTCGTTGGATCATTGATGCCTGGCGAGAGCGCCCTCAGGCCGATATCCACCAGTTGTCGAATGCCAAACGCGGCGTCCTTCAACAGGATTCTCGAGTCTCCAAGGACGATCGCGTGATCCACGGCAGTGTTTAGTGTCTCAGGCTCGTCCGGTGCCGGCCAGATGGCGCCGATCGTCTGCCCCTGAGCGACAAACGATCCATTGCGAAGATCGAGCCGCATGACACCGCCTGTCGGCGTGAGCCGAAGCAGCGCGTCGGTATCGATGTGGCACACCCAGCCGCTGGCGATGGCTTGCAGCGTCTTGCCTCCTGACGGGAACGCCGTCTCTGCTGACGCGGCGGGTGGTGTCTTCCCCGCCTGGTACGGGTACAGGTCGCGTACGCGTGCCGTCGTTTCATCCGTCAGGTGATGAATGATGTGACCCACCTGCATGGTTCGAGCGCTACGATCCAGGAAGGCGACAAGCGCAATGATCGTCACGATCGCGAGGACGAGCGACAACGCGCTGGACACGTGCGGGACGAAGAGGAGGCCCGGCTCACTTGAGCCGCGAACCGCGCGGAGCACGACGAGGCAGTACGTGAAGGTGCCGACCGCCAGACCCATGACGCGTTGCTGGCGGGAATCACGCAAGAATCCTGGAATGACGCGCGGAGAGAACTGGCTGGCGGCGAGCTGAATGGACACCAACGTGATGGCGAACACGACGCCCGCGACGGTGATCGTCGCCGAGGCCACGGTACTCAGGAGATTTCTCGCGCTGTCAGGAGTGGTCTGGAGAAACGTTGGGAGCTGAGCGCTTCTCTCGCTGAGCGACACATCGACCTGCAGCATCACGCCGGCGACCGCCATCGCCACGCCTACAAACAGCGCGGGTACGAAGAACAGGCTGGCGCGTGTCCGTTCAGCGTGGACGCGCAGTCGATCTAGCATGGAAAGGAGGCGCGAAACACGTGGATCAATCGGCTCGGGGCCGACGGCGAGAGACGAGCTCCGCCAGCAGCTCAGACTCCGCCTTCAGCCAATCCTCGAGATCGTGGCCGTGCTCACCGCCTCGCGCCACATAGATGTCGAAGGCCTTTCGCGCAATCTCGTCCGGCGCAGGCTTCCTGGCTGTTCGCTCGCCGGCCGCGCGTCGATTCGCTCGAGCCATCTGGTTTACGCGGCTGAGGACCTGAGACGATATCGTTCCTCGACCGTCAGCTGCAGGAGACCTTCGTCGACCAACTGACGCAGGACGCAGAGACCGACGTCTGGTGGAATGCCAAACAGCCGGATGGCCTGCGCGAGGGTCAGACATGTACCAGGCATCTCCTGGAATTCGCTTCGAATTCTGTGCGACAGAAGGTCCAGATCCCCCGAGCGCGCGATTCGGGTGGACCGGATGGCGGTGGTGGTCCACGATCGCATGTCGTCAAGACGCAGGCCGTCAGCCATGTTGTTTCCTCGTACTGTACGCCGTGGCCGCGGACGAGATGTGGAGAGCGGAACACCAACTCTATCGGATGACCGAACGATCGGCAACGAGATTCCGCGAGAACCGCCAGCCGTGCGAAAGGGGGTGGAATCTGCTGCAACTGGCGGATTCCACCTGAAGGCCGGCGGTGCTACAACGTGGTTCCGCCGAGCGAAATGGTCAAACGAGTCGTACCGGCACGAATGCGGCGGCGGCTCGAATCCAAGTAGCGTAGTATCTCAATACCAAAGCGAAACCTCGCTCGTCCCCACGTCGAAAAGGAGGGATAGGGTCATGATGGACGGACCAACCACCAGCGGTTCCAGCGGCTCTCCGCGCCCCGCTCTCGCGTCAAACGCGTCCGACACGGTCGTGGAAGCGAAGGTCGAGCATCCGCACGTGCACTTCGCGAATCCTTCCGAGGTGATCGTCGACCCGGAACTCTCGAAGGCCGATAAAGTGCGGGCGCTCGAGAGCCTCGAGCAAGACGCCAGACAGTTGGCGACGGCGGCCGCCGAGGGAATGACGACCGGTGAGAAGAGCGGTCTGCGGGATGTCTTGGCGGCAAGAGATGCGCTCGAGCTGCCGCCTTTCGACCTCGCCGTGTCGGTCGTGTTGCAGGGGCTGCGAGCGAGGCTCCGGGACTCGGAGGCGGGTGAGGCGCACAGTCTGATCGCCCGCGCGATTGAGGCGATCGAAGCGGCCATCGCAGTCTCACCACCCTTGGAGCCCACAAGGCTTGATTAAATGAAGCGAACCATCGCCGCGCATGTGGCGTTGTCACGTTCGTCGAACTACGACTGCCGCGAAAACGACCACGTCGCTCTCACTGATCGCGGGTCGAGGGCAGCGAACCGAAGGGTATACTCGACGCACTCAAGGAGTCCTCATGGCAAAGCGTCGAGAACCGTCGACATCTAGCGTCACTGCGGCTGCGGAAATCGTCGGCCGGGCCTCGGGTCAGGCCGCGGCAACGATCGACGCATTTCGGTCCCGACACCCGCATCCGGTCGCGGAGGCTGGCGAGGCAATGACGGCAGGTCAAGAGGCCTTGACGGATCTCACAGGCTCGTGCTGGTTCGGCAGCCGTGGCCACGAAATCAAAGGACGTGGCCCGGCGTGCGCAAAAGATCGTACGCCGCGCTCGTCGGCGGGTTGCGAAGACGATCGACCGAGCCAAGCGAACGACGAAGAACGTCGTTACGCGAGCGAAGAAGATTGCCCGGAAGCCCTCGAAACTCGCTATCGCTGGTGGACGTTCGGCACAAACGCCTACTGAGGTCAACACACCTGCGAGTAGGAAAAAAGATCGGGCCAAGCGTCCAAACGCGACCAAGCCTGGTGCTGGCCAGGTTTCGGCAAAGAGTCGGAGCCTTCAGACTGCCCATGTCAAGCGCCGCCAGGCGCATACGGCGTCCCGCGGCAAGCGCCAGCAGGCGCGCCGAGACAAACGCCGGTGACGTCAGGCCACGGGTTCCCCTATGTCAGATCGTCGCTCCACCGACTGTCGGGTTGCTTCACAACCGCGGATGCAGTGTGCGGAACCCTTGCCTACCAGACACAGGATTCGTCGCGAGACGTTGAATCGGCCAGCGCCGCACGCTGATTGTCTTACGCTGTTGGATTTGTCGTCGCGAGAGTGCGCGTTTCCGTGAGCCTGAAGCACACTATGTCGACGCCCATTGAGCAACGCCGGTACGAATTCGACGACGCTCAGAACGCTACGTTCTCCAGCCTCGCGACCGCGATGATGTTTGTGGCTGGCGCCATGCTGCTCCTGAGCATCGTCGTGGGAGCAGCCGCTATCGTGCTCGCGAGATCGAGTCTCGTCGCAAGTGCGATTCTGGCGCCTTTGGACATCGCGATCGTTGTCATGGCAGGGCAACTCTACCGGGCAGCTAAACACTTTCGACGGATCGCGTTCACGCGCGGCAACGACATCCACAATTTGATCGTCGCTCTCAACGACATGGTCGTCGTGTACCGCGTCCAACGCTGGTTGTGGATTAGTGTGTTGGCGGTCGTTTTTGTTGCGCTTGCCACCACCATCGTCAGTCATTAGGTGATGCGCGTTGACCGCCGAAGTCAATCATCGGCCACTTCTGCCGCCGTGGCCCCTGTCCGCTATTCAGACAT
Source organism: uncultured Acidobacteriota bacterium (assembly GCA_963749835.1). GTDB lineage: Bacteria > Acidobacteriota > Vicinamibacteria > Vicinamibacterales > 2-12-FULL-66-21 > JALZOC01. Next base: position 1,543,522 of record CAVVOD010000003.1, read on the forward strand.
GACGATCGGCAGCTGCGCCGACACGCCGTCACGCGATTGTCTATTATTTTGAGTTCAAACTAATTTTAAGGGTACCATAGGACTGGGCCAACGACACAGTCGTGCAGAAGGGGTGGGACGATGCGCCTTGTTTTAGGTCTACTCGCAATTGGACTTGCGAGCACCGCACTAGCGCGCGGGTCTTCCGGATCGATCGACAAGTTCATCGCCACCGAGCTACCGATCTCAGGAGCGCCGGGCCTCGCCTATGCAGTGGTGAAGGACGGCGAGTCTGTTTCGCGCGGCCATGGAGACGTCCTGGTCGGAAGCGGCAGGCCGGTGACGGCCGATACGCCGTTCCTGATAGGCTCCATCTCGAAAAGCTTCACAGCTATGGCGGTGATGAAGCTGGCCGAAGCCGGGAAAATCGAACTAGGCGCTCCGGTTTCGCGCTATCTGGATGCCTTCAAGGACCGTCCCTCGGGCGCTATCACCATTCGGCAATTGCTCAGCCACACCAGCGGCTTCTCAACCAAGCAGGGCAATGACATCCAGATTGACCGGGCCGTGAGTGGGGATGGACTTCAGCGCCAGGTAGCGCGCATCGCCGAATGGTCTCCGCCCGACGCCCCGGGCGCGCGTTGGCAATACTCGAACGCGAACTACCAGATACTGGGCGCCGTCATCGAACAAGTGAGCGGCCAGGATTTCGCCCGCTATATCGAAGCTGAAATCCTCAAACCCATCGGCATGGATGAGAGCTTCGTCTCCGACGGGCAGAGCCACGACGCAATGGCGGTCGGACATCAGCCCTGGTTCGGTTCCAAGCGAGCGCTTAGCGACATCACGACAAATCGTGTCAACGCGCCGGCGGGCGGCGTCGTCGCCACCGCCTCGGACATGGCCTTGTATCTTGCCGTGATGATGAACGGGCAGGACGACGTCATCCGCGCAGAGAGCAAAGCCATGATGCTGCGCCCGGCCAGCGCCACGTCTCCCTCTTATGGCTTCGGCTGGTTCATCGATAACGCGAACGGCGCTGTCTATCATTCGGGCCTCACCCCCGGGGTCGAGACGCTCGCTGTCCTGGTGCCGTCGGAACGGAGAGGCGTTGTCATCCTCGTCAATGCAAACAGTGGCATTGGATTTGGAGAAGCCGCGCGACTCTTCAGCGGCGTCAGGGCGAGAGCCCTCGGCCTCGACGACGACGGCAGTGGGAGCAGCTGGGGCCGAAAATCCTTGTTCCTGACGTTTGCGCTTTTGCCCCTGCTATTCGTGATCGGCATCGTTGGGGCGTGGCTTCACCGGGCCGGACTTCGCGCCAAGTCCGGCGCATTTGGCGCTTTCAGCCTGTGGTTTCCGCTCGTCATGACGCTCGCTTTGGCCTGGACCGCTCTCTATCTCATCCCGCACCTCTTCGGCGTTTGGATAAGGACGTTCTCTCTTTACCAGCCGGACTTTGTCCTGATGCTGGTTGCGACTGCTGCAACGGGCGTGCTCTGGGCGGTGTTCAGGCTTGGGGTGTTTTACAGCGACAAGTTACCTACCAGGCAGTCCGTCCGCCGCCTGGTGTGATCGATATGGCCGATGTTCTTAAAAAGAGATGAATGCGGCCACGATCACGAGGAACGCCGCGAATCGGAGCCTTCGATATTGGTCGACCGGTCTTGGACAGCCTGCGCGATTGGGCCTTGGAGATGCACGTCGACGGATTCGGGTTCGATCTCGCCTGAGCGCCCGCACGCGAGCTGAACGACCCTCGCCGCATTCTTATCTGTTCGCGCCTGCTCGCTGCTACGGCACGCCCGACGACCTTGCACAGGGGGTGGGCGCCAATCACGTCATCTTCTGCCGATCGCGTCATCCTGTTCCAGTTCATGGACGAGGACGAGGACGAAATGAACATCGATCCGCTGGTGCGCAGCGTCGAGAAATTGCGGTCGTCATGTTGGTTAGGGTGCGGCCGGCAATCGGGATCAGCGGCCGAGAGCGGGATTCTGGTAACGCTGAAGAGTGTGAATGCGGACTTCGCTGAGATTAACCGCTCCCGAGAACCCCGAGGCGGTGCAGACCCACGGAGCGGCTCGATTCGTTACACGCGGCTCGTTCCTGCTCGTTCATCTGGAGAAGAACACCATGACCCTCTCACCTGGCACCGGCCTTGGCGTATGAAATCACCGCGCAGATTGGCGCCGGAGGCATGGGAGAGGTGTATCGGGCCAACGACACCCGCCTGAAGCGGCAGGTTGCGATCAAGGTGCTGCCGGAAGCCGTCGCGACAGACCCACAACGGGTGGGTCGCTTCCGGCAGGAAGCTGAGCTTCAGGCCGCGTTGAACCATCCCAACATCGCGCACCTCTACGGCCTGGAGGAGGTCGACGGGATCATGGCTCTCGTCATGGAACTGGTCGAGGGACCAAGCCTGGCGGATCGGATCGCCAACGGCCCGATTCCCGTCGACGAGGCGCTTTCCAGAAGCAGATCGCCGAGGCACTGGAGGCGGCGCACGAGCAGGGAATCGTCCACCGCGACTTGAAGCCGGCGAACGTGAAGGTCAGAGACGGAAACACCGTGAAGGTGCTCGATTTCGGGCTGGCGAAGGCGATGGAGCCTGCCTCGGTCTCTGGTGATGTCGCCAACTCGCCGACGATGACGTCGCCCTCGATGACGCGGGTCGGAACGGTGCTCGGGACCGCAGCCTACATGAGCCCCGAGCAGGCTCGAGGCACCGTCGTCGACAAGCGTACCGACATCTGGGCGTTCGGCTGTGTGGTCTAAGAAATGCTGACGGGTGAACCGGCGTTTCCCGGCGAGACTGTTGCGGCCAGCGTCGCGAAACACCTGAAGCCGTCGCCTGATTTCGAGGCCCTGCCTGGATCGATGCCGCCTGCTGTGCGCCGCCTGGTGCGCCGGTGCCTGGAACGGGACTCGAAGGAACGCCTACGCGACATTGGAGAGGCGCGGATCGAAATCGGGCAGGCACTGGCCGCGCCGCCGGCCGACGCGGCGCGCCAAGGTACCGATTCGGGTGTCACTGGTGCTGACGCGGGCGGGAAACGCGTCCAGGATGAGGAGCGCCGTCGACAAAAGCAGATCGAGGGCTTCCGATTGGCCGGTCTGATCGTGACGGCTAGTGGCATCGGCGCGGGTGCGCTCTTGTACGGGCTGGTTCCCAGCTACGGAGTCTACCTGGTTGCAGCCCTGCCGGCCGCAATCGGTGTCGCCCTGCTCCTCTATGGATTCGTCGTCGCGCCGCGTTCCGCGGTCACTGGCGTTGAAGCGAGTGGGGATCCCGTGCAGGATCAGGAGCGTCGTCGACAGAAGCAGATCGAGGGCTATAAGTTGAGCGGCCTGATCGTGACGGCCAGCGGCATCGGGGTGGGGACGCTGTTGTATGGGCTGGTTCCCGGCTCCGGGCTCTATCTCGGTGCCGCCGTGCCGACTGCAGTTGGCGTCGCCCTGCTGCTCTATGGGTTCGTCGTCGCCCCGCGTTCGGCAGCCAGTGGTGCGTAACTGAACTGCCATCCTCGAAGAGGAGAAGCGCGCGTCAACCGTCGGAGCGCACTTCATCAGTGTCGCCTTCGGACGGACGAATGGAGAGCAGCCTTTTTGCCTCAATCGTTCTGCCGGGTCTGGCGTGCTTGAGCCTCCTCAATGTACTGGCAGCCGCGCAAGTAAGTGATCGGACGACATTGAGAGGTCTTACACGATTTTCCACGTCCAACGATTTGGCACGTCTGCAAGACGCTGAATACAACGGGATCGAACTCGACGCTCGCATCAATTCCGGCGGGTGCGATAATCAGTTTGCAGGCACTCGCCAGTTGTTGATTCCAAAACAGAGCGATGTCAGAGTGGTCGATTGAGCACACTTGGACAACGAAGCTGGCGAGCAGAACCGAGCCACTCCGAAGCGCGTTGACGGGCGGCGCTACGCCGGATCGACTGAGATCTAAACCGTGACGACGACCTTTCCTCGAACGTGTCCGCCTTCAATGTAGCGCAGCGCGGCAGGAGTGTCGTGTAGCGGGTAGGTGCGGTCGATGACCGGTCGGAGCTTCTTGGATTCGACGAGTCTCTTCAAGATTTCGAGGTCCGCGTGGTTCGGCGTCGATAGGTACCGGCGCAGACGCTGGCGAACGAACGGAGACAGGACGAGCGGCTTCACAAGGCGAATCAGCATGTCGACGCCGTGCGCGCCCGTCCCGCTGTTGAGGATCAACGTGCCGTCGGAGGTGAGCACACGTCGGCACTCCGACAGGGGCCGGTTCTCGACGTTGTCGAAGATGAGATCGTAGCGCGTGGTGCCACGTGTGAAATCGTCGCGCGTGTAGTCGATCACATGGTCCGCACCGATCGAACGGAGCATATCCGTGTTCGTCGTGCTACAGACTCCGGTCACTTCCGCGCCAAGCGCTTTGGCGATCTGCACGGCGAATGTGCCCACGCCACCCGACGCGCCGTTGATCAGGACTTTCTGCCCTGGCTGGACCTTTCCCACGTCGCGAAGCGCGTGGAGGGCGGCGAGGCCCGAGGTTGGTAAGGCGGCCGCTTCCACAAACGTTAGGTCGCCGGGCTTGCTGACCAGCGTGGCTTCGCTCGTAGACACGTACTCGGCACACGAGCCCTGACACGTGCCGAACACCCCGTTCCCCGGCCGGAATCGTGTCACGCGGCTCCCCACCCGTTCGATCTCGCCGGCGACGTCGAACCCAGGAATGCCCCGCTTGGGCTTCAGCACACCCGTCACCAGACGCACAGCGAACGGCGAGCCTCGCACGGCAAAACAGTCACCCACATGCAGGCCGGCTGCGTGAACGCGTATCAGGACTTCGTCGCTGTTTACGGCGGGCTGAGAGATCTCCCTGACCGAGAGGAGGTCGAGCGAACCGTAGGTATTGTGGACAACCGCTTTCATGAGTTCCTTCTTAGGCTCGTCAACGCGACGTGCGGGCCGCCGAAGCCAAACAACGCGCGCCTCGAAGTGTCACTTGTCTCGCCGATCACTTCGATCTGCAAATTGTGCACGTAGTTGATGAAAACGGGAACCGCTCGCGATCAAGGACCTTTGCAGCGCTTGGGCTGAGGACACGTCGCGCAGCGAACATTCGACTTCATGAATGGCGAGCCGCCGACCCTCCCCGGCTATAACGAGGGCGCCAACCCGTCGAGTTCCTGCGCCACACTGTATCAAGATGTGGCAATTCAGCCTGTCCCGCGAATTGGCGGCTTACGAGGCGGAGGTCGCTGGCCTCGCGGCTCTGCGGTCGCGCCGGCCACGCGTGCCCATCGATGATGTCCGCGGTCGTGTGGGTTGGCGAGAGGCGTGAACTCAAAACGACGCGTCGCGCCGGACAACGACGAGCTGTATGCTCTTCGGTGAGGAGGGAACGATGTTCCGAAGCGCGAAAGACATCACCAGCTACAACTATTCCAGGCATCACCAACGCCTGCTGGACCTCACCGGAGCAAGCGCGCAAGATCAAGACCAGGCATCGTCGACCATCAATCATCACGAAGTGACTGTCTGCGGCGGAAACGCATCGCGTTTGGGGGGTCGCATGGCGCTCTGATGCAGCACGAGTGGAGGCCAACACTCGGAGCCTGGCTGGAGCCGCGCGGTGTCCGATTTCGCGTCTGGGCCCCGGAAGCGAAGGCGATGCGCGTCGTCTTTGAACCGCCCGGGCCGGAAGCGGTGTCGCTTGAGAGGTTCGTCGACGGCACGTTCGGAGCGCTGGTCACCGGCGCCCGGGCCGGGCACCGTTATCGATTCGAACTCGATGACGGCAGGGCGTTCCCCGATCCGGCGTCCCGTTTTCAACCTGAAGGAGTTCACGGCCCATCGGAGATCGTCGATCCGCAGGGATTCACGTGGACCGACGGCGGCTGGACAGGTATTCCGCGCCACGATCTCGTGCTGTACGAACTTCACGTCGGCACCTTTACGCCAGAGGGCACCTTCTCCGCGGCGTCACAACGGCTGCCGTACCTGGCTCGACTCGGAGTCACGGCGATTGAACTGATGCCGGTGGCCGACTTCCCTGGCGCCAGGAACTGGGGATATGACGGCGTCGATCTGTTCGCACCTGCTCGCTGTTACGGCATGCCCGACGACCTGCGCCGGCTGGTGAACGAGGCGCACGCCTTCGGTGTCGCCGTTTTCCTCGATGTCGTCTACAACCATCTCGGCCCGGAAGGGAACTATCTTTCAGTGTTCAGTCCGTACTACTTCTCGGACATCCATACGAACCCGTGGGGCAAGGGGCTGAACTTCGATGGTCCGAAGAGCTCGATGGTGCGCCAGTTCTTCATCGAGAACGCCCTGCACTGGGTGCACGAGTACCACATCGACGGCCTGCGGCTGGATGCGACGCATGCCATCATCGACACCGACCCGCGCCACTTCGTGGCACAGCTCTCGGCGCGTGTGAAAGAATCCGTAGCGCGACCTGTGTACGTCATCGCCGAGGATCACCGAAACCTTGCTCGCATGATTCGCCCGGAGGGCGAGGGCGGGTGGGGGCTCGACGGCGTATGGGCAGACGACTTTCACCACAAGGTGCGCGTTGCGTTGGCGGGAGACAACGAAGGGTATACCGCGATTACACCGGGTCGATGTCGAATCTCGCCAAAACGCTCAACCAAGGCTGGCACTTCACGGGGCAATACTCCCAATACCTCCACGAACATCGCGGCACGGATCCGACCGGCATCCCTCCACGACGATTTGTCTTCTGCATTCAGAACCATGATCAGATCGGCAATCGGGCGTTAGGTGACCGGATCCACCATCACATCGAGCTCGCCGCCTATCGCGCGGCCAGCGTGCTGCTGCTGAGCGCACCTGCGACGCCATTGCTGTTCATGGGCCAGGAATGAGCAGCCAACACGCCTTTCCTCTACTTCACGGACCATCCCGAAGAATTGGGGAGGTTGGTGACTGAGGGCCGCCGCAACGAGTTCAGCCAATTCTCCGGATTCTCGGACGCGTCAGCACGCGAACGTATTCCGGATCCGCAAGACGAGACCACATTCCTTGCTAGCCACCTCGATTGGTCTGAGTCGATGAGTGAACCACACGCGTCGACGCTGCGCCTGTACCAGCGACTGCTGGCGCTCCGCCGGCAGGAACCGGCGGTTCGCTGCGAAAGGTTTGCTGCCTTTGCTCTGTCTGAGAGCACGCTGTTGCTGCGCCAGGATGCGGAGGAGGGACCGACGCTCGTAGCGATCATCCAGATGAACGGCTCTTCAGAGGTTCGCCTCGGCGATGACGAATGTCTGATCGGACTGGATGTGTCGCTGAGCCAGCTGTTGTTTACGACGGAGGATCTCCCGTTCGCGCCTGATTCTCAGCCGCCTCGCCTCGAGTTCCAAGCCGGTGAACTGAACATCAGGTTCGCTCGTCCGTCGGCGATCCTGCTGTCGATTTGGCCTGAGCGCGCGTCTGGCGCTCCCGTTCGAGGCGACAAATGACAAATTGGACAGCGACTGCGGGACTCAGGGCGCTACAGCTCAGGATGGGTACACTTGTTCTGCTCGCATCGCTTTTCGCACAGGCCCCTCTCGCTTCTCAGGCTGCGCTTCGAGTTCACGTGGAACCGCTACGCAACGACGCTCCGGATCCGCGGAAACGGTTCGATCAAGACCAGATCTCGGTCCTCGAAGTGCTCAACCGTGCCGACGCCGACCACCTATCTCGCATCGATACGCTTATCGTCCCTGACGTGTGGAGCACAGACCTGCAGACGTACAGTCCGTTCCCGACGGAGTATGCATGGGGCGCAAACCACTCCAAGCTGCTCGTCGTCGATCAGGCATCCCAGGCCTTCGCGGCCTACGAGTTCGGTCGTCAGGTTCGTTGGGGTCCGGTGATCACGGGGAGAGAGGCGAGCCAGACCCCGGCCGGCCTGTTTCATCTCAACTGGCGTTCACCCGGCAGACACAGCACAGTCAATTCCGCATGGTTCTTGCCGTGGTACTACAACTTCGAGAATCGGCGCGGGATCTCGTTCCACCAATATGCCTTGCCCGGCCGGCCCGCGAGTCACTCATGCGTCCGGATGCTCGAGCGGGATGCCCGTTGGCTCTTCGAGTGGGGACAGGGGTGGACGCTCGACGCCCGGGGCTGGGAAGTGCTTGAACATGGGACACCCGTTCTGATTCTCGGGTGCTACAAGTTCAACGCCCCTCCGCCGTGGCGTTCGGAGACATTCCTGAGCGCGGGCATCCCGCTGCCTGGACAACCTTCCGTAGCACAGACTGAGTGCGAGAGCCTGAGCCGATAACTCGGCTCAGATCGACACGCTAAATTTCGCTTCAACAATGGCGATTGAACGGTCTTCGCTTCGCCGGTCGCGAACACGGCCCGTCGCGTGAGCAGCGGACCAACAACCTCAAAGATGACGACCCTCAGCGGATTCTCCAGAGCACAGACCTGGAACGACTTGCGATTGGGAAGGGCGTCCCCCGGTTCGAACGAGCGCCTGCCCCGGTGCTCGGCACGGGACAAATTGGCGCAGATCGCTCTCAAGTTTCGGCGCGTTCTCTTGCCGGCGCCTCCCATGACGTGAGATTCATCGCCGTGTTGATAAAGCTCACGCGCGAGAACGCCTGCGGGAAGTTGCCCGCCAGCCGCTTCTGGCGGATGGCCCACCACGCGACCGTGCTCACGACCAAAGGCAAGAGCTACCGCATGCGCAAGCGCCGCATGCGCGAAGAGCCGTCGTGATCCCGTCGAGGCGCCTGGCGCCGTCGAGCTACGTCCATCTTCGCGGTACACAGTGGGGCGCTCGCCGGCCCAGGCAGGCTCACGCTGGCTGGAAGAGGGGGTCAGTTTTAGTGTCGTCAGGTCAGAAGCACGTAGAATGAACCGCCCTTAACCGGTTAGGTGGATCACTTTCCGAGCGGCGTACCCAGCTCCACGTTGAACATTCGGAAACGCCGTAAGTGATCGAGCGACATTAGGAGGTCTTACACAATTCGATCGATGATCACGCCGGCATGCTGCGGTAACCCGCTGAATCCAAATCACATCGCACGGCAGCAAGATTTGAAGGAGGGTTTTGCGCTACACTGTTGCGAACCGCTCGCAAGTGATTGATTCTAAACGGAGAGATGTCCGAGTGGTTGAATGAGCACGCTTGGAAAACGGCTCCGGCGACGCTCACCGAGTGATACTAAAGCACCTCTTCGCGCAATCGATTCAACGACTTCCCGCCACACAATACTTCTCGATGTGAACCCGTAAACGTCGCTGTTTATCGGTGGTTCCGGGGCGACCTTACACAGTTTCTACACAATTCTTAGCTTCGGTTGTCGAATACGTCAGGATGTTCTTCGGTACGCTTCGACTCGAAGCTCGAGTCCATCGGGGACGCCGCTCAGGCGCCGGCGCGATGCAGCGCCGCCGCGTCCTCCGAGAACTTCCGAATCAGGGCCGTCGCCCTCGATGTATGCGATTCCAGAAGAATGTGTCCCGCCTTTGCACCTCTCCGGCTCCACTGGTAGGGTTGGTTGTCCGCCCCGAGTGCCGCTGCGTCACGAGTGCTCAGGGACGGAGGAGCCCACCATGTCCCTGCGCGCATTTATCCGCGACCACGACGAAGAAATCATCAGCGAATTCGCGGTCTTCGCCAAGACGCTGATGCCGCCTGGCGCGGATATGACCGAGGCGGAGTTGCGCGACCATGCCGAGGAGATCTTGAGCGCGGCTGTCCAAGACATGAGCATTCCGCAGACCAGCGACGAACAGGTTCTGAGGTCGCACGGCCGCGGCTCCGCCAAGATAATGGAAGCCTCTGGAAGGCTTCACGCGGATGATCGCATTCAGCACGGCTTCACGTTTCGGTCGGTGCTGGCGGAGTTCCGCGCGCTTCGCGCCACCGTGTTGCGGCTCTATGAGGAAAGCGGGGCATCGGACCTCACCGACGTCCGCCGATTCAATGAAGCCATTGACGAGGCACTGACGGAGTCCATGAATCGCTTCGCGGTTCAGACGGACCTATTTCGCGACCAATTCATCGGCGTCCTCAGCCACGATCTACGCACCCCCCTCGGGGCCATCACCACAGGGACCGCGCTGCTGGCCTTGCCCGAGGACAATCCGCAGCGGCGAAGCCGTGTTGCGGCGCGCATCATGAACAGCGCGCAACGCATGGAGCGAATGATCGGCGATCTCCTGGACCTGACCCGCGCCAGGTTGGGTGGATCAATTCCGCTGAACCGACGCCGCGCCGATCTTCAGCAGATCTGCGAGGAGGCGATGATGGAGATCCGTGGCGGCCAACCTGACGTAGTCTTGCGACTTGACGCCAGCGGGGATCTACGCGGCGTATGGGACGCCGACCGCCTCACCCAGGTGGTAACGAATCTGGTCGGCAACGCGATACAGCATGGGGGAGGAACGCCGATCACTCTCACCGGACAGGAAGACGGCGAGTCGGTGACGCTCGCCGTCCACAACGGGGGCGCCCCAATTCCTGAGGATGTGCTGCCGTTCGTGTTTGAACCGCTCGCTCGCGGCCGTGGGGAGGCCGCGAAGGGTAGCATCGGCCTCGGCCTGTTCATCGTACGCGCCATCGTATCGGCACATGGCGGGGACATCCAAGTCAGTTCGTCGACCGATGCGGGCACGACGTTCACGGTGAGGCTGCCCAAGGCGTCGTAGCGCTGCCACCTGGGCCTCCCGGTTGCCACGACCTCTCCGATTCGCGCCGCATTGCAGAACGGCAGTAGCGTCGCCCTCAGAGTGTTCCTAGCGGTGGTAGGCGAGCTGTCCCATCAGCAACGCGAACGGTTCCAAGTCGCGCGGATTCTCAGCTGCGCAGCATCGATTGCCTCGAAGCCGCACCAGCAATCAGACCGACGCGGCAGCGCTCGGGCGCGCAGCCAGCGAAACCGTGGCCGAGCAGCGCGTGAGATCGCCCCGTCGTCGCAATCACGCCTCCTCAAAGCCAATGTTCTCTGTTGCAATCCCAGTGAGGACCTCGTCAACTGCCTGCAGATCGACTGGTTTAACGAGGTGGTGATGAAATCCTGCTTGCCGCGTTTTGCGACGATCCGATTCCTGCCCGTATCCCGTGACAGCGATCAGCCTCAAGTTACGTAGGTCAGGGATCTCGTGCAGCCGCGTCGCCAACTCGTATCCATCCATCACCGGCAAGCCCAGGTCGAGGAACGCGATGGCGGGACGGAATTTCTCGGCGGTGAGCAGCGCCGCCGGACCGTCGTGCGCGACGCGCGTCTGATAACCTTTCGCGCTCAGTGCCGCGGCAAGCATGTCAGCTGCGTCTGCGTTGTCGTCCACAACAAGCACGCGTAGAGCCTGAGCGGAGGCCTCAACGGGGACGCCGGCTTGGTCGTTCGCGACGTGAGGACTCAGCGACTGTTCCGTGACAGCCGCCTTGGGCAGCCGGACGACGAACTCGCTCCCAGCCCCTCGCCCCTCGCTGGAAGCCGAAACAATGCCGCCATGATGCTCCACCAGATTCCGCACGATTGGGAGACCGAGACCGAGCCCCCCTTGGGACCGATCCAGCGCCTGACGTTCCTGAACGAACAGGTCGAAGACATGCGGGAGCACATCTGGCGCGATTCCAATGCCCGTGTCGCGGACACGCAGGACCACTTGGCCCTGTTCCTCGGTTCCGCGGACCGTGATGCGTCCTCCTGCCGGCGTGTACTTGGCCGCATTCGTCAGCAGATTGGACACGACTTGACTGAGTCGCGTCGCGTCGCCGCATAGCGGCAATCCGCTTCTCGGCACGTCGAGATCGAGGATGTGCGTCCGCTGTTCGAGCAATGGACTCGTCATTTCGATCGCCTTGGCGACGACTTCCGCAAGTTCGATCAGCTCTTCTTTGAGTTCCACCTTACCGCGAGCGATACGCGACACGTCCAGCAAGTCGTCGACGAGCCGCGTCAAATGCGTGACCTGCCGCTCGATCACCGTGCGCTCGCGTTCCGCGCCGACGGTGCCGCGAAGTCGCATGAGTTGCAGCGCGGTCAGAATGGGCGAGAGCGGGTTTCGCAGCTCGTGTCCCAACATCGCCAGAAATTCATCCTTCGCACGATTCGCGGCCTCTGCGGCCTCGCGGAGCTGGTTGACCTGGTTCCGCGCGAGTACCTGATCCGTCACATCAGACGCAATCGCGAAGATGCCCTCGATCTCGCCGTCGACGCCTCGAAATGGAGAGTAGACGAAGTTGAAGTAGACCGTCTCGATCGACCCTCCCTTTCGCTTCAAGCTCGCGGGCGTCTCCTGGCCAACATATGGCGTTCCGCTCCGATAGACTTCGTCGAGGAGCGACGGAAACACCTGGTCGCGGACTTCTGGCAGTGCATCGAGCAGAGGCCGATTGATGATTTCGGCTTCGGTCCGGCCCCATGCTTCGCAGATCCGGGCGTTCGCGAGTTCGATCCGGTGATCAGGACCGCGCAGGACGGCGATCAACGTCGGTGCCTGCATGAACAACGAGTGCAACAGCCGCTTCTGCAACTCCGCCTCTTCCCTGGCGAGCCGCTCACGCTCGCGCAGTTCGGCATTCGCTTCAGTAGCGCGGCGCTCGTTCTCCACGTCCGTGTTCGTACCGAACCAATGAACGACATGGCCCTGCGAATCGCGGACAGGATTCACGCGCGTGAGGAATCGGCGGAACTGCCCGTCGGCGCCGCGCAATGGGAACACCATCTCGAACGGCGTTCCCGAAGCGATGGAATCCTGCCACTGTTTCTTGACCGCCGGGAGCGCCGCCGGATCGTGGACGCGTTCCCATCCCCAGCCTTCCATGTCGGCGGGTGTGGTGCCGGTGTAGGCGTACCACTGGTCGTTGTACCAGTAGATCCACCCGTCGGGTCGCGCCATCCACGCGAGGTTGGCGATCGAGTTCGCCAGTGCGCGGAACAAGTGTTCGCTCTCCCGCTCGCGGGCCTCGAGGCGCTTGCGCTCGCCGATGTCGCGGGTCACCTTCGAGGCGCCGACAATCCGACCCTCTCGGTTTCGGATCGGCGACACTGTCAGGGCGACGTCAATCGGCGCGCCACTTTTGTGCTGCCGAATGGTGTCGAATGGTGCCACGCGCTCGCCGTCACGAACGCGACGCACGACTTCGGCTTCCTCGTCCTCACGACCGCACGGAATGACCAATCCAATCGACTGCCCAATCGCTTCGGCCGCGCCGTACCCGTACATGCGCTCGGCTGCGGGGTTCCAGGACGTAATCTGGCCCTCTAGATCTTGGCTGATGATCGCGTCGTTGGAATTCTCGACGATATCCGCCAGCCGCTGCGCGAGTTCGTCAACCGCCTTACGGTCGGTGATGTCGCGAGTAAAACATCTGGTGTGCAGGAACTGCTCGTCACGCCACAACACGTTTGAATTGATGTGAACGAAGCGAATAGAGCCGTCTTTACGCCGCAGCCGCGCCTCATAATTCAGCAGTGTCTCGCCTCGCGTTAAACGGGCGAGGATGTCTTCGATAATCGGCGGATCGACGTGGAATTCGGCGATGTTGTGACCGATGTACTCCTCACGTGAATAGCCAAGCAGATTGAGTTCGGTCTGATTCGCCCACAGGATCGTGCCGTCCGGGCCGACAAAGTGCAGCCCCTCGGCAGCGTGATCGAGACAGGCTCTCAGCTCACGGTCGACGACCTCGGCAATCGTCGGGTCCAGGGACGCTGATGAGCGAGCTAGTTCGGTCTGCGGGGCGGATTGTTTGGCCATCTTTTTTACCGGTCGCGCCGAAGGTGGCGTCGGAAAGAGCCCAGCCTTATCAAGTAGCGTGCCGTCCATTTTCCAACTGACTAGGCTTTTAGAATCAGATGTTTACGGCTGCCATGCTGTATCGGTCTATTCTCGGACCACCTGATCCGTAGCGATTCTGTGCAGCCGCCAGAGGACCATCTCGCGCGTTTGAGCACCCAGAGGACCTTCTCATCGACAGACCGTGGGCACAGGGGACGGCATGGACGCGTAGGCGGAATGCCGGCGCTGTGGCTCGGCCGGCCCGCGCTCCGGTCGCTCCGAAGTTCACTTGATCTGGCTTGGCGGGCTGCAGGTCAGGATACGGGCGAGGGCGTCCAGTTCGACTGGCTTTGTCAGGTGGGCATCGAAGCCGGCGTCGAGCGCGCGCTGCTTATCCTGCGGCTGTCCCCAGCCCGTAACGGCGATGATCACCGGCGCTTTGTTCGACGGTCGACGCCGCATCTGACGACAGGTTTCGTAGCCATCAATGCCGGGCATGCCGATATCCAGGAAGACGACATCGGGCACGGTGTCGTCAAGGGCTTGCAGTCCGCTCGTCGCGTCATGAGCAATGCGTGTTGACGCTCCAAGTTCTTCGACGAGCATCGCCATCATGTTGGCGGCGTCACGGTTGTCATCGATGATCAAGACGCGGCACTCGACGCGCGGCACGTCCAGCGGTCGAGTGGATGCCTGCGTCCCGCGCGCTTCACAGGCCGGCATCGTGATCGTGAAGGTGCTGCCCTGGCCAAGTCCATCGCTGTAAGCCGCGATGTCGCCGCCATGCATGTGAACGAGTCGCCGGGCCAAGGCGAGACCGATGCCGAGGCCGCCATGGTGGCGCTGGGTTGCCGACTCTGCCTGTGTGAACATCTCGAAGACCCGCGGCAGCAGATCTTTCGAGATTCCGACGCCCGTATCAGAGATGGTGATGGCGACGCGCAATGGATTAGCGGTGGGAAGCATCGCCGCGGAACAACGAATCTTTCCGTGCGGCGGCGTGAATTTCGCCGCATTGTGCAGCACGTTCGACAGAATCTGCACGAAGCGCGTCGGGTCGACATCGACCATACAGGCCTCTGGCGGCATGTCGATCGTGAGTTCGATGTGCGACGTCTCGATGGCCGGCCGTTGTGCGTCGACGGCAGCCTGGATCAATTCGGCCAGCGATGTCGGCGCCCGCTGGAGGACGATCTTTCCGGAGGTGATCCTCGAGATGTCGAGCAAATCGTCGATCAGCCGTACCATCTGGCCAATCTGACGTTCCATGATCGGCCGCAGGCGACGCACCGATTCCGGCGTGTCTCCGGCGAGACGAATCAGTTCGAGCCCCGTGCGGATCGGCGCCAGTGGATTACGGAGTTCATGCGCGAGCAGCGCCAGGAACTCGTCCTTGCGGCGGTTGGCGTTCTGGAGCTCCGCCTCGGTGTGCTTCAGCTCGGTGATGTCCTGCGCGGCGAGAAGTACCGTCGTCGCATCGCCCTCGCCGGCGACTCGCCTGGCATCGAAGAGGAGCGTGCGTCGACCGAGAGTCGGGAACGCGCGCTCGATTTCGAACGGCTGGAAGTCGTGACTTCCGGATGCGAGCGCGGCCAGGGCGGCCCAGAGTCCCGACGCTTTCCAACCGTCGTCGCCGAGGTCGCGGAGCGCCACGCCCTGCGCCTTCTCGCGTGAGATGCCGAACGTCGAGTAGAACACCCGGTTGCCGGATTGCACGCGAAGATGGGCGTCCAGGACGACCAACGGGTTGGTGACGGTATTGAGAATCGCCTTCGTGTACTCACGCTCGTAAATGGCCTGCTCAACACTGGCCCGAAACGCGGTCACATTCGTGAAGGTGAGGACCACCCCCGCCGGCTGTCCAGTGCCCATCGCATAGGGGGCCGCCCGGAGCAGGAAGCGCCGATCGCCATTCCGGACGTCACGGCGGCTCGGTGCGTGATCCGCCATGACCTGGCTACAGAGCTTCTCGATATCCTTGACGTCCGCCAGAGCGGCGATGGTATTCAGGCGCCGGCCTATGTCCGTCGGGGCAAGGGCGAACGTCTCCGTCGCCGCCCGATTGATGCGCGCCAAGGTGCAGTCCGGACCGACGACGACGATGGGTACGTCGATGGTGTCGAGTATCGCGATGATCTCATGGGTGCCCGAATCGGCCGGGACGGAATCCGGCGCATCGCTCGAGGAGCGCTGACCTGAATCGGATCGTGCCGTCACCCGTTCAGTCCATCTTGGCGCGGTAGAGTTTCTGGCTCCGGGCCAGCACCGAGTCCGCTAGTCCCGGCAGGGTCTCACGCAATGCGAGCAACAGCGCCTGCGATCGCGGCATTTGAAAGGGGGACGGCGCGCGTGCCAGCAATTGTTGTTCAAGCACACGGGCCTCATCCTCGCCCACCGTCTCGCGCAGGGCCTCGGCGACGACCCGCTCAAGCCGTGCGTAGTCCTCGACGGGAATCAGGTGCGAGTGGTTTTGGCCTAGGCGCGGCAGCATGCGCGTGTGCACCTCGCCATTGAAATTGTCCATCACGAATGAACAAAATATGGCGATCTCGTGTTCATTCGCCAGGTGATGGAACTGATCCTCGAGCTCCATGCTCGCCGCCACGTCGCCTTTCTCCCAGAGGATATTCACCATCTCGCCCCACCACCGAACCCTCGGATAGCGGCCGCCATCACGCGCTCTGCCAATCGCGTCGGCCGCGAGGCCGAGAAAGAGCGGCGCGTCGGGCATCTCGTCGCGCATGAACTCCGGCAAGAATTCGTCGGCATCCACGACCGAGAGCTGCCCGGATGCCTGGGCCGCCTTGGTATCGACACCTT
>CAVVOD010000004.1:0-814121 GCA_963749835.1 uncultured Acidobacteriota bacterium
TTCCCAGGCCCATGTCATCACGCCGGCAGCATTGGTAGACGTGCAGACGATGCCGCCGTACGTTCCTACGAACGCTTTCACGCCGGCGGTCGAGTTGATGTAAGTGACGGGCACGACTCCCGCACGGCCATTTTCGACCGCGTCGGTGCGCAGACCCATCTCGCCCATCTCGCGCCAGCACACCTCGAGCTGGTCGGGGGCCGCCATGTCGGCCATGGAGCAGCCGGCAGCGAGGTCAGGCAGCAGCACCTTCTGGTGCGGCGCGCGCAGGATATCGGCGCTCTCGGCCATGAAGTGCACGCCGCAGAAGATGATGTACTCGGCCGCACCGCGGCTTGCGGCCGCGCGTGACAGCTTCAGGGAGTCGCCCGTGTAGTCGGCGAACTTGATCACTTCGTCGCGCTGGTAGTGGTGCCCGAGGATCACGACGCGGTCGCCGAGCTTCTGCTTCGCCTCGGCAATCCGGGCATCCATCTCGTCGTCCGACAGCCGGAGATAGCGCTCCGGCAGCGGCTGACGTTCGCCGATGCTGGCTTTCTCGACCTCGGTGAGGAGTTTGATGTCCATGGGAAGACTTTCTCAGCTCTCAGCTCTCAGCTCTCGCTCATACTGTCCCTCTATTGCCAGGCGGTACCAGTTCCGGAACCTCATCCGGGGCTTCCGGCCCCGTAATGACGTTGTAGAGAGTGTCCCTTTCGACGGGTTCGCGGCCGGCGATGCGAATCAGACGGCGGATGGCGCCTGTCGTCATGGCCTCGGGCGTGCGCGCGCCGGCCATGTGGTAAATCTTCTCTTCCTGCACCGTGCCATCGAGGTCGTCGACGCCGAACCACAGCGCCAGTTGCGCGACTTCCACTCCGGTGGCAATCCAGAAGCCTTTGACGTGCGGGATGTTGTCGAGCATCAGCCGGGCGACGGCGTGCACGCGGAGCGTCTCGGTCGCGCTCGGCGCCGGGAGCTTGCGCATCTGGTTGTTGTCGGGATGGAACGCGAGCGGAATGAACGCCTGGAATCCGCCCGTGTCGTCCTGCAGCGCGCGGGCCCGCAGCATGTGATCCACGCGCTCTGCTTTCGTCTCGATGTGCCCGTACAGCATCGTCACATTCGTGCGCATACCGAGGCCGTGGGCGATGCGGTGAATGTCCAGGTACCGATCCGAGCCGCATTTGTCGTGGCAGATCTTCCGCCGCACGCGCTCGGCGAAGATCTCGGCGCCTCCTCCCGGCAGGGAGTCGAGCCCCGCCGCCTGAAGCTCGCGAAGAATCTGCTCGTCCGTCAGGCCGTAGAGATCCGCGAAGAACGCGATCTCGACAGCTGTGAAGCATTTCAGGTGGATCCCCGGACGGATCTCCTTGAAGCCGCGAAGCATGTCCAGGTAGTAGCTGAAAGGCAGATCCGGGTGCAGGCCGTTGACGACGTGGATCTCGGTGAGGGGCTGGGTGGCGCGCTGCCGCAGCTTGTCCCAGGCCTGGTCGAGCGACATCGTGTATGAGTCCGGATCGCCGGGTCGCAGCCGCGCGAACGAACAGAACAGGCAGCTCGCGACGCAGACGTTCGTCGCTTCGACTCTGATGTTGAAGTTGTAGTACGTGCGCGCGCCGTGCCGTTTCTCGCGCTCCCGGTTCGCCAGCCACCCGAGCGCGAGCAGATCGGGGCAGTCGAACAGGCGGACACCGTCATCGAACGTGAGCCGTTCGGAGACGTCGAGCTTCTCCGCGATGTCGGAGAGCCCCGCGGTGCGGACGCGTGTCTCAGTCATCAGCCGTTCGCATTCCCGTCATCGCACCCTGGCACCCCTGGCACCCTGGCACGTTGACACTTCAAAACTCGCTCATACGAGTCAACAAGTTACCGTAAAGGTGAGTGTCCCCATTTAGCCAACCCCCATGATCTGAACGCGGAGCGTCCGAGTGCGGGGGCCGTCGAGCTCCGCGACGAGCACCCGCTGCCACTGGCCGAGGACAAGCTTTGCGCCGCTCACCTGGACTGAGAGGCTGTGGCCGAGGAGCATGGCGCGCAGATGCGCGTCCGCGTTGAGGCGATCGCAGTCCGAATGCTGAGGATCGTTGTGCATCCAGTCCGCGTTGCGGTCGACGATCTCCTCGAGCAGTCGCTTGATGTCGGCGTGCAGCGCCGGCTGCGCCTCGTTGATGAACACGGCGAAGGTCGTGTGCAGGGACCAGAGACTGACCATGCCTTCGCTGGCTCCGGATCCTTCGACCATCGCCATGATCCGGTCCGTCACGTCCGTCAACTCGACGCGCTCGCTCGTCTGGATCGTCACTGTCTCCGCGCGGACCACGAGGCTCCCGGTCGCCGCCGAACCGGCCACGGTCATGTCGGACTGCGACGCATTTATGGCGGAGCTCTTCGTCATTGGTCCTTTACGTCCTCGCGAATCGGAGCGCACCTGTCGACTGCACCCAACACCTGCAAACAGTTCATCTTACCGGCATCCTGCCGGGGTGACAACCGGCGCATCACCGGCTCGTCTGGCAACCGATTCCAGCCCACCAGTCTCACGATCGCTGCTCTCCCTGAGTACGAGATCGGCGGTCGAGGTGCCCGGGTGCTATACTCGCCGGACACTGACGCTCGAACCGGTGCTCTCGCATTCACCGGTTCTGCCCGGCGGTCGCGCGAAGTGGGTGCAATTCCCACGCGGTGCCGCCACTGTAAGCGGGGAGCTGCATCCCCCACGCCGGACCGGCCGGCAGCCACTGCGAAGGAGATTCCTTCGTGGGAAGGCCCGGGATGCATGCAACGATCCGCAAGCCAGGATACTTGACGCCGGGCTCGTCCTTTTCCGCCTCGATAGAGGCATCGGCGCGTTCCACGCCGAGGAGGAGCCTTATGCGGTCGCGTTCGATTTCCTGTTTCCTGTCCATTGTCCCCCTTTCTCTGTGCACGGCGGCAGCTCTGCACGCCGGCCCTGTGACGGGGCGCGTCGTCGATCCGGACGGCCGTGCCGTGCCCGGCGCGCAAGTGTTCCTCCTCGGCAACGGCGCATCATTGCGCAGCACCGTCAGTAACGCCGCCGGCGAGTTCACGCTCCCGACGCCGGACACCGGCCGCTACGAGCTTCGGGTCGCGCTGGACGGCTTCCGCGCCGGCAGTGTCGCCGTCGACGGATCGACGCAGCCGCACGACGTCGGGGCGGTGAAACTCGCGGTAAGCGCCGTCTCCGAATCGCTCGTGGTCTCGGCGGCGCAGGTGGAAATTCCGCTGTCGCAGGCCTCATCGGCCGTGACGGTGATCACCGGCGCCGAGCTGCAGGCCCGGCAGGTGACGACCGTCGCGGACGCGCTGCGCCAGGTGCCTGGTCTGACCATCGCGCGTTCCGGAGGGCCGGGTGCGCTCACCGCGATGTTTCCACGAGGTGGTGAATCGGACTACACGCTCGTGTTTCTCGATGGCATCCAGTTGAATGTGTTCGGCGGGGGACTCGATCTCGCGCACCTCGCAACGGCCAACATCGATCGCATCGAGGTCGTCCGGGGTCCGCAGAGCGCGCTCTACGGATCGAATGCGATCGGCGCAGTCGTCCGGATCGTGACGCGGAGTGGCGGTCCGGTTCGCGGCGACGCGTCAATCGAGGGGGGCTCCTTCGGGACGAGCCGTGCGGCTGCGGCTGCCTCCGGCGCGACAGGGTCGTGGTTCTGGGGAGGGGGCGCGGATCGGCTGGCGAGTGATGGATTCAACGGCCGCACCACTGCCGCGGGCGAGCGGGTGGAGAACGATCGCTACGAACGGACCGAAGCCGCGGGAAACGGCGGCTGGAGAAACACCGCCGGCGCGCTGGTCCGCGGCGAGCTGCGCTTCGAGCACGACGACCGGGGCTTCCCTGGTCCGTTCGGCTCGAACCCTGCCGCGATCTTCACCGGTGTCGATACGATCTCTCGCGGCACGGACGATCGGTGGAGCGCGTCGTTCGGCGCAGCCGTGCCCACCGGGCGCCGCATCCGCACGCACGGGCACATCACCTGGAACACGACCGACGGTGAGTTCGTGGCCCCTTCGTTCTCCGGCACCGGCACGAGCACGTCGGAATCGGGCTCTCGGCGGCTGTCCGCTCGCGCGCAGACAGACATCGCCGTGGCACCGGGCCTCGACCTCTCGGCGGGTGTCGAGCTTCAGCGTGAGCGCGTGACGAGCAGCTTCATCACAGACGACAGCGGCGAGATTCCGATCAAACGCCTCGTGGCCGGGTACTTCACCGAGGCGCGATGGAGCCGGTCGGACCGGCTCTTCGTGACCGGCGGCGTGCGGCTCGAGGACATTCGACGCGACGCCGTCGGGCCGCTGGCCGACCCGTTCAGTCCGCGTCCCGCGATGCCGGCCGACAGCGTGGTGTCGCTGAATCCACGAATCGCTGCCGCGTACGTCGTCAGGCCGGCAGCGGGATCTCAGACCAAGCTCCGCGGCGCCGCCGGCACGGGCATTCGCCCGCCGGACGGTTTCGACATCGCCTTCACCGACAACCCGTCGTTGAAGCCGGAACGCAGCCGGAGTCTCGAGGCCGGTGTCGATCAGTCCTTCGCAGCGGGCCGCGCCCTGGTTGAAGCCACCTGGTTCCGGAATACGTTCGACGATCTGATTGTCGCGGTGGGGCGCTTCACCCAGTCGAGCCGTTACCGCACCGACAACATCTCCAACGCGCGGGCGCGAGGGGTGGAACTGGCCACGACCGTGCGTGAGCGGACGCGTGGGGTCGATGTGCAGGCGCGCGTCACTTACACGTTCCTCGACAGTGAAATCCTGGCGGTGGATCAGGCCGGCACCGCGCCTCCGCCGTTCGAGGCCGGGCAGTCACTCCTCCAGCGGCCACGGCACCAGTGGGCGATGGACGTGAGCGCCACAAAGGCTCGCTGGACGGCGTGGACCCGAGGAGGAGGCCGCGGGCGGGTGCTCGCCGTCGAGCCGTCGTACGGAACGTTCGGCGGACTGTTCGATGCCGCCGGCTATGCGGTATGGAATGCCGGTGCGTCGGTCAGGCTGACGAAGCAGATCGAAGCCTTCGGACGGATCGAAAACCTGTTCGACAGGGACTACGAGGAAGTGTTCGGGTTCCCGGCGCTTCCGCGTGGATTCATGGCAGGATTGCGGGTTGCTGCGGGCCGCTGACATCGCGTTTTCGTACGGACCCGCGCCGATCCTCCGCGGTGTCTCCATGGAGGTGCCGGCGGAAGGGTTCGTCGGCATCCTCGGCCCCAACGGCTCCGGCAAGACCACGCTGCTGCGCGTCCTCGCGGGGGTCCTGCGCCCCTCGCGCGGACGCGTGCTGCTCGACGGCATCGATCTCGGCCGCACATCACGGCCGCTGCTCGCGCGGCGCATGGCCGTGGTGCCGCAGGAGACGCACCTGGCCTTCGACTACACGGTGATGGAGGTCGTGCTGATGGGGCGCTACCCTCATCTCCGCGCGTTCGAGATCGAGGGCCCGTCGGACTTCGGTATCGCGCGCGAGGCGCTGGCCGCGACGGGCACACTCACACTGCAGGATCGCCCCTTCGGCACGTTGAGCGGTGGTGAGAAGCAGCGCGTGATCATCGCGGCAGCGCTCGCGCAGATTTCCGGGGCCGCAGCCGCGGGGCTGCTCCTCCTCGACGAGCCCACCATTGCGCTCGATCTGTCCTACCAGCTCGAGCTGGCGGCCCTGCTGCTCGACCTGCAGCGGCGGCTCCCAATCGCCATTGCGCTCTCGACACACGATCTCAACTTTGCGGCAAGCGTCTGCCGGACGCTCGTGCTGCTGAAGGGCGGCGAGGTCCTGGCGGCCGGCGCCACGGCGGACGTGCTGACGCCGGCGCTCATTCGCGATCTCTACGGCGTCGAGGCGGACGTCAGCCGGCACGCCGGTTCGGGCCGGCTGGTTGTGATCCCGGTGCGCCGGGTCGGCGCCGGCCCGGTGCAATGACGCCGGCACCGCTCGGCGGCCGGCTCCTGAAAACGCTCCCCTGGTTCGCGGTGCTCGCGATTGTCGCGATCGTTGGAGGCCCGCTCATCGGATCGACGCACATCAGCCTCCGTCGCGCATTCGATCCGGCCATCCCGTTCGCCGACAATGTGGATGCGCAGATCTTCTTCGTCGCCCGGCTGCCACGGACGCTTGCCGGTGCCCTGGTCGGATCGATGCTCGCGTGCGCCGGTGTCGTGTTCCAGGGGTTGCTTCGCAATCCGCTCGCCACGCCGTTCACCCTTGGCGTGTCGGCCGGCGCGGCCCTCGGAGCCATGCTCGCGATTACGTTCGGGTGGTCGTTCGCCTGGATCGGTATTCCGGCGGCGCCCGCCGCCAGCTTCATCGGCTCGCTTGCCGCCGTGGGCGTCGTCTATGCGCTCGCGCGCGCGCGGCACGGCGGAATGTCCACCAACGTGCTGCTGCTGGCCGGCGTCACGATGAACGCGTTTTTCTCGGCGCTGATACTGTTCGTCCAGTACTTCGCCGACTTTGCGCAGACCTATCGGATTCTGCGATGGCTGATGGGCGACCTGGACGTCAGCAGCTATCAGCCGCTGGTCACCGCCCTTCCGCTCGTGGTCCTGTCGTTCGCGGTCTTTGCCTGGCTCGCCCGGCCGCTCAACCTGCTGAGCCTTGGCGCCGACAACGCCGCGACGCACGGTCTCGATGTCACGCGCGCCCAGCGCGCCGCGTTCCTCAGCGCGTCCCTTGCCACCGGCGCGGCGGTATCGGTTGGCGGCCCCGTGGGGTTCATCGGTATCATCGTGCCGCACCTGGTGCGCCTGATGGTCGGCTCGGATCACCGCGTCGTGCTGCCCGCGTCGGCGCTCTTTGGCGCGGCGTTTCTCATCGCCTGCGACGTGGTGGCTCGAACCGCCATGCCCCCCGTAGAGCTGCCGGTCGGCGTCATTACCGCGCTCATCGGCGGACCCTTCTTCCTGTGGATGCTCGTGAGGAAAACGTGAAGCTGCTCACTTCCCTCGTCGCGGCGGTGGTGCTGGTCGCAGGCACGGTAACCAGCGTCGCCTCCGGGAATCCCGCTCCCGCGGGCGTCGCGCCCGCCACGGCCACGCAACCGGCGGCGCCGAAGCGGATCATCTCGCTCATCCCGCCCATGACGGAAACGCTCTTCGCCATCGGGGCCGGTCCGCAGGTTGTCGCCGTGGGAAGCTTCGACAACTACCCGCGTGAAGTCGAGAAGCTGCCGCGCGTCGGGGCCCTGCTCGATCCTGATGTCGAGCGCATCCTTTCGCTCCGGCCGGACCTGGTCGTGGTCTACGAGAGCCAGGCCGATCTCCGGGAGCAGCTCCAGCGCGCGCACATCCCGATGTATCTCTACAAGCACGCCGGGCTCGCCGATATCACGGCCACGATCCGCGACATCGGGACACGCGTCGGTCGGGCGGCCGCTGCCGCCGGGCTCGCACAGACCATCGAGCAGCGCATCGCCGCGGTCGGTAAACGGGTCGCCGGTCTTCCCCGTCCGTCGACGCTCGTGATCTTCGAAAGGGAGCCGCTCACGCTGCGAGGCATCTACGCGAGCGGTGGGCTCGGCTTCATCAACGACATGGTGCATGTCGCCGGCGGGACGAACGCCTTCGCTGACGTGAAGCGCCAGGCGGTGCAGGCGACGACAGAGCTCGTGCTGGCGCGCAGGCCAGCGGTTGTCATCGAGCTCCGCTCCACGGTCGCTGCCGGGGAAGAGACACGCCGCGAGGTCGCCACATGGAATGCGCTGAGCACCGTACCCGCGGTCCAGCAGGGGCGTGTGTATCTCTTCTCCGACCAGCGCATGAGTATCCCCGGACCGCGGGTCGGGGAGGTGGTCGAAGTGCTGGCAAGGACCATCCACCCGGAAGCATTCGCGCCAGGGCGTTGAAGACAACAGTCGCCTGTGAGACCGGGAACATTGACGAGAAAGGGGGACGGCATGCGATCGCGAGTGACGCCGGCGCTGATTTCGCTCCTGACCATCGGCGCGGTCTTCGTATCCGCGAGGCAGGAACGATGGCCGTTCGGGACCTGGCAACGGCTGTCGAACAGCCCGATCATGTCCCCGCAGGGGAACGGATGGGAGTCTGCCGGGACGTTCAACCCCTCCGTCGTCATGCACGACGGCAAGATCGTCATGCTCTATCGCGCGCAGGATGCGAACGGCACGTCGCGCCTGGGGTACGCAAGCAGCACTGACGGAATCCAGTTCACGCGCCGTCCCGAGCCCGTCCTGTCGCCGGAGGCCGACTACGAACGTGGAGGCGGGGTCGAAGATCCGCGCCTGGTGAAGATCGGCGACACGTTCTATCTGACGTACACCGCGTACAACAAGAAGGACGCGCAGCTCGCCCTGGCCGTCTCGAAGGATCTCGTGCACTGGGACCGCAAGGGCGTGATCCTTCCTGCCTACAAGGGACGCTGGAACGTCGGGTGGACCAAGGCCGGAGCCATCCTGCCGGAAAAGCTCGACGGAAAATACTGGATGTACTACATGGGAACCGCCCCCGACAAGACCGATCAGATGGGCATCGCCTATTCGACCGATCTGCTTCAGTGGACAGACGCGCTCGACGTGCCCGTCCTTCCCCGTCGGCCCGGCCAGTGGGACTCCCGCGTCGTCGAGCCGGGGCCTGCACCGTTCCTCACTGCGGACGGCATCGTGCTGGTCTACAATGGCGCCGACGATTCGCTCGTGTACCGGACCGGGATCGCCCGCTTCGATCGCAAGGATCCGCGACGTGTGCTGTCACGCAC
The DNA here is from genome assembly GCA_963749835.1 of uncultured Acidobacteriota bacterium. Lineage (GTDB taxonomy): Bacteria > Acidobacteriota > Vicinamibacteria > Vicinamibacterales > 2-12-FULL-66-21 > JALZOC01. The sequence continues at coordinate 8,708 of CAVVOD010000004.1, forward strand.
GGAGAAGCCGATCTTCGCGCCCGAACCCGACTGGGAGAAAAAGGGGCAGGTCCCCAACGTCGTCTTCGTGGAGGGAATGGTACGCCAGGCGGGCCGGTGGCTTTTCTACTACGGTGGCGCCGATAAATACATCGGTGTCGCTCAGGCGCCGGCGCAGTAACGCTGGATCAGATGAAGATTCTTCTCTCGTGGAGCAGCGGCAAGGACAGCGCCTGGATGCTTCACATCCTCCGCTCGGAGATGGGTACGCCTCCGGCCGGACTGCTGACGACGGTGAACGAGTCCGCGGATCGGGTGGCCATGCACGCGGTCCGATCGGAGGTGCTGCGCGCGCAGGCCGCGGCCGCGGGCCTTCCGCTCATCACCGTGCCGATTCCATCTCCATGCCCGAACGAGGTGTACGAGGAGCGGATGGCCGTCGCCGTCCACGCGGCTCGAACGCAGGGCTACACGCACGTCGCGTTCGGGGACCTGTTTCTCGAAGACGTGAGGCGTTACCGCGAAGACAGAATGGCGGGGACAGGTCTGACGCCGCTTTTCCCGCTCTGGCTGCGGCCCACGCGGACGCTTGCTGAAGACATGCTCGCGTCAGGCCTCGAGGCCTACCTGACGTGTGTGGACCCCCGCGTGCTCCCTGCGGCATTCGCGGGACGCCGGTATGACGCCCGCCTGCTCAGGGAGCTGCCTGCCGGCATCGATCCCTGCGGAGAAAGGGGCGAGTTCCACACGTGCGTGACCGCCGGTCCGATGTTCTCGACCGCTCTCGACGTTACCGTCGGACCCACTTTGGAGCGCGAGGGTTTCGTCTTTGCGGATCTGGCGCTGAGGAACATTGACGTCACGTAAAAATGGGGACACTCACCTTTACGGTAAGTCGTTGATTCTACAAGCTTGATTTCCGAAGTGCCGTTTTCCGAACGTTTGGATGCTGTCCAAGATCAGGGCTGTATTTTCAACAACTTACGCTAAAGGTGAGTGTCCCCATTTAAGGCGGACGCGATCGTCAGGCCGCGAACTCGACAGGCACGCGCTGCGGAATCAGTCCGCGATCGAATGCGTCCGTCATCAGCCGCTCGAGCCCGCGACGGCCGCGCTCGCCGTAGGCGAGCGTCAGGTCGTTCACGTACATGCCGACGAACTTGTCGGTCTTACTGCGATCGAGACCGCGGCCGAACTGCAGAGCGTACTCGACGGCTTCCGCGCGATGGGACAGCGCGTACGCGATGCTGTCGTGCAGCATCTTCGAGACCTTCGCAATCATCTCGGTGCCGAGATCGCGCCGGATGATGTTCCCGCCGAGGGGCAGGGGCAGACCGTCGGTCCGATCGGCCCACCATTCACCAAGATCGACAATCTTCCTCAGTCCTTCGTCCTGATACGTGAGCTGCCCTTCGTGGATGAGCAGCCCCGCCTCCGCCTTGCCGTCCAGCACCGCCTGCTGGATCTCGTCGAAGGGCACCACGACGAACTGGAAATCTGGCTCGTAGATGCGAAGCGCCAGATAGGCGGTGGTCAGCGTTCCGGGGATGGCGATGCGACGCCCTTTGACCCAGTTCGGGCTTGCTGCGCCCGCGCTCCTCTCTGTTTGCCCTGGTGCGAAGGCGGAGCCTGCCGCGCCATAGCTCCCGCTGGATTGCCCTGGAGCGAAGGCGGGGGCGACGACAATCGGACCGTACTTGTCCCCCATACTCGCGCCGTGGGGAAGGAGGGCGTACTTGTCCACGAGGTGCGCGTATGCATGGAACGAGACCGCGGTGACTTCGTACTTGCCGTCGAACGCCGCGCGGTTCAGCGTCTCGATGTCTTTCAGCACCTGGTCCACGCCAATGCCGCCGGTGTCGACGTTCCCGCTCGCGAGCCCGAAGAACATGAAGGCGTCGTCGGAGTCCGGGCTGTGGGCCACGGTGATGCGAGTCTCTGCCATTATTTCTAAGCTTTTGCTTTCTGAAGAGAACGCACGACAGTCCCGATCTGCCCAATCGCAAAGTCGATATCGGCGTCGGTCGTCGTGCGGCCGAGTCCAAATCGGATGACTGCTCCGGCGTTGGCACCGGTCGCGCCGATGGCCTGGAGCACGTGTGAGGGGGCCTGACTTCCGGAGCTGCAGGCCGATCCTGTTGACACGGCGACGTCGCCAAGCGCCATCACGAGCGCCTCACCCTCGACATCGTCGAAGCTCACGTGGAGGTTGTGCGGAAGCCGCCGATCGCCCGTTGGTCCGTTCAGGCGGACGCCTGACACTTCCTGCTGGAGACCAGCGAACAGGCGATCGCGCAGACCTGAGAGACGAGCGCTTTCCGCAGGCATCTCCTGCTGACAGATCTCGGCGGCACGTCCAAGGCCGACGATCCCCGGAACGTTGAGTGTCCCGGAGCGGAGGCCGTTTTCGTGTCCTCCGCCGTCAATCTGGCACGACAGGCTCAGCTTCGGCTTCCGGCGCCGGACGTACAGCGCACCCGCACCCTTCGGCCCGTAGTACTTGTGGCCGGTCAGGGAGAGCAAATCCACGCCAATCGCGGACACGTTCAGCGGAACCTTGCCGGCGGCCTGCGCGGCGTCCGTGTGAAAGATGACGCCGCGCTCCTGTGCGATCGCGCCAATCTCGGCGAGCGGCTGCAGCACGCCGATCTCGTTGTTCGCCGCCATCACCGAGATGAGAATGGTGCGCTCGGTGATCGCTGCCCGCAGTTCCGCCAGATCGATGAAGCCCTGCGAGTCCACCGGCAGTCGCGTCACGCGGCAACCCTCGGCCTCGAGCCGCTTGCACGAGTCGAGGACCGACTTGTGCTCCGTCGCCACGGTGATGATCTGATCGCCGCGGTCGCGCAGCCCGTGCATCGTCCCCTTGATGGCGAGGTTGTTCGACTCCGTCGCCCCGCTCGTGAAGACGATCTCCTGCGCGGAGGCTCCGATGAGCGTGGCCACCTGGTGGCGGGCCGCCTCGACGGCCTTCTGCGCGTCCCACCCATAGGCATGCTGACGGCTGGCCGGATTGCCGAAGCTCTCCGTGAAGTACGGCAGCATCGCCTCGAGCACGCGAGGGTCCACCGGAGTCGTGGCGTGGAAATCCAGATATACCGGGCTCGGCATCATCTCAGCGGGAGGTCTTGTTGAAGGCGAGCGGCAGCGCGGGCTCGTCGGCCGGCACCTCGGTAGACACTTCCTGCAGCGAGCAGGTGGCGAGGGCCGACAGGATCCTGTCCTTGATGCGCCAGAGCGGATCCCTGACGCTGCACTTGGAGTACTGGCCGCAGTTCTCCGCCTCGGTCGAGCAGGCCGTCACCGTGAGGGGTCCATCGATTGCCTGGATGATATCGGCGACCGAAATGGCGCTTGGCGCCTTGGCCAGCCGGTATCCCCCGTGCGTGCCCTGATGTGAAACGAGCAGGCCGCGCCGGGCCAGCCGCTGCAGGACCTTGGCCATGAGCTCGACCGGGATGTCGTACGCTTCGGCGATCTCGCGTGCGCTCGCCGACATCACGTCGGTGCGGGTCGCCAAGTGCTTCAGCGCCATCAACGCGTAGTCGGCTTTTTTTGAGAGTCGAAGCATACTGATCCTTGTCGTGCTACGTGCTACGTGCTACCACATCCCCAACTGAAGCTTCGCGGCCTCAGACATCCGATCCTTCGTCCAGCCTGGTTCCCAGACGATATCAACCTTTGCGTCGGTCACACCAGGCACAGCTTTGACCTTCGCGGCGACTTCGACGGGAAGCGACTGCGCGGCGGGGCAACCTGGCGCCGTGAGCGTCATCGTGATGACGGCCGCGCCGGCGGCATCGACGGCGATGTCGTAAATCAACCCGAGCTCCCAGATATTCACGGGGATCTCCGGGTCGAAGACCGTCGAGATCGCCTGCACGATGGCAGGCCGCAGCGCCTCCGTATTCTGCGGGTCGGCGACGACCGGGGTGGGAGGCGTGGGTTCCGGCGTCGGGACGGCTTCCTGTGGAATCATGGGCAGAGACTTCATGTCAGCTTTTCGAGCTACTCGGTCGACGTGGTCTGCTCGCGATCGAGCGCGGCCTTGAGCGTGTGCCACGCGAGGCTCGCGCACTTCACACGTACGGGAAATTCGCGGACGCCGGCAAGCACCGACAGCTTCCCGAGATCCTCGACCGGCTGGTCCGGCGGCGTCGTCACCACGCGGTGAAAACGTTCGAACAGGCTGTTCGCCTCCGAGACGGTCTTGCCCTTCAGCGCGTCCGTCATGAGCGAGGCCGATGCCTTGGAGATCGCACAGCCCGATCCCTCGAACGCCACGTCAGTGATCGTGTCCCCGTTCACCTGGACGTAGAGGTTCAGCCGGTCGCCGCAGAGCGGATTGTAGCCTTCGGCGTGATGGCTTGGCGACGCAATCGTCCGGAAATTTCTCGGCCGCCTGTTGTGGTCGAGGATGACTTCCTGGTAGAGGTCGGTGAGCTCCGACATCAGGCGAACACCGTGCGCACCTTGTCGAGGGCGCGAACCAGAACGTCAATGTCCTCGCGGGTGTTGTAGATTCCGAGCGAGGCCCGAATCGTCGCGGTGATGCGGAAGCAGTCCATTACAGGCTGTGCGCAGTGCTGCCCGGTGCGGACCGCGACCCCTTCCCTGTCGAGGATGGTGCCGGCATCGTGTGGATGCACGCCGTCGAGTACGAACGACAGCACCCCCGTCTTCTGCCTGGCCTCTCCGATGATCCGCACCCCTGCGATACCGCTCACCTCTGCGGTCGCGTACTCGAGGACGTCATCCTCGTGCACGAGCGCGGCTTCCCGATCGATGGCCATCAGGTAGTCGAGTGCGGCGCCGAACCCCGCCACGCCGCCGATGTTCGGTGTGCCGGCTTCGAACTTGTACGGGACGGCGTTATACGTGGTCTTCTCGAAGGTCACCGACTGGATCATGTCGCCGCCGCCCTGGTACGGCGGCATGGACTCGAGCAGCGACGGACGGCCGTACAGCACGCCGACGCCGGTCGGCCCGAACATCTTGTGGCTCGAGAAGGCGTAGAAGTCGCAGTCGAGCGCCTGCACGTCGATCACGAGGTGCGGAGCCGCCTGCGCGCCGTCAATCAGGACGACGGCGCCGTACGCGTGCGCCTGCTCGACGACCTGACGCACGGGATTGATCGTCCCGAGCGCGTTCGAGACGTGGCCCATTGCGACGATCCGCGTGCGCGGCGACAGCATCGCGGCGTACGCGTCCATCTCCACCTCGCCCCGGGTGTTGATCGGCACCACGCGCAGGACCGCGCCGGTCTGCTCGCAGAGCATCTGCCAGGGGACGATGTTCGAGTGGTGCTCGAGCCAGGAAATCACGATCTCGTCGCCCGCCCGGAGCGTCGAGCGGCCGTGGCTCTGCGCCACGAGGTTGATACCGTCGGTCGTGCCCTTCGTCAGCACGATGGATCGCGGGTCCGGGGCGTTCACGAAGGCTGCCGCCTTGATACGCGCCCCCTCGTACAGGGCAGTGGCACGCTCGCTCAACACATGGGTCGCGCGGTGGATGTTCGCGTTCGCGTGGCGATAATACGCATCCATCGCTTCGAGGACCGGCAGCGGCTTCTGACTGGTATTCGCGCTGTCGAGATACACGAGGGGCTTGCCGTGCACGCGCTCGGACAGAATCGGGAATTCCGCGCGGACCCGGCTGACGTCGAAGCTCGTGCGGGCAACGGTGGTCGACGGGGGGGTCATGCCGCGTCCATCTCCGCGAGATCCTGCGCGAGCTGGGCGTACAGCTCCGCCTCGAGCGCCACGCGGAGCGGCTCGATCTTCACGCGGTCCAGGATGTCGCCGGCAAATGCGTGGATGAGCATGTCGCGGGCCTCGAAGCGCGTCAGGCCCCGCGCACGCAGGTAGAAGATCGCGTCCTCGTCCAGCTGTCCGATCGCCGCGCCGTGCGTGCACTTCACGTCGTCCGCAAAGATCTCGAGCTGCGGCTTCGTGTTGATCGTCGCGTTGTCCGAGAGCAGCAGCGCGCGGTTGGTCTGCTTCGCGTCGGTCTTCTGCGCGTCCTGACGGACGATGATCTTGCCGTTGAACACCGCCCGCGCGCGGCCGCCCAGGATGCCCTTGTAGATTTCGTGGCTCGGGCAGTGCGCCTTCGCGTGATCGATCGTCGTGTGGTTGTCCACGACCCGGTCGCCGTCAGCCAGATAGAGCCCGTTCAGCGTGCACTCTGCGCCTTCGCCGTCGAGCAGCGCGCTGACGTCGTTGCGCACCAGCTTGCCGCCCAGAGAAAACGAGTGCGACGAGAAGTTCGACCCTCGTGCCGCATGGACGTGCATGCTCGCGATGTGAAATGCCTCCACGCTCTCCTGCTGGACCTTGTAATGATCGATGACGCAGCCGTCGCCCGCCACGACTTCGGTGACCGCATTCGTGAAGTACGAGGTGCCGAGCGGACCGACATACGTTTCGACGATACGTCCCTGGCTGCGTTCGCCCGCCACGATGAGCGCCCTCGCGGCCGACATGATGGGCCCCGAATCTCTGGACGCCGTCGTCACGAACAGCAGGTGAATCGGCTGGTCGAGCACGACGCCGTCCGGGATGTACACGTATGCCCCGTCGGCGGCGAGCGCCGTGTTCAACGCCGTGAAGGCACGGTTGCCGAACTCGGCGAGCTGGCCGAGATATCGCTGAACGACGTCCGTATGATCGCTGACGGCCGCAGCGAGCGAACCGGCACGCACGCCGGCGGGTAATCCCGCAGTCCGCGACAGCGCCGGCACGAAATGCCCGTTGACGATGACCACGCGGACGGCTGCGTCGCTGTAGAGATAACCGGACAGCTCCGCCTCCGTCGCCAGCGCCGCATCAGCGCCGGTCGGCTTGAACTCCGACGCCGCAATGGGCGCGACGTTGGTGAAGCGCCATTCCTCGTCGCGCACGGTGGGAAACCCGAGTGCGCCAAACCGCGCCGCCGCCCGATCCCGGAGATCCTGCAGCCAGCGCGGGCCGGCGTGCGGCCGCCGCTCGATGGCGGCGATCCAGGGCTGAAGCTTCTCGACAACCTGCGTCATCTTCCTCACGCTCCGACCGGCTGGGGGCCGGTCTCGATCCAGCCGTAACCCTTCTCTTCGAGCTCGAGGGCGAGCTCCTTGCCGCCGGACCTGACGATGCGGCCCCCGCTCAGCACGTGCACGTAGTCGGGAACGATGTAGTCGAGCAGCCGCTGATAGTGCGTCACGACAACGAACGCCCGTTCGGGTCCGCGCATGGCGTTCACGCCGTTGGCGACGAGCTTCAGGGCGTCGATGTCGAGACCGGAGTCCGTCTCGTCGAGAATCGCCAGCTTCGGCTCGAGGAGCGCCATCTGGAAGATCTCGTTGCGTTTCTTCTCACCACCCGAGAAGCCTTCGTTGACCGCGCGGCTCAGCATGCTCTGGTCGATGTCGAGCAGCGAGGACTTCGACTTGATGAGCGCCATGAACTCCATCGCGTCGAGCTCCGGCTCGCCGTGATGCTTCCGCTTCGCATTGAGCGCGGCCTTCAGGAAATATGCGTTGTTCACGCCCGCGATCTCGACGGGGTACTGGAAAGCCATGAAGACCCCTTCGCGGGCCCGCTCGTCCGGTTCCATGTCGAGGAGGTCGCGTCCTTCGAAGAGGACCTCGCCGCCGGTCACGTGGTACTCCGGGTGTCCGGACAACGCGCGCGCGAGCGTGCTCTTTCCGGAGCCGTTGGGCCCCATGATCGCGTGGACTTCGCCGGCGTTCACGTGGAGTGTGATCCCCTTCAGGATCTCCTTGTTCTCCGCCCGTACCTGCAAGTTCTTGATGTCAAGCATGTCTATCCAACCGACCCTTCGAGTGAGACCGACAGAAGTTTCTGCGCTTCCACGGCGAATTCCATCGGCAGCTCGCGGAACACTTCCTTGCAGAAGCCGCTGACGATCATGTTCACGGCGTCCTCGGCCGTGAGGCCACGCTGCCGGCAGTAGAAGATCTGGTCCTCGCCGATCTTCGACGTCGATGCCTCGTGCTCGACCTTTGCCGTGCTGTTCTGGATGTCGAGATACGGGAACGTGTGGGCGCCGCACCGATCGCCGATGAGCAGCGAGTCGCATTGCGAATAGTTCCGCCCGTTCGTCGCGTTCCTGCCGATTCGCACCTGGCCCCGATATGTATTCTGCCCGTGGCCGGCCGAAATTCCCTTCGAGACGATCGTGCTGCGGGTGTTCTTCCCGAGATGGATCATCTTGGTGCCGGTATCCGCCTGCTGCCAGTTGTTCGTCGTCGCAACGGAGTAGAACTCGCCGATCGAGTTGTCTCCCTTGAGGATGCAGCTCGGATACTTCCAGGTGATCGCGGAGCCGGTCTCGACCTGCGTCCAGGTGATCTTCGAGCCGCGGCCGGCGCAGAGGCCGCGCTTGGTCACGAAGTTGTAAATCCCGCCCTTGCCGTCCTTGTCGCCCGGATACCAGTTCTGGATCGTCGAGTACTTGATCGTGGCATCGTCGTGGGCCACGAGCTCGACGACCGCCGCGTGCAGCTGGTTCTCGTCCCGCATCGGCGCCGTGCAGCCCTCGAGGTAGCTCACGAAGGAGCCCTCGTCCGCGATGATGAGCGTGCGCTCGAACTGCCCCGTGTCCTTTGCGTTGATGCGGAAGTACGTCGACAGCTCCATCGGGCACCGGACGCCCTTGGGGATGTAGACGAACGATCCATCGCTGAAGACCGCCGAGTTCAGCGCCGCGAAGAAGTTGTCGGTATGCGGCACCACGGAGCCGAGGTACTTCTTCACGAGCTCGGGATGCTCACGCACCGCCTCCGAGAACGACATGAAGATGATGCCCTGCTTGGCGAGCGTCGCGCGGAACGTCGTCGCAACCGACACGCTGTCGAACACGGCGTCGACGGCCACGCCGGCGAACAGCTTCTGCTCCTCGATCGGGATCCCCAGCTTGTCGAAGGTCGCCCTGACCTCCGGGTCCACCTCGTCCAGGCTGTTCAGCACCTTCTTCTTCTTCGGCGCCGAGTAGTAGACGATGTCCTGGTAGTTGAGGGGATCGAACTTGACGTTCTGCCAGGTCGGCTCCTTCATCGCCAGCCAGAGCCGATAGGCCTTCAGCCGCCACTCGAGCAGCCATTCGGGCTCCCCCTTCTTCGCGGAGATGGCCCGGACGACGTCCTCGCTCAGCCCCTTGGGGATCGTTTCGGTCTCGACATCGGTGACGAACCCGTACTTGTATTCGCGGGTTGCAAGCTGTTCGATCGTTTCAGTGGAGGTGGTCATGGGGTCTCAAATAGCTATCAGTTATCAGCACTCAGCTTTCAGCTTTTACTGACGGCTGATGTCTGAAAGCTGATAGCTCCTATACGCTAAAACTCGTGCCACACCCGCAGGACGCTTTCGCGTTCGGGTTGTTGAAGATGAAGCCCTTGCTCACCAGGCTCGTGTCGTAGTCGAGCGTCGTACCCTGGATGAACTGATAACTCTTGGGATCGACGAAGACCTTCGAACCTTCGGCCCCTTCGAAAACGTGATCGCCGGTGTGCGGCGCAGGCTCCCAGCCGAACGTATAGCTGAGCCCGGAGCAGCCTCCGGCCTTGATTCCTATCCGAAGCCCTCCCCCGGGAATCCCGTTTTTCTGGGTCATTTTGAGAATGAGCTTCGAGGCGTTGTCGCTGATTTGCACCATGGGGTGAGATCTCCTGGTCCCTCCGACTCTCTTATCTACGACCAGAACAGTCCTATATTAGTCGGTCGGGGTCGCGCGAATCAAGCACGACAGGGCTTGAGCTTTTGATAAACCTTCGCCTAAACTTCGTCTGACGGTGACTACTTTTGCCATCCTCGTGTTCGGCGCCGGTCTGGCGCTCGGACTTGTCGTCGCCGCGGCGGTCTGGGGATTCGCCCGCACCGCCATGGCGCAGAGTCATTCCCAGCTGGCCGGCCGGGAACTCTCGGAGGCACGCCTGCAGCAGGCTCTTTCCGGCGCGCAGCAGGAACGGGCGCGTCTCGGCGCGGAGCTGGAAGCCGAACGAAAGGCTGCGGCCGGCAAACTTGCGTTGCTGCAGGACGCGGAAGCCAAGCTCCGGGAAGCGTTTTCGGCCCTGTCCTCGGAAGCGCTCCGCCAGAACAACGATTCCTTCCTTGCGCTCGCGCGAACGTCGCTCTCCGAGTTCCAGCAAAGCGCGAGGGCTGACCTGGATGGACGACAGAAGGCCATCGAAGAGCTCGTGCAGCCACTGAAACAGTCGCTCACCCAGGTGGACGCCAAGCTGCAGCAGGTCGAGCAGACACGGATCGGCTCACACGCGGCCCTCACGGAGCAGCTGCGTTCCCTGGGCGTCGCGCAGCAAACGCTCCAGACGGAAACCGGCAGACTCGTCCAGGCACTGCGATCGCCGAACGTCCGCGGACAGTGGGGCGAGCTCCAGCTTCGTCGCGTCGTCGAAGCGGCCGGCATGCTCGAGTACTGTGATTTCGATCTGAAAGAGTCGGTCACGGGCGACGACGGACGCCTGACGCCCGACATGGTCGTGCGCCTGCCCGGCGGACGCAACGTCGTCGTGGACGCAAAGGTCCCCTCGTCTGCGTACCTGGACGCGTTGGAAGCCGAAGGAGACGCGGCGAAGGACGCGAAGCTGCGGGATCATGGGCGCCAGGTGCGCGATCACATCGTCAAACTGGGCAACAAGGCCTACTGGGCGCACTTCCAGCCGACACCCGATCTCGTCATCATGTTCGTGCCGGGAGAGATGCTGCTCAGCACTGCGCTGCAATACGATCCGGGACTGCTCGAGTTCAGCCTCGGTCGCGGTGTCATGCTCGCCAGCCCGCTCACGCTGATGGGCCTGCTCCGGGCCGTCGCGTTTGGATGGCAGCAGGAGAAGATCGCCAAGAACGCGCAGGAGATCAGCGACCTCGGACGCCAGCTCTACGAGCGGATCCGCGTGATGGCGATCCATTTCGAAGACGTCGCGCGCGGCCTCACGCGCTCGGTGGAGTCCTACAACAAGGCCGTGGGATCGCTCGAGAGCCGGGTCCTCGTGACGGCCCGGCGCCTCAAGGACAAAGGGGTCACGGCCCCGGACGAACTGCCCGAGCTCGAGACCATCGACCACACGCCGAGGCCGCTCGGCGCCCCGGAGCTGATCGGACTCTTCGACGACGACCCGGTGGAAGGGGTCGTGGTGAAGGAGTGATCAGCGTATCGCCAATGTAACCGTCACGATGGCCCGCACCTCGAGCTCGCCCGGCGAAATCGGCGGCTGGGCGGAATCGGCCGCGGCCTCGCGCCGCATCGCCATCATCATCGGACGCGGCGGCTCGATGACGGCGCGCTGTTCCTCAACCCGCACCACACGATCGACTGTCACGCCGGCTCCGGACGCCGCCGCCTCGCCGCGCGCGCGCGCGTCGGCCACCGCGCGCTTCAATGCGTCGCGCTCGGCGGCGCTGCGATCCTTCAAGTCGAAACGGACGCCGCTCACGGACGTCGCCCCGGACCCCACAGCCACGTCGACAATCTCGCCCACGCGGGTAATGTCGTCCAAACGGACCTCGACGGAATTGCGCGCCACGTATCCACGCAGTGTCTGCTTGCCGTTCGCGTAGTCGAACTCGGGCTGCAGGTCATATCCGCTCGTGCGGATCGCGTCACCCGTCAGGCCCGAACTCTTCAACTTGCCCAGTACGGCCGTCATCGCGTCTGCGTTCGCCTTCTGGGCGTCGCGCGGGCTCTTCGCGCGCGACTCCGCGGCGATCGAAACCCACGCACGGTCGGGCGCCAGCTTGACGACGGCTTCGCCGGTCATGACGATGACCGGAGCGTCGCCGGGTGCGGCAGGTTTCTGAGCCGTCGCCGGCAGCGCAGCCAGCATCGTCAGAGCGATTGATGTCGAAAGAACGCGCAACAAGGTGGCCTCCTATCGCTGAGAGCTGATAGCTGTCAGCTCTCAGCTCTCAGCTATCAGTTCCCGAGTCCCGAATCCCGATCCCCGATCCCAAATCCCCGATCCCAAATCCCCGATCCCCGATCCCCGTTCAGTCCATGCACGCGATTCGGAACCCGATCCCGTACGAGTAGGTATCGGGCGGAACCTTGTGCCGGTAACTGCACGACAACATGCGGGTATCGGCGGCAAGCCAGCTCCCTCCGCGGACGACGCGGAGTGTGCCTTCGGGCGGGCCCGCCGGCGCATTGAGGGGGGCCGACTGATAGTAGTCGGGGTCGTACCAGTCGCCGACCCACTCCCAGACATTCCCCGCCATGTCGAAGATGCCGTATCCGTTTGACGGATAACTGCGGCAGCGGGTCGTGCCCTGCGCCGTTTTCGTGGCGGGATCCGTCAGGTAGTTGGCCCTGTCGATGCCGAGCTGATCGCCCCACGGGTACCGCTTCCCCCCGAGCCCTCCGCGCGCGGCTTTCTCCCACTCCGCTTCCGACGGGAGCCGCACCGTTCGCCCGCTCGCAGCCGAGACCCAAGCGCAGTACGCGACGGCGTCCTCCCACCGAACGAGTGTAACCGGGTGGTCCAGACGATCCTCGGGCGCATCGGAATCGACCCAGACATAGGGTCGTCCTGCGGTCCGAAAGGCGCTCTCGCGGTCGCGCCCGCCTGCCGTGACGACGAGCGGGAGCTCGTAGATGGCCGGCGCGCGATGACCGGTCTCGCGCACGAAGCGTGCGTACTCGAGCTGTGTCACCGGCTGCACTGCGATCTTGAACTCGTCCAGATGCACCCGGTGTACCGGACGCTCATCGTCGGCCCCGCCGTCCGACCCCATCTGGAATTCTCCGGAACGAATCACGGCGAGCTCAGGCAACAGGTCGAGGGGCATGTTCAAGGAGCCACAGGATAGCGCAACTTCTTTTCAGGGTACACTTCCCGGCTATGAGACTCGAGCCGTTCGCACTGGAACGGATGCAGTCGATTTGGGAGAACCGGGTCGCCTGGAATCTCTCGGAGAGCGGGGTGCATCCACTCCGGGTGGAGGAGCTCGCGGAGACTGAGGACGATCGCGCCGCGATGCTGGCGGAGCACCTTTCGTACCCTCAGACGAACGGTACTCCCGACCTGCGCGCGGCGATTGCGGCCCTCTATCCGGATGCGAGCCCGGCGCACGTTGAGGTCACGAACGGAGGGTCGGAGGCGAACTTCATCACGCTCTGCCGCCTGCTCGAAGCGGGTGACGAGTTCGTGATGATGATGCCGAACTACATGCAGATGCGCGGCATCGCCAGAGCGCTCGGAGCGGTCGTCCGGCCGTGGCCGCTCGCCGGCGGCGACGGCGGCAGCCGGTGGCGGCCCGACATGGCGCTGCTCGAGTCGCTCGTGTCGTCAAAGACGAAGCTCATCGCCATCTGCAATCCCAACAATCCCACCGGCGCACGCTTCACGGCGAGCGAGCTGAACGACATCAGCCGCATTGCGGCGCGGGCAGGCGCGTGGGTCGTCTCGGACGAAATCTACCGCGGCGCCGAGCGGGACGGCGTGGAAACGCCGACGTTCTGGGGGCGCTCCGATCGCGCCATCATCACGAGCGGATTGTCGAAGGCGTACGGGCTTCCGGGCCTCCGCATCGGCTGGGTCGTCGCTCCGCCGGCTCTCGTCGAGGAGCTCTGGGGTGTGCACGACTACACCACCATCGCGCCGGCGACGGTCAACGACAGGCTCGCGCGCATGGCACTGGCCCCGGCACGCCGGCCCGTCATCCTCGCGCGCACGCGCGGGATCGTCGGCGCGAACTATCCGGTCGTTCGCCGCTGGATCGAAAAGCGCGGGCCGAAACTCGAGCACACGCCACCTGATGCCGGCGCCATTGCCTTCGTCCGCTATCACCACGCCGTCAACTCGACACAGCTGGCCGAGCGGCTGAGGACAGAGCAGAGCGTGCTGGTAGTGCCCGGCGATCATTTCGAGATGGATGGGTACCTGCGCATTGGTTTCGGGACCGATCCCAAACACCTCACGTCCGCGTTGGATCTCATGGGAGAAGTGCTCGACGGGATCGAGTAGCTCAGAGCTGTCAGCCAATCGCTGTCAGCTGTCAGCTCCCTGACCTATGTCTTCCCCCTACCCCGCTCCCCTCGATGGCACCACGGTCGTGGATTTCACGCGCGTCCTCTCAGGCCCGTACTGCACGATGCTGCTGGCCGACATGGGTGCGCGAGTCATCAAGATCGAACAGCCCGATCGCGGCGACGACACGCGCGCCTGGGGACCGCCGTTCGTCCACGGCGAGAGCGCGTACTTCCTCAGCGTCAACAGGAACAAAGAGAGTCTCGCGCTTGACTTGAAGGCCCCGGCCGCGATGAACGTGATCGCGAAACTGCTCGAGCGTGCCGACGTGCTGGTGGAGAACTTCAGGCCCGGCACGATGGATCGGCTCGGACTGGGCTACGAGACCCTGATCGCGGCACAGCCTCGACTCGTGTATTGCTCCATCTCGGGGTTCGGACAGTCAGGGCCCCGGCGCAATGAGCCCGGGTACGACGCGGTGATGCAGGGTGAAGGGGGATTGATGAGTATCACCGGTGCGGCGGATGGCCCGCCGTTCCGGCTCGGCGTTGCAATTTCCGACATCGTCACGGGCATGTTCGCGGCGCAGGGCGTCGCGATGGCGCTCCTGGCGCGGGTGCGCTCCGGGCGCGGACAGCGGGTCGACATCGGCATGCTCGATTCGACGGCCGCGTTGCTCACCTACCAGGCAGGCATCTACTTCGCCACAGGCAAGACGCCCGCGCGCATGGGCAACCGGCACCCGACGATCGTGCCGTACGAAACCTTCGCGGCGTCAAACGGGGACTTCGTGATCGCGGTAGGCAATGACGATCAGTGGCGGCGCTTCTGCCGGGCCATTGATGCGGCAACGCTCGCTGACGATGAGCGGTTCGCGACGAATCAGCAGCGCGTCGCGCATTACGACGAGCTGCGGCCTCTGCTTGCCGCGCGCCTGGTGCTGCGACCGAAGGAACAATGGGTGAACACCTTCGCGGCCGCCGGGATTCCGTGCGGGTCCGTCCGCGACATCGCCGAGGTGGTCGCGGACGCGCAGCTCGATGCAAGGCAGATGATTGAAACGGTGGACCACGTCACGGCGGGGGCCGTTCGGGTACTCGGGGTCCCGATCAAGCTCTCCGACACTCCGGGTGCGGTGCGCACCGCGCCGCCGGCTCTCGGGCAGCACACGGAAGATATCCTTCGCGAGGACTGCGGTCTGTCGTCCGGAGACATCGCCGCACTGAGGGCGTCAGGATCGATCGGGCGCTGAAATGGAGTACCGGATCGGGGATCGGGGATCGGGGATCGGGGATTGGGGGATTCGGGATTGGGGAATCTCGAGTCCCGGCGAAGCGCGCCGAAGGTCGCCCTGATTAGCCAAGCGAGCGAAGGCGGGTGAATCCCGACCCAGCGAATCCCGAATCCCGATTTTCAGCCGATCAGGGGCGCGATCTCCTCGAGGAGGAATGAGAGAACATCCTCTTCAGTGAGATCGGCGATCCGCACGCCTTCCCTCACGGGGCGCTCGGAGCTGACCATTCGTCGTCCCCGGCCGCGCGATGTGCGGCCGACGACCGTCGGTGGGTTCGCCGAATCATCCAGCGCGACCTCGACGAACTCCTCGTGCGAGCGCTCGGACGCCAGCCGCACCGAGGCGGCGGGAGTGAACACCTTGAAGAGGTGCCCTTCCGCGGTGAGCGCGGCCGCGAGCTGGTGGAACACCGGCGCAGCCCGCTGTCCGAGGAACTCCTCGTAGTCCTTCGCGGCGATATCCGTTCGTGCGCGGCAATCTGCCGCCTTCTGTCTGGCCTCTTCGACGGCGGCCCGCAGGCGACGCCGGACTTCCGAAACTTCCATAACGCTCAGGCCCGCCTCTCAACTGCCGACACATCGACGCCGTCCCGCTCGAGCGCCGCGATGAGCGCGGCACGATCCGGCGCGACGCTGCACGCATCGGCGATATCCACGACGCCGTCGCGCACCAGCGCGCCGAGCGCATCAATCATCGGTCGCATGCCCAGGCTCCGTCCGCTCTCGATGGCGATCGGCAGCTGCCCCGTCGCGCCTTCGAGCAGCAGCTTCCGAACGGCGGGGCTGCTGAGCAGCACCTCGCGGGCCGCGGTCCGGCCGCCTCCGATTTTCGGGACGAGGACCTGCGCGACGACGGCGCGAAGAGCGCCGGCGAGCGACGCGCGCACGGCTGGACGACGATCCGCCGGGAAAGCGTCGACGAGGCGTTCGAGCGCAACCGGAGCGCTGGGCGCCGAGATCGAGCCGATCACCAGACGTCCCGCACGCGCGGCATCGAGCGCCGCACCGAGCGCCTCCGGCGCACGGAGATCCTCGATGACCAGCACGTCGGCCCCTTCGCGCAGCGCCGAGCGCGCAGCAGAGGCGATGGCGTCACCGTCACCGAGCACCTCTCGCTGGCTGATGAACGAGTAGCGCCGCTCGTGCCTCACGCGGATGCGTGACTCGATCGTAATCACGTGATCGTAGCGGGTCCTGTTGATCACGTCGACAAACGCGTTGAGCATCGACGACTTGCCGCTCGCGCGCGGGCCCGTGATCACGATGAGGCCATCGGGCGCTGCGCAAAGCGCCTGAATCTCGGGCGCGAGCCCGATTTCGTCCGCGGTGCTCACGTCCGCGGCCGGTAGGTGGAAGATGAGGCCGGCACCAGACTGATCGTGGAACGTCACGCAGCGCACGCGTCCGACTCCCGGAACAGAGCAGGTCCACTCGGGCGCGGCATCTGCCACGAGGTTCCGCGGCGCAAACTCGAAGATGAATCGTTCGACGTCTCCCGCGGCTACCGGGGCCTCGGTGCCGACGACGTTGATTTGGCCTTCGACGCGCATCATGGGACGCGTGTCGACCACCGCGTAGAGGGTGGAGGCACGATGGGCCGCAGCCGACCGAAGGAGCTCGACCAGCGACGCTTCGGTCGACGCTGCAGGCGCGACGATTTGCACGAGAGGCTGCAGCTTGAGCGTCGGCCGTGCAATCGGGCGTACCGGCATGACGTCGGCGGCCTCGGACGGTGGCGCATCGGTCTGGACCGGGCTCACCGAAGCGTCCTGCGCCCGGGCTGCCACGGCTTTCACGAGCGGCTCGGGAGTCCCGCTGGCTTGTTCGATGACTGGCCGCGGGTCCGCCGAGAGAACGGCATCGAGCTCTGCGGAGAAACCGGTATCCGCCTGTGCCGCCAGGGCCCGGTTCGTGTCTGCGAGGGCCGCGTCCAGCTCCGCGGCGATCGCCTCTTCTGCGGCCTGGATCTGCAGCAGGCGCTCCCGATCGGCGCGCGCAGCGAGCGCCACTTCCGCTTCGGCGGCCAACGCAGCCTCGCGGGCCACCGCGGCAGCGCGCAATTCTGCTTCCATGGCCACGAGGCGTTCGGCCAGCAGCGTTTCAGCGTGGGCCGAGAGCTCGCCTGCCTGCGCGGCCAGCGCAGCCTCCGCTCTTGCCACAAACGTCGTTTCGCGGAGGGCCTGGGCCGCGCGCGTTTCGGCATCGACGACTGCCAGTCGTTTGGCAAGGGCCGCTTCGGCCTGCGATGCGAGCTCGCTCGCCTGCACGGCCAGCGCAGCTTCCACTTCGGCTGCCAGCGTTGCCTCGCGCAGCGCCTGCGCAGCGCGCGTTTCGGCGTCGAGCCCTACCAGCCGTTCGGCCAGCGCCGCTTCGGCCCGCGATGCCAAAGTGCTCGCCTGAAGCGCCAGCGCAGCTTCCGCTTCCGCCGCCAGCACGGCTTCGCGCAGCGCATGCGCAGTACGCGTCTCGGCTTCGAGGCCCGCCAGCCGTTCGGCCAGCGCCGCTTCGGCTTGGGATGCCAGCGCGCTCGCCTGAAGCGCCAGCG
The DNA here is from genome assembly GCA_963749835.1 of uncultured Acidobacteriota bacterium. Classification (GTDB taxonomy): domain Bacteria; phylum Acidobacteriota; class Vicinamibacteria; order Vicinamibacterales; family 2-12-FULL-66-21; genus JALZOC01. The sequence goes on from CAVVOD010000004.1 coordinate 26,509, forward strand.
CAGCTTCCGCTTCCGCCGCCAGCGCGGCTTCACGCAGCGCCTGCGCAGCGCGTGTCTCGGCGTCGAGTCCTGCCAGCCGTTCGGCCAGCGCCGCTTCGGCTTGGGATGCCAGCGCGCTCGCCTGAAGCGCCAGCGCAGCTTCCGCTTCCGCCGCCAGCACGGCTTCGCGCAGCGCCTGCGCAGTACGCGTCTCGGCTTCGAGGCCCGCCAGCCGTTCGGCCAGCGCCGCTTCGGCCCGCGATGCCAAAGTGCTCGCCTGAAGCGCCAGCGCAGCTTCCGCTTCCGCCGCCAGCGCGGCTTCACGCAGCGCCTGCGCAGAGCGTGTCTCGGCGTCGAGTCCTGCCAGCCGTTCGGCCAGCGCCGCTTCGGCCCGCGATGCCAAAGTGCTCGCCTGAAGCGCCAGCGCAGCTTCCGCTTCCGCCGCCAGCGCGGCTTCACGCAGCGCCTGCGCAGAGCGTGTCTCGGCGTCGAGTCCTGCCAGCCGTTCGGCAAGCGCCGCTTCGGCCCGCGATGCCAAAGTGCTCGCCTGAAGCGCCAGCGCAGCTTCCGCTTCCGCCGCCAGCGCGGCTTCGCGCAGCGCCTGCGCAGTACGCGTCTCGGCTTCGAGGCCCGCCAGCCGTTCGGCAAGCGCCGCTTCGGCCCGCGATGCCAAAGTGCTCGCCTGAAGCGCCAGCGCAGCTTCCGCTTCCGCCGCCAGCGCGGCTTCGCGCAGCGCCTGCGCAGTACGCGTCTCGGCTTCGAGGCCCGCCAGCCGTTCGGCCAGCGCCGCTTCGGCCCGGGATGCCAGCGCGTTTGCCTGTGAGGCGAGCGCAGCTTCCGCTTCAGCCGCCAGCGCGGCTTCACGCACGGCCTGCGCAGCGCGTGTCTCGGCGTCGAGTCCTGCCAGCCGTTCGGCCAGCGCCGCTTCGGCCCGGGATGCCAGCGCGTTTGCCTGTGAGCGCCAGCGCAGCTTCCGTTTCAGCCACCAGCGCGGCTTCGCGCAGCGCCTGCGCCGTGCGGGTCTCGGCTTCGAGTGCAACCAGGCGTTCGGCGGTGACGGCTTCGGCCTGGGCCGCGAGCGCGCTCGCCTGTGCGGCAAGCGCCGCTTCGGCTTCGGCGGCGAACGCGGCCTCGCGCGCCGCCCGATCCGCGCGCATTTCACCGTCCATCGCGACAAGCCGAGCCGCGAGCTCCGCCTCCGCGCGAGCGGTGAGCGACTCGGTCAGCTGGGACTGCTCGGCCTCACGTGCAGCTCGAGCCGAATACGTTTCTGCCTCCAGCATCGCGAGCCGCTCCGCCAGCACCGTTTCGATCTGGACCGCGACGCCTGCCTGCGCAAACAAGGCCTCTTCGCGCGCAGCCTGGGCGGCGCGCGTTTCCGCGTCGAGCGCGGCGAGGCGCTCGGCGAGGGCGCCCTCCGCCTGCGCGGCCATGAACGCCGCCTGCGTCGCCAATGCCGCTTGCGTCTGGTCAGCCAGTGCGGCTTCGCGCGCAGCCTGCGCCGTGCGCTCCTCGGCCTCGAGGGCGGCCAGGCGCTCCGCAAGCGCCGCCTCGGCTTGCGCAGCCAGCAGCGTCGTCTGGGCGGCCAGCGCGGATTCCATCTCCACGGCGAGCGCCGTCTCACGTGACGCGCGCGCCGCTTCGACGTCCGCCGCGAGCGCCGCGGTCATCGCGCTGAACGCAGCCTCCGCTTCCGCTGCGAGCGCGGCCTGTCTCGATGACAGCGCGGCCTCGGCTTCCTCCGTCACTGCCGCGAGCCTCGCGGCAAGCGCGGTCTCGGCAGCGGCAGCCAGGGCGCGCTCCTTCTCCGCCAGCGCGGCTTCGGCTTCGGCGACCAGAACGGCTGTCTTCGCGGACAGGACACTCTCTGCCGCCTGCGCGAGCTCTGCCTCCTTCATCGACAGCGTTGTCTCGACCTCTGTACCGACCGACGCCGCGCGGGACGCGAGCGCCTGTGAAGCAGCTTCGAGCTCCGCTTCCTTCGCGGCCAGCGCTGACGCGGCCTGCGCGCTCAGGTGTGCTGTCCTGTCCGCAAGCGCCGCCTCCGCCGCAGATGCGAGTGCCGCCGCCTGTTCTGCGAGTGCGGCTTCTGCCGCCGACGCGAGCGCGGCTTCCTTCTCCGCAAGTGCGGCACCGGCGGCAGCTTCGAGCTCTGCGCGCTTCGCGGCAAGCACGCGCTCTGCTTCTGCCGTCAGTGCGGCCGTCGTCTCTTCGAGCGATGCAACCGCGGATGCTGCGAGCTCCGCCTCTCGCGCGGCAACCGCCGATTCAGCTGCCGACGCGACGGCTGACGCCTTCTCGGCCACCGACGCTTCGGCCGCCGACGCGAGCGCAGCTTCCTTCTCCGCCAGCGCAGAGGCCGCGACGGCTTCGAGCTCTGCGCGCTTCGCGCTAAGCACGCGCTCTGCTTCTGCCGTCAGGGCGGCCGTCTTCTCTTCGAGCGATGCAACCGCGGATGCTGCGAGCTCCGCCTCTCGCGCGGCAAGTGCCGATTCAGCCGCCGACGCGACCGCTGACGCCTTCTCGGCCACCGACGCTTCGGCCGCCGACGCGAGCGCAGCTTCCTTCTCCGCCAGCGCAGAGGCCGCGACGGCTTCGAGCTCTGCGCGCTTCGCGCTAAGCACGCGCTCTGCTTCTGCCGTCAGGGCGGCCGTCTTCTCTTCGAGCGATGCAACCGCGGATGCTGCGAGCTCCGCCTCTCGCGCGGCAAGTGCCGATTCAGCCGCCGACGCGACCGCTGACGCCTTCTCGGCCACCGACGCTTCGGCTGCCGACGCGAGCGCGGCTTCCTTCTCCGCCAGCGCAGAGGCTGCAACGGCTTCGAGCTCCGCGCGCTTCGCGGCAAGCACGCGCTCTGCTTCCGCCGTCAGTGCGGCCGTCTTCTCCTCGAGTGATGCAACCGCGGAAGCTGCGAGCTCCGCCTCTCTAGCGGCAAGCGCCGATTCAGCCGCCGACGCGACGGCTGACGCCTTCTCAACCACCGACGCTTCGGCCGCCGAGGCGAGCGCGGCTGCCTTCTCCGCCAGCGCAGAGGCTGCAACGGCTTCGAGCTCCGCGCGCTTCGCGGCAAGCACGCGCTCTGCTTCCGCCGTCAGTGCGGCCGTCTTCTCTTCGAGTGATGCAACCGCGGAAGCTGTGAGCTCCGCCTCTCGCGCGGCAAGCGCCGATTCAGCCGCCGACGCGACCGCTGACGCCTTCTCGGCCACCGACGCTTCGGCTGCCGACGCGAGCGCGGCTTCTTTCTCCGCCAGCGCAGAGGCCGCGACGGTTTCGAGCTCCGCACGTTTCGACGCCGAGCACGCGCTCCGCTTCCACCGCGAGCGCGGCCGTCTTCTCCTCGAGTGACGCGGCAGCGGCGGCTGCGAGCTCCGCCTCTCTCGCCGAAAGCGCCGCAGCAGCAGCCGAGGCCCTTTCGGCCGCCGACGCTTCGGCTGCCGACGCGAGCGCGGCTTCCTTCTCCGCAAGTGCGGCACCGGCGGCAGCTTCGAGCTCCGCACGTTTCGACCCGAGCACGCGGTCCGCTTCCGCGGCAAGCGCGGAGAACTTCTCAGCCAGTGACGCTTCTGCCGCCGACGCGAGCGCGGCTTCCCTGGCTGCCAGCACCGTGTCCGCTTCCACGGCGAGCGCCGCCATCTTCCCGGCGAGTGCGGCATCCGCGGCCTCAGCGAGCGCCCGCGTCTTTTCCGACAGCGCCGCATCGGAAGCCGCTTCCAGCGCCGCGGTGCGCACGGCGACAGCGCTCTCTACGTCCGCGACGGACAGGTGCGACCCGTACGTGACCGGCTCCTGACTTCCATCGCTCGCGCCGAACCTTGCAGAAGCCGGAGCCGGCATCGATGCGGCGATCGCGTTCGTGTCCGCTGCCTGCGCAGTCGCGATGGCCACGCCGGCGGTGACAACCGCCGGCTCGGGCAGCGCCGGGCCTTCAACACGTTTGGGCTTCCGCTTCACCTCGACCCACACATCGTCGCCGCCGCGCGCGGCGGTCACGACGAAGCGCTCGTCCACGTCTGCCGGAGCATCGATCTCGTGTTCGATCGCACCAAGCTCGTCGAGCATGTGCCGCTGTTCGGGCGACAGCATCTGCCCAAGCATGCTCATAACTGCATCGAGAGTCAGCGGCCGCGACGACAGCTCCACCTGGCCCCATGAGAGCGGACCGCGGAACGTGCTCAACGTCGTAGAGCTCAGCACCACGTACGGTTTTTCGCCGACGTGCATGATGAGCGCTTCGCCATCCAGGCGGATGATCGCGTCGAGCAGAGATTCGAGGAGGGTCACTGGTCGTTTATCTTTCGGCTTCCTCAGCTGGCGCCATTAGGCCTCTCGCCGCGGCACCGTGCCCGTTTCATACACCCGTACCAGCTCGATAAGCTTGTATCCCCGTGACTGGTACGGCGGAATGACGCGCTCCGTACGCAGGTATTGCAGCATTCCTTCGTCCGCATAATCCGAGGGACCGACATCCGCCAGCAACGCCAGCGACGCTTCCAACGCTTCCAGCGTCATCGCCTTCTCGTACAGCACCGTCGATCCGGGAATGAACCCGAGCCGGCGCATGCGAACGACCCGTTCAGTGCGTTCGAACAGCACGAACAGCTCATTGCTGATGAAGCTGAAGCCCGCATCCGCGCGTGACGCCGGGGCGTCTTCCACCTTCAGGAGGCTGACGGTTCCGAAGCTCCGGAGTGCATCGATGAGCCGTTTCGTGAACTCTCCATCTCCCGACCAGCCGGAAGTGTCCACGTCCATCCGGTGATGGTACATCCCACCGAACGGGCGGACACCACGCACGATCGGAAGCTGCCGCCGAGACACACGTGCAGGCTCTTACTGGCGAGGGATACCGAGAGACTTGCCGGGGGACATATAGTTTGCCACGGAACGGGCCGCAGGATCACAAATCCGCATCGAAAAAGACCGTTGGCGGGCTTTATTTCAGGGTCGGGGGAGTCGCGACGGGTCGGAGAGCTCAGCGAGGGCTGATTGCGTGTCGGGAATCATTCCACACGTATCGTTCCCTGCATCATTTCCGCGTGCGGCGAACAGGCGTAGGTGCCGAGGCCAGGCTGATCGGGGGCCCTGAACTGGACGGCTCCCCGCTCGCGATACTCGAGACGGGCAGTTCGCGCATTCCACGCGCCCACACCGAAATCGTGAATCATGCCGGCCTCGTCGTTCCGAACGGTGACCTTGACCTGCTCCCCGCGGCGCACGGTCAGCGTGGGGTTCGGCTCGGCGCTCCCCTCGATGTAGTACGCCATGTTGCGGACGACGAGATGAATCTCGTGGATGCGGTCTGCGGGCTCTTCTCTCGGAACGATGGCGGCGATCGTGGCGATGGAGAACACCACCGCACCGATGAGGCCAATCGCGATGTGCTGTTTACGCGTACTCATGATCAACCTACCAACAAGCCCGTCGCATACATGACGGCGAACCCGGCGAGCAGACCGAGCGCGATGTGTGCGGACGCAAGGTAACCCATGACGGGCCGGGTGCCAGCCATCTGCTTGGCGATTTGAAGGATCACCTGCGCGATCGCCCCTGCCCCGAGGCCGAGGCACAGCACCGCAACGGCTGGCGAGTGTACCAGCCCCCCGAGCCACGCGCCGGCAATCGTCGGTACGCCGCCGATCGCGCCGAGCAGGAGCAGGGTCGCGACGCGGGGCTTCTCCCGCGCAATCGGCGCGATGATCGCGAGTCCTTCAGTCGTGTTGTGCAGCGTGAACCCCACGATGAGCAGCGTGCCGAGCGCCGCTTCGCCGAGCGCGAACGCGCCGCCGATTGCGAGCCCCTCTCCGAAGTTGTGCAGGCCGATCCCGACGGCAACGAGCAGCGCGACGATCCCGCCGGGCGAGCTGGCCTGCCGGGCGGCAGCCCGCCAGGTGCGCAGCTTTGCACCGACCACGTCGAGCGCCAGCCAGGCGCCAAGCCCCGCGGCGACGAAGAGCGCAAGCCCCTGGAACGAGGAGGGAAGCTCCGCGACCCCCTCGAGTCCCTCGCCCACCGTGTCGATCAGAAGAAACGCCAGCAGTCCCAGCGTGACCGCCAGCAGCACATCCAGGCCTCTCGGTCCGACGCGGGACGCGATGGGGAACCAGAGCAGTCCAAGTGCGACAGGAATCACGCCGACGTACAGCCCGATGAGCGCGAACGTCAGGAAGTAACCCGCGTCCGGAGTAGGCGATGCGACCGCCACCGGGATCACGTGTTCGAAGGGAGTGCCGGTGGAGGTCAGCACCTTGACGAGATGCGCCTCTCCTTCGACCCAGGGATACGGAATCGTCAGCGTCGTCCGGCCCAGATGCCCGAGCGTCGTGCCGTTCGACGCGGTGAACGCCCAGTACGCATCGTCGACGATCACCTGCGCGATCGTGACGGAATCGGGGCCGTCATTGAGGACCGGCAGCAGGATCTGCCCCGGCTGGAGGCGCGCCCGCTCGATGGCGAGCCGCTCGACCGGTGGAACGGTCCCGCCGCGGAGAGTGTCGCCCGGTCGTGTCTTGACGATCACGGTGATGAGCACGGCCAGCAGTACTATCGGCAGGACCGCCGCAAGCGTCAGACGGCCGGCGGACCAGCGTGTCGGCGCGGCGTCAGGAGTCACGGCGCGCCTCCCCGGCCTCGAACATGCCCATCCATCCAAGCTCGGCGAACTCGCTCTGGTGCGCGTGGAACATGAATTGACCGGGATACCGGAAACGCGTCTCGAGAATCGCCCGTTCGCCCTGGCAGAGCATGATGGTGTCCGTCGATTCCGACGAGGACAGCGATGTGCCCGTTCGAAACACGTCGAAGAACATGCCGTGCAGATGAAGGCTGTTGATCAGATCGAACTCCGTCAGATTGACGACATACATGCGGGTGAGTCGTCCGACCTCCACGCGTATCGGCTCGTGCATGAAGTGGTGCGCGATCGTGTTGACGGCGTACACCTCGTTATCGGCGTCGAAGTTCGTGTCGAACCCGTTCATGACCATCACGAGCTCGTCGGCCGCCGGACGCGGCGTCTTCGGATCGACGATGAACACGCCGTAGAGCCCCTTGTGAATGTGGCGCTTCAGCGGAGCCGCGTGGCAGTGATACAGGTGCATGCCGAAGGGCTCGGCGTCGAACTCGTACACGAAACGTTCCCCCGGCTTCACCTCGTGTTCGGGGAGAGACCCGTCCATCGCGGGGAGATGCCAGCCATGAAAATGAATGGTGTGAGGATGCGTCCCCTGATTGAGAAACGTGACCCGAACGCGGTCCCCCTCCGTGGCCCGGAGAGTCGGGCCAGGCACCTGGCCGTTGTACGTCCACGCCGGGAAAAACACGCCGGGAGCGATTTCGATTTCACGATCGATCGCCACGAGCTGATACTCGCGCAGCCGCGTACCGTCCGCGCGCAGGGTCTCGTGGTAGTACTTGGCGCGTCGATCGGCGGGAAGATCCGAGAAATTCCACGATCTCAAAAACGACGTGGGGTTGAACACTCCCGGAGTGACCCGGCCCACGGCTCCCATCAGGTGGCCGGCCGGGTGCGCGGCGGCATGTCCGTCCTGGGCGCTCGACGCCACCGAACGTGACGCGACAAGTCCCGTGCCCGCGGCGCCGAGCGCCGTAAGCTGAAGAAGAGAGCGGCGAGTGAGAATTTTCATTTTCGAACTGTCCGCCCGTGAGTTTTGATTTATCAAAAATGATGGTATCACGAATCCAACTTCTGTAACATGGGTCCCTCATACACGGTTGAGAACTACCTGAAAGCCATTTTTCAGGCCCAAAGCGCCCTGCCTGACGAGGACGCGCTTGTCCAGATGGGTCAACTGGCTCAGTCCATGGGGGTGGTACCCGGGACGGCCACGACCATGGTCAAAGCGCTCGCCGACTCGGGCCTGGCGCGGTATGAGCCCTATGCGGGAGTCCGGCTGACGCCGGCCGGTGAAAAACTGGCCGCGCTGGTGCTGCGGCGGCACCGCCTCATTGAGCTGTTTCTGGTCAAGGTGATGGGAATGAGCTGGACCGAGGTCCACGACGAAGCCGAGCAGCTGGAGCACGCCGCGTCAGATCGGCTGATCGAGCGGATGGATGAGATGCTGGGCCGGCCGGCGGTCGACCCGCATGGCGATCCCATCCCGGATCCTGAAGGGACGGTTCCCAGCCTCGACTACGACAGCCTTCTCACCTGCGCGCTCGACGTGCCGGTCACGATCTCGCGCGTCGCCGATCAGGATCGCCAGTTCCTCGAGTTTGCCGAGCGCCACGATCTCAGGCCCGGTGACGTCGTCCGCGTCGAAGAGCGGGACGCCGCAGGCGACAGCGTGCAGCTGCGCAACCGGCACGATCGGCGTGTCACGATCGGCACGCGCGCGGCCTCGAAAGTACTCGTCCGCGCCGCCAGGATCCTCCTCGCCGTGCTGGCATTTGCGGGCTCCGTTCAGGCGCAGGCTCCCGCGCCTGCCGGTCCGGCGTCGGAGCCCTTCCAGATCATGGACAACTCATTTCTGGTCGAAGAGGCGTACAACCAGGAGGCCGGCGTCTTCCAGAACATCTTCGGTGCCATTCGAATACAGGGAAACTGGGCGGCTGCCTTCACCCAGGAATGGCCACTGCTCTCGCAGGCACATCAGCTGTCGTATTCGGTGTCGTTCCTCGACGCCGATGCGCACGCCGGGTTCGGCGACACGCTCCTGAACTACCGTTACCAGGCCTCGCTCGAAGGGCCCGGGCGCGTGGCCTTCTCACCACGTGTGAGCGTCATCGTGCCGACCGGAAACCGTGACAAGGACCTGGGTGATGGCTCGATTGGTCTCCAGTTCAATCTACCCGTCAGCAAACAGGTCATGGACTGGAGCCTGCACTGGAACACCGGTCTCACATGGCTCCCGAGAGCTCAGGGAGAATTTCAGAGCTCAACGTCCTCGAGCAGAGAACGGGAAAACCTCGTGTCTCCGTTCATCGCCGGAAGCGCCATCTACAGGCTCGTGCCGATGCTGCACCTGATGCTGGAGTCCGTCGTCTCGTTCGACCAGATTGCCGCGGCAGGCGGACCGATCCGAGAAACGACCTTCACACTCTCGCCGGGGTTTCGCGGGGGATGGGACGTGGGGGACAAACAGATCGTCACCGGGTTCGCGCTCCCGATCTCCTGGACCGAAAGCGTCCGCTACACGGGTGCGTTCCTGTACTTCTCCTACGAGCTGCCGTTCACGAAGTGACACGGCAGACAGCTAATAGCTATCAGCACCTTGGCACCCTGGCACCCTGGCTAGTTTTGCTCCCCGTTATAGGTCGCGAACGATGACGGTGTCTCCCAGACGCGTACGGTGACGATGTCGACTCCCTGCTCGCGACCCTTGTCGAAAATGAGCCGCGCGATACGTTCGACAGTCGGGTTGCTTTCGAGCAGATACATCGGCTCGCCAAGCTCGCGCAGCGGCGCGACGAGCGGATCGTCATGCCGCAGGATCATCTTGTGATCGAGCTCGCGGTCAATCCAGCTCTTCACGACGCGCTTGATGTCGCTGAAGTCCGCCACCATGTTCCGCTGATCCAGCCGATCCGTGCGGACCTCGACCTCAGCGACGGCGTTGTGGCCGTGCGGATGCTTGCAAACCCCGTCATAGTCGAGCAGCCGATGGCCGTAACAGAACTCAATGCGCTTCGTGACCAGGTACATATCTTTCCACCATACCACTCGGAAGCAGGAACGCGCGGAGTGACCCTTGAGGCGTAACTCGTGACTGCACCGTCACCGGCCACCGCGGTGCTCTTCTCCGCCGGACTCGACAGCGCGGTGCTTCTTGCGGATGCCGCCGGCACGCGCGGGGAGCACGACGACGGGTCGGAGGCGCGGCCGCTGACCAGTCGAGGCGAGATCGCACCTTCGATCGTGCAGCCGATTTACGTGAGTGCCGGCCTCGCGTGGGAACGCCATGAGCTGGAGGCCGCCCAACGTCTGCTGAAGTCTGCGCCCTATGCCGGGCGCGTGCTGCCGCTCGTCATCCTGCAGATGGACATGCGTGACGTCTACCCGGCCACGCACTGGGCGATTCGCGGCGAGGCGCCGGCCTACGATACGCCCGATCAGGACGTCTACATCGAGGGGCGAAACATCGTCCTGCTCTCGAAGGCCTCGATCTACATGGCGCGGGCGAAGATTCCGCGCATCCTGATGGGGCCGCTCGCTGGAAATCCATTCCCGGATGCGACGCCGGAGTTCTTCGGCGCGATGGCGCGGGGGCTCTCGATGGGTGTCGCGGCGCCGATTCTGATCGAAGCGCCATTCTCCTCGATGACCAAGGCCGATGTGATCCGCCTTGGTCGATCACTCGGGGTTCCGTTCGGGCTGACGCTTTCGTGCATGCAGCCCCGGAACGGAGCGCACTGCGGCCGCTGCAGTAAATGCCGGGAGCGCGTCGACGCGTTTCGTGACGCAGGTGTGGAGGACCCGACGGCATACGCCGGAAGCTGACTCGGGATCGGGGATCGGGGATATAGGGATCGGGGATCAGGGATCGAAAATCCCCGAATCCCCAATCAATCACTGATCAGTTACGAGTCCCGAATCCCGATCCCTGATCCCTGATCCCTGATCCCTGATCCTCAATTGCGAGTCATCTTTCGGCTAAAGCCGGAAGCTACGATCCCGAATCTAGAGCGATCGCAGGCGGATGGAGCCATCGCCGGTGCGGATTCGCAGCTGCTTGCCTCCGCTGCCCAGGCGCCCCTTGACGGTTCGGCGATTGCCTTCCGGCGACTCGGCTGATGTCACACTCAGGTCGTTGCGGATGGATCCGTCTCCGGTGTGGGCATCGAGCTCTGCGCCGAACTCAGACGGAAGATACAGCGACACACTTCCGTCGCCGGTCGTGATATCCCAGTCCTCCTCCATCGCAGAACCGGGTTGTGACCGGTAGACGATCGATCCGTCGCCGGTGTGAAGGCGCACGGCGCCAAGCTTGCCCGTGACGTTCACGCCCCCGTCGCCCGTCTCCAGGGCCAGGCGCCCCTCGGCGCCGTCAACCGTGACCGAGCCATCACCCGTGGTCAGCGTGAGCTCACCGGAGATTTCCTCCGCCTTGATGCTGCCGTCACCCGTGTGCAGTTCGATCCGGCCGTCGACGTGCCCGATCCGGATCGACCCGTCTCCGCTCCTGGCTCGGATGTCCGACTTGCGAGGGACCCAGACGATCAGCTTCGCGCTCGCTGAGACGTGAAACCCAAGGTGGCTCAAGGATTCCGAGGCGGGCTTCTTGACTTCGAGCTCGATGGTGTTCCCGTCCTGCGACGTCTTGACCTGGAGCTCTTCGATCGCTTCCTTGGTGGGGCCGCGCCTCTCAATCTCGACGAGCACGTCCGGCTTGTCCCAGGACTGGATCTCAATGGCCCCGTCGAAGGTCGTCACGCGGACTACCGGGGTGCCTGACACTGTGAAACGCTTCTCTTCGCGGCTTATCTGGGACTGCGAATCGAGCCGGACGCTGCAACCACCCGCCAGGAGGGCTGGCACGAGGACCGCGCAGGCCGCGTGAATGGATTTCATACTCGCATAGACGGTAGGACAGGCTCGGGCGTTCCGCCACAATTCTGGCGGAAAGCGCGAACCAGGCCGTTTCTGCACGAAGAATCTCACGAAACCGGCCGGATGGCCTTCGCCGATATTTCGCCCGCCCCGGTCCAGATGAGCGAGCCGGCCAGGAACGTATGGACGACGTTGAGGTCGCGATCGAGCACCACCAGGTCGGCCGTCGCACCCGGGGCAATGATCCCCAAACCTCGCAGGTTCAGCGCGCGGGCGGGAGTCGTCGAGCAGACGGTGGCGGCGTCCACGATGCTCAGGCCCATGGTGCTCACGAGCTTTGCGAATGCGCGATCCATCGTCAGGACGCTCCCCGCGATGGTGCCGTCCTCCAGGGTCGCGACGTCGCCGACCGTGATGGCGTGACCGCCGATGGTGGTCCGGGCGCCCCGCGGAAGGCCCGCTCCGGCGGTTCCATCGGTGATGGCCATGATTCGCGATGTCTGCTTGGCAGCGAGCGCCACGCGAACCATTGCCGGGTGAACGTGCACGCCGTCACACACAATCTCCGCCGTCACGTCGTCGTGCTCGAGCACGGCCGCGGCGAGACCCGGCTGGCGGTGGCCCAGAGGCGTCATCCGGTTGAAGAGGTGTGTCGCCTGACGCGCTCCTGCCTCGACACCGGCGAGCGCCTCTTCGTACGTCGCACCGGAGTGTCCGAGCGAGACGTGATGGCCGTGCGACGTCAGGTCGCGGATCAGTTCGAGCGCCCCGTCGAGCTCAGGCGCAATCGTGAGGATGCCGACGTCGGGCCGGGCGGCGGCGATCTCCGCGAGAATCTCGGCCCCGGTGAACTCACCGTCGGGACCGGGGCCGCGAGGCAGGCGGAGGCATTCTCGAGGCTGGGCGCCGTTGAATTCCGGATTCAGGAAATTGCTTTCGAGGTGCGCGGGCAGCACGCGCGCCGAAAGCGGCGGAGGCGTCGTCCGCGCGTGACGCACCGCATCGAGCACGCCTCGGAGCGCGGCCGGGGCGCATGCGATGGTGGTGGGGCAGAAGGCGGTGACTCCGAAACGCGGGAGACGCCTGGCTATGGCCTGGATCGCGTCTCCACCCTGCAGCGTGTCGAGGCCATCGAGCCCGTGCACGTGGACGTCGATGAAGCCGGGCACGATGTAGTGGTTCGAGAGATCCAGATGTGCGTCGCCGTTACCCCCCCGAGACCCATGGAGTACTTCCGAGATCTGCGAACCTTCCAGGACGATCGTGCCGGGGCTGAGCAGCCGATCCGGCAGCACGATATCGGCGCCTGACAGAATCATCATGAAGCCTGGAGCATCGCAAGCCGCGCCGCGCCGATGGCGACGGAGTCTTCGCCGAGATCCGATATCTCGAAACGGAACTTCCCGACCAGTCCCGGCGGAAGACGCCGCGCGCACTCCTGGCGCACCGGTTCGAGCAGCAGGTCCCTGGCGTTGGAGACTGCTCCCGTCAGCACGACGATCTCCGGATCGATGAAGGACGCCATGTTCGCGACCGCCATGCCGATGTACTTGGCGGTATCGCGGATGACGGAGATCGCCACGCCGTCGCCCGTACGTGCCGCTTCGAACACGTGCGACGCGGTGATCGCCTCGAGCGAGCCGGCGCGCTCGAGGACGACGGACTCGTCGCCGGTCTGCACGCGCCAGGCGAGCCGGCGCGCGATGCCGGCCGCGCTGACCTCCGCGGCCAGGCTCCCGAACTTGCGGTAATCCTGACGTTCGACCGGATTGAGGGCAAACCAGGCGGCCGATCCGGCAAAGCCGTGGGCCCCGATCCACGGCACGCCGTCCAGAAGGATACCCGCGAGAACGCGTTCGCCAATCAGCAGGCACACAGCCTGACGCGCTCCACGGGCGGACCCGATCCAGGCTTCCGCCACGACAGCCGCGGCGCCGGGCGTGCACGCCACGGTTGGAAGACCGTCCAGGCCGACAACTCCTGCACCCGCGCCTTCAATCGCCAGCCCGATGACGTCTGGCTCATGACCGGCCGAGAGCTCGTCGACCAGGCTGCGAAGTCTCGCATCGGTGGCCTGGCGCGCGGGCCGGATCACCTTGCCGTCGCTGTCGACGGCGATGCCGCGTGTGCAGCCCTCGACGACGTCAAGACCCAGAGCGAGCATCAGGTTCTCCATCGAGTGGCCAGCGGAGCTTGCGTCCTTCGAGCGGCAGCGGCCCGGCCCCTTCCGCTCGAAACAGCGTGCGGTCCGCTTTTCTGAGCTGCTGCCTGAGGCGCAGTTCGTCCGGCGCCCAGAACACGATCACGCCGGCTCCCTCGGCCGGCGGAAAGTTGCGATCGTCGATGTAGTCGCGGTCGAGCGTCACGATGGTGCGGCCGAGTTGCCTGGCGAGCCGGTAGTGTTCGATGTCGCGCGCACGCCGAAGGTCGTCGTGCTCGATGACGAACAGCACATCCCATCGCAGACGCACACGCATGTAGTTGACGATGCCATTGGGGATGTTGGCGTCCGCGTAGATGCGAGGCTCTCCGCTGAACGCGCTGACATGAGTCGAGAGCTCTGACGATAAGGTGCCCATCGTGAAGGGTGTCCGCTGCACCAGGTGTCTGCTGCACCAGGTGTCTGCTGCAGTTATCTGTGCCTGTCGATTTCCGCCGGCTGCGGATCCATGGCCGTGAGCTTCGTGTGCTGCGCCTCCTTTGCCTGCCGCACCAGATCGGCAACCATCGCCTCGCGCTTGTGCACGAGCTCCTTGCGCGGCCGCCGGTTGTTCTCGCTCCCGACGGCATACTCACAAAAGAGCGGGAAGGCGATCGTGGAGTCGCAGTACGCGACGACCGTGTCGGGAAGCACGCCAGGGTTGACCTTGCCCCAGCTCACCGCCTCGGCGGGTGTGGCGCCGGAGAGCCCGCCCCAGACGACCGAATCCGTTGTGATCTGGATGAAGTAGTCGTTGCCCCCCTTGGGAATGCCGTAGACCTCCCAGAGCGTGGGCTGCCCCTGAAGGTAGAAATTCTTCGGCGAGCCGCCGCCGAGAATCACGCACCCGTTTTTCTTGCCGGCCAGGATGATCGCGCACACTTCGTTCACGTCGCGATTGGGATCGATCATCAGCGTCGACCCGTTCATCAGCTCGTGGTAGGCGATGTTCATGCCGATGGAGCTGTCGCCGGGCGACGATGTGTAGATCGGAAGGCCGGCCTGCGCGGCCCGGGCCACGACGGAGTACTCCGCGCAGCCCGGCTGCTGTTCGAGCAGATCGAGGCCGAGCCGATAGTGGAACTCGGACGTCGAGATCGGTCCGGACAGCCCGGAGCGAACGAGAAAGTCGCGGATGTAGGCGTCGGTCTCGAGGAGCACGGTCGCGGGAAACAGCACATCGTAAATGCGGATGATGCCCTGCTCGTACAGGTCCACGTCGTTCAGGAACGGAGAGCCCCGGTGCAGCGTGAAGTTCAGCGCGTAGTGCAGGTCGTGATAGAGGTTGGCGCCGGTGCTGATGATGAAGTCGATGAGCCCGCGGTCGATGAGCTCGATGGCACACCCGCCGAGACCCGCCGGGGTGAGCGCGCCCGCAACCGTCAGCCCGATCGTGGTGTCGTGCTCCGGCGCCAGCATCTTGTCCGCGAAGATATGACACGCCTCGGAGAGGCGTCCCGCGTTGAAGGCCTGGAAACCGCCATCGATCAGCTGGCGGACCTCGGCGCTGCCGCGCGGCCGGTAATACTTGATCGCTTTTCCGGTGAGGTAGTTGGTCTTGCTCTGGCCCGGAGACCCGGGCGCTCGGTGGGGCACTGACGAACCTCCCGCGTTGGGCCGGCCGCGGCTCGTGCGGCGTAATCCGCCGCCGCCGGACGCGCGGCTCCGATAAGATTAGCATCAGTCCAGCGCAACTGCGGCCGAAATACCTTGACAGCAGGCCGCTTCCGGAGCCAAGTTAGGCGCGCTTTCCCGCAGTTTTTCGAGGCCGATTGATGCCTGATTCCATCGCCGGTTCGCCGGGCGTCGCGCTGGCGATCGGCATCGTGCTCGCCGTCATCCTGGTGGTGGCCCTGTTCTTCTGGTTCAAGGGGCGCCGCATGCCCGGACCGCATGTTTTCCGGGCGAGCCGTATGAGCCGCGGGAATCTGCTCTTTCCCACGCAGGTGGCGGTCACCGGGACCAGCATCGTGCATTACACGCCCGAGTGGGTCGGCGGACGTGAGCAGTCGATGCACCTGGCGCATATCGCCTCCGTCGCGATCGATCGGAATCTGTTCTTCGCGGACGTGATGATCGAGAGCTCAGGCGGGGCCAGCCCGGTGCGGTGCCACGGGCACAGGAAAGCAGATGCCATCGAAATGAAAAGGCTCATCGAGCAGTTCCAGTCCGATTACTACCGCACGCGTGGCGGTCCGGCCACGGCCGGTGAGGCGCCGCGGCCGTCATGACGGCGGAGAACGCCGGAGCGACGCGCCGGCCGGACCAGAGCGAGATCGACGCGCGGTTCCATGCGCTCGTCCAGTCGCCGCTGCGCGCCGGTCTGCTCCGGTACCTCTCTGCACGCCCCGACGAATCTTTCGAGGTCGAGGCGCTGATGCAGACGTTCGGGCGCATGCGCCTGGATATCGAGAACTGCCTGCGCGAGCTGGTGACCTTCGGCGTCGCCACGAAGATTGCGGCCCCGGGCGCACCGCGGTACGGTCACCAGCAGCCGCCGACCGACAACCTCAGGGAGCTGCTCGACGAATTTCTCGAACGGCGGGCAGCCGTCAGCCACGAAGACCGATCCCCGTCGGTCCAGCGCTTCCGCGAGATGATCGGCCGCGACGAGAAGATGCTGGTCGTGTTCGAGTGGATCAGGACGGCCGCGAAATCGGACATTTCGGTACTCGATCCTCGGCCCGACCGGATCCGGCAAGGAAGTCGTCGCACGGATGATCCATGAGCTCAGCCGGCGTGGCACGAACAAGTTCCAGGGCGTGAACTGTGCGGCCTTGCCGGACACCCTCTTCGAGTCGGAACTGTTCGGCTACGAGAAGGGGGCGTTTACCGGCGCGCACGAACGAAAGCCGGGACGCCTCGAAATGGCGAACAACGGCACGCTCTTCCTCGACGAGATCGGCGACCTCGCTCTTATCGGGCAAGCCAAACTGCTGCGCGCGCTCGAGGAAAAGCGGTTCGAGCGGCTGGGCGGCAACGACTCGATCGATGTGAATTTCCGGCTCATCTCCGCGACGAACCGTCCGCTCGATCAGTTCGTCCGCGATTCACGCTTCCGCGAGGACCTCTACTACCGCGTGAATGCGTTTTCGATTCGGCTGCCGTCGCTGCGTGAGCGGGCCACCGACATTCCGGTCCTCGCCCAGCGCTTTCTGGCGCGGTACTGCGCCGCGAACGGCCTGCCGCTCGATGGAAAGAGCTTCTCGAAGGAAGCGACGGATCTGCTCCTGCAGTATCACTGGCCGGGAAATATCCGGGAGCTCGAGAGCACGGTCGCCAGGGCCGCATTGTCGTCGCCGGGGCGCGTCATCCGCGGAATGGACGTCGAGTTCCTCCACGCCAGCGAGGCGCAGCCGGACGCCGCGCGGCAGCGCCTGCCGTCGCTGGCGGACGCCGAGCGCGCGCACATCACCCGGGTCCTCGAGGCCGTGAACTGGAACAAGAAGCAGGCGGCGTCGGTGCTCGAAATCAGCCGGGGCACGCTCTACCGCAAGATCGTGGAGTACGGGCTGGAGAACGAACATCGTCCCGCCAAGCGCGTCCCGCCCGCCTGACAAATCTGGCAGTGGATGCCGATTCTGTCGTCCCGGAGATTCCGGGACCAGCCAGGACGTTTCAACCCTGATACGATCTGTTGCAAAATAGCACATCGGGGTTCGCATCTTCTGCGGCGCATAACCCTGTATCGGATTGCAGAAGAGACGATATAAAGGCTGTCAAGACAGCTGCATAGGGCACAAAGCGGCTGACCGAGCGCCGGGCAGCCTCCTTGCACTCGTGTGCGCGTTCCGGATCGTACAAGCACCCTGCGAAATGGCTCGACGTAGCCTTCTCCTCATCGCGCTCCTTGCGGCCGCCGTGCCGGCCTACGCGGCCGAACACGGCGGCGACCGCAAGCTCGATGCCGCGTTGCGCGCCCGCGCACACGCCGGCCGAGGCACGTCGAGAGTCATCGTCCAGACGGCCAGCGGCGTGCCCGCGGACGCGTTGATCCTCGCCGTCAAAGGCCGGCCCGAGCGCCGCCTGCCGCTGCTGCGGGGCCAGGTTGCGGAGATTCCCGATGCCGCGCTCGCCGCGCTGGCGGAGAACCCCGGGATTTCGGCGATCAGCCTGGACCGCCGCGTCCAGGGCACGATGGAGCGGACCGGGATCACGACCGGCGCGACCTGGGCCCGCACGAGGCTGGGCGTGGATGGCGCCGGCGTCGGCGTGGCCATCATCGATTCCGGCGTGGTTTCCTGGCACGACGACCTCGGCTCCGACCGCGTCGTGCACTTCGCAGACTTCGTCGATGCTCAGCCGCTGCCCCACGACGGCTACGGGCATGGCACGCACGTGGCCGGCATCATTGCCGGCAGCGGATACGACTCGAATGGTGCCCGGCGCGGCATCGCTCCCGGCGCCAGCCTCATCGTGCTCAAGGCGCTCGACGCGGACGGGTACGGCTACATCAGCGACGTCATCGCCGCGCTCGACTACGCCGTGCAGAACCGCGAGAGGTTCAACATCCGTGTCATCAACCTGTCGGTGGCCGCCGGCGTGTACGAGTCCTACAACACCGATCCTCTGACGGTCGCCGCGAAGCGCGCGGTCGAAGCCGGGATCGTGGTCGTCACTGCCGCAGGCAACTTCGGCCGCAATGCGAAGAACCAGGCACAGTACGGCGGAATCACCGCGCCCGGCAATGCACCATGGGTGCTCACCGTCGGCGCGTCAACCCACAAAGGCACGACCACGCGCGCCGACGACGACGTCGCGGCGTTCAGTTCGCGCGGTCCGAGTTACATCGATCGCGTGGCAAAGCCAGACCTCGTGGCCCCGGGGGTCGGGATCGAGTCCCTCAGCGACGGCGAGAGCCTGCTGTTCTCCGCGCACGCGTCGGCGCGCATCTGGGGGACCGTGGACACCGTCACACAACCATATCTGCGCCTGAGCGGGACGAGCATGTCGGCCCCCGTCGTCGCGGGCACCGTCGCCCTCATGCTCCAGGCCAACCCGAAGCTGACACCGAATCTCGTCAAGGCGATCCTGCAGTTCACGGCGGAGCACCGGGCCGGTTACGACGACCTGACCCAGGGTGCGGGCTTCCTGAATGCGCGCGGCGCCGTGCAGCTGGCCAGGTCGTTCGCGGGAGACACGAGCGCGCAGGCAGTCGCGAAGGACCCCACTCCCTGGAACGCCCACATCAACTGGGGCAACCAGCGCATCGGAGGAGGCCGACTCAATCCCGACGCGAACGCGTGGCGTACAGACGTCATGTGGGGTGCGTCCACGGCGGTCGACGGCGCACACATCACGTGGGGCGCCCTGTGCAGCGGCAGTGAGTGCGACGTCAGGATCCGCGGCAGCCTCGACTCCGGCAGCGTGCCCTGGGGCACGAGCTGCAGCAATGCCTCGTGCGACCGCGTCGTGTGGGGCGACTCCGCGGGAGGCGACGCCGCCAACATCGTGTGGGGTACGGCGTGCGCGGGCGCAGACTGCCCGACGGCCACCTGGCAGCCGGCGGCGCGTGGGCCGGAAAAGCGCCGCGAGCCGCGTGGCGCTCAGCCGCGTGGTGAGAACGTGCAGTAATGCGATGCCCCGCGAGGTGCCCACTCCTGTCCAGCCGCGTGACTTCGCCCTCGAACCCGGTGGGAGGGTGTTGACCCCCATGCAGGGCCTCCCGGTTGCGGCGCGGCTGTTCGTCCTCGGAATGATCGCCGTCGGGACGGTCCTGCTCATCACGCTGTTTCCGGTCAAGACCATCACCTCCGTCTGGCCGTTCCTGTTCCTCCTGGCGCTGTCGTCCATCACGTCGGTATTCAAGGTCACGCTGCCGCTCGCGCGGAGCGGATCCACCATGTCGGTCTCGTATGCGGTGGATTTCGCGTCGCTGCTCCTCCTCGGACCGAACGAAACCATGATCGTCGCGGCGGTGAGCGCGTGGAGCCAGTGCACGTTCCGGATCAAGGAACGCAACCCCACGTATCGCACCCTCTTCAGCATGGCCTGCCTCGTGGTCACGGTGCAGGCCGCCGGCCGGTTGTACATCTGGCTGGGCGGGATTCCCGGGCATTTCGATCCGTGGACGCTGGCCAAGCCCCTCGTCGGGGCCGCCACGGCCTACTTCGTCATCAACACTGCGATGATCGCGACGGCCATTGCGCTCACGACACGGCAGTCGGTCCTGAAGATCTGGCACGAGAACTTCCTGTGGAGCGCGCCGAGCTACTTTGTCGGGGCGGGGGCCGCGGCGGCCGCGGTCGGCGTGCTCAACTTCGTCTCGATCCGTTGGCTGCTCCCGCTCGCGGCGGCGCCACTCTATCTCACCTATCGAAGCTACAAGGTGTACCTCGGTCGCATAGACGACGAGCAGCGTCACGTGCGGGAAATGGCGGACCTGCACCTGGCGACGATCGAGGCGCTCGCGCTCGCGATCGACGCCAAGGACCAGACGTCGCAGTCGCACATCCGGCGGGTCCAGCTGTACGCGGCGGCCCTGGCGCGCGCGCTCGGGATGCGCGAGAACGACATTCAAGGGGTCAAGACGGCTGCGTTGCTGCACGACATCGGCAAGCTCGCCGTGCCCGAGCACATCCTGTCGAAGCCGGGGCCGCTCACGCCCGAGGAGTTCCAGAAGATCCGCGCGCATCCGAAGGTCGGGGCCGACATCATCAGCGCGGTGCCGTTCCCGTACCCGGTATCGCCCCTCATTCTGAGCCATCACGAGCGGTGGGACGGCAAGGGCTATCCGTCAGGCTTGAAGGGGGAAGAGATTCCGCTGGGCGCCCGCATCCTGTCTGTCGTGGATTACTTCGACGCGCTGATGGCGGAGCGTCCGTATCACAAGGCGATGGGCTTCGATGCCGCCATCGGGCTGCTGCAGCAGGAGATGGGCAAGGGGCTCGATCCGGTGGTGGTCGAGAAGTTCATCGAGCTGCTGCCGGCGCTGCAGCTGGAAGCCGCGACGCTCGAGCAGTCCAAACGCCGGCCGAACCCTGAAGCCCATGGCCAATCGGTCGGACGGCCCGCGACCGGGCTCACCCCCGAGCCGGCGAAGAAGAACGTATTCGACGACATCGCGCTCGCGCACCGGGAGATTTACGCCCTCTACGAGATCGCGCAGGCGATGGGCACCAGCCTCGGTGTCGCGGACACGATGGCGCTCATCTCCGCGAAGCTCAGTAACCTCGTGCCCTTCTCGTGCGCAGCGCTCTTTCTCTTCGATGAAGAGACGGAGACGATCCGCTGCCGCTTCGCCACGGGCACGGACTCGGAGATCATTCAGCGGATCGCTGTGCGCAACGGTGAGGGGCTCACCGGATGGGTGGCGCGCAACAGGCGCGCACTCGTCAATGCGCGCCCGAGCGCCGACCTCGAAGCGGCCGGCCTCACGAACGTGCACACCAACCTCCAGTCCGCGCTCGTGTGTCCGCTGGTGTTCGGCGACCGTTTCATCGGCGCGCTCTCGGTCTATCACGTCGAGGCCGCCTTCTATCGCGACGATCACCGCCGGCTTCTCGATCGCGTCTCGGAGCAGGCCGCAGCGGTCATCAACAACTCGATGCTGTTCGAGCAGACGCAGGAAGACTCGCTGACGGACCCGCTCACGGGTCTCCCGAACACACGCTTCCTGTTCATGCACCTGTCGCGCGAGCTGGCGCGCGCCGAGCGGCTGAAAACCGAAGTGTCGCTGATGGTGATGGACCTCGACAGCTTCAAATTGATCAACGACAGTCACGGGCACCACGTGGGCGACCGCGCGCTCTGCGAAGTCGCCCGCGTGCTCCGCGCCGCGATCCGGCCTGTACGACATCTGCGTCCGCTACGCAGGCGACGAGTTCATCGTCGTACTGTCAGGCTGCGGCGCCGAGGAGGCCGAACACAAGCGGCAGGAGCTGCAGAAAACCATCGACGAGGTCTACTTCGAGGCGCGTCCGGGCAGGAGAGTGCAGCTCGGGGTCAGCGTCGGGACCGCCGTGTTCCCGCACGACGGCGAGTCGTACGAATCACTGCTCGCGTCGGCCGACAGCCGCATGTATCAGGACAAGTCCAGCCGAAAGCGGCAGCCGGCCCCGGAGCGCGGCACCCGCGACGCAGCGCAGTTCCCCGAGCTGACCGACGTCGACATCCAGCGGGCCGCGGCCGGGATACTCTAGACGCAGCATCAGCTCTCAGCTCTCAGCTATCAGTAGTTACCAGTAGCCAGTTCCCAGTCAGCGTCAGACAATGGTCCACTCCTCGTGTCTGGAAACTGACAGCTGACAGCTGACAGCTGTTAGCTGCCCTACCACTCCTCCAGCCTGATCCTGTGGCGATCGATGCCGAGTGCGACGAGCATCGGCGGCACGTCATCCACCATGGCGGCTGGACCGCAGACGAAGCAGAGCGTCATCGGGTCGTCCACCAGCTGTGCGAGCTGGGCCGGGGCGATGCGGCCCCGTTCCCCGCGCCATCGTGTCGGCATCTCTCGTGTCGCGGCCAGCACCAGATCGACTTCACCGCGGCGCTCCATCGCCCGCAGCTCCGCGAGGTACGCGAAGTCATGCGGCGTGCGCGCGCTGTAGAGCAGCCGGATCCGCCCGGCGATGCCGGCGAGGACGGCGTGCCGGATCATCGATCGCAGAGGCGCGATGCCGGTGCCGCCGGCGATGAAGAGAAACCGCTGCTCGCGTGGCTCTTCGGGGAAGACGAACGATCCCAACGGGCCTTTCACCGCCAGCCTGGCGCCGCGCCTGAGCGACGGGAAATGCGCGCCCCAGCGCCCCCCCGCGTCCACCTTCGTCAGGAACTCCAGATATCCGTCACGCGCCGTTTCTTCGGGAGCTGACGCCAGCGAGTAGGGGTACGATCGGTTCCGTCCGCCGGACCGATGGCGGCCAGCTGACCGGAGACATAGGAGAACGTCGCCCCCCCGAGCGCGACGCGGACGATGCGTGCGCCTGGCGTCGCGCGGCGGACGCTGCTCACGCGCAGCACGAGTTCTGACACGGGGGGATCTTACGACGAAGCGCCAGAACGTGCTACGTGACTACGTGCTACGTGCTACGTGCTACGTGCTACGGGCCAGGCTGGATCTGGAGTGTCGACTTCACGTCCGTGACACCCCTCACCGTCCGTGCGAGCTCGACGGCCTTGGTCTCTTCGTCCTTGGTCTTGACGCGTCCCGACAACGTGACGACCCCGTTCGACGTGTCCACGTCGATCCGCGCCTCGCCGATGACCGGATCGTTGATGAAGGCCGTCTTCACTCTTGTCGAGAGGACCGCATCGTCCATGGCCGCGATACGTGCGGGGTTCTTGTGCGCCTTTGCGCAGCCGGCGGGGAGCGGCGCCGCAAGCAGAAGCGCCATCAACAGCCTCGCGGCGGGTCGCAGTATCTTCATCGCTTGCCTCGTCGGAGGATGGGGCTGGGTACGTTGGTCAGATTAGATCCCGGTCGCGTGGAAGCCGGCGTCGACCATCAGCACTTCGGCCGTGATGGCGCGGCTGCCGCGCCCGATGAGAAACAGCGCAGCGTCCGCGACTTCGGCCGTATCCACCGTGCGCCGAAGCGGCGCGCGATCGCGATAGGTCTGGAGGATGCCGCTGAACCCGGGAATCCCGGCCGAGGCGAGTGTCTTGATCGGACCTGCGGAAATCGCGTTGACGCGAATGCCCAGCGGCCCGAGATCCGCCGCGAGATATTTGACCGAGGCTTCCAGGGCCGCCTTGGCCACGCCCATCACCTTGTAGTTGGAGAAGACCCGTTCGCTTCCGAGATACGTGAGCGTCACGATGCTGCCGCCGCCGCGCCGTTCCATCAGCGGAGCGGCGCCACGGGCGAGCGCGATCAGGGAGTACGCGCTGACATCCAGGGCCAGCTTGAAACCATCGCGCGAGGTCTGGGAGAACGGCCCGTCGAGATCCTCACGGCGGGCGAAGGCGGCACCGTGCACCAGAAAGTCCAGGCCGCCGAACTCGCGGTCGACTTCGGCGAACACGTGCGCAATCTGCGCGTCATCGGTGACGTCACAGGGGAGAATCAACGGGTTGGTGAGCCCCGCGGAGAGATCTCTCACGTTCTCCTCGAGTCGCTCGCCTTGATAGGTCACGGCGAGGCGGGCGCCCGCGACGGACGCCGCCTGGGCGATGGCCCACGCGATCGAGCGCTTGTTCGCGATCCCCACGATCAGGCCGGTCTTGCCTTGCAGATCAGTCATCGACACACACCCTTCAGTCTGTCGATTTAATCACGAAATCCTGCAGGGGCGTCCGCGTACGGACGCTGGGGTCAGACCCCGGTCGTTGGGTTACGAACTTTTTCGGAAGACCGATGGACGGTCGCGGCGGGCGAAACGGGTCGGGCGGAGCGGAGCTATCTCGAGCGCTTTTTGGGACCGCCCTGACGCGGCTGCCCGGCGCCGCCGCGGAAGCCTGCGGACGGCCCGCCTCTGCCCGGCTGGCTGCGACCCGGCCCGCCTGGGCCGCCAGGACGCGGCCCAGCGAAACGCGGACCGCCATGCGGACGGTTGTTCCCGTTGCCGCCGTTGCCGCCGTTGCCCCCGTTCCCGCCCAGCCCGCCTGGACGCTGCTTCATCCGGGCGTCGCCGCCGCGAAAGCCGCCCCGTCCGGCCTGACGAATCGTGAACTCCGGGAGGCGCCGCTCTTCCTTGTGTCCTTCGATGCGCGGGAGCTGCGCACGGATCAGCGGCCGATGCACGGGTCCTTCTTCGATTTCAATCACACCGGGCTCAACCGGGGCAGCGGCGACCGGCTCAGGAGCGGAAACCGGAGCGGGCTTCGCCGCGGATTCGTCGCGCACGTGCCGCGGTGCTGACGGAGCAGCCGCAGGAACCGGGTGGAGAAGCGGTGGAGGAGTCGGTGCCGGAGACTCGACCGGTTCTTCGACGGACGCGGCTGGCGGAGTGTCGGCGAGGTGACCGGTGGCGAGCACGGGGGCGGCATCCGCCTCCGGCATTCCCGCGAGCACTTCCTTATAAAGGGCTGCCGGCGTTTCCTTCTTGCGTCGGCGCGGGACCTTGCCCCCCTTGTAGACGTGCTCGGCATCGCACGTCGTGCATCGCGTCTGTTTGACGTCCTCTTCTATCATCGCGACGACGGCGTGATTGGTCAGCCGCCGCTCACGCGGACAGTAGTCATCCAGTATGTCGCCGAGTCGCAGCCGGCGCTGCTCCATTAAAACTCCCCCGAATTATCCGTGTATGGCTGGAAAAAAGACCGTTTGGCGCAGGGTCGCCTCGTACAGAGACGCACTTCAGATGCGCAGGTACTGCCATTGTAGCAGAAGTCTCGACGGAAGCGCAACCCCATTGGGGACGTTCCCGTCTCAGGGACGCTGCGGCGTCTTCGCGGTGTTCGCACGGTCAATCCAGGCGAGCGCAGCCTCCAGCGGCCGGTCGTGTCCGGCCAGCAGCTCCTTCCGATCGATCGGCTGGATTTCGTCCGGGATCACGCCGCGCCCCTCGAGCCGCGTGCCATCCGAGGTCACGAAGTCTCCATACGCATGGATGAGGACGTCGCCATTCGGGAGGCGGTCGAAGAGCGCCGGCAACGCCTGCCCCATGGACGTCTGTCCGAAGACGCGCGCGCGGCCGATCGACTGCATCCCTCCGGTGAAGCACTCGGATGCGCTGCCGCTCATCGCGTCCACCAGGATCGCCAGCGGCCCCGCGAACGGCGCCACACGCTCCCCGGTCGCGCTGACGAGCCGCGGGTTCGCGAAGAACCGCAGCGGTACCTCTGAATCACGTGTCTTCATCACGCCGAGCGTCTTCCGTTCACCAACGAAGTGCCCGGAGATGCCCATCAGCATCGCGGCAAGACCGCCGGGATTGCCCCGCAGATCGATCACCATTCCGTCCGCCTGTCGGAACTCGTCCACCGCTTTCTGGAACTTCGCATCAACGGCAGCCATCCAGACGTTGAACCCAATCACGCCCACGGTCGCACCGGCAGGCGTTTGCTTTTTCGTGCTCTCGACGCGCACGAACATCGTCGGCAGGTTCCCCACGGTGACAGGCTGCCCCTCGTCAGGGCGGCGCTCGAGCGCACGCGTGACGAAGGTCCCGCTCCCGTCCTCGAATTTCACGTCCACTTTCGATCCGGCCGGGCCGCGAAGGCGTGTCTGCGCGATTCGCCACGCCTCGACCTTGACGAGCCTGTCGCTGTCTCCCACGGCGGCGGTTCGCGCACCGGAGGGCTCCTCTGCTCCCTGTCCCGATCCCGTCGTCGTGGCCCCCTCCGCCGGCGGGCGGCGCCTCCCGGGCAATACGGGAATCAGGTCCGCGACGGCCGTGTCACCGATCTGGACCACGCGCCAGCCCGTGCGCACGTCCGGTACGTTCGGGTTCACGCGCGTCACCAGCAGGTCGTCGTTGACGAGCCTGACGTCGAACCCGGGATCCGCACTGAGATCCCCGGGAGCGCCCGGCGCATCGGCGGAGGACGGAATGAGGGCAAAGTGCGACAGCCCCAGGCGACGGAGCATGTCGCGGATGACGCCGCGCAGCTCCCCCGTGGATTTGGCGGCGGCCGCGCGCGGCCGGAGCTCCGTGCGGACAGCGTCCCAGTCCAGCCCGTTCATCGTCCGATCGAAATGCGAGTCCCGAATGGTCGTCCAGGCGGCGTCGAAGGTTTCGACTCCGTCCGGGACCTGGGCGGACACGAGTGCGAAGGCGAACGCGACGAGCGCGACGGCCGCAGCGGGCGCCCGCAAGCGCGTCACTTGATCAGCGCCTTGATGGCCGCGGGCGGCTCGAACATCGAGGGGGGCACCTTGTCGAACTCCACGGAGGTGAACGTGAGGACCTGCTGCACGCCCATCGTGGACTGCGTCATCTTCGTCGGGACCATCACGTCGCCGAACTTCTTGTAGTCGCCGTACGACAGCGTGACTTTCATGGGCCCCATCGGCGACTCGCGGGTGGCGACCGTCCCGATCCTGAATCGCGTCTTCACATCGTAGTACTCGATGTCTTCGGTGCCGTCCAGGTGGGTGAGACTGACCTTGTAGACAGGGCGGTTCTCGAACGTCGTCTGCTCGAGGGTCTGCATCGACTTGTAGCGTGAGCTTTCGTGCAGGTCGGCGTCGTAGGCCGCATCGAATTTCTTCTGTTCGAGCTCTTTGCCAAGCGCCAGCATCGGGCCGGTGATCGCCGAGACACTCCAGCCCACGGTCCCGTCAAATCCCTCGAGCACTTCCCCGATTCCGCCGAGCGTGAGCTTGACGAGGGATCGGTTCGGTTTCGCGGCGTAGACGTCGACGACACCCGACACACCGCTTGCCGCCATCGCCATCGTGCCCGACGCGTGCGTCGAGCTGTGTCCGAGCACCGCTTTGCGGCCGCCGACGGCTTCGATGTGACGATCGATGATCGTCCGCGCGGACGGGAGCGTCGCAGGGGTGGCTGCCTTCGGTGGCGCCACCGGAGGCTTCTGCGGCGCCGGAGCCTCGGGAGTACGTGGCTGCGCGGTTTGCGCTGAAAGAACGGTGAATGACAACGCCGAGACGAGCGCGATCGCCGCTCCGGAGCGAAAACCGGCAGACAGGCCTCTGCCCCGACGGATACTACTGGGTCGCATGCTGGAACACTCCTGTTCGACGCGGGGGGCTTTCATGATCTTACAGGGGAACAGGAGGAAAGCAACTGCGCCTTCCAGCTTCCTGCTTCCCGCTTCCAGCTGCCTGCTCCCCGTTCCCAAAATCCCGAATAAGATTCACTGATCGTCAGCAACGCACGCACTGAGCCGGAGAACGAATGATGTTGAAAGGAAGCAAACCGGGACTTGTGAAAAAGGTCCAGCCAGTGAGCATTCACGGCCAGATCTCACTCGATGTGTACTTTGTCGACCCGGCGGAGCCCGGTGGCCAAGTCAGCGTCGCGCGGATTGGACCTGAATCGGTTCCCCGCCACATCGAGGCGGGGGACGTGGTGGAGCTGCACTACCTGCTGGGCGTGGTGACGGAGATCAAGCGCCTGGCGTAGGGATGGTCCGGAAGCCGGAAGCCGGAAGCCGGAAGCTGGAAGCCGGAAGCTGAAATCGCTCAGGCCAATTCTCTGCCCCTGGTCTCGGGGATGGCGGTCCAGGTGAGCGCCGCCAGGAGAAATGCCGCCGAGGTCAGCAGCAGTGCCGTCCGGAACCCCTGCGTTTGCGCCAGAGAACCAACGATGAATGGCGCGGCCGCACTCGCGAGCCTGCCCATGTTGTAGGTAAAGCCCTGCGCCGTGCCTCGAATCGCCGTCGGATAGATCTCCGCCGTGACGGCCCCGAAACCGCTGAAATAGCCGGTCGAGAAAAACGCGACGAACGGTCCGAGCAGAAACAGCGCGAGGGGGGCATGAATGGAGACGTAGACCGCGATGAGCACAGCGGCGGTCAGGAGGTACGTCACGTAAGTCCGCTTGCGGCCGACGACGTCGCTGACGAAGCCGAACGTCACGTATCCGAACCACATGCCGATCTGCATCGCGAACACGAACAGGGCCATGCGTCGGGTGGAGAGTCCCATTCCTCCGGACGCCACCGGTTGCGACAGGTATCCCGGCAGCCACAGGTTGAACCCCCACCAGGCGAACAGCGTGAACGCATTCATCAGCGTGACGGCAAGCGTCAATCCGCGCAGCCCCGGACCAAACATGTCCCTGAAGCGGCCACGCGTTGCCGCAGGCCGAGCGCGGGCCGCGCGCCACAACGCGGGCTCACGAACCTTCAGGCGAATCCACAACGTGAGTAACGCCGGGAGAATGCCGACGAAGAACACCGCCCTCCAGCCCCATCGCGGGAGCACGAGACCCGTCACGAGCGCCGCGGCGCCGTACCCGATCGCCCAGGCGCTCTGCATGAACCCGAGCGCCTTCCCCCGATGCTCCGCCGGCCACGTCTCCGACACGAGCGTGGCCCCGCTCGCCCATTCGCCCCCCATGCCGATGCCAAGCAGCACGCGGAAGACCGCGAGCTGCGCAATGTTCTGAGCCAGCCCGCACGCGGCGGTGAAGACCGAGTAGATGAGGACGCTCGCCATCAATGCACGCGTCCGCCCGAAGCGGTCCGCGATCACGCCGAATGCTACGCCGCCCCCCGCTGCGGCCACGAGCGTCGCTGACGCAATGAGACCCGCGGCGCTCGTCGTCAGGCCGAGATCCGGCATCATCGATCGCAGGACGAGCGCGTACAGCATGACGTCGAACGAATCGAGCATCCATCCAAGGGAGGATGCGATGAGGGCCCTCCGCGCCTCGGCATCCCCGGCCCGCCACCACCCGAACAGCGTCACCGGGATGGTCCGGAAAAACGCCTGACAGAGACGCCCGCCTGCTCGAGGCCTGTTCGCAGCGCCCGGGCCAGCTCCCATGAGCCGGGCGTGTCGCCATGAAGACAGATCGTGTCGATCTCCAGATCGATTTCTGATCCGTCGGTCGCCATGACCCTCCCTTCGGCCGCCATGCGGACGCCGCGACGGACCACGGATTCGACGTCCGGGACGACTGCGCCCGAACTGGACCGCGGGGTCAGCGAACCATCCGGCTCGTAGGTCCGGTCCGCGAATCCTTCCGACGCGGCGCGCAGCCCGGCGGCGGACGCGGCGCGCAGGAGCTCTGAGCCGGCGAGCCCGAACAGCACGAGGGAAGGATCGAAGATGCGGACGGCTCGCGCGAGAGCCTCGGCGAGGCCTCGATCGCGCGCAGCCATGTTGTAGAGCGCGCCATGTGCCTTCACGTGCCGCAGCGTGGCCCCTTCGCTCGAGGCGATGGCCGCCAGCGCCCCGACCTGGTAGAGAACCATGTCCTCGACCTCCTGGGGGCTGACGCGCATCTCGCGCCGTCCGAACCCTTCGAGGTCCGCGAGACCCGGGTGGGCCCCCACGCCGACGCCGGCGGCGTGCGCCAGCCGCACGGTCCGCCGCATGACCGCAGGATCCCCAGCATGAAAACCACAGGCGATGTTCGCCGAGGTGATGCTCGCCATCATGTCGGCGTCCGCGCCGATCGTGAAGGCGCCGAACGACTCCCCCACGTCACAATTCAGGTCAATCGTCGGCATCGGCTGTCAGCTCTCACGGTTCGCCGTCCCCACGGCGGCGACGACGGCGGAACTACGCCGTCGCCAGCCCGAAGGCAGCGGGTCAGGCGGGCAGAAACCACAACCGTCAGGGCGGATCAGAATTGTAATTCCGCTCACACTTGTGTTGCCTCAGCAGGCACGGAAGCCCGCAAAATCGCTGGAAACAGCTGCGGTACATCACTTGCTCTGATGGAGGGTGCGGACGGCTTGAATATTTACGGCAGGGAGCCGTGAGTTGCTGGGGAGCCAGGTCGCCCGCAAAACCGCAAGGGCATCGTCTTCGGACGGTGCCCTTTTTTTATGGCCGCAGGCCCAGTCTTTTCGCACCGGAAGTGCCGTCAGGCACTTGAACCGACCCTCAGAGAGCCGCGCCTTCAGGGTACTGCAGCGCGAGCCTCAGTTCCTTAGCCAGCGAGTCAACCGTCGTCCCCGATCGTTTCCACGCGGCGTCGGTCTCGAACCGCAGGTCGCCGATGCGGCGGCCCCACGGAGCGATCACCCGTCCAATCGCGCGGAAGTCGGTTCGGTCGGCGTGCTCCTGATCGAGTCGCCGCACGACGTCCGGCGCCACGCGGATGAACGCACGAAGAGCCGTCGCGCTCTTGATGCTGTACTTCCTGCCATTCCACGCGGCGCCGAACACCTGCGCCGCCTGCTTCATGTAGTTGACGAAAAACTTCCGCGATTCCTCGCGGAACGCTTCACCCTTCCGGCCCGGCCCGAATGCCTCCGCGGCGAAGAGTTTTTTCAACTCCTGCGCCAGCGGGGCCTGCGCCACGCGCCCCTTCCCCACGCCAAGAAGCTTGATCTCGCCGTGAAGCGGTGAGTCCTCGCGGTCGTTCAGCGCGCGGACGATGTCGTGCGCGGCGGCAAGACTCTCGTCGCTGTAAAGCTGACGCCCGGAGAGGGAGACCAGGTGCGACGCATTCAGACGCGTGTGCTTCGCGTTGATCGTGACGAACATCTGGACGACATGATCGTCGGGCAGCCGGTCGAAGATCACCGCCGGGACGCTGAACGGTTCGTCGCCGAAGTTTTCGATGTCGGCGTGGAGCGCGAGGAGCCGGTGCTGACCATCGATCGCGCGCAGGATGCCTTCGCGTTCGGGGACCTTGAGCACACCGACGGAGGAGCCCGCCTCCATCGGCTCGAATTTCAAAGCTTCGTCGCAGGAGATGATGACGGCGCCGGGAATGGACGGCAGATCCCGCGCCTGGCGGCACTGCTCGTAGTACTGCACCAGTTCGTCGATCTTCTTCCGGATAATCTGGCGCTGATAGGCCTTCTCGTCGGCGCCGATACGGCGTTCCAACAGGTCCCAGTTCACCTTGCTCGACGCCGGGGCCTTTTTGCGGCCGCCGCGGACCGGCTGGCCCTGTTCGCCGTAACTGAGGACCTCGAACCTGACGAGCTTGTCGATGTCGCTCGCACTCAGCGAGGCCTGGTAGAAGTGCACACCGAACTGCTGCATCCGTATGGCGGCGACGCTGATCATAGGCTTGATCTTGAAGGCGTTGACGTTGAAGCCACTGGTTTTCGGTCTTAAGGCTTCTGCTCGTTCGGCTTATGCCGGGCCTGCGTTCGTTTCGACCGGCACATCTTATATTGTGTGGGCGGCAGAATGTCACGGTTTCACGCGGGTTAGGTCTTTTACGCTAACTCCGTCTCATTCACGGAGTTATGGCAACCCAGCCATCGGCGGCTCACGTGGAGAATCATTGCGCCGCATACAGGCTGGCAGGCGGGGCACTCGGCCGCCCGCTCCGCCGTGCGACGAAGCGATCCTTGGCGACGACGCATGCCAGTATGAACAGGGTAAAGGCCCCGAGCGCAGCCCAGGCGGCCGGATGAGACAGCCCCTTGTGGATTGGGAGCGAGATGAGCCCGTAGACCATCTCCACGTGAATCCAATAGACGAACAATGAGCTTCGGCCGAGCTGTTGGAGCGGACTCCATGCCTCGGCGCGGTCTTCGCGCGGCCCTGACGAACCAAGCCAGGCGCCGAGTCGCGGCCGCGCCTCCCACGCATAGGCCATCGGGATCAGCGCCGTCATGATTCCGGTGCGTATCAGAAAAAACGCCGGGGATGCGCCCCAGAACTCCGAGCGTGCGTACGGGCTCGGCAGCCACGACGAGGCGTAGGCAGCCGCCGTGAGGACGACTCCGCCGGCGAACAGCCGGACGTTCAGCATCGCCTCTTCGGACGACGTCCGGACTGCGTCAATCAGCACGCCGACGAGCCCGCCCGCGAATACAAATCCGACCCACGGGAACATGCAGAAGTTCGACCGTCCCGGGATGGGGCGAAGATAGCCCTCCAGCGCATCCGGCAGGCCGTTGAGCAACGGTGTGTCGCGCACGATCGGGGAGACGAGCGCAATGGCGAGCGCAGCGGCGGCGAACACAAGAGCACGCGAGCGCGAAGTACGGACTGCGCCCCAGAGAGCGGCGGCGGCCACGATACCGGGCCCCATGATGTTGAGGATGTCGACCTTGAGCAGCGAGCGAGGGGATCCGAAGCCCAGGACCCACGCTTGAACGCGAAACAGGAACGCCAGGCCGAAGACCCAGAGACCCCGACGCATGACGGATTTGGCCGCTGCCCGGGCGTCGCCGGATCGCCGCAGCTTCGAGCCTGCCGAGAGCGAGACGGACAGGCCCGCGAGGAACAGGAAGAGAGGTGCGCCGAAGCCACCGAGAACCATGGCCCAGCTGAACTGCCATGTGTAACGCGCGTCCAGCCGCGTCCAGCTGTCGATGACGTGCGCCTCGATCATGACGAGGACCGCAAGGCCCCGCATCCAGTCCAGGTATCCACGCCGCCGGCGTACCTCGCTCATGCCGTCAGCGTCAGACGCCGGACGTCACGGTGTACGTCACGTCCAGTTCAATGTCCTCGCGCATCGAGTGCCACACGGAGCAGTACTTCTCCCGCGACAGCTCGATTGCACGCGCGACCTTGTCGTCAGGCACGTCGCCTGTGACCGCGAAGTGCAGCGAAATCGCCGTGAATCGCTTTGGCTCGGTGGGCGCGCGCGTTCCGGAGAGGTCGGCCCGAAGCCCGCGCAGGTTGTAGCGGCCTTTCTTGACGACGTGCACGACATCCATGGCCATGCACCCGGCGAGCGCGAAGGCCAGCGTCTGCATCGGTGAGGGGCCCGCCTCCGAGGCGCTGTCGAGCGTCATTCCTACGCCGCCGGCATGGCCCGAGAGGACGAGATCATGCTCCCAGACGAGCTCGACGATGGGGCGCGGCTTTTCTGATGCGTGGGGTCTCGGCATGGCGACATTCTATCCTCGCCGACGCCGGGGCTCAGGGCCTGAATGCGGGTTGCGACGGGCGGGACTCGCCACGGCTCACGAGGCTCGAGATGGCGAGCCAGGCGAGCGGCAGGAGCACGAGCAGATACGTCAAATACTGTCCGTAGATTCCATCCGGCCCGTAGGCTTCCGTCGCGTCGTGGAGCGGCTGGCTCCCCGGGAAGATGTTGGCTTCCGTCAATTCATGGAAGCCGTAGATGAGGAGCTGGACGACGAACACCAGCAGGAATACCGCCGTGACCTGAAAGAACCGCGAGAGGTTGACGCGGTAGCCGTACCGCGACCACAGCCAGGCGACGACGGCCGCACAGAGCGTGCCTGCCAGGGCCCCCGACACGACCTGGGTGGACTTGATGGTGAAGATCAGCTGCGTCATCAACAGTGCCGTCTCCATCCCTTCGCGGGTGATCATCAGCACCGTGAACCCAAACACTCCGAAGAACGCCGCGCGACCGACCTTGATTGACGACGCCTCGAGGCGCCCTTCGATTTCGCTTTTCATCCGCCGCCCGACGCGCCACATGTGCACCGTCAGCGATGCGACGAGCACGGCCGCGGTGAGCGCCAGAATGCCTTCCCAGAGCGCTTGGTTGTTGGCCTGTGCCAGGAGAAAGCCGGCGCCGATGCTAAGCAGGATCGACAGGCCGATGCCCCAGTACACTGCCGGAAGCAGCGCGTGCCGGCCCGTTTTCTTCAAATACGCCAGGCTAATGGCGACTATCAGGAAAGCTTCGATCCCTTCCCTCAGCGTGATGACGAACGCCTGAATCATGACCTCGAATCCCCGCCCGGGACGACAAACGCGCAAACGAACGGCTGTGGAACGGACGTGAAGCCCCGATCCCCGGTCTTTTCCGCGATCCGCCCCTGATAATGAGACTATTCGCGTTTTCCAGCGTATCCGTTGATCTCCGACCGGTCAAGTCGGATATCTGCTGACGTGCGAAAAAAGGCTGCACGCGCGGGAGATGGCCGGCCCGACAAGACAGTCGAGCGCCGGAATACGGCAGTACTATGGAGTTTGATGCTGACGCGAATCCCTGCTCTGGCCCTGGTCCTCTCTCTGGTCGCCGCGATCGCCACACTGCGGTCCGAGCAGTCCGGCGACGCCGCGCTCCTCGATCGGGCACGCGCGCTGCTCAAACAGTCGCCGCTCATCGACGGCCACAACGACTATCCGATGGCCCTGGGTGAAAAGGCGCAGCGCGACATCTCGAAGCTCGACATCGCGAAGCCACAGCCTTCGATCATGACCGACATCCCGCGCCTGAAGGCCGGCGGTCTCGGCGCACAGTTCTGGTCCGTCTATGTGCCGGTCGAGCTCGCAGGTGACCGGGCCGTCACCGCCACGCTCGAACAGATCGATATCGTCCATCAGATGATGCAGCGATACCCGGGGACGTTCGAGCTGGCGCTCACGGCGGACGACATCGAGCGGATCTTCAAGAGGGGGAAGATCGCATCGCTCATCGGGATGGAAGGCGGGCACTCGATCGACAACTCGCTCGGCGCGCTGCGGATGTTCTACCGCCTGGGTGCGCGGTACATGACGCTCACCCATTCGAAGAACACCGCGTGGGCCGACTCGGCGACCGACGTGCCGGCGGCGGGCGGCCTGTCGCCCTTCGGCGAAGAGGTCGTACACGAGATGAACTGGCTCGGGATGCTCGTCGATCTGAGTCATGTCTCGGCCGACACGATGGACGATGCCATTCGCGTCAGCCGCGCACCGGTGATCTTCTCCCACTCATCGGCGCGGGCCGTGACCAACGTGCCGCGCAACGTGCCCGACAACATCCTGCAGCAGCTGCCCAAGAACGGCGGCGTCGTGATGGTCACCTTCGTGCCCGGCTTCCTGTCGCCCGAAGCGGCCGCATGGAGCAAGCTCCAGACCGCCGAGCAGGAGCGGCTCGCGAAGCAGTTTCCGCGCGATGCCGAGACGGTCAAAAGCGGCGTGGCTCGCTGGGCGGCGGCGAACCCGGCCCCCCGCGCGATGCTCACCCAGGCGGCCGACCATATCGATCACATCCGCAAGGTGGCGGGCATCGATCACATCGGCCTGGGGGGAGACTTCGATGGCATCGAAAACGTGGTCGAGGGGCTCGAGGACGTCTCGAAATATCCGTCGCTGATAGCCGAGCTCCTCCGGCGCGGCTACAAGGACGACGAGATCAAGAAAATCACGGGACAGAACATCCTCCGCGTGATGCGTCAAGTGGAGAAGCTCTCGAGCACCCTCCACTCAGAGCGGGGTCCGTCGACGATGATCTTCGGGGGGACATGAGCATCGCGTTCGGGTGTCGACGCGCAGAACTGCAGCCGGCACCGAAACGCGACGCCGCTGTATCCTAGAGGGGCCACCCCTCTCACGAGTACTCACGGTAATCGTTGATTTTGAGCCGCCCTCCGTGGGAACGGTTCCTGCACAGGGTCACCAGATGCATATACGAGCCGCTGTCGTCGCCGCCGTTGCGGCCGTTCTGCTCATCGCGCCGATCGGCGCGCAGCAGGGCAAGTTCAAGACGTCCACGAACTCGGTCGCGCTCTACGCGACCGTGACCGACGCGGACAAACGGCTCGTGCCGGATCTCGTCGAGGAAGACTTCGAGGTCTACGACAACGGGAAACTGCAGGCGATCACCTCGTTCAGCAACCAGCCGCTCCCCATCACCGTCGTCGTCATGCTCGACTCGAGCGGGAGCATGACGCTCGCGCTCGACCTGGTGAAGTCTGCGGCCGAACAGTTCCTCCTGCGCATGATGCCCGAGGATCAGGGAATGGTCGGCGCCTTCAACGACAAGATCCAGTTCGCGCAGGACGCATTCACGAGCAGCCGCGACGAGTTGATTCGATCGCTCAAGAACCTGGACTTCGGGTACCCGACGCGGCTGTACGACGCAGTCAACGAAAGCATGTCGCAGCTCAAAGGCATCCCCGGACGCAAGGTCGTCCTCGTGTTCACCGACGGCGACGACAACGCAAGCAAGACAGGCTCCGGGAGCGCGACCGATCGCGCGCGCCTCGAGGACGTGATGATCTATTCGGTGGGGCTCGAGAACGAATACTTCAACGGGCAGCAGAAGGTGCGATCGAGTCCGGATCGCGGGCTGAAGCGGATGTCGGAAGAGACCGGGGGCGGGTTCTTCCTGCTGAAGAAGACCGATGAGCTCGGTCCGACCTTCACGCGCGTCGCGCAGGAGCTCCACAGTCAGTACGTCCTGGGGTTCACGCCGCAGACGCTGGACGGCAAAATCCACAAGATTGACGTGAAAATCAAGCAGAAGCCGTCAATGACGGCGCGTGCGCGGA
The DNA here is from genome assembly GCA_963749835.1 of uncultured Acidobacteriota bacterium. GTDB lineage: Bacteria > Acidobacteriota > Vicinamibacteria > Vicinamibacterales > 2-12-FULL-66-21 > JALZOC01. Next base: position 62,871 of record CAVVOD010000004.1, read on the forward strand.
AGAGCTATGTTGCGTCAGCGGAACCCGTGACAGATCGATGAATCGGTAAACTTTCACCCGGTGGTTGCCGTCTAACTCGGTGAAAGGACGGAACACCATGTTTGACTTCAATTTCTCGAGTAATGCAGACGCGCTCGTCGCGATCCTGTTGACGGTTGCGATCCTCGCAGTCACCCTCGCGTAACAGCAATGCGTCAGCCGCATCAATCCCGGAACGCATCGATTGTCCGCACGCTTCTGCCCTTCCGCCTGAAGGTGGATGCTACGTTCGCTGTCCCCCAGTTGTAGCCTCCGCCTTTCGGCCGAAGGACTGCGGTCCACACCACCGGTCGTCCCCGCAGCACACAATCAGGCGTTCCGCTGAATGCGCTTAGGCGTGCTCTCGTGAGTGCGTTGTAGACACCTGATTCCCAATCAATCCTGCTCCTCTTTCGGACTGCTCAAATATCCTCGCGTGGCAGCTGTCGCGTGCACGAGGTCACGAGCAGAAGATTCACCACGGAGAAACGGGGACACGGAGACGACACGGAGGTAGAGTGGTCGGCGCCGGCCATTGGCCGGCGTGGGACCGCGCGCAGCGCGGCTCGACCACATCGTCCACGTACACCGATTAGTGAACTAGTGGGGTCTGTTCACCGCGCTGAGCGCGGCCAGATCTCTTGATCTCCGTGCGTCTCCGTGGCCCCGTGTCTCCGTGGTGTCTTTTACTCAGTGATCCTCCGTGATCTCTGCCAACTCTCTCTCCAAAGCTGCAAAACGCCCCGAATCCAGGGCGACTGTCCTGAGTAAGATGTAGAATCGCGCCGGCCGGTTTTTCCTGGAGGAATTGCTGATGAGACGTGCCGGAATACTCGCGATCGCGGCTCTGGTGGCGGCGGGCGCCTGCGGCAAGTCGAGCGAAGAGAAGAAAGAAGAGCAGAAGGAACAGCAGGCCGCCAAGACGGCGGAAGCGGGGGCCGCGGAAGCGGCCAAGGGTCTCGAGCAGATGGCGAAGGGACTCCAGGCGATGGCGGGCGGGGCCGCCGCAGGGAACGTACAGCCGGTGGACCCCGTGAGCTTCCGCGACATGCAGGCCCTGTTTCCGGACTTCGAAGGATGGGAGAAGGGCAAGCCGACAGGCGAACGAATGTCCTCCCCGTTCAAGTTCTCCCAGGCGGAGGTCCGGTATACGAAGGGAGACTCGCGCATCGAGTTGAAGATGGTCGACTCCGGGTTCAACCAGTTGCTCCTCACTCCGTACACGTTGTTCCTGACGGCCGGGTACGAGAAGGAAACATCCGACGGCTACGAGAAGTCCACGAAGGTGAACGGCCAGCCCGGGTGGGAGAAGTGGGACAGCTCGGGCAAGGACGGCGAGCTGAACGCGCTCGTCGGCAAGCGGTTCCTCGTGCAGATCGATGGACGCGGGATCGAAGACACCAAACTGCTGCACGAGCTCGCCGGCCAGATCGACATGGCGAAGCTCTCCACGCTCAAGTAGCCGTGCACGCACCGGCTCGCCGCCGGGCGCCGGATCAGCGCAATTCGAATGGAGAACACCAATGCGGGCAGTCGTCGTCTTTGCTGTGGTCCTGCTCGGGATGAACGGAATGGCTGCTGATTCGCAGCAGGGTCCCGGGGATCGACCTGCCGCGAATCCCCGCGCGACGCGCTCGGTCGTCATGGCGCGCAACGGGGTGATCGCGACGAGCCAGCCGCTGGCGTCGGCCGCCGGCCTGCGCGTCCTCCAGCAGGGAGGCAACGCGATCGATGCGGCCATCACCGCCGCCGCCGTCCTGGCTGTCGTCGAGCCGACGATGAACGGCATCGGCGGGGACCTGTTTGCGATCGTGTACGACGCGAAGACGAAGAAGGTGCACGGGCTGAATGCGAGCGGCCGGGCCCCGCAGAGCGCGACACCCGAAGAGTTCCAGCGGCGCGGTCTGAAGGCCATTCCGTACCGCGGCGAGCTGTCGGTGAGCGTGCCCGGCGTCATTGACGGATGGGCCGACCTGCTCGCCCGCTTCGGCACCATCAAGCTCGATCGCGCGCTCGAGCCCGCAATCGGGTACGCGCGTGACGGCTTCGCGGTGAGCGAGATCATCGCCAACCCGTGGAAGGATGTCGAGCCGCTCCTCGCGAAGGATCCTGCCGCAGCCGCCACGTTCCTTCCGGGTGGACACGCACCGTCCGCAGGAGACGTCTTCAAGAATCCGCACCTGGCCACGACGCTGGAGCAGATTGCCGCGGGCGGCCGCAACGCCTTCTACAACGGGCCGATTGCGAAGGCGATCGCGGACGACATGCGCCGCCGCAAGGGGCTCCTCACCGAGGGCGATCTCGCAGCGAACAAGTCGGACTGGGTCGAGCCGATCTCGACCAACTACCGGGGCTACGACGTACTCGAGCTCCCGCCCAACACCCAGGGCATCGTCGCACTCGAGATGCTGAACATCCTCGAGGGATTCGACCTCAAGTCGATGCGGCACAACTCGGCGGAGTATCTGCACCTGCTCGTCGAGGCGAAGCGGATGGCCTTCGCGGATCGCGATGCGTGGCTGGCCGACAGCGGGTCGGTGCCTCCCGAAGCGCTCAAGCGCATGCTGTCGAAGCAGTACGCCGCCGAGCGCCGCCGCCAGTTCAATCCGGCGCGCGCGATCGAGACCTACGCGCCGTTGACGCTGTCAGGGATGTCACCGTCTGCAGAAGGCCACCCGCAGGCCCTCGGCGACACGATCTACATGACCGTCGCCGATCGCGACGGCAATGTCGTCTCGCTCATTCAGTCCCTGTTCGAGGCGTTCGGCTCCGCCGTCGTCGCCGGAGACACCGGCATCGCGCTGCACAATCGTGGCGCGCTCTTCACGCTGCAGAGCGGTCATCCGAACCTCATCGCGCCTGGCAAGCGGCCATTCCATACGCTCGTGCCGGCCATGGTCATGAAGGACAGCCGTCCGTGGCTGTCGTTCGGCGTCATGGGAGGCGACATGCAGCCCCAGGGACACGTGCAGGTGCTGCTCAACCTGATCGATTTCGGCATGAACATCCAGGAGGCGGGCGAGGCGGCGCGCTTTCGCCACTCCGCGCTGGGGCTCGCGCTGGAGTCGGCCATCTCACCCGAGGCCAGGTTCGGACTCAGCCAGCGGGGTCACTCGATCGTGACGCAGATCGGGATGTTCGGCGGGTTCCAGGGGATCCTGTTCGATCAACCGCGCGGCGTCATGATGGGCGGATCGGACCCGCGCAAGGACGGGCTCGCGATCGGGTACTCGACACAGCTGACAGCTGTCAGCTATCAGCTTTCAGCTTTCAGCTTTCAGTAGGTGCTCTTACTGAGAGCTGACAGCTGTTAGCTGTTAGCCGCGAAGCCTGAAGCCGAAGGCGAGCGGATCCCGTTCATCGATCAGGAACGTGCTCTCGCCTGTGATGTACGCCTCTCCGCCGATCTCCGGCACGATGGCGCGCAGCTCGCCGACCATCGTCTGTTCCACAACCCGTCCCCGGAACAGCGTGCCGATGATGCTTTCGTGCGTGAATGTCTGTCCCGGTCCGAGCAGTCCCATCTCGGAGAGCACCGCCATGACCGCTGACGTCCCGGTTCCGCAAGGCGATCGATCGACGGCAGCGTCGGCGAAGACGGTCACGTTGCGGAGATCGGCGTCCGGCGATGCGGGGGGGCCGGTGAAAATCGTTCCATAGATACCGCGCAGCCCAGGTTCCTCCGGGTGCTCGGCACGCACCGTGGCCTCCACGCCCTCGCGGATCTCCCTGCCGGCCCTGCGCAGGTCGGCCAGCCGTTCGGGAACGAGGGGAATACCGGTCGACTCGCTGTCCACAATCGCGTAGAACGCACCGCCGAAGGCGACGTCCGCCCGCAACTCCCTCGAACCAAGTCGAATGGGGATGCCCCCCTCCAGTACGAACGAGGGGACGTTCTTGAACGACACGTGTGACACCCGGCCTGGCTCCGCCGGCGACATCACGGCGGTCACGTGGACGGATCCCGCGGGGGTGTCGAAGATCATCGCACTCCGCCCGGGGCGCGGCATCAGCAACCCTCGCTCGAGTGCAATCGTGGCCACCGCAATGATGCCGTGCCCGCACATGGTGCTGTAGCCTGCGTTGTGCATGAACAGCACCCCCGCATCCGAATCGTCGCGTTCGGGCGCGGTGAGCAGCGCGCCGTACATGTCGGCGTGTCCCCGCGGTTCCAGTATCACCGCACGGCGAAGGTGATCGTGCTGCTCCCGCACCCACTCGCGCTTGTCGAGCATCGTCTCCCCTTCGACAGATGGAAATCCGCTCACGATCAGGCGGAGCGGCTCACCCGCCGTGTGGGCATCGATCGTTCGAAGGGTCAGCATGGTGGGTTCGGATAAGCTTAGTCCGAGTCCCGAATCGAGTCCCAAATCCCGAGTCCCGAGTCCCGAGCCCCGAATCCCGAGCCCCGAATCCCGAGCCTATGCCTCTGCTGCTCTCCGAAGAAGACGTCCGGACCGTGCTGTCGATGGACGAGCTCATCGCCGCCATGCGGACGGCGCTCGAGCAGTTTTCCACGCGCGGCGTCGAGCAGCCACTCCGCACGGTGATCGAGGTTGGACTGCAGAAAGCGGCGTTCGGCGTGATGCCGGCGTACATCAGGGATTCCGCGGCACTGGGCGCGAAGATCGTCACCGTGTTCAACAGCAACGCCGGCGCCGGGCTGCCCACGCATCTTGCGACCATCCTGCTCTTCGACTCGATGACGGGCGAACTGGTGGCCATTGTCGATGGACGATTCATCACCGAGGCGCGCACGGGCGCGGTTTCGGCGGTGTCGACGGACCTCCTGGCGAACAAGCACGCGGCCGTGCTGGCAGTCATCGGATCCGGTGTGCAGGCCCGGAGCCATGTCGACGCGATCAGGCGCGTTCGCGATATCCATGCGGTCCGGGTGTGGAGCCCCGACCCGAACCGCCTTGCGGCATTCGTTCGCGAGATAGAGCCGCGAACCGGCGCGACTGTCAGTGGATGCGCGTCAGCACGAGAGGCCGTAGACGGCGCGGACATCGTCGTCCTCGCGACGTCCGCGCGCGAACCGGTCGTCCGCAGCGAATGGATTGGCGACGGCGCACACGTCTGTGCGGTCGGTGCCTGCCGTCCCGATCAGCGTGAGATGGACACCGCGCTCGTCACACGCGGACGGTTGTTCGTGGATTCGAGAATTGGCGCGCTCGCCGAGGCGGGCGATGTGCTGCTGCCGATGCGGGAAGGCGCGTTCGACGAGACGCACATCGCGGGGGAACTGGGTCAAGTGTCGTCAGGCATCGTGCCGGGACGCCGGTCGCCGACGGACGTCACGATCTTCAAGTCTCTGGGGATGGCCGTGGAAGATGTGGCGGCTGCGCACCTCGCATACGAGAAGGCGGCGGAACGCGGCCTGGGGCGCGGCTTCGTGCTGTAACTCAGCTATCAGCTATCAGCTCTCAGCTCTCAGCTCTCAGCTCTCAGCTCTCAGCTCTCAGCTCTCAGCTCTCAGCTGATGTCTTGAGCTGACCGGATATCATAGAGCGATGGATCCGCGGCAGCTAACCGGCGCGGTGCGTCTGCTCCTCGTCGCAGCGCTCGCGGCCGCCGCTGTTCATCCCGCCGACGCCGCGCAGACACCTCCCGCTGTTTCAGAGCTTTGCGATCAGGCGCTGGAGCTCGCCTACAACCTGGATCACGATCAGGCGCTGGTGCTCCTCCGCCGGGCCGTGACGCTTGCGCCGGACGATCCGGCGCCGCACCGCGCGCTGGCGAGCGTCCTCTGGCTGAACATCCTCTTCCGCAGGGGCGCCGTCACGGTGGATCATTACCTTGGCGCGTTCTCCCGCTCGAGCGTGGACCTGCCCAAACCTCCACCGGAGATCGATGCAGAGTTTCGAACTAATGTGCAGCAGGCCATCAGTCTCGCTGAGAAACGGGTCAAGGCACGTTCGTCGGACGCGCAGGCACACTACGATCTGGGGTCCGCGCTCGGCCTGGAAGCGTCGTACATTGCAACCGTCGAGGGGCGCATGATGGCAGGCTTCAGGGCGGCGAGGCGAAGCTACGACCAGCACGAGCAGGTGCTCGCACTCGACGGCTCCCGCAAGGACGCGGGGCTCATCGTGGGCACCTACCGGTACGTAGTTTCGACGCTCTCCCTTCCCATGCGCGTCATGGCCTACGTGGTCGGCTTCGGCGGCGGCCGCCAGCGAGGCATTCAAATGCTGGAGGAAGCCGCACGCGACAGGCGCGTCAGCGGAGGCATGAGAAACGACACGCGCACCGAGGCCATGTTTGCGCTCATTCTGGTGTACAACCGTGAGCGTCGATACGACGACGCCATGCGGGTGCTTCAGGACTTGCGGCGGCTGTACCCACGCAACCGGTTGCTCCTTCTCGAAGAAGGTGCGACCGCGCTCCGGGGCGGCAAGGCGCAGGACGCGCAGAATCTCCTTACGGAGGGGCTTGCGATGTTCGCCAGTGACAGCCGGGCCCACATCCCCGGCGAAGAAGCGTTGTGGAGATACAAGCGGGGGGCGGCGCGAGCGGCGCTCGGACGGGCCGATGCCGCCGACGACCTGGAGCGCGCCACGGCGCCCGACGCTCAACCGTGGGTTGGGGGCCGTGCGCGGGTCGAGCTCGGCCGCCTGGCCGCGGCTCGCGGCGATCGCTCATCGGCCGCCGCGAAAGCCCGCGACGCCGAACTGCTCTGCCGTCGCGCCAATGATCCGGTCTGCGTGGACGACGCGCGGGCCCTCCTGAGGAAAGCCAGTGGCGGGTAAAGTCAAGACGTGGGTCTGGGTCGTGATCGGGATCGTCGTGACGGGCATCCTCGGCATCGTCGCGATGGCGGGAATCGGCGTGTATTTCTTCTCCCAGCACATCGAAACCCGCAACGAGACCCCGGCGGGCGCGGCGCATTCCTTCGAGCAGATCAGCGCGCGCTTCACAGGGCAGAAGCCGCTGATCGAGCTGGATGAGCGGGGCCACTACCTGCGATCCAACACCGACCGCAAGCCGGTCAAGGACGCGAAGACGCCGGAAGCCCTGCACGTCATGGCCTTCGAACCCAACGACGGCCGGATCGTGCGCGTCAACATCCCGTTCTGGCTGCTTCGGATGAAGCTGCGCGGGAGCGCCATCGACTTCAACGGCAATCGCATGGAGCTCGAGGATCTCAAGCTGACGGTCGAGGATCTCGAGCGATACGGTCCCGTCCTGGTTGTCGACCATCGTGCCCAGACCGGCCAGCGCGTGATCGTCTGGGCGCAATAGAGCTAACGCTGTCGGGATTCGGGGCTCGGGATTCGGACTCGGGGTTACCGACTCGAAGCGCCGCATCCCGAGTCCGTCCTTCCGCCTGAAGGCGGAAGCTACGGTGTCGAGTCCCAAATCCCGAATCCGAATCCACAGTCCCGAGCCCCGAATCCCGAGTCCCGCCCCTGCCTGTCCTCCCCCGCGGTCGCCGCACTGTCCCCTCACCGGGAAGCAAGTTGTGCCATTCCGCAAATACCTCCAGATTTCCGCCCGAATTCGAGGTTCCGAACGGGCGTACTTCTTGCGCTCAAGACGGCGAGCGGTGGCGCACCGCACAACGGAGGTTGCACATGAAACGCTTTTTCCTCGTGCCAATACTGGGACTCGCGGCGCTGGCGGCAGCAGCGCCCGCACGGGCACAGTCGAGCGGATGGCTCGACATCGCCCGGGCGTCATACGGCGAACGCCAGTCCTACGACGACGCACGGCGCACGGCATACGACAACGGCTATCGAGAAGGCCTGAGAGAGGGCGAGAAGGACGGACGCCGGAACGACCGCTTCGCGTACCAGGACGAGCGAACGTACCAGCGCGCCGACAAGGGGTACCACCGCGAGTTCGGCAACGAAGAACGGTATCGGCAGTCGTTCCGCACCGGATACGCGGCTGGATACTCCGACGCCTATCAGCGCTTCGGAGCACGCTACGGTGACCGGCGCACCTACCCGGGACGCAACTCACGGGGACCGGTCTATTCCCCGGACACGCGCAACACCTATCCCGGCGGGTCCTACCGCGGAGGCTACTCGAACGCGGCGTTTCAGCGCGGCGCGGATGACGGCTACCAGAAGGGCGTCGAGGACGCGCGGAAACACCGCTCGTTCGATCCACTCCGTCACGGGTGGTATCGATCTGGCGACCGTCACTATGAAGGACGCTTCGGACCGCGCGAGCAATACAAGGACGTCTACCGCCGGGGCTTTCAGGAAGGCTACGAGCGCGGCTACCGTGGGGGGCAATACCGCTAGCAGGAGGTCAGGTAAGCGGAGCCGCTGCGATGCTCCGCTTACCTGATTGTTCCCGCCTCACAGTCTCAGGTACTTTTTCATGCGTGCGATGAACGTCGCTGGCGCGTCCGAGACGACGGCTCCCTGCGCCGTCGTGCGAACCTGCTCCAGCTCGGCGCGGCGTGTCACAGCCGCGATGCCGATCTGCTCGATCGCGTGCGGATGCGCAGCCCCCAGGTGGCGGAAGAGTTCGGCGTCGATCTCGATCACGTGGGTGTCGCCGCGTGCGATGACAGTGGCGGTGCGCGGCTCGCCGGTCAGCAGCGACATCTCTCCAAAGTAACCGCCCGGCGGGATCACGGCGACTTCGTGTCCCTGCGGATCCAGCGTCACCACGGCACGTCCGGAACCCACCACGAACATCGAATGACCCGGCTGGCCCTGGCGGACGATGGCTTCGCCGTCACCGAACACCTTGTCGCGCGTCATCGCCGCGAGCTCACGTCGCTGATCCTCGGCGAGGCTTGCAAAGAGGTCCACGCCACCGAGCAGCCGCTCGCGATCCCGCTGCTGCGCGGCGGTGTCCGGATCCACCCATTCCCTCGAGTACTCGATCTGGATGGGATACGGGATTTCGATGCCGTGCCTCGCGAAGGTGTAGTAGATGGCCGTCCGCACCTCGTCGCAGGCGGCTTCGTCGCGTTCGTAGTCCTCGATCCAGAAACGCGCCCGGTACAAGATCGACGAATTGTCGAACCGCACCAGCAGGACGTCTGGCGCCGGCGCCTTCAGCGCGCGCGGCGCATTCCCGATCGCTTCGTGCATCGCGGCCTTCACCAGGCTCGGCGCGCTCAGGTAGCTGGCCCCCACCTCCACGTCGATCCGGGTTGGCGCCGCCGGCTCCGAATAGTTCGTGATCGCCTCCTTCGAGACGATGTTGTTCGGGACCACCACGAAGTTGCCCGATTTGGTCCGCAGTTTCGTGGCACGCCAGGTGACTTCCGCGACCCGCCCTTCGAACTCACCGACTTTGATCCAGTGGCCGACATGAAACGGCTTCTCGCTCTGAATGGCCAGACCGGCAAAGGCGTTCCCGAGCGTATCCTGCAGCGCAAAGCCAATCACGACGGCGCTCACGGCGGAGGTCGCGAGCAGCTTCTCGTTGAACACGAACGTAGCCACGATGACCAGGAGCCCGACGACGATGAAGTCCTGGAGGATCGCGGGGAAGCGATCCGGGACACGATCGGCGCGAAGCGGGTTGATGATGGAGAGCGCCACCAGGTTGATGACGGCGGCCGCGAGCGCCAGCTGCTCGATCGACAGCAGCTGGCTCTCGGCGCCCGGCGACAGCGACGGGCGCGCGACGGCAAGCAGCACGTGCAGCGCCAGATAGCCGACCAGCAGGACGATCGACAGCCGCAGCCGGCGTCTGACGAGGCCGTTGATGGTGAGTGTAAAGACGGCGAGCGCCGCCGCCAGTGCGGCGGCGCCCATGATCAGGTGCCCGGGGAAGTGGGCCATGGTGTGTGACGTGGGGCCGTCCACGGCCCCCGCGTTAAGCTGTGATCCCTTTCCTGAAGGTGTCGAGCTCCGCAGTCGTGACCGCAATGTTCAACGGCGTCTTGTTCGTGCCGCCTTTGGCGTCCCGATCAGGCGTGACTCCTCTGGCTCCGGCCGACGCCACGGTCTGACTCGACTGCTTCTGCTCGCTCGAGGAGGTCGTGAACTTGCCCAGCAGGCCACCCTTCTTCTTGGGCTCCTCTTTCTTGGGCTCCTCCTTTTTCTCTCCGCCTGCGAGGCCGGCCGCGCCCTCCGCCACGGTGGCGATCTCGGTGACGGGTTTGGCCTCGAGATGGATCGTCTTCGCGTAGCGGGCCTCCCCTTTGGCCGTGCTCGTCAGCTTCTCCGAGGCGATCACGCGTTCCAGCTTGCTGATTCGGTCTGCGATCGCCGGATGCGAGGCGAACAGGCCGTTGCGCTCCTGCCGGCCGGTGTTTCGGGCGTCGAGCTTCTTGAGGACGTCCACGAGGCCACCCGGCGCGTAGCCAACCTTGTTCGCCAGCTGGACGCCGACTTTGTCGGACTCGTTCTCATCCTCGCGACTGAACTCTCCGTCCAGGATCAGGTGGTAGGCCCGCTCCGCCATCCTGGCAATGAGCGCGTTTTTCAGCGACCCGCCGCCCGCCTGATCGGTGCCGATCGAAATGCCCTTGCTCTTCTGGATGGCGCGCACGGTGTGCTTCGTCGTGACGTGGGTGATCTCGTGCCCGAGGATTCCGGCGAGCTCCGATTCGTTGCTCGCCAGGCCGAGCAGGCCGCGCGTGACATGGATCAATCCGCCGGGAGTGGCAAACGCGTTCACGGCATCGGTGTCGAGGACGATGAACGTCCACTTCAACTCGGGGCGTGAGCTCTGTTGCGCGAGCACGCCACCGAGCAGACTGACGTACTTCGCCACGTCCGGGTCCTGATAGACGCCGTACTTGTCGGTCAGGTTCCTGCTGACCTGCTCACCGAGCTGACGCTCTTCCTGATCGGTGATGTTCAGATCGTCGTACTTGTTCTTCGCATCGTTGGCCTTCTGGGCTTTGTTGATCAGGCCGCCCAGCTGCGCGTGAGCCGGGGCCGCGATGAGGACCGCCGCCACGACGAATGCTGCTGACTTCATATCGATTGTTCCTCGCTGGTCTCGAGTGGTGCCGTGACGGCGATTTCGTAAATAGCCACCGCACGGGTCTTTCCCTTGACCTTCACGTCCCCCAGGGGGCGGATATCGTAGGTACTTCTGAGCCTGGTGCGGGTGGCGTCGCTCATGATAATCCGGGTCTTGTAGTCCTTGTTCAACGATTCGAGCCTGGAGCCCAGGTTCACGTTGTCACCGATTACCGTGTAGCTCATGATCGAGGACGACCCGATATTGCCCGCAATCATGTCCCCGGAGTTGATGCCGATTCCGATATCGAGCGCCGTCATCCCGCGCTCCACCCAGATTTTATTCAGCTCTCCCAGCTCACGCACCATGTCGAGAGCCGCCTGCACCGCGTGTTCGGCGTGATCGGGATCGTCCAGCGGCGCGCCAAACAGCGCCATGACCATGTCGCCGACGAACTTGTCCACGGTGCCCTTGTGACGGAAGACGATTTCGACCATCCGGGAGAAATACTCGTTCAGTTGTGCGACCAGCTCCTCGGGATTCCCCTTCTCGGTCACGCTCGTGAACCCGCGGATGTCTGAAAACAGCACCGTCATGTCGCGGCGCTTGCCTCCGAGCTCGGCGAGCTCGGGATGCGCGGTCAGCTGCTCGTACACATCCCGCGATACAAACCGGCCGAAGAGCCGCTTCATCTTCCGCTTCTCGCGGTCCTCGACGAAGTACTGGTACGCCGTTCCCGCGAACAGGGCGATCGCCCCCGCCGTCAGCGGCTGCATCATGTTCAGCCACGAGCCGGCGCGAAACGCGCTCAGCGCGAACCAGCACCAGCCGGCCAGGATGGCCGCCGCGGCACCGGCTGCGGCCGTGAACGTCAGGAAGGCCGAAAGCAGCCCTATCGCCACCGCGACGATGAACACGGTCGCGATGCGCGAGCGCTGTGACGCAGGTGTGAGGAACCGCGTCGCCAGGATGCTGTCCGCCATGCTCGCGTGCAGCTGGATGCCCGGCATCCGATCGTCACCGAACGGGCTGTTGAACACATCGACGAGCCCGGACGCTGTGAAGCCGATGAACACGATCTTGTCCTTGAACTCCGCCGGGTCGATCATCGGCTTCCCGTCGCTCTCCTCCAGCTGCAGCTCCGAGATGAACAGCTGGCGGAACGAGTACGCGCGGTAGGGGCGTGCGCCGCCGCGGAGCAGGGCCGGTGCCCGGTAGTTGATCAGCATCGTCCACTGATCTCTGCGGGAATGGTCGTAGGCGTCCTCGTAGGGGGATGACGTCAGGGGAATCCTGCGGTCACGGACGCGAATCGTGTTGCCCTCCGCGGAGACTTCGTCCGGCCGAAAACCGCCGGCAAGGAGGGCGGCCGCGACCCCCAGCGACGGCAGGTAGCGCGTGTCGCGCTGGATGAACGGGGCCATCCGGCGTGCGGGGCCGTCCTTGTCGAGCACGATGAAGTTGTGTCCAAGGCCGGCACTGGCCTCCGCCACCTCGGCGTACGGAGGGTGCACAACCGGACGCGGCTCGGCGCGATCACCGACACGGTAACCGGGGTCGCGCCACGCCGGCGCGGTGCCGGCAGTGCCGTCGATCAATCCTTCGTCCACCGCGTCCGCCAACATGATGACGTTGCCGGACGTCTTCAACGACGTGGCGAGCGCGTTGTCGGTCTCCTTCCCGGACCATTTCACGCCGCCGATGTCGTACTGCTCGACCCGGTCGCGTTCCGGGAGTGCGATGTCGACCGCCACGACCCTGGCGGGAGCGCGATGGAGATAGTCGATGACATAGGCGAGGGCATTGCGCGGCCAGGGCCAGTGGCCGAAGATCGGCTCCATGTCCCGGATGGTTGAATCGTCGATCTCGACGAACACGATATCGCGGTTGACCGACTCGGGGTCGGTCGCCAGCCGCATGCGCCAGTCGTACAGCTTCAGCTCGGCCGTTTCGACAAAACCTGCCGAGTGCAGCGCGAGCACAATGGCCGCGGCGCCGATACCGAGAAGCAGTCCCGCGACAACCTTACGCACGGGAGGAGTCTACATGCGGTCCGGCCGACTCGGGACCGGGGGACTCGGGACCGGACTGCACCGGGAGGCTTCATCTTCCGCTATCGGTCGCCGGTTTTCGCTGTCGCGTAGACTTCCGCGCCCAGAAAGTGCAGCGACACATACGGCACGTTCCCGACGACCCAGCTGTCGTGCGGCACGGGAGGGATGTAGAACACCTCACCGGCCCTGAGCTCGACGACCCGGCCATCCTCGAACGCTGCGGTCGCTGTTCCTGACAACACCATCCCGACGTGCTCGACGGTGCACCGCGTCGCACCCACGCCCGGGCCGACGTGGAGCGACCACTTCCAGCCAGGTTCATACGTCGCCCGTCCGATCGTGACACCACCGAGCCTCACGATGTCGAACCGCCCCTTTGTCAGCACCCTGGTCTCGTCAGGCGCGTCAAACCTTTTCAGCACAACGTCTGCGATTTGCGGGCCCCCGCTATCCCTGCGATTGTCTCTCTTCGATTTCACGGTGCTCTTCAAACCGTACCCGTCCTGGCTGCGGCGAGCGCGCACCCGACGACCACGAGCCCGAACAGCGCAGCGCCAATCGTCCACCACCAGAAGAACGCCGAGAAGGCCGACGCGAGAAGAAGACCCAGGCCCGCGCCTCCTGCAAAGATTGTGGCACTCCCGCGTCCCGGGTACCGGCGCAGGAGATCGGCGAGCTCGACGCGACCGCGCCAGAGACCCCGGAGAAGAAGCCAGTTGGCCGCCAGGAGCGGAACAATCGCGACGCCGTCGAGGATGGCTATCGCGTGTCCCGGACTGATGTCCAAGAGCACCGGACCCTCGAACTGTGTCGGAACGGCAAAGAGGGCGAGCGAAACGGCGAGGAGACCGAGTGCCGACTGAAGCCATCGCGCGAAGCGCACGCTCTGCCCTCCCATGTTCCCTGTCGCTGAGATCGGGCCGGAACGTCTGCATTGTACGCGCTCAACATCAGCTCACCGTTTGACGGACACTCCGAGCTGACGCTCGAGCTCCTTCCTCCGCCCGGCCAGCGCCGCAAAACGGCGCCGCGCCTTGACGAGAAGGAGACCGGCCACACCGCAGAACAGGCTCTCGACGAGCGCTGCGGCATAAGCGGGCCTCCCGAATCCGCCCCAATAGCCCACCGCGAGCATGCCGGCTGTGAAGAGAGCCGAAAACGCGAGCCCCATCGTCGCCGCCACGACACTGTCCCTGCCAAAGAGAATGCGCCGCCGCGTGAGGACCCACACCGCAAACACCGACCAGCCCAATGCCACGCTCACGATCAGCGCGAACGCGACGTGGGTCCGCATCGGAAGCAACGGCTCCGTGGCCCACAGCGATCCCATCGCCACCGCCATCGTCAGCGACACCACCAGGAGGAGCGCGTGCCCGAAGCGGGACGGCAGCGACAATTCATCTGTCGCGAGCCGCTGGACGTCGGCGATCGACACCCGCGGCGAATCGGGCGGGTGGAACTCGGTTGAGGATAAGGTCATGGACGCACTCCTTTGGTGACGAGGTGTTGTCGAAGCAGGTGCCGCGCGCGGAAGAGGCGCGACTTGACGGTGCCCACCGGAACTGCCGCAATCTCGGAAATCTCGTTGAGGCTCAGTTCCTTCAGATAGAAGAGCGTCAGGACTTCGCGCTCGAGCATCGGAAGCCGGGCGAGCTCAGTTTGAAGGAGTGAGAGATCTTCTTCGAGGTCATCGTCCGCCGCGGCCTCCGGCATCTCCGCCAGATCTACCGCATCGAAGACCGGTCCGGCGTACCGAACACGAAGGCGGTCCATCAGGACCCGGCGCGCAATACCAAAGAGCCAGGCGCGGAACCGTGCCGCATCACGCAGCCGGGCGAGCCCGCGCAGGACGCGTAACCAGACGTCCTGCACGACATCGGCTGACGCGTCCGGGTCGTTCGTCAGGCTGATGGCATATCGCCACAGCAGCGGATGCCATCGAGCGATCAACAGATCGAACGCCTCGCGCTCGCCCATCTGACAGCGCAGAACCACCCACTCGTCGTGCGCGGCGCCAGGAAACGGGTCATCGGCAGGGTTCACAGGGTTCACAGGGTTCTCCGGTTCATTCTGATGGAGGAGTCGGCGAAACCCGGAAAAGGTTCACCCCTTCTTTCGGGGCCGTCGGCACCACTTGCGACAGAATGTCTCCGTCGATACCCTTGGTCAGATGCGGTCCGCGAAGGGATCGCCGATTGGTACCTGCGAATTGGGATGGGTGAGAACGGGATGATCGACGACGACGCGGGCGAATCAGAAGAGCCGCCGCAGCGGGCCTGGCACTTCAAACAACTGAAATGGAGCCTGCAGGCGCTCGCCCAGGCGGGCTCGTCACAGCCTTCGCTCTTTCCCGAACAGGCTCCCGGGCCTGACGACCTTGCTTTTGGCTTCGACCACTGGTCATCTCTCGTTCGCGACGCGTACCCCGCTGACCTGTCCGCGGCACAAGTCGCAGCGCTGGACGCGATCTGCGAGAGACTGACGACGATGTCCCGTGACGGCGCGGAGTTCGACGTGGACCTGTGGACCGATGCGGCGCTGAGCACGAGCGAGCTCTGGGCGGATGTTCGTCGCCAGGCCCTCGCAGCACTGGATGCGTTCGGCTGGGCGATCAGAGTCCCGGCCGTGGACTCGCTCGACGAGTCGCGGCCTCTCGGCTGAACAGGCGCTCCGGCCCGGACGTCATCCAGGCGTTCCCGCCCGGAGCCCGGAGCGTCGAACTTGAACCCGGAACCGGAACCAGGAACTCGAACCCCGAACCCAGAACCTGAACCCGGAACGCGGAACCCGGAACCTGAACCCCGAACCCGGAACCGGAATGAGCCCTCAATGCACAGCGCGAGTTCACGACTAACCCTGGCGGCGCTCGTCGTCGCCGCACTGACCCTGCCGTCCCTCGGCGTTCGCACACAGACGCCGCCGCCGGACCAGGGCTCGGCTGCTGCGTGGCAGACGCTGCTGAAGCTCCAGACGACGGCAAGCGCGATGCACACGACCGCGCACCCGGACGATGAACATGGCGGGATGCTGGCGGCGATCAGCCGCGGGCAGGGAGCGCGGGTGTCGCTGTTGACGCTCACCCGCGGCGAGTCGGGGGACAACGCCATCGGACCGGAGCTCTTCGACGCCGTCGGCCTGATTAGGACGGAGGAGCTGCTGGTGGCCGATCGGTACTACGGTGTCGACCGCCAGTACTTCTCGACGATGATCGATTACGGGTTCTCGAAGCGTCTCGACGAGACGCTCGACAAGTGGGGACGCGAGAACGTGCTCCGCGACGTCGTACGCGCGATCCGCATGGAGCGGCCGTTCGTGGTCATTGCGCGGTTCCAGGGCAATCCTCGCGACGGCCATGGCAACCACGAGGCGGCAGGGCTCATCACGCAGGAAGCCTTCAAGGCCGCCGGGGATCCGGGAATCTTTCCGGAGCAGATCGCGGCGGGCCTTCGGCCCTGGCAGCCGCTGAAGCTGTATATGGGTGGCGTACGCGAGAACGAGGACTGGACGATTCGAATCGATGCAGGCGCCTACGATCCGGTACTCGGCGATACCTATCAGGGAGTGGCGCTCTGGGGTCTGAGCTTCCAGCGTTCTCAGAACAGCGGCCAGGTCGTTCCACAGTCCGGGCCCGCCGTGCAGTACTACAAACGGCTGCAGTCGATCGTGGATGCCCCGGCGAAGGAGGCGTCCTTCTTCGACGGCATCGACACCACGATCCCCGGCATCTACCGGGCCCTTCGCAAGACGGCGCCTGCCGGAGCGCAGGCGTCCCTCGAGACAATCGACCGCGAGGTGCGGTCCGCGGTGCAGAGCTTCCGGATGGTGGATCCCTCCGCGTCAACGCCAGCCCTCGCACGAGCGCTCGCTGCGACGCGCGCCGCACTGACGCAGCCGGGAACCGATCCCGATGCCGCTTTTGCGTTGAGCGTCAAGGAACAGCAGCTGCAGCGCGCCATTCGCGGCACTCTCGGAGTTTCGTTCACCGCCGTGGCGCAGCCTCAGGGATCGCAGGAGCCGGCGGGACGTGGAGGGCCGTTTGCCCGTCCCGCTGCCATGGGACCCGTAGTCCCCGGCCAGACCTTCGACGTGCGGACGACCTTCGTCAACCGAAGCCCCGTCGTCGTGAAGGACGTGCAGGTGAAGATCGAGGGGCTGGGAAACCGGGCGGCCTCCAATGCTTCACCGTCCGACACGATCACCAGCCCACCGGTGTCGAGCCGGTTCACCATCACGGTGCCGCAGGATGCTGCGCTCACGCGTCCGTACTTCACGCGGTCGTCCATCCAGGATCCGCGTTATCAGGTCGAGGACCGGTCGCAGCTCTATCGTCCCGCGGGGGAACCGGCGCTGGTAGCCGCCGCGAGCTTCTCGGTGGACGGCGTACCGGTCGAGATTCGCGAGCCCGTCACCCGGCTCGAATCGAACGTTCCGTACGGCTACGACACGCGCGTCCTGGCCATCGTCCCGGCCATCGCTGTCACCCTCAGCCCATCGAAGGCGATCGTGCCGCTTGGAGTGACGATGAAGACCGTGCGCCTGCGGGCGGACATCCTGAACCATGTCGATGGAAAATCCGAGGGAACCGTCAGGCTGAATGTTCCGGCGGGCTGGAAGAGCGAGCCCGCTTCGCAGCCGTTCCAGTTCGCTCGGGCCGGAGAGCGTGCGTCCTACGGCTTCACCGTGACCATCCCGGCGCTCGAGAGCCGTACCTACCGTGTCGAGGCCGTGGCAGCTTCCGGTGGCCGGGAGTTCCGCGAGGGCTATGACGCGATTCAGCACCGCGACCTCGAGACGCGTTACCTCTATCGCGAAGCGGCCGCGAGCGTTCGGGGAATCGACGTCAGGATCGCGGCGGGCCTCAAGGTGGGCTACGTCATGGGGATCGGCGACGATGTGCCGGCGGGCCTCTCGCAGCTGGGGGCGGACGTTCAGCTGCTGTCTGCCGGAGATCTTGCCGGCGCCGACTTGAGCCGCTTCAATGCCATCGTGACCGGCACGCGCGCGTATGCCGTGCGCGAAGATCTCAAGACCTACAACCGCCGGGTGCTCGACTACGTGAAAGCGGGCGGAAACCTGATCGTCCTCTACAACACGCAGGAGCTCGCGCCCGCCCAGTACGCGCCGTTCCCGGGGCAGCTGCCGCGGAACGCCGAAGAGGTCTCGGAGGAGGATTCTCCTGTCGAGATCCTCACGCCGTCAGATCCCGTGCTCAACACGCCGAATCAGATCACGAAGGCGGACTTCGCCGACTGGGTCGAACAGCGCGGCTCGAAATTCTGGTCGGAATGGGACACGGCGTACACGCCAATGATCGCGACCTGGGATCGGGGACAAAGCCCGCAGAAAGGCGGATGGCTCCACGCGAAGTATGGTGCTGGCCACTACACGTACTTCGCCTACGCGCTTCACCGCCAGTTGCCATACGGCGTACCCGGAGCCTACCGTCTGCTCGCGAACCTTCTGTCGCAGTCGCCCGCCAGGAAACTGCCCTGACGGAGCCGCCGATCTTGTCCCGCCATTCGTCCCACAGGCGGACGCCCTTTGCCGTGAGCGGACACCCCGGTCATGGAACCCGTGATTTGCTCCGGCAAACCCTCCGATCCGGCCGGCGCAGGGTTTGCACCGCCAACAGCCATGAACTCCTCCCGATGGGGTGTCGACTTTCTGCGGGACGTCCAGTACGGATTTCGAGTCATGCGGCGCAGCCCTCTCTTTGCGCTGGTGGCGATTGGCTCGCTGGCCCTCGGCATCGGCGGGGCGGCGTCGGTCTTCACCGTCCTCAACGCGGTCGTCCTGCGCTCGCTGCCGGTTCCGAATCCGCAGCAGATCTACGCGGCTGAACAACCACGAAACACCGAGACCTCACCCCGGTTTTCGTGGCCGGCAATCCAGGCCGCGCAGCAGGCGGTGGACGGGCGCGCGACGATTGCGGCGTCAACCGGCGCCTCAGGCCTTCAACTGCGTCGCGGCGGATCGGCGACGACCATCCCGGCCGAGCGTGGTCTCGTGCAACTGGTGTCGGGCGAGTACTTCGACGTGCTCGGCCAGCGTCCCCAACTGGGGCGACTCCTGACACCGTCGGACAACCAGAAGGTCAACGCTCATCCCGTCGTGGTCATCAGCGACGCATTCTGGGAGCGTCAGTTCCGGCGGTCACCATCGGCGGTCGGGAGCGAGCTCATCATCAACGGCGCGAGTTTCACCGTCGTCGGCGTGGCTCGTCCGGGATTCTTTGGAACGATTGTGGCGCTCCGGAATCCGGATGCGTGGATTCCGCTGATGATGCAAACGGCCGTGCGCTACGCGTCGAACGCCAGCATGTCCGACAAGGCTGACGACAGCAAGCCATGGGCGCCGCAGCCGCAGATCGAATGGCTCAACATGATCGTCCGCGTGCCGGACCCCGGGCAGGTGAGCGCCGTCGCGGCAGCGCTGACGGTCTTGCATCAGCGCGACCGGCTGGCCCTGATCGATGCGGGCGACGCCGCCGCGCGTCGTCGCGTGGAAGGCGAACGAGTGGGGCTGATACCGGCCGGACGCGGCGTCTCATCGCTCCGCAACGATCTCCAGACACCGCTCGTGGTGCTCCTCGCGATGGTCGGGGTGCTGCTGGCCATCGCCTGTGGAAACGTCGCAAGCCTGCTGCTTGCGCGCGCCAGTGCGCGCGACCGGGAGATCGCCATCCGCCTGTCGATGGGCGCGGGGCGGCTGCGCGTCGCGCGGCAGCTCCTCGCCGAAACGCTGCTGCTGGCGACGTTCGGAGGAGGACTCGGACTGATGATCGCCGCCTGGGGGCGTGACCTGCTGATCGGCATGTTCTCGCGCGGCGTCCCGATCATCGACCTCGATACGCGGTTCGACTGGCGTGTGCTGGCGTTTTCGGCCGGCGTGACGATGCTGACGGGCTTCGCCGCGGGACTCGTACCTGCCGTCCGCGGCTCGCGTTTCGGCCTTGCCGAGGCGATGAAATCGCAGGCGCGCGTCGTGGGTGTGGGTGGCGGCCGCCGCGGCGCGCTGGTCGGAAAAATCCTCGTGACGACCCAGATCGCCTTCTGCCTGCTCCTGCTCGTCGTCGCCGGGCTGTTCGCCCGCAGCATGCGATCGCTGCTGCAGATTGACGTCGGCTACGATCGGGCGCAGCTGCTCGTCGCACGCATGGACGTGCGCAGCGTCGGCTACTCCCCCGAACAGCGTCAGGCGCTCTACGAGCGGATCGTCCAGCGGATCCGCGCCGTGCCAGGCGTCGAGTCAATCAGCATCTCGCTCAACGGACCGTTCGGCGCAGGCGAGCGTACCAGCAGTCTGACCGTCGAAGGACACGTCATCCCCCAGGGGGAGACGCTGCTCACGAACGAAGAGGTCGTCACCGACGACTATTTCGCCACGGTCGGTCTCCGCCTGCTGGAAGGGCGCCTCTTCGGCCTGGAGGATCGCCGACCGGACTCCCGAAGCACGATCATCAACGAGTCGATGGCGAAACGCTTCTTCCCGTCCGGCGGCGCCCTCGGGAAACGGTGGTCGTACGGCGACACGATCGACAAAGACTCTCCGGTCGTCATCGGCGTCGTGCAGGACGCGAAGTACGTCGCGCTCCGTGGACGTTCGCCCAACATGATCTACCACCTGGCGGCGGCCCGGCCCGACGACGTGCTGTCCAATCTCGAGGTGCGGACGGCGATGCCGCCCGCGAGCCTGACGGCAGGCGTGAGGCAGGCGTTCTCGCAGATTGCGCCCGCCCTGCCCGTGTTCGACATCGTGCCCCTCGAAGAGCGGCTGAGCCGCGGCGTCGCCAACGACCGGCTCGTGGCGCGGCTGACCGCCACGTTCGGCGGGATCGCACTGCTCCTCGCGTGTCTCGGCCTCTACGGCACGATTTCCTACGGCGTCGCGCGGCGGGTGACCGAACTGGGCGTGCGGATGGCGCTCGGGGCCGGCCGCGGCAACGTGCTGTGGCTCGTGATTCGCGAGGCGCTGGTGCTCGTCACGATCGGCGGAGTGGTCGGCATCTCGTTGTCGCTCATTGCGAGCCGGAGCATCGGCTCGATGCTCTATGGCGTCCGCGCGGTGGATCCCGCCTCCTATGCGACGGGCCTTGCCCTGCTCATCGCGGTCGCCAGCCTTGCGGCCTACGTCCCCGCGCATCGCGCGTCGCGGATCGATCCGATGGTCGCTCTGAGGAAGGATTGATCCGTTCGATGGCATACTCCCGCCACGGAACATCAGACGGATGGCTGCATTTGACAGGCTGCGCGCCTACCTCCTCGCGAGAGCTCACTGCACGGAGGACGAGCTCACCCTTATCGAGTCGCTCTGCGTGCCCAGAACGCTCTCCCCGGGTGCGTTTCTCCAGCGCGGCGGTGACGTCGCGACCCACGCGGCCTTCGTCGCCAGCGGGTGCCTGAGAAGCTACGTCATCGACGCCAAAGGCAAGGAGCACATCGTACAGTTTGCGCCGGAGGACTGGTGGCTTGCCGACGCGACCAGTCTCATGTCCGGCAAGCCGTCGCAGTACTTCGTCGACGCCGTCGAAGAGACAGAGGTGCTGCTCCTCGATCCTCCCTCGCATCAGCGGATCGTTGACGAGGTCCCCGGCTACGCCGCGGCCCAGCGCATCGGACTGCAGCGCCACGCGGCGGCGAAGGACCAGCGCATCGTCAACGCCCTGAGCACGTCGGCCGAGGAACGTTATGAGGAGTTCCTCAGAACGTACCCGTCGATTGCGCTCCGAGTGCCTCAATGGATGCTGGCGTCATACCTCGGCGTCTCGCCGGAGACGCTCAGCCGCATCCGCAAGAACCGTTCGCGGAAGTAGTCGGCGTCTCCTGCGAGCTTCGTCTTTCTCGCGACCAGGATCATCCGCGGTGATGTCCCGGCATGGTAAGGGCCCAGGTGATAGTCACCGTGCACCGCCACCGGGGTCAGTCCGCACGCCGCGAACATGCGCGCGAAGTCCAGCGTCGTGAACCTGGCGACGCGCTCCACGTACTCGAGGGGCTCGCCCGCACCGTCGTCCACCACGATCCGCTTGAAGAAGTGGCGGGAGTTGGTCCAGCGCGTGAGCCGGTAGGTGACGCCGTCGATCTCCCTGCTCTCCGCCGGTATGAGCGCCGCTTCGGCGTGGCGGACGTTCAGGTAGTCCAGCACCAGTCTGCCGCCAGGCCGCAGCGCGCTCGCCATGTTCCGTACGACGGCCAGGTGCTCGTCCGGCTCATCGAAGTAGCCAAAGCTCGTGAAGAAGCTGAACACGAAGTCGAAGGCCTCGCTGCCGAACGGCACACGCATGTCGTGCTCGAGAAAGCGCAGGTGCGCCTGCTCGAGCCTCTTCGCCTCCCTGAGACTGCCGGCCGCCAGGTCCATGCCGGTGACGAGGAGGCCCTCGGAGGCCAGGTGCTTCGAGTGCCGGCCCGCGCCGCAGCCAAGGTCCAGCGCGCAGTCTCCCTGGCGTGGCGGGAGCCGGGCGATCAACTCGTCGAGAAAGCTGGCCGCTTCGCGGTCATCGCGATTCTTGTAGAGCTTGTGATAGTGGAACGAGTCAAACCAGGATGCGAACCATTCCGACTGCTGTGTGCCGGGCTGAACCGTCGTCGTCGTTGTCATTGACCACCGCCTGTCCGGGAAACCGTGTCGTGGAGACAACAGTAGCCAGCGGCGGAGAGACGGCCATTGATCTAGATCAAGAAGTGAAACTGACCGGATCCAAGGTACCAAGGTGCCAAGGTGCCAGGGCCAGGAGTGCCAGGGTGTGTGTCAGGCGGTGTCGTCGGATGCCGGCGCCGGGGGCTCGGTGGTGGCGGTCTGGCGAAGCTCCGAGAACGCGAAAATCGCCACGCCGGCCAGGATCGCCATGTCCGCGACGTTGAAGATACCGGTTCGGAATGTCCCGACCCCCACATTCAGGAAATCGATGACGCTGCCCCGGGTCGCGCGGTCCACCCAATTCGAGGCACCGCCTGCGGTGAAGAAGGCCAGGGCCAGCAGGGGCCATCCGGTCCAGCGGAATCGGATCCCCGCTGCCACGAGGGCCAGCAACATCGCGCCGCTGACGATCGTGAACAGCACTGTTCGGACGACGGGCGGAAGATCGGCGCCGAGGCTCAGGAACCCACCGGCGTTCTCCACGTAGTGGAGCCGAACCGTGTCGGCCAGGAACGACCGGCTCTCTGTGCCGGCCAGCGTGGTGGACGCCACGTGCTTCGTGACGCGGTCACACGCGATCGTCCCGCCAACCGTCAGGAGCAGCACGAGCCGAAGTCCGATTCTGGCGATCATCGATTTATCCTGCCGTCCCGAAGGGTCAGTCCGACGAACACGAGATCATGAGGTCAGGAGGCCTTGACGACTCTTCACGACGACGCAACAGGAGCGTCATCGTCCAGTCGGAAGTCACCAGCCTCGGCCGAGGCGAGGAGTGCACGAGCGGCGCCCTCGTCGGGGTCCGCTACGATAATCTCCACGCGGCCGAGTCCATCGAGCGTCAGGCCGTGCGTATTTCTCAGCGCCTCGCCGCGCAACTGGCTCGGAATGCCCCCCGCCTCCAGGAATGCCCGAATCTGTTGCGCCTGAACCTCACCGCTCGCGATGAACACGCATCGCCCGGAATCCATACGACACCCCCTCATCGGACAGCGTCAGGGCGACTGGCCCCCTCACCCGCGCAGGTGCGGAATCGTGATTCATCGTAGCACTGGGCCGGCCCGGCAGAGTGGCGAGTGGGTTCCAGAGGTGACGTATGCTATGACCGCGTCCGATGACCAGGCCTTCCGTCCTCGTGATTGGCGGCTCGAACACCGACCTGATCGTCAAGGCGGAGCGCCTCCCCAGGCCCGGTGAAACGATCCTGGGGGGGGAATTTGCCACGGCGGGAGGGGGAAAAGGGGCCAATCAGGCCGTGGCCGCAGCCCGGGCCGGCGGGGCGGTCACCTTCGTCGCCCGCGTGGGCCGCGACGCGAACGGCGATCGCGCGGTGGCGGGCTTTGCCGCCGCCGGCATCGATGTGGCGCACGTGATTCGCGACCCGAGCCGCCCGTCAGGCGTGGCGCTCATTTTCGTCGGCCGGGGCGGTGAGAACAGCATCGCAGTCGCGTCCGGAGCGAACGACAACCTCAGTCCTGGTGACGTGCGGAAGGCGAGGCGTGCGTTCCTGCGGGCCCGGGTTGTCCTCCTTCAGCTGGAAACGCCGCTGAAGACCGTCGATGCGTCCGTCGACCTCGCCACCGCGTCCGGCGTGCGCGTGGTATTGAATCCAGCGCCCGCCAGGCCGCTCCCCGCTCGACTGCTCGCGCGCGTGTACCTGCTGACTCCCAACGAGAGCGAGGCCGAGCTGCTGACGGGTGTGGCGGTCGCCAGCGAACGCGCGGCGGCCAGAGCCGCTGACGCGCTTCTGGCGCGCGGCGTGCAGAACGTCGCGATCACGATGGGGTCGCGCGGCGCCTACGTGGCCGGCCCGGGCGTGCGGCAGCTCATTCCAGGATTCAAGGTCAGGGCCGTGGACGCAACGGGAGCCGGTGACGTGTTCAACGGCGCCCTGGTCGTCGCGCTGGCCGAGGGCAGGCCGCTGCTGGAGGCTGCCCGATTTGGCAGTGCGGCCGCGGCCATTTCCGTCACACGCTTCGGCGCTCAGCCCTCGGCTCCGACGCGCCGGGAGATCAAGACCGTGCTCGCCACGGGAAAGGTTCGGCCACGAGCATGAACAATCATTCGTCCTCGCACACTGTCGCGAGACTGGCGCTCGCCGTGTCCCTGGGTGCGCTCGCAGTATTGAACAGCGGCTGCCGCGAATCTGCGGACACGAGCAAACCTGCGCCCTCGAAGCCGAAGGTCGCGCTCGTCATGAAGTCGCTGGCGAACGAATTCTTCGGCACGATGGCGGAGGGGGCCCAAAAGCACCAGGCGGCCAACGCCGCCGCGTACGATCTGATCGTCAACGGCATCAAGAACGAAACGGACCTTGCCGAGCAGGTGAACCTCGTCGAGCAGATGATCGCGCAGCAGGTCAATGCCATCGTGATCGCGCCTGCGGACTCGAAGGCACTCGTGACGGTCCTCAAGCGCGCGACGGATGCCGGCATCCTGGTGGTGAACATCGACAACAAGCTCGATGCCGATATTCTCAAACAGGCGAATCTCACCGCACCGTTCGTCGGTCCGGACAATCGGGCCGGCGCGCGGAAGGTCGGCAACGCGCTCGCAACGCGTCTGCGAGCAGGCGACAGGGTGGCCATCATCGAAGGCATCCCGACCGCCTTCAACGGCCAGCAGCGCAGGCTGGGGTTCGAGGACGCCATGTCCGCGGCAGGCATGAATGTCGTGAGCGTGCAGAGCGGGCGGTGGGAGATGGACACGGCGAACAACGTCGCCGCCGCGATGCTCAACGCGCACGCCGATCTCAAGGCCATTCTCTGTGCGAACGACAACATGGCCCTGGGTGCGGTCTCTGCCATTCAGGCGGCCGGCAAGTCCGGGAACGTGCTGGTCGCAGGCTTCGACAACATCAGCGCCGTGCGACCGTTGCTGGACAAGGGACAGGTCGTGGCGACGGCCGATCAGCATGCCGACCGGCTCGCGGTGTTCGGCATCGAAGCGGCGCTGAAGATTCTGAAGGGCGAAACTGCGCCAGCCGACCAGACCACGGCGGTCGATCTCGTCACGAAGTAGCCGCCCGTCATGGCACACGCCGCGCATCTCCTGCAGGTCACCGGACTGCAGAAGAGTTATTCCGTCCCCGTGCTCCAGGATTTCACCTTCGACGTGCGACGCGGAGAAGTGCATGCGCTGGTCGGCAGCAATGGCGCCGGCAAATCCACGTTCGCGCGCATCCTCTCTGGCCTGACGTCCCGGGATGGCGGAAGTATCCAGCTGGAAGGACGTGCCTACGACCCGGGTTCCAAGCGTGAGGCCGAACGGGCCGGCGTCGCCATGGTGCTGCAGGAGCTCAATGTCATCGGCACATTGAGCGTCGGAGAAAATGTCCTCCTGAATCGTCTGCCCCGCCGCGCCGGCTTCATCCACCTCGAGCGGTTGCGCGACGAATCGTCCAGGGCCCTCGCGCGCGTCGGCCTGGGCGCCGTCGATCCCGCCACTCCGGCGGGACTGCTGGGCGTCGGGCAGCAGCAACTGGTCGAGATTGCCGGTGCCCTCTCGCAGAATTGCCGTCTGCTGATTCTGGATGAACCGACGGCGGCGCTCACCGACCCGGAGATCGAGCAGCTGTTCGGGCACATTCGCCGCCTGCAGGGCGAGGGAGTCGGGACGATCTATATCAGCCACCGGATGGACGAGATCCGCCGCATTGCCGATCGCATCACCGTCATGCGCGACGGGCGGCTCGTCGCGACGCATGACGCCGGCAACGCCACGCCGGCGGAGCTCGTTCGCGAGATGGTGGGACACGATCTTCCCCAGCGAAAGGGTATGGCCCCGCGCTCGGCAGGCGACGTCGTCTTGCGCGTGCGCAACCTGCGTGCAGGCGAGCGCGTACGCGATGTCAGCTTCGAGGTGCGGCGCGGAGAAACACTCGGTGTCTCGGGTCTCGTCGGATCAGGGCGGACGGAAACCCTGCGCGCTGTCTTCGGCGCGGATCCGCAAGACAGCGGTGAGATTCTCGTCGGTGACCGGCGTGTGGCCATCCGGAGCCCGGCTGAAGCCGTCAAAGCAGGGATGGGCCTCGTGCCCGAAGATCGGAAGAGCGACGGGCTGTTGTTGCCGCAATCGGTGCGGGTCAACACCACGTTGAGCACGGTGAGGCGCCACGCCCGCCGGGGCTGGCTGAACACCGGGGCCGAGATCAGGACGACCGACGCGTTCTGCGGCCGGTTGGGGGTACGTGCCGTCTCGCGCGAGCAGGCGGTTGGAGAGTTGAGCGGCGGCAATCAGCAGAAGGTGGTCATCGCGCGCTGGCTCGCGCGTGATTGCCCAATACTGCTGTTCGACGAGCCCACACGGGGGATCGACGTCGCAGCGAAGGACACGATCTACGAGCTGCTGCGCGACCTGTCCGCGCAAGGCAAGGCCGTCGTCGTGGTATCGAGCGATCTGATTGAGCTGATGGCCATCTGCGATCGGATTCTCGTGATGTCGCAGGGGCGGATCACCGCTGAATTCCTGCCTGACGCGTGGACGCAGGAAAAGATCACCAGGGCAGCGTTCGGCGGCCATCCCGTGCCCGACGAGACGAGCAGCGGACCATGACGAAAAACTCCGGGAAGCTCGCCGAGTACCTGGCCATGCTCGGGATCTGGATTGGGCTGGTCCTCCTCTTCGGGCTGTTGAGTGACAATTTTCTCAGCTCTCGTACCTTCGCCGCACTCGCCAACCGCATCCCCGCGCTGGCCGTGATCGCGGCCGGTATGACGCTGGTGCTGATCGTCGGCGGCATCGATCTCTCCGTCGGTTCGGTGCTGGGCCTGTGCGGAGCGGTACTGGGGCTGGCCCTCGTCGATTTTCATCAGCCGCTCTGGGCTGCGGTCTTCCTCAGTCTCGGAGTCGGTCTTGTGGCGGGGACGCTGAACGGTCTCGTCAGCGTGTGCCTTGGCGTACCTTCGTTCATCGTGACGCTCGGCATGCTCGAGATCGCACGCGGTCTCGCTTATCTGACCACCAGCTCGCAGACGAAATACATCGGCAACGCCGTGGAAGGTCTGGCCGCTCCGGTCGGCGGTCTGACCGTGTCGCCGGCGTTCCTCATTGCAGTGCTGGTGATCGTGGCCGGCCAGGTGGTCCTGACGCGCACGGTCTTCGGCCGCTATCTCGTCGCGATCGGCACGAATGAACCGGCCGTCCGGCTTGCGGGCATCGACCCCAGACCCACGAAGATCGCGGTCTTTGCGCTGCTGGGCCTGCTGACCGGGCTGGGGGGCGTCTTCTACACGTCCCGGCTCGGGTCGTCCGATCCGAACGCAGGCGTGGGCCTGGAGCTCTCCGCGATCGCGGCGGTCGTCATCGGGGGCACGAGTCTCATGGGCGGGCGCGGATCAGTGGTGAACACCTTCTTCGGCGTGCTCATCATCGCCACGCTGGAGGCGGGCCTGGCCCAGGTCGGCGCGTCCGAGCCGGCCAAACGGGTCATCACCGGGGTGGTCATCGTCGGCGCCGTGATCCTCGATGCCTGGCGACATCGACTCGCCGGGCGCGTTCCGGTCCGCAGTTGACGGCGCGCGCAAAGGCTGCAGGTCCGTCTGACGCGGTCGAATTCTGCTCAATTAGTGCGGCAGCGAGGTCCGATTCATGGCGGCGTGGATGAGCATCCCCGCGTAGATGTGTCCGCTTGATAATTTCCACCGGCTCGAAGCCGCGGCGTGAGACGAAGGAGTGCATATCCATTCGAACGCCTCGGCACGTCTGACGAGATCGCGGCGGTCGTCGCGTTCCTTGCCGGGCCGGACGGCGGCCGGATTAACGGCCAGGTGCTGCGAGCCAACGGAGGAATGGTGTGACAGGTTCTCTTGCCACTGCCGGCTGCCGTGCCGGGTCGGCAGCCGCTCACGATTGACCGGAGAAAGATGGCCTTGCGTTCGCTGGCTCGGTGGTTCGCGCATTCGTAAATCGGTGAACGACTCTCGATGCCGCTCGGGAGACGCGCGACCTGCAGGTTCCTCACAACGGCGCAGTCTCCCCGCCACTGACCGCAGTCGCGCATCGATAGGCCATGACAGCGCGTGTGGCTGGCGCGAGACCCCGTGCCGCTTCGTCGGACACGACAGCTGCCAGCTCGGGACGAAGCAGCTCGCGCGGGATCTCCACAAATCCGAGACGCGCATAGAAGGCCAGGTTCCAGGGCACCGCTCTGAACGTGGTCAGGGTCAGGATCGAGAAGCCGAAGGCCGTCGCCCAGTCGCAGACCGCTCGGACAAGCGCGGTCCCGAGCCCACGTCGACCGTGCGAGGGTTCGACGTCGAGTTCTTCGAGATGAGGGAGATCGTCCGCGAGTAGCTCCACGAGCGCGAAGCCGACCGGCGCGTCGCCGGCCAGAGCCACCCACAAGCGTCCCTGGCGGGCCGCGTCTGCAAACGTGTCGCCGTCCGTCGACTCGTTCAGGACGGATTCAGGCGCATGTCCGCGGAGCAACTGGGCGGCTGCAAGCTCGATTGCCGGAAGGAGACTGACATCCGCAGGTCGAGCACGAGCGATTTGGTAGCCAGATGGTGTCACGCCAGACCTACTTGCTGGTTGTGCGCGCGGCATCGGAGCTCCGAGGTTGGCCTCCTCCGCCGTGCCTCCCGCGGCGAACGGCTGCACGTCGATGAAACTCCAGGAAGCCTGTCTCCGTGCAGCGTCCGCGCCTTCCTTTGAACGCGCACTGAACCCATCGCGCTTCCAGACCGCGCGCTTTACTTCGGCTGGAATGTCGCGCGAGGGGCGAGCGGCGGGCGCCCGCCCTTCGGCCGGCCTGCCGCAGCGATTTTCTTCTTCTCCAGTTCCTTCAGCAACACCGTCAGTGCGCGGTCGAACACGATCGCGGGATCGCCGCTGGTGACAGAATGGCGCATCAGGCCTGAGCGCGCCGCAACTTGTCGTAGGTCTCCCGGCCAACGGTGAACTCACCTTGTACCGGTCGGGCGCCAGCGGGGCGACGACCGGTCGCATCGTCGCCTCCGGCGACTCGACGGGTGCGAGCTCCGGCATGACGAGGGACGGCCATGAGGCACATTATGGCGAATGTGCGGGCGCGTGGCTGGCTACACGCCCGGCTGACCGGACAAGTGCCGCAGGTAGAGCTGAACTGCTGCCGGCACAAACATCACGTCGAATCCGAGAACGAGCAGCTGACATCCCGCCGCGATCGCCTCGCGTCCCTGCTCCGGCGTGACCGCAAAGCTCGCGACGCGGAACCCTTTCCTGGCAATCTTCTGCGAGGCGGCGGCGACGGCGTCGCGTACCTCGGGGTGGCCCGGCCCATCGCTGAACCCCATGTTGACGGCCAGGTCGAACGGCGCGGCAATGGCGCCGCCAAGCCCCTCGACATCCGGGATGGCGTCAAGGTTCTCGATCGTGCGTGGATGTTCAATCAGTACCGTCACGCGCGTCTCTGCATTCGCGGCGGGCGTACTCGAGCATGCTCGTGCGCCATTGATACTGCGTCCTGAATGGGCCCCAGCCCCGTATGCCCTCGGGAGGATACTTGGCGGCGGCGACGGCGGCTTCAGCCTCGGCGCGCGTCGTGACCATCGGGAGACAATGCCCTGCGCGCCTGAATCAAGGGCGAGCTTGATGAGCCCCTGATCGTTGGACGTCACCCGAATCCACGCCTCTGCGGGCGTGCCGGCCAGGGCCATGACCATGCGGTATGCGCTCTCGACGGAGATCGGCCCGTGCTCCATGTCGATGACCACCACGTCGAACCCGGCATGGCCGCAGATCTGCGCGAGCTCCGGCGACGGGCATGTCAGGCCGATGCCGAGCAGCGTCCCCGGAGGCTTCGACACTCCGGTCGCAAGGTACGCCATTGGATTCGCCGGGAGCTGCGCCATTTACGGACTCCGATCCTGTCTAGAACTGCGGTCCTCTTGTTTGCCGAACTGATCGTCGGCCGATCAGCATATCGCGGCCGGCCCTGAGGCGGGGCGACACCGCGATAGCTCGCAACAGGGACGGGGTCCTGCCTGTGCCTCGACCGTCGCCTGGTCCAAGTGAATCGGTGCGTATTTTTTCTGGTCCAGCGAGCTTTACCGTGGAACTTTTTCCGTGCTTACTATGTAGAATACTGTCTAGAAAGGCGCGAGGACACACGGTGCACCGGCCGAGGACAGATCAATGGGCAAGGGGTTTCTCACCTTCGCGACGGCAACGATCCTCAACGCGGTGTCGAACGGCTATTCATACGGCTTCGACATCGTCGACATCACCGGCATGCCGGGCGGCACCGTGTACCCGGCGCTCAGACGACTCGAGGAAGCCGGCTACCTGACGTCGAAGTGGGAGAAGGAGCGCGTGGCGCATGCGGACGCCCGGCCGCGTCGCAGAGTACTACGAACCGACGCGCGGCGGGCGGGAGGCCCTGGCTGATGCCATGAAGCGCTACCGGCTTCTCGAGCAAACGCAGCTCATAAGAGCGCGGGCGCCGAAACCTTCGCGCGGGTGAGCGTGTCACATGGCTCTGCTCTCCCGGTGGAGGACGCTGTTCTCAAGGCCACACCTGGCGCTGATTGCGCTCGTCGGCGTGATCGTGCCTCGCCGGCTGCGTGTCGACTGGCGGGAGGAGTGGGAGGCGGAGTTACGGTACCGCGAGAGCCTGCTGGCGGA
Source organism: uncultured Acidobacteriota bacterium (assembly GCA_963749835.1). GTDB lineage: Bacteria > Acidobacteriota > Vicinamibacteria > Vicinamibacterales > 2-12-FULL-66-21 > JALZOC01. The sequence continues at coordinate 94,070 of CAVVOD010000004.1, forward strand.
CTGGAATCGCCTCGACTGGTATCACAGATGTGATCTGTTGCGGCGCAGCGCCAGCGCCTTCTGGGATGCTCTGTGGCTACAACGGCAACGATGGGAGGACGAGATGGTGCAGGACCTCCGGTTCGGCATTCGCATGCTGGTGAAGACTCCGGGATTCGCCCTGGTGGCCATTCTCACGCTGGCGCTCGGTATTGGTGCCAACACGGCGATCTTCAGCTTTGTCAACGCGCTGCTGTTGAGGCCGCTCGGCGGCGTCGCCCGGCCCGACCAGCTGGTGCAAGTCGGCCGGCAGTACATCGACAAGAGCTATCCGAGCGATTCCACCTACCCGGATTATCTCGACTATCGCGCTCAGAACACGGTGATGTCGGATGTGGCCGTCATGTCGCCGGCAGCCTTCCATCTGAGCGCCCGGCACGACACCGAGCGTGTGGAAGGCGAGCTCGTATCCAGCAACTATTTTGACGTGCTCGGCGTGACGGCGGCACAGGGGCGATTGATTGCGCCGGCCGACGAGCAGAGTAACGGCGCAGATCTGGTGGCTGTTGTGAGCTTCCGCCTCTGGCAGCGCCGCTTCGGGGGGGATGCGCGCGCAATCGGCAGCACGATCAGGCTGGATGGGCGCGACTTCGTCCTCATTGGCGTGGCGAACGAGCAGTTCAGCGGTGTCAGGATCGGCACGCCTCGCGACGTCTGGGTGCCGATCCTGACGCTGCGACAGACCGATCGCGAGATCGCGGCGCGATTTGGCCGGCGCAGCGCCTCGTGGCTCGAGATGTTCGGCCGGCTCAAAACCGGCGTGACGCTCGACCAGGCGCGGGCAGAGTTCGCGACGATTGCCGCGCGTCTGGGGCGAGACCATCCGGACACCAACGCCCGCGCGACCGTCCGGCTGGATCCTGGCCTGGGCCGTGATATCGAGCTGCTGGCGGGGGTTCGCCGTTTCGCCTACCTTCCATTCGTTGCGGTTGGAATCGTACTGCTCGTCGCGTGCGCGAACGTCGCCGGGTTGCTGCTGGCTCGGGCCGCGACGCGGCAAAGGGAAATCGCGATCCGGCTTGCGCTCGGGGCCGGACGCATCCGCGTCATCCGGCAGCTCCTCACGGAGAGCCTGGCGCTCGCCTTTGCGGGCGCCATCGCCGGACTGCTCATCGGTAACTGGCTGATTCGCTGGCTGCAGAGCCTGCTGCCGGAGAAATACCTGTTCCTGTCGTTCGATCTCAACTTTGGCATGGACTGGCGTGTGTTCGGGTTCATGCTCGGTATCGCAACCGCGACAGGTGTGTTGTTCGGCCTCGTGCCCGCGCTTCAGTCTTCACGTCCCGACGTCGTGTCGACGCTGAAGGGCGCAGGGTCGTCAGGCCGGGGGCACGGACTGGGCCTGCGCGGCGCATTGGTCGTCACCGAGGTGGCCCTCTCCCTGCTTCTGCTCGTCGCCGCAGGGCTCTGCGTCAGAACATTGCAGAACGCGGCAGCCATCGATACCGGCTATCAGACCGGCCAGGTGTTGACCGCGAGGCTCGACCTCGCGAAGCAGAATTACAGTCAGGCTCGAGGCCGGATCTTTCAGCAGCAACTCCTCGAGCGGTTGGAGGCCCTGCCGGGCGTCGAATCGGCTGGACTTGCCGTCACCCTGCCGCTCAATGACGCTCGATGGGAAAACCCTGTCCGTCGCGACGGAGATGCCACACGGGTACAGACGTTCCAGAACATCGTCTCGCCAGATTATTTCGCCGCAATGGACATCCCGCTGCTCGCGGGCCGGCATTTTTCAAGTCACGACGACGAACAATTGCCGAAAGTCGCCATCCTCAATCAGAGGCTTGCGCGGATCATGTGGCCGGACGAATCCTCCCTGGGGCGTCGACTGACGTTCAAGGGTCAGGCTGTCGAAGTCGTCGGCGTCGTGCGCGACATCAAGGGCCGGAACCTCTTTGAAGCGCCGGGCCCGATGCTCTACCTGCCGCTGATGCAGTATTACGAGCCGACCGCGGTCCTGCACCTCCGTGGCCGCGTTCCACCGGGGCAGCTCGTGACCCTCCTTCGAGCCACCGTCCAGGCACTCGACGAAGATCTGCCTGTCTACGGTATCAAGGCCCTCGACGAGCATGTCACCGCGACGCTGACGCCACAGCGACTGCTCGCGCACGTCATCAGCGGCTTCGGCACGCTGGCGTTGTTGCTCGCCGGCATCGGCTTGTATGGGCTGATGGCTCACACGGTGACAGAACGGACCTCAGAGATCGGCATCCGGATGGCGCTCGGCGCCCGGACGAATGACGTCATGCGGCTGTTCGTGACGCGAGGGATGACGCTGGCGCTTTCAGGCGTCGCCCTGGGGCTGGCCGCCGCTGCCGGACTCGCACCACTGATGAAGAGTCTGCTCTTCGGTGTGAGCCCGCTCGACCCCCTGACGCTGACGCTGGTTCCGGTCGTTTTGCTTCTCGCCGCACTGATGGCCAGTTATGTTCCCGCCCATCGTGCCGCGCGGTCGGATCCGAAACTGGCGCTCCGGCAGGAGTGAAGCCCGAGTTCGTCACCCGTGATCGTGCAGAAGCACGTGCATCATGGACGTAATGCGATCCCACTCCGCCTTCTCGGCGGCCAGTTGTCGCCGTCCTGCGGCCGTGATCGTGTAAAAACGGGCCTTCCGGTTGGTGTCGGTCACTCCCCACCGGGCACGCACCAGCCCCCGCTGCTCGAGCCGCATCAGCCCCGGGTACAGCGTCCCCATGTTGATCTGGTGGGCGCCTCCGGAGACCTGTTCCAGCCGGGCAGCGATCGCGTATCCATGGAGCGGCCCGAGGGCGGCCACGGTCTGGAGGACCATGAGATCCAGTGTGCCCTGGAGCACGTCCGCTTTGGTTGCCTTGTTAGTCATTCAAATGGAGTATAACCTGTTCCCGGCACGCCATGCATAAGCGGCGCACACCAGGCTCGAAACGCGACCCCGTCCGGCCATGGGCGCTGCCCGACAGGGTCTTCTTCGCCGGCGGGGCCTGCCACATCCTCGCATATGCGTTTCTCGACGCGACACTGAGAGATCAGGAGCGGACATGACGAGCACCGGATCAGAACCCTCTGCCGAGCGTGATCGTGGTTGGGACCTTGAGGCCCGGGTTCTGCGGAAACATGTTGCCGTTCGAGTAATGGCCGATGTCGAGCTGCACGAACAGCTGCCGGCGCTTGCCGACGTACATCCCGACGCCGAGCATGTCCTGGAAGGTAAAGCGATTGCCTGCGTCGTGCTGACCGATGAACCGTCGTGAGACGAAGCTCGGCCCTGCGACAGAGTACGAGACGAAGACGTCCGCGGCCTCCCGTCGCAGGAAGTTCCACCGGACGAGCGGATAGGCCGCGATGGCCACGAAGTTCTGGTTCCCGTCTTCGCTCTTGAGCAGCGAGACGCTCGTCCCCAGATCCAGCGCCAGCCTGCGCCGCGTGTGAAACACGTTGCGCTGATAGCGCACGGTGATGCCGCGCGCGACATGCACGTGGCCGCCCCAGAACACCGGCGCTTTACTCGAGACCACGTTGTTCCACCCGTACCCGAAGGCATTGGTCACGAACCCGACCTGAACGAGATTCTCCGGAAAGATCCCCCCGCCGGTTCGGGCCGCCTCCAGGCGCGGCGCGGGAATCGGCCGTACGTTGTACCGGAACCCGGCGGACCCCGTCGTCATCTCCGGCTGCTGGCCCGCACCGCGCGACGGCACATATGTCATGCCCGCCAGCACGTCCCACCTCGTGTTGAGCGCGTATTCGACTCCCGCACCCAAGAGCGGCGCCCCATACTGCGCGTGCGCGACGCCGGGCGTCCCGCCGATCGTAAAACCGGTCCGGCTGACGATGGCAAGGCCTGTCTCGCCGTACAGCGCGACGCGGCTGGTGAGCGGGAGCTGCGACTTCAAAGACACGTCGCCAATCGCCATCCAGACCGACCCCGTCTCCGCAGTGCCGTTGACGTTTCGGTACTTCACCCACTGGATGGGACGCGTGTAGGCGACCTGCGCCGACAGGTATTTGTAAAAGCGGTGGCCGAAGAGAACGACGCGCGCCGCGGCGTGCGGCACGGCCACGGATTCGGCCCGGAAGCCCGACTCGAGCTGCCGGGGGGAAAACGGGTAGTTGATCGAGCCGACATCGACTCCGAAATAGGAGTCGAGCAGGAACGAGGGAAACTGCGTGCGCGAGTCCGATGGAATCGAGCTGGTCGCCGGACCGGTGGATGTCTCCGGACCGGCAGATGCCGCCGCCAGGGATGTCGCTTGCGAGCCGTCCGCAGCTCCGTCCGTTGACTGCGCGAAGGTCGTGGCGCCGAAGCACCACAGCAGGACCAAAGTCGCGAGCCCAGTCGCTCTTCTCATATTGGATTGTTCGGCCGGATTATAGCGCGCCGTGGGAGTCGGCCGTATGGCCCTGTGCCAGGTTGCCAGAGTTGGATACTGGATACTGGATACTGGATACTGGACGAAACTGGAACTGGAACTGGAACTGGAACTGGAACTGAGAGCTGAAGCTGAAAGCTGAGAGCTGAGATGAACATGGCAGGGCTCGGCTGCGTTGCGCTCCTCGTACTTGTGTTCATCGAGAGCACCGCTCAGGCGCAATCGTGTCGGCCAATCCAGGTCCGGAACCCGGACGGCAACTACATCGTGCCCGGTGTCATGGGAGACATCCCCTACTCCGGCAACCTGGCGCTCGATGCGTACGTGCAGCCGAACTCCGCCCGGCGCCCGTCCGTCGTCGTGATTCACGGAGGAGGATGGTCGTCAGGCAGCCGCGTGGCGCATGTCGGCCAGCTTCTCGAGCTCCTGACACGCGCCGGGTACAACTGGTTCTCCCTGGACTATCGGCTGGGCGGGCTTGCGCGATACGAGGACTCGCTGGCTGACGTGCGCGGCGCACTGGCCTTCATCCGGTGCCGCGCTCCGGAGCTCGGCATCGATCCGAACCGGCTCGTACTGCTCGGCGAGGATACGGGGGCGCAGATGGCGGCGCTGCTTGCCGAATCGGACTCCACCGGTGTTGTCGGCGCTGTGCTCATCGGCGGATTCTACGGTCAGGCCGCGGTCGCCACGCTGTCGCCAGGCCTCGATCATGATGTAGTGCTTCGCGCATCACCGGGATCACGGGTGACAAAGCGCATGCCTCCGCTTCTCGTGGTGCACGGCGGCGCGGACACCGAAGCGCCGGCGGCACAGGCCCGCAGCTACTGCAGCGGGGTCACCGAGGCCGGCGGGCGCTGCAAGTACATTGAGGTCGACGGAGCGAGCCACCGGAGCGAGAACTGGTTTCCGACCCAGTGGGACTACAAGCGAGCCATCGTCGAATGGCTCCCGTCGCTCGGACGTGCGCAGGTGTCCCCTCCGAGAGTTCGCGGTGGACGCCTTTTGAAAGACATCCCGTACAGTCCGCCCTCGCACCTCAAACTCGACGCGTATGTCCCCGTGTCGCGCAAACCACTTCCCGCCGTCATCGTCGTCCATGGCGGCGGATGGGAGGCCGGCGACAAGGTGACTTACGTCACGCCGCTCTTCGAGCCCTTGTCCCGCGCGAACGTGGCCTGGTTTTCGATCGACTACAGGCTCACCCCTGAATTCACGCTCGAGGATCAGCTGAAGGATCTCCGCCAGGCGATCCGGTTCGTGCGAGCACAGCACAAGCGCTTCAACATCGACCCGGCCCGCATCGTGCTCGTGGGGGAGTCGGCCAGCGGACAGCTGGTGACGCAGGTGGCCGCGGAGGACGGTCGTCAGGTCGCAGGCGTCGTGTCCTTCTATGGCGTCTACGACTTTGACACGATGGTCACCGACGCGAGCCCGCGGTCGCTGCTCGTGAGGCTGTTCCGGCGCGCGGTGCTGGACGACGAGGCGCGGTCGGAGCTGCGCCGGTATTCGCCCCTGTTCCGAGCGCACAGAAACATGCCGCCGGTGCTGCTGGTCAACGGAACCGGAGAGCGGTTGTGGGCACAGGGACAGTCTTTCGCCAGACGGTTGACGGAGCTGGGTGTTCCACACGAAGTCATCGCGCTCGAGGGTGCACCACACGGGCTGGAGAACTGGGAAGGACGCCCGGAGTGGCAACACTACAAGCGACGCGTTGTCGACTGGATCCTGCGGGTCACAGATACCACCGGTCGTTGAGCGGAGGAGTACTTGCGACCGCCTGCAGACGACAAAGGGCGCGCAGCTGCCTGCGCGCCCTCGAGATGGTCAAGCGTCCAGAGCGGAGTGAGCTTACTTCACGATCGGCGTGCTGCCGCTCGCCACCACCTGCCAGCTGCCCTTGACGCGCTGGAACACGTGCAGGCTTCGATGCGATTCCTTGACCTGTTTTCCCCCCTCGGTCACCGTCGATGTGCCCCGGTGGGTCATGACGACGATGTCGGGGGTGAGCATCTCGAACTTGTGCTCGTCAGCGACGTAACCCGTCGCCGGGGTGCCCAGGACTGTGGCGATCTGTTCCTTCTTGCCGCCTCCCTCCCCCTTCGGCCCGACGGACAGCATGTTGTCGGCGAGTAGCTTGTCCAGCATCGCCTTATCCACCGTCTCGCCCCACTGTTTGTCGAGGGCAATGAGCTCCTGCTGGACCTGCTGGCTTGGGGCCTGCATTTCGGCCGCGTGCAATCCGGCGCCGAGCGCCGCCGAGCCTGCGAGTAGAGTCGCTGCGAAGAGGCGCTGCATGCTGTGTCTCCTTGATTGGTTGTGCGCGCGAATGAGCAGGATCGCGTAAGCCGTCCGTCACCGCGGCGCTCAGTAGTATACGCCCCCGGCTGGGCGCAAGCCGTCACGCGGCGATGGCATTTCTCTTGCTGTATCGATGGACAGCTGCGCTCGGTCGCCATTCTGGCCGACCGACGACATTCTCACCTACCCGACGGGGACAATTTGGGTCCCCGCTCGCCACGTACGGGTGCTAATCTCCCCGAATCTTTCCCCCAATGCCTTGCCGTGCAGTGCGAGTGGGTAGCGGATTGCCACCTGATTCGGAAACCTGCCGGATGGCCAGGCACCACGGAGAACGCAGCGGATCATGGACACCCACACATCAGACCGGCTCATGTCGCTCGGACGGGTATTCTTCGCAACGGGACTCATCGCCTGGGGAGTTCAGCATCTCGCCTCAGGCGATTTCGTCACGCGCGTCGTGCCGTACTGGCCGGCGGGGATGCCGGCACGAGCGCCCGGACCTATCTGGTCGGCGTGGCGTTGATTGCGGCGGGCACGGCGATCCTTCTTCACCTGAAGGCGCGTGCGGCGGCGTTGGCCTTCAGCGCGCTCGCCTTGTGTCCTTCGTGTTCCTGCACGTGCCGGTGGCGGCCAGTGGGCCGCTGTGGGGAGGCGCGTGGACGAGCGCCGGGAAAGCGCTGGTCATGTGCGGCGGTGCCCTGTGCATTGCCGTCTCCCTGGCGGAAACCGAGCGCGAGCCTCCGGCGGGCCTGCTGTCGTCCGCACGAGCGCGCGACGGCTTCGTCATGTTCGGGCGGGTCTGCCTCGGCCTCTTCATGATGCTCGCAGGATCCAGCACTTCCTGTTCGCCGGCTTCGTGGCCACGCTCGTACCGCCATGGATTCCGGGAGGCCTGTTCTGGACGCACTTCGCCGGCGTCGCCCTGATCGCCGGTGGCGCAGGCCTGATTCTCCCCTACGTCAACCGGCTGGCCGCGATCCTGTCAGGCGCGATGATCTTTTCGTGGGTCTTCCTCGTGCACATTCCACTCGTCCTGAAGGATCCGCACAGCACGAACGACGTGGCTGCCGTGTTCGAAGCCCTCGCGTTCAGTGGCGTGGCCCTCCTGCTCGCGGGGCTGGCGGCACGAAGAGGCGCGGCGAGACCCGCGCTCCCCGCGTACGGATGACGTTTCGCTAGTCGAGAGCCTTGATTTGGATGTTGCGGAAGTCAACGCGGGCGCCATGGCCGAGGAAGCCGACGTGCCCTTTGGTGTTGGCGATGCCGCGGGAGCCTTCCGGCTTGCTCATGTCCCTGTGCGCCTTCAGGAGCTCTGGATCCTTCACATCGTCCAGGTTGCCGCTCGTGATCGTGACGCCGTTGAGCTTCACCGTAATCTGCCGCCCTTTCACGGTGATCTCTTCTGAGTTCCATTCCCCGACCGGCTTCTGGTGGCCGCGCGTCGCCGGAAACATGTGGTAGATCGATCCGTGATATTGCGCCGGCTTGAGGCTCGTGTATTGCGAGCCCCCGTCGTCGAGCACCTGGATCTCGATGCCGACATAGGCGGCGTCCCCCTCGAGCGGTGCACGGATGCCGATGCCGTTGTTGGCGTTCTCGGTCAGCTTGAACTCGAACCGGAAGACGAAGTCGGAGTACTCCTTCGCGGTGTAGAGGTTTCCACCGTCTTCCTTCGTCGTGAAGAGGACGCCGTTCTCGACCTGGTAGCCCTTGCCGCTCTTGTTCTCGGCGCCGCCGGCGCGACGGCCGTACACCCATCCGGTCAGGTCCTTGCCGTTGAACAGCGTCGTGAATCCTTGATCCTGTGCCTGCGCAATGCCGGGAATGCCCGCGAATCCGAGGCAAGCCATCACAACCAGCCGGTATCGTCGTGTCATCGTTCCCCCTGTAGGCGTACGGAAAAGTAAAAAGGCCGTTGAAAAACTATACCTGATGTCGATATCGGCTCTCAGCTCTCAGCTCCCCGAGTCCCAAATCCCGAGCCCGAGTCCCGAGTCCCGAACCAGATAGAGTAAGGTTCTGGAACCGCCGGTCCATCTGTCAGACGGAGCGAAGCGTGCCCTTCGAAGTGATCTGATGCGTGAGACTCCGCTGACGATGAATCCCGAGGAGTTCCGGCGCCTGGGGCACGCGCTCGTGGACTCGGTGGCGGCCTTTCTCGGCTCGCTGCCCGGACGGCCAGTCACGACCGGCGAGTCCCCCGGCGCGATCCGGGGGCTGCTCGACGCCGAGCGCCCCCTGCCGGCCACCGGAACGGACGCCGGCGATCTGCTGCGCACCACCGCGGAACTTCTCTTCGATCACTCGCTGTTCAATGGCCATCCCCGGTTCTTCGGCTACATCACATCCTCCCCCGCCCCGATCGGCATGCTCGGCGATCTGCTGGCGGCAGCAGTCAACGCCAACGTCGGCGCCTGGACCCTGGGGCCAGTAGCCACCGAGATCGAAGCTCAGGCGGTCCGCTGGGTCGCCGAGCTGATTGGCTATCCCCGCGAGTGCGGGGGCCTCTTCGTGAGCGGCGGCAACATGGCCAACTTCGTGGGGCTCCTCGCCGCCCGCGCATCGGCCGCGGACTGGGACATCCGCCGTGCCGGACTCGGCGGGCCTGCGCCGCGCCTGCGCGTCTATGCCTCCGCCGAGACGCACACATGGGTTCAGAAGGCGACCGATCTGGCTGGCGTCGGCACCGATGCGATCCGCTGGATCCCCACTGACACGGATCTGCGGATGGACACGGGAGCGCTGCGGGCAGCACTTGACCGTGACCGCGAAGCCGGGGAGCGGCCCTTGATGGTGATCGGAACCGCCGGATCGGTGAGCACCGGTGTGGTCGACCCGCTCTCCGACATCGCGGAGATCTGCCGCGAAGCCGGCGCCTGGTTCCACGTGGATGGCGCGTACGGAGCCTTTGCCGCGGCGGTGCCAGGCACCACGCGGGACCTCCAGGCGCTGCGGCTCGCCGACTCGGTGGCAGTGGACCCGCACAAGTGGCTCTATGCACCTCTCGAAGCCGGCTGCATCCTCGCGCGAGACCCCGAGAGGCTGCGGAAGGCGTTCGCCTATCATCCGCCCTACTACCACTTCGGCGAAGAGGCGACCAACTACGTGGACTTCGGCCCGCAGAACTCGCGGGGCTTCCGCGCGCTCAAGGTGTGGCTCGCGCTCTGCCAGGTGGGACGCGCCGGATACGTGCAGATGATCGGCGATGACATTCGTCTCAGCGAGCGGCTCTTTGCCTCGGTCGCGGCGCACCCGGAGCTGGAAGCATTCACGCAGGCGCTGAGCATCGCCACCTTCCGGTATGTCCCGGCGGACCTGCGGCCACAGAACGACGCCGGACACCATGAGCCGTACCTGAACGCGCTCAACGAGGCGCTCCTCGAGAGGATCCAGTCCTCGGGCGAGGCGTTCGTCTCGAACGCCGTGGTCCGCGGCCGGTACCTGCTTCGGGCCTGCATCGTCAACTTCCACACCGCGGCGGCCGACGTGGACGCCCTTCCGGAGATCGTCGTGCGCCTCGGACGGGAAGTTGACGCCCGCATGCGGGCCCTTGAACCGGGGCAGTCGTAACACCAGCCTTCCTTCTTTCTCTTTGGTTCCATTGTGGTTTCCCGCGATGGTTCACGGGCCTTGTGATTAAATGGCGCCGTGCTTGCGGCGGGCACCATCCTGGACGGGCGCTACGAGATTGTCTCGATCATCGCCTCGGGCGGTATGGGCGCGGTCTATCGCGCGCGGCGCACCCTCCTCCTCGACGAAGTCGCCATCAAGGTCATTCGCGCGGACGCCACGGTGCCGGCGATCCGCGAGCGCTTCATGCGCGAGAGCCGTGCCTCGGCGCAGCTGCGGCACCCCAACATCGTGTCGATCCTCGACCTGGATGTCGATCCATCCGGCAACCCGTTTCTCGTGATGGAGCTCCTGAACGGGCCGAGCCTGAAGGACGAAATCGCGGCGCGGCAGCGTCTCGACGTCGCCGATGTCCAGCGCATCGTGCCGAGGCTCTGCGACGCGCTGCAGCTGGCGCATGCGAACGGCATCGTGCACCGCGATCTCGAAGCCCGCCAACGTCGTCCGCCACGATTTTCCTGGAGGCGAGCAGGTTTACAAGATTGTGGACTTCGGCATCGCGATCATCCGGGAGTCGAATCAGGAGACACGTCTCACCGGAGCCGACCAGTTCGTCGGCACAGTCCCGTACGCGTCGCCGGAACAGCTGCGCGGGGTCGGGGTTGACGCGCGTGCTGACGTCTACAGCCTCGGCTCGGTCGTGTTCGAGATGCTGACGGGACGCCTGCCGTTCACCGATCCTGACCTCCTGGGGATGGTGTCGGCGAAATTGTTGTCCCCCGTCCCGAGCCTGCGCGCGGTTCGCGCCGATCTTCCCGCGTGGGTGGACATCGTGGTCCAGCGCGCGCTTGCCAAGGAGCCTGCCGAGCGGTGGCCGAACATCGCGGCGTTTGGCGCCGCCCTTCTCGCCGGCGACGGATCCGATCCGACCGGCGTTGGCGTCGCGGCCACGGGATTCCTCGCCTCCTACGACATGGGCGCACATATCGGTCCGGGCCGTCTCGGAAGTGAGGTGTACCGCGGCGTGCACCGCGCGCTCGGCCATCCCGTCGCAATCCGGATACTCCGGCGCGGAGGACAGCGCGACTGGGACGCGGTGCGGACGCGTTTTCTTCGAGAGGCGCAGACGCTTCAGCTCGGCCACCCGTCGATCATCCAGGTCCGCGACTACGGCGAGGAGGCCGGGCTCGTCTATGTCGTAACGGACTTCATCAATGGCCCGAGCCTGCGCCAGCTGATGACGGCGGCCGGTCCCCTCGCATGGCCGCGACTCAGGCCACTGCTCGCACAGCTCCTCGATGCGGCGCGGGCGCTGCATCGCCGCAAGGGCCTCCTGGCAGGTCTGACACCCGACATCATGCGCGTGGCACACGAGCGTGACGAGGGTGGCACAGCTGAAGAAGAGCGGCTGATGATCTCGACCGCGGGCATCTGGCTCGCGCAGGATCTCCTGGCCACGCTACAGGAACGCACGCTGCGCGGCATCGGGCTGGCAGACGAGGAGATCCGCTATGTCGCGCCCGAGCTGCTGACGGGTCAGGCTGCCGACGTGCGATCGGATGTGTTCACGATCGGTGTGCTCGGATACGAAATGGCAACCGGCACGTTGCCCTACGATGCCGGGTCGATGCCGGCGCTCCTGGGCGCGATGTTGAAAGGCGCTCCGATCCCGCCCGGCGAGAAACAGCCGACACTGCCGGCAGCGGCATCGGATGCGCTGTTGCGGGCGCTTCGTCCTGCACCCGAGGCACGGTTCGCATCCGTGAAAGAGCTCGCCACGGCGCTTCTCGGTGACCGGCGCAGCCCGGGTTCGACCAAGGGCGCACCCGTCCCAGGGTAGTCAAGAAGGCTGCGCATTCGCGATACCGCGCCTTCTCGCGCGGGACGCCGGACGAAGATCAGCCACCGAATTTCTCCCGGCGGAGAATCCCTGCCCCTTCACGAATCACGACCAGTTGATCCGCCGCGACGCCGGACACCTGCTCCACGACGCCGCCGGGCCACCGGATTGTCAAATCAGCAGACGCCGCGACGCCGAGTCCGAAGTGCAGGCGGCGATCGTTCACCGAGTAGAAGCTCGATTGAGCACAGACTTCCTGTGCCTGGACGCGGTTCCCATAGCGTGCGGTCACGCGCCCGCCGATCGCGCTGCGATTCGACGTCACGCCGACAAGGAGGACCTTCAGCCAGTGCCCGTTGCCCGACACGTCATTCCGCAGCAGTGACGGCGGCTCGTTCATGTTCATCACGAGGATGTCCATGTCGCCGTCGTTGTCGAAGTCTCCAAAGGCACAGCCACGGCTCGTGTGCACCGCCGCCACGCCGGGCCCCGCTTCGTCGATCAGCTCCTCGAACCGGCCCTCGCCGAGATTGCGGAACACCAGTCGCGGCGTACGAAACGGGTAAGCCGGGAGCTTCTGCTCCACTTCGGGATAGACGCTCCCGGTCACCAGGAACAGGTCGGGAAGACCGTCGTTGTCCAGGTCGACGAGCCCCGTGCCCCAGCCCACGTACCTGCTCTCGACACCTATGCCGGCCCTGATGGTGACGTCGTCGAAGTTTCCCTTGCCGTCGTTGCGATAAAGGACATTCGTGTCGTCGGAGAAGTGCGTCTTGAAGATGTCGAGGTCGCCGTCCGAATCGTAGTCGCCAACCGCGAGCCCCATGCCGGCCTGTTCGAGGCCGTCCTCACTGAGCGCCACGCCGCGCTCGAGCGCCTCCTGGCGAAACGTGCCGTCATGCTGGTTTCGAAAGAGCCAGCTGGGCGTGGAATCACACGCGACGTAGATGTCCGGCCAGCCATCGTTGTCGTAGTCCGCGGCCACTGCGGTCATGGGATACGCGCCCGCCGCCGCAGCCACGCCGGATTGCCGGCTCACGTCGGTGAATGTTCCGTCGCCGTTGTTGTGAAACAGCTGGACGAACCCGGTTGGCAGACCGCGCGGCCCGCAGTTCACGGGCAACCCTTTCCACCGGCAATCAGGGTTGTCGCCGGGCTTTGGCAGCTTGTCGATCGTGGAGTTCACGTAATTCGCGACGAACAGATCCAGGCGGCCGTCGCGATCGTAGTCCACCCAGGTGCAGCCCGAACCGTAGCGTTCCCCGTCCTGCCGAAGACCGGCTTTGGTGGTCACATCGGAAAACGTGCCATCTCCGTTGTTGCGGTAAAGCACATTGTGACCGTAGTACGTGATGAACAGGTCGTCGAACCCATCGTTGTCGTAGTCACCCACCGTCACGCCAGACGCCCAGCCGGTACGCGTGAGCCCGGCCTTCTCGGTCACGTCCGTGAACGTGCCATTGCGATTGTTCTTGTACAGGCGATTCGTCGTACCCGGCGGCGCACCCTCCAGCCTGGTGCCGCTCAGCACGAACACATCGAGCCAGCCGTCGTTGTCGTAGTCGAGAAACGCGACGCCGCTCCCGACTACCTCGATGATGTAACTCTTCGTATCCACTCCGCCGTAGACGATGGTCTGGGTCAGTCCGGCCTCTTTGGCGACATCGGTGAAGCGGGCGACAAAAGGGCGGCCGGAAGGCTTGCCGCGGGGCTGCGGTCTCACACCGCGGGATGAGATTCCCTGGAATCTCGTGAGTCCCTCAGACATCGACGGGTGACGGAAAGCGGCCTCCGCCGAGCACGCCAGGAGAGCCAGCATCGTCCGGCGCGTGATCATCGGAGAGAGCTCCGCTCGTTCGAGCCGCTTCGAGGCTTGTCAGAGCCTTCGGCGGGGGCTGGTTCGGTCGACATCAATGTTTGCCCGGCCTTCACGTTGTCGAATTTCTGCACGATCCCGGATGGCCAGCGGATCTCCACGAGGCTCGCGGCTGAATCGTCGGCCAGGCCAACGAGCAGCCTTTTGTCGCTCGCCGACAGATAGCCTGCGGCCGTGTTGATGGTGAAGTGTTGAGTCAACCCCGATGCGGACACGACCTTGACACGGCACCCGATCCCGTCACGGTTCGACTTCGTCCCGGAAAATCGCACGGCGAGCCAGTGCCTCCGATTGCCACCGTCGTTCCTTGCTACAAAAGCGTTCTGGCCCACGTTGCTGACCACGACGTCCATGTCTCCGTCGTTGTCGAGGTCGCCGAACGCCGCGCCGCGACCGGCCCAGTCTTTGCGAAACATGTCGCCGGGCAACACCCTCACGAAACGCCCGGACTCGTTCCGCAGCAGCAGCGGCGGCTGGAGGTACTTCAGATTCGGTGAAGTCTTCTCGATCGTGTCCATGACGTGTCCCTGTGCGACGAAGATGTCTTTCCAGCCGTCGTTGTCGTAGTCGAACAGACGCGTGGACCATCCCGCAAACAACAGAGTGGCGGCGCCCACTCCGGACAGATTGGTCACGTCGCGAAAACTCCCGTCGTCGTTCTGGCGAAAGAGCCTGTAGCGCTCATTCGACAGATCCGTGACGACGATGTCCGGACGGCCGTCGTTGTCGTAGTCGGCGAAGTCCACGCCCATGCCGGCAAAGGTCTTTCCGTCCTCGTTGAATCCCACACCCGCGAGGAGCCCCACCTCGGTGAACGTGCCGTTTCCATTGTTGTGGTACAGGAAGGACTGAACCGAGTCGTTGGCGACGTAGATATCTGCGAATCCGTCGGCGTCATAGTCGGCGAACGAGACGCCAAGTCCTTTCCCGTTGCCGTCGGCGATGCCCGCCTTCGACGAGACGTCCGTAAACGTCCCGTTGCCGTTGTTGTGATAGAGGATGTTGGCGACCCCGTTGTAATTGTCCGGATGACAGTAAGCACGAAAGCCCGGCTTCTGCTCCCCACAGTACCGGTTGTTCTTGAAATTCCAGTCCACATAGCGAGTGACGAAGATATCGAGCTTGCCGTCGTTGTCGTAGTCGAAGAAACCGGCGCTCGCGCTCCATCCGTCGGCCGCGACGCCGGCAGTCCTGGTGACGTCCGTGAAAGCGCCGGATCCATTGTTACGGTAGAGCGTGTTGCTCCCAAAACCCGTGACATACAGATCTTGGAAGCCGTCGTTGTCGTAGTCCCCCGCCGCAACCCCCATGCCGTAGGAGTTCTGTGGCACGCCCGTCAGTCCGGCTTTTTCCGTGACGTCATTGAACGCGCCGCCTTCGGTCTGCCGGTACAGACGATTCCAGAATCTCCGGTCGGTCTTGTCGGGTAGCCGGCCGGCAGGCATGGGATCGTCGATTCTTGCCCCGTTCGTGAAGAACACGTCCAGACGGCCGTCGTTGTCGTAGTCGAGCAGAGCCACGCCACCACCCATCGTTTCCAGGAGGTACTTGTTCGACGTCGCGGAGCTCTCGTGTTTGAAGTCGATGCCGACGGTCTGTGTCACGTCGGTGAATAGTAGTTCCGGAGCGGACGATGCCCCGACGAGGGGCAGGAGCAGCCCGCACGGTATCACCCAGAGGCCTGCGTGTCGCCATCCTCGCATGCGGCGCCCTACGTGAATCTCCGGCTGCTGATGATTCCCTTCGTCTCCTGGACGACGAAGTGATGACCGGCGGCCAGATCCCGGAGCGTCTCCTTGAGGCCTGACGGCCACGCGAGCTCGACGATGTCCACTTTCGTGCGGTCGCCCAGCCCGAAATGAAGCCGGAGGTCGTTCTGGGAATAGTAGCTCGAGCCGCTCCGGACTTCGTCAATCTGGCTGTGGTCGCCGCAGATGACTTTCACGCGAGTCCCGATCCCGGATCGGTTCGACCGTGTACCGAGGCATTTGATCGAGATCGCATGCTGCCGGTTCCCGCCATCGTTGCGCAACAGCGTGGGAGGCCCATCCAGGTTGTTGACGAGGATATCCACGTCACCGTCATTGTCGAAGTCCCCGAACGCGCAGCCGCGACCGAGGTTCTCCGCCTGTATCGCGGCGCCGGATTGTGCGGAGACGTCTTCGAAGCGGCCGTTGCGGAGATTGCGGTAGAGCACCTTCGGCTGCCGGTAGGTGATGTGCAGTTTGCGGCTGGCGAGCTGCGCATACACGTGGCCGTTCGCGATGAAGATGTCCTTCCAGCCGTCGTTGTCGAAGTCGAAGAAGTCCACGCCGAACCCGACGTACTTGCGGTTTGCGCCGAGGCCGGACCTGACGCTGGCGTCCCCGAACCCGCCGCCGTAGTTGCGATAGAGCGTCGTCACCTGCTCGGAGAAGTTCGTCCGCACGATGTCCAGCCAGCCGTCGGCGTCGTAGTCTCCAACCCCCACGCCCATTCCGGAGAGGGCGATTCCATTTTCATCCAGCGCGCAGCCGGCTGGAACCGCGATCTCCCGGAAGGTGCCGTCATGATTGTTGCGATAGAGGAGGCTGGGTGCGCTGTCGCAGGCGACGTAAATATCCGGCCAGCCGTCGTTGTCGAAGTCGGCCGCCGCCGCACCCATTCCGTAGGAGCCGGAGGCCTGCCAGTTGCTGCTGAGAAAGACCATGGCCGAAGAGCCACGTGGACGCGATATCCCCGACGCGTCCGAGACGTCGGCAAATGTGCCGTCGCCGCGGTTGCGGTAGAGGATGTTCGTTCCGCCCGCGAAGCCCTGCGGCCCGCAGGGAACCGGGATGTCGTTGTAGCGACAGTACGCCGATTCGCCGGGCCTCGGCGCTTTCGCCGGATCGAAGTTCACGTAGCTCGCCACGAACAGATCCAGATGACCATCGCGGTCGTAGTCGAGAAAGCAGCAGCCCGCGCCCCAGGAGGTTCCCGATCCCGCGACGCCGGCCTTGACGGTGACATCGGTGAACGTACCGTCACCGTTGTTCCGATACAGCACGCTGTGGCCCCAGTAGGTGACGAAGAGATCGTCGAAGCCGTCGTTGTCGTAGTCGCCGATACAACATCCCTGGCCCCAGCCCGAGCGGGTCAGCCCGGCCTTTTTCGTGACATCCGTGAA
The DNA here is from genome assembly GCA_963749835.1 of uncultured Acidobacteriota bacterium. Taxonomy (GTDB): domain Bacteria; phylum Acidobacteriota; class Vicinamibacteria; order Vicinamibacterales; family 2-12-FULL-66-21; genus JALZOC01. The sequence goes on from CAVVOD010000004.1 coordinate 111,196, forward strand.
TGTGCCGTCCCGGTTGTTGTGAAAGAGATAGCTGGCGGGCTTGCTGTCCCTCACTTTCGGATCGAGACGGCTGCCGTTCACGAGAAAGATGTCGAGCCAGCCGTCGTGGTCGTAGTCGAAGAACGCGGCGCCGCACCCCATTTCCTCCAGTAGAAACTGTTTGTCGTCCGGGCTGCCTGACACGTTCCGGGCTGAAACCAGTCCTGCGCTGGCAGTGACGTCCGTGAAGACCACCGCCGAACCGGTCTGTGCAGGCGGCTTTGGTGCTCCGCCGTCGCTTCGTTGGGAGGAGGAAAGGCTCAGGGATTCGGCCGCGAGCAGGTGGACGGCCCCGCTTCCCGGCGTCAACACTACCGCGGCGGAGCCTCCGAGGATCCGCAGGAAGTTCCGGCGGGATGCGTTGCGGCCGCGCGCGCTGCTCACGCGCCCGTCTCGGAACGACCGGGCGTGGCGCCGGATCCGCTTCGTCGCTTCTTGTCGAGCTCGTTCGTTTCCCGCTCGAGGCGTGTGAACGCCTCGAGAGCCTTCCGGCTCTCTTCCATCCTGCCGAGGCGGCGATAGAGGCCGGCCAGGACGTAGTAGGTACCGAAGAAGAGCGGGGACTGAGGGAGATTGCGCGGTTCAACGAATCGACCGCCTCGTCCAGGCGTCCCTCACGCTCGTCGGCCCTGGCCTTTTGAAACCAGGCGCCGTCTGATTTGGGATCGAGGTCGAGCGCCTGGCGAGCGTACTCGAGCGCCTTGCCCGGATTGCCGGTACGGTTGTAGAACGCGCTCAGGTTCACGTGGGCGGATGCGAAGGTGCCCTGGCGCGCCGCGTTCAGCACGATGGCCTTTTCATAATTCGCGACCGCCCCGGCTTCGTCGTTGAGCGCCTCCAGCGCGAAGCCGAGCGCGTCGAGCGCCTCCACGTAGTTGGGGTCATTCTGCAGGGCCGCCTCGAATGCCTTCCGCGCAGGCTCCCAGTTGTCCTGGATCGAAAACAGCTTGCCGAGGTTGTAGTGGATCTCGGCGGAGTCCGGTTTGTAGCGGAGACCCTGCTCGAACTCCACCTGCGCTGCGTCGAATCTCCCGATGATCATCAGGTTGCGGCCGAGTGTCTTGTGAGCCTCGGCGTTCCGGATGTCGAGCTCGAGGGACTTCGCCAGCGCGCTGATGGAGTCGCCGATTTTCTGCTGCGCAAACAGGCTGTACCCAAGGGCGTACCAGCCCCACGATGACTTCGGCCGCTCCTTGACGTATTCAGCGAGAAGAGGCTCGACTTCCTTGAACTTGCCTTCGCGGATCCGCGCTTCGAATGCGGCGACCTGGACGGGATCGTCCTGGACGGCTGCGGTCTTCGCACCCTTCTTCTTCTCGAGCACGACCGAGAGATAGCGTCGCACCTCGGACGACTCCGGCGCGAGCTGGATCGCGTGTTGAAACTTCGCCTCGGCCTGCTCCAGATCCCCTTTCTCCAGCGCCGCACGCCCTTCGGCGAGATCTCGATTCGCATTCTGGTTGCGATCGTCGGCGGCGACAAGCTCGCGGCCCTTCTTGAGTTGAGCTGCGGCTTCATCGGCACGGCCGGCGCGCGCCAGAGCCAGACCAAGCTGATAGTGACTCTCGCCGCTCGCGGGCTCCAGTCGCGTGGCTTCCCCCAGGGCGGTGACGGCATCCGTGACTTTCCCGTCCTGGAGCAGCGCTTTGCCAAGCGCCAGATGCGCCCGCGCGAAGGTCGGAGCAAGCGCGATGACCTTTCGCAGCTGCTCGATTTCCTTCGCCGGCGCCAGACTGGTGCTCGCACCATAGGCCACCGCCAGGTTGAACTGGGCCTTCGTTGAGTTCGGGGCCAACTTGACCGCCTTCTCGAGCTCGCCGATGGCTTCATTCACGTTGGTGGGCGTGAGGGCCGCGCCAAGATTGTCGTGCGCGTCAGCGTAATCCGGGCTGATGCGTACGGCGTCACGCAGTGCCGCGATGCCCCCCTCATCATCGCCTGACTGGATCAGCACGAGACCGAGCTGATTGTAGGCCTCGGCGAAATCGGGCCGCAGCCGGATGGCTTCGCGGAATTCCGCCGCCACCTGGCTGCTGTCGGCGCCGCTGCGCCCGAGCAGACGACCCAGCACGTTGTGCGCCTCGGCACGCAAGGGTTCTGCAACACGCCGGGGCGACGCGCCGTCCGGGCGTGGGGCGAGCGCCTGGCGGAGTCCGGCAATGGCGCTGTCCCAGTCGGGCGTGGGAGATACCGGCGACGGGAGGTTCAGCCCGGCGTCGAGTTGTCCCAGCGCCTTGTCGGGCTCGCCCGCACGAAGATAGGTGATCCCCAGGTCGACGTAGACGGCGGCCGTGGGTGGCAGGAGCGCGATTGCACGTTGCAGCCACGCTCGCGCCGCAGCAAAATCCCCCTTGTCGCGCAGCGCCGTTCCCAGAAAGGCATAACTGGCGCCGGCCGCGGGATCGAGTCGCACGCTGTCCTGCAGCTCGGACAGCGCCTTTTCTCTCGAGCCGCTGTACCACAGCGCAACGCCAAGGTTGTAGTGAGCCTCGGCGGATTCACGCTGGAGCGCGACCGCGCGCTCCAGGTGCACGACCGCGGCAGGCAGATCCCGCTGCTGGCCGAGAATGAAGCCGAGCAGGTTGTGCGCTCCCGCATGGTTGTCGTCCAGGCGGAGCGCTTCGACAAGTGATTCGCGGGCGGCGTTCAGGTCGCCCCGGCCTGCGGCGTCGCGGGCGCGCGTGTAGAGATCGTCCGCAGGGCTGGTAGCCGGGGGGGGCGCCTTCCGCAGAGACGCGCTCTGCTGCTTCAACGCCATCCCGAGTCCATAGTAGGCTTCGCGCAGTTCCGGCTCGATCTCGAGCGCCTTCTCGAAGGCTCCAACGGCATCCGCCAGATCACCCCGTTGGCGCAGCGTCTGCGCGAGCTCGTACCGAATGCTTGCGTTGGTCGGATCGGCCGCAGCCGCTGGCCGCAGGTGCTCCAGCGCGGCATCCAGATCGCCTTTGTCCCTGAGAGCCATCCCCAGGTTCAAGTGGGCGGCCAGGCTGTTGGGCTCCACGGCCAGCGCCTTCTGAAAGACCGCAACGGCCTCGGGAAAGTCACCGCTCTTGGCCAGCACGGATCCGAGATTGGTGTAAGCCCGCCCGTATTTCGGGTCGAGGGCGACAGCCTTCCGGAGCTCGGCAACCGCTCCGATGAAATCGGACTTTTCGGCGAGGGCTACACCCAGCCAGTTGTGCGCCTCCGCAGACCGCGGCCCGACTTTCACGGCGCGCTGGAACGCGACCAGGGCACGTGCGTAGTCGTTCCGCTCCCAATAGGCGAGGCCGAGCGCGACATGCAGTTTGGGATCAGACGGACTGCGCTTGACCGCAGCTTCGAGCTGGCCCACGGAGGCGGGGGCCTTCTCGATCCTCTGCGCCGCCGCAGCCCCTCCCGATGCGAGAACCACGATTAGGACAAGGGCCTTCATCGGTCAGGATCCAGCAGTACCACCCTGTCATTCTTATAACATCTCGCGGTCACAGGGTACCGCCGTCGTTGTGTCGGGCTTTGACTCCGCCTGCTGTGAGTTGATCCCAGGCGCGCGGCGCGGCTCAACTGGGCGTGTAGGGCTGGGTCTTCAGACCCCGCCACGCCCGACCTGCAGGTCGGGCGTGCTGAATGGGCAACGCGAGCGCGAGCGCCGGGTTTAGTAGTCGAACCTCAATGCAAGCTGCACCGAACGTGGCTGGTTGCACTGCGTGTTGACCGAGCCGAAGGCGGCTGAGCTCCAGTTCGTGTTCGGAGAACAGAAAAACACACGGTTGAAGAGATTGCCGATCGATGCCTCGAACCGCAGCTTCCTCTGATCGGCCATCGGGAATACTTTGAAGATGTTGAGATCCTCGCTGTAGTTCCGGAAATCGCGCACCGTATCGTCCCGCCGGACCGCGTTCCCGAACTGCAGGGGACCGGGGTCCGTCCAGGCAGCCGGATTGAAGTAGCGGTCGGTGAGCGGATTGAAGTCTCCATTCGCGGCTACCGCCTCGACACCGCTGACCCGATTCGGGCGCTTCTGGTTATTGAAGAGGAAGCCGCCAAGATCGTTGGCCATCGTGATGTTGAACGGCCGCCCGCTCTCGTATCGGAGCACGCCGCTGACGTTCCAGCCCCCAAGGAGAGCTTTCGCGAGACCTGACGACCAGCTCTCGGAGCCGGGCACTTCCCAGGTGAAGCCGGTCAGGAACACGTGCGGCGTATCGTCCGCACTGAGGGACCACTCGAGCGTGTCCGCGGGGTTTTGCACCGTTGCGTTCGCCCCGTCGCTCCCGTTGGCGTTCTCTGCACTGTTGTTATGCAGTTTGGAAAATGTGTATGCCACCCTGGCCTGGAGGCCCCGGGAGAATCGCCGCTCGAGCACCGTTTCTACGGCATGGTACTGGCTCTTGCCCCGCGGCACGCCGCGCCACGCGATGTTCTGATACTGCGGATATTTTCGCAGCGCCTGCGCCACATTCCCGTTGAAACCGGCATATGGGGATTTGATTCCGGCAGCCTGAGCCGTCGCCGAGTTGATGTTCGCCTGCAGCACGGCAGGACCGAGCGCCAGCACGCTCGGGTCGTTCATGTTGGCATCCACGCCCAGCGTCGAGGCATTGTGGGACAGGCGGCTGCCGCGGTTCCCGATGTACGACATGCCCACCATCATGTTGTCGGTGAGCTGGCGCTGGTACGTCACGGACCAGTTCTGAAAGCGCGGCAACGTCAATCCGTTCGGAGTCACCGCGAGCGGTGCGGTGCCGTTGGCAAAGGCCGGGTTGATGAACGGCGGGAACGTCACGCGGTCTTGCGGGAAGCCGTTGTCGAGATAGAACGCGGGAGAGACGCCGTTGGACAGGTTCGGGGCCAGCAGATTGGCCTGGAAGCCGACCGTCGGCAGACCGCCTTGGCCGAATGCGACTCCCGCGTAATACACGCCGTAACCGCCGCGGATCACGTTCCTGTCTCCGAGTCGGTAGGAAAAACCGGCCCGCGGACCCCAGGCGTCCTTGTCCGGGGCCTCGGAGAACTTCCGGCTTCCGGTGCGGCCCTGGCCGGTTCCCGCGAAAATCAACGCGCCTGGAATATTCCCTGCCCCCGGGTTGGGCGTGTTCGGATCGAAGGTCGAGTACCTGATCGTCCCTTTCGGAGCGGGCGAACTGATAGTCGAGGCGCAGCCCGAGGGTCAGCGTCAGGTCGTTGGTCACCTTGAATTCGTCGTTGATCCACGCCGCCGTGTAGGCTTCGTTGAATGTCGGATACACCGGGATGGTCTGGCTGGCCTGCTGCACCTGGCCCAGCAGGAACGACGCGAACGGATCGCCGGTCTGAGAGAGATTGTTCCCCGAGCCGTCGTAGCCCCCCGTGCCGAGGCGATCGAAGTTGAACGCGCCGCCTGTGTTCGTCGCCCAGCCGCGGGACGGGAACGTGTGGTGGCGGTACTCGATACCAACCTTCGCGGTGTGCCGTCCCTTCACCCACGTCAGGTCGTTGGAAAACTGCCAGCGATCGTTCTTCTCGTAGCCGAACCGCTGCCACTGCTGCCCGATGTTCGTGTACGGAGTGTTGCCGGCAAAATTCATCATCGGCGGTCCGGCATTGTTGTCGACGAGACCGCCCTGGTTGGCGCCCCACAGCAACTGCGGCCAGCCGACTCCCGCCGAGAGGGAATTCCCGCCCATGAACCAGCGGTCCCAGGCAACCGTGGTGTGGTTCAACAGGTTGTTGCGAATGACCCAGTCGAACTGCTGGTGCGCATGATGGGTCGAGATGCGCTGGTAGAATCCCTGGCCGTAGTAGGTGTTGTTCTTCTCCGGCTCGGTTTCCCCGTCGAACTCCGTCGTGCACCCGCCGGTTTCGCCGCAGTTGCGAATCGAGGGGCGGCGGTTCCAGTAGAAGCTGTGGCTCATCTTGAAATTCGGCGTGAAACGGTGGTCGATCCGGCCCAGCATATTCCGCGCATTCAAGACCCAGGTCTGGTCGCCGGCGGGATTGCCCGCCACGTTGAAGGCGGTACCCGGCCGGTCCGGCCGAACCATCAGGGCGGCGATCTTGGCCGCCACCTGACTGCGCAGCGGATCGCCGGTTGGAATCAGATTTCCAGGATACGGATCCCGAACCGGAACGCCGTTTACGAGACGTGTCGTGGCTGGATTGAAAATCTGGCCGCCCATAATGGGCCGCCCGAGCGCGTCCGTTCCGATCTGGTTGGACGTCAGCAGCGCGCCGAAGTCGCCAGCCTTGAACGCGTCGGTCGGGGTCGTGTTGCCGAAACCGGGGAGGACGCCGGAGCGGACTCTCGTGTAGTCGAAATTGCCAAAGAAAAACGTCTTGCCGCGCCCGTCGTACAGCTTCGGGATGGTGACCGGACCGCCAAGGGTCGCCCCGTAGTTGTTATTGCTCAGCGGCGTCTTGCCGACGGCGAAATAGCCCTTCTTGTTGAACTTGTCATCCGCAAAATAGCCGTAGACGCTGCCGTGAAACGCATTGGTCCCCGTCTTGGCCGTGTACTCGATGAATCCGCCGCTCGTGTGGCCGTACTGCGCCGAATAGCTGGTCGTGGTGACCTTGACCTCCTGCACGGAATCCACCGGAGGAGTGCTCTCCTGGCTTTGCTGGTGCCCGCTCGCGTAACCGAACGCCGCGCCATCGAAGAAATTCTCGGTCGCGCTGCGCTGGCCGCCGTTGATGCGGGATTGGAACTGGCTCCCGCGGAACATCGGGTCGCCGTTCGGCTTCATCGGCAGGTAGCCGGGCTGCATCTGCAGGACGGACTCCGCAAGGCGCACATCTCCGGCCGTGACGATCGGGAGATCGCGGTAGTACTTCTCGTTCACCGTGTGGCTCACGTCCGGCTGCGTGCTGGCCAGCCCCTCGTTCGCGGGTTTGACTTCGATCGTCTCCGTCATCGCGCCTACGGCCAGATTGACGTCATGGCGCATCAGGTCACCACCCTCGAGCAGGATTCCCGATGTCAGCGCTTTCTTGAATCCGGTGAGGTCGACGGTCACCGAATAGCGACCGAGCACCAGCGGCGGAGACTGATAGGCCCCTGCGGCATTCGTCACGAGAACGGTGGCGACGCTGGTCGCTTCATTCGTGATGGTGACCGTCGCGCCTGGGACCGCGGAGCCCTGCGCATCGGTGACGACGCCGCTGATGGCCGCTCTGTCGGCACGCTGTGCGAGAACGGGACTCGTGAAACAGAGGGTCAGGCAGAGGACCGCCCCGATAAGGTGGGGCACTTCGAGCCGGGGCCGCGTCATGTCAACCTCCATGGGGTCGTACAGAACCACTGGGGCCGAGCGATGTCGCATGTGGCGTTCCCCGATGCAAGGAACAGTGGTGGACGGCCAGAGTACAGCCCCACACTCGACAGTCGCGAGAAACTAGTCCGAAAACACTAGACGTGTCAAGACGAGTTGTTGTTCTGACGAGTTGTTCTGAAGGGCTGAGGTTCGGTCGGGCGAGTGGGTTACTCTCCACCCATGCCCGCTCTCCGGTTTCTCCTGCCGTCTCTGCTTGCCTGTGTCGTGGCAGGGACGTCAATCACCCTCGACCCAGCGCACCCCGCGTGGCCCCGCGCACAACGCGAACACAAACCATGGACACGGTGGTGGTGGCCGGCGAGCGCTCTCGACCAGGCGAATCTCACCCGGCAGCTCGAGCTGATCGCAGCGGCCAATCTCGGGGGCGTCGAGATCACGCCCATCTACGGCGCGAAGGGATACGAGGAGCGGTACATCGACTTCCTGTCGCCGAAATGGATGGAGATGCTCCAGCACGCCGGCCGCGAAGCGCAGAGGCTCGGCCTCGGCGTCGACATGGCCACCGGAACGGGCTGGCCGTTCGGCGGACCCTGGGTTCTCCCCGAGGATTCGAATACGAAGATTGTCCGCATGGACGGCAGACTGGGCGGCCAGCCTACGAAGATGATGGTGAAACGGGCCGCGCCCGGAGGCGAGGGACTCGTCCTGGATCCGTTCTCCCCTGACGCTCTGAATCGTTACCTGGCGCCGTTCACAAAAGCGTTCGCCGCGTTTCCACGTGGGCTCGTCCGGGCACAGTTTCACGATTCATTCGAATACTACGACGCCGGCTGGACGCACGAACTGCCGGCGGTTTTTCAACGGATGCATGGATACGACATCCAATCGTTCGAGGCCGAACTGCTCGGCGGCAAGGCGATTGCCCCGCAGACGCTCGGGCGCGTCAAGAGCGATTACCGGGAAACGGTCGCTCACCTCCATCTGCAGTATCTGGACGCCTGGGTAAAGTGGTCGCACGAGCACGGTTTCATTGCGCGCAACCAGTCCCACGGCGCCCCCGCGAACATCCTCGATCTCTACGGAACCGCCGATGTGCCCGAGACGGAATTGTTCGGCTCGACGCCGTTTCCCATCCCTGGATTACGGCGCTTCGACGATGAAGTGCGCCACGATCAGGATCTGCCGGAATCTCTCGTCATCCGGATGGCGTCGTCCGCCGCTCACGTGATGGGACGACCGCTGGTTTCGAGCGAGAGCAGCACGTGGCTGCGCGAGCACTGGAAAGAGGCGCTCTCGTACGCCAAGCCGGAGCTGGACCGGGTCATGCTCGACGGCATCAACCACATCTTCTACCACGGCACCGTTTACTCCCCGCAGGACGTGCCGTGGCCCGGCTGGTTGTTCTACGCCTCGACGCAGTACAACCCGGCCAACCCGTGGTGGGACGATTTCGGGGCGATGAACCGCTACGTCGAGCGCGTGCAGTCAATCCTTCAACACGGCGCGCCCGACAACGACCTTCTCGTCTACTGGCCTGTATTCGACGTCTGGGACAAGCCCGAGGGGATGACCGAGCAGCTGGGCGTTCATGACGTGAAGTGGCTGACTGGTTCGTCCGCCGGTCGCATGGCGCACGCGCTGAAGACCCATGGCTACAGTTTCGATTACATCTCGGACACGCAACTGGCGCAGACAAAAACAGTCGGCGGTGAGCTCGCCACGCCAGGCGCTCGCTACAAGGTCCTCCTGGTCCCTGCTACCCGGCGGATGCCTGCGACGACTCTGGAGCAGATTCTCCGACTCGCTGAAAATGGCGCGACCGTCGTCTTCGAATCGCTGCCGGAAGACGTTCCAGGCCATGGGCGAGTGGTCGAACGCCGGGCGCGGTTCCGCGCGATGCTCGAAGGCATCACCTTCACTTCCACCGCCGGCCCGGGCGAGGCGAGAGTCGGTCGAGGACGGATTCTCCGGGGAGATGTCATGGCGGCGCTGCCGGCGCTGCCCGTGGTTCAGGAGTCGATGGTCCGGACCGGGGTCGGTTTCATCCGGCGGGCGCATCCGGAAGGGCGCGATTACTTCCTGGCGAATCTCTCTGCGGAGCGCATCGAGAGCTGGGTGCCGCTGGGCGTCGGCGCAGCGTCAGCGATCCTCCTTGATCCGCTCACCGGATCCGGCGGGACCGCGTCGCTCCGCCGCAGCGGCAACCAGTCACAGGTGTATCTCCAGCTCGCGCCCGGTGAATCGCTGATTCTGCGCACGTCGCCCGGCCCGTCTGCGGCCGGGGTACGCTGGACCTACACCGCTTCGGCCGGTCCGCCACTCACCATCACGGGATCGTGGCGCATCGAATTCGTCAAGGGTGGCCCCGCGCTGCCTCCTCCCGCGGTGCGCACCGCGCTCGGGTCCTGGACGGAGCTCGGAGGGGAAGCGGAGCGTTTCGCCGGCACGGCGCGGTACCGACTCGAATTCGATCTCTCCGAACTGGCCAGGCGCTCCCGTCCTTCGAACACCGACGCAGGGCAGCGGAATCCCCCGCCGACGGCGTCTCCAGACGCATGGGCGCTCGACCTTGGCGACGTCCGTGAAAGTGCACGGGTGCGCCTCAACGGTGAAGAGATCGCCACAGCGTGGAGCGTACCGTTCGTCGTGCGACTCGGAAACCGTCTGAAGCCCCGTCACAATGTGCTCGAGCTCGAGGTCACGAACCTGGCGGCCAACCGCATCCGCGACCTGGATCGTCGCGGCGTGCCGTGGAAGATCATGCGCGAGATCAATTTTGTCGACATCAACTACCGCCCCTTCGGCGCGACGAAGTGGGCAATCAAGCCATCGGGACTGCTCGGCCCCGTGCGGCTGATCCCGCTCAGGGCCGTTCACCCGTAGGCATGAGGCCGGTTCAGAACTCGAAGCGCAACCCGAGCTGCATCTGCCGCGGCTGATTGGCGAGCGTCGTAATCTTTCCGAAATTGGCGCTGGTGATCGTCGACTCCGGCGCGCCCCAGATTTTCCGATTCAACAGGTTGAACACCTCGAGCCGGAACTCGACGTGCCGCCTCGCGGGGCCGAACGTGCGCGCCACGGAGATGTTCTCGTTGACGAACCACGGACCCCGCGCCTTGGGATTGCGGACCGTCGCGTTACCGAAGGCTGCCCGCAGAACACCACCCTTGTAGCCCTGCAGCTCGCTTATTGAATCCACGGGACCGGGCTTGAACACCGCCGGGTTCCACCAGAGGTCCACCAGCGGATCGAAGCTGTCTCCCCGCGTCGGCGCTCGCCATCCCTCGTAGTCGAGCACGGTGATCCGGTTGTCGCCGCCGTTCAGCGGAAGGCCGTAGCCCGGGAGGACGGTCAGGGGAAAGCCCGACGAATAAGAATGCACAGCCGCGACACGCCAACCCCCGGCGATCTTCGACATCAACCCCGACTTCAGAAAGGGCTTGCCCGATCCGAACGGCAGCTCATAGCTGTAATTCAGCTTGATGTCGTGTGTCTGGTCGAATGCGGACAGTCCCTTCTCGGCGTCGCGGTTGAAGTGGTTCATCGCGCGGCCGTCGCCGGCGTTGGCGCGGTCCGAACGAAGCGAGAACGTCTTCGAGAACACGTACGACGTCAGGAACGTCAGGCCCGATCCATAGCGCTTCTCGCCCTTCAGGACGAGCGCGTGGTAGCTCGATCCGCCGCTGCGGTCGCCGCCGTCTCCACCCGTGTTGATGTCCTGGTATTGCGGGAATGGGCGGAGCGCCTGCCGTACCGACTGCGAAGCGGGAAATGACGGATAGGGATAGGGGATGTTCGCCTGCCGCGCCACCGTCGAGTCCATGCGCGAGTTCATCAGGTTGATCGCTCCCGCCGGCCCGTACTGCTGGACGAACCCGTAGAAGAGGGCGGGATCGACCTGGTTCAGGCTGAGGAGGTTGGTCGTCAGGTGACGCCCGAGCTGCGCGTTGTAGCCCGCCTCGACGACGAACCGACCTGGCAGCTGCCGCTGCGCGTTGAGCGTCCACGAGTAGTACTCCGGAAGACGGCCGGAATCGTACGGCTGCCAGTACGGAATGCTGCTGCCGTTGAGCGTGTTCGGGACGAGGAACGGCGGCTCCGGCCAGGCCGGCCAGCCCTGATCCCAGTTGAAGGCCGAGGGCGCGGGCAGCGCCGGCGCGGTGACGTTGTAGCCACCGATGAATCCGTTCCAGTGCGAACTGCCGCCGGTGTTCTTGACCGACCCGAAGGTCCGCGCAGCGCTCAGCCGCACGACCGTGGAGTCGTTCAGACCGTAAACCACCCCCAGGCGCGGGCTGAGGCCCCACGGCCACGCTTTGTACATCGTCTTCTTCCCCGTTCGGCCCTCGCCTGTCCCCGCAAACTCCGACGCGCCCAAACGGCCGTCGGCACCCGGGTTCGGCAGCGTCGGATTGAAGTTCGAATATCCGTCGGGGTAATGGCCCTCCCAGGTCGGCGGGGTGTACTCGTAGCGCACGCCGTAGTTGACGGTCAGTCTGTCGCTGACGCGCCAGTCGTCCTGTGCGTAGGCGGAATAGTAGCGCCACCGATCGGAGACGAAGCGATTGGTCGTGATCTCGGACGACTGCACTTCACCAAGCAGAAAGCTCGCGAACGCGTTTCCGCTCGCGCCGGTGCCGTCGAGCGTGCCGTTCGGCAGGAAGCCGGCGGTGCCCCCCCGGTTGAAGTTGTACGAACCCGCGGCCGTGTGCCAGCCATAGCCGTCATAGTGATCTTCCTGGACGATGAACCCGAGCTTCCACGTGTGCTTCGTCTTGACCCACGTCAGATCGTCGGTCAGCGCCCACAGGCTGTTTCCCGATCCTCCGAACTCCGAACGGCCCCAGTCGAGGTAATCGTCCGAGAAATCGATCAGAGGAAAAAGCTTGTCCGGCCCCGGTACGTTCTTCAACCCAATCTTGGTGCCCCAGCCCTGATCGCGATTGAACGAGGCGCGCAACTGGAACCAGTCATTGGCACCGAAGCTCACGCGGTTCAGCAGCGACCGGGTGATGACGCGATCCCAGCTGGCCCGGTAGATCCGCGTGTTCGAATCCTCGTCACGGAAGTTGTTGAGCGGTACTGGAAGGCCGCCCCCGGGGCCGTCGGCCGGCGGAATGACCAGCACTTCGCCCCAGTGGAACAGGAAACCGAGGCGGTCCTTGCTCGACAGGTTGTGATCCAGCTTGATACTGAACTTGTTCCACGGGTTCGTCTGGATCCGGTCGCCGGCGGTATAGGAGAAGTTGTTCCGCACGCCGGGCAGGTCGGGCCGCATCGTGGCAAGCGCAATCACCTGACGCGAAATGCTGCTGAAGCGGTTCAGCGGAATCTGGTTGCCGGGAAACGGATCGCGGACGAAGCCGGGCCCGTTCGGGTTGACCCGCGTTGTCGCCGGATCGTAAATCGGAATGAGGTTGCCGTTCGCGTCGCGCCAGCTCGAGAAGTCACCGTTGTACATGGCCGCGACTGGAATGGTCACGACCGACGGCGCCGCCGCGGTCTTGTTTCGATAACCCTCATACGACGCAAAGAAGAACGATTTGTCCTTGCCGTTGTACAGGTAAGGGATTCTGACCGGCCCGCCGAACACGCCGCCGAAGTCGTGTTGCTCGAGCGGCGGCTTCGGGCGCCCCAGCGCCTTGCTGAAATAGTCGATGGTGTCGAGCTTGTCGTGCCGGAAGAACTCGAACGCCTTCCCGCGCCAGCTGTTGCTGCCGGAGCGAGAGACGAAGCTCACGGCGCCTCCACCGGCGTGGCCGAACTCGGCCTTGAAGCCGTTGGTATCCACGGCGAACTCCGTGATCGCTTCGACCGACGGGGAATTGAGCGTCGTCCAGAGCCGCTGCTCGAAGGGTGCACCAGGTGTTGCCGACACCCCATCGACCGACAGGTCCCATCCGCCTTCCTGCCCGCCGCCGATCACGATGTTCCCGCGTCCCCCATCGCCGCTGGTGCCGGCCTTGGCCTCCGGGGCAATCAGGCTGAGGTCGAGCGGCGATCGCATCTGACCCGCGACGACGAGCGGCAGGTCCTCGATGAACTTGCTGCCGATGGACGTCGTCACCTTCACGCTGTCTGTTTGAATCTGTTTGCTCTCGCCCGACACCGTAATCGCGTCCTGCAGCCCGCCGATCGCGAGCGTGCCGTCCACTCGCGCCGTTCCACCCGCCGTGACCTCGACGTTCTCGAACGTCGTCGTCTGGAACCCGCTCGCCGTGACGAGGATCGTGTACATCCCGACCTGGAGCTGCGGAATCGTGTACGTGCCTTGTTCAGACGTCGTCGCCGTGCGCTCGAAGTTCGTGGCGACGTGTATCGCCTTGACGGAGGCTTTGGCCACGGCGCCGCCGGACGAGTCCACGACGCTTCCCGTGATGGTGCCTCGGTCCGTCTGCGCGGTGGCGGGACTGGTGGTATTCAGGATCAGCGCGAAGGCGAGCGCCAGGATCGACGTGCAGTGACGAGGCATGGGGTACCTCCACGGCTCGAAATCCGACTGTGGACGCGGCCGGTGAGCGGTGCTCCCCGGCGACTCGTAATGTGCGCCGGAGCACGTCGATTGTCTGAATCGAGGGCGTGGGCGGACGCGCGCATCTTTAGTTCACAGGGATTCGAATGTCAAATACCCTGCGCCTTTGAAGGCCCCGTCGCCAGCCGCGAAGGTGTCGCTGCTATAGAGAGTCGCCTTACGGCAAAGCCCCGACGCGCGGCCAACCGTCATCCCAGACCATCGTCGAGATCTGCAGCGCTGAGCCACGCCCGAGCTCCACGCCGTAGTAGGCGTGGAAGAACAGATAGTCACGGCCCGCATCGCGCAGCACCGCCTGGTGGCCGGGCCCTCTCCACGTCGCGCTCGTCGCACCGATCACCAGCGACCCGCCCCCATCTGTCATCGACTGGCCCTTCTTGTCGAGGTACGGACCTCGGATGTCGCGAGAGCGGCCGACCACGACGTTGTAGGTGCTGTCGGCGCCGCGGCAGCAGCGATCGAAGGAGACGAAGAGGTACCAGTAGTCGCCATTGCGGATGATGACCGGCGCTTCGACCGAGCCGCCGATGGGCGCCTCGCGCGGCCGGCTGCTCAGGCTGTAGAGCGTTGTGTCGGTCGCAGACAGCTTGCCCGTCGCCGGATCGACGCGCCGCATCTTGATGCCGCCCCAGAAGCTGCCCCAGGTCAGCCAGACGTTCTTGTCGTCCTCGATCACGAGGTTCGGATCGATCGCATTCCAGTCGTCCTTGTCCTGGAACGATCGCAGGACCAGACCGTCGTCCACCCAGCCGTACCGGGGACTCGAGGGATCCAGTGTCGGCGTCGTCGCGAGGCCGATCGCAGAGTTGCGGCTACCGAAGGACGACACCGAGTAGTAGAGACGGAATCTGCCGCCGTCATGCGAGATGTCCGGCGCCCATGCGTTTCGCCCCTGCGGGATTTCACGCGCGGCCCAGTCCGGCAGCGCCGGGAACACGAAGCCGGACGACTTCCAGCTTCGCAGGTCAGTGGACGTGCGGATGGGAATGATGCCCTGGCCGGCCCGGCCGCCGGTGGAGAACAGGTAGTAGCGGCTGCCGTCCTTGATCACGGTGGGATCGTGTACACCGCCGACATCGCCGTCGAGCTCCAGCACGTTCTGGAGTGGCGCGGCGGCAGGGTTGGATCCGGGCGGTCCGGCGAACACCGCCGCCGCCATCACAACCGCAGCAAGGGCCGTGGAGAAGCCCGGAAGCGAGCGGCGCGTGTCCGACGTGCTCTTCATGGGCTCCTTTCGAGCCAGTGTGCACCGGGCGTTGACGGAAGGACGACATGATGTCACTGCTGGGCCACTCGCTCAGGTCCGGCGGACTCGAGCGCGAGGAGCGCCATTCGCGGGGATTCCTTCAGAGCATCCGCACACTGCCTGGGCGGTACGTGATTCCTTGCCACGACATCGACCCTATCTTCAAGAGCTGCTTGTCCGCTTCAATCGTGATCCAGCGGGCCCCCGCTACTCCGACAAAGAACGCGCCGGCCAGCGCCGAGAACGTCAAACTTATCTCTGCGCGAGGGTTGCCCGCGCTCGCGCACGTAGCACGTAGCACGTAGCACGTAGCACGTAGCACGTAGCACGTTAACTGCCCAGCGCTCGTGCCAGCGCGATTGAGTCATCGTTCCAGACGTCGCGCGGCTCCGCAGCCGCGCGTCCGAACATCCACAGCCGGACTCGTTCGTGGTCAACCTCGAGGAGATCGGCAAAACGGCGAATCGTGGCACCGGGAGCGGCGAGCGTCCGCTCCTTGCAGTTGAACAGATGCTGCGTGGCGTCATACGCACGATCTCCGATAAACGGCTTGGGGTCAATCACGAGCCATGGCTCTCGCTGTGCCCGCAGAACGTTGCCCGCGTGCAGGTCGGTCGCGAGCAACACGTCGTCTGATGAGGGACGACTGAGCTCGTCGAGCAGGCGGAGGCCTTCATGGACCAGACCGGCATCGTTCCATGCGGGAGCGGTCGCTCTTGTCTCGTCTGCCCAATGCGCGATCATCACAGACAGCGGACGGAACGGGTGCGGCAGCGCCGGTCTGCGCCAGAGACGCCGAAGCAGCCCGGCGATGACGACATCCTGTTCCGGCTCCGGCACCTCGCGGAGTACCGTGCCAGGTTCGCAGCACTCCAGCAGCATGGCGTTGAGATCGATATCCGCTTCGAGCAGGCGCACGGCGGGATCGCCGTCCCAGAAGTGCAGTGCTTGAAGCTCATGGACCGCTTCCATGTGGGGCATGCCGAGTTTGAGCACGGCGTGGCTGTCATCAGCGCGCACGGCCGGCGCCACCCACGCGCAACTCACTTCCCTGCCGTCGAATGGCGCTCCCAGCGACAGTGCCCACCTGGCTTGCAGCTCTCCAATGACGCGTGGCAACCGTTCGAGCCACTTCTGGCGCGCTGGCGTTCCGTGGCATGTGGCGGCGAGTCGGCCAGGAATGAGCAGCATCAACGATTCAATAATTGACGACACGAGCGAGCGAACACCAACTCGGTCCGGACCGAGTCGCATGCTGTCACAACATCAGCCCGTGCTGGTGGCAGCAGACAGCGGGGCTATCGTCACCCGGCGAAGCCAGCTCCTCTCCCTGGAGATGATGAAGGATACCGATGCGCTGCTGCTGGGCCGGCGTACATATGTGACGCACGCGGACGCCTTCGAACCGATGGCGCCTGGCAATCCGTTCGGTGATGTGATGAATGCACCGAAGAATTACGTGGTGTCGAAGACGCTCGAGAAGCCTGTGTGGCGCAACACCACGGTCATTCGCGAGAACGTGATCGAGTCCGTGCGCGCACTGAAGGCGGAGTCCGGCAAGAACATCCTGACGGACGGCAGCAGCCAGCTTGTCCACGCCCTGCTCGCGAATGATCTCGTCGACGAACTGCACCTGCTCGTGTATCCGCTGACACTGGGTGGCGGCAAGCGCGTACTGCCGGGCGCTCTGCTTGCCACGTTCAGCCTGACGTCGGCGACGCCATATCCGACCGGTGTCGTGGGCCTCCACTATGCGCGTCAACGTGCGACGACCTGAGGGCCGTTCGTGCACCCAGCTTGACCGTAGCCGGACACGTCGATCCCGCGGTTGGACGGCTTGAAGCGCGATCGGTCACAATCGGCGGATGCTGCCGCGTCTTTCTCGCGGCAATATCCTTGCTGCATCGGCTGCCATGGATCTGCGATTCGCCTGGCGGAACCTCTCGCGCAACCTCGGCTTTTCTGCGCTGGTGATCCTGACGCTGGCGCTTGGCATCGGCGCCACCACGACGATGTTCAGTGCCGTGTGGGCCGTCCTCTTACGCCCGCTGCCTCTGCCCGCCCAGGATCGACTGGTCACCGTCTGGCAGGCCGACCCACGATCCCCGGAAGGGCGCCAACGGCTGACGCCCGCAAACTTCGTGGACTGGTCCGCACAAGCGTCCTCGTTCGAAGCGCTCGGTGTGCTGCCGAACTGGACCGGTGAACCCTGGCCGTTCAACGTCGCTGGACCGAGCGGAATCGATCGGGTCACAGGTATCTACGCTTCGTCGGGCTTCTTCAACGTGATGGGTGTGGCCCCGATGCTCGGGCGCACGTTCGTCGCGGACGAAGACCTCACGAAGGGCAAGCGGACCGTTGTGATCAGCCATCCATTCTGGCAGGCACAGTTTGGCGGCAACCCGTCAGTCGTTGGCAAGACCCTCGTTGTGGATACGTTTCGCGGCGGCGCCTTCACGGTCATCGGCGTGATGCCGCCTGGATTCGACGTTCCCCAGGGCACGAACATCTGGCTGTCGCTCGGTGACTGGGGCGGCGGACCCATGCCGGCGCCGGATGCGCCGACTCGATGCTGCCCCTGGTACACGGTGGTCGGGCGGCTGAAACCGGACGTCACGATCCAAGAGGCCCGCGCCGAGCTGCAGTCCATCGCCCGGCGCGTCTCCTCGCGACATCCTGACGGCTCGCCCGTCACGGACGTGAAGATCGTGTCCCTTCGCGACGTGCTCGTCGGCAACCAGAAGCGCGGTCTCCTGGGTCTCTTCGGTGCGGTCGTGTGCGTGCTGATCATCGGGTGCGCAAACGTCGCCAACCTGCTGCTGTCTCGGGGCATCGGGAGACGTCGAGAAGTGCTCACGCGTCTGGCGCTCGGCGCGACACGGTGGAGGCTCGCGCGTCAGCTTCTCAGCGAAAGTCTGTTGCTCGGCGCGGTCGGCGCGCTGCTCGGCCTGGTGCTGTCGTTGTGGGGCCAATATTTCCTCGCGTCCGCGATGGCCGGCCGGGTCGCGCTCATCGAGGCCACGCATCTGGATTGGGTCGTGCTCGCATTCTGCGTAATCCTGACGCTGATTGTGTGCACGGTCTGCGGGTTGATTCCGTTGATTGACTGGCGAGCGGTCGACTGGAACGCGCGCGGACAGTCGGAAGGTCCGTCGAGCCGGCGTCTCCGGCACTCACTGGTTGTCGCCGAAGTCGCGCTTGCGGTGACCATCGTCGCAAGCACAGGGTTGCTTCTGAAAACCGTCGCCAATCTTCGCGCGGTGCACGTCGGTTTCGAGACCGCCCGCACGCTGGTCGTGTCCACTGATCTCACGACGTCTCCGCTGCGGGAACGGGGCGGAGCCGCCCGGTTCGTGCGGGACATCATCCCGCGCATCGCGGCCCTGCCAGGGGTTCAGGGTGCCGCGGCTTCGACAGGCGTGCCGTTCGAAGGTGGACCTGCAGGGCAGGCAATCACCCGCTACGGCGATCCGGTGCGACCGGCAGCATCGTCGCCGCAGGTTGTTCAAACGGCGGTGACACCCGGCTACTTCAGGGTGATGGGCATCACGCTGACGCGCGGACGAGTCTTCACCGAAGATGATCGCGCCGACGGCAAACTCGTCGCGGTCGTCAATACGACCGCCGCGCGCCGTTACTGGCCCGTCGACAACCCGGTTGGAAAGCGATTCGCGATGGGCAGCAGCGAACGATTCGGTAGTTTCCGAGCCGTGAAGCCAGGCGAGGTCGAATGGCGCGAGATCGTCGGCGTGGTGACCGACATCCGCTCGGGCGGATTCGCCAGCGATCTTCAGCCGGAAGTGTACTACTCGTACAAACAGTCCCCTCTGTACGATCCCGCCATCGTCGTGCGAACGGCTGGAGAGCCGGCGTCCTTGATCGCGCAAATCCGCCGTGAGGTTCAGGCGGCCAACAGCCAGGCTGTGATCACGAACGTGCGCACTCTCGAGGGTGTCGCAGACGAGTCGATCGCGGACCAGCGTCTTCGCGCGATGCTTGCAACGCTCTTCTCGGCGTTCGCGCTCGGCCTCGGCATGCTCGGCATCTACGGCGTGACGTCGTACACCGTGGAACAGCGGACGCGCGAGATCGGGATCCGGGTGGCGCTCGGGGCCAGACGACGTCAGGTGGCCAGCATGATTATGGCGAAGGCCCTCCGGCTGGCGGGCATCGGCGCGGTCCTGGGAGTCGTGGGCGCGTATCTCGTGGCGCGCTGGATTTCCAGCCTGTTCTTCGGTGTCAGAGCCTCGGATCCGCTGGCGCTCGCCGCCGCATGCCTGCTGTTGCTCGCCGCCGCCGCGGTCGCCACCATCTATCCGACGCGCCGTGCATTGCGCGTCGATCCCGCGGAGGCGCTCCGCGCGGAGTGAACCCCGGCGGAAATGTTGCCGCATAGCTGTGGAGTCCCACGAGACGGAGTTTCATGCCGGGGGCCGCAACGGAGGCTGCGCACAGTTCGCTGTTCCGCCGTTTTTCAAAGGCACTCCAAAACGGAAACGGCCGGAGTGTGCCTGGCACTTCTCCGGCCGTTCTGAGTCGATGACTGCTGCGCGTGCGGGGCACGCCGCAGCGAGGGGCCTTACCGGACTTCCAGCGTGGTGACGACCGGACGATGATCGGACGGCATCACACCGGCCGCGTTGCGCGTGTCAACCACCTGCGACTGGATGAGCGTGAGGTTCGAGGCTCCCTTCGAGTAGAAGATGTAGTCGATGCGGCCGTTCTTCGTGGCGCCAATCGGATTGTTGCCCGCGAACGTGAACGCCTTGCCCATGGCCGCCGCGGCTTCCCAGGAATCCGTGTAGGTCTTGCGCATTTCCGCGATGGACGACTGGTCCGGCCAGGCGTTGAAGTCGCCGGCGATGATCCGGTTTTCCGGCCGCGCCGCCGCCCAGCTGATCACCTGTTTGGCCTGCGCCAGACGGTAGGGCTGCGAGTCCGGATCGAGATGCGTTTCGATCAGCGTGAGGATCCGGCCATTGACCGTGATGGTGGCCGCCCCGATGACGCGACCGTAGACGATCACGGTCTGGTCCGTGGAGTCGAGCGGGATCGTCGAGAGAATCTGGCTGCCCTTGCCGTTGCCGGTCCAGTTGCCGTATTCCTGCGTGAAGTGCGAGTACCACACCCGGCCGGTCTTCGCCGCGAGGAGCGACCGGTACCGTTCGGGCTGATTCTCGTTGCCCCAGCCGGTGTACTTCTCGACTTCGTTCAGCATGACGATGTCCGGCGTCATCGACGCCATCCACGTCGCGATGCGGTCGATGTCGTAGCGGCCGTCGGTCCCGACGCCGTGGTGCAGGTTCCACTGCAGGATTCGGAGGCGTACGGGTGGCTCGATCGGACCCGGCCCGGGCACTGGCACGATTGTCGTGTCGTTCTTCGTCGCACCGGGCGCGACCGTCAGGTAGCTCGTCGCAGACAGGATCACCTGATCGATCGAGATCCCGTCCTCGCGCTGCTGGATGCGGAGGGTCTGCGCTCCCGTCTGCGTGAAGTACACCAGAGGACCGAGGACGCCGGTGCCGTAGCCGTTGTCCTGCCAGCCCCAGCCCTCGAGTCCGCATCCTGAGCAGTCTTCGATGCCCGCCCAGGTGGCTGACGTGGAGCCAATCTGATAGACAGGGACGCCGGTGTTCGACACGGCGCCGCTGAACTGCACGTAGACCGAGTCGTTGGTCCAGGCGTTCAGATCCGCGCGACCGCGGATCCAGAGACGATAGCCGCGACCCGCCTCGGCGTTGAACGTCAGCTCGAAGTAGGACGTCGGCGATGCCAGCGGGACCGCCAGCTTCGCGACCGCGGCATCGCGATTCCAGAGGCGTGCGCCACCCGCAGCGGCCGGATCGGATTGGACGGTCCAGTTACCACGGATCGTGGACGCGCTCATCGCCGGCAGGGCGATCTCGCCGTTCGCCGGGGCCTGCGCGTGAACCGTGTGTGGCGCGCCGACGAGGGCGGCCAGCATGGCGAGAACCATCACTGCGCGACCGCGGGTACACACTTCTGCTGCCATGGAAGCCTCTTACATCCTGCACAGGGGACGCGCCCATTGCGGCTGTCCCGATGCAGGGCTATTTGCCTGGTTGTTAAAGGTGGCGCTCAGTCAGTGCTTCGATTCGCGAGCGTTGAATGACAGAAGGGCAAGACGAATGCCACAACGAGGCTCACAGAATTACGCAGATCTGCTCAGCGAATATGGTGCGCGCGCCTCGAGACCTCCGCAGGCGCACACAGCGCCCCATGGAGAATTGGTGCGGTGATCACGAAAGCGCGATCTGCGCGGGGCCATCGTGCTCGAGCCGGCACCAGCGCCGCGCGACGTGCTGAGCTCGAGCGCGGCACGGGTGCGGATCGGGGACAGACTCGGTGAACATCGCGTGAGATGCAGATGAGAAGCGCCCTATTTTGACAAATTCGCCTTTTATTCGTCTTGACCGACCAAATTGGTCGGAGTTAAGCTCCTTCTCATCTCAAGTGAGACTGAGTCTCATTTTCATGATGAGGCGGCCTTACTTGCGGGACTTCTCGGAGTGGATGAAGTGAAGCCGTAGCGGGAAAGTGCTCGCCGAGTGCGCTAACACTCGGCGAGCGAGTCGAACGTAGGTCCTGGACAGGAACCACTCATACGCGATCGCGCATGAACGCCCGACGACTGGTCATTCTACGGGTGAAGTTCATGGCGCGCAACTGGAGCAGAAGCCATGAACCCGAGCGACCGCACACGCGGGGCCTGGGCGCTCGTCCGTCAGACCTCTCCACGAACTCGGCATCGACTCGCCGCGGATGGCAGTTGCGCGCTCGTGTTCGGTGGCGCCGCAGCGGGAGCGAATCTCGACGCGGTCGCAGGCCCGCCGCTGCAGCCATGGCGTGAGAACGCGCGACACACTCACGACACCAGACCGCACGTCCCACCTCCACTGCCAATGCGGCACATGCCGCTTCCCCTGCGGCCGTCCGCGGGAGCCCGCAGCGCAGACACAACACCGTCATCGCATGTGACCGACCAGGTGTGAAGGCCAACCCATGATTCTCATCGAACAGACCCATTGGCCATTGATCGTTGTCGGAACGATTCCAGAGTCGTCGACGGAGCCTGTGCCCGCTCCGGCAGATCCCGAGCACCTCTGGGATTCGGAGAATTTACGCCTCGCGGTCGTGATTCGTGGCGATCACGCCGGGGCCTGTCTGGCCCAGGCCGAAGTGTTCGCGTGGCTCGCCGCGCATCGAGCACGCCTGTGGCGATGCGTGACCCGTGTGGCGTGGATTTTCGAAGACGAGCCCATGCGCCGGAGTGCCGAGCGCTGGCTGGCCCTGGTCGGCGACCGTCTCTTTCGTGCGGACACGATGACGTTTCGAAGTGCACGCGCCGCGATCGCGTGGCTGGAGTGCGACGTCCTGGCGTCAGGAGAACGTCAATGAGTGCGTTGATTCGTCCGATCCTGCTCCTCGCCCATCGGTGGCTGGGTCTGGTCATCGCGGGGTTCCTGATCGTCGCAGGTCTCACCGGTGCCGTGATCTCCTGGGATCACGAGCTCGACGATCTGTTGAACGCGCACCTCACGAAGGTGGCCACGACTGGCCCCCATCTTCCGCCGCTACAGGTGTCGGCGCGTGTCGAAGCCCAGGACACGCGGGCGCGCGTGACGTACGTGCCGCTCCACACGGCGCCCGGCGACTCGCTGGCGATCTCCGTTGACGCCCGCGTGGATCCGCGGACGAACGAGCCGTACGAGCTTGGCTACAACGAGGTGTTCATCGATCCCGTCACCGGGCGTGAACTGGGCAGGCGCGAATGGGGGAAGCCCGCTCTCACCCGCGAGAACCTGGTGCCTTTCCTGTACGTGCTGCACTACAGCCTCCATCTCCCGGTGATGTGGGGCATCGATCGCTGGGGTGTCTGGTTGATGGGTGGCATCGCACTCATCTGGACGCTCGACTGCTTCGTCGGTTTCTACCTCACGCTGCCCACACGAACCCGCAACCGGACAGCCGCTGACGTGGAGGCTGATGTTCCCGGCGACGCCGACCAGCCGAGGACTCTTGAGCCCCCGAGGGTTTCCACCTGGTGGCAGCGGTGGAAGCCGGCCTGGCGCATCAAGTGGGACGGCAGGGCCCGGCGGATCAACTTCGACCTGCATCGCGCAAGCGGCCTGTGGCTCTGGGCGTTCCTTTTCATCCTCGCCTTGAGCGGCATGTCCCTGAATCTCTATACAGAGGTCGCGCAGCCGCTCGTGAGCGCGGTCTCTGACTTCACACCGTCTGCGTATGACGTGCGCACGCCGCGGGCCCTCAACAATCCCATTGACCCGCGAGTCACCTTCGGCGATGTGCTCATCCGCGCGCGTGCAGAGGGAGATCGTCGCGGATGGATGGAGCCCGTCGGGGCCCTCGCCTACGCGCCGCTCTACGGCGTGTACGCGGCCCACTTCTTCACAGTCGGCGAGGAGCACGGAACCGGCGGTGTGGGGCCGAAGGCGCTCTACTTCGACAGCGAGGACGGAAAGTACCTCGGGGATTACCGGCCGTTTACCGGAACGGCCGGTGACCTGTTCCTCCAGCTGCAGTTCCCGGTGCACTCCGGACGGATTGCCGGTGTGCCCGGCCGGATCTTCATCTCGTTCATGGGTGTCGTCGTCGCCATGCTGTCGGTCACCGGTGTCGTGATCTGGTGGCAGAAGCGAAGCGCGTCGCAGTTGATCACCTCTCGGCTCGCGGCGAACGCACGGCCAGGTCGTGCGCCGGTTATCGCGCGCGAGCGGACGTAGCGCCAGTCAATCAATCGTGAAACACGCGTTCCAACTCCGGCGGGCCGTGGCGCATCCCATCGTTCGCCTTCTCACGTCAGCGCACATACGTGCGCTCAGGAGCAATCTGTGACGACTCGTCGCGTTCGCGCCCATCGCGTTGAAACATCGCACCCATCTCTGATGCAGCCGTGGCGTTCCGTCCTGTGGCGAATCGGCGTCTGTCTCGCCCTGGGCGCCGCGCCAGCCAGCATCGTCGCTCAGGTCGGCCAACCCGCATGGAACAGCAGCACAACCGCCGATGCGAGCAGCGGACCAGCAGCCGATCAGGCCGCGCGTCGGGTGTCAGGCACCGTGTCGGATCCTCAAGGCGCTCGTGTGGCGGCCGCGCGGATCCTGGCGACCGCCGGAGGTCGGCGCGTTGACACACAGACGGGCGCCGACGGGGCCTTCTCCCTCGTGCTGGCACCGGGTAGCTACACGATTCGCGTGGAAGCCCCGGGCTTCACGATGTTCGAACGACAGGTCGTCGTCACGACCGATGGCGATGTGTCGCTCGACGTCGTCATGGCCGTCGGCACGCTCAGTGACGCCGTCACGGTACAAGGCACGGGCGCTCCCACGCGAACCATCACCGGAACACGCACGGACACGCCGCTCATCGAAGTTCCGCAGGCCGTGTCCGTCATTACCGCAGAGCAGATCGACGCCCAGGCCGCGCAGACGCTGGAGGAGGTCGTGCGCTATACCGCCGGCGTCAGGGCTGAGATGTACGGTCCGGACAATCGCGGCGACTGGTTCACGCTGCGCGGCGGGAGTGAGGGTTCGACGGTGCTGGACGGCTTGCGACTGCCACTCAGCGGATGGTGGGGCAATGTGCGCAACGAGCCGTACGGCTTCGATCAGGTGGAGGTGCTGCGGGGGCCGAGTTCGGTCATGTTCGGTCAGAACGGCCCGGGCGGTGTCGTGAATCTCGTGTCCAAGCTGCCGCAGCCGACCCCCCGGCGTGAGTTCGCCGTGCAGTTCGGCAGTCATGGTCACAAGCAGCTGGCCACCGATCTCGGCGGGCGGCTCACAGCCGATGGCCGCCTTCTGTATCGTATGGTCGCGCTCGCACAAGACAGCGGCACGCAGGTGCAGCACGCGTCCGAGGAGCGACAGTACCTGGCGCCATCATTGGAGTGGCGCCCGGGCAGCACGACTGCTCTCACCGCGTTCGGTCAGTACCAGCGTGACGAGAGCGACAACACGGTCGGGTTCTTCCCGCGTGAAGGGACGATCTTTCCGGCGCCCAGCGGCCCGATTCCTGATGACACCTTCATCGGCGAACCCGACTGGGACTCGTATGGGGGACGCCGCTGGCGGGCGGGCTACCGCCTCGAGCAACGGATTGGGCGTGCGTGGACCCTGCGTCACGATCTGAGGCACGAGAACGTGGACGGTCACGTGCGCGGGATGTATGCCGCCTTCTGGGAGGACGGGCTGCTCGAGGATGGCCGCTCGGTGAACAGATTGTGGTATGCCTCGCGGTCGGACACCCGCATCGACAATACCAGCGTTCTGCTGGAGGGACGGTTTGGCACCGGCGCACTGCGGCACACGCTGCTGTTTGGCACGGACGCGCTGTGGGTGCGCGATGTCACCTCTGATGTCGAAGGTGAGGCGACCCCACTCGACGTTTACACCCCCACCTATGGCACGTTTCCGCTGCCGCCGCTCGAGTTCGCGGCTGTCGCCCCGACACGGACTCGCCAGGTCGGCGTCGTCGTCCAGGACCAGGTCAAGATTGCGGACCGCTGGAGCGCGCTGGTGGGCGTGCGTCGTGACTATGCGAGGTCGGCCAACGCCGACCTGCCTGAGACAGCGACGGACGACGCGGCCTGGTCCAGCCGGGCGGGCCTGGTCTACCTCGGTCACGGCGGCGTGGCGCCGTACGTCAGCTACTCGCAATCGTTCGAGGCCGTTGGGGGCACGGACATCCACGGGAGCCCATACAAGGCGAAGCGAGGCGGGCAGGTCGAAGGGGGCCTCAAATGGCAGCCCGCGAACGGCCGTCAGACGCTCGCGGCTGCGGTGTATCGCCTGCAGGAGAAGAATCGCCTCACCGCCGATCCCGAGAATCCCCTCAATCAGGTGCAGCGGGGCGAGGTCACCGTCCGGGGTCTGGAGCTCGAAGCCACGGCGCGCGTGCCGGCGCTCGACCTGACCGCCAACTACACCTACACCGACGCCAGGGTGACGGCCAGCAGCGATCCGAATGACGCGTATCTCGGCAAGCGGCTGTTCAGCATTCCCACCCATTCCGCGGCCGCGTGGGCCGTCCATCACTTGAGCGTGCCCTGGCTGCGCGGTGTCTCCGCGGGCGCAGGCGTGCGGTACGTCGGTGAAACATGGGATGGCACCGACACCCTGGCTACGCCCGACACGACGCTGGTGGATGCGCGGGCGGCGTTCGACGCAGGTCGCTGGCGTGTCGCGGTCAATGCGTCGAACCTGTTCGACAAGCGGTACATCGCAACCTGCCTGGACCGTGGTGACTGCTGGTTCGGGAACCGACGAAAGGTCTTCGTCAGTCTGACCGTCCGTCCCTGATATGCAGATCTCTCACCTCGCGCCGATCGGCTGCTCCTCCGGCGAAGGCTGGAGACTCCACTCAGGAAAGGTTATGGGCTACGTGACTCGTTCGATGTTCGTCGTGATGACAGCTGCCGTGGTGATCGCAATAGCTGGAGCGGTTTATGGTTCGCGCGGTTTCGAGATCACCAATACGCTCATCGACGGTGTGCCGACGACGCACGATCCGGCGTGGGCCTCGGGAGAAATGGACATGGATACCGCCATCTACGACCACGTGGAGGTCGTACGCGGCTCAACCGGTCTGGTGGCGGGGCCCGGCAATCCCTCAGCGGCGATCAATCTGGCGCGTAAGATCGCGAGCAGCAAAGTGTTGACGGGTGACGTCAGCTTCCAGGGCGGCAGCTGGACGCGTATCGTGCTGACGTCGATCTCTCTGCGCCGCTGGTGAAGAGTGGACGCGTGCGCGGGCGGTTCGTCGGCGCCGCTCAGTTCAAGGACTCCTTCGTCAGGCTCGAGGAGCGTGACGCCACGGTGCTCTACGGCGTGGTCAATGCCGATCTGACGCCGGCGACCCTGCTCGGTGCCGCCATCACCGCCAGGACAACAACCCGCACGGCACGCTGTGGGGCGGCCTCCCGATCTGGTACGCCGACGGCACACGCACCAACTGGGAGGTGTCGAAAACGAACTCGACGCCGTGGGCCAAGTGGGCGTCTGTCAATACCAACATCTTCGCCCGGATTGGCCATCGCCTGAACAACGACTGGAGTCTCCGGTTCTCGTACAACCGCGGCGACTACGACGCCGACGAGAAGCCGGTGTTCGTGTTCGGCAGCCCGGATCGCGGGACCGGCCTCGGCATGGGGTCGTACCCGGTGACCTATGGCAGCGCGCGCGTTCAGGACGATCTTGGAGCGTATGGCAGCGGCCAGGTCACTCTCTTTGGCAAGCAGCACGAAGTCGGTTTCGCTGTCACGACGAGCCGGCAGACGTTTTCGTCAACCGCGCGCTTCGCGCTCAGCGTCCCCGACGTCGGTGACTTCAACACGTGGGACGGATCGTATCCGGAGCCCGCCTGGGACAGTCCGACCCCGTGGCAGGATAGCCGCTCACGCGACACGGCCGGCTACGGGGTCGTGCGCCTCTCGCTGACCCAGCCGTTGAAGGCCATCCTCGGCGTGCGTCTGTCGAGCCTTGCGCGCGACGGCGAGTACTTCGTCGAAGGGGGCTCGTTCGACATCAGCCACAAAGCGATCACGCCGTACGCAGGCGTGGTGTGGACCCTGAACCGGCACCATTCCCTCTACGCGAGCTACGCCGACATCTTTCAACCGCAATACGAACGCGACCGAAACGCACGCTATCTCGATCCCATCAACGGCAACACCTACGAAGGTGGCATCAAGGGGGAGTACCTCGGCGGCCGGCTGAACGTCGGACTTGCCGTGTTTCACATCCTGCAGGACAACGCCGCGCAGCTCGATCCCTGGGGATTCGTCGCCGGAACACAGGACGAGCTGGTCTACTACTCCGCCAGGGGAGCGACGACGCCTTCTTCGGACCGAAGGTGGGATTCAGCCGGGAGCGCTTCGGTCTCTTCGCCTCGGTCAAGCCGGGCTTCTCGCGTTTGACCGATCGCGGAGTCCAGTGCGCGGGACGGGACTGCGCGGTGGTCCTGCTGGCAGTGCCCGTCTATCGCACGGAGTTCGCACTCGATGTGGGAGGTGTGTTCGAGCTGTATCCCACCGCCCGAACCGTGCTTCGCGCCACTGTCAGCGACACCGTCATCCGGCATCGGAGCCTGGCGCCGCCTTGCGACAGGTGCTCGACCCACAACCTCGCCACGCGGGTCGGCATCGGCATGCGCTTCTGAACGAACCCACGATTCGACGCAGCCGCCGTGCGGGATGCCTTCGACACACGTCAGACGAGATACGGATCCCAGAACCCGGGGGCTGCTTCGATCTGCTCGATGATGTCTACGAAGGTTCCCGAGGGATCGCGGAGAGCGAACCGGCGCTGCCCCCAGGGCTCGTCGTGGACGGCATAGGCGATCGGTGCGCCCGCCGCGCTCAAGCGAGCGTGCTCCGCAGCCGCATCGGCCACCTGGATGGTCAAGAACATCCCCTGGCCGCTGAAGCGCTCCGGTCCGGGCGGCCGGGACGGATGATCCGGCGCCATGAACGCAACACCCAGGGCGCGGTCTCCCTTCGTCGCAAGATACACGAACCACGAGGCCTCGAACACGATCTCGAAGCCGAGCCAACGCACGTAGAAGTCGCGGCACTCCGCGTGCTTGTCCGTCACGATGATCGAGTACAGATCCTTCACCTGCATCCCGGTTCCCCGTTGCTCTCACGTCGCCCTGATACTGCCCGCCGGCGTCATGAGCGATCGAACTCCCTTCCCGCCAGTTCGTCAGCCTCACGTTGACGGTACAGCGGCAGCTCAGGATCGCACCAGCGACCGTCTGGTGCAACGTTATGCGGCGTCTTCGCTTGCGAACACGTACGTCGCGTACGTAGTGGAGACTGATGTCTGGCGGCTGGCGCCGGGGTGCAGCAGCGCGTTCATCATCGCCGGCGCCCTCGGCTCCAGTACCGATGTGAGACCGCAGCCGCGCGCCGGTCGATAAATAGGCGACGACGACCAGGGAGACGAACAACACCAGTTCCGCAATCCGCTGTATCGCGCCTCTCCAGCGAAACAGTGCGGGCGTCGAGAGGGCGATGGCGGCCGACCCGACAAGACACGCGCCAACGATGAACGCCGTCCCGATCGCCGACTCGGACGTGCCCGCACGGAGCGATCCACCAATCAGCCAGAGCCCACTCGCCCCGCCTACGTACTCGACACCGCCACCCAGGTTGTGCACACCCTGACGCCACGAACCCTGGAGGGGAGAACCCGGGTCGCAGGGGAAGAATGCGGCAACGAGGTAGCCCGCCGCCAGGCTGATCGCCAGCGTGGATGCGCCCCTCGACAGATCGCTCGAGTGGGCAGTTTCGACAAACCAGCGCGCGAGCGCCAGGCAGCAGAGGCCGACCGGCAGGAACAGGCCCATTCCGACGAGCCGCGAGTGCGGTCCCCCGATCTCACCGAGTTCGCTGATCGTGTGACGCCTGTGGCTGTAGCCGGACGTGCGGGAAGCGAAGTAGACGGTACCGACTCCGAGGAACAACGTGCACACGAACGCCGTCAGCAGAATCGGCATGAATGGATTCTCTGCGATCTAACGACGGGCATCAGCTGGGTCCGGAAGGAAGCAGGTGAGGTCGGCGATCATCCAACCTTGTGGCCTGAGTGATCGGGGTCACGGTAGCTCTTCGGATCCTGGACTCGAAGTATCAATGGCACATCGAAGGTCGAGATCGCGAAGATCGTGGTGACTGGGGTCGGTGTCACCAGAGGCCCGGCACCAGCCGCGAGCGCACACGTCGCGTGTAATCCGCATAGCCTTCGAGCTCCTGTCTGAGCATCGCTTCCTCGTCGAGAATGCGAAGCATCAGTACGGGGACGTTGAAGAGTATGAAGGCCATGCCCCAAAACGAACCGAGCGCCAGCGGCACTCCGATGACCATGATCAGCACGCCGACATACATTGGGTGCCGCACCAGTGCAGAAGGGCCAGTGGAGATCACGTGCTGCCCCTCCATCTTCTCGATCGTCGAGGCGCCGTAGCTGTTCTCACGGAAGACGAGCAGATCGACCATGAGGCCGAGTGCGACCAGCACGTTGCCCAGCACCGACAGCGAGACGGGCACGTTCGACCAGCTACGGCGATGGTCGAGCGCGGACACGATCAGCAGCGCGAAAAAGCCGGCAAACGCGAGCGAGATGAGCGCATTCTGTGCCGGCCGCGTCTCCGCGCGCGGGCCGACCTTCAACCGCCGCTCGAGCAGCGACGGATCCGCGAGCGCGAGATAGACACCGAGGACGTTGGTCGAGATCGTGAAAACGAGGATGAAGGCCCAGCCTTGCCAGTAGGCGAGTGTTCCGGCCGCGCCGAAGATGACGAGACCGAGGACGAGCAGTCCGACAGCAGCGGTCCTGAGCGTGCGGATGGCGAGCGTCATGATGTCCTCCCTGAGCGAGGGGCATCTGCTCCAGCCGTGGCACCGCGTTTCATCGTCTTGACCCACAGGTCGACAGCGGACCTGTCGGCCCGCCGCAGCGTGTCGCGCGGTGCCCCGAGGACGCGTTCCACGGCGTCGAGAAAGGCGGCCTGGAGGGAAAGCGTGTCGTCGACCATGCGTCGCTCGTCCAAGTCGCGGCCGAGGGCGAGCATCAACTTCGCATGCGCAGTGCCCAACGTGTTCGTCAGCGCCAGCACGAGGTCACCCGCCTGATCGGGAAAGGGCGTAGAGAACACGCCTTCGCGCACGCCTTGTCGGGCGATCTCGCTGATGAGCGGTGCCCGCCAGGCGGTCGTGGCCGCCTCCACTTTCTGGCGGACGATGGCGTTGCTGTCGATGTACCAGATCTGCAGCAGCGCGATCACCATCGCCTGCTGCGCGACGCGCATCTGGTCGAGCGTGTCGAAGAAGGCGCGCAACTTGTCGGTCGCCGACAGGCTCGGATCGCCCACGATGCGCAGCAGGGGCGCCCCGGATTCCTCTTTGATCCGCTCGACCAGCGCGTCCAGCACCTGCGGCTTGGACTGGAAATAGTGGTAGAAAGCGCCGCTGGAGATCTTGAGCTGGGCGAGGATGTCCTGGATCGTCATCCGCTCGTAGCCCTTGGTGGTGACGAGTCGGTGGGCGGCGTCGAGGATCTCCCGGCGTTTGGCGTCCCGCCGTTCGAGTTTGACGGTGCGTGCCACGGTTGAACCTCAAATTAATAAACCGTCACTCTGTTTATTATTACCTGAATCCGTGCCGCGTCAAGTCCCACTCGCGTGACATCACGAGTGGACCGGTCGACCGTCCACTCGCACGCGTGCTCAACCAAGGTTCGTCACAACACCGTAGCCTCCTCGCGGTACCATGTGCTGAAATGCTCGGAGCATCCTGCGATGGAGGGACTATGACAACTGCTGCACCTTCACAGATCCTGGGCCGTCACGTCTGGTCCGAATTGATGACGACCGACACCCGGACTGCCGAAGTGTTTTACGACAAGGTGGTCGGCTGGACGTCCGAGCCATTCGCCGCCTCGCCGATGCCCTACACGCAATTCAAACGCAGCGACGGCGCGCCGGTCGCCGGCCTGATGCCGCGGCCCGATGGGATGCACATGCCGCCCTTCTGGGCGATGTACATCGCCGTGCCGATGCTCGAGGACGCGGTTGCCCACATCAAGCGCCTCGGCGGCAGCGAGCTCTCGGACGTCATCGACATCCGGGACGTCGGGCGCATGCAGATGCTGAAGGATCCGCAGGGCGCGGCCTTTTACATCATCCAGCCCGCACCCCGCGAGCAGCCACCGGACGCGGAGCCGCAGGTCGGCGAGGCCTCCTGGCTGGAGCTGATGACCTCGGACGCGCCCGCGGCGATGACCTTCTATCAGCAGCTCTTCGGCTGGCAGCCCAGCCAGGCGATGGATATGGGAGAGCTGGGCACGTACCAGATGTTCAACCGCGGCGAACGCATGATCGGCGGCATGATGAACAAGTCGCCCGAGATGGCGCAGGTCCCACCCTACTGGGCGATCTACTTCCACGTGCCTGAGATCAATGCCGCGGCCGAGCGCGTCAAGGCGAACGGCGGCACGATACTCAACGGACCGATGGAGGTCCCGGGCGGCGACTGGATCCTCAACGCGATGGATCCACAGGGCGCGTCATTCTCGCTCCACGCCAAGAAGCCGGCCTGACTCGCCGCGTCGGGAGCCTCGACACACTCGCGGGCCGATCCCGGCACGCCCGAGTGCTGATCGCGCACTGCGAATCGCACCATCCCGCTCCCGCGCGTGGGAGCGGGATGATGTGCGCGGCCACGGCGACGACGCCCGCCTCCTGTCGCCGGCGCAATTGACTCCGAAGCCCTGTCTACATACTATCTGTTCATGACAGGTATCGACACACGCGCACTCGATCGCGAGCTGAAGCGCGGATCTGCGGAGCTGCTCATCCTGTCGCTCCTCGGCGCGCGCCCCCGCCACGGCTACGAGTTGAGCAAGCTGATTCACACGCGGTCCGGTGGGCAACTGACGTTTCACATCGATTCGCTGTATCCCTTGCTCTACCGCCTCGAGGAGCGTGGGTGGATCAAGGGGACGTGGGTCGAAAAGCCCGACGAGCGACGCCGCCGGTTCTACAAGGTCACGGCGGAAGGGCAACGCGTGCTCGCGCAGCAGCGGAAGACGTGGGCCGCATTTGTCGAGGCCGTGCGGCGCGTGACGGGAGACGAACATGCCTGACTGGGCGCCACACGTACGGGCCCGACTCGCGTCGATTCGGCTCTCGCCGATCCGCGAGACCGAGATCGTCGACGAGCTCTCGCAGCATCTGGAAGACCGCTACCGGGAGTTGATCGCCGGAGGGACCTCGCCCGACGAGGCGACGCGCCTGGCGCTCGCCGATTTTCAAAGTGCCGACATTCTGGGGCAGAAGATGGCATCGCTGCGGCAAGGGCAGGTCACGGCGCCAACCACGTTGGGCGCACCAACCGGACACGTGGCCAGCGATCTGTGGCAGGACGTCCGCTACGCCGCACGTATCTTCTGGAAGCGACCCGCCTTCGCTGCGACGGCCGTGCTGACGCTCGCGCTTGGAATCGGCGCGACGACCGCGATCTTCAGCGTCGTCTATGGCGTGCTCTTGAAGCCGCTTCCTTTCCGGGAGCCGGACAGGCTGGTGAGTCTCAGACAACACGCGCCGCACGGGGTAGGAACGGTTCACGGCCCTGCCACCTATCTCACCTACCGCGAGAACCAACAGGCGTTCGAGGCCATCGGCGCATGGACTCCGGCGGAGGTGTCGATCACGGGAGGCGGTGATCCGGAGCGCGTCCAGGCACTGCTGGTGAGCGCCACGACATTGCCGCTGTTGCAGGTGCAACCCGTGGTCGGCCGGGTCTTCAGCACGGAAGACGAGACGCCGGGAAACCCGCTGCGAGTGGTGCTGACATACGGCTACTGGCAGCGCCGGTTCGGTGGCGCAGAGAACATCGTTGGCCAGACGCTCGCGATCGATGGCAGGCAGGGGGAAGTCATCGGTGTGCTTCCCGCGTCGTTCACATTCCTGCGCACCCTTCCCGAAATCGTGCTGCCGATGCCGCTGGACCCCGGCGCGCCTCGCTTCGTCAGCTTCGGGTTCCAGGCGCTCGGGCGGCTGAAGCCGGACGCCACGCTGGCCCAGGCCAACGCCGATGTGGCGCGGCTGATCTCGCTGCTACCGCCGATGTTCGCGAGATTGGAGTTGCGGCCGAATGTGCGCCCGCTCGCCGATGACGTCATCGGCAACGTCGGCGAGATCCTCTGGATTCTCATGGCGGCTGTCGGTGTCGTGCTGCTCATCGCCTGCGGGAACGTGGCCAATCTGTTCCTCGTGCGTGCGGAAGGGCGTCAGCAGGAACTGGCGGTGCGAGCCGCGCTCGGGGCGAGCCGTGGCCGCATCAGACGCGCGCTGCTGGCCGAGAGCGTCGTGCTCGCACTCGCGGGCGGAGTGGTCGGCGTGTCGCTTGCCTGGCTATCGATCGGGTTACTGCGAACGATGGCGCCTGCGGAGCTGCCGCGTGTGGACGAGATCGGAATCGACCTGACCGTCCTGGCCTTCACGTTGATCGTCTCGGTGCTCAGCGGCGCCATGTTCGGCCTGTTTGCTGATTGGCGATTCGGCAGGCCGGCCATCGCGGCGCTGAAAGAGGGAGGCCGGTCGACAAGCGATGCTCCTGCGCGACACCGCACACGTCATGCCCTGATCGTCGGACAAGTCGCACTGGCGCTGACGCTGCTCATCGTCTCGGGGTTGCTGATTCGCACGTTCGTCGCGTTGCGCCAGGTCGATCCGGGTTTCACTCGCCCCGAGGAGGTCCAGACGTTCGTCATCGCGATCCCGCCGGGCCTCATCAGCGATGCGCCACTCGCGGCCGCTGTGTCCGTCGCGCTCGCAGTGGCGGCACTCGTCGGGACATATCTCCCGGCTCGTCGCGCGAGCCGCGTCGATCCGCTGACGGCGCTCCGCGCGGAATAGACTGGGCACATTCTCAGGAATTGCCGCCTGAAGTCGGTTCGCGAGCGGCTCTTACCGGGCGTGAGCAGGGGCTGTCCCCAATGCCGGCCGTCGGCGAGCAACATGCGCGCGAACGCGAGATAGTCGTCGACTGTCGATACCAACCCGGCAGCGCCGTGCTCAAACGTGGGCGGCCGGATCCACTTTCGGTCGCCGGCTCATCGAAGCGGATCGTCTGCCTCCTTGTGAGCGGAAACTGCGAGATCGACGACTTCATGACCGTCCCACGCTCGCGCCCAGGGTGAGGAGAAGCTCGTCCAGTTGCGCGAACGTCTCGACCATCGCATCCGCCGCCCCGGTGCCGGCAGCGTCGAGAGCTTCCTTCGAGGAATAGAGCTCGTGCATGACCAGCAGCGTCTTGCCACGCTTTTCCTCGAATGTCACCGTGGTGACAGGCCCACCCTCACCACCTTCCTCGTTGGTCCACACGAGGCGCGAGTGCGGTGTCACTTCGAGGTACGTGCCGAAGAACGCCACAGCATCGGGTTCGAACTCGAGACGGTACTTGCCCCCGACACGAACATCCATCTCACAGGAACGCAGGGACATGCCCATCGACTTCGGCGCCCACCACCGCCTGAACAGCTCGGGCTTGGTCCACGCCTCGAACACGATGCGGGCCGGGCCGTTGAAGGTTCGGGTAACGACTAGCTCACGCTCGGACTTCCGCTCCACCGTCGTGCGGTTCTTCATGGGCGTGGGCTCACTCTCTCTTCTTGCGTCCATCAACCTTCTCCTTCCGTTTCAGTTCCTCGACAACCTTGTCCAGCTCGTCGAACCGTGCATCCCAGAGCTGGCGGTACCTCTCGATCCATGCCGCCTCTTCATCCAGTCTGCGCAGGCCGAGCCTGCAGGTCCGCACGCGCCCGACCTTCGCCGTGGTGACGAGCCCCGCCTGCTCCAAGACGCCGACGTGCTTCTTCATGCCCGTGAGGGTCATGTGGAACTTGTCGGCAAGGTCCGTGATCGAAGCGTCTGCACGCCCGAGCTGCTCCAGAACACCGCGTCGGGTGGCGTCCGAGAGCGCGGCAAACGAGGCATCGAAGCGGGTCCGCGAATACTGAACCATGTGGTTCAGTATATACCATCCGGATTGGCGGCATGCAAGGCGAGGCGTCCATCCGCTTCGGCTTCACCGACTACTTCCGCGTGGAGCTCGCGTGGGCCAAGCTCCTCGGGGCGGTTCTAGGAGAGAAGTCTCGCAATCTCGTCGTGCCCGCGCCTGGTTGCCCACGCGAGTGGCGTGGCCCATTCCGGGTCGTCGGGCAGGCTCTTCGGCGCGCCGTGTCGGAGCAGGAACTTGACCATCTCGAGCTGACCGAACTTGGCCGCCCAGGCGAGCGGCGTCGAACGGAGGTGCTCATCACGCGCCGTCAGGTCGGCGCCAGCCTCGAGCAGTTTCGTCGCGTCCAGCAGATCGCCCTTGCGCGCCGCCTCGTGGAGGGGCGAGATGCGCAGCCAGTTGAGCGCGCGCGTTGGCCAGTCTTCACCCGTGTGTCCCTCTGTCGGCTTGGCGCCGTACGAAAGGAGCAACTGCTCCATGCGCTTGTCGGGGCGCAGTTCCTGCGACACCCACAGCGCGTCGCCCGAGCTTTCGACCGGCGGATTCGGAAAGGCGCCGCGCTCGAGGAGGAGCTTCGCGATGTCGTAGTGCCCATGGAAGACAGCCGAATAGAGCGCCTTTCCCCTGGGCGCATACTGCTCCTCCGGCAGATTTGGGTCGGCGCCGTGGTCGAGGAGCACCTGCACGATGTCCATGCGACCGACGGCGGCGGCATTTGACAAGGGCGACCCGGCGCCGAGGTAATAGCCCTCGTGCTCGCCAATCCTGTTGGCCAGCGACGGATCCTGACGGAGCAATTCGCGCACGCGGTCGATGTCGCCGATGTGACACGCGGTCGGCAGATCGATGAACGCGCCGCGCTCCTGCAGGTGGGCCATGACCTGTGCGGCCGTCACCGGCCAGTGGCGCGGCACGTCGCGCCAGCCGCGGTAGAAGTAGTCGCCATTGGTCACGTGAATGGGCCGAGCGCCGTCCATCCTCTGGGCGTTGATGTCCGCGCCGCGCCGCAGCAGCTCGTCGATCGCGTCGAGCTGTCGCGTCATGGTGGCCCAGTGGATCGGCTGGCTGGACCGCTTGTCGCCCTTGCCGACGAGCGCCGGCTGCGCGTCGAGCAGCTCGCGCATCTGTTTCAGATCGTGCTCCCGCAGCGCCAGCGCGACCGGTTCCCCCTGCGGCGATGCGTTGAACCTGGTGTCGAGCGTGTGCGTCAGCAGCGGCTCCATCTCCGTGTAGCCGCGATCGCGTGCAATCTCGATCGGATCATCGTCCATCCAGAGATCCAGCGGGTTGCAATCGTGCTCGAGCAGGAAGCGAACGACGTCGATGCGATTCTCGCGCACGGCGAAGTAAAGCGGCTTGCGATAGTCGTAGTGCGACCGGGCCAGCGACGGATCTTTTGCGATGAGCGCTCGTACGGCTGTGAGATCGCCTGACGCACAGGCCTGAATGAGCGCCCACACATCGGTGCCGCGTCCTTGCGACCACAGAAGTTTTTGATCGGATTTCAGCTCGGCTGGTTGGAGCATGCGGTTGGCCGGCTGCATGGATTCAACGTGGTGTACCAGCTTCGGCCAACTCTGGAAACCGTACTCGCGCGCGAGCGCGTGCTGCGCCACCGCCAGTTTCAACGATGGATCGGCGGCGCGCAGCGAGTCGAGATGTTCCCTGGCTTGCTTGCGGAGCTGCTCGAGCGACGGACGTTCCGGCAGATGTCGGCGAGGGGGAACGGACATGACGATCTCCTTTCGGATATCGCCCGTGTCCGCTCGACGGGCTGAAAGAAGATCGCAGATTGTGACGGAGCCTGCGTCAGGTGGGCTCAGCCCTTCCCGCGGACGGGGTGCGTCCTGTCACGCGAGCTGATAGTACGCACGATTCGACGGACGGGGCAAGTGCACGGATCTGGTGCCGCACGCTTCGCCTTCCATTTGCGCGCAGCACTCACCCGGGTTGAGAGCTCCGCAATTTGCGACGCTGGGCCATTTTGCCCATTCAACAAAGATGGCTCTCAACCGACCGCGGTTTGCGTTCAGTTGGTGGCTTGAGTTTTCCACAAACTCTGAATGGAGAGGTGACAGATGCATTGACTGTACGCACTGTTGGTGTCACGTTACGCGAGGACTGACGACGCCCCTCCACCCGTCGGATGCCGGTGACCTCCGCTGGCTGTTTGAGAGCAGCGCAAGAGGGCGGCGGCGGAGCCCGCCTTCGTCCCTGATACGCGTTTCGTTGAGACCGCCAAAAAGTTCAGCGCTCCACGGTTCAACGTGCTCTATCGGCTGTGGCTGCAGGATGGTGACGGCGTGCTCTGGAACACCTACTCGACACTGCTGGTGGACAAGTTCGAGCGCGAGCTCGCATCGGTTGAGTTCGTGGTCCTCTCGCGGCAATACCTGCACCTGGCTCACCTCGTCGGCGTCGCCTGAGAACGCTCCCACACCATCTTCTGGCCGGCATCCTTCATGACCATCGGAGCGGTCTGACCGCCGGTTGCAGCCCTCGAGAAAACGCAGGCGTTCTTACCGTCTCATTCCCCTGGTTGCGCGTGAATGGGGGCCGCAAGGGGGGACAAGTCAGAACTTTGAGGTTGTCCCCTCTCCATTCACAACGGCGGCGACCTTCCTAGCTCTGGGAATTGGGTCGCACCACCGGTCGAACAACGCAAGACACGCAAATGCTGGAAGTTACGCCGACCGGTGACACCGCAGTCGGACGGCGCCTTCTGCCGTCCGCCAGGAGCGCGCTCAGATGGTGGAGCTAGAGCGGGGCGTGAGCGACCCCGGTGCCGCCCTGCGGCTATCACCCCGCCCGCTGCCCGCGGGGGTCGCTCACGCCCCGCATGTTGCGGCCAAGGGGGCGCGCGTGTCGTGCTCGATTTGTCCGGAGAATGTGCCGGACAAAAGCTGGATGATCTGAATAGCGATCCGCGCGGAAATTGACGTGCAGATCAGGCGGCCATCACGTCCGGGATCGTACTGGCTCGACGCGCTCGGACTGCGGACATCGATCGCATCCTTTAGACGAGCCTTGAAATGTGGAGCCAAGTGGCAT
This sequence comes from uncultured Acidobacteriota bacterium, assembly GCA_963749835.1. Lineage (GTDB taxonomy): Bacteria > Acidobacteriota > Vicinamibacteria > Vicinamibacterales > 2-12-FULL-66-21 > JALZOC01. The sequence goes on from CAVVOD010000004.1 coordinate 149,856, forward strand.
ACAATTGATGCCAAATGGCACGCATCGAAACCCCAGAGCGACGACCCGAAGGCCAGAGTCTTACACGGGAGAGAGATGCTCCCGAAGCAACCGAGGAACTCCGGCAGTTCCGGAACCTCCTCGTGCATGGGCGCGTGGGTGCGCACGATTATGCGATCTTCCTCGGCTTTTCCGGTCTTCACCTTTTCGAGCTCGTCGCAGAGGTAACGCGAGGAATCCCCTATCGCGCGTTCGAACGCCTCCGTCGAAACACGTTATGGGAAGCTGAGATCCTCGCGTCGCTACTGAATATCCCGCAACGCACTCTCGCTCGCCGCAAACAAGAGGGCCGTTTCCACACCGACGAATCTGATCGACTCTTGCGCATTTCGCGACTCTTCGGTCGCGCGGTACAACTGTTCGAAGGAGATTCCGAGGGAGCCTCAGCCTGGCTGGAGCGGCCACTACCCGCTCTGGGAAACGCCCGCCCTGTCGATCTTGTCAGAACCGAAGTCGGTGCCCTTGAAGTAGAGCGAGTGATTTTCGCCCTGGAGCACGGCGTCTTCATCTGACGATGATTTCCGCCTGGCGCATCGTCAAAGCCCGGCATGCGGCCGCCGCATTTACCGGGGAAGGAGCGCGAATCGGGGGTGGGCGGTGGAATTCCAGGGGCACCGCGGTTGTATACACAGCAGAAAGCGCGTCGCTCGCGAAGCTTGAGATGCTTGTGCATCTTGGTTCGAGTGTCGTCCTTCGCTCCTACGTTCTGATTCGCTGTGATTTCGACGAGGCGCTAGTCACGGAGGTGGACGCGAAGGCCCTTCCCTCAACGTGGCGAATGTACCCTCCCCCGCTGGACCTGGCCGCCCTCGGCGATGCCTGGGTATCGGGCGGCGCTTCAGCGGTGTTAAGAGTTCCCAGTGCGGTCACCACGTCGGAAAGCAACTACCTCCTGAATCCACGCCACCCCGAGTTCCCGCAGATCCGAATCGGCGCGCCCAACCTTTTCTCGATCGACCCGCGACTCGTTAGGTCTTAGGGGGCATTTCTGACGAGCTTTGACACTTGCAAACGACCCATTGACGCCGAGTCGTTCCGGCGGTAATCTGATTTTCAGAACTCGGTCCGATACGAACGCGCTGAATCAGTGCGCACCGTCACAGGCCGCGCACCCCTTCCACCTGAATCCCCGGACCGATTGCAGATCGATTGCGGTTCGCCGATACGGCATCCGCATTCCGACCGCGCCCAGCACCGGCGCCTTTGGTCATCGACCAGGACGCCGGCGGGCACCAACCACCACAGTCCATCGGTTCGGTGTCTCGATTCTTTCGAGGAGGGGTCGCATGAAACTCTGGTTGAACGTCGCGGAAGGCGCCGAGTACGCGGGCTTGTCCCGCGACACCATCTACACCGCCTGCGAACGCGGTGAGCTCCACCACATTCGCGTCGGCGGTCGACGCACCATTCGCCTGAAGAGTGAATGGATCGACCAATGGTTCGAGCGGCAGGCGCGGCAGGCGCGCGATTGGTCCACGGGTCATCCTGGCTGATTCCGGATGTCCGGATCCCACAGTGGCGGGCCGGCCTACATCGGCCGAGCCCGTCACTCTCAGTGCACGAACGAGCGAAAAGCGCTCGGATTGTCCGGATCGCGCGGGATCGAGCAGGATTCGGCCGACGAGGAGTATCGTACACAGAAGAAGGAAGAACGACTGTGGGCCTCTACAAATTGTGCGAACACACAGGCCTCGTGCGCGACCGCTGCGAGCACCCGTGGTGGGGCTGTTTCCGCCGCCGGCGTGTCAGCCTGAGCAAGTGGGCCGATCGCGAGATCCGCTCGAAGACGGAGGCGAGCATCGCCCTCGACGAGCTGCGGGCCGCGGTACGAGCGGGCACGTTCGACGAACGCGGCTTGCGGCCTCATCCGGAGTCGTCATCGCTGACGTTCCGCCAGTTCGCCGACATCTACATAGAGAAACACGCCCGCGCCAAGAGCCTGTCCCTGGCGACCGATATCAACTACCGCCTGAAGCACTTGCTCGAGCGGTTCGGGGAGCGGGCGCTCAGTGGGATCCGAACCGCGGACATCGAGGACTACGTCGCGGACCTCAAGAGACTACGGCTAGTGAACGGCCGGCCGGGGCGCCGGCTGGCGCCAGCGTCCATCAACCGCTCGCTCCAACTGCTGCGCCACATGTTCAACTGGGCGGTCGGCCGCGAATATCTCGATCGCACGCCGTTTCGCGCGTGGGACCGAAGTGCTGATCCGGATGGAGCTCGAAGACAACAAGCGGCGACGCCGGATCTCCGAGGCCGAAGAACAGGCCCTCCTCGCGGTGGCCCCATCGCATCTCCGAGCAATGATCATCGCGGCCCTGGATACCGGCATGCGCCGCGGCGAAATGCTGGCGCTCCGATTTGCAGACATCGACTGGCGACGCCAGGTCATCACCCTACGCGGCGCCACGACGAAGAGCCGTCGCACCCGCGTGATTCCCATCGGCACGGACCGCCTGCGAGCGGCGCTGCAGTGGCTCCGCATCGATGCGGACGGGGATCAGAAGGCTGACGACGTCGCCGTGTTCAGCAACGAGGCCGGCGAACCGATCAAGATCTTCAAGAAAAGTTGGGTGCTGACCGTGCTGAAGGCGCACGGAGTGACGTCGCACTGGCGGAAGCCGAACTATACGGATCTGACCGCCGACGTCAAAGAGCGGTTCCGCGCGATCAACCTGCACTGGCACGATCTGCGGCACGAGTACGCCTCCCGGCTCGTCGAGCGCGGCGTGCCGCTGGCGCAGGTGCGCGACCTTCTCGGGCACGCGTCGATCACCACGACCGAGCGGTACGACAACCAGACGCTCGCCGCGCTACAAGCCGCGGTCGGCCGACTGGAAGCCGGCAAAACCTTCGATCTGCAGCCGGATCCCGAACACAAAGTGTCAAGTTTTTATCAAGATCGCGCTGGAGACCCCTCAACCGGGGCTTCCAAAGCGAGGTCGGCTACGACGGATAACCTCTTGAAAGAAGAGCGCTTAGAAGGATGGTACCGGTACGGGGATTCGAACCCCGGTCCCGTGGCTGAGAACCACGTGTCCTGACCCCTAGACGATACCGGCACACGGCGCGACAGGAACCCTTGATGTTAGCAGCCGGACAGCAAAACGGTCAAGGCCGCTATTTCCTTCCGAACGCATAGAGCACATCCGCCCTGGCAAATGACGGTTCGTCCGCCGACCGGGTATCGCGCACGGCCTGATCGAACCGCACACGGAGGGCATCCTGGTCCGCCACGCTCAAGTCGCGCACGGCAGAATGCGCGGCAGACCGGAGATTGGACTCCCACGCCAGCGTCAAGTCCGACGCAGATAAATGCAGATGGCCCGCGATGACGGTCACGCGGCTGAATCCTGCGGCCTCCAGCGCGAACCGGCAGCGGTCCTCCGATCCGAGCTCGCCGCTGGGATCGCCAAGGATGACGCCGAATCCCGCGGCGCATTCGCGAAACAGGCGCCCCGCTGGTGGCGAGCCGGCGCGCATGGTCGAGAAACCGACGACACCGTCCGGCTTGACGAGACGATGCCATTCGCGCAGCGCCCGTTCGACAGGCATGTAGAGCAGCCCGGCCGAGCAGATCACCGCATCGAACGTTGACGAGGAGAACGGCGGCAGGTCGGTGGCGTCCGCCTGCAGGAGCTCGATAGCGGGAGTGCCTGCAGCCTCGATCGCCGTCCGTGCCTGCTCCAGCATTCCGAGTGAAATATCGACAGCGACGACGTGGCCGGATGCACCGACGCGGCCGGCCATCGCGATGGCCGCGAACCCCGTGCCTGCTCCCGCATCCAGGACTCGCTGGCCCGGCTGCAGCGACGCGAGCTCGACCAGCCGCTCCGCGTATCGCCGGTGCCACTCGTTCCCGGAATAGTTGCGGGCTCGCTCGTCGAACGCCGCGGCGATTGCTCGAATGTCCTCAGTCATCCTCTTGCCCTCGCGATGAGCTCGATCCTACCAGCGGACTGATTTTCGAGGATGGCGCCTCGTCTTCCGGCTGAAGCCGGAAGCTACGGAACCCGAATCCCGAGTTCCGAATCCCGGGTCCCGAATCGCGAGCCTTCTCCCCCGCCCCGCTTTCCGGTACCATCCCCCCATGCGCTATCTGATGGGTCTCCTGCTCATTCTTCTCCTCGCAGCCGGCGGAGCCTATGTCGTCGCCGGCCGAGCAGGCGGCCCGTCGATTGAAATAGGGAAGCCCGAGACCTTCGTCGGCACGGCCACTCCACTCGACGTCACGGTTGGCACCCCGGGGGGCAAGCTGAGCGCGGTAACTGTGGTCTTCGAGCAGAACGGCAAGCTGACGCCGCTCTTCGCGCTCGACAACGCCGCCGGCGCCGTCGCAAAACAGGAGACTCCCGACAAGCTGCACGTGACCCGCCAGATCGGGAAGCAGGCCATCCCGGATCTGAAGAGCGGTCCCGCCCGCATCATCGTCACCGCCTCGCGTCCGGTCCTGTACGGTATCCGCACGCTCGAGTCCACCGCGACCCGCGACGTGAAGGTCCGCCTGGAGCGTCCCAGCGTGTCCGTCCTGTCGAGCAAGCACTACATCAACCTTGGCGGCTCCGAGATGATCGTGTACCGCGTCACGCCGTCGGACGTCACCTCGGGCGTGATCGTCGGCGATCTCGAGTACCCCGGGTATCCGGCATCCGGCGCCACGGTCGAGGGAGTCGCCATCAAGGACCCGGCGTTGCGCATTGCCTTCTTCGCGCTCCGCTACGACCAGGACGTCAAGACCCCGATGCACCTGTTCGCGCGCGACGAGGCTGGAAACTCCGCGCGTGCAGACTTCGACACCATGACCTTCCCCAAGCCTTTCAAGAAAAGCCGCATCGAGCTCGACGACAGGTTCCTCGACCGCGTGGTGCCCGCAATACTCGCGGGGACGACGGAAGTGAAGCCGGAAGGGGATCAGATCACCAAATTCCTGGTGGTCAACGGGGAGCTCCGGCGGAAGAACGCGGCGAAGATTGCCTCGTTCGCGAAAGAGAGCGCCCCGGAGTTGTACTGGCGCGGCGTCGTCTTTCATCCCTTCACCAATAATGCCGTGGAGTCGGCGTTTGCCGACAAACGGACTTACGTCCACAAGGGCAAGGAAGTCGACCAGCAGACGCATCTGGGCTTCGACCTCGCCTCGTTCACCAGCGTGCCGATCGTGGCGGCCAATCGCGGCAAGGTGCTCTTCGCCGACGAGCTCGGCATCTACGGCAACTGCGTGATCATCGATCACGGGATGGGCGTGCAGTCGCTCTACGGTCACCTGTCGTCGATCGCCGTCAAGGCGGGGGACATGGTCGAGAAAGAGCAGGAGCTCGGAAAGAGCGGGATGACAGGCCTCGCGGGAGGGGATCACCTGCACTTCACGATGCTCGTCAACGGCCAGATGGTGAACCCCGTCGAGTGGTGGGACGCTCACTGGATTCAGGACCGGATCCTGCGCAAGCTGCACATGGGCAGCTGACGGCCGCTTCCCCGATTTGCCCGATCCATGTGCGTGTGATACTCAAAGTAAAGTTATGCGGATGAGCTATTTGCACTCCCTTGCGGGCGCAGCCCTGATCGTCGCGTCCGCGAGCTGCGGCGGGAGCGGCAAGGATGCCGCGCCGAGTGGTCCACCTCCGGGCGCGCAGCGCGTGGACGAGTCGAAGGCGGGCAGCCTCGCAGGACGCGTCGTGCTGGACGGCACGGCTCCGGCGAACCCGCCGATCAAGATGGCTGGCGATCCCTTCTGTATCAGCCAGAATCCGAATGGCGCCACGTCCGAGAGCGTCGTGGTGACGGGCGGCGGGCTCGAGAATGTCTTCGTCTACGTGAAGGACGGTCTCGGCAACTACTACTTCGAGACCCCGACGGAACCGGTGAAACTCGATCAGCAGGGCTGCCGCTATCTTCCGCACGTACTCGGCGTCAGGACCGGCCAGCCCCTCCAGATTGTGAACAGCGACGCGACGATGCACAACGTGCATGCCCTCCCGGACGCGAATCGTGAATTCAACCTGGGTCAGCCCATCCAGAACCAGGCCGACAAGCGCACCTTCACCACAAAAGAAATCATGGTGCGGTTCAAGTGCGACGTCCATGGATGGATGCAGGCGTTTGTCGGCGTCATGGACAATCCGTACTTCGCGGTGACGCACGACGGCGGCAAGTTCGAGCTGAAGAATCTTCCGGCCGGCACTTACACGATCGAGGCCTGGCATGAGAAGCTCGGCACGCAGACGCAAACGGTGACGGTCGCAGAGAAGCAGGCAGCGGAGATGACGTTTACGTTCAAGGCGCCGGCTGCGGCGGGCAACTGAGAATTCTCGACTCGTGCAAGAAGTCACACAACCCGGCCGTCCCTGGCAGGCCGCTGATACGAACATGAACTGGCTGCACCGCTACACGAAACTCGTCGTCCTGGCGACCGTCCTGCTGATTGCCGCCGGCGGCATGGTGACGAGCACTGATTCCGGCCTGTCGGTGCCGGACTGGCCGACGACGTACGGCTGGACGATGTTCTCGTTCCCCATGGACAAATGGGTCGGCGGGATTTTCTACGAGCACGGGCATCGTCTCATCGCCAGCACGGTCGGGTTCCTGACGATCATCCTCGCGCTCTGGACCTGGCGCATCGAACCGCGTCCGTGGGTGCGCAAGCTCGGGTTCACCGCACTCGGCGCCGTCATCCTCCAGGGACTGCTGGGCGGCATCACGGTGCTCCTGTTCCTCCCCGCTCCCATTTCCATCGGCCACGCAGCGCTCGCGCAGCTGTTCTTCTGCATCACGGTCAGCCTGGCGCTCTTCACTTCCACTGGGTGGCGCGAGGGGCCACCGGCGGACGACGACCCGGCGCTCCGCCGCGTTGCGGCGGCGACGACCGTCATCATCTACGCGCAGATTCTGCTTGGGGCGACGATGCGCCACACGGAGGCCGGGCTGGCGATCCCGACTTTTCCTCTGGCATTCGGCCATGTGCTGCCGCCCGTGTGGTCGGCCGCGATCGCGATTCACTTCGCCCATCGCGCGGTGGCTCTGGTTGTGATAGCCGCGATCCTCGCGACGGCGGCGCACGTGCGGCGCCATCATCGCGGGCGGCGGGACCTGACGCGGCCTGCGGCGCTCCTCGTCCTCCTGGTGATCACGCAGGCCACGCTTGGTGCGTTCGTGATCCTGTCGGGGCTCCAACCCTTCATCAACACGCTCCACGTCGTCAACGGCGCGCTCGTGCTGGGCACGTCGCTCGTGCTGACGCTGCGTGCGTACAGGACTGTGTTTGATGTTGCCGCGGTTCCGGGTCAACGGGCGGGATTCGCGAATCGGGATTCGGGGTTCGGAAAGAGGAGCCGCGAGGCCCCGGCTCCTGGTGCAATCGGGCACAATCACGCCGGGGCTGAAGGCGGGGCGCGCTCATGAAGACCGGCGCCGAAGCCATCGCGCTTCCGCATCGAGGTGGCCGCACGAATGACTTCGTCGCGCTCGCGAAGCCGCGGCTCAACCTCCTTGTCGTCGGATCGTCGCTGGTTGGATATGTGATGGCCGGCGGGGAGATCTCCGATGCCGCCAGGGTCGTTTACACCGTGGCCGGGACCGCGCTCGTCGCGGGGGGCGCATCGGCCTTCAACCAGGTCATCGAACGCAAACCGGACAGCCTGATGCAGCGCACGCGGCTGCGGCCGCTGCCGGACGGCAGGCTGCAGGCGCGGGAGTCGCTCGTCTTTGCCACGCTGATGTCGCTTGCCGGTCTGGCGATTCTGGGCGGCGGGGTGAACGTGCTGTCCGCGCTGGTCGCGTTGACCACGCTCCTGACGTACACCGTCGTCTACACGCCACTCAAGCGAAAGTCGTCGTTCGCGACGGTCATCGGCGCCATCCCTGGCGCTTTGCCGCCGGTGATCGGGTGGGCCGCCGCCAGCGGCCAGCTGTCGCGCGGCGCGTGGGTGCTCTTCGGCATTGTCTTTCTCTGGCAGCTGCCGCACTTCCTGGCGATCGCGTGGATCTACCGCGACGACTACGCGCGGGCGAGCTTCCCCATGCTGCCGGTCATCGAGCCTGACGGCCGGAGCACGGGGCGCCAGGCGACGCTCTACTGCGCGGCGCTGCTGCCCGTGAGTCTGGCGCCGACACTGATTGGCATGACCAGCCCTGTCTACTTCGCGGCGGCGATGCCGCTGTCGCTGCTCTTTCTCGGCCTGACGATCAGGTTCGCGCGCAGGCGCGAGATCCCGGACGCGCGCCGGCTGTTCTTCGGATCAATCATCTACCTGCCGATCCTGTGGATCCTGATGATCGCCGGCCGGACCTAGTGACCGGACCTCGCGCCATACCGTGAAGTCTTCAAGCCATCGTGACCCTGTCTGACCTCCCGCTCCTGAACGCGTCGCTGAACGCGACCGCCGGCGTGCTGCTCGTCATCGGCTACGTGCTCATCAGGCGCGGGCGCGTCCGGCTGCACAGGGCGTCCATGATCGGCGCATGCGTCGTCTCGACATTGTTCCTCACCTCTTACGTCATCTACCACGCCAACATCGGGTCGAAGCCATTCCCCGGACGAGGCCCGATTCGCTTCGTGTACTTCGTGATCCTGATTACGCACGTCATCCTGGCCGCCGCCGTCCCGCCGCTCGCGCTGATCACGCTCACGCGCGGGCTCAGGGCGCGCTTCGAACGTCACGTTGCCATCGCGCGGTGGACTCTCCCGATCTGGCTGTACGTGTCGGTCACGGGGGTGATCGTCTACGTGATGTTGTATCGGATGTACTGAGCCCCCGACTCGACCTTTCTTCCCAGCTGGTCCCGTCTCCGCGCCTGGCCTGACGCAGGTGCTAAGATCCCCGTATCCATCATGATTGGCGCGCCGAGACGCCCCCTGACGGTCGTCACGACCGCCACTGTCGTCGCCCTCGCACACGTGGTCGAGGCGCGTGCCCAGGCGGCTGAGATCACGGCCGGCGGGAGCCTCAACCCTCGCGTCCTCCTCGGGGCGGCAGCGCTCCTCGTCACGGGGCTGCTGATCCTTCTGTACTTCTACAGGCGTCGCCTCTACATCAAGTACTGGATCCTGGGCTGGCTGCTCGCGGCCGCGGCGCCTTTCCTGATCGCGCGTCGCTTCGCCAACGAGCAGGCGGCCGATGCGATGTTCGGGTTCTCGCAGTTCGTGGGCATTCTGAGCGCGCTCGTCTTCGTCATCAGCGCCGACGCCTACCGGACGAGACCCAGGCTGCGGCGTGCGTATGCCGCGGTGCTCCTGCCGGTCCTCATCTGGTTCACGCTCGCGCCACTCGGCATGGAGGCCACGGCGGTCTATGCGCCCGGCCACCTCATGATCGCTGGAGGATTTGCGGCCGCAGGCATCGCACATCTCGCTCTGATGCGCCAGACCCGGCTCCTGGGCGCCGCCGTCGTGGGCGCGATGATGCTCGTATTCGCGCTGGCGAACGGCTGGTGGGCGTTCGAAGAGCCGTCATCACTCGGGCTCTCGGATCGGGCGACGTTCCTGAACCTTGCGCTGTATCTCTCCATGGCGCTCGGCATGCAGCTCATGACGTTCGAGGACATGACCTACGAGCTCCGCCTGACGAACAGGCGCCTCGAGTCGGCGCAGGACGAGCTCCGCGACCTGGTGACCAGGGATGCGTTGACCGGATGCCGCAACAGGCGATTCTTCGACGAAGTCATCGGCCGCGAGATCCAGCGTCATCGCCGCTATCGCATTCAGCTTTCCCTGCTCTTCATCGACGTGGACCGCTTCAAGGCCGTCAACGACACGCTCGGGCATGAGGCCGGCGACCGGGTGCTGCAGCAGGTGGCCGCCTTCCTGATCAACAACGTTCGGGAAGCCGACGATGTGTTTCGCTGGGGTGGGGACGAGTTCCTCATCCTCATGTCCTGCTCTCTGGTGCAGGCGGAACGGAAAGCCGTGGAGCTCAAGCTGGACTTCGCGCAGTCGGACGCCGGCAAGTTGCCTTCGGGCGTCGGGCTCAGCATCGGCTGCGCCGAGGTCACACCGGAGGCCATCGACATCATGGCCGTCGTCAAGATGGCGGACGGGAAGATGTATCAGGACAAACGGGGGACCGCGACGTAGGCGCTTCGCGCCGTGGGCGCGGGATTCGGGACTCGGGACTTGGGGTTCGGGAGCCGGAAGCTGGAAGCTGAGAAGCATCTCCGGCTTCATCGATACAGCAGATATTTGTTCCTCATCAATCTCCACCTCGCTTCGCCGGCGGCCCAGCTGCCGGCCACGGCTGACGGGTCCTCGCCGGCCAGGATGCGCGCAGCGCCTTCCTTCAGTCCGAAGAGCCGCTCCGTCGCCTCCAGCTGATATTTGACGCTGTACAACTTGTGCAGCATGGCGGCAATCTCGAGCCCCACGCGCACGGGGTGAATCGTGAGCCGATCGGTCACGACCATGAAGACACCGCCGCATGACTCGTTCGCGTACTTGCTCGAGGACGGCGTGAACCGGACTGGGTAGAACCGAATGCCCTGGAGATTCCGGGCGTTGAGCGCGTCGGACAGGGCGACACCGTCGATCCACGGCGCGCCGATCTGTTCGAACGGCGTGTCCGTCCCGCGGCCTACTGAGACGTTGGAGCCCTCGATTGCACCGATGCCCGGGTAGAGCGTGGCCTGAATCAGGTTCCGCATGTTCGGCGACGGATTCACCCACGGCAGGCCGGTGGAGTCGAACCACTGGTCCCTGACCCAGTTCTTGGCCGCGACGACGGTGAGGTCAGCGCCGATCCTGTTCTCTCCGTTGAAAAGCCGCGCGAGCTCGCCGAGCGTCATGCCGTGCCTCACGGGCATCGGGAAGTACGACGTGAACGCGAGAGCTGCCCTGTCGATGGTGGGGCCTTCGATCTGGAATCCGTTGATCGGGTTCGGCCGGTCGAGAACGACGACGGCAATCTTCCGCTTGGCGGCTTCCTCCATCGCGTACGCCATCGTCGTCATGTAGGTGTAGAACCTGGCTCCGATGTCCTGGAGGTCGATGACGATAATATCCAGTCCTTCCAGCATGGCGGCGCTCGGCCGGCGCGTGTCGCCGTACAGCGAATGGATCGCCAGGCCGGTTTTCTCGTCGGTCGCGGACGGCACCGCGGCATCCAGGATTCCCCGGATCCCGTGCTCAGGGCTGAAGAGACGCACGAGGGTGACGTCCTTCGCATCGTGGAGCAGGTCGATTGTCGTCGCGCCGTCACGCGCGATGCCTGTGTGATTCGTGACGAGCCCGACACGCTTGCCGCGGAGAGCCGCGAACCCGCTCGCGCGCAGCACGTCGATGCCGCTGGTAACCGGAAGCCACGGTGGCGGAGCGGGCACGGCGCCCGATGGACCGAAGTCGCGCCCGGTCAGCAACGCGGTGCTGCGGAAGTCCGGCGGCAGGTCGGTAATCGCGGATGCCGCGACGGTGGCGACCCGCGCGCGAAGCGGTGTGACATCTCCCTTGCCGTCAGGATGCACGCGGTTCGAGAGGAAGACGACGAAGAGGTCGGTAGCCGGATCGATCCAGAGCGACGTGCCCGTCCACCCGGTGTGCCCGAACGACCCGAGCGGCAGCAGCTCCCCGCGGTTGGATGAAAAGGCGGAGTCCATGTCCCAGCCGAGACCGCGAACGTTGCGATCTCCAGGCCCGGATGCCGGCATGGTCATCTTGGCAACTGTGAGCGGCGCGAGAATCCTGGTGCCCCGGGTACTCACCTCCGTTCAGCAGCATGCGGCAGAAGATCGCCAGGTCCGCGGCGGTGCTGAAGAGGCCCGCGTGGCCGGCGACGCCACCCATGCGCCGGGCCGTAGGATCGTGCACCACGCCCCGCAGCATCGACAGTCCGCTTCCCTCGCACGGCCATCCGAACGGCGTGCAGTTCTCGGTCGGCGCAATGCGCGGCCGCAGCGACCCCGGGGGCAGGAAAGACGTGTCCTTCATGCCAAGCGGCTCGAAGATGCGCTCGCGTGCGAACTGATCGAGCGGCCGGCCGCTCACGCGGCGGACGATGTCGCCGAGGAGGAAGTAGTTGATGTCGCTGTAAACGAACCGCTCTCCGGGAAGAGACGTGGGCACTTCCTCGATGGCGAGGCTGATGGCCGTCTCGGACCCCTTCCACGCATCGCCAAGGTCTACGTCGGGGCGCAGCCCGGAGACGTGGGTCATCAGATGGCGGACGGTGATATCGGCTTTGCCATATCGCTCGAATCCCGGCACGAACGTCGACACCCGATCGCTCAATCGAATCTTCCCCTCTTCCAGCAGGATCATCACGCTCGTCGTCGTCGCCACGACCTTCGTGAGCGACGCCACGTCAAAGATCGTGTCGAGCGTCATCGGCTCGATCGACGGCACCAGCGCACGGTTTCCGATCGCTTTCTGGTAGAGGGTCCTCTCACCGCGGCCGACGAGCACCACCGCCCCGGGCAGTTTTTTCCCGGCGATCGCCTCTTCGACCAGCGGCTCGATCGCATCCAGCTTCCGGACATCGTTCTGTGACGCTCGACGCGTCGGCTGCTCAGGCGCCGCCTTGTGCGGAGCTGCCGACTGACCCGATTCGACCGTGGAGGTCGCAAGGAAGAGAGTGATGAGAAGAAGGGACCCGGGGTGTGGCATGGAGGGATTATACGGGGCGGACAGCTCCCAGCTGTCAGACTTCAGCTGACAACTGATAGCTGATAGCTGCCTTATCGCAGCCCCGTGACCGCCGCCATGCGGCCGTCGGTCGCCTGGAGAAAGAATGTCTCCCAGGCGCGCCTGATCTGATCGAGCTTGTTCACCTGTCCCGCGTCAGCGGTTCGGCCTGCACCCGGAACATAGACGAAGGCCTGCCGATGCACTCGTGCCGAGTCCGCCGGCGACGGGGTGCGTAGCCCGTTGATGGCGATGATGTCCTGGATGAGGACGTCGCGCCGCGTGCCGTTGAAGGTGACGCCGACTTCCGGCGCCGACTCGCGGGTCCGGCTGGCGGAAGCGTTGACCGGGCTCTCGACGTAAAAAAACGGTGGGACTGCAGTGTCTGGTACGAGCCCCATCGCGTACTGGTCGAGCAGGCTGTAGCGCTGCACCGCGCCGACGGTCCTGAAGGATCCGCCGCCAAGATCCTCGATGTCGTTGCCCTCCATCACCGACGCATTCGAATCGAAGAAGAAGCTCCAGTGCGCCAGATCGCGCCCGAGAATCGCGTCGGAGCGCGCCCCGGTGTGGTCGCGGAAATCCATGAACGCGAGCCAGCGATGGCCGGACTCCTGCCCGAGCAGGCTCAGCGTGTTGTTCTCGCCGAGAAACTTCTGTGTGGGATTGTCCGGATACTTGCCGAGCCAGTCCATGACGACCAGGCTCCGCAGCCGCCCGGCGCTGCCGAAGTCCGCCGCCAGATCGTACGTGTCCACACCGATCCCCTGGACCTCGTTCTTGACCGTCGTCTCGTACGCAAAGGCATCGGTGATGAGGGGGGCGTCCGTCCAGAACACGAGCTGGTCGTAGTTGTCCGGATGCGTACGGTAGAACTTCACGGACAGCGCGACCAGATCGAGCTGCGGCTGCGAGGCGAACCGCTCACCCACCGCCGCGGCGCCGCCGGTCGTCGGTCCCGCGTCGCTGAGGTTGACGGTCTGGAAGTCGCCGGTCAACCCCGGTGAGAGCCCGACGATCGCGTCTCCGAGCGTGATGGTGGTCCCGAAGACCATCTCGATAACGCCGCTCGGCAGCAGGGTCGCCTGCACGGTCGCGGTCTTCTGAGACTCGAAGCCGCGGACGTTGCACCAGGTCACGGTATAGCGATCCGGCACCGCATTCACGAACACCCGGCCGTTCCCCGAAGACGGGTCGAGGTCCGCGAGAAACGGCGAGACACGCGGCGGGCCCGTCAGCAGCCGCGCGACGTTCCGTTCCGTGCTCGACTTGTCGGCGTCCTCGAACGTGATGTTGCCGTCCGAGTTCACGAACGCCGCCGTCTCGGTCTTGCCGTAGAACTGAAATGCGAACGGCACGGTGCTCGCCGCACTGTCGTCGTCTGTGAGGGTAAGCCTCGTGCCGAGGCCGGCCCGGAGCGAGGTCTCGAAGCGGCGGACGTCGTAGCCGCCTGACGAGTTTCGAGTGAAGCGCAACCCGAGGTTCTGCAGGTCGTATGTGTTCGGGGGAAGGACGATGTCCCCTTCGTCGGGAACGACCGCAATCTCGCCGACATCGACTGCATTGCGGCCTCCAACGGCCGACCGTCGCCCGGTCGCGCGCGACGCGGCACTGCCACCCGCCATGTGCGTCCACAGCGCGTCGAGCACCCGCCACCGTGAGTTCCCGTCGGGGACGTTCGCCTTGAGCGCGCGGGCCGGATCCGGTTCGAGCCCGGCAGGCGCCTGCTCTTCCTGGTCGATGGCGGCGGTCGAGCACGGATCGACCGTGGGGGCGGGAGCGGGATTCGAGGGAGACCCGCTGGATCCGCCGCAGGCGGATACCAGCAGGCCCAAAGCTGCGGCAGCGGCGAGGCGCCTCACAGCTCCCTTACTTCTTGGGAAGCTGCTCGAGAATTTTCTTGGCGTCCGCGGTTTCCTTCGCGGTGGGAGCAAGCGTGACGAACTTGTCCAGATCGGCCTTCGCTTCGTCGGTACTGCTTCGTGACGACGTATGCACGGCCGCGGTAGTAGTAAATCTCGTTCTGCATCGGGAACTGCGCCAGGAGCTTCGTGAGCAAGGCGACCGCTTCTTCTCCCTTACCTTCGTTGATCGTCACGATGGCGGCGTTGATGAAGGGAAACGGATCCTTCACCTGCGTGATGTCGATCGCGTCGAGGATCGCCTTCGCACCCGCCTTGTCGCCCCCCTCCATCATCAGATCCGCCTGCAGGATCTTGAACTCGACGTTCGCCGGCTCTTTGTCGAGCGCAATCTTCAGGTGCTCCATCGCCTTGGGGATCTGGTTCTCGACGGCATACGTGCGCGCGATCAAGGCTTCGAGCTGATAGACAGTCGGGTACTTGACGAGCAGATCCTCGTAGATCTTTCGCGCCTCGGCGATTTTTCCGCCCTGTGCCAGCTGGGCGGCCTGCGCCACCGCTGTGTTGATCTCGACGCTTGGATCCGCCTTGGCGACAGCCTTCGTCATGGTCATGTTGACGGGCGGGACCTTGTCGTTCCGGATTTCGATGACCTGCTTGGCGGTTTCGAGGCCATCCTTTGTGGCCTCGAGGCGCCACTGTCCCTCGGCGAGGTTCTTGATCTTCCACTCGCCTTTCTTGTCGGTCGTCGCCGAAACCGGCTCCGTCTGACCGACCATGATCGCCACGACGATGGCTTCGGCGACGGGCTGTCCCCCGTCGTCGACAATCTTTCCAGACAAGGTTGCGTTCCCTCGCGGTTGTTGAGCCAGCGCGGAAGAGCTGAGCAGCGCCGCCATGGTGAACACAACCGACGCAATCGCGATCCGGAATGATTTCATGATGTCTCCTGCGTTCTCCACGCGCACAAAAAACCCCGAAACTCCTTACCTGGAATTTCGGGGTTCAAGTTTATCGCAACCCGGTGGAGGGCCGGAAATGGCTACTTCGAGAAGCGGTCGAAGATGTCCACGAGCTCGGACAGCTGCCTGGACTTCTCCGGTTCACCCACCGCGACGCCGTCCGGCACGCAATGCTCGACGTGGAACTTGAAGACGGCCAGGCTGACTCGATTCAGTGCGGCCTCGGCGGCAGACAACTGCTGCAGAATCTCGACGCAGAGGCGCGGCTCCTGCACCATCCGGCGGATGCCGCGAATCTGCCCTTCGACACGATTCAACCGCGTCACGATCTCCTGCTGCTGCGTTTCGTCGAGCATACTTTTGTATACTCCCGCCCGCGGGGCCCGTTTCGCCATTTCGCGCCACACCGCCGTTATTCCTCCGAAATTCTGTGTTCTGCGCGCAAAACCGCCTCACTCACGTCAAAGCGAGGCGCAATTGAAACCCCTCCGCGGCTTACCATACAGCGTGCTCGCCGCTGACCATCTCGTGCGCCGCTTCGCCGGACGCACGGCCGTCGACGACGTGACGTTCGAGGTGCAGGCGGGAGAGGTGTTCGGACTGCTCGGCCCGAACGGTGCGGGCAAGACCACGACGCTGCGGATGCTGGGCGGCCTGATTGCGCCGACGAGCGGCGAGGTGCGCGTCGATGGGGTCACGATGGATCGGGCGAGCGGGCCGCGGCTGCGCGCCCGCATCGGCGTTCCTGACGGAAACCCCCGGGTTGTGGGATCAGCTGACCGTTGCCGACAACATCGCCGTTTACGCGCGGCTCTTCGGACTGGACGGCGTGGCAGCGGCTGTCGAGCGCTCACTGCGCCAGTTCGAGCTGTGGGATCGCCGCGACGATCGGGCGGCGCTTCTCTCGAAGGGCATGAAGCAGAAGCTCGCCCTGGCCCGCGCGCTCGTGCACGATCCCGAGATCGTCCTCCTGGACGAACCGACGGCGAATCTCGATCCGCAAACGTCCCGCGGCGTCCGGGACCTGCTGCTCGACCTTCGGCGGCGTGGACGCGTGGTGATCGTCTCCACCCACAATCTCGACGAAATCGAACGGGTCGCCGACAGAGTCGCGCTGATCAGCACCCGGCTCGTGGCCATCGGCCAGCCCCTCGTGCTGAGGCGCCAGCTCTTCGGTCGCCGACTGATCGTGCACCTGGCGGGCGAGGGCCCTCCCCTGGCGGATCTCATGGCGATTGCGGAACGAACGGGCGCCCGGGACGTGCGCCGCGACGACCAGGGCCTGTCGATGGTGCTCGACGATCCGGACCTCGGCGCCCCTGCGATCGTCCGCGCGCTGGTCCAGTCGGGGGCCTCGATACGCGCGGTCTTCGACGAGCAGCCGCCTCTCGAGGACGTCTATCTTCGATTGATGGGCGAAGCTCTCGACAAGACGAGAGCGGTGACGCTGGAATCATGAACGTCTTCCGCGTCAGGACGCTCATCGGCAAGGAGCTCCGCGAATTCCGCTCGAACCCCGCGGCCGTGTTGCCGGTGGTGATTCTCGTCATCGTCTGCGTGGCGCTGCCGTTTCTGGTACTCGTCGTCATTCCCCGCGTGACAGGAGAGTCGCTCGGGGCCGATCGCACCATCACGGGAGTTGTCGCGCTCGCCGCGCGCACGCAGCCGCATCTCGCGCGCCTGCCGCCGGACGCAGCGGCGGAAGCCTTCCTGTTCCAGCAGTTTCTCCTTCTGTTTCTCGTCGCGCCCATCGTCGGGGCCGTGTCCCTCGCCGCCTACAGTGTCGTCGGCGAAAAACAGGGACGTACTCTCGAGCCGCTGCTGACGACTCCGATCAGTGCAGTCGAGCTGCTCATCGCCAAAGTGCTGGCATCGTTCCTGCCTTCCGTTGTCGTGGAAGCGGCCGGCCTCGCCCTCTACGCTGTGCTCGTCCTGGTATTCGCCGCTGAGGGGGTCGCGGGCGCTCTTCTGTCGGCACGATCGTTCGTGATGGTCGGTGTCGTGGGACCGCTGGCCTCGCTGGTCGCGCTGCAGATGACGATCGCGATTTCCTCGCGCGTGAACGACCCGCGAAGCGCACAGCAGGTTGCCGTCCTCATCGTCCTGCCGCTCGTCGTCGTGCTCGTCGGCCAGGTCGCCGGGGCGTTCATCATCACGACACCGATGCTGCTGCTCGTCGGCGTCGCGCTCGCGGCGCTCTGGCTCGGCCTGATCGTATTCAGCGCCGCACTCTTCGAGAGAGAGACGATTTTGACGAGGTGGAAATAGCCGGGATTCGGGAGTTCGGGATTCGGGACTCGGGAGTTCGGGACTCGGGATTCGCAGGGACCCGGGACTGGTAGCGCAGGCGGTCACGCGGAAGGAGACCGGAGTATCATCCCTACGACGAATCGTTAGTCGCGAGTCCAAGCTCCGAACTCCGAGTCCCGAATCCCGGGGCACGAATCCCGGGGCCCGAGTCCGGATCCCGAGTCCCGAGTCCCGAATCCCGATGTCCCACCACCTCCGATCTGCCACCGTGCTCGGCGCGGGAACCATGGGGGCGCAAGTGGCGGCTCACCTCGCCAACGGAGGCGTGGACACGCTGCTGCTGGATGTGACGCGGGAGGCCGCGCGCGACGGACTCGAGCGCGCCAAAGGGATGCGGCCCGATCCGTTTTTCACGCCGTCCACCCAGACGCGGATCCGCACCGGCGGCTTCGACGAAGACCTGGCCGCGGTCTCGCAGAGTGACTGGATCGTCGAGGCGATCGTCGAACGGCTCGACGTGAAGCAGTCGCTGTTCGAGCGGCTCGAACCGCATCGCCGCGCGTCCACGATCGTCAGCTCCAATACGTCAGGCATTCCGATCTCAGCGCTCGCGGAAGGACGCTCCGAGGGGTTCCGGCGGCATTTTCTCGGAACTCACTTCTTCAATCCACCACGCTACCTGCGGCTGCTGGAAGTCATTCCCACCGCCGACACCGATCCCGACGTCGTCGCCACGATCGCCCAATTCGCAGAGCGGCGCCTCGGCAAAGGGGTGGTGATTGCGAAGGACACGCCGAACTTCATCGCGAATCATCTCGGTCTGTACGGCGTGATGCTGATATTCCGTGCGCTGGCCATGGGCGAGTTCACGGTGGAAGAAATCGATGCGATCACAGGGCCGGCGATCGGCCGGCCGAAGAGCGCTACGTTCCGCACTATGGACATCGCCGGCATCGACGTGCTCGCGCACGTCGCGCGCAACCTGTCCGAGCGGCTCGAGACGGCAGCCGACCGCGCGGTCTTCGCCGTTCCACCGCTCGTGAAAGAGATGATCGCCCGCGGCTGGATCGGCGCAAAGAGCGGACGCGGGTTCTACTCGAAGACTGCGTCGGGCGATATCCTCACGCTCGATCTCGGGACAATGGAGTACAGACCGAAACATCCGGCCAGGCTCCCGGCGATCGATGCGGCGCGATCGATCGTGGACGTTCGGGAACGCGTGAAGACGCTGCTCCAGGGAGACGACAAGGTCGGTCGCTTCCTCCGATCGACACTGCTGCCGACGCTCGACTATGCGGAGCGGATTGCTCCCACCGTCGCGCACTCGACAGCCGACGTCGACCGGGCGATGCGGTGGGGATTCGGCTGGGAGGCCGGTCCCTTCGAACTGCGTGGCGCGTCCACGTTGCCACCCACGCTCCTCGGTGCGGCCAGGGCGTCGAACCTCGTGCGCCGGAACGCCGGGGCGAGCCTGGTGGACCTGGGTGACGGCGTCCTCTGCGTCGAGTTCCACTCGAAAATGAACGCCATCGGCGGCGACACGATCGAGATGCTGGAGGCCGGCGTCAAGGAAGCGGCGGCACACTTCTCCGCGCTGATCGTCGCCAACGACGCCGTGAACTTCTCCGCCGGCGCCAACCTGATGCTCCTGCTTCTCGAAGCGCAGGAGGGCAACTGGGAGGACGTGGACGTGATGGTTCGCGCGTTTCAGCGGGCAACGATGGCGCTGAAGCATGCGGATGTGCCCGTCATCGTAGCGCCGGCCGGTCTGGCGCTCGGCGGTGGATGCGAGATCGTCCTGCACGCGGACCGGGTTCAGGCAGCGGCAGAGACCTACATGGGTCTCGTCGAGGTGGGGGTCGGGCTGATCCCGGCAGGCGGAGGCACGAAGGAAATGCTGGCCCGCGCGATGGACGCGGCACCCTCAGGTGCGGACGTGCTGCCCTTTGCGCAGCGCGTGTTCGAAACGATCGGATTCGGAAAAGTCTCGACGAGCGGACCTGACGCGCGCCGCATCGGATACCTGCGAGAGGCTGACGGCATCTCGATGGATCGCGATCACCTGGTCGCAGATGCCAAGGCGGCGGCGCTCGCACGCGCCGCACAGTACGTGCCCGTCCGGCCAAGGAGCGCCATTCGCGTGGGCGGCGACGGCGTGCTCGCCGCGTTGAAGCTCGGCGTGCATCTCGCCTGGCGCGCGGGTCGCATCAGCGACCACGACGCCCTCATCGGCCGCAAGCTCGCCTGGGTCCTCTCCGGAGGCAACGTGACGCACGCAACCACGGTGACGGAGCAGCAGCTGCTCGACCTCGAGCGCGAGGCCTTCCTGAGCCTCTGCGGCGAGCGCAAGACGCAAGAACGGATTGCGCACACGTTGAAGACGGGGAAGGTGTTGAAGAACTGAGTCGGGATTCGGGGTCCGGGACTCGGGACTCGGAGGTTCGGAACTCGGGACTCGCGTCGTAGCTTCCGGCTTTAGCCGGAAGGAGACTCGGGATTCGGGGCTCGGACTCGGTTTAACTGAAAGCTGAGAGCCGAGAGCTGAGAGCTACTTTGATCTTTGACAAGGGCAGCGGGAAGCCGGTGATCGTTGTTCCTGGCCTCCAGGGGCGATGGGAGTGGATGAGGCCCGCGCTCGAGGAGCTGGGGAAGCATTGCCGTGCGATCAGCTACACGTTGTCTGGAGACGCCGGCTCCGGCGCGAAGTACGATCCGGCACTCGGGTTCGACAACTACATCCGGCAGCTCGACTCGCTGTTCCTGACGACGGGGATCGAGCAGGCGGCGCTCTGCGGGGTTTCGTACGGCGGCTACATCGCTCTTCGGTACGCGGCTCTGCGACCGATGAGAGTCACGTCTCTCATCCTGGTGTCCTCCCCGACGCCCGGGTGGGTCCCGAACGAGCGTCAGCGGAAATATCTCGCACGACCGTGGATGTCGGCCCCCGCCTTCGTGGCCACGGCGCCGATGCGGCTGTGGCCGGAGATTCACGCGGCGTTCGACACGTGGCCGGGGCGGCTGGCATTTGCCGCAACTCACAGCGTGCGCGTCCTGGCAGCGCCGATGCATCCGGCACGGATGGCCGGCAGGATGAAGCTCCAGCAGAGCACCGATTTCACGCCTGATTGCGCCCGGGTGACGGCCCCGACCCTCGTCCTCACTGGCGAAGACGACCTGGACCAGGTTGTCCCCGCCGCCGTCACGCGCGGATATCAGGCACTCATCTCCGGAACACAGTACCGAGAAGATAGAGAGGTCCGGGCACATCGGGCTGATCACGCGCCCGAAAGACTTCGCCAGGATCGTCATGAGATTCGTCGAGCGCGAAACCTGAACCGAGTCCCGGTCCGACCAATGCCATCCGTCACAGATCTGATCGGCCCCGCCGGGCCTCTCGAATCGCTGCTCGATGAACCAGCCGCGAGCGCCCGCCGGGAGCGTCCGCGCGCGGCGGTGGTGTTCGCGCATCCGCACCCGCAGTTCGGTGGGACGATGCATACGAAGGCGGTCTATCAGGGGGCCAAGGCGCTGGCGCGGCTTGGATGTTCGGTGCTGCGCTTCAATTTCCGCGGCGTGGGCCGCAGCGCCGGGGCGTTCGACCAGGGGGACGGAGAAAAGGCGGACTTCAAGGCGGGTCTGGACTATATGGCCGCGCGCTATCCCGGTGCGTACCTCTGGGCCGCCGGGTTTTCGTTCGGCGCGTGGGTTGCGCTGGAAGTCGGCGCCGAAGACGAACGCGTCTCGACGCTCATCGGCATCGCACCTCCTGTGGCCACCTCCATTTCTGGACAGGTCTATACGTTCGATCGCACGCTGGCGAGCACGAAGCCGAAGTTTCTCGTGCAGGGTGAAGCGGATGAGGTCTGTCCGCTCGAGGCCATGTGGACCTTTTACGGCAAGCTGCAGGAGCCGAAAGAGCTGGCGGTCATCGACATGGCGAATCACCTGTTCGACGGACAGGCGGGGGAAGTCGGCGAAGCGCTGGAAGACCTCCTGGCAGATTTCGACGAGCAGGAAGCAGGCAAGTGATGAAGCAGGCCGTGATCGTCAGCGCCGTGAGAACCGCGGTCGGCAAGGCGCCGAATGGGACGCTGCGCGCCACCCGGCCGGACGAGATGGCCGCAGCCGTCATCTCGGAAGCCTTGCGCCGAGCGCCGGGGCTCAGTCCATCCGAGATCGACGACGTGATTCTCGGGTGTGCGATGCCGGAGGCGGAGCAGGGACTGAACGTCGCGCGCATCGCCAGCCTGCGCGCGGGCGTCCCGGTGACCGCATCAGCCGTGACGGTCAATCGCTTCTGCTCGTCCGGGCTCCAGTCCATCGCGTCCGCGGCGGAGCGCATCATGGTCGGAGGCGCCACGGCGATTGTGGCCGGCGGCACCGAATCCATGAGCCTCATTCCGATGGGCGGCCACAAAGTCTCGCCGAATCCGGCGCTCGTGGACAGCTATCCGGACGTGTACCTCACCACCGGGCTCGTCGGCGAGAATCACGCGCGCGAGGCATCCGCGTCACGCGAAGAGCAGGACGCGTTCGCGCTTCGCAGCCACCAGCTGGCGATAGCCGCGATCAACGCGGGCCGCTTCGACGAAGAAATCGTTCCCCTCGCGATTGCCGGCGGGTTCCGCATCGACGAGGGGCCACGGCGCGATACCTCGCTGGAGGCCCTGGCAAAGCTCCGGCCCGCCTTCCACGTGAGTGGCACGGTCACGGCCGGGAACTCGTCGCAGACGAGCGACGGCGCCGCCGCGGTCATCGTCATGGAGGCCGACCGCGCGCGCGAGCTCGGCCTCACGCCTCTCGGCCGCTTCGTCGCATTCGCGACGGCGGGGGTCGAGCCTGAACGCTTCGGAATCGGTCCGGTCCCCGCAATCCGCAAGGTCCTGGCCCTCGCGGGGCTTACACTCGATCAGATCGACCTGGTCGAGCTCAACGAAGCGTTCGCCGCGCAGGTCATTGCCTGCCTGCGCGAGCTGCCGATCGATCCGGAGCGTCTGAACGTCAATGGCGGTGCGATCGCGCTCGGACATCCGCTTGGCTGCACGGGGGCCAGGATGACCACCACACTCCTGTATGAGATGCGCAGGCGCCGGGCACGCTACGGCCTCGTCACGATGTGCGTCGGTGGCGGCATGGGCGCGGCAGGAATCTTCGAGCAGATGTGAGGGCCTGATAGTGACGATGACAACAATCGTTCGCGGCGGCTCGTGGCTCATCGAGGACACGGCCGCGGGCACTATCCTGACGCGCGAGGGCTTGACCGAAGAGCATCGGCTCATCGGCCAGACCGCCGACGAGTTCGTCGAGACGGAAGTGCTCCCCATGCTCGAGCGGCTGGATCAGAAGGACTGGCCGCTCGCGCGGCAACTCGTCCGCCGCGCGGGCGAGCTCGGTCTGCTCGGTACCGACGTCGCCGAGGCACACGGCGGTGTCGGGCTCGACAAGGTCTCCTCCATCATCGTCGGCGAGTCGATCGGACGGTCCGCGTCGTTCGCCACCACGTTTGGCGCGCAGACCGGCCTCGTGATTACGCCGATCACTTGCTTCGGCACCGACGAGCAGAAGGCCAGATACCTGCCGGGCCTCGTCAGCGGCGAACTGACGGGCGCGTATGCGCTGAGCGAATCGGGCTCCGGCTCTGATGCTCTCGGCGCGAGGGCGCGCGCGACGCGGACGCCCGACGGCGGCTTCGCGCTGAGCGGAGAGAAGATGTGGATCACCAACGGCGGCTTCGCCGACATCTTCATTGTCTTCGCCAAGGTGGACGGCGACGCGTTCACCGCTTTCATCGTGGAGCGCGGCTTTCCGGGCGTGAGCACCGGGCACGAGGAAAGCAAGATGGGTCTGCATGGGTCGTCGACGACCCCGCTCATCCTGCAGGAAGCCCAAGTGCCCGCACTGAATGTTCTCGGTGAGATCGGCAGCGGGCACAAGGTGGCGTTCAACGTGCTTAACTACGGGCGCTTCAAGCTTGCGGCCATGTGCTGCGGCGGCGCGCGTCAGGTCATCGCCGAAGCCGCGGGGTATGCCGTCCAGCGCAAGCAGTTCGGCCGATCGATTGGAAGCTTTGGCGCCATCAAGCACAAGATCGCGGAGGTGACGATCCGCCAGTTCGCTGTCGAGAGCATGCTGTACCGCACGGCCGGCCTCATCGACGGCACGCTGCAGGAAGGCAGCGCGGCGACCCCGGACGCGGCTCATCACGCCGCCGCGGCGCTTGCGGCCCTGGAAGAGTTCGCGATCGAGGCGTCAATCCTCAAGGTGGCGGGCAGCGAGATGCTGGACTTCGCGGTTGACGAGAACGTCCAGATTCATGGCGGCAACGGCTTCGTCAGCGATTATCCGGCGGAGCGCCACTACCGCGACTCGCGCGTCAACCGCATCTTCGAGGGCACGAACGAAATCAACCGGCTGCTGATTCCCGGGATGCTGATCCGGCGCGCATTGAAGGGGACCCTGCCGCTGATACCGGCCGCGAAGAAGCTCCAGGACGAAATCCTCACGCCTGTGGCGGCCGACCTTCCGTCGGACGAGCCGCTCGCGGCCGAACGACGTACGGTTGCCGCGCTCAAGAAAGTCGGATTGCTGGTCCTCGGCACGGCCCTGCAGACGTACGGAGAGAAGCTCACCGACGAACAGGAGGTGCTGACGCTTTCCGCCGATATCCTCATCGACGTGTTCGCCGCGGAGAGCGTGCTGCTGAGATCAGCGGCTGCGGGCCCTGAGCGTGAGCTGTACCAGGCGGCTGCCCGCGTGTTCGTGCAGGATGCCGCGAGCCGCGCCGAAACCGCGGCGCGCACGGCCCTCGCCGCGATGTCTGAAGGAGACTCGCTGCGCACGCTCCTCGCGGCGCTTCGCCGGCTCCTGAAGGTCGCTCCCGTCAACACCGTCGTGCTCCGCCGTGCGATCGCGGATGCTGTCCTCGACCGCAAGGCATACATCTTCTAGATGGTCATGATCGCACTCCTGACAGGTCGTCGCGCACGACTGTGGCTCTCCGCCGTGCTGGTGGCTACGGCATCGGCCGCCTGCACCCCCGGGCAAGTCCCGTACCCGGACGAAATCAGCGCCTGGCATGCAACGAAGGATCAGTTCATGCGGGAGTCCCCCGACTCCCCGGTGCCCCCCGCGCGGCGCGCCAGTTTTCCTGCCCTGGCCTACTTTCCCGTCACGCTGGAGTACCGCGTCCCGGCGGCGCTCTCCGTCGCCCCGAGCAACACGATGCTCGAGATTCCGACGTCGAATGGGAAGCCGAGGCCCCACCGCCGCGTCGGCACGCTGGAGTTCTCCCTCAAGGGGCAGTCACTCACCCTGACCGCCTTCGTCGAGGTCGGCCAGGAAGACATGCGCCACCTGTTCGTGCCGTTTGGTGATCTCACGAACGGCACCGAAACCTATCCGGGGGGCCGCTACCTGGAACTGCAGCGCACGGCCACGGGGATCTACGATCTCGACTTCAACCGCGCCTTTCATCCCTTCTGCTACTACAACCCCGAGTTCGACTGCCCGATCCCACCGCGGGAGAACCGGCTCGGCAGCCCGGTCCGGGCTGGTGAAAAGATGGGACCGGCAGGACACAAGTAGCGGGATTCGGGGCTCGGGACTCGGATTCGGGATTCGGGTTTCGGGACTCGGGATTCGGGACTCGGGCTTCAACTCCGGATCCGTAGCTTCCGGCTTCAGCCGGAAAAACTGATAGCTGACAGCTGAGAGCTGATGCCTTTGCTTCGCGCCATCGTTTTCGACTTCGACGGAGTCCTTGCCGACTCCGAGCCGCTGCACCTGCTCGCCTATCAGGAGGTCCTGTCAGGGCTCGGGGTGACGTTCACGCGCGAGGAGTACTACGCGGCGTACCTCGGGTACAACGATGCGGGGGTGTTCACGGCACTGGCGGAGGCGAATGGCTGGGCGTTGGACGACTCGAAGCTCAGTGCGCTCATCGCTGAGAAGGGGCGCGTGTTCGACGCGATCGTCGAGACCACGGACGTCCTCTATCCGGGTGCCGCAGCCTGCATCGAAGGTCTCGCAGGAGAGTTTTCCATCGGGATCGCCTCCGGCGCATTGCGGCCGGAGATCGAGGCCGTCCTGCGCCGTGCGGGGCTCGCACGCCACTTCCGATTCATCGTCGCGTCCGGTGAGACGCCCAGGAGCAAGCCCGCTCCGGACCCCTACATCCGCGCCGCCGAACTGCACGCGCTGCCGCCGGCTGCCTGCCTGGCCATAGAGGACTCGCGCTGGGGCATCGTCTCCGCCAAAGAAGCCGGCCTGTCCTGCGTCGGGATCACCACCACCTATCCGCCCACAGAGCTGGCCCTGGCGGACCGAATCATCGACTCGCTCTCGGAGTTCACTCCGGCCTTCGTCCGTTCTCTTTCGGCCTAGCCCCTCCTTCCGGCTGAAGCCGGAAGCCACGGAACCCGGAACCCCGAACCCCGAACGAGCTACAATGCTCTCCGTGTCCTTCTCCCTGAATCTGAGCTCGCGGATCTCGGAGGTCTCGGCAGAATTGCAGATCGCCATGCACGCGCCGGGCAACGACCTTGCCCCGGCGGCGCTCGCGATCGCGCGTGTCGAGTACCCATCGCTCGATTCCGGGCCATACCTTGCGACGCTGGATCGCATGGGCGAAGAGGCCGCGGCCCGCATCGGCGTCGCGTCCGGGCATCCGGAGCAGGACACCGTCCGCGCGTTCAACGAGTACCTGTACGACGAGCAGGGCTTCGCCGGCAACCGCGAACGGTATGACGATCCGCGCAACAGCTTCCTGAACGAGGTGCTCGATCGGCGCACGGGGATCCCGATCAGTCTCGCGGTCATCTACCTCGAAGTGGCGCGCCGCGCCGGACTGCGCGTGGACGGCGTGAACTTCCCCGGTCATTTTCTTCTGAGGACCGGGCCGGTGAGCGCCGCGGCATCAGGCGCCGAGGTGCTCATCATCGATCCGTTCCATGGCGGGGCGCAGCTTTCGTCGTACGATTGCCGCCAGCTGCTCCGTCAGCATGTCGGTGAGGAGGCGGCGTTCGACACGACCCTTCTTCTCCCCGCGAGCCGCCACGACATCGTCGTCCGCATGCTCGTGAACCTGAAGCGGCTCTACGTGCGGATGCGGTCGTTCCCGCAGGCGCGGTTCATCTCGACGCTGTTGCTCGGCGTGGATCCATCAGCCATCTCGGAGCTTCGCGATCGCGGGCTCCTCGCCTACCACCTCCAGGACTTTGCCAGTGCCCTGCGTGACCTGGAGGAATACCTTCGGCTCGCTCCGAAATCGATCGAGGCCGGCGAATCGGACGTCGTCGCCGAACACGATGATGAGGAGTCGGAGGAAGGCGACGGCGGTGAGGACAGTGATGATGCGACGCAGATCTGGGAGCACGTGAAGACGCTCCGCAAGCGGGTCGCAGGGTTCAACTAAGGAGCTCTCAGCTATCAGCTGTCGGCTGTCGGTCAGTTCTCAGCTCTCAGCTGTCAGTCAGATCTCAGCCTTCAGCTTCCCGCTCTCTCTTCGCAAAGAACGCCCTCAGCCGGCCGCAGGCCTCCCTCAACTGATCGACGTTGGCGGCCCCGTAAGACAGCCTCAGATATCCTTCTCCGCTCAGACCGAAGGTCGCGCCCGGTATGGTGACGACATCGACCGCATCCAGAATCGCCGTCGAGAGCGACAGAGAGTCGCTGCAGGCGTCCACGCGAACGAACGCAAAGAACCCGCCGTCGGCCGGTGTCCACTGGAGCCCGGGGATACTGGCCAGTTCCTCCGCCAGCACTCGCCGGCGAGTGATGAGCTCGTCGTGATAGGCGTAGGCGTAGTGCCAGCTCTCCCGCACCGCAGCTTCAGCGGCAATCTGCGCGATGACCGGCGCACAGATGATCATCGCGTCCTGAACCTTGATCGCCTGTTCGCACACTTTCGAACCCGCCAGAAGGTAGCCCAGGCGCCATCCCGTCATCCCGAACGACTTCGAGAACGTGCCGAGGACGACGACGTTCTCGCGCCATCCTTCGATGGCTGCCGCACTCGCAGACGTCAGCCTGCCACTCCTCGTGACACCGACCGCGGGCTCCGTGGAACGCGGGTAAACGAAGTGCATGTACGTCTCGTCGCACATGACGACGATGCCACGCGCTCTGAGCTCGAGGACGATGCGGGTCAGCTCGCCGGGCGCGATGACGGCGCCGGTCGGATTGCTCGGCGTGCAGAGGACCACCGCGCGGGTACGGCTGGTGATGTGGGGCTCGATGTCGGTCCAGCGGGTGCGGAAACCCTGAGCCTCGGAGACGCCTGCTTCGACCGGCACGGCGCCAATCGCACGAAGGCCCATCTCCTGGTTCACGAAGTAGGGGCCCGAGAGGATCACTTCGTCGCCGTGATCCAGGAGCGTCGTCGCGGCCAGCATGAAGGCCTGGTTACCGCCCGCCGTCACGATCAGGTCGTCCGGCGTGGCGTCGATGCCGTGGTGCTCGCCGAGCCTCTCGGAGAGCGCCTGGCGAAGCGAGAGAAGTCCCGCGTCCGCGCAGTAGAGGTGAGTCGCCGGACTCGAGAGTGCGGCGCGTGCGGCTTCAATCGCTCCGGGCGGCGGCCCGAACCCCGGCACTCCCTGGCCCAGCGTGATGACGTTGCGTCCCTCCGCGCGCAGCTTTGCGGCCCTGGTGTTCAGGACGTCGAACGGGGGCAGCGAAATGGCGGCGATGCGCGAAGGGATGGAGGGCACCGAGCTACCGCGGGCTCGAAAGGGCGGCCCCGGTGGCCATGGTGATGCGCGTGTCGCGGCGCTCAGCCGCGTGGCTCTCGAACCATGCGACGTCAGGAGTCTGCTGCAGCCGGCGTTCGAGCGCGGATCCCACGAGACTGCGATGACCGGCAACGAAGAAACGGGACTTCATACCTGACAGATTATTTCACCTCGACCCGCCTGGTGTAACTCCCGGAGGCGTCGGGGTTGGTCTGGATGGAGACGAGTGCGCCGTCCTGGTAGGTCAGGCGGCGGTCCGGCCTGCCGTCGTGATTCTCATCGAAGGCGGCGGACGTCATGACGGCCGCGTGGTAGGTCTCCCACTTGTCGATCGCGCCGTCGCCGTTGGTGTCTTCTTCCGCGGCCGCGAGACCGCCGGATTCGTAGTGCTCCCGGCGGTCGATCTTTTTCTCATCCGTCGAGGACGAGATCTCGATCCGCTCGATCGAGCCATCCGCATGCGAGAACGCCCACGCGTCCGGCTTTCCGTCGTCCTTGCGGGAGAACCCGACCCTGGCCAGCCGGCCCGACGCGTCGTAATACTCCCAGCGATCGAGCCGGCCGTCTTCGTTTCGATCGATGCGCGTCTGGACCGGACGGGCGCCGTCCATGTCGGTCCACGTGTCCACGCGGCCGTTGTGATTCGAGTCGAGCGTCAGCTCTTTGAGCCGGCCCGTTCCCTTGTCGTAGGTCGCCTGGACTCCGGCTTCGACGCGCGCGCTGCGGGCGTCCGAACACCCGCCAGCGAGCGCCGCCACGACCGTGACGACGCAGACTGACAAATGTTGCATGCTTGTCACGATCCTACGGACGAGGTTCGGATCGGTCAAGCGAAACGTGCGGATGAGCCCGGGTCAGCGGGGGTCTGTGAGACCCTGCCGGAGCACCGCAACGGCCAGCTGCACGCGGCTCGAAACTCCAGCCTTGGTATAGATCCGGGTCAGCTGGTTCTTCACGGTCTGGGGCCGCAACCTCAGCCGCGCGGCAATGTCGTCGTTCGAGCAGCCATCGACCAGGAACTGCACAACCTGGCGCTCTCGAGGGGTCAGGAACAGCGGCCTCGCCGGCTTCGGTGTTTCGACAGGGGCGGAGGCGATTTCGGCGTGTGTGGTCATGTCCATACAGGAGATAACGCACGATCCCGCGGAACCGTACACGCCCGCGGGCCTGGATGTTGGTGGCGGCCTCTCGCCTGGTTTAATGTAGTCGTCACATGACACAACGGCAGGTATTCATCGGGACGGATGGCGGTGCGACAACTTCCAAGGTCGGCGCGGTGTGGGAGGACGGAACCGCCGTGTCGACGCGGCTGCTGCAGCGTCCCACCGGGTCCGAGAAGGGCCCGGGGGAAACAGTTACCCGCTGGGTGGACGCCATCGACGAATACCTGAAGAGCAACGGCATCTCGTGGGCCCAGGTGGGCGGGGTCGGGCTGGCCATTCCAGGCCCGTATCAGCGTTACGGGGTGTTCGACCACTCCCCGAACCTGCCGGAGACCTTCGTCGGCTTCGACGTCCACACCGCGTATATGCAGGCCCTGTCGGACCGTGCCGGGGTCGCGATTCCGCTCATCGTGGGCAACGACGGGAACATGGGCGGGGTTGCGGAAGCCCAGCGAGCGCGAGGAAACACCACGGGGACGGTGCTGATGCTCGCACCGGGGTCTGGGCTGGGATGCGCCTATATCGACCGCGACGGGCTTCCGCTCGAGGGAGACACGATTTGCGGGATGGAGGCGGCGCACATGCCCGCGCCGCTGCATCTGCTCGGCGCAGAGCCGTACCCGTGCGGCTGCGGCCGGACGTGGGGATGCGTCGAGGTCTACACGTGCCTGGCAGGGCTCCCCTATTTGCTGGCCGAGGCGCTCACCCGCCATCCGGAGCACGACCTTGCCCGCTCGGGCGGGGACCCGAAGGCGCGCTCGATGGCGCTCCGGGGCCTTGCGCAGAAGAACGATCCCCTCGCGCTCGAGATCTTCGACTTCCAGGCCCGGGCGCTGGGGCTGCACGTGGCCAGCCTGGCGATGGCGCTCGACCCGACGTTTGTCGTGATCGGCGGCGGGCTGATGGATCCGGAATCCACCTCCGTCGCATTCCGCACCCGGTATCTCGAGGGGGTGCGCGCGGCCGCCGACCCCTACCTCTGGCCCGTGCAGCGCACGCGTCTCACGATTGTTCCCGCGGCCCTTGGCGACCTGTCGCAGGCCGTGGGCGCCGCACTGGCCTCGCTCTATCAGCCGAGAAGGTAAGCGCTTCGCGGCTAGCAGCTGTCAGCTATCAGCCTCACGGTTTCCGTATCTGTCTTCCGGCTGAAGCCGGAAGCCACGGAGTCCGAGCCCCAATCGAGTCCCGAACCCCGAGTCCCGACCCTAGCTCTTCGTCCTGGCGATCTCGTCGTAGAGATACGCCGACGCGATGACGCCGCCGTGGAAGTTGCCGAGATCCAGCTTCTCGTTCGGTGCGTGAGCGTTCTCGTCGGGAAGGCCCACGCCAAAGAGCACTGCCGGCAAGCCGAGGATCTCCTGGAACGTGGCGACGACCGGGATGGAGCCGCCTTCACGGGTGAACACCGGTTCCTTCCCGAACCCCTTTTCGATGGCGCGGCCGGCCGCCTGCACGAACGGATTGTCGAACTCCGTCATCCACGGCTTGCCGCCGTGCATGCGGGTCACCTTGACCTCGACGGTCTTCGGCGCCACCTTCTTCACATAGGCCTCGAACAGTTCTGCGATCTTGTCGGGATCCTGGGCCGGCACCAGCCGCATGCTGACTTTCGCCATCGCGACGGCGGGGATCACGGTCTTGGCGCCTTCGCCGGTGAATCCGCCAAGCAGACCGTTGACTTCGAACGTCGGCCGGGCCCATACGCGCTCCAGCGTCGTGTAGCCGCTCTCGCCGAACAACTTTGGCGCGCCGAGCTCCTTCGAGTAGCGCCGATCGCTGAACGGCAGCCGCTTCCACTGCTCCCGCTCCTCCTCCTTCAATTCCCGCACGTCGTCATAGAACCCGGGAATCTTGATCTTGCCGCTGCGATCTTTCATCTGCGAGAGGATCTGCGCGAGCACCATGTTCGGATTTGCGACTGCTCCGCCGAACGAGCCGGAGTGGAGATCGCTCTTCGTGCCCTTGAGATCGATCTGGAAATACACGAGGCCGCGAAGCCCGTAGCAGATCGACGGTATGCCGCGGTCGAACATCGCGGAGTCGGAGATGACGACCACGTCGGCAGCGAGCTCGTCCTTGTGCGCCTTGACGAAATTATCGAGGTTGGCGGAGCCGACCTCTTCCTCGCCTTCGAGGATGATCCGGATGTTCACCGGCAACTTGCCATTCCGCTTCAAGTGCGCCTCGATCGCCTTGAAGTGCATGAACACCTGCCCTTTGTCGTCGGCGGCGCCCCGCGCGTAGATCTCACCGTCGCGCACCGTCGCCTCGAACGGAGGCGACTCCCAGAGCTCGACGGGGTCCACCGGCTGCACGTCGTAGTGGCCGTAGAAGAGGATCGTCGGCGCTCCGGACGCTCCAAGCCAGTCGCCATAGACGACCGGGAAGCCTGGCGTGTCGATGAGCCGGACGTTCTGTAGACCGATCCGCTGCATCTCGTCCGCCGACCATTTCGCACACGCGCGCACATCGTCCGCATGCTGTGGCAGCGCGCTGATGCTCGGGATGGCGAGGTAGGCCTTCAATTCGTCGACGTAGCGGTCTCGATTGGTGTTGATGAAGTCGATGACGGAGTTCATGGGTGTCCTTGGTTGTTTGATCGAGTAGCTCTCAGCTCTCAGCTCTCAGCTCTCAGCTGTCAGCTGTCAGCTGATGTCTAGTTCGGCTTCGGCACTTCTATCGGCAACTCCTCGCGGTCGCCCCATTCCTTCCACGATCCGACATACATACGAATGCGCGGATAGCCGAGCAGCCTGAGCGCGAGGTATGAGTGGGCCGCACGGTACCCACCCTGGCAATAAGTGATGACCTCCCGGTCGGGTGTGACGCCCGCGTCGGTATACATCTGCTTCAGGTCCGACGCAGGCTTGAAGTCTCCTGCGGGGGTCAGGTTGCGGGTCCATTCGATATGGACGGCACCCGGCACGGCGCCGCCGCGGCGCGCACGCACAGTGGTGCCGAGGTACTCCCCATCCGAGCGCGTGTCGAGAATGACGACATCCCCGCGCCCCAGGGCGTTTCGGACCTCTCTCCAGGTCGCCAGCGTCTGTTCGTTGCGCCCGCCGGTCCACTCGCTTGGCGGCGCCGGGGCCGCGTCCCTCGTGACGGGCAGTCCTTCCCGAACCCACGCATTGAAACCGCCGTCGAGCAGCTGCACCGAGGGATGGCCGAGATACTCGAGGAACCAGAACGCGCGGGCCGCGCGCACACCCGACTGATCGTCGTACACGACCACCGGCGTCGAGGCATCCACACCGTGGACGGCCAGCACATGCTCGATCATCCAGATGAAGGCTTTGAGCGGCGCCGGGTCGGTGTCGATGAGGCTCACCCCCCAGAGGTCGAGATGGATGGCGCCGGGAATGTGACCGGCCGAATACGCGTCAGGCGGCCGCAGATCCAGCAGCAGCGGAGGCTTCGGACCCGGGTCTTGAAGATTCTTGGCAAGACCACTCGGCGTGAGCAGCAGCCCAGGATTGGCATATCCCTTCATCCCGCAATCGTACTACGGCTTAATCGGGACTCGGGATTCGGGATTCGGGGTTCGGGATTCGGGATTCGGCTGAAGCGGAAGCAGCGTCGGCTGAAACGGCGGGGGACGATGAGTCGCTCAGCGGTCAGCTGTCAGGACCCACCTGCCCGCTTCCTGAGCCGCTCTTCCCGTTTCTTCCAGTTTGATGAGATGCGCAAGCACGGTTTCCGCTGCGGCCGCCAGGAGACCGCTTGCAAGCCCCGGATAGATGCGGACGATGATGTCTTCGGGAGTGGAGAGTCCGGCGCTCAATGCATCCAGTACCTGCGCCTCCCGTTCCTCGCGATGGCGGATGTACTCGTCGATCACCGCGGAGGGGTCGTCGATGATCTCGCCGTGGCCGGGGAGCAGTCGATGAGGCGCCAGCGCCCGCACGCGCCGGAGCGAGTCGAGATACTGCCGCAGGTTCCCACCGCGGCTTGCAGGAATCACAATCGTCCCGCCCACTCGGACAAGGTCGCCGCAATAGAGGTCGCGCGTGCGGAGGTCGAGAAAGCAGACATGGTCCGGCGCATGGCCCGGAGTGTGGATTGGCCGCAGCTCGGTGTCGCCCGCCGGAATCGGCGCTTCCCCCACACCGGGATACCGCACCACCCGAGCCGATGGCCAGCGCGCGACGATAGCCGGGACGCCTGATGCGTGATCGGGATGTGCGTGTGTAATCAGGACCGAGGCGAGAGCGGATCCTCCGAGCGCGGCGGCGACCTCGTCCAGATGGCCGGCGTCGCCGACCCCAGCGTCAACGAGCGTCGGCACCGCACCGTTCAAGAGAAACGTGTTGTTCCCGGTCGGACCCGTCCAGGGCGACGCGTTGCGGGCGCGGATTAGCATGGGGGAATGTTATCGGGATTCGGGACTCGGGATCCGGGGGGACTCGGAACCAATTGACCACCCGCATCCCGAGTCCCGGATCCCGAGTCCCGATCAAGTTACAATCCGGACCGTGCCTCCCGAAGAATTCACTGCTGACGAGCGCGGACGTCTCGCGCCGTACTTCACCAACCTCGATGGTCACGTCTTCGCCCTGGTCAATCTTCCGGAGACGGTGAAAGGGGCGCTGTTCGCGCGATACTCGCGATCCGCCAAATCGCTGCGCCGCCTGTTCCTCGATGAGTTCGCCGACAAGGTCAGTGAGCGCGCGCCGGAGCCCGCTGAGTCCGGCCAGACCGCGAGCGCCGCTATCGCGCGCGCCGAGAAGCTCTACGCGCGCGTGTTCAGCGAGTATGGCGACGACTCGGTCGCGCAGCTCGGGGGCGCTCACATCGCCTGCGAATACGTGTCCAACATCCTGACGAAAGTGCTCGAGTGGGGCCGGCTGATGGCCTATCTCGAGCAATCGACTCGCTACGTGCCCTATACCGATCGGCTGCACGGCCGCTGGCGATATCACATCCCGGCGGAGCTCGAGGGAGGCGCGTTGCGCGACCGCTATGTGCGCGCGATGGACGATGCGTTCGAGCGATATGCGAAGTGGATCCCGGCCATGCAGGAGCACTTCGAGCGCCGGTACCCGAAGGCGCCGGGAGATTCAGACGGCGTGCACCGCGCGGCCATCCGGGCCAAGGCGCTCGACACGCTGCGCGGCATGCTGCCGGCGGCGACGCAGTCGAACGTCGGCATCTACGGAACCGGCCAGGCCTTCGAGTCGCTGCTCCTGAGGATGCGTGCGAGCCCTCTGGCGGAGGCCCGGGCGTGCGCCGACGAGATGCTCGTCGAGTTGCGCAAGGTGATCCCCGCATTCCTGACGCGCGTCGACCAGCCGGATCGCGGGGGCCGGTGGACCGCCTATCTCGCTGCCTCGCGGCACGCGATGGAAGAGGTCGCAACCAGCCTCGCGGGCCGCGAACCGGAGCCGCGCGCGGAAGTGACCCTGACGGACTTCGATCCCGATGGGGAAATGAAGCTCGTGGCGGCGGCGCTGTATGCCGCGTCCGACCTGCCGGACGACCAGCTCCTGGCCATCGCACGACGGATGACGGCGGACGAGCGCATCGCAGTGCTCCGCGTGTATACCGGAGAACGCAGCAACCGGCGCCACCGGCCTGGACGCGCCTTCGAGCGGACGGCCTACCGCTTCGATGTCCTGACCGACTACGGCGCCTTCCGCGATCTCCAGCGCCACAGACTCCTGACGCTCGAGTGGCAGCCACTCACCACGCTTCACGGCTACACCGAGCCGGAGGCGATCGCCGAAGCACGCGCCGGAGACGACTGGAATCGCGTGATGGACGGGTCAGCCGGACTCTACGACGCCATGGTGGCAGCCGGCCTGAAGGCTGTGGCGCCCTACGCCGTCGCCATGGCCTACCGGGTCCGCTTCTACATGGAAATGAACGCGCGTGAAGCGATGCATCTCATCGAGCTGCGCACCGCGCCCCAGGGGCATCCGGCGTATCGCCGCGTCTGCCAGCAGATGCACACGCTCATCCGCGAGCGTGCGGGTCACCACGCCATCGCGGCGGCGATGCAGTTCGTCGACCACTCGGAAGTTGAACTGGAAAGACTGGGCTCGGAGCGGGCGCTCGAACGAAAAAGACAGGGATAGCTCAGGGGCCAGCGGTGCCAAGGGTGCCAGGGTGCTTCGAAGCAGTGCTACTAGCAGCACTCTTGCACCCTCGCGCCCTTGAATCGTTGCACTCTCTGGCACCTTTGGCACCCTGGCACCTGTAGTCGCCCTCTCCCTAGTCCATAGTCTGTCCGCCGCAGATGTTGTACGACTGACCCGTGATCGCAGAGGCTCCTTTCGTCGCGAGAAATCGCACGACGCCCGCGACCTCTTCGGGCTGAATGATGCGCTTGATGGGCACGGCGTTCAGCGCCCGCCTCCGGAACTCCTCATACGTTGTCCCCGTCGCGGCCGCGCCAAGCGTCATGCCTTCAAGGGCCATGTCGGTGTCGACCCACCCCGGGCACACGGCGTTGACGGTGATCTCCCGCGGCGCGAGCTCCAGCGAGAGCGCGCGGGTGAAACCAATCACCGCATGCTTCGCGGCGCAATAGGCGGTGTAGCCAGCCACGCCGAAGCGTCCGAGAACGGATGACATGTTGACGATGCGCCCGCCGGCGGACATCAATGGCAGCGCGCCACGCGAAACGAGGTAGGGTCCCATGACGTTCGTGTCGAGGATGCGGCGGAACGCCGCTTCGTCGGAGCCCTCAACCGGCTGACCACCCCCAACCCCCGCGTTGTTCACGAGCAGGTCCACGGACGTGACGTGCTCGCGCAGTTCGCTGAACGCGCGTGCGACCGAGGCAGCGTCCGTCACGTCCATCTCGAGCGGGATGGCGTTCGCCCCGCGCTCCCGAATCTCCTCCGCTGTCCGCTCCAACTGGGCGATCGTCCGCGAGGCGATCGCCACCGTCGCGCCAGGCTCCGCGAAGGCGAGAGCAATCGCACGACCGATTCCGCGCCCGCCGCCCGTAACCAAGGTGATCATGTTCAGGGTGCCAGGGTGCCAAAGGTGCCACAGTGCAAGGGTGCCAAGGGGCTAGCGGTCAAGGTGCCAGGGGCCAGCGTGCAGGCGGCAGAGCCCTGCGTTCGGCGGTGCACCAGCACTCTTGGCGCTCTTGGCACCTTTGGCACCGTGGCACCCTGAATCAGTCCCCCTTGCGTCCCGTCCAGTACCGGCCGTATTCGTCGAGAAACGTCAGCGACTGGAACGACCGCATCCGATCGAAAAAGAGAACGCCGTCGAGGTGATCGGTCTCGTGCTGAATGACACGCGCCGTGAAGCCGGACGCCTGAATCTCGATCTTCTTGCCCATGCGGTCGTAAGCGCGCACGCTGATCTGGCGCGCCCGCGGCACGCGCCCCCTGATGTCCGGGATGCTCAGGCACCCTTCCCAGTCCTCGACGACCTCGCGCGTGACGACCTCGATCTCCGGGTTGATGATCGCCATCAGCGGCACGTTCTCTTCGTCCTCATCCTCGTCGTCGGAGTCGTCGTCGTCCTCGGTGTCGCCGAGGGCGGGGGGGAAGCCGGCGACGAAGAGACGCAGGCTCTCGTGCACCTGCGGCGCCGCGAGCCCCACGCCCTGATACTCCTTCATCGTCTCGAACATGTCGTCGATGAGCTGTTGAATCTTCGGCGTGCGGATTTCCGAGGGATGGAGCGCCCGGGTCTTCGCGCGCAGCACCGGGTGCCCCATGCGCGCGATCTTCAAAATCGACATACGCGGATTATATGCGGGACAATCGCCCGTGCCGATGAGCGACCCGGCCTTCCGCTATTGCCCGGTGTGCGGCGGCGCGCTCGAACCGCGCCTGCTCAAAGCCGGCGATCCGGAGCGGCTGGTCTGCAAGGACTGCGGCTTTGTCTACTACCTCGACCCGAAGGTTGCCGTCGGCACGATCATCACGACCGCGGACGGTCACATCGTGCTGGTGCGCAGGGCGATCGAGCCGGGTTACGGATTGTGGGTGTTTCCGGGAGGGTATGTGGACCGCGGCGAGACGATCCTCGACGCGGCGATCAGGGAAGCGCGGGAAGAGGCCGGACTCGAGATCAGGCTCGAAGGGCTCGTCAACATCTACTCGTATTCGGGCCGGCCGCTCATCATCATCGTCTACACCGCGTCGATCCTCGGAGGCGAGCTCTGCGTGGATGACGAGTGCCTGGAGGCGCGGTTGTTTTCCGCCGACGAAATCCCGTGGAACGAGCTCGCGTTCGTGAGCACCCGCGATGCGTTGCGCGACTTCCTCGAAGGTCGCACGCGGCCCCTCTGAGCACCGCATGAGCCAGACACGGATCCGAGCTCGGATGACCAGATCCGAGATCGCCCGTCACCTCAGCCTTTAAATACACGAGCTTTTGCTCGAATTCCGGGTGGTATACTTTTCGCTCCCTGCACCTATTCCCGGGCGGAGTCTGCCCGATAGATATTCTGGATATACAAATGAAGAATCGACTGTGCCTGATCATCCTCTCCGCGACGGCTCTCGCTGCCGCGGGTTGTACGAGCTTCGAGCGTGAGAGCTCTCTTACATCGCCCACGGCAGCCGGGAACAACTCCCTGATGGGAAGCTGGACCTCGTCCACACTGATTCCCACGCCGAGCACCTGCACGGACTTCAAGTGGAACGTCAGCGAACAGACCGGGACATCCGCGAAGGGCGCGTTCACAGCCACGTGTGCGGGGGATCTGAAATTGGCGGGGACGGCCGAAGGGGCGTTCACGTCAGCCGCGGCCATTGCGTGGAGCGCAGACGGCAACGCCACCGCACCGGGGCTCACGTCCTGCGCCATCAAGCTGACCGGCACCGCGACTATCGGCACGGACTCCATCGTCGTTCCCTACAAGGGCACGACCTGCCTTGGACCGGTCGAAGGCATCGAGACGCTGAAGAAGCGCTGAGCAGGTCATCGCCTTCTGATCAGCAGCTCAATCAATTCCTGATCGGCGGCCGGGAACTCGAGATGCGCCAGGTCTTCGCGGGAGACCCAGCGCATCTCCTGACCGAGCGTCGGCTTCGGCTCACCTGCCAGCTCGCACGCAAAGAAATGCAGCTCGATGACGCGGTCGGGGTACGGATGCGCGATCGAGAAGAGCTCCGGTCCGACGCGGATTGCGGTGTCGAGCTCCTCTTGGATCTCCCGGCTCAGGCAGGCCGCGAACGCTTCACCCGCCTCGCACTTTCCCCCGGGAAACTCCCAGCACCCTTCGAGATGCACGCCGCGCAGGCGGCGCGTCACGAGGAACATGCCGTCGCGCTCGATGACGGCCGCCGTGACGACGATCGCGGGTGCGCCGGGCGTGCCGGTCATGCGGGACGACTGCTGGTGTCGGGCGCCAGAGCGAGGAATGCGCACGCGCTGCGCATCGGGCAGGACGGGCACTTCGGCTTCCTGGCCGTGCAGAGCATGGCGCCGAAATCCATCAGCGCCTGGTTGAAGTCGAAGACGTGGCGGATGGGCAGCACGGTGCGGGAGACGGCCCACAGGTGGCGTCGCATGGCGTGGGCTTTCGGATCTCCATGTCCCACGAATATCCGGAAGAGTACGCGGGCAACATTGGTATCGAGGATGGCGGCGCGCTGCCCGAATGCGAAGCTGAGGACTGCTCCCGCCGTGTAGGCGCCGATGCCCTTGAACGACAGCAGCGTCGCCTCGTCGCCGGGCAGTTCGCCACCATATCGCGCCATCGACTCGCGCGCGATGGCGTGCAGGCGCCGCGGACGGACGTTGTAGCCGAGGGGCCGCCAGGTGGCCGAGACGTCAGCCTCCTGGGCGGATGCGAGGGCCTCGAGCGTCGGATACTTCGCGAGCCACTCGTGATACTTGGGCAGCACGCGGTCCACCTGCGTCTGCTGAAGCATCACTTCGGACACCAGAATGCTGTACGGATCACGAGTAAGCCGCCAGGGGAGATCGCGCCCGTTGCGGCGATACCACTCCAGCAGCCGGCGCCTGAACAGGCGTCGGGGCGCGGGCCCCGGCACGGCGGGCGTTAACGGCGACGCGGCACGGGGCTGCGACGGGCGCTTTCGTGCCGTGCTTTTCCCTGTCCGTCCGGTTTTTTCTGCGGCCATAATCAGAGCGTGAAAATCTACACGAGGACCGGCGACGCGGGCGAGACGGGCCTCTTCGACGGCACCCGGGTCCTCAAGTCTGACCCGCGCGTCGGGTCGTACGGAGAAGTCGACGAGCTCAATGCGTGGCTCGGCCTCGTGCGGACCGAAACCGCCGCGCCGCCTGCGGATGTCCAGCTGGCCGAGATGCTCGAGCAGATCCAGCGGGACCTGTTCGGCCTCGGCGCACGCCTTGCCGATCCCGCAAAGAAGATTGCCGAACGCGTCACGAAGGCGGCCGTGTCGGAGGAGGATATCAGCAGGCTCGAAGGTTGGATAGACGTGCTGGAGTCGGAGCTGCCGCCGCTGCGCCGTTTCATCCTCGCCGGCGGGTGCCGGACCGGCGCGCTGCTGCACGTCGCCCGCACGATCTGCCGCCGCGCCGAGCGCAGTATCGTGGGCCTCGGAGCCGACGCCGTGGAACCTGCCCTGCTCGTCTACATGAACCGGCTTTCCGATCTGCTCTTCGTCATGGCCCGGGCCGCCAACCGGCGCGCGGACGCCGCGGAGACCGAATGGTGATCGCAACCGCCTGATGCATCCTCCGAGCCCCGAGAGTGCCGCTGCATATGCCTACTGCGAACGGCTGGCGCGGGAGCACTATGAGAACTTTCCGGTCGCGTCGCGGCTGTTGCCGTCCGGCATGCGGCCGCACGTCGCTGCGGTCTACGCTTTCGCGCGGCGGGCGGACGACTTCGCAGATGAACCAGGTCTCACTTCCGAGGAGCGGTTCCGACTCCTGGACGCGTGGGAGGCCCGGCTCGGCGGCGACTTCAGCAGCCCGGTGCCCGAACAGTTCGGCGCAGAGCGCATCTTTCGAGCGCTCGCCGATACCATCCAGGAATGCAGGCTTCCCAGGTCACTCTTCACCGATCTTCTCGACGCGTTCCGGCAGGATGTGACGACGACGCGCTACACAACCTGGGCGGACCTGCTCGACTACTGCCGCCGTTCGGCGAATCCCGTCGGACGGCTCGTCCTGCGCATCGCCGGACATGACGATCCAGCGCTCGACGCCGAGTCGGATGCCGTGTGCACCGCCCTTCAACTGACGAACTTCTGGCAGGATCTCGCCATCGACTGGCGTCGCGGACGCTTGTACGTCCCCATGGAGGACCGCGATCGAGCCGGCGCTCGTGATGACGACCTCGATGCGGGCCGGATCACCCCCGAATGGCAGGCGGCGCTCGGCGGGCTGGCCGTGCGCACGAGAGCCCTGTTCGAGACGGGCCGGCCGGTGTGCGACGCCGTGCGCGGCAGGCTCCGCTGGGAGCTTCGCCTCACGTGGCTTGGCGCCACGCTCATCCTCGACAGGATCGAGGCGGAGCGCTTCGATGTATTCAACCATCGACCAGCCCTTCGCGTGGCTGATGGTCCGCGTCTGATCTGGGGAGCGGTGCGCTGGTCGTCCTCGACGGCTGGAAACCGGATCAGCCCTCGGGCCCACGAGAGAGGTTCGAGGTAGTGGCGCGCGACACGAACTTCTACTACTCGTT
The DNA here is from genome assembly GCA_963749835.1 of uncultured Acidobacteriota bacterium. Classification (GTDB taxonomy): domain Bacteria; phylum Acidobacteriota; class Vicinamibacteria; order Vicinamibacterales; family 2-12-FULL-66-21; genus JALZOC01. Next base: position 191,056 of record CAVVOD010000004.1, read on the forward strand.
CCTGGTCCTCCCTCCCGACAAGCGGCGCGCGATCGTGGGTGTCTGGGACTTCTGCCGTGCCGTGGACGATGCGGTGGACGAAGCGGATCGGACCGAGCCCGGAGCTGCGGCCCGGCAGCTGGAGCGGTGGCGCCGCGAGCTCGCTGCCGCGTTCGACGGAACCGTCCCGGAGACCCGTCAGGGGCGCGCGCTGGCGCCGCTGGCAAAGCAGTTCCGACTCCCTCGCGATGCGTTCGAGGCGTTGATCGAGGGAGTGGAGATGGACCTCGGGGACCGGCGCTACGAGACGTTTCCCGAGCTCTATGAGTACTGCATCAGGGTCGCGTCAGCCGTCGGTCTGATCTGCCTGGAGATCTTCGGGTACGATGACCCGCGTGCGCGGCAGTACGCCACCGATCTCGGCGTCGCGCTGCAGCTCACCAACATCCTGCGCGACGTGCCTGGCGATCTCGCGCAGGGGCGCTTGTATATCCCGCTCGAGGAGCTCCGGCGGCACGGCGTCACGGAAGAGGATCTCCTGGCGGAGTCGGCCGCGGCCGGCCAGGGGGTGCGGTCGCCGCAGGTGAAAGCGCTCCTTCGTGAGCAGGGCGAGCGCGCGCGCGAATACTACGCGCGGGCCGCGGCGGGACTGCCGCGGAGCGACGCGCGGCGGCTCGTCGCCGCGGAGATCATGGGGGCTATCTACCGCAGCATCCTCGATCGAATCGAGCGCGCTGACTACGATGTGTTCAGCCGTGTCGTGCGGATCCCCCGTCCCCGGAGAGCACTGATTGCGGCCACGACCTGGGCTCGAACCGCCGTCGGCCTCCGATAAATGGGGACACTCACCTTTACGGTAAGTCGTTGATTCTACAGGTCAATTATTTGGCGTGTGTAACTCGACGACCGGGGTCTGACCCCAGTGTCCGGAATCGGACGGCGGGATCGGACCCCTCTTTTCAACGATTTTGCGGGAGAAATGCGTGGTCTCGTTTCTTGACTCTTGTTTTCAATGACTTAGCGTAAAGGTGAGTGTCCCCATTTTGAAGGCGGACGTCATCGTCGTGGGGGGCGGCTTCGCCGGACTGAGTGCCGGCGCCCTGCTCGCTGAAGGAGGGGCCCGCGTCACGGTCCTCGACGCCCGCCCGCAGCTCGGTGGACGCGCCACGGCCTTCACCGACCGTCACACCGGCGAGCTGGTCGACAACGGCCAGCATGTCCTCTTCGGCTGCTACCGGGCGACACTCGACTTCCTGCGCCGCATCGGCGCGCTCGACAACGTCCGCAAGCAGCCGTCGATGGAAGTCGCATACCTGGACACGCAGGGAAGACGCTCCGTCCTCCGCTGCCCACCGCTCCCCTCCCCGTTACATCTGCTTGCGGGCGTGCTCGACTGGGATGCGATGCCGTGGCGCGATCGCCTGGCGGCGCTGAAGCTCGCCGGACCGCTCCGACGCGCGCGTGCGGAGCTGCGCCGCTCGGGAACCGTCACGGCCGAACCGGCAGGAACCGTCTCGGAGTGGCTCATCGCCCACGGACAGCGCCCCCGGCTGCGTTCGTGGCTGTGGGATCCGCTGGCGGTGGCCGCACTCAATCAGTCACCTGACGTCGCCGCAGCATCCCCCTTCGTGCGCGTGCTGGCAGAGATGTTCGGTCCCGACCGGACGGCATCGTCACTCGTCCTCCCGACAAAGCCACTGCACGAGATGTACGCCGAGCCGGCAAGCGCATTCATTCGAGCGCGCGGCGGCGACGTGCGCGTCAATGCGGTCGCGCGGGTCGTGGTGGAGCACGGGCGCGTCCGCGGCGTGGACGTGCGCGGCGAGCGCATGGAGTCGTCTCGCGTCATTGTCGCCGTGCCCTGGTTCGCACTGCGCAGTCTGTTCGGATCGGCAGCGCCACCGGAGCTCGCACCAACTCTCGCAGCCGCTGGAGCGATGGACTCGATGCCCATCGTGACGGTGAATCTGTGGTACGACAGGCGCGTCATGGACGAGCCCTTCGTCGGGTTGCCGGGACGTGAGATGCAGTGGGTGTTCGACAAGCGTCTCGCCTTCGGCGGACATGCATCGCATCTCTCGCTGGTCTCGAGCGGCGCGACCCGGCTGTCGGTCCTCGGCAGCGACGAGTTGACGGCGCTCGCCGCACGAGAGATGGAACAGGCGCTGCCGGGCGCCCGAGGGGCAACGCTCGTGCGCGCGACGGTCGTGCGCGAGAAACAGGCGACGTTCTCGCTCGCGGCCGGGCAGCCGGCACGACCCGGATCAGCAACCGCCGTCGACGGCTTGGTTCTCGCCGGCGACTGGATCGACACCGGTTTGCCGGGCACGATCGAGAGCGCGGTCGTCAGCGGCCACATGGCCGCGGAGAAGCTTGTGGGCGGATGAGATCGGGATCGGGGATCGGGACTCGGAGTTCGAAGCGTCGCCCTGCATTCCCCAAGCTCTGTGCGAATCGCGAGTCCCTGATCCCGGAGTATCCCGAATCCCTGATCCCGAATCCCGACCTGTGGGAGCTCGGTCGATCAACAATCAGGAGCTGGGCAGCTAACAGATCTCAGCTATCAGCTCTCAGCTCTCAGTGATTCATGAAGTCCATCGTCCTTCACTACCAGGAGATCGCGCTCAAGGGGAACAATCGCCCCTGGTTCGTCAATCGGCTCGTGCGCAATCTACGGGCGGCGACGGCAGACCTGCACATCCGTGAAGTGCGCGCGCTCGTGGGGCGCATCGAGATCGTGCTCGGGGAGGACTCCGACTGGGATGCGGTCCGCGATCGGGTCTCGCGCATCTTCGGCATCGCCAACTTCGCCCAGGCCGGACGTGCGCCTCTCGACCTGGACGCCATCGCGCAGCAGATCGTGGCTGACCTCGGGCCGCGCGAACCGAAGACGTTTCGCGTCTCGGTCAAGCGGGCGGACAAGCGCTTTCCCATGACGTCACCCGAGATCGAGCGGGAGATCGGCGGCCGCGTGAAAGTCGCGCGGGGATGGACGGTGGACCTCGAGAAACCGGCGTTCACGATTCACGTCGAAGCGCTGACGAACGAGGCGTTCTACTACTTCGGCAAGGAACGCGGCGCCGGTGGCATGCCGGTCGGCGTCGGCGGACGCGTGGTCTGTCTTCTCTCGGGCGGCATCGACTCACCTGTCGCAGCGTGGCGCCTGATGCGCCGGGGCTGCCGCGTCCTGCTCGTGCACTTTCACAGCTATCCGATTCTCTCCCGCGCCTCGCAGGAAAAGACGCGCGAGCTCGCGAAGCTGCTCGCACGATTCCAGCTGCACTCGCGACTCTACATGGTCCCGTTCGGCCAGATTCAGCAGCAGATCGTGCTCGCGGTCGCTCCACCGCTCCGCGTCGTCATCTACAGGCGCTTCATGATGCGCATCGCTGAGCGGATCGCCCGCCACGGCCGGGCGCAGGCGCTCGTGACGGGCGAGGTCGTCGGCCAGGTCGCATCGCAGACGCTCGAGAACATGACCTCCATCAACAGCGTCGTCACCATGCCGGTCCTGCGGCCGCTCGTCGGGATGGACAAGGAAGAGATCGTCGCCGAAGCGGAGCGGCTGGGCTCGTATTCGATCTCGATCATTCCCGACCAGGATTGCTGCACGCTCTTCACGCCGCGCCACCCCGCAACGCGCGCGCGGGCCATCGACGTGGAACGCGCGGAGGCGGGCCTGCCGATTGAGGAAATCGTCGAGAGGGCGGTGACGGCAGCGGAGGTGGAGGACTTTGAGTTTCCTGTATTAAAATGATCGCTTCCACCAGAGAGCGCTGAAGGTATCAGGGCGTCAGTGAGAATTACAGAGCAGGAAAAGAGACGATCGTGAAAATGACACCAGGCAAGCTCGCGGGCATGAAGGCAGTATCGGACGATCGCGGCGTCATCGCGGCAGCCGCAATGGATCAGCGCGGGTCGCTCAAGAAGTCGCTCGCGAAGGAAAAGGGATCCGACGTCGGCGATAAAGAGATGGAGGAGTTCAAGATCCTCGTCGCCGAGGTCCTGACACAGCACGCCAGTGCGATCCTCCTCGATCCCGAGTGGGGCCTTCCCGCCAGCAAACGCCGCGCAAAAGGCTCCGGCCTCCTTCTCGCGTACGAGAAGACAGGGTACGACGCCAACACGCCGGGCCGCCTGCCCGACCTTCTCGATCTCTGGTCGGTGCGCCGCCTCAAGGAAGCGGGAGCCGACTGCCTCAAGATCCTGCTCTACTACGCCCCGTCCGATACCGAGGACATCAATACCCGGAAGCACGCCTGGATCGAACGGATCGGCGACGAGTGCCGCGCGGTGGACATCCCGTTCTTCGCGGAGTTCATCGTGTACGAGAACGGCGTGGACGAAAAGAGCCTCGAGTTCGCCCGCATCAAGCCCGACCTCGTCATCCGGACGATGCAGGAGTTCACGAAGGATCGGTACGGCGTCGACGTGATGAAGGTCGAAGTCCCGATCAACATGAAGTACGTCGAAGGCGCGAAGTCTTCAGGCGGGCAGACCGCGTACTCGCGCAAGGAAGCGATGGATCACTTCCGAAAGTCTGCGGACGTGTCGACCAAGCCGTTCATCTATCTGTCCGCAGGTGTGAGCAACCCGGAGTTCAGCGAGACGCTCGAACTTGCAGGTGAGGCGGGGACGCGGTTCTCAGGCGTTCTCTGCGGACGCGCCACGTGGGCCAACGGTGTCACCATCTACGGCAAGCAGGGTGGCACGGCATTCCGGAAGTGGCTCGAGGACGAAGGGGTGGCGAACATCCAGAACGTCAACGAGCGCCTGAAGGCGGCGCATCCCTGGTATGAGTTCTACGGCGCCAGGTCGGCTGACGAACTTGGATAGATCGCGCGACGCGGGCTGAGCGCGCTCAGCAACGGACCCGTCATGCATGTCGTCGCCAGCGCCATCACGACCATCATCGTGTAGAGCGCTGGCGACAGTATCCCCAGGTCGTACCCGACATTCAGCACGATCAATTCCATCAGGCCTCGCGTGTTCATCAGCGCGCCGAGCTGAAGTGACTCACGCCAGGGCATCCCCGTCCATCGTGCGGCCGCGGCCACGCCTCCAAACTTCCCGGCCACGGCCGTCAGGATGATGGCCGCGCAGACGAGCCATCCTTCCAGGCCGCACACGAGCCCGACTTCCGTGCGGAGCCCGGAGAAGGCAAAGAACAGCGGAACGAGAACAGCTGAAGAGAGTGGCTCGACGGCATGACGAATCGGCTCACGCAGCTTGTCCGCGCCCCCACGGCAACTCCGGCAAGGAAGGCCCCGAAGATCGCGTGGATTCCGATGACCTCCGTGAAGAGCGCGGCGACGACACCAGGACGAGCACGATCGAGAGCAGGGCCGGCGGCGCCACCAGGTCCGTCGTCTCTCCGAAGATGCGGGTCGCGTTCGGGCGAACCACTTTCAGCACAAGCCATCCGAGAAGAACGGCGCACGCCGCAGCGAGAAAAGGGCCGCCGATCCCGGAGCCGCGCCCGATGGCAAGGACGGCAGCGAGGAGGCACCAGTCCGTCGCATCCTCCATCGCCGCGCAGGCGATCGCGGTCGTCCCGAGGGGGGTCCCGACCAGGCCGCGCTCCAAGATGATTCGCGCCAGCACGGGGAACGCGGTGATGCTCATCGCGATGCCGCTGAAGAGCGCGAACGTCGGGAACGGGACGCCGGCCGGTGCGTACCCGGCGTAGAGATAGGCCGACAGCAGCGCTCCCAGACAGAAAGGCACGACGATCCCGACGTTGCTGATGACGACGGTCGCGCGCGCGCGACGGCGCAGGCCCTCCAGATCGAGCTCCATCCCGACGACGAACATGAACAGAATGACGCCCGAGCTGACTGATCAGCTGAAGAGCCGGCATCGACGATGCCGGAAAGAGGAAGGCCTCGACGCTCGGAAACGCGTGGCCGAGCAGGGAAGGCCCGAGCAGCACACCGGCGAGCATCTCGCCGACAACCGCCGGCTGTCCAACGCGGCGGAACAACAGGCCCACGCCGCGGCCCGCCGCCATCGTGACGAGGTCAGACAAACGGCAGCGTGGCGACGGTTGCGACCGCTCCACCGATGCTCAGGGCGGTTCCCGGTGCAGTGAAATCCCGATGCACGTAGCCCAGAGCGACCGCTCGCCCGAGCGCCGGAGACCGCACGGCGCTCGTAACCGCCCCTACGTCACGATCCGCGGTCCGAATCACGGCGCCGCGGGCAGGCACCTCGGCTGAAGGATCCAGGGACAATCCGACCAGGCGTCGAGCGACGCGCCCGTGCCCACGGTGGAGCACGCGGATGATGATTTCCTGACCGACATAGCAGCCCTTGGTCAGGCTGATCGCCCGATCCTCGATGCCGGCTTCGAGCGGAATCGTGTCCTCGGTCATGTCGACGCCGAAGCGGGGCCTCCCCGCCTCCACCCGGCACACGTCCACTGCGTCTCGGTCCACGAGGGCTGCACCGGCCTCGATCAGACGCGAGAGAAGCGCGTCCTTCGCTTCGACCGGTATGACGACGTCGAATCCCATCACCCCGGCATCATCGCTGCGCAGCACGATTGCCGCACCGCCATGGAGAGCCAGGGACGAGCATGCCAGAACCGGCATCGACTCCAGCCCCGCCGGCGATGGAGCCGGCGTCGCCTGCTCCGCGGTCAGCGCGTCGGACAGCACCTGCGCCGCGTGCGGTCCATAAATGCCCAGCTCTGCGGTGACGACGGACCGATCCTCGACGCGGACATCCTCGCTGAAGATGAACATCGACCACTTGTCGCGCACCGACGAGGTGACCGTTGCCTCGAGGTCCACGAGCAGCGCATCACCGAGCTCGAAAACGCGCATGTCCGCGATCATCCGTCCCTGCGCCGTCAGGTACGCGGCGTAGCATCCCATCCCTGGAGTGAGGGCGGCGATGTCGTTGGTGAGAAGCCCCTGCAGATAAGAACGCCGGTCGGCCCCCTCGAGCAGCAGGCGGCCGTGGGCAGAAGAGCTATCGATGAGGCCTGCGCCATGCCGAAGGGCGCGGTACTGGTCGTCTGAAGACATGACGGAACTTGCTGATATCCTGAGCGGATGCAGTTGTCCCGCTATTGTATCGTCGCGTCACTGGCCTTCCTAATGGGCGCGGCGATATGTCCCAGCGCAGCCGCCCGTCAGGACGCCGCACAACCGGCCGCAGCGCAGCCGCCCCGCCAGGGTTCGTCGATAGCGATCGAGGGTGATGCGGAGTTCACGCTCTTCCTGAGTGGCAAGCGCGTGGGCGCCGAGCAGGTACGGATCGCGAAGGCCGGCTCGACGTGGATTGTCTCCTCGACCGCGCAGTTCGGTCCTCCGCTCAACGTGACGGTGAACCGGTTCGAGCTCAGATACGCCACGGACTGGCAGCCTTCCGAGCTCCACATCGAAGCGATGCAGCCGGGACGAAGCCTTGCGCTGACGACGTCGTTCGGCGTGACGACAGCCGCGAACGTCATCACCCAGAACGGCTCGACGACGTCCAAGACCGACCAGATTTCCGCGCGGTCGATCGTGCTTCCGAACAGCTTCTATGCGGGCTACGTCGTGCTCGCGGCACGGCTCGCCGAAGCCGCGCCGGGTACGGAGCTCCCGGTGTACGTTGCGCCGTCCTCCGAGATCAAAGTGGTCGTCAAGGGAGCGACCGACGAGCAGATCGCCGGTCCGTCCGGTCCGCTCGCGACCAGGGTGTATGCGCTCACGTTCCAGAACCCCGATGGACCGCTGGAGGCCACGGCTGCTACGGACACGCGCGGCCGCCTGGTGCGGCTGGAAATCCCGGCCGCCGGGATCAGGCTGATTCGATCCGATCTGGCCGGAGTGTCCACGCGAACGCAGCCCATTCGCAATCCGACGGACACGGATGTCATCATCCCGGGTCCCGGCTTCAACGTTTCGGGCACGCTCACGATGCCGCCCGGCGTGGGACGGCTGCGTCATCCCTCCGTCGTGCTGGTCGCGGGGGCCGGACAGGGTGAGCGTGACGAAGTGGTCGCCGGCGTTCCAATCTTTGCGCAAATCGCCGGAGCGCTTGCGCAGCAGGGCTTCGCGGTTCTCCGTTACGACAAGAGAGGCGTGGGCCAGAGTGGAGGGCGCAGCGAGCGCGCCACGCTCCAGGACTATGCGGATGATCTGACGACCGCCGTCAAGTGGCTGTCAGACCGTAAGGACATGGATCCGCGAAATGTCGTCGTCGCCGGGCACAGCGAAGGCGGCGCGGTTGCCATGCTCGCGGCGGCGCGCGAGAAGAAGATATCGAGGCTCATCCTGATCGCGGCACCCGGCCGAACCGGGAGCGAGCTCATTCTCGATCAGCAGCGTCATGTGCTCGATGTGATGAAGACGCCGGAGGCCGAGCGGCAGACGAAGATTGAGCTGCAGAAGAAAATCCAGGCCGCAGTGATCGCGGAGAAGGGCTGGGAAGGCATTGCGCCGGAACTACGGGCACAGGCGGAATCCACCTGGTTCCGAAGCTTCCTCCTCTTCGATCCAGCGAAACTGATGCCCAGAGTCAAGCAACCCGTCCTGATCATCCAGGGAGATCTCGACACGCAGGTCGCTCCGGCGAATGCCGATACGCTCGCCGAGCTCGCGCGGGCACGCAAGAAGGCCGGCCCTGTGGAACTGCTCCATCTGCCGGGACTCAATCACCTCCTCGTGCCGGCAACGACCGGGGAGGTCTCCGAATACGGCGGTCTGAAGGACAAGAAGGTCGCCCCTGCGGTCACGACGGCGATCATTGACTGGCTGAAGAAATAGCGCGCCGTGCCAGATCGAATAGGATTTCACGCATGAAGGTCGGTGTTCCGAAAGAAACGTGGCCGGGAGAAACCCGCGTCGCTGTCGTTCCCGCTGCTGTCGCCGGGCTCGTGAAAGCCGGGCTCGAGGTAGCGATCGAACAGGACGCGGGAACCGCTGCCGGATTCACCGACGAAGCGTATCGCGCGCAGGGGGCGACGCTCGTCAGCCGGCCTGACGTGTTCCGCACGTCGGACATCCTGCTGCGTGTCCGTGCGACACCAGGCGAGCCGGCCCTCCTCCGACGCGGCCAGACAGTGATCGGCTTCGCGGATCCCCTGGGGGCACCCGAGGGCGTCCGCGCCGTCGCGGCCACAGGCGCGACGCTGCTGTCGATGGAGCTGATGCCACGCATCACGCGGGCCCAGAGCATGGACGCGCTGTCGTCGATGGCGACAGTCGCCGGCTACAAGGCGGTGCTCCTTGCCGCCAGCACGCTTCCGCGCATGTTCCCGATGCTCATGACCGCCGCAGGCACCGTCTCCCCCGCGCGTGTGTTCATCATGGGAGCGGGCGTCGCAGGCCTGCAGGCGATCTCCACGGCACGGCGCCTCGGCGCCAAGGTGGAGGCATACGACGTCAGGCCTGCGGTCAAGGAGCAGGTGCAGAGCCTTGGTGCGAGGTTCGTCGAGCTGCCGCTCGAATCCGGCGACTCGGAGGACACGGGTGGATACGCGAAAGCGCAGGACGAGGCTTTCTACAAACGCCAGCGCGAGATGATGCTGAAAGTCGTGGCCCAGAGCGATGTCGTCATCACCACGGCGCTGATTCCCGGCAAGCGCGCGCCCATCCTGATCACGACCGAGATGGTCGAAGCGATGGCGCCGGGCTCGGTGATCGTCGATCTGGCCGCCGAGCGCGGCGGCAACTGTGAACTGACCCGGCCTGACGAGGTCGTGGTGCACCGCGGCGTGACGATCCTCGGCCCCTCCAACCCGCCGACGCTCGTCCCCTATCACGCGAGCCAGATGTACTCGAAGAACATCACCACGTTCCTCACCCACCTGCTCGGCAAGGATGGTGCGCAGCAGGCGGCTCTCCCGATCAACATGGACGACGAGATCACGCGGGAAACGCTCCTGACGCGCGACGGTGAAGTCGTGCATCCACGCGTGCTGGAGCTCTAGCCGATGTGGCTCCTCAAGACGGCGGACGAGGCCGACCCGGCGTTCACCTTCCGTATCCTGCCCGGCAGCATCAAAACGATCGGCCGCTCCCCCGGCGCCGAGTTCATGGTCGATGCCGCGATGGTGTCGAGGCTGCACTGCCAGCTGACGGCGGGCGCCGCCGAGCTCGAGGTCGTGGACATGGAGAGCACGAACGGAACGTTCGTGAACGGGGCGCGGGTGACGAAGGCGTCACTCAAGGAAGGCGACAGGCTCGGAGTCGGACGGGTCGAGCTTGTCGTCACGCGATAGCGTCTGACGACTAGAGAAACGGATTCCCCTTCTTCTCGGCACCGATCGTCGTCGGATCACCGTGCCCCGGGAATACGGGTGTGTCGTCAGGAAACTGGAACAGCACCTCGCGGATCGAACGCAGGAGCATGTCGTGATCGCCTCCCGGGAGATCGGTCCTTCCAATCGATCCGGCAAAGAGCGTGTCGCCGACAAAGAGCTGGCGATCCGATTCGTCCTCCCGTCCGACCGCCAGACAGACGCCGCCCGGACAGTGTCCCGGCGTGTGGTAGACCCAGACCGCGAACTCGCCGAATGTCAGCGAATCCTTGCCGGAGTAGTAGAAATCCACTTTCGGCTGCGGCTCGAGTCGCAACCCGAACATCTCTCCCTGATGCACGACTCCGTCGTACAGAAACTCGTCGTCTCGGTGGAGCCCTACCGGCGCGCCGAAGGCGGCCTTTGCCGCGCCGACACCGGAAATGTGATCCAGGTGGGCGTGTGTGAGCAGGATGTAGCGGATCGTCAGCTGGTGCTGTGCCACCGCCGCGACCAGTTCGCCGACTTCGTCCCCGGGATCGATGACGATCCCTTCACGGGTTTTCTCGGAGCCGAGGACGAAACCGTTCTTGAAGAAGGGCTGAACCGCGCGCGTCTCGATGATCATGGGTTGATGAGCCTGTCCGCCCTTCATTCTCGCATTGCAGAGTGAGATGACGACCAACCAATTCCACGAAGCGGGCCGCGTGCAGACCAGTCTGCTCGCACCCATCGAAAAACGCTGCCTGATCTGGCTGGCCGGGAGAATGCCCCGTTCGGTCAATTCGGACCATCTGACGGCCCTGGCGGGGGTCTCGATGCTGGCAGCGGGCCTGTGCTACTGGAACGGCTCTGCAGGCGCACTCATCGGCGCCGTGCTGCTCCTGGCCGTCAACTGGTTCGGGGACAGCCTGGACGGCACCCTTGCGCGGGTCCGGCGCCACGAGCGTCCGCGGTATGGGTACTACGTCGATCACGTCCTCGATGTGGTCGGCATCCTGTTCATCTTCGTGGGGCTCGTTCTGGGCGGACACATGAGCCCGCTCGCCGGCGCGGGCTTTCTTCTGGCGTACTACCTCGTCATGATCCAGATCGCGCTTGCGGCGCATGCCCTGGGCACGTTCTGCATCTCGTTCTGGAAGTTCGGCCCGACGGAGCTGCGGATCCTGCTGGCCATCGGCACGCTGCGGCTGTTGTGGTCCGATCAGGCGACGATCGCCGGGACCCACTATCTCCTGTTCGATCTCGGTGGTGTCATCGGGACGGCCGGGCTCGTCGTGGCGTTCCTGGTGTCCGCCGTCGTCAACACGGTGATGCTCTATCGCGCGGAGCCGCTGCCGGGGGCTGCCAACCTGCCGCCGAACGAGACGCTGCGAAATCGGCGTCCTGCGGTCGCGGCAGCCGCTGCCGCCCTGCCCCGCACGGCCGCGAAGTGAGTATCATCAGTCGATGATTCTCGCCGCGGTCGACGATCTTCTCTTCAGCTCGAAAATCCGGACAACGGCGAAGCTCGCGGGCGTCGAGCTGACCTTCGCGCGCACGCCCGAGGAAATCATGACGCAGGCGCGGGCGCTGCGGCCTGCGCTGGTGATCTTCGATCTGAACAGCGCCAAGGCCAGCCCCATTGAGACCGTCGCGGCGATGAAGCGTGATGCAGATCTCGCCTCAATTCGGACGCTCGGCTTCGTCTCCCACGTGCACACCGAGCTCATCGAGTCCGCGCGCGCTGCCGGCATGGACGACGTCATGGCGCGGTCCGCGTTTGCGGGCCGGCTTGCCGATATCCTGCTCAGCGCGTCGAAGAGGTGATCTCTTCCGTTTCAGTTTCCAGTGCCCAGCCGCCTTCCGCCTAAAGGCGGATACGGCGTCCCGAGTCCCGAGTCCCGATGCCGCCTGCGCCGCGAGGCAGATACAGCGCGGCATGGCAATTGGGCGCTGGCGAGGGCGGGACCAGGCCATTCAAAGTGTGTCTCCCGCTTCGCCGGCGTGGCAAAACAAGCCCTCCGGCGCGTGCCTCACGGACCGGCGTCGCTCGGGGTTGGCCGCTCGCCGGTGAGCCGACTGTTCATCCTCCGGGTTTGCCGATCGCTGGTCGCGTACTCCTCGGCGCCGCCGCAGGAACGTCTGCGGACTTGTTTTGGTGCGTTCGCGTGTCACGCCGCTCAGAGGTCGACCCACTTTGAACGGCCTGGTCCCACCCGTTTGCGGCAGACGAGTCCCGAGTCCCGAATCCCGCCGTTTGCGCCGCGAAGCGGCTACGGCGCGGCCCTCAAGACATCGCCCACCACGCCAGCGCCAGGAGGAGGATGGCGACCGCGGCAATTCCCCACCAGGCGCCGAAACCAGTGCCCTCGTCCTCTGTCCGCAGCAAATCGCGGTGAGCTCTGTCACCGGAGCGGACGTCCATCAGCGTCTCCACGCGCCGCAGGTCGGCCGACAGCGACGCTGCGCTCTGGTATCGCCGCTCCACGGATTTCGCGACGCCGCGCGCCACGATCGCTGGAAGACTCGGCGTGTGCTCGGACTCCGGCAGCTTCGGGAGTGCAGTGCTGCTCACGACCCGCGCGAGCGTCTCCGCCGCGGTTGGTGCGGCGAGCGGGTTCCGGCCGCTGAGCATTTCGTAAAGGATGATGCTCAGGGAAAAGACGTCCGTTCGGGCGTCCACGGTGCCACCGCCCGCCTGCTCCGGTGACATGTAGCTGACGGTAGTCGCCGCATTGTCCGGGATCGACTCCGGCCGGGTCGCGGCAAGGATCCGCGTCTGGCCGCCGCGCGTCCAGTGTCCCATGCCGAGCTCGAGAATCTTCGCGCTCCCCTTCTTCGTCACGAAAATCGTCTCGGGACGAAGGTCGCCGTGGAGGACGCCCTGTGCATGGGCGTCGGCCAGTGCGTCCGCAATCTGCACCGCCAGTTCCACCGCGCGCCGAGCACTCACCGCCCCGCCTCGAGTTTCCTCGCGAAGCGTCACGCCGGCTGCAAATTCGTAGGCGAGATACCAGCCCTGGTCGTACTGCCCGACCTCGAACAACGTCGCAATGTTCGGGTGTGAGAGCGTTGCAGCCGCGCGGGCATCGCGCTCGAAATCTCTGCGTGCGGTCTCGTCCGCTAGCAGGGTGCCGGGCACGAGCTTGAGGGCCACGGTGCGTCCGAATTTCGTGTCGCGGGCACGATACACCTCGCCCAGCGCACTTTCACCCATCCGTTCGACCAGGTGGTAATGCGCGACGGGGGGCAGGGTCTGGATTCGGGACTCGGGATCCTTCAACCTTCAGCCTTTTCTGCCGGAGCTTCAGCTCTTCTTCGGGGGTTTCGACGGACGGATCTGAACACGGCTTGGCAGGCTGCGCGCCGGGTGCGCGAGGAGATCCATCACGACCTCCGCCACGTCTTCGGGCGCGAGCTTCCAGTCCGACGCGCCGGCACCGGTATCGCGACCGAAGGCCGTCGCCACGGAGCCCGGCTGAACGTAGCTCACTCTGATGTCGTCGTATCTGAGCTCCAGCATCAGCGCTTCGCTGAACGCGTTCAGCCCCGCTTTCGACGCGCAGTAGGCGGCGCCATTGATAAACGGATTGTCGCCCGCCAGGCTGCTGATGTTGATGATCCAGCCTCCGCCACGCGACCGCATGACGGGAATCGCCGCGTGGCAGCAGAAGAACACGCCACTGAGGTTGGTCCCGATGACCTGGTGCCATCGCTCGATGTCCATATCGGCGACGCTGGCGAACACACCGACTCCCGCATTGTTGACGAGGATGTCGAGCCCGCCGAACGCCTCGACCGCGGCGGTCACCGCGCCGGCCGCCTCAGGAGCCTTGCTCACGTCCGCAGCGGCAGCGCGCACGCGGTCCCCGCGTCCGCCCTGCGACAGGTGTGCGATGGCCTCGTCCAGGTGCGACTGCGTGCGCCCGGTAATCACGACACTTGCACCCGCAGCGAGGAGCGCCTCGGCAATCGCGCGGCCGATGCCCCGCGATCCACCCGTCACGAGCGCGACCCGGCCAGACAGCTTTTGAGAGTCCGGAGCCATGACACTAGAATACAGGTTCCACGAAATGTCTTTCATCGCCATCATCGGCGCAGGCCCCATCGGTGGCGCGATTGCCCACAAGGTTGCCGCCCGCGACCGCATCGGCGAAGTGCGCCTGATAGACGATGAAGAGCGGATCGCCGCCGGAAAGGCGCTCGACATCGTCCAGTCCGGACCGGTGGAGGGGTTCAGCACGAGGGTCATCGCCTCGTCGGGAATTGTGTCAGCCGCCGGGGCGGCGGCCGTCGTCCTTGCGGATCAGGCGGGAGGTCAGGGGGAACATGCCGGCGAAGCCGGCCTCGCGCTGCTGCGGAAGCTCTCGAAAGTGGAGGGGCGTGCGCCGATCGTTCTCGCGGGGGCAAGCCAGCTGGACCTGGTGTCGCGCGCCGTGAGTGAACTGCACATCAGCGCGTCGCGCCTTCTCGGCTCCGCCCCGTTCGCGATCGAGTCCGCGTTGCGCGCGCTGACGGGCCTGGCGGTCGATGCATCCGGTGTCCAGGTTTCGCTGACGGTCGTCGGCGTCCCGCCGCACGCCGCCGTGGTCGGATGGGAGGAAGCCACGGCCTTCGGGCAACCCCTCTCCAGCCACCTGGCTGCTCACACCATTGCCGCGCTGTCGGCGCGCATTCCAGGGCTCTGGCCGCCTGGCCCGTACGCACTCGCATCCGCGGCCTCGCGGATCGTCGAAGCCATCGTCAACGGATCGCGGCGCAGGTTTTCGTGCTTCGTGGCACTCGGCCCCGGGAAGGCCGCCACGATGCCCGTGGAACTGGGGGAGGACGGCGTGCTGCGGGTCATCGAGCCGACCCTGACCCGGCAGGAACAGACTCGGCTCGACACGGCTATCAGCTATCAGACTTCAGCTGTCAGCTCGGAAAGAGCTGAGAACTGAAAGCTGAGAGTGAGTTAACTTCCTATCGGGAAGCGCTGAGAGCTGAAAGCGAAGCCGAAAGCTCGAGGATCAGACGTCAGCTATCAGCCGTCAGCCAGGAAGCACTGAGAGCTGATAGCTGAGAACTGACAGCTGAGAGCTAATTCTCTGATTCTCGACTGTGAAGGGCGAGGCCTCCGGCGAACTCGCCGAGGTGCTCTCGAAGGATCAGGCGACCGCGGTGGAGCCGCGACTTCAACGTCTGCGGCTTGACGCGCAGGATTGCGCTCGCCTCCTCGGTCGACAACCCATTGATGTCGCGCAGGATGACGGGGACTCGATAGACCTCCGGCAGGTGGGTCAGCGCGCCGATCAGGCGTTCGCGCATCTCGCCCCGCAGCACATGGTCGTCTGCGAGCGATGACCAGTCGGCCGGCTCGTGCGGCAGCTGGCGATCGGTCACGGCATCGGTCGACAGCGTCTCCTGACGGGACACCTCGAACGGCCGCCGGAATCGCCCATTACGCAACCGCGACATCGCGGTATTGAATGTGATCCGGTAAATCCACGAAGAGAGCGCCGCATCGCCGCGGAAAGCGTCAATCTTCCGGTGGACCTTCATCAACACGTCCTGGGTCACCTCTTCGGCATCTTCCCAGTTCTTCAAATAGCGGAACGCAAGCTGGTGGATTCGCGGACCATAGCTCGATGCGAGATCGGTTACGGCCGTCATGTCCCCCGCCTGCATCCTGACAATCAATTCCTGCTCTTCCGGTTGACGCATCTGGGGCCTCCATGGGGGAAAACACCAGACGGGTATTCCTTTATTCCTCGTGACGTCGATAACTTGCCATTCTCGAAGGAATCAGGCCCGGAGCACTGCGCAAGATGCTCGTCCGTATCGAGTTACGGCGCCGGTGCCCGAAGCGCGGCCAACTCGTCAGTGGACGAGATCACGCTCGAAAACGTCCGCAAAGGCGCGGCAGACGGCCAGTTCGACGTCGGCCATCGACAGGGGCGTTCCGGTCAGTCTTTCAAGGGAGGTGACATTCTTGTCGGTGATGCCGCAGGGGACGATCAATCCGAAGTGCTCCAGGTTCGTCCCGACATTCAACGCAAACCCGTGGCTCGTGATCCAGCGCGCGATGCGCACACCAATCGCCGCGAGCTTGCCGTCGCCCACCCATACACCCGTGAGACCCGGCATGCGCCCCGCGGTAATCCCGAATGCGGCGACTGCCCGTATCAGCACCTCTTCGAGATCGCGCACGTACCGATGCACATCGCGGCGATCCGGATTGAGATCGATGATGGGGTAGCCGACCAGCTGCCCGGGTCCGTGATACGTGACGTCGCCGCCCCGGCCGGTCTCGACAAGGTCGATGCCGCGCGCCGCGAGACCCTCCGGTGTTTCGAGCACGTGCGACCGGTCGTTGCGTGACTTCACGCCGAGGGTGATGACGGCGGGGTGCTGCAGGAGCAGCAACTGATCGGCGATCTCGTTCGCCCGGCGCCGCTCCACGAGCTGCTTCTGAATCTCCAGCGCCTCGGCATACGGGACCAGACCCAGCCGTCGAATCTCGAGAGGACGCAGCGAAGACACGCCCGCACCGTCCGATCGTTGGGTGCTAGACCCAGGCCTCATCGAAATTCTCCAGCCGTTCCTTGAAGAAGGCGAGGAACCTGCCCCCGTCAGCGCCGTCCACGAGACGATGGTCGTATCCCAGCGTGATGTGGCACATCGGCCTGATCGCGATCGCATCACCGATCACGATCGCGCGCTTCTCGATTGCCCCGATGCCCATGATCGCAGCCTGTGGCTGGTTGATGAGCGGCAGGCCGTAGAGCGCGCCAAAGACGCCGGGATTGGTGATGGTGAACGTTCCACCCTGCACCTCCTCCGGGTTCAGCTTCTTCGTACGGGCGCGGTTCGCGAGATCGTCAATCGCGCGGCTGAGCGCCATCAGGCTCTTCTCGTCCGCGTTCCGGATGACCGGCACGATGAGCCCGTTCTCGATCGCCACCGCGATGCCGAGATTGATGTCCTTCTTGTAGACGATGTTGTCCCCGTCGATCGAGGCATTGACGATGGGAAACTGCCGGAGCGCTTCGACCGCAGCCCTGGCGATGAAGGCGGTGAAGGTCAGTTTGGCTCCGGCGGCCTCGTACTCGGCCTTCTTCATTTCCCGCAAGGCGCTGACGCGGGCGAAATTGACCTCGTAGACCGAGTACACGTGCGGCGAGGTGCGCGCACTGAGGACCATGTGCTCGGCAATCTTCCGGCGCATGATGCTCATCGGGACGATCTGGACGTTCTCGCCGGGCTTGAAGATCGGTCCGGCAGGGGGCGCGACCCCGGCGTCGCGCTGCGAGGGCGAGGCGGCGCGGCCGGACTCCAGGAAGCTGAGGATGTCGTGCTTCGTCACGCGTCCGCTCAACCCGCTGCCCCTGATGCGGCCGATATCGATGTTGTGATCGCGCGCAATCCGGCGCACGAGGGGAGACGACTTCTGACGCCGGAGGTCCTCTCGCGTCGGTGCAGCTTCCGGGCTCGCGGACTCCCTCGCCTGACTCGGCTGCAACTCGAGACCCTGCGGGACGCTGACTGCCGCTTTCGGTGTTTCCGCCTGTCCCACGGCGGCCTCGGGCAATCCGTCGGCCGGCGGCGTGTCCGCCAATGGTGGAGCAGCCACCGGTGGAGCAGCCGCCGCTTCATCAGCGCCCCCGATGATGGCCACGACGCTGTTGACCGCGACGGTCTCCCCCTCCTTCACTCTGATCTCGGTGAGCACGCCGGCGACCGGAGACGGAATCTCGGCGTCGACCTTGTCCGTCGATATCTCGAACAGCGGCTCGTCGCGATCGATCGCGTCCCCCACTTTCTTGATCCAGCGGACGATCGTGCCCTCGGCGATCGACTCCCCCATCTGGGGCATCATGACGTTGGTCATATGGTCTCTCAGCTCTCGGCTGTCAGCTGTCAGCTGATCGCTGATAGCTAATAGCTGATAGCTCGTTCATGCATGAATCGCCGCGCCATGGGCGGCATGCGAGGCCTCGCCGATGGCTTCGGACATGGTCGGATGCGCGTGAATCGTGCGAACGAGCTCCTCGACCGTGCATTCGAGCCGGAGCGCGACGGTGGCCTCCGCCACGAGCTCGGTCGAGCGGGGGCCGATCATGTGCACGCCCAGGATCTCGTCGTACTTCTTGTCGAACACGATCTTGACGAAGCCTTCGGTCTCGCCGGCGATGCGTGCGCGCGCGAGGATGCCGAACTTGAACGAGCCGGTCTTCACGTCGTAGCCGCGCTGCTGCGCCTCCTTCTCGGTCAGACCCACGCTGCCGATCTCGGGATCGCAATACGTGCAGCCGGGCACCTGGTCGTAGTTGATGCGCCCGGAGTCTTTTCCCGCAATCCGCTCGGCCAGCGCCACCCCCTCGGCAGACGACAGATGCGCGAGCTGCGGGTGCCCAGGTGTGTCGAACGTAATCACGTCGCCGATCGCGGAGATGCCGGGGACGCTCGTGCGAAAGTCGCGATCGACGTGCACGTAACCGCGCTCCAGGCGAAGCCCCGCTTCTTCCGCTCCGAGGCCGGACGTCACCGGTCCACGCCCTGTCGCCACGAGCAGATACTCGGCCTTGAGACTGACCGTCTTCCCATCCGGTGTCTGCGCGTCGATCGCGACGCTGTCGCTGCCGGGCTTCGCGCTCGTGACCTTCGTGCCCGTCAGGATCTTGATGCCCTGCTTCTTGAACGATCGCTCGAGCTCGGTGGAGACGGCTTCGTCCTCGACGGGAACAATTCTCGGGAGGAGTTCGACGAGCGTCACCTCGCTGCCGAAGCGCCGGAAGATGGAGGCGAACTCAACGCCGACGGCTCCGCTGCCCATGATCACGATCGACTTCGGGATGTCCTTCAGCCCGATCGCCTCGTCGCTCGTGATGATCCGCTTGCGATCGATCTCGATGCCCGGGACGCTCCGTGGCTGCGAGCCGGTCGCCACGATGATCTCGCGCCGCGCCGTGATCGTCTGCGGCTGCCCGTCCGTCACCTCGACGCGCCCCTTGCCCGCCAGCCGCGCGCTGCCCTTGATCCAGTCGATCTTGTTCTTCTTGAAGAGGAACTCGACCCCGCTGGTGAGGCCCTTGACGATCTTGTCCTTGCGCGCATGCACCTGCGTCATGTCGAGGCCGATCGTTGCCTCGCCGATCGTCAGGCCCCACTCCTTCCAGTCCCGCGCCACCTTCAACGCATGCGCGTGCTCGAGGAGCGCCTTGGTCGGAATGCAGCCCCAGTTCAGGCACGTGCCTCCAAGAACCGGTGCGCGTTCGACCACGGCGGTGGAGAGGCCGAGTTGAGCCGCACGGATCGCGGCCACATAGCCGCCGGTGCCCGATCCGATCACGACGACGTCGTAGTCGTTCGCCATTATTTGTCTTTCTTCCTGATTGTCGACAGCGGGATGAAGGACACGCTCGGGGAGGCGGGAGAGAGCGCCTCCGCCCGGGACTCCTCGGCCTGGCCGTCCGCAGTTGCTCCCGGGAGGCCGTCCTCGGGATCGAGCCGTGACAGCCGGGACCGGAGCCGCGTGTACTCGTATCTCAGTTCCCAGTAGGACTGCGTGAGCGAGTCGAACCGGCGAGCCAGGCGGCGGACGAGCGCCAGCGCGGTGAGCGCGAACAGCACTGCGACGCCGGAGACGACCCACGAGAGCACAACCAACTTACCTTACTAAAGAATCACGAAAAGGGACAAGCGCGAAGGAACCCGTGGAAAACGCGCTACAATCGCCCCTTTCAATCTTCAATGGCGACCTCGAAGACCATCCTGATCTGCGACGACGATCAGGGGATGCGCGACACCATCGGCGCGATCCTCAAGCGGGACTATCGCGTGCTGATGGTGGCCACCGGTGAAGCGGCGCTGACGCTGCTCAAGCGCGAGGACGTCGATCTCATTCTCCTGGACGTGCGGCTGCCGGGCATCAGCGGCTTCGACGTGCTCAAGATCGTCAAGGAGAACTACAGCCTCATCGAGTGCATCATGATCTCGGCGATCAACGAGGTCGAGACCGTCGTCCAGGCGATGAAGCACGGCGCCTATCACTACATCACCAAGAGCTTCGAATACGACGAGCTCCGATCGATGGTCCGCAACGCGTGCGAGCGGCAGGATCTGAACCGGCAGGTCATCACGCTCAGCGCGCAGGTCGCGGAGCAGAGCGAGCGCGAGTTCCTCATCGGCCCCAGCCGGCAGATCCGCGACATCGTCGATCTCGTCCAGAAGGTCGCCAAGCTCTCGGCGACAGTCCTGATCCTGGGTGAGAGCGGCACCGGCAAGGAGCTGCTCGCCCGTCTGCTGCACCGGGCATCGGGCCTGAGCTCCGCCCCTTTCATCGCGGTCAACCTCTCGGCGATTCCCCACGAGCTGGTGGAGAGCACGCTCTTCGGCCACGAGCGCGGCTCGTTCACGGGGGCGCACAAGCAGCAGCTGGGCAAGTTCGAGCTCGCGGCCGGCGGAACGTTGTTTCTCGACGAAATCGGCGACCTCCGTTTCGACCTGCAGGCAAAGCTCCTGCGCGCCATCCAGGAAGGCGAGATCGAACGGGTGGGCGGGACGAAGCCAATCCGGACGCACTTCCGGCTGGTTGTCGCCACGAACGTCGACCTCGAGAAGGCGGTCAAGGAGGGACGGTTCCGGGAGGACCTGTACTACCGCATCAACGTCATCCCGATCCGGATGCCGCCGCTCCGCGAGCGAATCGAGGACCTGCCTGAGCTCGCCCGCCTCTTCCTCGATCGGTACAAGACCAAATTCCGGAAGCCGGTGCGGGGGATTTCGGGGTCGGCGATCAAGATTCTCGCGTCGGTACTGGTGGCCGGGAAACATCCGCGAGCTCGAAAACCTCATCGAGCGACTCGTCGCGGTGAGCGACAAGGAGTGGATCACGGATGAGGACCTGCCGCTCGAGTATCACTTCGCCAAGCTGGACTCCGGAACCTCGACCGGCGATGCCCTGTTCCAGGAGGCGTGCGACACCTTCGAGCGCAACTTCATCCTGAGGGCCCTCGAGAAGTCGGACTGGAACGTGACCGCCACGGCCCGTTACCTCGGAATCCCGCTCAGCACGCTGAAGCACAAGATGGCCCGGCTCGATCTGAGGGATATCGCGAGGAAGCTGCGCGGCGCCTGATCACCGCGGCGCGAGGCGTCATCGGCCGCTGCCGGACAGCCGCCGGACGCTAGAATCGCCGGTCACCGGCGACCACCACAGTCGTCCCAGCGCCCGGATGTGAGGCCAACTCCTTGACTCAACTGGCCAACATATTGGCCGATCGAGTCAGTTCTACTCCCCTCGGTGAGCCGCTTCCGCCCACTACCCCACGTCCTATAGAGTCAGTTGGACAGATCTGTATTTACGCGTCCCTTCGAATGGCAAGCCCAGCTGAAGCGACTCTTTGGACAGGAGTCGCCCCACCGGAATATCCGTTGCAATTTCCTCTACACGGAACCGCCGGCTGGACGCACTTCGAGCCCGCCACTCGCAACACCAGTTCCAGATCATCGGTTCTACCCAAGGAGAGTCAATGCAACCCTCGATGTTCAACGTCCGCGTACCGCTCGAGAACGCCGGGCTCCGCGACGACGTGTTCCTGATGAACACATTCACGGATGCGCAGCTGATCGTTTCTCGCGACGTGGCGGCCCTTCTGGATCGCATCGGGACCGCCGAGCCTGCGGCGCTCACCGCCGGCGAGCGCGATGCGCTGTCCACGCTCTCGGACCAGGGCTTCATCGTCGACGACCGCGAGTCCGAGCGTGTCCACATCGAGCAGTGGTTCCGCGACCTGCGCGAGAGCGAGGACCAGCTCCGCGTCACCGTCCTGACGACGCTCCAGTGCAACTTCGCGTGCGACTACTGCTTCCAGGGCGATCACGGCGATTACAACAAGACCGCGGCGAAGATGACGCTCGAAACAGCCGAGCGCGTGGCGGTCTGGACCGAGGAACGGCTCGATACGCTCAAGCCGGAGAGCTTCGTCCTGACGCTGTTCGGCGGCGAACCGCTGCTGAACCTGCCGGTCGCCTACTACCTCTCGGAGCGGCTGTGGAAGGCCTCGCAGGCCCGGGGCGTCCGGATGCTCGTGAACGTCATCACGAACGGGCTGCTGCTCACGCCGACGGTCGTGGATCGACTCGCCCCGTACGGTCTCAATGCAGTGAAGGTCACGCTTGACGGGGATCACGACACGCACAACCGGATGCGTCCACTGCGCGGCGGCCAGGGGACGTTCGACAAGATCATTCAGAACGTCCGCGCGGTCGCCGGGAAGTGCCGGATTTCAATCGGCGGCAACTTCGACGAGGACTCGGTCGACAGCTACCCCGCTCTGCTCGACTTCCTCAAGGAGCAGGAGTTCGCCGACAAGATCGCGCGCGTCGCCTTCAAGCCGGTCATCCGCGAGCCCAAGCCGAAGCAGCCCAAAGGCTTCATCCCGCTGACCGTCGTCGGCGCGGGCAGCAAGCCGCTGAACGGCACCTGCATGACGTCCGCGGGCGGCGGCACGAGCATCTGCGACAACTGCAACTTCCTCGACGAGAAGATGTCGTTCCTTCGGGACGAAACGAAGAAGCGCGGGTTCCCGACCGTGGACGGCGTCCACATGGGTCCCTGCGAGATCCACCGCCGCCACGCGCACACCATCGGGCCTGACGGCGCGCTCTACGCGTGCCCCGGGTTCACGGGGGACGCCACGGAATCGACGGGGCACATCGACGGGCGCCGGGACGAACGGCGCGAGCAGGCGGCCTCGAGATTCGATCAGCTGGCCGCCTGGAAGGACTGCGACGACTGCGCGTTCATCCCGGTCTGCGCGGGAGGCTGCTCGGTCGCCGCCCACACGGAGCTCGGCGACATGAACCGTCCGAACTGCCACAAAGGCAGCTTCGAGGCGGGCGTTCTGTCTCTCGCACGCGATGCCGCCTCGGCAGCCGGCGCGACCATCAACTAGCAACTCGATTCAAGCGGTAACACGAAAGAGAGCGGTCATGAAAAGCGACATGAAGGATGCGGGCAAGAAAAAGGGCACGTTGCGCCCCTGGCTCGTGGACGTCGTCATCGAGCACATGCGCTGAACAGCGCGCGACGGCAGTTCACATTCATCCACAACTACTAGAAGGACAGAACCATGAAAATCCAGATCGTCAAGAAGGCCGACAAGAAGCCTCTCCCCCACAGCGGCTGCGCGTGGATGGTCGAACAGATGCCCGAACCAAAGAAGTAACCCGTCACTTCCACACCATTCAACAGAGAGACTACCGACATGAAAATCCAGATCGTCAAGAAGGCCGACAAGAAGCCCCTCCCCCACAGCGGTTGCGCGTGGATGGTTGAACAGATGCCCGAGCCCAGGAAGTAACCCGTCCTTTCACCCCTTCAACAGAGATTACCGACATGAAAATCCAGATCGTCAAGAAGGCCGACAAGAAGCCCCTCCCCCACAGCGGCTGCGCGTGGATGGTCGAACAGATGCCCGAGCCCAGGAAGTAACCCGTCCTTCCACCCGTTCAATAGAGATTACCGACATGAAAATCCAGATCGTCAAGAAGGCCGATAAGAAGCCCCTGCCCCACAGCGGCTGCGCGTGGATGGTCGAACAGATGCCCGAACCCCGGAAATAGCCAGAAATCGGCGGATGGCGCAGGTCTCCGGTTTCTGGCTCCTGGAGTCGATATTACCGGTAAGCTGGTAGTGACGCCTTAGGGCGTGAACCCAGCGAAAATGGCCTGGCCATCGATGCAGACGAGATTCGTCGTCCCGGTGCGGCTCCATCCGCGGCGCCTCGGCCCTGTCGCCGCATTGTGCCTCGCCGCGCTCGCCGGAGGAGTGGCGTCGGTTGGCGGGTGCACGAGGCCACCACCACCTCAGACGGGCTCCCACATTCTGCGTCTCGGCACGGCGCAGACGGTGGAGACCCTGGACGTATACACGTCGATGTTGTCGGCGGAGCCGCTGCTCGTGCTGGACTGGCACGGCCGGGCTGTGCCGCGCCTCGCCTCGTCGTGGAATTGGCTCGACGGCGGACGGGGGCTCTCGGTCGTGCTGCGCCCGGATGTGCAGTTTCACGACGGCACGCCCGTCACCGCTCCTGCAGTGGCCGCCATCCTCCGCAAGAAACTCCCGAGCGATCAGGAGGGCTTCCGCTATCTCACCTCGATCGAGACATCGTCAGACGAGCGCACGCTGATCTTCCGTCTGAGCCGCCCGGATTCATTCCTCGTCGACGCCATCGCAGGCGCGCTCATCGTTGACAAGGACCACCCGCTGGTCCGGACGGGCCCGTTCAAAATCATCTCCCGGGAACCGACGCTCCTCGCGGAGAAGAACGCCAACTACTACCGGGGCACTCCCGGAATCGACCGTGTCGAGGTGACGTTCTTCGACACGCAGCGCGCGGTATTCGCAGCGATGATGCGCGGTGCGGTGGACATGGTGCCGGAAGTCAACCCCGAGTCGGTCGAGTTCCTCGAGGGAGCTGCCCAGTTCAAGGCCCTCCCATCGATACAGCCGTACTACTTCCCCCTGGTATTCAACGTGCTTCACCCCATTCTGAAAAACGTGGAGGTGCGGCGCGCCATCGTCCAGGCGATCGATCGCGAGGAAATCGTGCGGCAGGCGATGCGTGGCCATGCCCGAACTGCCGACGATCCCGTCTGGCCCGAGCACTGGGCGTACAACATCGCCGCGAAAGGATATGCGCACGATCCTGCCGCCGCGCGGGCACGGCTCGATAGCGCGGGATTTCCGGTGCGGCCGTCGACAAGCCCGGACACGATGGCGAGCCGCTTTCAGATCAGCTGCCTGTTTTACAACAAGGACTTTCAGTTTGAACGCATCGCCGTGTTGTTGCAGCGGCAGCTGGAAGAAGTCGGCATCGATCTGGTTGTGACGCCAGCTGACGAAAGGACGCTACAGAGGCGGGCGGGAACGGGCGACTTCGACTCCTATGTGTTCCAGATGACTAGCGGCAAGTCCTTCGACCGGATCTACCAGTTCTGGCACAGCGCAGGGGGCATGCAGTCAACGGGCTACCAGGGTGCGGATGCCGCCCTGGAGGAACTGCGTCACTCATACCTGGACGGCGACGTCAGGATCGCCATGGCCAACCTGCGCCAGCGGTTCTATGAAGATGTGCCGGCCGCGTTTCTCGTCTGGACGGAAAAGACGCGTGCGGTGGACGCTCGATTCGACATCGGCGACAAGACGGACCCCGATGTGCTCGCGAACCTGTGGCAGTTTCACGTGGGGCCGCAACTGAAGGCCCGGCGGTGAAGCGCGGCATCACGTCTCGATTCGTCCTCCTGATCGCGACGGCTGCGGTCCTGCCGCTGTTCGTCTACGGACTGGTGTCGGTCGAATCGCTTCGCCGCGGCACCGAGCAGTCCGTCAGGAGGGGCAACAAGGAAGTCGCGCAGCAGATTGCGATGCGCATCAGCCAGTACTTCGACAACAACGTCAGGGTCCTGACGTCCATCGGTCTCGAGCTGCAGGGTACGCAGCTCGCGTCGTGGCAGCGCGCGCGCATCCTGCGGAACCATGTGCTCGACTTCCCGGAGTTCCGGGAGATCTCGCTCTTCGATGCCGCCGGGCGCGTCGTGTCCACGAGCCGTCCGGAGGGGTCACGGCTGCAGATACCGGAATCGGTTGGTGCGCGCGACACGGCGCGCGGGACCTTTTTCGTCGACACCCCGCACATCGATCTGGACGCGCTCCCCACGACCACGCTCTCCGTACAACTGCTGGAGCGCAGCGACACCCCGGGCTGGCTCGTGGCGGAGATTTCGCTCGAGGAGCTCTGGCGGACGGTCGACAAGATCAAGGTCGGCAACGAAGGCTATGCGCTGCTGCTGGACGAGCAGGCCAAGCTGCTCGCGCACGGCAATCCCAACGACAAGAACAGGATCGCCGGCGACGCGGCGCCCGCCGAGCAGAAGCTCGCGGAGGCGCTGCGACAGCCCAACCCCGTCATCGAGTCCGTCACGTTCACCAACGAACGGGACGAACAGCTGCTGGCCGTCGCGGCCAGCGTCGGACATCCGCAGTGGACCGTGCTCGTCGAGCAGCCGACGAGCGACGCCTTCGAAGTGACCCACCGCCTCGAGCGGCAACTCCTGGCGGCCATCGGGATCGCGCTGCTGGGCACGATCGTGCTCGGCTGGTTATGGGGGCGGTCGTTCATCCAGCGGATCTTCGCGCTCACGCGCGTGACACGCGCCATCGCCGACGGACACATGGACGAGCGCGTCGTGCCGTCCGGCCAGGACGAAATCGGCCAGCTCGGTGTCGCGTTCAACTCGATGGCGGATCGGCTCGTGGAGCTGCAGGAGAACGTTCGCAAGCAGGAACGCCAGGCGATGTTCGGGCGGATTGCCGCCGGCCTCGTCCACGACCTGTCGCACCCGATTCAGAACATCGGCAACAGCTGCAAGCTGATTCAGAAGATGTACGAGGACATCGAGTACCGCGAGACCTTCAGGAAGACGGTCGAACGCGAGCTCGTGATCGTCAAGCGGGTGCTCGACGACCTCCGGAACATCGCGCGCCCCATTCCGCTCGAGCGGTTCGCGCTCGATCTCAATCGTACGGTCGGCGACGCCGCCGAAGCGATGGAGCAGCACGCCGAAACGGCGGGCCTCACACTTCGGACCGAGCTGACGCCCGACACGGTCTATATCGAAGGCGATGTGTTCGCTCTTGGGCGCGTCTACCGCAACCTGATTCTGAACGCCATCCAGGCCACCGCGCCGGGCGGGCTCATCGTCGTCGCCACCGAGGCGCAGGCCGAGAGCGTCCAGGTCCGCATCTACGACACGGGCTGCGGCATCCCCGCGGAGCGCCTGTCGCAAGTCTTCGAGGACTTCGTCACGACCAAGCGGCGCGGGCTCGGCCTGGGTCTGGCGATCTCGAAGAAGATCGTCGAGCAGCTTGGTGGAAAGATTTCGGTGGCCAGCGAAGTCGGCAAGGGCACCACGTTCGTGCTGGAGTTTCCGCGGACGCAGGCACGTCCGATGCTCGTCGCGGGTTAGAACCCGGACCCTCGCCGACGCCCGTCCTCGGCGCGGCTGTCGCGACGCATCCTCCCAAAAAACAACGGCCCTCTGGGAGCTCGCCGTGAGGCGGCGCCAGAGGGCCGGCGATGGAATGACGCGCGCTTACTTCTTCGGCAGGACCGTGTCTTTCAGCTGCTTCGCGATGCGTGCCTTGACGACGGTCTTGGCGGGTATCTTGATCGCCTCGCCCGTCGCAGGATTGCGGCCCATGCGCGCCTTGCGCTTCTGGACCACCAGCTTCACCATGCCTGGCAGCACGAACTCCCCTGAGCGCTTCAGCTCCTTCTCCGCCAGCGTGTTCAACTCGTCGAAGAACTCCCGCGCCTGCGTCCGCTTCACTTCGAAGCGATCCGCGAAATGCGAAAAGAGTTCGGACTTGCCCATCCTGCGGGCCTCTGCCATCGGCTATTCCCCTTGCTTTGGCGCGCTCTGTAAGACCCGCATAACGGCCGTGCGCGCGTGCGGCGGCAGCGGAGAAATTGTGCCCTCCGGCGAAAGTGTGACACCCCTTCGATCGCAATCGCGAACGGGAAACACTCGAGCCGACTGGTGGAATCGAGCCACATCCTAGCCCGCGGTGTTTTGCGGTGTCAATGACGGTACGGGGCCGGAGGCGAAAAAACGGCCGTAAATGCTACAATTTTGTGCATGGCGAGCACGACGCTGGAGACGTTTCCCAACCCGAAACCCGGGCGGGACTACGAGATCGAGATTCGCTGCCCGGAGTTCACGTCGGTCTGTCCCAAGACGGGTCTTCCCGATTTCGGCGAGATCGTGATTACGTACGTCCCCGACGTCGCGTGCCTGGAACTGCGCGCGCTGAAGTACTACATGGTCGAATTCCGCAACGAGGGGATCTTCTACGAGGCGGTGACGAACCGCATTCTGGACGAGCTCGTCCAGGCCTGCAGCCCGAGGCGGATGACGGTGGTGGGGGACTTTTCCGTGCGCGGCGGAATCAGCACGGTGGTGACCGCGTCGTACGACAAGAAAACCGAGGGGACACCGGCGACGGTGTGACGCCCGTGTCGGACGCTGCGAATCATCCGCACCACGTACCCATCGAGCACTCGCTCGACCTTCACCCGTTCCATCCGCGCGACATTCCGTCGGTCGTCGACGAGTACATCCGCGAGGCGCATGCGGCCGGCCTGCGCGAGGTCCGGCTGATCCACGGCCGCGGCACGGGGGTGCAGCGCGGAGTGGTCCAGGCGGCGCTCGAGCGCCACCCGCTCGTCGCCGCCTTCGACGATGCGCCGGGATCGCACCTCGGCGCGACGGTCGCCGTGCTTACTTCGTCAACCGGATGATCTGGTTCTGCAGCGCCTGGAACGCGGGGCTCACGTCAGCCTCGGTCTTGGCGAAGTAGTACTTTCCTTCCAGCTGCGCCGGATTGTGATCCGGCGACCGCGCGTCGTTCGCAATCCGCTTCAGGATGTCTTCCGGTTTTTCCGGCATGGTCCCGAGGTTGTACTGTACCAGGTCGCCCATGCCGATGGTGTAAATGCGGATTGGATAGTCGCCATCGTCGTCGCGCACGTCATTGGCGATGATTTCCAGCAGGTTCCTGGCGGCGTTGTTGATGTTCCAGACTTCAGCCGGGAACCTGTTGTTCCCCGCGTTCCGGTTCCGGAGGGGCCGCATCATATCCTGACGCGTGCCGTTCACGGTCAGCGTCGACACCTGCAGCGGAAAGAAGGTCGGAATCCCGGAGCTGCGATGGTGCGTGTGGGCGCTGCGGGTGCCGACCGGCAGATACTGCACGGACGCATTCGCCATCGTGACCCTCGACGCCGGGCTGCTCCAGTTCGTCACGTCGACGGTCACCGACGGAAACGCCGTCTGGGCGCCGGAGTCGGTGTCGTAGAGCCCGTTGATCTGGGGATTGTTCCAGGTCTGCCCGTCGGGATCGGGAAGGTTCTTCGGGAAGTCGTACGTCCGAAGCCCCTTGGCCACCGTCGTCGAGTCGTAGAATCCAGGGACGCTGTTCGAAGCGCCGTCGGTGAACAGCACGAGGACGCGCAGCCCCGACTGCGAGCCGCGAGGCACCGCCCTGAGCTCGTCCCACCCGCGGTAGAGTCCTTCCACCATCGCGGTACTGCCGCCGGGGAGCGTCTGCGGGACGTCGGTGATGAGCGTTGACTTGGCGAACCCGCGGCTGGAGCGCATCTGATCGACGACGTGGGCGCCGTTGCCATACGTGATGAGCGACAGGCGGTCGCCGACCGCGTCGAATGAATCGATGAACGTCCTCGCGGCATCCCTGACGGCGGGCCACTTGGATCCGATCGAGCTCGACACGTCGAGGACCAGCGACAGGTCGACCATCCGCCGCGTGGCCTGACCCGTGCTGCTGACGATGACCTGGTTCTGGTTCGCCAGCTGCATGAACGTGGTCGGCATGGTCACCGTCGCGGTGACGGTCACGATGTTCACGCCGCTTGCGGTGATCGTCTGCAGCGCGAAGAAGTCCGCCGCCGCCGCAGGATCCGGCGCCGACTTCGTGCCCATGTAGCCAGCCGGGAAGTTCTGGTGAAAGATCTTCGTCGCCTCGTCCTTGGGGTTGCCGCTGTTCAGCATGCGCGCGGCCCCGAGCGCGGCGCCGTCGACCGCCTTGGTCAGCTGCGCCTTCACCACGTATGCGCGGCCGCTGTCGACGGCCAGCCCGGTGAACAGCAGCAGCGTCACCATCGTGACGGCGATGTAGATCAGCGCGAAACCGCGCTCGTTCGAGATCTGGAACTTCTGTCTGGTCATGTCCGCAGCCTTTCGGAAGCCATCCGGGTGCGCCAGCTAAAAATAGGCGATGGAGTACAGCGATTGCGGAACGGTGACGCCGAACTGGTCGAACGGCGTGAGCATCGTGTGCTTCGTGAAGATCTCGGTGATGTAGATCATCCCGCCCTTGACGGACACGAGGTTGGCCGGAAGATTCGTGACCTGGAGGCCCGTGTTGCTGTCCGAGCTCGCCGCCGCGTAGTCGGGCGCGCCGCCGAAGGAGCCACCGCCGGCAATCTTGATGTTGCTCACCCCGGCGAACGACCCGTACACGTATCGCTGGTAGAGCACCATCTTGTCGTAGTTGGGGGACCCGGTCGTCGCGCCCCGCTTGACGACCGAGAAGATCATCTTCGAGGATCCGTTCTCGAAGTTGACCGGCGCGGAGGTCATCAGCCTGAGGGCGGTTGCCGCATCCTCCACCGTCGTGTCGCGCGAGATCAGGTTCGATCCTTCACGCGTCAGCTTCGTGATCAGGTGCTGGTCCTGGAGCGCAGACCCGAGCTCGATGACGCCGAGCACCAGCACGACGACGATCGGCATCACGAGCGCGAATTCGATGACGCTCTGGCCGCTCGAGCTCGCCAGCCTGCGGAGAACGGTGTCTCTACGGCTCATCGCGGGTCGCTTTCGTTTCTCATCGTGGACTCCGCCTGAAGCCGGATCTCGCCGTTCGTGAAGAACGGCCGAAGCAGGGGCGTGAACAGCTGCCACTTATAGCTGACCGTCAGCCGCTCCACTTCGTCAGGCCCGCCGGTGCCGGGCACAAAGGCCGTCCCTTTGACCGCGAGATGGCTGAAGGTGAAGCCCGAGTCCGGCACGGTCAGGGTGGGCGTGGCGGTCCTGAACGCGCTCTTGATGGAGTCCACCCGCGACATCGTCCCGGTCACATTGCCCGTCACGGCGAAGCGCGTGGCCTGGGCCGCGCCGTTCTGCAGCGCCAGATGGCAATACAGAATCGACGCGAACTCGACGATCGAGAACGTGAGGAGCAGCAGCAGCGGCGTGATGAAGGCCGCCTCCAGGATGGTGGCCCCATCGCGATTGCGCAGCCGCGCGAACAGCCGGCGTGAAAGAAAAGTCAGCATCATGATCTCTCCTGACCAAGAGCAACACCGCTGCCACTGCGAAACCTGGCGTATCCACATACCAGCCAGTGACTTACAGTACCGGCGGCCGGGAAACTGACCGTCGTCGATGACATGATCGTGAAGGTGCGCGCAGATTTGAAAAGCGCGGGGGAACAGGCTGCTAGAACACGCCGGGGAGCACGCGCCAGCGAACGACCTGCTGGTACTCCCGATACGCGGCGTCCCTGGCGAGCGTCCGCTCTTCACAGACCGCCCGGATGAGGAGTGTGATGTCCGCGGCGACGAGGATCACGAGATTGCCGACGGTCGGATTCGCGGCCCAGAACGCGACGTGTGTCACCAGGTAACCCATGTAGATCGGGTGACGCACCACCCGGTACAGCCCCGTGGACACCACGCCGCGATTGGCGGGCATCAGGGCGAAGCTGCGCCCGAGCGAGAGCTTTCCGACGATGACGACCAGGAGACCACACGCCGACACCGTCACCGTCGTGAGCTCGGGCAGGAGTGCGGGAATCGACGCGGGCGTGACGAGCACGGGACCGATCAGTGACACGACCGTGAGCATGCGTGCCCGCACGCTGCGGTCCACGATGCCGGCCGGCCGGCGAAGCACGGTCAGAACGACGACGAGCGCCTCACTGGCCAGCAGCAGCAGTCCCGTCACGCGGCCGGACTGCATGAAGTCCGATCCGAGCCGTACGGCCATGATCGTGAACAGCACGATGATGACCGCCCTGGCGAGGATGTCTCCCAGGGGTAGTCGCAGTCCGGGAATGGCGTCGCCGACGGCGGCAAACCGTGGCACGCTGAGCGTGTCGGTGTGCGGCATCGCCGGGGTTGCAAGGCGCTTCATGCTTCTGATCCCTGCGACCCGGTTTCTTCGATGAAGTAGCTCGTGCACGCGGCGTCGAGCAGCTCGCGCGTGATGAGCGGGGCGCGGCTCTGGTAGCGGCACATGTCGACGACCTGCTCAATCAGATCGCGCGGATGGCACGCGCGCATCTGCAGCCGGCGCGGCTGGTAGTAGCTGCGCTGCAGGTACTCGACCATGACCGGATCGAACGGAAGACCCCGCTTGCGGCAGTTCAGCTCGAAGATCCGGCAGTACTCGTCGAGCGTCGGATTCTGCGCGAGAATCTTGTAGGGAATGCGGCGCAGGAACGCCTCGTCGGCGAGTGACGCGGGCTGCAGGTTCGTGGCGAATACGATCAGCACGTTGAACGGCACTTCGAACTTCCGGCCGGTGTGCAGCGTCAGGAAGTCCACGCGGCTCTCGAGCGGGACGATCCACCGGTTCAGGAGATCCCGCGCAGGCACGCGCTGGCGGCCGAAGTCGTCCACGACGAAGACGCCGCCGTTGGCCTTCCACTGAATCGGCGCTTCGTAGAAGCGTCCAATCGGGTTGAACGTCAGGTCGAGCATCTCGAGCGTCAGTTCTCCACCGACCACGATGACGGGACGCTTGACCTTCTCCCAGCGCCGATCCTGGGCGGCCGCGGCAATGACGCTGACGGACTCGGCCTCGCCCGCGATCGGCTGATGGGCGATCGGATCGAACATCGTGATGACCTGGCCGTCCACGTCCACGGCGTGCGGCACGTACATCGCGCTCCCGAGCGCGCGGCCGATACCTTCCGCCAGGACGGTCTTGCCATTGCCCGGCTTCCCGTAGATGAACAGTGACTTCCCGGAATTCACCGCCGGCCCGAGCTGGTCGAGCATCGCCTTGTTCACGATCAGCTGATCGAACCCGGTGGTGAGCAGCTCACGATCGATGTAGGGCCGTGCGGCCATGCACTGACGCACGTAAGTGGTGTACTGCGACAGTGGCACGGGCGCCGCGCCCACGTACCGGCAGACGTCGAGGAACTGCAGCGCCCGTTCGCGGCCGAGATCGGTCAGGATGTAACGATAGCCGGCCGTCCCGACGCCGGTCGTCCCGCGGACTTCGATGAGCTTCTCGATCCGCGCATGCTGCACGAGCGATTCGAGCACCGAGTACGGCAGCCGCAACCTGTCCGCCAGCGTCGTCCCGCTCGACTCCCCGCCGATGAGCGTCTTCAGCAGGAGCTGTGACAGCGTATCCGGGTGCAGGCCGGTCTCCGCGATGGTCGAGGGAGGCGGCGGCGGCAACGGCTGTTTCACACCCGCCGGCGCTTCGGCCACGGTCACTGCACTCATTGGTCCTCCGAGCGCCGGACAGCGTCTGGCGCCTGCCGGCCGTCGTCACCGGTCTGGTGACTGTCTGATGGCGTGAGCGTGAACCGGTGTCCCACGATCGTCCCCGAAGCGGCGAGCGTGCCCGCCGGGAGCTCGAGCACACCGGTGGTGCCTTTGCGCGGCAGACGGATGCGCCAGGGCTTCAGCCGGGACACGTGGTCCACGACAATCCCTCGCGCGTCGAGCGCGACCACGTCGATGGCGAAGCGCATTCCACAGGTGTGGATCCCCCGGCTGGGCACGATCCACAGCGCCTCGCCACGATCGAGGCCGCTGCGGCCCAGGAGGCCGACGGCGCGCGAGGCGTGCGTGTCCGCGACGGACACTTTGTCGGCCACGACCACGCCGGTGTTGGTGTTGGTTGCAATCAGGGTCATCACGTCACTTCACATTGTCGATAATCGGGCCCAGCACGGTAATGAACTTGATCACCGCGGGACCAATGGTCACGACCCAGACAGCCGGGAAGATGCAGAAGACGAGCGGGAACACCATCTTGACGCCGGTCTTCGCCGCCGCCTCTTCCGCGCGCTGACGGCGTTTCGTCCGCAGGCTCTCGGAGTAGACGCGCAGCGACTGCGCGACGCTCGTACCGAACTTGTCGGTCTGAATGAGCATGGTGACGAGCGCGCTCAGGTCATCGACTCCCGTGCGGTCCGCCAGGTTGCGGAGCGCCTCAGCCCGCGCCTTCCCTGCGCGAAGCTCCAGGTTGATCAGCCGAAGCTCGTCGGACAGCTCCGGGTACGCGAACGTCAGCTCGGTGCCCACCCGGGAAAGCGCCTGGTCGAGGCCGAGCCCGGCCTCGACGCTGACGACCAGCAGATCCAGCATGTCTGCGAGAGCCAGCCGAATCCGGTGAGCGCGACGCTTCGCCATCCGCGCCAGGATCATGCCCGGCAGCAGGTAGCCGAGCGCCAGTCCGCCGAGCGCGAACATCAGGTTCGGCTTCATCACGAACGACGTCGAGAAGAGCAGGAAGAGCGAGAGCGCGAACACGATACGGATGCCGAAGAAGATCGTGAGCGCCTCTTCGCGGCGATACCCCGACTGTACGAGGCGGAGCCTCAGGCTGCCGAGCTCCTTGGCCGAGCGGGGAGCCTTCTCCCCGACGCGCTTCATGAAGCCGAGAAGCGACTGCAGCCTCGGTTTCTGGACCTCGTCCTCGACACGGCCGCTCGTGAGCTCCTCGATGCGACGGTCGATCGCGCCGGCGCGGCTTGGAATCAGCGCGAGCGCGATGGCGGCCATGACGGCCGAGCCGAACACGAATGCGAGCAGGGGCAGGAACATCGTCACACTACACCTCTATCTTGATGACCTGCTTGATCCACAGGAATCCGATCGTCTGCATCACGAGCGCGCCGAGCAGCAGCATCCGGCCGAGGGGTTCGCGGAAGAGCGTGTTCATGTGCTCGGGATTGATGAACGTCAACGCGACGCAGAGAACGGCCGGCAGTGCCAGGAGCACGTACCCGGTGAAGCGCCCGTGCGCCGTGTAGACACGTACCTGCCGGAGAATCTTGAACCGCTCGCGCACGACGAACGAAAGGTTCTCGAGAATCTCGGACAGGTTGCCGCCCGTTTCGCGCTGAATCAGCACGGCCGTCGCGAAAAACCGGACGTCCAGCAGAGGCATCCGGAACGAAAGATTGTCGAGCGCGTCCTTCATCGGCAGCCCGAAGTTCTGCTCGTCGAACGTCTTCCTGAACTCGGGACCTACAGGCTCCGGCATCTCGTCGGCGACCATCTTGAGACCCGTCGCGAACGCATGACCCGCCTTGAGCGCTCGGGAGATGAGGTCGAGCCCCTCGGGAAACTGTTCCTCGAAGGCGCGCAGCCGGCGCGTACGCTTGACCTTCAGCACCACGAACGGAACCATGAATCCAATCAGCCCGCCGGCGATGAATCCCCACTGTGAGTGACTGATCAGGCCGGCAATCAACCCGAGGATCGCTCCCGCGAACAGCGCGACGGCGACGACGCCGCTGATGCTGGCCTTCACGCCCGACTGATCGATCCAGCGACCGATCGCCGATCCGCGCACGGTCTCGCCGATCGCGCGATCCAGAGCTGGCATCGGGCCCGCGTGCTGGACCTTCAGGAGCAGTGACAGTGTCTTGGCTTCTGGCTCGGGATCCTGTGACAGTTCCAGCAGGCGGCTGTCGAGCTTCCGCTGCGCCATCAGGCCGGGAAGCTTCACCGCCCCGAAGTACCCGCCGATGACGAGCGCGGCACCCAGCGCGAACGCAATGAAGACGAGGATGAAGACTGCCATCAGCGGACCTCCGTCACGCCCTCGAACATGTCGGGCGGCAGGTGTACGCCGGCGGTTTTGAGGCGCTCGCACGCCTTCGGGCGGACGCCGGTCGCGCGGAAGCGGCCGATGACCTTTCCGTCCTCCGTGACCCCGAGCTTCTCGAACAGGAAGATCTCCTGCATGGTGATGACGTCCCCCTCCATCCCGGTGATCTCCGAGATGCTGGTGACCTTGCGCGTGCCATCGCTCATGCGCGACTGCTGGATGACGACCTGGATGGCGGCGGCGATCTGCTGGCGCATCGCGCGCTCGGGCAGGTTCGTCGCGCCCATCGCGATCATCGTTTCGATTCGCGACAGCGCGTCGCGGGGCGTATTCGCGTGGACGGTCGTGAGCGACCCGTCATGGCCGGTGTTCATGGCCTGCAGCATGTCCAGGGCTTCCTCACCGCGCGTCTCACCGACGACGATGCGATCGGGCCGCATACGGAGAGCGTTGACCAGCAGCTGCCGCTGCTTCACGGCGCCCTTGCCTTCGACGTTGGGCGGCCTCGTCTCGAGCCGGGCCACGTGTTCCTGGTGCAGCTGCAGTTCCGCGGCGTCCTCGATGGTGACGATGCGCTCGCGCTCGGAAATGAAGCCGGACAGGACGTTGAGCAGCGTCGTCTTACCGGCGCCGGTTCCGCCGCTGATCAGCATGTTCAGCTTCGCGCGCACGCAGTGCTCGAGGAACTCCAGCATCGGGCGTGTCATCGACCTGATCGCGACGAGATCCTCGGCCTTCAGGCGCTCGGCCGGAAAACGGCGGATCGAAAGCAACGGGCCGTCCACGGCGAGCGGAGGGATGATGGCGTTGACGCGGGAGCCATCGGGCAGGCGCGCGTCCACCATCGGCGAGCTGTCGTCGATGCGCCGGCCCACGCCGCTGACGATCCGGTCGATCACGCGGAGCAGGTGCTTGTCGTCCTGGAACGTCGTCGGGTGGCGCTCGAGTTTGCCGGCGCGCTCGACGTAGACCGACTTATACGTGTTGACCAGGATGTCGCTGATGCTCGGGTCGCGGAGCAACGGCTCGAGAGGGCCGAGCCCGAAGACCTCGTCGATGACGTCGCTGAGGATCACCTCGCGCTCCGTCATGCTCATCGGCGTGCCTTCTTCGGCGATGAGGTCGAACAGGAGCGTGCGGATCTCCGCTTCCGCACGGGGACGATCCGCCGACGCGAGCGCCTCGAGATTCAGGCGGTTGAGGAGCTTGCGATGGACGTTGGCCTTCAGCTCCAGGTACTGCGGCCTGGGCGCTTCGACGCGGGGCCGCACGGGCGCGCCCGGTATTGGCAGCGAATTCAATGAGAGGCTCATGTGTTGGTTCCGTCCCAGGCGAGGTTGTTCGGGCGCCGCTTACAGAATGCCGAGAAACGCGCGTCTCTTCTCCGGCTCCGCCTTGACCTCGTCCTGAATGCCGAGGAGGTGCCGGGTGAACGAGCCGAACTGCGCAGACAGCTCCGAATTGTTCGCGATCGCGAGCGGCACGCCGGAGTTCAGCGCCGTCGAGACCGTGCGGTAGTCGCTCGAGAATGCGTGATAGATGCCGAGGCCGAGCGCGGTCTCGATCTGCTTGGGAGCGATCAGGTGCTGGTCGGACACGCGGTTCAGCAGGATCTTCACGCGTTCGCTGCCGGCGCCGAGCTGCCGGACGCGGTCCACGAGCCGCTGCGCGTTGCGAATCGACGGCACGTCCGGATTGGTCACGAGGAACACCGTGTCCGCGGCATACAGCGCAGCCACCGCGCAGGCGTTGATCATGTTCCCGGCGTCAATCACGATGTACTCGTAGGTGCGCGAGAGCACGCGGAGCAGCTCTTCGATCGCACCGGCGTCCTGTGCGTTGGGGCGATCGAACTGTTCCGACCCGGCGATGATGTCCAGTCCCGACTTGTGCTTCGAGACGAGCTCCCGGAGGAAGTCCTTGTCGAGGCGATGCAGGTTCTCGATCGCGTCGAGGACCGTGAATCGGGGACGGACGCCGAGGAACAGCGCGACCTCGCCGAGGCACGGCTTGAGGTCCAGGATGACCGTCGGCTTCTTCGAGAGCCGGGCCAGTTCGACGGCGCAGTTGACGGCCACCGTCGTCGTCCCGGCGCCACCCTTGGCGCCGAGAAAGGCCTGCGTCACGCAGGGCTGCCTGGCGCCGGCGGTCGCGGCGGCCTGGCGCGCCGCGGTGCGGCGGACGGCGCCGTGGAACGACTCCTCCATCGCACGTGAAGCCTGTGTCGCACCGCCGGGGTGCCACGGGAAGAACTCGTTTGCGCCTGCGCGCATCGCTTGAAGGATCAGGTCCGGCTCGGGGCTGGCGGCAATGGCAAAGATGCCGACCGACGGATGGTTCGCGCGAAGCCGCTCGATCGCGGCCATCCCCGACGACGCATCACCGCGTATGTCCACCACGACGACGTCGGGGGGCGCCCCTTCGCCGATGGAACGGGCATCCACGATACCGACCGGCACCCCGCCGGCCCGGAGGAGGGCCGACGTGTGTCGTTTGAATTCTTCGTCGTGAGTGACGATCGATGCTGCCAGTTGTGCCATGGTTTCCTGATTCCGCCGATCAACCCGACTTCCGCGGGAGGCGTGTGTTCTACTGCCGGGGGGCCGACGCCGCAGCCGACTTCCGCACGCCGCCGTCGCCGGTGCCGCCCTTGGCCTTGTCGACCTCGGCCTGATACGCGGCCTGCGCCTGCTCCAGTCGCGCGGCCGCGTCGGCGAGGATCTGGTCGCGCTTCTCGTCTTCCTCGGCCTGACGGCGCGACGCCTCGGTACTCTTCCGGGCAACCTCCGCCTCGCGCGCCCCACGCTCCTTCGCGAGCTTCTCGGCTGCGCGGCGATCCTCTTCGGCCTTCTGCTGCGCCGCCTTCTGCTGTTCGGCCTTGCGCTTGTCGTCGGCCGCCTTCTGCTTGGCCGCTTCGTCAGCCGCCTTCTTCTGCTGGACCTTCTCTTTGGCGCGCTGCTGTTCGACCGCCTTCAGCTCTGCCTTCGAGGGACCTGCGGGAGCTGCGGGCGCCTTCGCAACAGAAGGTGCGGGCTGCTTGGCGACGGGAGCTTCGGGCGCATGCACCGGCGCGGGCGCCGCGGCCTGGACTGGACGAGCGTCCGCGGTGGCCGGGGCTGCGAGCGGCAGCGTGCCCGACGATTGAATCGGACGCGTCACCGGCTTCTCGATCACCGGCTTCTCAGCCTGCACCGGAGCGGACTTGGGCGTGGCCTTCGGCTCGGGCACTACGCTGGACGGCGCGGTCGTCGCCGCACCCTTCGGCGCGGGCTGGGTCGGCGGGAACCGGGGCGATCCGACATAGGGGGCCGGAGTCGGGAAGGTCTTCGTCGGCGGTTCGAGATAGGGCGCCATCAGCGAAGGCAGCCCCTCCGACGCACCCATCTGGCCGCGCTTGATGATGACCGGCGTGATCATGACAACGAGCTCGGTCTGGTTCTTCTGGTGGGCCTTGCTGCGGAACAGGTTGCCGAGAATCGGAATGTCGCCGATGCCCGGGATCTTCGACATCGTGTTCGTCAGCGTGTTGTTGAGCAGGCCCGCAATGGCGAACGTCTGTCCGTCCCGCAGTTCGACTTCCGTCTCGGTGCGGCGGGTCGAGAGCGCAGGCACGCGAAACCCGTCGATGTTGACCGCGTTGGCGAAATCGAGCGAGCTCACTTCCGGCTTGACCTTCAGGCGGACCAGGTCACCGCCAAGCACCGTCGGCGTGAAGCTCAGACGGACGCCGAACTCCTTGAACATGATGGTGACGGAGTTGGAACCGGAGCCGGACTGCACGACGGGGTAGGGATACTCGCCACCAGCGAGGAAGCTGGCTTCCTTGCCGTTGGTCGCAATCAGGTTCGGCTCGGCCAGGCTCTGGAACATGCCTTTGGTCTGCAGGGCGCGCACGACGCCGCCGAGGCCCTCCTTCGAGTTGAAGACGAAGAGGTTGAGGAAGTCGCTGAAGACCAGTCCCTTGTCCGCGTCGAAATCGGGTGACGGCACGCCCGGGGGGGCCGTCCGGCCCAGCCAGTTGTTCTTGAAGCCGTTTGCAAAGATGCTCGCACCGAGCTCCTGCACGGCGCTGCGGCTCACTTCCGCGAAGCGGACACGGAGCATCACCTGGTTCGACGCGACGCCCTCCTGCTGCTTGAGCAGGTTGACCACGTTCTCGGCCTTTTCCACATAGCCGGCCGCGACGTTCGCGGCCTTTTCGACTACGTACTGGCTCGTGACCGTGCCGGAGATGACCACGTCCTTGCCGCTGCCGGTGACGGTGATCTGTTCACCAGGGAACAACTGCTTGATCTGCTCGCTGAGCGCGCTCAGATCGTGGCGGACCTTGACCTCGTAGGTGCTGATCGCGCCCCCCCGGTCCCACACGAACAGGGAGATCGTGCCCGCCTTCTTGCCGTGAATGAGCAACTGGTTGGGTGAGGTGACCATCGCATCGGCGATGTCAGGCACCGTCAGTGACACCCGGGCAATCGGCGACGCCACGTTCACCACCGTGGACCGGCCGACCAGCAGGTCGATGTCCGTGGAGACGAGCATCGCGGCCCGCGGCGCCGCGGCGGCGGTGGCCGCGAACTGGGCCGGCGGCTGTGCCTGCTGCGCCTGCGGCGTGCCCACGAGAATCACGATGATGAAGGCGGCCAGCGCTGACTTGTACCTTGTTGCCCGCGGAATCATGAGGGTCTCCTTCGAAAACAGTTACTTGGCTTCGGCTACCAGCGTCCAGCCTCGGCGTCCAGCTATCAGCTGTCAGCTCTCAGCCATCACTGCGAGCTGCCCGGCGAATCGATGTCGATGCTTCGGACCAGGCGTGACCGGCTTCCCCGATGGGAAGCCGCGCGCCGGGAACGGAGCTGCGAGCTACTTCACGACTTCGTTCTCCCGCTTCGCGCCGCGAATCATCTCGACCGTCGGCGGCGGCGGGGGCGCCGCAATCGTCTGCGTCACGGGAAGCGCGGCGGCGCGGAGACGCGCCGTGGTCGGCGCGGCGGTCTTGAGCGCGGGCGTGACGCGTCCCATCAGACCTGCGGTCTTGATCCCCGGCGTGTCCGGCGCGCCCTGGTCGAGCGGGTTGCGCAGCGCCAGCTGAATCTTTCCTTCGGTGCTGGCCAGCGCGAGACGCTCGGACTGTTCCGGGAAGACAAGCAGTGTCACGACGGTGACGGCGACCGGCTTCGTGTTCTCCTGGTCCTGCTCCATCCGCGTGCCGGCGGTCAGCACCTGGACGTTCGACAGAATCACCTTGGTGGTCGTGTCCGCGCGCTGGTCGGTCGGGTTCGCCGTCGCGAGCACGTCGACGCGGTTGCCGGGCAGCACATATCCCGCAACGCCGACGACTTCGTCGACCCGCACCGACACGGCCCGCATCCCCTCGGGAATGACCGGCGGCAGCCCGGAGCCGGCTTCCTTCGAGGCGAGCTTCGCCTTGAGGACCGGCTCGTTCTTCACGATCGGCACGATGACCCCGCGGCCGATCAACTCCGTCGTCGTCGAGAACGTGCCCTCGGGCGCCTTGCCGGCGGGGAACGCCATGATCTGCAGGTCTTCAGCCTTCAGTTCGGCGCCCAGCTGGAGGTTCGACGCGGCCACGACCACGGGCTGCGTCTCCATGGCGACGGTGGTGGCTGGCTGGTTGTTCACCATGTTGTAGGTGCCGTACGCCAGACCGCCTCCGGCGAGGACGGCGATGGCAAGGACGACGAAAATTCGGCTGCGCATATGTATGTCCCCTGACTTTCGTTCCGCATGGACGCGACGGTGCGCGTCGTGAGCGAGCGTGCGATGCGTCCGGCCGTTCCGGACGCCTTTACTTCACCAGGGTCGCCAGCACACTGCCGATCGCAATGGCGGGACCGTACGCGAATCTGTGTGCCTGCGGCGCAGAGCGAATCTTTTCGGGTGCGTCCGTCGCCGTGGTGATCAGCTGGCCGGTCCGTGTAATCGTCGCGGCCAGACGTCCCCGGCGCTTTGCGACCACGACCGCCAGGACGCCCCCGGCGATTGCGGTGAACAGAAAGGCGGTCACCACGGTCGAGGGGCCGACGACGGAGCCGACGGCGGCCATCAGCTTCACGTCGCCCGCGCCCGTCGCGCCGAGCACATGACCTGGAATCATGAGTGCGAGGCCGATCGCGCATCCCGCGATGGAGCCCCAGACCGTCACCCCGCTCATGCCCGTGATCGCGAGGCCGACGCCCATGCCGGCCAACGCCGCAGTCAACTCATTCGGAATCCGCCGCGTGCGGATGTCGATGACCGTCGCGGCAACCGCGGCGACGAGGAGCACGGCGAACGCCGGACTAGAAATTGCTGGCGATACCAATGGTCTGCCAGAAGACGGTGTTGACGGTGTTGCCGACGACGGTCACGCCGCCGATCGCGACCACGGCAATGAGCGCGGCAAGCAGCCCGTACTCGAGCAGATCCTGGCCGTCTTCCGACCGGCGGACACCCGCGATTCTGTTCAGCACTGCGACGGCGAACTGCGACTGCATGACGATGGCTCCTCTTGATCACGACGATGGGAGACGGGACTGAAAACGGTGCGCGGCATTCGCGCCGCGCACCGTTCTGACGACAGTGGCCTACGCAGCCGTCGCGTTCAGCGCCGTGGCGATCCTGGTGAAGATCGTGTTCACCGACTGGCCGGCCATCGTGACGCCGCCGATCGCGATGAGCGCGATGAGCGCCACGAGCAGCGCGTACTCGAGCAGGTCCTGGCCTTCTTCGTTACGGCGAAGTGATTTGACGAATGCAACAAGGTGAGACATCTGAATCCTCCCGGGATGTGCACCCGTTCAGGGTGCGAATCTGCGGCGCGGCCGCATTTGTTTCAAATGCGCGGTGACTTACCGCGCCGACGACGGTCTCATCGCAACGGCTGTGCCACGGCCGGAACGCGTGACCTGCGAAAGCCGCCCAACTCATTCAGCCTGCAATGATTCGGAAGCCGTGCAGCCGCGCGCAACCCCGATGCGGCAGACGGCGAGGGACACGATCCGGCCCATCAGTTTCGTAAGCCGCGCTCCGAAATTCGTGACTCTTCGCCCGGGGACACGCACGACGAGGACTGGTGAACGGGCCGCTGCACGTGTGTTTCCCGGCTTTTGGTGCGGCGCCGCGGACGGCGTGCACGCGGCACACCACTTGCGATAAAGAAATCGAGGACGGGTGCGGCAACACGCGCCCCCGGGGTGAAATATGAAACTGGGAGCTCGCCAGGGACTCGTGTCAGCGGCCATCTTCGTCGCCATGGTCATGGCGCTGATGTGGAAAGACGACCGCCTGCGGGACCTCGTCGTCGTCCACGCCGGTGGAGCGTCATCCTGGGGCAGCCGCGCGACTGACGTCGGCACGACGCTCGTCAGCGCCGCGAGGCATCAGAGCATCGAGAACGCTCCCATGGTGGTGTTCGCTGTCGTCGGCGCCGTGCTGGTGCTGTTCATGCTCAAGACATAGAACGCGCGATTGACGTGCAACAGCGTTCGGCCGGCTCTGTTGACTTTCAAGGGGTGAAGGATACACGTGGCACTCGTACTGGCAGTTGAGCCCGATCAGCGGCAGGCAGCGATCCTCACGCGCGTGATGCAGGAACGGATCATGGCGGAGCTCATTGTCGTCGACTCGCGCGATGCCGCCATCGCGGCGCTCACCGCGCGCGTGCCGGATGTCATCCTGCTGACGGCGCTCCTCTCGCCGCGCGACGAGGACGAGATGGTCGCGCACCTGCGGACCCTCGCCGACGCGGATCACGTACAGACGCATACGATTCCCCAGCTCGCGTCGGCCGGCCTCCAGGCCGAAGCCCCGGCGGGCTCCGGGGGATTGCTCGCGAAGTTCCGCCGTAAGAGTAAGAAAGAGGCGCCGCCGATCTCGGGTTGCGATCCCGCGATGTTCGCCGAGGAAGTGCGGGCATTCCTCGCCCGCGCCGCCGAACTGAAAGCCCACGCGGGGAAGATTGTCATCGCGCGGGCACCTGACGCCGAGGCGCCGCGGCACGAGATGGCGCCGGCAGGGTCCGAGTCGGACGAGCTGGCGCCGGCAAGTTCCGCATGGTCGTCGCCATTCGAGTGGAGGCGCGCCGAGGGGGGGGCCGAAGCCGTCGAAGCTCGCGGCGATGCACCGCAGACCGTCGACCCTCCGCTGGTCGTCGCGACACCGATTGCCGTGGCCGCCGAAGAAGACGAACAGCGCCGGGAAGCCGACGTTCGCGAGGCGCAGGCTCGAGCCAGGCACGACGCGGACGAGAAGGAGCGGCGACGCGCGGAGGAGAAGGCGCAGGCACTGGCCGAAGAGCAGACCCGCGCCGCGAAGCGCGAGCGGGCCGAGGTCGAGGCTGCCGCTGAACGCGAGCGGGAGAGGCTCGAGGCCGTGGCGGCAGAGCACGAGCGCGCGCGGCTCGAGGCGGCTGAAAAGGAACACGCACGCCTCGAAGCGATCGCGGCCGCTGAACGGGAGCGAGTGGCCGAAGAAACGCGGAACAGGGTCGAGGCTGCGGAGCGCGAGCGCGTCAGGCTCGAAGCCATTGCTGCCGAGAAGGAACGCGCACGCCTCGAGGCAATCGCGGCCGCCGAGCGAAAACGGGCGCGAATCGCAGAGGAGACGCGGGTCAGGCTCGCTGCCGAAGCCGCCGAGCGCGAGCGCGTGAAGCTCGAAGCCATTGCTGCCGAGACGGAACGCGTCCGGCTCGAGGCGATCGCGGCGGCCGAGCGGGAACGGGCACGAGTTGCCGAGGAGACACGGGTCAGGCTCGCGGCCGAGGCCGTCGAACACAAGCGCCTCAAGCTCGCGGCGATCGCCGCGGAGAAGGAACGGGCTCGACTCGAGGCCATCGCCGCAGCGGAGCTTGAACGCGTCCGCGTCGAGGCCGAGGCGGCGGCCGGGCGTGAACGGGTGCGGCTCGAAGCCGAGGCGGCTGCAGAGCGTGAGCGCGCCAGGCTTGCGGAGGACACGCGGATCAGGCTCGAGGCCGAAGCGGCCGAACGCGAGCGCGTCAGACTCGAGGCGATTGCCGCGGAGAAGGAGCGGGCACGGCTCGAGGCCGTCGCCGCCGAAGAGCGGGAACGGGTGCGGCTCGAGGCCGTGGCAGCGGCGGAGCGCGAACGGATCCGGTTCGAGGCCGAAGCCGCAGCCGCGCGCGAAGAGGAGAGGCTCGCAGCCGCCGCCGAAGTGGAGCGCGAGCAGCGCCGGATCGAAGAAGCGGCCGCGGCACGTGTGCGCGCCCGCACTGAACGCGAGCAGCAGATCATGGAAGCCGTCGCCGCGGCGCGGGCCGC
Source organism: uncultured Acidobacteriota bacterium (assembly GCA_963749835.1). GTDB lineage: Bacteria > Acidobacteriota > Vicinamibacteria > Vicinamibacterales > 2-12-FULL-66-21 > JALZOC01. The sequence goes on from CAVVOD010000004.1 coordinate 235,957, forward strand.
CGACCCGTTCGCCGAGTTCAGGATTGGACCGAACGAGACGCCCTCCCTGCTGCGACTCATGCCACTCGCGTTCTGGGCACGACGGGAGTCCACGGCAGCGGAACGCCGCCTGCCCGCATCGGGACTGACCGTCGCCCCGCCGGCAGCCGAGACACCCGCTGATGAACTGCGGGACCTGATGGCGGGCCTGTCGCTGCCGCCCCAGGTTGCCGGCGTGAGTTACGCGCGCGGCTGCAGAATTCGTCGCGTCCGCGTGCCGGCGTCCGCCGCCATTCCCCGGATCCAGGGCGCCGCGCCAGTCATCCTGTCCAAGCGCGCACTGGCGCAAGTGCGGGCAGGGGGGTAGTTCGGGACTCGGGGCTCGCCCGCCTCCGCTCGCCGCACAATCCTGCGAGCTCCGGCGAGGCCGCGCCGTAGCCGCTTCGCGGCGTAGGCGGGGGACTCAGGATTCGGCTCGCGGCGCCTGCAGTGCGCGGTCAGGCGGAAGGACGCAGTTGCCGCGATCCTCGCCCGCGAATCTGGATGGCGTTTCTGCGAGGTGCGGCGGCTCAGTCAATCGAACTGATCGTCAGCTGACCAGAACGACCGGACGGTCAACTGCCTCAGTCACAAGCAATTACACAAATCACTCTCGCTTTCGAGACCGCATGTGACTCACCGGGCAGGTTCCTTGCCTGTCCGGTGTGAAGCATGGTGACGAGTGCGCGGGCGTGGAGACGCGGAGATCAGCTACTCGTGCGCGGGGCGCGATGGCGCCTGGTCGAGCACACGGTGTTCCCCGACTGCGAAGCACTGCGACTCGGGCCCGCGGGCCATGACGCGCGCGGCAGAGAGCGCACGCTGCTCATCCCGTTCGATCGGCCGCAGCGGATCGAGCGCTCGTCATCGATTGCGGTGCTTCGTCCGCGTCGATGGCTGCACTTCGTGCGTCGCGCAGAAGCCAGTGCGTTTCCTGCCGGCGGGCTGGCTGCGGCGGCGGCGAGCAGGGCCGACCTCCTCCCCTACCAGATCGAACCGGCGGTCGCGATGATTCGGATGGGCGTCACGCGCGTGATGATCGCCGATGCGGTCGGGCTCGGCAAAACGATCCAGGCTGCCCTGGTACTCGCGGAGCTCGCCCGCCGGGACGCATTCCGCGGTCTCGTCATTGTCCCGGCCGGCTTGCGGGAACAGTGGTGCGCCGAGCTGGCGCAGCGGTTCTCTCTCGCGACGAGGAACGCCGACGCCGAGTGGCTGGTACGGACCGGGCGTCAGCTTCCGTCCGACGTCAACCCATGGGCCCTTCCCGGCCTCTACGTTTCATCATTCGACTTCATCAAGCGTCCTGAAGTCCTTCAGCCGCTCGAAAGCGTCAACTGGGACATCGTGATTGTGGACGAAGCGCACGGCGCCTCGCTCGGGACAGCCCGTCGCGCCGCCGTGCATGCCGTTGCCGCCAGAGCCACGCGCGTGCTCTTGCTCACGGCCACACCGCATGCGGGAGACGCCGAACAGTTCGAGGCGCTCTGTCGAATCGGGGATCCCGTCGGCAAGGGTCCGCCGTTGCTGCTCTTTCAACGGTCGCGCGCAGATGTCGGTATCAGCGGTGCTCGCCGGACGATCGTCCTCCCCGTCCGCCTCTCCGATCCCGAGCGGCGAATGCACCGCCTGCTGGACGACTACACGTCGCGGGTATGCCGTGAGGCGGAAGTGCGCGGCGACATACGAGCACGGCTGGCGGCGATCGTTCTGAAGAAGCGGGCATTATCGAGCGCGGCATCGCTGGCCGCCTCCGCACGCCGGCGGCTGCTCCTCATCGTCAACGGCACGTCCCCACCGATGGAGTACCAGCCTGGTCTTCCGCTGGAGCCCGACGAACGCGAGAGCGAGGGTCTGCCCGACACGGTGCCAGACGAGGAGCTGGAGGCGCCAGGGCTGGTGGATGCCGCACGTGAGCGCCGGTGGCTTTCGGTGATCGCGGAATGTGCAGAGAATGCGTCGCGCCACGAATCGAAGACGCGCCTGCTCTTGCGCCTCCTTCGCCGCATGCGACAGCCGGCGATCGTCTTCACGGAATTCCGCGACACCCTCGAGCGCCTGCACCGCGCGGCGGCATCCGCCGGCCACGACGTCTTTCTCCTGCACGGCGGGCTCTCGCCCGATGAGCGCCTCTCAGCCAGGCGCGCATTCGGCGCTCGCGGCGGCGTCCTTCTGGCGACAGATGCGGCCTCCGAGGGATTGAACCTGCACGAGCGATGTCGAGTCGTCATCCACTACGAGCTTCCATGGAGCCCGGGGCGGCTGGAACAGCGCACGGGCCGGGTCAATCGCATCGGTCAGAGTCAGCGGGTTCACGAGGTGCTGCTGGTGGCGAGGGACACCGCGGAGCGTCTCGTCCTCGCGCCGCTTGCGCGCCGCGCCACACGTGCGCGCGCGGCCTCGTCGTCTTCCGCGCGTCTTGCGGGGGTCTTGAGCGAGTCGAGAGTCGCGGCCGCAGTCATGGCCGGCATACGCATCGAGGACACAGAGGGAGGGGGTGATTCGCGGATCCTGCCGACCGAGCTCGTGCAGGTGGCGCCTCCGTCGCTGCGCGAACAGGGTGCCGTCGAAGCCGCCCGGCTCCAGCACCAGAGGGGAGTGCCGCCGGACCCGGCACCGCGTCGGCGGTCACCGGTGCTCGTCGCGACGGTCGTCAGGCGTCGAAGCTCCGGTTTGCCCCCGGGCATTTTCTGCATCTACGCCATCGCGCTCACCACTGAGAATGGCGAGGCTCTCGACCGTCAGATCGTATGCGTGAGATGTCCGTGGCCAATCCACACGTGGCCACGTGCAAGCGCCGATGTGCGTCGGATCGTCACAGACTGTCTGGAACAAACCGGGCCCGCGCTCCGTGAGGCCGCACTGGCGGCGCACGCCGACACGCGCGCCGGTGTGGTGACCCGCCATGCGCAGGCGCTCGATGCGATGGAGCGTCGGGAGCGCACGATCGCGTCCGGCCTGCCTTCGATGGCAAGAGTGATGGTGCAGGCGGGATTGTTCGATCGACGGGCGATCAGAGCGCTGCGAGCGAAACAACGCGTGTCGGGAGCTTTGCTGGAGGCGTCGGACGAACGCCTCCGTTCGCTCGATCGGACGAGGGCACTCGTCGTGGCCGTTGAGCTCACGGCGGTGCTGGTCGCCTGCAGCGGTCCGGGATGATTGCGGGGCTCTCCGGATCCTTGCTTTCGCACGATGCAGTATCCGGCAGCCCACGGCTCTTCGTGCAGGAAGACGAGGCGGGGATCGTAGCGTCGCGTGCGCGACTGCGCGCCTGGCATGCCGCGCTCGTCCGCGAAATGGGACCATCGTCCTCTGCAAGGGCGGTTTACGACCGTGTCGGCGTCCCGCTGATGTCGGAGCTCGGCTTTCGGTTCAAGCCGATTGCGACAGAGAGCGGCGAGGTGCTTCGAGCCGTGCTGCACACGGGTGGCGTGCCTGGCGCGGTCCTCGTCGCAACCGCGTGGGGCCGGGAGCCGGGAGGCGCCTGGCGGGAAGGGGTGCGCCTGGGAATCGCCAGCAGCGTTCGATGGTGCATCTGCATCAATGGGCCCCGGCTGCGCATCCTGGATGCGCGTCGTACTTACTCCCGGCGTTTCGTCGAGTTCGATCTGGACACGACGATTCGGGATCCTTCAACGTTTGCGATCTTCCGGAGCCTGCTGAACGCCGCAGCCTTTTCCCGCTCGCCCATTCCGCTGCTGGACGAGGCGGTCCATCTTTCCGAGGCGCACAGGACCGAGGTGCGAACCTCGCTGCAGCGCGGCGTGCACGAGGCTCTTGAACGTCTCGTCGCGGCGTTCGCCCGTGCGCCTCGGCGGCGGCCCGCGCCGCCCGCCGGAGTGTTGTTCGACGAATCCCTGGTCGTCGTCTATCGCGTCCTGTTCCTGCTGTTCGCCGAGGCGCGGGGACTGGTCCCGAAGTGGCATCCCACGTATCACCACAGCTACACGATCGAGTCGCTCAGGGCGCCGATCGAGCTGCACCCGCGTCCCGCCGGACTCTGGGAGGCGCTGCAGGCCATCTCCCGGCTCGCGCACCGTGGATGCCGGGCCGGAATCCTTCGGGTCCCTCCGTTCAACGGGCGCCTGTTCTCGCCGGCCCACGCACCCCTCGCCGAGTCCTCCGCCCTGGACGATGGGGAGGTGCGTGAGGTGCTGCTGGCACTGACCACGCGGCTCGACCGCGCCGGACGGCAGCGCATCTCGTACGCGGATCTCGGCGTCGAACAACTCGGCGGCGTGTACGAGCGCGTCCTCGACTTCGAACCTGCGTGGCCCGATGGTAGGCGCGCCGCGCTGACGCTCAGGCGCACCGGACGTCGAAAGGCGGCCGGGGCCTTCTATACTCCAAGGTCGCTGACGGAATACCTGGTTCGCCGCACCCTGGCGCCGCTCGTTCGGGACCTCACGCCGGAAGCCGTCCTGTCGCTCCGCGTTCTCGATCCAGCGATGGGAAGCGGCGCCTTCCTCGTCGCCGCGTGCCGGTACCTCTCGCGTGCCTACGAGGCCGCGCTGATTCACGACGGCTCGGTGGCCGCCTCCGGGGCAAGCGAGGTGGAGCGAGCCGGCTTCCGCCGTGCGGTGGCACAGCGATGCCTCTTCGGCGTGGACATCAATCCGATGGCGGTTCAACTCGGCCGGTTGTCGCTCTGGCTCGCGACGCTGGCCGGCGACCGTCCACTCACGTTTCTCGATCATCACCTGCGCACAGGCAACAGCCTGTCAGGCGCATCACTCGCGGACGTCGCGCGGCAGCCTCCGTCCGTGCGGGGATCGCGGGTCCGCGCCGTGTCGCTGCCGCTGTTCGAGATCGAGGCGGCCGATGCCGCCATCGGCGCCACGATCTCCAGGCGCCTGTCGATCGCGACGGAGCCGGGCGACACCCTGGAGCAGGTCCGCTCGAAGGAGCGGCTCATGGCGTCGCTGATGAACGACGCCGCGCCACTCGGCAGATGGAAGCGGGCCGCCGACCTCTGGTGTTCAGGATGGTTCCAGGACGGACCTTCAGCGAGTGCCAGGGGACAAAAGACGATGTTTGGCGCGTTGCTGGACGACATTCTCGAACGGGGTGCAGTACTGCCGTCCAGGGTCGCGGCGCCTCTCCTGCATCGGGCCCGTGCCACGGCGGAGCGGGAGCGTTTCTTCCACTGGGCGCTCGAGTTTCCGGAGGTGTTCTACGACCAGCACGGGCACGACCTGCCGGCGCCCGGGTTCGATGCCGTGATCGGCAACCCGCCATGGGAAATGCTTCGCGGCGCGCGCGCCGGTGAGGGTACCGGCCTCACCGAATTCGCGCGCGCGTCCGGCATCTATGCGCTCCAGGGTGATGGGCACGCCAACCTGTTCCAGTTGTTTCTGGAGCGGGCCCTGATGCTCGTCCGCCAGGGCGGACGGATGGGCGTCGTGCTGCCATCCGGCTTCGCCACCGATCATGGGTGCGCGGCGCTGCGGCGGCACCTGCTGAACCGCACGCAGATCGACACCTTCATCTCGATCGAGAACCGCGATGGCCTGTTCCCGATCCATCGGGCGCTCAAGTTTCTGCTCATCACCGCGACAGCTTCAGGAACGACCGCCGCGCTGCCCTGCCGGTTCGGTGTCCGTGCACCGGACGTGCTCGACGAGTTGCCCGACACAGGGGAGGATTCTCAGGCCCTCTCGATCAGCCGAGCCTTGATTGAGCAGCTGTCCGGAGACCAGCACGCGATACCGGAGCTGCGCACTCCACGCGACGTGTCGATCGCGTCAAAGATTGCCGACTGGATACCCGCGCTGAATGATTCGGCGGGTTGGAACGTCACATTCGGACGTGAGCTCAACGCAACGGACGACAGCCGCCATTTCGTCGAGCCGGCGCAGTCGCCAAAGGGTCGCAGGAGCCATGCCCGATCCTCCTGCTACCCCGTCGTCGAAGGCAAACAGGTCCAACCATTCGTCGTCGACGTGGCAGCGGCGCGGTTCAGCATTCAGGCAACTGTCGCCCGGACACTGCTCGATCCCGCTCGCACCTACGCACAGCCTCGCCTCGCTTACCGCGACGTCGCGTCCCCCACGAATCGACTGACACTCATCGCCGCGATCGTGCCGGCCCACGTGCTGACGACGCACACGCTCTTCTGTCTCAAAGGCCATGTCACGCTCCCGCTCCAGCGATTCCTGTGCGCCATCTTCAACAGCTTCGTGGCGAATTACCTCGTGAGGCTTCGTGTCGGGATGCACGTCACGACATCCATCATCGGACGGCTGCCGGTGCCGGTCGTCTCCGCGGATCTCCCGGCCTTCGGCCGCATCGTCTCACTCGCGGCGAGGATGTCGAACAATCCAGGGGACGGCAACACCGCAGCCACGCTCCAGGCTTCGGTCGCGCACCTCTACAAGCTCGATCAGTACGAGTTCCAGCACGTGCTGGGCACCTTTCCGTTGATCCCCGCCGAGGAACGGGCCGCGGCGCTGGCTGCTTTCGGCGATGGATTGTGAGCATCCGTGATCCATGAACCTCGACCGCGAGCTGGCACTGACGGCTGATACTGATAGCTGATAACTGATAGCTGGTAGCTGATGCTGAGGTCTGATGCGGTATCGTGCCGCCGAAGACGGAGTAGAGTGTTCCTGGAATGAATCTACGTCACTCCCGCGATGCCGTTCGGATCATCTGGGGGATCGTGTGCGCATTCGCCGTGATTCAGATCGTCATCTGGACGATGTCGCCTGCAACAGATATGCCGCAGCGCCGCGGCCTGCTGCAGGCCGCAGTCGCCTGGGCGTCCGTCCTGATCCTGGCGGCCGTCTCGAGCCGTTATCTCCGAAAGCTCTCGGGCGTCATCGGCGGGCACGAGGAGACGCACAGTGCGACGCTCCACCAGCTCGAACAGCTCGAGCTCTCGAATGCCGTTCTGCAGGTCGTGGCGCGCTCGGTCGATGTGCCGCTCGCCTTCCAGACGCTCGCGCAGCGCATTGTCCGGCTCGTTCCGTGCGATCGTGTCGGGCTCGCCGTGCTCTCGGAAGACGGGCAGGAGTTCCAGACCTACACCGCGAGGGTCAGCAAGGACGAGCGACGTGTGCGCCCGCGGCCCGACATCGTGTTCAAGATCGAGCGGACGGCCCTCGGGATTGTCGTGAAGTCGCGCGAGCCGCTCTTCATCAACGACACGAGCGTCGGCGCCGCAGATTTTATCGATGTGAACGTGCTGCACAGTTCCGGCGTCCGCTCGGCCCTGCTGCTGCCGCTCGTCACCAAGGGGCGCGCCGTCGGCACGCTCAACGTCGTCTCGCGCCAGCCCGCGGCCTTCGAGCAGCAGCACATCGAGATCCTGCAACCCATCGCCGAGATCTTTGCCGTGGCTCACGTCGCGCAGCAGCTGCACATCGCCGTCGGCAAGTACCACTCGATGGAAGCGATGTCCGAGCTGACGCTGGCGATTGCGACAGAGATCAACAGCGCGCTCCAGACCATCATCGGACACTGCGATCTGCTCTCGCGCGGATACTCCGATCCGGAATTGCAGCGGGATCTCGCGACCGTCGTGCATCAGGCGCAGCGGATTTCCGGCCTGCTGGACAAGATGCGCGCGGCGGCAAACGAGCGGTTGCGGCAGGTCGCCGAAACGGTCAGCCAGGGGGGCATCCCGTCCAGTCCCGAGGGGTTCGGGGACCAGGATCCCCTCTGACGATTGACGGCCACGAATCACCGGCGGCTGAGCGCAATGGCGACGGTGAGCGCGAGCTCGGCGAACACCACGAGCGTCATCCCGACGAAGAGCCAGTCCCGCATCCTCACATATTCAGCGAACGATACGACGACGCGCATGATGGGCGTGCTCATCAGGGCGACGAGGCCCGCGTTCAGGAGCCGGTGCGCCGCCGCTCCGTTGGGATTCGCGAGCCAGAGCGCAAGCCCCGCGGCAAGCAGCGCGGCGCTCAGGATCACGCCCGCGATGAGCAACCGGCTCAGATGATCTTCGAGCCTGCTGAGCGACTCGACGGGGATCTTCACAGGCTCCTCAGCAGATAGAGGACGGAGACGACGGCGAGAACCGCGGCCATCAGCAGCTTCAGCCACTTCGTACGGGTGCGCGCGCCGCACCACAGGCCCGCCCTGGATCCGAGCAGCACGCCGAGGACCGCTGCGGCCGCCAGCGGCGGATCGACGAACCCGTGCGCGTACTGGATCGGGACCGAGGCGACAGCGGTCACGCCGATCATCAGGGAGCTCGTCGCCGCGGCCGCTCGGATCGGCACTCCGCACCAGGCGTTGAGCGCGGGGACCTTCAGAATGCCGCCTCCGATCCCGAACGCCGCGGACACGTTGCCTGCCACGAACGACACGGCGAGTGCCGCAGGAAGCCGCCTGACCCGGTAGACCACGTTGGCGCCGCTCTCCTCGTCGTAGAACCGGCCGCCGAGCTTCCCAGGATCCGTGGCAGTATCCAGCGTGATGTTGCGCCGCTCCAGCCGCGACAGCATGAGCACCGCAACGAGTGCCGTCACGACGGCGAACCCCCGCTCGAGAAGGACGTCCGAGAGGTACGCCACCGTGCTCGCTGCCGCCACGCCGCCGGCGGCGGACGCGACTTCCAGGACCATTCCGAGACGCAAGTTGATGAGATTGCGTCCCAGGGTGTTGGCGGACACGGCGCTCGAGGTCGCGATGACCGTCACCAGGCTGATGGCCGCGGCGATCTTGAAGTCAATGCCGAGTGCCGCATGCAGAAACGGCACCAGGAACACGCCGCCGCCGAGACCGAGCAGAGCACCGAGCGCGCCGGCCACGGTGCCGGCAGCCATCACGATGAGGACGACCGCCGGAGTCGCTACAGGCACTGGAAGGATGGTATCCGAATCCCGAATCCCAATCCCCGATCCCTGATCCCCGATCCCCGATCCCCGACCTCGGACAGGCTATGATCGCAGTCCATCAATGTTCCAGCGTGTTTTTGACGAAGGCCTCGCGCAGGCGTCGTACCTCGTCGGGTGCGATCGCACCCGCGAGGCGGTCATCATCGATCCACGGCGCGATGTCGATATCTATGTGTCGCTGGCGCGGAAGTACGGATTGACGATTGTCGCGGCGATCGAGACGCACATTCACGCGGATTTCGTGTCGGGCGCGCGAGAGCTCGCGGCAACCGGGGCGCGCGTGCTCGCCGGTCCAGGCTCGAACCTGCGCTTCGAGTTTCATGAGGTACGGCACAACGAGTCGCTCGCCGTCGGCGACGTCACACTCGAGTTCCTCCACACGCCGGGGCACACCCCTGAGCACGTCTGCGTGCTGGCCAGACGACTTGACGGCAGGGACTGCGTGTTCACGGGCGACACTCTCTTCGCAGGAGCGGTTGGGCGGCCGGATCTAATCGGACCGGCACAGATGCGAGGCCTCGCCGGCCAGTTGTACGACTCGCTCATGTCGACACTCATGACCCTCGACGATTCCGTCGAGGTGCATCCCGGGCACGGGGCGGGCTCCCTCTGCGGCGCCCACATCGGCTCGGACCCGTATTCGACGATCGGCCGGGAGCGGACGACGAATCCTCTCCTCCAGCAGCGCTCGCGCGATGCCTTCGTGGCCGCAGTGCTGGCCGACCTCCCCGACACGCCTCCTTACTTCAGCCGCATGAAGCGACTCAATCGCGAGGGCCCGGTGCTGCTCGGCCTGGCGCAGGAATGGCGCGGCGTCGGACCGGTCGAGGCCGGCGGCGCGCATGCCGCGATGGAAGACGGCGCCATCCTGATCGACATGCGCGGGCCTGACAGCTTCTGCGCGGGGCACCCTGCCGGCGCCCTCAACATCGCCTTCGGACCGAAGGTGGGTTACTGGGCCGGATGGGTGATCCCGGCCGGAGCCCGTATCGTCCTGCTGGCGTCCGATTCCGCAGAGCCATCCGAGTCGAGCCGTCAGCTGATCCGGGTCGGGCTCGACGGAGTGATGGGCTACATCGAAGGGGGCGCGGCCGCATGGACAGGGGCAGCCCTGCCGCAATCTCGGATCACCACACTCAGCGCAGGCGAGCTCGACAAACGGATCAGAAGCGGCGAGCAGGCGATCGCCATCGTGGACGTGCGGACCCGCACGGAGTGGGAGGGGGACCACATCGAGGGGTCCGTCAATATCCCGGTCGGCGAGCTCGTGAACCATATTGCCGACGTGCGTCGCGAGGGTACGGTGGCGACAATCTGTGAGAGCGGCTACCGTTCGGCGCTCGCCGCCAGCATCCTCGCGCGCGCCGGCGTGGATTCCGTCGCCTATGTCGCCGGCGGGATGATGGAGCTCCGCAAGTTCAATCCCTGAACCGGCGGCGTTCGAACACTCGAGTTTCCATCCTGGTCGGCGACCGGACGGCGCCTGCCCCAGCGCGACGGGCCCGGGCGCTCAGGTACAATAGAAGCAGGAATCCAATCACCACATGCTGCTGACCCCGGGGCTTCGCTTGGCTCAGTATGAAATCGTCTCTCCGCTCGGTTCGGGGGGCATGGGCGAAGTGTATCGGGCGCGCGACACGCGTCTCGCGCGCGACGTGGCGATCAAGGTGATGGCAGATCACGTCGCTTCCGATCCTGGCATGCGCCACAGGTTCGAGACCGAAGCCAGGTCGGTCGCCGCGCTGTCCCACCCCAGTATCCTGTCCATCTACGAGCTCGCGTTCTTCGACGGATTTCCTGTCGCCGTGATGGAGCTGCTCGAAGGCGAAACGCTTCGAAGCCGCCTGAAGAAAGGGGCGATGGGGTGGCGCGAGGCCGTGCGCATCGGCGGTGCGATTGCCGACGGCCTCTCGGCGGCGCACGCCAAGGGCGTGGTCCATCGTGACCTGAAGCCGGAGAACATCTTTCTCACCGTCGACGGTGGAGTCAAGATTCTCGATTTCGGTCTGGCGCTCCAGCGCCTTCAGCTCACCGAAGGGGCGACAGAAGCTGGCACGATCGCCAGGACCGCGCTCGGCGTCGTGCTGGGCACGTTCGGGTACATGTCGCCTGAGCAGGTGCTCGGCGAGCGCGTTGACGGCCGGAGCGACATCTTCGCGGCGGGCTGTCTCATCTACGAGATGCTCAGCGGCTGCCGGCTGTTCAACGGGGCGACGCCGCAGGAGATCATCGCCAGCCTCATGCACGACAGCCAGCCGGTGATCTCGACGTTCGATCCGCTGGCACCGCAGGAGCTCCGATCGGTCGTGTCGCGGTGCGTCGATCGGAACAGAGACCGACGATTCGCATCGGCAGGGGATCTGGCGATCGCGCTTCGCTCGATGCTCAGCGGATCCGCTGTGGCCGTCCCTGCGGGCCGCCGGCCGCGCCCGCGCGGGAAGTCTCTCGCGGTCCTCCCGTTCCTGAACCCCGGCGGTGATCCGGAGATCGAGTACATCGCGGACGGCATCACGGAAAGCATCATCAACAGCCTGTCGCAGCTCTCCGGCGTGCGCGTCATTCCGCGAAGCGTGGCGTTCCGCTACAAGGGTCTCCAGGCCGATCCCGCGACGGTCGGGCTCGCGCTGCACACCCGCACCATCCTGACCGGGCGCATCGTCCGGCACGGCGACGTGCTGAACATCCAGGCTGAGCTCGTGGACACGGGGACGGAATCGCAGTTGTGGGGCGAGCAGTTCCGCCAGAAGACCAGCGATCTCCTGACCGTTCAGGAAGAGATTGCCTGGCAGATCTCGGAAGCGCTGCGGCTGAAGCTCACGGGCGAGCAGAAGAAGAAGCTGCGCAAGCGCGCGACGGTGAACCCCGAGGCCTACCAGGCATATCTCCGCGGCCGGTATCACTGGAACAACTTCTCGCAGGAGAGCATGCGGCGTGCGCGTGAGCATTTCGAGCGCGCGATCGAGCTCGATCCGTCGTACGCGCTCGCGTATGCCGGGCTCGGCGATGCATTCGGCGCGATGGCGTATTACGGTTTCGTCCCGCCGGCCGAAGGATTCCCGCGCGCCGCCGCCGCGGCGCGGCGCGCGATCGAGCTCGACCCGGGGCTGCCTGACGCTCACGTGACGCTCGGCATAGAGCGGCTGTTCTGGGGCTGGGATTGGGTCGGAGCGGAGCACGAGCTGCAGACCGCCATCAGGCTGAATCCGAAGCTGGCGCTAGCGCATTCGATGTACGGGCTGATGCTCGGGACGTGTGGCCGTCACGAAGAAGCGCAGAAACAGGTGCTCTACGCCCGCGAGCTCGATCCACTGTCGCTCTTCATCAACGCGAGCGTCTCGTGGATGCACCATTTTGCCGGCCGCCCCGCCGACGCAGTGGCCGAAGCCTTGAAGACCCGGGAGATCGTCCCGGAATTCGAAGAAGCCGGAAACGTCCTCATCGGGTCGTACGAGGCGCTCGGGGAGTACGAAAAAGCGGCCGACCTCATCTCGGGTCAGCGCTGCTGGGGGATCACGCTGGACGGCAGGGCCCTCGCCGCCGCGTACCGCCAGGATGGCGCGAAGGGTTACTGGCTGAAGCGACTCGCGCTGCTGGAGGACCTGCCCGATACGGGAGTCACGCCTGCCACCAGCCTGGCAAATGCGATGGTGCACTGCCGGGTCGGGCAATTCGAACGGGCGATCGACCATGTGGAGCAGATGGTCGATCTGCACATCGGCGCCTGCGTGTTCCTCGCGGTGGACCCGGGGCTGGCGCCCCTCCGTGGCCGTGCGCGATTTGAAGCGGCGCTCAAGCGGGTGGGGATCCCCCTCCAGCAAACGGCTTCAGCAACGCATACAACGTCGACATGATTGGCGCCGGTATGCCGGCGGCTGCGGCCCGCCTCACGACGGCCCCCTGCAGGGCCTCCACTTCAATCCGCTTTCCCTGCGACAGATCGATGAGCATCGACGATCGCATGGACCCCGGGATCCCCGCGGCGTAGCCCTGTATCCGCTCGATCACGTCATCCGCCACTGCGATCCCTTCGGCGCGGGCCAGCCGCTCGACTTCGCGGCACGCATCCAGGAACTGAACCCTGATCAGAGGATCGGCCCAGAGCGGTCCGATCGACAGTCGCGAGGCTCCGGTGAAGCCGGCGAGCGCGGTGAGGAAGATGAACTTCTCCCAGACGGGCACGCGTCCGTCCTCCACCGCCTCCGCCTGGATATCGGCTCCCGCCAGCGCCTCCTGAAGGATGCGCACGCGCGCGGTCAAGCGGGGCAGCGCGCCGAATACTTCACCGAACACGATTCGACGATGGGTGCCTGTCTGCTCGATGACGCCGGGCGCCGTGAGCGCCGTGGCGACGTAAGTCGTCCCGCCAATCACGTTCCTCTCACTCGTGGCTGCGGCGACCTCACGGGCGCTGTCGACGCCGTTCTGCAAAGAGAGGACCGAGGAGTCCGGCTTCAGCATCCTTCCGATCAGGGGAAGCGCTGCCGTGTTGTCGTAGGCCTTGACCGCCACAATCACCACGTCCACCAGGCCGACCTTCGCGGTGTCCTCTTCGGCCGTCCCCCTCACGGTGAAGTCGCCGAGCGCCGGACTGCGAATCTCCAGGCCGCGGCTGCGGATCGCCGCAAGGTGCGCTCCGCGCGCGATGAACGTGACGTCATGCCCGGCCCGCGCCAGCTTTGCGCCGTAGTAGCCGCCCACGGCGCCCGATCCCAGGATTGCGAATTTCATCGTGCCGCGAACTCTAGCACGCGGACGATCGAGCGATTCCTGAGCGACGACGCGCCGTGGAGAACGGTCCGACCGAAATCTGCCCAACAGAATCAACAACTTACGGAAAAGGTGAGTGTCCCCATTTAGGGCCGGGCGCATGCTAGAATGCCGCACCAGGCCGAGGCGCCGGGCGGATCGGACCGTCGCGCCCGGAACATTCCATGGCCGCCCGCCTCACCACCTATGTTGTTGTCGCGATTGTCGCCGCGACCCTGATCGCCGGACTGATTGTCGGCGCCCAGCGGGGCGACAGCGAAGGGCCTGTCGATCTCATCGTTTTCAACGCAAAAGTCTATACAGCGGATGCCTCCGCAGGCATGGGAGAGGCCGTGGCGATCCGCGGCAACCAGATCCTCCGCGTTGGCAGCGATCGCGAAATCGAGCGGCTGCGCCGGCCTCAGACGGTCATGGTCGATGCGCGAGGCGCAGCGGTGGTCCCCGGGTTCAACGATGCGGATGTGGAGTTCGTCCACGGCGCCCTCGGACTCGATGGCGTCGACCTGCTCGGAGCCACAACCGTCGACGAGGCGCAGGCGCGCGTCAGTGCGTGGGCGGACGCGAACCCGCTGCGCCCATGGGTCATCGGTCGCGGATGGTCGAGCGAGATGCTTCCCGGCGCGGCCCCCGCAAAGCAGCTCCTCGACGCCGCGGTCGCGGACCGGCCGGCCTACATGCTCTCGATGGACGGCCGCATGGCGTGGATCAATACCAGAGCGCTGCGACTTGCGCAGATCACGCGCGGCACGGCAAGCCCGGTAAACGGCGTCATCGAGAAGGATTCGCGAACCGGCGAGCCCACAGGGCTGATAAAGGGGACCGCGGTCGCTCTCGCGAGGCGGCTGGTGCCGGCGCCCACGCGCGAGGAAGGCGCCCGCCGGTTGCGGCTGGCCATCAACGAAGCGCACGAGAACGGGATAACCAGCGTGCAGGACGCGGTTGTGGGCCCGGACGAGTTCGCGCTCTACGAACAGGCCCGCGAGGCGGACGAACTGAGTCTTCGCGTCTACTCATCGATTGCCGTCGGCGCCGGAGCGACGGCAGAGGATTTCAGCACGCTCGAAACCTTGTCGAGCAAGTACCCGGACGACCCGCTGTTCAAGCTCGGAGGGGCCCGAATCGTGCTCGATGGTCCCGTCGAGTCGTCTGAGGCGGCGCTGCTCGATCCTTACGCGGGAAAGTCCGCAGCACACAGCGGTGACACCTCCATTGGTCCGGATGAGCTGAATCGGCTCGTGCGCCTGCTCGATGCGCGCCGATGGCAGGTGACGACCGAGGCATTCGGCGACCGCGCGGTCCGCATGGCCCTCACCGCCTACGAGCATGCGGTGCGCTCCAATCCAAAGCCCGAGCGAAGCCGTCGTCACCGGATCGGGCACCTGGCTCTCGTGCAACCGGAAGACCTCCCGAGATTCGGCCCGCTCGGAGTCATCTCGGTGCTGCGACCCTACGAAGCGCGACCGGCTCCCGGACGCGTGGACGCCTGGATCGACGCAGTTGGCGAGAACCGGGCCGCCCGCGCGTGGCCCGCAGGCAGCATTGCAGCGGCAAAAGGGCGCGTGGTGTTCGGCACAGGATGGCCGACAGCGCCGCTCAGTCCTCTCGCGGCCATTCGCGCCGCGGTGAACCGGTCTGATGAAATGGCGCCGGAAGAAACGTGGAACCCGGCCGAAAGCATGGCTCTCAAACGTGCGATCGACGCCTTCACCCTGGCCCCGGCGTACGCGTCCTTCGACGAACAGCGCAAGGGATCGCTCAAACCCGGCATGCTGGCCGACCTGGTCGTTCTCTCGAATGACATCTTCTCGGCACCCGCATCGCGCCTCTCCTCCACCAGGGTCGCCGTGACGATCTTCGACGGGAAGATCGTCTACCGCCGGGACGCGAAATCGACGGACTAGGCGTCGTTCGACCCACCTGAGGTTGCGACGGGGGCGTTTCGCGCCACAATATCAAGACCCCCGATGGACCTCACTTCGATCCCGGCTCCGGTTTTCACGGCTGTCGACGGCGTTACGCAGGCCCTCGCGGCCGCGTGCTACGCAGGCGTCGGCGCAGCCGCATTTCTCCGCGCCACATCGGACATCCGCACGAGGGTGTTCCTGGCCTTCTCAATCGCGAACGTGATTGTCTTCGGCATCCCCATCGTCTGGTGGCTGCGCGGGACGACGGATCCAACGAAGCTGCCGCTGCCTGCCACCGTCGGGATGATGGCTGGACTTGGCCTTGGCGCTCTGCTGCTCTTCCACTTCACGCAGGTCTTTCCCCGCAGACGGCCATGGATCAAGACATCCGGCATCCAGATGGCGGTCGCTTACTGCCTGGCCCCGGTGACGATTGCCGGCCTGGTGTGGTTCGCCCCGGCGAGCGCGCAGGCCTTGAAGCCGGGATACGTTCTCGCCGTCATCGTGTTCGGGTTCCCGCTGCTCGTGCTTCTCGGGATTGTGCTTCCGGTCACCGCGATCGTGTCGCTCGCCCGCAGCCATCGCGAGATACAGCAGAGCAGCGTTCCGGGACTCAGGCGGCCGGTCGAGGCCATTCTTCTCAGCCAGATCGGGGGCGGCATTCTCGCCGTCGTGTTTGCGCCCGCGGTCGCGGTCCTCGCACCAAACAGCATCGGTCAGTCCCTGCTGACGATGATCATCTGGGCGTTCGGGCTCCTCACGCCCCTGGCGTTTGCAGCGGCGGTGTGGAAGTTCGACGTGCTCTCGATCAACCCCGACTGACCGTGTCTCGAGCGACGGTCGCTCCTTTCACGGCGATCAGGTAAAGGATTGCGCCACCGGCGAGCGCCCCTGTGCCCGCCGCCAGCTGCAGCGGCGTGGCGCCCGCAAGAATCGCCAGCGCGATGACGATGGCGGCCAGCGGTATGACCGGCCCGAACGGCACCACGAAGACGGGCGGCTTGACCACGGTGTCGAAGCGACTGCTCCGCAGTCGCAGCGTGGACGCGCACGTCGCGACATAAACGATCAGCCGGCTCATCGCGCTCGCAGCCGCGAGCGACTGAAACGTCCCCGACAACCCCAGTACAAGAGCGACACCTGCGGTGAACAGGATCGCGTTCATCGGTGTCCTGAACTCAGGATGGACCTTTCCGAAAAAGGCAGGCAAATCTCCCTGCTCCGCGAGCGCAAACAGGTTGCGTGAGCCGGACAATGCCTGGCCCATGTTGTTTCCGGAGGTCGAAAGCACTGCACCGATGGTGAGCATCGCGGCGCCACCGGACCCGAGGAACTGCGCGGCGGCGTCGGCAAGCGGCGTCTTCGACGCGCCAAGGCCCGGCAGCGTGCCCAGCCCCACGATCTGCGCGAGCGTCATCAGGATCGTGACGATCACGATCGTCATGATGAGTGCGAACGGCACGTTGCGCCGTGGATCGCGTGTCTCTCCGGCGACGACGGGGATCACCTCGTAGCCACCGAAAGCAAAGATCAGCAGCAGACCGGTCGTCGAGAGCTGCTGGAGTGACAGACCGGAAGCGGGCGTCAGCCGCGTCCAGTCCACGAAGAACAGGCCTGCGGCCGCGAAGACCATCAGCGGAAGAAGCTTTCCGACCGTGAGCGCGTTGACGACACGGCTGCTCTGGCGGATGCCGCGGACGTTGATCCCGGCAATGAGTGCGACGATCAGCGTGATGAGCACGGCACGGGGAGTGCCGATCGTCGCGCGTGGCCAATAGAAGCCGAGCGACGACACCAGGACGTTGATCACCGACGCCCAGCTCGTCGCACGAGTGAACCACAGCATCCAGCCGACTTCGAATGCGGCGAATCGGCCGAAGGCCGCGCGCGTGTAGAGGTATGGGCCGCCGGTGCCGTCGAAGCGGCTCGCGACCTCGCCAAACGAGAGGGCGATGAGCATCGACGCGAGCCCGACGGCGGCGACCATCCATGGGCTCCAGGCTCCGGCTGTCGCGGCCAGTGCGGCCGGCAGCGCAAACACCGCACTGCCGATCACCTGGTTGACGCCCACGGCTGTCAGGTCCCAGCGTCCGAGCTCGCGCTTCAGCGCTGGTGTGGACGATGTACTCGAAGGCGGGTGCACCGCCGTCGTTGTACCACTTCCGCGCTCGACGACGCACGAGCAATCGGGGCGGTCAGCGCTCGAGTCAGAGATGTTTCCGGCCGGGGCCGGGAGGGAGAAATGGACGCCCGGCACGGTGCGGCGGCCACTGGACCCACTGGCCGTCGCTCGGGCGGCTGCCGACGCCGGCCGCGTACAACACCACCTCATTCACGCCGTCGATCCGGAGATCTTTCTCGATCGCCGAATCGGCAAGGGCCTGCGTGCAGAAGGGCGCCAGCTTCAACCACGTGGCCACCAGGCAGAAGGTCTGACACATGTGACCCGCGCCAAGGAGAACGGATCGGTAGGCGCGGGGATGCGGGTACCTCCAGCGGACTCGAGGCAGGACGGCAGTCATCAACACGACCGCGGATGCGCCTTCGAACCACCACTGGCCCGACAGGTATCGTGCGAGCTGTGCCCGCGAGGCGCCGCGTTTGACGAGATGGAGGCGGCGGGTCTCGGGCGCAAAATGGTAGAGCCCGGCTGGCAGGCCCTTCACGTTGAGCGCGAGCACATACGCCTCGATCGGATGCCTGGCGCCACCCGACGGCGAGGTCTTGAAGACCACGTGGGCGCCCGCCCCGGTTCGGGCGTGCATCTGCACACCGAATGTCAGCTGCAGCAGCGCGGCGAGCTTCGAGCGCGACAACGGCCGCGCGCCGAAGCCGCGCCAGGTGCGGCGCTCCAGCAGCACGTCGACGAAACCGTCACGCTTGCGAAAGGCCGGCAGCGGGATTCCGCGCCCGCGTGCCGGCTTGAAGGGAGGTGGCGGAGGATCCGTGCGTGCGCGCGCGAACTGCTCGGCGGCAATCGCCTCCGACTGTTCCGCATCTGCCCACGCGGTATCCTTCGTCGCGAAATGGAAGCTTGTGGCTACCGGATGCCAGCCACCCCAGGGATGAAGAGCCTGATCCGGTGACGTCGGCGGCGTGCGCTCAGCGCCCTGTGGTTTTCCTGCGCTTCGCAGGGGCTTTCGCATTCTTGCGCTTTGGAATGAAGAGCAGAAGTATCTCGCCTTCTTCCGATGACAGGGGCTGGCGAGTCAGCTTGAACGCGATATCGTACTCGTTTTGGGCGACTTTGCCACGCTTACTTGCCGAAGCGGATCCGCCGCATGTGAACAGCCGGTGCAGAGGACGAACAGCCATCGGATCTCCTTCTCGAATGGGAGTGGGAATCAGTGATGATGCGGCGAAGTGTAGGAAGTCTCCGAGCCTGACGCAAGCGTAATCTTACGGCTGCGGGTCGGGATACCGCATCCGTGTGACGAGCGACGCGAACCGGGGCTCGAGCCGCAGTGGCTGGAAGCGGGGATCGACGCGCATGTTGACGAGCGTCGAGTCCTGCTCCCGGTACGCACGCTCAAGCTCGTCGAGCGCCCTGGCGGTGCGATGCTGCGCGGTGTACACCAGCGCCGCATAGTAGGGAGGAATGTACTCCGTGGCGCCGAGCCTCTGGACCTCCGCCATGGTCTGGTCGGCCGCGCGGGAGTCACCAGACTTCGCCTGCACATACGCGACGAAGATCAGGTTCACGCCGCGGGATCCCGACATGCGGTGAGCCGCGCTCCGAAGCTGATCGAGTGCTTCCTCGTACCGCTCTTTTTCGGCGAGCGCCCGGGCGAGCAGCGTTCGGGCAGCGGCGTAGTCCGGATCCATCCGGAGCGTTTCCTGAAGCTGCGCGATCGCCTCGTCGAAGCGCGACTGGAAGAAAAGATGCCACCCGATGTCGCGGTGAATCAGCACCGACAGCGGTTCGAGTGCCTGTGCGCGCTTGATTTCCGCCATCGCGTCGTTCTGACGGCCCATGGCGTTCAGGTAGTCCGCGTACCAGTGATGCGCGAGGGCGTACTGCGGGTTCAGGCTGATGGCTTTCCTGAACCGGACATCGGCTCCCGCGAAGTCCCAGTCGTGAAAGAACGTCGCAAACGCGAGCGAGGTGTGCGCTTCGGCCAGATTCGGATTGCGACTGAGCGCCCCCTCGGCCGACGCCTTGGCAAGCCGTCTCGCTTCGAGCGGCGGCAGCGGACCGAAGGCGGACACACCGAGCGCAATGTAGCTGTCGGCCATGCCGGCCCACGGTTCCGCATAGTCAGGATCGAGAGCCGCGGCCCGCTTGAAGTAGTCGATGCTGCGGACCAGCGCGCCCGCTTCGCGTCGTTCAGAGAGCGCGCGGCCGTGCTGGTACGCCTCGAAGGCGCCGTAGGTCGGCGGTTTCGTGGTTGCGGCGGCTTCCTGGCGCGGGGTTGCACCGATGGCGGCGGCGACGTCGCTCGCGATCGCCCTGGCGAGCGAGGGCAACGCCGAGTCGTACACGTCATACTCGTGGGACCACAGGGAGTCCCCACCGGCCCGGACCACCGCAATGTGGACGGCGGTCCGATCGCGCGATTTCCGGAGAGAGCCGCGGACGAGACCGTCCACGTTGAGTCGCGCGTTGGGATCGGCGACGACCGCACCGGGCCGGCCCGTCCCTGCGAACTTCACGTCAACGGCGAACCGCTGCATTTCGCGAACGACGTCTTCAGTCAGGCCCTCGACCAGCGGCTGTTGATTCAGGTTGTCCACCACCGTCTGGAACGGGAGGACCGCAAGGTTCGTCACGCGCGCGGCCGTGCCATTCCGCATCGGCAGCAGTGCCACGAGCAGCGCGATGGCCCCCGCGAACACGGCTGCGCCGGCGATCCACCGCGATCTGACGGCGGGCCGTGGTCTCTCTTCGTGGAGCGCGAACGATCGTTCCATTTCACCGGCGGTCGCGAAGCGCCTGGCGGGATCCGGATCCAGCGCGCGTTCGATCGCGCGAACGAGATGGGGCGGGAGGTCGGGACGCAGGTCGCGCAGCCATATGCGCGCGTTATCGGCGTGCGCGGCCCGTAACTCGTCGAGATCCTGCGCGGCGTTCGGGTATGAGGCCGTGAGCAGGTGAAAGAGCAGGACGCCGAGACTGTAGATGTCGCTCCGCGGGGTGGCAGGCTCGCCGGCCAGCACTTCGGGCGCAAGGTACAGCGGCGTGCCCGCAACGGCCAGGGAGTCGGCCCCCTGGATACGGCCGGCGCCGAAATCCATGAGCACCAGGCGTCCCTTGTCCTCACGCATGACGTTCTGCGCTTTGATGTCGCCGTGCACCAGGCCTGCGGCATGGACGGCCGCGAGCGCGCGGCAGAGATCCACCCCTGCCACGATCGTCTCACCAGCGCCCATCACGCCGTGTGACTGGAGCCACGCCTGCAGGGTCTGCCCCTGGACGAGCTCCATCCACAACCCCGCCCGATCGTTGCGCACATCCGCCCCGTGCACAGTGACCACGTGCGGATGTCGCACGCGTGCCAGGATGCGCGCCTCGGCGAGAAGCCGCTCCGCGGATCCGTCCCGATCCGCGCGAAGAAGCTTCAGCGCGACGTCGCGGCTCAGCTGCGGATCCGACGCGCGATACACGTCGCCATACGCGCCGCCGCCAATCCGCTCGTTGATGAGGAGATGTCCCCAGGATGTCAGCCGTTCGGGTGCGGACTCCTCGTCCTCGGCGGGCTGACGCTCGGGAGCATCACTCGGCGGCAGCGTCCGATGCAGCTCCGCCACGCGGGCCACGAGACGGAGGTTGCTGTACCGGCGGCGTTCGAGACTGGTCGTGGCGGCCGCGTCGAGGGCGACCCAGTCGACGTCCACACCGTCCGCGAGTGATTCGAGCAACGCCTGGTATGCCGCGGCGTCGCGTTGTGCGCGCTCAGGCGACATCAAGCTGCTCCATCAGACGCGCAAGCGCCCGCGTGACGGCCACACGGGCGGCATTCGCGTTCGGTTTTCCGAGGTACTAGTGCCAATTCTCGATAGTCGTGCTGCAGCTCGAGGCGGCCGATGATCGCTTCGCGATCGGCAGGACGAAGCCGCTGCAGCGCCGCCTCGTAGCGCTCGACCCCCTGCCGTCCAATCGCGATGTCGAGCGGAGAGGCCGCATCGGCCGGAAGCGAATCTGATAGGGCCGTTGGAGTGGGCCGGCGCACGAACCGTCGCGCTTCGTCGCGAATTCGGTTGAGCACGGCTTGCCGCAGGTACGCCTGCAGCGCGCCCTCGTGCCGGGACTCGAAATCGTCGAGACGACGAAGGGAGTTGAGAACGGTTTCCTGGACCAGGTCCTGCGTATCGAGCGCCCCGCGGGCCGCGGCCGGCAGGCGGCCCCTGGCCCATCGCCGCAGCGGCGGCAGGCAGCGGGCGAACAACCGGTCCAGCGCATCGCGATCGCCCTGCCGCACGCGAACCAGCAGGTCCACAGTGCTGTCCAGCGGGGCGGGATCGACTGGGGGACCGGAATCCGGGTTCATCGCGTTGGTGTGGCCTTGATGATACTGGGAACCACCGTCCTGCGTCAGTACAGAAACCGGTTGTCCCCAGAACGGGCCGTTAGACACGTGAATCCCCATCCTTTCTTACAACGTTGGGGAGCCGGGAAGCGTACTTTCGAGAGGTACCTGAGTCGCCCTGAACAGGCTCGACCGTAGAACCGGATCCGCACAGAGTACGGGAGACCTGCAATCTGAGCCCATCAAGTGGTTCCTGTCCCGTTTTCAGCAGGCTGTCGAGGCCAATTCGGCGGCGGTGGCGAAGGGCCTGGCCGGATCGGGATCTTGCTCGGTCAATCATGCGGAGGATATTTCGTGGCAGCGGGCCCCTCGTCCTCGGAAGCCACATTCTGCGCGTCGTCATCGCGCTTGAGCGTCCGATGCAGCTGCGCCACGCGGGCCACGAGCCGGAGGTTGCTGTAGCGGCGACGTTCGACATCGGTCGTGGCGGCCGCGCCCAGCGCGTCCCAGTCGACATCCACCCCGTCGGCGAGTGATTCGAGCAACGCCTTGAACACCGGATCGCCGCGGCCTGCGCGGTCGGGCGTCATCGCGCTCCTCCGTCCGGCGCACACGCGCCTGCGCGACCGGCACACCGGCCGCGTCGGCTCGAACCGTGGCGCATGTTCACGCCGGGACTCGAGCTCGTCGAGAGGACCGAAGGAGTTGGGCATCGTTCCAGCGTGCTGTAGTGGGTGAAGGGATCAACCGGCGGACCGGGGAACCGCGTCATCACGTGGGTGTTGGCGCAGATGATTTGTTACCCGGGCTTCTGCATCAGCGCGGAGACTCTCGATGCCGAGCCGGCCCGGTAGACACAACAATGGTCATCACCTAACTAAACGTTCGACGCTGGCAAAGCGTACAGGCTCGACCTCGGCTGTTTTTGTTTTTCTCTGGGGATTGAAGAAGGGTAGTGGGACGACGCGCGCAGGTACATGATGCCGAACCGCTTCGACGGTAACTTCGACCCGGACCTCCGTCCCCACCTCGTAGCACGGCCGATCGAGGGTCGCGAGGGCAATCATCTTCTTGAGCACCGGAGACCACGTCGTCGAGGTTGCCTTTCCGACCTGCTTTCCGGATCGGTACACGGGTACTGCTACTCGTGACGCCGTAGCACTCACTGATGCCGGAAGGCCCATCGCATCATGCAGCCGCTCGACTTCGATCCAGTCGAGCTCGAGACCTGCGATTCGACGCGCAGGCTCGGGCGCTGCGGCAGCCAGTGCGCGCTGGCCGATGAAGCGTTGCTTGTCCAGGTTCACGAGCCGCCCGAGGCCGAGCTCGAACGGCGTGTACGCCTGCGATGGAATCAGCGCTTTCTTGCTGCTGAAGAAATCCACGTCGGTGAGCAGCAGCCCGGCCTCGATCCGCGCCACGTCGAGCGCGAGCATCCCCGCAGGCCTGATGTCGAACCGTCGTCCAGTCTCGATCAGCACATCCCAGACACGCACCGCATGCGCCGTCGGAATCCAGATCTCGTAACCGAGATCGCCGGTATATCCGGTTCGGGAAATGTCGACACTCACGCCGGCGATCGTTCCTGTCGTCACGCGAAAGTATTTCAGCGAATCGATGTCCGCCTCGGCAGCCGCCTGGAGCACGGCTGCCGACGTCGGTCCCTGCAGCGCCACGGCAGCGAGCTCTTCAGAGATGTCGTCGATGGAGACGTCGAGGCCCGCGCTGTTCTGTCGGAGCCAGCGGAGGCTCGGATCCGCCGCCGTCCAGCGAAACAACTGCTCCGCCACCCTCGACACCGTGCCGTCGTCTATGACGTTTCCATGCTCGTCACACCACGGCGTGTAGAACACTTGACCGACGGCCAGCTTCGACACATCCCGCGTGACGATCCGGTCCACGAGCTTTGCCGCATCACGTCCGCTCACGAGGTACTTGAACAGGGGAGACACATCGATGAGCGCTGCCGCGTTCCTGATCGCGGTGTACTCGTGCTCATGATGTGGCTCGTACGAGCTGACTGCGTAGTAGCCGGACCACTCGCGGTAGTTCAGGCTCTCGCAGAGGGCGAACGTGCGTTCGTGCAATGCGGTGCCGATGGGCATGTGCTCCTCGCTGACGCTCGCTCCCCCGGGGCGTGTGGCCGAGAGTGGCGGGGGAAGGAAAACGGGCCGGAATTATAGTTACACTGAAGCGCTGAGGAGTCGAGCGAGACAACGGAGGAGACGGAGGCCGCGGAGCAAATCCACCACGGAGGCACGGGGCCACGGAGACGACACGGAACGTGGTCGGCCGCGCATAGCGCGGGCCGACCACGTCGTGATTCAGATAGCCAGTTGTCTCATTGCCTCTAACCAGCTGGGTCTCTCCGTGTCGTCTCCGTGTCCCCGTGGCTCCGTGGTGATCTTTGTCACTGGCTCGTGAGGTCGGGCACGAACGTCAACAATCAGGGTTCCGCATCTACCATGGCGCACTACGACGTCATCGTCATCGGCGGCGGACACAACGGGCTCGTGAGCGCCGCGTATCTGGCGCGCGCGGGACGGAAGGTCCTCGTGGTCGAGCGACGGCACGTCCTGGGCGGGGCCGCGGTGACGGAAGAGATCTATCCCGGCTTCAAGTACTCGGTCGCGTCGTACGTCGTGTCGCTCCTCCGCCCCGAGATCATCCGCGAGCTCGATCTCGCGCGGCATGGGCTCGAGATCCTTCCCCTCGACGGCACGTTCTCGCCGATGCCGGACGGAGACTACCTGTGGCGCGTGAACGACCACGCGAAGACGCGCCGCCAGATCGCGCGCCACTCCAGGCTGGATGCCGAGGCGTACGACCAGGTACGGCAAGGCAATGGTCGACATGGGCCGGTTCGTGAAGCCGATTCTGTCGATGACGCCGCCGGATCCAATGTCACTCGATCCCCGTGGGCTCAACGATCTGCTCAAGCTCGGACGCCGGTTCAGAGCGCTCAGCGACGCCGACAAATACAACCAGATACAGCTCATGACGATGAGCGCGGCCGACTTTCTCGACCAATGGTTCGAGACCGACGTCCTGAAGGCGACGATGGCTGCCTCCGGCGTGATCGGCACGTTTCTCGGGGTTCGCTCGCCAGGCACCGCATACGTCCTCCTCCATCACTACATGGGCGAGATAGACGGCGCCTTTCGATCCTGGGGTCTCTCGCGTGGCGGCACCGGATCCATCTCGAACGCGATCGCCGCCGCCGCGCTGGAGGCCGGGGCGGAAATCCGTACCGAAACGCCCGTGTCGAAGATCATCGTCAAGGAGGGATCCGCCGTCGGCGTCGTGCTGGCGAACGGAGATTACCTGACGTCGAATGTCGTCGCGTCGAGCGTCGACCCCAATCTCACGTTTCTGAAGCTCGTCGGCGCTGAACACCTGCCCGGGACTTTCGTCGAAGACGTGCGCCGTTACAAATACCGCGGCTCGTCGGGCAAGGTGAACCTGGCGCTCGACGGGTTGCCCGATTTCAAGGCGCTCCCGGGCGCCGGCGCTCACCTGCGTGGCGCCATCTCGATCTCGCCAGGCGTGAACTATATGGAGCGTGCGTACGACGATGCGAAGTACGGACAGTATTCGCGCCGGCCGTACATCGACATGGTGATACCCACCCTGACGGATCCCTCTCTGGCGCCTCCCGGCAAGCACGTCGTGTCCTGCTTCGTGCAATACGCGCCGTACCATCTGAAGGAGGGAACGTGGGACGACTGTCGAGAGGCCTTCGGCGACACGGTGATCGACACGATCGCGGAGTATGCACCCGGCATCAAGGATCGCATCCTCCATCGGCAGGTCCTCACGCCGCTCGACATCGAACGGACCTTCGGGCTGACGGAAGGCAACATCTTTCAGGGGGAGCTGACGCTCGAGCAGCTGCTGTTCCTGCGCCCGGCGCCCGGCTGGGCTCAGTACAGCACGCCCCTGAAGAACCTGTTCATGTGCGGATCGGCCACGCATCCTGGCGGTGGCATCATGGGGGCCCCAGGCAGGAACGCCGCCAGGCGGATACTCAGGGGGTGACCGAGTCGGGATTCGGGATTCGGGACTCGCGACTCGAGAGCTGTCAGCGGACGCGAAGAGCTGAGAGCTGAAAGCTGATGTCTGACAACTGATGTCTTCCTCCCCCATCATCATCGGCGCCGGCCACAACGGGCTGACGACGGCGTTCTATCTGGCGCGGGCGGGACTGCGGCCGATCGTGCTCGAGGGACGCGCGTCTCTCGGAGGCGCCGCAGTGACCGAGCCCCTGGGGGACGGCTTCTCCTGCCCGGCGCTTGCGCACGCCGTCGGACCGCTGCGCCCTTCGGTCCTGCGAGACCTGCAGCTCACGCGCCGCGGCGTTGAATTCCTTCACCCGGATCCTCGTCTCACGGCTCTCACACCGGAGGGGCGGGTGCTTTCGTTCTCTCGCGACACGTCACGGACCGCTGAGGCCATCCGTGCCTTTTCAGCGAAGGACGCGACCCGGTACCCGGAATTCTGCGACACGATGACGCGAATCGGAGGCTTCCTCGCTCCACTGCTCGAGAGCACGCCGCCGTCCCTGGACGTCGACAAAGCGCAGGACGTGTGGGACCTGCTGAAAATGGGCCGGCGGTTTCGCGCGCTGGGCCGCACCGATGCGTATCGACTCCTGCGCTGGATGCCGATGCCCGTGGCGGACCTCGTCGGCGAGTGGTTCGAGACCGACGTCCTGCAGGCGGCGATCGCGGCCCGCGGGATCTTTGGCACGGTGCAGGGCCCGTGGTCGGCTGGCACGGCCGCCCTGATGCTCCTGAATGCCGCCATCGATCCGGCGCCCGGTGGCAGCAGCGTCACGATGAGAGGCGGTCCCGGCGCGTTGATCCGGGCAATGGCCGATGCCGCGCGCGAGGCAGGGGCGGACATCCGCACCGCTGCGCCGGTCTCCCGGATTCTCGTGAGCGAAGGACGCGCAGCCGGGGTCGTCCTCGAGAATGGCACGGAGGTTCGCGGCAGCGCGGTGATCTCGAGTGCCGATCCCAGGCGGACTTTTCTGGAGCTCCTCGACGCCGCCGATCTGGATCCGGAATTCCACACGAGGATCCGCAACTATCGAAGCCGCGGGGCCGCGGCAAAGATCAATCTCGCACTCAGCGGCCTGCCGGTCTTCAATGGCGTGTCGAATCCGGCCGATCTCTCCGGCCGGATTCAGATCGGCTCGACGATCGACTATCTCGAACGCGCGTTCGACGCCTCGAAGTACGGCGAGGTCTCGAGCGAGCCGTATCTCGACATCACGATTCCGACGCTGCAGGACTCCTCGCTGGCTCCGGCCGGCAGGCACGTCATGTCCATCTACATGCAGTTCGCGCCGTATCGGCTGGCGGACGGCGCCGACTGGGACAGCGGGCGTCAGACGCTCGGCGACTGCGTGATGCGCACGCTCGAGCGGTACGCACCGAACATCCGCGGCCTCGTCGAGCACGAGCAGGTCATCACACCGCTCGACATGGAGAGAACGTACGGTCTGACCGGAGGTCACATCTTTCACGGGGAGCCGGCACTGGATCAGTTGTTCACGATGCGGCCCGTGCTCGGATGGGCGCAGTACCCGGACGCCCATCGCGGGGCTCTTCATGTGTGGGTCAGGCACGCATCCTGGCGGCGGGATCACGGCGGGATCCGGACAGAACGCGGCGCGCGAGATCCTCGGCGATCTCAAGAGTCTCGGCAAGAACGCATGAGCACGCTCCGCATTTCCCTGGCGGCGCTGGCGGTCACGCCACTGGTGGTCGTGGCGGCGGCGTGGCACCGGCCGGCTCCTGCCATCTTCGGGTTCACGCGTCAGAGCGCTGCCATGGAAGCGGGCCTGGAACGGCGTTTTCTCTCTGCCACGAGCGCCAGGTGGATGAGCGACGAGCACCGGGTCCTCTCGGCGGAGCCGCACATCGCGGGCTCCGAGCGCGATCATGCGCTGATGCTCCGCACTCGAGATCATTTCAGGGCGTCAGGCCTCGAGCAGGTGGAGGTCACGACGCACGAGGTCCTGCTGCCCTGGCCGGAAGAAGTGCTCATCGAGATGATCGCCCCGGTCCGATGGCGCGCGACGATGAGCGAGGATCCGATTGCGGAAGACCCCGACACCGCCATTGCGCCCGGGGTCGCCGGGATTCCGTATCACGCGTATTCGGCCTCAGGAGATGTGACCGCCGCCGTGGTCGTCGCAGGTCACGGAGGTCCGACGGACTATGCCGCGCTCGATCGCCGGGGCGTGGACGTACGCGGAAAGATTGTCCTCGTTCGTACCGCGGTGCCGGACACTTACCGCGGCTTCAAAGTGCTGACCGCACAGCAGCACGGCGCGGCGGGCATCCTCATCTACACCGATCCGGCCGCCGGGCCACGACAGGGCGCACCGTACCCGGACGGACCGTCGGGTCCCGCGGGTGGCATCCAGCGCGGCGGCGTCGCCTACGACTTCATCGCTCCCGGCGATCCCCTGACGCCCGGGTGGGCGTCCGTGACGGGTGCGCCTCGCCTTTCACCGGCCGACGCGCCTTCGCTCCCGCGAATCCTCAGTGCGCCGCTGTCGTATCGGGACGCGCGCATCATCCTCGACACGGCGAATCCGACCGTCCACATGCGCGTGCGCCTCGACGATCGCATCAGGCCCGTCTGGACCGTCACGGGAATGATTCGAGGGAGCGAGCGGCCCGACGAGCTCGTGATCGTCGGCAACCATCGCGACGCCTGGGTCTACGGCGGGGTCGATCCCTCCAGCGGATCCGCGGCGTTGATGGAACTGGCGCGTGGACTGGGCGCGCTCGCGCAATCCGGATGGCGCCCGAAACGATCGATCCTCTTCGCGAGCTGGGATGCCGAGGAGTTCGCGCTTACGTCCTCGACGGAATGGGGCGAGCAGCACGCCGACCGGCTGACGCGTCACGCGGTGGCATACGTCAACGTGGACAGCGCGGCATCCGGATCGCGTTTCACCGCCCAGGCGGTCCCGGCGCTGAACCGCGCGATTGCCGAAGTCGCGCAGGTGGTTCGCGATCCGGACGGCCGGACGTCAATCGCTGCGGCCGTGCGGGACCGGCGGGCCAGAGATCTCGGTTCGCTCGCGACCGGCGCTGCTGATGACCTCGTCGACAACCGGCTCTCGAGCGGGTCGGACTACTCGGTCTTCCTCAATCACCTCGGCGTTCCTGTTGCGGACATCAGTTTCACCGGGCCGTATGGCGTCTATCACTCGCTGTATGACACGCATGCGTGGGTTGCGCGCGTCGGCGACCCTGGTTTTCGCTATCACAACGCGCTCGTGCAGATCTGGGGAGTGCTGACGCTTCGTCTCGCGAACGCCGACGCGCTTCCGCTCGACTACGAGGAATCCGCACGCCGGATCACCGGATTCGTCAGAGAGATCGAACAACGCGCCACTCATCTTCGGAGCGGCGCGGGCGCCTTCGAAGGGCTTGCCGCAGCAGCCGCTCGATTGAGCACCGCCGCCGCGGCATTCGGGCGGAGCCGCGACGACGCGCTGGAGCGGGGCCATGCGGCGCGTTTGGCGTTGCTGAACGGAAAGATCCTGACCGTCGAGCGGGCGCTGCTCGATCCCGACGGCATCCCCGGCCGGCCCTGGTATCGGCACCTGGTCCACGCACCGAAGTTCACCTACGCGCCCGACGTGCTGCCCGGGATTTCCGAGGCCGCTGACGCCGGCGACCTTCCCCGACTGGCCGCTCAGGCTGGTCGTCTAGCTGCCGCGCTCGACCGGGCCGCACGGGCGATGCAATAGCTGACAGCTGATGGCTGATAGCCGACAGCTGTCAGCTGCCAGCTGTCAGCTTTTAACTCTCAACCCTACTGGGCGGTCTAACCCTCCAGACTGACCGCAGCCCCCGCGCCAGTAGAGGTCACCATGCGAATACCGGCCGTACGCCCGCTTCTGATTGCGGTATCTCTCGGACTACTCGGCAGCGCGGCCCTCTCCGCCGGCGGCCCGCGATCCGCGGTTCCGGCCAGTCCGGACGACAAAACGATCGTTCACGTGCTCAACCGCATCGGTTTTGGTCCCGCCCCGGAAGACGTCGAACGCATCCGTCAATCCGGCCTCGCTCGATACATCGATCTGCAGCTCCAGCCGGAAACGATTGCCGATGCCGGGATGACGGCACGCCTCTCGGGCTTCACGACACTCCAGAAAAGCACGGCGGAGCTCGCGCAGGAATACTTCCTGCCGGCATTGATGGAACGGCGTCGCGCTATGAAAGCCAAGGCGGAGCCCACGATGGACACTCCGGACGCGGACGCCAGGCGGGCCCTGCGCACACCCGAAATGCGCGCGGCGATGACCGAGCAGCGGGAAGTGCTGTCGGAGCTGTCGCAGCAGAAGATCCTGCGCGCGGCATACAGCGAGCGTCAGCTCGAAGAAGTCATGGTTGATTTCTGGTTCAACCACTTCAACGTCTTCGCGGGCAAAGGACCGACCCGGCTCTATCTGACCGCGTACGAGCGCGACACGATCCGGCCGCACGTGCTCGGCACATTCCGCAGCCTGCTGGGCGCGACGGCAGAGAGCCCCGCCATGCTCTTCTATCTCGACAACTGGCAGAGCTCGGCGCCGGAGGGGACGGCTGCCGCCAACCGTCGGCCAGCGTTTCGCCGGCCGGCTGAAACCGCGCCGGCGAAGGCACGGTCACGCGGACTCAACGAGAACTACGCGCGCGAGCTGATGGAGCTGCACACGCTCGGAGTCGACGGCGGCTACACGCAGAATGACGTGCAGGACGTCGCGCGCGCTTTCACCGGCTGGACCATCACCACGCCACGCCAGGGCGGCTCTTTCCGGTATGAGCCACGCATGCACGACGATGGTGCGAAGGTCGTGCTCGGGCATCGTCTGCCCGCCGGCGGTGGCCGGAAGGACGGCGAGCGTGTGCTCGACATCCTCGCCTCCCATCCGGCGACGTCAAGGTTCGTGGCCACCAAGCTCGTCCGGCGGTTCGTCGCGGATGAACCTCCCGCGGCGCTCGTGGACCGTGCGGCGGCAACGTTTCGCGAGACGGACGGCGACATCCGCGAAGTCGTCCGCACGATCCTCACGTCGCCCGAATTCTTTGCTCCGGCCGCCTATCGCGCCAAGGTGAAAACGCCGTTCGAGTTCGTCGCGAGCGCGGTTCGGGCAACGGCCTTCGACGCGCAGAATGCTCTTCCGCTCGTGAAGGCGATGCGGGACCTCGGGATGCCGATGTATTTCTGCCAGCCCCCGACGGGCTACGCGGATCGGGCGGAGGCTTGGGTCAACACGGGCGCGCTGCTGAACCGCATGAACTTCGCGGTGGCGATGACCCGGGGCGGCATCCGCGGCCGATCGCCGGGCTCTCCGTCGTCATCAGCCGTGCTCGAGACGGCACGCGACACACTCTCACGCAATGTCATGGCCGACGACATTTCAGACTCGACCCGCGCGACCGTCGCGCGTGCGACCGAGGCGCCGCAGGCCGTCGCGCTGCTGCTCGGCTCTCCGGAATTCCAGCGAAAGTAGGGTGCCATGATTTCACGGCGCGTTTTCCTCAAGAACGGCGGGCTTTCGCTCGTGAGCTTCGGTTTCGCGCCGGCATTCGTGGCCCGCGCGCTTGCGGCGGGAGGCGCCGGCAACAAAGTGCTGATCACGATCTTTCAGCGCGGGGCCGTCGATGGTCTCAACATGATTGTGCCGTTCGGCGAGCGTACCTACTACACCGCGCGGCCGACGCTCGCGATTGCGCGGCCCGGCGCCGCGGCCGGCACGGCGCTCGACCTCGATGGCTTCTTCGGTCTTCACCCCAGGCTCGCACCGCTCGCGCCGTATTACGCCTCTCGTCAGCTGGCGATCGTCCACGCGTGCGGCTCGCCGGAAGGCACACGGTCGCATTTCGACGCGCAGGATTACATGGAGAGTGCGACGCCGGGAATCAAGAGCACGCCGGACGGCTGGCTGAATCGATATCTCCACGCACGCGAGCACCAGGCGGCGACGCCGTTCCGCGCCGTGGCGCTCGCGCCGCAGCTGCCGCGCGCGCTCCAGGGATTGGAGCCCGCGCTGGCCATCGGACAGATCAGCCAGTTCGGTATCCGTCCCGGCGCCGGCAGCGACGCGACACAGTCGGCGTTCGAGGATCAATACGCTGCCGCCGCCAACCGCGTCCTCCACTCGACGGGCAATGAGGCATTCGAGGCGGTTCGGATGCTCAAGGCCGCAAACCCGCAGCAGTACACGCCGTCCAACGGCGCCGCGTACCCACGGTCGGCGTTTGGCGAGGCATTGCGGCAGATCGCACAGCTGGTCAAGTCGAACGTCGGACTCGAGGTGGCGTTCACCGAGTCCGGCAACTGGGACCATCACGTCAACCAGGGAGCCGCCACGGGGCAGCTCGCTGCGCGCCTCGACGATCTCGCGCGGGGGATCGCGGCGCTGGCCCGCGACCTCGGCGATCGCATGCAGGATGTCGTCATCCTCACGATGTCCGAATTCGGCCGCGCCGTTGTCGAAAACGGCAACCGGGGCACCGATCACGGTCATGGGAATGCCATGATGATCCTCGGTGGCAGCGTCCACGGCGGCCGGGTATACGGACGCTGGCCCGGCCTCGCGCCGGAGCAGCGCTACGACGGGCGCGACCTCGCGGTCACGACGGACTTCCGCAGCGTGTTCTCCGAGGTCGTGCGTGGACACCTCGGACTGCGGGACACCAGCGCGGTGTTCCCCGGCTTTGCGCAGACCGCACCGTTGGGACTGTTTTAAGAGACGGGACTCGCCCGCCTCCGCTCGCTGTGAAATCAGGGCGAGCTACGGCGAGGCCGCGCCGTAGCCGCTTCGCGGCGTAGGCGGGGGATTCGGGGCTCGGGACTCGGGATTCGGGTTTCGGGGATCAGGGATTCGGGAATCAGGAAGCGGGAAGCGGGAGCTCGAAGCGACACCGTAGCTTGCGGTTTTAGCCGGAAGAAGACACTCGGGCTCGAGATTGGAACGAGAGATTCGCGATAAACTGCCACGGTGCGCATCACCGAGTTGCGGACGCCATGCGTCCTCATCGAGCAATCGCGTCTCCAGCGGAACATCGATCGCATGCAGTCCGCCGCCGACGCCGGAGGCCGACGGCTGCGGCCGCATACGAAAACCCACAAGAGCCTGGCGATCGCGCGGCAGCAACTGACGCGCGGCGCGCGGGGCATCTGCTGCGCCAAACTTGGCGAGGCTGAGATCTTCGCAAGCGAGGGATTCGACGATATCCGCGTCGCGTATCCACTCAACCCCGTGAACGCAGACCGGGTGCTCGCGCTGCTCGAGCGCGCGCGCCTCTCGTTCATCCTCGATCATCCGGACGTTGCGCGCGGGTGGTCTGATGCCCTTCGCGCGTCGGGACGCACCGTGGACGTCCTCGTCAAAGTCGATGTCGGCCTGCATCGGTGTGGCATCGATCCCGGGGCTCCGGGCGCCGCCGAGTTCGTCGCGAGCGTGGCGTCACTGCCGGGTCTGAACTTCCGCGGGCTGTTGAGCCATGCCGGCCATGCGTACGGCGCGTCGTCTCCTGCTGAAGCGGCGGAGATCGCGCAGCGCGAGGCGCTGACGCTGTCCGCACTTGCCGATCGTGTCCGGCAGCTCGGCGTGACGGTGGACGAGATCAGCGTGGGCGCGACGCCAACCGCGCGCTTCAGCGCACAGGCCCCTGGCGTCACGGAGCTGCGCCCGGGGAACTACACGTTCTATGACCGCATGCAGGTCGCACTCGGATCGGCCTCGTGGGACGACTGCGCGCTGACGGTGCTGGCGCAGGTCGTCACGACGCATGCGGCGGATCGCATCGTCCTCGACAGCGGCAGCAAGACGCTCTCGACCGATCTCGTGCGCGGCCCTGGAAGCCAGCCCGGTCACGGCATCGTCTTCACGGCGCTGCAGTCGACCACGCCGGACGAATCGCTTCTCATCGAGCGTCTGTCCGAAGAGCACGCCGTCGTGAAGGCCGCACGTCCGTCGGCACTGAGGCCGGGCGACCGCGTGCGGATCGTCCCGAACCACGCGTGCGTGGTCGCGAATCTCGTCGATCAGATGTGGGTGGTCGACGGCGACCACGTCGTCGAAGCGCTCGACGTCTCCGCTCGCGGCCGGATTGCGTAGTAGACTTCAGCTATCAGCTATCAGCTATCAGCTATCAGTTCTCAGTTCTCAGATTCAGAACCTCGAACGCGAAACCTGAACCTCGAACCCGGAACTCCGAACCCGGAACCTGAATCCCGAACCCGGAACCTGAACCCCGAACCCGGAACCCCGAACCGGAACCCAGAAGATGCCCAACGAACTGCCCGGTGAAGCGCTCGGAATGGTGGAGACCCGGGGTCTGGTCGGCATGATCGAGGCGGCGGACGCGATGGTCAAGGCGGCGAACGTCGTGTTCGTCGGCTGGCAGAAGGTGGATGCCGGGCTCGTCACCGCGATCGTCCGGGGGGATGTCGCCTCGGTCAAGGCAGCCACGGACGCCGGCGCCGCTGCCGCCCGGCGTGTCGGTGAGCTCGTCGGCGTGCACGTCATCCCGCGCCCCGCAGACGGTCTCGACACGATCTTCCCGATCGGCTGAGCTCCGCCGTCAGCTACCGCCGAGCGACGCCGCGATACTCGTCGCGACCTTTGCCCCCTCGAAATCCTTCTCCGTCAGTCCCCCTTCGCTGTGCGTGCTGTAGGTGGCGGTTACCCGTTTGTAGTCGATCAGCAGCCCGGGGTGATGGTCAGCCACCTCTGCGGTAAAGCCCAGGCGCACGACAAAGGCGACCGCGTCGGCGAAGCCCGCGAAGACAAACTGCCGCCGGATCGATTCACCCTCCCGCGCCCAGCCAGGCAGTTCCTTCAGCAGCGCCTGCGCTTGATTCTCATCAATTTTGCCCATGTTTTGAGCATATACCGGTTCTGGAACTATCGGGCAGCCCCGGACGTCTAACGGTGTTAGTCTACTAAACAGTGTTTAGCTAATCGATTCCTGGAGGGTAGTTATTGGGGGTCAAGGAACGGCAGGAACGAGAGCGCGAGGCGGTCGCGAGGGCGATCCTCGACGCTGCGCGCGAATTGTTCGTCGCCGAGGGCTATCAGAATGTGTCCATCCGGAAGATAGCCGAAAAGATCGAGTACAGCCCCGCGGCCATCTACGGGTACTTCCCCAGCAAGGACGACATCTTCCTCGCACTCGCGGAAGAAGGGTTCCGGCTCCTCCTTTCATGCGCACCTGATGTCGAACCGGAGACGCCTTCTCTGGAGACGCTTCGCGGCGTCCTGATGCACTTCTACGAGTTCAGCAAGACCCACCCCGAGTACTACGCCCTCATGTTCGTGGACCGTTCGGTGCCGAAGATCAGTCGCGATTGGAACCGTTTCGGATTCGTCCGTGACATGCGCCAGACGATTTCCGCCGCGGTTCAGTCCCTCGTCGACGCCGGCGAGTTCCCGGCGGGCACGGACGCTCATTCGATCTTCCGCATTCTGGTGGCCGCGGTGCACGGCGTCGCGGTCCTGCGCCTTTGTGAGCGGCTGGCGCCAGGCGAGGACCCCGACGCCCTCGCCCGCGACACGCTCGAGGCTGCCCTGACAGGTCTCCGCGCCGGGATCACGCACTCTTTCCAACCGAAGAAATGCATTTGAGGTTTGCCGTCATGACAGGTCCGACCCGTTACGTCCTTGCAGGTCTCGCCGCGGTGGCATTGTCGGCCGGCGTCGCCGGCTGTGGCCCCAGTTCGAGCACCGTCAATGCCGCCCCCAAGCCGGAGCCGCTCAGCATCACAGCCGCGCCCGTCGAAAGCCGGTCGATCGATCGGTATCTCCGCGTCACGGGATCGCTCATGGCGGACGAGCAGGCGGAGGTCAGCGCGGAAGCCGCGGGGCGAGTCGTCGAGACACCCGTCGAGCGGGGCTCGCGCGTCTCGCAGGGAGCGATCCTGGTTCGCATCTCGGCCGCAGAGACCTCGGCGCAACTTCTCGAGGCTGAAGCCAACGCGGCGCAGCTGGAGGCGCGGCTCGGTCTGGCGTCGGGGCAGCCGTTCGATTCCACCCGGGTCCCGGACGCGATGAACGCCAAGGCGGCGCTCGATCTCGCAGAGGCCGAGTTCGCACGAATCGGCTCCCTGCTCGATCAGAAAGTCGTCTCGAAGAGCGAGTACGACCAGCGCAAGACGCAGGTTGACGCAGCCCGCCAGCAGTATCAGATGGCGCAGAACGTCGCTCACCAGTCCTTTCGATCGCTCGAGGCCGCCCGGGCGCGCGTCGTGCTCGCGCGCAAGGCCTCGGCGGACACGTCGATTCGCGCCCCGTTCTCCGGGCAGGTCGCAGAGCGGCTCGTGAGCGTCGGGGACTACGTCACGCGCGGCCAAAAGGTCGTGACGGTCGTGCGCGTGGATCCCATGCGCATCGAGCTCACGATCCCTGAACAGTCCGTGTCGCTCATCAAGGTCGGGCAGCCTGTGCGCGTCGCCGTCGAGGCATACCCCGGAGAACTGTTCAACGCCACGGTCAAGTACGTCTCGCCGTCCCTGCGCGCGGATCAGCGTGCGCTCACGGTCGAAGCCATCGCGAGCAATCCCGACGGCCGCCTGAAGCCGGGTCTCTTCGCGACGGCACTCATCCAGCAGCCGCAGTCCGCGCCGGCACTCCTGGTCCCGGCGACGGCAGTCGAGACGGTTGCAGGGACCCACCGGATTTACGTGGTCAAAGGGGACAAGGTCGAGGAGCGGGTCATCACCTCGGGAGAAACGGTCGGCACGCAGATCGAAATCACGAGCGGGCTCTCAAAGGGAGAGGTCGTGGCTGCCGAACCGAAGGGGCGCCTGATGGACGGCGTGCCCGTCCGCACGCACTGAGGGTCTCAGCCTCCGTTCACCAGCTCACGGCTTCCAGTTGCCGGTTTGTGATGTCAACGACGAAATCCAGCATTCAGACTTCATAGAGACTACCCATGCAGTGGCTCGCAGCGATCTCCGTCAAACGGCCCGTCTTTGCCAGCGTGCTCATCCTGTCGCTGACCGTCATCGGCGCATTCGCTTTCACGCGCCTTGGTCTCGACCGCTTCCCAAAAGTTGACTTCCCGACCGTCGTCGTCACGACGCGGCTGCCGGGGGCCGCGCCGGAGGAAGTGGAAACCGAGATCACGGACAAGATCGAGGAAGCCGTCAACACGATCAGTGCGATCGACGAGCTCAGGTCGAGCTCGTCCGAGGGTGTGTCACAGGTCATCGTTTCGTTCCTGCTCGAGAAGGACGCGGACATCGCGGCGCAGGAAGTGCGCGACCGGGTGAACCGGGTCCTCCCGCTCCTGCCGAAGACGATTCAGCAGCCGACGGTCGAGAAGTTCGACCCCGATTCCGCCCCCGTGCTCACGCTGGCCGTATCGGCACGGAAGCCGGTACGGGACATCACCGAGTACGCCGACAAGACCCTGAGGCGCCAGCTCGAAAGCGTCAACGGCGTCGGGCAGGTGGTGGTCTCCGGCGGCCGATCGCGACAGATCAACATCGCTCTCGACGCCGGGCGGCTGCGGGCCTACAACCTGACGGTCACCGACGTCTCGCGCGCATTGCAGTCCCAGAACTCAGAAGTCCCCGGTGGACGCGTCGAACAGGGCTCCACATCGATGACGCTCCGGACTCGCGGCCGGGTCCAGTCCGTCGCGGAGTTCGGCGACATCGTCGTTCGTCAGCGCGACGGCCACGCGATCATGCTGCGCGACGTCGCGACCGTGGAAGACTCCATGGCGGACGCTGAAACGAAGGCCAGCCTGAACGGCGAGCCGACCGTGCTCGTGACCGTGCGCCGCCAGTCGGGCACCAACACGGTCCAGGTCGTTGAAGCCGTCAACGAGAAGCTGGCCGACCTCGCGCCGCTCGTGCCGCCCGGCTACGAGATCCGGGTCGTGCGCGACATGTCGGAGTTCATCAAGGCTTCCATCAACAGCGTGGAAGAGCACCTCGTCTTCGGATCGATCCTGGCCGCCGCCGTTGTGCTCGTGTTCCTGTGGAACTGGCGCTCGACGATCATTGCCGCCATCGCCATCCCGACATCGATCATCGCGACGTTCGGTCTCATCTGGTACCAGGGCTTCACGCTGAACTCGATGACCATGCTCGCGCTGACGCTCGCGGTCGGGATAGTCATCGACGACGCGATCGTCGTGCTGGAGAACATTTATCGATTCGTCGAGGAGAAGGGGCGGCCGCCGGCCCAGGCCGCCGTCGAGGCCACACGGGAGATCGGGCTCGCCGTCATGGCCACGACGTTCTCGCTCATCGCGATCTTCGTGCCCGTCGGATTCATGGGGGGCATCGTCGGCCGCTTCATGACCAGCTTCGGCTTCACCATGTCGTTCGCCATCCTCGTGTCGCTGCTCGTCAGCTTCACGCTGACGCCGATGCTCGCCGCCCGCTGGATCAAGATGAGGCCGCGCCGCGAGGACGCCTCCGGCCACGAGATCCGGGAGCAGAGCTCGAAGGACTCTCGATTCTTCAGGCCCCTGGACGTCGGGTATACCGCGATTCTGCAATGGTCGCTGGCCCATCGACTCGCGATCACAGGCATTGCCGTGCTCGTGCTGCTCAGCAGCGTCCCGCTCTTCATGATCGTCAACAAGAACTTCCTGCCGAACGACGACCAGTCCGAGTTCGAGGTCGGCCTGCGCGCGCCGGAAGGCACGAGCCTGGAATCGACCGAGATCATCGCGAACCGCCTCGCGACGAGGATTCGCCTGCTGCCCGAGGTCGAATACACTCTCGTATCGGTCGGCGACGACCCGGCACGCACGCAGAACCTCGGGACCGTCTATGTGCGCCTCACGTCCGTGCACGACCGCAAGAGGGACCAGTTCGAGGTGATGAACGACGTCCGCGAGCACGTGCTGCCGCAGGTTGCGGTGGCCAATCTCCGGACCGGTGTGCGGCCGGTGGCGACCATTGGCGGCGGCGGCAATCAAAACGCCGACATCCAGTTCACGATCAACGGTCCGGATCTGAAGTCCCTGGAGCGATACGCGAACGCAGTCGCCGAGGCCGTGAAGAAAGAGCCGGGCGTCGTGGACGTGGACACCTCCCTGAACGTCGGCAAACCCGAGCTGTCGGTCAATCTCGATCGGTTGAAGGCGTCGGATCTGGGAATCCAGATCACCGACGCGGCAGAGGCGCTTCGCCTGCTGGTTGGAGGAGATCAGGTGACCACGTACAACGAGGGAGGCGAACAGTACGAGGTCCACGTCCGTGCGGCGCAGGGGGATCGGCAGTCGTCCGAAGCCATCGGGCAGATGACGGTCCCGTCGGCCAGCGTCGGCAGCGTCCCGCTCAACAACATCGCGAGGTTCACTCCCGGGACGGCGCCTTCGGAGATCAGCCGCTTGAACCGCCAGCGTCAGGTCACCGTGTTTGCGGGCCTGCAGTCCGGCGTCTCGCAGACGCCCGCGATGGCGGCCATGACGCAGGCAGCGACATCGCTCGGGATGGGGCCGGGCTACAGCACCAGGTTCGCCGGCCGCTCGCGTGAGCTGGCGCGCGCGGCGCAGAACTTCCTGATCGCCTTCGCGCTGTCGCTCGTGTTCATGTATCTGATCCTGGCGGCGCAGTTCGAATCGTGGCTCCACCCGGTCACGATTCTGCTCTCGCTTCCGCTGACGCTGCCCTTCGCGCTCCTGTCGCTCATCATCACCGGGCAGTCCCTGAACATCTTCTCGGCGCTCGGGCTGCTGGTGCTCTTCGGCGTCGTGAAGAAGAACTCGATCCTGCAAATCGACCATGCGATTCAACTCAGGGAGCGCGGGATGGAGCGGGACGCCGCGATTCTTCAGGCCAGCCGCGACAGGCTTCGGCCTATCCTGATGACGACGTTCGCGTTCGTCGCCGGGATGATCCCGCTCGTCCTGTCGAGCGGAGTGGGCTCGGCCACCAACCGCGCCATCGGTTTCGTCATCATTGGAGGGCAGTCGCTCGTGTTGATTCTGACGCTCGTTGCAACCCCGGTCGCGTACTCATTGTTCGACGACCTGTCGAAGGTAAGACTGTGGCGATGGAAGCGAGCCGCCCCGCCGGCGGCCGCCACCGTCTCGATGCTGTTCGCGGCCTTCCTCCTGGCCCCGGTGGAGGCGCTGGCGCAGGCCACCGCCCCGGTGGTGCAGACCACGGCCGCGGAGGTGGTCCGCCTGAGTCGCGACGAGGCGATCCGGCTCGCGCTCGAGAACAACTCCGGCCTTGCAGCCGATCGGCTGGATCCGGCGATCAGCGCGGAGCGGCTCGCGGCCGCCGAGGCCGCCTTCGTGCCGACGGTGTCGAGCGCGCTCCAGCGCAACAGCCAGCAGACGCCTTCGTCGAATCTGTTCTCCGGTGATTCGTCGGTGGATACGCAGTTCTGGTCCGGGTCCGCCGGAGTCGGCCAGGCGCTGAAGTGGGGCGGCGGCACCTACGATGTCGCGTTCAATTCCGCACGGACGACCACGAACAACCCGCTCACCACCTTCACGCCGGCGCTCGAATCGTCGATCCAGGCGGTCTTCTCGCAACCGCTGCTGCGCAACTTCAAGACCGATGCGGCGCGGGGGCAGATAGAGCTTGCGAAGCAGAACCGCGACATCGCGGATCTGCGCCTGCAGGAGCGCATCGCCATCACGTCGGCCGACGCCGAGACGGCGTACTGGAATCTCGTCTCGACGAGAGCCTCCGTCTCGGTGCAGCAGCGATCCCTCGACCTCGCGCTGGAGCTCGAGCGGACGAACCGGGCGCGCGTGGATGTGGGCCAGTCGCCGCCTCTCGATCTCGTCACGGCGAGGGCCGAAGTGGCGCAGCGGAGAGAGAACCTGATCGTCGCGAGGACCGCGGCGCTCCAGGCCGAGGACGTGCTGCGCACGGCCATCTTCAGTCCGCGCCGTGCCGATTTCTGGACCGCGAGGCTCGAGCCGGCGGATGCCGTGCCGCCGCCGGGAGCGCCGCCGGACGTCGACGCGGCCGTCCGCCGTGCGCTCAGCGACCGTCCCGACATTGCCGAAGCCCGCAAGCAGATTTCAATCGGCGACACGAACATCAAGCTGTCGAGAAATGCGACGCTCCCCGACGTGAGTCTCCAGGCCACGTACCTGACCAACGGTCTGGGCGGCTCGCGTCTCATTCGCACCGGCGACTTCCCAGGAACAGTCGTCGGTACGGAGAAAACGTCCTACGGCACCGTGCTCGGGCAGGTGTTCAAGGCCGATTTTCCGACGTGGTCCGTGGGAGTCGCCATGAGCTACCCGATCGGCAAGAGCGCGGAGGAGGCCAATCTCGCCCGTGCCCGGATCGAACGCGATCAGGCGGAAGCGCGGTTGCGGGATTCGGAGCTGGTCGCCGTGCGTGAAGTACGGGACGCGGCTCTCCGTGTCGAGCAGAACCGCCAGCGGATCGACACCGCGCAGCTCGGGCGCGAACTGGCGGAACAGCGCCTCGACGCCGAACAGAGGCGGTTCGAGGTCGGCATGTCGACGAGCTTTCTCGTGATCCAGGCGCAGCGCGATCTGGCGGTCGCTCGAAA
Source organism: uncultured Acidobacteriota bacterium (assembly GCA_963749835.1). Classification (GTDB taxonomy): domain Bacteria; phylum Acidobacteriota; class Vicinamibacteria; order Vicinamibacterales; family 2-12-FULL-66-21; genus JALZOC01. The sequence goes on from CAVVOD010000004.1 coordinate 277,499, forward strand.
CAACGAGCTCCAGGCCAGCCTCGATCACCAGCTCGCGCTCGTGGCCCTCCAGCGGGCGCAACAGGCCTCCGCCGCCGCGCGCTGATTCGTCAGCGGTCCGGCGCCGTGAGCGCGAGCGCCGGATCGCGTCGATCGTCGATGACGAGATCGGCCACGATCGCAGCGGTCAGCGGCGTGAGCAGGACGCCGTTTCGATAGTGGCCGGTCGCATACACGATCGAGGGATTGACACGCGACCGCCCGATGTACGGCAAACCGTCGGCGGTTGAGGGCCGGAGCCCGGCACGCGCCTCGACGAACGTCGCGTCACCCGCTGAGGGCAGCAGGCGGCCCGCCGCTGCCATCAGGCCGCGAACTCCCGCGACGGTGGTGCGCTGGTCGAACCCCGCGTCCTCCACCGTGGCCCCGACGAGGAGCGTCCCGTCGGTCCACGGCACGACGTAGCAGAACTCACTCCACAGAACCCGCGAGATCGGCGGACCCGTCCATCGAAGCTGCAGCAGCTGGCCGCGGACGGGCGTCACCGGCGGGCCGCCGGAAGCCACGCCGCTCGACCAGCTCCCCGCGGCAATGACGACCGTCCCGCAGTGGTAACGCTCGCCGCCGGCCGTCAGCGTCACCCCCCCATCCGGTGCGGGCGCGATGTGCTCGACCTTTCGCGCTTCCAGAACTGTCGCGCCTCGCTGACGGGCCGCCGCAGCCAGCGCCGCCGTCAGCTGCGCCACGCGCACGTAGCCATGCGTCGGCACGAGCAGCGCGCCATGAAGTTCAGCAAGCGCGGGCTCGCGCCGCACGGCCTCCGCCGCGTCCATCCACTCCGCGGCCACGCCGGCACGCCGAAGAGAATCCGCAAGTTTCGTCAGGCGCTCCGCAGACTCGGCGCACGCGGCAACTTCGAGCGTTCCGGTGCGCCGATACTCGAGATCGGGCCCGGAGTCCTGCTGCAGCTCTGCGATGAATCGATCGTACTGAGAAAGACTGCGCACGGTGAGCTCGTGCAGCGCCCCTTCACCGGGAGCCTCGATGTGAGGCGCGAGCACGCCAGCCGACGCCTGCGTGGCCCCTGACGCGATCGTCCGCTCTTCGATGATGGCCGTGCGCGCGCCACGGCGGGCAAGCTCACGCCCCACCGCAAGGCCAATGATCCCCGCGCCCACGACGACCGCATCCCAGTCCTGCCCCATCTCCGAATGATAGCGGTTGCAACCCGTACCGCAGGTGCCCGCGGTTCTTGCACGGGCACGGGCATGACGGCAAGCCCTCGCACCGACCCCGGAGGTTCCAGAGAATCCAGCAGACGGCCCGGCTGGCAGTTGGCTTGCTTCCGGGTCCGGTGTGCAGGCGATTCGAAAGTTGCCGCTGAGTTGGAAGGAGCTCGCCAGGCGAACGGGCAAGGAGATCTGGGCCGACAATCTCTTCGACCTGGCCGCGCAGCAGGCGTACTACTTCTTCTTCGCGCTGTTTCCCGCGATCCTCACGCTGATCTCCATCGCCAGCTTCTTCCCCGTGTCAAATCTGGTGGACGACAGCGTCAAGCTGCTGGGCCGGATCGCGCCGCCGGACGTCCTCAAGGTCATCACCGATCAGATGACGCAGATCTCCGAGAGCAAGCACGGGGGAGTTCTGACCTTCGCGTTTCTCCTCACGCTCTGGAGCACGTCCGGCGCGATGGTCTCGATCATCACGACTCTGAACGCGGCCTACGGCATCACCGAGGGGCGGCCGTTCTGGAAAGTCCGGCTGACGGCGCTCGCGCTCACCATCGGGATGTCGCTCTTCATCGTCGTCTCGATGACGCTCGTGCTCGCAGGACCAGCCTTCGCCGAGCACCTCGCGAGCGATCTGCACCTGGGTCAGGTGTTCAAGTGGACCTGGTGGATCCTGCAGTGGCCGGTCGTGTTCGCCCTCGTCGCCTCCGCCATCGCCATCGTCTACTTCTTTGCTCCGGACGCCGAGCAGGACTGGGCGTGGATCACGCCAGGATCCATCGTCGCAACGCTCCTCTGGGTGATTGTCTCGCTGGGGTTCAAGCTATACATCTCGTACTTCGGAAACTACAACGAGACCTACGGCACGCTCGGCGCGTTCATCATCCTCCTCACGTGGTTCTATCTTTCGGGACTCTCAATCCTCATCGGCGCCGAGATGAACGCCGAGATCGAGCATGCGTCGCCACACGGGAAGAACCCGGGTGAGAAAGTGCCGGGAGAAAAGAAGAAGATCGGCGAGGCGGCGGCGCGGGACTACGAAGATCGGAAGGCGAAGGGGACACTGGACGTGCCGCTGTTTCCGGAAGGTGTCAACTGCGACCTGGACCGCGTGATCCCCAGGCAGGAGCATGCCGTCCGGCCCAGCGAAATGCTGATTGGCGCCGCGGCGCTGGTGCCAATCGTGCTGCCCGCAGCGTTGAAGGTTCGCAGCGCGCTCAAGGAGAAGTCCCGCAAGAAAGAAGGAGAGGACGCGGCGTAGCTGGCGCTACTTCGGCTGCCAGGCGTCAGGTCTGAGCTTCCCGCCCCATCCCCAGTACACAGGTTCCGCACCTTTCTTGTGCCCGTCGCGGTCGGCCGACCGTCGACGGTCGTCGTTGGTGTCGTTGTGATGGTCGTTGTCGCGGTCACGGCGGTGCCGGGTGACCGGGATATAAACCGGGACCGCAACCGGCACTTCCCTGATCTGGGGTGCAGGATCGTGGTGGTCGATGACCACGACCTGCGGTTCGGGCGTCTGGAGCTGGACGTCCGGTGCCGGGGCCGGGGCCAGGTCAGCCGGGAGAGGCGTGGGACGGGCGCTCCGGATCATCGCGGCGATGACCCGCTCGCTGACGCCCGCGGCCTTCAGCGACTTCAACGTCGCCGTATCGATGGGAAAGACGGACGGATCCACTTCGATGAGCGCGAGCAATGTCTCTTCGCCAAGACCGGCGCGGGACAGCTCCACGATGTCTCGCACCGTCAGCGCACTGGCGCTGGCGGGCCAGAAGGCCGCCACGACGGCAAGAACGACGATCACGCGGCGCATCTTGGGGCCTCCCTCTACGTGCTATGTACTACGTGCTATGTGCTACGTGCTACGTGCTACACGTGCAACGTCCTGCGTTGCTACACGTGCGACGTGCCACATACGTGCCAGTGAGCGACGTCCCCCGAGACCCGTAGCACGTAGAACGTAGCATGTAGCACGTGTCTGGAGGTCCCTTTCCGAGGACAGGGACTGTCCACGCCGGGTTCCTCCGGCCGGGGTCGAGGAGCCGAATGTTGGTTTTGGCCCTGAATTCAGCCGTTCCGACGGCCGATAGACGGGGTACGGCACTTGCTCACTTGCCGGGCTTCAGGAGTACCGACAAATGAGTTCCAGGATTCTCGTCGCGATACTGGCTGCGGGCTGCGTGACGGCCGCAGCAGGTGGCGCATACGTCGCGGTTCGACAGAATGCGGCCGTCCCCGCCGTGGCCAGCCCGGCGCCCGCTGCCCCGGTTACGAAACCGGTCTCGGAAACCGAGGCACTCGTTGACCGCACGCCCGTGAATCCTCCCCAGGCAGAGGCGCCCGCCCCCGAACGCACGGTGGCGCCGGCCCCGGTTCGCCCGGAACCGAAGCCCCCAAAGGCTTCGAGGCCGGATCCGGTTCGGAGCGCTGAGCCCCGCCGGGCCGCGCCTGCGCCGTCCCGCGCTGAGGCCCCTGTCGCTCCCTCGCGCCCTGCAGCCTCGATGAGTCTGCCCGCGGAGCGGCCCTCGACGGAGGGCCCGACCGTGTCGCGACTCCCGGAGGCGGCGGCCGAGCCAGTCCCCTCGTTCGAAGCTCGTCCAGCGGTGAGGGAGCCGCAGTTCGAGGAGGTCGTGCTTCCTGCCTCGTCCGTGCTGGGCCTGCAGGTCGAGACGCCGCTCTCGTCGGAGCGGACGCGGATTGAGGATCGGGTCGATGCTCGTGTGACGCGCGACGTGACCGCCAATGGACGGGTCGCGATTCCATCGGGTTCACGCGTGATCGGTTCGGTCACGCTGGTCGAGCGTGGAGGGAAGATGAAGGAGCGCGCGCGCCTGGGCGTGCGGTTCCATACTCTGGTCCTCGCCGATGGGAGCGAGGTACCGCTGCGCACCGAATCGATCATCCGTGAGGGAGACTCGCCATCGAACGAGAGCGCCAGGAAGATCGGGGGGGCCGCAATCGGGGGGGCCATTCTCGGCGCCATCATGGGCGGCGGCAAAGGCGCCATGGTCGGCGGCGCGGCTGGTGCGGCAGGCGGCTCGGCGGTCGTCATGTCGGGCGATCGCAACGCGGCAACCCTGCCGGCCGGCACCGTCGTGAGCGTCAGGCTTGCTGCGCCTGCGACCATCGAAGTCGAAAGGGCGCCTCAGTAACTCTCGCGTAGCGCCCCGGCCGCTCGCGTCTGGTTGCAATCCAACTCTGCCGGTGCCCTCTCGGGGTACGTCGCTTGCAGTTCTTCAATCCAGCGGTGGCCGTCTGCGGACGAGTCGGCCAACCGCACAATCCGCGGATTTCCCGCGAAAATCTCGACAAGGAGCCACATGTCATTGCGTAAGGTTTTTCTGGCGGCGTCACTGGTCACGCTGGCGAGCGCCGCCATGCCGACACGCGCGTCAGCTGACTGGCTGTTCACGCCCTTCATCGGCGCCACCTTCGGCGGAGACGCGGAAGTGGGTGGATCGGGCGATGACTTCAAGAACAAGTTCGAACGCCGCCTGAGCTACGGCGCCACCCTTGGCTGGATGAGCAACGGGATCCTCGGGTTCGAAGCCGACTTCGGCTACTCCCCGAACTTCTTCAGGGCCGACGACGACAGCAACAACTTCAACCTGGTGGGCGATGGCAACGTCACGACGCTGATGGGTAACCTGGTGCTCGGCGCTCCGAGCGGTGCCGTACGGCCGTACGTATCGGGCGGCGTGGGGCTCCTCAAGTCAAAGGTGGACGACGCCGGGCAGTTCTTCGATGCCAGCCGCAACGACCTGGGCTACGACCTCGGCGCCGGGTTGGGCTTCTACGGCGGGAACGTCGGCCTGCGCGCCGACGTGCGTTACTTCCGGTCGCTCCAGAGCAACGATGACGACGGCGTGGACTTCTCGCTCGGCAACTTCAAGTTCTGGCGCGGAACGGTGGGAGTGTCGTTCAAGTTCTGACGCCGTTTCGGCCGCACGCAACCGCCCGCACACGGATCGGCATCGACAGGTGCAGAGCCTGGAATTGCGCCGCAAGACCACACAGGAGATCACGAGGTCAGGAGGCCCTGACGCGAAACAACCAGGGGCCTCTTGATCTTCTCGTCTCGTGTCAGCAAACGCTTTACGCGTCTTCCGCCCCCGCGATCCAGGCTCGCAGCTCATCGAGCGCCGCCGCGACGGCGGCGGGATTCGTTGACTGCGGCGTTCGCTTCCGCGCCACCGACGCCGCCGGCGTGATCGCGCTCTGGACATCCCCGTCGAAGAGGGGTGAGTGCGCGCGCCATTCATCGAGCGTGAGCGAGTCGAACGAACGCCCCTCTTCGATCAACCACCGGACGAGCGCGCCGACGACCTCATGAGCGTCACGAAAAGGCAGGCCTCTGCCGACGAGATAATCGGCAACGTCCGTCGCGAGGAGGAGGCCCGACGCCGCAGCCTCAGACGAGGCGCGATTGAGCGTGAGGCCCGCCACGACTGACCCGGTTGCGTCGAGCGAGGCGACCACGGTGTCTTCCGCTTCGAACAGCGCTTCCTTGTCTTCCTGCAGATCCTTGCTGTAACCAATCGGCAACCCCTTCATCGTCGCCAGCCATCCGGCGGAGCGGCCGATCACGCGTCCGGCCTTGCCGCGAACGAGCTCGAGCGGATCGGGATTCTTCTTCTGCGGCATCAGGCTGCTGCCGGTCGCCGCCGTGTCGGCGAGCTCGAAGAACGCAAATTCCTCCGAGGTGAAGAGGATCCCATCCTCGGCGAGACGGCTCAGATGGACCATCGTCAGCGCCGCGGTGTGGAGGAATGACGCGACGAAGTCGCGGTCACCCGTCGCATCGATGCTGTTCGCCACGATGCGCGAAAAGCCGAGGCGTGCGGCCAGGACATGCACGTCAATCGGATAGCTCGTTCCGGCGATCGCGCCCGAGCCGAGGGGCAACTCGTCCACTTCGGTGAGCACGTTGGCGAAGCGGCCGTGATCGCGGCGCAGGGCGGCCGCGTGCGCGAGGAAGAAGTGGGCGGCCAGCACCGGCTGCGCGCGGCGCAAGATGCGTGTACGACGGCATCAGCACGGCGCCTGACGCTTCGGCCTGATCCGCGAGCACGCGGACGAGCGCCGTGATGCGACGCTGCAGCAGCGGGAATGCGGCGCTTCAGGTAGAGGCGCAGATCGAGCGAGACCTGCTCGTTGCGCGACCGGCCGGTGTGCAGCCGGCGCCCCGCATCGCCGACACGCGCCACGAGCTCGCGCTCGACGAAGGAGTGGACGTCCTCGTCGTTGCCCGCCGCATCGGACCCGAAGAATTCGGGATCGGAGACGCTCTTCGCCAGGATGTCGTCGAGCGCGGCACGAATCGCGGTGCCATCGGCCCGCGACAGGACACCCGCGCGCTCGAGCCCTTCGGACCACGCGTGGCTTCCCGTCACATCGTCCTGGAACAGGCGGCGATCGAACCGGAACGACGCGCCGAACTCGAAGAGCGCCGCGTCAGGATCGCCGGCAAAACGGCCGGACCACAGGTGCGCCATTCAGCGCCCCACCGCCGCGCGTCGCGCAGCTGCTTTGCGGGCAGCGGTCTCGATGGGAAGCCCCCAGATCTTGATGAACCCTTCGGCGGCGCTGTGATCGTAGCGGTCGCCGGTGTCGTAGGTGGCCAGGCCGTGATCGTACAGCGCGAACGGCGACTTCCGACCGACCACGCGGCAATCCCCTTTGAACAGCTTCAATCGAATCACGCCTGTGACCCTCGGCTGAATCGACCTGACGAACGCGTCGATCGCTTCGCGCGTCTGCGAGAACCAGAGACCGTTGTAGACCGCGTCAGCATAGAGCCGCGCCATGTCGTGTTTGATCCGTTCGAGGTCCCGCGCGATGACGAGGTTCTCCAGCTCGCGATGGGCCGCGTGCAGGACGACTGCCGCGGGCGCTTCGTAGATCTCGCGCGACTTGATGCCGACCAGCCGGTTCTCCACCATGTCGATGCGGCCCGACGCCGTGCGTGCCGGCGATGGTCTCCAGGCTCTCGATGAGCTCCAGCAACGGCATGTCGATGCCGTTGGTGCGCACCGGGACACCCTCCTCGAACTCGATCTCGAGGTAGGCGGGCTCGTCCGGACAGTCACGCGGACGCTCGCGTCAGCGTGTAGATGTCGTCGGGAGGCTCCTGCCAGGGATCTTCGAGGACGCCGCATTCGATGGATCGCCCCCAGAGATTCGAGTCCGTGCTGTACGGGCTCGCGAGCGTGGCGGGTACCTGGATGTTGCGCGCTCGCGCGTACTCGATCTCGTCGCTGCGCGTCATGCCCCAGATGCGGGCCGGCGCGATCACCTGGATGCCGGGATCGAGCGCGCGCGACGACACGTCGAGCCCGACCTGATCGTTGTCCTTGCCGGTGCAGCCATGGGCGATCGCGGTGGCCCCTTCCATCCGTGCGATCTCGACGAGGTGCTTTGCGATGAGCGGCCGGCCGAGCGCGGTCGCGAGAGGATAGTAGTCCTCGTAAATGGCACCGGCCTGGAGCGCGGGCAGGATGTAGTGGCGGGCGAACTCCTCGCGCGCATCTACGACATGGGCGCGGAGCGCGCCGATCGCCAGCGCGCGCTCGCGCACGTTGGACAGCTCGTTCCCCTGACCGAGATCGAGCGTGACGGCAATGATCTCGGCGCCGTACTTCTCGGCGAGCCAGGGGATCGCCACCGACGTGTCGAGCCCTCCCGAATATGCCAGGACAATGCGCATCACTTGATCCCTACTAGTCCCTGTCACCTTCCGGCTAAAGCCGGAAGCTACGAGTCCCGAGTCCCGAGTCCCGACTGAGTCCCCCGCCTTCGCCGCGAAGCGGCTACGGCGCGGCCGCGCCATAGCTCGCACTGATTGACGAAGCGAGCAGAGGCGGGCGAATCCCGAGAGTCCCGAGCCGAGTCCCCCGCCTTCGCCGCGAAGCGGCTACGGCGCGGCCGCCCATAGCTCGCATTGATTGACGAAGCGAGCGGAGGCGGGCGAATCCCGAATCCCGCCCCTACCGTCCCATCCATGCCGTCAGACGGCTCGACAGGACGGTAGCGTCGGACGCGCTGCGGCAGATGACGAGGATCGTGTCGTCGCCGGCAATCGTGCCGACGATCTCGTCCAGCCCCGCCCGGTCGATCGCGACCGCAAGCGGCTGCGCCTGGCCGGCGTCCGTCCTCAGCACGATGAGCTGTTCCACGACCTCATGGCGGCGGAGGTAGTCGTCCACGGCCGTCCGGAGCCGTGCCCGCGGGTCACGCGGCGCCACGACGTCCGTCCCACCTCTTCGGTAAGCCCCGTCAACCGGGCGCTTGATAAGGCCGAGATCACGAACATCCCGCGAGATCGTGGCCTGTGTCGCCTCGATGCCTTGCGCCCGCAGGCTGTCGCGCAGCTGTTCCTGGCTCGCGATGGCCTCGCGCTCGATGATCTCGAGAATCGCCGCTTGCCTGTGTGACTTCATGGTGCTGTTGCGACGAACTGTGATTATACAGCATATGCATACAATCTAACACGCTGGTCGGCGATTTACTTGATCTTTGCTGCATCGTCTTGTATAGTTAGAAGTTCTGATGCATAACTATTCTACAGTCCGTGTGGGCGTCGCGGGGGTCACCGGCTATGCCGGACTGGAGCTCCTGCGCCGGCTCGCGCGACATCCGCACGCCGATGTGCGGCTCGCCATGGCGTCTGGTGCATCCGAATCGAAGCGGCTGCCGGCTCTGGCAAAAATCTGGGACGCTCCGGTCGACCCCATGGATGTCGATCGGCTCGCAACGGAGACCGACGCCGTGTTCCTCGCGCTGCCGGACACCCTGGCGGCCGAGATCGCACCGGCGCTGGCGGATCGGGGGACCCGGGTGTTCGATCTCTCGGGCGCCTTCCGGCTTCGGGACGCCGCGCTCAGGCGCCAGTGGTATCCGCATTCGCCGGCGGCGACCGCCGGCATCGCGTATGGCCTGACCGAACAACGCCGCCTGGAGCTCGCGAGCGCGCGCCTGGTGGCGTGCCCGGGCTGTTATCCGACTGCGGCGGTGCTGGCGCTTCAGCCGCTCGTGTCGGAGTCTCTCCTCGAGCCGGGCATCATCATCGATGCGAAGTCCGGCATTTCGGGAGCGGGCAAGACGCCGACCGAGCGCACGCACTACTCGGAGTGCCACGACAGCATCTCGGCATATGGCGTTTTCGGTCACCGGCACGGCGCAGAGATCGAGCAGGAGCTGGGCGTCCAGGTCACGTTCGTCCCGCATCTCGTGCCGCTCGACCGGGGAATTCTCGAGACGATTTATGCGCGCCTGCGCCCGGGCGTCGACGAGACCGCGGTGGAAGCCGCGCTCGTTCGTGCGCTATGCGGATTCGCCGTTCGTTCGGCTGACGGGCGCGACGCTGCCGGAGATCAAGCACGTCGCCCACACCAACTTCTGCGACATCGGCTGGCGCGTCGACGCGCCGGGCGGGCAGCTGATCATGGTGTCGTGCATCGACAACCTGGTCAAGGGCGCAGCCGGACAGGCGATTCAGAACTTCAACGTCATGTTCGGGTTCGAAGAAACGACGGCGCTGCTCTAGTGTCCCGCATGACGACGGTGTTGAAGCTTGGCGGTGAGCTGCTCGAGGATGGACCGGCGATGCAGAGCGCAGCCGCCGCCATTGTGAAACTCGGCGCCGCCGGACCGCTCGTGGTCGTGCATGGAGGCGGGCGCGCCATCGACGCCGAGCTCAAGGCTCGCGGCCAGGAGCCACGATTCGTCGACGGCCTGCGGGTCACGGACGCCGCAGCGCTCGACGCCGTCATCTGCGTGCTGGCGGGGAGGACCAACACGGCGCTCGTGGCGGCGGTCGGCGCCGCCGGCGCCCGAGCGGTTGGCCTGACCGGCGCCGACGCGCAGATTGGCCGCTCGACGCGGGCGGCAATCCTGACCGCGGTCAGCGGCGAGCAGGTAGACCTCGGGCTCGTCGGGCAGCCGGAAGACACGGACGTGTCGCTGCTCCAGCAGTTGCTCGATCTGGGGTATGTGCCGGTGATCGCGAGCGTGGGTGTCGACACGGCCGGGGCGCTGCTCAACGTGAACGCGGACACGCTGGCCGGGCATCTTGCCGCGGCTCTCGGCGCAGGACGTCTGATCGTCGCGGGTGCGACGGCGGGCGTGCTCGACGAGCGCGGCCAGCTCATCGCCGGGCTCACGCCGCAGGCGATTGATGCGATGACCGCCTCGGGCGCGGCGCACTCGGGAATGATTGCCAAGCTCGCCGCCTGCCGTCGCGCGCTGGACGCAGGCGTCACCGAGGTCGCTATCGTCTCCGGACGCGGCGTCTCCGATTTCGCCGCCGCAACCGGCACGCAGGTCAGAGCCTGAGGGGACTGAGAGCCGAGAGCTGGAGCTGAGCGCTGAGAGCTGAGAGACTGACTATGACCACAGCGACCGACGTCATCGCCATCGAGAAAGACCACCTGCTGCAGGTGTATCGCCGCGGATCCGTGGTGTTCGAGCGCGGCCGCGGCTGCCGCCTCTTCGACGCGAACGGCCGCAGCTATCTCGACCTGATCTCAGGCGTGGGGGTTGCCGCGCTCGGCCACGCGCATCCGCGCCTCGCGGCGGCGATCGCCGAACAGGCGCAGGAGCTGCTGCACACGTCGAACCTGTTCTTCCATCCGCTCCAGGGAGAGCTCGCCGAGCGCCTCTCGACGTTGTCGGGGCTGCCGCGCGCGTTCTTCTGCAACAGCGGGACGGAAGCGGTCGAGGCCAGCCTCAAGTTCGCGCGCCGCTACTGGCACTCGCAGGGACACCCGCGCACGGAATACGTCGCGTTTGAGCATTCGTTCCACGGGCGCACGATGGGATCGCTCTCCGTCACCTGGGACGATCACTACCGCGCGACCGTTTGCTCCGCTCGTCCCCGGCGTGACGTTCGTGCCGGTCGGCGACACCGCCGCGCTCCGCGCCGCGGTCACGGAAAAGACAGCCGCCGTCATCGTGGAGCCGATCCAGGGAGAAGGCGGTGTGCGCCCCCTCACTTCCGAAATGGCTGCCGCGATCACCGAGGCGTGCAGCCGCACCGGGGCGCTCCTCATCGCGGACGAAGTGCAGTGCGGGCTGGGCCGCACGGGCCGCGCGTTCTATTCGCCCGTGCTCGGCCTGCAGCCGGACATCATGTCGATCGGCAAGTCACTCGGCGCGGGCGTGCCGATTGCGGCAACCCTCTTCACCGACCGTGTCGCCGCGGCGGCAGCGTTCGGCGATCACGGCAGCACATACGGCGGCAACCTCCTCGCGTGCCGGGCCGCGCTGGTGTTCCTGGACGAGCTCGTCGAACGGCGGGCTCATGTCGCACGTCGCAAAGGTCGGCGCGCACACCGAAGCGAGGCTGATGGAGCTCGCGTCGCGTCATCCATACATCCGCCAGATAAGGGGCGCCGGACTGATGTGGGGCGTCGATCTCGATCGTCCGGCCGCGCCGGTGGTCGAGGCCGCGCTCGAACAGGGATTGCTGGTGAACAGGACGGCCGAGACGGTCATCCGCTTCCTGCCGCCCTACATCATCACGCCTGGAGAGATCGACGAAGCGATCGGACTGCTGGACACCGCATTGAAGGCGGGATTCGGGGGAACACGGAAATGACCATGGTGACATTCAGGCAGGCGGACGCGGCGGACGCACCCGCCGTCAACCGGCTGATCGCGGACAATCTCGAATCGGGGCACCTGCTGCCCCGCACGATCGAGGAAATCGTACGATCACGCCTCCCGCTTCATTGTCGCGACCCGCGACGGCGTGGTGATCGCCTGCGCGGAGCTCGCGCCGCTCAGCGGCACCGTGGCCGAAGTCCGGTCTCTCGTCGTTGACGAGCACGAGCGCGGAAACCAGATTGGGCCGCGGCTGGTCACGGAGCTCGCGGCGGCGCGGGGCCGCGCGTGGGTTCGCGACGCTGTGCGCGTTCACGCACCAGCCCTCGCATTTCGTCAAGCTGGGCTTCACGATCGTGCCGCACGTGTGGGTCCCCGAGAAGATCGCCCACGACTGCACGGCGTGCCCGCTCTTCCGGCACTGCGGCCAGTACGCCGTCACGCTCCCGCTGCGCGACGGCGTCCACGTCGAGACCCGAGCAGCCGGCGGCCCTGATCTATGGAGGGCGCACGGTAGGCGCACGCCGGCCGAACGTCGAACGGCTCCAGCTGGAGCCGTCGAGGGGGCTCGACCGGGTGAAGGAAGACGCGCACGCGGTGCCCGCGTGAGCAGTGTGTGGGCCATCAGCGGCGGGATCACCGCGCCGCAGGGCTTTCGCGCGGCCGGAGTGGCGTGCGGCATCAAGGCGAAGGGAGGGCTCGACCTCGCGTTGATCGTCTCGGACACGACAGCGAGCGCGGCGGCCGTCTTCACGACGAACAAGGCGATTGCGGCCCCCGTCATCGTGTCGCGGCTGCAGCTTGCCGCCTCCGGGGGACGCGTCACGGCCGTCGTCGTGAACAGCGGCTGCGCGAACGCGTGCACAGGACCCGACGGCCTGGCGCACGCGACCAGCATGACTGCGCTGACGTCCACTGCCCTCGGATGTGACCCGAAGGCTGTGCTCGTCGCGTCAACCGGCGTCATCGGCGTGAAGCTCGACATGACGAAAGTGCAGAGCGGCATCACCAGCGCATCCGCGGCGCTCGCCAGGACCGGCGGCGGGGATGCGGCCGTGGCGATCATGACGACCGATCCGTTTCCCAAGGAAGCCTCCGTCGAGGTCGAGACTCCCGCTGGAAACTTCCGCGTGGGGGGAATCGCCAAGGGCTCTGGAATGATCGAGCCGAACATGGCAACGATGCTCGGGTTCGTGACCATCGATGCTCATGTGGAACCGGCGCTCCTGCAGCGAGCCCTGAAGGCCGCGGTCGACGACACGTTCAATGCGATCACGGTCGACGGCGAATGCTCGACGAATGATTGCGTCTTCGCGCTGGCCAATGGCGCCAGCACGGTGCGGCTGGGTGAGGGGGAGTACCGGTCTGCTCGTGGATGCGCTGAAGGGCGTGTGCAAACCGCTCGCCGTGGGAATCGTCCGCGGCGGAGAAGGGGCCACGAAGCTCGTCACGGTGCGTGTCGTGGGCGGGGCGTCCGCCGTGGATGCCCGTCGGGCCGCGCGCGCAATCGCCAACTCGCTGCTGGTGAAGACAGCCATTCACGGGGGCGATCCGAACTGGGGCCGTCTCATCGCCGTCGCGGGCCGCTCGGGTTCGGAGTTCGTCCTCGAGCGCGCAGCGGTACGAATCGGCCCGGTGGAGCTCTTCAGTGATGGCGCGCCTCACGACGAGCGCGCTGAGGACGCGGCCGCGTACCTGCAGGCCAAAGACATCGTCGTCGAAGTCGATCTCGGAACCGGCGGCACAGGCAGGTCGGAGATGTGGACCTGCGACCTGTCGGCCGAGTACGTCCGCATCAATGCGGAGTACAGAACGTGAATAGACCTCAGCTCTCAGCTCTCAGCTCTCAGCTAAAAGTGCCGCTGAGGCCAGGAACTGATAGCTCACAGCTGAGAGCTGACTGACAATGTCTTCCCGCGTTACCGCCTTTCCGACGCGATTTCTCTCGATCGCGGACGTCAATCAGGATGCGTTGCTCGGCTGCCTCGATCTGGCTGTCCGGATGAAGGACGCACGGGCCCGGCGGATCAAGCACGAACGCCCCCTCGAAGGCCTTCACGTCGCGCTCCTTTTCGAAAAGCCCTCGCTCCGGACCTCGCTCCACGTTCGAGATTGCCGTCCGCGAGCTCGGTGGTGACGTCATCGAGCCGCCGCAGGGGGTGGCGCTCGGCGGCCGCGAGACGATCGAGGATGTCGCCCGCAATCTGGAGCGGTGGGTCTCGGCGGCCGTCGTTCGCACGTTCGCCCAGGCCCGCATCGAGGAGTTCGCCAACGCCGCGCCCCGGCTCCGCGTCGTCAACGCCCTGACGAACGAAGAGCATCCCTGCCAGGCGCTCGCCGATTGCATGACGCTCGTCGAGCGATGGGGCACGCTGCGGGGCCGGACGATCGCCTTTGTCGGCGACGGGAACAACGTCGCGACCTCGCTGGCGCAGGCGGCCGCGATGCTGGGCGCCCATGTCCGCGTCGTCTCGCCTCCCGGGTTCCAGCTGTCCGAGCAGGCTCGTGAGAGCATTTCCGCGCTGGCCCGATCGGGCGGGTCGCTGGAGCTCACGTCCACACCGGCGGCCGGCGTTCGGAACGCCGATGCGGTCTACACCGACGTCTGGACGTCGATGGGCCAGGAGAGAGAGGCTGCCACACGGGACTCAATCTTCCGTCCATATCAGGTGAACTCGGAGCTCATGGCGCACGCCGCAGCCGGCGCCCTGTTCATGCACTGTCTTCCTGCGCATCGAGGCGAAGAAGTGACGGCCGACGTCATCGACTCCCCCGTCTCAACGGTCTTCGATCAGGCGGAAAATCGCCTGCACGTCCAGAAGGCGCTCCTCGCGCTGCTCTCACGCGATTAGATTCCGCTTCCCGGATCTTCGTCCGGCTAAAGCCGGAAGCTACGAGTCCCGCTTCCTGCTCCCCCCGAGCCGCGAAGCGGCGCGGCCGCGCCGTAGCTCGCGCTGATTGCCCAGCGAGCGGAGGCGGGCGAATCCCGAGCGATGTGGTAGTCTGCACCGCCCATGCGCCAGATGGTCATTCCCCGATACGGCGCACCCGACGTATTCGAGACGCGCGAGCGGCCGGATCCCGCCCCCTCTGACGATGAGATCCGGATCCGCGTGAGCGCCGCCGGGGTCAACTTTGCCGATATCCTCGCCCGCCTGGGGTTGTATCCGGATGCGCCAAAACCACCGCTGGTCGTCGGCTACGAAGTCACGGGCCATATCGATGCCGTGGGGCGCTCGGTCGTAGGATTCGCGGAGGGTGACCGCGTGGTCGCCATGACTCGGTTCGGCGGCTACGCCGATACGGTCGTCGTTCCAGCCGCACAAACATTTCGCTTTCCGGATTCGCTCAGTGACGACGAGGCCGCCGCCGTTCCCGTGAACTTCCTGACGGCTGCGCTGGCGCTGTATCGGATGGCCGCGCTGACGCCGGGCGAGACCGTGCTCGTGCACAATGCCGGAGGCGGCGTCGGCACCGCCGCCACGCAGCTCGCACGATTGAGACGGGCGACGGTGATCGGCACGGCATCCGGATTCAAGCACGATGCGCTGCGAACCTTCGGCGTCGACTACCCGATCGACTACCGGCACCTCAGCGTCGCCGACGAAGTGATGAAAATCACGCGCGGGCGCGGCGTGGACGTGATCCTCGATCCGATAGGCGGACGAAGCTTCGGTGCGAGCTACCGGATGCTGGCGCCACTCGGCCGTCTGATTGTTTTTGGTCTGTCAGCCGCCGCAACCGGCGAGCGGCGAAGCATCTGGCGGGCGTTTCGCACGTGGAAGACCACGGCGTCATTCAATCCGATCTCGCTCATCAATCGGAATCACGGCGTGTTCGGACTGCACATGGGACATCTGTGGACCGAAGGACGCGCGCTCGCGCCCGTGATGACGATGCTCATGAACGAGCTCGCCGCGGGACGCCTCACCCCGGTCGTCGCCCGCACGTTCCCGCTGGAGCGGGCCGCAGACGCGCACCGATTTGTCCAGTCCCGACTGAACATCGGCAAGGTCGTCCTGACCACCTAGGCAGACGGCTGGACCCGCGTTGATCGAGCGAGCAACGCCTGGAGTCGCGGTGACCGACGTCCGGAACGGATGACGAGGACCGTCGCGAGTCGCCACGCTTGGGCCGGCCTGGGATACCGGCCCGAAGCATGGCGAGCCTCTCGAGTAGCGCGGACTATTTCAGGTGCTTGCCGACAAGCTTGGTCATCTCGAACATGTTGACCGCCGCCTTGCCGCCGAACACCGGCTTCAGCGCGGCGTCAGCCTTGATCATCCGGCGGTTCTTCGGATCCTGAAGTCCGTTCTTCTTGATGTAGGCCCACAGCTTCTTCGTGACCTCCGTCCGCGGCACCGGCTTCGCGCCGATGACTTCCGCCAGCTCAGAGCTCGGCGTCACGGGCTTCATGAAGGCCGCGTTCGGCTTCCGTGCGGTCTTCTTCTTCGCGGCGGTCTTCTTCACGGCGGTTTTCTTCTTGGCGGTCTTGGCCATCTGCTCTCCTTCAAAAGACGCCCCTCAGGCGTCGTCCCGCCACAGCATCCCACGAAACGCGCTGGAACGATCCCTCTTTTCCCTCTGGGAACCTCTGCGGCGCCGGGTGCATTCGTCCTGGAAGGGGTCACGACCCGCTCGGGGACCTCCGTGCGCCTCGTCCTGCAGGGCACCCGCGCACCGCCGATCGCGACACGCTACGAGACGAGCGCCGTCTTCGGCGGTCCGGTACCGGCGACGCGCCCGTCGTCGAGAATGACGACGTGATCGGCGAGCTGCCGGACCTCCGACGCGTCGTGCGTGACGTAGATGATCGGCACCGTCAACTCATCGCGGACGCGTTCGAGATACGGCAGGATGCGGCGCCGGCGCTCGACGTCCACGGCCGCAAACGGCTCGTCGAGGAGGAGGAGCTCAGGCGCCGACATCAGGGCACGGGCGAGCGCGACGCGCTGGCGTTCACCACCCGACAGCTGTGCCACGTGACGGTCGAAAAACGGCGCGATCTCCAGCATCCGCACGACGGTGTCGAGCGACAACCGCTGCCCGTCCCTCCTCCCGTAGAGGACGTTCTGGCTCACGTTCATGTGCGGAAAGAGCGCCACGTCCTGCGCCACGTAGCCGATGTGCCGGCGGTGCGGCGGCAGGTTCACCCCTCGCTCTCTATCGAAGAGCACACGGCTTCCCACGACGATGGATCCGGTTGACGGTGTGCGGAGCCCTGCAATCGCGTCGAGCACTGTGGTTTTCCCCGCTCCCGACGACCCGAAGAGCGCCGTGATCCGGGCGACGAGCCGCACCCGGACCTCGAGCGTGAAGCTGCCCTGGCGGAGCACGAGGTCGAGCGAGATCACGCCCGCACGCCCTGGCGCGACGTCATCCAGTTGGCAGCCAGGAGCGCAACAAACGCGATGGCTGCAGAGATCGCCACCAGGACGAACGCATCGCGATCCCGTCCGGTCTCGGCGAACGAGTAAATCCCGACCGCGAGCGTGCGCGTGGCACCCGGGATGCTCCCCGCAATCATGACCGTCGCGCCGAACTCCCCGAGCGCACGCGCAAAGCCCAGCACGGCTCCTGCGATGATGGCGGGCCGCGCCAGCGGGAGCGTGATGGTGAAGAATACCCGCATCGGTCCGGCGCCCAGGGTGGCGGCGGCAGCTTCGAAGCGCCGATCGACCTGCTCGATACCCGCGCGTGCCGTCCGGATCAACAGCGGCAGGCCCATGACCGTCATCGCCAGGACCACGGCCTTCCAGGTGAACACGACATCTATGCCGATTCTGGCGAGAATCCGGCCGAAGGGCCCGAAGGGGGCGAACAGGCCGAGCAGCAGCAGCCCGGTGGCCACCGGCGGCATCACGAGCGGCAGGGAGACGATCGTCTCGAGCAGCACGCGGCCGCGGAAGTGTCCCCGCGCGAGCAGCCAGGCGAGCGCCAGGCCCGGCGGCAGCATCAGGGCCGTCGCGAGCGCCGCGGTGGCCACGGTGAACCACGTGATGTGCCAGACGTCCGTGGTCATTGGCCCTGGCCGAGCGGCACGAACTTGTATCGCGCGAAGATCGGGGCAGCCGCCGGGGTGCGGAGATACGTCAGCAGTTGCTCGGCGCCTGTCCGGTTGGGGGCACGGGAGACGATCGCAGCCGGATAGACGATCCTGGGTGCGGCCTCGCCGGATATGACGAGCGCGGCGCGCGCGTTCCTCGCATTCACGACGTCCGATTCGTACGTGAATGCCGCGTCTGCGCTGCCGTTCTCGACCGACGCCAGCGCCGCCCGGACGTTGGAGACCGGCACCACCTTCGGCTGCAGGGCGTCCCAGAGCCCGACGCGCTCCAGATACTCGCGTGCATAGACGCCGGCTGGCACGGCCTCCGGATCGCCTACGGCGATCCGCCTGAAGACGGGCTGCAACAGGTCACGACTGTCGGCGACCTCTGGACCACCCGGTCGGGTGACGATCGCGAGACGGTTTCCGAGGAGAGGGACGCGCGTCTTCAGATCGATCGCGTGGCCACTGGCCGCGAGGTCCATCTGTTTTTCGTCCGCGCTGATGAACAAATCCACGGGAGCGCCGCTCACGATCTGACGGGACAGGACGTTCGACGCCGCGAAATTGAAGCGTACCGGGCTGCCGCCGTTTTTCTCGAACTCGCGCGCTACCGATTGCAGACAGTCCGTCAGACTGATGGCGGCCGACACCGTCACGGGCGCGTCAGCCCTGCCGGCCGTCCCTCCCGCGAGCAGGATGGCCACAACAGCCGAGAGGCCGGCGGCCGCGAACCCGCCTCTCATCGAACTACCTCTCGAGAAGTGCCCATGGACGGCATTCTATTTCGGAAGGCTCGTCGCCCGGGCAGGGAGGACGCACGGACTCGCCGTCCTGCGCCACATGTGGCACCGCAGACACGGCAGAGTTCATCTATCGGCGAAACAGGAGCTTCCGGCGCGGGCGCCCCTTCGAGAAGATCCGCGCGATGCGCGCCGCGATCGTGTTCTTCTCCAGGCTCTCGATCGGCTCGGGCAGCGCAATCGACCAGTTGGGCCACTCCGTCGTCGTCGCCGGCATGTTCGGCCGTTCTTCCACCGCCAGCGCATCCTCCAGCGTGGCCGTGAGGATGCGCGACGGCGCGGTGGCGAGCGCCTCGTGAATCCGGATGATCACACTGTGCAGCGGGCTCCCCGGCCCGATGTGCGCGAGCCGCCTGACGCGACGGACCATCTCACGCGTTCCCTTTTCGTTCGGCGCGAGCCCCAGCCCCTTCTGTGTCCGCACATCCGAGCCCGTCCAGAGCCCCGCGGTCGTCGGAAGATCGTGCGTCGTCACAGCGGCCAGCGAATCGGCCGGATACCTGGCCGGCCGGTTTTTCTCGAACCAGAGCAGGCGGTACGACAGCACGTTCCGCCGCGTCAACTCGACGCGGCACTCCTCCTCGACGGTCCCGAGATCCTCTCCCACGATGACGGCGCGCGCACGCTGACTCTCGACGGCGACGATCGCCAGCAGCTCGCTGGCGCGGCTCAAGACGTACGCGCCATCCTTCGGCTCCATGTCGTTCGGAATCCAGAACAGGCGGAACAGGCCCATGACGTGATCGATCCGAAGGCCGCCCGAATGGCGCACGCACCCACGGATGGTGTCGATGAACGGCTGATAGCCGGCGGCCCGCAGCTTGGCGGGAACGAACGGAGGAAGACCCCAGTTCTGTCCTTTCGTGTTGAACTCGTCCGGCGGGGCGCCCACGCTGATGCCCTCTGCAAGAACGTCTTGAAACGCCCAGGCGTCCGCGCCGTCGGCATCGAACCCGATTGGCAGATCCTGCATCACCGGCATCGCGCGCGAGGCGCGGGCCAGCTGGAGATCGATCTGGAGCTGCAGCCACTGGTGAAACCGTATCCGATCGGCCGTCGGACGCTTTCGGATCGCGTCACGTACGGCCGGAGACGAGGGATGCCGAAACTCCGCGGGCCAGCTGTGCCACCCGGACGTGAAGCGTTCGGCGAGCGCGCAGAATGTGGCGAACTGACGGAGCCCCTCTCCCTGCTCCGCGACGAACGCATCGAGGGCGGGCAGCTCGCGCCGGCTGACAATGTCCCAGATCCGCTCCAGGGCGCCGATCTTGAGCCTGTAGACCTCGTCGCGATCGATCCGGCGGTGAGCGTTCAGTGCCCGCGCGCGCGACGAGATCGCAGACAGATCCCCGAGCGTCGTCGCCCCTTCCACCTCCTCTACCCTCAGATAGAGAGGGCTCCGAAACCTCCGGCTCGAGGGAAAGTACGGGCTGGGCTGCTGCGGTAACAGGGGGGATGCCGCCGCAAGGGGATTGATGAGTGCGATGCCGGCCCCTCCGCGCGAGGCCCACGTGCCCAGCCGGCGAAGATCCGCAAAATCGCCGATGCCCCAGCTCCGCGTCGATCGCGCGGCATAGAGCTGAATCGCCCATCCCCAGATCCGCAGGTCGTCAGGAAGAAAGCACGCCGCGGGCGCGACGATCAGCCGCGCGGTCGTGCCGTCGCGATACTGGATGCGGTGGTAGCCGGCCGGTAGACTTGGCGGCAGCCGGCCGTCGATCGCGAGCCTCCCGCCGTCCTCCAGCCTGAGATCACCCGGGCGCGGAACGGTCCGCTCCCCTTCGGCCACGACAATCACATCATCGAAGCGATCGGGCTCGGGGTCCCGCCGCCTGGTCCTGGCGCCGGACGTTTTCGGGCTCGATGTCTTCGACCCCGGATCGGACCGAGTCTCACCGTCGTGAGCCCGCATCGCCCGCCGGATCGCCGCCAGCGTTCCCCTGTTCGCCTGGTGCCGCGTGCCCAACGCATCGACGTAGTGCGACTGCACTCCCGAATCGTCACGCTTCATTGCGGTTCGGTTCTCTTCAGGAGGACGAGCGACCACGGGGCGACTTCCAGCTCTCCGCCGGCTTCGACCTCCACGCCGACGTGCTCCTCCGACAAGTGGTCGGGCTCTTCAGCGGTATTCAGCAGGACCGCCCACTCAAGGCCCCACTTCGCCTCCGGCAGCCTGAACGTCAAGGGGTCCTGGTGCGCGTTGAACATCACGTAGAAGCTGTTGTCGCGAACCGGCTCGCCGCGCTCGTTGGACGTCGCGATCTCCTTGCCATTCAGAAAGACCCCGAGTGATTTCGCAAAACCGGCGCGCCAGTCATCTTCCGACATCTCCTCCCCGGCCGCGGTGAACCAGCCGATATCGCTCACCTGTGTCCCGTGAATCGAGCGTCCCTGGAACCACCGGCGCCGGCAGAACACCGGATGCCGATGGCGGAACCTGATCAGCCGGCGGGTGAACTCGAGCAGATCCTTGTCGGCGTGGGCCCAGTCGTACCAGGAGATCTCGTTGTCCTGGCAGTATGCGTTGTTGTTGCCCCGCTGTGTCCGGCCAAGCTCGTCACCTCCGACGAGCATCGGCACACCCTGCGACAGGAACAGCGTCGTCAGGAAATTTCGCTTCTGGCGTAAGCGAAGCTTGAGAATCTCAGGGTCGTCCGTCGGGCCCTCTGCACCCAGGTTCCACGAACGGTTGTGGCTTTCGCCGTCGCGATTGTCCTCCCCGTTTGCCTCATTGTGCTTCTCGTTGTACGAGACGAGATCGTGCAGCGAGAACCCGTCGTGTGCCGTGATGAAATTGATGCTGGCGTACGGACGGCGCGCGGTGCCCTGATAGAGATCCGAGCTGCCGGTGAACCGGTACGCGAACTCGGCAAGCGTCTGATCCGTCCCCCGCCAGAAGTCGCGAACGGTGTCGCGATACTTGCCGTTCCATTCCGACCACAGCGGCGGAAAATTCCCGACCTGATATCCCCCCTCACCGATGTCCCACGGCTCGGCAATCAGCTTGACCTGGCTCACGACAGGATCCTGCTGAATGAGGTCGAAGAACGACGACAGCCGGTTCACGTCGTGCAGTTCACGGGCAAGCGTGGCGGCCAGGTCGAAGCGGAACCCGTCGACGTGCATCTCGATGACCCAGTACCGCAGGCTGTCCATCATCAGCTGCAGCACGTGCGGGTGCTGCATGTTCAGGGTGTTGCCTGTGCCGGTGTAGTCCATGTAGTAGCGACGGTCTTCCGCCATCAGGCGGTAATACGCGGGATTGTCGATCCCTTTGAAGGACAGGATCGGCCCGAGGTGGTTGCCCTCGCCGGTATGGTTGTAGACGACGTCGAGGATCACTTCGATGCCGGCGTCGTGCAGGGTCTTGACGAGCTGCTTGAACTCCTGGACCTGCTCGCTGCGCTGGCCCGAGGCCGCGTACTCGTTGTGCGGAGCCAGATACCCGATGGAGTTGTAGCCCCAGTAGTTGCGAAGCCCTCGCTGCTCCAGCGTCGAGTCCTGGACGAACTGGTGCACCGGCAGCAACTCCACCGCCGTGATACCGAGGTTCTTCAGATACTCGATTGCGACGGGATGCGCCATCCCCGCATACGTGCCCCGGAGCTCCTCCGGAATGCCCGGATGCGTGCGGCTGAATCCCTTGACGTGCGCCTCGTAGACAACCGTCCGGTGCCACGGAGTGGTGGGGGGCCGATCATTGCCCCAGTCGAAGAACGGGTTGATGACGACGCTCTTGGCGACGAACGGAGCGCTGTCGAGCTCATTCTTCGAGGTCTCTGGATCTTTGAAGTGATACGTAAAGATGGCCTCGGTCCAGTCCCAGAGCCCGTCCACAGCCTTGCTGTAGGGATCGAGCAGCAGTTTGGACGGATTGCACAAGTGGCCGTTGTCGGGCGCCCACGGACCGTGCACGCGGTATCCGTAAAGCTGGCCGGGCCGCACGCTGGGCACATACCCATGCCAGCAGAGCGCCGTGATCTCCGGAAGGTCCACGCGGGTCTCGACACCGTGATCATCGAAAAGACACAACTCGACGCGCTCGCCGAGCTCCGAAAACAGAGAAAAATTCGTCCCTGAACCGTCAAATGTCGCGCCGAGTGGGTACGGCTTGCCTGGCCAGATCTGCATTCACTCTCCGATTGAATACCGTACGACGATGCCCGCCCGGGAAGGCAGGCCCGGTCTGCACACATATTTCTTACCTCATCGCTTGACCCATCGGGTTTCAATTCCCATGCCGCAGCTGAGCCGCTGCGGTTGCCGGGCCTGGTGCGGTTGACACCGCGCCCGGACGGGCTATAGGCTTACGGGAATGTCCCGCGCGCGGCACCACCACCGGCACCATCATGTTTCCTGCTCCGGCGGGCCGGTCGAGCTGCACGCGAACTGACGCGAATACCTCATCAAACAGCAGCTCACGATAGCCCCGCTGGACACGTTCAGCGGGGTTTTTTTTGTCTGGCGTACGACATTTATGGATTTCACGAAGCTTGGCGGGCTCATCCCCGCGGTCATTCAGGATGTGGCGACCAACGAGGTGTTGATGGTGGGCTTCATGAACGAGGAGGCCTTCGATCGGACACGCGACAGCGGCTTCGCCACGTTCTTCAGCCGGTCGCGCAATGCGCTCTGGATGAAGGGGGAGACCTCCGGGAACCGCCTGAAGGTCGAGCGTATCCTGGTCGACTGTGACGAAGACACCGTGCTGGTACTGGTGACGAGGCTCGGCGAGGGGAACGTCTGTCACACCGGCGAGCGATCCTGTTTTTACCGGGAGTGGGACGAACGCTGAACTCGTCGCAGGTTCACGGCTTTCAAGGTTCTGGTTCGGTACAAAGATGAACACGCTGAAACTCGGCATACCCAAGGGCTCCCTGCAGGAGGCGACGATCCAGTTGTTCGCGCGAGCGGGCTTCAACATCTACGCGAGCTCGCGATCGTACTTCCCCGCGATTGACGATCCCGAGATCGACTGCATGCTGATTCGTGCGCAGGAGATGGCGCGATACGTCGCGGACGGGGTCCTCGATGCCGGTCTCACCGGGCAGGACTGGATTGCCGAGCATGCGGCGGGCAACGGCGGTGTCGCGGGGGTCACGCCGCTGGCCGATCTCATCTACGCGAAGCAGAGCTTCGGGAAGGTGCGCTGGGTCCTTGCGGTACCCGAGGAGTCCGCCTACAAATCGCCGCGTGATCTCGAGGGGGCCACCGTCGCGACGGAGCTCGTGAGGGCCACGCAGGCGTACTTCGCCGGCCACGGCGTCAAGGTCAACGTCGAGTTCTCATGGGGAGCCACCGAGGTGAAGGCCCCGCGGCTCGCCGACGCGATCGTCGAAGTGACCGAAACGGGCTCCTCCCTCCGCGCGAACCGGCTCCGGATCATCGATACCGTGATGGAGTCGAACACACAGCTCATCGCCAATCCGGCCTCGCTCGAGACCGAGTGGAAGCGGACAAAGCTCGAGAACGTGGCCCTGCTGCTCAAGGCGGCCATCGAAGCGCAGGGGCGCGTCGGCATCATGCTGAACATCAGGCGCTGCGATCTCGAGACCGTGCTGGCGCTCCTGCCGGCGCTCCAGCGGCCCACGATTTCCCCGCTGAGCGACGCGGACTGGGTGGCGCTCAATACGATCATCGAAGAGCGGACGGTGCGGGATCTCATTCCGAAGCTCAAAGCCGCGAATGCACAGGGGATCGTGGAATACCCGTTGAACAAGATCGTGATGTGACCGTGCCGCCAGGACCAAGGACAGGGAACAGCGAATTCACGGTCCGGATCATTCCCGCGACCGATGCGCCGGCGGTCGCCGCGCTGCTGGACCGGGCGACGCGCCGGAACTCCACGCTCGAGCGGCGAGTGGCCAGGATCGTCGAGCACGTCAGGCGCGACGGCGACGCCGCGGTGCTCGAGTATGCGAAGCAGTTCGACGGCCTCTCCGGGCCGCTGGAAGTGCCCCGCGACGAGATTAGGCGGGGAGCGCGCGGCGTGCCAGGGGACGTGCGTGAGGCCATCGCGACTGCGGCGGGGCACATCCGCCGCGTGGCGGAAAAACAGGTGCCCAGGGGATGGGTCGTGCAGCCGGTGGCCGGCGTGCGCATCGAGCAGCGAGTCCTTCCGCTCGACCGGGTGGGCTGCTACGTCCCCGGCGGCCGCTATCCGCTGCCGTCGTCGCTCCTCATGACGGCGATTCCGGCCCGCGTGGCGGGGGTACCCGAGGTCATCGCCGTCTGCCCCAGGGTCGATGCCACCATCCTGTGCGCCGCGGAGGCTGCGGGAGTCTCGCGCCTGTTCAGACTGGGCGGCGCGCACGCCATCGCCGCACTGGCATTCGGCACGGCCACCATTCCGCGCGTGGACAAGATCGTCGGCCCCGGCAACGCGTATGTCGCGGCCGCCAAGGCGCTCGTCTCGCGCGAGTGCGCGATCGACTTCCACGCAGGGCCGAGCGAGATCGTCGTCGTGTCCTCGACAGGACGGCCGTCGTGGATTGCCGCGGATCTGATCGCGCAGGCGGAGCACGACCCGGACGCGCGCGCGATCCTGCTGACACCGTCACTCAAGCTCGCCAACGCGGTCGCGCGGGAGATCCTGAAGCAGGTGCCTGCCCAGGGACCGGCGCGCCAGGCGCTCGCGGCCAATGGCGGGATCGTGCTGACGCGGACCCTGCCGGAAGCGATCGCGTTGTGCCAGCGGATGGCGCCTGAACATGTCGTCTGCGACACCGACGCCGTCGCCGCGCGCCTCACCAGGGCCGGAACGATCTTCGTCGGCGGCTCGAGCGCACAGGCGTCGGGCGACTATGCCACCGGATCGAACCACGTGTTGCCGACGAGCGGCGCGGCACGCGGGCGAGGGGGCCTCAGTGCGGCGGACTTCGTCCGGGTCAGCACCGTGCAGCGCCTCAGTGCCGCGGGGCTCCGGCGGATCACTCCGGCCGCGGTCTCGCTCGCGCGCGCCGAGGGGCTGACCGCCCATGCCGCGTCCATCCTCATCCGCGGCGTCAACGAGGAACCATGGTGAACTTCGAATACGAAAAGGTCGTCACGCCCGACTCCGGGCTGCGGCTCCACCTGAACGAGAACACCGCCGGCTGTTCCCCCGCCGTGATTGCCGCGATGCAGGCGCTGACGCGGCACGACGTCGCGACGTACCCCGACTACACGGCGGCGAACGACGCCTGCGCCACTCGGCTGGGGGTCGGCGTCGAGTCGCTGGTGCTCACCAACGGTCTCGACGAGGGGATCCTCGCCGTCGCCGTCGCAGGACTCCGTGGCGGCGCAGCCAGTTCACCATTCGAGGCGGTGGTCGTCGTCCCCGCATTCGACATGTACGCGGCATGCTCGGACGCTGCCGGAGGACGGGTGGTCGACGTGCCGCTCGGCCCCGGCTTCTCGTTCCCGCTCGAGCGGGTGCTCGAGTCCATCACCGGCCGGACCCGAATCATCTGGCTCACGAATCCGAACAATCCCACCGGACAGGTGATCCCGGCGGAGGCAATCGCCCGCATCGCAGCCGCCGCGCCCGGGGCGGTCGTCATGGTGGATGAAGCCTACGCTGATTTTTCCGACACCACATTGATCGGAAGTGAGCTGCTCACGCGGTTGCCGAACATCGTCGTCGGGCGGACGTTCGCAAAGGCGTACGGGCTTGCCGGGCTGCGCATCGGGGCGCTCGTCGGCAGCCCGCAGACGCTCGCGCCGCCTCGCGGCGTGATCCCGCCCTACAGCGTGAACGCCTGCGTCGCCGCGGTGCTGCCTGCCGCGCTCGCGGACACGGCGTACTTCGACTGGTATCTTGCGGAGGTCGCACGGTCGAAGACGCTCCTCTACGAAGCCCTCGATCGCTGTGGCGTCCAGCACTGGAAGAGCGCCGCGAACTTCGTGCTGGCGCGGTTCGAAGGCGACAGCGGCCGGATTGCGCAGGGGCTCGCGGCCCGCGGCGTGCACGTCAGAGACAGGTCGCGCGATACCGGCTGCGCCGGCTGCCTGCGGATTACGGCGGGCGTTGCCGACCACACGCGCGCGTTCATCGACGCGCTGGGAGAGGTGCTGTGAGGCGGGCGACGATCGAGCGGGCGACAAAGGAAACATCCATCGCGCTGCGGCTCGCGATTGACGGCAAGGGGCGCTATGACGTCACCACCGGCATCCGCTTTCTCGATCACATGCTCGAGCTGTTTGCGCGGCACGGCGGATTCGACCTGAAGGTGCGGGCCACCGGGGATCTCGATGTGGATCAGCATCACACCGTCGAGGATCTCGGCATTGCGCTCGGTGAGGCGGTCTCGGCCGCGCTCGGCAACCGCAAAGGCATCAACAGAGCCGGCTATTTCGTGATGCCGATGGACGAAGCCCTGGCCGTCGCGGCCATCGACCTGAGTGGTCGTATCCACGCCGTCGTCGATCTGCGCGTGAAGGTGCTCAAGGTCGGCGACCTGCAGACGGAGCTGGTCCAGGACTTCTTCGAGGGGTTCGCGCAGGGCGCACGGGCCAACGTGCACTTGAAGGTGCTGTACGGGCGCTCCAGTCACCATCACGTCGAGGCCGTGTTCAAGGCGTTCGCGCGCGCGCTGCGTGTCGCGTGCGCACGGGATGCGCGCATGGCGAGAATGCTCCCGAGCACGAAGGGACTCCTGTGATCGCGCTCATCGACTACGGCGCCGGGAATCTCACGTCCGTCCGCAAGGGGTTTGCCGCCGCTGAGGCCGAGCTCTTCACTCCGGGGGATCCATCGGAGCTCCAGCGCGTCAGCGGCATCGTGGTCCCTGGCGTCGGACACTTCGGCGCCACCTCCGCGCTCGACGGCGCCTGGTTTGGCGCCATCCGCGAGGCTGTCTCACGCGGCGTGCCGCTCTTCGGCATCTGCCTGGGGATGCAATGGCTCTTCGAGGGGAGCGACGAGGCCCCCGGCGTGCGCGGGCTCGGCGCCGTCGCCGGAATGTGCTCGCGGCTTCCACGCGATGAGACCGGTGTGCTGAAGGTGCCGCACGTCGGCTGGAACTCGCTGGCCGCGCCACGGCCGTCGCGGCTGCTGGACGGCATCGAGCCGGGCAGTCAGGTGTACTTCACGCACTCGTTCGCCGCGCCGGTCACTCCCGAGTCGGTCGCGATCTGCACGCACGGCGCTCCGTTCGCGGCAGCTGTGGAGCGGGACAACGTGTTCGGCGTCCAGTTCCATCCCGAGAAATCCAGCGCCGCCGGAATCCGGATCCTGCGCAACTTTGCCGCGCTCGCGCGCGGCTGATCTCATCATGCTGTCCAAACGCCTGATCGCGTGCCTCGACGTTCGCAACGGCTGCGTGGTGAAAGGGGTCAATTTCGAGGCGCTGCAGGAGGCCGGTGATCCCGCGGCGCTCGCCCGCCGCTACAACGTGGAAGGGATCGACGAGGTTGTCGTCCTCGACGTCACGGCCACACTGGAAGGACGACGGGCCTTCGAGGCGACGATCCAGGCGGTCTCCCGGGAGCTCTTCATCCCGTTGACCGTCGGTGGGGGGATCCGCGCCGAGTCGGATGCCGCGGCGGCGCTCGATGCCGGTGCGGACAAAGTCGGGGTGAACAGCGCCGCGCTCGCCGATCCAGCTCTCCTCACGCGCCTCGCCGCGCGCTACGGCAGCCAGGCCGTCGTGGTCGCGATCGACGCGAAACGCAACGGGACCCGCTTCGACGTCTTCGCTCGAAGTGGAAGCACGTCCACCGGCCGCGACGCGGTCGAGTGGGCCATCGAGGCCGAGTCCCGCGGCGCCGGCGAGGTGCTGCTGACTTCGATCGATCGCGACGGCACGCGCGCCGGGTTCGACTGCGAGCTGACTGCGGCCGTCTCGACCGCGGTCTCGATACCCGTCATCGCCTCGGGAGGCGCGGGCACGTTCGAGCACTTCGCGGATGTCTTCACGACCGGACGCGCCGATGCGGCCCTCGCCGCATCGGTCTTTCATTTTTCCGAGCATGCGGTAGCCGAGCTCAAGAGCTATCTGCTCGGCAGAGGTATTCCAGTTCGATGCTGATTCCTTCGATAGACCTCCAGGGCGGCAGAATCGTCCAGCTCGTGCAGGGAGAGAAGCTGGCCGTCCAGACGGAGGACGTGGATGCGTGGGTGACGCGGTTCACCGGTTACCCGAAGGTGC
The DNA here is from genome assembly GCA_963749835.1 of uncultured Acidobacteriota bacterium. GTDB lineage: Bacteria > Acidobacteriota > Vicinamibacteria > Vicinamibacterales > 2-12-FULL-66-21 > JALZOC01. The sequence continues at coordinate 306,288 of CAVVOD010000004.1, forward strand.
AGCTCATCGATCTCGATGCGGCCAAGGGAGAAGGGGACAACGCCGCGCTCGTCGCGCGAATCTGCGGATCGCTCCCCTGCCGTGTCGGCGGCGGCATCCGCACCGTCGAGCGGGCGGAAGCGACGCTTGCGGCGGGCGCGACCAAGGTCATTCTCGGGTCATCGCTCTTCAAGGACGGCGCGGTGGACGTAGACTTCGCCGGCCGTCTCAGCGAGCGGGTCGGACCGGAACGGTTGATTGCGGCGGTTGACGGACGCGGCGGACGAGTCGTCGTCCACGGGTGGCGCACCGCGCTCGACCTCACTCCGGCGGACGCGATGCAGCGCCTCGAGCCGTTCTTCAGCGAGTTCCTCTACACGCACGTCGATCTCGAGGGGCTGATGCGGGGCACGGACATGGCGGCGATCTCGACGCTGCGCGGCGCGACGCGGCGCGCACTGACGGCGGCAGGCGGCATCACGACGAGGGAGGAGATCGACCAGCTCGATGCGATGGGAGTCGACGCCGTCGTCGGCATGGCCATCTACACCGGACGCCTCTCCCTGGAGTAGTGGCGCCAGTTCGATCGTCGCGGCCTGTTGCCGCGAGGCTGCGCGCGACGAGCCGATCGTAGCGGTGGATGAGTTAAGACCCCCGGACGCTCTGGTCAATCGCCACCCGTTGCACTACGCTCATCGATGATGCGTCAGCGGTTCCTGCTGTGGCTTTTCCTGCGGCTTCTCCTGCTGGTTCTCCTCTCGCTTGCGGCAGCCTGCGGCCGCAGCGTCGGCCTCTTCTCCGAGCCGAATGCGCGCGCTCATATCGCCATGCTTGCCGGCACGATCGGAAGCCGCCCGATCGGGACCGAGGCAAACGCACGCGCCCGAGCGTACATCGTCGATCAGCTGAGGCTGTACGGGTACGACGTCAGGGTGCAGGAGACAGATGCGCGGCGTCCCGAACTGGGCCGGACGGCGCACGTCGCCAACATCATCGCCATGCTCCCCGGAAAGCGGAGCGAGGCGATCGGACTGCTCTCGCATTACGACTCGTCGCCCGCATCGCCCGGCGCGGCGGACGATGGGCTGGGGGTCGCGGTTTCGCTCGAAGCGGCGCGCGTGCTGGCGGCGCGCCCGGACCGCATGTGGTCCATCCTGGTGCTCGTGACGGACGGCGAGGAATCCGGGCTGATGGGGGCTGCCGCCCTCGTCACCGATCGCGAGGTGACTGCGCGGCTGCAGGCGTACATCAACATCGAGGCGGCAGGATCGCGTGGACCCGCGATGCTCTTCGAGGCGGGGCCCGCAAACGGCTGGATCGTCGGTCCCTGGGCCCGGCGCGCGCCGCATCCGCGAGGGGCGTCGTTCGGGGTCGAGATCTACCGGCGCCTGCCGAACGACACCGACTTCACCATTCTTGGACGGCAGGGTCTCCCCGGCCTGAACTTCGCCCTCGTCGGGGACGGCTACTCGTATCACACCGCCCGGGACGTGCCCGAACGGCTCTCGTCCCGGACGGTCCGAGACGTCGGCGAGAACGTCGTCGCCACTGCGCAGGCGTTCGACGGCATCGATGTCACGAGGCGGACAACGTCGAGCGCGTTGTACTTCGATATCGGGGGGATCGCGGCACTCAGCTTTCCGGCGATTGCCGGCTGGCTGCTGTCGGGGGCCGCGGTGCTTGCCGGCCTGCTCGCGTGCGCGAAGGTCCTGCCAGCGGCCGTACGGATCGGCGGCGTGCTGCGATGGATGCTCACGGCGATCTGGTCCGCTGCGGGTTTCCTCCTGAGCGCGGCGGCGATGGCGGGCGCCACCTGGGGACTTCGCGCGGCGCGGGAGGTCAATCACCCGTGGTATGCACGGCCGGATCGCCTGTTCCTGCTGCTCGTCGCTGTCGGCATCACCGTCGCGTGGACCTTGAGCCGGGCGGGTCAATGGCTGCCGGCCCGCGCGCACGGTCTGCGGGAACCGCTCGTGACGTGGAGCATCATTCTGCCGGTCTGGCTCGCGCTCGCGCTCGCCATGCTGTGGCTGGCGCCGGGCGCCGCATACCTGTGGAGCCTGCCGCTGCTCACCGCCGCCCTCCTGCTGCTGCTCGTGCCTGCAAGCAGCCCTCCTGCCCTTCGTGCGGCATCCGTCGTCGTGCTGGCGGTGACGGCGACCCTCTGGCTGCCCGATACGCTGGAACTGCTGCGCTTCACGGCCGCGCTCTTCGGCCGGCTGCCGCTCGTGACGCCGGTCTATGTCTATGCGGCGCTGATGACGGCCGCAGGACTCATGCTGGCGCCGCCATTCATCGCTGCAGTCGCCACCACGCGCCCGCTGGTCCGTCCATCGCTCGTCACGGCCCTGTGCCTCCTGTCTGTCGCCGTTGCCGGCGGTTACGCCTACTCGGCGCACGCCTACACGTACGAGCAGCCGCAGCGCCGTGTCGTCCGCGCGCTGCAGGAGCCCGATACCGCCACCGCGGTCTGGGAAGTCGCGTCGCTCGAGCCGGGTCTCGATCTCTCGACGGACGCACCGGGCGGGTGGTCGCTGCAGTCCGCGGCAGCCGGGGCCAGCATTCCGTGGGGTCGCCTCCCCCACCCGTTCGTGTTCCGCGCCACGGGCCCGGCGCTGGGCCAGGCGCCGCTCGAGGTCGCGGCGTTCACGATGCAGCCCGTCGCTGCGGGCATGGAAATCACCGTAACCGCCGTCCCCCGCCGGCGCGGCGTGGTCGTGTCCTTCGTGCTGCCCCAGGGTGTGACGCCGGCGCGGTCGAGCCTGCCCGGCGTCCTCCGGCTCGGTCGATGGACAGCGACCTATATTGCGCCGTCCGAGGACGGCATCCTCTGGCGCGCAGGCTTCGGCACGGCCGCCGCCGGACGGCTGCAGGACATCCGTGTCGTCGTGACCGACTCGGGCTTTCCGGACGGCTCGGGGTGGCAGCGGCTGCCCGGCTGGATCCCCCAGGACCGCGCCGTCTGGACCGCATCGGCCACGTGGGTGATCCGGGCGGACCCGCCCCGGCCCATTGAGCCCGTCCCCGCGTTACGTTAAACTACGTAATCATTACGTTCATCAACGTAATGGCGGTAGCACGTAGCACGTAGCACGTAGCACGTAGCGTGCCCGGAGACAGTGTCATGCCGAACCCCTTCGTCTACGGAGAGATCGTTCCGCCCGCGTCGTTCGTCGATCGCGAGACGGAGCTCGATCGACTGACCTCGGATCTCCTGGCCGGACAGAAGATTTTCCTGATATCCCCCAGGCGCTACGGCAAGTCATCGCTCGTCCGCCGGGCGCTCCACGCGGCCGAGCGCGGCGGCGCGCTCACGGTGGACGTGACCGTCAGCAGCTACAGCTCGTACGTGGCCTTCCTCGAGGGCTACGCGCGGGCGCTCCTGTCGGTCGAAACGCGCCTCGACCGGGCACGCGCCTGGCTGCGCGACATGCTCGGCGCCGTCCGCCCCGAGGTCCGCGTCGAGCGGGACGAGCGCGGCGCCAGCCAGCTCGCGCTCTCCTTCCCGTCCATCCGCACCGACAAAGACGTCTCGCGCCTCGCGCAGGAGGTCTTCGCGCTGCCGGGGCGGATCGCCGAGACACGCCACCGCAAGCTCGCCGTGGCGCTCGACGAGTTCCAGGCCATCGGGTCGTTCGACGGCGGCAACGTCGAACATGCGCTGCGCGCCGCGGTGCAGCAACAGCGACAGGTCGGGTACGTGTTCTCCGGATCGGAGCCCAGCCTGATGGAACGGATGCTCGGCCGCACGCGCCCCTTCTACAAGGCCGGACCCGTGATGCGGCTCCAGAAGATCCCCGCCGATCGGTTCGCCGATTTCATCGAGGCGCGCTTCCGCGCCACGAAGCTGCGGCCGGCGCCCGGCCTCGGCGCGTCGATCGTCGAGCTCGCCGGCAACCTGCCCTACGACGTGCAGCGCCTCGCGCATGAGGTCTGGGACGATGTCCGCGGGGGGAAGACCGTCGGGCTCGAGGATCTCCACGAAACGCTGAAGCGGCTGCTCGGTGAGCACGACGCGATCTTCGAGGGCACGTGGCAGCGGCTCACCCTCGCGCAGCGCGCCGCGCTCAGGACCGCGGTGCTCGAGGACGGACGCGAGCTGCTCTCCGCCGATGTCCGCGCGCGCTACCGGCTCGGAGGCCCGTCAACCGTCCAGGCCTCCCTCACCGCGCTCGTCCGCGAAGACGTCCTCGCCCGCGAAGGCTCCCGCTACGTCGTCGTCGATTCGCTCCTGAGGGAGTGGGTGGCGAGGCATACGCATTAGATCGGGATCGGGGATTTGGGATCGGGGATCGGTCGATCGGATCCCTGATCCCTGATCCCCGATCCCTGATCCCCAGTCAATTCACCAAATATTCCTGCACAAACCGAATCCACGTATAGAACAGGAAGTCGTTGTTCGCGCGGGTGGTCGGAAACAGGTGGCCCTCGTCGGCATAGACCGTCAGCCACACCGGCACGCCGTTCGCCCGCGCGAAGGCCGCCATCGCTTCGGCCTGATCGACAGGGACGCGGCTGTCCTTCTGCCCGTGCGCGATGAGGAGTGGAATCCGCAGCTTCGACGCCTGGGTCACCGGGGAAATCCGGGTCAGGAACTCGCGCATCTCCAGAATGCGCTCGTCCCCGTACTCGGCGCGGCGATCCTCGACCCGGGTCGTGTCGGTGTTCTTGAAGTAGCTGATGAAGTCGGAAATGCCCGATGCGGCAAACGCGCACCGCAGCCGGTCGCCATAGGCTTCGGCGACGGCGTACGTCATGAACCCGCCGTAGCTGACGCCCGTCACCATGACGCGGCTCTTGTCGAGCGTGGGCTGCACGGCGATCCAGTCGAGCAGCGCACCGATGTCCTTGACGGTATCTTCACGCTTCATCCCGTCGTCGAGCTTCGAGAACGCTTTGCCGTAGCCGTAGCTGCCGCGCACGTTGGGATACAGAATGGCGACCCCGAGCTCGTTGAGAAAATACGCACTGCGCCCCTGATAGCGCGGCCGTTCGCGCGCCGCCGGCCCCGCAGGCCCGCCGTGGATGCTGAGCATCACGGGACGTGGCCCCTGGAACTTCGCCGGAGGTCGATACAACACGCCGGACAGCATCAGGCCATCGAAACTTTTCCATTGGACGAGCTCCGCCTCGGGCAGTGTGCCCGGGTCGAAGGTGCCGACCTCGCTCTCCGTCCAGCGATCGACGACGCCGGTGCGGGCGTTCACGGAATACACGTCGCCGAACAGGCGCGGAGACCAGAACGTGAACGCGACCTCCGTGCCACCGGCCCTCCACAGCGGAACATCGACCAGCTGCCCTCTCGGCATCTTCGGCGCGCTGACGAGCGCCAGCGTCTGCGCCGTGCGCAGCTCGACGCGGCTGCCGGCCATGCTGTCGTACACGAGCGCGAGCGTCCGGCCGTCCGGCGAGAGCGAGAAACTCTCGAATCCCTCTTCCTCGGCGGTCATGAGCTTCCAGGATCCCGTTGCGACTTCGCATCGCCACAGCCTCAGAAACGGCGATGACCGATTGCTGAGCGCGTACACGAACCGGCCGTCAGGCGAATACTGCGGGAATCGCCAGATGGCGTACTCCGCGGGATCGGTCAGGGGAGTCTTCGCGCCGCTCTTCATGTCCACGCGCCACAGATGCTGCTCCCCCTGTGCCGGAGAGTGTTCCGCCACGATCTCGCGGCCATCCGGCGACCACGACTCCGCGCTCCACGGACCTTCAGTCTGGGCGACGAGTCGCACGGAGCCTGGATCGATCGGGTCCATCACGTAGAGATCGCGATCGGCGCCGTTGTGGCCACCTCGCCGGGTGGAATCGAAGGCGATGAGCCTGGCGTCATGCGACCAGACGGGTGTTCCGGTTCGCGACTTCCCATCGGTGAGGAGCGTCGTCTGCCGCGTCGTCAGGTCGTAGCGGAACAGCTGCATCGTTTCCGCGCCGCCGCCGCTGTCCCTGGCAAATATGAAGGAGCGGCCGTCAGGCGCGTACCACGCGCTTCGGCCCTGGGGAAGCGGAGCGGATACGCCTTCGCGGAAGAAGGTCAGCTGGCGGCGATCCATCCCCGGTCCGGCCACGGAATGAATCTGGCCGACGTTCCCGAACGTGGTCCAGATCAGCATTTCCCGCCGGAGGGGATGCCAGGCGAGCAGGAGCGCCCGGCGCGAGGACCCATACGGAACCAGGGCGTCCGGCAGAGAAGCAGGAATGGGAGGCAATCCCTGAGCCCTGACGTTCGCCGGAACCGGCACCACTGCCGAAGCCGGTGGGACCGAAGGAACTGCCTGTTCGCTCCGAAGGTCCGCAGCCACAGACAGGCTGGCTGCCGCAATGGCGCAGGCAAACACGCCTGCGCGCGCAGATGTGCGCATGGAAACCTCGAAGAAATCTGAAAAGGGGGAGCGAGCGGTCATTATAGTGCAAACTCTGGGACCTGTCGGCTCGTCAAACATCACGCCGCACGCGGGCGGACTGGACCATGCCCATCAGACCCATGCGAATCGTCATAACGGGGGGCACGGGCTTCCTGGGGAGCCCCCTGGCCGAGGTGTACGCCGAGGAGGGCCATGACGTGCGGATCATGACTCGCTCCCTGCCGTCCGGCGAAGCGCGTCATGATCCCGGCACCGGCGTCCCCGGCATCACGCGTGTCGGCTGGGTGGCCGATGGCAGGACGGGCGCCTGGGCGACGGTCCTGGACGGGGCCGACGCGGTGATCAACCTCGCTGGTGAGAACATCGGGGCCCGCCGCTGGACGCCTCAACGCAAGGCGCTGCTCCGCGACAGCCGCATCAATCCGACGCGAAGTCTCGTGGCCGCCATGGGAACGGTCGGGGTTCCGCCGCCTGTCTTCATCAGCGCGAGCGCCGTTGGTTACTACGGGGCCTCCGGCGACGAGTCGAAGACGGAGTCGTCTCCGGCCGGCGGCGATTTCCTGGCGCACCTCTGCGAAGACTGGGAAGCGGAAGCGCTCCGCGGAGCGACGACGGCAACGCGCGTCGTGCTCGTGCGATCCGGCCTCGTGCTCGAGCGCTCTGGTGGAGCGCTGCCGAAGATGATCACGCCGTTCAGATTCTTCGCAGGCGGCCGGATGGGATCGGGTCGCCAGTACATGTCGTGGATTCATCGGCACGACTGGGTCGAGATGGTGCGGTGGATGGTGGAGACGCCGGCCGTGGCGGGCCCGGTGAATGCGACCTCTCCAGGCCCCGTGACGAATCGCGAGTTCGCGCGGGCGCTGGGGAGCGCCCTGCGCAGGCCGTCCCTGTTGCCCGCACCCGGCTTCGCGCTGAAGCTGATGCTCGGTGAGATGGCCGAGCCGCTCGTGCTGACCGGGCAGCGCGTCATCCCGACCCGCCCGCGGGCGCTCGGGTATCACTTTCGCTACCCCGACATCGGTCAGGCGTTCAGAGGGATCTTCGGGGAGTAGGCTGGCTCCTGCGACAGTTTTCTGCAGTGGGTCGGAGCGCCGGATCAAGTGCAAGCCAAATGTCTCAACCAGGAGGTCAGCAACCCTGTGGAGGATGCTACGAAAATTCACCACGGGGACACGGAGGAACGGAGACGACACGGAGCGTGGTCGGCCGCCGGCCGATGGCCGGCGAGGAGAGGTAGCGCATAGCGCGGGCCAACCACGTTCTGATCCGGAGCCCTATCGTGTCATTGCCGCTAACCAGCTCGTGCTCTCCGTGTCGTCTCCGTGTCCCCGTGACTCCGTGGTGGATCTTTCCGTGTTCTCCTGAACTCACGATCTCGTGTTCGTGACACCCCTCCACACAAGGCCAAAAGGTAAAGAGAACAGGGGTAGGTTTTAGAGGATTGCCGGTGCGCCCGAACGGAAGTTGCCGCCGAGAATCGAGGCCGAGTCGGCCCCCAGCCACGAATCGATGACTTTCGCGTAGACCGACCGGAAGTCGGTCTCGTAGCGCACGTCATTGCCGTTGTTCTCGAGCGTCGGATTGTCTGGAGTCCCGCGGAGGTTCGGCGCGGTTCCGAAGATGCCGCCCCGCACGGTCCCGCCGAGCGCCATCATCACACTCGCCGCGCCGTGATCCGTCCCCTGACTCCCGTTCTCGTTGATGCGCCGGCCGAACTCCGAGAACTGCAGCACGAGCGTGTCGCCGAGCAGCGAGTGGTTCTGCAGATCTCTGTAGAAGGCGAACAGGCCGTCGTTGAGCGTCGCCATCAGTCCTGTGTAAGACCCATTCGCCTGGTTCGGATTCTGCGCCGCGTGCGTGTCGTACCCGCCCGTCTGCACCCAGAACACCTTCGTCCCCACGCCTTTCACCATCGCGCCTGCGATGGTGCGAAGCGCCTGGCCAAAGCCGTTGTTCGGATAGGTGACGGTGGGGGCATACGTCCCGACCTGCGCCACCCGCTCCAGGGTGGCGAATGCACCCTGCGCGGTGCCGTTCACGAAGGCCAGATGCGGCCGATCCACAGGCAGGTGCGAGGAAATGCGAGTGGCACTCGCTCGTTCGAACGCGGCTTCGGCTCCCGCGTTGGGACTCGCGAACGCGTACCCCTGGACCGACGGGATCGAAGGCACACCGACTGTGCGCGACTGCAGCGAGCGCGGAATCGCGCTGCTCGTGGCCCACGCGGTCAGGGGATCCACCGGCGACGGCAGCGTGTCGAGGTAGCGGCCGAGCCATCCCGTGCCCTGCGGCGATCGCGGATCGCCCGTTGACCAGATGTCAGTGCCCTCGAAGTGCGAACGGCTCGAATTCCGATAGCCCGTTCGCTGGACGAACGCGAGCCGCCCCGCGTTGTACATCGTCCTCAGTCCTGTGAGTCTCGGGTGCAGCCCGAGCGCGACGCCGGTGCGGTCGGTCCCGATCTGGAGGACCTGAGCTGCGGGAATGGCAATCGTCGGACGACGCGCGCGATACTGGGCATCGTTGTAGGGAATGAGCGTGCTCAGCGCGTCGTTCCCGCCGCTCAGATACAGCACGACCAGGTTGCGGCTGGACCTTCCCTGCGCGAGTGCGAGATCCGACAGGAACTCCGGCGCCGCAACGCTGAACGTAAAGGCCGTGACGCCGCCCCGAACGAACTCCCGTCTGGTAATCGGCATGGTGGTCCTAAACGAGCTGGTAGTCGCCCGACCCCACGATCAGGTGCGCGAGGCCTGCGGCCTTCGTCGCGAGCTGGGTGTCCGATCCGGTCCACGCCGCGCCGGCGCGGGCGTAATCGACGATCGCCTGATACGCGTCCCGCTCGAACGGCGGCGCGGTCAGGCGCTCGAGCATCAGCGACACGAGCGCCTCGGGTGACTGCCTGGCGCTCCGTGCGATGTCGCGCAGATTGAACTTTTGGTTCGTGGCGAGCTGCGCCGCAAAATTCATCCGCGTGAGCATCGCACCGCTCGAGAACCAGCCCGGGCCGAGGTCCCACCCGTTGACGTCGGGCGGCTCGAACAGCTGCTGCCCCATGTTGGCCATCGGCGCCAGCGCGTCGTTCACCGAATATCCCGTCCAGCCCACTTCCTTGATCGATCGGGCGACGAACTCGGCGGGCCAGGAGTACCGCGAGTAGCGATTGGCGGCGACGGTGAACGGCGGTGACAGGAGCAGGTGCTCGACGACCGGCTTCATCTCGAAGCCGCCCGAGTAATAGATGCGCGACAGGTCGTTGATCAGCCCGGCGTCAGGCTCCGTGATCTCACTGACGAAGAACCCGTACAGCTTTCGCGCCAGGCGAGGCCCTGTCTCGGGGTGGCTCGCGACCGCGTCGATCAGATCCAGGCCGTCCTGCATGCCGCCATCAGCGCCGCGCGCAGGAATGGTCCGGTTGCCTCCGGGAAAGATCGGGAAGGTGAACTCCTTTGCGGCCGTGTCGTGCTGACCCGGCACGTAGTTGAACGTGTAGTAGGCGCTCGACGGGCGCGTCAGGTTCCAGCCGGTGAAGACGCGGGCGCCGGCATACACGTCCTCTTCGGCGAACGTGCCGACCCCCATCGTGAAGAGCTCCATCAGCTCGCGGGCGAAGTTCTCCTGCGGCCGGTTCCGCACGTTCGTGCGGCCGTCCAGCCACACGAGCATCGCCGTATCCTTCGCGATCGCGATCAGCAGATCGCGGAAGTTGCCCAGCGCATACTCGCGAAGGAGCTCGATCTGCCCCTTGACCTGATTCCGATCCTCCGAAGGCTTCGCTGCCATGTAGCGCGTGCCTTCCTCGCCGCCGTAAGCCCCCGCAATCTTCGTGTAGGCAGTCGCGAAGTGGTTGTGCCAGAAGAGCGTCATCTTCTCCTGGAGGGGGCGACGGGTGTGCACCATGCGGAACAGCCAGCGCTGGCGCGCATCGTTGATGACGGTGTTGGGCAGGAACGCGCCACGAGCAGTCACCGCGACGGATCCGGCCTGCCCAATCAGTTCATCCACATCGTCAGGGACAGATTGGAAGTCGAGCAGCCGCCGGACTGTGGCACTGAAGCCGAGGTCGCTGTAGAGATCCACTTCCTCCGGGCTTGCGCCGAAACCCGCGCGCCGCAACAGATGCTCGATCAGCTGCTCGCCGTTGCGCGCCCGGTCGCGCTGGCCGGGATCGGTCGGCGCGCGAGGAGGAGGCGATTGCATGGTCACAGAGAACCACAAAACGAGCTGAACCGAGCGGAAAAAGTCGTCAGAGGACGCGAGAGAACCCGAAGAGATCGTCCCCTTTCACAGGGACCCTCAGGAACGACCTCAACAGCAGGCGAGCGGCCAGCCACGAAAAACCTGCTCCGTGATGCGGATCGCTCATCGCGAAGAGGTGGCGCGGAAAGTTGCGGTGCACCCCCGCGAACGGCAGGCGATCCACGGTCTCATGACGCGTCGTGTCCCACGACCACGCGGCGGCAAGTCCTGAGATGTCCGGATACAGAAGCGACAGCTCGTACATCAACTGACCGGTGCGCTGCACGAGTGCCTTGTCGCGGGCTCTGGCTGGCACCTCGGGCTGATCGGCGCCCGAGTAGAAGACACGATCGTCGGCGAGCCAGCGCAGGAAGTGCGGGGACGTCCCCTCCTGCCGCAGCGCGGCCGTCCGCCGCCCGACGGCGCCGCGCACCACGGCGGGCAATGGCTCGGTGACCACGCCGTAACTCAGATATGGTTTGAGGTGACGACGAAGCGCACGGAGGTCTGGAAGCGGAGCCGACGTGGCCACGATCACCGCTTCGGCGCGGATCACGCCGGCATCGGTCGTGATCTCCACCATCTTTGCGCCAGCGCGCACGCGGTTGACGCGAGATTGTTCGTGCACGCTTGCGCCCCGCGCCACAGCCGCCGCGGCCAGCGCGACAGCGGCGCGATACGGATCGAGCTTCGCACCCCGGGTCCGGATCGCACCCCCACCCGCCAGGGCCGTCTCGCGCGCGAATGCGGCCGGCGTCAGCCAGCTGTGAAGCAGCCCCGCGGCGCGCCGCGACTGGTACTCACGCTGGAGCGAGCGCGCGGCCTCGGGGTCGCGTGCCGTGAAGTTCAGCAGATCCTCGGGGGCCAGCTCGCAGCGGACGTTCAGCCGCCGGAGGATCGCGGAGAAATCCAGAGAGCCCCGGCGGAAGACCTGCCACATCGTGCGGGCCGCCGCGAGACCGTGAGTGGAGGCGGTGTCTTTGAAGGACGCGTCGAAGTCTTCGCGCACCAGGCCGGTAGCCCTCGCAGTAGCCGACTGTCCGATGGCAGAAGCCTCGAGCAGCACGACTTTCACGCCGGCGGTGGCAAACGAGAGCGCGCAGGCGCACCCGGTGAGGCCTCCGCCCACGATAGCCACGCGGGTGTCGGCGTTGCCCTTGAACCGGGCGTACGTCGGGCGCCTGGCTTTGGGTACGCGGTCGAGCCAGTATGGAATGTGGGATGTGGGCATGACCGCAGGGCCTCTCGGAACAGCTCTCAGCTCTCAGCTCTCAGTAGCCATCAGCTTTGAGCGCCCTAGTTTATCTGCGCACCCCGGCGACAGCAATTGAGGCCCGTGGGCACAGGACTTGCGCTCAATCAGCGTCTGACCTGATGTCGCCGACACATGAGGAGACTACGATGACCCTTTCTGAACAGCTCGCGAAGCTTGCGTCACTCGAACCCGTTCCATATCCGGTCGTCAGCCTCTACCTGAATGCTCAGCCGGGCCAGGTGGGGCGGGATCAGCATCAGATATTCGTCCGAAAGGAGCTCAAGGCCAGGAGCCGCACCTATGCTCCAGGAACGCCCGAGCGCGAGAGTCTCGATCGTGATCTCGAACTGATCAGCGCATACCTGGACACGGAGCTCCAGCCGTCTGCAAATGCTGCAGCCGTCTTTGCCTGCACCGCGGCCGGGCTCTTCGAGACTGTCCAGACCCCTGCGACGGGTGGCAGCCACTCACTGCATATCGACGATCGCCCTCATCTGTATCCGCTGGCTCGTCTGGAGTCCCAGCATCCGACTTATGCCGCCGTGCTGGCAGACACGCACATGGCCCGCATCCTCGTGTTCGCCGCCGGCGACCTCGTCGCCGAGCGCGGCGTCGTCGGGGTCAAAACGCGGCACACGACAGAAGGGGGAACGTCCCAGGCGCGCTATCAGCGCCACATCAGCAACTTTCACCTGCACCACGCCAAGGAGGTGATCGAGGCGCTGGATCGTGTCGTGCAGGCCGAAGGCATCGGCCACATCGTGCTGGCGGGCGACGAGGTGATCATGCCGCTGCTGCGCGAACAGATGCCGAAGCACCTTGCCGCGAAAGTCGTCGACGAAGTGCGGCTCGCGGCCCGCGCTCCCGTGGCGGACGTCATCAGGGTGTCGATCGCGGCGATGGACGTGTTCAACGAGCGCACCGATCGTGAAAAAGTTGCGGAGGCGCTCGGGGCCTACAGGGCTGGCGGCCTCGGAGTAGTCTATCCGGAAGAGACGCTGACGGCCCTCATCGCCGGCCAGGTCGAAGAGCTGCTCATCTCCGCGACGATGCGGGACATCAGGAGCGCGGCGGCGGGATCGGCAAACGACACGAACAGCCAGCGGGTGGTCGAGACAGTGTCGGCGGGAGAGGCGGCCGAAGCCGGGCGTCAGGTCGTCCGGCTCGCCGACGAGCTGATCGCAAAGGCCCGACAGACTGGTGCCCGCATCACGTTCGTGGAGGACCCGTCACTGCTCGCTGACTACGGCGGTGTGGCAGCGATTCTGCGCTTCAGGATCTGACGGACTGCGCACCGGCACCCTTTTTCGTGCTGCGGTAGACCGCAATGCCCGAGACCACCGTTCCCGCCACGGCCAGCACAATCAATGCGCCGACGACCACGGCGAACGTGGTGGACTCCATCCAGGCCAGGATCCCCCGGCCGAAGCGCGCAGCGAGCGCTCCCTCGACCGTGAAGCGCAGCATGCGGACACCGGCGAGCGTGACGAAGAAGGGCCACGCGTTCGCATGGAACGCGCCGCTCGTCAGGACGAAAGCGGTGAAGGGAAACGGCGGGGGAATGATTCCCAGAGCGGCCACGCTGATCGCGGCACGCTCACTGACACGCTGCTGGATTCGCTTCAGCCTGGACGGCCTGATGAGGCGCGCAAGCCCGTGCTCGCCCATCATCCGGCCGATCCAGAACGTCACCGCCGCGCCGATCACCGAGCCGATGGTCGCCATGACGGCATATAGCCAGAACATCTCGGGCCTGCGAGCGGCCAGGATGATGACGACGAAGTCGATACCGAGCGGCAGGAAGAAGACGAGGGAGGAATCGAGCGCGCCCATGAGCACCAGGCCGAACGGCGTCAGAAAGTATCCGAGCAGGGAATAGAACAGCGCTCGCATAGACCTCACAAACGTGCTACGTGCTACGTGCTGTGTACGTGCTACGTGCTACGTGCTACGTGCTACGTGCTACGTGCTACGTGCTACGTGACAGGATAAGCTGGAGTGCGTGGAGACATCATGAGCCGATTGCTGCTAGCCGCCTGCTGCGTAGTCCTGACCGGCACAACTCCTGGCGCGACGGCTCGGTCGCCAGCCCGGCCGGCACTGGCGAATGCACAGGCTCCCGCTACCGGCACCGGTGGCACTTCGAAGGCACGCACGATGGACACGATCGCCGAAGAGTACGTCAAGCTCGTGCTCGCTCTCGGGCAGCACGACAGCGACTACGTGGATGCATATTACGGGCCTCCCGAGTGGAAGGCGGAAGCGGCCAAAACAAAGATCGAGGTTGGCGCGATTGGAGTCAGGGCGGCGGCTCTGGCCGCAACGCTTGCGCAACAGTTCGTGCCTTCAGGGGAGATGGAGCGGCTCCGCCTGCAGTATCTGCAGCGTCAGGTGGCCTCACTCGGTGCGCGCGTGCGCATTCTCAAGGGCGAGCGGCTCACGTTCGACGAGGAGTCGAAGGCGCTTTACGACGCAGTCGCACCTACGCTTCCCGAATCGCACTTCCAGGAGATTCTGAATCGGCTCGAGAAACGGTTCCCCGGGAGCGGTCCGCTCGTTGAGCGGTACGACGCATTCCGGCGCGCGTTCGTGATTCCGGCGCCGAAGCTCGATTCGGTGTTTCAGAAAGCGATCGAGGCGTGCGCGGAACGCACGCGTCAGCACATCACGCTTCCCGCGGGCGAAAAGTTCACCGTCGATTACGTCACCAAGAAGTCATGGAGCGGCTACAACTGGTATCAGGGGGGATTCCGGAGCCTGATTCAGGTGAACACGGACCTTCCGATCTACATCGATCGCGCGGTCGATCTCGCCTGCCACGAGGGCTATCCCGGGCATCACGTCTACAACGCCCTGCTCGAGAAGCATCTCGTCAAGGACCGCGGCTGGGTTGAGTTCACCGTTTATCCGTTGTTCTCGCCGCAATCGCTGATTGCCGAAGGGTCGGCGAACTTCGGAATCGAAGTCGCGTTTCCCGGGCAACAGCGCGTCGAGTTCGAGCGGACGGTTCTCTTTCCGGCAGCGGGGCTCGACGCTGGTCGCGCAGCGGAGTATTACGAGGTCCAGGGGCTCGTCGATCAGCTCTCGTATGCGGGCAACGAGGCCGCGCGTCGATATCTCGACGGGCGCATCGACGCGACGCAGGCGGTCGCGTGGCTGGAACGCTACGCCCTGATGCCGCACGATCGCGCCGCGCAGCGGGTCAAGTTCTTCGATCAGTATCGAAGCTACGTCATCAACTACAACCTGGGGAAGGACATGGTGCGCCGGTTCGTCGAGGCACACGGAGGCACCCCACAGCATCCCGACCGGAGATGGCAGGAATTCGAGAAGCTGATTTCATCCCCTCGCCTGCCATCCGGCCTGCAATAGCGTCCGAGCGATGACGGACGCGGCGAGGCCGACGGCACAATTCTCGAAATGGATCGTCACGTGCGCGGCGGTGTTGTGTCTGGCCGGATACATCTTCGTGTACGCAACCGGCAAGGCCGCGACGCCGATTCGATCCGACGGCTTCAGCTACTACGTCTACCTGCCGTCCTGGTTCATCTTCCACGACGCCACGCTGGCCGCCGTTGCGCGTGACTGTTGCGGCGGGGAGTTCCCGGTCTTCACCGCGATCATCCGGTGGCCCGGCACGCGCCGGTGGGTCAACGCCCATCCGATTGGCGTGGCGGTCATGCAGACGCCCTTTTTCTTCGCCGCTCACGGGCTCACGAAATGGACGAACCTCTCGCCTGACGGCTTCACGCTCTATTACCAGCACGCGGCTGGACTCTCCGGCCTCGCATGGGCCGTCGCCGGCCTGGTCGTTCTCCGCCGGCTGCTCCTGCGACATTTCAGCGATCGGATCACGGCGGCCACGCTGATCACGATTCTGTTCGGCACCAACCTCTATCACTATGCCACCTTCGACAGTTCCTACAGCCACACGTATTCGTTCTTCCTGTTCGCCGCGTTCCTCTATCTGACGGAGCTCTGGCACCGGACGCACGACACGACCCGCGCGGTCCTCATCGGCATCACCGCGGGCCTCATCATCCTGACGCGTCACACGAATGCGCTCTTCCTGGTGTGCCTGCCCTTGTTCGGCGTCATCGGACGAACGTCGCTGGCGGTTCGCCTGCGCGACCTCCGGGAGCACTGGCGGATGCTCGCGGTGACGGCCTCGGTCGCGGCAGCCGTCGTCGCGCCGCAGCTCGTCATCTACTACCGGGCCACAGGACGCCCGATCGTGAGCTCGTACGGTTCGCTCGGATTCAACTTCGCCACGCCGCAGTTTTTCGGTGTGCTGTTCAGCGTTCAGAAGGGGCTGTTCTTCTGGTCCCCCGTCCTTCTGCTCGCCTGCGCGGGTCTCGTCTACCTGTGCATGTCCAGACACACGGCTCGGGCGCTCGTCACCGGGCCCGTGCTGTTCCTTGTCGTGAACACGTACCTGATTGCGAGCTGGTGGGACTGGCAGTTCGGCGGCAGCTTCGGGCACCGCGGGTTCACCGACGCGCTGCCGGTGTTCGCCATCGGCCTCGCGGGCTTCTACACCTGGTCAGCTCGCCGCGCGTTGACGACGATCGGCGCCAGCGCAACGGCGGGGTGCGCCGTCATCCTGTCCGTCTTTCAGATGCTTCAGGTACCTGGAACCGCGTGCTCCCCTTCAGCGACACGACGTGGGAACAATACCGCGCGATCTTCCTGAGGCTTCAATGACAGAAGGTGCAGGCGCGGGTCGACCTAGACACGCGAGGACGCGTGGAACCCGCCGGTCGCGTGTCATCGCGTCGGTCCTGGCGCTGCTGGTCCTTGTCGGTGTCCTGGCCTACTTGCGCGATCCGCCGTGGCTCCTCACGATGTCGAGCGGGCTGAGGGATTGGGAGACGGCGGCGGATGGCACACGATTTCGATGGGCCGCGCCGCACGCGTCGTTCTTTGTTCGCGCTGACGCGCGTGACATGCGCCTTCGGCTGCGGACGACATTCGTTCGCCCGGACGAATGGCCGATCGCCGTCTCGATCAGCATCGACGACGAGCCCGTCGATCGCCTGGTGCTCGCCGATCCTTCATGGCAAGAGTCCGTCGTCGGCCTGCCGGCGCGCGGCAGCAGGCGGGTCCGCCGGGTGGACGTCCGCGCCGACCGTGCACGGGAGGACAACCGGGCCGTACAACTTGTTGTGCCTGATAAGTAGGGATCGGGGATCAGGGTTCGGGACTCGGGACTCGGGGTTCGGGGTTCGACTGATCCCAATCCAATCCCCGATCCCCAATCCCTGATCCCTGATCCCTGATCCCTGGTTTCGTCTACTTCTCTCCATACGATCGCAGTGCGGGGCTGAACTCGACGGGGTATTCGTCGTTCGGTTCGAGCTCCCTGAGCGATCGGGGCATCATCGCGATCTTGTCGGCGCTGCCTCCGCGGAGCTCGGCGAGTGCGGAAGACTCCGCGATCCTGGTGCCCTTGCGCATGACGGGTTGAAGGAGAGCGCCGGCTTCGTCGGGCGGTGGTTCGGTGACGAGCGCGACGACATCCCTCATGGCCGCACCGCGCTCGAGCACGCGCCACACTTGCTTCGCTGCCGGCCGCGTGCTCTTGCCGACACTTCTCTTGAGCACCGGCCTCATCCCATCCGGCCCTTCGATCTCCACCAGTTTGTAGACCCCGCCCAGCGCCGGCGCATCCTCTGACGTCGCCAGCGCCGTCCCGACGGCGTAGGTGTCGATCGGCGCGCCCGCAGCGACGAGACTGCGGATCTTCCACTCGTCGAGATCGCCGCTGACGATGATCTGCGTTCGCGGCAGCGCTCCATCGTCCAGAGTCCTGCGCACCTGGCGTGCGAGCGACAGCAAATCGCCGCTGTCCACTCTCACTGCCGCAGGCTTGAGCCCCGAGCTCACGACCGCTTCGGCGGCTGCCGCGACGTCGTAGGTGTCGAGCAGCAGCACAGTGCGGGGTCCGAAGAGATCGGCGTAGTCCCTGAAGGCCTGATGTTCAGTCTCGGCGGCGAGGATCCATGAGTGCGCCATCGTGCCCGAGAGCGGGATACCGAACCGACGCCCCGCCTCCACAAACGACGTGGACGTGCAGCCGGCCAGGTATGCGGCGCGCGCGGCATACAGGGCCGCGTCGATTCCGTGTGCGCGGCGTGCGCCGAAGTCCATCACCGGGTGGTTGCCTGCAGCATGGACCAGCCGAACCGCCTTGCTGGCAATCGTTGTTTGAAAATTCAGAATCGCGAGAAGCGCCGTTTCCACCAGCTGCGCCTCCGCAAGTGGCGCGCTGACCCGAAGCACGGGCTCGTCCGGCAGAAAGGGCGTCCCTTCCGCCATCGACCAGACGTCGCCGGTGAACCGGAACGATCGCAGGTATTCGAAGAATGCGGCGGGTGCATCGCGGAAGGCCGGAAGCGTCTCGAGCCAGGTGACTTCCTCGGCGCTGAAGCGCAGATCGTGGAGGTAGTCGAGCGCCTGCTCCAGCCCCGCAAAAACGAGGTAGTTCCGATGGGGAGGAAGACGCCTGGTGAACAGCTCGAACGTCGCGCGAAGCCCGTGACGGCCGGTATGGAGATACCCGGCCATCATCGTGAGTTGATAGAGGTCAGTGGCCAGCGCCGGAAAAATGGGGACACTCACCTTTACGCTAAGTCATTGATTCTGAATGGGAACATTGCATCAGCCATCAGCTCTGAGCTCTCAGTTTCAGTTCCAAAGCTGACAGCTGATGGCTGTTAGCTGATCACTAATTTTGGATCCTTGTTTCCAACAACTTACGCTAAAGGTGAGTGTCCCCATTTACCGTGAGGAGGATTTTTCCGATGTGTTCGCCGGACTCCAGACGCCGATGCGCGTCGGCGGCGAGCGTGAGCGGGAACGCCCGATCGATCACCGGCGCGACGGTCCCGTTCGCGAGCCATGGCCACACGTGCGCCTCGACCTCACGCGCGAGGGCTGATTTCTCTTCCACAGATCGGGCACGCAGGGTGGAACCCATCAACGACAGCCGCCGATATAGCACAACGGCCAGGTCGATCTCGGCCAGCGCTCCGCCCATGAGACCGATCTGCAGCAGCCGGCCGTTCATCGCGAGGCACCGCAGGTTCCGCTCGAGATAGTCGCCACCCACGATGTCCAGGACCACGTCGACGCCGGCGCCCGCGGTGGCCGCCCGTACCACCTCCACAAAGTCTTCGGTCCGGTAGTTGATGGCGAGGCCTGCGCCGAGCTTCACACACGCCGCGCACTTCTGGTCCGAACCGGCCGTCGCGATGACGATGGCGCCTGACGCGCGCGCAAGTTGAATGGCCGTTGTCCCGATGCCGCTGGTTCCCCCATGCACCAGCACGCGTTCGCCGGCGCGAAGACGCCCGCGCTCGAACAGGTTGGTCCAGACGGTGAAGAAGGTTTCCGGAATAGCCGCCGCGGTGATCAGGTCCCGTCCGGCAGGGATCGGCAGACACTGCCCTGACGGCGCGACGCAGTACTCCGCGTAGCCGCCCCCGGACACGAGCGCGCAGACCTCGTCGCCGACGCGCCAGCGGCCTGGCGGGTCCTCCGGGTGCACGGCGGCGATCTGACCCGAAATCTCGAGGCCCGGAATATCCGACGCGCCCCGCGGAGGAGGATATTTACCGAGCCGCTGCATGATGTCCGGCCGGTTCACCCCGGCACCGCGGACCTTGATGAGCACTTCACCGGATCGGGGCTGCTCCACAGGGCGCCGCGCCGGCCGAAGCACGCCCGGCCCACCGGGCTCGGCAATCTCGACGACCGTCATCGAGTCAGGAATCGCCATCGATCGATTGTCTCGTAGAACGGTCCTTCAGAAGCCCCCCGGCGCTGGCCGGTAGAGCCGCATCGATGTCCCAGACACCGCTCGTAAACGCCTCGCTGTGGCGATTGTGCAGGGGCTCCCAGCTCTTCCGACATTCCGCATCAGCAGCTAAGTCATTCACCATCAGTTGGATTCGGCGGCGGCGATCTCAGACTGCTGCGGCAATGCCATTGCAGATGGACCCGTGCGCTCGCAACTTTTATTTCCTTCGAGGAGGACACGTGAAGAGAATCTCCATCGCACTTGCCATCGCCGTAGCGACTGTCGCTGCTGCCGGCGCTCAGACCGCGAAGCCGGAGCCGAAAGCCGACCAAGCCATGAAGGCCCCTGCGGCCAAGGCGACGACCCTGAAAGCGGAGGTCGTCTCGACGGACGCGACTGCCAAAACGATCACCGTGAAGGACGCCGCGGGCGTCTCCACGACGTTGACGGCAACGGCCGGCGCCGTTGCGTCGCTCGCAACCGTGAAGGCCGGCGACTGGGTCAGCGTGACCAAGTCGGAAGACAGCGCGATCCACATCGCGAAGGTGAAGGCCCCCGGCGCGAAGAAGGCCGCGAAAGCCGACAAGAAGTAACGTCATCCGTAGTCGATACGCACGCGGCGGGACTTCCGGAGGTACGCCATCCACCCCGCCGCGTGTGCGATCGCGACAATCGACAGCGGCAGCCGTTCGCCGGGCACGGCGTTCCCCGGCAGGTACAACCAGTACAGCGACTGGATCGTCACCATCGCGGATGCCGCGACGGCAATCGACGCCAGCATCGGCGCTCGCGGGTTCCTGATCCACAGGCCCCACCCCGCCGCCACGGCGATGATGGCCGTCGTCGCATGCGCGGCGAGCTCGATGGCGCCAGGCGTCCCGCGCATGCCGAGGGTGCCCATCGATCCCGACAGGTCAACCGCGAAGCGTAGCGGCTCCCACACGAAAAGAAACACACACAGCAGCAACAACCAGCCGCCCGGCATCAGGGCTTCTCCGCCGCCGCGTCTGCTTTGCCCTTGCCGGCTGACAACGGCGCCCGCACCCACCCTTCTCCAAACCGCACCAATCGCCGGGCCGTACCGGTTCGAGCGCGCATCCCGAATTGTAGAACCCATCTCATAAATGCGCGGCACTCGGCTGCCGGGGCATCCCGTCTCCACCGCACTGCGCAAAAGACGCCCAGCGGGGCCCCGGGCGCCCCGACGCCCTCGGTGCTGCGCCGCATTTATGAGATGGGTTCCAATGCCGTGTCATACTGCGGGCTGTGAGCCGCCGCTTACGCCTCGCGTTGCTCCTCGTGGCGCTGGCCGCTGCCGGCCCCCAGGTCGCGCCGACACTGAGGTCCGGCGACGTCCGGGCGAGCGTCAGTCACGCGTGGGTCCGCAGTGACCGTTCCAGCCGCCCGCAGATTCAGTGCGCGAGCTCGACTCTGCGATGCGCAACCGCGCGTCCAGTCTTAACCGCGCTCCGGCGGCCGTTTCGTCCCGAAACACCTCATCCTCACTCGCTGTTCCAGCGGCCTCCCCCGCTCTCCGTCTGACGGCGCGTCACAGGTCTGCCTCCCGC
Organism: uncultured Acidobacteriota bacterium; assembly: GCA_963749835.1. GTDB lineage: Bacteria > Acidobacteriota > Vicinamibacteria > Vicinamibacterales > 2-12-FULL-66-21 > JALZOC01. The sequence goes on from CAVVOD010000004.1 coordinate 327,498, forward strand.
AGGCCTTCCGGCAACCGTACAGTCGCGGAGGAGTTCCATGTCTTCATGGTGGCGATCGATCGTTCCGGAACGGCGCAGCGTCGCGTCTGATGTTGATGAAGTACGACGCCTGCAACGCGTCTACGCGGCGCTCGACGACGAGGGATTGAGAGAGACGGCCGATCGAGCGGAGCGGTTGCCCGAGGTCGTGGCCGCCACGGCAGTCGTTGCGTCGCGCGTACTCGGGCTCGACATGTTCGATGTCCAGCTCCAGGCCGCCCTCGCGCTGGCCGGTGGGACGATTGTCGAAATGCAGACCGGCGAGGGGAAGACCCTGGCCGCCGTGCCGGCCATCGTCTGGCACGCGCGTACACGCCAGGGGGTTCACGTCCTGACGGCGAACGACTATCTCGCCCGCCGGGACGCCGACTGGATGGGCGGCATCCATCGGCGGCTCGGCCTGTCGGTCGGCGTGATCCAGCAAAGCATGACGAGCGAGGCGCGGCATGCCGCGTACCGGTGCGACGTCACATATGGCACGGCCAACGAAGTCGGCTTCGACTACCTCAGGGATCAGCTGGCCCTCCATGTGGGGGACCAGGTGCTTCGACCGTTTGCCGCGGCTCTCTTCGACGAAGCGGACTCGGCGCTCATCGACGAGGCGCGCATACCCCTCGTCATCGCCGGCGGCGACACCGGCTCGGATGATGCTCCGGCACTGGCAGACCGTGCGGTCCGCGTGTTGAGCCGCTGGCACTACACCATCCACGAAGCGGGCCGGAACGTCGCGCTGACGCCGTCAGGCATCGAGGCGATTGAAGGGACGCTCGGCTGCGCCGACCTGTTCGCAGCAGCCGGCAATCCAATCATGGCGGCCGTCCAGGACGCTCTGCACGCACACACCCTGCTCCGCCGCGATGTCGACTACGTCGTGCACGACGGCCACGTGCTCTCCGTTGACGAGTTCAAGGGACGCATCGTCCGCGAGAGACGATGGCCGGGAGGGCTGCAGACGGCCCTCGAGTGGAAAGAGGGTGTGCGGCGCAAGGTCCAGGGCCGCGTGCTCGGGTCGATCACACTGGAGAATCTCGTGGCGCTCTATCCCACGGTCTGCGGCATGACCGGCACGGCGGCGACACAGGCACAGGACTTCCGCGAGATGTACGGCCTGGAGGTCGAGATCATCCCGACGCACCGGCCCGTGATCCGGATCGATCATCCGGACCGTCTGTTCGAAACGACAGCCGGGAAGGAAGCCGCCGTGATCGACGACGTCCGAACCGAGCATGCGAAGGGCCGGCCAGTGCTCGTGGGGACCTCGAGCGTCCAGGAATCCGAGTCGCTCAGCCGGCAGCTCGGCGACGTCGCCCACTGCGTCCTGAACGCGAGAAACGAGGAGGCCGAAGCCGCCATCATCGCGCGCGCCGGAGAGCGTGGCGCGGTGACGATTTCGACCAGCATGGCGGGACGAGGCGTGGACATCAGGCTCGGCCCTGGCGTAGCCGAACTTGGCGGCCTCCACGTCGTCGGAACCGGGCGCTACGACAGCCGCCGCATCGATCATCAGCTTCGCGGGCGGGCGGGCCGGCAGGGGGATCCTGGAAGCTCGCGTTTCTTCGTGTCGAGCGAAGACCCACTGATGGTGAAATTCGCGAGCGAGTGCATGCCCCCTGACGATGCCCAGAGGATCGCGGAGGGCCAGCATCTCGACGTCAGGCTGTTCCTGCGGAAATACGAAGCTGTCGTCGAGGGTCAGCGTCTTGCGATTGGAGAGCGGCGTCGCCGCGTGCTCACGGGGGAGGAGGTGTGCGACTCGGAGCTCGAGCGCGTAGTGACCCTGCGCACCATCGACGATCTCTGGGCAGACTATCTCGCCGGCGTGAGCGACCTGCGCGCAGGGACGATCTGGACGTCATTGGGCGCGTCGAACCCTTTCGCGACCTACATCGCGCGGATCCACGCGATGTTCCAGGAGTTCGAACAGGCCATTGCCGAGGAGCTGCCGGTGCGCCTCGCGCAAGCCGCAGCGACGGGCATCGACCTGCGGCAACGAGGCGCGACGTGGACCTACCTCACCACCGACGAGCCCTTCGGCCCCATCTCCGAGCGCTTCATGCGTGGATTGCGGCGCATGCTGTCTCGGAACTGACGCTGTCGGGACTCGCCCGCCTCCGCTCGCGGTGCAATCGGTGCGAGCTACGGCGCGGCCGCGCCGTAGCCGCTTCGCGGCGTAGGCGGGGACTCGGGATTCGGAAGCTGGGAGCCGGAAGCTGGCAGCTACACATCGAGCTCCTCGGCTTCTTCCGCTCTATCCATGATGAAGCGGAAGCGCGCGCCGGGGTCCTTGCCCATCAGCTCGTTGATGACGCGGTCGGTGGTGATCTGGTCGAGAATCTCGACGCGCAGGAGACGACGCGTCCTCGGGTTCATCGTGGTTTCCCAGAGCACCTTGGGCATCATCTCGCCGAGGCCCTTGAACCGCGTGATCTCCGGGTTCGAACGGCCGTTGCCGTGCAGCTTCAGAATCCGGTTCCGGTGCGCATCGTCGAGCGCCCAGAACGTTTCCTTGCCGACATCGATTCTGAAAAGAGGAGGCTGGGCGAGAAATACCCGGCCCGATGCAATGAGGCCGGGCATGTGGCGGTAGATGAACGTGAGCAGGAGCGTCGCGATGTGGTGTCCGTCCGAGTCGGCATCCGACAGGATGATGACCCGCCCGTACCGCAGCCGCGCCAGCTCGAAGTTCTTGCCGAGACCGCAGCCAAGCGCGGTCACCAGATCGGACAGCTCCTTGTTCTCGAGCACTTTTGCGAGAGATGCGCTCTCGGTGTTCAGCACTTTGCCACGAAGCGGCAGGATCGCCTGGCGGCTCCGGTCGCGCCCCTGCTTGGCCGAACCGCCGGCCGAATCGCCTTCGACGATGAAGAGCTCGCTGTCGGCGAGACCGGGAGACGTGCAGTCGCTGAGTTTTCCCGGCAGCGTGAGCCGTCCGGACGTCGCACTCTTTCGCGTGACTTCCTGCTGGGCCGCACGGCTGGCTTCGCGGGCGCGCGCCGCAAGGATCACGCGTGCGACGATGGACTCGGACACGGTGATGTTCGTGTTCATCCAGTGTTCGAGCGCCGGACGCAGCTGTGAATCGATCGCCGACATCACCTCGGGGTTGTTCAGGCGATCTTTCGTCTGTCCCTGGAACTGCGGCTCCGCGATGAAGACGCTGAGCACGGCGACGAGCCCTTCACGGATATCCTCGGCCGTCAGCGTGACCCCCTTCGGCGAGAGGTTGTGCGTCTCGATGAAGTTACGGACGGCTTTGCCGAGGCCCGATCGGAAACCGTTCTCGTGGGTGCCTCCCGACCCGGTTGGAATGCCGTTGACGTAGCTGCGCACGTGCTCGTCGGTGGACTGCGTCCACTGGAGCGCGACGTCGAGGCGCATGCCCGTGTCGTCGCCGTCCTTGGAGACGGTGAACGGCGCCTCGTGCACGGGAGTCGCCGCCCGGTCGCGCAGGATCGTCTTCAGATAGTCGGACAGGCCCTCGGAATGCTGGTATGTGTGTTTCTCGTTTCGCGACGCATCCTCGAAGGTGAGCTTCACGCCTTTGTGGAGGTAGCTCGCAACCTCGAGTCTCTGCCGGATCGTGTCGGGATCGAACTCGATTTTCGGAAAGATCGTGGAGTCCGGCCGGAAGAAGATGGTGCTGCCGGACCCTCGCGCAGGACCGTTCTTCTTCAGCGCGCCAACCGGCTGCCCCTGCTTGAATCGCATCTCCCATTCGGCGCCGTCGCGACGAACCGTCGCCACCAGCTCCTTCGAGAGCGCGTTGACGACGCTCGCGCCAACCCCGTGCAGACCACCGGCCGTCTTGTAGTTGCCCGCTTCGAACTTGCCGCCGGCATGAAGGGTCGTGAAAATGACCTCCACGGCGCTCTTCTTCGTTTTCGGGTGCTTGTCGACGGGAATCCCGCGCCCGTCGTCCGCAATCGTGATCGAAGAGCCGTCCTCATGGAGGGTGACGACGATGTTCGAGGCATAGCCGTTCATCGCCTCGTCGATGGAGTTGTCGAGGATCTCCCAGACGAGATGGTGAAGTCCCGACGCGCCAACGCCGCCGATGTACATGCCGGGGCGCTTGCGGACGGGCTCGAGCCCCTCGAGAACGGTTATATCTTTTGCTGTGTACGAAGCCATGCTGTTTCAGGAGGTCGAGCCTGTGCCGTGAGCAGTTCTGCCGCAGGGAACCCCGAATGGTAGCACGCTGCCGCCGGGCACGGCCCGGGCACCCGCCCAGCGGGACACGATCGAAGATATCTGTGGCAACGTTTTAACACGAGGAGATGGGAAGAGAGTCAACGGGGACCACGAAAGATCAACACGGAGGCACGGAGCCACGGAGACGACACGGAGGGAACGGCGGTCGGCCGCCGGCCGTTGGCCGGCGCTGAGAGGTCGCGCGGGCCGACCGCGTTTGTCTCCGCTCAACGGATCTCCCGGCATCGAGCCTTTGAGTGCTAGCCAGCCATTTATCTCCGTGTCGTCTCCGTGTCCCCGTGTCTCCGTGGTGGAATTTCTCGGTGCATTTCACAGGATCCTCCTGACCTCTTGAGCTCCTGTCACCCGGCGGACTGACACGAGGTCAGAAGGAGACCGCAATCGAAGGAGGGTGCCATGTCGGAGGTTTCGCGAATCATCGATGCGCTCGAACGGGAGTACGACGGCGATCCGTGGCACGGATCGCCGCTCGTCGAGATTCTGAACGGTGTCAGCGCGGCGCAGGCATGCGCCAGACCGCTTGCAAGCGCCCATTCGATCTGGGAGCTGGTCCTGCATGTGACCTCATGGAAGAACGAAGTGCGCCTGCGGCTGTCGGGATCGCCGGCGGGCGAGCCCAAAGAGGGGGACTGGCCTGAAGTGGGTGAACCGTCCGAGGAGCGGTGGCACGACGCGCTCGAACGGCTGCGACGCGCCCAGCGCGATTTGCTCGCCGACATCCAGACGCTGCCGGAAGCGAAGCTCTTTGCGCCCACGAATGACACACGCGACAGGGCGGCTGGTGCCGGAGTCACGCACTACGTACTGCTGCTCGGGTCGATCCAGCACGACGTCTACCATGCCGGACAGATCGCGCTCCTCAAGAAGGGCCTGACGGCAGTTTCCTAGTCGAGAAGCAACGCGCCCGGATCCTCGACGAGCTGCTTGATGCGCACGAGGAACTGCACCGCTTCGGAACCGTCCACGATGCGATGATCGTACGTGAGCGCCACGTACATCATCGGCTTGATGACGACCTGTCCGTTCTGAGCCACGGGTCGCTGCTGGATGGAGTGGAGACCGAGGATCCCGACCTGCGGCGGATTCAGGATTGGTGTGCTCAATAGGGAACCGAACACGCCGCCATTCGTGATCGTGAATGTGCCGCCTTTGAGATCCGCGAGCGACAGCGTGCCGTCTTCGGCGCGGCCGGCGAAGTCACGTATCTTCTGTTCCATTGCCGCGAACGACAGGCGATCGGCATCACGCAGCACGGGCACGACGAGCCCCTCGCTCGCACCGACGGCGACGCCGATGTCGTAGTAGTGCTTGAGCACCATCTCGTCGCCCTGGATCTCCGCGTTGAGCCGCGGAAACGCCCGGAGCGCCCCAATCGAGCCCTTCACGAAGAACGACGCGATACCCAGGCCGACGCCGTGCCGCTCCTTGAAGGACTGCTTATGCCGCTCGCGCAGCGCCATGACGGCCGTCATGTCGACCTCGTTGAAGGTCGTCAGCATCGCCGCGGTGCTCTGCACCTCCACGAGGCGCCTGGCTATGGTGGCGCGCCGCTTCGACATGCGGACGCGCTCCTCGGTCCGGTCTCCGACAAGCCGGATTTCCGCCACGGGCGGCGCGGGACGAGCTTTGGCTTCGCGGGCGGGCTCCGCGGGTGCAGCGGTCGTGTTGCCGTTCCCTGATCCAACGCGGTTTTCGGCGCCGGCCGCCGCCTGCTCGACGTCGCGTCGCATCACGCGCCCGGCGTCGCCGCTGCCACGGACGCGGCTCAGATCGACATCCTTGTCCTCGGCCGCTTTGCGGGCTGTCGGCGTCGAACGTGTTTTCTCAGCCGCTCCGGCCTTCGGTTCTGATGCTGCCTTCGCTTCCGACGGTGCCTTCGATTCTGACGCGGTCTTCGGATCGGGCACGGCCTTCGGCGCTGCGGTCCCCGGCTCCTTCGCGGGCGGCAACGCTCCCGCGGCAGCGTCCTCGATGACGCCCAGCACCTCACCCACTTTCACGTCTTCCCCGTCTTTGCGGTCGATGCGCGTCAGCACACCCGCTTGAGTCGCGGCGACTTCGAGGTCGACCTTGTCGGTCTCGAGCTCCACCAGCGGGTCGCCGATCGAGACGGCGTCCCCTTCCTTGCGCAGCCACCTGGCCACGCGGGCATCGACGATGGATTCGCCGACTTCAGGCACGACGATGTTCGACGGCATAAGGCTGGTTCCTGTCTCCCTGTCATCCCTTGCTGCTCGCCAGCTGGCTGTCCCGACGAGCCTTTTCCGCGGTATCGCCGTCACTCTTCGGCGTGGACGGCTCGCCAAACGCCTGGTTGACCAGCGCCTGCTGCGTGAGCGCGTGGCGGGATACGGATCCTTCGGCGGGGCTGGCGCTGCGCGGCCGTGCGACACGGCGAACCGTGCGGCCGCCTGACACTTCCTGGAGATGCGGCCGGATGAAATCCCAGCCGCCCATGTTCTCGGGCTCTTCCTGCACCCAGACGATGGTGTCGGCGTTGCCGTAAACATCCAGCATGGCGCGCAGATCGCGCATGGGCACGGGATACAGCTGCTCGACGCGGCACACCGCCACGTCCGGCCGCGCAGCCCGGTGCTCGCTCGAGATCAGATCGACGTAGATCTTCCCGGAGCAGACGAGCACGCGGCGAACCTCGGCGGCGCGCGCGGAGGCCTCCTCGTCCTGCAGCACCATGCGGAAGCGTCCCTCAGCGAACTCCCGGGGAGCGGATGCGACGAGCGGATTGCGCAGGAGGCTCTTCGGAGTCAGCACGACGAGCGGAAGCGGGTCGATCTGCAGCAGGGCCGCCTGCCGTCTGAGGAGGTGGAAGTACTGTGCCGCGGTCGTGCAGTTCGCGATCCGGATGTTGATGTCGGCGGCGAGCTGGAGGAAGCGCTCGGGTCGTGCGCTAGCGTGGTCCGGGCCCTGTCCTTCGTGCCCGTGCGGCAGGAGCAGCACCAGCGACGGCTTGGTGCCCCACTTGCTCCGGGCCGAGACCAGGAACTCGTCGATCATCACCTGCGCGCCGTTGATGAAATCGCCGTACTGCGCCTCCCAGATGACGAGGCGGGAAGGCTCCTGGATGTTGTAGCCGTACTCGAAACCGACGACGGCATTTTCGGTCAGCGGGCTGTTGTGGATCTCGAACGCGGCGCGCGCCTGCGGCAGCGCCTGCAGCGGCACGTGCACCCGACCGTTCGTCGCGTCGTGAAAGACCGCGTGGCGATGGCTGAATGTGCCGCGCTCGACGTCCTCACCCGTCATGCGGATGCTGACGCCGTCCGCAAGGAGCGACGCGAGCGCCAGATCCTCCGCCGCGGCCCAGTCGACCGTGCGCTCGTCGAGATCGGCGAACATCTGCGCCCGTTTCTCGCGCGTGCGCTCCAGCTTGGGGTGGATGCTGAAGTCGTCCGGCGGCCTGAGCAACGCATCGTTCAGCTCGCGCAGCCTCTCGATCGGAACGGCGGTTTCGGCCTTGGCGGCTGCGCCCGGCGGCGCGGGAGCGGGCTCCGTTTCGACGTAGTCCCGTTCGGGCTTGAGCTCGTCCATCGCACGCTGCAGTTCGGCGGTGTGCTTCTGAACCAGCGCGTCCGCGGCGCCGGGCGCCAGCTCTCCCCGTTCCTCCAGCGTGCGCGCCCATAGCTCGCGTACGCTCGGGTGCGATCTGATCTTCTGATACATCACCGGCTGCGTGAAGGAGGGCTCGTCCCCTTCGTTGTGGCCGTACCGCCGATATCCGATGAGGTCAATCAGGAAGTCGCGCTGAAACCGCTCCCGGTACGCCGCGGCCAGGCGCGCGGCCTCGACGCACGCCTCCGCATCATCCGCGTTGACGTGAACGATCGGGATCTTGAACCCCCGGGCGAGGCCGCTCGCATACGACGTGCTGTATTCGTCTTCGGGGCCCGTCGTGAACCCGAGCTGGTTGTTCGCGATGATGTGAATGGTGCCGCCGGTCTGGTAGCCGGGCAGCCGGCCGAGATTCAGTGTCTCGGCGACGACGCCCTGGCCGGGAAACGCGGCATCGCCGTGGATGAGGATCGGCAGGCTGCGCGTCGGATCGAACGCGGCCGCGCCGGGGGAATCCACGAGCGTGCCGGCGGCCCGCGCCATGCCTTCGACGATCGGATCGATGGCTTCGAGATGGCTCGGATTCGGCGGCAGCGAGACGACCATGTCCATCGCGCGGCCGCCCTTCAGCGCGCGATGCGCCCCGGCGTGATACTTCACGTCGCCCGTCCAGGCCATGTCCTCGCGGAATCCGCGCGCCGACACCGGCTCCTTGAACTCCGCCAGAATCTGCGCGTACGGCTTGTTCAGGACGTGCGCCATCACGTTCAGACGGCCGCGATGCGCCATGCCGATGAGAATGTTCCGCATGCCGCTCTCGGCGGCCTCGCCGATCACCTCGTCGAGCACCGGCACGAGCATGTCGAGCCCTTCGATCGAGAAGCGGGTCTTGCCCGGAAACACGCGGTGCAGGAAGCGCTCGAACACCTCCACCTGTGTCAGCCTGTCGAGGATCGCGATCGGACTGATCGGATCGGCGGGCGCACGGAACCGTCCGCCTTCAGCCGCCTGCCGCAGCCATTGACGCTCCTCGGGCACGAAGACGTGTGCGTAGTCGTAACCGGTGGTCGAGCAGTAGACGCGCCGGAAGGCCGTGATGACTTCCAGCATGTTGGCGGCGCCCTCGGCGACGGGAGATGAGATGAGCGTCGCCGGCAGGCTTCGCAGATCGTCGTCCGTCACGTGGTGCGTCTCGGCGAGCAGCGAGGGGTCGCCGCCTCCGGCGCGGTTGCCGAGCGGATCGAGCCGCGCGGCGAGATGGCCGTAGCATGCGGATGGATTGCGCAAGGCTGACGGCGCCGACGATCCGCTGGAACGGAATGCCGTCGGGAACAGGCGTGGGTTCGGACGGCGGCGTCCAGCGCTCGAACAGGGCGCGCGTGTCCGCATCGACGGACGAAGGGTCCGCGCGGTACTTTTCGTACAGCTCCAGCACATAGCCGCGGTTCAGGCCGCTGAACTCCTGCCACCCTGCCATAATGCTTCGATCCTACCCTATGCAGGGAGTTTCGGGCCTCCCGAACCACGAGAACCCGTCCAGTTTCACGACCGTTCTTAAGGGGATTGAACGCTCATTCGTACCTCAGGGCGCGCATCGGGTCCACACGGCTGGCCCGAAACGCCGGAGCCCATCCCGCGCCGATGGCGATGACGCCGAGAGTCACTGTCGCGGCCACGATGGTGAGCGTATCGGCGGGATCGACACCGAACAGCAGCTGCGACAGCACGCGACCGAGCACCAGCAGGAGGCCCAGGCCGATTGCCAGCCCGACGCGCGGACAGGCGCAGCACCTGCCCGAGGACGAGCCACATCACCGCGCCGCGCTGCGCTCCCAGGGCCAGCCGCACCCCTATTTCCTGTGTCCTGCGCGCTGACCGTGTACGACATCACGCCGTAGATGCCGATGGCGGCCAGCAGGAGCGCCATTCCCGCGAAGACCCCAAGCAGCGCCGCCGAGATCGACTGCTGGAACGTGGCGCTCGCCAGTGCATCCTCGAGTGTTCGAATGTTGTAGACAGGCTGTTCTGCATCCAGCGCCGCGACCGCAGAGCGCACTGAGGGAATCAGGTCCGCAGCGCGGTGGTCCACGCGAATGACCAGAAAGAGCTGGTTCCATTCCGTCTGCTGACGGACAGGCCTGTAGATCTCGGGGCGTGTTGGCCGCGTTGCCCCATCGTTCCTGAAATCGGCGACCACACCGACAATCGTCGCAGGAGGGCCCTGACGGGGAGCCTCGCCGAGCCTCACCCGGTGCCCGACAGGATCCCGTCCGGGCACATATCGGGATGCGAAGGCCTGATTCACGACGACGACCGGGGAGGTGCCGAGCCGATCCGCCGCCGAGTGACATGCGCCCGGCGCGCAGCGATACGCGAAGCGCGTCGAAGTGTGTCGGTGTGGCGACGGTGATGAGCGCGGTCGGCAGCGTGGCACCGGAGGTCGCGATTCCCTCGACCGTGAACTGCGTGGCGAACCCATTGCCCGGGGGAAGCTGTGACGCGGCGGAGACCGCGCGGACGCCGGGAAGACCGCCAAGCCGTTCGATGAGACGGTCGAAGAAGGCGCCGGCTGCGTCGCCGGCATATCGCTCGGGCGGCAGCGTCAGGCGCATCGTCAGTGCATCCTTCGGGTCGAAGCCGGGATCGATCCGCTGCACGTTCACGAAGCTGCGCAGGAACAGTCCTGCGCCGAGGAGCAGCATGACCGAAAGTGAAATCTCGCAGACGACCAGAACCTGGCGGATGCGGTTGCCGGCCCGGCCTGCGCCCGCGCGGACATCAGACTTGAGGGAGTCCTGCGGATCGGTGCGAGTCGCCTGGAGGGCCGGAAGGAATGCGATCAGCAGGCCTGACGCGATCGCCATGAGGATGGTCCACGCGAGCACCCGCGTATTCAGGCCGGCCTGAAGATCGAGCATCGCCAGCTGCGGCGGGATGACGGCGCTCGAGAGCTTGAGTCCGAGGTAGGCCACCAGCAACCCGGCCGCCGCGCCGGCTGCCGTGAGCAGCAGGCTCTCCGTCAGCAGCTGCCTGGCGATACGCCAGCGCGCCGCCCCCAGCGCGAGCCGGACGGCGAGCTCCCTCTGCCGGGTGGTCGAGCGGGCGAGGAACAGGTTCGTCAGGTTCGCGCAGGCGATGAGGAGCACGAGCATCACCGCGCCAAGCAGCATGAAGGCGGCGGGACGCTGATCCCGAAGCAGAGCCTCGGCCCAGGGCGCGGCCGACAACCGCCAGCCTTCGTATTCTTTGAAGCTGCTGCGATACGCCGCGTCCACGTTTCCAGCGGTCACGGCAAGCTCCGCGTTGGCCTGAGCCAGCGTGACGCCAGGCGCGAGCCGCGCGATCGCGCTGAACATGCGCGCGTTGCGCGGCATCCGCGCAGGATCGCCGCCCCAGGGAAGCCACAAGTCAGTGCCGATGAGAACGAGCCCCTGGGGCATGACGCCTACGATCGAGGCGGCGCCGCCGCTGATCCTGATCGTCCGGTTGAGGATGGCCGGGTCGCCGCCGAACCGGTTTTTCCAGAGTCGATAGCTGATGATAGCCACCCGGTTTGGCGGAGCCCCGGCACCCCCCGGAGAATCCGACTGCGGGGCGGGACCAAGCTCGCTTCTGGTAAACCCAGCGTCCAAGGACTGGAGCCATGCCGAGTACCGGGAACGGATCGTCGAGCACGAGCGCGGTGAAAACCCGCTCCGGGACGTCGCCGCCGGAAATGTTGCGGTTGCCGAGATCGAATGCGGCCGTCCGCGAGAACGAGCGGCCGGAACGGAAATCGGCATACTCAGCGGGTGACATCGTCTCGATGTATCTGCGTCTCGGCCGACAGTTTCGGGAAGCCCAGTCCGATGGCCACCAGGCGGTCGGGATCCGGATACGGGAAAGGATGCAGCACGAGCCCATCGACGAGGCCGTAAATGAGGCTGTTGCCTCCGATGGCCAGTGCAAGCGACAGCACTCCAATGGCGGCGAACCCAGGGCGCCGTATGAACTGGCGTAGCGCGTAACGCGTGTCCTGCAGCAGCGTATCCATCTCGGTCCTCCTCCGCGGTCTCGGGAGCTTCGGTGCGCCGGCCCCGCGGGCATGCCGGAGTGCAGCGCCAACCTGTCGGAGGCGCTGCCTCGAGGCTGTGGCAATCAGATCGCTGACGACCTGAATCATCCAGACCGTCGTCGACCCCCCGGGCGGGTTTCTTCTCTCCTCCTCGATCATGCCGAGAAGCTCCGCCCCGTACCGTCGTCTGAAAGAGGACGGGTAGAGCATCATCAGCAGGCAGCAGAAGCGAATCATGCGAGTCCCTTGCGGAGCCGCGGATGGCGGCGGGCGTGCTCCAGGAGATCGCCGAGCTGCCGGAGCTCGAGCTGCAGCGCCGACCATCCCGTCGCGGTCAGCGCGTAGTACCGGCGCTGCGCTTCCTGGCCGTTTGCCGCCGCGGGCGCGCCGGACTCTGCGATGAGGCCTCCCTCTTCGAGGCGCTGGATGGCCTCGTAGAGCGTTCCTGGCCCAAGCCGGATCGATCCCCTTGTACGTTCCTCGACCGCCTGCTTGATGGCATAGCCGTGACGCTCACCGTCCACGAGCGTGAGGAGGATGTGGATGACGGGCAGCGACAGCGTCTTGCGGCCGGGAGTTTCGGCAGGTGCGCGCGGTGACATATCGGTAGACGATACATCCACCGGGACGCCTGGCGCAAGTCCGTGCCGCTGCTCCCGTGGGGAGGGCTACTCGGAAAGGGGGGGCGGCGCTTCGGGCACCGGTGTGACCACCCGGATGAACTGGCCGCGCTGGAGAAGCTCGCGTCCTTTCCCGCCGCGGCCCGTGACTTCGTATTTCGTCGTGCTGATCGTCTGCTCTGCGCCCCGGGTCGTCTCGACCGTCATCAGATCGCGGTCTCCCTTCGACGCAATGAATCCGAGGACGCGGTCGGAGTCGGACGAGAGCTTGATCAGGATCACTCCGCGACCCGGGCCCGAGAGGAAATTCACTTCGTCCGCCTTGCAGAGGATCGCGCGTGCTTCACGCGTTGCAGCGATCAGGATTTCGTCACCCGTCAGGATTCGACACGCCGACGAACTCCGCACCGTCGGCCGCTCTCGCGTAGCGCCTGCCGGACCGCGTGCTCGGCTCCGACGAACGGTTCGAGACTGAACCGCATGCTGTAGCCGTCGCTCGATACGGCGATCGCATGGACGGGCGGCTCCGCCCCTTCCTTCTTCGGCGTGATGTTGCCGGCCACGCGGGGATCGAGGCTGAAGGCCGCCACGATCCGCTCACCGTCCTTCAACTTGAAGAACCGCTGGATCGGCTCGCCGTACCCGGTCGACGCGGGGATGTCGGTGATGCGCGAGGTATACGCGACGCCGAAGTTACTGAAGAACGCGACCGCCGAGCGCGTGCTGCCGGCCAGGGCCGCCATGACGGCGTCCCCTTCGCGCACCCGCGTCGACGCGACGTCCTTCACTTCTTTCTGACGCTTGACCCATCCGTCGCGCGACACGAGCACGACGTTGTCTTCGTCGACGATGAAGTCCTCGGCGGTATACTCCGCCTCCCCTTCGTCGCTCGAAATCTTCGTGCGCCGCGGGTCGCCATACTTCTTCTGAATCTCTTCGAGCTCGACGCGGACGATGTCCCAGCGGCTCTCTTCGTCCTTGAGCAGCGTATTGATCTGGCGCGTGCGCCTGCGCTTTTCCTCGAGCTCCTTGCGGATCACCAGGATCTCGAGCCGGGCAAGCCGGTAGATCTTCAGCTCCAGGATCGCGTCGGTCTGCTCCGCGTCGAGCGAGAACTTCGCGATGATCTGTTGCGCAGCGTCCGCCTTGCCCTCCGACTTCCGCACGATCTTCAGAATCTCGTCGAGCGCGTCGAAGACCTTCTCGAAGCCTTCGAGGATGTGCACGCGCTTGCGGAGCGACTCCAGCTCGTGCTCGAGACGCTTCGTGACGACGTCCAGCCGGAAATGAAGGAAGTGCCACAGGATCGCGTGCAGGTCGAGACGCTCGGGACGGCCGACCTCCGGATTCTCGGTTGGAATGAGGCACGTGAGATTGACGATGAAGCTGGACTGCAGCGGCGTGTGCTTGAACAGGTACGCCATGACCATCTTCTCGTCGGACGTCTTTCTTCAGTTCGAGCGCGATGCGCACGTCATCGGTCGACAGATCCTTCACGTCAACGAGCGGCGGCAGCTTCCGGCTGAGCGCGACGTCGGCGATCCGCTCGACGAGCGTGGACTTGTTCACGGTATACGGCACGCTCGTGATGTAGATCGTCTTCGCGGACTTGGAGACGGGTCCGACCTCCCACGTGGCGCGCAGGCGGACGGCGCCGGAGCCGGTCTTGTAGATCTCCTTCAGCTCCTCCGGGGAGTTCAGCATCTCTCCGCCGGTCGGAAAGTCGGGCCCCTTGATGTACCGGCACAGTTGCGCACTCGTCAGCTCAGAGTTGCCGAGCAGCTTGATGAGCGCGGTACACACCTCGTTCAGGTTGTGCGGCGGAATGTTGGTGGCCATGCCGACGGCGATGCCGGTGGCGCCGTTGATGAGCAGATTGGGAATCCGCGAGGGCAGGACGACGGGCTCGGTGCGGGTGCCGTCGTAGTTGGGACGGAACGGCACCGTGTCCTGGTGGATCTCGGACAGGATCTCGTCGCTCAGGCGCGCCAGGCGGCATTCCGTGTATCGCATGGCGGCGGCGCTGTCGCCGTCGAGCGATCCGAAGTTGCCCGACCCGTCGATGAGCGGGTAGCGCAGCGAGAACGATTGCGCCATGCGGACCAGCGTCTCGTAGAGGGCGGAATCGCCGTGCGGGTGGTAGTTGCCCATCACGTCGCCGACCACTTTGGCGCACTTGCGGTGCTTGACGTCAGCCGTCAGGTTCTGCTGCCACATCGTGTAGAGGATGCGGCGCTGGACTGGCTTCAACCCGTCGCGCACGTCGGGCAGCGCCCGGGACGTGATGACCGAGAGCGCGTAGTTCAGGTACCGGGTCTGCGCCGCGGCATGGAGCTCGACAGCCTCGGGCTCTCCCGATCCTCCGCCAGGACCGGTCACATCGACGCCGCCGCCGGGCGCATCGAACAACGACCGCTCATTCGTCTTCCCACGCTTTGCCAAAACGGATCCTCCAAAAGGGGAGGATATCATTCCGGGATTCGGGATTCGGGATCCGGGATTCGGAACGCGTGGCTTCCGCCTGAGGCGGAAGGACGATCGTGGTCCACTTCACAATTGCGCCTTGCACGGACGGGCTGCGCGTACCATGCTGAGTTCTCTTCGAGTCCCGAGTCCCGAGTCCCGAGCCCCGAGCCCCGAGTCCCGACATATGCGCTACCTCCACCTTGACGTCTTCACCGATCGCCCGTTCGAGGGAAACCAGCTCGCCGTGTTTCCCGATCCGCAGGGACTCTCGACCGCCGACATGCAGGCCATCGCGCGCGAGATGAACTTCTCGGAGAGCACGTTCATCTTCCCGGCGGAGGATGCCGCGGCGGCGGCACGGGGCGGCAGAGCGAAAATGCGGATCTTCACGCCCGGTTCCGAACTGCCGATGGCCGGTCATCCGACGATCGGCAGCACCTTCGCGCTGGCGGCTCTGGGGACGATCGCGCCGGGGAGCCGCGACTTCGTCTTCGAGCTCGGCGTCGGGCCCACACCAGTGTCGCTCGACTGGTCCGACGGCGCACTGGCCTTTGCGTGGATGACGCAGCTTCTGCCAGCCTTCGGCGACACCATCGCGGACCGCGCCGCGTTTACCGCAGCCGTCGGCGTCGACGAACACGAGCTCGTCGACGAGCTGCCGCTGGAGGTGATCACCTGCGGTGTGCCGTACCTGTTCGTGCCGTTGACGTCGCGCGAGGCCGTGGACCGCGTCTCGATCGAGCGGAGGGCCCTCAGCCGCTGCTACAAGGACGCCGGGATCGAGGAGCAGCCGATATTCTTTTTCACGACCGCGCCAGGACCTGACGCCGGCAGCGTGGAGACGGTCTACAGCCGGATGCTGGCGCCGTCGTTCGGCATCTTTGAGGATCCGGCCACCGGCAGCGCCAGCGGTCCCCTCGGGTGCTACCTGGTGCATCACGAGATCGTCTCATCCGAAGCCGCGCGCAACATGCTGAGCCTGCAGGGTGTCGCGATGGGCCGGCCCAGCCGGATCTATATTTCGATCGATGCACAGGACGGCGGGATCTCGCGCGTGCGCGTCGGTGGCCAGGCGGTACTGGTTGGAAAGGGGGAGCTTAACGTCTGAAACTTCAGGGTGCCAAAGCCAGTGCCAAGAGTGCCAAGGGTGCAGAAGGCAACACGACGCTCGAGAACGAACTATCTGCTTTCAATCGCGTGCCGCACGACCGCGCCTGTGATCGTGTCGGCCCCAATCGAGACGTACAGTTCCCGCTCATTGATCGAAAGGCCGAAGGCCATGCGGCGTTCGAGCCGCGCGGCCAGCGCGGAGATCAACAGGCGATCGATCGCGTACAGCTCGAGCTCGTCGGCCCGGTGGATCCGCTCTCCGGCAAGGTTCTTTGCCACTTGCGCGACGTCCTTGTGTGTGTAAACGGCGACGCGAGGGGCCAGCTTGGACGCCTTGTGCAGCCGGGCGGCGTCCGGCGAGCCGATGTCAATCCAGGCACGAAGCGCGCCGGTGAGGTCACGGATCGCAATCGCGGGGTCGTCGGGGTCACAGATGCCCCTTGAAAACTCTATGCCTTCGGCGAACTCCATGGCATACGTCAGGACCCGCGCGACGAGGTATTCGGACGATTCGGAGGGATGCCGCGCCACGCGCAGCGCGAGTGTCTCGTAAACTCCCCGGTCGGAGTCTGCGAGATCGATGTCGAGGTTGTGAATCGTCGCGGTGAGTGCCAAGTGATCGATTATCCCACGCCTGCAGCGTGGAGCGCCGCACTCTTGGCACCATGCACTTTGGCACCCTGGCACTCTGGCACTCTTGGCACCTTGGCACCTTGGCGCCTATCCCCGTCGCTTCTGAACGACCCACGTCGTCATGGCCCGCTGATTCTGCACGACGGTCGTCTTGAGCGGGTCGATCACATCAGCACCGAGCCGTGCACCAATCTCCGTCAGCATGCGTTCGTCGACCAGGAAGCGATCGCTGCCGTCGGGCAGGCGGAATCTGCCGCCGCCGAGCGGCTGAACGCGGTCCGCGATGCCGATCGACGAGGCGAGCCGCGCGAAGAGCAGTCCGCCCGGGGCGAGCACCCGCCAGATCCCGGCGAGCATCGAATCGAACTGCGCCTGGCCGGACGCAAAGTGCAGGACGGCGCTGGCAATCACCACGTCCGCCGACGCCTCCGGAAAGCTGAGCGTCTCGATCGCCTCGACGCGGAAATTGTCCGCCGGAAGCGCGGGCGCGAACCGCGCCGCCAGCGCACGCACATGGGCCACGGCGTCCGGATCCTGATCGACCCCGGCGACGTCGAAGCCGTGCCTCAGCATGTAAACGAGATTGCGCCCGCCGCCGCAGCCCACGTCGAGCACGCGCATGCCGGGCTGTATGCGTCCGCGCAGCAACTGGTCGAACAGGTAGATGTCGATGTCGCCAAACTGTTCTTGAAGGGAGAGCATGGGGAGCTGGTTCCGGGTTCGGGTTCGGCGTTCGGGGTTCGAGGTTCGAGGTTTCCTGGCACATTGGCACCCTGGCACCCGGCATTTCATTCCATCCAGAGAGCGGGCTGACGAATGAAGAAGTTCCGAATGACCTCTTCGACGCTGGAATCTGCCGGCAGCGTCGACCAGAGCGCCAAGTACTCGGGCTTCTCGAGTGAGAGGCCGGCAAAGAGCAGGCTCGGCTGCCGCATGGGCCATTCGCCGTCGTACATCACGTCAGGAGGCTTCGGCCATCCCTTGCGGCTGCGGATGTACGGCGCCATGAACTCCATGGCGCGCCGAAGCCCGCGGCCGTCCGGCAGTTCGAATGTCCACAGGTTGTCCTGCGGCGTGGAAAGAATCTGTGCCACGGTGGCCATCGCATCCAGGTTGAACAGCGAGTAGCCGTAGGGCTTCGTGCGCCTCAGTTCCTCGGGAAAGCTGCCGTCGGGGCCGACCTGGTTCGGGACGAGAATGGTCTTGAAGCGTGTGCGGCCGTCAGCGAGGAGCGCCTGATCCCCGGTCAGGTGCGCGAAGGCGGCCACCTGCATCACCCAGCACGTGCCGTGATTGTTTTTGGCGTCGCGCTCCGCGATCCCATACGGATGCGTCGTCAGCCAGCGCAGGTAATCCGTGAACCAGCCGCGGACGGCCGCCTTCTCGGACGATGGCCAGATGTCTCCGGTGTCGAGGACTTCGATGGCGCGGGCGACTTCCACGAGGTGAATGGTGTCGATGATGCCGGTGCCGCGGCCCGTGAAGCGGCCGTGGATCGCCTGCGCGTAGAGCAGGTGCGGATTCATTCGCGTCGCCGGATCGATGAACCAGGCGCGCAGGTGGCGGACGGCGTGGTCGGCATACCGGCGATCGCCTGTCAGCTTCCAGGCAGCCGCCAGCGCGGGCACCTGGACGGAGAGCTGCATCAGGTACCGGCGATGATCGGTGAAGTTCCCGGGGTTGGACATCCCGTCGCGCTGGATGTACGGGCCGTCAGGGTTCTGCGGGTCCGGCCACCAGTAGTCTCCCTCGGAGAAAAAATCGTGGGGGCCTCCGGCGCTCCGGGGTGAAGACGAGGCGGTGATCGTGACGGGACTCACGGTGAGATACTTGTCCGCGGCCGCGACGACACGTCCGCGCTCCCTTGTGAGATCGATCGCGCTGGACCTGGCAGCCTGACGCGCACCCGCACTCGAGCCCGCTGTCAGGACGAGCGCGAGACCAACCGCCAAACGGGGTAACGAATGCTCTCAACGTTCCTCTCGCGGATGGTTGCCGCGAGCCTCCATGCGGCTGCCGGATTGAGGTCCGGGCGCAAAAGCGATTCCAAAACTTGCCAGTTGTTTTCAATAACTTACCGTAAAGGTGAGTGTCCCCATTTATGAGGCGCCTCCGCTCGAACGGCGCACGACGAGCTGCGGGGGAATGATGACGCGGCGGAACTTCGGCGCGGACTCGGCGTCGATGCGCTTCAGCAGCAGCTCCCCCGCGGTTCGCCCCTGCTCCTCCCGGGACCAGCTGACGGTGGTGAGCGGCACACGGAGCAGATCGCCAAGGGCGACCTCTCCGGCGCCCACGACGGCGATGTCCTCGGGCACGCGCAGCCCGGCAGCCCAGATGGCTTCCATGGCGCCGATGGCCGCGGGATCGTTCGCCGCAAACACGGCATCGACCCGCGACTTCAGGGCCAGCAGCTTCTTCATCGCCAGGAACCCGTCAGCCTTCATGAATCCCCCCGGCACGATCCACTCCGGGCGAGGGCGGATTCGTGCGGCTTTGAGCGCGGCGCGGTATCCGTCCAGCCGCCGCTGCGCGTGCGCGATCGGCGGCCCCTCGATATGCGCAATCCGACGCCGCCCCTGATCGACGAGGTGCCCCGTCGCAAGGCGTCCCACGAGCTCGTCGTCCGTCAGCACGCGATCGCAGCGGACGGCGGAGTGGTCATCGCGATCGATCATGACCAGGCATATGCCGAGCGCGGACAGGCGTTGCAGGAGCTCGGTGTTCCCGGACGCATCCACCGACGCGAGCACGACTCCGTCCACCTGGCGGCCCCGCAGCATCTCGATCTCGACGCGTTCCTTCGCGGGATCCTCATTCGAGCTGCAGAGGAGCAGGCCGTAGCCGCGCGCGCTCGCGACGGCTTCGAGCCCGGCGACGACTTCGACAAAAAACGAGTGCATCAGATCCGGAATGATGACGCCGAGCGTGTGGGTTCGCCGCAGCGTCAGGCTCCTGGCCACAGCGTTCGGCTGGTAACCGAGCTCCGCCACCCTGGCAAGCACACGCGCCCGCGTCGCGGCGCCGATGTCCTGACGATTGTTGAGGACCTTCGAAATGGTGGTGATGGACACGCCGAGCTCTCCGGCGATCCGCTTCATCGTGGGTGGCATCTGCGGCCTTGAAGGAGCTCCTTTACCGCTAAAGTTACTGACTCTATTCCAGCGAAGAGATCGATCGCAAATGTGACGGAAATCTCTCTGGACTGCCGGCTACGCGCGGGCCCAGACGGGCCCGTCCGGAAAGCGATAGGCCGCTCGCGTGTCCGCCTTTATCGTGCTGCTGTAACCGGGCATCTGCGGCACCATGTAGCGGCCACGGCGGATGACGACCGGATCGATGAAATGCTCGTGGAGGTGGTCCACGAACTCCGTGATTCGATCGTCCATCCGGCCGGCGACGGCGATGTAGTCGAACATCGACAGGTGCTGCACGAGCTCGCAGAGCCCGACGCCTCCGGCATGCGGGCACACGGGGACGCCGAACTTCGCCGCCATCAGGATGACCGCGAGGTTCTCGTTGACCCCGCCGAGCCGGCAGCTGTCAATCTGGCAGAACGAAATGGCGTTCGCCTGGAGAAGCTGCTTGAAAATGATCCGGTTGTGACAGTGCTCGCCGGTTGCGACGCCGATCGGCCGGACTCCCTTCGCGATCGCGGCGTGGCCCAGGATGTCGTCCGGGCTCGTCGGCTCCTCAATCCACCACAGGTCGAATTGTGAGAGCGCCCGCACGCGCTCGATCGCTTCGTCGACGCCCCAGCTCTGGTTGGCGTCGATCATCAGCCGGCGCTCGGGACCGATCTCCTCCCGCACGAGCGCCAGGCGCCGCGCGTCGTCCTCAGGCGCCCCTCCGACCTTGACCTTGAAGTGGGTCCAGCCGTCGGCGACCGCTTCCCGGCACAAGCCGCGGATGTGATCGTCCGAATATCCCATCCATCCGGCGGACGTCGTATACGCGGGAAACCCGTCGCGCCGCAGCTGAGCCTCGCGTTCCGGCTTTGTCTTCTCCTGGCGGGTGAGCAGATCGACCGCCTCGTCGGAGCTGAGCGCGTCCGTGATGTAGCGGAAGTCGATGCACCCGGCGATCTGCCGCGGCGTCATGTCGGCGAGCAGCTTCCACAGCGGCTTGCGATCGCGCTTCGCGTGCAGGTCCCACACCGCGTTGACGATGGCCGCCATCGAGATGTGGATCACTCCCTTCTCGGGTCCGAGCCAGCGGAGCTGCGAGTCGGACGCGAGCGAGCGCCAGAACGCCGCCGGCGCGTCGGTGATTTCCTCCAGCGTACGTCCGACAACGAGAGGCCGGAAGGCGCGGATGGCCTCCACACAGATCTCATTCCCGCGCCCGATCGTGAACGTGAAGCCATGGCCTTCGAGATCCGCATCCGTCTTCAACACGACGTAGGCCGCCGAATAGTCCGGATCCGGATGCATCGCGTCGGTGCCCGCGTTCGTGCGCGACGTGGGGAACCGCAGATCGATGATCTCGAGGTCACGAATGCGCATCAGGGGGTCTCTCAGCTAACAGCTGACAGCTGATAGCTTCAGTGTGTTTTTTCCGACGACCGCATCCGATCCAGGGCAACAGCGGCGACGATGATGCCGCCGGTCACGATCTGCTGGATCCAGTTCGCGAGCCCCTTCTGCGAGCAGCCGATCTGGATGATGGTCATGATCGCGGCGCCGATGAGCGTTCCCAGGACGGTGCCGCGCCCGCCAAGCAGGCTGCCTCCACCGATGATCACGGCAGCGATGACGTCCAGCTCGAGACCGATCGCGACGGTCGGGTCACCGACTGACAGCTTCGAGAACTGCAGCAGCCCCGCAACACCGGCAAACGCCGCGGTCAGCACATAGACGAGCACCTTGGTCCGCGTAATCGCGACGCCGCACAGCCTCGCCATGCGCTCGTTCGATCCGATGGCAAAGACATGACGGCCGAACCGGGTATAGCGCAGAACGCCCGCCACGATGAGCGCAAGCACAATCACGGCCCAGATGCCCGAGGGCAGCAGGGCGCCGCCGCGAGGGACGCGCAGCAGATCGTTCAGCCAGGTCACCGGCGCCTCGATGCGGCGCTCCTCGGCCAGTCCTTTGGCGGCGCCGCGGATCACCAGCATCGTGCCGAGCGTCACGATGAACGGGACGACGCGAAGCTGCGTGATCAGCGCGCCGTTCACCAGCCCGCAGACAGCCGAGGCCGCGACGGCGCCGAGCGCCGCGACGATCGGGCTGGCACCGCTCCGGAGCAGCAATGCGATGACGACGGTGCTGAGCGCAATGATGGAGCCGACCGACAGGTCGATGCCGCCGGCCACGATGACGACCGTCATGCCGACCGCCGCGATACTGACGATCGCGGTCTGACGGGCCATGAGCTCGATGTTGCCCGGGGCGAAGAACTGCGGCCCCACGAGAGCCCCGAAGATGAGCGCGACCAGCACGAGCCCGAGAAACGTTCCGCCGCGTTCGATCAGCGTGCGTGTCGTCATGCGACCGCTCCCCCGCTCGTGGCCGCCAGCATCAGGTCGTGCTCGGACAGCGCACCGGCCGGGGCCGGCTCGCCGAGGTGGCCGCGGCGCATCACCGCGATGCGATCGCACAGCCCGAGGAGCTCGGGGAGGTAGCTGCTGACCATCAGGACCGCTTTGGGCGTCGGTCCGGAACCGTCCGCCACGAGCTGGTCGATGAGCCGGTAGATCTGGGCCTTGCTGCCGACGTCGATGCCGCGCGTCGGCTCGTCGAGGAGCAGCACGTCGACGTCGTGATGGAGGAGCCGCGCGATGGCGATCTTCTGCTGATTGCCCCCGGACAAGTCCCCGGCCCTCTGCGCCGGCCCGGCGCACTTGATTTTCAGTCGATCAATCCAGCCCGCCGCCGCCAACCGCTGGCGCGACGGCGACAGCAGTCCGGCGACGCCGAAATCCGACAGTCGCGTCATGGTCAGGTTGCTCGCAATGTCGAGGCCGAGGGCGAGCCCCTCGTCCGTGCGATCCTCACTCAACAGGCCCATGCCCTGCTGCCATCGCCCCTTCGGCGACGCGGCGCCGCTGAACATCGCCATCCGCACGCGGCCGCTCTTCACGGGCGCGAGCCCGAAGAGGGTGCGGAGGAGCCGCGTACGCCCGGAGCCAATCACCCCGGCGATACCGAAGATTTCCCCGCGGTGCAGCGTGAAGGACGCCGAGCCTGGCTGAAGACCCGCGACCTCGAGGATCCCCTCGCCCTGTTTGCGGGGAGAGCGCGGGAACAGTTCGCCGAGATCTCCCCCCACCATCAGCGACACGATGGCATCGTGGGAGGCCTCGCTCGTCGCGCCGCCGCCGGCGTTGCGCCCGTCGCGGAGGACGGTGAACCGATCCGCCACGGTTTTCACTTCCTCGATGAAGTGCGAGATGTAGACGATCGCGTGACCCTGCGCCTTGAGGCGGCGAAGGAGCGCGAACAGGCGCTCGACGTCGGCGCGGCCAAGGCTGCTCGTGGGCTCGTCGAGCACGAGGACGCGGCATCCAACGGCAAGGGCGCGCGCAATCTCGACGAGCTGCTGCGCCGCCACCGAGAGAGTGCCGACCGGCGCGTCCGGGGAGATGTCGTCGTGCCCGAGATCCGCCAGGGCGCGTCTCGCGATGGTCCGCATCCGGGCGCGATCGAGGAGTCCGAACCGCATCGGCTCGGCGCCCATCAGGATGTTTTCCATCACGGACAGGTGGGGAGCGAGCGACAGCGCCTGATAGATCATGGCGATGCCGGCGCGGCGGGCGTCGTGCGGGTTCTCAGGCGCGTACGGCACGCCGTCGATGAACATCGTCCCGGAGTCGGGCTTCAACGCCCCAGACAGGATGCTCATCAGCGTGCTCTTGCCGGCGCCGTTCTGGCCGATCAGCCCGCAGATTTCGCCCGAGGCGACGGAGAGATCGACCCCGGCCAGCGCGGTCGTGGCGCCAAAGGCCTTTCGAATGCCGCGCATGTCGAACAGCGGCGGCGCGGCGTCCGCAGGTCCGGTCACTTCGCAAGTTCCGGGTGAACCAGCTCCCGCATCCCCGGCTGGTCCATGTTTTCCTTCGTCGCGACGTGCACGCCGGTGTCGATGCGCTTCTCCACCTTCTCGCCCTTGATGTGCGCCACCAGCGTCTTGACCGCGAGATATCCCATCTTCACTGGATCCTGCAGGACGATGCCGTCGAGCACGCCGTCCTGCAGACCCTTGATGAGATTCGCCGACGCATCGAACCCCACGAACCGGACCTTGCCGGCCCACCCGTTGTCCTGGAGTACGCGCATCGCAGCGAACGACGAGGACTCGTTCACGCAGAAGATGCCATCGACCGTCAGGCTGCCGTCGGGCTTCTTGTAGCCGCTCAGGATCGATTCCGTCTTCTTGTATGCCCCCTCGACGTCCGCGCCGACGTACTGATTGGAGCTGACGACCTTGACGTTCGGATGCGCTTTCATCGCCTGAAGGAAGCCCTCTTCCCGCTTCCCGGTACTGTCGTGTCCTTCGGCGTATCTGAGCAGCACGACATTGCCCGCGCCTTTCATCGCTTCGACGAGGCGCTCGCCTCCGAGCCGGCCCCCTTCGATATTGTCGGTCGCGACGAAACTGACATAGTCGCTGCCCTTCAGCCCGGAGTCGAAGATGACGACGGGAATCTTTCTGGCAACGGCGTCCTGAACGGGGCCGACGAGCGCCACTTCGTCGAGCGGCGCGAGCGCGATGCCGGACACGCCGCGGCTGATGAACCCTTCGACTTCGGAAATCTGGGAGTCCCGCTCGTCCTCGCGCAGCGGACCACGCCAGATCACCTCGACCCCGAGCTCCTTGCCCGCGCGGTTCGCGCCGGCATGGATGCTCTGCCAGAACATGTGGGACGTGCCCTTCGGGATCACCGCGACCGTGAGTGCGGAGGTGCCGGCCCCGGTCGTGGCTCCTTTGTCACCTCCGCAGCCCGCCGCTGCGACCGCCAAACCCAACGCCATCAGCCATCGCTTCATCACAGTCCGCTCCATCAGAGTGAAAGATTCCAGAACCGGCGCGCCGTCCCGCCCAGCACGGCCTCACGCTCCGAGTCGCTTCGTCCATCGAGCGCCGTGCTCACCACGTCCATGACCTCCCGGTAGGAGCCGGCCACGGTGCAGACGGGCCAGTCCGACCCCATCATCAACCGGTCGGCGCCGAACGCGTCAAGCGCAGCGTGAACATAGGCGATCAGCACCGGCGGCGTCCACGTGCTCCAGTCCGCCTCGGTCACGAGACCGGATATCTTGGCAAACACATTCGGCCGCTCCGCGAGCCGGCCGAGATCGCGACGCCATGTGTCGAACCCGCCGGCCCGGATGTCCGGCTTCCCCAGGTGATCGAGCACGAGCCGCTGGCCGGGAAACGCCTCGGCGAAGTCAATCGCCGCGGGAAGCTGCCGGGCGTACACGAGGATGTCATACGCGAGGCCGAAATGCTCGAGCCTGGCGATTCCCCGCCTGAAAGCCGGGCTTGAGAGAAAGCCGGCCGGCTCCGACTGGACGACGTGCCGGACCCCGACGAGCCGGGGGTGCGCCGCGAGCATCTTCAGCTGCGCATCGACGTCAGGAGCCTGCAGATCGACCCAACCCACGACCCCCGCGATGTGCGCGTACTCCTCCGCGAGGGCGAGCAGCCATCGCGTCTCTTCGAGTGTCTGGCGCGCCTGCACCGCGATGCATCGGTCGAAGCCCGCTGCCCGCATCTGGACGGCGGCATCGGCCGGAAGCCAGTCGCGGCGCAACGGCGCCAGGGACTCATCGATCCAGTCGGTACTCCGCCGCATCGTACCGCCAGAAATGCACGTGTGCGTCGATTCGCGGCGCCGGCACGGATCAATCCACTGGCGGGATCGGCGTACCGCCGCTCTCGCTGGAGGCATAACACGCCTCCACCAGCGCCATCGTCCTGACGGCATCGTCCACCGATCCGACGAGCTCGCGATCCTCGCCGGCAGCAAAGCGCTGCAGGTTCGACATGGGTCCTTCGAACGCCTCGGTGAACCACGAGCCCCGCAGGGGGACCGAGTGCCACGCGCCATGCTCGGTCACGTCCATCGTGTCGGCCGGTCCGGTCGGATACGAGAGGTTCACGCCCCATGTCAGGCGGGCCGCCCCCGTGGTCCCCTCGACCATGAGCTGTGAGGCGCGATGCGTCGGGTCGGCGCGGTGAGTGTGATTCAGGACCAGCGAACAGCGAATCCGATCGCCGTAGTCGAGAATGATCGTGCTCCGAGTATCGCGCAGCGCCGGCAGCGCCGGATGCGTCAGCGCACGGCACCAGGCCCCGGCCGGCTCCCCGGCAATCCAGCGGATCGCGTCGAGGTAGTGAATCGAGTGATACGGCAGCTCGAGCCGTGGCACTCGCTCGAGGAACGGCCACAGGTGCCATGGCTGGTCGATCACGATCCTGACGTCGATATCGACGAGCGCTCCGAGCGCATCCCGGCCGACGAGATCGCGCAGCGCCAGCATCCCCGGACTGAATCTGAGCTGCAGGTTCACGGCCGTCGTCAGGCCGCGTGCGTGCACGCAGGCCCGGATCCGCCGCGCTTCGGCCAGGTCCTTTCCCATCGGCTTCTGGATGAGGACGGTTGCACCCGCGGGCAATCTCTCGAGCACGGCCAGCGTCTGGTCCCCCGGAACCGCGACGTCGAACACCGCGCCTCGGACCGCGCAGGCTTCCTCGAGCGTGTCATAGACGTGCTCCACGCCGAACGCGGCGGCCGCGTGCGCGGCAACGTTCCGGCGGATGTCGAAGATGCCGGCAACTGGATAGTCCAGACGCCGGTAGGCGGGCAGATGCGCGGCCTGAACGATGCTGCCGGACCCGATGACGACGATGGGGCGCGGGTGTGACGGCCTCGGCCAGGCCTGCGTGAGCGCAATCATGGTCAGGCGCGCTCAATCGGCGGAACCGGCGGGCGCTCGGGCGGCTTCGCCGGCATGATTCTTCATATCCCTTCTCCACGCTCAAGTCAAAGACCGATGTTCAATTGGCGTTTACTTCAACGTTGAAGTGTGGTCTGTTCTAGCGCCGTGGCGCCCGCTCGTCGTGCCCACGCGCAGCTCAGTTTTCAAGCCAAGGAGATGCCCATGAGGCGTGTGTGTTTTTTTTGTGTCGTGATGCTCGCCGTGCTGACGGCAGCCGCATCGGCACAGGATTTTCGCGGTGCCATCGCCGGCACGGTGACCGATTCCTCCGGCGGCCGCACCCCCGGCGTCAGCGTCACGGCCACCAACATCGCCACCAACGGGACGTCGACGACGACCACGGACACCGACGGCGCCTACACGCTCCGTTATCTCACGCCCGGAACCTACTCGGTCTCGGCGGAGCTGACGGGGTTCAAAAAGGCCGTTCGCGAGAATGTCGAGGTCAGGATTGGGGATCGGCTCGAGCTCGATCTGAAGCTCGAGGTCGGCGCGATGGAGGAAACCGTCTCGGTGACGGCTGAAGCGCCGCTGCTCGATACGGCCAGTGGTTCGAATGGACAGGTGATCGACGAGAAGCGGATCGCGTTGATGCCACTCTCGGACGGCAATCCATTCGTGCTGGCGCGGCTGGCGCCGGGCGTCGCATTCCACGGCGACCTGAAGTTCTCGCGTCCGTTCGACAACGGCGGCACATCAGACTTCACGGCCGACGGCGGCCCGGGAAGGAACGAATTCACGCTCGACGGCTCACCGAACATGGCGAACGGACGCCGCGTGGCATTTGTCCCGCCCGCAGGCGCGGTCCAGGAGTTCAAGGTGGAGACCGCCACCTTCGACGCACAGCAGGGTCACACCGCCGGCGCGACGGTGAACGTCACGCTCAAGAGCGGAACCAACAGGTTCAAAGGGGACGCCTACTATCACTACCGGGACGAGCGGCTCTCCGCCAACGACTTCTTCTTCGAGCGGGCCGGCCGTCCCAAGGACACGCTCGACTACAAGCGGTATGGCTTCACGCTCGGCGGCCCGGCACGGCTGGGCAAGGTGTACGACGGACGCGACAGGACGTTCTTCTTCGGCGCCTTCGAGTGGCTGTACGACACGTTCCCCGAAGTCGGCCAGTTCACCGTGCCGACCGAAGCCCAGCGCAATGGAGATTTCTCGGCGCTGCTCTCGCAGGGGATTGTCATCTATGACCCGCTGACCGCGGTGCGCCGCGCCGACGGCCGGGTCGAGCGGCAGCCCTTCCCCGGCAACCTCATCCCCGCGAACCGGATCAGTCCGATCGGGCAGAATTACGCCAAGTACTACCCTCTCCCGAACCAGGCCGGCAACGCCCAGGGCATCAACAACTACATCAGCGGCAACCCGCGCGGCGACGATTTCTACTCGATGAACTACCGCGTGGATCAGGTGATCACCGACAAGCAGCGCCTCTTCGTGCGCTACTCGCGCAACAATCGCGTCGAGCATCGCGGCAACTGGACCGGGGAAGTCAACGGCATTCTCCCCACCGGCAACTACCTGTACCGCATCAACGACGCCGTCAACGTTGACCACGTCTGGACGATCTCGAACACGTCGCTCCTGAATCTGCGTGCGAGCTACTCGAGGTTCCAGGAGCCGAGCATCCGCCAGCACCAGGGGATCTTCGACCCGGCGAGCCTCGGATTTTCGTCGGCCGCGTCGCAGTTTTTCGGGGACAACAAATACTTCCCCCGGTTCGAAATGGACGACGGGTCGCCGTTCAGCGAGCTTGGGGATTCCTTTGCGGGCGGCACCAACGCGAGCATCTACTCGTTCCAGCCGACGTGGACGCTGAACCGGGGGCGGCACAGCCTCCGATCCGGCAGCGACATCCGGGTCTACAGGGAGGAGAGCTTCCCGAGCGTGCAGTCGGCCGGACGGTACGACTTCACCCGGAATGCCGTCCTCACGCGGCAGTTCGACAACTCGCCGGCGACCGCCCTCGGTCAGGATATGGCCGC
Organism: uncultured Acidobacteriota bacterium; assembly: GCA_963749835.1. Classification (GTDB taxonomy): domain Bacteria; phylum Acidobacteriota; class Vicinamibacteria; order Vicinamibacterales; family 2-12-FULL-66-21; genus JALZOC01. The sequence continues at coordinate 356,140 of CAVVOD010000004.1, forward strand.
GCTGCTGCTCGGCATGCCAAGCGGCGGCACGATCGATCGCAGCACCGACCGCTTCAACCAGGTGTTCTATGGCGGTGTGTTCTTCCAGGACGACTGGAGGATCAGCTCGAAGCTGACGATGAACCTCGGGCTGCGCTGGGAATACGAGGGGGCGCCGACAGAGCGCGAGAACCGCAACGCCCGCGGGTTCGATCCGAACGCCGAGCTCAACATCACCAACGCTGCGCAGGCGGCGTATGCCACCAATCCAATCCCCCAGGTCGCGGCAAGCGCGTTCCGCGTGCGGGGTGGGCTTCAGTTCGCCAGCGACAGCAAGCGAGGCACCTACAATCCGGATCTGAACAACTTCCAGCCGCGTGTCGGCTTCGCCTACCAGCTGAATCCGAAGAGCGTGGTGCGCGGCGGGTGGGCGATCTATGCCGTTCCCGCACTGTTCGACGTCAGCGGCATCTACCAGCCGGGGTTCTCCCAGGGGACGAGTATCGTGCCCTCGCTCGACGCCGGAGTAACCGTGCGTGCGACGCTCGCGAACCCATTCCCCGACGGCGTCGCGGCGCCGCCGGGGAGCAGCAACGGCCCGAACACGTTTCTCGGACGGACCATCGGACGGTTCAACGACGACCTCAACTATCGCAACGCGCAGTCGATGCGCTGGTCGCTCAGCATGCAGCGCGAGCTGCCCGGCCAGTGGGTCGCCGAGGCGGCGTATGTCGCCAGCCGCAGCTACGACATCACGACCGACTTCAACGCCAACGCCGTCCCGCGGCAGTACCTGTCGACGAGCCCCGTGCGGGACACCACCACGATCAACTTCCTCACGGCGAACGTCCCCAATCCGTTCGCGGGGCTCCTGCCGGGCGAAGGCCTCAACAGCGGGACGACGCAACGCATGCAGCTGCTCCGGCCGTATCCGCAGTTCATCAACATCGACACGCGGCGCTACGACGGATCGAGCTCGTACCGATTCGGCGCAGTTCCGCCTCGAGCGGAGGTTCCGTGGCGGCTACACGGTCATCGGCGCCTACACGTGGTCCGACTTCAAGGAGAAGGTCACGCGCCTGAACGACACGGACGCCGACTACGAGGAACGCTTGAACGAAACGCAGCTTCCGCACCGCTTCGTGCTCAACGGCATCTGGGAACTGCCGTTCGGCAAGGACCGGAAGTGGGGGAAGAACGCCAATCCGATCGTGAACGGGCTCGTCGGAAACTGGAGCGTCTCGTTCATCTGGAACTGGCAGTCGGGCCGTCCGAACATGTCGCTCGGCAACGTGTACTACAACGGCGACATCACGAAGCTGAACGCAAAGTACACGAACGATCCGTCGCAGCCGGTGTTCGACACGAGCGGATTCTATTTCCACGACGCCGCGGTGCAGACCAACGGCGTTGACGATCCGGCCAAGCAGCGCGCGGATCAGCGGATCCAGCTCGCGAACAACATCCGCACGCTGCCGACGCGGTGGAACGGACTCCGGACGCCCCGGTACACCAACTGGGACATGTCGTTCGTGAAGGGATTAGTGTTCGGGCCCGTGCGCGCCCAGGTGCACATCGAGCTCTACAACGCGTTCGACAACGTGTTCTTCAACAACCCGAACCTGAGTCCGACGAGCGCCGAGTTCGGCAAGGTCTCGAGCTCGAACAATCTCCCGCGGAACATTCAGATCGGGATGAAGTTCCTGTTCTGACGCCGGCGGTCAGCTTTCAGCTGTCAGCTCTCAGCCAGGATCGCCCGAACTGAGAGCTGATGGCTGACAGCTGATAGCTACTTCGTGAACGCCTGGTATTCCTTTTCAATTCCCGCCGGCGCAGTCTTTCCGCTCAGGATGAGGATCCGGTATTTGAAGGTCGTCGACTGACCGGGCTGGAGCGTCAGGTTCAGCTCCTTCTTCCCCTCCGTAAACACACTCTCGCCGAGCGGATTCGCCGCGAACAGGCCGTACCCGCGTGCGTGCCAGTACGTCGGGAAGCCCGGATTCGACGGGTGATCCAGAATCGCGAGCGTGACCGGCTCCGCATCCACGGTGCCGCCAAGCAGCGTCCATCGTCCGCGCGTCCCCCAGACGGCGTCACCCTTCAGACCCTCGCTGCTCACGTATTCCCCCGTGACGCCGGTGTTGTCGACCACCTTTGTCGCGGCCGGTTTGCCCGACGCGTCGGCGAAGATCTCCGGTTTTTGGTCCGGCTGCTCGAGCCCCCGGGCCACGCGGATGCCGATGAAGCCTTCCTTGTTGTCCTTGAACACCACCCGCTCGTCGAGCGCGGTCAGCGTCGTCGTCCGGTCGATGCTGCGTGAATCCGCGGTGCCGCGGAACACGAATCGCGTGAGCTCGCGCAGGAGCGGCTTGCCGTCGGGCTTGACCCATTCGGTTTCGACGGTCAGTTGGCCCGCCTCCCCGCCGCTCTTCGCATCCACGACCCTCCGGTGCAGGATCGTGCCCATCTTCGACGCGCGGTCCGCCGGAAGGCCGTCGGAGTTGTTCCAGAAGTCCAGGCCGTTCACGTCGCCGTGATTCAGCCACATGCCGACGTGGTGCGGGTGATCCACACGCTCGCCTTTTTTCGTCTCGAGGGGGAACCCGCGCGTGACGACGGTTCCCCTGGCGCTCCGCAGCGGGAACAGCACCGGCTTTTTCTGCGTCGCCGGGTAGATGTACGAGGTGAATGGCTTGCCGTCGATCGTCACGTCCACACGCTGGGCCGCCTCCCTGGGAACGACCTGGATGCGTGCGGCCTTCTGTTCCGTCAGAAGGACGGGATCCCGCTGAGGCACGGCCTGAACACCCGGCGTACTGGCGGCCACCGCCGCTCCCAGGATCGGTACAAGCAACAGTGCAACCTTCGACACTCGCATGCGTCAGCTCCCTCTTCAGAATGATCAGCGCTTCTCCAGCTTGTTCTTCACACCCGTCAGCATTCGATCGAGGCCGTCGCGCGCCCGGCGTGCGGCGACCATTCGTGCAATCGGCGCCAGGAGGCCGCGCAGCGTGTCGACGCGCGATCGATTGAGGTACGTGACGTAGCCATACGAAGCGCCCGGTACAGGCACGTAGAGTGCCATACCGAACGACGCTTCGAAATAGTGGCTCGCGTACACCTGTTTCGAGCCGAACACGACGACGCCGTTCTGACGAAGAATAACCGAGTGGCTGATGCTGATCGTCGGCTTCAGGCCGAACTTCTCGCGGGACCAGTAGAGAAAACTGTCGGTTCCGTCGAGATGCACCTTGGGAAATTCGTCGAGCCATTTGAACAGCTCCGGCTGCGCCTCGGCCTTGAATTCGGACGGGCGCAGCAGTCCGCGGAAGGCCGCCGCGCGGGGCGTCGTGCCGGCACGGTCCGCGTAGTCGGGGAGCGCCGTGCTGCCTTCGGCCAGGTAGGTGCGGGCCTCGTCGGCCAGGAACTGCCGCATCGCCGCCGCTGCGGCGTCGGTCTCGGCAGGCGTGCCCCAGGGGATTGACGTACGAAACTTCTCCATCGTCGCGAGGGGCAGGCGCAATCCGCAGGAGCCGGCCTTGCACGTGCGCATCGCTTCCCGGTCGCCGGGCTCCAGTGTCAAGCCTGCGAGATCCGCTGGAGAGGGTTGCGGCTGGAAGCGGCCGATCTGGAGCACGTACTCGCTGGCCTTGAACTTTTCTATGTCGCGGATGCGCTCGGCAAACACGTCGGCGGTGCAGGCCACGCGGATCGCCCCGAACGTCGTCACTTCTTTTCCGTCCGGCGTGTCGAGTGTCTTGGTGAGAATACCGCCGTGCTCTAAACGCCTGAGCTCGCCATCCGTCGCGCGCACGTAGGGACGGAGGACAGCGACGACGTCCGGGGTGTTCTGGAACCTGGCGGGCAGGGTGGCAGCGGTCAGGCACACAGCCGCCGCGGGAACGATCAGGAATCGAATCAAGGGTCCCCGATCATGCCTTCAATCGCGCGAAAGTGCCACCCGAATACGCGCGATGAGCCAGTCCGAGCCCGGCCGCAGCGCGGCGGTCGCGGGATGAAAAAAAGGGCGCCGCGCATGTCCGCGCGGCGCCCCGTCAGTCAGGTCCCTCTGCGGCTACCTGACGAACAGCATTTCCCGATACGTCGGCAGCGGCCAGATGTTCTGCGGCACGACGCACTCGAGCGCATCTCCGGTTTCCCGCAGCTCCGTCATCGCGGGGACCACCTTGTCACGGAAGAACTTCGCGTGCTTCTCCGGGTCGCCTGCGCCGTCGTGCTCGAGGAGCGCCTGCAGAGCATCGACGCGCACCTTGAACGTGTCGACGAGCGCGGACAGGCTGTCGAGCGACCGGCGTGTCTCCTTGGCCGTGGCGCCTGCGGCCTTCACCGCCGCGACGGTCTCCGCCAGCGAGCCCTGGTATTCGAAGGCAGCCGGCAGGATGTAGCGGTTCGCCATCAGGACCATCAACTGCGCCTCGATGTTGATGGTCTTGTTGTACTGCTCGATCGCGACGTCGTAGCGCGCACGCGCCTCGCGCTCGTTCAGCACGCCGTACTTCTCGAACGCCTTGAGGACGTCGGGCTTCATCAGTTCGGGATACGCCTCCACGGAGGTGCGCAGGTTCAGCAGGCCGCGCTTCGCGGCTTCCTTCTGCCAGTCGTCCGAATAGTTGTTGCCGTTGAAGATGATCCGCTTGTTCTCCTTGATCATCTTGGTCAGGAGCCCCTTGACCGCGACGGGCAGCTTCTTTCCAGCCTTGAGCTCCTTCTCGAGCTCCCCCGCCACGTAGTCGAGCGCCTCGGTGACCGCCACATTCAGCGCGATGTTCGGGAACGCGATGCTCTGGTTCCCCGACACGGCCCGGAACTCGAACTTGTTCCCCGTGAACGCGAACGGGCTCGTACGGTTGCGATCGCCTGCGTCACGCGGCAGCTTCGGCAGGACGCTCACGCCCGTGTCCAGCAGCCCCCCGCTCTTCGTGGTCTTGGCGGCCCCCTTTTCGATCTGTTCGAAGATGTCGGTGAGCATGTCGCCAAGGAAGATCGAGAGGATCGCCGGAGGGGCCTCGTTCGCGCCCAGCCGGTGGTCGTTGCCGGCGCTGGCGATGCTGAATCGCAGCAGGCCCTGGAACTTGTTCACCGCGCGGAGCACCGCGGCGCAGAACACGAGGAACTGCACGTTGTCGTGCGGCGTCTCGCCGGGACTGAGGAGATTGTTGCCGAGCTCATCGCTCATGCTCCAGTTCAGATGCTTGCCGGAGCCGTTCACCCCCGCGAAGGGCTTCTCGTGCAGGAGGCAGGCGAGCCCGTACTTCGGCGCCACGCGCTTCAGCATCTCCATCGTCATCATCTGGTGGTCGGTGGCGACATTGGCGTTCTCGAAGATCGGCGCGACTTCGTACTGTCCGGGCGCGACTTCGTTGTGCCGTGTCTTGATCGGCACACCGACCTTGTACAGCTCGCGCTCGCATTCCTGCATGTAGGCGAGGACACGGTCGGGAATCGATCCGAAGTAGTGATCCTCCATCTCCTGTCCCTTCGGCGGCTTGGCGCCGAAGAGCGTGCGGCCCGCATTGATCAAGTCGGGACGCGTGAAATAGAACTGGCGGTCGATGAGGAAGTACTCCTGCTCGGGCCCGCAGGTCGCGTAGACACGCTGCGCCTTTCCTCCGAACAGCTTCAGGATCCGGACCGCCTGCTTCGAGACCGCTTCCATCGAGCGGAGGAGCGGCGTCTTCTTGTCGAGGGCGTCGCCGGTCCAGCTGAGGAAGGCCGTCGGGATGACGAGTGTCGTGCCGTTCGGCGTCACGAGGAGCCAGGGCGGGCTCGTGGGGTCCCACGCGGTGTAGCCGCGCGCTTCGAAGGTCGATCGCATGCCGCCGGAGGGGAAGCTCGAGGCGTCGGGCTCACCCTTGATGAGTTCCTTGCCGTTGAATTCGGCGACGCCGCGGCCGTCAGGCGTCTGCGAGAGGAAGCTGTCGTGCTTCTCCGCCGTGATGCCGGTCATCGGCTGGAACCAGTGGGTGTAGTGCGTGGCGCCGTGCTCGACGGCCCAGTCCTTCAGCGCGCTGGCGATGATGTCGGCGACCGACGAATCGAGCGCCTCACCCTGCGCGACCGCACGCCTCAGTGCGCGGTAGACATCCTTGGGAAGCCGGGCCCGCTGAACCGTGTCGTTGAACGTGAGGGAGCCAAAATCGTCGCTCATTTTCTTGGCGGCGACGACCGGCCGCTGGCTGATGGTCGTACCCCATTCACTGATGCTTCGAATGGCCTGGCCGGAGGAGGCGGAACCCATTTTTGTGTCCTTTCGTATTCGGCGGCTGGATGATGGCGCGGATGAAAAAATCTCCGAATGCGTATTATCTGTGCGGGTGAGTTGCGCTTCAAGTGGTCTGATGCCGCCTGACGACTTTCGGCAAATGGCGCGTGCAAACAAGACAAAATTGTCTGAATTTTGCAACCGGCAATTTCGTCGTTTTGGGCGTCCGGACGACGCCCCTACCAGCGGATGGTGTGCGGCTCGTACGGATCTTCCAGCCTGCGGAGATCCTCGGCGGACAACGTCAGGTCGAGCGCGGCGACGGCCTGATCGAGCTGCTCCATTTTCGACGCGCCGACAATCGGCGCGGTGATCCCCGGTTTGTGGAGCACCCACGCGAGCGCGATCTGCGCCGACGAGACGCCGCGCTCGCGCGCCAGCGCGGCCACCTGATCGACAATGCGGAAGTCGGACTCCGCGTAGTAGAGCCTGTGTGCGATGTCGTCTGTCCGCGCGCGCTCGGTGTCCGCTTTGTCGCGCCGGTTCCCGGCGAGGAAGCCACGTGCGAGCGGGCTCCACGGAATGACGCCGATCCCTTCCGCCTCGCAGAGCGGCAGCATCTCGCGCTCCTCCTCCCGATAGACGAGATTGTAGTGGTTCTGCATCGACACGAAACGCGTCCATCCGTGCCGCCCGGCGAGCTGGAGCGCGGTCGTAAACTGCCAGGCCCACATGCTCGATGCGCCGATGTAGCGCGCCTTCCCGGCGCGCACGACGTCGTGGAGCGCGAGGAGCGTCTCCTCGATTGGCGTGTCCGGATCCCACCGGTGGATTTGATAGAGGTCCACGTAGTCGGTGCCCAGCCTCCGGAGCGAGGCGTCGATCGCGGACAGGATGTGCTTCCTCGACAGCCCGCGATCGTTCGGGTTGGTGGACATCGGGTAGAACACTTTTGTGGCGATGACCACATGGTCGCGAGTGGCGAAGTCGCGCACGGCGCGGCCAAGGATCTCTTCGGAGACGCCGTTCGAGTACATGTCCGCGGTATCGAAGAAGTTGATGCCGTACTCGAGCGCGCGCTTGATGAACGGACGTCCGGCGTCCTCAGTCAGCACCCACGAGCGCCACGCCGGATCGCCGTACGTCATCGTCCCCAGGCAGAGTTTCGAGACCTTCAGGCCCGTCCGGCCGAGACTCACGTAGTCCATCCCTCAGATGTTACTTCGGCCGGTACCTTCGCCGGGGTCAAACCCCGGTCGTCGCTTTACGTACTTCTGGTATCACGGCGGGTGGGGTCAGACCCCGGTCGTCGGATTACGCACTTTTTAGCGGGGCTATCGCTCGTGGAGGCGGTACGCGAGCTCGCCGGCTTCAATCCTGATCGGCAACTGGTTCTCGCGGGTCGGGAGCGGGCATGTCGCGAAATCGGTGAAGGCGCACGGAGGGTTGTACGCGTGGTCGAAGTCGAGGATGACGATGCCGTCCTGCGGGAGCGGCGTGTGGAGAAAACGGCCGGCGGGATTGGTGGCGTCCCGGCTGGTCAGATCCTTGAAAATGAAGAACAGATCCTTCCGCTCGTCGGTTTCGTAGATGAGAGCTGACAGCTAATAGCTGACAGCTGAGAGCTGAGAGCTGAGAGCTGAGAGCTGCCCCCCGTGCGTGTTACGCTCGTCGAACCCTGTCACCCGGACCGTGTGCCGTCGGCCTCGCGAACCGGCGCGCAACGGCTGTCCGTGCTGCGAACATGCTGAACGTGCGCCGCATCCTTCACATCGACATGGACGCGTTCTACGCCTCGGTGGAGCAGCGCGACAAACCGGAGCTGCGCGGCCTGCCTGTTGCTGTCGGCGGATCGCCGGAACATCGCGGGGTCGTGGCGGCCGCGAGTTACGAGGCGCGGGCATTCGGCGTGTACTCAGCGATTCCGATGTCTCGGGCGGTGCGACTGTGCCCGTCACTCGTGATTGTCCGGCCTGATTTCGCGCGCTACAAGGCGGCGTCGCAGGCCGTGTTCGACATCTTCCGGTCGGTCACGCCGCTGGTCGAACCGCTGTCGCTCGACGAGGCCTACCTCGACGTCACCGACAACGCGTGGGGGGAGCCGCTTGGCCGGACGGTCGCCGGCCGGCTGAAAGTGGAAATCCGCGCGGCAACCGGTCTCACAGCGTCGGCGGGGGTCGCGCCCAACAAGTTTCTCGCGAAGATCGCGTCGGGATGGAAGAAGCCGGACGGCCTGACCGTCATCCCACCTGGGCGTGTCGAACAATTCCTGCACAGGTTGCCGGTGGACGCGCTGTGGGGCGTGGGGCCCGTCACTGCAAAGCGGCTTCGGGAGCGCGGCATCGAACGTCTCGTGGACGTTCGCGCGATCGATGAGACGGTCCTCCGGGAGGCCGTCGGCAGTAACGCCGACTGGCTGCGTCAACTGGCCGCGGGCATCGACGATCGGCCGGTCGTGCCCAACCGCTCGGCAAAGTCGTCCGGCACCGAGAACACGTTTTCGGACGACCTGACCGACCTGTCGCAGATTCGCGCGGAGGTCGATGAAATGGCCCGGGGGGGCGCCGCCTGGCTCGAGCGAAGGACGCTGACCTGCCGGACGGTGACGATCAAAGTCCGGTACTCAGATTTCACGACGATCACGCGCAGCCATTCGACGGTGCCCTCGACGCGAGATCCCGACGACATCGCCGCACGAGCGGTGGCGCTCCTCGAACGCACCGAGGCCGGCCAGCGCCCGGTGCGGCTTCTGGGTGTGAGCGTGCACAACCTGATCGATCCGTCTGGAGCGCCGGAAGAGGAAGTCGCCGCGCTGCCGCTGTTCGACAACAGCAGCGCGGATGAAGAGGACTAGAGCGCCGGAGTTTCCTTGCGCGTCCGGGCACGGGGCGCGCGCGGCTTCGCGGGACCCTTCCGCGCCTTCGTGGCCGCACCATCCGCAGACTTGCGCCTGCCCTCCGACGATGCCGACGGAGATTTTGCCTGGGTCTTCGACCCTGATGCCGTCTTGCGGCCGCCACGGCTCCGGGTCCTCGCCGGGGCAGCAACGGGCTCGGGCTGCGGCTCGGCGTTCTCGACACCGTCGACGATCGGCGGTGCGGCGTTCATTTCCTGAACCACGTCTCCCTCGACGACTTCCGTCTCGACGGCCGCGACCGTTGCGGACCACTCCTCCACGGGCGACTCGTCGATGGGCTGCGGCTCCGCCACGTTCCCGCGGTTGTCGTCCTCGTCGCCCGCCGCCTGGGGACGGTCGGCGGCCTGCATGATGTTGCCGGGGAACACCCGCATCACACCCTGGCGATCCCGCTCGATTCGGAACAGCCCCTCGCGCTGACACGCGCGCAGCAGGTCCACGAGGCTGGCGAACCCGAACTTCCGCTCGTCGAACGTCGAATCGATATTGCGAAGGAACTGCTTGGCCTGCCGGATGTACATCGGCCAGCGCGGGGGAGTCTGCGCCGACTGGAACAGCCGCCGAACTTCGCGGATGCCGTCGGCCGTCCGCGGTTCGGGCTCGCCGTTGACCGGCATCGCGTCCGCCTGGACGCCATCCGCCTGCTCTCGCTTTGGCTGCGGTTGCGAGTATTGCTGCGGGGCGCGAGGCTCGCGCGATTCACGCGGCTCTTCCACCGATGCCACGACGCCGCTGCCCTCGGCGAGCTCGACGAGCACATTCCGGCCGGACTCACGGAGGACGACATGCCCTGCCGACGCCAGCTTCTGCGCGAAGTCACGGAAGCTGCCGGCGCCGTACGTCCGCTCGGAGAAGGTGGAATCGAGCTGCAGCAACGTGCTCTTCAGCAGACCCAGCTGCGGAGAGACCTCGCGATCGCTCAGCACCTTCAGCGCGCGTCGCACCAGCGGCACGGCCACTTCGATCGACGTCTGCGAGACGGGACCGGCCTGCCGTCCGCGATCGGCCGGCGAGCGTCTCGAACCCACGAGGTTTTCGTAGGCGATGAACTCGTGACAATTGCGCTGCATGACCATGCTGGTGAACGCGCGGCCGCCCACCACGAAGATCTGCTTGTCGTACTGCTTCAGCTTTTCGACGAGCGTGATGAAATCGCTGTCGCCGCCGACGATCACATACGCGTTGATGTGACCGTGGGTGAACGCCATTTCGAGCGCGTCGAGCGCAAGGTTGATGTCGGCGCCGTTCTTGTCGCCGCCCGGTGTGAGGTTCCGCTGGACCAGTTTCGTCGCATGCTGCGTGAGCGACCGGCTGTAGTCCCCCGCGCGTGTCCAGTCGCCGTAGGCGATCTTCGAGACGACGTCGCCGCGCTCTTTGAGAGCCTCGAGGACGACGCCGATGTCGAACTGCACACCCAGTGTGCTCTTGACGCCGATTTCGATGTTGTCGAAGTCGATAAAAACCGCGATCTTCAGTCGTGTGTCTGCCAAAACGTTCTGTCTTCCCTTCCGTACAGCCGCGTCCAATCGCGGCCCGGCCAAATGGGCCGTCCGTCTATTATGGACTCATTCGAGGTGATCGACTCGGGATCCGGGACTCGGGACTGGGGATTCGTGGCCGAGCTGGACTGCCAGAGATCGAGCCCGAATCCCGAGTCCGGTCCTATCGAGTCCCGAATCCCGACTGACCGAGTCCCGAATCCCGACTGACCGAATCCCGAATCCCGACCGACCGAATCCCAAATCCCCACTGACCGATCCCGAGTCCCGAGTCCCGGATCCCGAGTCGATCATTTCTGCCGGACGTCGAACGCCGTCACATTGTCCTGATCGCGGATGAAGAGCTTGCCGTTCGAGACGACGGGATGGCTCCATGTCGGCAGGCTGCCGGTTGGAATCTGGAAGCGGCCGTGCTCCCGGTATCCGGCCGGGCTGGCCTCGGCGAGGCCGACGACTCCCTGCTCACTGTAGAGGTACAGCCGGTCGTCCGCGAAGACCACGGATCCCTTGCCCACGCTGCGATCTCGCCACGCGACCTCGCCGCTGTCGAACTTCATGGCGGTCAGGATCGCGTCGGAGAACCCATAGAGATGATCGCCGATGAGCACCGAGCTCGCGTGATGGTTCCGCATCTCGCGCGTGAAGTAGACCTGCTTCGCGTCGATGCGGCCGCTCCCCGGCGTCAGCTCGAGGAGCGCGGCCCCTGTGCTGTAGCCCGACGAGAGGAACACGTGGTTCCCACGGACAATCGGCGTCGCGATGTTGGCCGTGCGGTTGGCGACCTGGGTGTAACTCCACTGCAGCTTCCCGGTTTCGATGTCGATGCCGAGCGCCCGTTCACCGGTGAAATAGATGGCTTCTCGGATGCCTCCGGCTTCGTGGAGCACGGCCGACGAGTACCCGGGCTCATCCGCGAGGCTCTTCCAGATAAGGGAACCGTCCGTCTTCTTGAGCGCCACGATGGAGGCTCCCTGGCCTCCGGGGCTGACGAGGATCCGATCGCTCAACACCAGCGGCGATTCGCTGAGCCCCCACTGAATGTTCCGGCCACCGAACTTCTCCAGGACGTTGACCTTCCAGAACACCTTGCCCGTGGCGGACTCCACGGCCGCGAGATCACCGCTGGCGCCGAACACATACAGGCGGTCGCCGTCCACCGTCGGCGTGGCCCTTGGACCGTCGCCCCGATCATTTCCGAACTGGCGGCCGTGCGGGACCTCCCACAGCTTCTTACCGGTCGCGGAATCGAACGCCATCACATATTCGGTCCCACCTCGTGCGCCGAGGGTATACAGGCGCCCGTTGCCGGTCGCGAAGGATGAGTAGCCCGCGCCGGCGCCCGCGGCGCGCCACGCGACGGGAGGTCCGGTCTTTGGCCAGTCCTTGAGAAGGCCCTTCTCGACCGACACGCCGTCCCGCTTTGCGCCCCGCCACTGGGGCCAGTCGTCCAGCGAACGGTTCGAAACCGCCGCCGGGAGGGAGAGCATGGCAATTACGGCCAGGGCAGGACCCGCCGAACGGCGAAAGCGTGAATTCATTGAGACGCTCCAGATTGCAAAGTTTAGCTTTGGACGCCGCCGGTCCGTGATCGGACTGTCCGGTGCTCGCGTTGCGGATGAGGACAATCGTTCCGCTATTGGACGATCTTGATTCCTCGCAGGTCGATACGCGTAACCGGGGCCTCTCCGTTTACCGGCGCCTGGTCCATTGCGTCAACCGCCGGCATGCCGTCGACGACCCGGCCGAACACCGTGTACTTGCCGTCGAGCGAGCTCGCGTTGCCGGTCACGATGAAGAAGGATGTCATCGCGCTTCCCGGGTCGTCGCCCCGCGCCATCGAGATGATGCCTTTCACGTGCTTCGTCTCGTTGAACTCCGGCTGAATCCTGCGGACGTACTTCTGCTGGCGCTCCGAGAGCGGTCCGCGCGTATTCAGCGCGCCCCCCTGGATGACGAAGCCACGCACGACGCGGTGGAAGGCGGTGCCGTCGAACACACCCGACTGCGCGAGCCGGAGGAAATTGCGGACGTGCTCGGGTGCGAGATCCGGGAAGAATTCGATCGTGATCGGTCCAACGCTCGTATCGAGCACCGCGCGGTACCTGGCCAGTTCCGCTGCGGTCTCGGTCGAAAACGGGTCCGGCTCGGGTGGCGGCGTGTCGCGGATCGTCACCGACTCGATGACGATGCGTTCGGCGGGAAGTCCGTCGGCTGACGCGGGGGCCTCGGAAATTTTCTGCACGACGTCCATCCCCTCGAGCACGCGGCCGAAAACGGTGTACTTGCCATCGAGAGCGGGCTGGTCCGTCACGCAGACGAAGAACTGCGCGCCGCCGCTGTCCGGACGACTGGGCTGCAGGACCGCGGCGACCGCACCGCGCGTGGCGCGCTCGGCGTTCGGTTCCGCCGCGAGAATTCCGAGGCCGCCGGTCCCATACAGCTTCACCTTCGAGGGATCCCTGGACAGCGGATCTCCGCCCTGAACGATCGCAAGCCGGATGACGCGGTGGAAGATCGTCCCGTTGAACGCGCGCTCGCGCGCGAGCTTGATGAAATAGCCGACATGATTCGGCGCGAGGTCCGGTCGCAGGGCGACGACGAACACACCGGCGGACGTCGTGACGACCGCCTGCTTGCCCGTCATCTCCGCCATGCTCAGCGTCGTCGTATACGGCGCCGCCGGCCTGGCTGGTTTCTGAGTGCCGCGCTGGAGGGCAGCGTCCGGCGCCGCAGCGAGGGCGGCGATGATCGGAAGGAGGAGCGGCGCGAGCATGGGCATGCGCGAATTATACGGGGCGGGCAGTTCTCAGCTATTCAGCTCTCAGCTCTCAGCTCTCAGCTCTCAGCTATCAGATCTCAGCTCTCGGCTAACAGGCTTTTCCGGCGAGCCCCGGGCCCCGAATCCCGAGTCCCGAACTGGACCTCAGCCCTCGCCGCGAGAGCGCGACGACAGATCTACTCATCCGCGCAGTCTCAGCAATATACGGATCGTGCTCCCTGAACATCGAAACGCAGTTCTCAGCCCAGCTTTTTACATCCCAATTAAGATATTGCAAACAAAGCACTTATGTCATGCATGGATACTACGGTAGCGGATGAGGCGGTGTAATGCTGAGTTAGAGGAGTATAGTGTCCTACCATGATTCAGGCACTTCGGCAACTCATCCGCATTTTCGTCATCGTTCTCGGCGTGCAAAGTCTCCTGCCGGGCGTTGCGTCCGCACAGCAGCCGCCATGGGTCAACGTGACGGGCAATCTGGCGAATATGCCGTCCGAGTGCGGAAACCTGACCATGGTTTCTGCGGTGCCTGGCGCCAGCACGGTGCTTGCGGGCGTCGCAACCAAAGGCCTGTGGGCGAACAGCACCGGAGATCAATGGGTTCAGCTCGGGACCGGGGCCTCGTCAGCGACCATCCTCAATCGACCCATCGGGATTGCTTACGATCCCGTCAATTCGGGCGTCTTCTGGGAGTCAGGTATTTACGGCACTGGCGGTGGGGTGTACAAGACTACGGATGGCGGCAGTACGTTCGTCCAACTCGGGACCGTATTTCACAACGACTATATCAGCGTTGATTTTGCCGATCCTGCCCGTCAGACGTTGCTGACCAACGGTCACGAAACGCAGCAGCAGGTGTACCTGTCGACCAACGGCGGACAGGCGTGGACCAATATCGGTTTGAACCTTCCTGCCAATACTGCGGCCGGCTATCCCCTGCTCCTGGACTCTCAGACGTATCTGGCCGGCGCAGCCCAGGATTTCGGGACCCCTGGCATCCATCGAACAACGAACAGCGGGGCCAGCTGGCAAAAGGTCAGCGACGACGGACCTAACGCGGCACCGCTGGTGGCTTCAGACGGCATTATCTATTGGTCTCATGCCGACAAGGTTCTCAAATCCACGAATTCCGGAGTGACCTGGACTCAAGTTGGAAGCGGCCTGCAGATTGGTCCGTCCGTTGCGATCATCGAGCTGCCCGATGGAACGCTGGTGGGCGTGGGGACCACGACCCTGATGAGGTCCGCTGATGGCGGGTCCACGTGGTCTCCGATTGGCCCGACACTGCCGCTATTCAAACCCATATCGTTGACGTATTCGGCGGCCCGCAAGGCCTTCTTCATTTCGCATTTTGACTGCAACAACTTCGTGTTGCCCGATGCGGTCATGAGCCTTACCTTCGACCCCCTGGCGCAGCCACCGACAATGACGCTGGACAGGACGGCGCTCAGTTTCGGCGCGACGAGCGCCGGAGCCGCGTTCAGCAGCAAGACCGGCGCGCAGACGGTGCGGCTGACGCAAACCACCGCCGGCACGGTCACGTGGACGGCGACGTCGAATCAGCCGTGGCTCTCCGTGTCGCCCGCATCGGGCACCGGCTCAGCGACACTGACGATCAACGTGGCGTACTCGAGCAGCGTCGCCACGGCGGGAGTGCAAAGCGGCGCGATCACCCTCGCGTTCAACGGCGCCGCGAACAATCCCGGGCCGGTCAACGTTTCGCTCAGGACGCTCGTCAACGGCACGGGCCCCACCGGTGCGTTCGATACGCCGACCCACAATACGACGGGCGTGACCGGCTCGATCCCGGTGACCGGCTGGGCGATTGACGACCTCGAGGTCACCCGCGTGCGGATCCTGCGCGATCCGGTCGCCGGCGAAGGGGCCGCGCCGGTCTTCATCGGCAACGCCGTCTTTGTCGACGGGGCTCGCGTGGACGTCGCAACGCGCTACCCGGGCGCGCCGCGCAATACGCGGGCGGGCTGGGGCTATCTGATGCTCACGAATTTCCTGCCCAACCAGGGGAACGGGACGTTCAAGCTCTATGCGTATGCCGACGATGCCGACGGGAATACGACCGTTCTGGGCACAAAGACAATCGTGTGCGACAACCTGCACGCCATTACGCCATTCGGGGCAATCGACACGCCCCTGCAGGGGGCGGTCGTCAGCGGGGTCGTCAACAACTTCGGGTGGGTGCTGGCGCCCGGGACAGGGTCAGTCCGCGCCGATGTCCCCGGAGGCGGCACGGTGAATGTCGTGATTGACGGAGCGGTCGTGGGCGCGCCCGCTGGGTGGACGTCTCGCACGGATCTGACAACGCTGTTTCCGACCGGGTTCTCGTCCCTGGCCTCGACGCTTGCGGTGTTCCCCATCGATACGACCGGGCTCACCAACGGCGTCCACACGATCGCCTGGGGGGTCGTGGCGAACACCGGGCCGGCCTCCGGGGTCGGCAGTCGCTACTTCACGGTGAGCAACGGCAGCGGTCTGCAGGCAGGCGTCCAGGCGCCCCGGGTCAGCGGCGCGGGGCCGGCCTCGATGACCGCGGTGCGCTCGCACGCACGCGGGTCGGTCGCAGAGACGATCGCGCGTAGTACAGAGGTGAACGCCGCGCCACTGGAGCGCGCGTCGATCAGCGGGCGTCGTGGTTATGACATCGATGCGCCGTTCCAGCCGTTCCCGGTTGCGGCCAGCGGCCGGACCACAGTGCAAGGGGAGGAGCTGGACCGCTTCGAGCTGCGGTTGAGCGAAACGGACGGGGAGCGCTACACCGGCTACATGCGCGGCGGGGCCGAGTTGCACGCGCTGCCGATTGGATCGCGCATCGATCCCGCGACCGGTGTGTTCACGTGGGCGCCCGGAGTCGGTTTCGTTCGCAACTACGACCTCGTGTTCGTCCGATGGACCGATGGTCAGGCGGTAGCGCGACGGGAAGTGCGATTCGTCCTGCATCCCAGGGGCAGCAATCGGCTTGGGCCGCAGGTCACCATCGACACGCCGGCTGCGAAGGCGACGGTCGGTCGCGCGTTCTCAATCGGCGGCTGGGCGATCGACCTCGATGATCGCGTGGGCACCGGAATCGACACGCTGCATGTGTGGGCGTATCCGGCGCGCGGCGGCGACCCGATCTTCCTCGGCGCGGCGGCGTACGGCGGTGCCCGCCCCGATGTGGCGGCGATCTACGGCGATCGGTTCAAGAACAGCGGCTACGGGATCCGCGTCGACTCGCTGCCACCGGGACAGTACGATGTAGCCGTGTTCGCGTGGAGCATCCTGAAGGACGGGTTCGTGCCCGCGAAAGTGGTGAGAGTGACGGTTCGATAGCGTGGCGTCAAGAGAACGTACAGCTCTCAGCCGTCAGCTGCGAGTTGGCCGGAAGTGCTTCAGAGGTTTTGCGAAGAAGATCAAACACGGAGGCACGAAGACACGGAGTCCGGACGGAGGCCCCACGAAACGGGTGGTCGGGGCGCGCTCCGCGCGGTGCGGCGAGGACATCTCGCAAACACAAACTCCATCTCACTTACGGGGAGCTTGTGTTTGCGAGATCTCCTCGCTGCACTCGCCGGCCGAATGGCCGGCGCCCGACCACCCCGGACTCCCCGCAGTCCTATGGCGACAGCGACAACAGCCACGGTTGGACACGGCCATCCTCCGAACGGCCCGTGCCTTCGGGTAACCCCCAATCTCTCCGTGCGTCCCCGTGTCTCAGTGGCTCCGTGGTGGAATTTTCCGTGCCCTCCGTCTCCTCCGTGCCCTATCCCCCCGGCGCCACTGGGACAGGCGCCGGGTCGTACGCGAGGTTCGGCGCGAGCCAGCGCTCGATGGTCTCGATGTCGGCATCCTTCCGCATGGCGTAGGACTCCACCTGATCCCGTGCAATCCGGCCGACGTTGAAGTACTTCGCCTCCGGATGTGAGAAGTACAGCCCGCTCACCGAGGCCGCCGGCAGCATCGCAAAGCTCTCCGTCAGCGTGAGCCCCTGCCGGCCCGCGTCCAGCGCGTCGAACAGCTTGCCCTTCTCGGTGTGGTCCGGACACGCGGGATAGCCGTATGCCGGACGGATGCCACGATACTTCTCGGCGACGAGATCGTCGTTCGACAACTGTTCCTGGTCGCCGTATCCCCAGTCCTTCCGCGCCTGCGCGTGGAGGTACTCCGCGAACGCCTCGGCGAGTCGGTCGGCCAGCGCCTTCACCATGATCGCGTTGTAGTCGTCGTGATCCCGCTCGAAGCTCCGCGCCAGTTCGTCAGCGCCGAGTCCGGCCGTCACCGCGAACATCCCGATGTAGTCCGGCACGCCGGTGTCCAGCGGCGCGATGAAATCCGCAAGCGATCGGTTCGGACGCTTGTCGGCAATCACTTCCTGCTGGCGCAGCATCGGCAGCCGCGTCAGCTCGACGCGACGCGTGTCGTCCGCGAACACGACGATGTCGTCGCCGACGCTGTTGGCGGGCCAGAAGCCATAGACACCACGGGCCGACAGCAGCTTCTCCTTGATGATCCGCTTGAGGAGTTCCTGCGCGTTCGCATACAGCTCGCGTGCGGCCGATCCGTAGGTCGGATGTTCCAGGATCGCGGGGAAGCGCCCCTTGAGCTCCCAGGCCGAGAAGAAGAACGTCCAGTCGATATACCTGGCAATATCCTCGAGCGCCACGTCATCCAGGTATCGGCGCCCGACGAACCACGGTGACGCAATGACGTGACCGTCCCAGTCGATCGTGAGGCGGTTCGCGCGCGCCTGCTCATACGTCAGCAGCGGTTTCTGCCGCCGCGTGGCGTAGCTCTCGCGAATCTCCGCCTGCGCCACACGGTTCACCCGGTCGAACTCCTCCCGCCTCTCGCCGATGACGCTTGACACCACGTCCACCGCCCGCGACGCGTCGAGCACGTGGATCACCGGGCCGGAGTATTCGTGCGCAATCTTGACGGCCGTGTGCTGCCGGCTCGTCGTCGCTCCCCCAATCAGGAGCGGCGTCGTGAAGCCGCGGCGCTCCATCTCCCGCGCGACGAACGCCATCTCGTCGAGCGACGGCGTGATGAGCCCGCTCAGCCCGATGATGTCGGCCTTGTGTTCCACCGCCGCATCGAGGATCTTCGCCGCCGGGACCATCACCCCGAGGTCGATCACCTCGTAGTTGTTGCAGCCCAGCACGACCCCGACGATGTTCTTGCCGATATCGTGAACGTCTCCCTTCACCGTCGCCATCAGGACACGGCCCTGCGCCGACGCGGCGCCCGTGATGCGCTTACGCTCTTCCATGTACGGCAGCAGGTAGGCGACCGCCTTCTTCATCGCCCGCGCGCTCTTGACGACCTGCGGCAGGAACATCTTGCCCGCACCAAACAGATCGCCGACGACCTTCATCCCGTCCATCAGCGGGCCCTCGATGATGTGCAGCGGCTCTTCATACTTCTGCCGCGCCTCCTCGACGTCCACCTCGATGAAGTCCACGACGCCGTGCACGAGGGCGTGCGACAGCCTCGCCTCGACGGTGGCCTCGCGCCAGCCGAGATCGGCTTCCCGCTTCGTCCCGCTCCCCTTGACGCTGTCCGCGAACTGCACGAGCCGCTCCGTCGCGTCAGGACGACGGTTGAAGATGATGTCTTCGACGTGTTCCAGCAGGTCCTTCGGGATGTCTTCGTAGACGATCAGCTGTCCGGCGTTGACGATGCCCATGTCCATGCCGGCCTTGATGGCGTGATACAGGAACGCGGAATGGATGGCCTCGCGGACGACGTCGTTGCCGCGGAACGAGAAGGACAGGTTGCTGACGCCGCCGCTGATCTTGGCCCCCGGACAGGTCGCCTTGATGATCTTCAGCGCCTCGATGTAGTTGACCGCATAGTTGTTGTGCTCCTCGAGCCCTGTCGCGATGGCGAGGATGTTCGGATCGAAAATGATGTCGGTCGGATCGAACCCCGCCTGCTGGATGAGGAGCGTGTAGGCGCGCTGGCAGATCTGCACCTTGCGCTCGACGGTGTCCGCCTGGCCTGTCTCGTCGAAGGCCATGACGACGACGCCGGCGCCGTACCGGCGGACCGTCCGCGCCTTGTGGAGGAAGTCCTCTTCCCCTTCCTTCAGGCTGATGGAGTTGACGACCCCCTTGCCCTGGACGCACTTGAGTCCGGCCTCGAGCACGGTCCACCGGGAGCTGTCGATCATCACCGGGACCCGCGCGATCTCCGGCTCCGTCGCGATGAAGTTCAGGAACGTCGTCATCGCCTGCTCGGAATCGAGCATGCCTTCGTCCATGTTGACGTCAATCATGTTGGCGCCGCCGCGCACCTGCTCGACCGCGACGCTGACGGCCTCGGTGTAGTTCCCGCTCTTGATCAGCCGCGCGAACTTCGCCGACCCCGTGACGTTGGTGCGCTCGCCAATCATCTGGAAGTTGCTCTCCGGACGGATCGTCAGCACTTCGAGCCCGGAGAACTGGGAATAGTGGACGGGATCGGGACTCGGGGCTCGAGACTCGGGATTCGGGGCTCGGGACTCGGGGCTCGGCTCGGATTCGGGACTCGGGATTCGCCCGCCCCCGCTCGCATCCACATCTGTGCGAGCTACGGCGAGGCCGCGCCGTAGCCGCGCCGCGGCGGAGGCGGGGGACTCGGGGCTCGCCGGATCGGGACTCGGCGACCCGGGCGCCGTAGCTTCCGCCTTCAGGCGGAAGGATGCTGCAGACACCCATGACGGCGACGGCAGCGGCCGCGGCGTCACGCGCTCGACGGCCCTGGCGATGGCCGCGATGTGTTCCGGCGTCGTGCCGCAGCAGCCCCCGAGAATGTTGGCGAAGCCGCTGGCGGCGAAATCCTCGAGCAGGACGGCGGTTTCCTCGGGCTGCTCGTCGTACTCGCCGAACGCGTTCGGGAGCCCCGCGTTGGGATAGCTGCTGACGTAGCACTCGGATATCCGCGCGAGCTCCGCCATGTACGGCCGCATCTCGCGCGCACCGAGCGCGCAGTTGATGCCGACGCTGAACGGCTGCGCGTGCCGGATCGAGGTGTAGAACGCGTCCACTGTCTGGCCGGACAGGGTTCGGCCGCTCCGGTCCGTGATGGTGACCGAGATCATGACGGGCAGGCGCGTGCCCTTTTCCTCGAACACGTTCTCAATCGCGACGATCGCGGCCTTGGCGCCCAGGGTGTCGAAGATGGTTTCGAGCAGGAGCAGGTCCGAGCCGCCGTCGATGAGGCCGCGGACCTGCACCTCGTAGGCCGCGCGCAGCTCGTCGAAGGTGATGGCGCGAAAGGCGGGGTTGTTGACGTCGGGTGAGATGGAGAGCGTGCGATTGGTCGGTCCGAGCGCGCCCGCGACAAAGCGCGGCCGGTCGGGCGTCCTGGCCGTCCAGGCGTCGGCCGCCTCGCGCGCAAGCCGCGCCCCTTCGACGTTGATCTCGTACGCGAACGGCTCCAGCTCGTAGTCGGCCTGTGCCACCGCGGTGCCGCCGAACGTATTGGTCTCGATGATGTCGGCGCCGGCCGCGAGGTACTCGAGGTGAATCGCGCTGATCACATCCGGGCGCGTCAGGACGAGGATGTCGCTGTCCCCCTTCAGATCCCGGGGATGCGTGGCGAACCGTTCGCCGCGGAAGTCCGCCTCCGTCAGTTTCGCGCGCTGGATCATCGTGCCCATGGCGCCGTCGAGAATGAGGACGCGGCGTTCGAGGAGAGAGCGAAGCGTGTCGACGGCAGGACTCTTCATACTGGTCATCTCTTCTGTCCGGTCTCGTGCTGCGCCGGGACTCGCGCCTTCGACGCTCCGGTCGTCACGCGTTTTCGGGGCGCCGTCTTCTTCGAGGTGCCCGCCGGGCCGGCGCCGGCCACCGCGGCTTTCCGTCCGCTGGCGATCAGGACGGTGAACGGATCCCCGCTCTTTCTGGCTCCGATGGTCACCCTGACGTCCTCGAGGCCGGCATCGGTCATGAGCGCCGCCAGGCGGCCGTCAGAGAACCCGAGCGCGTGGTCGCCCAGACGCTCACGCACCCATGTCTGAGCATGTTCCCGCAGGTCCAGCACCAGGACGCGTCCGCCGGCGACGAGGATGCGGACCGCTTCGCGCATGGCGCGCGCCGGATCTTCGGCGTGATGCAGGGCCTGGGAAAACAGTGCGACGTCAACGCTGGCGTCTCGCAGCGGCAGCTTCTCGAGCTCGCCGCGCTTCCAGATGACGTTCGTGACCCTGCGGCGCGATGCCAGCGACCGTGCGCGCTTCAGGACCTCCGGCGACCGATCGACCGCCACGACGCGCGACGCCCAGCGGCTCGTCTCGACGGTCAGGTAGCCCTCGCCGCAACCCAGATCGGCCACGCGCAACGGCTGGAGCAGGTGGCCGAGCGCGCGCGCCCATGCGGCCCAGCTCCGGCCCGGCACCAGCTGACGCTCGTTCGTGTCCGGCCCGGCATGCGCCTCGAAGTTCTCCTTCCGGACGCGGCGCACTTCCTCCAGCCGCGCATCGTCCGCGCGGCCGGCCGGGGTGGCGCCGATGGCGCGAAAGTGGGCTTCGAGGAGGGGCCACAACGGGCCGAAGCCGTTCTGCGCCTCGCGGAGCGCGGCGGGAATGCGGTAGAACGTGAAGCCCGCCTCCCGCTCCTCGGCGATGATCGAGGCGTCCTTCAGGAGGCCGAGGTGACGGGACACCCCCGACTGCGCCAGCCCCAGGATGCCGGTCAGCTCGGTGACGTTCAGCCGCTCCTCCGCCAGCACCCTGAGGAGCCTGAGCCGCACGTCGTCGCCGAGCAGGCGGAAGAGCGCGGGCGCACCAACCATATCTACTAATCTACATGTATTGATGCGAGATGGCAAGGGCGGTGTCGCTTCGAGCGGTCAGCTCTCAGGTCTCAGCTGTGAGCCATTGGTATCGGAGCTGAAAGCTGAGTGCTGAGAGCTGAGAGACCGCGCGGTTACCAGACCCGGCAGACGGGTTGATTCACCATGGGCGAGCCGCTCGGGCAGGCGAAGGCCTTCTGGAACTCGGGGAAGTTCGACACCACGCCGTTCACGCGATACCGGCCCGGAGCGTGGGGGTTCGTGGTCGCGTACACGCGTGCGATTTCGTCGGTCTTGTTCTCGCACCACATCTGACCCCAGCCGATGAAGAACCGCTGCTCGGGTGAGAACCCGTCGGCCTGGCCGAGCGGCCTGGTGGCCAGCCTGTCCATCAGCGCCATCCAGCCCAGCCTGAGCCCGCCGTTGTCGGCGGCGTTCTCGCCCAGCGTCAGCTTGCCGTTGATCTTGACGTCGGCGACGGCGGTATAGCCCGAATACTGATTGGCGATGCAGGCGGCGCGCTCTTCGAATGCCTTCGCGTCGGCGGGCGTCCACCAGTCGCGGAGGTTGCCCGACGCATCGAACTGGCGCCCCTGGTCGTCGAAGCCGTGGGTGAGCTCGTGCCCGACGACCGCCCCCGCGGCCCCGAAATTCACCGCATCGTCGGCCGAGTTGTTGAAGAAGGGAGGCTGCAGGATGCCGGCCGGAAAGTTGATGTTGTTCTCGAGCGGGTTGTAGTACGCGTTCACCGTCGGCGGGGTCATCAGCCACTCGGTCTTGTCCACGGGCTTTCCGATCTTTCCCAGCTGCCGGGCGAACTCGAACGTGTTGGCCCGCTGCGAGTTGCCGAGCGCATCACCGCGCACGATGCTGAGCGCCGAGTAGTCGCGCCACTTGTCGGGGTACCCGATCTTGTTGGCGACGGCCTTCAGCTTCTCGGCCGCCTGCTTTTTGGTGGCCTCGGACATCCACTCGACGCCGACGATGTCCCGGCCCATCGCCTGTTCGATGGCCTCGACCATCTCGAGCGTGCGGGCTTTCCCCTCGGCTCCAAACGCCTGCGCGATGTAGGCCTGGCCGACGACCTCGCCGAGATCGCCGTTCGTGTAATCGACGCAGCGCTTCCAGCGGGGGCGCTGCTCCTTCGCGCCGGTGAGCGTGCGAGTAAATGCGAAGTTCTCCTCGACGAACGGCTTCGGCAGGAATTCGGCGTTGCCGTTCACCAGGTGCCAGCGCAGATACGTCTGCATGTCGCCAAGCGGGGTCGACGAGACGATCTGGTTGACCGCGCGCATGAACTCCGGCTCGCTCACGTTGATCGCGCTCACGGCTCCGGCCTGCACCTCCCGCAGATAGGCCGTCCAGTCGAAGGCCGGCGTGAGGGCTCGGAGCTCGTCGACGGGCATCTTGTGATAGACGTTGGCAGGCGTCCGGCGGCTCACGCGGTCGAGGGCGGCTTTGGCGAGCGCGGTCTCGATGCGCATGACGGCCTGGGCGCCGGCGTCCGCCTGGGCGGGCGCATCACCGGCGAGGCGAAGCACGCGGCCGACGTGCGCCACGTATTCCAGCTTCACCTTCTGTGAGCTCGCGTCCTCCTTCAGGTAGTAGTCGCGATCCGGCAGCCCCATGCCACCCTGCGCGAGGCCGGCAATCACCGATGACGCATCCTTGAAATCCGGCGTGGACCCGAACCCGAAGAGGACGCCGGTTCCCTTTCGATGGAGTGCGGCGACAACCGGGGGCAGGTCAGCCGCGCTTCGGAGCGCCGCAATGCGATCGAAATCCTCCTTGAGTGGCGCCAGTCCCTTTGCCGCGATGCCGCTCTCGTCCATGCAGCTCGCGTAGTACGCGCCAATCTTCGCCGTGTCACCATCGGCGCGCGACGAGGCGGCTGTTTCGAGAATCTGGTGGAGGATTTCGTTGTTGCGTTCCTGCAGCTCGTTGAAGCGGCCGTAGTTGGACTGGTCCGCGGGCAGCGGATGCTTCGTCATCCAGCCGCCGCACGCGAAGCGATAGAAATCGGTGCAGGCGTCCGCCGTGCGATCCATCGCCTCCGGATCGATGCCGGACACGCTGGAAGGAGCACCGGGTTGCTTCTGCGGTGCGGACGCGCGCTGAGCCGCGGCAGGCACGATTGCGAGTGCAATCAGGACGAGCGGGACAACTGTTTTTCGCATCTGGTGCTTTCTGGAAAGGCGAACGCCTACAACCCGGTCGGCAATGCGGCGGCGCGCCGCGCCCTGAGCCACTCGGTCAGCTTCGCGGGTTGCGTGGCGGCAAGCGAGGAGCACTCGTTGATCCGCTCGACCGCCTGCTGGAGTGTCCGCGTGGCATCCGGCACCTTGTGAAGGGTGAAGAACTGCTTCACGTTCACGGCTGTCCGCGCGTCGCAGAACGTGCCGAGCGCGGCAATCACCTGAGTATTGCCCCCGAACTGGCCGGTTTTCTTCTGCACCTGCGCCCATCGTTCACGGAGGAGCGGCCAGGCGAGTTTCCGCGCGTCAGGGTTGCCCAGCAGATTCGCCAGGAAGACCTTGGCGTCCTGGCTGCGCACATCCGGCCCGACGATGTAATCGATCGTCCTGCGCACCAGGGCGGGATCGGTGAAGCCGGCGAGCCCGTACAAATAGCGATAGTGCTCTTCGGGGTCCGTCGCGGCTTTGCTACGCTCGACATACTTGGCGTACAGCGCGGCGTCACCACGCCGGGCCGCCACTCTGACAGCGGCGTTCAGCAGGGTCGGCTCGACGGTGCCTGGTTTCGCAAGCTCCTCGAGGACCAGGCTGCGCGCCTTCGCGACGACGGCAGGATCGCCGGCGGCCTCGCCCAGTACCGAGACGAGCGACGCGCGAAGCGCGCGGGTCTCGTCGCTATCGGAGGCACCGGACGACCATCCGACCCGTTCGAGTGCCGGCCCCAGCAGCGAGCTGACCCACGCACTGTACGCCGGCCGCGAGCCGGGCGTGGTCAGGTTGTCGCCGATGGTTCCCAGCGAGGCCACCAGTGTGGCGACGACCGCCGCGTCCCGCTCCCCTTTGAATCCAGCGGCGAGGTCCATGAAGGAGCTGACATCATGCCGTCCCTGGAGCACAAGTGCCCACTCGTCGTCGAGGAGCGAGATCCGCTCGCCGGGCGTCAGTGACGTGATGCCTGCCGCAAGCTTCGGAAGCATCGCCGGCGGATTCACGACACGGTAATAGCCCCGCGCCCCTGCGTTGGCCATCACATATGCGGGGCACGACTCCAGCGGCACATCCAGGGGCTCCTCGCCGACGACCTCGCATGCCGTCTTCCCGTCTGGCGTCTTTATGCAGACCGGAATGTCCCATGTGCGCGGCGGGGCGACGCGGCGGGGCCCCGAGGCGCCGGTCGGCGCCGTCTCCTGACTGACCGTCGCTGTGCCACGGCCGTCAGCGCACTTGACCGTCGCATCCACCATCGGCACGCCGGGCCGATCCACGAAGCCGGCCATCACGCGATCGACGGGCTTCCCGGTGCTCGTCGCCAGCGTGCCCCAGAAGTCCTCTGCGGCGGCATTGCCGTACTTGAACCGTTCGATGTAGGCGTTGACGCCGGTCCTGAACGCCTCTTCGCCGACCCATGCCTCGATCATCCGGAGCACGGCTGCCCCTTTTCGTACGCGATCGCGTCGAAGAGCTCGCCGATCTCGTCGGGAGTCGATGCGCTGGTACGGATCGCGCGGGTCGTCTCGAGAGAGTCGAGCGCCATCGCTTTCTGGTTCGACTGAACCTCCTCGAGCTCCATGTTCCACTCGGGCTTCCATGCCTTGACCGGCTTGCTCGCCATCCACGTGGCGAACCCTTCGTTCAGCCAGATGTCGTCCCACCACCGCATCGTCACGAGATCGCCGAACCACTGGTGGGCCATTTCGTGGGCGAGCACGCTGGCGATGTTCTTGCGGACCCTGACCGACGCGCCTTTCGGATCGGCGAGGAGGAGCGTCTCGCGGTAGAAGATCGCGGCGGTGTTCTCCATCGCTCCCGCGGCAAAGTCCGGGACGGCAACGATGTCGAGCTTCTTGAACGGATACTTCACGGTGTAGTAGCGGTTGTAGTACCCGCAGGATCTCGGCGGCCGCCTCGAGCGCCAGGCCGGTCTGCCCCTTCTTGTCCGGTGTGGAGCAGATGCGAATCGGGATCCCGTCGGCGCTGCGTGACGAGCATTCGAAGTCCCCGACCGCCAGCGCCAGCAGGTACGTCGACATCTTCGGCGTGGTCTCGAATGTGACCGTGTGCTTCCCCGGCTTCGGGCTCGGCGTGTCGGACACGATCGCGCCGTTCGAGATCGCGTGGTCTCCCGTGTCGATCGTGGCGCTCAGCGCGAACGTCGCCTTGAACGCGGGCTCGTCGAACGACGGAAACATGCGTCGCGCGTCGGTCGCCTCGAGCTGCGTCACTGCGTAGCGGCGATTGTTGGCCTTGCTGAGATACAGCCCGCGCAACTGGTTGTTCAGGATGCCGGTGTATTTCACGGCGATCTCGGCGCGCCCCGCGGCAATGACCTGCGGCACCGTGAAGGTGGCCTGTTCGCGCTTCGGGTCCAGCGTGACGCGGGCGGTCTGCGTGCTGCCGCCGGCAGCGATGGTGACCGTGTCGAATGTGATCTCCGCAGCGTTCAGGGTGATCGTCCGCGAAGGCTTCTCGAGCGTCACGGTAATCCGCTCGGTGGCCGTAAAACTCGCCGCCGGGAGGTTCGGCTCGACGGCGATCTCGTAGTGCTCCGGGACGACGTTGCCAGGGAGCCGCTGGGCACGGGCGGGGGAGGCGAAGAGGATCAGCGCGGCACTGAGGACCAGAGGAAATTTACTCATGATGGCACCCGATGAAAGCTCCAACTGACGGCCTATACTGGCCGGGTGAAAATGAAAGTGTACCCCAGCGCACGTCCTGTGGCCGCGCTCGTGCTGGCGCACGGCGCGGGCGCGGGGCAATCCAGCCCATTCATGGTTCGCGTCGCCACCGGACTGGCTGAGCGGGGACTCTCCACCGCGACCTTTGATTTCGGCTACATGAGCACGGGACGCAAGGTGCCTGACCGCGCGCCCGTGCTCGAAGCCGCGTGGCGCGAGGCGATCGAGTCGGCCCGATCGGAGTTCAGGGGACTGGCGCTCTACATCGGCGGCAAATCCATGGGCGGACGCATCGCTTCCCACGTGGCCTCGCAGGGAGGAACCGGCCCGCTCGCCGGCCTGGTCTTCCTGGGTTATCCGCTGCATCCGCCGGGGCGTCCCGACCAGCGCCGCGACGCCCACCTGCCGGCCATCGCTGAACCGATGCTCTTCGTGCAGGGAAGCCGGGACGCCTTCGGCTCGGGGGATGAGATTCGTCAGCTGCTGCCGTCGCTGCAGCACGCGACGCTGGAGGAGATCCAGGGAGGCGACCACTCCTTCAAAGTCCCGGGCGGCGCCAGCCAGCAGGCGCCCGTCCTCACGGGCATCATGGACGCGGTAGCCGCGTGGACACAGAGGACGGCCTGACTTGCGCCTGCGCTCGATGCGGGAGCTACGGCGGGGCCAGGCCCCATTTCGGGATTCGGGACTCGGGACTCGGGGTTCGGAAATGCGGAAGCTGGAAGCCGGAAGCTGGAAGCCGGAAGCTGGAAGCTGGCAGCTGACAGCTGATGTCTGCCCCTGATGTCTGAGTCTGACCTTCGCCTCATCGCTGCGACGACCCATGGCCGCGTCCTGGTGCGCGACGCGCGGGCGGCCGCCGCGCGGGGAGTCCTCGTGGGGTTCCATGGCTACATGGAACAGGCGGTCATCCAGATGGAGCGGCTGCAGGCGATTCCCGGAGCCGCGCGGTGGACGCTCGTGTCCATCCAGGCGCTCCACCGGTTCTACCGGGGGCGCAGCGAAGAGGTCGTGGCAAGCTGGATGACGAGCCAGGATCGCGAGGCCGCCATCGCCGACAACATCGAGTACGTCGATGCGGCGCTCGACACGGTCCCCCACGATGCGTCCACGAAGATCGTCTTTGCGGGTTTCTCGCAAGGCGTGGCCATGGCCTTCCGGGCCGCGGTCAGAGGACGTCGTCCCGCCGCGGGCGTCATTGCGGTTGGCGGCGACGTGCCGCCGGAACTGCTGCTGGATCAGGACGCGGCGTTCCCGTTCGTGCTGCTCGCACGGGGCGCGCGCGACGAGTGGCTCACCGCACAGAAGTTCAGAGCGGACCTGAACGCTCTCGCGGAGCGCACGCCTGGACCGAGAGTTCGCGCCGTCGAATTCGAGGGCGGACATGAATGGAACGACGCCGTGGCCGAGGCGGCGGGGGATTTTCTCGAGTCCGTCTAGTGTCCTGACCGCGTGGATCGTGCATAAGTCCCGGAGCGCGGCGCCCGGCTGGCTAGGCGCGACGACCGAGAATACTGGCCGTATTTGAGGGAGGAGCAACGCCGCCAGGCCGGGGCCCCCGCCGCGCGTGTTTTGCGCGGTGGGGTGGAGAAGGGATGCCCCGCCCGGGAATTATGTCGCGAACCACGCGGTCAGGACACTAAGTCTCCGTCCTGGTCGCTGTGTTCGTGTTCGTCCCGGTGTCCGTCTTCGTTTCCGGCTTACTGCTCGGGGCTCCGGCCTTCCTCCTGTGCCGCACGCCGGCTTCTTCGACAGAGTGTGACTGCGTCAACGTGACATCGCGAGCCGCCATCGTCACGAGCTTGTGATAGTGCCGGCGAAGCAGGTTGAGCTCGTCCTCAGAAAGTGACTCCACTTCGATCAGGCGGTTGCTCGCGCCGTCCAGCGCGGCGACGATCTCGTTCAGCTTCAGGTGAATCGCGAGCGAGTCCTTGTTCTGCGAGCGCTGGATCAGGAACACCATCAGGAACGTCACGATGGTCGTGCCGGTGTTGATAATCAGCTGCCAGGTGTCCGAATATCCGAAGAGCGGTCCGGTGATCAGCCAGATGAGGATGGTGGCTGCTGCGATTGCGAACGCGGAGGTGCCGCCGGTCCAGTGCGTAACGCTCGTCGCGAGCCGCTCCAGCCCGCGGCCGAAAGAGTTGTGTGGTTTTCGCCCCATGACCCCGCCTCCTGGCTGAAACTCTACCATCCGCGACTGAGGCATCCGCACCGGGCCGCACGTCCTCCGTCCACTCACCTTCGTGGGAAGCACGCTTCCGGTATAGTGATCGGATGTCTTCTTCTGCGACCACTTCTTCGAACACCACTCCGGCTGAGCCGCCCGCCCGCAGCCGCCTGCGCGGAGAGATTCCCGAGCGATTCAAGTGGAACCTGGCCGACATCTTCCCGGATTGGCCGGCCTGGGAGGCAGGCTACAAGACGCTCGAAGGCATGATCGCGCACTACACGGCGCTGAAAGGCACGCTGGGGGGCGGCCCTGACCGGCTGCTCGAGGCGTTCCGGCTCTCCGAGGAGATGGGACAACTCGCCTACCGGGTCTGGTACTACCCGTCGCTCCAGTACCGACGAAGACCAGCGCGACAACCTCGTGAACGCAAAACGTCAGCAGGTCCAGATTCTGTTTGCTCGTATCGCGCAGGCGGAATCGTGGTTCAACCCGGAACTGCTCTCCATTCCGCTGGAAAGAGTCCGCGGCTGGATGGACGGCTCACCCGAGCTGACTGTCTACCGGTTCGTGATCGAGAACCTCTACCGACAGCAGGAACACGTGCTCGACGAGCACGGCGAGAAGCTGATGTCGCTGGCCAGCCGCCTGGCCTCCGCTCCGAACGACGCATACTGGGCGCTCTCCACGGCGGACGCCAGGTTCCCGAAGATCACCCTGTCCACCGGCGAAGAGGTCACGGTTTCTTACGGACAGTATCGGGCGCTCCTCGCAACCCGGCGCGAGCAGTCGGATCGCAAGGCGGCGTTCGTGGCGCTGCACGAAACCTACAACGCGGCGCTCAACACCTACGCGACGCTGTACAACGGCGTCTGCCAGCGCGACTGGTTCCAGGCGCGCGCCCGCGGCTACGCCAGCACGCTCGATGCCGCCCTGCACGGCGACAACATTCCTCCGTCGGTCGTGGAAAACCTCATCTCCACGACCCGCGCCGGCGTCGAGCCCCTGCGCCGCTATCATCGGCTGCGGCGCAAGGTTCTGGGAGTCGACTCGTACCAGGTGTACGACTTCTCGATTCCCCTCGTCACGTTCGACAAGAAATACCAGTACGACGATGTGCTCGACTGGATCGTGGCCGCGGTGGAACCGCTGGGCGCCGAGTTCCAGGCGCGCATGCGCGAAGGTTTTCTCGGCCGCTGGATCGACGTCTACGAAAACGAGGGTAAACGCTCGGGCGCGTACTCGGCCCCGGTGTACGGCACGCATCCGTACATGCTGCTGAACTACAACGACACGCTCGACGACGTCTTTACGCTGGCGCACGAGATGGGGCACTCGATGCACACCATCCTGTCCCACGAGTCGCAGCCGTTCGTGTATTCGAACTACACGATCTTCGTCGCGGAGGTCCCTTCGACGCTCACGGAGGCGCTCCTGCTCGAGTACATGCTGAAGCACTCGACGGACCCGGTCGAGCGGATCGTCCTGCTGCAGCACGCCATCGACAACATCACCGGCACGTTCTTCACGCAGGTCATGTTCGCCGACTACGAGCTCCGCGCCCATCGTCTTGCGGAACAGGATCACCCGATCACGTCAGAGATCCTGACGGAGACGTACAGCGCCCTGCTGAAGGACTACTACGGCGATGCGCTCGACATGAATCCCTTCACCGGCATCACGTGGGCGCGGATTCCGCACTTCTTCAACTCGCCGTACTACGTCTATCAGTACGCGACGTGCTTCGCGTCGGCCGCGCGCCTGTCGCGGGAAATCATGCACGGAAGCGGCGCCAGCGACTCGCGCGATCGCTACCTGTCGCTTCTCAAGTCCGGCGGCAACGACTATCCGATGGAACAGCTGAAAAAGGCGGGGGTCGATCTCGCGCAGCCGGATACCGTCATGGCGGTCATCGAGCAGCTCGACGATCTGGTCACGCGGCTCGAACGGGAACTGGCGGCGCTCGAGCAGGAGTGAAGGGGGGTCACGCCCCCGAGAGGTCTTCCTGCTTCACAGGCGCGACGGCGGGGACCTTCGGGTCCGGGTGATACCGCAGCGCAAGAACCGCGGCGCCGACGAGCGCGATCGCTGCGGACCCATACGCGCTGCCTTCACCGAAACGTTGCAGCGATCCGTTCCCCCACACCGGACCCATCGTCCTCCCGAGGCTTTCGAGCGCGCCGGCCGCCCCCTGCACCCGGCCCTGTTCGTGTGGACCGGCGGCCTTGCTCACAAGGGCGCTGAGGGTCGCGTTGCACAAACCGATGCCGATGGCGCCCGGCACGAGCATGAAGACGAACACGGGGAGCGAATGCGTGAGGGCGCTGCCGCCCCAGCCGACGGCTGCGAACAGCAGCCCCGTGCTCAGCGTGCGGCGCTCTCCCAGCACGCGAACGATCGGACCGACCATTCCCCCCTGCACGACGACGCCGAGGACGCCGAAGGCGCTCAACAGATAGCCGATGTGGGCGGCGTCGAACCCGAATCGCCTGGCGCCGAAGAGCGCGAACGTCGTCTGGTACACCGCGAACGCCGTCCAGTACACGAAGTCGATGGTGAACAGCAGTCGAAGGTGCGGACGCCCCCAGAGCTCCCCGAGAGCCTGCCACGGTGAACGGCCGGCCTCCGTCCGGTGCACAGTTTCGGGCAGCCAGAACCACGCCATCGCGACGGCGACGACCGTAATCGCCGCGGCGGCCCAGATCGGCGCCGTGTAGCTGATATGTGAAAACGCGGCTCCCAGTGCGGGGCCGACGATGAACCCGAGACCGAATGCCGCACCAAGCAGGCCGAACGCCTTCGCCCGGTTCTCCTCGGTCGAGACGTCCGCGATGTAGGCCCGCGCGGTCGTGATGTTGCCTCCGGAGAGTCCGTCCACAATCCGCGCCGCAAACAGCATCGCCAGGCTGTTCGCCATCGCCATCATCACGAAGCTGACGACCGTTCCGAGCAGACTGAAGATGAGCACCGGACGCCGGCCCCAGCGATCTGAGAGATCGCCGAGAAGCGGCGACGCGATCAGCTGGCTCAGCGAAAACGAGGCGAACAGCAACCCGATGACGAGCGGAGACGCGCCGAACGTCTGGGCGTAGAACGGCAGCAGCGGAATGATGATGCCGAAGCCGACGAGATTGACGAACGTCGTCAGAAAGATGATGAAGAGGGGGCGGGACAATGGAAATGCTGATTGCTGCTGATTGTGATCACCCGGGAGCTCGCGCGGCGGGCGGCCCTACATGCGCGGCTCCTTCTGGACGGCAACGCCCTTGATTATGACAGGCTCCACCGGCACATCGTCCATGCCTGCCGTCGACCGCGTCGGAACGGCGGCAATCCGGTCCACGACGTCCATGCCTGAGAGGACACGCCCGAAGACCGCGTACCCGAACTCGTCTGGAGCATAGCCTGTATGATCCAGCCGCCGATTATCGACGACGTTGATGTAGAACTGCGCGGTGGCGCTTCTGAGCGCCGCCAGTCGCGCCATCCCGACTGTCCCC
Organism: uncultured Acidobacteriota bacterium; assembly: GCA_963749835.1. Taxonomy (GTDB): domain Bacteria; phylum Acidobacteriota; class Vicinamibacteria; order Vicinamibacterales; family 2-12-FULL-66-21; genus JALZOC01. The sequence continues at coordinate 388,846 of CAVVOD010000004.1, forward strand.
CGGGCGTTCCGCAGCCCGTTGGTCGCTTCGTTCTGAATCGGCGGCCGCGTCGGTTTCTCGGCGAGCGACTCCGTGAATCCCCCTCCCTGAATCATGAACCCCGCCTTGACGCGATGGAAGACCGTGTCCGCGTAGAACCCCTCGGTCGCGTATTGCAGGAAGTTCTCGACCGACACCGGTGCAAGCCCCTTGAACAGCTCGATTGTGATGTCGCCGAAGGAGGTGGAGACGGTGACCACGGGATTGCCGGGGGCGGGCGTCGGCGCGGGTGCCTGCAGCGGGGGGGCCTGAACGGCCTGATTGGGGTCTCGCGGGTCCGGCCGGTTCGGCGCCGAGGCCTGTCGAACGTCAGCCTCGACAACCGCTCCGCGTAAGACATTTACGGAACCCGGGAGCATTGGACTCCAACCGGCTGCGACAGAAAGAATGGCGATGAGCAGCCATAATCGATGGGAGGTCCGCATACAACTCCATGGCGCGGGGATTCAACCCGATGGATCCGGCATGTTAGGCTGTCGCTGCGCCGCACGTCAATCCGGGCCTGAATTCAATCCCGGTCACGGCACGCAAATCGCATCATCACATGCGCATTCTCGCGCAGGGGGAGAACCGGCATGGTCACAGACCTCCAGACCGAACAACGCGAGCTGGCCGATTTCATCAGGGCCGGGTCCTCGCGCGGGCCGCAGTGCTTCGGCAGTTACTTCGACGAGCAGGGGGGCTCGTGCGCCCTCGGGGCGGTTTACGAAGGCGTCTACCACCTGCCGCGCCAGCATGGAAAGTTGATCCCGGACCATCTCGAACGGCTGTTCCGTTGCCTGGATGAGATGACCAAGAAGTGCCCCGTGGGCTGCCCCAAGCGATTGCCCCTGGCCTCGATGATCGTGCATCTCAACGACGATCACCGGATGTCCCGCGAGGAAATCGCCGAGTGGCTCACCCAGGAATCCAGCGGTTAACGAAGTCGGAATCGTCGGTGGCCGGCAGGACCGTCTCGACGTCCTCGATGGACGCTCGGGAAACGGGAACGGCCAGATGCGGTTCGCGACTGCAGGGCTCGCGATGTCTTTTCTAGACCGATTCAAGCCACAGCCGCGATGGAAGCATGCGGATGCCGCGATCCGGGCCGCGTCGATCCCTGAGGTGCCGGACGACGAGGAACACCGGGACGTCATTGCCGATCTGGCGCGTACCGACGAGGACGTGCGTGTCCGTCGCGCAGCCGTCGCGTATCTGTCGGACGCCGGAGTGCTGGCGACCCTCGCCCGCTCGGAAGTGGATGCCGATCTGCGCCGGGAGATCACCGACCGCCTCGTCGCGATTGCGACAGGGCCGTCGGACACGGACGCCTCCGCCGCACAGGCGCTCGAAGGACTCGACGATCCCAGGCAATTCGCGACGATTGCCAAATCCTCTCCCCACGACACGATCCGTGCGGCCGCGCTCGGCCGCGTGCACGAGCAGAAGATGCTCGGCAGCGTCGCACGTCACGCCGGCGACCCCCAAACGGCTCTCGACGCGGTAGCCCGCGTCAGCGAGGGGCCGGAACTGCTGAACATCGCCCTCAAGACCGATCACCGGGACGCCGGGCTTGCCGCGCTCGAGAAGTGCCTCGGGGACAGCGAAATGGACGAGGCCGCGGCTCGCGGCACGCTCGAAACCGTGCTGGCGAAGGCGAAGAACAAGGCGGTCTCGAAGCGCGCCCGCGCGATGTTGCAGGCGATGCAGGACGCGGAAATGGCCCGGCGAATGGCGATGGAACAATGGCAGCAGCGCGTCGCGTCGATCGTGGCACGCGTGGAGGCGATTGCGGCGAACCCGGCCCTGCCGAATGCGGCACGCGAGATCGGGGATGCCGAGGCTGAATGGAGCCAGGTGACGGCAAGCGCGACGTTCGAGCTCGATCCCGACACCGCCGGGCGCTTCGGCGCACTGGTCGAGACCGCGAGAACGGGGATCGCGGCGCATGAACGCGCCGAGGCCGAGCAGCGCGCCGCCGCGGAGCACGCCGCCGCCCTGCGCGCGGTGCGCGTGTCGCTCTGCGAACGGCTCGAGCATGCCGCGGCGGAGGCCGCGCTCGATGAGCTCGCCGCGGCGCGCGCCGAGTGGGAAGGCCTGCCGGAGCCGTCGGAGGACGCTGCGGATCAGCAGCTGCACTCGCGCTTCCTCGAGGCGTCGCGGCTGGCCGTCGAGCGCCATGACAATCATCTGAACGGCGCGCGCACCAATGCGCGGCTGGAGGAGTTGTCGCTCGAAGCGGAGCGGCTCTCCGCCGAAGATCAGGTACTCGGACGAAGCCTGGACCGCCGTGCAGAGTGAATGGGCGTCGCTGCAATCGAAGTGCGACGTCGTCGATCCGTCGACTGCCGAGCGCTACGCGTCGGCCGACGCGCGGGTCCGGCTCCGGGCCGAAGAAGGCCGGGCCGCAGCGGAGCGCACGCTCCGCCAGCAGGTCCAGCGCATCGAGCAGCTGATCGAGCGCGCCACGGCGCGGGCGGCGGCAGAAGATGTGACGCTCCGGGAGGCGGAACGCATCGCGCGCGAGCTCCGCGCGGCGATTGACGCGCCGCACCTCCCGGGCCGCGAACAGCAGGCCCTTATCGAGCGCCTCAAGGCCGCGCAGGGCGTGATTGCCCCGAAGGTCCACGAGCTTCGGGAGCTGGACGAGTGGAAGCGGTTCGGGAACGCAGCCGTCCAGGAAGAGCTCATCGCCAGGACCGAGGCGCTTCGCGCGAAGTACGGGTTCGACACGCCAGAGGGAGTGAAGCCGGAGGAGCTCGACAACGTGGCTCGCGAGCTCCATGAGGTCCAGGAGCGATGGAAGCAGGCGGCTGAAGCGCCGCGCGCCCAGGCGCAGGCCCTGTGGCATCGCTACCGTCAGGCCGCGGATCCGATCCAGGTCAAGGTCCGGGAGTTCTTTGCGCAGCGCGTGGAAGAGCGCAAGGGCAATCTCGCGCGGAAGATCGCGTTGATCGAGCGCGCCGAAGCGCTTGCGCCGTCGACCGACTGGATCAAGACCGCAGACGAGTTGAAAAAGCTCCAGGCCGAGTGGCAGGAAGTCGGCCCGGTGCCCAGGCAGGACACCCGCGCCACGTGGAAACGATTCCGTGAGGCGTGCGACGCCTTCTTCACGCGGCGGAACGAGGATCTCGCCCTGCGGAAGGCCACATGGGCGGCCAACCAGGCGCGCAAGGAGGCCCTCTGCGCGCGCGCCGAGGAGCTCGCAGCGTCCACCGAGTGGGACCGCGCCGCCATGGAGATTCGGCGCCTTCAGGCCGAATGGAAGAATGTCGGACCCGTGCGGCGCACGAAGTCCGAAGCGTTGTGGCAGCGGTTCCGCCTGGCATGCGACACGTTCTTCGACCGCTACAAGCGCCGGGATGAGATCGAGCTCGAGGTGCGGCAGGCCGATCGCGAAGCGCTCGTCACCGAGCTCGAGGCGCTGGTGTCCGCAGGCCGGAGCGACCAGTCGGAGCTGAGCATCCCCGAGGTCATGGGCGACATCGCGCCGCCGGCGCCGTCTCCCTTCGACAATGCGGCCCTCCTGGAGCGCGTTCGCTCGCTCCGCAACCGCTGGAACCAGTCGGCGGCCGCGGTACGCCAGGGGGCGGATCCATTGAGCGCGCGCTTCATGGGAGCCCTCGAACGGTTGATTGCCGCCTATCCCGAGGCCTTCCGCGGCACCGAGCTCGACACGGATGCGAACCGCCGGAAGATGGAGAAGCTCTGCGAGAAGGTCGAAGGCTTCCTCAAGGATGCCGCGGCCGCGCCCACGTCATCGCAGTCGCTCGCGGCGATGCTGCGCGAGGCGCTCGCGTCCAACACGATCGGCGGGCGGGCGGGAGAAGAGACCAAGTGGCGGGCGATGGCGGAGGAAGTACGCAACGCGCAGGCGGCGTGGACGCGCCTTGGGCCGGCGCCGGACGAAACCGGGCGTCAGCTGGGCGAGCGGTTCCACCGGGCCTGCAGCCGCTTCTTCGAGCAGTTCCGTCGCCATGTTCCGCAGAACGCCCCGCAGGTGCAGCGCGGAAGACCCGTCGGCGCGCGCTGAACCCTTCAGACCCCAGCTGTCCGATTCCGGACACTGGGGTCAGACCCCGGTCGTCCGATTACACACTCTGACGGCGCTCAGCGCCGGTAGAGAATCTTCCCACCCACGATCGTGTACGCGACCTGCGCGGTACGGATCTGATCCTCCGGAACTGTCAGGATGTTTTTCGACAGGACCGTCATGTCCGCGAGCTTTCCGATCGCCAGCGACCCGCGCGTATCTTCCTGGAACGCCGCATACGCGCCATTGAGCGTGTAGGACTTCAGCGCTTCCATCCGGCTCATACGCTGGTCGGGATAAAACACCGTCCCCGCTTTCGTCTTCCGCGTGACGCTCGCGTAGTAGTTCGCAATCGGGTCGACATCCTCGACGGGCGCGTCGGTGCCGTTCGCGACGACGGCCCCGCTCTTCATCAGTTTCTGCCAGACATACGCCCCCTCCTCCGCCCGCTTCGGCCCGAGCCGCTCCAGCACATATGGGGCGTCGGACGTGGCGTGGATGCCCTGCATCGAGGCGATCACGCCGAGCTGCCCGAAGCGTGGAATATCCTCTGGACTCAGGTGCTGTGCGTGCTCGACACGCCAGCGCACGTTCCGCTTCGAGGGGTTCGCCTTGAAGGCCCGCTCGAAGAGATTCAGCGTCTCGCGATTCGCGCGATCGCCGATGGCGTGCACGCACAGCTGGTAGTCGTTGAGCAGCGCCAGGTGCGCGGTTTCGTCGATCGCTTCGATCGGCGTGGTGTTGAGCCCGACGCTGTCTGGCTTGTCGCTGTACGGCTCCAGCAGCCAGGCGCCGCGCGAGCCCAGTGCGCCGTCCATGACGCGCTTGATCGCCCGGACAGTCAGATGTCCCTCCCCATAGTCGATCATCCGGTACTGCTTCAGCTTTTCCGCGAGCAACGCGTTGCGATCGCTGACCATCACCCAGAGCCTGACGCCGATGCGCCGTTCGTCGATCATCGCCTCCATCAGATCGATCGTCGCAAACGACGAACCTGCATCCTGGAATGAGGTCACTCCCTTCGACAGCACCTCCGCCGATGCGAGCTCCAGTCCTTTGCGGGCGCGAGCCGTGTCACGCCCGGTCATGCGGACCAGTCCTGCCGCGGTCTCGCGCAGGAGTCCGGTCGGCTCCCCGCTTCCATCCTTGAGGATCTCCCCGCCCGGCGGGTTGCGCGTCGCGCGTGTGATGCCAGAGATCGCCATCGCTTTCGCATTCACGAACGTCGCATGGCCGCTCGCATGCGTCAGCACGACAGGATTGTCCGGCGACACGGCGTCCAGCGAGGCGTGCGTCGGAAATCCTTCGACGGCGGGATCCGGACGCCTCGTCCACTTGTCCTGGTGCCATCCCCTTCCGACAATCCACTCTCCGGGCTTTGACGTTTTGACCGCCGCCGCCACCTGCGCGACGATCTCGTCCCAGCTGGTCGTCTCCATCAGTTTCAGCTGCAGCTGCGCCTCTCCCACTCCTGAGAAGTGACCATGACTCTCGATGAAGCCGGGGATGACCAGCTGCCCGTGCAGGTCGATGACCTGAGTGGCCGGACCCGCGTATTTCCTGAGGTCCGCGCTGGTGCCAAGCGCAATGATCTTGTCGCCACGGACCGCAACGGCTTCGGCCTGCGGCGTCTGCTCGTCCACGGTGACGACCGTGGCATTCGTGAGCAGAAGATCCGCCGGCGCCGGCTGCTGCCGCGCCTGCGTGGCCACGACGAGAAGCGCAGCAGTGCCGAGCGAGAGGACCGACAGTCTGGATGTGAAACGCACGAGAAGAGACTCCTGTTTCGATGATGTCTGGGAGATGCCCGGCCGCCGTAGCTCGCACCGATCAGCGAACGGAGGCGAGCGAATCCCGAATCCCGTCCTAACGGAACAATCGGTCGAAATTGTCGCCGAAGATGAGCGCCCTGTCGGCGTCGGCGAGACCCGCTGCGCGCACCGCAGCATCCTGCGCCGCATACACAGGCTCCAGCCATCCCCGTGGGAAGAACGACGAGTCCGTCCCGAAGACGACGCGCTCGGCTCCGACGACGGCGACGGCATGCTGGAACACGGCTTCGAGCGTCAGGCCCGGATGGTATTTCAACCACCGGTTCGAGCTGGAGGTATCCAGGTGGATGTTCGGGCACTGGTCCGCCGCCATGAGCACTTCGCGGAAGAGCCCCGCGCCGAAGTGCGGCACGATGACGGGGACATTCGGGAACCGTGCGGCGGTCGCGGCCAGCGCGAGCGGATCGCCCAGGCGCATGTCGAACGGCGAGAGCAGGCCCAGCTTCTTCCTGATACCCACGCTCAGCACGCCGCAGTGCGCGAACACCACCGCGCCGCCGGCCTGCGCCGCGGCAAAGACATCCCGCACGCGCTCGTCGTCCAGCCGGTACCCGTGCATCGCGGGGAAGAGGCAGACTCCGCTGAGGCCCTGCTCGCCGAGGACGCGCGACAGCCGGGTCCGCACATCTCCCTGCAGAGGGTTGAACATGAAGAAGCCGATGAACCTCGTGGGGTGCCTGCGGACGGCGGCGAAGACCGACTCTTCGTCGCCGGCGATGCTTCCAATCAGAGCGACCTTCGAAACGTTGTGCCTGTCCAGTTCGGCGACCCAGCGGTCAGCCAGCTCCTCGATTGTGCCCGGATCGTTCCATCCCACGCGGTGCGATACTGCGGTTGCGCGGCCGGTGTCCGGCAAGTCGCGAATGCCCTGAGTCAGCAGTTCGAGGAACCGGGACGAGAACAAGTGGCAATGAACGTCGCACAGGCGCATGGTGACGAGGTCATCATAATCGGGCTCGTCTCGGATACACACGGCCTTGTGCGTCCGGGCATCTTCGAGGCGCTGAACGGCGTCTCGCGGATCCTGCACGCAGGAGACGTGGGCGGCCGGTCAGTCCTGGACGAGCTGCAGGTGATTGCGCCCGTCCTCGCGGTCTACGGCAACGTCGATCCGCCGGGTCCGCCCCTCGACGCGCAGCACATCGTCCGGGCCGGCGGTCTCACCGTTCATGTCTCGCACGGCCATGAGCTGGGGAGTCCGACCCCCGAGAAGCTGCTCGAGGCCTACTCGGCTGACGTCCTCGTCTACGGGCATACGCACAAGGCGCTCGTGCACCGCGCAGAGGGCCGGCTCGTGGTCAATCCAGGCGCCGCCGGGCCGCGACGGTTCAACCTCATGCCGTCCATCGCAAGGTTGACGATTGCTGGTGGACGGGCGGATGTCGAGATCGTCGAGCTCCGCACGTAGCGAGGCTCGAACTGCGAGCGAGTAATGGTCTCGCTTTCGAACGACGTTCAGGACTCGCCTCCAAAAGAATCGTCAACAGGAGACCACGAGGTCAGGAGGAGTTGTGTGAAAAGGGTGGAGGAAAAGATCCACCACGGAGTCACTGAGAGCACGGAGACGCACGGAGAGGCCCGGATGGCTTCGGGCGTTGTCTCAGAAATCAGCGTTCAGGCTTTGTTGCCGGAGTCCCGTTGGGAGGGTCGCGCGAAGCGCGGCCCGACCACCTCGATCTGGGACGGGTGGTCGGCCGCGCTTCGCGCGGTAGACCGGTAGGGGATCACTCACACACCAACTCGATAAGAGGGCATGCGCGAGCTTGTGTATGAGTGATCCCCTGCCGGTTCTGCGCCGGCCAAGGCCGGCGCCCGACCACCGACCAACAGCGGCAAGCCAGCCCGTTCCCTCCGTGCGCTCCGTGTCCCCGTGGTGATCTTCGTGATCGCTCGTCTTTGCCGGTTTTGAGACGCCCCCTACTTTCCCCGCTTTCCGAAGCGTCGATCGGCCAGGAGAAAATACGGGAGTGCGAGGGCGGAAAGCGTTGCGGCGGCGCCGAACGCGCTTCGAAAACCGTAGTGCTGAATCATCCAGCCGATGCTCGTCGAGCCAGTGCCGACACCGGTATCGAACGCGGCGAGAATCGCCCCAAATGCGGCGCCCCGCCGGGCGGCGGTGACTTCACTCATCACGTAGCCGACATAGACTGGGTATGCCGTACCGAAGCCGATTCCGAAAAACACCGCTGACGCAATCAGCAGCGGGCGCGTGCCGCCGATCGCGAGGCAACCCAGACCGACGGTGATGAGCACAAGGCACGGCAGGAACACCCGCCGGTATCCAAGTCGATCCCCCAGACGTCCGGCCATCGGCCGCGTGAGCAGCACGACAATCGCCAGCGTCGTCAGGTAGATGGCCTGTGGCCTGACGTGATTGGCCTCCGCGTACATGGCCGTAAAGCTCGTGATGCCGCCGTACCCGAACGAATAGAGAAACAGCGTCCCCGAGATGATGAGGACGCGCCATTCGAGCACACTCTCCCGCGGGCCGGACGCGGGCCTCGGCGCGGGAGGGGTCGCGTGAAGCTGCGACGCGATGATCGCCATCGTGATGTTCAGCGCCGCGGATACTCCGCAGAGCCACCACCAGCCGTGCCGGTAAATCCAGAACCCCAACGACGGTGCGACCGCCAGCGCGGCGACAGTTGACAGGCCCCAGTAGCCGATACCCTCGGCGCGCCGGCGCTCGGGGAGCATGTTCGTCATGTACGCCGCGGACGCCGAGAGCAGCCCGGACCAGAAGATGCCGTGGACGATGACGAGCGCGAACATCCATCGATAGTCCGTCAGCACTCCGTACAGAATCGAAAACACCGTAATCGCGATGCTGGACGTGAGGAGCACTCGCCGCTGACCGACGCGGTCGGCGATGGCCCCCGTGAGCGGCGCGGACAACGCCGAGGAGTACGTCAGGAATCCGAGGAACAGACCCGACGCGAACGTGGATCCGCCGAGATCGCGGATGTGAAAAGGGGCGGTCGGCAGCAGCTGGAACAGCGAAAGAAACACCGTGAAGCTGAACCCGCACATCACGAAGAAACGGGGTGTGAAGAGGCGATCGGGCGCGGACATCGGCCTCTCACTCTATCATTCGCACCTTGCGCCTCGTCCTCTGGCCCTTGGGCGGAGATCACTCGAAGGCATGAGAAGGGCGGCAGAACTTACGTTAAGATCGACGCATGACGCAGGATTTCACCGAGTTCAGACCCTCGAAGTTGTGGAAGCAGATGTCCTCCGAACGGCGGGTGGCCGCCGCGGAGCTCTTCTGGTCGGACGAGCAGTCGACCGAGCAGCAGCTCGAGGCAGTTGCCGCGCTCGCGTCGCACATGAAGTTCCGCGCGAAGAGCGTGATCGGATTGCCGCTGGAGAAGAAGGCGAAGTACCTGTCGACGCTGCCCGTCATCTCGGACGCCGTCGCGGCACGCGCGCTCGTGAACTACCACCTCGAACGCCAGCGTCCCATGATGGGCGCCTTTCTCGACAGCCTCGGCATCATCCACGAAGACGGGCTCATCAGCGAAGAGAACACCACCAAGCCAGAGCCCGACAAGCTCCGCGCGGCCGCCGAGGAACTGGCGACCCAGTACCCGCAGCCTGACGTGTCGCTCTATCTCAGCACGCTGGTGTCGCAGGATCCCGAGACGTGGGGCAGCCTGGCAGAATCCATTCGCTGATCGGCCGCGACCCCCCATGCTCACGGCGCTCTTCACGGCGGCCTTGCTCGCGCAGGTGCGCAGTCTGCCGGCGTCCTCCCTCGAGACCACGCTGGCCCGGATCATTGCGGACAGCGGGGCCGAAGTCGCCGTCGCGTACCGGACGCTCGACGGACGCACCGACGTGCGCATCAACGCGGACACTGCGTTTCATGCCGCGAGCACGATGAAAGTGCCCGTGATGATCGAGCTCTTCCGCCAGGCCCACGCAGGCACGCTCGCGCTCGGCGATCCTCTCCCCATCGTCAATGAATTCCACAGCATCGTGGATGGCAGCCGGTACGTCCTCGCCGAAGATGATCCGGCGGACAAGGACGTAGTCGCGGCTCTCGGCCGGACGCTGACACTCAGGCAGCTGTGCGAGGCGATGATCACCGTCAGCAGCAACTTCGCAACCAATCTCCTGATCGAGAAGCTTGGTGTCGAGAACATCCGACGCACGGTCACTGCCCTGGGGGCCGACGGCATGCACGTGCTGCGCGGCGTCGAGGACCAGAAGGCCTTCGACAAGGGACTGAACAACACCACCACTGCCCGCGCGTTGCTGGTTCTCTTCGAACGTGTCGCGCAAGGCCGCGCGGTGGACAAGTCGTCTGACGCCGAGATGGTCCGCGTTCTCGAACGACAAAAGGCGTCCCCCAACGCGATCAAGGCGGGTGTCCCGGCCGGCACTGTCGTCGCGCACAAGACCGGCAACATTACACGCATTCATCACGATGCGGCCATCGTCTATGCGCCGAAGCCGTATGTGCTGGTGCTGCTCGTGCGCGGCATCGACGATCTCGACAAGAGCGCCGCGCTGATGGCAGCGCTGTCGAAGGCGATCTACGACTCACCGAGATAGGCCGCAGTCTTCCGGGACACGGATGCTACGGACGAGCACAGATGCACACGGATCGGACACGGCGTCCACAATCGGGATGGCCGCGGCGCTTCGCGCCGTGAGTGCGGCTGAGATCAAGAATGCGAGCACGTGAGGGAGCAGCAGTGTTCGCATTCTCGATCTCAGTCGCGCTCACCCCGCAGGCCGGCGGCGGCCAGCACACTGCATATCGCACTGTATTAACAGTTGCCCACCCGCAGTGCTCTTGATCCGCGTTCTTCCGTGTTATCCGTTTTGTCCGTGTCCTGGTCTTTGTTGAACCGTCTACAGACCCGCATCACTTGAACATGTAGACAAAGTTGATCATCGGGAAGGCGAACAGATCCTCAGCCCCTATCGGGATGGCGATCGCGAGGTCTGCGGACAGCCGATCCCCGAAAAATCTGACGCCCCCGGACGCCATGCCTTTGCCGCCCTTCCAGATGTAGCTCTCCGTAATCAGCTTGAGACTGCGCTTGACCTGACGTTCTCCGCCAATCATCACCACCCCCGCCCGACCGCCTTCATTCCCATAGGCGAGCCCCGCTCCCACCGTAAAGGATCCGCCGCTGTCGCCGTGGGTGCCCACGACGTATCCGACGCCACCCCCGTCGCCGTGAGGATTCAAGACCTGGAAGGTCCCGACGGCGACCTGCGTCCGTGCTCGATTCAACAGCTGCAGCTTGGGCGTGATCCAGAATGGCCGATCCCCTTCGTCGTTGAGGCCGAACATGAGCGGCGTTCCACCGCCGATGGACAAGCGGTCGGTGACGCCGACCTGGACGAAGGGCATCACGAACTCATAGACGCCGAAATAGGCCTGGCCTTTCGCGAGCGAGCGGCCGGTCGGGCCGAAGAACAGCCGCGTGGCGTTCGGATCCGGCGGCAGGAACTCGCCGTCCACGACCACGCCGGTCATCCTCTTGAGCGACGCGATCTCGACGCGCTGGGCGGTCACGGTCGAGCCCGCCTCGGTCTGAAACACCACTTCGGATGCGTTCTCGCTGACGACGATCCCGAAGAGACGGGAGCCGTCGCGCAGCACGAGCTCGCACCGCGTCACCGGGCGGCGTGTTTCGGGCGTTTGTGCCAGCGCCCGACCCGGCTGCGAAAGGATCAGACAGACACTCAGAATCGCCATCAGTCGGGTCATCATCGTTTCTCCGGGGCGGATTCGCCCAGCAGGCGGACGTGGTGGCCGTACCAGTCGCTCGTGAACACGGCGCGTGGATCGTGAGCCCGTTTCAGCGCGATAAATTTCCGCATCCGCGGGTGGCACCGCTCGACCTGCCCGGCGGTCGCCCAGCGGTGGTAGGTCAGGTAGTAGCTGCCTCCGTGCTCCGCCGCGGCGTCGATCAGGCGGCGGAAATCCTCGGCCGCCTTGCGGAGGCCCTCCGGAGAGTGATCGACGTGAAGATTCACGACAACGCAGGCCCACGGTTGTCGGGCCCACGCGAGCACGCTCTCGTCATCCTGCTCGATGAGGCGAACCGTTCCGTAGATGATGTTCAGGGCGTGCGTTCGCGCCAGGTCGCGCGCCGCGGACATGAAGGCCGGAAGGACATCCCTCGGCACGTACAGCTCGGAGATCATCTCGCTGCCCTTGACCGTCGCGTTCAGCTGACGGTCGAGCGCGTCGTGATAGCCGTCCGTGTATGACGCGAGCTGGTGCGTGTCCGACCAGTAATGCTGACCGTCGGTCGAGAGGTAGAAACGCGCGTATTCCTCGAATGCGCGGGATTTGTCGACGTGCGCGAGCAGGAGCAGCCGCTGCCAGTCAGCGGTCGACAGCGAACGATGATGATCCGGCGCCGGAGCGGGACTCTCGACCGGCTGGTAGCACGAGAAGACACCCGAGTGCATGAAACCGGCCGACGAGGGGTCGGTGGCGAACTGAAAATCACCGTACTCGAAGCCGTCGCGGATTCGGTCTTCGAACAGCGCGGGTAAGTCGTCGATGCACGCGATCGACACCCTCCGCACCAGCCGTCGTCGGCGCGCAAGCCGCAGCGTGACCCGTGCGATGACGCCAAAGAGACCGTACCCGCCGATGGCCAGAGAGAACAACTCTGGATTGAGCGTTCGGCTGCAGGTGACGAGGGCGCCGGTGTGGTCCACGAGATCGAAGGCCTCGACGTCGGCGATGACGGGACGAAGGCGCAGTCCGCGGCCGTGAATGTTTGCCGAGAGCGCTCCGCCGATGGTCAGCCGGTCGGCGCCCGTCTGCTTCTGGATGATGCTCCAGGCGTCCTCCTCGCCGGCGCCGGCCCAGAGCAGGTGATTGATCAGTCTGGGCCAGTCGATTCCGGCTTCGACCGTCACCAGGCCACGCTCGACATCGAGATCGACGGGGCGGCAGAGGGCCCTCGTGTCAACGACGACGTCGTCGGTACGGAACTGCTGGCCTCCCATGGCGTGCCGTCCTCCAGCGATCGCGATGCCGAGGCCGGCGTCCGAGGCCTCCCGAACGACCTGCTGGAGGGCCTGGACGGAGCGCACCTGCTCGACCCGGCGGACGGTCGTGGGGTTCAGTTGGGAGTGGACGTCGTTGACGTCCAGGGGCAGCCGCGACGCCGCGCCATCGGCCTTCGGAAGCAGGGACGAGAACGGATATGCCGATGTGCCGCCAGCCATGGCAACACGATACGGCCCGGGTCAGTGAGGAGTCGTGAGGAGACGCTGAAGAAGCGTGAATTCAGCGGGCGTGGGAGGCGAGGGTCGCCAGGACGGCCTTGAATTCGCGCCCTTTCGCGAGCGGTGCGAACAGGGGTTCTATAGGGATGGTCCACCCCGAAAACGGCAGTTCCGGCTGCGCCACGAGCCGTTTCAGGGCATCCACGGCTTCCGCCGGCCTGCCGCACACGGCGTGCTGAAAGGCCTCCGCGATTGTGGCCTCACCGTGGCGTCCGCCGAGACGCAGGGCCTCGATCGCGCCGGCGGCCTGCTTGAAGGCGGCGTCAGCCGCCCGTTTGTCGCCGTGGGCGGCGTGCGCGGCGCCGAGGCCGACGAGCGATCGGGCATGGGCGGGATAGAGCTCCAGCGCCCGACGGAACATGGGAACGGCGCCTGCCGGGTGATCGTCCGCGAGCGCGGCGAATCCGCTTCCGTCGTACGCGTTCATCGCGAATTCAGCGGCATAAAGCTGCGACGGACCGGCGACGACCTCCCGGTCGAACTCCGCGCGAGCCTCGTCGAGATCGCCTTGCGCGAGCCGGACGAGCCCGAGCAGCCAGTGCAGCCCCTTCGCCGGATATCGCTGGCGCAGGTGCGCCTGGCGATCCTGGACGATCGTGCCCTCCCGCAGGACGGATTCCGCGCGATCGAGCGCACCTCGAGCGATGTGGACCATCGCGGCCGAGAAGTGAGCAAACGGGAAGTCCGGGTTCAGCTCCATCGCGCGCGCGAGGGTGCGGAGCCGATCGCCGCCCCACTGCGCGTGTGCGAGACGGAAATGATGTCCCCAGTATCCCGGCTCGAGCGATACCGCACGTCGCGCCGCCGCGGCCGCCTCCTTGAAGCGCGCGGAGCTGACGAGAAGGAACGCGAGCGTTGCGTGCGCCTCCGCGAGATCCGGCTCCAGCTCGATCGCGCGACGGACATGGTCGACCCCGCGCGCGAGCAGCGCCGCATCAGGCTGGTTCCTGGGTCTCGACATCTGGTACTGGAAGAATCTCGCGTTTCCCAGGGCGACGTGCGCATGGGCGTAACGAGGATCGAGGGTGACCGCCCGCTCGAAGTCGCCGATCGCGCCCGTGACGAGCGCCGCATCGAGCGACTCGAGCCTGACGCGTCCCTCGGTGAACGCCTGGTACGCTTCGAGATTGTCGGTCTCCCGGGTACGCCGCTGGGGGACGCCCAGTCCCGCGGTCGCGAGCGTCTCGGCAAACTGGGCGACGATGCGGTCCTGCAGTTCGAACACCTGCTCGAGGGCGCCGTCCGCTTTCGCGTCCGCGAGCGCGACCCCTGAACGGGCATCCACGATCCGCGCCGTAATCCGGAGACGATCGCCCGCACGCTGGAAACTGCCGACGACGGCGAGATCGATGTGCAGCTCGGTTCGGAGCGCCGACAGGTCCGTTCCCACTCGCCGCACAGCCTCGACAACACGGACGCGATCGATGATCCGCCCGGTGCCCGCGGCCCGGAGATCGTTCGTGACGGTCTCAGCGATCCCGGACGAGAGCCAGGCAAATTCGCGGTCGGTGCTCACGTTCGAGAAATCCATCACCGCGATGGCCGGCGCCTCGCCGGCGGCGTGGCCCCGTTCGTCCTCCTCGCGCGGCTCCGGCTCGCGGGGGGATGCGGGCGTGACAGGGGCGATGAAGCGATAGCCCCGGCGCGCGACGGTCTGGATGTAGGTGGGGCTGGCTGGATCGTCGCCGAGCGCCTGGCGCAGCTCCGAGACCGCCTGCGTGAGCGCGTTGTCGGTGACGGCAACATCCGGCCACAGGGCGGTGAACAGCTCGTCCTTCGGCACGAGCGCGGACGGACGCGTCACCAGATACAGCAGCAGATCGATGATCTTCGGGGAGAGCGGGATCACCTCCGCGCCGCGGGACAGACGGTACGAACCAGCATCCACGGTGAAAGCGCCGAAGCGATACGATCCAGCTGTTGTCACCCGGCCACAGCATAGCAGCCCCCGCCGATCGGTGTTCGATGACGCGCGCGCGGCGCGCGGCGAGGAGCCGGGTGGCTTAGTGGTCCCGTGACCACTTAGAATCGGTCGCATGAATCGTCGACGCTTTCTCGGATCCGCGGCGGCGGCAGCAGCCGTTGCCGGCAGCATGCCCCGCGTGTGGGCGGGGGCCCAGCGGCTCACAGTCGTCAAACCGCGGCGGCTCGCTGCCGGCGACACCGTGGGGCTCGTGGCCCCGGCGAATGCGACGTTCCAGTCCGTCGAGCTCGAGATCGCCAGGGAGTCGCTCCAGGCGCTGGGGTTCAAGGTGCTCGTGGGCGGGCACCTGCGCGACCGTCATGGCTACCTGGCGGGCCAGGACAAGGATCGCGCTGCGGACATCAATCGCTTCTTCGCCGACGCGTCCGTTCGCGCGGTGCTGCCCATCCGCGGCGGCTGGGGAAGCAGCCGCGTGCTTCCCTACCTGGACTTCGATGTCATTCGCCGCAACCCAAAGGTCGTGCTCGGGTTCAGCGACATCTCGGCGCTGCTGCTGGCGATACACGCCAAGACCGGGCTCGTCACATTCCACGGCCCGAACGGTATGGGACGGTGGGATGCGTTCTCAGTGGACTGTTTCAGGCGCCTGCTGATCCAGGGGGAATCGATCCTCTTCGAGAACCCGCGTGAGCTCAACGAGCGAAACGTGCTGACCCCGATCGACAACCGCCCGATGACGATCACGGGCGGCAAGGCGCGAGGCCGCCTGCTGGGCGGGAACCTGACCGTCCTCACGACGATTGGGGGATCGCCGTACCTGCCATCGTGGGACGGCGCGATCTTCTTCTGCGAAGACGTCAACGA
The DNA here is from genome assembly GCA_963749835.1 of uncultured Acidobacteriota bacterium. Lineage (GTDB taxonomy): Bacteria > Acidobacteriota > Vicinamibacteria > Vicinamibacterales > 2-12-FULL-66-21 > JALZOC01. The sequence continues at coordinate 404,786 of CAVVOD010000004.1, forward strand.
GGAGTACTACCGGATCGATCGGATGCTCACACAGCTGAAACTGGCCGGCGTGCTCTCCAGGCTGGCAGGGTTCGTCTTCGGCACGTGCTCCGAATGCGGCCCGGGGGACGGCGCCTTCGGCGCGCTGACGCTCGAGGAGATCTTCGCCGACCACATCAAGCCGCTTGGGATCCCGGCGTGGTCCGGCGCGATGATCGGACACGACATGTCGCAATGGACGCTGGCCCAGGGCATCGACGTCGAGGCGGATGCCGACGCCGGCACGCTCAGGATGCTGGAGCCGGGCGTGATCTAAGCGCTGAATCCTTCCGCCTAAAGGCGGAAGCTACGGAGTCCCGATCCCCGATCCCCGATCTATCCTCGCCCCGAATATTCGAGCATCTGTCTCTTCAAGTCGCGCGGATAGGAGATCGTCACATCGGTGATGATCCCGTCCGGTCCCGTGACCGGTTCGAGCCTGGGCTGGACGAAGCCTGTGTAGGACGGCATGTTCAGGTGATCCACTCGCGCGACGACTTCGTCGCGCAGCGACGCCTCGAAATGCACACCGTACGTCTCGAACATCGTCTTTGCGGTCTCGTAGTCGCCTTCCGCCTTGATCCGTTGAACTTCGCCGAGCAGCCGTCCGACGCTCTCCTGGAAGTCTGTCGCGTTGACCATGACGTAGTACGTCTTGCCCTCGCGCTGCCGCACCTCGATCGCGTTCGAGTTGGCCAGGAGCCACCGCACGATCATCTGGCGGTTCCGCATGTGGTCTTCCTCGATCTGCGTCCCTTCGCGCACGCGCCGGAGCTGAACGAGGGCGTTGCGGGCATAGCCCTCATACTCGGCCTGGATGACTTCGGCGTGGTCGGCGGCCTTCACCAGGCCGAGCTCCACCATCCGCGGGCTCGGCAGGAAGTACAGCGCGACCAGATCCGCGCGCGATTCTTCCAGCGCGGAGTATTGCTCCTTCAGCACCGACTGCGGATTGCCCTTCAAGTGCTCGCCGATCTTCCCGGAGCCGTGGCCAATCACTTCGTGGAGATCGGTCGTCAATTCCCCCGCAAGGCTGCTCCATTTCTCGGCTCTCGCGGCCTCCTCGGGCGACCACGCGAACTCACGCCGGAACTCGGCCGACGTCGACTTGTCGTACGCCTCGTTGACGTTGGCCAGAGAGACGGACTTGCTGCCGTACGTCTCGCGGATATCCTGATCGTTCGGCAGGTTGATGCCCACCGGCGTAATCGGCGAGGACTCACCCGATTCGACGACGACGTCGATGGCGTTGGCGGTGATGCCTCGCACACCCTGCTTCCGATACTGCGGCGCCCAGGGCATCCGATCTTCGAACCACTGCGCATCGGCAGCGAGCTTGCGGATGCCGGCGGTCTTCTCGCGGTTGACGTAGAAGACCAGCGCTTCCCATGCCCCCTTCATCCCCCGCGGGTCCATGTAGACCTCGACGAACCCGTTGATCGTGTCGACGGGAGACTCCTTGTCGTGGACCCAGGCGATGTCGTACGCCGCGCGGTCGGCCGTCTCACCGGTCGTGTAGAACCTGATGAGCGCGCGCAGCGCGGCGGCCATCGATTCGGTGGCGTACGGAATCGCCGCCTCCAGATGGCCGATGATGGCGCGGATCTCTTTGTCGTATCGTTCACCGACGCGGTACACCTCCTCCAGGACCCTGCCGCCGCGCTTCACGAGGCGTGAATTGAGGGGATATCGCTCTTCGAATCCTTCGAGGTCGTGCATCGATACGCCGACGTACAGGTTGTTCGCGCTGCCGGTCAGGATGTCCAGGCCCGGCCCAGGCGTCTTGTGCGTAACGGTCGGATCCACCGTGAGGTCGAAGAAGATCGGCCGAAGCCTGGTGAGCAGGGCATCGAGCGTCTCGCCCGGCTGGACGGGGAAGCTGGCTCCAGCGGCCGCCGCCGCCTGCGCGGCCGCCGCAAACGCCTCCGGCGTGCATTTGGGCACGAACTTACGCGCGGTCAGGTTGTTGAAAGGGCCCACGTTCAGCCAGAACAGCTTCGTGTAGGTTTCAATCTCACCGAGCGTCTGCGGGTCCACCCCGGCCGGGTGCGTGATGATTTCCTCGAGCACGTCACGCATCTCGAGGTTGTGCGCGTACCGCTGGTCGTAGAAGATGTCGCGGCCCGCCAGCGCCGCCTGGTACAGGTGCCAGATGAGGATCTTCTGATCGACGGGGAGCGCCGCGAACCCGTCGGCGGACAGCTGTACAACGGCAGCTTCCTCCACGCGCTCCAGCAGATACGTGCGTTCCGCAGGAGCGTCCGTATTCTGCGCCGGGACCACCGGCGTCTCGGGCGCTGGCGTATTGCTGTTCCTGCTGTTTGCTTCGCTCATGCGTCCTGCTTTCCCGGTTTCTTCCTTCCGCCTGACCAGCCTGCGCCAAACCCCGAACCCCGAGTCCCGAATCCCGATCCCCCGAGTCCCGAATCTAGTCCAACTCTACGGTCTCGCGGTGCTGCGGCATCATCGTCTTCCAGCCGAGCTTCGCGGTGATGGATGCGCCAAGTGCTTCCATCGATGCCGGCTCTCCATGCACCAGGAAGGTCGTGCGCGGTGGACGGCTGAAGCCGCCGAGCCAGCGCAGGATCTCGGTGGAGTCTGCGTGGGCCGACATCGATTCAATCAGCTCGACCCGGCAGTTGACGGGAATCGTCTGGCCGTGGATACGGACCGTCTTCTGGCCGTCCACGAGTTGCCGGCCGCGCGTACCGACGGCCTGGTATCCGGCAAAGAGCACCGTGTTGCGGGCGTCGGGCAGGCATGCCTTGAGGTGATGCAACACCCGGCCGCCCGTCGCCATCCCGCTGGCGGAAATGATGATCGCCGGCGTTTTCGACTGCGTCAGCTGTTTGGATTCCGCCGCGGTCGAGATGGTCTTGAACCGCTCCGTGCAGAACGCACAAATCTGGCGCTCGCGCTGCGCGTGGCGGCGGCGGGTCTCCGGCGGGTCGAGCCGGGCCGCGGGCCCGTGCGGCGCCTTGTCGTCGTGCGCCTCCGGCTGCATGTCTGGATCGAGCTCGCGAAGCCGCTCGGTGTATCGGGCCAGCGCCTCGACGGCCATGGGGCTGTCGACAAACACTGGAAGCATCGGGATACGCCGCTCTTCCTCAAGCCGCTTCACCCAGTAGATCAGCTCTTCGACGCGCCCGATGGCGAATGCGGGGATGATCACCCGGCCGCCGCGTCCTTCTGCCGCCGTGATCGCCTGCGCCAGCGCCGAGCCGCTGTCGTCTGCGTCGTGCACCCGATTGCCGTACGTGGACTCGACGAGCAGGTAGTCGGCCTCCGGGACGAGCGTGGGATCGGGCAGCACCGGACGGTCGAAGCGTCCGAGGTCGCCGCCGAACAGAATCGTGCGTCCCCCTGTCTTGACGCGCGCATACGAGGAGCCGAGCAGATGCCCGGCGTTGATGAACTCGACCTCGACGTCGGCCGCCACCGGCATGGGGCGCTCGTACCCGACGGGTTGCAGCAGCGAGACGGCGCGGAACGCGTCGGCCTCGCCATACAGCGGCAGCGCGGGGGCATGCTTCGAGTATCCGTGACGATTCGCGTTCGCCGCGTCTTCTTCCTGGATGCGGCCCGAGTCCGGGAGGACGATCCGGCACAGATCCTGGGTGCCGGCCGTGCAGAACACCCGTCCCCTGAAACCCTGCGCCACGAGCCGCGGCAGATACCCGCAATGATCCAGGTGCGCGTGCGTGAGGACGATCGCGTCGATTTCCCGGGGCGGTACGGGGAACTCCTGCCAGTTCCGCTCGCGCAGCTCCTTGAGCCCCTGGAAAAGACCCGCGTCGATGAGGACCTTGGCGGTGCCGGTGTCGAGCAGGTATTTGGAGCCCGTGACCGTCCGGGCTGCGCCGAGGAAGGTGATGGAAGGCATGGAGGTTCAGTATAATCGTGGGCGGCAGGCAATCCGCTCGATGCAACCCCTCCTCGACAATCTGCGTTCGGGACGTCCGGTGATTGCGGCGGAGCTCCGGCCGCCGCGGGCCGAGCTGGAGACGTCCGCGAGCATGGATGCCTGGATCGACACATATCATGCCGTGCGGAACCTCACTCGCACCGGCACATTCGTCTTCCTGACCGACAGCGCCGTCGGCTCGAAGGAGGAAGACAATCTCCGGCATCTGGTGATCAATCTCGGGAGCGACGTCCCTCGCGCCGGTGTCGTGCCGTTCCTGACGTGCAAGCACCCGCTCGACTATTGCCTGGCCTACGCGGATCGCGCACGGGATCAGGGATTCGAGGCACTGGTCGTCCTCGGCGGCGACACGAGCGTCGGTGCCCCGCGGTGCCTCGAGCACGCCTGGCAGCTCCGCGGCGAGATCCGCCAGCGCGTGCCTGGCCTTACGCTCGGCGGGTGGGCCAATCCGCACAGGAATGCCGCCACGCAGGTCGGACACCTGCTCTCGGAGCACGCGAACGCCGAGTTCTACCTGACGCAGATCGTCTCGCATCACAGCCGCGCGCACGTCGAAGGGTTCCTCGAAGAGTCGGACAGGCGCGCCCTGTCACTTCCCGGCATGTTCGGCGTGTTCTACTACCGCTCGGCCAATGCCAAGACCCTCGCCGCGCTCAGCGGCTTCCTGCCCGTTCCCGCCAGGGAACTGACAGCGGAGTTCGCGGCGGGAGCGACGCCGGAAGAGATCTGCGCGCTCTCGATCCGCAGCCTCACCGCCGCAGGCGTGCGGCATTTCTATGTGAGCAACCTCCCGATCAATCGCGCCGCGCAAACGCTCCAGCGCATCATGGACCTGGCCGGGGCGGTGACCGCCATTCCCTAGCCGCTTCGCGGCCGGATCGGGATTCGGGATTCGAGTCCCGAGTCGTCTTCCGGCTAAAGCCGGAAGCTACGTGGTGCAGGTCCCGATCCCCGAACCCCGAATCCCGAATCCCGAGTGTTAACATGGCCCGATGCCCCCACGTCAGTATCGGGCCGGCGAGTCGATCGAAGACTTCTGCCGCGCGTGCAAGACCGATCGCATGCACACCGTCGTCGCGGCGGACGCCGAGGGCCGGGCGATACGGGTTGTCTGCGGCTACTGCCAGAGTGAGCACAACTATCGGGGCGGTCCCAGGGTCGGCCAGGAGTCGCGCGTGGCGAGCTGGGGAAGCGACATCACCGCGCCGACCAGGGAGCCCGCGAAGCGCGTGGCCAGGAACGACCGTGAGCCATTTCCCATCGTCAGCGAGCGGGAACGGACGGCTCCACCCGTGAGCGAGGAGTCCGGCATGGACATCGAGATGATCCTGCGGCGTGTGATTCGCGAGGAGGCCGGGATAACAGCCGCGGCGCCCGCGGAGAAGTGGCGCAACGGCCACCTGGTTCTCCGGCCGGGAAACGCGGCGCTGCAGGAGAAGAGCTGGCCCATTGAGACGTTCTTTCACAAGATCGTGATGGTGCGGAACCGGCTGCGGACGCTCGAGCAGCAGGTCAACGCCGCGGAGATGCCCGAAGACGTGAAGGTGAAGCTGCAGGCATACGTGAGCGGGTGTTACGGATCGCTGACGAGCTTCAATGTGCTCTTCGCGGACGAGGACGATCAGTTCAAGGGGGTTGGTGGGTAGAGGCTCGAATCCCCAATCCCTGATCCCTCATCCCTGATCGGTATGGGTAAGCACCTCGACTCCGTGCCCTTCTCCGGCATCATTCGCATCCGCGACATGATGTACACCATCAAGGATCCCTTCCGCCTCGATCAGGGAGACGTCAGCTTCGACGCGCCGGAGACCGTCACGCGCGCGATGCACCGCGCCATTGAGGACAACCGCAGTCACTATCTGCCGACGACCGGTGTCCCGCGGCTGCTCGAGCTCCTTACCGACAAGCTGCGACGCGTGAACGGGATCCCGGTGCGCACGCCCGACGAGCTGATGGTCACGACGGGCGGGATTCACGGTCTCTATCTGATCTTCCAGGCGCTGCTGGAGCCCGGTGACGAAGTGATCGTCCCCGATCCGACCTGGCCTCCTGCCATGGGCAACATCGTCGCCGCGCGCGGCGTCCCGGTCCCGTGCCGGCTGCACGAGACGAGCGGCTGGCGGTTCGACCTGCGTGAGCTCGAAACGACCATCACGACGCGGACGCGCGCCCTCTACATCAACTCACCCCACAATCCGACCGGCGGCGTATTGACGCGCCAGGACCTCGAGGCAATTGCCGCGATCTGCCGCGAGCGGAAGATCTGGCTGGTCTCCGACGAAGCGTACGAAGACGTCGTGTTCGACGACGCGGAACACGTCAGTCCCGCGTCGCTCCCGGACATGTATGAGCGGACGATCTCCCTCTTCACGTTCAGCAAGTCCTACGCAATGACCGGGCTGCGGCTCGGGTATTTGGCCGCAGCCGATCCACAGTTGCGCGAGCGCATGAAGAAGGCACTCTTCTATACCGCGGGCAACGTCGCCTCGGTTGTGCAGTACGGCGGGATTGGTGCGCTCGAGGGACCGCAGGATCGCGTGGGTGAGTTCCGCAACGAGCTGCAGGCGAGACGTGATCTGTTCTATGCGGGCATCCGGGAACATGCCGCGGACATCTTCAGCGGGTCCCCTCCCCGTGGTGCGTTCTACGCATTTCTCCGCATCGACGAGGGATGGCACCCCTCGCGAGAGGCTGCGAAGGGCTCACGCTCCTGGGCGATGGTCGAACACCTGATCGCGCGCGGGCGCATCGGGTGCGTCCCCGGCGTGGACTTCGGCGTCAACGGCGAAGGCTACGTCCGATTCTGCTTCGCGAGAGATCGAGCCGAGCTCGCCGGCGCGATCGAGTCGATGCGCACGGTGTTTGCGGCGGCCTCGACAGATCACTGACCCGCACTCTGTCAGCGAACGAGACGCGGTCGAACCGCCGGCTCCATCAGAGGGACTGGCCCAGCCGCTCCTCGAGCTGCGCACGGTAAGTCCGGCTGATCCGCGGCCGCGATCCGTTCTTCAGCACCACTTCGAACTCCCCATGTGAAATCGCCTCGAGCTGCTGGATGCTCTCGATGTTGACGATGGCGGATCGGTGCACGCGCACGAATCGCATGGGGTCGAGCCGCTCGGCTAGATCGTTCAGTGAGGCGCGATACAGCAGGTCCTTCCCCCCGACGTGGAGGTTCACGTAGACGCCCGCAGCCTCGATCCAGTCGATGTCCGCGGCTTTCACGAAGCGGGTTGTGCCGGCGGACTTCACGACGAATCGATCCAGTCGACGCTCGGGCCCGGGTGCGCTCGAGACAATGTTCAGCATCCGCTGTCCGAACTCGCGGATGCTCTGCGCGACCAGCAGGGCCTTCACGCGCGCCATCGCTGCCTCGTGCCGCTGATCGCTGAACGGCTTCAGGAGATAGTCCAGGGCGTTGGCTTCGAACGCACGAATGGCGTGTTGATCGAACGCGGTGACGAAGATCGTGGGTGGCATCCGCTCGGCGCCGACCGCCTCGATGACACCAAAACCACCAACCTCGGGCATCTGGACGTCAAGAAAGATCAGATCGGGGCGCTGATCCTGAATCGAGACGATCGCCGCCTTCCCGTTCTCCGCTTCGAGAATGCTGCCGACCTCGGGATCGCGGCCGAGCAGATCGACAAGGCGCTGTCGTGCGGGAGCTTCGTCATCGACCACCAGCACGCGAATGCGATCATGCCTGGGAAGGACCATCGGCATACTCTCCCATGAAGGTCAGCGGCAATGATATGCGCACTTCGGTGCCGCCGGACGCGCGGCGCCGCACCACAAGGCCGCTCGCGCCATCGTGGTAAAGGGCGGCGAGGCGGTCTCGCGTGACGGAAAGCCCCAGGCCCGTCGAGGTTTCGAGGCTCCACCCCGGCGGCAGTCCCACGCCATCGTCCAGGACCTCGAGCTCCAGGCGACCCTCCCTCCGTTGCGCCGACACGATGACCGTACCGCCGGCCGCGCGGCGGGAGATTCCGTGCCGGATCGCGTTCTCCACCAGCGGCTGGACGAACAGGCACGGCACGGATGCGTACTTGACCTCGGGCGCGATGCGAATCTCGATCTGCAGGTGTTCACCGAATCGGACCTTCTGGATGGCAAGGTAGTGATCGAGAAATGCCATCTCTTCAGCGAGCGGAATCTCCTGCTTGTCTCGACTCTCGAGTGACAGCCGCAGGAGGTTGCCGAGATCCTCAATCATGCCCCGCGCCAGCCTGGGGTCCCGCTCGACCTGCGAAGAGATCGTATTCAAGGCGTTGAAGAGGAAGTGCGGATCGAGTTGCATCCGCAGGGCATTGAGCCGTGCCTCGGAGAACTGTCTCTCCAATCTCTCCATTCGGAGCTCGCTCGAAAGATAGCGCTGGGAGTAATGGTGCGCCTGCCAGACACCTCCGATCAGCCAGTAAACCAGCCAGCTCCAGAAAAACATCCCGCGCAGCGCGCCTGCGAGGAGCTCCGCGTCGAGCACGCCGCTCCAGGTCCCCATACCAAACAGCGCACGAACAGCGGCCAAGACGTAGATATAGCCGGCGGTGACGAAGAAGCTGAGGACAACATGCGCCATGACCCGCCGGTGCAGCTGCCTGGCGGAAAACGGCAGGCGACGGTCGGCTGCGACGATCAACGGGGCCACCAGGCCCCATGACCACCACTGCGTGAGCGAGGACAACAGCGACCGCCGCCAGTTCCCCCCGCTCAGCCCGGGAAGCGCAAACACGCAGCCAATCAGGGTCCAGCCCAGGGCCGCGAGCACGATCCGGCCAGGCCGGCTTCCGGTTAGCAGATCCGCAGGACTGGATGTACTGCCGATGTGTGCGCCGGGCGCCCGGGTCGTCTTGTAGTCACTCGCTACCGATAAGGGCAGCGTCTCACTTGCGCGCAAACCGAATACCCTCGATGTCGTCGAGATGGAGGATGAGCGCCCATCCGTAAAAATTGTTCGCCACCGCGACCGCGATCTCATTCTCGCCGGTTTTCAACGGCAGCGCGAAGGAACCGTTCTCGAGTGAGATGCGCCCGTCCGGCGGTTTCCTTGCCGACGGAGGCTGATATAAATTCGCGTCCTTGAACACCTGCTGTCCATTCACGAACACCCACACCTCCCGGCCCCATCCGATCGTCGCCTTTTTCGTCTGATCCTTTTCTGACCTGACGGTCGTCTTCAGCCACGCGATAGCGCGCCGGGGTCTGGCGAGCGGCAGGCCGTACTGCCGGCTGATGTTCACCAGGCCGCCGCGCTCGGCTGCAATCGGCTGCCAACCCGTCCCGGAACCGGATCGCTCGGTGACATTGGGCTCCGTATCAGGTGGCAGCTCGTGAAACGGCGCGATCTGCCAGTCTCGAACGAAGCGGCGATCGTCCGCCGTCTGGTCCTTCTCCGGTTTCGGATCGAGTCCCTCGACTGCGCCCTCGGCGAATACCAGATTCGCAAAATATCCTGGTCCCTGGAGCAGGAATCCTCCCTCCAGCGCGTCACCTTCAAGGCTGCCGACTTTCAGCGTCGGCGTCGTCGCTCCGTTGATGAACACATTCATCCGCCGGCCGGACACGACGACCTTGACGTGGTTCCAGTCACCCTCCCGCAATGGCGCGGGCGCCTGATATCCGGGAAACAGATCCCAGAGCAGGACCCCGCGCGAGTACGGCGCGTACTGCACGCAATCGACGGCCTCCGAGCACTTCGGTCTGGGCCTGAGGTAGACGTCTTCGTAAGTGTCTTTGTCGCGCCGGCGGAATCCAATGCCGGCTCCCATCCCCAGGGGATCGACGTCAAACTCGATAGTTCCGTTCCGAAACGTGAGATCGTTCAGTACCGCGACGCCTCCCTTCAGGTGCATCGCGTCCGCACCCTTGTGGCTCAGGTACTCCGCGTTGTCGATTGTCTGCCATCGGTCGGCGGTCATCGGCACTTTGATCGGTTGAGCGCCCGATGTCTCGTGTGCCGGCGCGAGGCACAGGCAGAGACCGAAGACGAACGAGGTCATGATGCGTACGGCGGACGTCAGCGTGGGCCGCCGCGGGTCTGGTGTGAGAGCAATCGTGGGCTGGATCATTCCCGGATCGTCAACCCTCGACCTGGATTCGGCGAGTCAAGTGTGGCGGCCCGGATTGTGATGTTGCGGAACGGCATCCCGCGGCCATGACACGGAGGGGATCAGCGAACAGGGGACCGCTACCGCACGTGACGTCCGCCGTCCACCCGCATGGTTTCGCCGGTGACGAAGTTCGATGCGATCAGGAACGCGACGGCCTTGGCGATCTCGGCTTCACCGCCCCAGCGGCCGAGTGGAGTGGAGGCCTCCACGGCCGCGAACTCCTCGGTGGACGTTCCGGGCGGCGCGAGGATCGGACCCGGAGCGATGGAGTTCACCAGAATCTGGTCGCCGGCCAGTTCGAGCGCCAGCGCCTCGCTCAGCCCGATGATCCCGCGCTTGGCGACGTAGTACGGCAGGTAGCCTTTGTACCGCGGTCTGCCGCTGACCGCGACCCAGTCGGAGAAATTGATGATGCGGCCGCCGCCCGCCGCGCGCATGTGAGGCACCGCGGCTCGCGCGCACAGGAACGATGCCTTGAGATCGATGTCGATGACGGCGTCCCACATCGCTTCATCGGTCTCGTCGAACGGCTTCTCGGTGTAGACCGACGCCATGTTGATGAGGATGTCGAGGCGGCCGAGCGCGGCGGCGGCTTCGTTCACCAGCCGCAGACACGCGCCGGCGTCGGACAGATCCGCACGGATCACCACCGCGCGTCGTCCCGCCAAACGCACAGCGGCCGCGGCGTCCTCGGCCTCCCGGCTGGATCGGTTGTAAGCGAGGGCGACGTCCAGCCCGCGCCCCGCGAGATCGGCGGCGACGACCGCCCCGATGCGCTTACCGCCGGTGATCAGTACGGCGCGATCGTGAAATTCCATGGCTGGGCATCGGGGAAAGTATGACGCCGAAAAGTCATACGCGTGGAAGGGTCTGACGGTGACCGAAGAAGCTTGACCATGGCGCCTTGGCCCCCATCCGCCGCTCCGCGGTCTTGATCGTGAAGACGTTGGGATCCAGGCGCGGACTCACTTCGTCCCAGTCGAGCGGCATCGAGACCGGAGCGCGGGGACGCCAGCGCACGGAAAACGGCGGGACGATCGTCTGGCCGGCGGCGTTGCGCATGACATCCAGATACACCGGGGCGCGACGCTGTGCCTTGCGTGCCTGCACCGTCACGAGCGCCGGGTGCTCCGCCGCCATTTCGGCGGCGATCGCCGCCGCGTATGCGCGGACGCGATCCTGGGGTGCGCCGCGCCGGAGCGGGACGAATACATGGAGGCCTCGTCCCCCCGAGGTCTTCACGTAGGGCTCCAGGCCATGATCCTCGAGCTTGTCGCGAAGCAACAGCGCCACGCGCGCGGCCGACGCGAAGCCATCCGCAGGGTCCAGATCGAAGGCCAGCCAGTCAGGCTTGTCGAGCTGATCGACGCGGCTGTCCATCACGTGCATGGCGATGCAGCCCAGGTTCACGAGCGTGAGCAGCGTCTTCCGTGTGCCGCCCACGATCCAGTCGATGTTGCGGCCAGCCGTCGGGGCAGGAATCGAAACCGTCGGGATGTCGGCAGGCAGGTTGGCGGGCGCCTGCTTCTGGAAGAAGCAGGTCTTTCGCACGCCGTCGGGGCATCGCTCGAGAGCGACGGCGCGACCTTTCATCCACGGAACGATCTGACCCGCAATCCTCGAATAGAACTGGGCCAGATCGAGCTTGGTCACGCCTTCGTCCGGCCAGAACGGCTTCGACGGGTTGGTGATGAGGGTACCGCCAAGCCTGACGCTGGATGTGGTCACACGCTTCCAGTCCGGACTCTCGCGCGGCCGTAGGCCCTCGCTTCCGCCGAGCGCGCGCGCCGTCCGTCAATCGACAGCACACCGGGGCCGGTCAGCATCAGCGAGACGAGCGCCCCGAGGAGCACCAGGTTGAACTCATAGCCGTGACCCTGCCCCGGCACCAGGTTCCAATTGAGAAAAAAACCGTTGACCAGATGGACTTTCCAGACCGCGACTCCCGTCGAGACCGACAGCGCGAACGCGGCAAACAGCGTCAACGCACCGAGGAGCAGCATGATGCCGCCACCGAGCTCGACGAGTGCGAGCAGAATCGCCAGCGGGTAGGCAGGCGTGAGACCCAGCTGCGTCAGAAACGCGGCGGTGCCGGCAATGCCCCCGCCCCCCCAGACGCCGAACAGCTTCTGCGCGCCGTGCGCGACGAAGACCGATCCGACGACCAGTCGAAGCGCGGCAGGCCCGTACGGCTGCATCCAAACCTCCCGCGGGGGTCAATCCCGCCAGTAATCCGCGTATTGTGCCACCGAATCAAAGGGAAAAGACAGAAACTCCGTCACAACTTCACCGAGGCCGCGACGACGATGAGCACCGCTCAGCCGAAGACACGTGTCCGAACACCAGTGCCGCCGCCGCCATGAAGCGAAGGCGGGGGCGTTCGAGACCGAAGCGTCAACAGGCAAGTGGATGACGGGGATCGAAGGAAGGTCAAGGGGCTGAACGATCGACCGGAAGCGGAACGCGAAGCACCCTGCGAAAGTGCTGACGTTAGCCGCGGATGTCTTCACCGGACTATTCCGGCGGGACCTCCTGCGCTCCGCTCCCGGTCCACCGGGCCGCCGCGGATCCGCGCGCGTCGCGCGGATCCGCGAGGGGCATTCTAGGTCAGGACCTTGATGACGACGCGGCGGTTCTGCGCGCGGCCGTCCTTGGTCTTGTTCGGCGCGATCGGCTTCTCTTCGCCGTAGCTGATCACGTTGATCTTGTGGAGAGGTACCTGATGCTGGTCATAGAGATACCGCTTGACCGCCTCGGCACGCTCCATCCCCAGCTTGTAGTTGATCTCCGTGGGGCCCGCGTTGTCCGTGTGCCCTTCGATTTCGATGTAGGCGCCGTTCGGCTCGGACTTGAGCTTCTGCACGAGCGCGTCGAGGTCCGCCTTCGCCTGGTCGGGCATGGCGGCCTTGCCGAACTTGAAGCCGCCCTTGTCTTCGCTGAGCGTCACTTCGTAGACGAGCCGCTTCGACGCGCGCTCGATCTCGTCGGCGCGGGTGTTGACGGCCGCCGCCGCCGCGCGGGCTTCGGATGCACTCTTGTTGGCGGCGTCCGCGCGCTGCCCGGCGGCGACTGCGCGGCCGTCCACTTCGGTAATCTTGCCTTCGTTGGTGCGGGTACGCTCCTGGGTCTCTTCGACCGTCTTAGAGAGCGTTTCCACTTTGCCGTTCACTTCTCCGACCTGCGTCTTGACCATCTTCTTGGTCGCGCAGGCGGTGGTACCGCCGAGCGCGAGCGCAAGAACCGGTACGGCGAGCACGAGTTTCTTCATCTTTGTCCTCCGGGGAGCCATGTTTCCGACGAGTGATTTAAGTGCGAATTCACGATTGGTGCTCAGCAATCAACGTTCCGCCATCCCGACTGTTCCCGCTACGGTGTACCCGGCGCGCGCGCGGACGGTCAGGTCGCGATCACGAGCGCGCACTTCGAGCGGACGCCAGCCTGGCGACGTCGACGCCTCGAAGGCGAGGACGTACTGGTGCCGCAATTCCTCGACAATCCGTCGTGCCGCCACGCTCGCGTGCGCAGGAGCGCTGGCCGAAAAGAACTCTCCACCGGTCCAGTGCGCCAGGTGGGACAACGGGCCGGCCGGCTCGGTCCGGCTTCCCTCTTCCCGGGTGTCGTCAATCGGCGACATGACGGCGATGATGTAGACCGGCACGTCGATCCCGCTCGCGATGCCCGCGACCTGCTCGGACGTCAGACGGCTGCGGGTGTCGATGCCGTCCGTCAGCACGACGACCGCGCTCCGCTGAGGAAGATGACCGGCGCTCGAGCCCGCGGCCGCGACCACCCGCGCCGTCTCGGCCACCGCGTCGTACATCGACGTCTGACCGAACGGCGGCTCGACATGATCGAGCGCCTTTTCCAGCGCGCTGATGTCCGAGGTGAACCCGGTGACCCGATCCAGGCGCGTGTCGAACGCAAAGACCGCGGCCTGGTCGGTGGCCCGCAGCGCGCCAAACACGTGACGCGCCGCCTGCCGCGCGTCGTCCGCCTTCGACCCGACGCGCATGCTGCCGCTGATGTCGAACAGCACCGCCACCTTGACCGGACCATCCGCCTCAGCGCGGAAATCCAGGATCTCCCGGGGCTTGCCCGCTTCCGCGACGATGAAATCCTTCTGCACCATGTTCGGGACGAATCGTCCCTTACGATCCCGTACCACCGCGCTCACCGACACCACATCCACCGCGGAGCGGAACGTCGAGGGAGCGCGTGGTGTGTCTGTCTGAGCGGGCGATTTGACCTGGGCCTCCGTCGGCCCATTCAACGGCAGGAGCCATAGTGCGATGACCCCGCCGATGCCGACGTAACGTCCGTTCATGACGACTCTATCCCTCCAAAGAACTTGCCAAGTGGCTAAGCCGCTGGAACGGCGGAGGTTAAGTGCTGAGGTGGATTCCAGCAGGGAGGAAAACCCGGCAAAAACAGTGTAAAAATTTCCAACTTAGCGAATTCTCGACACATTTTCTACACGAGTTGGCTGGATGCGAGGTGAAGCCGGCGTTCCCGAGGACGCTGCCGCAATCGGCCGCGGTCGCGATAAAATTCGCCGATGCCATCACGAACCGTCGCAAGTATCCGCGTCAATCCCCGGATCAGCGGCTTCGTCTACGCCATCCGAAACATCGTGGCTGAGGCGCGCAAGGTCGAAGCGTCCGGACGGAAGGTCCGGTACCTCAACATCGGCGATCCGATTATCTTCGGATTTCGGACGCCGCTCCATATGGTGGAAGCCGTCGAGCGGGCCATGCGGGACGGCGAGAACGGCTATGCGCCGTCGGTTGGCATCCCCGCAGCGCGCGAGGCCGTCGCCGCCGAGTGCAATCAACGCGGCATGCCCATGTCGCCCGATCGCGTCGTCATCACCTCCGGCACGTCCGAGGGGATCGAGCTTGCCCTCACGGCGATGGCCGGGCCCGGCGACGATGTGCTCATTCCGGTGCCGACGTATCCGCTGTACACGGCCGTGCTCGCGAAGATTGGCGCCCGCGCGGTGTTCTACCGGACCGATCCAGCCAGGGGATGGCAGCCGGACATCGATCACGTCCGCAGCCTGATCGGCCCGGCGACGCGGGCGCTGGTGGTCATTGACCCGAACAACCCGACCGGTGCGACGTATTCGACCGAGGCCCGGCGTGCGCTGGTGCAGCTGGCCGAGGAACACAACTTTCCGCTCCTGGCGGACGAGGTGTACGCCGATCTCGCGTTCGACGGCCCCGTCGGCGCGCTTGCGGCCTTCAACCCCGAGGCGCCGGTCATCACCTTCTCTTCGCTCTCGAAGGCCTACCTCGCCCCTGGCTGGCGGGCCGGCTGGATGGCTGTCTCGGGCACCGGGCGACTCGATGATCTGTTGTCCGGAATCAAGAAGCTGGCGGACGGACGGCTGTGCAGCACGGGCCCCATGGAACATGCGATCGTGGCGGCGCTCAACGGCGACCGTTCCCATCAGCAGATCTTCCGCGATGCGCTCCGCGAACGCGCCGAGCTCACCCATTCCCGCCTGAATGCCATCGACGGCGTCTCCGTCGTCATGCCGACGGCGGCGTTCTATGCGCTGCCGAAAGTCGAGCTGCCACCCGGCGTCACCGACGAGGACTATGTGCTGGCGCTCCTGCGCGAGACCGGGGTGTTGTGCGTGCACGGCTCCGGATTCGGCGCGGCTCCCGAGGAGGGCTACTTCCGCGTGGTCTTCCTGGCCTCACCGGCAGAACTGGCCGGCATTTACGATCTCGTCGCGGACTTCACGCGCGACTTTCTTTCGAGACAACCTCAGTAAAGGCAGCACACAGTGACCATGGACCCGGCGGCGCAGAAGGCGATCGTGGGATGGGGCATCGCGATGACGGCGCTGGCCGTCGTCATTCTCTGGTGCGCCTATCTGGTGCGCGAGGTGCTGCTCCTCATCTACGTCAGCGGGCTGCTGGCGATCGGGTTCAGTCCGATCGTGCGCCTGATCGAGCGGCAGAAAGCGCTGCCCATCGGGACGCGGCGGTTCCCGCGCTGGCTTGCCATCCTGACGCTCTACCTGTTCATCCTGGGGACGCTGACGGGCATCGGATTCATGATCGTGCCGCCCGTGGTCCATCAGGGGCAGCAGCTCTGGACGGCGTTCCCCGACATGTTCGATCGCGGTCAGGAGTTCCTGATCCAGAAGGGCATTCTCAAAGAGCACCTGACGCTGCGGGAAGCGGTCGCGCGCGCTCCCAAAACAGGAAGCAGCGAGGCGGTCGGCACGGTGATGGGGGCCGTCGTCGGGGTGGTGGGCGGGCTCTTTGGTCTCCTCACGATCCTGATTCTCACCTTCTACCTCCTCGTCGAGGCGGACAACCTGCGCGAGACGATGCTCCGGCTGTTTCCCCGGCGGAATCGGACGCGCGTCGCCGCGGCGAGCCGGGACATCACGGTGAAGGTGAGTGCGTGGCTCGGGGGCCAGCTGCTGCTGGGCGCTATCATCGGCGGCTCATCGGCGCTTGCACTCTGGCTGCTCGGCATCCCGTTCTTCTACGTGCTGGCACTCATTTCCGGGATTGGAGAGCTCATCCCGGTCGTCGGTCCCATCCTGGCGGCGATTCCCGCGATCATCGTCGCGTCCACGGTTTCGCTGAACAAGGCGATCCTGGTGATCGTGTTCTTCATCGTCCAGCAGCAGTTCGAGAATCACGTCCTCGTTCCCAAGATCATGGAGCGCCAGGTGGGTGTGAGCGCGGTGACCGTGATCATTGCGCTGCTCATCGGCGGGAAACTCCTTGGCATCCCGGGAGCCATTCTCGCCGTGCCGAGCGCCGCGATCCTGCAGGTCCTCTTCACGGAATTCACCACGCAGCGGGACAGGCAGAGCTGAAGGGGACTCTGGATCGGGGATCGGGGATCAGGGATTGGGGACTGGGGACTGGGGATAAGGGATTGGGACGTTCGAGTCCTCGAATCCTGAATCCCGAGTCCCCGATCCCTGATCCCCGATCCCCGATCCCGGCCCGGTTGGCACCCGCATTGATGGGCGCCATCGCGACGGCGACTTCCTGGCCGGAATAGGCAGGCCGCGGGAGACTTGGCGGAAGGGTGAGTGGTGAAATGAGCACCGCCGGTGGTACCCGCCGGAACCTGTTCGGCGATGTCGCACTCGTCGCGTTCCTGCTGGCGCAGGCATCGGACGGTGTGCTGACCTACATCGGCGTGCGCACTTTCGGGGTGCGCATCGAAGGCAACCCTCTCATCGCGTGGCTGATGACCGCCATGGGCGAAGTCCCCGCGCTCGCCACAGCCAAGCTGACGGCCGGGTTCTTCGGCGTCGCCCTCCACATGTCATCCGTTCACCGGGCTGTCGCGCTGCTGGCGGCTTTTTATGTCGCCGTCGCGGTCGTCCCGTGGATCGCGATCCTTTTCTACCTCAACTGACAGACTGGTTGTCGATGAGCTCCGTTCGCGGGGCTCACGAAGGGTCGCGCCCGCGGTTCGGGCGCCGCCGGCCGCCGCTGGCCGAGGATATACTCGCCTCGTATGCGAAGAGATCCGCTTGCGTACCTCGGTGACGAGCTCGAGTCCCTCAAACAGCAGAATCTCTACCGCCATCTGCGCGTGCTCGAAGACGAGCAGAAGGCACACACGACGTTCGATCAGCGTTCGGTCGTCAACCTGTCCTCGAACAACTATCTGGGCCTGACGACCCACCCGCGCCTGCGCGCGGCGGCCCTCGGAGCGATCGAGAAATACGGGGTGGGCTCGGGATCGGTGCGCACGATTGCCGGCACGATGGATCTTCACGTCGAGCTCGAGCGAAAACTGGCCGCCTTCAAAAAAGTCGAAGCGGTGGTCGTTTTTCAGAGCGGCTTCACGGCAAACGCCGGCGCCGTCTCCGCGATCCTCACGAAAGAGGACGTGGTCATTTCAGACGAGCTGAACCACGCCAGCATCATCGACGGCTGCCGTCTCAGCCGGGCAGCCATCAAGGTATTTCCGCACAAGGACGCAGACGCCGCGCGCCGGATCATCGACGGCCTTCCCGCCGGTCAGCGCCGGCTCCTCATCACCGACGGCGTGTTCAGCATGGACGGCGACCTCGGCCCGCTCCCCGCGTTGTGTGACGTCGCAGAGCAGACGGGCTGCATCATGATGGTGGACGACGCCCATGCGAGCGGGGTGTTTGGTGCGAACGGTCGTGGAACCATCGACCATTTCGGCGTGCACGGCCGGGTCGATGTGCAGGTGGGCACGCTGTCGAAAGCCATCGGCGCGCTCGGGGGCTACGTCGCCGGCACCCGCAACCTGATCGAGTTCCTGCAGCACCGGGCGCGGCCGTTCCTGTTCTCGACGTCGCACCCACCGTCTGTCACGGCCGCGTGTATCGCGGCGCTGGACGTGCTGACGGAAGAGCCGGAGATCATCGACCGCCTGTGGGCGAACACGCGCTTTTTCAAGGCTGGGCTCGAGTGTCTGGGGTTCAACACGGGGCTCAGCGAGAGCCCCATTACGCCGGTCATCACAGGGGACAGCGCCAGGGCCAACGCGCTGTCGGACCGTCTGTTCCAGCAGGGGGTCTTTGCGCAGGCGATCGCGTTTCCGACGGTGGCCAAAGACAAGGCGCGCGTGCGGACGATCGTCACCGCGACCCATACCGTCGAGGACCTGCAATATGCCCTGGACATGTTCGAGTTGGTCGGTCGCGAGCTGAATCTCGTCTAATCTGAGCTAGGGGGATTCCTTGCGCATTTCTGTCGTGTTTCCGGGCCGACGTCATTGAAAGGTTCCAGATCCGACCGGGCGCGCTCGCTGTTCGAGATCTACACCCGCGATCTGTCGCGCGAGGACCTGCAGCGCCTGTTCACCCACGACACGCGCGACGCTTACCGGTTCTTCGCCAGGGGGATCGACGAGGAAGAGTTCACCGGGCTCCCCTTGTGGAAGGGGCTGCCGCTCCGCGTCCGCCGGATCTTCATGGCGTTCACGCTCAAACTCCCCCCAGCACGGCGGGCGCTCTACCTGGTGGCCCTCTTCGTCGCGCTCCTCGGGGTTTTCCGGCTGTTCCGGGGGTTTGGGTCGGTCGAGATTCCATTCGGCCTGCCGTTCATGCAGGTCATGGTGCTGACCCCGATCTGGGCGGACGGCACGTTCGCATTGCTCCTCAGCCTGTTTCTCGTCAACCTGCTGGTCCTCCTCGAAGTGGCCGACCGCCTGTCGCTCAAGGGAGAGCTCGAGGTCGCACGCGAGATCCAGCTCGCCATGCTGCCAAGCGGCACGTACCGCGCGGGAGACATCGAAATCTGCGGCGTGACGCGTCCGGCAAATACCGTCGGCGGAGATTTCTACGACGTGCTGCCGCTTCGTGACGGGCGTGTGATCGTGACGCTTGGAGACGTCGCGGGAAAAGGCAGCCCCGCCGCATTGCTGATGGCCCTGCTGCTCGCGGTCCTGAGGACGCTGGTGGACGAGGAGCTCGAGGCGCCCGCGCTGGTGGAGCGTCTCAACGCGCAGATCTGCCGGCACAGCCCGTCGTCGCGCTTCATCACGCTCTTCTACGGCGTTTACACCCCGGCCACGGGCGCGCTCACATACGTCAATGCCGGACACCTTCCGCCTCTCATCCGCCGGCTGGATGGACACTACGAGCGTCTGGGGGGCACCGGCGTCGCCCTCGGCATGTTCGAAGGATCCAAGTTCGGTTCGGTCGAGACGAGGCTCGAGGCCGGCGAAACCCTGGTGCTGTACAGCGACGGAATCACGGAAGCGGAAGATCCCTCGGGCCAACCGTTCGAGGAAGCCGGCCTCGAAATGATCATGGAGCGCACGGCGGCCACACAACCGGCTGAAATGTGCGCGCACATTCTCAGCGGAGTCGCCGTCCATGCACAGGAGTCGCGGTTCGCGGACGACCTCACCATCCTCGTGCTCAAACGCGCGGAGGGTGTGCCGGAGAGTGATTCAGCGTTCGAACCCGTACACGCGCACGCCGGCTGACACCCCCAGCGGCACGAGCCGGGCTGCGGCGCGCTGACCCGCCGCGCTGAACTTGCGGCGGAACTCCACGTCCTCATCGCCGTCGAGCACCGCAAACGGCTCGTAGCCTTCCGCGCGCAGATTCGCGATTGCCTGATCGAGCGCCCCTCCACCGAGCAGATCCCAACGGAGCGTCGGCAGGTTCGCGTAGTAGCGCAGGCTTCCACTGTGCTGCGCCGCGAGCATGAACGCGGTCGCCGGCAGGTGCTCCCGCGCAAACGCGCCGGCGGAGGGATACTTGCTCTCGAGGCGCTGAAGCTCGAAGACGCTTCGCGACTGCGTGGACTGAAACTGGGTCCAGATCAGAAGAGCGAGAAGAAGGGCGCCAGCCGGCGCGCGCAGCGCCGCAGGGAGCCGCCGCACCGCCCAGGCACTCGTCGCGACGGCAAAGAGCAGCATGATCGCGATCGCGGGGAGGAGAAACCGCGTGTAGAGCCACTCCTCGGGCTGGAAGTAGACGTAAGGCAGGTACGCACACCAGACCGCAACGGCGAGCAAGAGCGTGGTCCACGCGAGGAACGGCCGCGATGCGCAACGCACAATCCAGAAGGGCGCGAGCGCTGAGAGCCACATGAACGGCGTATGGGTCTCGGTGAGCCAGCGCGGATACCGCGCCAGGTTCGGACCGATGTTGCCGGCCGCAAAGAATTCCTCGATCGCTCCGTATCCCGAGGAGAGCGCGGATCCATAGCGCACGTGCTGAATCCAGCCGAGCGCGATCAGGCCCGGCGCGATCGCGGCGACGAAGACCACCGCGCGTCGCCAGTCGAACACGCGGCCGCTGAAGAGAGCCGCAATCAGAATGAGGCCGGCAACCGGCGCCAGGTTCGGTCTGATCATCACGGCAACGGACGAGAGGACGCCCGCAGCGGCCGCCGCCCCGATCGTGCCGCGCGACGCCGCGAGCAGCGCGCCCAGCCAGCACGCCATTCCGGGGACGTCACTCATCGGCTGGACGACGTGCCCCAGGAACGTCGGGCTGGCGGAGAGGACCATCGCGGCAGCGCCACCCGCGAGCGGATCGCCGAGCTCGGTGCCGAGCCGGTATGTCAGCCACACGGCCAGGACTCCGAACAGCGGCACCAGCACGTAAATGGCGCGCTCCGAGATCGCCGCAAGCGGCACCATCATGAGCGGCAACCCCGGAGGATACCTGGGGACGATGACGCCGGGGATCCGCCGGCCGTGAACCCGAGCGGTATGAGCGTCGCCGGCGCGTTGGGCCAGGCGAATCCGGGCCGCATCGGGACCGTATCGGTGAGCCGGCCGTGCAACAGCAGCCGTGCCTGCCCCGCGTAGCCGTACGAATCAGATCCGCCACTGGCAAATGTCCCGAAGTGGAGGCCTGCCGCAAGCGTCCAGACGGCGGCGGCCCCGGCCAGCACGGACGCCCCACGGGCGCGATCCGTGACGTCCCAGGCGCGGACGAGCGCCAGCGCGGCACGGCGTCGCATCAGATAGAGGAGCCACACGGATCCGGTGACGGCGATGATCGCGGGCCGCTCCCAGTGCCTGGAACGGATGCGTACACCGGCCAGCCGCGCATCGAACCCGTCCGTCCATGCCACGATCAGCGCGTAGGCAGCGACGGCAACCGTCACGCCAGCGAGCGCCGCCTCCAGGCGGCCGAAATCGCGTGCTGTTGGTACCTCCATTTCCTCTTTCTGCCCCGCAGCTCGTCCCTACCGGAACCCGTGAACGCGCCGCAGGCGGACGGGGTCTAATATGTAGCTCCGCATGCTGCGTCACCGGCTCCGCGCGGCGATTCTCCCGCTGATATGCCTTGGGCTGATCCCTGCCCACGCAACCCAGGTCCCGGCTCCGGCGCAGCCCCGCGACGGCGTGGCGACGCTCCTGCGATCGCTCGAGCAGGCGGCTGCCGCGGCGAACGGGCGCGCCGTCCTCGCGCTCGGCGACGCGTCGATCAGCCGGCCCAGCTTCGAAGACTTCGCCTACACCCTGACCAACCCCGCCCCGACGCGCGTCGTGCTGAACGAACGCGATCGGGCGCCTCTCCCCGGCGGGGCCCATCGGCTCATCGTCGAAATCTTCAGCGAAAGCGGCATCGAAGGACGCCTGGGCACCTGGCGGGTGGACGTACAGCCTGGGGCGGCCCCGACGGACCCGTGGCGCATTGCGGCCGTCGGCCGCCTCTCGATCATCACGGGACTCTACCGTCTCTCACTGAACGCGTCCAAACAGTACGACATTCACAATCTCACCGTGCTCGCACCCGACCTCACGATCGAAATGACGTCCGGCCGTGCCTTCGTCGCGGAAAGCCCGGATGGCCCGACGGCCCTCGTCCTTCTCGGACGAGGGCGCATGCGATTCACCCCTCCGGATCCGGCCGAGCGCATCCAGGTCAAGATCTTCGGCGGCGCGGAATCGCTCGTCGCCGATATCGACATGGCCTTCCTGCGCCTGTCCCCCGCCGAGTTCGCGTCGCACGTGACGGGAGGGTCCCTCAGGCTGCAACCGGTCGTGCCGGCGGACCTGCGCACCGCCACGACGGTCTTCAACGATCACATCGGGCGAACGCTGCAGGTGGATCTGAGCGACATCAGCCGCGATCGCTGGTCGCTGCTCCCCTCGCCCGGTGATTTCATCGGCGAGCTGCACACCAGGAAGTTCGGAACGCTGACGTACACGCGGTCCACGAGCGAACCCGAAGACATCACGCTCTTCGATCGCAAGGAGCGGCACAACATCTCGGTCTACGCCTCAGCCGAAAAACTGGCCCAGCGGGGGCGGTTCTACAGCGAAGACGATCAGCTCGACTACGACATCCTGTCGAACGAAATCGAAGCGGAGTTCACGCCAGACCGTGGAACGATTGACGGCAACGCCCGCATCAGGCTCAAGATGCTGACGGAGAGCTCCTCCCTCACCTTCCGTCTCGCCGACACGCTCGTCGTCCGCCGCGTCTACTCTCCGGCGTTCGGCCGGCTCCTGCACCTGCGGGTGCTCGGTCAGAACAGCGTCATCGTGAATCTTCCCGCGGTCATGCGTCCCGGGGCCGAGGTTCAGCTGAACGTCCTGTACGGCGGGAGGATCGCGCCGCAGGTGTTCGATCGGGAGGCGATTCAGGTCGCGCAGGAGCTCCACGAGCCGATTTTCGTCCCCATCGAGCAGCGGTGGCTGTACAGCAACCGCAGCTACTGGTACCCCCAGGCGACCGTGACGGACTACGCGACGGCGAAGGTGCGCATCACGGTTCCCGCTGACTTCGACGCGGTCGCGACCGGCGATCCGGCAGGCCCTCCGACCGTCCTCACGGAGGGCAACCGCCGCCGGAAAGTGTTCACGTTCGACGCCGCGCGCCCGTCACGCTACCTGGCGGCCATCGTCACCCGGCTGGACAGGGTCAACGCGTCGCGGATCACTGCCGGCGGGCAGGATGTGTCGCTCTATGTCCAGAGCAGTCCCCGCCAGGGAGGGCGCATCCGGGACATGGCCGAAAAGGCGACGGCGGTTCTGAAGTTCTACGCGTCGCTTGTGGGCGACGCGCCGTACCCCAGCTTCACGCTCGCCGTCGTCGAAAGCGACAGGCCCGGAGGACACAGCCCGCCGTACTTCGCGCTCCTCAATCAGGTCGTCATCGGCTCCGCCTTCGTGTGGCGCAATGACCCCGTCAGCTTCGACAACTATCCGACGTTCTTTCTGGCGCACGAACTCGCGCACCAGTGGTGGGGCCACGCCGTGGGATGGAAGAACTACCACGAACAGTGGATCAGCGAAGGCTTCGCGCAGTACTTCGCCGCGCTGTACGCCGAGAAGGATCTCGAGAGCAACGTCTTGCCGAATCTGCTCCGACAGATGCGGCATACCGCGATTTCGGCATCCGGCCAGGGACCTGTCTACCTCGGATACCGCCTGGGCCATATCCGTGCGGACGAACGCGTGTTCCGGTCCGTGATCTACAACAAGGCCGCGATGGTCCTGCACATGCTCCGGCGCCTTGTCGGCGATGATGCGTTTTTCGCGGGGGTGCGGTCGTTTTACGAGGAGTGGAAGTTCAAGAAAGCCGGCACGGACGACTTCCGCCAGGTCATGGAGCGGACGAGCGGGCGAGACCTGAGCCGCTTCTTCGAGACCTGGATTTACGGCTCGAATATTCCCCGCGTCAAGTTCGGGAGTCACCACACCGCCGGCTCGGCGGTGGTCCGCTTCGAGCAGCGCGGCGAGCCGGTTGACGTCGCAATCACGGTCACGATCGCCTATACGTCCGGCAATACCGAGGAAGTCATCATCGTGCTGGCTGACAAGATGACGGAGCGGACGCTGCCGCTCAAAGGCACGGTCCGGTCAATCAGCGCCAACGCCGACAACGGCGCGCTGGTTGAGATTGAGAGATGACTGCAGCTTCCGCCCGTGGCTTCCGCCTTTAGGCGGAAGGACATCGGGATTCGCCCGCCTCCGCCCGCTGTGCAAGCAGGGCGGCGGGGCTCGGGGTTCGGGACTCGGATCGGGGTCCAAGGCTCCCGAAACCCTCAGAAATTGTATGATTGAGTGAATATGGAAACCGTCACGCTGACGATAGACGGCCGCCCGGTCACGGCCGACAAGGGAAAGACCGTCCTCCAGGCTGCGATCGAGAGCGGCGTCAAGATCCCTTACTACTGTTATCACCCCGGGCTCGGGATTGACGGATCCTGCCGTGTCTGCATCGTGAAGATCGAGAAGATGCCCAAACTGCAGACCTCCTGCTCGACGCCGGTCGCCGAGGGGATGGTCATCTCGACCAACACGCCGGACGTGGTCGAGGCGCGCTCCAGCGTGTTCGAGTTCCTCCTCATCAACCATCCGCTGGACTGCCCGGTCTGCGACAAGGGGGGCGAGTGCCCGTTGCAGGACTTCTCCTACAGCTTCGGTCCGAACGAGAGCCGCATGGAGTTCCCGCGGCGCGTGTTCGACGGCGAGGGTGTCCGCGCCGACGTGGACTTCGGGCCGACCCTGATGCTCAACCGGAACCGCTGCATCCTGTGCACGCGCTGCATCCGGTTCATGAAGGACGTCGACACCGACGCGCAGATCACGATCGCCGATCGCGGCTACGGCAGCGAAATCGCCACGTTCCAGGAAGAGGGCGTCCATTCCCTCCTGTCGGGGAACCTGATGGATGTGTGCCCGGTCGGCGCCATCACCACGCGCGACTACCGGTTCAAGTCCCGTCCATGGGACAACCCCGAGGCGGTGGACACGATCTGCACGCTCTGCGAGAAGGGCTGCAACACCACCGCGTGGATCAAGGCCAAGCCGGAGTGGGCGAAAGGGGAGCAGCTCATTCGGACGACGCCCCGGTTCAATCCGGATGTGAATGACTACTGGATGTGCGACATCGGTCGCTTCGACTACCGGTGGATCGAAGGCGACCAGCGACTGCAGCGTCCGCTTCTCCGCCGCGAGAATGGAACGCTCGAGCCGACAGACTGGACGAACGCACTCACCAAGCTGGCGGACCGGGTCACGGCAGCCGGCGGTTCGTCGTCGCTGCGTTTCCTCGTGTCGGCGCATGCATCGCTCGAAGAGTTGTTTCTCGTCGGGCGGCTGGGCGGGGCTTTCGGGCTGCCCGAAACCGGCGTGGCGATCGATTGGCGATACCGCGAAAAACCGCAGCCGCCGAATGCGACATTCAAGATCCCGGCGGTCGATGCACCCAACGTCAACGGCGCGCGCGATCTCGGCTTCCCGGTGAAAGCATCGGACAAGGGAGAAGCCGATATCTCCGAGTTCAAGGCTGACGTCGAGAGTGGGCGCGTGCAGGCGCTGTACGTTTTCGATCCGGGCCCCGAGGGATACATGGGGGATCTGTCGTGGGTGATTGAGGCCCGCCGCACCGGAAAGCTGCCGCTGCTCATCGTGCAGGGTGTGTTGATGACACCTCTCGCGAATGCCGCCGATGTCGTCCTGCCGGGCGCCGCGTGGGTCGAGAAGGACGGCGCTTATGTGAACGGCCAGGGCCGCCTGCAGGGCGCGGCCCGCGTGATCAACCCGCCGGGAGAGGCGCAGGAAGACTGGCAGGTATTCGTCAACGTGGGCCTGGCGCTCGGCGCGGCCCTCTCCTACACCAGCAGTGCAGCCGTCCGGGGCGATCTCGCTGCCGCGCTGACCGGCAACGAGCGATACGCCGGACTCGCGAACCTGGCGTTTCCCCGTCCGGTGCCGGCAAAGACCTGGCTGCAGGCGTCGAATCCTTCAGAACGCTGGAAGTGGGACCTGATGTTCCAGGACATGCCGCCCGTGAAGTTCGCCGCCAAGCCGGCCTCGATTTCATGGTTCAACGGCCTGCCGGTGACGACAGAGACAGAGTAAGGAGCTATCAGCTATCAGCTGTCAGCTCTCTATTCCTTCACGTTAATCAGGTCGACTATCTCCGTGTGCCCCTTGACCGCCGCGCGCGACAGCGGTGTGCGGTCTTCGGCGTCGACCACGTGGGCGCCCGCGCCGCGGGCAAGGAGCGCCTTTGCGACCGGCACATAACCCGCCTCGGCGGCGATGTGCAGGGGCGTGTGCCCACCGGCGTCCACGGCGTTCACGTCGGCGCCTGAATCGATCAGCAACAGCGACGCTTCGACGTGGCCGCCTGCGACGGCGGCGTGCAGTGGCGTGTTCAGAAGCGCGTTGCGCGAAACGACGTTGAGGTCGGCGCCGGCTGTGACCAGATGCTCCACGGCCGCAGGATGCCCGAAGAACGCAGCGAGGTGGAGCGGCGTCCAGCCGTCATACGAGTAGGTATTGAGCGCAGGGCTGCCCGCGCGGGCAAGCGGATCCAGCAGGTCCACGCGCCCGAGTGCAGCGGCTGCGAAAATGTCGAGCGGGACACCGGATCCGGCGAGCCACTCCACCGCTCGGTCGTGCTTGCGATAGAGGGCCGCCATCAGCGGCGTCTCGCCCGAGCTCCACGTGCTCACGAGCACCGCGGAATCCTCTGCCGCGAGACGCTTCAGCGCGTCCACGTCACCATCCTTCGCCGCCTGCATGAACTCGTCTGTTCGCATTCTTACGATTCTCCCAGCCTGTCTGCCGTCCGCACCTTGAGCGCACCCGGGATGATTCGGACGTCGATGCGGCCCTCCGCCACGCCCGGCTCCCCGTCCACGTGAAACTCCATCGGGTCGTCTGCCTCAACCGAGGCGCGCGTGACGCGCGTCGCGAACACCCGGGGGGCAAGGTGGGCCGTTCCCGTCATCAGACGACGAGCGTGCCAGAACCGGGCCAGCACCGATCGTTCCTCCACGACCGTCGCGTCGAGCAGGCCGTCGTCGAGCTCCGCGAGCGGAGAAATGCGCGCCCCCATCCCGTACTCGCGGCCGTTGGCAAAGGCGATGAGCAACGCGCGAATCGGCCTCGTGTCCCCGTCGAGCTGTACGCGATAGTCCTGGGCGCCGTAGCTGCAGCCTTCGCGGACGCCAATCATCATGTATGGCCAGGCACCGCGGCTGCCGGCCGCGCGCAGGTTGAAGCGCTTCGCGACACGCGCGTCGAAACCGACCCCCGCGATGTTGAAGAAGGCACGTCCCGCCATCATGCCGGCGTCGATCGTGCGCGTGCGCCCATCGAGGGCGGCGGCGAGCGCGAGGCGCGGATCCCGCGGCACACGAAGAGCGCCGGCAAGCCCGTTTCCCGAACCTGCGCGAACAACGGCGAGCGCCGTGTCGGTGCCGATGAGCCCGGCGCCCGCCTCGTTGATCGTGCCGTCGCCACCCCAGACGATCACGAGCTCGGCCCTTGCAGCGGCACTCGCGGCAGCCAGATCCCGCGCATGGCCCGCTCGCTCGGTCACGTGGATCGCGGCGCGCAGCCCGCGGCGTTCCACCTCGCTCCTGACGAGCGCGACGCGCCGCGATGCGACGGCAGCGTCTGCACCTGCGCCGGAAATCGGGTTGATGATCGCGACGATCGACATGAACTTTGAAGGCCTCGGGCGTGGGAACCTTGCTATAGTAACGTCCAAACATCGCGGTTCTGGAGGTTGCATGCAAAGCCTGACGATGCGCGCGACGCTGTTGGGTTTGTTCGTAGCGGCAGCAGGCCTCGCGACGTACTTTTCCTGGACGGGAATGATGCGCGCGCGGGAGGACGTCCGCGCGCTGAGCGCATTCGACAGGCTGGCGATGAGCGCCGAACGCGACGCGCTCGAACTGCGTGCCGCCCAGCAGGGTTACGTCGCCGCCGGTCAGGGCGATCAGTTCTGGGCCTCGAAGGTCGACGCGATCGTCGCCAGGCTTCGGGAGACGCTTCCCACTCTCCGCACGCACTCGACGGCCACGCAGGCGCAAACCGCCCTCGACAATGCCTCGAGCGCGCTTCAGGACTTCGAGCAGATGGACCGTCGCGCCCGCGAGTACGCGCACACCGGCCAGAAGCTTCTCGCATCCGATCTCATCTTTTCGAATGGATTCGAGCTGACCGGCGCTGCCGCCAGCGCCGTGGAAGACGCCCGGTCCGCCGAGCGTCAGGTGCGTGAGGCCAGCACTGCAGCCCTCGAGTTGCGGGGACTTGCGGCAGCGGGTGGGACCATCGCCTTCGGCTTTCTGGTGATCGCGGTTCTCGTCCCGCGTGGTGCCGAACCGGAATTGATCCCGGCGATCACCCACCCCATCCCGCGGTTCGAAGGGGCGCGGCCGTCACCGCGAATCGACGGCGTCTCGCATGAAGAGGGCTGGTCGGCGGCCAAAGTCGCTGCCAAGCCGAAGGCCGCGCCACGCCAGGCAACACCTGTAACCCCTACGACGATCACAGCGCCGGTCGCGCCCCCTCCAGCGGCGGCACCGGTCGTCGCGGCCATTCCCGCGCCTGCGCCAGTTGCCGCGCCCGCGATCGACCTGTCGGGTGTCGCGTCGCTCTGCTCAGACCTCGCCCGCGTGATCGACACCCAGGCGTTGCCGGCGATCCTCGAGCGCGCCGCGGCCGTGCTCGACGCGCCGGGGATCGTGGTGTGGATTGCGGATCCGGATGGCCGCGAGCTCAGCCCCATCATCACGCATGGCTACTCCCCGCAACTCGTCGCCCGCCTCGGGACCATCCTTCGCGATGCCGAGAACGCGACCGCATCCGCCTTCCGGACCTCACTGATGCAGACGGTGAAAACGGATAAGGTCTCGAACGGCGCGGTCGCCGCCCCGCTGGTCACGCCGGCAGGTTGCGTCGGCGTCATGGCGGCAGAGGTGCGGAATGAGGGAGAGCGGGATGCGGCGAAGCTGGCCGTCGCCACGATCGTCGCCGCACAGCTCGCCACGCTGGTCGGCCCGCCGTCCGCTCGCGCCGGAGCCCGAGTGGAAGCCGCCAACGCGTAACTGCAGCGTCAGACCGACACTCGGGTGATCCTCCGGCTCGTCCGCCGCTCGACCTTCCCCTTCAGCGTCATCGATTTCTTGTCCCGCACGACGTCGGCGGTGAAGTCGTCTCCATCACGCAGCCGCTGTGTCGCACGCGACAATTCGGCGGGTTGCGACACGGCAGTGCCGTTCAGCGTCGTCACGACATCTCCGGCTTTGAAACCCGCCTTCTGTGCGGTTGAGCCGTCCTCAACGGCGGTGACGAGCACACCGCTCTTCGCGCCGAAGTAGTCGGCCAGCTGATCGGACAGGGACGTGATGGTGATGCCGAGCCCGGTCCCGGACCTGTAGAAGGAGCTCTGGATGTCGGGGATCGGTGCCGCAGGAGGGGGAGGAGGCATGCCGGGCCGTGCGAGAGCCGAGGGAGATGGCGGCGCTGGAGGAACCGGCGGGACTGGAAATCCCTCCAGGAAATCGCGGTCGAACCCGCCCATTGCGCGCACGCCCTCAAGATCGCCGAGGAGCCGAATCGCGCTGCCTTCTCTCGGCTCGACAGTTACCGTGGTCCGCTGCCCGTCGCGCGTCAAACTGGCAGACACGTGGCGGCCGGCAGGCGTTTCCTGCACCAGGCGCATGAACTGGCGGACGCTACGCACCCGCTCGCCGTCGAACTCGACCACGACGTCGCCTTTCCGGATCCCGGCTTTTTCCGCGGGACTAGCCGGGGTCACGTCGGCAATGAGTACGCCTGCGCTGCCTCCCTTTGCCCCGTCGGCCTCGACGTCTCGGACCGACACACCTATCTCGCTGCCGTGTCCCGCCAGCATATCCAGCGCCCGAGGAGCCCTGGCCCGGACCTGTCCATGCACCGTGGGACCGAGCTCCACGATGCCCAGCACCGCGGCCGCCAGTGCCGCTACCCGGGCGCCCGTCTTCCATGACTTCATTTTCTGCCCTCCGAAAACCGTAATCACCTGCCGCGTCCAGGCCTGAATGAGCCGGTCGAGGCGAGTCGTTCGGTGAGACGCGGCCCTTGTTCAAAAGGTTGAACCGCGTCGGGGTGTTACAATTTGGGCCTCCCCACAACTGAGGGTTCGCGACCCAGGTTCTCGTTTTCGAGGTAACTGATGGTAACAGTGTGCTCAACGCTGATGCTCGTGACGGCGCTCCTCGGGGTACCGCAGGCGGCGGACAGCCGCGCTGACGCTCAGCGGCTCGCCACGTCAGGAGCGCATGCTGAAGCCCTCAAACAGTTTCAGGCGATCGCGGCTGCGAACCCGGACGACATCGAGGCGCGCACCTGGATCGGACGTCTGCACGCGAAGATGGGCCACCCCCAGCGCGCCATCGACGTCTTTCGCTCCATTGTCATCGTCCAGCCGAAGAACGTGGATGCCCTGCTCGGACTCGGGGATTCTCTGACCACGACGGGGCAATACCACGATGCGGCCGAAGTCCTCGCCCGTGCCGAGGCGATCGCGGCGGATCGGCCTGCCGTTCTTGCGGCCCAGGGCCGGTTGCGTCGCGCCGACGGGCATTCGGATCTCGCGAGTGCGTATTACCTCCGCGCGCTCGTGCTCGACCCGACCAATGCCGAAGTGCGGACGGCCTACAACGAACTGCGGGCGGAGCGCGCCCACCGTGTGGAAGCTGGATACGTCTTCGAGCACTTCGACGTGGACGTGACGGACACCCACGCGGCGGACATCGCCGTGAACGCGCGCGTCAACGATGCGCTTCGTGTCTTCGCGTCAGGGCAGCGCCAGCGCAAGTTCTCCCAGGCTGAGAACCGCGGCGGAGGGGGCATCGAATGGGCGCACCGCCGTGTGCAGGTTCGCCTGGGCGGCCTCTTCGGAAGCGACACCGTCGTGCTCCCCCGGAGTGACGTGTTCGCCAGCGTCGCTGTGACCTCGGGCCGCGCGACCTGGACGGTCGGTGGCCGCGTCGCCACGTTCGATGACGTCAAGCTGTGGCTCGGAGGTCCGGATCTTCTCGTGCGTCTGCCGCATGGGATCGAAGCCCACGCCGGCTACTACCACAGCTCGACGCGGCCGGACGCGGGATCGTCGGTCGGTCTCGATTCGGGCGTCCTCGGAATCAGCGCAGCCCTGCAGCGCCGGGTGCGCCTGAGCGCGGAGTACACGCGCGGCATCGATCATCTCGAACTGTTGACGGCCGATCGTCTCGGCCTCTTCACGGCCAACACGTTCTCCCTGGGGCTCGAGGCCCGGGCTTCCGACATGACGTCGCTGAACTTCCGCTATGACCACCAGCAGCGGCCTGACGACGTTCGCGTCGAGCGGATCGGGATCCACCTGACTCAGCGCTTTTGACTCACGGCGGCCTTCACGCCTCGCAGATTTTCGACCGGATCCGCAGTGTCTTCACGGCGTCTCGTCCAGCCGTGAGGTCAGCTCCGTCCCCAGGACAGGACGCGTCTCCACCCGGAGCGTGCGTTTTGCTAACAATTTTCAACGGGTGACGCGGACGGCGCAGGTACGCCGTTTGATGTAGCAGTTGGTGTCGCGCGGAATCAACGGGGTGCGTAACTCAGGCAGGCGCTGGCATCGCCGCATCCCGTCCTCAGTCACTCGATTCCGCGCGGCGTTTGTCTTTTCAGGGGGGTGTCATGGCAGGATCGATATCGCGTTTCATCGCGCCGCTCGGTCTCGTTGCGATGCTCTCCGGCTGTGCCCTCACGACGGGCCGTCCGAGCGTTGCCGAATTGAAATACAACCCGGGCCGCTATCAGGACCGGACCGTCTCGATCGACGGCGTCGTCACCAGCTCCTGGGGCGTGCCGCTCATGCCGTTCAAGCTTTACAAGGTGGACGATGGGACCGGCGAGATGACCGTGCTGGCACAGGGCGGTCGCGTCCCGACGAAGGGTGCGCACGTTCGCGTCAAGGGCCGGGTGAACGACGTGGCGACCTTCGGGGGACAGTCCGTCGGCCTCCACCTGGAACAGCGGGACCTCGACTTCAAGAGGCGCTGACACAGCTGACAGCTAAGAGCTGCTGATAGCTGATAGCTCTAGATTGTGATCCTCACCGCGACGGCCGTCATGTCGTCATTCGGGGGCGCGTCTCCGCGCCATTCGTGCACCGCCGCAAAAATCCGATCCACGATTTTGGCCGGAGGCAGATCGCGCAGCGTCCCGACGACCTCCAGGAGGCGGGCGGCGGTGAACTCCTGCCCCTTCGCGTTCATCGCTTCGTAGACACCGTCCGTGCAGAGCACGAACAGGTCGCCGGCATGAAGGGCGAACGTCACCTCATCGTACGTGGAACCCTGGAATGAGCCGAGCGGTACGCCGGGAAGCTCGATCTGTGCACAGCTGTCGGCGGTGCAGCGAATCGGGTACGGCAGTCCGGAGTTTGCCATCGTCATGACACGGCGCTTCAGGTCGAACACGGTGTAGCAGAGCGTGCAGTAGTACTCCTCGAGCTGACGCTGTTGCAGAATCGTGTTCACCGACGACAGTACCCCCGCAGGGCTCGATCGATCGGGCAGATAGCGGCGCCTGAACGTTCGTCCGCGTATCAGCTCCGCGGCGAAGACGCTGTAGAGCGCTGCCGGCACGCCCTTGCCGGACACGTCGCCCACCGCGACGACCAGCGTGTGCGATTCGGGTGAGAGATAGTCGTGGAAGTCTCCGCCGAGCTCCCGCGCGGGTGCGAAGGCGGCTGCGACGTCGATGCCCTTGAGACGCTTGGGCGGTGCTGCCGGAAGGAGCGCGGTCTGCACGCGCTGCGCGAATCGCAGCTCCTTTTCGAGGCGCTCCTCGTTCGAGCGGACTTCCTCGTACAGGCGTGCGTTCTCGATTGCCACGGCGGCCTGGCTGGCGAGCAGCGTGAGGATCTCGACGTCCCGCTTGCTGAAGGCGTCGAGCTCGGGGCTCTCGAGATCCACCACCCCGATGCAGCGGTCCTTGAGGAGCAGCGGTATGGCGAGCTCCGATTCTGACGTCCGGCACCAGCTTGATGTACCGCGGGTCCTGCGAGACATCGGCTACGAGCACCGCCTCGCGATGGAGCGCGGCGTAGCCGACGAGCCCTTCTCCCAGGCGGAGCGGGGGTACCCGCACTTTTTCTCCATACTGGACCGCCAGCTTCATCTCGAGCTCCCCGCGCTCTTCGTTGAGCAGCAGGATCCCGAACGTGCGGTAGTCGATCAGCCGCTTCGTCAGCTGCGCGATCCTCGCGAACAGCTCGTCGAGCTCGAGGACCGACGCGACCTCCCGGCCGATCTCGGCGAGCGTCTCGAATGCGTCGGCGTCGCTGCGGCTTCGCTCGAACAGCCTCGCGTTGATCAGCGCAACCGCGACGTGCGCACCGAACTGCCGGACGATCTCGACGTCACCGGGGGTGAACTGGTTGGAGTTCTTGCTGAGAATGTTCAGCGCGCCAATCGGCCGGGACTTGTGCAGCAGGGGGACGACGATTTCGGAGTTCATGCCCGGCACGATCTCGATGTATCGCGGATCGGCGCGCAGGTCGTTGACGAGCAGCGGCTGCTCGCTGGCGACTGCGGCGCCGACGAGCCCGGCGCCGAGCTTCAGGCGGAGCGGCTTGTCAACCTCCGGGTAGCCGACCGAGTAGGCGGCGCGCAATTCCCCTCGGCGCTCGTCGAGGAGGTAGACGGCAAACGCCTCGAAGGAGATGAGCCGGCCGATGAGCCACGGAATCTTCTGCAGCAGCTCGTCCAGGTCGAGAACGCTCGTCACCTGGCGCCCGAGGTCGAACAGCGTCGTGAGAAGATCGTGCTCGGCCGGCGCCGCGCTGGTGTCTGCGCCCGCTTCGACTGGTGCGCTGTCCGATGGAATGCCTTGGCTCACGTCGACGGTCGTCCCTTCCGCTGGTAAGAATCCAGATTATACTTCTCTGCTGGCGGGCTGACCGCGTCAGCCCGAAGGCCCGGTGCCCTATCGCAGCATCTGGCGCGTAGCACATAGCACGTAGCACGTAGCACGTGATCCTGGCACCTTTGATGGACCTCACCCTTCCCCTGGACTACAGCGCCATCGAGCGGATCCTGCCGCATCGCTACCCGTTTCTGCTCGTCGATCGCATCACGGAGTTCGAGCCGGACAAGCGGATCGTCGGCATCAAGAACGTCACGCTCAACGAACGCTACCTCGCGCATCGCCCCGGCGAAGCGCCCGTGCTCCCTCCGACCATCCTGACTGAAGCGGTTGCACAGGTCGGAGCCATCATGATCCTCGCGAAGCCCGAGAACCGCGAGAAGCTGATTTACTTCATGGGCATCGAACGGGTGCGGTACCGCCGGGCCGTCCATCCCGGGGATGTCGTGGTGATCGAGGCCCATGTGCGACGCCTCAGAAGCCGCATGGGTCTCCTGCGCGGCGTCGCGCGCGTCGACGGTCAGGTCGTCGTCGAAGGCACCATGACGTTTGCGCTCGGCCCGAGGAATGAAGCGGCGGGCACGCCGTCGTCCTGAGCATCCTGACAGCTGATAGCTGATGTCTGGCTGACAGCTGATGTCTGTGAGCTGATAGCTGACAGCTGATGTCTGATAGCTGACAGCTCCCCTACCGCACGACCATCACGACCATTCCGATCTTCACACCCCGCGACGTCCACGCGGCCCATTTGGCATCCGGGTGGAAATAGCGCCAGGCGTCCAGGACCGCTGGTGCGAGCAGGAGCGCGCCGATCAGACGCTCATCGACGCGCGCGGACGCCGCCATCCCACGCGTATCGCGCTCCACGGGGCCGGTTCTGCCAAAGGCCGCACCGGCATAGGCCACGGAGGCCAGCACGTTGAACGTGAAAACGCCCTTTGCGAGCGGCGCCCGTTCGCGGCGGAGCTGCGGTCGCCGGTGGAGCAGCCACTCGTTCTCCGCATGCTGCACCCAGAAGCCGGCCGAAGAGATGGTGAATTCCTTCCTCCGGGGCAGGCCGCTCGAGTGGGTGATGGCAAAAAACGGTATGCCGTGAAAATCGACCTTCCGCAGGCCGGGCTTCTCTCCGAGTGCCAGATTGGCGATGAGATGACCGGCCTCGTGTGTGCCGAGCCCTATGGCGCCCCCCGCCAGAAAAGATGCAATCCGCTTCCCTGCTGATTCATCACGCTGCGGCAGAGTTTGGGACTCGGTTTGTGCAAGCGCTGGAACGGCGGCCGCAAATACCACTATACAGAGGACTAACGGAACCGTCGGGCTCGCCGGGCCGCTCCGGCGTCGAGCGGCATAGCGGTTGCTCTGCTGTAACTCCGTTGGATAACGCGCCGCGCGAATGACGGCGCCAAGGAGAAGGCACATGCTCGAAACGATTGCGATCATCCTTATCGTTCTCTGGCTCCTGGGGATGGTCAGCGGCTACACGCTCGGGAACTTCATCTATGTCCTGCTGGTCATTGCGATCGTACTCTTCCTGGTGCGCTTGTTCAGCGGCCGGAGGGTTTGAGCAGCACGCGTCCCAGACGGGGATAGTACGACGTAAACTCCCCGTCGCCCCGATCGTTCTGCACGTGTCGCCGAATCTGATTGAGCGTCGCATCGAGATCGTCCATCGCCGAGAAGATGAACGCTTCGATGCTCATCGGTTCGACAGGCGATCCGTGTTCGCGGGCGCCGTGGTGCGACACGATCAGGTGCTCGATGCGGGTCTGCAGATCATCGGGAAACCCGTCGATCTGCCGGACCGCATCGCGCACCATCACAACGCCCAGCGTGATGTGACCGATCAGGTTGCCACGCGTGGAGTATGACGTCGCCCCGTCATACCGCAGTTCCTCGACCTTGCCGAGGTCGTGCAGCACGGCGGCGGCAAGCAGGAGATCAGCGTCCGCGCCATACGCCCGGCCCAGGAGTTCCCCCACTTCCGCGAGCTTCAGCACGTGTTCGAGCAGGCCTCCGCGATACGCGTGATGCACGGTCAGCGCGGCTGGCCAGGTGCGCAGCTGCTCACCGTGCCGATCGAGCAGCCGCATCAGCAGCTGACGAACCCATGGATTTCCAGCCCGCGCGACTCTCCCCTCCAGCTCCTCCCACATCTCGTCGATCGGGCGCGGCGCGGACGGGATGCAGTCCTCCTCGCGGAAGCCGTCGAGTCGATCCTGCTCAGGGTTGACACGGCGGATCCGGTCCAGCACGAGCTCGAGTTTCTCGCGGCGCCGATTGGCGGCCCCTTGCACCTTGACGAACTCACCCGCATCGAACTCCTGCTCGAGTACCGCGACGTTCTCGAACACCTTCGCGTCAATCTGCCCGGAAACATCCTGCAGCACGATCGCGAGGAAATCCTCCCCGTCTCGCCCGGTTCTCAATTCCTTCCGCGCGCACAGGTAGAAGGACCACCCGGCCGACGACTCGTCGATTTCACGGATGGCTGGCAGCCTGGACATCGATGGGATGGTAGTGGTTCGGTCCTCCGCGTTCAAGGTTCGTTCAGCCATCGGAGTTGGAGGTGCGTGGCTCGAGCTTGATCGTGCGGGTCTCAGCATTCGCGGCAGCCGCGTCGCGCGACGTGCCCTTCCATCTCACGACGGCAACCCCCACGAACACGAGCGCCGCGGCGCCTGCCATCCGTCGATCGAAGGGCTCACCCAGAAAGGCCACACCGAGCGCCACGGCGATGACGGGATTGATGTACGCGTAGAGCGACACGAACGAGACGGGCAGATGGCGCAGCGCGTACGTGTACGCCACGAAGCCGCCAATCGCGCCAACCGTCGCAAGGTAGGCAAGAGCGATTGCCGTGCGGCTCGTGAAAAAGAGATCCGCCCACTCTCCGCGCACGGTTCCCATCAGCGTCATCATCAGACCGCCGCCCAGCATCTGGTAGGCCGTCGTGCCCAGCACGTTGTCCGAGCGGCCGTGCCGCCGCGAATACGCCGAACCCAGTGACCATCCGAACGCCGCAATCTGGAGCGCAACGACTCCCGCGAGGAAGTGATTCGTGCCGCTACCATCGAATTTCAGATCGGGCCACACGAGCGCGAGGATGCCGCCGAACCCGATGAGGAGCCCGACGACGGTCCGTGCACGCAGCCGTTCGCCGTCAGGGAGAAACGCCTCGACGCCGGCCATCCAGAAGGGGGCGCAGGCCACGAGCACGGCCGCGAGTCCGCTCGGGACCCACTGCTCCGCGATGACGACACCGCCGTTGCCGAGCACGAGCATCAGGAACCCGAGAAGAAGAATCCCCGGCCAGCGTGACGGAGGCGGCAGCTCGAGTCCACGCGCCGCAACGTACAGCGCGAGCAGACCGCCGGCGATGGTCCAGCGCAGCCCGCCCATCAGCAGCGGAGGCATCGATTCCAGCGACACGCGGATGCCGAAGTATGTGGTGCCCCAGATGAGACACACCATTCCCCAGGCCAGATAGGCGAGGCGGCGCTGGTGAACAGAACTGGGTGTCATGAGGCCGCCTCCTGGGGCTTGCCGATGTGGAGCCGCGACGTCTCCTTGACCGTCTCGAGGACGACGGTGGTCCGGGTGGAGGTGACGCCGGGAATCCGGCCGAACTGCGTGCGAAGGAGCGACCCGAGCTGCTCGCCGTCACGCGTGCGCACCTTCACCAGGTAACAGTCCTCCCCTGCGACGTGGTGCACTTCGAGAACGGCGGGGCACGCCGCCAGCGCTCGTGCCACGCTGTCATCGTCAGGTCCATGCTCGCTTCGGACGGCGACGAAGGACAACATGCCCTGGTCGAGCGCGCGTGGGTCGAGGTCGGCGGCATAGCCCCGGATGACGCCGCGGGCCTCCAGCTTGCGGATGCGCTCCAGGACGGCCGACGGCGCCAGGCCGACGGCCCGTGCAATGTCGGCCTGCGATTCACGGGCGTTATTCTGAAGAATATCCAGAATACTGCGGTCAATGTCGCTGATTATTCTGTCTGTAGCCACAATGACAGAATTTTATGCTACATCGACCCTTCATGGCCAAACATTTTTCGCTACGTCAACCGTTTGCCGGATAAAGCATACCGGTACGTTTGCTGGCCTCCGATGTCCAATCAGGGGGAGGTCTGTTGGCGGGCCGCCCTCGCCCTCGAGGCGGGTACCTTCCGACGTTCATTCGGTCACACGGGCGCTGAACTCCGCCGGGAACCCACGAGTCCAGAATCCCGGGTGCCGAATCCCGGGTCCCGAGTCCGAGTCCCGGGTCCCGAACCCCGAACCCCGAATCCCGAATCCCGATTTTTCAGAGGAAGTGGAACGGGCCCTTACCCATCCAGGCGCCGCCGTCCACTGTGAGGATCTCGCCGGTGATGAAGCTGGAATGCTCCGACACGAGAAATGCCACCGCGTCCGCGACATCGCCCGGCTTGCCCCATCGGCGGAGCGGCACCATGTCGGTGATGCGCTGAACGGCCTCGGGAGAGTCCCACAGCTGCTTCGCCGCCCCGGAGGATTCGATCGGTCCCGGCGCGACCGCGTTGACACGGATGTTGTGCCTCGCCCATTCGACGGCGAGCGTCTGCGTCATGGACATGACGCCGGCCTTTGCGGCGGCCGAGTGCACCGTGCCGGCGCTCCCGGTCCACACGTAATTGGCGAGGATCGACACGATCGAGCCTCCGCCGCCCCGCGCGATCATATGGCGCCCCACGGCGCGCGAACAGAAGAAGCTGCCATTCAGCACGATGCCCACGACGGCGTTCCATCCGTTCGGCGATAGATCCTCCGCGCGGCAGATGAAGTTCCCGCCGGCGTTGTTGATAAGGATGTCGATCCGGCCGAAGTGACGCACGACACGCGTCACCATCTCATCGACCTCGTCGGGCTTCCGCACGTCGAGCTGGATGGCTTGCGGATCGAAGCCGGCGTGCCGCAGCTCGGCGGTCCCCTTCTCCAGGTTCTCAGCGTTCCGGCTTCCGATGGCGACGAGCGCACCGAGCTCGCTGAGGCGCGCGGCGATGGCGAGTCCGAGACCCGTGCCGCCGCCGGTCACCACGGCGACGCGATCCTTCAGCAGCGACGGCGTGAACATCACGTGAGATTACCGATGCGAGGGTCATCTGTCCACGAGAGAGCCTTCGGAGCCTGCGCCCGCGTGCCGAAGGCGTCCTATAATCACGCGACGTGCCCGATGGTCCAGTAACTCCCGCGGCTCCCCCGCCCGAAGCCTTCGCGCGGCTGTTCGAGTCGGTGCACGAAGGCGTTTACATCGGGACGGTCTCGGGAGACGACGCTCGCACGCTGTCGGCGAATCCCTACCTCAAGTTGATGTTTGGCTTTGCGGCGGAAACTCCGCAGGACGAGGTGCGTCCGTTCGAGATCGATCGATTCGTCGATCCGCAGGCGCGCGAGGCCTTTCTCGAGCGCCTCGGGCGAGATGGGGCGATCACCGACTACCTTCTCAGGCTCCGCCGTGCGGATCGATCGCCGATCTGGGTCGAAGTGACGGCGCACGCGGAACCGGCCGCAGGGGTCGTCCGCATCGAAGCGCTGATGCGTGACGTCAGCGAGCGCAAGCGCCTCGAGGATCAGGCGCGCGATCTGTACCACCAGCTGCTGCAGGCGGAGAAGCTCGCCGCGCTCGGTCAGACGATCTCAGGCGTCGCGCACGAGCTGAACAATCCGCTCGCGACGATTCTCACCTGGGCGGAGCGGCTGGCGCAGCGATCGGTGGACGAGCAGACTCGTCGAGGCCTGGAGACCATCCTCAGCGAGTCGGAGCGGGCCGCCAAGATCGTGCGCAACCTGCTGACGTTCGCGCGCAAGCGCCATACGACCCGCGCGATGGTCGATCTGAACCAGGTGGTGCGGGAGACGCTCTCGCTGCGCTCGTACGAGCAGCGCCTCACCAACATCACGACGATCGAGGCGCTGGCGTCAGGGCTCCCACAGGTCTTCTCCGATCCGCACCAGCTGCAGCAGGTGCTCCTCAATCTCGTCATCAACGCCGAGCAGGCGATGATCAGCGCCAACGGGCGGGGCACGCTGATCCTCCGCAGCTGGCACGACGCGGATCGTGACGCCGTGATCCTCGAGGTCAGCGACGACGGGCCCGGGGTGCCGGACGAGGTGCAGCCGCGCATCTTCGATCCGTTCTTCACGACCAAGGACGTCGGAAAGGGCACGGGCCTGGGGCTCACGGTAGCGTATGCGATCGTGCAGGAGCATGGCGGCCGCATCACGGTCAAGTCGGAACCTGGCCGCGGCGCGGCCTTCCACGTGGAACTGCCGGTGGGCGCCGGCCCGCTCAGGCCCGCACTGCCGCGGCCGCCCGAACGGGCATCGCTCTCGGACGATGTGGGGGCTGGAGCGGCGGTGCTGGTCGTGGAGGACGAGGCCGCACTTGGAGCCGCGGTGGCGGAAGCGCTCGTGGACGCCGGCTTCCTGGTGGATCGCGCCGGCGACGGCATCGAAGCGCTCGAGCGCCTGCGTGCAGGCCGGTACGACCTGATCGTCTGCGACCTGAAGATGCCGCGGCTCGACGGCACGTCGTTCTATCGGGAGCTTGAACGGATCGATCCGGCGATGGCGCGCCGCGTGCTGTTCGTGACAGGCGATGTGGCGGGGACCGAGGCCGAGCGATTTCTCGAAGAGACCTCATGCCGATGGCTGGCAAAGCCGTTCCGGCTCAAGGACCTGCTGCGCGTCGCGCGCGAGATGCTGGTGTAGTCACATCGGGGCACGGAGCGTACGGAGGGCACGGACAAATTCCAACACGGAGACACGGGGACACGCGGACGCACGGAGAGGTCCGGATGGCGTCGGGCGCAGATCTCTCGGGTGTGAAATCGATCGTTGGACGGGTGGTCGGGCGCCGGCCTTTGGGCCGCGCGAAGCGCGGCCCGACCACCGACCAAGAGCGGCAAGCCACCCGGTTCTCTCCGTGCGTCTCCGTGGCTCCGCGCCTCCGTGTTGAATTTCTCCGCGCTCTCCGTTGGCTCGGTGTCCTTGACTACCGCGTCGCCGCCACAGGCCCGGCGGATGAAGAGGATGCCGCGGGGCGGCGCCGCGTGACGGCAGGTTCTGCCGCGGGCGCCCGGTACCTGCAGCACGACACCGCGGGCCTCCGACAGATCCGCCTTGGCCATCCGCCGCCGGCGAATCGCCTGCTGGAACGACAGGATCGCCGGGCTCATGGGCTCTTCGGCGAAGCACTCCGCGCCAAGGGCCTTCTTGAGACGCTGGACCGCGCGCGCGTGCAGCTGCGACACGCGCGATTCATTCACACCAATCTCGGCGCCAATCTCTTTCATGGTCGCGTCGCCGAAGTAGTAGAGGCCGATCACGCGACGTTCCCGGGGCGGCAGCGACGCGATCGCCGCACGAATCCGGTCCCGGACCTCCTGCTGCTCGTAGGCCTTGTCCGGCGCCTCCGGCCCGGACGGGACGAGTGCGGCCGGCAACGACGCACCGTCGACGTGGTCCCCGGCCGACAGCGGCGACGTGGATTCAATCGTGTTGATGCGGACGATCGTGCGCCCGAGGCGCGCCTCGTCGGAACCGACGCGCGCCG
This sequence comes from uncultured Acidobacteriota bacterium, assembly GCA_963749835.1. GTDB lineage: Bacteria > Acidobacteriota > Vicinamibacteria > Vicinamibacterales > 2-12-FULL-66-21 > JALZOC01. The sequence continues at coordinate 446,552 of CAVVOD010000004.1, forward strand.
CAAGATCGGCAAGCGACGGCTCAGCCCCCAGCTCGCGCCGCAACTCCTCGCGCGCCGCTTCGAGCTCCCGGCGCTGCCGGCGGACGCCCCGCGGCCAGGCATCACGCCGCAACGCGTCGATCATCGCCCCTCTCACCCGGCGCTCCGCAAACGTCTCGAACTTGATCCCCCGCCCTTCGTCGAACCGGCAGGCTGCGTCGATGAGGCCGATCATGCCGTCCTGTACCAAATCGCCCAGCTCAATCGAATGCGGCATGGATGACGCGACGCGGCGCGCAAGAGACTCCACGAACGGCAGTCCGGCGGCGATGCGGTCGCGATTGTGGTCGGCGAGTGGCTGACGCTGCATGACTCGGGTCCTCCAGGGGTCGGTGCTGCCAGAACGGCAGACCTGCCTCATGCGCAACGAGGGTACCAAGGCAAAAGCGATAAAAAAGCGAACCCTGCAATGGTTGGGCTTGTTAGACGTAAGCCTCCGGATCGCAATGGCTTAGGGTGTGAACCGATGTGAAGAGGCGGGAACTTACGGGCGGAACCGAGACAAATCTAAAGCCATATTTTTGACATGCGTCAAAGAATACGACCAGATGCTTGACACTTACAGCTGCTTCGCGTGGACTCGCACCTCGCGGGCCGTGGCCATCGCGTCGAGCACGCTGGCGACGACCTGCGATGCCCGCGCACGCGTCATCTCGTCAGTCGCCTTCGCCTCCAGCAGCTCCGCGTTCGCCAGGATGATGCCCAGCTGGTTGTTCAAGCGATGAAACAGCAGGCCGAGGTCGGGCGGTTCGGGCACGAACATCCTCGCGGTTCTCGGATCGGCGGCCGGGCTCATGACGCTTCTTTGCTGGTGAGCTCGCTCGTCCGCCCCGGCTCGCGCCAGAGCGTATCGACGAAAATGCGCACGGACCCCCCGGCCGTCCGCACGTACTCGACTTTGCCGCTGGCGATCCAGTTGTAAATGGTGCGCCGGCTCACGCCCACCAGCTCGCACGCCTTCATGATCGAAATGGTCTTGCGATCAGTGATCATCGCTCTCATCGCCCGGGCCCGCTGAAGCCGGACCGGATTGGGTTGCCGCAGTTTGAAGTTCGAGATTGTTATCGGACGAGGCCGCACACGGCTATAGACTGCGCCAATTCGGGATTCGGGACTCGGGAGAACCTGAAAAGGTGCCAGAGGGCCAAGGGTGCCAAAGTGCCAGGGGTGCCACGGTGCCAGGGGTGCCAAGGTGCCAGGGTGCCAGGGTGCAGAGCAACGCCGAATCCCTGATCCCTGATCCGCTGATCCCTGATCCCAAATCGAGTCCCTAATCCCAATCGAGCCCCGAGTCCCGGGCCCCGAGCCCCGAGCCCCGAGTTAGATTGACCCGCCCTTGACGGGGTGTCAAAATACCGTCCACACCCGGCATGTCCGAAGGCCAGAAGCATCTCCTCATCGTCGACGACGAGAACGCGCTGCGCGAGGCGATCGCCGAACGCCTCGAAGATCATGGCTTTGTGGTCGAACAGGCCGACAGCGGTGAGGCCGCGCTCGAGCGGCTGGCCGAATTCGCCTTCGACATCCTCATCACCGACCTGCGGCTCCCCGGCATCGACGGCCGGAAAGTCCTCGAGGCCGCGCTCGAACGCTATCCCGAGATCATCCCCATCGTGATCACGGGCTACGGGACGGTGAAGGACGCCGTCGAGGCAATCAAGCAGGGGGCGGCGGACTTCATCACCAAGCCGTTCCAGTTCGACGCCCTGCTCCACGTCCTCCGCTCGGCGCTCGAGCAGCGGCGGCTCAAGACCGAAAACGCCTACCTCCGATCGCAGCTCGAAGACCGATACCGGATCGACGGCCTGGTCGGCCAGAGCGTCGTCATGCGCGACCTCTTTCAGTTGCTCGAGACGGTCGCCCGGATTTCGAGCACCGTGCTCATCACGGGAGAGACAGGCACCGGCAAAGAGCTCGCTGCGCGCGCGATTCACCACAACAGCCCGCGTCGCGCCAATCGCTTCGTCGCCATCAACTGCAGCGCGATCCCTGAAACGCTGCTCGAGGCGGAGCTCTTCGGGCATGTCCGGGGCGCCTTCACCGGCGCGGTCGGAACCCGGCAGGGCCGGCTCGAACAGGCACACAAGGGCACGCTGTTCCTGGACGAAGTCGGGACGATGAGCCCGGCGCTCCAGGCAAAGCTGCTTCGCGTACTTCAGGAGCGCGAGTTCGAGCGCGTCGGTGATTCGCACACGGTCAAGATTGACGTGCGTGTGATCGCCGCCACGCACTCCGATCTCGCACGAATGGTCGCAGACGGAACGTTTCGCGAGGACCTGTTCTACCGGTTGAACGTCATCCCGGTACAGCTGCCGGCGCTGCGCGAGCGGCGCGAAGATGTGCCCCTGCTCGTGCAGCATTTCGTGGAGAAGCTCTCGGTGGACTCAGGGCGCGGCGCGGTCACCGTGTCGCAGGAGGCGCTCCGCCGCCTCATGGCGTATCAGTGGCCCGGCAACGTCCGTCAGCTCGAAAACGTCGTCGAGCGCGCGCTCGCTTTCAATCACGGACGATCGCAGCTGGACGTCCAGGACCTCCCGCCGGAAATTCAGAGCCAGCCGGCGCCTGTCGATTCCTCCCTGGTCTGGTTTCCCGACGACGGACTCGATTTCGCCAGCTACATCGAAGGGGTGGAGCTGTCGCTCATCCGTCGCTCCCTCGAGCGCACGCAGGGTAACAAGCGCCAGGCGGCGAAGCTCCTCAATCTGAAGCGCACCACGCTCATCGAAAAACTGAAACGCCTGGAAGCGCCGTCGGCAGCCGTAAAACTGCCATAATCGTCCATATGCCTCCGCGGCACCACTACTGGACGATCATCGTTGACGGCAAGCCCACAGCGTTCCGCGCGGCGGACGCAGGAAGAGCTCACGCCCACGCTGCGTCAGCTCCAGTCGCGCCACCCGGATGCCGTGATGAAATGGTTCGCGCGCGGCCGCCTGTGGGAGTCCCAGGACATCGAGCGCGCCGAGGCTTCTGCCAGACACCGGTCTTCCCCGGGCGATCGTCGTCCGCCAGGCGGCGAGCGGCGGGGAAAGGACTGGCGCCCCGGCGGCGAACACAAAGATCCGCGGGATCGCTTCAAGATTCCACGCGACGAAAAACGGCGCCGGTTTGCCGAGAATCTGTTCCGCGATCGCCCCGACACTCCTCCAGAGAACCCCGCATCCGAACCGCCACGCCCTGAGGGGGACGCTCGTCCAGAGCAGGATCGCGCCGCCAAACCTGCCTGGAAGGGCGGAGCCGATCGCGTCGCCAGGCCTCCCTGGAAGGGGGGCACGGGAGGAGCCGACCGTGGCGGCAGGCCGCCCCGGAAAGGCGGGGCGGGCAGCACCGATCGCGGCGCAAAGCCAACGTGGAAAAGCGGAGCGCCGGGTGCCGATCGCGGTGCGAAGCCACCCTGGAAAGGCGGAGCGCCCGGCGCAGACCGCGGCGCCAGGCCGCCGTGGAAAGGCGGATCGGGGGAAACCGATCGCGGCGGGAGACCGCCATGGAAAGGCGGATCCGGGGGAGCCGATCGCGGCGGCCGACCGCCATGGAAAGGCGGATCCGAAGGATCAGAGCGAGGCGCCAAGCCGCCGTGGCAGCGCGATGCCCTGCGGCAGGGTGACGACCAGCGTCGCGGGCCGAAGCCGGAATGGAAGCCGTCGGGGCCGGCGAATCGACCTCCCGGTCCGGGGGCTCGAAAACCCTGGAGTCGTCCGCCCGGCGCCCCCTCGGGCCGTCCGCCCGGAGCGTGGACGAAGGACCGACCGGCGAATCGCGACAGGCCCCCATCGGGCGGTGCGGGACCACGAGACAAGCCAGCCGGCGGCGACTGGAAGAAGGAACGCCCGTCGCGTCCTCGCGAGGAGGGGGGCGGCTTCGGAAAAGCTGGAGGCACAGGCCGTCCCGGCGGAACGGGACGACCTGGCGGATACGGCCGTCCTGGAGGCTCGGACCGGCCGCCTGGCGGCCCAAACCGGTTCGGTCCGCGTCCACCACGCGGCGGGAAGCCCGGAGGCGGGAGGGGCGGCGGAGGAGGAACGGGCCGGTGATTGCGCACGTGATCCTGTTCAACCCCAGGCCGGAGCTGACGCCGGAGGCCAGGCGTGAGCTCCTCGAGGCGCTCGCGGCGGCTTCAAGCCGCATTCCTGCCATTCGAAAATTTCGTGTCGGCGCGAGGGTGAAGCACGGCCTGCCCGGGTACGAGCAGATGATGCAGGATGACTACGGCTACGCCGCCATCATCGAATTCGACGATCTGGATGGATTGAAAACCTACCTGGCGCACCCGTCACACGAGTCGATGGGCAGGCACTTCAGCGAGTCCGCCTCGCGTGCGCTTGCGTACGACTACGCGCTCGTCGACGCGGTGGACGTGGGTCGGCTCACCGACTGAGCACGAGTCGGGGGTCGGTTTCCGGCGCGAAGAAAAAATCCTCGACGATCGCACGCAGGTGAGGGATCGATTCCGCCGCGTTGATGGCAATGCGGAGATGGGATCCGTTGTCCAGCCCCTTCGTATACCAGGAGTTCAGCGCGCGCAGCTTGTTGATCACCCAGCGATCGTGTCCGCGCGCGGGCGCCGACGGATCGCCGGCGTCGGTCTGTCCCGGCGCCACGTGTCGGAAGCCCTCCGCTTCCCCGAGCCGCTCCTGCATCAGCATCTCGATGTAATCGAGCAGGAACTGTCCGCGCTCGACGCTGGAGACCTCGTGCGCCGCACGGCCAGCCGCCACATCCGCGGCCTGCTGGAAGATCCACGGGTTCCTGAGCGCACCCCGTCCGACGAGCACCCCGCCGACATTCGCGCCGCGCATCCGATCGACGACATGCCCGGGCTCGATGCAGTCGCCGCTGCCGAACACCGGAATCGACACGCCGGCAGCAACCGTCTCAATCAGATCCCAGTCGGAGATCCCTGAATAGGACTGCGCAGCCGTACGGCCGTGGACCGCAACCGCGGCGGCGCCGGCTTCTTCCATGCGCCTGGCCATGTCGGGGGCATTGATGGCGTCCTGATCCCACCCGGCGCGCATCTTCACCGTCACCGGAATCTTCACGGCGCGCGTCATTGCGCGGACGACGTCAGCCGCGTGCGAGGGCTCGCGCATCAGGCTGCAGCCCGCACTGTGCCTGGCGATCTTGTGCACCGGGCAACCCATGTTCACGTCGACGATGTCCGCACCCATCTCTTCGACGATGCGGGCCGCCGCCGCCATCTTCTCCGGATCCCCGCCGAAGATCTGGATCGAGACGGGCCGTTCTTCCTCGGTGTACTCGGCGTACTCGAGCGTACCGATCGATGCCCCGGACGAGCCCCTCCGAGCTGACCATCTCGGTCACCACCAGCCCGCAGCCGCCCTTCCGCTTCACCAGCCGTCGAAACGCCGTATCCGTCATCCCCGCCATCGGGGCGAGCGCATACGGCGGCGACAGCTCAATCGTTCCAATCTTCATTGGTTCACTTCGTAGCACCGCTGGATCATGGCCCGCCATTCCCTGCGCGAATCATTGGGCGGGCGGAGGCGGACACGCTGGCACTTTTTTCAGCCCTTACAACTCAACAACTTACCGTAAAGGTGAGTGTCCCCATTTCTGGGAGCACCCTGGAACCGTGGCACTGTTCAATACGCCTTTACGTCCGCCGCATCCACCTCGATACTCACCGCCTGGCCGATGAGATCAACGGCGAGCATCAGCCGCGCGTGCGCACCCTTTCGAATCAACCGTCCGACGATCCCTTTCAGCGGGCCGTGCACGACTTCCACCATCGTGCCTTCGCGAATGAACGGGCACGGATCGAACTGCAGCTCGCTGTCGACGACGCGCCGAATCCCGTCGATCTCGAAATCCGGGATGGGGACCATCTCGCCATCGAAGGACACGATGCTGACGACGCCGCTGCACTTGAGAATGGGGAGACGCTCGCGCCCGTTGAACCGCGCGAAACAGTAGCCGGGAAAGAGCGGCCAGGCGACTTTCTTCTTGCGATCCTTCCACCGGCTCCAGCGGGGGACCGTCGGCAGAAACGCCTCGTACCCCTTGCCCTCGAGCTGCTCGCGCACGACGTGTTCGTGCCGCGACCGCGTCCAGATCGCGTACCAAGGATCCTGGGAGACCTGGGTCATTCGTCTGCTGTCCGCCTCAGAAGGTGCTCGCGTCGCGCGTCAGGGAAGCCGGACTCGCTCAGCTTCCGGCCGTGCCGGGCGCCGCCGTTTCCTGCGCGACCCGCTTTTCGTACAGCTTCTTGAGCTCGTCGTTCTTCCACTCGATGATCGCCTGCCCGCGCATCCGCGAGAGGAACTTGCGGATTTCGACCTGCTGCCGCGCGTCGTGGACCTTGTCGGCCACGAGATCCCTCACGCTCTCGAAGGGCTGCGCCGCGGCGGGCTTGAGCGATTCGAGCTTGAGAATCTGGAACCCGCGGGTCACGCGCAGCGGCTCCGTCACATCACCGATCTTCATCTTTCCGATCAGCTGCTGGAGCGAAGGCGACACTTCGGAAACATTGATCGGCCCGATGAGACCGCCGTTGGCCTTCGAGCCCGCCGCGGACACTTCAGCCGCGACCTTGGCAAAGTCTTCCCCTCCGACGATCCGCGCCCGGACGGCGGCTGCCTGCTGCGCGACTTCGTCTTCCTTGCCGACGTTGATCGTCGCCTGCCCCCCCTTCGACGTCGTCGGGACCTCGAGGAGGATTTCACGGAAGGAGACGGTCGCGGGCTGCACGAACTGGTCTTTGTGCGCAAGATAGTACTGCCGCGCCTCTTCCTCAGTGATCGACAGCTTCGAGCCGACCTCGTCGCGCTGCACCTGGCCCACCAGGAACTGCTTTTCGACGTTCTTGCGCAGATCGTCGACGGTCATGCCTTCCTGCTTCAGCGCCGCGGTGAATTTCTGATCGTCCTGGAGGTTCTGTTCCTTCCGGAGATTCTCGAGCCAGCTCTTGAACTGTTCGTCGCTCAGGCGATAGCCCTTTTCCTTCCCCATCTGCAGGAGGAGCAGCTCGTCGATCGATTCCACGAGGATCTGCGGCGTCACTTCGTCCATCGCCTTCTTCAGCTCGTCGCTGTTGTTCGCAATGTCCGCCTTGAGCTCGCCTCCGCCGATCCGGGCGCGGATCGCCGCGGTCTGCTTCTCTTCGAGCTCGGTCTGCGTGAGGATGTCGCCGTTCACTTTGACCAGCACGCGCTCGAGGATCTGCGCCCTCACGGGAACCGCCAGGGCCACCAGCAGAACGCCCGCCGATATCAGCTTCAACTTCATAGAACCACCTAAACTACTGGAACATCGTATCTTAATCGATTAGCGGCCCCCGCTCAACTCGCGCAGCAACCCGGACACCCTCACGAAGACACCGTCGTCTGCCCGCGGGTTCTCGGCGACCGCCGGCCGCATGATTTCGTCCTTCGTGAAGCCAGCGGTCACTTCTCCGGCCTGAGCCCGCGCGGCCCACCAGGAACCGCCCGCCACCGGGTCCCCTCCCTTGCGGCGCCCCCGCGGCGGGGGAACGGCCTCGGGACGGGCGGGTGCCGGACGCGGCGCCGGCCTCCGCTCCGCCGAAGGGGCCTTTTTCAGATCCAGCTTGAGTGTCGCGGGCGGAATCAGGGTGAGATCCCCGCGCTCCTGGACGATCCGGAAAAGCCACGCCGGATCCAGCTTCGCGTCGGGCCTGAACTTTAGGACGACGGCGGGGCCTTCGCGGTCGAGAGACTCCAGCCCGATCCGGTCCGACAGGACCCGGATTGCCGCGTACTCGGCGAGGTTCTGCACCGATTCCGGGGGAGGGCCATACCGGTCCCGCACCTCCAGCACCAGCTTCTGCAACTCGTCGTCCGACCGCACGCCGGCCATGCGCCGGTAGACGGTCAGCCGCTGGTTCATGTCCGGGATGTACTGATCGTCGATCCGGAGGTCGACCCGGAGATTGACGTTCGCGCGGATCTCGTCCTCGAGCTCTTCTCCCTTGAGCTCCTTGATCGTCTGCTCGAGGAGCTTCATGTACATGTCGAAGCCCACGGCCTCGATATGTCCGCTCTGCTCCCCGCCGAGGAGATTGCCGGCGCCGCGGATCTCGAGATCGAGCGCGGCCACGCGGAACCCGCTCCCCAGATCGCTGAACTCCCGGATCGCGGCGAGCCGCTTCTTGGCAACGGCCGAGAGCGAGTCTTCCGGCGGAATCAGGAGGTAGGCATACGCGCGCCTGTCGGATCGGCCGACGCGCCCGCGCAGCTGATACAGCTGCGACAGACCGTAGCGATCGGCCCGGTTGATGATGATCGTGTTCGCGTTCGAGATATCCAGGCCGTTCTCGATGATCGTCGTCGCCAGCAGCACGTCGTACTTGTGCGCGACGAAGTCCACCATCGCCTTTTCCAGATCTTCTTCAGGCATCTGGCCATGGCCGACGACGATGCGCGCTTCCGGCACGAGCCGCCTGATCAAATCTCCGAGCGAGAAGATCGATTCGACGACGTTGTGGACGAAGTAGACCTGCCCGCCGCGCTCGATCTCCGTGCGGATGGCTGAGGAGATGACCGCCTGATCGAACTTGACGACGTTGGTCTGGATCGACAATCGATCCTTCGGCGGGGTCTCGATGATCGACATGTCGCGGATGCCGGCGAGGGACATGTTGAGCGTGCGCGGGATCGGTGTGGCCGTCATCGTGAGCACGTCCACGCGCTTGCGCATCTGCTTGATGCGCTCCTTGTGCGCGACACCGAAGCGCTGCTCTTCGTCCACGACGAGCAATCCGAGATCCCGGAACTCCACGTCCTTCGACAGAAGACGATGCGTGCCGACGATGATCTCGACCTTGCCGGCTTTGAGATCCTCGAGCGTGATCTTCTGTTCTCCCTTGGTCCGGAAGCGGCTGACCATGTCCACGCGGACGGGGAACGCCGCGAAACGATCCTTCAGCGTCTTGAGATGCTGGAAGGCCAGGACCGTCGTGGGCGCGAGGAAGGCGACCTGCTTGCCGTCCATGACCGCCTTGAAGGCGGCGCGCATGGCCACCTCGGTCTTGCCGTACCCGACGTCGCCGCAGAGCAGACGATCCATCGTGGTCGGCGACTCCATGTCGCCTTTGATATCGGCGATGGCGGTTTTCTGATCGACCGTCAGCTCCCACTCGAACGCGTCCTCGAACTCCTGCTGCCAGTGCGAGTCCGGGCTGAACGCGTGACCCGCCACGGCCTTGCGCGCGGCGTACAGCTTCAGGAGCTCCTCGGCCATGTCGCGCATGGCCTTCTTGACCCGGGTCTTTGCCTTCTCCCACGTGGTGCCGCCGAGTTTGTCGAGAGCCGGCCTCGTTGCGCCCGTGTACTTCTGCACGAGATCGAGGCGCTCGACGGGCACGAAGAGCTTGTCCTCGCCGGCGTACCGGAGCTCCATGAACTCCTGCGGCGCCACGCCGACGTCGATGCGCTTCAGGCCGACGAACACGCCGATGCCGTGGTCGACATGGACGACGAGGTCGCCGGCCTTGAGGTCCCGGAAGTCAGAGAGGAAGGTGCGCGTCGCGGACCGCCGACGCTCGTGTGTCTTGCGCTCTTCCTCGAAGACGTCGGTTTCGGCCCAGAACTGCAGACCGGCCTCGGGAAGCCTGAACCCGCGCGACAGGTGGCCCGTCCCGACGAGGACGGAGGCCGTGTGGACATCCTCCGCGCGTTCAATCGGAGCGCCGTAGATCTCGTAGTCGGCCAGCAGCTCGATCGTGCGCTCGGCCAGACCCGGCGAGTTCGCCATGAACACGATCGTGTCGCCGGCCAGGCGTCCGCTTCTGATTTCCGCCGCCCAGTCCGGCACCCGCCCGGCGAACTGCAGCGCGGGCTGACAGGCGATGTGCGCCGCCTCGTCCAGCGCGAGTGTCTCGAGTGCCGTGCCGCCATCGAGCCAGGACTCCGCTTCTTCCCATGTGACGACGAGCTCTGCGGGAGGAGAGACGCGGCTGCCCTTCGAGAGCGCTTCCTCGTGGCTCGCAAGGATCTGCTGCGTGAGTTTCGTCCCCTGTGCGCGCACGTCCTCCGGCTCGGAGACGATCACGTGCGGCTTGCCGTTCGACCAGAGGTAGTCGAAGGCCGTGGACGAGCGATCGGGCGTGTCGGTGTCGCCGAGCAGTTCCTGCAGGGCGTCACCGCGGCCTGTCCAAGGCCGGCGGTCGAACGCTGGGTGGCGGGGTCGTAGCCGCGGATGGACTCAATCGTGTCGCCGACGAACTCGAGCCGGATGGGCTCTCGCGCCCCGGCGGGATAGAAGTCAACCACGCCACCGCGCACGCAGAATTCCCCGGTCTCGTCGACCGGATCCTGACGTGTGTAGCCGGCCGCGGCCAGCAGATCGCCGAGGTCTGTTGGCGAGATCTCCTGGCCGGGCACAAGAGAGATGGCGGTCGCCTCGAGGCGCTCGGGAGCGCTCACGCGGGGGAGCAGGGAGGCCGCGGATGCGACCACGAGCCGGCATTGCCCGCGCGCAAGTCCATGCAGGGCTCGCGCGCGCGCGGATGCGATGTCGAAGTGAGGGGCGAGCCCTCGATAGGGATCCACTTCGTGCGACGGAAACGGCAGCACGGTCCGCTCGAATCTCCGCCGCGGACGTTCCTTCGAGCGCGGAAAAGAAAAAGCGGGCGTCCGCCGTCATCGTCTCGACGTCACCGTCGGTGGGAACCACGAGGAGCGTGAGCCCGCGCTCGGCGGCCGCAGCGGCGAACAGCGCCTTCGCAGGACCGGTCAGGCCCGAGACCTTCCGGGCGGGCAGACCAAGCCTGAGCCGGCTGGCGGCCGACTTGAGAAGAGAGCGAAGGGTGAGTGAGCTCGACGTATAGGAGGACATCGAAAACTGGAACCCTCAATTTTACCGCATCGCCGCGTCCCGACGCACCTCGCCTTGCTCAGGTCATGTTTCTTGCTGCAAGGCACGCGCACCAGCAGAGGGAGGTGACCGTGAGAAAGACGATGTCACACAAAGGGGGAGCCCCGGCTCGATTCAGATTCAGGAAGTCCGCTGCCCGCGGGTTGTGCGCTCTCGGCTTTGTCCTTGCCGTTGGATTCACCAACCGCGCGGCGGCTGAGCCGGTCAGCGTTTCGTCCGGCGTCATCAGCCTCGGTTCAGAAGGGGGACTGGCCTACACGTTCATGGGACCCGGTTTCCAGGCGACGAAGGATTCCGCGCTGTTCCACTGGGATGAAACCGCCCTCGACATCGGCTGTTTCAACGAAGGAGGATGCGGGAATCAGGAAGTGGCCGGCTTCACCACTGGCACCTTTGAGAATGCCCCCCTCGGGAGTGGCAGCGCGACCGTCGGTGGCACGTCGGTACTCGAACATCGATTTTCGCGGAAGCTGGCAGCTGACGTCACCCGGCGCGCCTCTGCCGGACGGCCCCGAGGTTACGGCGCTGCTGACCGCGCCGTTTTCGTTCCAGGGCACGCTCATCGGGTCCCGCGACGGCCTGGACCTGTTCGAGGCGTCCCTTGCTGGATCGGGGCAGGTGCAGGCATCCATCGCACGCACCGGGCCCGGGGGATGGCAACTCGACGAGGCGGGGGCGATTCAGTACGTGCTCAGCGACGCCGCCACCGTGCCGGAGCCGACTACGTTGCTGCTGATTGGTTCGGGACTGGCTGGGCTGACACTCCGGCGGCGTGGCTTCCGGCCTAGCCCCAAAGCGTCAGGCTCTAGCCCGTAGCTTCCGGCTTTAGCCGGAAGTCGGAAGCCTTGCTCATCGGTGCGTGCCAGATGCGGTCGCGTAGCCTGTCAACCGACGGCGCCATTTGCTTCATCTGTTACTATCTTGCGTCAGCGAGCAATATCTCCGCGCACGAAACGAGGCTGGTATGCAGAACGCGTCCGCTGCTGTGTGGCGAAACGCCGTAAGGGCTTATGTCCGACGCTTCCCCATTAATCGGGGAAAGCGCTATCTGATGGAAGCCCTGGCCCCCCGATATGTCACACCGGACGAGGAAGTCTGTCAACTACCCGGCGGAGCAAGTATCAGTGCTGATCTGCGGGAACATGTTCAACGCTGGATCTACTTCTTCGGCGCATACGAACAGGAAACTGTGAACTGGTTCCGATCCGTGCTCCGTCCCGGCATGACCGTGCTCGACATCGGCGCACATGTAGGTCAATACACTCTGATAGCTGCAGCGGACGTCGGCTCTGCAGGCCGGGTGCACGCCTTTGAGCCGAACCCCGGTACCTTTCGACGCCTCTCCGCCAACATCAGTCGAAATTCGTTCCAACACGTTCGAGCGCACCAGGTTGCCTTGTCTAACACCCCGGGCGAGACGACCCTGTTCATCCCACAGCACGATAACGCGGGCGAATCTTCTCTCCAATCATGTGTCGAAGACAGCACGAGCACCAAGATTCGCTCGATCACTGCCGACGAATGGGCGCCGACTGCGGACCTCGGGACCCGGCCCCGTGTTGACGTGATCAAACTTGACGTTCAGGGCTTCGAAACGCGGGTTATTGAAGGCGCGTCTGGGCTCATTGCTCGATTCCGTCCCACGGTGGTGTGCGAATTCGAGGAGCGGTGGCTGCGACTGGCGGGGAGCTCGTCCGTGGATCTGAAACGGACATTCAGCGATTTGGGCTACACGATTAATCGCATCAACGGGAACAAACTGACTCCGGTCGCACCGGATGAACCCCACGACTTCGAGAACCTTGTCCTCACGCCAAAGGCTGGTATTCGGCATTCGGCCGCGTAGTTCGACTCGCCCCCCATCTGGACACCTTGTCACGACCGTGCCGGCCGGCGGGAGCGTGCGGGTTGTGACTGTTCGCCGTCGACCGCCCGCCCCTCAAGTTTCACTCCGGAACGACATGAAGTCTGTGATCCGTGGGACATTGTTCGGGAACTCCGCCGGAGCCCGAATGAAATTCATTGGCAAGGAGAGTGCAGCGCATCTAACCGCAGGTATTTGCGGCTAGGACGACAACGGTTCGGCCTGGACGGCGCCTTGCATTCGCTTTCAGCGCCTTCACGACCGCGCCGTAGTTGGGAATTCATGGCCAAACTGCTTCTGCTTTCCGTTGTGATCATGTCGTTGGCGATTCCGGTGTTGAGCGCACGGGATCGGAGCGCCACCCGTGGTCTGCAGAAAACGATCATCCTCGTGATCCTCTTCAACATCTTCTGGGTTCTGGCCGTCAGGTTCATCTACCCGCATCTGATCAGCTGACTCGGTCGGTGGGCGTGCGGCCGCCAGACTGTCCAGGCACCGTCAGCAGGGTTGCGGCCACTCCCGGCAGCGCACGCTCCAATCCGTTCCCGGCGCCGCGACAGCCGCGACAAATCCGGCCTCGGGAGTGAACGCCTGCAGCGACCATCCGGGGTCCGTCGCCGTCCAGGCCAGCAGTCGCGCCGGCTCGTCGGGGGCCAGTGAAACCTCGAAGGAATCCAAAGGCCGCGTCAGTCCCTCGCCACTGGCCTTGACGACTGCCTCTTTGCGCGTCCAGCAGTTGAAGAATGCCCGTAACCGTTTCGACGGAGGGACGGAGTGCAGCGCGAGGTTTTCCTTCTCGGTGAAGAATCGCGACGCAATCGCCTCGAAGTCGTCGAGCGGCTTGATCATCTCGACGTCGACGCCGATTGCTCTATCGATCGCGACGGCGATCACGGCGAGGTGCTCGGAGTGGGACAGATTGAACGAGAGGTGATGGTCGCCGAACGCCGGTGCCAGCGCCGGCTTCCCGTTCGGGCCGTAGACGAACGTGACGGCCGCGGCCGTCACGTTCAGGTAGTCTGCGAGCAGCGCACGCAGGGCAGCCCTGCGCGCCACGAAACGCGTCCGGTGACGGTCGAACCGGAAGGACTCGGCCCTCAGTCGTTCGTCCGCGGACAGCGAGGGGTCAACCTGATGGATGTACGCCGCGGCGACGTCCAGGCTCACGGCCCAGACGTGCACCTCACCGGCCGCTAGCAAGAGAGCGGCTCCGGCCGCCGCTGCCCGTGCTCTCTAATGGTGGTCGTACCCTTTCGTCCCATACAGAGACGTCACGAAGCGGAATGCGGAGTACGTGAACGGTGCGGCGACGAACGTCCGCTCGCGCAGGCGTCCAAGGGCCGTCGGCCGATACCAGTTCTGTCGGAACGCGATGTTCCCGCCTTCCACCTTGAAGGGATCCGGCTGCGTGCTTCCGCCATCTTCCCAGGTGAACGCGATCATCGGACGCGGCGCGTTCGTGAAGTTCGGCATGCCGCGATGCCAGACGTTCGACGTCCGGATCAGCACATCTCCCTGTTTCATCTCGATGCGCGTGCTGAGGCGGGACACGCGTTCCACCGCAAAGCGCCAGAACTTGTAAAACTTCCTGTGGGTCCCGGGGAGCACGTCGATCGCGCCGTTTTCGATCGTGGTGTCCACGACTGCCACGTTCGCAATCATGAAATGGTCGAGAAAGTTCCGATCGGCGTGATAGTGCTGCGCGACGCTCTTCGGCAGGTTGAAATTGCATCCGACGTTCGGCATCCGCGTCGCTTTGGGGAAGAGCTCCTTCACCAGGTCGATGATGCCGTGCGCCTCGAGTGCCTCATACGCGAAGCGGGAGGCCTCACCGGGAAAGCAGTTCAAGTGGCCGCTGATGAGACCGCCGCCGGAAAAGAGCCGTCCTGACGCCTTGGCGCTCTCGAACTCCTGCGACAGCATCTTGTGCAGCGCCGACAGCCGCTCGGGAGAGACCACGTTCCGAAAGATGAGATAACCGTCCTCAGCGAACGCCTGCTTCAATGCTCCCCGGTTCGACAACCGGGCCGGTGCCGCAGCAGACCCCTTCGCAGACATGACTGACTCAGCGACTTGTGACACTTCCATGCTCCGTCTCACCGATCGCGCAGTGGTCGCGTTGACGGGCGACACGCTGGCCCGGTGGGTTTGTAGAATTCGAAGTCGTTCGAGACACGTCGACAAAACCGTCGCGAAGACTCAACCCAGACTGGCTTCGGTAACACTTCAATGTGCAAAGGTTGATCCGGTGCACCGAGCACCTCCCGGACGTTCGTCCTGAGCTTTCGACCACCAGATTGGAGCGTCCCTGCCGATTCGACGACCACCTGTCCGGCGACAACGCCGGTGACCCGTTTGTCGCGACGCCGGCAGGATGCTTGGAAATGTCCGTCGGAAGTGGTATTAAGTCTGCATTTCGGATGACTATTGTTCGGCGGGGCGGCTTCGACCCGAATTCTGCGCGTACACTGGTGCGATTCATCACGACATTGCGGCCATTGCTCCGGCAGAAGTTTTGCTGAGTCCCGGAGGTGCCGGTCCCCCGCTCCAAGTTACCGCTAGCAATCCGCGTGTTCGTGGCGGACCTGCGATGGCGCTCGGTGAGCTGATCCATCGAGTCGGAGATTCCCGACGGTCCGCGTTCACTCTTATCGAGGACCCGGCCTCGATTCTTTTTCCAGGTGCTCCGTTAAATCATGAGCCGTATTGACGATGCGTTGAAGCGATTGGCCGGTGTGGCGATTCCGGAGCCGCGGGTGGGTTCAACACTCGACCGGTACGCCCCCGAGGACAAGCCGGTGGGCGAGAGCAAGTACTCGCGAACCGACGACCATCACAGGATCGCCAACTTCGCCACTGCAGGTCCCCGCTCGCTCGAGGGACGCGGCGTCGTCACCAGGCATCCCCAGGCGCCGTCGCCGGCGCCGCAGCCGGAGCCGCCCAACGACCAGGATTCGAGCGCCGACTCCGAGCCGCTCGTCAACGTCAGGCAGTTGTTCGACTACGTGGGATTTGTCGCCCGGTCCGTCGGCCGCCACAAGGCTCTGTCGTTCGGGACGGTTGTATTCGTGCTCGCGCTGACGGGCGCCGCCGCCGTTCTGCTCCCGAAAACATACCTCGTCGAGACGAAGCTGCTCGCGCAGCGGAATGCGGTGATGGCCGCGCTCAGTAACCCGGGGCGCGCGGTCCCATGGGACGCCGACGCGCCCACCCGCGCCGCCGCCGAAACGGTGCTCCGCCGCGACAACCTGATCGCGCTCATCGAGCAGACAGATTTGATGAACGAATGGGAGCGTACGCGGGCGCCCATCCTTCGGTTCAAGGACTGGCTCCGTATCAAGGTGACGCGGCACATCCCCACGCCGGACGAAAGGCTCGACGCGATGGTCGGGCTCCTCGAGACAAAAATGGTCGTCGAAGCCGGTCCGGTCGGCGACGGCACCGTCACGATCGCCCTCAGCTGGCGGGACGCGGAGATGGCCTATCGCCTGGTGCAGGCCGCGCAGCAGGCATTCCTCGACGCGCGCCAGGCAGCCGAGACGGCGGCGATCGGTGAGTCGATCGCCATTCTCGAGCGGTACTCAGGATCGCTGAACGAAGACATCAATAAGACGCTGGCCGAGCTTCAGCGGACGGAGGCTACGGCTGCGGCGCGACCGGGGAGCACGCGCCCCAGGACGGTGGTACGGTCCCCGGTGACCGTCCAGCTCGAGTCGCTTGCGGCGCCGATCCTGTCGCGGATGGGCGATTTGCCCGATGCCGACGACCCGAGCCTGACTCGCCTCAGAGAGACGCTGACTGCCAAGCGCGCGGAGCTAGCGCGGCTCGAAGAAACGCGGCAGCGGCAACTGGCGGAGCTTCAGGGGCGCCTCGGCCAACTGAAGACCGTCTACACGGCCAGTCACCCGAACGTTGTCAGCATGGAGCAGAACATCGCGGCGCTCTCTCACGAACCGCCCCAGGCCGCTCTCCTTTCCGCTGAAATCGAGGAGATGCAGGCCGATTTCGACAAGCGCCAGTCGGACGCCAACGACCTGCAGATCACTAGCCCGGCGACGCCCCGCCCTGCACCAGCAGCCGCAGGAGCAATCGCGGCAGCGCGCCAGGTTCAGCCGACGGAACGCACCGCGGAAACGGCCCTGATGGAAACGCCGGGGTCGCAGATGGGGACGTTCGTCAGGTTACGCCTCCGCTCGGAGCTGAACCAGCTGCAGAGCGTGCTCGAACGAACGGATGGCGCACGCATCGAGCTCGCGGTCTCTCAGGCGGCGTTCAAGTATCGATACACGGTGATTCGGCCCGCGCAGGTTCCGCGGGATCCCGAATTTCCGAATGTCAAATTACTCGTGGCCGCCGGCTTCATTGCGAGCCTCCTGCTGGCTCTCGGAGTGGTCGTCGCGAAGGATCTCCTGAGCAATCGCATCCTCGAAGCGTGGCAGATCGAGCGTCAGCTCAGGCTGCCGGTCCTGGGAACGCTGAGGACGGCGTGACCAGCACCACCCTGCCGGCCCGGGCCCCTCAGCGGGCGGCGGGGACGTGGATCGTGTTCGGCTTGCTGGGTCTGGGCGCTGCGCTGACAGTCGCCGCAACGGTGATCGGCAACGGGAACCCCGTCGTGGCCATCGCACCGGTCCTTCTCGCGACAGCTCTCGTCGTGACGTGGTGTGTGCCGATCCGCGTGCCGCTTTTCGTGGTGATCTATTTCAGCCTGGCGCTAGATGTGACCGGCGAGGGGCCGTACAACTCGATCTTCGCCCCGATCGGGGCGGTCCTCGCGACCAATCTGAACAAGTCGATCCCGCTCGACTTCCTGACTCTTCCAGGGGTCGCAGTGATATTCGCCTACCTGCTCGTCATCCATATTCACCGCCGCATCCGCGGAGTGCGCACCGACAGCATGAGCTGTGCGGCGGTGCCGCGCGTGTCGCTGCAATCGTGGATCGTGTCGTGCCTGGCCGTCGTGGCCCTGTGCGCGTACGGCTTCAAGGGCGGCGGCGATTTGCAGATGGCAAAAGTGCAGGTGCAGACGTTTCTTCTCGTGCTGCTTGTCGCCTACCTCTCAGCGGTCAGCCTGCGGGGCGTTCGCGACTACCGACTGCTTGGCGGCCTGATTCTTACGGCCGCCTGCAGCAAGGCGCTGTACGCGATCCTGATCGTCGCCACGGTTCCGCCGCCCTTCGACGCGCCAAACGGACGCCTGGCGTACGCGACGACGCATGGCGATTCGATGCTGTTTGCCACGGCGAGCGTGATGCTGATCATCGCATTTGCGGAGCGACCCGTGCGCCGCATCGGCTGGCTCTGCGTGGCGCTGCTGCCGCTTCTCATGTGGGGCATGGTTGCCAACAACCGGCGCCTCGTATGGGTCGAGATGGCAGCCGGGCTCCTGGTGTACTGGATGATGAGCCGCCGCTCCCAGTTGAAACGGTTCATGGTTCGCGGGTTGATCGCCGCCATTCCGTTGATCGTTGTGTACGTCGGTGTCGGATGGAACTCGAAGGCTAAAGTGTTTGCGCCGGTGCAGACGTTTCGATCGGTGGGAGACAGCGAAGTGGACGCCTCCACGCTGTATAGAGACCTGGAGAATTACAACCTCCTGGCCACGATGCGAATCAACCCGATCGGCGGGACGGGGTTCGGCCATCCGTTCGCCGAGCCTGTGACGCTGCCGGACATCTCCTTCTTCAAGGAGTATCGCTACATGCCGCACAACAGCCTGCTCGGCCTGTGGGCCTTCTGCGGTCCGATGGGATTCACGGGACTCTGGCTCGTGTTCGTGGTCGGCGTATTTTTGGCCGCGCGCAGCTACAACACGACGCGGCTTGCAGACGAGCGCATCGCCGCCTTCATGGCGATTGCCGCAATCGTGATCTACGCGATTCAGTGCTGGGGCGACATCGGCTTCTCCGAGAGAAAGAGCATCTTCCTCGTGGGGCCGGCGCTCGCCGTGGCCGGACAACTCGCGATGTCAACCGGTGCGTGGCGCAACCCGTCCAGGTCTGCACCCTCGATTTCGAAGCGCTCTTCGTAATCTGGGCCCCCGTCGTCGGTGTGCTGGCTCCCG
This sequence comes from uncultured Acidobacteriota bacterium, assembly GCA_963749835.1. Classification (GTDB taxonomy): domain Bacteria; phylum Acidobacteriota; class Vicinamibacteria; order Vicinamibacterales; family 2-12-FULL-66-21; genus JALZOC01. The sequence goes on from CAVVOD010000004.1 coordinate 465,370, forward strand.
CATGATGCATCGTGCAGCGGGACAATTGATTCAGAGGATTATGAGGTTGGTTTGTGAGCTCAACGCGCGTACCCGATAACGAATGGCAGCGGATCTGGTTCTCCATCCGGCAACAGGGCTGGACGTCACTGGCGCTCGTTCCCAGCCACTCCGGCATCGACGCGGTGAAAGTCGCCGAAGCCTTCGCCGAGACCGGCCGCGTCCAGGGGGAACGTCCGGTGAGTGTCCTCAACGCCACGGGGGTTCAACTCGAGAGCGTCCAGGAGGTTATCGCATCAATCGCGGCGACGGTCAATCGAGGTGAGTGGGTGATCGTGCCGGTCGACGCCATTGCCGAAAACCCGAGCGCCATCGCGATCGTGCAGGGTACGTCCGCGGCACTGCTCCTCATCCGCCTTGGCGAATCCCTGATCGCGTCCTCCCAGAATGCGCTCGACGCCGTAGGTCGCGAGAAGTTTCTCGGCAGCGTTGTCCTCGACGAAGCATCCAACGCGGTGCTTCGATAACTTCACGAGAAGGTCATGATCACGCTCACATCTCTTCGGGCCCTCCTTGGGGCCGGCCGCGGACCTCTGGGGAAATACCCGGCAGCCGCCATCGCCGCTCGATTCACGCTCGTGGTGGCCCTGTGCTGTCTGCCGTCGGCAGCCGCCGATGCCCAGACCGAACGGCCCGGGCCGCCTGCGCCGCCTGGGCCGCCTCTGCCGCCCGGGCAGCCCGAGCTGGCAGATCAGACAGACCCGACGACCGGGACCGTCAGGGTTCCCTCGTCATGGTCCTATTCCCTGGGCGTTCACGAAGCATACGAAAGCGACGTTCGGTTCAATGGCGACTCGGGCAACGGAGACTGGAGGTACCGGCCTCGACGGGAGCCTCGGCCGTCAGTTGAGGCTACCTCGTGGCGGCATAGCCCTGAGCGGAAACGCCAGTCAGGTCTTCTATCGTCGGAATCCCGACCAGGACCGTTTCACGTACGGCTTCAACGCGGGCCTGTCGTACGAACTGACGCGGCGATTGGTGTGGCGTGTCGGCGATTCGCTGAGCAGATCGTACTCCGAGGACTCCAGGATCCTCACAACCGCCGGACAGTTCTTTCCAAGAGCGCTGACACAGACCAATGTCGCATCCACCGACCTGGCTTATCAACTCTCGCCCAAAAGCACGATCGATGCGTCGGTGTCCCACACGATCGTGCAATTCCCGGCTTCGGACTTCTCCAATGGATCGAGTCTCACGGTCCGGGGAAGCGTCGCAAGACAAGTAAGCCGGTCACAGTCGCTCGGGATCTCCATCGGGAATACGTTTTCCACCGGAACCACGGGAGACGTTCAGGGGCTGCTTGGGACATGGCAGATGACTCGTGGACGCAGCCTCACGCTGGGCGCAACAGCCGGAATACGGCCATACACGCTTTTCGGGGCGCCCGGCCGTCGTTACGCCCCCGGTGGATCGTTCGGTATTGCAACGACTCTCAGCCGGAATCAGACTTTTGCGGCTTCCTACGAGCGCGCTGTCGAACAGGCCTATGGCTTCAACCGGACTCACCAGGTACACAGGTTCAATACCAGTTATGACTTGGCGCTCGGCCGGCGAGTGGTCCTTCAAGGAAGCGGAAGTTATGGTCTGAACACGTATCCGCAGATCGCGAACTACACCCTGAGCGGCTGGACCGCTATGGCGGGCGTGCAGTGTCTTCTCTGGCGCCAGCTCTCGCTCGGAGCCCGATACGGGCTGTGGATCCGCCAAGAGACGGGTGTCCCCTCCACGTCCACGTATCGGACGCTTTTCTCTCTCAGTTACACTGGGCCCGGGCGCTAGAGGCTGGTATCGTATAAGGCAGCTCGCGCGCGCGGCGGGCGCCCCTCTCCGAACGGGGGATTTTACCTGACGTGAAGAACATGGATGTTTAGCGGACTCGCCCGATTCATCGAAATTCTGAACGAAGGGGTCCCGGTATCCGCGTTTCTTCGAGGATTTCTACTTCGGAGGCACTTTCATGGTTCTGGCCTGATCCTGTCGCTGCCAGGAGGGCCACTCCCTCGCGTTAGAAACATGGGCGGAGACATTTTTGTCGAAAGCTGCAGTATTGAAGCCGGGGTCAGGCTCGAAGTGTACCCGGGTGGACACCTTTTCATCGGCAAGGGGACGTATCTCAATAGAAACGTCCAGATCGTCGTCAACGAATCCGTGCGGATCGGCCGGGGGGTCAAGATCGGCTGGGATGTCGTTATCATGGACACTGACCTCCATGGCCATTCGGGACAGCCGGCCAGGACGAAGCCTGTCGTGATCGATGACAACGTCTGGATCGGATGCCGGGCCTTGATTCTGAAAGGGGTACACATCGGTGCGGGCGCCATCATCGCTGCCGGAGCGATTGTCACCAAAGACGTGCCGCCGCTGGCAGTTGTCGCGAGCCCCAGCGCCGTCGTCCTCTTCACGGCCACCGCGCCGACGAGCTGACCGGATCTGCCCCCAGGTCGTGAATGCAGCCTAGTCAAACGAGCGACCCCGCTGCGGGACGGATGCCGCCCCGTGAGCGGCTGCGCATCCTCATCGTCGCCCCTTCGCTGCCGTATCCGCCAATCTGGGGGTTCGGGATCCGCGTCAACCAGTTCCTCCGGTTGCTCGCGCGTACACACGATGTATCGCTGTTGACGTACGAAGAGCCGGAGGAGGACGACAAGGTCGCCGCTGTCGAGAAGCTTGGCGTCACGGTACACACGGTGCTTCGTCCGAAATCAACCGAGCGCGGCAAGCGCAGGGCGCAGTTGTCCTCGATTGTGTCGAAGCTGTCGTACCAGCGCCACAGCGTGCACTCACCAGCCATGCAGACGAAGCTCGACGAGCTCGCCGCGATCGAGCCATTCGACGTCATCCAGATTGAGTCGAGCCAGCTGGCAGGTTTCGACTTCAGCCCTGCGTCGCTGCTGATTCTCGACGAGCACAACATCGAATACGAGCTCCTGTATCGCATGTATCGGACTGAAGGGTCTCCCATGCGGCGGTTCTACAACCGTCTCGAGTTCATGAAGTTCAAGCGCGAGGAAATCAGGAGCTGGCGGAGTGTGTCGGGCTGCGTCATGACATCCGCACGGGAGCAGGCCATCGTGAAGACCCTCGCCCCGGACACGCCGACGATCGTGGGCGCCAACGCCGTCGACGTGGAGTACTTCCGCCCGTCGATGATGCCCCGCGGCAGCCGGGCGCTCGTGATGACAGGGCTCATGCACTATCGGCCGAACATAGACGGCGCACTCTACTTCGTGCACGAGATCCTGCCACTCATCCTCGCGTCCCGGCCGGACATGGTGTTCTATATTGTCGGCGCGGGCGCGACCGACGAGTTGAAGCGGCTCGCCGGCCCCAGTGTCGTGGTCACGGATACGGTTCCCGACGTCCGGCCCTACGTGCATGACGCCGCCGCGTTCGTGGTTCCTCTGCGCATGGGAGGCGGCACCCGGTTGAAAGTCCTCGAAGGGCTCTCGATGGAAAAGGCGGTCGTCTCCACGTCGGTGGGTTGCGAGGGCATCGACGTGGTCCACGGGGAGCACCTTCTCGTTGCCGACGACCCTCGCGGGTTTGCCGACGCCGTCCTGAACGTCACCGCGCACGACGATCTCGCGGGCCGGTTGGGAAGGCAGGGCCGCACGCTGATCGAGAAGCATTACAAGTGGGAGGCGGTCGTCGATCGGCTGGAGACCTTCTACCACCGCCTCCTCGCCGACGCTGCCGGCCGCCGGCCATCCCGCGTTCCTTCAGAAAACCGTGCCTCGACGGTCCGGTCGTAACACCGTTCCGGTCACGAGCATAGAATGACGACAGGCGCATCCTGGCTGCGTCGGTTTCTACAGAAGATCGTCGACGCACCGGGGTGGCTCACGTCGCGTCTGATGGCGCATGTCTGGCTGCGGGCGTGTGATTCGGTCGGCACAAATACCCGGACATTCTTCCGGCCTCACATCGAGAACCTCGGTCGAATCGTGATCGGCAGCGGTGTTCGACTCAACTCGCACTGGGCGCCAGTCGAGCTCGTCACAGGCCCTCGCGGCTCGATTGAAATTGCCAACGGCGTCTACATCAACTACGGCACGCTTATTTCCGCACAGCACCGCGTCCACATCGGCTCCAATGTGATGGTCGGCAACTACTCGATCATTTCGGATACGGAGATCCCGGGAATTGACGTGCCGCCGGGCGCGCCGGAGATGGAGCCGAGGGATGTCGAGATCGGCGACGGAGCGTGGCTCGCTGCGCGCGTGACGATTCTCCCAGGGGCGAGAATCGGCGCGGGTGCCGTCATTGCCGCAGGCAGTGTCGTCGCCGGTGACATTCCAGCCGGCGCCGTGGCGGGCGGCATTCCGGCCCGTGTCCTTCGCTCCCCGCGGTCCAGCGCTCCGCCGGCTCTCGAAGAAACTCCTGTTCCGGCTCCGGAGACGCCACGCGGATGACTATCCAGGAACGGCTTGAGAGCTTTCGGGCCGCCCTGTGGCTCCGTGGCTGTGCCCGCGTCGGCGCCAATCCATGCCTGCGCGCCCGCCCCTCGGTAATTGTCTACGATGGAACCATCATCATAGGAGATCGTTGTACGCTGTCGTCGCGCCCGGTGGTTTCGCATTTCGTGGCGGGGCCTGATGCGCTGCTGGACATCGGCGACGACGTCTCAATCGGACATGGCGCAGCAATCGCCGCCTTCGAACGGGTACAGATCGGTGCGGGCACGCGCATCGCACCCTTCGTCATCATCATGGACACCAACTTCCACGGCAGTCCCGGAAACCAATCCGTTCACCACGACTGCCGGCCCGTCATCATCGGAAGGCACTGCATGATCGGGAGCCGCGTGACGATCACTCGAGGTGCGTCGATTGGCGACGGCGCAGAGATCCTCGCCGGCAGCGTGGTGTCGGCGGCGATTCCCGCCGGCGCCTGTGCCGGCGGCGGGCGCGCGCGTGTCGTCGGCCGTGCAGGGCACATCGACGCGCGGTGGGACGGCGCGGCCGCGATCCTGCCCCTGCTCATGATGGATGCGGTGGAGATTACGTCACCGCCAGAGCTCGACCTCGCCGTATCCGACATACCAGGCTGGCACGTCGACACCCTGCGTCCCCTGCTCGTGCGGATTGAAGCGCAGTTCGGCGTCAGGCTCGACGCGTCAGTCGTAAACAGCACCACTCGAGTGGCCGATATCGCTGGCGCCATCGAGGATGCCAGGCGCGCACAAAGGAAGATGTGATGCGTCGCAGAAGAGTGATTTTGACCGGGCTGAGCGGACTTGGAATCCTGGCTCTCCTGGCGGCGCGCACGCTCAGCGAGCCCTCCGCGGAGCAGAGCCCGCTCGAGCCTTCCGGATCGTCGCCCCGGAACGCGGCGTTCGCCCTAGACTGCACGGCCGCCGGCCAGCCGATCAGCCCCTTGATCTACGGGGTAGGCGGCGCGAGCGGCGCTCCCTGGGACACGGGGACGACAGCCCGCCGGTGGGGCGGAAATCCGACCACGCGGTTCAATTGGGAGCGGAACGCGTTCAACCTGACGAAGGATTGGTTCTTCAAGAACGTTGAGGGGGCAGGCTACCGGGGCTTTCTGGACGAGAACCGGCAGCGGGGCGTCAAGAGCGCGATGACCATTCCGATGATTGGGTGGGTATCGAAGGACACGACGTCTTACTCCTTCTCGGTCGCCGGCTTTGGCAAGCAGCAGGCGACGGCGCCGGAGGCCCCGGACATGGGCAACGGCGTCACGCCGGACGGCAAACTCATCGCGCCGGGACCTCCGACGATCACAAGCGTGGCATCGACTCCCGAGAGCATGGCGCGATGGGTTCGCAAGATCCGGGAGGAGGACGGCGCCGGGGGCCGGAGCGTCGATTCGTACATTCTCGACAACGAGCCCTCTCTCTGGAACTCGACGCATCGCGACGTCCATCCGGAGCCGACGACCTACGACGAGCTGCTCGAAAAGACGATCGCGTACGGCACGGCCATTCGCCAGGCGGATCCCGAAGCCAAGATCGCAGGACCGGCAGAGTGGGGATGGCTTGGCTATCAATATTCGGCCAAGGACGTCGCGGTGGGTCTCTTCAGGCGGCCCGACCGCCGGGCGCACGGCGACGAACCGCTCGTCCCGTGGTACCTGCGCAAAGTCCGCGAGCACGAACAGAAATCCGGAATCAAGATCCTGGATATTCTCGACCTGCACTTCTACCCGATGGCTGAAGGGATCGGCATCACGACTGGAGGAAAGACCGATCCGGCGACGTCGGCGTTGCGTATCCGGTCCACACGCAGCCTCTGGGATCCCACCTACAAGGACGAGTCGTGGATTGCCGAGCGAATACGCCTGATCCCGCTGATGCGAGAGTGGATTGCCGCGTATCGTCCAGGCCTCGGTATTTCGATCGGCGAGTGGAACTTCGGAGGGGAGAACCACATGAGTGGTGGGCTTGCCGTTGCTGAAGTGCTCGGGCACTTCGGCCTGGAAGGGGTGACGTCGGCTTACTACTGGACGAGCCCTGAGGATCGCTCGCCGGCATTCTGGGCATTCCGGGCGTTCCGCAACTTCGACGGCGCAGGCGGACACTTCCTCGACTGGAGCGTGCCCGTCAAAGGGAGCGCGACGCTGACATCCCTCTACGCGTCGCGCGATGCTGATCGTCGGAAGGTCGTTGCGGTCCTCCTGAACCTCTCGGCATTGACACCTGTGTCGTCAGCCGTCTCCCTGCAAGGCTGCGGGACGGCTGCGACGACGCGCGCGTTCACGTACCGCGGAGGCACGAAAGGCTTCGACCCGCTGGAGGTCTCATCAGCAGGGCAGACGCTGAAGGTGTCTGTCGCTCCCTACAGCATCACCGTACTCGAAGTCGCCACCGGCGCACCGGCAGGACAATAGCGGACGCCGGTACGTCACCCGCGCGGCCGGGATCCGCCCCGCATGCGCTCCATGGCCTCTTTCCGCATCTGCGCTCGATCCTGACTCTGCTTGACGCCGCTGTCCGCCGCGGGCTCGACGGTCCCCAGGGCCGCCGCGAGCGCGCGTGCCGTCGGGTGCTGGAACATACGCACGAGTGGCACGGGCCGGCCGAGGACCGAGCGAAGCCTGACGCTCGCCTGCACCATCATCAGCGAGTTGGCCCCCAGGTCGAAGAAGTTGTCGTCGACCCCGATGTCACTGGCGCCGAGCAGCTCATGGAGGACGCCCACGATGGCGCGTTCGACGTCATTGTTTGGCGGCTGGTGTGCCGTTGACTCCGACCGCGGGCGCTCCGGAGCCGGAAGCGCCTTCCGATCGACCTTCCCGTTGGGTGTGAGCGGCAGCGCATCCATCAGCACGAACGCGCTTGGCACCATGTATTCCGGAAGCGTCCGGCGCACGTGATCGCGGAGTGCGGGAATGACCGCAGCGCCTCCCCCTTCGGGCTCCGCCGGCGTGTTGGTGTACGCGGCCGGGCGGGCCGACGCGGCCGCCGGCGGACGGCGGGTCAACCGCCGCACCTTCGCCCGGTGCCGGAACGTCACATCCATCGATGCGAGACCGTCCCGCGAGAACTCGACGATCGCGTCGTACCGGGGATCGAGCGTGCGAATGTCTTCCGGATCGACGGCCGGAATGTCGGACGTCGACGCGCGCAGAACATCGGCGACCGACTGGCCGGCCGTGCCGCTGGCGACGAGCTCCGCCGCGCTGACTTCGTGCACGAGCCGCGCATTGGGAATCCGTGCAACGTGGAGCAGCGCCGGCTCCTCCCGGAGCAGCGCCCGCAGCGAGTCGACGGAGCAGGGTTCGGGACAGTTGACGACGTCAGGGGCCGGCAACTCCGGCTGCTCACCGGCCTGGCGTTTGCGAAGCACCACGTCATAGCGGAACGCGGTCATCTCGTTCTGCGCCCGCCCGGGTTTGAGCTCCGCACGCTCCACCGTGGCGTCGTTCAGCTCGCGCGCGATCGACTCGAAGAGCGCCGGATCGATGACCAGCTCCCCTTCGCCGGCTGCCCGCTTGCGCACGCGTGCCTGCACATCGCCGATCGTCGACGTGCCTTCCGAACGTGCGATCTCGACGGCGGTGTCGAACACTTCGAGATGGCGCAGGCTTCGGACGTCGCCGATGAACACGGCGCCGCCGGGGGCCAGCCGTGCGTACGCGGCCTTCACCACCTTCTCGAGGTAGGCGGCATCAGGGAAGTACTGGACGACGGAGTTGATGACGATCGTATCGAACGGGCCGGTGGCGCTCAGCTGCGCGAGATCGTCGGCCGCCAGCCGCTCGAGGGACACGTTCCCGAGCCCGAGGGGTTCCAGCTGCGACTGGATGTAGCCGAGTGCAGAGGCGGAGAAGTCGATGGCGACATACCGTTCCACATGCGGCGCCAGGCGAAACAGCAGCATGCCGGTTCCACAGCCGATTTCGAGCACACGCCGCTCTTTCAGCGGCTCAGGCATGGCGTCGAGGATCCGTTCCACCGTGGCGTCGGCCCACGCGTGTATCTCGCTTTCGGGCAGTGGAAGACCGGTGAAGCTGCTGTTCCATCCTGCGGCGTTGAAGCCGGCGGCCTGATGCTCCGTGCCTTTGTAGGTCTCATCCCAGATCGCCTGCCAGTTGGCCGGGATGTTCGGTCCGCCGGCCTCGCCGCGTTTGCGCAGGACGACGTACGCCACGAGACGGGCGTCGCCGCCCGCGCCCTCCCTCGCCACCACCACCGCTTCGCGCACGGAGGGATGCTCGCCGAGGATCGATTCGATCTCGCCGAGCTCGATACGGTATCCGCGGATCTTGATCTGATGGTCCAGCCGGCCGAGGAACTCGATCTCCCCTGACGGCAGCCACCGGGCGAGATCGCCGGTCCGGTAGAGACGATCGCCGTCAGACGCCCCGCCAGGAGTCACAAACCGCTCCGCCGTCAGCTCAGGGCGCGCAAGGTAGCCCCGCACGACGCCGGCGCCGCCGATGAGCAGCTCACCCGGCACACCGACCGGGAGCGCACGCTGACGACGGTCCGCGATGTGGATCGTCGTGTTCGCAACCGGCTTGCCGATCGTGATGCGTTCACCGGGGGCCACCGCCGACGTCGTCGACCAGATCGTGGTTTCCGTCGGCCCGTACATGTTGAGCATCGTCCCTGGAACGTGAAGACGCTCGACCAGGTTGGCGGGCAGCGGCTCGCCGCCCACCAGCAGCGTCTTCAGACTGCGGATCGCATCCGCGGCCTCATCGTCGGACGCAAGAGCGCCCAGGAGCGATGGTGTGCACTGAAGGTGGCTGACGGCGTGGCGACGGATCTGCGCGGCAATCGTGTAGTCCTCGGTTTCCTCGAGGAGCGGATCCGGCATTGTACGGCGGCGCAGCTCGTCCAGCTTCGGCAGGCTGGCGAGTACCCAGTCGGTGTCGACCCCGAAGTCGATGAGACAGGCGATCTCGTCGACGCCGAGGTCCCGCAGCCGATCGACGGTTGCGAGGCAGCTCTCGGGAGTGCCGAACAATCCGGCGGTGGCGAAGTACCGCTCGAAGGCGTGGTTCATGAGGGCGTCCATGTCCTCGGCCGACAGGTCGTCGAGGTTCATGGTCGTGCCGGCGCCCTTGGTGCGATCGTCCGCCTTGGCGAACGCCGTCAACTCCCAGCGGGCCTTGTTGATCAGATCCGTGGAGGTGCGCAGGTAGTCGAGGAATGGACCGCGAACCTTGGCGCGGACTTCGTCGAGCGTGTTGCCGACGAACGTGTGCAGCATCAGCGTGATGTGGCCCTCGCCGGTGTGGCCGGCCTCGCGGTACGCTTTCCGGTAGACGGCCGTGTTGGCGACGAGCTCCTCGGGCTTCATCACAAGAAGGTTCGTGAGAATGTTCGCGCCCATGCGTCCCGCCATGGCAAACGTCTCCGGACTCCCGCTTGCGGTGATCCAGATGCTGGGTTCGCGCTGGACGGCCGGCGGGTACATCCGGAGCTGTACCTCTTTTCCGTCACCGCTTGTCGCGGTGATGGATTCGCCGCGCCACAGCGCGCGGACCGTCTCGATGCCGCGCGCCATGAGCTCACGGCGCTCCTTGAAATTCGCCGGGGCCAGGGCGAAGTCGGCAGCATGCCAGCCGGACGCGAACGACAGGCCCACCCGGCCGTTGGACAGGTTGTCCACGACCGACCATTCCTCTGCGCAGCGAATGGGACTGTGCAGCGGCAGCACCACGCTCCCGGCGCGAATGCCGATGCGGCTGGTCACGACCGCGACCGCCGCGCTCGTCACCGACGGATTGGGATACAGGCCACCAAATGGATGGAAGTGGCGCTCGGGTGTCCAGACGGCCTCGAACCCGTGCGCGTCGGCAAACTTCGCCCCTTCGAGCAGCAGGCGGTACTTGTTGCCGGCTTCACCGGCGTCCGCCGCAAAGTAGAAGAGGCTGAAGCCAATCGCGCGCGTCCGCGGCTTCGTCCGCGCGGTGCGCATCGCGCTGTCCGCCTCCTCCTGCACCACGACCGTGAAACCGCGGGCAAGCGTCCAGAAGATCTCGAGCACCGAGATATCGAACGAGATGCTCGTCAGCGCAAGCCAGACGCCAGGTCCCGTGCCGAGCACCTGGTCCATCCCGCCAAAAAAATTGGCGACGTTGCGGTGCTCGATCTGCACGCCTTTTGGCCGGCCCGTGGACCCTGACGTGAAGATGACGTACGCGAGGTTGGTTCCTGTGGCGCGTCGTCCCAGGCGCTGCGGTGTGCCCTCGCTGCCAAAGGCGTCCAGTGCGAGGACGGTGGCGCTGGTCGGGGGGAGCGCCGGGCGCAGCCGATCGAGGGTCAGCACGACGGGTGCGGCGGTGTCCTCGAGCATCCACGTGACCCGCTCCCGGGGAAAGGCCGGATCCATCGGGACGTACGCGCCGCCCGCCTTGAGGATCGCCAGCAGCCCGACGACCATCTCGAGCGACCGCTCGACGAAGACGCCGACCATGCAGTCCGGCCCGACGCCCAGGGAGACCAGCTCACGGGCGACGCGGTTCGCCCGATCGTCGAGCTCGCTGTAGGTCAGCGAGCGGCCGCGAAAGATCACGGCAACGGCGTCCGGCGTCCGGTCCACCTGCGCCTCGAAGGCTTCGTGCACACAGAGCGGCTCGGGGATCGGCGATTCGGTGTCGTTGAACGTCCGCAGCATCCGCAGATCTTCGGCGGGCAGGCGGGGCAACGCGCCGAGCCGCGCCTCGGGCGTGGCGGCCATCGCCCCGAGCACGGACGTCAGGAGGCCGCCGATGCGCTCAACCGTCGAGCCTTCGAACCGGCGGCGATCGTATGACAGCTTGAAGGACAGTTCAGGACCGTCGTACGCCATGACGTTCATCGAAAAGTTCGTCTGGTCGTGGAGCTCGAAATCCCGCTTCGTCCAGGTGTCGCCAAAGGTCTTGAGTCGCGCGTCGTTCTCCGCGTCATTGAACACGATGATGGTGTCGAACAGGGGAGTGCCGCGCGGAACGGCCGAACATGGAAGCACGTCCACGAGCGGCGTGTTCTCGAAAGGCCGGAGCGCCTGCTGTTCGGCGCGCAGCTCCTGGAGGAAATCGAGCAGCGGCTTGTCGTCCGACACCCGCACGCGCAGCGGGACGGTGTTGATGAAGAGCCCGATGATGGACTGGGCCCCGGGTATCGACGATCGACGGCACGCCCGTGTCACACCGAAGACGACCTCGTCCTCACCGGAAAACGCGCTGAGAACCAGCGCCCACGCGGCGTCGACGAACGTGGACGGCCGCGTCCCGTGCGCTGCGCAGATGCGATGGATGGCGTCCGAGACGTCGCGCGGGATGCGGAACCGGACCGTGTCGTGGCCGGCCGGCAGGCTCTCGGCGCGCGCAGCGGGCAGTTGCACGGCGTCGAGGTTCGTGGGGGTCGCGTAGCCGCCGAGACGTCCCTGCCAGAACGCCTTGATGGCGTCGGCGCGGATACGAAGGTCCTCCTGTAGCCACACGATATGATCGCGATAGGCGGGACGATCCTCCAGTTGCGGCGTGCCGCCGGCGATGAGCGCCTCGTAAGTAGCGAATACCTCCCGCAGGACCTCGGCAAACGAACTGTCGAGGATGGCGTGCGAGTACGTCCAGACCAACCGATGCTCGGTCGCGGACAACCGGAACAGCGTGACCCGCCAGAGTGGCGCCTCCGACAGGTCGAATCCAAGGCGGCGATCGCTCTCGAGAAACGACGCGAACGTGGCGGCCTGCTCAGTTGGTAATCGGGAGGACAGATCCGTCAGTTGCACCGGAGTCGCAATCGAAGCCAGGACCTCCTGCCGGGGAGCCTCGAGGCCGTCCCAGCGGAAGCGGGTTCTCAGCACCGCGTGGCGTGCGGCGGTGGCAGTCCAGGCCTCCGAGAACTCCTTCCACAGGATCGGCTCGTGGAGACGCCCCTCCAACTGCTCGATGTCGACCCCGGTTCCACGCCCTCTCTGCACCTGGTGAAAGAGCATCCCGTGCTGCAACGGAGACAGCGGATACTGGCCGATAATTTCGTCTGTCGCACTCGCCGACATGTTGTTAGCCCTCATGCGTGCCCCGGAGAGACGGCACGCGCCTTGGTATGATACGCGTACGCGCAAAAACTCGAATTCTGGCCTTAATTCACCTTTAGGTGTGTATGAACGACGCTGGTGAGCCGTTTCGACCGGGAACAATCGCCGTTATCGGACTATCAGGTCGCTTTCCCGGCGCCAAAAGTCCCTCGTCTCTTTGGACAAATATCCGCAATGGGGTTGACAACATCACGTTCTTCAGCGACGAGCAGTTGCTGGCGTCCGGGGTGTCGAGGGAGAAGCTCGACGATCCGGCCTACGTGAAGGCATGCGGGAAGCTGTCCGACATCGATCTGTTCGACGCGGCGTTCTTCGGCATGAGCCCCCGCGACGCGGCGGTTTTCGACCCGCAACACCGGCTGTTTCTCGAGTGTGCCTGGGAGGCGTTTGAGCACGCTGGTTATGTTGGGGAGCAGTTCGGACGGCCGGTCGGCGTGTACGCCTCGTCGGGTGCCACCGAATACCTCATGCACAACCTGCTGCGCAACAAGCAGACCATGGAGTCGGTTGGGGCCTGGCTGGTCAGACACAACGGGAACGATCCCAATTTTCTCGCCACGCGCGTCTCCTACGAGCTGAACCTGAACGGTCCCAGCATGAGCGTGCAGTCGGCTTGTTCGTCGTCGCTGCTCGCGGTGCACGTGGCATGCCAGAGCCTCCTCACGGGCGAATGCGACATGGCGCTCGCCGGCGGGTCGACGATCTACGCAGAGCAGAACCACGGGTACTTCTATAAGCAGGGTGAGATCCTCTCGCCCGATGGTCACTGCCGCCCATTCGATGCGAAAGCTGCGGGCACCGTGATGGCCAGCGCTGTCGGCTGCGTCGTGCTCCGGCGCATCGAGGATGCCGTCCGGGACGGCGATCGCGTGCTGGCGATCATTCGCGGTTCGGCGGCGAACAACGACGGCTCGCAGAAGGTCGGATATCTCGCGCCGAGCGTGGCGGGACAGACGCGCGTCGTGAGCGAAGCGCTCGCGGTCGCCGGCGTGCACCCGGAGGACGTCTCGTACGTCGAGGCGCACGGCACGGGCACGCTCATCGGCGATCCGATCGAGCTCACAGCGCTGACCGACGCGTACCGGGCGTCCACCGGCGCCAGGCAGTTCTGCGCGGTCGGATCGATCAAGAGCAACATCGGCCACGCCGGGGAGGCCGCGGGCATTTGCGGCCTGATCAAGACCGTGCTCGCCCTGCAGCACCGCGAGATCCCTCCGAGCCTGCATTTCGAGTCACCGAATCCGCAGGTCGATTTCGAGAACACGCCGTTCTTCGTGAATTCGACCTTGCGCGAATGGACGACGCCGAGCGGGAAGTCGCGAATCGCGGGTGTTACGGGTCTCGGTGCGGGCGGCACCAACGTTCACGTCCTCCTGGAGGAGGCGCCTCCCGTCCCGCCATCCTCGCCTTCGAAACGCGCGTACCAATTGCTGGTGCTGTCTGCGCGGACTCCGAACGCGCTGGACAGTGCGACGCAGGATCTCTCGGCGCATCTGCGCGCGCATCCCGACCTGCCGATCGGGGACGTCGCCCATACGCTGCTCGCAGGGCGCAAGCGGTTTCCGCACCGCCGGGTCGTCGTCGTCCGCGATGTGCCGGACGCGATCTCCGCGCTCGACGCGCCCGATCGCAAGCGCTTCCTGACGCATCACCAGAAGAACCAGCAGGTACCGCCCGTCTTCTTCATGTTCCCGGGCGGAGGAGCGCAGTACGCGGGGATGGGGGCGGAGCTCTCTGAGCGGGAGCCCGTCTATCGTGACGCCTTCGAGGAGGCGCTCGGGCACGTGGAACCGACGCTTCGAGCCGAGCTGCGCGAGCTCGCGCTCTCCGCTCCGGAGAACGTCGCCGCGGCAAGCCATCGCCTCGAAGCGCCGTCACGCGCCGTGCCGCTGCTGCTCGTGATCGAATATGCCGTCGCGAAGCTGCTGGCTTCGTGGGGCATCGAGCCGGCGGCGATGATCGGCCACAGCGCCGGCGAATATGCCGTCGCGTGTCTCTCCGGCGTGTTGTCGCTGCGGGATGCCGTCGCGCTGGCGTCGCTGCGCGGGCGCTTGTTCGAAACGCTTCCGGAAGGGGGCATGCTCAGCGTCCAGCTGCCGGCAGAGGAAGCCACGGCAATCGCCGGCCCGGGACTCTCGGTGGCCGCGGTCAACGCACCGTCACTCTGCGTACTCTCGGGACCTGTCGCGGCTGTCGCGGAGGCGGAAGGCATGCTGCGCGAGAAGGGCGTGGAGTGTGCGCGCGTGCACATCCGCGTCGCGGCACACTCCTCCATGCTCGATCCGATCCTGCCGGAGTTCGAACGGTTCTGTCGAACGGTGTCGTTTCACCCTCCACAGGTACCGTTCGTCTCCAGCGTGACCGGGACGTGGATCAGCGATGCCGAGGCGACGGACCCGACGTACTGGGTGCAGCACCTGCGCAGGACCGTGCGATTCGCACAGGGCATGCAGACGCTCCTCGAGGCCGGCGAAGTCGCGCTGTGCGAAGTCGGTCCCGGCCGCGGGCTCAGCAGCCTCGCGCGTCAACAGAAGGGGAACTTTGCCACCATCACGCCGACCATCCGCCATGCGCAGGAAGAGGCGTCGGATGTCGCGTTTCTTCTTGGCGCCGTCGGGCGCCTGTGGGCGTCAGGTGTCAGGCTCGATGTCAGCCGGTTGTTCGCCGGAGAATCGCGCCAGCGCGTCTCCCTGCCGACCTATCCATTCGAGCGACAGCGATTCTGGATCGACCCGGATCCGGAAGACAGCCGGGCGGATCCCATGCAGGCGCTGCGCAAGCGGCCCGACGTCGGGGAGTGGTTCTCGGCGCCGTCGTGGGCCCGATCCGCGCCGCCGACGCGTGGGCTCTCTACTCCGTCGACATGGCTGGTGTTCGGCGATGACTCGCCGTTCTCTGAAGCGGTTGTCGGCCGCTTGCGGGAGGCCGGCCACCGTGTGGCGACCGTGGCAAAGGGGAAGCGCTTCAGCGCGCCGGGCGATCTCCACTACACGATCGATCCGTCCGTGCGTGCTCACTTCGATCAACTGGCCAGTGACCTGCGTAACCGGGAGGGTTCGCCGACAGGTATTCTGCATTTGTGGGCCGCGGCGCCGCGGTCCCCTCGCGGCGGCTTCATGCGCCGGCGGTGGGATCCGATCGACTCGTACGCCGAGGGCCTCGGCGCTCACTACTACAGTCTCGTCTTTGCCGCCCAGGCGTTTGCGTCCGACGCGGAAGCGCTGCGCCTCGTGTGTGTCTCGAGCCAGATGCAATCAGTCCCCGGGGACGCCGAGATGCACCCTGAAAAGGCCGTCCTGCTCGGGCCCTGTAAGGTCATCCCCCATGAGTTTCCGCACGTCCGTACGGCGAGTATCGATCTCCCGCCGATAGAGGACGGAGCGGAGGGCCAGCTCGCCGACCGGCTCCTCCGCGAGCTGGAGGGGGAGCCGTCCGAATCCGAGATTGCGCTGCGTGGACGTGACCGCTGGGTGCGTCGCTACGACGATGTCCGGCTGGAGCCCGTGCAGGAGAGACCCTGGTTGCGTGATGGTGGGGTGTACCTCGTCACGGGCGGACTCGGCGGCATCGGCCTCCGCCTGGCCGAGCACCTGGCGACCCATGCCCGGGTGAAGCTCGCGCTCGTCGGCCGCACGGCGCTGCCCGACGAAGGGGGATTCGACAACTGGCTCGCGACGCACCCTGCTGACGACGAGACGAGTGTCCGCATCCGCGGCGTCCGCGCGATTCGCGCGCGCGGCGCGGACGTGATGACGCTCGCGGCTGACGTGTCGGATGTGGCAGCCATGCGCGCCGCGCTCGAGCGGGTGCGCGAACAGTTCGGCGCGGTGCGCGGAGTCTTTCATGCGGCAGGCACCCTGAAGGACGAGATCATCGCGCTTCGTCCGGGCGTCGCCGAGTCGTCGGTGATTGACTCGAAGATGAAAGCTGCCCTGGTGCTCGATGGCGTACTCGCGGAAGAGCCGCTCGACTTCATGGTCCTCTTCTCGTCGGTCGCCTCGATCCTGGGCCTGGCCGGGCAGGCTGACTACACCGCGGCCAACGCATTCCTGGACGCCTTCGCGCATGCGCGCGCCGGTCGCGGACCCGGCCGTACGCTCACGATCAATTGGAATGCCTGGCAGGATGTCGGCATGCTGGCCACCTACGTCAGGCGGTTCAGCGAGCAGCACGAGCGAGGCGTTCGTCCGGCCCTGCCGGCAGGTGTTCCAGGGACCCATCCCGCCCTCGAACACGTGATCGTCGACGAGCCGTCGCAGACCGTGTTCCGCACGTCCTTCCGCCGTGAAGGCTCCTGGCTGCTCAGCGAGCACGTGGTGCGTGAGGGGGAGGCCCTGATCTCGGGCACCGGCATGCTCGAGATCGCGCGCGCCGCGCTCGAGCACCGCCGCGAGCCCCGCGCGGTGGAACTCGCCGACGTGACCTTCCTGGAACCGTTCAGGGTTTCCGCCGGCACCACGCGTACGCTTCACGTGCGCGTCGACCGGAACGGCGACGGGGCGTTCACGTGTTACGGCGAAACGGATGCCGAGGTCTTCGTCGTCGGCAAGGCCCGGTACGTCGAGGCGGCGCCGGCTCCGCGCATCGACCTCGAAGCGATTCGGGCTCGATGCACCGGACGTGGCAGCGTCGAGAACGGGCAACTGGTCCAGCACTTCATGGACTTCGGTCCCCGATGGGGGAGTGCGCGGAAGATCGACCTCGGAGTCGAGGAGGCGCTCGTCAGCCTCGAACTGCCGGCCGCGTTTGGCAGCGATCTGGATCAGTACCATCTGCACCCGGCCATGCTCGATCTGGCCACCGGCGGGGCGCAGGCCATCATTCCAGGCTTCGATCCGCAGGCCATGTTCTACGTGCCGTTCTCGTATGGACGAGTGCTGATGCGCCGGCCCATGACGCGTCGCGTGTTCAGCCATGTGCGTCTGCGCGAGTCGGGCGCGAAGGACTCGGTCGTCTTCGATGCCACGCTGGTCGACGAGCAGGGTGAGCAGATCGCCACGATCGAAAACTTCGTCATGCGCAAGGTGGCGGCGGGCTTCGAACGCGGTGCTGCGCTGGCCAGCGTGCGCGCAGAGGCGCCACGGCCGGGGCGACGTCCGGAGACGCCGTCGGAAGCGGCCCTGCGCGAGGGGATGACGTCCACCGAAGGGCTCGATGCGCTCGACCGCCTCATGGGCGTCGAGTTCTCCCCGCAGGTCACCGCGTGCACCATGCCCCTGCAGGCGTGGGTGCGGCGACTCGACGCAGAGGCGCTCGCTTCGCAGGGTTCAGGGTCGGACGGTGAGACGACGGGTCCCGTGTTCACGCGTCCGGCCGTCAGCGCCACGTTTGCGGCCCCCCGTGACGAGGTCGAGCGCGAGCTGGCGTCGATGTGGAAAGCCCTGCTGGGAGTCGCGGACGTCGGTGTGAACGACGACTTCTTCGAGCTTGGCGGCCAGTCGCTCGTCGCCGTCCGCCTGTTCCAGCGCATTGGGAAGAAATTCGGCGTGGAGCTTCCCCTCGCGACATTGTTCCAGGCGCCGACAATCGCCGAATGCGCCGGGCTGGTGCGAACGGCCCTGGGCATCGCTCATCCCGACAACGCCGAACCGTCGGCCGCGCCGCCGCCGGAATCGACAGAGGCCACGCCCGCGAAGCCGGCATTTCGTGCGCTCGTCGCGGTGCAGCGGGGCGGCAGCCGGTTGCCGTTCTTCTGCGTGCACGGCGCGGGCGGGAACGTGCTCAACTTCCGCGACATCGCGAGAGCCATGCACCCCGAGCAGCCGTTCTACGGCCTGCAGGCCAGTGGTGTGGACGGCGTGAGCCCGCCGCACACGACCATCGACCAGATGGCCGACGCCTACGTAAACGAGATTCGGGAGTTCCAGCCTCACGGACCCTATCTGCTCGGCGGGTATTCGGGCGGCGGCATCGTCGCTTTCGAGATGGCGCGCCGGCTCACGGGACTGGGCGAGGAAGTCGGCCTGCTGGCCTTCATCGACACTTTCCATCCACAGATGCCGGCCCGCGACATCACGCTGCTGTCACGCCTCGAGCGGCTGCACCGGGAGGGTGTGGGGTATATCCGGGAAGCCTTCGAGCGGCAGCGCCGCGACACCCAGGTCGCGCGTGACGACCGTGCGATCGAGATGCACGTCGCACGTGGCGAATCCATTCCGTTCAACCTTCGCGAGCTCTACCTGTGGCGGAACTTCGAGCGGGCCCAGGCCACCTACCGATCGCAACCCTGGAACGGGCGCGCCACGCTGTTCCGGGCCGAGGAGCTCGACTACTTCTTCCAGGGCGGTGGCCCGACCTACGGGTGGGACCAGGATGTGCTCGGAGGTGTCGACGTCATCACCATTCCGGGCAATCACAGCACGCTCCTCGTCGGAGCCAACGCGGAATTCCTCGTTCGCTCGTTGAGCGCGGCCATCGATCGCGTCAGCCGTGCGCGGGGCGTCTCGTCGGAGCGATACGCCACGAGCGCGCGCGCCTGACGGAGCCGGTCCGGCCGACTCACACGAACGCTGCGTGCGATGTGTGTAATCCGACGACCGGCGTCTGACCCCCGGCAAAGGTACCGTGTGTAATCCGACGACCGGGGTCTGGCCCCACTGTCCGGAATCGGACGATCGATCAGGTGAGGCGAGTCAGACCGACTACGGGGCCGTAACTACCCGATCGTAGTCGACGAGGTCGTCGAACGTTTCTCCTCGACGCAGCACGCGAGCACGTCCGCCATCGACCATGACCACTGGCGGTCGAGGAAACGAGAATGCGGTGGAGAAGGGAACGAAGTAGGCCCCAGCGTCCATGATTACCACAGAGTCTCCAGGTACGAGTCGCGGCAGCCGCACGGCCCAATAGAGTGTATCGCCCGGCGTGCAGATGGGGCCGACGACTGTGTAGACCTTCTCCGCGGGCAACATGGCGCGGTTGACGGAGAAGATCTGATGATATTCGGAGCGGCAGCTTTCGGCCAGGTTGATTCCAGCGTTCAGGATCGCGAAGCTAGCGTCTCCTTCCTCTTTCACGGCGATGACGCTGGCGAGCAGCATCTGTGCATCGGCGGTCATCGCACGGCCAGGCTCGATGAAAATGCGCGGCGGACGACGGCCGCGAGCGCGATGAAATTCATCCACCAGCTGCACGAGCGTCGCAACGTATCGATCGATGGCCAGCGCGTCAGCCGGGTTCGCAGGAGGCAGGTCCCGGTGGAAGGCGCGGTTCAACCGGACATCGCGTGTCGACAGCGCGTGCACCGTCGGTGCGGCAAGGCTGCCGCCGAAGTTCAGCACGTCGAGCGACAGGCCACATCGCCGGTGCAGCTGTTCGGTAAACGCCAGCACGGCGTCGACGAATTGGGTGAGCTCCGCTTCCGACCGAATCATGCCCCCGCGATGCGCATGCAGGCCAACGACATCGAGGTGCGGCGAGGCGAGTGCTTCTTCGAACGCTGCGAGCGCCCGGCCGCCCTCGACCGGTACGCCGAACTGGCCGGCCCATCCGCCGCCGACCGTGACCCGCAGGCCGACGCGCGGCTTCCGCTGCAGGCTCGCGGCAATCCGTGACACCACCGCAATCTCTTCGCGATGGTTGACGTTCAGGAGCTGTATGCCTGCGGCGATGGCCGTCTGGAGGGCGGCATCGGATTTGGCGGGTCCGTTGAACACTATCTTCGCCGGCGGCACCCCGAGCTGCAATGCGAGCCAGAGCTCGTAATGCGAGATGACTTCCGCGCCGAGCCCTTGCGCGTGCAACTCCCGCAGCACACCAGGAACGGGATTGGTCTTGTACCGAGTAAAAAACTTCGCACCCCGTGTCGCGGCCGTGCGGCAGTGCGAGGAATCGTCGCGCGTTGTCCCTGAGCCGCGCCGCGTTGACGATGTGCACGGGAAATCCGAACTCTTCCCCGAGCGTGTGAAGCGGGATCGCGTCCAGCGCGAGGCCGGCGCTCGTGCCTCCGGTCAGCCCCCAGTGTTCCGGCGGGGAAGCCCGGGCGGTGCTGCCTGAGGCCGTAAACATCATCCGCAGCCCTGTCTTGAGCAGCCGCTTCGATGTCCCGGTCACACGGTGAACGATTCCCATTGGTAGAATGGATGCTCGGCCAAACGTTCAGGTCGAGTAGAACAGCCAGTCGTAATGGCCGAGCACAGACTGCTCGGAGCGGGTCTGTTTCAGCCATGGGAAGCGCGAGAAGACGGATTCAACGGACTCTGTAGCAGAGGCGTAGAGTAGATAGGCCACGACAACCTTCCGAGGTTTGGCGTTGACCGAAGCCTCGAGGCGCGACAGAACGGCGCTGAGCAGTTTCGACTCGAACGGGTGATAAAGGTGGATCAACAGATCTGACTCGGGGAACTCGAATTTCGTGGCATCGATGTTCTCGACCTGGACGTCCCGGCACTTGCGCGACCGCGGGCTGTACCGGACGGCATTGGCTCGGGCGATCTCAGCCAGGGCCGCCGAGACCTCCACGCCAACCACCTTCTGGAACGGGTAGTGGGTAGCGACGAGCAGCACCCGGCCCTTGCCGCAACCCAGATCGACGAACGAGAACTCATGGTGATCGATGCCGATGTTCTCGAGCATCCAGCGAGTGACGCGCGGCGGCGACGGCAAGTAGAGAATCGCCTGCTCGCGTGTGTCGTCGTCGGCGATGCCAAGCCCCGTGGTAGCCACACTGCCGGCGGTGTCGGTGTCGAACTGGCGATCGAAAGCATGGTCGCGGTCGGGCTGATAGCTGAGGAACAGCGTCCCGAGATCGGCGAGACCCCGGCGGATGCCGGTGCTCGCGATCGAAAACTGGATCCGGCGCCACTTTGATGTGAGCCCCGAGGGTCTGGATGTCACCGTTGATCAGGCCCTGTTCAGCACGATCGACCTGAAGAAGCTACGTGGGTGTCGGCCGTATCGAGTCATCAGCTTCGCGGTCCCTAACCAGAACGGCAGCATGTCGTCGGCATCCAGGGCGCAATCCGTGGAACGGTGGCGGTTCGCATCGTACCAGTCAGTCCACTTTTTCTTTTCCGCGAAGCTGAGCGCACCGGACAGTCGTTGCACGAACAGCAGCACACGCATGGACGAGAGATCGACGGAGACCGCTCCCTGCGACTGCGCCTGCGGTGCCATGCGGTCGCATAGCTCTTTGAATGCTGTCCGGTTCTTCACCGCATCGTAATACGCGAGCAATGGCAGTGGCAGCCCGCGGGCGATGTCAAACCCCATCTGGTTGTAGAAGCGGGGATTGAAATCGATCAGCATCGCGTCGTCAGCCCGTCGGATGAACTCAGCCTCTACGACGCCAGAGAAACCGAGTGTCGAGACGAGTCGCTCGAGCCCCGCGGCCAGCTCCGGCGCGACTGACGCTTCTTCAAAACAGACCCCGACGCCAAGTTGACGTGGTTGCTGAAGCAGCTTTCGTGCTGCCCTCACGCCACAGAGGCGCCCCCGGTGGACGTACGCGGAAAGGTTGTAGATCCCGGTCGCCGCCTCCGGATAGAACTCCTGGACCATTGGGCGGGCGGCGGTGGGATCGAACTGCAGCAATGCGTCCTCGTGCGGTTGCCGCACGAACTCGGCGTAGCGGTCCCGAAGCTGGCCGGCGGTCTGAACGCAAAGGCCTTTGCTCGACGTCTTGAACATAACCTGCGTCACCGGCTTGATGACGACAGGAAACCGCGCCTCGCGGCCGCACTGCTCGACCTCCTCAGCCGATTGCGGAAACCACGTGCGAGGCACTTCGAGGCCGGCGTCGACCGCTTTCTGGTAAAGGCGGCGCTTGTTCAACAGGGAATAGATGACATCAACCGACGGCGACGCGAGATCGAAGTAACGCGACAATTCCTCACGATGCAGTGCATAGAGCCAGGCCGTGTCGTCGCTGGTCGGCAACAGAACATGCCTGCCATTCTTCGCCCCGAACTCGAGCAGCCAATTCACGAACTCGTTGGTGCTTCGGACCCGCGGGCTCTTGACCCGGGCGGTCGTGTACTTGGACCACGAGCTGACGCCAAACCGACCGGAGTCGGCGACTGTCACTGGAACCCCCGCTCGGCCGAGCGAACGGACGGCGGCAAGCGTCCCGTAATAGTCGGCGTTCGTCAGGAGGGCAGGGCGCAACACAGCTTCAGCGGAACTCGCGAGGCCGCTCCTCAGAGCTCCGTCGAGCCCGGCGCCGAAGAAGGTCCCCTTTTCCTCTGTCGACAGTGCGTCGTCGGCAGCCATTTTTCTTAGAGCTGCCGGCACGGCATCGGCCAAAGTCACTCCTAGTCCGTCTCGTGTTTCTTGCGCCGAGAAGGAGCCCCCGATGAGGCTGACGCAGCGGTATGAGCGATATGGAGTCGACCCCGACGGACAACCCGGCGGCGGTGCGCCCAGCAGCCCGGCAATTATACCTCGTTCAACCAGTGGCTGGACCCTCTAACCAGCCAGAGGTAGGTCGGTGGTGACACGTCGATCTGATTGTCCCAATCGGGCGACTTCGACGATTCCGGTGGGTCGAAGGTTACACAGAACTGGTATCAGATCCAAGTATTTTCCTGGAATTGTCTCAGCTTTCGAGCCACCGAGGCGGCTTCGCCCACCATTGCGGTGCGTCGGTGTGCGGCCGCTCAGCAACAATTCGGTGCTTCTGACGGCTACGCCATAGAAAGAATTCGTAGTCCACGCATGACCTTGCTTGAGGTCAATCCCATGAGAGAACGCCAGTCAGCCGGCGGTTTCCTCCGTCACCGGAGCACTCCGGCGGCGCAGGGTCGACATCAGCAACTCGAGATCTCTGCGCCTCACCAACCCTGCGGCGGCCGAGAGAGCGAGGTACAGGGCCACACAGAGCGGTATGGCGATGAACGCGTTCATGTCCGGAAGCCACTGCATGACCACGATCGTCACGCCTCCGCTGACGGCTCCGCGGAGGAAATCGGTCGCCATGCCGATGGTGACGATGTCCCGGATGAGGAACACCGCGCCTGCGACCATGACGAGCTCCCCGCCCGCGAGCGCGAGCACGATGCCGATGCCGCCGTTCGAGTAATGGGCCTGGAACCACTGGATCAGGACCAGCTCGAGGGCGGTCGTCACGAGCACGGCCACTCCCTTCACCTTTGCCAGTTGCCCGGCCTTTCCCGCCGCGATAATGGCATTGCCGAACAGCATGTCGATGTAAATCAGGACGAGCGCCGGGGCGAACGCGCGCAGGATGCTGGCCGAGGGACCGAACTTTTCCCTGCTGTAGACGACGCTGATGGCGACATCCGCAAACACGTAGGTTCCAGTCCCAGCCAGGATCGCCACGAGGAGCAGCGGACGGAAGCCGACACGCAGCGCGCGCGCGAACTCGTGCCGATCCGCGGCGGCTCTCGACAGCCGCGGAAACATCGACGCGGCAAGGATGGTCGCCGGCGCGACCAGCGTGCCCGCGATGCCCCACGACGCACCATACCAGCCGACGACGTCCGCCGAAGCGAGCTTGTACAGGATGTTCGCGTCGATATAGGGCTGGACGGCGACGGCCAGGGCGATGGCCAGCATCGGCGCGCCGTCCCGCATCAGCTCGACGGCGGTACCGCGTGACACCTGCAGCGATGGAAACTTCAGGCGATGGTACATCGCGAACGCGAGCACCAAGGCGATCACACCGGCCATGCTGTACGACGCAATCAGCCCTATCAGCCGTCCCCCGAGGGCGAGGCACGTCAGCGCCAGCGCCAGGGTGGCCACCTTCAGGGCCACGCTCAGTACCGCTTCACAGTCCATCCGTTCGCGGCCGCGGAAAACCCAGGCGAAAGTGAGACCAAGATAGATCGGTAGCTGCGCGAGAACCATGTAGGCCGCGAACAACCGCGTCCGGACGTCGTAACCCAGCGCCCAGGTCAGCGTCACCACAATGCCGCACATGATGGCCGCGGTGACAGTCCGGACCGCGAGGGCACTCCCCAGCAGATCACCTGACCGATCGGGGCGCCGCGCGACCTCCCGCGTCACGTAGGGGCCATGGCCCCAGTCCACGAAGACGTATGCGAAGTTCGAGATCGAGGTGAGAAGGTACATGAGGCCGTAGTCCGCGGAGCCCAGGGTCCTGGCAACGGCGGCCGTGAGCAGCATGGTCACGGCGGTCGTGAGGACCTGTCCGATGCCGAGGTGAAAGGCATTGCGTACGAGCCCGGAGCGTGGTGCAGGCGCACCCGATTCGCTAGTCAACAAATCTCCTTCGTGCGGAATCCGGACTCGACTGTGCGGAGCCTGCGTGGCGCGACGAAAACAGCATGCGTGAGCTGCTCGTGTAAACTAGCAGCGGATCGCACGCGGCCGTCGTGCCTGACGTCGCTGGGGTTCACCTATTGTACGCTGCCTGGTCGCAGGGATCAGCGCTTGCGAGATGGACGTCGTGCATTAATGGGAAATCCTCGGACACTCCTTCTCATCCCGAGTGTCGCGCGGCGCGGCGTTGAGCAGGAAGTCGCGGCGAACCTCCATCCGACCATGGATTACTTCGCCCTGCAGACGCGGCTCGGCGGCGACCTGGCAGACTACGCCGTGATGGAAGCCGACCGGCACCCCTTCGTGCGGGCGGCGCAGCTGCTGGGCCGGGACGTTGGCCTCGCCATGCACGGGTTCCTGCGCGCCCGCCACTACGATGTCATCTTCTCGAACGCCGAGAACGTCAGCGTGCCGCTCGCCGCGATGCTGAAGCTGCTGCCTCGCAGGCCACGTCACGTACTCATCGGACACCGCCTGTCGGCTCCCAAGAAGAAGCTCATCCTGCAGGCCCTTCGTGGCCGGATGGACGCCATCTTCGTTTACGCCCAGGCGCAGAAAACGTATGCGGAACAGGTCCTGGGTATACCTGCCTCCAAACTTCATCTGATCCCGTTCCACGCAGACACCCGGTTCTACTCACCGATGCCAGAGGTCCGGCTGGAACGGCGCATCTCGAGCGCAGGGCTGGAATTGCGCGATTACCCGACCCTGATCGATGCCGTGAGGGGACTGGATGTCGACGTCCGGCTGGCCGCGGCCAGTCCGTGGTCGAAGCGCAAGAACGAGACCGAGAACCGCGAGCTGCCGCCCAACGTCCACGCCCGCGGCTACGGGTATCGCGAGCTGCGCGATCTGTATGCGAGTTCGCAGTTCGTGGTGGTTCCCTTGTACGACACCGACTTCCAGGCCGGCGTCACCACTATTCTCGAAGCCATGGCCATGGGCAAGGCGGTCATTGTGTCCCGGACCCGTGGCCAGCGCGACGTGATTCAGGATGGCGTGAACGGCATCTACGTCCCTCCCGGCGACGCTGAAGCGCTCCGCCACGCCATCACCGGCCTGCTTGCGTCACCAGAGCGCGCTGCGCAGCTGGGAGCGAACGCCCGGCGGACGATCGAGTCCGGAATGTCGCTGGACCTGTGGACGGATCGCATCGCGGACGTCATTCGGCAGGTCGCAGGGGGCTGAACGCGTTCAGAGGGCCAACCAGGCGCTCGACCTTACGCCTGAGAGCGCCGCCGCTTTCCGTCAGGCCCGGCCGGGCTCTCCGTCCACGGCATCGCCGCCCGGGAGCCGGTCCCGCACGTGGCAACACCGTCAGGGCTGGTGAATCGTCGGCGCCCAGGGACTGAAGATGCGGTGAAGAAGGGGCATGTCCACCAGGAGCAATACAGCCATCGCGATGGTGCAGGCGATGACCGCGGCCATCAGTTTCGGCTCCCGATAGAGCCCCTCGGGTCGCTGAACGGCGCTGTCCTCCTTGAACGACAGGTCGAGATACATCGCCATCACAAGGGCCACGAGCGGGAATGCGAGAATCAGCTCGAGGCGGTAGCGCATGACGAAGGCGCCGAGGAAGAGCATCGCCGCAGAGCCATAGAACATGATCGACACCAGGAGACGTTCGGGAGTGTAGTACGCGAACGACTTCCGGTACGCCGCAGCTGCCGAGCGATCGTCGATTTCGCGATACTCCGCATATCGCTTGATGGCCATGAAGTAGCAGCCGACCATCCAGTAGCTGAGGAGTAGTGATGCTGGCGCGACGGACGCCGTGGTTCCGATGAACCATCCCGCAAGCATGCGGAGGGGATTGTTGACCGCCTCGGACAGGACGTCCACGTAAGGCACGTCTTTGCTGCGAACGGGCGGGATGTTGTAGATGCACCCCATCACCCAGAGGACGAAGACGACCATCGCAAAGGATGTCGAGACCTGCAAGCCGAGTCCGACGCCGACCACCATCAGCGCAATCCACTGCACGTACGCCAGGGGTACGTTGACCAGGCCGGACGGCACCGGCCGCCGGCTCTTGACGGGGTGCGACCGGTCTGACGGCGCGTCAAGCACTTCATTGATCACGTAGTTGCTCGACGCAACCAAACAAATCGACAGCATGCCGAACAGGAAGCGCCGCCACAGCCCGTCGCCGACGCCGGAGACGTCGACACCCATGGCCGCGACGATACCCGGAAGCACGAAGACGTTCTTGAACCAGTGATCGATGCGGGCGATCTGTATGTGACCGCGGAGCGTCGGTCGGACAGGCATCGCGGCCGACAGTCACGGTGGTATGGGTGGTCATTTTGCAGCTCTTCTGGAATCAGGCGGCGGATCGCGACGGGCAGGACCCGAAGAGGAGCTCCTGCAGCTCGAGATAGCTGGCGACGGTCTTGTGGATGTCGGACGCCAGTGCCTGGTCTCGAGTCACGATGGCACACGGCATCGCCGCCGCCTCGGCCGCGGCCGCATCGACCTCGGCCCGATCTCCGACGTACAGGCATTCGTCGACGGTCAGACCCAGGCGCCCGGCAACCACCGTCAACCCGCGCGGGTGAGGTTTGAACACGCCGATTTCAGGCGACTGCGCGCAGAGCACCACATCGAACATATCGGCGATCCCGAGCGCCTCGAGCTTCGCGGCCGCGGGGTAGTCGGACAACGCCGCAATCCGCAGGCCCCGCGCCTTGCACGCGCGCAGGAATTCGACCAGTCCGGAATACATGCAGCGCGGGAGCAAAGCCAAGGGCTCCTGCTCCATCCACCGCTCCACGCAGACCATCACCGACGCGCGATCGCTGCCGGTCCGCTCGCAGGCGATTCTGATCTGGTCGCCGGCCACGTCGCCGGAGGTGTCGCCCCGGAGATCTTCCTGCGCGCGCCGGTATGCGCTGAGGGTCCGAATCGTGCGCCAGCCCTTCACCGGATGCGCCAGGTGCGTGCGAACGAGGCGGAGGAGCATGGCGCGGCGTAATGGCACCTGCCGGTACAGAGTCCCGTCAACGTCAAAAATAACGGCCTTCAGCCGATCTGCATGCACTGACATTTCATTCACGAGCACGACCCGCACTCACCCGCCAGATTCACCAGACTGTCACCGATTCGCGGAAACGTTTCCCGCGAGGCACAACGATCACATTCGGTCATCGCGAGGATCGCCACGAATAAAGCAAATCTGCGGCCGTCGGTGCGCTGGGTGGCACGCTCATGTGACCCTGTGGGCAAAGGCCTTCGTTGACACCGCAAGAAAAGAGACATCGACGAAAGTCGTCGTTTCGGCTGACTTTGTTCGCCCGTTCCACCTCACAGGGACGCTGAAGCGCTCAAGAAGCTGACTTTCGGCGGTGACGCGGCGTCAGCTCGTCCCGTCGACCGGCGCTTCCTTTGCAGCTGGCGGCGTGACCGAAAGTCTTTGCGATCCGCTTGCGAGAGGCGGGCCTCGAGACCTGGGGCGACGGCAGAAACGGTCGCCGGGAGACTGCGCCGTGAGTGCGAAGGAGCATATGAACGAGATGGTTCGCGAGCAGCATTCAGCAGCCGGCGCTGCCAGGCGCGCAGTGTGGGCCGTCGCGGGCGCGGCTCTCGCGGCCGCCATGGTGATGGTGCTTCTCGGATTCGAGCGGCCCGGAACGCCGGCCCAGGCGAACGACCCGTATCACTATGGCGAGATCGCGCGTGGACTGGTGGAGAACGGTTTCGACCGCGTGACGCGGCGCGCGGCCATGCTATACACGCACCTGCTCGCGGCCATCTACTGGTTCGGAGGGACCAATTTCGTCGCCCAGATGTTCCACTGCGCCTTCCACACAGGGACGGCCGTTCTGGTGTTTCTTCTGGGGCAGAGGCTGTTCAACGTCCGCACCGGCATGCTCGCGGGTCTTTTCACCGCGGTGCACCCGATGCTGCTGAGATATGTGCCCGACCTCCACACGGAGACGATGCTTGTGTTCGCGCTCACGCTCACCGTGTGGTGCACGGTACGGTTTTACGATCGACCGTCGACGGCAAACGGGATCCTGCTCGGTGCTGTGGGGATGGCGGGGACGCTGACGAAGGGCGTCGTGCTGCCGGTCGTCCTCGCTTTCGTGGCCGTCTGGTTCGTCAAATCCGTCCGCCGGCAGGGACTCATGAAGCCGCTCGCGGGCGCCCTGGCGATCGGCCTCACCATGGCGGCCGTCGTGGCGCCATGGACGTACCGGAACTACCGGGTGAGCGGCCGGTTCGTGCTGCTGACTCCCGGAACGGCCGACGCATTTCTGCGCGGGTATATCTTCACCCGGCTGGAGTTCGCGACGCTGCGGAAGCCCCCGTATACCGACGCCGAGAATGAATCGAACGCCCTGTTTCAGCGAATCGCGCGCGAGGCGGGCACGACCTGGGACAAGGACGAAATCGTCGACGAGGACAACAACAAACGGGTGATGAAACAGATGATTGTGCAGCACCCATTCGACACCGCACGCAAGTTCTTCGTCGGCCTCTTCACCTTCTGGTACGAGATGACGAACCTCAGGAACTCGCTATTCGCCGCGGCGCTGGCGCTCGCCAGTTGGGGGCTGGCGCTGGTGGGATTGAAGCGGACACGCCATGAGGGCCAGCCTGCGTGGCTGGTGCTGCTACCGGTGGTGGTCGTGAACCTGTTCGTTGCAGCGCTGATTCCGCTCGGCCGCTACTCCGTTCCTATTCTGCCCTGTCTCACGATCCTTGCCGCATTCGGAGTCGATACCCTCCTGACCCGGAGGCGGGCGGCACAATCGCTCGTGTGACGCCACACCGGGGGGCCGGCCCCCGGTGTGATCTGTCTGCAGGTTGCTACTCGACGTACCGCCACAGGCCGCCGAGCCAGTTGCCTGTGACGATGATGTACTTACCCGTCGACGCGTTGAAGGTGACTGCCGCGCCCATCGCGCCGTTCGTCATTGCGGAAGGCGTTGACGTGTAGGTCCCGTCCCAGGACGTTCCCGTCGACGCGGAAGCGCGCCGCAACGCGGGTGACACGTTGCCGAGCGATGCCCACCCAAAGCTGGAATAGAGGAAGTTCGGTGTACCGATCACTGACTGCGCGGCGTTCCCGTCAACCCTCGACCACGACAAATACGGGCTCGTTGCCCTGAACATCCCCTCCATGGCGGCCATGTAGAGCGTGCCATTGCCATCGAGGTACGTCACCTGGGCGTTGCCGTGCGCTTTCCCCATCTGTCCGACATTGGTCCATGACGCTCCCGAATTTGTCGTGATGAATGAGCCGGGACTCCCCGCGCCCCATCCTTCCGCCGTCGCCATCCAGGTTGTGCTCGTGATGAACGTGACCGCACAGTGCGCGGACCCCGCCGGATTGCCCCGATCAATCCACGTGCTGCCGCCGTTCGTTGTTTCGAAGACGTGGTGGTCGTAGGCGCCACCGGACGTGTTTCCATGGTTCACTGCCAGAATATGCTGGCTGTTGTTCGGATCCACGGACAGTCCCTGCATGTCGGTGCCGACCTGGGCTGTGATGTTGGTCGAGCCGTTCGAGGCGAGCACCGTCGTCCAGACAGACGTCCAGTTGACGCCGCCGTCGGTGGATTTCCAGATGCCCATCTTGCCGACGGTGCTGTAGCCAGCCTGCGTGTACAGCGTCGGAGGTGTCGCGGGATTCCGCGATTTGTTTGGATCGATGATGGCCGCCCAGTTGCGGCCGCCGTTGATCGCATCGCTATTGCTGCCGGTGCTGACCCTTGTCCAGCTCACGCCGTAATCGGTCGACTTCCATACACCCTGGTAGTTCGTGAACACATAGAGATCGCTCGGACGGACAGGGTCGACCAGCACCTGCTGGAATCCGTAATTGTCGCCGCTTCTCGGAGTGTTCGGATTGGAGTTGAAGCCAGGAGGCGTGACGTTTACCCACGTGCCGCCGGTCGACGGTGGCGGTGCGCCGGAAATGTTTGTCAGATTGAATGCGGCAGTGCCGGCTACGCCGTTCACGCTCGCCGCAACGGCGTAGCTTCCGACGGTGGCGTTCGCCGTCAGCGTCGAGGCCGTTGCCACTCCGCTGGAATCGGTCACGGCAGTAGCCGTGGTGGACGAGCCGAAGCGCGCGCTGGCACCGCTCGCCGGCGCAGTGAAGGTAACCGTGATGCCGCTCAAAGCATTCGAGCTGGAATCCCGGACCGTGGCCCTCAACGCTGTGGCAAAAGCCGTGTTCACGGTGGTGGTCTGCGACGCGCCCGCAGTGGCGGACACGCTGCCCGGCGCACCGGGCGCCGGGGTGGAGACGACACGGAGGTTGGTTGGCGCGGCCGGCGCGGTTTGCGAGCCTCCGCTGCCGCCTGTGTTCGACATCGCGAATCCCGCCGGCGTGCCGACGCCTGTCACAGAGGCCGTCACCGAATAACTGCCGCCGACCCCGTTCGCTCTAAACGTCGGGGCGATCGCCAGTCCGTTGCCGTCGGTGACGATGCTCGCGGCGCTGGAACTGCCGAACGTACCGCTCGCACCGCTCGCCGGCGCACTGAACGTGACGCTCGCGCCCTGAACACCGTTGCCGCCGGTGTCTCGCACGACGGCGACCAGTGCGACCTGAAAGTTGGTGTCCGCCGCGGTGCTCTGCGGCGTACCGGTCCAGGCGGCGACAGTGGCGGGCGGTCCGGCAGCCATTCCGACCCATGGCATAGCGTCGAGTGCGGCAAGGATTACCGCCACGGTCAAAAGAATCTTTCGCCTCACAGACAAACCTCAGCTTTCAGCGCGATGATGATCAATATGAGTCAGGTGTGACTGACCCGAAAAGTTCAGCGACGACATTCGGCGCGACCGGCGTGCCGGTTGCCGAGGAGACGATCCGAAGATTGGTTGGAGCGGCCGGCGGCGTCACGCCGGGTTGCCCCGATGCGACGAACAGCGTGATGCTCTGAGCCGGCAGGGTTGTCGAAATCGCCGATCCCGACACCGCGACGTCCGCCAGGCGCGTAATGGTGTTGCTGGCGGTCAGCCGCCAGACCTGCACAGGGCCCTGTGACGTAAAATTCGCGAGCTGGATGTTGACGGCCGGACTGCTGGTCAGATCCTTGTTGACGGCCATGATGGTGAGCGCGTTGTCGGTGCGCTGCGCCGCGAACACCGAGAGCGAATCAGGGTTGGGGGCCGTCGCCGAGACACTCGTCGTGCCAAAGCCCGATCCCTGACCGTCGTAATTGCGGTAAAGCTTGATGGCCTTGTACGTCGGGGTCGACGCCGCCGGGTAGGTCCAGAACGTGGCCAGATCCAGGCCTTCACGTCCGAAGATCCCCAGAATGTCCGCCTGCGTCGTGGCGCCGTTGATGTGCCCCTCGGCTCCCCAGCTGTATTCCGTGATCCCGATTTTCGTCCCCGGATAACCGGCCGCCACCCACTCCTTCAACCGCGGAATCAATCGCACCTGCGTCCCGATCCAGCTCTCGTCGACATAGTTGGCGTCCCAGAGGGCGCGCGTCGAACGGTTGCGGAGCTGTTGCATGGCCGTGGATGTGTCGTTGCCGTACTGCCCGCCCTGCGGGTAGTAGTGCACGGTGAACACGTCGAGCAGCCGCTGGCCAGCGGTCGTGTCGCGCTGTCGCATCTGAGACAGATACCAGGGGAGATAGTCGGCATTGCCGTGCGCCGTCCGATCGGGCAGGTTGGTCCACCCGTTGGTGCTGCCCCACTGCTGATCCCGGCCGCTGTAGAAGTATCCCGACCAGCCCCACTCCTCCGGCCCCATGACGAGGGCCCCCGGGTCCACCGCCTTGATCTGCGTCGCGTACGCCACGGACGCATTGAACACTTCGTCCATCGAGGCGCCGTTCGGGTGCACGTCCCGGTGCGTGATGTGCCAGATGCTCGGCTCGTTGTCGAGCGCGTAGTACCGCACACCGCCGCTCGATGACGCGCCCCAGCGGCCGACGAGGTGCTGGACCCAGCCTCGCTGAAAGGCCGTGTTCGAGGCGACGTTCGCATCATTGGGATCGTTTCCTGTGATGGGCCTGCCGGTCGCGGCGGAAATGCCGTTGCCGGCGTCGGCGAACCACTGGGCGTCCGAACCGGTCTGCGGTCCGTACTTCGCGATCGAGAAACTGGCAAGACTGCTGCGGTTGGCGCCCACCTTCGCGACCCAGCCAAGCGTCGGGATCGTGATGAGCGGCTCGGAACCGTTCGTCTTCGACTGGCTGACGAACGAGTCGGCGGAACCACCGGCGACGGCAGGACCATCCGCAAGGCTTTCGAAATACCAGTCCGCGCTCCGGTTGCTCGCATTCGCCTGCCAGTTGTGGCGGGTGGAGACGTTGCCACCCCAGCGATGCAGCGGTACGCGCAGATCCGCGAGCGTGGCGGCGTCCGCGTGGGCCACTCCGTAGATCCGCGCATCGATGGGATGCCGACCGGCGGCAGCGTCGACTTGAACCACGACGACCGTCTGAGATCGGGTGACCGCACTGACCAGAAAGACAAGGGCCAGCACAGCAAAGCCACGTTCAACAGGAAGTTTCATGAACAGCCGGAGAGTGCATCAGCGGTGCCACGCCCAGGAAGGGGTGCGCCGGTGGACATTAACTCTCATAAAATCACAGTGATAAGGTTCCATTTGGTGAGGACCTCCAAGAGCTTCGTGACCTCTGCGGAGGGGGCCGCGATTACAAAATGGAGCGAACGCCAGCGATCCGGGAAAAGCCCGCGTAAGTTCCTCACGACGGCCGTCGATTCGAGGGTAATACTTACACGCGGCGGCGGGTTCCCCCACGAACCTTCCGGGCAGATCTGAT
This sequence comes from uncultured Acidobacteriota bacterium, assembly GCA_963749835.1. Lineage (GTDB taxonomy): Bacteria > Acidobacteriota > Vicinamibacteria > Vicinamibacterales > 2-12-FULL-66-21 > JALZOC01. The sequence continues at coordinate 498,908 of CAVVOD010000004.1, forward strand.
ATCGTCGGTTACAAATCACGTGGGCGTTGGCGGTTCGGGTGGTCGCCGCTCGGGCTGGCTCAAAATGGTCGGTTCGCCTAAACGCTCTGACAAAACGCATTGAGGACCCACTGGATCTGTGGACCCACTGGGCACGGAAGCTGCACGTTCGGTGGGCGCCGGTTGGAAGGACCTTTCGTCCAGACGGCTCACCGTAAACAAGTCACTGACGAGAGACGCCGTCGGCATCGGCCGTCGAGCTGGTGCCAGCGGCTCTGTGCGTCAGGTTCCGCGAGGACCGAATAGCGTGCTCCGCACCGCATCGCCCTGCGCGCCGGCTATTGGCCCCGAAAGCAGCACATGACAGCCAAATTGCGAAAACAATTCAAGAAACCCCTGATTCCGCTCTGGCTGGTCGGCCTGGGCGTGATTCTGCTGATCGCAGGCCACGTGATCTCGGATGTGCGTGCCCAGAGCACCGTCGTCGTCACCGGGGTGGCGTCCTACCATTCCTCTGTGAAGATCTACTTCGCGCCGGTTGCCGGCGCCAAAGACTATCGCGTGTACGACGTGACCAGCCCGAACAACGTCAAGTACGCCGGGTGGGCACATCTGACCGCGTCAGCGAATTGCCCCGGGTCTTCCTGTTTCAATCATTTCCTCGCGCAGGCCGACGGCGTGACGCCGGTATTCCCGTACCAGGTCGTCAGCGGGGCCACCGGCGGTCCGCAGGTACTCGACGTGCCCGCGCTCCAGATCGACTGGAACAACGTCGGAGACGGCGCGCCGCACACGCTCGTCGTCGAAGCAGTCAACATGCTGGGGCCTGTGCCTCAGGCGAGCCTGTATTCAGGCACGTTCTCCGCCAACACGCCGCTCGTCAATCCGATGCCGACCGGTGCCATGCTCGGCATGAACAAGGGTCCGACGAGCGACGGGAAAATCTCGACGAACGGACAGGGACCGCATACCAACGTCCCCCAGGTGATCGCTGCGTCAGCGCCGTTCGTTGTCCAGGCGAACCGGAACTTCGTTCAAATTCCGTCCAAGGGCAGCGCGACGCAGACGTTCTTCGACACGTTCGACAACGCGGAGGCGTCCACGATCAGGCTCGCCTCCCGGGATGACGCAGGGGTCAATCAGTTCGGGAACCTCGGCCTGATGAAGTACACGCTGAACGCCGGCACGTCGAAGGCGTGGGATATCGAGTACCGCCAGGCAAACAACGCTGATTCGATGCCGTTCATCTCGAGCGACCACTTCATGGACATGCTCTTCGACGGAGCGACGCCGGGCGTGTCGGCCCCGACACATACCCTGTACGCGTCGGTGGCAATGTCCCCGACGAGGTCATTCGAGATTTCGGGAGGCAAGATCGCCCACCTGGTGATGGAAGTCGACGGGCACCAGAGCTTTCGGCGATGGATGGAGATCCAGGTCGCGCCGGCCTCGGACCCACTGCAGGGCTGGGACTCCGCCAATCACGGGATCAATAACTCCGACCAGGCAATATTTCTCGCCTTCAGAGATGGCTTCTGCACGCTCGACATCTTCACGGGTCCAAAGTCCGCGACGAACCGCGTGCCCACCGGGACCGCCGGGGGCGCCGCGCACGGTGCTCGACTCTGGGGTCAAGCAGGATCCTCGGGCGGCGCCCCGATCATGTGCAGCGGCGACCAGATGTACGTGAAGAGAAACTTCAGCAAGAACTCGCTCGGCCACGACGACAAGTCGCGCTATGACTTGTTCTTCTCGCAGACACACATCGCGCTCTTCCAGGACGGCCAGCTGATTGTCCAGTCCGCCATTCCGGCGGGGACCTTCCCTTGGGGCGGCGCTCCGATGCGGGCGTACTTCACCCACTACCTATATCACTCGGACAACGACGACGACGAACTGGTCTCATTTTCGCAGAACGGCCAGAACATGTGCTATCCGATGAACTCCTACTGGTTCAACAACCCTCTGACGGGAACACCGGCGAACGGGACAATCTGCAACAAGGAGTATCCGGCCGGCTACGGGTTCCCGTTCTCGGATGAACGGCACTGGGACAACATGGGGTTCGAGGTACTGCCCGCGTCTGATTCGCCGTCGAACAACTTCTCAGGATTGAGCTCGCTGGTCCAGCATCCCCCAACGATGCCGATCCAGACCGGTCCACCCGGTGCCCTGCCAGCGGCCCCGTCAAATCTCCGCATCGTGCGGTGACACGAGCGACGCGCGCTTGAAAAGGGGCCGGCTTCGAGCCGGCCCTTTGCTTTTCGGCCCTCCGTCGATCCCGGCCTGGCTTGCACATTCGCGAGCCTTTCGCAGTCACATCGGCTGAAAACCGACTGAGCGTTATGGCCCGCCGACGTCAAGGGTGTTACGATTCAGGGCGCAGCACCGCCGCACACAATCTGGTTCAGCGGAGATCATGGCCTATAGACTCGGTTTCGTGATGGAGCAGACGCTTGGCCACGTCACCCACACGCAGAACTTCCGCCACTGGGTCGCGAAGGATCCAGACGTGGTGCCAACCTGGATTCCGGTGTCGTACAACGAACCGGACCACTGGAGCATGGCACCCCTGGTGCGGGGTAACTGGACGCTGCGCGCCAGTCTCCGGGCGAGAGCGCAGGTGCAGGCGGTCCTCCGGTCACAGCCGCTCGACGGCTTGTTCTTCCACACGCAGGTCACGGCGCTCTTTGCCCAGCGGCTCATGGACACGATACCCACGGTCGTCTCCATGGATGCAACGCCCCTCAATTTCGACAGCATCGGCGCTCCGTACAACCACGTGCCAAGCGTCTACAAGCCCATCGAAGCGTTGAAGAACGCGCTCAATCGCCGCACGTTCAACAGGGCCCGGCGGCTCATCACCTGGCACGAATGGGGGAAGCGTTCACTCGTAGCTGACTACGGGGTGAAGGCGAACAAGATTGAGGTGATTCCACCCGGCATCGACCTCGAGGGATGGAGTTTCCCTCGATCGGCCTCCCCCGCGCCCGGGCTCGTTCGTCTGCTCTTCGTCGGTGGGGATTTTCGTCGAAAGGGAGGCCTGATCCTGCTCAACGCCTTTCGACGCGACCTGCTGAGAGACTGTCACCTCGACATCGTGACGCGCGAGGACGTGGACATTCAGGGCCTGACGAATGTGTGCGTCCATCACGGCATCGGTCCGAACATGCCGGAGCTCATGGACCTCTATGCGCGCGCCGACGCATTCGTCTTTCCCACCTTTGCGGACACCCTGCCGCTCGCAATCATGGAGGCGATGGCCTCAGGACTCCCGGTCATCACCACGAATGTGGGTGCGCTGACGGAGGAGATTGACGAGGGAGTCACCGGCTTCATCGTTCCGGCCGGTGACGCGGATGCGCTGGCCGCCGCGACCCTGCGACTCGTCAGGAACCCGGAGCTCCGCCTGACAATGGGCGCCGCGGCCAGGCGAACCGCAGAGCAGCGCTTCAATGGATCCCGCAACTACCCGAAGATCCTTGCCGTGTGCAAGGCGTGCATCGACCTGGCCCGCGCGTGATGATTCGTTCGGCCGCGCGTCGACCTCTTCAGTCGGCCGCGTTCACGGCAGTCGATCGAGTGCGGCGCCCGCGGACCGTCCCAGGACGCGGATGACGGCTGGAGGCGCGACGCCATGTGCCGTCTCGGCGCTGGTCTGCACACGCCATCGCGCAGAATCGCTGGTCCGCGCTGTGCGCTCACTCCTGCAGGGGACGGCGACTTCGAGCTGATCGTGATGGATCAAAGCGACGGCCCGGAGTCCGAACAGGCGCTCGGCGTGTTCAAGAGCGATAGGCGCCTGCGCTATGTGCGCAGCGGCGCGAGAGGAAAGGGCGCAGCCCTCAACGAGGGGATTCGGCTGGCAACGGGGGACGTCGTCGTCTGCACCGACGACGACTGCGAGGCCCCACCGGGGTGGATCGTGGACATGGCGCGGATCATGGAATCGCACCCGGAGGTCGCGGTCCTCTTCTGCAACGTGGTGGCGCCCCCCTACGACCGGAGCCAGGGGTACGTGCCCGCTTACCAGCGAACCACCGACCGCCGGTTGTCCTCCGTTGCGCAGGCGCGGAACGGCCTGGGCCTGGGTGCGGGAATGGCGCTGCGGCGGAAGGTGATGCTCGAGTTCGGCGGCTTGGACGAGACCTTCGGCCCGGGAGCACGCTTCGCATCCGGAGACGACTGGGACATCTCGCTTCGGGCGATGCTACGCGGGTGGCACGTCTACGACACCGCGGAACTGTCCGTCCTGCACCATGGTTTCCGCACGCTCACCGAGGGACGCGCGCATGCGCTGCGCGACTGGGTGGCGATCGGGGCGCTCTGCGCGAAGCCCATTCGCGCCGGCCACGCCAGCGCCGTGACGCTGGCGGCCTGGATGCTCGTGGTCGAAGCACTGTGGCCCCCCGCGCGTGACCTCCTGCGGCTCCGGCGACCGAGCGGTCTCTCTCGGATTCAGGGTTTCATCCAGGGATTCGCCGGCGGACTCAGGACGCCGGTCGATCGCAAGACGCTGTTGTACAGGCGATGCTGACCCCCCCAATCTCGATGTCTTCTATCCCCGACTTTCGTTCCCCCTCCGACTTTGGTCAGCCTGCGAGGCGATTCTATGTCGCCCCCCGGGACCCGCGCGCAAGCGCGCCAGTGTATCGGCGTCGCAAAAGCTCCTATCGATAGGTACTCTACGAGTATTGAACGGCCCGCAACAGGTGCAGGATCATCTCTTTCGATCATTCAGGAATGGCCCCTGACGGCCACGGCCACAATTCGTCTCCCAACTTTAGTCAACCTCCACTGTGACTTCTCGCGGAGGCACGTCAGCACTTTCTAGCGCCCAGCAGCATCAAGTAAAGCTCGCAACACGTTGATTCAAATATGGTTACCAGTAGCACCAACCCAGCGACCGAGTGCGTTGGCCGAGCGCTTGCTACCTATCGTGTTCTCCAATGTCGCCTTCGTCGTACCTTAAGCGTCGGCGCACGTCGCGAGGGCCACAACATCGTCTCTGCCTGGTTTCACGAGGTGTTCATGCGCGTACTCGTAACCGAGTCGGCCGATTCCGTCATCGTCGACATGTTGACGCGCCCGGGACCTACCATCACGCGCCTCGAGCCCGACCTCGACCTGGATTGCCGGGCCGGTGAACCGCTGCTGTCGCAGCCGACGATTCGACAGGGCGCGCGCGGGGTGACGGCGCCCGCCCTCCGCGGGTTCGACGCGGTAATTCGGCAGATAGCCTAGCCTTGGCCCTACCCCTCGACTCCGGACCGCTCGTGAGCGTAGTCACCCCTGTGTACAATACGGGCGAGTACCTCGAGCAGGCAATTCTCAGCGTGCTCGCTCAGTCGTACCGCAATTTCGAATACCTCATTTGCAACAACCACAGCACGGACAATTCCGGCGAGATTGCCGAGAAGTACGCCCGGCTGGATTCCCGGATCAGACTGCTCGAGCCGCCCCAGTTTCTGCCCCAGGCGCAGAACTTCAACTATGCACTCCAGCAGCTGTCGCCCCGGAGTCGGTACTGCAAGATGATCCTCGCAGACGATCACCTGCTGCCGAACTGCTTGACCGAGATGGTGGCACTCGCCGAGACCCGTCCGTCAATTGCGGTCGTCAGCTCCTATCGGCTGATTGAAGCGGACGGCGCTGGCTTCGGATTGCCGCTCGAGCAGACGGTGATTGCCGGGCGGGTTGCCGGCCGGCTGCATCTGCTGAATGGGACTTTCCTGTTCGGGACCCCGTCGACCGTGATGTACCGCTCCGATATCGTCCGCGCCAGGAGTCCGCAGTTTTTTCCGGAGGATCGCTTCTATCACGACACCGAGGCGGTGTTTCAGATTCTAGCGGACCACGACTTCGGGTTCGTTCATCAGGTGCTCACGTTCAGCCGCTACCAGCCCGGGTCGATCATTGACACGGTGAGCCGCTACTACTCTCGCGAGATCGACCGCGTCATTTGCGTGCATACCTACGGGAAGGTTTACCTCACTCCGAGTGAGTTCGAGCGGTGCATGTCGCGCGCGTGGCGTGTTTACTACGAAGGCCTCGGTCGCCAGTGGCTCCGCGACCGATTTCGCGGCACCAGTCAGGACTTCTGGGACTTTCATCGCAAACGGCTCTCCAGTGTAGGCCTGAAGATCGAACCCACCCGACTCGCCGTGGGAGTGTTCGGCGCGCTTCTTCGAACCGTCGGCTCGCCGTTCGATCTGGTGCGGGAGATCGTCCGCAGCCGCCGGCCCGTTGAGGATCCATGGCGAGCGTGAGCGCACGATCCGGCGTCGAGGCCGGGCGTTCATTCCGCTCCGGCGACGTGCGGCCTGGGCACGGGCGGGCGGCCATCTTCGTGGCCGTGATCCTGCTCGCCTGGTCCGCGTTTGCCTGGACGGTGCTGACACCCCGCGAGATTGTTTCGGACTGGAACAGCTGGCGTCAGGCCGACACGCAGACCATCGCCCTCAACTTTACCAAACCAGGGTCAAGCATCTTCCTGCCGACGATCAGGTGGGGCGGCGATGGACCTGGGTATGTGGAGGCCGAGTTCCAGCTCTACACGAAGATGGTGTCGGTACTGATGCGGGTGTTCGGCCCCGCGGAATGGGTCGGTCAGCTCGTGTCGCTGCTGGCCATCGTTGGAACGGCGGTGGTGATCTTCGTTCACCTGTCCCGCCGCTATCAGCCTGTCGCGGTGGCTGTCGGCGTGCTGGCGTTTCTCGCGAGCCGCCCCGCGCAGCATCTGGCGACGGTCGTGATGCCGGATGCCCTGGCCCTGCTGGCCTATGCGGCCGCCTGGGCCTGTTTCTGGCAATACACCAGGCTGGGACGCGGACGCGATCTGGCGATGTTCGGGATTCTGGGCACAATCGCGATGCTCACGAAGCCAACCACGGCGCACATCGGCATTTCCAGCGTCCTGTTTCTCGTGCTGTACCGCCCGGCCCGCCTGAAGGAGTACCGAATCTGGGCCACCTGGGTAGTGATGGTGGCGGTGGTGGCCCTCTATCTCTGGCACGCCAATCATCTATACACCGAGTATGGAAACACATTCGGGCTGCTCGCGGGGGAGGATCGGAAAACACCGCTGCTCCGCCATCTGCTCATGCCAGAGGTGCTCCTTCGAGCGATCCGCAACGCGGAAGGTTGGGGTTTGGGGCACGTCGCGACGTTGGCGGTGATCGTTCAGGTGCTGCGGCGGCGACTGGATGCCGAGCATGTCGCACTCGCCGTGGGCAATATCGTGATCGTGCTGGTCGCGCTGCGCTACATGGCGCAGGATGCCGGAAACTACTATTTCGCACCCGCCGGTGTGCTGGCGGCGAGCTGCGTCGCCTGCCTGGTTGACGACCTGCTCGAAGCGAGGAAGACGTGGCGTTACGCCGCGGTGGTTGCGCTTCTGCTGCTGTTGGCAGTGCAGGGCTATCGCAACCTGAACCTGCGGTATGTCCACGGGCACTTCGTTGATCCCGAAGTGGCGAACGTTGTGACGACCGGCAAGCAGCTCGCCCAGCTGACGAAGCCGGACGATCTGGTGATCGTCCGATCGGTGAACGAGGCGTACGACGTATTCTGGCAGTCAGGTCGGAATTATCACGAGCCGCGCATCTTCTACATGACAGGCACGAGGGGCTGGACCATGGGCCGTGAGCAAGCCGACCTCGATCTCCTCGCCGACGCCACTCGTCGTGGTGCGCGTTTCTTCGTGGATCCGCTCAGCGAGGGGCATCCGGAGGTGGACGCCTGGCTGCGCAGCGCTGCCGACCTGGTCTGGTCGCAGCCCGCCGGCGGGCGGATCTGGCGGATGCGGCCGGTACCTCGGCCCGCTCCGTGACGCACGCGGGAGGTCGGCGACGCCATGCGGTTTTGTGAGCTCTCGTTACCGGGCGCGTATCTGATCGAGCTCGAGCCGCATGTCGACGAGCGCGGCTTCTTCGCCCGATGCTTCGCGGAGGAGGAATTCGCGGAGCGCGGGCTGGTGACCCGTTTTCCGCATTGCAACCTCTCGCGCAACTCTCGCAGCGGCACCCTTCGGGGCATGCACTACGTGGTCGCTCCGAGCGAGGAGGCCAAGGTGGTAAGGTGTGTGTCCGGAGCTGTTTACGACGTGATCGTCGATGTCCGCGATGGGGCACGGACGTTTGGTGATTGGACCGCCACAGAACTGACGGCCGTGAACGGCTGCGCGTTGTACATCCCTCCGGGGTTCGCACACGGCTTTCTGACGCTCACCGACGACACCGACGTGTTCTATCAGATGGGCGACGTGTTTCGGCCGGAGACTGCGCGTGCATTCCGGTGGAACGACAAGACATTTGGCATTTCCTGGCCGCACGCGCCGCGTGTGATCTCCTCCAGAGACGCCGGCCACGCGGACTTTCTGCATGAATAACGGGCCCGCACCGATAACGAGTCCGTCCTGGTTGAGACGGCCCCTCGGAAGGGCAGAAGGAATATTGTGACGACAAAGACCAGCGCCCGCATTCCCGTGGCAGGCCCGTGGGTGACGGAGCGAGAGATTCGCTATGTCACCGATGCGGCCGCCAACGACTGGTACGGCCAGGCCGGAGACTCCCTTCGCCGCTTCGAGCGCGCCTTTGCCAGCAAGTTGGGCGTCAAGCACGCGATTGGTCTGCCGCACTGCACTGCAGGACTGCACCTGGGCCTGCTGGCGTTTGGCGTCGGGCCAGGCGACGAGGTCATCGTTCCGGACGTGACCTGGGTGGCCACGGCCGAGCCGATCTTCTACGTGGGCGCGAGACCGGTCTTCGCCGACCTGGACCCGGTGACATGGTGTGTCACCGCCGAGTCGATCGAGCGCTGCATTACCGAGCGCACGAAGGCAATCATCGTGGTCGATCTGTACGGTGCCATCCCGGACATGGAGTCGATCCGAGAACTGGCCAACCGGAAGGGCATCCCCATCTTGGAGGATGCCGCTGAGGCGATCGGCGCCGATATCGGCGGGCGCCAGGCCGGCACCTTCGGCGACATCGCCGCTTTCAGCTTCCATGGATCCAAGACGCTGACGACCGGCGAAGGCGGGATGCTGGTCACGGACCGCACCGACCACTACGATCGGTGTCTGTTTCTTAGGGACCACGGCCGGCCACCGGGAAGCGCCCGGTTCTTCATCTCGACCGAAGTGGGCTACAGGTACAAGATGAGCGGCCTGCAGGCCGCGTTCGGCCTCGCACAGCTCGAGCGGCTCGACGAGCTCATGGCCCGCAAGCGCGCGATTTTCTCTTGGTACGAGCAACGGCTCCATGACCTTCCAGGCGTGACACTCAACTACGAGGCGCCCGGCACACACAACGCCTATTGGATGGTCACCATCGTGGTGGATCGCGCGTACGAGCTCACTCAGCGAGACATGATGGCGCACTTCGATCGCTACGAGATCGAGACACGGCCCTTCTTTCACCCGTTGAGCTCGCTCGAAGCGTTTGCCCAGTCGCCCGACGCCGCAGCGGCGCGTAGCAGGAACGTGCACTCCTACGACATCAGTGCGCGCGGGTTGAATCTTCCGTCGGCGTTATTGCTGGACGAGGGCCAGGTCGACCGCGTGTGCGGGGCGGTGCGAGACCTCTTGAACAGTCCACGAACACCATGAAAGCCGTCATTCTCGCCGGCGGCCACGGCACGCGGATCAGCGAGGAGTCCTATCTCCGGCCCAAGCCCATGATCGAGATCGGATATCGCCCGATCCTCTGGCACATCATGAAGCTGTACTCGGCAGTCGGCATCAACGACTTCATCATCTGCCTCGGCTACCGCGGCTACATCATCAAGGAGTACTTTGCCAACTACTACCTTCACATGTCGGACCTGACGATCGACCTGTCGACCAACAAGACGCAGGTCCACGCCGCTACCGCGGAGCCGTGGCGTGTCACGCTGTTGGACACCGGAGCCGAGACCATGACCGGAGGGCGCCTCAAACGCGTCGGCGCATTCCTTGGCGATGACGATTTCTGTTTCACGTACGGCGACGGCTTGAGTGACGTGGACATCAACGCCTCGATCGCGTTTCATCGTCGCCATGGCAAGCTGATGACCGTCACGGCGGTGCAGCCACCCGGGCGATTTGGCGGCCTGCATTTCGTCGATGGAGAGATCAGCCGGTTCGAAGAGAAACCGCACGGCGACAGCTCGTGGGTGAACGGTGGCTTTTTCGTGGCGTCCCCACGCGTGCTGGAGTACATCCCCGGAGACGACACCGTCTTCGAGCGAGAGCCGATGGAGCGACTGGTGGCCGACGGTCAGTTGGCCGCGTACCAGCACCGGGGCTTCTGGCACTCGATGGACACTCTGAGAGACAAGGAACACCTCGAGTCACTCTGGATCTCTGGGCGACCGCCATGGAAAACCTGGGACAGTCCCATGGGAGGCAACCTGTGAGCCCGGGATCGTGCCGGTACTGCGGTGCCGCGCTGGAGCACTCGTTCTGCGATCTAGGAACGTCGCCACTGTCGAACTCGTATTTGGGACGAGACCAGTTGGCCCTGGGCGAGAAGTTCTATCCGCTGCACGCGTTCGTATGTGGCACCTGCTACCTGGTGCAGTTGCAGGAGTTCGAGAGCCCGGAGACCCTGTTCGGCGACTACGCTTACTTCTCGTCGTACGCCACGTCGTGGCTCGAGCACGCGCGCACCTACACAGAAGAGATGATCGGACGCTTCGGCCTGGGTCCGTCAAGCAAGGTCGTCGAGATCGCGAGCAACGACGGGTATCTGCTGCAGGTACTTCATGGCCAGGCAGATCCCGGTGCTGGGCATCGAGCCGGCCGCCAACGTCGCTGCCGTCGCCGAGCAGCAGGGTATCCCGTCTCTCGTCCGCTTCTTCGGTACCGAGACGGCGACTGCGCTCGCGAAGGAGGGTCGCCGCGCCGACTTGCTGCTTGGCAACAACGTGCTCGCCCACGTTCCCGATCTGAACGACTTCGTGCGGGGATTGAAAATCGCCCTGAAGCCAGACGGTGTGATCACCATGGAGTTCCCGCACCTCTTGCAGCTGATCGCGGGGACCCAGTTCGACACCATCTACCATGAGCACTTCTCGTACTTTTCCTTCCTGACCGTTGTCCGGGTATTCGGCGGTCACGGATTACGGATGTTCGATGTCCAGCGGCTGCCTACGCACGGCGGGTCGCTGCGCATCTTCGCGGCCCATGCCGAGAACAGCACCCATCGTGTCGAGACGAATGTGGACGCGCTGCTGAGAGAAGAGCGAGCGGCGGGGCTCGATCGGCTCGATAGTTACAGCTCGTTCGCCGAGCGGGCTAAGAAGACCAAGCGGCGCCTCCTGATGTTTCTCATCGACGCGAAGGAGCGTGGGAAGAGGGTCGTCGCCTACGGCGCGCCAGCCAAGGGAAACACGCTGCTCAACTATTGCGGCATCGGAACGGACTTCATCGACTACACCGTCGACCGCAGTCCGCACAAGCAGGACAAGTTCCTGCCGGGCAGCCGTCTACCCATCTTCGATCCCGCGCGGGTCCGCGAAACCAAGCCCGACTATCTGTTCATCCTTCCGTGGAACCTCGAAGACGAGATCAGGGAGCAGATGGCTCACATCCGTGAGTGGGGAGGGCAATTCGTGATACCGGTTCCAGAGGTGAGGGTCGTCAATTGATCGCCCAAGCGCTCACCTCGGCAGGCTGATGTCAAGTGTGTCGAAACCCAACTAGATCGTACCTCGGAGGTTCTATGAGTTCCATCCCCAGCGAGAAGTCGAACGTGAGCTGTCTTGGAGTCTTCGACGACTCGGCCTACGCGCGGTTGGCTGTCGAGAACGCCGCCAAGTATCAGTCCGCCTCGCCCTTCCCGCACGGCGTGTACGACAACTTTCTGCAGGAAGATCTGGCACGACGGTTGTCCGCCGCCTTCCCGGCCCCGGAAGACATCGCCTGGGTCGAGCGGGACAACGTCAACAATCGGCGCCGCTACCAGCACGACGAAACCAAGTTACCGGTCACCCTCCGAGAGATGCTCCGAGAATTGAACTCGCGCCAGTTCGTACTGTTTCTCGAGACCTTGACCGGCATCGAGAATCTGGTGCCGGACCCGTACTTCATTGGTGGCGGCGTTCATATCAGCGGCACAGGCGACTTCCTCAAGATCCACGCCGACTTCAACTGGCACCACAAGCTACAGGCCTATCGCCGCGTCAACGCGCTGTTGTACCTGTCGGATGAGTGGCTGCCCGAATGGAAGGGTGCGATCGAGTTCTGGAATCGCGAGATGACCGAGGCGGAGGTCAGCTCCCTGCCGATCTTCAATCGTCTCGTCGTCTTTTCGACCGGTGAGCATTCGAACCACGGCCAGCGTCAACCGAACGAGTGCCCGCCAGGCGTTTATCGCAAGGTGCTGAACCTGTACTACTACACCACCCGGCGTAACGACGGTGACACGGACGATCCGCACTTCACGCTCTACAAGACTGAGGCGTCTCCATTCGCCATGGAGCTCGGCGACCAGTACCGGCAGTCCGGCGAACGCCGGGAACCCTGATCCAGCTAATGATGGCCGGTTGAGTCCGAGGGATTCGACGACGACATGGAAGGCCACTGTTCTGTATTTGGATGAACATGAAACAGATGCTCGACGTGAGGCTTAAGTCCCTTGTCAAGAGGATGTTGCCGCCTCCCGTGTGGGCGACACTGCGATGGGTACCGAAGCAGCCCGCTGCCATGAAGCTGGCCATTAAGCTCGCTTTGATTCGCCAGCACATCGAATCGGCGGCCCGAAGACACAAGCGCGTGCGGCTGTTGAACTATCAAGTCCGTGTCAACAACGGACCCACGCCTTTCCGCCTGTATCAGGACATCTTTCTCAACAAGGTCTACCATTTTGAGGCGCAGCGTTCTGACCCTCGTATCCTCGATTGCGGGAGCAACATCGGTCTGTCCGTGCTCTACTTCAAGCATCTGTATCCAAGGGCTCGCGTGGTGGCCTTTGAGCCGGACCCTACAATCTTCACGTTCCTGCGGGAGAACGTCGAACAGAATGGCCTGACCGATGTGCAGCTGGTTCAAGCCGCGCTGGCCGACAAACCCGGAACCGTCATCCTGAACTCCGACGGTGAGGTCGCCAGTCACATCCAGACTTACAAACCAGAGGGCTCGCCGCAGACATGGACGCCGTTCGAAGTCCCGTGTGTGCGCCTGTGCGACTACCTGGCGGAGCCCGTCGACTTCATGAAGATGAATATCGAGGGTGCCGAGTGGGAAGTACTCGCTGACTGCGAGCCACTCTTGAACCAGGTGCGCGAGATGAACATCGAATACCACCGGCTGCCCGGCGTGCCCTGCACGCTCCACAACATCCTCGACTTGTTGCACCGTCACAGGTTCCAGTACGTTGTCAGTGACTTCGGTCTCGCGATGTACGGGGATCCTCGTCCGCCCGCTCGTGTTGATCCCCAGGCTCGCTTCTGGCGGCAGATCTACTGTCGCCGAATGGAGTGAGGTCCGCTTCGCGGGGACCGAATCCCCTCGTCGGCGAGCCAGGCTCCCGAACACTTCCTTGCCGCTGCGGATGTCGCAGCGGCGGCGGGCCGTCGGCCGGCATTCACATCGGGCCGCCGCCCGCGCCGACCACGGCGTGTTGCGACACCTGCTCTGACGCTTCCGTGTGAGTGAATCCAATGCCCTGCGAGCCCTGCCACCGCGGCGTGCAGATGGTCCCATCCGCCCAGCGGTTGGCAGGTTGACCCGATTCCGCGAACGGTTCCAGCATATGAGCGGCACTGACCCCCAGACACCGATCGCGCGGCCGAGTCCACGACGCCGGGAGGCACTGCCCCTCCTCATTGTGGCAGCCGTGTTGTTGCCTTTGATCGCCGTGCGATTTCACTACACGTTCGGGCCAGCGACGTACAACCTGATGCGCGACGCTCGAAGAATGGTTGATGGCGGTGGCATCGCCGCTCTCATGCCGGAAGAGCCCCCCGGGTACTCCTTGCTGCTGGCGCAGCTGTTCACGACCGGCATGGATCCCATGCTCGCCGGAATGCTGATCTCCTTGTCGGCTTTCGTCGTATCCGTGGTGACAGCCAAACACCTCCTGGGTTTGACGATGGAGAGTAGATGGGTGCTGCCGGCAACGGTGGTATTCCTCCTCCAGGAGAGATTGCTGGCTCACGCGACTCAAGCATGGGCTGAAGGCGCTTATGTCGCCTCGACCCTCCTTGCCTTACTTGTGTTCGGCGTCATGAGCCGGAACAACTACCGGCTGCCAGCTCGCAGATACGCCGTGGTCATGGTCGCGGTCGTTTCGTGCGTGGTCGCTGCACCATTCTGGCTTCGGCACATCGGCTTCCTGATACCACTCTCAGTGTGTACGGCGCTCCTGGTGGGCGCGAGTCGCACCGGGGACCGGCTTGCCCGTAGAGATTGCATCCTAGTCGCCGCAGGCACAGGGTGCTTGGCGCTAGCGCTACTCGTCCATACCTACTCCGTGACAGGCACCTTGACTGGCCAACCAGCTGGACTAGCTCCAGGATATACATTCACCGAAGCGCTCCGAGCCATGGTCCGGCAGACGGGGCTGGACAGCTTGGGGATACCGTTCAGGATCAGCGAGAAGCTGGAGGCGGCGGCGCCGTCGTTGTTTCTCGCAGCGACCGTGATGGTTCTGTCATGGCTGGTGGTCACCCTGGACAGGGCACCCTTGCCGAGGTTGATCGCGTTCAACGTGTTCGGCTATCTGTTTCTCTTCTCGTACTGGCAGTCATCAACAAGACTCGACGTGGTGTCGATGCGGTTCATCTACCCGATCATCCCGCTGGTCACACTGCTGTTGCTCATGAAGGCGTCATCCATGACGCGGAACGCGACGAGGCTGATGATCTCCACGCCGGCGTTGCTGCTGTTGTCGATCTCGACAACGGGAAGCGTCTACAAGCTAGGACGCGGCGCTGGCGTCACTCATCAGCAAAGAGAATTCGGGTATGCACCGAGAACGACGCGAGCAGTCCTGAGCCTCATGCAGAGCGCGGAACCCGGCAGGCAGCTCAGTATCGCGACCAATCGCTTCGGCGAACAAGTGTTAGCCTATACGTCACGAGTGGACCTGAAGGTCATTCCGTACAATGACGTCTTCAATGGCGATTTTACCAAGGTGCACGGGATCCAGCCATGGAGCGAGACGGAAGCGCGAAGCTACTTCAGAGAGCACCAGACAGAATGGATCGCGTTCTTCTACGGCATCAGCAGGCTCGATCAGTATATGCAGCAAAGCGCCTACGGCGACTTTGTGACGCGGATTCATCGCGGCGAGGTCACGGATCTGGAACTCGAGAGAATTGAGCTTGCAGACGGACTGCTGGTCAGGATAAAACCGGCCAAATGGTAGGGTCGCGGTTGTGTTACCCCGGCGAACACGGAACTCTCGAGGACAGAAAGCAGGGTTGCGGACGGATATGAAAGCCGATAGTCCGATTCTTGGAAATACGTTCGTTACCGGAGCGACGGGGCTGCTGGGTTCGGAGCTCGTGCGCCAACTGCTCGACGCGCAGGAATCGTCGCGCATCGTGTGCCTGGTGCGCGATTCGCTACCGCACAGCCGCTTCTTCCAGGAGCGGATGGACCAGAGAACGGTTATCGTGAACGGCGACGTTCGTAATCAAGACCTGCTCGATAGAACACTCAACGAGTATGAAATAAAGACGGTGTTTCACCTGGCGGCGCAAACTCTCGTGGGTCAGGCCAACGCCAGGCCTGCAGAAACTTTCGACGTGAACATTCGCGGAACTTGGGCCCTTCTGGAGGCCGTGCGCCTGAACGGTACGCGCGTCGAGGCAACGGTGATTGCTTCGAGTGACAAAGCCTACGGGAATCTGCAAGGCGAGAAATACGATGAGAGATGCCCCCTCGCGGGATCGCACCCTTACGACGTATCAAAATCGTGTGCAGATCTGATCGGCTACACTTATGCCAAATCATATGGCATGAACACCGCCACTACTCGCTGCGGCAATTTCTTTGGCCCTGGCGATCTGAACCAGAGCCGTATTTTTCCTCACACGATCCTCTCCTTCTTGAAGCGCCAGGCGCCGGTGATTCGTTCGGACGGTCACTTCGTCCGCGACTATATTTACGTCGGTGATGGAGCTGCGGCCTATAGGAATTTGGCCAGACAGATGCTCGGCGGACAGTTCAGGGGCGAGGCGTTCAATTTTTCCTATGGTCTTCGTTTGACCGTGCTCGACGTAGTCGCAGCGGTGGCCAAGGTGATGGGTGTTGACATTGAACCTCAGATTCTGAATCAGGCCCAGAACGAAATCCCGGTTCAGTGCTTGGATAGCTCAAAAGCTCGGGACCTCTTGTCATGGAAACCAGAGGTCGGGTTCGAAGCGGGTATCGAAAAGACAGTCAACTGGTACAAAGCGGCTCTTACGTCGGGCCTCATCGGATGACGCTTCTGGTTGCTCGTCACAAATAGGTTCAGGTTCGTGGGACCGGATGTCAACCAACGTAGGCCAGACGTGGCCTGTTGCGTCTGGCGTGGCCTGGCGTACGCCGCGCATTGATCTGGTGGGTCCGGCCACCTCCAGCTGCTCCTGAAACTCGGCACGATCCTGAGAGCCTGCTCAAACCCGGCGGCACGCTGATAGTCTCGATGCCGAACCTGTTCTGCATCAACCGCATCTACGAGCGCGCGAAATACTGGCTGACAGGTGCGCCTCACATCTATCGACAATCCGGCATTTCACGTCCCCGGGCATGCTTGCGAAACGCGTGTGCCGCCTCAGCACGACGCGGGAGGAGGTCCAGCACTACACTCACTTCACGGGGCTCTCGAAGCTCACCCGCCGTCTGCGACTTCCGCTGCCTTTGACCGAGGATTTGTTCGTCGCGGTATTTCGCAAATCGTGAGGCGCAACATCGACGAGCTCAAGGGCGCATGGCTGACGTTCAAGAAAGTGGTCGAGGCCAGGATTGCAGCCGACGGTGAGACGCATGGGCGGCTCCGTTGGAGCAACGTTGCGGAGCAACAGCAACAGCGCCCGCGAACCTTTCGGACCATCGCCAACACATAATCACGTGACCGGCCATCGTCATGGAATCTGGAGCGTCACAGCCGGAACTGATCTTCCCAAGGTAACACTTCAGCGCGTCGAGGGTTCCGTCAGAAAGTTGCTAATGGCAGGCCACAGCACCCTGCGCTCGCAGCTCGGGGCCTGATGACCGCATCGCCCGTCCAGCTCCAGCACCTTCGCCCGCGCGATCCGCGCCAGGTCAAAGGCCGGCTTCGGGTTCACTTCACGATCCGCCCACGTGCTCACGACCATGAGGTCCGCGTGCATCGCCGCGGCTGCGCGTTCCATCGAACCCGCGAAGGGGCGGCTGATATCGAGCGTCATGATGGCCTCGGCCTGGCGGGTTTGATCGTGCGGTTCGATGCGCAGCTCGTTCAGGGCGGCGCGAGGCTTCCAGCGCGCCAGCAGCGTTCTCGCCCGCATGGACGCCGGATTGCGCAGCCACGCAATGCCGTCGCGCCAGCGCTGCTGATCGTCAGGCTGTGACTGCGGGGACCCGACGATCGAGACAGCCTTGTTCATGAAATGCGGGTGGCTGACGGTCCACTGGAAGACCTGCATGCCTCCCATCGAAACCCCCACGACCGCGTGAAGGCGCGTGAGCCCCAGCGTCCGGGTGACGAGATGGTGCTGGCTCGCAACGATGTCGCCGATCGTGAAGTTCGGGAAAGCGTGCGCCCGCTGCTGTGCGCTTGTCGACGGGGACGAGGAGACGCCGTTGCCCAGCGCGTCCACCATCACGACGAAAAACCTGGACGAGTCGACCAGCTTGCCCGGACCGATCTGCCGTGCGATCTGGCGTGTGGTTCCCTGAAACCACGGCGCCACGAGCACGGCATTCGATCTCTCGGCGTTGAGCGTCCCCGCCGTTCGATAGCCGACAACGGCGTCGGTGATGACCTGACCGTTCTCGAGGCGGAAGTCGCCCAGATGCGCGAACTGCTGTCGCGGCGCGCCGAAGACGCCCGGAATCAGCAGCATCAGCGCAGCCCCAGCGGCCGCCGCGACCCAGGCATATCTCCGGAGTCGATTACCCGAGGTCAGGAATGGCATCGAGGCCCGGACGCCCTGATGTCGGCAACCCGTTTGCCAGCAGGCCGTTCAACTGCTGCAGGCTGCTCACGCCGATGAGCGTTATCGAGACGCCCTCGAGGCGGCTGACGAACTGGAGTGCGAGCTGCGTCACCGTGGTTCCGGTCTCGGATGCTGTCTTCCGATAACGCTCGATCTGCAGCACCTTGGCCGCGGCCTCCTCGTCGGACTCACAGTACGAGCGCACGTCCTCCGGCGGGACGTCCTTCACCAGCAACCCGTTGGCCAGGCATTCGCGCGCGATGACGCCAACGCCCTGCTCGCGCGCCTGCTGCAGCACGCGAAGCGCGTCCCGTTCGAGCAGGCTGATGGAGACCTGAAGCGACGACACGCCGGGATGGCCCAGGGCCGCGATCGCGGCGTCGACACTGTCGCACGACACTCCGTAGTAGCGGATCTTCCCTTGCTGCTTGAGTTCTTCGAGCGCCTGAAGCCATTCGCCCGGCGCCACGATGTCGACAGGCGGGCTGTGCAGCTGATACAGATCGAGGTGATCGGTCCCGAGACGACGAAGGCTGCCCTCCACGGCTCGCCGGAGGTGAGCGGGTGAGAAGTCCTGCGCCAGTGATCCCCGGACGGCGCCGGGCAGCTGGTTCCGCGACAGCCGTAGAAGCCGGATCGCGGGCCGGACGAAGGGCTTCAGGCGTGCGGCAAGCCGCCGCTGGGAAGGAAGGACGTATCCCCCCTTGCTCGCAATCACGACCTGATCCCGCCGATGCCGGAACGCGCGAGCCAGGAGCTTTTCGCTCTCGCCCTGGCTGTACATGTCGGACGTATCGAAAAAGTTGATCCCCGCATCGAGCGCTGCCGAGAGAAGTCTGACAAAATCCGCCGGATCGCGTTTGAAAATGCCGCCGATTCGGGCGCACCCGAGGCCGAACGCCGACACGCTCAGATCCGTGCGGCCGAAGCGGCGAATATCGATGATGGCGTCGCGTGTCTGGGGCACTACCGGCAATCCTCCTGCCATGCCCGATGGCATGCGTTTCCGGCAATTGTCCCGGGCTCGCAGCCTCGGGACGCGCCGATGAACAATGCTATTCTCAATACGCTTGCACAACGAATCAACTTTGCAGAGCGAGGCCGGTGTTGTCGTCGTTGGCAGCGGACCCGCCGGCGCCGCAGCGACCCTGCGGCTGATTCGCTCCGGCATCGATGTGACGCTCCTCGAGGCCGGCCTTCCGCACCAGGCCCTGGGCCTGACCGCCCGGATCGGTGGCGTCACGATCGCCCGCCTTCATCGAACGCTCGCCGCGCGTTCGGAAGGGCTCAGGATCGCGGGGGATCCCGGCACGTTGCTCTTCGAAGACGTGGCGCCGGGCGGCCTGACGAATCACTGGAGCTGCGCCGTCCCCCGGTTTTCACAGGACGACTTTCTCGATGCGCGTCGCGCCGGCGAGGCGTATGCGTGGCCTCTCGAGTACGACGAAATTGTCCCCTGGTACGAGTGGGTCGAACCCCTGCTATCGATTGCCGGCTCCCGCGTCGGCCTGCCGCAGCTGCCGGCCGGCAAGGTCCGGGACGCCCGCTCGCTCGACGGCACCACCTGGAAGCCCATCGCCGAAGCGGCGCAGCGCGCGGGCCAGGCCATCGTGCCGGTCCCATACGTGTACGGCGGCAGAAGCACGCTGACGTTCAGCGGCAGCGTGTTCAACTCGTTCGTGCGGCTGGTGAAGCCCGCGCTTCGCTCCGGGCGATTGACGGTCCGCTACGGCTCGCGCGTCACGCAACTCGAATGGTCGGGTGCCTCCAGACGGGTCGAGGCCGTGCTCGTTCGCGATGTCCGCACCGGAGCGACACACCGGATCCGCTGCCGCGCCGCCGTGCTCGCCGCCGGCGCGATCAACTCGACCAAGATTCTTCTCCAGTCAGCGCCGCCCGACTTTCCTGACGGCCTGGGCAACACACACGGCGTGCTCGGTCGCTACCTCCACGACCATCCCCTCGGGAAGCTCGAGCTGGACGTGGCGTCGCCGATGTCGTTCCATCCCGCCGCCTACGTGACGCGTCTGCCTCTCGACCGGACGACGCCCCTGTATGCGAGCGCGTGCCTCCAGTGGTCGGGTGTCCATCGCCTCGTACGCAGCGTCCTTGCCGGTCACCCGGGGCGCCAGACCTCGATCGGTTTCAGCGTCTTCGGCACGATGGCGCCGGCCGAGCACAATCGAGTCTCACTCGACAGCGGGCACTCTACTGACGGCACGCCCGGAGTCGTTCTCGACATCCGGTATCCGCCCGAGTCCGCCAGGGCGCTCGAGGCCTCGCGCGACCAGTTGATCGCCCTTCTGGACGCCGCAGGATTGCGGCCGCGCGCCTCGCTGTGGCTGATCGACCCGGTCGGCACTGCGATCCACTACGCCGGCTCCTGCCGCATGCATGCCTCTCCGCGGTTCGGTATGCTCGACCGCTGGAACCGGATGCATGCCGCCCCGAACGTCGTCGTCGCCGATTCGGCGGCCTTCACCACGGGACCCGAAAAAAATCCCGTGCTGACCGCAATGGCGCTGGCCGCGCGCGCCGGCGACCGCCTGGCCGAAGATCTGCGCACCGGCGTTATCTGACCGTTGCC
Organism: uncultured Acidobacteriota bacterium; assembly: GCA_963749835.1. Taxonomy (GTDB): domain Bacteria; phylum Acidobacteriota; class Vicinamibacteria; order Vicinamibacterales; family 2-12-FULL-66-21; genus JALZOC01. The sequence continues at coordinate 519,588 of CAVVOD010000004.1, forward strand.
GCGGCGGCAAGAGACGAGCGGCGGCCGAGCCGCTGCCGCAACCGGGCCGACGGCTTTTCCACGAACCGGTTGATGACGACCGAGACACCCAACGCGATGGCCAGCGCCAGGATCGCTGACGCACCGCCGTGCCATGTCGGCATCCAGAAGTGAACCCCCATCAAGGCCACCTGGTGGCCGAGATACAGAGTGTAGGAAAGCACCCCGATATACGCTACGGGCCTGGCGTTCAGGACGCGGAACGGCAGCCAGCCGGGGAACCGTATCGCGGCGATGAACACGGGCGTCAGGGCAATTCCCTGCAGCGAGTAGCGGATCGTCTCCCGGAACCACGGAGGACGATATAAGAAGGTGACCAGCAGCAGGGCGATGGCCGCCGGCACGATCAACCACTTCCACTGGGCTTCCCGTCCCAGCGGTCGATCCAGCATCGGATTGAGCCCGAGAGCCAGCGCACATCCGAAGAGCATCGAATCGACACGTGTGTCGGACGCCATGTACGTGCGATCCTCCCCGACGCCCAGGCCCAGGACCAGTACGCATCTCCAGGCACAGACCACGGCGCACAGGATCCACAGCGCTCTCGCCTGGTTGCGCGTCGCCAGATATCGGGTGAGCCCAAGGTACAGGAGCGGAAAGACCAGATAGAAGTGCTCTTCGACGGCGAGCGACCAGTAGGGCACGGTGCCGGCCGGCGCGCCGTCGTGGCCCTGAAAGATGAACCAGTAGTTCGAGACGTGCAGCGCCTGCGCGAGGACGGAGGGCGTGTCCAGCTCCCCGGGAAGAATCCGCAGCACCGTAAATACCGTTGCCACTCCGAGGATGAGATAGAACGGGGGCAGGATTCTGAGCGCCCGCCGCAGATAGAAGTGTCGAATGCTGACCGTACCGGTTGCCTCACGTTCGACCCGCATCAGGGTCGTAATCAGAAACCCGGACAAAAAGAAAAAGACCGTCACGCCAAAGCCACCGGGGACAACGGCGTACGCGCCCGCGTGCGCGATGAACACGATGAAAAAGCTGACGGCCCGCAGGCCATCGAGCGATGGAATGTGCAGCGCTGGTACCGGCGCACCTGCCGGCCTCGACTCGAGGTCGTGCACCTTTACCGCCGCGTCGAGGCCTTTCGAAGGGAGCGCGACGGTACCGGCCGGCACGACCACGCTCAAAACCCAAACCCGCCCACGACGGCGGCCGTCCGGGTGGTAGGTGGCTGCAGCAAGGATGTATAAACGTTGGCGGTATCCGCCGCCATTCTGCCGGCAGTGAATCGCGCCTCTACCCGCTGCCGCCCGTACTCACCCATGCGCGTGCGAAGTGCAGGATCTCGGAGAAGCAGTCTGAGGTTCGCGGCAAGCGCCGGCCGATCGTTTGGAGCGCAGAGCAGTCCGCTCCTTCCGTGCTCGACGACCTCCGGTGTCCCCCCGTTGTCCAGGGCGACCACTGGCTTCTTCATCGCCATCGCTTCGGCGAACACCAGGCCGAACGGTTCTTCATGCGACGGCAAGGCGAACACGTCGCACGCCGCCATCATCGCCGGCATGTCGGAACGCTCCCCCAGGAACATCACGTTTGCCGACACGCCCAGATCCGCGGCCAATGTTTTCAGCTCCTCCGAAAAACTCGTGCCCATCGTCGGGGGATCGAGGGCGCCGATGATGAGCAGCCGCACGTAGGGAAATTCCCGGCAGACCTCCGGCAGCGCCCGGATCACTTCGTCCTGACGTTTGCCTCGAATCAGGCGCGCGGCGCAGGCAATGACGGGCGCGCCGGGTGAAATCCCCAGCGCCCGGCGCACCGGGGCCGGGTCCTGTCCGTACTCCCAGCGCGGCAAATCGATAGCATTCAGCACCGCGTGGGTCCGCTCCCGCTGGTAGCCGTTCTGCACGAGCGAGCCCACCACGAACTCCGAGACGCCGACGATTGCGTCCACCTGGCCCATCGCCCAGCGCTGCGAACCCGCCATCCAGTCGGCACACTTGACATGCGCGTGAATGACGGACTTCGCACCCGTTATTTTTCCAAGGACTGCGCAGGCCACGGCATCCCGTGGGCGGTCAGTCGAATGCAGCACGGCGATACGATGCTTGCTGACGTAACGCGCCAGTCCGGCAAACCCCACCAGCGCGCCCGGCAGCTTCAGCGACGCCAGGGCCTTGTCGAACGTCGAGTTCTCCGTCCACGAGGGCCCGAAGTTCGAGGGGCGGAGGTGCAGATCGGGGATGGTGCTCAGGGTGTCGAACGTCGCCGGACGCGCGCCGGGCGTGCCGGCCGAGCACGCCACATGGACGTCGAACCGCGACCGGTCGAGGCTGCGCATGATCAGGTTGTGGATGAACGTATCCGCTCCCGGCTTTTCAGCAGAGCTCACAAAGAGAACGCCAGTTTTAGCGGGATGCACGGCGCGCATTCGCTGGATCAGGCGCAAAAGCGCTGCCGCCAGCAATATTCTCCATTCCGAGGGATTCCGATCATTATGCGCTCGAATAGTCTGCTAAATAGCGGCCTTTAGTCCATTTTGAGAGGGTCATCCGAACGCGCGTCCCAGGAAGCCGGTCCGTGATCGGCAAGACAGGCCACCAGGTCGCACGCGTGAAGCCGGCGCTCCAGCCATCTCCGGAAATCAGGACGATACGTTTCGCACGCGCTTCGATCGGGGCGAGAGCCACGTCGTGACCACGACCACCGCGAAACGCGGACTCTCAATGAGATAGCGGCGGTAAAGTCGGCGCGGTTCCTGAGCAAGCCGGAACGCCCATTCGAGACCAGATTTCGCCATCCAGCGGGGCGCGCGTTTGTACGTCCCTGCCAGAAAATCGAGTCCGGCCCCGATGCCGAGCGCGACCGCGGGTCGTATCGCCTCCGACGCGCGATGGATCCAGAGCTCCTGCTTGGGCGGTCCCAGTCCGACAAGGATCAAGTCGGCCTTCGCCGCCACGGCCCTCGCAATCGATGCCCCTCCCGCATCCGAGCCGTCACTTTCGATGCGGCAGTCGTCCCAGCCGACCACGCGGACGCCGAGCTGCTCGGTCAGGACCCGGCTGGCCTTTTCGGCGGAGCCAGGAGCCCCACCGAGCAAATACACGGTCCACTGACGCCTGGCTGCGACTTTCAGAAGCGGGAGCAGCAGATCCGAGCCGGCCACTCGTTCCGGCAACGGGCATCCGAGGAGGGACGCCACCCAGACGAGCGGCATGCCGTCGGCCAGCGACAGGCTGACGTGATCGTACGCGCGCCGGAACGCTTCGTTGGATTCCGCCTTCACCACATGATCGACGTTCGGCGTGTAAACGGCCCCACCGGCTCCCTTATCGACGAGTTCTTCGATTCGGCGCAACGCCTCCGGAAAGGTCACGGCATCGATCCACACGTGGCCTATCCGGAGCCGGACCCTCTGATCAGACATGGGGGGCACCGTCCGCGCGTGGCCCGGGAACGTGCGTCTTATGCGCTATACTTGCCGGCGATATGCAGTCCAAATTCTCTCCACGGCAGGCGAAAGAATACGGCTTGAAATGGACGGCCGGCCTGGTCATGATTGGCTGCCTTGCCGCCGCCTGCGCCAGCAGCCAGGGTGCAATCGAAATCGAACAGTTCAAAGGTGAGCCCGAGGCGTCAGCGACGCCCGAGTACATTATTCGCATTAGTGATCTGCTGGCCGTTCAAGTGTACAACGATGAGAAGGCCTCCGGCCGGACTCGTGTCCGGACAGACGGGCGGATCTCGTTGCCGCTGCTGAACGACATCGAGGCAGCGGGCAAGACCCCGCTCAAGCTGGCCACCGACATCGAAGCGAGTCTCAAGTCGCTGCTCGTCTCTCCGCGCGTCACTGTTTCCGTCGAGGAGTCGACTCCACTGAGCATCTCCGTGCTCGGGGAAGTTGAGAAGCCCGGCCAGCAGGTGCTGCAGCATGAAGCCGGGGTCGCTGACGCACTCGCGGCGGCAGGCGGACTGACTCGATTCGCCCACAAGGACCGCATATACGTCGTGCGGAGTCGCCCCGAACCCGTCCGCATTCACTTCACATACGAGGCCCTCACGCGAGCCACGGGTCCGGCCACCCTGTTCCGCCTCCGCGCCGGAGACGTGGTCGTAGTCGAGTAGCTCCGATCGGCCCTCCTTCCGTCCGAGTGCAAAGTCACCACCAGGGTGATGACCTTCGTACAGCCCTGGTACACACCTGACTGCACGCACGTTCGCCAGGACTTGAAGGTGCGCTGGCTTCGCCCAAGTGGCCGGAAGCGTTTCCAGGCGGGTGATTCGTCGCGGGCAGAGTTCCTAGCGTCCGCTGACTTTGTACTCGTGGGCAGGCGGGATCGGGCTGACGCCGCGGCCGCCTATGCCGCGGCCGTTTCGTCCGTCTCGACGGGCAGCTGTTCCGGCAGGACCACGCCTTCGACGGACGCTGAACGAACCAGCCACGATGCAGGCACGTGCGTCGCCTTGCCGCCCAGGGTGAGCAGCGTCGCCGTCAGGATCTTCGCGTCCAGCCAGAGCGAGAGGTGCTGCACGTAGAGAAGGTCGTATTCAATCCACTGGTGAAAGTCGCCCGCCGCGCGGTCGTGGCGGCAGACCTGCCAGAAGCCGGTAATGCCCGGGCGCACCGACAACCGGGCCTCACGCCACGGCACGCACACCTGGTTTTCCCGGAAGGGCGAGGGACGCGGGCCGACAAGGCTCATCTCTCCCATCAGCACGTTCACGAGCTGCGGCAGCTCGTCCAGGTTGAGCATCCGAAGGACGCGGCCGACACGCGTCACTCGGGGGTCGCTGTCGCATTTGAAGTGCGGACCGTCCGTGTGATCCAGTGCGTTCAGGTCCCGCTGCGCGAGGTGCGCGCCCGTGAACATCGTCCTGAACTTCCAGCACCGGAACACGCGGCCACCGAGGCCCTCCCGCTTGTCGCCGTAGAACATCGGTCCGCGCGACTCGAGCCACACGGCGGCGCCACTGACGAGGAACAGCGGCGAAAGGATCGCCAGGCTCACCGAGGCGAACGCGACGTCGACCGCGCGCTTGAGAAACAGCTGAAGCCGCCGCCCGAATGGCTGCTGATTCACGACCTCGGACGAGTGTGACGGCTCGATCGAGTGACGCGCCAGCCGCTGGTCGTACGAGGGGGACTGGCGCTCGGCGGCAGGGGCGGCGTTGCCCACGCCAAGCCAGACCTGGTCGCGAACAATCTGGCCGCCGGGGACGATGCTGCCGGCGAGGATCGTCGCATGCGCGACGATCGCGCCCGACGCGATCCGGGCGCCGGCGCCGATAATCGCGGGACCCAGAATCGTCGCGCCCGCTTCGACGGCGACATCCTTGTGAACGACAACGGGTCCGACCATCCGGGCCGTGGCATGAACCGAATGTCCGCCACCCACGAACATCGGCTTGCCGATCCGGGCTTCCCGGCTCGGGGACGACGTGGCCGTCACCGCGAACCGTTCATTGGCGGCAAGCAATCCGTGCTCGGTCGAGAGATCGAGGGCGCCCCCCTGGACGGGAATGTCTCGGCTTGGTACGCCGCGGCCGGCCAGGACCTGACGCAGCTCGATGAGCGACTGCGGCACGTGGTGGCTGCCGAGCACCTTGCAGGCCGCGGGCACGATGGTCGCGCTGATGCCGGCAATCATCGCCCAGGTGGTCTGATCGTAGAAGCGCTGGATCCCGCGCACCTGTCCGGTATTGTCGAAGCTGACGTGCTCTTTGGTACCCGCGACCGCCTCGAAGGCGACGAGAGAATGGGCGACGCGGGGCTCGGCCGAATATTCATGCACGAGCGTGGCGAAATCGGATTCGCCGATCGTGAGGCAGCGCGGATCCACGACTAGATACGCGTCGGACAATTCGGAGTGTGCGAACACTTCGGCGAATTCCTCGGCGCCCCGGATCACGCGCACGGTCGGATCCACTGCGTGCAGCGAGCGCACGTACTCGTTCGTGGCGGCAGCCGGAGCCAGCACCACCGGCGCCTTGCCGGTTACGGGCGTCAGCATGGCGCGGAGGTGCTCGATGAGCGTCTCCGTCCCGATCGGCGCGAGCAGGATCGAGAGGGGACTCTCCGTACCTGCAGGTACTCGGGCTGCGAATCGAGGATGATCGGCCAGATTGTCATTGGGCTGCAGGTGACCGCGACCAGGTGCCGCCGCCGAGAACGCGGCCCATCCGGCGAAGGAGCTCGAGTGACAGAGGCTCGCGCGATTCCATCATGGCGCCATAGGGCGCCTCCGGCTCGCGACGAGTGGCCGTCGCCATCACCTTGCGGAACGCCTGCGTGTGGGCCGCGACGACAGAATCGTCGGCAACGATGCAGCGATCCGCCACAGAGTGATCGCCGACAACCGAACGCCGCCAGATGGCGGAGCGCGATACGAGGACGCCGCGGCCGACCGTGGCGTCGCAGCCGATGGAGCTCGGTCCGACGACCACCGCCCCCGACATGACACGCGCACCGGGCGCCACGAGCACGGGCCCGACGAACACCGCATCGTCAGCGATCATCGCGTCGACGTGAATCAGGCTGTCGCCGGAGCGGAAGTACCCGTCGAGCGGCTGTCCGCACGTGACCAGATTCTCGACCATCCACTCGTTGGCCGCGAGATAGCTCGAGGCGCCCATGACGCGCGGGTTGGCGCTGCTCGCCGTGTAGGCGACAACGCGCTGACCCGAACGGTAGAGCTGCGGAATCAGGTTCTCTTTGATGTCGTGAAATCCCCGAAGCGGGAGGGCATTGAGCGCCTCGCGGTTGAACACGTAGATCCCGTTCGGGACCTGCGCGCCGGGGATGCCGTCGGGCGTCGACGGCGAGTAACCCACGACGGTGGCAACGGCTCCGGACGCACGATGCGCAAGGAGCAGGGCCTGCAGGTCGACATTTGGGATCGCGGTACCTTCGGCGACGACAAAAGTGTCCGCATCGCTTGCGGCCATCGCGTCGCGGACCGCGCCGGCCGCACCGCGCGGCATGGTGTCTTCCTGGTACGTGACGGTCAGGCCTTCGGGCACGTGACGAAGCAAGCGGGTCTCGAGTGCCTGGGTCTCACGGTTCGCGCACACGGTGACGTTCTGAATCCCGGAGTCCCGCAGCCAGGCCAAAGAGTAAGAAATCAATGGCCGATGCGCGACCGGGATCAGGGGCCTCGGTGGCAGGCGATCGAAGGCGGAATTGCGCCAGGGGTGCGTCCCGACAAGGACGACACCGGTTATGTTTTTGAGTGTCGTGCGGACATGCATGGCTGACTGCTTCCGGTGCTGAAACTACAACGACTGATTGAGAGACGGCTCATCGGCATCCAGTGCCAGTACCGGGCCAAACTACACAAATGACGGATGTCGAAAAAAGCCGCTGTGGAGGCCGGGAATTGCGGGGATCACTCGGGCGGCGGGTTGTAACGACCTCACTAAGTCGCCGCATTGTCGGAATAAAGTCGTCTTGAAACGACCCTGCGGATTTTAGCTGCCGGTCCGAGTCGGTCCGGACCCGGCCTGGGTACCCAGGACTTTGAGGCGGCGCCGAACGTCACTGCCACGCTCTGACGCGGAATCGAGGGTGAGGTACTGCTCCAGCAGCCGTCGCGCCTCGATTCGATTCCCGCTCTTTTCGTGCGCGAGCGCCAGATGGTACAGGGTGGTGGCGTTGGCTGGATCCAGCTCCAGGCCATGCTGCAAGGTCTTGATGGCGAGGGGCAACCGACCTTTTTTGAAGTAGACCCACCCCAGGGTGTCGCTGACCTCCGCCTGATCGGGCAGCGCCGTGTTCGCCATCTCCGCCAGCCGCAGGGCCGCATCGAGGCTGCCGCCGGTTTCCGCGTAAATCCACGCCAGATTGTTCGCCGCCACGGCGGCCCTGGGATCGGCCTTCAGGGCCCGCTCGAACGCCTGCTGCGCCTCGGGGATTCGACCCTGCATCTGGTTGATCACGCCGAGCAGCGTCAGGGCGCCGACCGGCCGTTCCTGCTCGTTCGCCAGCTTTTCGAACTGCGTGCGCGCGGCATCCAGTCGGTGCTGGGCCAGGTAGACGCGGCCGAGCATCGCGTACGCCGCAAGAAGTTCGGGATCGACACCGATCGCCCGGACGAGCAGCGTTTCAGCGCGGGCCAGATTGTGCGCGGACGAATAGGCTCCGGCCGCGATCAGCAGCAACCCGGCGTTGTTCGGGGCGCGATCGAGCAGCCCACTGAGCCTGGCCAGCGCCTCGGAAGAGCGCTGCGACTTGAAATCGAGCGTGGTCAGGCCGGCGAGGGCTTCCATCTGGAAGGGGTCGAGCGCGATCGCCCGGGCGAACGCGGCACGGGCGCCGGCGGCGTCCCGAGTCAGGAGGAGCAGCGATCCCAGTTGCGCCGGGGGCGCGGCGGCCTGCGGTTCGGCTTTCGCCAGCTGCTCGAGGACGGACCGCGCCTCTCCGTACTGGCGTTGTTGAACCTGCGCGCGCGCCAGCGTCAGCCGGGCGTCGAGAGACGACGGACTCGCTTGGGCGGTCGTCGAGACAGGCGTTGCAGCCTCGGGCGATTGGCCGCGAAGGCGCAGGCGCGCGAGCTCGAGGTCCGCCGCGGCAGCGCGCGGGTTCAGGCGCAAGACCTCGTCGAAGGACTTGCGGGCCTCATCGAACTGTCCCTTTGCAGTGAGCACGCGCCCGCGAACGAAGGCTGCCTGTGCCGACGCCGGGTCGGCGGCGATCGCCAAATCGGCGGCCTTCAAGGCCTCGTCCAGGTGCTTCCGGCCGCGCAGGAGGTCCGCCTTCGCCGCCAGCACAGTTCCGTTTTTGGGATTCGCCGCGACGATTTCGTCGATGATCCGAGTCGCTTCATCCGTGCGTCCCTCCAGCTCCGAAACGTTCGCCAGACGGACGCTCGCGAGCGCCCCGAGCTTCGGGTCGGAGGCGACCCGCCGCAGCAACGGAACGGCGTCCCCCGTTCGCTTCGCTGTCACGTAATGGTCGGCCAAAAGAAGGGCGATCCGCGGCGAGGGGGCGGCGTCGAGCGCCGCCCTAAGATACGGTTCTGATTCGGCGCTTCGGCCGGTGAATTCGTAAAATACGGCGAGAGCCACGTTGGCCCGCGCGTCGGCGGGCACCAGTGCCACGGCCGCCTTCATGATCTCTTCTGCGCGGTCGAACTGGCGGTCGGACCAGTAGAACTGCGCCAGCGCGAGACGCAGTGGGATGGATTTCGGGGCGAGCTCAATCGACTCCCTGAACGTCCGTTCCGCTGCCTGCCTGTCGCCGTGCGTCGCCTGCAGGACCCCGAGGCTGGCGTACGCGCTCGTCTCCTGCGGGTTGAGGCGAATCGCCTCTTCGAAGTCCTTCATCCCCGAGTCGAACTCCTTCAGTCCGGCGATCGCATTCCCCAGGAGCACCCGCGCGACGACGTTTGCCGGGTTCGCCGTGAGCACGCGTTGCGCACGGGCCCTGGCATCATCCGGCCTGCCTGACGCCAGCAGCAGGTTACCGGCCTCAATCTGCACCTCAGGGACATCGGGCAGGAGGTCTGCCGCAGCGGTCGACGCCCGCGTCGCATCGGCGGCGTCCCCTCGGCTCAGATACGCGGCGGACAGCTTCCGATACGCCTCGCCGAAACGCGCGTCCTGCTGCACGGCATTGCGGTACTCGATGACGGCCGCGTCGAGGTTCCCGTCCTTCATGAAGGCGTCCCCGCGCTGAACGTAGTCGCGCTTCGCCTGCTCGGGATCTCGAGTGCATCCCGAGGAACAGACGACGAACAGAGCGGCACACGCGACCGCGATCATTCCTTTTGACACCATCTTGGGCAGTCTCATTCGTGAAACAGTTGCTTGTGTACTTCCGGCAGTACGCGCGCGGCAAACGGACGCGTCAGTCTCAACGCCCTGGCTTCCCCTTCGGGGTCGCGCGGATCGATGGGAGAGATGATCCGCACCAGCGCGACGTCGGTACGGCCCGACCCGAGCGCGTCCTTCACCAGGAAAATCTTGCGCAGGTACTCGCTCGCCGTGACGCGGTTCACGGTTTGATACCAGTACAGGACGAGCATCCGGTCGATGCCCTTTTCCACCAGGAGCTTGTTGATGGTGCGCGGACGGTTGTCGTCCAGGCCCGTCAGCTGGGTCGATTCCGTCTTCATCGGCGCCCAGCCCGTCCCAGGCAGACACTGCATCGGCGAGTGAAGCGCTTCGCCTTCGCGCTGGCTGCTGTAGTACCCGACGTAAAGCCCGATCAGGCCCTCGCCCGATCGATAGTTCCGGTTCATGTAGTCGTCAACGGCGGCCGTCTTGACGACCTCCGGATCGAGCGGCGAATCCTCCCCCTGCCAGGCGTCCATCAGGGCCGGGAACTTCGAGAGCGATTCGGCGCCGGTCGCAGGCTGAGGCTCCGCGAGACGCACGCGCGCCCCCCAGGTGCCGAGCAGGAGAATGCCGAGCATCACGCACCGCGTGGTGAGCGTCATACGGAAGGCTCCGGCCGCGTGACCGCGATCGACGGCAACAGCTTGAGCGCATGGCCGACAGCCAGCAGCATCACGAAAGAGGTCATGAAAACCGTCCACCCTGAAAACGTATGGAAGAAACCGGTGGCTGCGCCCGGGCCGACGTACTGGGCCGCGATGCCGGTGCCGGCGATCCGAAGGCCATTCGCCACAATCGCGATCGGAATGCTCGAGAGCGCAATCACGATGCGCTGCGGGTTTAGCGGCGTCGTGAAATAGCCATACAGGACCGCCAGCGCAAACAGCGAAAGGAGCGAACGGATCCCGCTGCACGCCTCGGTCACTTCGAGCGTCGTCTGGGCCAGCAGGATCACGTTCCCTTCACGCAGCACGGGGATGTGCGTCAGCTGAAGAATCGCCACACCGAATTTTGTGGCCATGACCTGCAGCGGAAAGGCGATCTGATAGAAAACGACCGGCGGCAGCGGGACCAGGAGGACGCTGAGGGCAATGGGAAAGGCGAGCACTCGCAGCCAGCGCCAGCCCGCCAGGAACAGCAGGCTCCCAACCACAACTCCGAGTGCCGACGTCCGCATCAGGAAGAATTCGACACCCGCCGTCCCGATCAGGAGGACGGCCAGGCTGACCAGGACGAGCACGAGTCCGGAGACTGCGGGCTTCCTCTCCGTCTCCGCCAGGACTCCGCGGCGCGTCCAGACGAAATAGCCGACGAGCGGCAGGATCAGGAGACCGTGCGAGTAGTTGGCGTCGGTTGACCAGACCTTCGAGAGATCGACCAGCAGCCGCCCGTAAAGCAATGCGAACGCACCAATCAGGCAGCCGACAGCTGCCGCAGGCATTCGCGAGTTTTCTGCCATGGCAGGCAACACAGCAATGCGTCATCCAACACAGCCGTGGAGGCGCTGAGAAGGAAGTCCCGCATTTACGAGCACTTAGACTGCGCGGTAGAGACTGCCGCGCGGATCGGTAACAAAACTCGCCGATCCGGCGGACTAAAGACGGCGTGAGACGTACCGATGAGGCCGGCGTCTACTGGTGATCGTATCCCTTGGTACCGAAAAGGGAGCCGACAAACCGGTACGCCGCGTATGTAATCGGGGCGGTGACGAAGGTGCGCTCGCGGAGACGCCCGAGTGCCGTCGGCTTGTACCAGTTCTGACGGAATACGATCTTCCCGTCCTCGACCTTGAAGGGATCCTTGTGCGTGCTCCCGCCATCTTCCCAGGTGAACGCGATCATGGGACGGGCGGTGGCGGTCCGGTTCGGCATGCCGCGGTGCCAGACGTTGGACGTCCGCACGAGGACGTCCCCCTGCTTCATCGGAATGCGCACGCTGCCGCGCGCCGTCCGCTCGACGGCAAACCGCCAGAACTTGTAGAACTTCTTGTGCGTGCCCGGGATGATGTCGATGGCGCCATTCGCCAGGTCGGTGTCGACCACCGCCACGTTGGCAATCATGAAGTCGTCGAGAAAATTGCGGTCCGCGTGATAGTGCTGCGTGACGCTCCCAGGAAGATTGAAGTTGCAGCCCACGTTCGGCAGGCGCACCGCCTTCGGAAAGATCACTTTGATGAGATCGATGATCCCGTGCTTCTCGAGCGCCTCGTATGCGAATCGCGATCCCTCGCCAGGAAAGCAATTCAGGTGGCCGCTGATCAGACCTCCGCCAGAAAACAGGCGCCCCGATTGCCTGGAGCGGTCGAACTCGTCAGCGATTGTGGTGCGAAGCGCGGACAGCTGTTCCTTCGAGACGACATCCCTGAAAATCAGGTAGCCGTCCTCAGCAAACGCCTGTCTCAGTTTCTCAACGTCCAGGGATCCCGTCGCGGTCCCCGGTGCTTGTACCTGCAGGTCGGCGGTAACAGACATGCTGTGACTCCTAAGTCTTCCCTTCCCGTGTCGTGCGGATCCATTCGATCGGGCGCTGACCCTTGTGCCGCAGCCAGAGCGTCAGCTTCCACGCGATGTAGACGGGAGCCCACATCAGATCGAGGAAGCCGTGCAGCCCGATCCCTGACAGCATCCATCCCCGAAGAACATACAGCGCGACGCCGGCGAACGACAGGCCCCAGATCCACGGAGCCACACCGCCGAGACCGACGATGACGCACAGTGCCGCCCCTGCGGCGATGTAGGCGACGAGCTCGCCAACCGGAGGCACCACGAGATCGACGAGAAGATCGAACAGGACGACATTCCTGCCGCGCAGCGCTTCCTTGAGCAGCGGCATCCCCTGCTCGCGGACGATGGTTCGCCGTCCGCTCTCCCATCGCTGTCGCTGCGATCGCGACGCGTGCTCGGACGTCACCATCTGACCGAAGACCTTCGCTTCGCCGGCGTACTGCACGCGAACTCCGGCACGTCCGAGCTGCAGGCCGTACTCCAGGTCCTCCACGATGGAAAACGCACTCGGCGGCACCTGCCGCAGGATGGCACTGGAGAACGCCATCCCGTTACCCCGCAGACCGCACGACAGGCCCAGCCGATCCCGCGCCAGCGACCGCACTCCATGGAACGCCGCGAGCGCAATCGTCATGAGCCGCGTTCGCCATGAGGACAGGGGATTCCGGACGCCGTATTCCGCCTGGAGCACCTGCGCACCCGCGCCGAACCGCGCGGAGTACGCCGAGAGCAGGTTCGCGGACACGACCGTGTCGGCGTCGACGACGACAACGGCGTCGGCAAAGCCCTCTGCGAGGCTCCGGTCGAAGGCGTACGCGAGCGCGTATCCCTTCCCCCGCTGATTCAGATCGTCCCGGACGAGCACCCGTGCCCCGGCCGCGGCCGCGGCCGAAGCGGTCGCGTCGGTGCAGTTGTCGGCGACGACGACGACGCGGAAGTGCGTGCGAGGGTAGTCGACTGCCAGCAGGCTTTCGACCGTCCCGCCGATTTCCGACTCTTCGTTGTGCGCGGGCACGAGGACGTCGAACGTCATCCGTGCCGCGGGCGCAGATGGTGGCCTTTGACGGCGCGCCAGCAACGCGAGCACACCAAGATAGGATGAAGCCGCGAGGGCCGGAACGCCGGCAGCCGCGAGCGCCATGTCAATCCATGTCATGCCGCGCAGCCTCTGCCTTTGCTGTCGCTCGACACGGATCTCCGCGGCCACGGACCGCAGACTGCGGCGTGACCGGGACTCATCGGACGGCTGCCGCGGTGTTGTCCCGCGTCACCGTCCACCAAACAGCGAAAACCGGCGCGACTTGCGAGAAGCCGTGGCGAACAGTTCGGGGCCTTCCGGCACGGTTGCTTCGTCGAGAATTCTCGGAGCCCGGGTGACCGGTCGTTCCGGCCGCTCCCGCGGTGCTGCCGGCGCGGTTTCAGGAGGCGCGACGACGCGCGGTGCGGGCTCGCGCTCCGCGATGCCGTGCACGGTTGCCGAGGGCGCGGCATCCTGGCCCGGCGTCCGTGCCGGTTCCCCGGCGACGGCCCCGGCGTCGGCCGGTGCGGGACGGAATTCCGGCCACAGGTCGACGTTCGAGCTGCCGGCCGATCGTCCCGGGAGGTCGAAATCGCGGGCGACTTCGAGGATCACGGCTGAATCGATCGTCGTGCGCCCGAGCCCGAAACCGGTCAGCAACGCGTTGTCGCACATGACGCTGATCGTCCGGGGAATACCGCCGGCACGCTCGTGGATCAGCATGACGGCCTCACGCGTGAAGAGCCGCCCGGCCTCGCCGCCGGCCGTCCTGATCCGCTGTTCGATGTACGCGGCGGTCTCCTGCTGGCTGAACGGACGGATCTCGCACCGGAGCGTCACGCGCTGCTTCAACTGGCGCAAGTTGGGCTCGTTCAGTCGGTCCTTCAACTCCGGCTGACCGGAAAGCACAAAGGGCAGCAGCTTCTGGGTGGTCGTCTCGCTGTTGGCCAAAAGCCGGATTTCCTCGAGCACCTCGTTCGTCAGGCTCTGCGCTTCGTCCACCACGAGTGCCGTGATCAGTCCTCGCGAACGACGTTCACGAAGGAGGGGCTCCAGCTCGTCGATCAAGGCGGCTTTGGAGGCTCCGGCGCGTGAGCTGAGCCCGAAGCGAAGTGACAGCGTTTCCACGAATTCCTGGCGGGTGAGCGCCGGGTTGTTGATGTACACGCACGTGACGTTACGGCAGCGCTCCGATTCGAGGGCCGCGTGAATCAGCGTGGTCTTACCCGTCCCGGCCTCGCCGATGAGGGCGGTCACCCCCTTCGCGGAAAACAGGCCGTACTCGAGGGTCGTCAACGCCTCGCGGTGCTGGGCGGTGAAAAACAGGTACCGCGGATTCGGCGTGAGCTCGAAGGGCAGCTCCCGAAGTCCGTAAAAGTGCTGATACATAGCTTTCTACCGACTCCGGAGCAAAGACGGCTCCGAAGCCCTCCGGACTGGGTGACGAAGATATCCTACGCCTATTCAGCCACTTATATGCCGGATAGCGATCAAAGCCGCGACTCTGGCAGTCAAAAGACCTACAGAGGAGCGACAAATGTCTACGGTTCGTCGCCCTTAAGGGTGTCGATTACGAAAAAAGCCCGGAGGTCATCCGGGCTTCTCTCGAGCGGGTATCGAAGGAAGGCCCGGTTATGCGGTCTTCTTGCTGGCGTTGCGGCGACGGAGCGCCGCGAGTCCGGCCAGGCCGCTCCCGAGGAGCGCCAGGGAAACGGGCTCCGGAACCGGGACAACCTCTTTATCGAAGCTGGTCCGGCGCTCGCCGCGACGCCTCGCGTCAGAGCCAGACTGAGACACGGCAAAAGACCCTGTGCCGACGTAACCGGCCTGACTCCGGCCGACCGTTACGCCTGCTTCGTACGTTCCCACTCCGCCCGTGAACTGCACCAGACCGCTGGCGGCGCCTTTGGCACCCATGGCGTTGCTGCCCTGTGGCGCGACCAGGATCGGGCTGGCCCATCCAGTGCCTGTTCCGGCCATGACGGCCAGCCCGAAAAACCCGGCGAGAATCGCCAATCGTCGCATGTTTTCGCTCCCTGTCAAATTAACGCGAACTGCTCACCTCAGCCATCGGTGCGCCGGTACTGGTGCGCTGGGGAGCGCCCGCTCGTCAGTCCTGCGACCGGCCCCACCGCGGTAACCTGCGTGACCGAAGAAAATCGGACTCGCATCGATAACCTCGACAGGCGCGTCAACCACAACAGCAAACGAGACGCCGGGCGTGCGGGAAGCAGGAATGCCCCGCTAACTTGCGGTTTGACGATAAAGCGTCGTCGAGTAGTCGGCTCGTTTGGCGACTTATTGCGCTGTCGTTATGAACTCCGTGCAGACAGGCGACTTCCCCCAACTCGCTGCTACATCAGCCTTTGGGCGGCTTACTCGGGTCAGAACCGCACACCGGTACCCCTACTTTCCGTTCCTGATTTTTTCAACCAGCGTGGTGGTGGAGTAGCCCTCTTCGACGGGAATGCGCACGACGCGGCCGCCCCGGGCTTCGACCGTGTCGCGGCCCACAATCGCATCGGCCGCCCAGTCTGCCCCCTTCACGAGGACGTCCGGCTGTACCAGCCGGATGATCTCGGCGGGCGTGTCTTCGCTGAAGATCGCGACGGCGTCGACGGCGGTGAGCGCCGACAGCACCTCCGCCCGCTCCGCCTGTAAATTCAGGGGCCGCGCCGGCCCCTTGTTGCGGCGGACCGATTCGTCCGCATTCAGGCCGACGACCAGCAGGTCGCCGAGGGCGCGCGCGTCCTGCAGATACCGGACATGGCCGGGGTGCAGGAGATCGAAAACACCATTCGTGAAGACGATCTGCCGGCCTTTGGCGCGCTGCTCACTTGCGAACGCCGCGAGCCTGTCGAGCGTCATGATCCGAGACTCCGCTGGCCGCTCGACTTTCATCGGACGCCGGGCCTCACTGCGGCTCACTCGCGCGGCTGAACGTCAGGCTCTCGGAAAAATCCCATTCGTGGCGGGGCCGGTAGATGCCGACATCCTTCGTCCGGGACTTCACGCGGAACGTGTAGAGGAGCCGGTGGTAGTCGTACGGATATCCATCGAGCTTGTGGATCGCCACGTCGAGCTTGTACGTGCCCTCCACCAGGTCAAGGCTGTTGATGGTGAATCGCGCCTCGGCGTCGCCGAAGATCCGGACGGCCTTCAATTCCTCGATGTTCGTGTTGGTGCCGTAGCAGCAGACCCCTTCGGCATTGAACAGCCCGATGCCGATGACGAAGTCGTCGATCGCCACCGGCGATCGCAGCGCGATGCGAACCGTCACTGGCTGTCCCGTGTGGAACACGTGGGCGGCCTCTCCGTCGGGGCCACAGAGCTGCACGTCGGTGATCTCCACCTCGCGGGAACCCCACCGTCCCTCCGTCGCCCGGAACATGTCGGCCGGGCCTTCCGCGGTCTCGATCGGATGATCCGGGAGCACCGCGCTCGCGGGCTCGTCCGGCGACACGATGGCCACGGACTCCTGCGCCCGGGCATCGCCTGCGGCGAGCTGCTGCTCCTCGCTCACCTCGACGTCGGTGATATACGCGCCGACCACGCGCTTCGGATCGCCGATGCCCTTCATCCTCCCGCCGTCCATCCAGAGCGCTTCATCGCAGAAGCGTTCCACGAGGCCGAGCGAATGGGTCACGAGGAGGATGGTCTTGCCGCGCCGCTTGAACTCGGCGAACTTGTCGAGGCACTTGTGCGTGAAGCCTTCGTCGCCGACGGCCAGCACTTCATCGACGAGCAGCACGTCGGGATCGACGTGAATCGCGACGGCGAACCCCAGGCGCATGTACATGCCCGATGAATAGGTTTTCACCGGCGCGTCGATGAACTCCGCCATCTCGGCGAACTCCACGATCTCGTCGAACCGGCGCGTGATCTCGCGCTTGGACAGCCCGAGCATGATGCCGTTGATGAAGACGTTCTCCCGGCCTGAGATTTCCGGGTGGAAGCCAGCGCCAAGCTCGATGAGCGCCGAAATGCGGCCATCGACTTCGACCCGGCCAGTCGTGGGCTTCGTGATGCCGGCGACGAGCTTGAGGAGCGTGCTCTTGCCGGACCCGTTCCGGCCGATGACCCCGAGAGTCTGCCCCTTCGGCACCGCGAAGGTGACGTTGCGAACCGCCGAGAACGTCTCGTCCGGACGAAGATTGCCGATCAGGCTGCGCGACAGCAGCGCGCTTTTCAGCGTCGAGAACTGCCGCCGCCGGCTGTAGCGGCGGTAGACCTTCGAGACGTCGGTGAGGGTGATGGAGTTCATAGGAGCTATCAGCTATCAGCTTTCAGCTTTCAGCTGTCAGTTCGGCTCTGAGCGTCGATTTTGGCTTCGAGGTCTAGCTGACAGTGATAGCTGAGAGCTGACAGGTGCCCCTCACACTTCCTCCGCAAACGTGTCTCTCAGCCTGTCGAAGACGAAGTACCCGAAGAGAAAGAACGCGACCGAGAGCAGGCCGAGGAGAAGGAGCTGCGGCCAGTGGCCGACGGGGCCGTCGAAGAACAGGATCTCCTGGTACGTGATCGCGAGATGTGTGAAGGGATTGAGCTTGATCGCCTGGCCCTGCCACAGTATCTGTCCGGGGTTCTTCGGATCGTCGAAAATGAAATACGGATAGATGATCGGTGTCGCGAAGAACCAGAACGTCAGCAGGTTCGACAGGATGTCCCGGATGTCGCGAAAGTGCACGGTCAGCGCCGACAGGATCAGCGCAAATCCCATCGTCAGCACCAGCTGCACCAGGACGGCCAGCGGGAAGAGCGCGAGCTCGCCGGCTTGAAGCGGTCGCTGGTAATAGATCAGGAACCCCGCAAGGATCGGGAGCCCGAAGAAGAAATGCACCATGTTCGCCAGGACGCTGACGATGGGCAGAATCTCGGCCGGGAACAGCACTTTCTTGATCAAGTTCCCGCCGGAGATCAGCACGCCGGCCGATTCCGAGAGTGACGCCGAGAACCAGGTCCAGGGCAGGATGCCGCAGAACATGAACAGCGCGTACGGCTCGATGCGCTTGTCGTGCGCGCCGGTCATGACGAACGTGAACACGAAGGAGTAGACCAGCAGCAGGAGGAGCGGGTTGATGAACGACCAGAAGAACCCGAGGACCGACCCCCTGTATCGTGCTTTCAGCTCACGCGCGACGAGGCTTTGAATCAGGCCGCGGTAGCGGAAGAGCCGCACCAGGTTATGGAGCATCGATCTCGAGAACGAGCGCCGTGATGTTGTCCGGCCCGCCGGCCTTGTTGGCCGCCTCGATAAGACCCTGGCAGATCGACTCGAGCGATACCACGCTCTGTCCGAGGATCTCCGCAATCCGATCGTCCGCCACCACGCCGAAGAGCCCGTCAGAGCACAGGAGGTACCGCTCCCCGATCGCAGGCGTCACCTCGGTCACGTCCACTTCGGGATCCTCACCTCCCGACAGTGCGCGCGTGACGACATTCCGCCAGGGATGCTGGCGCGCGGCGCTCGGCGTCAGCGTGCCGGCGCGGACCTGCTCTTCGACCCAGGAATGATCGTGCGTGATCTGCGCGAGCGTGCCATGGCGGAGCACATAGACGCGGCTGTCGCCGACGTGGCCGACACTGGCCGACGCTTTCCCCATCAGTACCGCGGAGGCCGTCGTCGCCATGCCCCGCAGGTCCTGCGAGTCGGCAATCGCGGATGCGATCCGCCGGTTTGCCAACCGGAACGCGGCCTTCAGGCGATTGGCTTCGAGACTGAGCGCGGGATCGAAGGGGAAGGGCCAGGTGCGATTCTTGTCGGCGCCGGCGGTCTCCTCGATGAACGCCTCGATGGCTTCGACGGCGACGCGCGATGCGACCTCACCGGCGACGTGTCCGCCCATGCCGTCAGCGACGACGAACAGCCCGACGTCGGGGCGGGTGGAGTAGCTGTCTTCGTTGCTGGTTCGCCTGAGGCCCGGGTCAGAGCTGACGGCCCACACGAGCGAATGCACCGGGCTCATGATGATCCGTCTAGCCTCGCGCGGCGTCGTGCACGCGCTTCGTGACGCCCGCCGGGAGACGGGCGGACACCTGCAGCCGGGCGACGGCCTTCATCAGCGACAGGCGCGCCCGCTCGTAGTCCAGATCCGACATGGAGGTCGCGAGCCGCTCCTCGGCGCGTTTCCGCGCCGCGTCGGCGCGCTCGACGCTGATCTCTTCCGCGCGTTCCGCAATCCGCGCGAGGATCGTGACCCGATCGGGGAGCACTTCCGCGAAGCCGAAGGCGATCGACAGGAAGAACTTCTCCTGCCCCTTGCGGTACCACAACTCGCCGACGGCGAGCGACGCGAGCAGCGGAGTATGCCCGGGCAGCACACCGAAGTACCCCTCGGACCCGGGGATCTCCACCTCGTCCACCTGTTCCTGGACGATGCGGCGCTCGGGCGTCACGATTTGCAGATCTATATGAGTCGGCAGAGCCATGTAATCTCAGCTTCCAGTTCCCGGCGTCCAGCCGTCAGCTCGCGACCTTCATCTTCTCCGCTTTCTCGACCGCCTCTTCAATCGTCCCCACCATGTAGAAGGCCTGCTCCGGCAAATGATCCCACTTTCCGGCGACGATTTCCTTGAAGCTGCGGACGGTGTCGGCGACCGGCACGTACTTGCCCGGCAGCCCGGTGAACTGCTCGCCGACGAAGAACGGCTGCGACATGAAGCGCTGGATGCGCCGGGCGCGGCCGACGGTGAGCTTGTCTTCCTCCGAGAGCTCGTCGATGCCCAGAATCGCGATGATGTCCTGGAGATCCTTGTAGCGCTGCAGGATCTGCTTCACCTGGCGGGCGACGTTGTAGTGTTCGTCGCCGATGATGCGCGCATCGAGGATGCGCGATGAGGACGCGAGGGGATCGACGGCAGGGTAGATGCCCAGCTCCACGATCGCGCGCGACAGGTTCGTCGTCGCATCCAGATGCGCGAAGGTGGTCGCGGGGGCCGGGTCCGTGTAGTCGTCGGCGGGGACGTAAATCGCCTGGACGGACGTAATCGATCCTTTCTTCGTCGACGTGATCCGCTCCTGCAGCTCGCCCATCTCCGTGAGCAGCGTCGGCTGATAGCCGACGGCCGACGGCATGCGGCCGAGGAGCGCCGACACTTCCGAGCCCGCCTGCGTGAAGCGGAAGATGTTGTCGATGAAGAGCAGGACGTCCTTGTTCTCCGCGTCGCGGAAGTACTCGGCCACCGTGAGGCCGCTGAGCGCCACGCGAAGGCGCGCACCGGGTGGCTCGGTCATCTGGCCGTACACGAGTGCAGCGCGGGACTTCGAGAGGTCCTCGGTATTGATGACGCCGCTCTCCTGGAACTCGAGCCAGAGGTCGTTCCCCTCGCGCGTCCGCTCGCCGACGCCCGCGAACACCGACACGCCGCCGTGCTTCATGGCGACGTTGTGAATGAGCTCCTGGATGATGACGGTCTTGCCGACGCCGGCGCCGCCAAAGAGGCCGATCTTGCCGCCGCGCACGTACGGCTCGAGCAGGTCGATGACCTTGATTCCGGTCTCGAACATCTGCAGCTCCGTCGACTGCTCCTCGAGCGACGGCGCCTTGCGGTGAATCGACCAGCGCTCCGCCGATTCGACCGGGCGGTCCGGAAAGTCCACCGGCTCACCGAGCACGTTCATGACCCGGCCGAGCGTCGCGGCGCCAACCGGCATCATGATTGGCGAGCCCGTATCGATCGCCTCCATGCCCCGCTGCATGCCGTCGGTCGGCTTCATCGCGACCGTGCGCACGCGATTCTCCCCGAGGTGCTGCTCGACTTCGACGATGACATCGATCGCCTGGCCACCCTTGCCCTCGGACTTGATCCGGACGGCATTGTAGATCTCCGGAAGGTGGCCTCCTTCGAACTCGATGTCGACCACCGGTCCGATGACCTGGACGACCTTGCCGATTTTCTGAGCCGTTGCGACGGACATAATGCCTGATCCTTCTCGTTCTCAGCTGTCAGCTCTCAGCTGTCAGTTTCGAATTCTCAACACCGAGCCCTGAGCTCTCAGCTGATAGCTGACAGCTCCTATAGTGCCTGCGCGCCCGAGACGACCTCGATGATTTCACGCGTGATGGCCGCCTGGCGGACCTTGTTCATGTAGAGCGTCAGTGCCTCGATCATGTCGCCGGAGTTTCGCGTCGCGGCATCCATGGCGGTCATCTGCGCGGCAAAAAAGGCCGCGTTCGATTCGAGCAGCGCGCGGAACACCTGGACCTCGACATAGCTCGGCAAAAGGTGCGCAAAGAGATCTTCCGGTTTCGGCTCGTACAGGTAATCCACCACCGGGACGCCGGCGGCTTCGTCCGAGGCCGAAAATGCCATGCGGGGAATCGGGAGCAGCTGCTCGACGGCCACGTGCTGCACCATCACGGACTTGAACTCGTTGAACACCAGGAACACGCCGTCCACCTCGCCGCCGGTGAAGGCGTCACTGGCCGCGCGCGCGATCTCCTGCGCGTTCTCGAACTTCAGCTGGGCGAACAGGTTCACCTGCTCGTAGCGGATGTCGAACGCGCGCCGCGCATAGAAATCGCGCCCGCGCCGGCCCACGAGGCCGAGCGACACCTGGCGGTTACCCTGCTCCGTGATGAACACGCCGGACGACTTGATGACGTTCGTGTTGAAGCTGCCACACAGCCCGCGGTCCGCGGTAATCACGATGAGCAGCGTCCGGCCGTTCGCCTTCGGGATCGTGCGCTCGTCGAGCAGCGGATGCGTCGCCGGATCGACTCGCGAGGCCAGGCTTCCCAGCACGCGCCGCATCTCGGCGGCAAACGGCCGCGCCTGCTGGACGCGCTCCTGCGCGCGCCGCAGCCGCGAGGCCGCCACCATCTTCATCGCCTTGGTGATCTGCTGCGTCGACTTGACCGCGCGGACCCGGCGCCGAATATCGATCAGTGAAGGCATGCTTACTCAGCTATCAGCTATCAGCTCTCAGTCAGGCTGCGGAGGTCTTCTTCGCCGCGGCAAACGACTCGCCGTATTCCTTGAGCGACTGCGTCAGGTCCGCCTTGATCGCATCGTCGATCTGTTTCTTCTCCGTCAGCGACGAGAGCAGCTGGGACCGGCGCGTCTCGAGGAACTGGTAGAGCCCGATTTCGTACTCCCGCGCGTCCTCGACCGCGATGCCGTCGAGGAACCCGTTCGTGGCCGCGTAGATGATGATGACCTGCTTCTCGACGCCGAGCGGCTGGAACTGCGGCTGCTTGAGGACCTCGACCAGGCGGCGCCCGCGATTCAGCTGCGCGAGCGTGCCCTTGTCCAGATCGCTGCCGAACTGCGCGAACGCCGCGAGCTCACGATACTGGGCCAGATCCAGACGGAGCGATCCGGCAACCTGCCGCATCGCCTTCACCTGCGCGGATCCGCCGACGCGCGACACGGAGTTGCCGACGTTGATGGCCGGGCGCACGCCCTGGTGGAACAGATCGCTCTCGAGGAAGATCTGACCGTCCGTGATGGAGATCACGTTCGTCGGGATATAGGCCGAGAGGTCGCCCGCCTGGGTCTCGATGATCGGCAGCGCCGTCAGCGAGCCGCCGCCGAGCTCCTTTCGCAGTTTCGCGGCGCGCTCGAGCAGCCGGGAGTGCAGGTAGAAGACGTCGCCGGGATACGCCTCGCGTCCCGGCGGGCGGCGAAGCAGCAGCGAGATCTCGCGATACGCCTGCGCGTGCTTCGACAGGTCGTCGTAGACGAGGAGCGCGTGACGGCCGCTGTCGCGGAAGTATTCCCCCATCGTGCACGCGGAATACGGGCTGATGTAGAGCAGCGGGGCCGGGTCCGACGCACCGGCCGCGACCACGATGCTGTACTCCATCGCGCCGGCCTCGTCGAGGGTCCGCACCACCTGCGCGATCGTGGACTGCTTCTGTCCAATCGCGTTGTAGATGCAGATGACGTCTTTCCCCTTCTGGTTGATGATCGCGTCGACGGCGACGGCGGTCTTGCCGGTTTGCCGGTCACCGATGATCAGCTCGCGCTGGCCGCGCCCGATCGGCACCATGGCGTCAATCGCCTTGAGCCCTGTCTGGAGCGGCTCCTTGACGGGACTGCGATCGACGACGCCTGGAGCGATGCGCTCGATCTCCATGAACTTCTGCGAGACGATCGGCCCCTTGCCGTCAATCGGCTGCCCGAGCGCGTTGACCACGCGGCCGATCAGCTCCTCGCCGACGGGCACCGAGATGATCCGGCCCGTCCGCTTGACGACGTCCCCTTCGCGGATCTTCTGGTACTCGCCGAGCAGCACCGCGCCGACGCTGTCTTCCTCGAGGTTCAGCGCAATCCCGAAGACGCCGTGCGGGAACTCGAGCATTTCCCCGGCCATCGTGTTCTCGACGCCGTGCACGCGCGCGATGCCATCCCCGATCGACACGATCGTGCCCACCTCCGCGACGTCCACGTCAACGGCGTAGCTGCCGATCTGGTCCCGGATGATCTTCGAAATTTCTTCTGCTTTGATGTCCATCATTTTTTCTCGTTCGCGGCCTGGCGGTCCGCGGACGGCGCCTGGCGCGGCTTCGTCTTCGGCCGTGATCCCGTTCCCGCCTGCCCGTCGACGCCGGGCGTCGTCCGCATGTCAGACGCGACTACGTCGCGGCGGCAACCAGCGTGTCTTTCATCTTTTCGAGTTGCCGCGTCACACTGCCGTCGTACACCGTGCTGCCGATCTTCGTGATCGCTCCGCCAATGATCGAGGAGTCGACGCGCGTCTCGAGATGCACGTCTTCGGCTCGGCGTCCGGTCGCGAGCGCGAGCCGCTCCCGGAGGGCGGCGATGCGATCAGCCGGGAGCGCCATGGCGGTCACGACCTCGACGCGAATGACCTGTTCGTGCTGCATCAACCGCTCACGATACGCGGCGGCGATCTCCGGCAACAGCGCGAGCCTGTCCCTGTCCGCGAGCAGGCGAAGCAGGTTGGCCACGACCGGAGGCACGCTGCCGGCGGTCGCGAGCAGCTGGTCGACGACGCCCCGCTTCCGCGCGGCGGGAATCGCCGGGTTCGACAGGACGCGGGAGAGTTCCGCGTTGCCGGCCACGATGGCCGCGAAGTCCGCGAGATCGACGCCGGCCTGGCGAACGTCGGACTCCTTCAGCGCGACATCGAACAAGGCACGCGCGTAGCGAACGCCGGCGGCGCGGCTGGTCATCGCGCCTCCTTCAACTGCGCCGTATAGCGATCGACGAGCCGCAGCTGGTCTTCCGGTGTGATCGACGCTCTGATGCGGGACTCGGCAACCTGCACCGCCAGTTGTGCGGCGTGCGCGGTGAGCTCCCGCCGCGCCACGCGCAGACGCATCTCGATCTCGCGACGCGTCTGGTCGATCAGCCGCTCCCGCTCGACGACGGCCGCCTGGGCGATCCGTTCCTGCTCCGCGATGACGTCATTGGCTCCCTGCGCGCGGAGCGCCTCGAGCTCGGCGGGCAGCGTCTTCAATCGGCGATCAATCTCGGCAAGCTGCGCGGTGGCAGCCGCGCGCATCTCCTTGGCCGTCACCAGGTCCTGCCGGATGTGCGAGGCCCGCGACGCGAGATGCACCGACACCGGCCCCTTCAGAAAGTACACGAGGACGCCCGCCATGATGCCGAAGTTCACGAGCTTCGCGAACGTCTGGAGCAGCGTCTGCTCGTGCGGGCCCTCAGCGGCATCCTCGGAGTGGGCAGGCGCAGCCTCGTGCGGTTGCGCGGCGGCGACGGACGTGGGAATCCAGGTCCCGGCCGCGAGCAGCCAGATGAACGCAACGGCCCGAACGAGGCGGGGCAGTGTCTGGCTGTGTCGGCAGTCGGATGTCATGTAAAAACGGATCTTCTCGAAAAGGGAGGTCAGGACGCCTTGCGGCCCAGGATGCGTTCGGCCACGGCGGCGCCGAGCGCGTCAGCGTCGGCGCTCAGTCGGCGGCGCGCCTCGTCGGCTTCGGCCCCTAGCTTCGCAGAGGCCGCAGCAATCTCCGATTCGGCCTCCGCCCGCGTGCGCGCCAGGATCTCAGCCCGCTCGTTCATAGCGGACCGCCGCATCTCGTCCATCTGACGGTAGAGCTCGGCACGCGCTTCGTTCGTCTTCTTTTCGAACTCCGCCGAAGCCAGACGCGCCTCGTTCGCGGATCGTTCAGCCAGGTCCCGTGCCGAACGGATCGCTTGCTCCCGTTCACCCATGACCTTCAGTACAGGCCTGAACAGCAGCCGATCCAGCACGACGGTCAGCAACAGCACGAAGAAGATGACCCAGAGGACCGACAAATCCGGGAGCAAGATACCTCCGAAGACACGAGGGGCTCACAAAACCGCGGACTTACGCGGTAAACCAAACATTGATTTATACCATCCGGGCTGAGCCCGGCGCAACGGTCCGCCTCCGCCCGCCAGATCTTCCCGCGGGCTATGGCGAGAACCCGCCGTAGCCGCTTTGCGGCGAAGGCGGGGCGGAAACAGGAGGGCCAAAGTGCCAAGGTGCCAGAGCGCCAGGAATCCACCAAAATTGGGGACACTCACCTTTACGGTAAGTCGTTGACGCGTAAGGCGCGGAAATTACAGTGCCAGGGTGCCAGCAGAGCCTAATGTGGAGAGCTCACAGCCGATGGGTGACCGCTGAGAGCTACTGTGCGACCAGAATTCGGGAGTCGGCCCGCGCCACGACCTGACCGATTTGGGCGACCGGCGCACAGGCCGCCAGGGCGGCAAACAGGGCGTCGACCTGGGCGGGATCGACGGCCACAAGCAACCCGCCGGACGTCTGGGGGTCATAGAGCAGGTCGACCAGGTCGCCGTCCACGGCGGCGCTGACGCTGACGCCCCCCTCGAAGTGCTGGCGATTGGTGCGACCGCCTCCAGGAATATTCCCGCGGACCAGGCCACGCGCCCCATCGAGGAGCGGCACCCGGCCTGCCTCGATTTGCAGCGATCCATCGCTCGAGGCGGCCATCTCGGACGCGTGACCAATGAGACCAAATCCCGTGACGTCGGTGCACGCGTGGACCGCCCCGTCGAGCCGGCCGATCGCCTCCGCAGCGGCGCGGTTCAGGGTCGTCATCGACCGCACTGCGGCAGCAATGGCCGTCTCGGGCGCGCGATTGAACTTCAGCGCAGTCGCGATCACACCGGTGCCGATCGGTTTGGTCAGGAGCAGCACGTCGCCCGGACGTGCACCGCCATTCGCCAGCAGTCGCGCCGGATCGACCTCCCCCGTGACGGCATACCCGAACTTCACTTCGAGGTCCTGCACGGTATGCCCACCGAGGAGCACGACGTTCGCCTCCCGAAGCTTCTCGAGCCCGCCAAGAAAGATCTGCCGGAGCGCCGCGCGATCCAGATCCTTCGGGAAGGCGGCGATGGCCAGCGCGGTCAACGGGCGCCCGCCCATCGCGTAGACGTCGCTCAACGCATTGGCCGCGGCGATCTGGCCGTACACGAACGGGTCGTCGACGATGGGCGTGAAGAAATCGACGGTCTGCACGAGCGCGCGCCCGTCATCGAGCCTGTACACACCGGCATCGTCCGAGGTCCGATAGTCGACGAGGACCCGGTCGTCATGGTGGACGGGCAAATCGCCCAGGACCTGGGCGAGCTCACCAGCGGCGAGCTTGCTCGCTCAACCGGCGCAGGCGGCGTAGTCGGTCAGTCGCTTCATTCGTGAATCACTGATCGGTCAGGAGCTCGTAGATGCGATTGAGCTCGTCCTCCGAGGTGAAGTCGATCTCGATCGCACCCCCTTTGCGTTTGCGCGCGATACGGACACGCGTCCCGAGGACGAAGCGCAGACGCTCTTCGGCCGCACGGGTGTGCACGTCCTTCTCCTCGGCCGGCTTCTCGGGCGCGGGCTGCGAGATCTTCTTGACCAGCGCCTCCGTCTCGCGGACCGAGAGGTTCTTCGTGATGACGTCACGCCCGGCGCGCAGTTGCGCGGCCTCGTCAGGGAGGCCGAGGAGGGCGCGGGCATGCCCCATCGAAAGGGCGCCGGACCCGAGGTTCGCACGCACTTCCTGCGGCAGCTTGAGGAGCCGCAGAACATTGGCAACCGTCGATCGCTCCTTGCCCACGGCGTCCGCGATCTGCTCCTGCGTCATCTGGTACTCGTCGGCGAGACGACGATACGCGGCCGCCTCTTCGATCGGATTCAGATCCTCGCGCTGAATATTCTCGATGAGCGCGACGGCAAGCAGCCGCTCTTCCGGAATGTCACGGACGACGACGGGCACTTTGAGGAGGCCGGCGCGCTGCGACGCGCGCCACCGCCGCTCGCCGGCGACGATCTCGTAGCCCCCGTCGACCTTGCGGACGACGATCGGCTGGATGATGCCGTTCGCGCGAATCGATCGCGCGAGCTCCTCGATCTTCGCGTCGTCCATCGCCGTGCGCGGCTGGAACCTGTTCGGCCGCAGCAGATCGCTGTCGACGTCGAGGCCCCGATCGCCGGCGGGCGCCGGGGCCTGCGGCGGCGTGTCGGGAATCAGCGCGGACAGGCCGCGTCCGAGGGCAGGGCGCTTTTCAACCATGGTGTGGCTCCGTGCTGGCAGTGATGGGCGCGCCGTCGCGCGCGAGCACCTCGCGCGCCAATGCGAGGTAGGCCTCCGCGCCGCG
Source organism: uncultured Acidobacteriota bacterium (assembly GCA_963749835.1). GTDB lineage: Bacteria > Acidobacteriota > Vicinamibacteria > Vicinamibacterales > 2-12-FULL-66-21 > JALZOC01. The sequence goes on from CAVVOD010000004.1 coordinate 547,488, forward strand.
CGACTTGACGTCGTACACGATTGCGGGCAGCCCGTGGCTCGGCGCCTCGCCGAGCCGGATGTTTCGCGGAATGACGACGTCGTAGACGCGCTCTTCGAAGAAGGCGCGAATATCGCGTGCGACCTGCTGTCCGAGGTTGGTCCGCTCGTCGTACATCGTCAGCAGCACGCCGGCGATGTCGAGGTCGGGGTTGAAGGCGGCACGGACGCGGCGAAGCGTGGCGACGAGATCGGCGAGTCCCTCGAGCGCGAAGTATTCGCAGTTGAGCGGGATGATCACGGCGTCAGCGGCGACGAGCGCGTTGAGCGTGAGCAGGCCCAGGGATGGGGGCGTGTCGATGAAGATGTAGTCGAACTGGGACCGCAGCGGAGTGAGCACCTCACGGAGCCGGTGCTCACGGTTCGGCAGCATGACGAGATCGATTTCGGCGCCGGTCAGATTTCGATCGGCGGGTATCAGCGAGAGCCCGGTGATGCTCGTCGTGAGCAGGAAGGCCGACGGATCGGGCACTTCGGAGGTCAGCGCCTGGTACACCGTGCCGCCGGGGGCGGTCTGGCCTTTCAGTCCGACGCCGCTCGTGAGGTTGGCCTGGGGGTCCAGGTCCACCAGGAGCACGCGCTGTTCGGCCAGAGCCAGAGATGCCGCCAGATTGATTGCCGTCGTGGTTTTGCCGACGCCGCCCTTCTGGTTTGCGACGGCACGGATACGAGCGTTCATTTAGGTCATATACCAGATTACATTGTGGTAACGATGATGAGGCTTTGGCAGCATACCCCGCCGGGCGCTTGGCGGCAAACGGGCTCTGGACGCGGGTTCGGGGTACGGGGCTCAGGGCTCGGGACGCGGGGTTCGGGATGGGGTCGGGATTCGGCGGCTCGTGACTCGGGACTCGGGTTCTGGGCTCGGGGCTCGGGGCTCGGGGCTCGGGGATTCGGGACTCGGATTTCGAGACGACGACAGGCTCCTCAGGCAACGATCCGGGAGCTCTGCGCCGAAGGCGTAGCTGCCGGCTTTAGCCGGAAGAGCCGGCGACGTTCCACGTGGAACGCTGCAACGGCTTGGGAGATCGGGCTTCGGGCTTCGGAAGAGCGTGGCTTCCGGCTTTAGCCGGAAGAGTCCGCAACGTTCCACGTGGAACGCTGTAGGTCCTTGCGGCCTGGAGATTGGCATTCGGAGTTTGGGAAAGCGTCTCGAGTCCCCCGAGTCCCGAGCCCCGAGAGCGTTCCACGTGGAACACTCAGAATGCGACTTTTTGAAGGATGGTGAGCCTGCTCTGCAACGTCTCGACGAGCGGGTAGGTCGCTACCCAACGAAGCGTCGGAACTGACTGAGGTTGCCCGCCGCCCCCAGGCCCGCGAAACATGAACAGCAACCCCCCTGGCCTCAGAAAGGCCTGCAGGGTGATCAAGCTTCGCAACTCGACTCGCACAGCACGGAGAGTCAGGACCTCAAACGCTTCGTGCAGTTCAGGTCGAGTCAGGAGCTCCTCGTAGCGGCTCGTCTCCACGGTGCTGTTGGTCAGGTCCAAGGCGCGAATCGCCTCCCTGAGAAACGCAGACTTGCGCGCCTTCACCTCGACCATCGTCAGCGACGACAGAGGAGCGGTCAGCTTCAATGGAATGGCCGGCGAACCCCCGCCGGAGCCAATGTCCATAATCTGGGTCTTCAGGGACGGAAGGTGGCGGGCCGCCAGAATCGGCTCGAGGAGCAGGCGGTCGATGGCCTCGTCCGGGTCGTCCAGCGCGGTCAGATTGATCTTGCGATTCCAGTGAGCCAGCAGCTCGTAGTAGGCGACCAGGCGATCGGACAATTCGCCGGGAAGAAAGACCCCTGACTTCGCTGCTCGACGGGTGAGGCGTGTCTTGAGGTCGCGTGGTGCCACCTCGTCAGACTATCAGACAGCGGGCGGAGAATGTGCGGCGTGTAGCCGCCTTCCGATGAGCGCAACCGCCGCCGGGGTGATACCTGGAATCCTGGCGGCCTGGCCGAGTGTCGCCGGCCTGATCTGCGAGAGCCGTTCAACCGTCTCCCGGGAGAGACCAGGAATACCCTGGAAGACAAAGCTATCAGGAATGGCGCGCGTTTCGTGACGCTGCTGCCGCTCGATGGCCTGGAACTGCCGTTTCAGGTAGCCTTCATACTTGAACTCGGTCTCGACGCTGGCGATATCGATCGGCTCGTCAGGGCCGTCGATAACGAGAGAGACCTGTCCTGATGCTCGCAAGTGAGCGAGCCTGACGTGAGGATGCTTCAGCGCCCGGCTCGCCGGAATGCGCTCGCCGCCGGGGAGGGTGACGGTCGAACCCCTCACGGCCGCGCAATTCTCATTGAAGCGCTCCCGCCTCCTGGAAAATCTCTCCCACCGCTCATCGTCCACCAGTCCGCACTGACGTCCGCGCTCCGTGAGCCGCAGATCGGCATTGTCCACGCGCAGCAAAAGACGATGCTCCGCGCGGGATGTGAACATGCGATACGGCTCCAGGCATCCTTTGGTGGTGAGGTCGTCCACCAGGATTCCGATGTAGGCCTCGTCGCGACCCAGGGTGAAACGGCGGTCCGAGTCCACGAGCGCGGCATTGATACCCGCGATGAGCCCCTGCGCCGCCGCCTCCTCGTACCCCGACGTGCCGTTGATCTGGCCTGCGAGGAAAAGCCGCGGGATCCGATGGGTCTCCAGTGTCCCTCGCAGCTCCGTGGGCTGGATGAAGTCGTACTCGACGGCGTATCCGGGCCTGAGCATCGTGGCTGTCTCGAGGCCGGGGAGCGCGTGGACCAGTTCCTCCTGCAAAGCCGCCGGAAGACTCATGGACAGGCCATTGACGTAGATTTCGTCCACGTCCAGGCCTTCTGGCTCGAGAAAGATCTGATGCCGCTCCCGCTGAGGAAATCGCATCACCTTGTCTTCGAGAGACGGGCAATACCTCGGACCGATCCCGCGAATCTGCCCGTTGAAGAGCGGCGACTGGTCGATGTTGGCCCGAACGAGCTCATGGACCCGATCCGTTGTGTGCAGCAGGTGACACGCAATCTGGGGACGATCGATGCGGTCGGTCTGGAACGAGAATGGAGGGGGGAGATCGTCGCCCCGTTCAGCATGGAACGCTGAGAAGTCGATGCTCGCGCGATGGAGCCTGGGGGGAGTTCCTGTCTTGAGACGGCCCCACGAAAAACCAAAGCCTTTGAGCGACTCTGCCAGATCGACCGATGGAGGCTCCCCGGCGCGCCCGGCCGGCCGCTGATCCGGTCCGACGTGAATGAGACCGTTGAGGAAAGTCCCTGTCGTCACGACCAGCGCGCGGCAGCTGAACTGTTCGCCGCCTTCGAGCTCCAAGCCGGTGACGCCGGATGAATCCGCGAGAATCCTGCCCGCCCGTCCGATGATCCACTGAATGTTCGGCTCGGCTTCGAGTGTCTCCCTGACCCAGTCGCTGTAGCGCCGCTTGTCGGCTTGCGCGCGGGGTGACCAGACGGCGGGTCCACGGCTCTTGTTCAGCATCTTGAACTGGATGCCGGTCGCGTCGATGGCGAGCCCCATCAGGCCGCCGAGCGCATCGATCTCGCGAACGAGGTGCCCTTTCGCCGTCCCGCCGACCGCCGGATTGCACGGCATGTGCGCGACCGTGCCGCCGGAGAGCGTGCAGATGCCGACCCGTCGTCCGAGACGCGCGATCGCCCATGCCGCCTCGACGCCGGCATGGCCGGCGCCGATCACGATCGCATCGAATTCACTTTGCAACACAAACTACTTTCCGATACAAAACCGATCGAAGATCGCGTGCAGGACGTCGTCCGCGGTCCTTGCCCCCGTGACTTCTTCGAGCAGACCGCGCGCCTCGGTCAGATCCGCCGCGACGAACTCCTCGGGCGTGCCGGCCGCCGCGGCGTCCGCCGCCCGGCGAAGCGCGGCGCGCGCATTCGACAGGAGTCCGGCATGGCGCATGTTCGTGATCGCCGGCGTATCGCGGAGCCGTTCGCCACCCGCGAGCGCGTCGACCAGAGCGCCACGCAGATCGTCGAAGCCGGCCCCTGTCAGCGCTGACACCTGGACGACGTGCGCTCGAAGCTCCTCGGGACTCCAGGCCGCGGGAAGATCGGATTTGTTGCCGGCCAGCACGCGCAGGCCCTCTCCGGTCGCCGACAGCAACTGCTCGTCGTCCGCGGACAGCGGACACGATCGATCGAGCAGCACGAGCGTCACGTCCGCGACCCGCCGGGCTGCGTGCGCGCGCGCCATGCCTTCGGCTTCGACGGCATCGGACGGTGTCGCACGGAGGCCGGCCGTGTCGACCAGGGTCAGGGCGATGCCGTCGAGATCGATGACCTCGGTGAGAAGGTCGCGGGTGGTCCCCGGAATATCGGTCACGATCGCGCGCCCCGCACCCGCGAGCCGGTTGAACAGGCTGGACTTGCCGGTGTTCGGCCGGCCGACGATCGCGATCTGTGCCCCCTCGCGCACCAGGCGGCCGCGTTTCGCATCGGCGAGCAGCTCGTCGATCGCGCTCACGAGGATCTCGATCTCTCCGGCCGCTCGCGACGGATCCACGAAGTGATAACCCTCGTCAGGAAAATCCAGCGAGGCCTCGAGCCGCGCACTCACGTCGAAGAGCGCCGCATCGATCGCCGCGAGGCGCGATGTCAGGGTTCCCTCGAGCTGATCGAATGCCGCGCGCGCCTGCAGCGGCGTGACGGCGTCCACGAGATCCTTGACCGCCTCCGCCTGCACCAGGTCCATGCGGCCGCGAAGATACGCGCGGAACGTGAACTCCCCCGGCTCGGCGAGCCTGGCGCCGGCATCCATCGAGGCCTCGACGACCGCGTGCAGGAGCACGGGACTCCCATGCGCACTGATCTCGAGCACATCCTCTCCGGTGTACGAATGCGGTCCGGGAAAGAACGTCAACACGGCGCGATCGACAGCCTGGCCGCCGGCGAGAAGCCGGGTCAGCGTCGCCCGCCGGGGCTCCAGCGGATCGGCGTGATCTGAAATCACCGCCGCCATGCCTCGAGCGCCGGGCCCGCTGACGCGAACAACCCCGATGCCGCCGCGACCCGCGGGCGTCGCAATCGCCACGATGGTGTCGTCGGTGGAGTACATGAATCGACCGGTGTCCCTGCGGCAGTCTCTCTGGAACGCGAACCTCGAACCCGAACGCAACCCCAGGGAACCCGGAACCGGAACCCGGAACCCCGAACCCGGAACCTGGAACCTGAAACTTGGAACCCGCCTATTGCCTGACCGAAATAATAACCGTCTTCATCAGCGCATCGCCGATGCTCTCGGACGACATCAATGGATCTTCCGCGACCGTCAGGTGCACCAGCCGTCGAGCGTATGGGTTGAGTGGACCCATCTCCTGCGGAGCGCCGGACGACTTCGCTTTCTCCATCATGAAGCGCGCCAGCTGGCGCAGCTCGGTGTCCTTGCCCTTCCGGTACTCCATGCAGTCGACGACGAATGAGCGGTCGTCCTTCAGCTCGCGGCGGAACGCGGTGTTGACGATCTGCTGCAGCGCGTCGAGGGCCTCGGCGCGTTTACGAAGCAACGCTTCGCTGCCTTCGCCGGAAATCTCGACTCTGATGTTGTCGGCCGTCTCGACGATCGCCACTTCGGCCGGGATGCCCATGGCCGACACGGTCTGACGCGTGAACTCCCGAACGCGCTCCTGCAGATCCATCACTTCTGCTCCTTCGCCTGGTCCGTCTTCCCGCCCCCGATGTTCTTCACGCGGCGCTCCGCCGTCGGACGGACGGTGCGCTGCGCGGACGGCCCGATGATCCGATTCGTCACGGCCTGCTGCCCGATCGCCCAGAGATTGCTCGTCGTCCAGTACAGCACCAGCCCGCTCGGCGCCCAGATGAACATCGCCATGAAGATGATCGGCATGAACATCATCATCTTCTGCTGCATCGGATCGGCGGTCGACGGCGTCATTTTCGTCTGGACGAACTGGGTGATGCCCATGAGGACCGGCGTGATGAAGAGCGGGTCGTGGACGGACAGGTCGTGGATCCAGCCCATGAAAGGCGCCCCGCGCAGCTCGATAGCGACCGAGAGCATCGAGTAGAACGCGAACAGCACCGGCAGCGTGAGCAGCATCGGGACGCAGCCGCTCGCGGGATTGACACCCCGCTCCCGATAGAGGCTCATCATCTCGGCGTTCATCTTCTGCCGCCCCGGGTCGGTCATCTTCAGCTTGGCGTATCGATCCTGGATCGCCTTCACCTCGGGCTGAAGTTCCTGCATCCGGCGCATCGAGACGACGCTCTTATGGCGCAGCGGGAACATCGCAAGGTTGATCAGCACCGTGAGGAGGATGATCGACCAGCCGTAGTTGCCGACGAAGCCGTTCACCCATTTCAGGGCACGCAGCAGCGGGACGACGAGCCACGCGAACATGCCGAAGTCGATCGATCGCACGAGGTCGCGATCGACGGCCGCGAGCACATCGAAGTCCTTGGGACCGGCGAAGAATCTGGCGTTGCGCGCGCCGGACTGATATCGAGCCGACCAGTCGACGAAGTGTGCGATGGTCTCCGCGGTGCCGGCCACCGGCACGGACAGCGCTTTGTAATCGAGGTGGAGCGGCTGACCGGCCGCGAGCGCCGCCGTCAGGAAATAGTGGTCATCGACGCCGGCGAACCCGAACACGCCGTCCTGCGATGCGTTCTCAGGAATCTTGGCGGCGCCGATGCGGCTGACTTTTCCGTCGCGATAGAAGATCGGCTGCGGCGGCGGGCTGTACGTCGTCGTGGAACTGATCACCAGGCCGCTGCCGAGCGCAGGACCCCACTGGATCGACGGATTGAGATCGCGCCCCTCCCGTGAAACGGTCGCGGAAAAGTTGATGACGTACGGAGACCCGGGCGCGAAGGAATATTCCTTGCGTGCCGTCAGGCCGCTCGCATCCTGATACTCGAACGTCAGCGTCGCCGGAGCCGCGGTTACACGCACCTCGGACGTGCTCGGCTTGAAGAGCGCCTTCGCCAGCGTCGCGCTGACGGCCGTGTCCTCGACGGTGAGGGTGAACGGCCGGGCGCTACCGACCGGAACGCCTGGCGGGACGAGCTCCAGAGGCCCGCGCGCGGCATCCTGGTATTTCTTCAAACGCCAGCTCTTCAGGACGCCACCGCGCGTCGTGAACACCGCCGAGACGGAGTCGTTGTCGAACGTGACGTCGCGCTCCTCAGTGTCCGCCACGAGCGCAGCCGCAGCGGGGGGGCCCGACGTCGTGGGCGGCGCCTCCGCCGTTGTGCCTGTGGGGCTCGCGGGCGTCGCGGCGGGCGCTCCTGTCGCACCCTGGCCGGTTGAGATCGCAGGTTTCGGCTGCGGCTTCGGGGGCGGAAACATCGCCTGATAGCCGTACAGCACGACAAACGACAGAACGACCGCCAGAAGAACCCGTTTTTCCATTAAGTTTTATCTAGACCGCCAGCGCCGGGAACCTGATCCAGGCCCGACGCGCCGAACGGATTGCAGCGCGCCAGCCGGCGCGCCGCCAGGAAGGATCCCCGAACGACGCCGAACCGCGCCACAGCCTCGACAGCGTAGTCCGAGCATGACGGCTGGAACCGGCACGATCCCGCGAACATCGGCGAGAACATGATTTTGTACGCTCTGAGGCACCCGAGCGCTGCGCGCTGCGCGAGCGACAGGTCAGCGGGCAACATTGGTGGGTGCGGGGAGACGCGCCACGCCACGCTTGAGCGCACCGCGGAAATCGGATTCGAGGATGGAGTAGGCAGCATCGAACAGCTCTCGCCGTGGAATCACCACAACGTCGATCCCCTGCCCGGTGGGTTCGGAGATATGGCGGAAGAACTCGCGAATCAATCGTTTAGCGCGATTTCTGCGCACCGCGTCCCCGAGCTTGCGCGAGGCCACGATGCCGAGCCGGGACGTGCCCTCCGCATTGGGCGCCATCAGCACCGTGAAGTACCGCGCCTTGGTGCGACACGACAGGTCGAATACGCGCTGGAATTCCCTCCGGCGCCTGACCCGGCGGGCCTTGGTGAAGCGCTCGGACGGCATGGCGGTCCCTGGCGGAGCAATCCGCGAAGCGTCTAGGTGGAGGAGACGGTCAGGCGCTTGCGCCCTTTTGCGCGCCGGCGCTTGAGCACCAGGCGACCGTTCTTCGTCGCCATGCGCACGAGAAAACCGTGCGTGCGTTTGCGGCGCCTGACGTTTGGCTGGAAAGTAACACTCATTGTCGGAATCCCTTGCAGCGGCAGATAATGGCAGAGAAACTTAGATATTAACGATCCCCGCCGGCGATTGTCAATCGCCCACGCGTCCGCCGAGTCGTTTGTCCGACGTTCAATCGGTGTGTTACAGTCGCCCTCCTTGCGAGCGCCGCGACGCGCGCCGTAGGGTCTCCCCCCGAAGTTTTCCACAACTGTGGAAAAAATTGTGGAAAAGCCACGGTTTTGCCGGGCGTAGGCTGCCACGACCCGGCCCCAGGGCGGGGTTTGCTATGGCGAAGGCTGAAATCAGGCCTGTTTCGTGAGTTTTCTGCAGAGAATGCTCGAAACTTCCCTGGGTAGTGGCTGGTTCGTGAGGCGAAAGTCCTGGAAAGCTCAGGGAATCGAGAGCAGGCGTGATCATGACCGGCAGCAGTATCTGGGATCAGGTCCTCTCCCGCATCGAGACCAAGGTCAATCGTCACATCTTTTACACCTGGTTCAAGCCCACGACATTCGTCGCAGACGACGGGCGGTTGCTGCGGATCCGGGTGCCAAACGGGCTTTTTCGTGACTGGCTGACGAAGCACTACGCGGCCGTCCTGGACGAGGCGCTCGGGGAGATCGACCGCAAAGGCACGTCTGTGACCTTTATCACCGAGGAGACGCCTCCAGTCGTCCGAGAACCGCCGCCGGCCGCCCAGCCGCTAGCAGCGGGCCTGCTATCGGAAGCGACGCTGCAGCATACGGAAGAGTCGGAGTCCAACGGAGAGGGGCCTGCACCAGGCAGCCTGGCGCCGCGCTACTCGTTCGACACCTTCATCGTCGGATCGTCCAACCAGTTCGCGCACGCCGCCTGCCGCGCGGTCGCCGAGGCGCCGTCCCGATCCTACAATCCGCTGTTCATCTACGGGGGCGTGGGGCTCGGCAAGACGCACCTGATGCACGCCATCGGGCATTACGTGCTCAACCACCTGAAGTCGCTGAAACTGACCTACATCTCGTCCGAGCGTTTCATGAACGAGATGATCAACGGCGTGCGGTACGACCGTGTCCTCGACTTCCGTGAACGGTACCGGAGCGTCGACGTGCTGCTCGTCGACGACATCCAGTTTCTCGCCGGCAAGGAAGGCACACAGACCGAGTTCTTCCACACGTTCAACGCGCTCTACGACTCGCAGAAACAGATCGTCATCAGCAGCGATCGCCCGCCGCACGAAATTCCCCAGCTCGAGGAGCGCCTGCGATCGCGCTTCGAGTGGGGATTGATTGCGGACATTCAGCCGCCGGATCTCGAAACCAAGGTCGCGATCCTGAAGAGGAAGGCCGAGACCGAGGGGGTGCCGCTGCCGGACGACGTGGCGCTCTACATCGCGGGGAAGATCAAATCGAACATTCGCGAGCTGGAAGGATCTCTCATCCGTCTCGTCGCATATGCGTCACTCACGGGTCGGGAGATGTCACTGCCGCTCGCGCAGGACGTGCTCCGCAATGTGCTGCAGCACGACGAGCGCGCGGTCACGATCGAAGGCATCCAGAAATACATCTCCGACTACTACCAGTTGAAGCACGGTGAGTTGAAGTCGCGCAACAATTCGAAATCGATCGCCATGCCGAGGCAGATTGCGATGTACCTCTGCAAGAGCCTGACGAACGCGTCGCTGCCGGAAATCGGGAGAAGCTTCGGCGGCAAGCATCACTCGACGGTCATTCACTCGATCAAGAAAATCGAGGCGCTCCGTCAACGCGACGGAAATTTCAACACACTTATCAACACCTTCCTCGAGTCCTTTCGCTAGCGAAAAACGTCGATGCCGGCGTTTTGCACAGGCCATCAACGGCCAGGCTGCGGACGGACTGTGCGGGCGCACACGGTCCCTGGTTATCCACCGCCGCGGCCCCACAAACCCACCATGAAATCGCCTTCCGATCCACAGCCTAAATAGCAGAAATGGAAGGGTTAATCGGCCGTTTTTGTGTTTTCAACAGCACCTCTTTACTGTTATAATTCTTTGTTCTCTAGATCTCCCTATTTGATTGGGATAAGAGCGTGACGCGTGCAGGTCGTCCCAGACCAGCCGCAGGATGGGCGCGCTTGCGCGAGAGGTCATCAACGACATGGAACTGGTTGTACGCAAGACGGATCTGCTGCGCGAGCTTCAACTGTTCCAGGGCATCGTCGAACGCAAGAACACCATTCCCATCCTGGCGAACGTGCTGATCGAAGCCGACGGCGACAAGGTCAGGCTCCTGGCGACGGATCTCGAAGTCGGACTCCGCAGTACCTGTGCGGCCGCTGTCGCGAAGAGCGGATCGCTGACGCTGCCCGCGAAGAAGCTCTACGAAATCATCAAGGCGCTGCCGGAGACGGACATCCGGATTCAGGAAGACAAGAACGGCGTGAAGGTGGCCGCCGACCGCTTCGATTCCCGGATGCAGACGCTGCCGCGGGAGGATTTTCCGACACTGCCGGACGGCACCGGTGTCTACAGCGCCTCGCTGCCGCGCGACGTGCTGAAGCACATGGTCTCGAAGACGCAGTTCGCGATCACCGGCGAAGATACCCGGTACTTCCTCAACGGCGCGCTCTTCATCCTGCGGCCGGACTCGATGAGTCTCGTCTCGACCGACGGTCACCGGCTGGCGCTCATCACGGTGCCGCGCGACGCGGCGAAGGTCAAGGCCGCCGGCAAGGACAAGGAGAAGCCGGCCGACGAGGTCAGAGTGATCCTGCCGCGCAAGACCCTGATGGAGCTCGGGCGTCTGCTGGCCGACGGCGACGGCGACATCCAGTACGAGCGCGGCGAGAACCATCTGTTCTTCGAGATCGGCGGACGGCTGCTCATCTCCAGGATGATCGACGGTCAGTTTCCCGCGTTCGAGCGTGTCATCCCGAAAGGGAACGACAAGCGGATCGACTTCGATCGCGACCGGCTGACGAGCGCGGTCAAGCGCGTGGCGCTGCTCTCGAACGAGCGCTCCCGCGCGGTGAAGTTCCAGATCGACAAGGGAAAGGTCGAGATCGCGTCGAGCAGCCCCGAGTTCGGAGAAGCGAAGGAAGTGCTGATGGTCGAGTACTCCGGCACGCCGGTGACCATCTGCTTCAACGCGCAGTACGTGCTCGATTTTCTCGGCGTTGTCGAAACGGATTCGGTCGGTCTCGAGTTCAAGGACGAGATGAGCCAGGCCGTCATGAAGCCCATCGGCGCAGAAGGCTACGACTACACCTACGTCATCATGCCGATGAGGGTCTGACAGGTCGGACCCTCTTCAGTCGGGCGAACGGGCGATCGCGATCGTCCGGCACTCGAAGGCAGGGGGTCTCGAGCCCCCTGCTTCATCCGTCCGCTGGCTCGACCCTCTGAACCACCGGATATTTCCGAAAGCACCATCATCTGAATGTCTCAACTCGAACCTCAGAAAGACGCGCCGCAGCCGACAGCCGCGACACCGGAGGAGCAGGAGCAGACGGCTCCCGATCGCATGGCTCCGGCCGACCACGCCGGGCCGGGATCGAGCAGTAACGGCGACGGCGCCTCCGACGATTACGGCGCGGACAAGATCAAGGTTCTCGAAGGCCTGGAGGCGGTCCGCAAGCGTCCGGCGATGTACATCGGGTCCACGGGGGCCTCGGGACTGCACCACCTCGTGTACGAGATCGTCGACAACTCGATCGACGAGGCGCTGGCCGGGCACTGCGACCAGGTGAACGTCACGCTGCACATCGACCACTCCGTCACGGTCGTGGACAATGGCCGCGGCATTCCCACCGATCAGCACACCAGCGGCCGCTCGGCGGCTGAGGTCGTACTCACGGTTCTCCATGCAGGCGGAAAGTTCGACAACGACAGCTACAAGGTCTCGGGCGGGCTCCACGGTGTCGGCGTGTCGGTCGTGAATGCGCTCTCGGAACAGCTCGACCTCGAGATCTGGCGCAACGGTGAGGTCTACAAGCAAAGCTACGAACGCGGGGCGCCGCAGGGGGCTCTCGAGGTCACCGGAACGACCAAGAAGCGCGGCACCAAGATCACGTTCAAGCCGGATGCGCAGATCTTCGAGACGACGGAGTACAGCTTCGATACGCTCGCGCAGCGGTTGCGTGAGCTCGCGTTCCTGAACGGCGGCGTCACGATTACGCTCGACGACGAGCGGGACGGCAAGGCGCACAAGTTTCTCTACGAAGGCGGGATTATTTCCTTCGTCGAGTATCTCAACCAGAACAAGACGACCGTCAACGACAAACCGATCCACATGCACGGCGAGAAGGACGGCATCGACGTCGAGATCGCCCTGCAGTGGAATGACGGTTACGCGGAGACGGTGTATTCGTTCGCGAACAACATCAACACGCACGAAGGGGGCACGCATCTGTCGGGCTTCCGTTCGGCACTCACGCGGACGATCAACTACTACGCCGGCAAGAACAATCTCGCGAAGGATCTGAAGGACGCGAACATCGGCGGCGACGACATCCGCGAAGGGCTCATCGCGGTCGTGAGCGTCAAGATCCCCAGGCCGCAGTTCGAGGGGCAGACCAAGACGAAGCTCGGGAACACGGAGGTCAAGGGGATCGTCGAGGCGATTCTCAACGACAAGCTCGGTGCATACCTGGAGCAGAACCCCGCCGTCGCGAAGAAGGTCGTGCTCAAGGCCGTTGACGCCGCGCGCGCGCGTGAGGCGGCCCGCAAGGCCCGCGATCTCGTGCGCCGCAAGGGCGCGCTCGACAACAGCACGCTCCCGGGCAAGCTCGCTGACTGCCAGGAGCGGGATCCGGCCCTCAGCGAGATTTACATCGTCGAAGGCGAGTCCGCCGGCGGTTCGGCCAAGCAGGGACGCGACCGGCGCTTCCAGGCGATCCTGCCGATCAAGGGAAAGATCCTCAACGTCGAGAAGGCGCGGTTCGACAGGATGCTCGGGAGCGACGAGATCAAGACGATGATTGCCGCGCTCGGCTGCGGGATCGGCGCCGAGGACTTCGATCCCGACAAGACCCGCTACCACCGCATCATCATCATGACGGACGCGGACGTGGATGGATCGCACATCCGGACCCTGCTGCTGACGTTCTTCTACCGGCAGATGCGTCAGCTCGTCGAGCGCGGCTACATCTACATCGCGCAGCCGCCGCTCTTCCGCGCCAAGCGCGGCCGCAGCGAAGTGTTCATCCGGGACGAGCGCGCGCTCGAGACGTACCTCATCAAGCGCGCCATCGAGTCGCGCGTGGTCGTGCTCCCGGACGGGACGGAGATGAGCGGCGAGGATCTCGAACACCGCCTCGAGAAGCTGATCGCGTTCAGGAAATACCTGCAAATCGTCGAACGACGCGGGCCGTCGCGGGATGTGATCCAGGGACTCCTCGATCGTGAGGCGAAGGACAAGGGTTTCTTCGAAGAGCGATCGCGCGTCGAATCGCTGGCCGAGGCCCTGACGACGTCCCGGCGGACGGTCACCGTGCAGGAAGACGAAGAGCATCAGGCGTTTGCTCTGGCGATCGAAGATCGCTCAGGCGGATATCCGCGGCACCATCGCATCGATCAGGATTTCGTGACGACAGGGGAGTTCCGCACGCTGGCGGCGAGCTATCAGGACGTGAAGGGGATTCGCGGTCCGATGATCGTCAAGACCACCGCGTCTGCCGCCGCGACGCTGGAAGCCGAGGAGGAAGAGGCCGCGGAAGCCGGTCTCGCGGCGTCGAGCGAGACAGGCATCGGGGGCGCGCCGGTGGACGAAGCGACGAAGCTTGCCGCCGAGCCGAAGCCTCTCGACGCATCGAAGCCATCATCGAAGGCGCAGCGCGACGCCGACGTGCGCATCGAGTCGCTCGACGAGCTCGTGGAGTTCTTCACGCTGGCCGGGAAGAAAGGCATCGCGATCAACCGCTACAAAGGTCTCGGCGAGATGAATCCCGACACGTTGTGGGCGACCACGATGAACCCGGAATCGCGCACGCTCGCGCAGGTGCGCGCCGAAGATCACCTCGAGGCGGATCTGATGTTCACGACGCTCATGGGCGACCAGGTCGAGCCCCGGCGGAAGTTCATCGAGGACAATGCGCTCGACGTCAAGAATCTCGACATCTGACAACACTCGGGACTCGGGACTCGGGACTTGGGATTCGGGATTCGCCCGCCTCCGCTCGCAGGACAATCAGGCGAGCTCCGGCGAGGCCGCGCCGTAGCCGCGTCGCGGCGTAGGCGGGGGATTCGGGTTTCGGGATTCGGGTCGGGATTCGATCCGCAGCACCCAGCACGTTGCACGTTGGACCCGGCACGTGTAGCACGTAGCACTCAGCACGTAACGCCAGCACCTTTCTTATGACTGACATTTCTCTGCATCGTTTCCCCGTCAACATCGAAGACGAGATGAAGCGCTCGTACATGGATTACGCCATGAGCGTGATCATTGGACGGGCGCTGCCGGACGTGCGCGACGGGTTGAAGCCTGCCCATCGCCGCGTGTTGTACGCGATGCGCGTGATGGGTCTCTCGTCGGGCCGGCCGTATCGCAAGTGCGCGAAGATCGTCGGCGAGGTGATCGGCAACTTCCATCCGCACGGCGACGCCCCCGCGTACGACACGCTGGTGCGCCTCGCGCAGGATTTCAACATGCGGTATCTCCTGGTGGACGGCCAGGGGAACTTCGGCTCCGTTGACGGCGATCCTCCGGCGGCGTATCGCTACACGGAGGCGCGCCTCGAAAAGCTCGCCGAAGAGATGATGGGAGACCTCGACAAGGAGACTGTCGACTACGTCCCCAACTTCGACGAGACCACCGAGGAACCGACCGTCCTGCCGACGACGTTCCCGAACCTGCTCGTCAACGGCTCGACGGGCATCGCCGTCGGCATGGCGACGAACATTCCGCCCCACAACATGGGGGAAGTGATCGACGGCGTGATCGCCCTCATCGAGAATCGGGGACAGTCCAGGGAAACACGGCTCAAGTCCGTTCTCAGGATTATTCATGGCCCTGACTTCCCGACCGGCGGCTTCATCGTCGGCCGCCAGGGCATCTTCTCCGCGTACACCACCGGACGCGGCTCCATCACGCTCCGCGCGAAGGCGACGACCGAGGAATCCAAGAAGGGCGAGAAGGTCTCGATCGTCATCACCGAGATTCCCTTCCAGGTGAACAAGAAGCGCCTGCTCGAGAACATCGCGGATCTCGTCCGCGAGAAGACGATCGAAGGCATCTCCGACCTGCGCGACGAGTCGGATCGCGACGGCATGCGGATCGTCATCGAGCTCAAACGCGCCGAAGTGCCCGAGGTGATTCTCAACAACCTCTACAAGCACACACAACTTCAGACCACGTTCGGTATCATCATGCTGGCGATTGTCGGCGGCCGTCCGAAGGTGCTGCCCATCGTCGACATCATCGATCACTTCATCGAGTTCAGGCGCGAGGTCGTGCGCCGCCGCACCGAGTTCGAGCTGCGCAAGGCCGAAGCGCGCGCCCATATCCTCGAAGGGCTGCGGATCGCGCTCGATCATCTGGACGCAGTCATCAAGCTGATTCGCGGGTCGAAGAGCCCGGCGGAAGCGCGCGACGGCCTGATGACGAGCTTTGCCCTGTCGCTGCTGCAGTCGCAGGCGATCCTGGACATGCAGCTGCAGAGGCTGACGGGCCTCGAACGGCAGAAGATTCTCGACGAGCTCGCCGAGCTGCTCAAGGTGATCGAACGGCTTCGCGCCATTCTTTCGAGTGAGGAACTGCTGATGGCCGTCGTCCTCACGGAGCTGAAGGCCATCCGCGAGAACTATTCCGACGAGCGCCGCACGGTCATCGTCGAGGAGAGCGGAGAGTTCCGGATCGAGGACCTGATCGCCGACGAGGACATGGCGATTACCGTCACCAATACGGGATACATCAAGCGCACCGCGATCAGCACGTACCGGGCGCAGCGGCGCGGCGGCAAAGGCCGGATCGGCATGCGGACGCGCGAGGAGGACTTCGTCAGTCACCTCTTCATCGCGTCCACGCACGCCTACATCATGATCTTCTCCGACCGCGGGCGCGCCTACTGGCTGAAGGTGCACGAGATCCCCGACGTCGGCCCGGGCGGCAAGGGGAAGGCGATCGCAAATCTCGTGTCGATGGAGCCGGGCGAGAAGATCGCCGCGCTGTTGACGGTCAAGGAGTTCCCGGAGCAGGAGGATCAGCAGTTCGTGCTGATGGGCAGCCGGAAAGGCGTTGTCAAGAAGACGGACCTGTCGCTCTTCCGCAATCCCCGAGCGGGCGGCATCATCGCGATGGGGATCGAAGAAGGCGATTCGGTGATTGCGGTAGAACTCTCCGACGGGAAAGAACAGGTCTTCCTGGGCACCCGCGACGGCATGGCCATCCGCTTCGAAGAGACAGACGTCCGTTCGATGGGCCGCACGGCCTACGGCGTGCGCGGCATCTCGCTGCGTGACAACGACGAGGTCGTCGCGATGGAAGTGGTGCGCGAGGGAGGCACGCTCCTGACGGTGGCTCAGAACGGCTACGGCAAGCGCACAGAGCTCGACGAGTACCGGCTCCAGACGCGCGGCGGCGTCGGGATCATCAACATCCAGACATCGGATCGCAACGGCAAAGTCGTCGGCATCGCCTATGTGCGGGAAGACGACGAGCTGATGATCATCAGCCAGCAGGGGATGATTCTCCGGATGCGGGCCGGGGATGTCCGATCGATTGGACGCGCGACGCAGGGTGTGCGCCTGATCGGGATGGACGAAGGTGACGAGGTCGTCGCCATCGCCAAGCTGGCGGAGAAGGAAGACGATCCGGATGCTCCGGCTGGTGAGACGGAGCCACCGGTTGAACCGCCCCCGGAATAGCGCGGGACCGGCGTCGGTTGCTACGCCGGTTCGAGCTTGGCGTACTTGGCCAGCAGCTTCTTCACGCCGACCAGGTTGAATCGCACGGTGATCTTCAGGTCGTCGTTGTGCTGCTCGACAGACACGACTGTGCCGACGCCAAACTGCGCGTGGCGCACGCGCATGCCGGTGCGCAGGCCTTCGCCCGACTGATCCTCTTCTTCGGTACTTGTACGCCGCTTCCTCTTCGCGAGTCCTGCCAGGCGGCTTCCCCTTGCGCCCGTACGGGTTCGTTCGGAACTCGTAGTGGCCGTGATTGAACGCGCTCTGCTGCGACGAGGCGTACGCGGGGACGATGCGTTCGACGAGCTCGGCGGGAATCTCGTCGAGGAACCGTGATGGATTCGTCGACTGGTACTCGCCGAACACGCGGCGGCGCGCCGCGCTCGTCAGGATCAGCTGCGATTCCGCACGGGTCATGCCGACGTAGCAGAGCCGCCGTTCTTCTTCGAGCTCCTCTTCGCTTTCGGCGGAGCGGGAGTGAGGGAAGAGTCCTTCTTCGAGTCCGGCGATGATGACGAGGGGAAACTCGAGCCCCTTGGCGGCGTGCATTGTCATCATCCAGACCTTCGCCTCGCGAGTGCCTGATTCCTCGTCGGCCTCCGAAAGGAGCGACAGGCGATCGACGAACCCGCCAAGCGAGGCTTCCTCTTCCCGCGTCTCGTATTCGCGGGCCGCCGACACGAGCTCCATCAGGTTTTCGATGCGCTCGTTCGCTTCCTCGCTGTTCTCGTCGCGCAGGTCAGCCAGATAGCCGGTCTGGTCGAGCATCTTGCCCATCGTGATGTAGACCGGCTCCTGGCGGGCGACATTGGCGAGATTCGCGATGAGGTCCCTGAAGGTGCGGAGGGCCGCCGTAGCGCGTGGGGTGAGATTGCCGTGCACGACGGCGTAGACCAGCTTGGCCCACAGTGACCGCGCGGACGTGACTTCCTGAAGACCTGCCGCGAGCAGCGGCGGCGCATCGGCGAGCACCGCGTTCGGGTCGATGATCTGCAGCGACTCCATGACCCCTTTGCCGATGCCGCGGGCCGGCACGTTGATCACGCGCCTGAGGCTCACGTCGTCGTGCGGGTTCATGATCAGCTTCAGGTATGCGAGCGCGTCCTTGATCTCCTTGCGCTCGTAAAAGCGCACGCCGCCGATGATCTTGTAGGGCACGCCTTCGCGCATCAGCGCGTCTTCAATCGCGCGGGACTGCGCGTTGGTCCGATAGAGGATCGCCATCAGGGCGTCCACGTCTTCGGACCGGTACTGCTTGATCGATCGCGTGATGAAGTCGGCTTCCTCGAGCTCGTCGTTCCCGCGGTAGTAGACGATCCGGGCGCCTCCCTTGCGATCGGTCCAGAGCCGTTTGTCCTTGCGATTCCGGTTCTGGCTGATGACGGCCGTTGCGGCGTCGAGGATGGTCTGCGTCGATCGATAGTTCTGCTCGAGGCGGACGACCTTGGCTTCGCCGAAGTCCTGCTCGAAATCGAGGATGTTCCGCAGGTCGGCGCCGCGCCATTTGTAGATCGACTGATCGGGATCGCCGACGACGGCGATGTTGCGGTGGATCTCGGCGAGCCGGCGGATGAGCATGTACTGCGGACGATTGGTGTCCTGGTACTCGTCCACCATGACGTACTTGAACTTGCGCGCGTAGAACTCGCGGGTCTGTTCGGAGGTTTCGACGAGCTCGACCGTCTTCAGCAGAAGGTCGTCGAAATCGAGGGCGTTCGCGTCCTTCAATGCGGTGAGGTACCGCTCGTAGATCTTGGCAATCTGCTCGTCGCGGATGTTCCAGCTGCCGCGCAGGCTCTCCGGTCCTTCCATGCGGTTCTTGGCCTGGCTGATTCGCGACAGGGCGGCACGCGGCGGCACCAGCTTGTCGTCGATGCCGAGCTCGCGCTGCGCCTGTTTGACGACGGCGACCTGGTCGGACGAGTCGTAGATCACGAAATCGCGCGAGAGTCCGATCTTCGGCGCCTCGCGGCGCAGCAGACGCGCGCAGAGCGAGTGAAACGTCGAGAGCCACACACGGCTCGATGCTCCGCCGATGAGCGCCTCGACGCGCTCCCGCATTTCCTGCGACGCCTTGTTGGTGAACGTGACCGCGAGCACCTGATCCGGATCCGCATGCCCGTCACCGATGAGGTATGCGATCCGGTAAGTGATGACGCGAGTCTTGCCGGAGCCCGCGCCCGCGAGGATGAGCACGGGCCCATCGCGATGAAGCACGGCTTCGCGCTGCTCGGGGTTCAGCTTTTCGAGGAAATCCATGGGGGGGAGAGTTGATTATATCGGGATTCGTGACTCGGGACTCGGGATTCGGACAGGTCGGGATTCGGGACTTGCGACGCCCCGACTCGGGACTCGGGATTCGCACAGTCGGGACTCGGGACCCGCTTGCACGATAGAGCCGTACTCAACGCGTGCGACCGGTTTGCGTTTCGGTCTTCCGCAAAGACCGAACCAAGCCATGCAGCAGCTGACCAGTTCGTGTGAGTTGCTCACCGACGATGGCCGTGTCATCGGGCGAGAGAACGTGCAGTCGGCGCGCCATCTCGAATTGGGTGTCGAGCTCGGCCCAGGAGCCGATTGCGATACGCACGTGATTCAGGTACCGCCGACCGGGGCCGCTCGCATGCCCCTCCGCGACGTTGGACGGGATCGACAGGGCGGCCCGCCGAAGCTGCGTCCCGAGCACGAAACGTTCCGACGCCGGCAGTCTGGCCGCGACGGCGTAGGTGGTCAGTACCAGGTCCATCGCTGCATTCCAGACAAGCAAGGCCCGAAAGCTTTGAATCGTTCCCATGGCGTTTCGTTTTCTGCACTCCGGATTCCGTTGCGGAACGCAGATTTCAACAACCTGAGTGTGTAAGTCCCTCAATGAACGGTCTGCCGCCGCTAGCCAGCAAGAACGAATCCCGAATCCCGAGCGAGTCCCGAGCCCCGAGTCCTGGTCTCCTTCCGGCTAAAGCCGGAAGCCACAGTGCGGAACGAGCCCCGATCCCCGATCCCCGAGTCCCCCGAGCCCCAAGCCCCGAGTCCCGAAGCCCGAATCCCGCCCCTGTAGTACCATCACCTCTTCATGTCATCGACCCTGCTCCAGAAGGTCTGGGATGCGCATACGGTGCGGCGGCTGCCCAACGGGCAGACCCAGCTGTTCATCGGGCTCCATCTCATCCACGAAGTCACGACGCCGCAGGCCTTCGACATGCTCCACGCGCGCGGGTGGAAGGTTCGATTTCCTGACCGCACGATCGCGACGGTCGATCACATCGTCCCGACCCGCGATCAGCGCCGTCCGTTCCTCGACGTGATGGCTGAAGACATGCTGTCCGCCCTCGAACGCAACTGCCGCGAGGCCGGCATCCGGTTGTTCGACCTCGCGAGCGGCGCCCAGGGCATCGTCCATGTCATCGGACCCGAGCTCGGGCTGACGCAGCCGGGGCTGACGATTGCCTGCGGCGACAGCCACACCTCCACGCACGGTGCCTTCGGCGCGGTCGCGTTCGGGATCGGGACCTCACAGGTCCGCGACGTGCTCGCGTCGCAGTGCATCGCGCTCGATGCGCTGAAGGTCCGCCGCATCGAAGTGACTGGCAGGCTGTCGCGCGGCGTGTACGCCAAGGACGTGATCCTGGAGATCATCCGCAGGCTCGGCGTGAACGGGGGAGTCGGCTACGCCTACGAGTACGGCGGCGAGACGATCGAGCGGATGACGATGGACGAGCGGATGACGATCTGCAACATGTCCATCGAAGGTGGCGCGCGCGTCGGCTACGTCAATCCCGACCAGGTGACGTTCGACTATCTGCGCGGCCGCCGCTTCGCCCCGCAGGGTGAGGCCTTCGAGGACGCCTGCAAGTGGTGGAGCTCGATCGCGTCCGATCCCGATGCCGCGTACGACGACGTCGTGAAGATCGACGCGGCGTCGATCCGCCCGACGGTCACCTGGGGGATCAACCCGGGCCAGTCGGTCTACGTCGACGAACTGCTGCCCGCGCCGGCAGAAGGGGAAGGAGCGGACCGCGCGGGGATCGGTGAAGCGCTCGACTTCATGAGCTTCAAAGCCGGGGCACGTATCAGCGGGACGCGCATCGACGTGGCGTTTGTCGGATCGTGCACGAATGCGCGGCTTTCGGATCTGCGCGAAGCCGCGAGGGTCGTGCGGGGCCGTCACGTCGCCCCGCACGTCCGCGCGCTCGTCGTCCCGGGTTCTCAGCAGGTGCGGCTGGCGGCGGAGCGGGAAGGGCTCGATCGCGTGTTCATCGACGCCGGTTTCGACTGGAGAGGCGCCGGCTGCTCGATGTGTCTGGCGATGAACCCCGACAAGCTCGAAGGTCGCGAGATCTGCGCCTCGTCGTCGAACCGCAATTTCAAGGGGCGGCAAGGCAGCCCCACGGGCCGGACGTTGCTCATGAGCCCGGCGATGGTCGCTGCGGCGGCCGTGGCAGGCGAAGTGGTCGACGTGCGGGAGATGACCGTTGGCGATTGAGAAGATTGAGCGTCTGGCCGGCACCGCGATTCCGCTCCGCGGCGACAACGTGGACACAGACCGGATCATTCCGGCGCGCTTCCTCAAGTCCATCACGTTCGAAGGGCTCCAGCACCACCTGTTCGAAGACGATCGCCAGCAGCTCGAGGCGGAGGGACAGCGGCATCCGACCGCCGATCCCCGCTATGACGGTGCGTCGGTATTGCTGGTCAACGCCAACTTCGGATGCGGCTCGTCGCGCGAGCACGCGCCGCAGGCCATTCGCCGCCACGGCATCCGCGTGATCGTGGGCCAGTCCTTTTCCGAGATCTTCTTCGGCAATTCCGTCGCGCTTGGACTGCCCTGCGTCGCGGCGGATCAGGCCACGCTCGAGACGTTGATGTCTCTGGTCGAGCATGACCCTTCCGTGAACGTCGAAGTCAATCTCGAGCCGATGACCGTCAGCGCCGGCGGACGCACGTTCCCGGTAACGCTCCCCCCCGGCGCACGGGAATCCTTTCTCGAGGGCTCGTGGGACGCGACGGGGCTTCTGCTGGATCGCTTCGAGGACGTGGAGGCCACGGCGGCGCGACTCCCTTACATGCAATGGTCCTAGCTGTCAGCTGTCAGCTGTCAGCTCTCAGCTTCTCCGGACGGATCATTTCGAGAAATGCGCTGGCCGCATGACTCAGCTCGCCGGCCTTCCGGTACACGAGGCGCACGGTTCGTGGTGAGCTGAGCTCCGGGACTTTGACGGCGACGAGGGTTCCCCGGCCAATCTCGGCGAGTGCGCAGCGGCGTGGCAGCACGGCGACCCCGATTCCCATCTCCACCGCACGCTTGATCCCATCGAGGCTCGGCAGCGCTATCTGGATGTTGATGGGGGCATGACGCCGTTCGTACACACGCAACACGCGATCGCGCGCGGGTGACGGATCGTTGTGGGCGATGACCGTCTCGCGCCCGACTTCCTCGATCGTGACGCGCTTCTTGGCCGCGAGGCGGTGCGTCGGCGCGGCCAGCATGACGAGCTCGTCCGACCCGAGCGAGATCGACTGGATCCCCTTGTCCGGCGGCTGGAACGTCAGGACGCCGAAGTCCAGGCTGCGCTCGAGGAGCTCGGTCGCAATCTGACGCGACGGCACACGGCGCACCTCGACCCTCGCCTGCGGATGCTGAGCGGCAAAGGCCTCGAGCAGGGGCAACAGCGAGTGCACCGCCGCCTCGTTGGCCCCCACGACGACGCGCCCTCTGCGCACCTGCTGGAGCTCGCGGACGGCGGCTTCGGCCTCAGACGCCAGCCGGAGGAGCCTGGAGGCATGCTCACGCAGCAGCACCCCCGCCTCGGTCAGGGCGCCGTTGCGGGACGTCCGATCGAACAGCTTGTCCCCCAGCTCGTCTTCGAGGCGCCGGATGGCCTGGCTGATGGCCGGCTGCGTCCTGTGGAGCCGCTTCGCGGCCTTGGAGAAGCTCCGGTCCGTCGCGACCGCCACGAAGGCATTCAGGTCCTGAAGCTGCATGTTAAGATAATAAGGAATTTTGATATAAAGGCAAAAACTATAAATTGGACCCGAGGGACCCGGTCGGGTACTACTGTTCGTGGAGGACTCATGTCTACCAACCGTCTCATCATCTTCGACACCACGCTGCGCGACGGCGAGCAGGCGCCAGGGTTTTCGATGCGCGTCCAGGAAAAGCTGACGCTGGCCCGGCAGCTCGCGGCGCTTGGCGTGGACGTGATTGAGGCCGGTTTCCCCATTGCGTCCGAGGCCGACGCCGAGGCGGTGCGGACGATTGCCACGGAGATCACCGGGACCACCATTGCCGGGCTCGCCCGGTGCAGCGCCCCCGACATCGACCGCGCCGGCGCGTCTCTCGCGGCCGCGGCCCAGCGCCGCATTCACGTGTTCATCGCCACGTCCGACCTGCACCTCGAGCGCAAGCTCCGGATGACGCGCGAGGCGTGCCTCGACGCCGCGGTGGCGGCGATCCACCGCGCGCGCCGGTACACCGACGACGTGCAGTTCTCGGCGGAGGATGCGACCAGGAGCGATCCCGATTTCCTCTGCCGCGTCATCGAAGAAGTGATCTCGGCCGGCTGTACGACCGTCAACCTGCCGGATACCGTCGGGTACTCGACGCCTGATGAAATCGGCGAGTTCTTCCGCTCCGTGCTCACGCGGGTGCCGAACGCGAACCACGCGACATTCAGTGCGCACTGCCACGATGACCTGGGCCTGGCCGTGGCGAACACGCTGGCCGCGGTGACGGGCGGCGCGCGGCAGGTCGAGTGCACGATCAATGGCGTCGGCGAGCGCGCGGGTAACGCCTCGCTCGAAGAGATCGTCATGGCGACGCGCGTCCGCGCCGATCGCCTGCCGTTCACGACCCGCATCGAGCCTCGCGAAATCTACCCGACCAGCCAGCTCCTCACCGCCATCACCGGCGAATCCGTCCAGGCGAACAAGGCGATCGTCGGGCGCAACGCCTTCGCGCACGAGGCCGGGATCCACCAGGACGGCATGCTGAAGGACCGCCGCACGTACGAGATCATGCGGCCGGAGGAAGTCGGCGTGCCCCAGGCCACCCTGGTCCTGGGCAAGCATTCCGGTCGCCACGCCGTCCAGCGCCGCTGCGAGCAGCTCGGGCTGACGCTCGAGCGCACCGAGCTGGAAACGGTCTACTGGGAGATCATGGCCATCGCGGACCGCGACAAGGTCGTCAACGACAACGATCTCTCCGCGGTCGTCAGCAGGCTCCGCGGCCACCGCCCATCGTCCGGCCAGGCCACGGGATCGATGCCGGACTTCAACGCCACTCCCGCGGAAGTCGGCTACGGCCACGGCGTCTAGGCGACTGGCCCATTCGCTGCGCCCGCCGGAAATGGGGACACTCACCTTTACGGTAAGTCGTTGAAAATACAGGGTCGCAAATCCACCTTTCGCTCCGAGCGCCGATGAAAGCATCCCTTCTTCTGTTGCCAGGTGACGGCATCGGTCCCGAAGTCGTCGCCGGCGCGGCGTCGGTGCTGCGCGCCGTCGCATCACAGTACGGCCATCAGTTCGATCTCGACGAAGGAGTGATCGGCGGGGCGGCGCTGCGGCGCGAGCTGCCGCCGCTTCCCGACGACACGCTCGCCGCTGCGCGTGAGGCGCAGGGCATTCTGCTCGGCGCCGTCGGCGACCCGGCGTTCGATCGCGGGGATTCGACACGGCGCCCGGAGACGGCGCTGCTGGCGCTCCGCCGCGAGCTGCAGCTCTACGCGAACTTCCGCCCGGCGAAGGTATGGGCCGGCCTCGAAGGATCCGGCCCGCTGAAGCCTGAAGTCGTCGCGGGCACGGACATGCTCGTGTTGCGCGAGCTCACCGGCGGCCTCTACTACGGCGAACCGCGCGGCATCGAGGCGGACGGATCGTCCGCGCACAACACGATGCGCTACTCGCGCCACGAGATCGAGCGGATTGCGCGGCGTGGGTTCGAGGCTGCGCGCTCGCGTCGCCGGCGGGTCACGTCGGTGGACAAGGCGAACGTGCTCGAGACGTCGAGGTTGTGGCGTCAGGTGGTCACGGGGCTTGCCGCCGAGTACCCGGAGATTACGCTCGACCACATGTACGTGGACTCCTGTGCGATGAAGATCGCGCTGGCGCCATCGAGCTTCGACGTGATCCTGACCGAGAACCTGTTCGGCGACATCCTGTCGGACGAGGCAGGAGCGATCGTCGGATCGCTCGGTCTCCTCCCCTCCGCAAGCCTCGGTGACGGCCCGGGGCTCTTCGAGCCCGTGCACGGCTCCGCGCCGGATATTGCCGGGAAGAACATCGCGAACCCGATCGGCGCCATTGGATCGGCGGCGATGCTCCTGCGGCATGCCTTGAAGCTGGACGCGGAAGCTGACGCGGTGGAGCAGGCCATCGGCGCCGTGCTGCGGCAGGGGGGTCGAACCGCGGACCTGGCGGAGGCGTCGGATCAGAAGATCGGCACGCGCGAAATGACGTCCGCTATTGTGTCCGCGCTTCTCGCGCAGACTGCGGCGACGCCGTCGCGGAGCTGAAGTCCGGACAGGATCGTCCGGCGGGAGTCATTCGACCGTTACGCTCTTCGCGAGGTTTCTCGGCTGGTCGACGTCACAGCCCCGGCGCACGGCGATGTGATACGCGAGGAGCTGCAGCGGCACCGCCATCAGCACAGGCGTGAGCAGCGGGTGGGACCTGGGCACCTCGATGACGAAGTCGAGCGCCGGGTCCAGCAGGCCCTTCATGCTCCTGTGCCCCTCGGTCGTGAGCGCAATCACGGATCCGCCGCGCGCCTTCGCCTCCTGGATGTTCCCCATCATCTTCTCGAACACGTGATCGTCCGGCGCGATCGTGACGACGGGCATCTGCTCGTCGATGAGGGCGATCGGGCCATGCTTCATCTCACCCGCCGGATACCCCTCGGCGTGGATGTAGGAAATCTCCTTCAGCTTCAGCGCGCCCTCGAGCGCAATCGGGTAGTTGATCCCGCGTCCGAGATAGAGAAAGTCGCTCCGCTGGTAGAAGCGCTTCGCAATCTCCTCGGTGTGCGGCTCGCACTTGAGCGTCTGCTCGAGCAGGATCGGCAGCTGCATCAGCGCCTCGATATGGGGCTTGGCCGCGTCGGGCGTGAGCGTGCCTCGAATCTGCCCGAGATACATCGCGAGCAGGTGCAGCGCGACGATCTGCGTCGTGAACGCCTTCGTGGACGCGACGCCAATCTCGGGCCCGGCATGCGTGTAGACCGTGCCATCGGTCTCGCGTGTCGCCATGCTGCCGACGACGTTGCAGATTGAGATGCTCGAGGCCCCTCTTTTTTGGCCTCCCGCAAAGCCGCGAGCGTGTCGGCCGTCTCGCCCGACTGGGTGATCACGACCGCAAGGGTGTTCGTCGACACGATCGGATCGCGGTAACGGTACTCCGATCCGTAGTCCACTTCGACGGGCACTCGCGCGAGCGTCTCGAACAGGAACTTCCCGACGAGCGCCGAGTGCCACGACGTCCCGCACGCCAGGATCACGATCCGCTCCACCTCGCGGAGCGTCTGGTCGGGGATCTCGATCTCGTTGAGGAACACTTTTCCGCTCTCGACCGACGCGCGCCCGAGCACCGTCTCCTTGACGGCCAGGGGCTGCTCGAAGATCTCCTTGAGCATGAAGTGCTTGTATCCCGCCTTCTCCGCCATCACGGGATCCCACGACACGCGGGTGCTCCTCGTGGTAACACCGCTGCCCGCGTAGTCGGTGAACTCGACCCCCGACGGCGTGATGATGGCCATCTGCTCGTCGCCGAGGAACACGACGTCACGTGTATGGCTGAGAATCGCGGGAATGTCGGACGCCACGAAGAACTCGCCGTCGCCGAGTCCCACGACGATGGGCGGGCCGTTGCGGACGGTCACAATCTTGTTCGGGTCGTCGGCCGAGATCAGCACCAGCGCGAACATGCCGCGCATATAGAGGAGCGATCGGCGCACCGCATTCTCGAGGCCGTCACCATGCATCTCGCGCTCGACCAGGTGCGCGACGATCTCCGTGTCGGTTTCGGTGACGAAGATGTGCCCTTCCTTCACCAGCTGCTGCTTCAGGTCCAGGTAGTTCTCGATGATGCCGTTATGCACGACGACGATCCGCCCCGTGCAGTCGCGGTGAGGATGCGCATTCTCTTCGGTCGGGCGCCCGTGCGTCGCCCAGCGGGTGTGGCCGATGCCGTAGTCGCCTGTGATCGGTGTGGTCGCGATGACCTCTTCGAGGCGTGCGAGCTTGCCCGCGCTTCGCCGAAGCTCGATTTCGCCGTTGTGGACGACGGCGACGCCGGCTGAATCATAGCCGCGGTACTCGAGCCGCCGGAGCCCGTCGATGAGCACCGGTACGACCTGCTTGGAACCGATGTATCCGATGATGCCGCACATGCTGCTGTGATCCTCGTACCGGTACCCGGAACCCGGAACCCGGAACCCGGAACCCGGAACCCGGAACCTCGAACCCGAACCCCGAACCCGAACCCCGAACCGGGAACCCCGAACCCGGAACCTGAACCCCGAAACCGGAACCCCGAACCCGGAACCAGCATCCTCCCCAATCCGTGATCGTCCGTGTGCTCAGCCGCCGCGTTTCTTGCGCGAACCCCAGCCCTCCTTGTTGACCTGCCGGCCGCGCGAAATCGCGAGCGCATCCGCCGGAACGTCAGTCGTAATCGACGATCCGGCGGCGACGTACGCCCCGCGTCCGACGCGGACCGGCGCAATCAGCTGCGAGTCGCTGCCGATGAACGCGCCGTCCTCGATGACCGTGGGATGCTTCAGCCTGCCGTCGTAGTTGCAGGTGATGGTGCCGGCCCCGATGTTGACGTTCTCGCCGATGGTGGAGTCGCCGAGGTATGCGAGGTGGTTCGCCTTCGACCCGCGCCCGAGGGATGTTTTCTTCAGCTCGACAAAGTTGCCAACGTGCGCGTCCTCGCCGACATCGGACTGGGGACGGAGGTGCGCGAAGGGGCCGATCTTCGCACCTCTCGAGACGTGCGAATCGATGATGACGCAGAAGTTGTTGATGAGGACGCCGTCGTCGATCGAGGCATTGATCAGGCGCACGCCGGAATGAATCTCGCAGCGCGCGCCGACGCGCGTCTGCCCTTCGAGATGGACGCCCGGGTGAATGATCGTGTCGGGACCGACCGTCACGTCGGGCTCGATGTAGGTCGTGGCCGGGTCGATGATGGTGACGCCGGCGGCCATCAGCGCGTCGTTCTTGGCGGCTCTGAGAATTGCACTCACGTCGGCCAGCTCCTTCCGGCTGTTCACGCCCATGATTTCGCGTGCGTCGTCGAGCGCGACGGTCTCGACGGTCAGCCCGCGCGCCCGGTAAATCTTCACCAGGTCAGGCAGGTAGTACTCGCCTTGCGCGTTCGAGGACCCGATTTCGCGAAGCGCGCCAAAGAGCGGCGCGAGGTCGAACGCGTAGATGCCGCTGTTGATCTCCTGAATTTCGCGCTCGGCGGGAGAGGCATCCTTGTGCTCGACGATCGCCGCGATCCCCTTCTCGTCCCGGACGATCCGGCCGTACCCGTCGGGCGCCGGGACAATCGCCGTCAGCACTGTCGCGGCGGCCCGGCGCTCCTGGTGCGTGCGGACCAGCTCCCTCAGGCTCGAGGCGCCGAGCAGTGGGACATCACCGTACAAGAGCACGACGATGCCTGTGGCGCCAGCGAGCTGCGGTTCCGCCTGAAGCAGCGCGTGGGCCGTACCCAGCTGCGGCTCCTGCACTGCAAACGACAGGCCCAGCCGTTCCCCGAGCGCAGACTTCAACTCGTCCGCGCCGTGCCCGACGACAGCGACGATGGATTGGGGGGAGAGTGAGTCGGCCGCGCGCAGAACGTGGTCGATCAAGGGAAGTCCGGCGGCCCGGTGGAGCACTTTGGGCACATCCGATTTCATCCGGGTGCCCTTGCCGGCTGCGAGCACGACAATGTGGATAGCTGGCGAGTCCGGCATGGGGGATCGCTAGTGTACCCTGCGGAGCGGGGGACGCGCCCGCGTCAGTGCCGGCGGGGCACCCTGCGGCGATTCGCGACCGGTGGCGTATTGAGCGCCGCGCCGAAACTTTCGTGAGCCCGGATGGATTCCAGGTCGGGGTCTTCGCGCGCCAGGCCGCGATTGTCCGGATTCAGGCCGATGGCCCGCCGGAGGTGATCGAGGGCCTCGTCGGCCCGCCCGCGCATCCCGAGCGCCACGGCCATGATGTAGTGGGCGTGATCGCTCTCAGGGTCCTCACCGAGTGCCCGCTGGAGATGATCCAGTGCGCCGTTGTGGTCCCCCGAGTTGAGCGCGACGGTGGCGGCGTAGACGCGTTCCGCGGGTGTCTTCGGGGCTGTCGGCTGCCTGGCGGTTTCGCGCTCGCACACGCGGAGATACAGCCGCGCGCGCTCGAGCAGCTCGCGTTCGTCCGGGTAGCGCTCGAGCACTGTCCGGAAGAAGCCCGCCGCCCCCTCGTAGTCGTGCCGCTGGAGCGCCTGGACGCCGCGTTCGTAGATGGCGACGGCCTCGTAGAAGCCGGGTTTTCTGGCGGCCGGCGCGGGCGCCGGGGCCGCGACGGGTGGCTCCGGCCTGGCCGGTATGGCGCGGCGGGGACGCGAAGCGGCGGCCGGCTTCGCGGATCGCTTACCGGCCACCTTCGGGGCGGCCTTTCGCGCGGCCGTCCTGACCGTGCCTGATTTCTTTGCGGCCGGCTTCTTTCGAGCCGGCCCCTTCTTGACTGTAGCCGGCCTCGCGGTTCGCGTGCGCTTCGCGACCGACGTTGCCGACCGACGCTGCTTTGCCATTCGCCTCCTGAAGGGCTGGCCCCGGGAATGCGACAGTAACAAAACACGGAGAGGGGGGTCAAGCTGCGCGCGAAGAATTCGGGGTCCAGTTATTCCATGTAGGTCATTCGACCGCCGACTTAGCTTCCTCCAACAGGCTAAAGATGGCTCGCGCCGGCAAGTTGTATCGAGTCGCGAGCACCTTCAATGCCTGACGGCGGGACATCGCACAATTATAGGTCAATACGCCAAATTCATGTGCCATCTCCGCAGCCGATGGAAGACAGACAGCCGTTGTTATCGGCTGTTTGACCGAAATTACGACCGTGAACTCCCCTCGCTCGATGAGCTCTGTGGACAGGAACTCTGAAATAGGCCGAACAACCAATTGCTCGTGAGCCTTGGTGACCTCCCGAGCGACAAGGACAACCCGATCACCAAGGGTTTCAAGCATCACCTCCAAAGTCGCTCGGATCCGGTGAGGGGCTTCGTAGATGACAATTACACGGGTTTCTTCGGCCAGCCTTCTGAACCAGTCGTGTTTGGCTTTTGACCTATTTGGCGGGAAGCCTGCGAAGACGAACTCCCCTTGCACCAGCCCTGACGCAGAAAGGGCTGCGACGAAGGCGCTTGCGCCCGGAATCGGCTCTACTCGGATTCCCGCGGCGTGCGCCGCCGCGACCAGATGCGACCCGGGATCCGACACGATCGGCGTGCCCGCGTCCGACACCAGGGCCACCGATTCACCCGCGAGAAGGCGGCCGATCAGCGAGGGTGTCCGGCTCCGTTCGTTGTGCTCGTGCAGGCTCGTCGTGCGCGTCGAGATGGAGTAGTGTTGGAGGAGCCGTGCTGTCCGGCGGGTGTCTTCCGCCGCGATGAGGGACACTTCCCGCAGGATGCGAAGGGCCCGTAGCGTGACATCCTCCAGGTTGCCAATAGGTGTAGCGACCACATAGAGGGTGCCGGGCATGATGCAACGCGCCGATTGTACCAAATGTATTCAGCCGAACCCTTGCCGCACTTCGTCGACGAATACCTGTCGTACCTATATGAGACCCATCCAACCAGCGCGACGTTCGATGGCGTTCACCTGCACGACGACCTCCTCGAGGATCTGAGCCGTCAGGGCATCGACAGCCAGATTCGTGATCTGGGTGGCTTCGGGCGCCGGCTGGCCGCGATTGACCCGGCCCGCCTCACCGACATCGAGCGTCTCGAGCGCCCTGCGCTCGACGCGAGCATCCGTGCGCGGCTCTTCGAGCTCGAGACGGTCCGTCCTTGGGAACGCAGTCCCCAGCACTATGCCGACATCCTCGCGACGAGTCTTGCGGGGCAGGCGCTCTTCGAATACGCGCCACTCGCCGAGCGCGCCCGCCGTGTCCTGTCCAAGTTGCGCCAGGTGCCGCGCGTCATTCAGTCGGCCCGCGACAACATCCGGGACGCACCCGGCATCTACATCAAGGTGGGTCTCGAGAGTATGCGGGGCACGCTGCGCTTCATCGACGAAGACCTGCCGCGCGCCTTCGGCGACCTGAGCGATCTGCATCTGCTCGGCGATCTGGCCGACGCCTCGACTGAAGCGGCGAGCTCCATCACGGGTTACATCGACTATCTGGAGCGCGACCTTGCCCCCCGCAGCAAAGCCTCTTTCCGCCTGGGCCGGGAGAAATTCGAGCAGAAGCTGAGACTGGACGAAGGCATCACGCTCGGTGCCGACCGGCTTCTCGCCATCGCCACCCGCGAGTTGCAGAAGACGCAGGAGGCATTCCGCAGCGTCGCGTCGCGCCTCAACGGGGGGGATCCCATCGCGGCGTGGCAGAAGGCGAAGGACGATCACCCGCCTGCCGGGCAGCTGGTACCGGTGGCGCAGCAGCAGCTGGCCGAGATCGTGGACTTCATCAAGCGCCAGCGGCTCATCACGATCCCGCCGGGAGCACCCGTGGAGGTGGCGCCGACGCCGAAGTTCTATCGGTGGACGTTCGCCAGCATGTGGACGCCCGGTCCGTTCGAGGCGCGGCCGTTGCGCGCGTACTACTACATCACCGATGTCGATCCGGCATGGCCGCCCGAACGCAAGGACGAGCACCTCCGCGACTTCAACTACGGCGCACTCTGGTCGATTTCCATTCACGAGGTCTGTCCCGGCCACTTCCTGCACTACCAGCACCTGCGCCAGATCGAGTCCAAGCTGCGCAAGTCCATCCTCTTCTCGTCCACCGCCTTCGTCGAAGGCTGGGCGCACTACTGCGAGCAGATGATGGTCGAGGAAGGCTTCCGGAAGAACGACCACGTCGTCCGCCTGGGGCAGCTATCCGAGGCGCTCATCCGCCTGTGCCGGTTGATCGTCGGCATCCGGCTCCACTGCGAGGACATGTCCGTCGAGCAGGGCGTGCGCGTGTTCCGCGAGGAGGCGTTTCTGGAGGAAGGCAGCGCGCGCCGTGAGGCTGAGCGCGGCACGTTCGATCCCGGATACGTGCTCTATACCGCCGGCAAGCTGATGATCCTCAAGCTGCGCGAAGACTACAAAGCCCACGCCGGCGCTGCGTACTCGCTGCGAGGCTTCCACGATGCGCTCCTCGCGAACGGCACCGTGCCGTTGTGGCTCCACCGCGCCATCATGCTGGGGGAGCAGAACGGCGACATGCTCGAATAGCCACAATCAGGATTCGCCCGCCTCCGCTCGCGGTGCAATCACTGCGAGCGACGGCGAGGCCGCGCCGTGGGCGGGGACTCGGGATTCGGGGCTCGGGATCGATGCGACAGTTGAGGGATCCGGGATGCGCAATCCGGCATTCATTGCGCGAAAAGTCAGGACGCTCCATGCCTCTCTACGAGTACCAGTGCGGAAAGTGCCAGCATCGATTCGAGAAGATCCAGAAATTCTCCGATCCGGGGCCCGACGTCTGCCCGGTCTGTGGTGAAGGTCCCGTCGCCAGACTGCCCTCGTCGCCGGCGATTCAATTCAAAGGGACCGGATGGTACATCACCGACTACGCGAAGAAGTCGGGGACGGAGAGCGGCAAGACCGACACGGGAGAGAAGAACGCGAGCGGCAAGTCGGAGACGGCCGCGACATCGGATTCAGGCAGCACGAGTTCCAGCAGCGAGACCGCAGCCACACCGGCGCCAGCCACGACGAAAGACACGAAAACGGGCTAGTGTCCTGACGTTAACCCCGGGTCGTTTCCGACTTCGTCAGATCAATGGACTGCAGGTAGTGGCGGAATTGATCGGCGAGGTCCGGCCGTCGCAGCGCGAAATAGACCACAGCTTTCAGGAAGCCCAGCTTGTTGCCGGTGTCGTGGCGGACGCCGTCGATCTGGCAGCCGTAAATCGGACGGGACTTCAGCAGGTGGCGCAGACCGTTGGTCAGCTGGATTTCCCCTGTCCGGTCCGAGACCGTTGCTTCGAGTGCCGGGAAGATGTCCGGCGTGAGAATGTACCGGCCGATGATGGCGAGATTCGAGGGCGCTTCGTCGCGCGGCGGCTTCTCCACGAGATCGCGGATCCGGTACACGCCGGGCCTGATCTCCTCTGCGTCGATGATCCCGTAGGAGCTCACGTCCTCCCGCGGCACGCGCTCGATGGCGAGCACGGGACCGTTCACTTCGTCGAAGACGTCGATCATCTGGCGCAGCGCCGGTGGATTGGCGTCGATGACGTCGTCTCCCAGAATGACCGCGAAGGGTTCGTCGCCGACGAGGTTGCGCGTGACGAGCACGGCGTGGCCCAGCCCCAGCGGCTCACCCTGGCGCACGTACGCAAAGTTGATGAGATTCGAGATCTTCCTGATCTGCGCGAGCAGCTCCTTCTTCCCGCGGGCTTCGAGGAACGTCTCGAGCTCGACGGACACGTCGAAATGATCCTCGATGGCATTCTTGCCGCGGCCGGTCACCAGGATGATGTTGTCGACACCCGACGCCAGCGCCTCCTCGACGCCGTACTGGATGATCGGCGTGTCGACGAGCGGCAGCATCTCCTTGGGCTGTGCCTTCGTGGCTGGGAGGAACCTGGTTCCGAGTCCTGCGGCGGGAAAAACAGCCTTCCGAATCGTGCTCATCTGAATCCCTAATCCTAATCCCTGATCTCGAGTCCCGAATCCGAGTCCCGAGCGGTTGGAATCGTATCCCAGGATCGGCACCGCATGGTAGGTGTCGGGGTTCCGTTATAGGATCGACCGCATGCTCGACGCCGCCTACGTGCGCGATCACATCGAAGCCGTCCGGGCCGGCCTGCGCAGCCGCGGCCTCGAGCCCGATGCCGAGCTGGAGCAGATCGCTGCGCTCGAGGCGCGCCGCCGCCGCCTCATTCCCGAGATGGAGGGACTGAAGCGCGAACAGAACGCCTCCGGCGACGAGGTCGCGCGCGCAAAGCGCCAGGGGCTCGATGCGTCATCCGTGTTCGCGGCAAACAAGGCGAGGGCGCAGCGTATCCGGCAGCTCGAAAACGAGGTCGACACCGTCGAACTGCAGCGCGCGGCGCTGCTGATGAACCTTCCCAATCTCCCGCACGCCAGCGTCCCTGTGGGGGCGAGCGCTGACGACAACGTGGAGGTCCGTCGCCACCTCGAGCCACGGCCTTTCGACTTCGAGCCGCGTCCTCATTGGGAGCTTGGTCCCGCGCTCGGGATTCTCGACTTCGAGCGCGCGACGAAAATGTCTGGTTCCAGGTTTTCCGTGCTGCTGGGAGCCGGAGCGCGGCTTGCCCGCGCGCTCATCAACTTCATGCTCGACCTCCACACCCGTGAGCACGGATACCTGGAAGTCGAGCCGCCGTTCCTCGTCAACGCGGACGCGCTTCGCGGAACGGGGAACCTGCCGAAATTCGAACAGGACCTCTTCAAGATAGCGGGCGAATGGGATCTCTATCTGATTCCCACGGCCGAAGTGCCGCTGACCAACCTGCACCGCGGGGAGATTCTCGACGGCCGCGTGCTGCCGATTCGTTACACGGCGTACACGCCTTGCTTTCGATCGGAGGCCGGCTCTTACGGAGCGGACGTCCGCGGTTTGATCAGGCAGCACCAGTTCGACAAGGTGGAGCTCGTCAAGTTCAGCCACCCGGATCACTCCCACGAGGAACTGGAATCGCTGACGGCCAACGCCGAAGAGATTCTCAAACGGCTCGAGCTGCCGTACCGCACCATGCTGCTGTGCACCGGCGACATGGGGTTTGCGTCTGCGAAGACCTACGACATCGAGGTCTGGCTCCCCAGCCAGAAGACGTATCGCGAGATTTCGTCCTGCAGCAACACCGAGGCCTTCCAGGCGCGGCGGGCGAATATCAAGTTCCGGACCGCCGGCACCGGCAAGGCGGAATTCGCTCACACGCTGAATGGCTCGGGGCTCGCCGTGGGCCGCACGCTCATCGCCATCCTCGAGAACTACCAGCAGGCAGACGGTTCCGTGAAGATTCCCGAAGCGCTCCGTTCGTACATGGGTGGACTCGAGGCGATCGCGAAACCCTGACGGCGGGTGGCGGAGAGGGAGGGATTCGAACCCCCGGAACCCTTTCGAGTTCAACGGTTTTCAAGACCGCCGCCTTAAACCACTCGGCCACCTCTCCATGCTCGTCGGGCGTTCTCGCAAGCAGCACGAACATCAGATCTTACGACAAGTTCGTCAGACGGGTGCGGCAGGGCCGGTCAGGGGTCCCCGAATCCCGAATCGCGAGTCCCGAATCGCGAGTCCCGAGTCCCGATCCCCGATCTCATGCATTGACACCGAATATCTGTCTAGATACTATCTGTCTATGCCAGACATTGACACCCGCGGACTTGACCGCGAGTTGAAGAAGGGCGCCGGCGAGCTGCTGATCCTCTCGCTGCTCGAGGCGCGTGCCCGCCACGGCTATGACCTGAGCAAGCTGATACAGACCCGGTCGCGCGGCCAGCTCACGTTCCACATCGACTCGCTCTACCCGCTGCTCTATCGCCTGGAAGAGCGGGAGTGGATCCAGGGGACGTGGATCGAGAAGGCGGGCGAGCGACGACGCCGGTACTACAAACTCACGGCCGAGGGACGGCGCATCCTGGCGCGGCAGCGGCAGACGTGGGCCAACTTTGTCGAAAGCGTACGGCTCGTCACAGGGGGCGACCATGCATGACTGGGCCTCGGAGATCCGCCCCCGTCTGGCCAGTCTGCGCCTCTCGCCTGCCCGCGAAGCCTCCATCGTCGACGAACTGTCTCAGCATCTCGCCGATCGCCGGCAGGAGCTGCTCGTCGAGGGTGTGGACCCTGACGCCGCGACCGCGCTCACCCGCGCAGAGTTCGAGCGGGCGGATCTTCTCGCACCGCGACTGGGCACTCTTCGGCAGGCACAGTGGCACGCGTCACCACCGCCGGGAGTCGTGGGAGGCGGGGTGTTCGCCGGCTTGTGGCAGGACCTGCGATACACCTGGCGCACGCTCCGCCGCAACCCTCTGGTCACCGCCGTCGCGGTGCTGACGCTGATGTTCGGCATCGGCCTGAACACTTCGATGTTCGCCTTTATGAACGCGCTGATGTTCCGGCCGCTCCCATTTCAGGAACCGGCGAGTCTCGTGAGGGTGTTTCGCACGACGGCCGAGGACCAGTCGGGCGGCTTCTCTCCGGCGGAGTATCTGGCTCTCAGGCAGGCCGAGAGCGAGCCCGGTCGTTTTGCCGCGTACCGGCCGGCGAACCTGGCGCTGTCGGACTCCGACCGGTCGGTCGCGTGGTTCCAGGTGTCTGCGGATCTGTTCGACGTGCTGGGGGTGCAGCCCACGCGCGGTCGGTCGTTCCGTCACGAAAACGAGACGCCCGGCAACGATCGCGTGGTCCTCATCAGCACGGCGCTGTGGCAGGACCTGTTCGCGGGAGCGCCCGACGTCGTCGGTCGAACCGTCCAGAGCAACGGTGGCGCCTACGAAGTGATCGGCATCCTCCCGCCTTCCGCCAGCGACCACAGGCTGTTTGGCCGGACCGGCCTGTTCAGTCCGTTGAGTTTCAACGATGCAGCGCGAACCGATCGCACGACTCATACGCTCACCGTGCTTGGCCGGCGCGGCCAGGGAGTCTCTGACCCGCAGATGCAGGCGTTCATCGCATCGATGGGTGCGCGGATGGCGGCGGACTCGCCGGCCGCGAGTGCCGGGACCGGGTGGCGCAGCGAAGCATTGCCGGACTCGAACACGGGCCCTACCGGCCGTGCGATTCTCGCGATGCTCCTGGGGCTGTCGGCCTGCGTGCTCCTCATCGCCTGCTCGAATCTCGCGAACGTCCTGCTTGCGCGGTCGATCGATCGTGCCCGGGAGTTCGCGGTACGCACCGCACTGGGCGCGTCGCGCCTGCAACTGATACGGACGGTCGTGCTGGAGTCCCTGATCATCGCCACGGCTGGCGGCGTCGGCGCCGTGCTCGTCGCCGCCTGGACGACCGGCTGGCTGCAATCGGTCGTCGTCGATGGCGGCGGACCGCAGCTCCCCATGGACTGGCGGGTTCTGGCCTTTGCTGTGGCCGCCTCATTGTCGACGGTGTTGTTCTGTTCGGTGGCTCCGGCGCTGTTTACCCGTCGGATCAGCCTCAGCGACACGCTCAAGAGCGGCGGACGCGGTGCGACGGCGGCTCGCGGCCACATTCGCGCGCGCAACGCTTTCCTCGTCGGCCAGTTCGCGCTCGCGATGATCCTGCTGGCCGGTGCCGCGTTTTTCGGTCGAGGCGCGCAGCTGATGTGGTCGCAGCAGTACGGGTGGAGCGCGGATCGCGTCGCGCAGGCGGAGTTCGGACTTCCCGAGGGGCGGTACCCCAAGGACGCCGACGTGATCGAGTTTCAGCAGCGGGCGATCGAGCGCGTGAGGCGCACCCCGGGTGTGGAATCCGTCAGCATCAGCTACGGCCTGCCCTACATGGGCCTCAGAGCAACCGCGCACTACGTCGGCGACGCGGGAGAAGCCACACCAGTGACGGCGAAGTACAACGGAATCTCTCCCTTGTACTTTGACGTGACCGGCACCCGTGTCGTCGCGGGCCGCCTCTTCAACGACACCGATACCGCCGCATCGTCCAGGGTCGCGATCATCAGCGAATCGATGGCGCGCCGGCTCTTCCCGGACGGCAGTTCGCTGGGCAGGCGCGTGGCCTTTGCCGACGCTGAGCCCCGCAGGTGGATGGAGGTCGTCGGGGTCGTCGCCGACGTGCGGTCCATCGACTTTTCCAGGGAACCCGCACCGTATCAGTTGTACCAACCGACTACGCAGGATCCGCGCCGTGGGCTGATGCTCGCCGTACGCGTCGGTGCCGGAGCTCCGGGCACGATCATTCCTGCGATCCGGTCGGCGATCGGAGAGCTGGATGCCGATCTCGTCGTGCGCAGGCTCAGGACGGCCACGAACAGCATGGACGAAGTGACCTCCTCAGTCTCTCTGGTCGCGCGTTTGCTGGGGGTATTCGCGGTGCTCGGGCTGCTGCTCGCGGCCCTCGGGATCTACGGAGC
Source organism: uncultured Acidobacteriota bacterium (assembly GCA_963749835.1). Lineage (GTDB taxonomy): Bacteria > Acidobacteriota > Vicinamibacteria > Vicinamibacterales > 2-12-FULL-66-21 > JALZOC01. Next base: position 585,746 of record CAVVOD010000004.1, read on the forward strand.
CATGACGCGCATGGTGGCGCAGCGTACCGACGAGATCGGGCTGCGGATGGCGCTCGGAGCGCAGGTCCGGAACGTACTCGGCCTGATCCTGGCGTCAGGTGCCCGCATTGTCGCGATCGGCGTGGCGGTCGGTCTCGTTGGCGCATTCGCGTTGTCGCGCTTGCTCGGGTCGGTACTTCCGAGCATGGAGATCAGCAGCGGACTGGTGGGATCAGGTGCGACCGTCCTCCTCACCGCTGTCGCCCTGCTCGCCTGTTATCTGCCCGCGCGCCGCGCGACGCGCGTGGATCCGATCGCGGCTCTCCGGAGCGAATAGGGACTCGAATCACCGCGGGGACGACCGGTGGGCCCAGCCTTCGCTCACGCTTGCCACAGAGCGCGAGCTACGGCTCGGCAAGCCAGCCTGGTCCTGACACGCGAAGGCTGCCGGACTTCCCCAAGCCAGGTACTTCAGAGTCACGCCGCGCACCTCATCCGACGGTATACTTCTGACTCGTCGTGCAGGCGCGCGGGCGGGGCGGGTCACATCTCCGCCCTCCACCGTCTACACATTCTCCCGAGGAGTCACCGATGAGCACCCCGCTCCGACTGCTGTCAGTCTGCCTCGTGGCCGCGCTCGGCGCCGGCGTCGCGCCGGTCGGCAAGGTTCGCTTCACCGACACAAAACTCAAGAACGGCCTGCGCGTGATCATCTCCGAAGATCACTCTGCACCGGTCTACTCCCTCGTCGTCCAGTACAACGTCGGCTCCCGCGACGAGCGCAAGGGCCGCACCGGCTTCGCGCATCTCTTCGAGCACATGATGTTCAAGGGATCCGAGAGTGTCGGCCAGAACGAGCATCCGTATCTGATCTTCATGAACGGCGGGTCGATGAATGGCACGACGAACAAGGACCGGACGATGTACTACGAAACGCTCCCGGCGAACCAGCTCGATCTCGGGCTGTTTCTCGAAGCGGATCGGATGAAGTCGCTCGCGATCACCAGCGAGAACCTGGAGAACCAGCGGAACGCGGTCCAGGAGGAACGTCGGAGCGGTGTCGACAATCAACCGTACGGCAAGACGTTCGAGGCGGTCGAGGATCTCGCGTACGAAAACTTCGCCTACGAACACTCGGTGATTGGTTCGATGGCCGATCTGAGCGCGGCAAGCGTGGAGGACGTCGCGGCATTTTTCACGACGTACTACGCGCCGAACAACGCCGTCATCGGGATCGTCGGCGACGTCGACACGAAGACCACGCTCGCCAAGATGGAGAAGTACTTCGGCGCGATTCCGCAGCAGCCGGCGCCCGCGGCCGTGGACATGTCGGAGCCGCCGCAGAAAGAAGAGCGACGACTGACGCTGGAGGACGGGCTCGCGCGGCTGCCGCGGATTGACATGGCGTACAAGATTCCTCCGAGCTCGTCGCCCGACACCGATACGATCGAGGTCCTGGCGACGATTCTCTCGGGCGGGCGCAGCGGCCGCTTCTACGAGGCGATCGTCCGGCAGAAGCAGCTGTCGAGCGGCGTGTCGGCCTTCTCCGGCGAGTCGAGGGGCCCCGGCCTCTTCCGGATCATCGGAACGGTCATCCCCGGCAAGACGGTGGCGGATCTCGAAGCGGCCATCGACGTGGAGATCGAGCGGCTGAAGACCGAGCCGGTTGCGGCCTGGGAGATCGAGAAAGCGCGGACGAGCGCGAGGCGCGCCTTCGTCAGCAGCCTCGGAAGCTCGATCACCAAGGCAGTCCAGTTGTCGCAGGATGCGCTCTTCTACGACCAGCCCGATCGCATCAACACGCAGGAGGAACGCATGGCCCGGGTGACGGCGGCCGACGTGCAGCGTGTCGCACGCGAGTACCTGACAAAAACCGGGCGCACGGTCGTGCTGACGATGCCGAAGGCTGCGGAGCAGAAGGGAGGCCTGTGATGGCGAACCGGACCGTCCCGACGGCGATGCTCGCGATCGCACTCTGCGCAACCACGTCCGGAGCGCAGGGACCACCCCAGCCTTCCGGGGGAGCGCCACAGCCGTCCACCACGCAAATGGTGCTGAAGGGCAAGGCGCCGGTCTCGAACGATCTCCTCAAGGTCAAGCTGCCGCGTCCCCAGGAGGCTGACCTCGCGAGCGGCCTCCACCTGATAGTCCTCGAAGATCGGCGGCTGCCGCAGATCGCGTTCCAGATCATCATCCCGGGCGCGGGAGGCTACTTCGATCCCAGCGACAAGATCGGACTCGCGAGCTACACCGCCCAGCTGATGCGGGAAGGCACGAAGACGCGCACGTCTCCGCAGATTTCGGAGACGCTCGAGACAATGTCGGCGACGCTGAACATCGGGAGCGGCCTGTCCGGCGTCGCGGCCTCGGTCTCCGGCAACTCGCTGACCGAGAACTTCGACAAGCTCATGGACCTGACGGTGGACGTCCTGCTGAACCCGACCTTCGCGCCGGAGGAATGGGAGCGACTGAAGACGCGAACCAAGGCGGGTCTCGTCCAGAACCGCGCCAATCCGAATTTTCTCGCGGCCGAAACGTTCAACCGCGCCGTGTTCGGCGCGCACCCGGCCGGCCGCGTGTCGCCGACCGCCGCGAACCTCGACGCGATCACCCCCACGGACCTCGGGGCGTTCCACAAGACGCGTTACGTGCCGGATCAGGCCGCCATTGCATTCGCCGGCGACATCTCACTCGCGGAGGCGCGCAAGCTCGTCGAGGCGAAGCTCGCTGGATGGGCGAAGGCCGGTGTGAAAAAAGAGGCCGTAACCGATCCGCAGGCGATCGGTCCGCCGAAAGTGTTCCTCGTCGCGCGTCCGGGATCGGTCCAGACGACGTTGACGGTCGGGACGCAGTCGATGGTCAGGACGGACCCTGACTACACGGCGCTGACGGTCGTCAATCGCGTGCTCGGCGGGACGATGGGGCGACTGTTCCGCCATCTGCGCGAAGAGAAGGGCTACACGTACGGCGTCGGCAGCTCCTTCTCGGCCACGCAGTACCGGGGCGCCTGGTCCGCCAGCACCAGCGTGCGGACCGATGTCACCCAGCCGGCGCTGACGGATCTGCTCGCCGAAGTGACCACGCTTCGCGAGACTCCGATACCCGCCAACGAATTCGCCGATGTGAAGCGGGCGATTGTCGGCAGCTTCGCGCTGGCCCTGGAGAATCCACAGCAGGTCCTCGGTTACTACATCGAGAACTGGGTGTACGGATTGCCGGCAGACTATTGGGACACCTATCCGGCACGTGTCATGGCGGTCACTCCGGAGCAGGCGCAGGCCGCGGCACGGAAGTACTGGGCGCCCGATCGATTGCAGATCGTCGCCGTCGGCGATGCGACGAAGATTACCGACATCCTGAAGACGAAGGGCGAGCTCGAGATCTACGACGCCGACGGAAACCGGATGAAGCCATAACTCCCGCGGCCGCTGCCGTCCAGTGCGGTTCGCGAGACGAGCGCCGGTTGCCATGACGCCTGAAATCGATGACGACCGTGTCGCTCGCTGGCTTCGCGAGCTCGAGGGCCGTCATCTCGCCAACCTCACGTCCTCGGAAGCCGCGCGCGCGCTTCGTGCGTTGTCCTCGTGCTACGTGGAACGCAGGAGCAAGCTGGTGTCCGGCGGAGCGCTGGACAGCGCCGGCAAGCGCGCGGCGTTCGCCCTGTTCTACGCCCCGCTCCACTTTCTCGTCACCCGCGACGTGGTCCGCGCGCTGGCAGGTGCGAACGGGATCACGGCGCTCACCGATCTCGGGTGCGGGACGGGCGCCGCCGGCGCCGCGTGGGCACTCGAGTGTCCGCGGTGTGGTGTTCACGGGATCGATCGCAACGCCTGGGCGGTTGGCGAGGCGCAGTGGACCTACCGCGCGCTGGGCGTCAACGGCCGGGCCGTCAAGGGAGACGTAGACCGCATACGCGTGCGTCCCGGTCCGGAAACGGGCATCCTCGCGGCCTATACGATGAACGAGCTGCCCGATCCGGTTCGCGCCTCATGGCTACCCCGCCTGCTCGACGCCCATCAGCGCGGCACCCGGGTGCTCATCATCGAACCGATCGCCAGGCGGATGGCGGGGTGGTGGAGCGGCTGGGAAAAGGCCATCACCGCGGCCGGCGGGGAATCCCGCGAATGGCGGTTCGCGATATCGCTCCCGGAGAGACAGCGCCAGCTTGGCCGGGCCGCGGGACTGGACCCCCGTGAGCTGACCGCCCGCTCGCTCTGGCTCTGACCCGTGACTCCGCCGCTGACGGTTTTTGTCGGGGACGACGCTTTTTGTCGTCCTGTCCGTGTGCCTCGTGTGCGCCCAGGTCCGCGCCGCACGGATGCTCGCCTGATTTATCCCCCAGAGTTATTGAGCCACAGCGGCCGATGAGGTTGGCACGGCCCCTGCCTCACGCGGGGTATGCGCATGCGCGTCCTGGGCCGCCAGGACCCATTTCTGTTCGCCGGCCTGTTGCTCGCGCTGGTGGTGGTCTTTCAGCGGTCGCTGCTGAACATCTTCGACGCCGCTTCGGAAGCCGAGCTCCACTACGGGGTCTCCCTGCGCCCGGCGCTCCTCATCCTGACGGTCATGTTCGTCTTCCATCAGTATGCGCGGCGGCGGGAAATGAAGGCCGAAGCGTCGGCGGCGGCGGCAGAGGCGAGGATCGCCAGGGCCCGTGCCGAGGAGCTCGAACACCTGATGGTGTTCGGACAGGCGCTGTCCCGCGCGCTCTCGACCGACGCGGTTCGCGAGGCCATCCTGCGCCACCTGCCGGCCATCGCGAGGGGAACCGATGCGTGGGTGGTCCTGCGGAGCGACTCCGGCTGGGACCGCCTCGTCGACAGTGCCTGCCTGCGGTGGCCAGCCGGAGTGGTCGAAGGACTCGCGGATGTCGTCAGTCAGCGACCCGCTCAGGAGCGTGACCACCGGGACGGCGCAGAAGAGAGCGGGCACGCCTGCTTCCCGATCGTGGTCAACGAACGCATCACGGCGGTGATTGGCATCCCGATTGGCTCGGAGACGCAGACGACGCGTCAGAGCGTCGGCGCTGCGGCCGTCCTGCTCGGCATCGCGCTGCGGAATGCGCAGCTCTTTGCGGAAGTCCGCGACCACAGCGTCAAGGACGCCCTGACCGGGTGCTACAACCGGGCGCACGCCATCGAAGTTCTCGAGGGGGAGCTCTCGCGCTCACGGCGCAGCGGCAACTCGGTATCGCTGGTGATCTTCGACGTCGATCATTTCAAGCGCATCAACGACCTGCACGGGCACCTCTGTGGTGATCGCGTGCTCGCCGCCGTCGGCCAGCGGATGCGGCAGGTGCTCCGGCGAAGCGACACTCGCTGCCGGTACGGCGGCGATGAGTTCGTGATCGTGCTGCCCGACACCGCCGAGGGGGGCGCGGCCCGCGTCGCGGAATGGATCCGCGGTGAGATGGAGCAGGTGGCCATGATGGTGTCCGGGGAGCGCGTGTCCATCACCGTCAGCGTCGGCACCGCCACGGTCCACAAAGGGGAAATCCAGCAGCCTGCCGAGATCATCGATCGCGCCGACCGCGCGCTGTACGAGGCGAAAGCCGCCGGGCGCAACTGCGTCCGCTCGGCCGCCGTCCTCACGCCGCCGCCGGCCCCCACACCACTCGGTACTGGGTCCGGGGCTGCCGCGAACGCACTGAACTGCCGGACGGACCGCCCTCCTCGCGGATCTTTCGAGTAAGATCCCTCGATGCCCGGAGCAACCGGGGAGGACGCCCACAGAATGGCACAGGCTGAGTCGACGGCGCCCCCGCGCCGCGGCCTCACACTCACACAGCAAATCTTCCTCGGCCTGGTCCTCGGCATCATCGCCGGCGCGGCGGTCGAGGCCTATCACCCGACATGGGCGATCTATTTCCGCCCGTTCAGCCAGTTGTTCCTCCGGCTGATCAAGATGGTCATTGCGCCGCTCATCTTCGCCACGCTGGTGGCGGGTATCGCGGGCGCGGGGCATTTCAAGATCGTCGGCCGGATGGGCATGCGCGCGCTCATCTACTTCGAAGTCGTGACCACCCTGGCGCTCATCATCGGGCTGGTCGCGGTGAACATCACCAAGCCGGGCGTCGGCGTGAACCTGCCGATGGGCCAGCACTCCGAGATCACCGCGAAGGCGCAGACGTGGGATCAGATCCTGCTGCACGTCGTGCCCGAGTCGGTGTTCGACGCGATGGCGCGCGGCGACGTGCTCCAGATCGTCGTCTTCAGCGTCCTCTTCGGCATCGGGCTCGGCATGATTGGCGAAAAGGGGCGCCCCGTCGTCGCCTGGTGTGAGGTCGTCGCCGAAACGATGTTCAAGTTCACGAACATCGTCATGCACTACGCCCCCATCGGGGTCGGCGCGGCGATCGCGTACACGGTGGGCCACGGCGGGCTGGGCGTGCTCTACAACCTCGCCTGGCTGGTGGCGACGCTCTACATCGCCCTGGCCGTCCTGATCCTCGGGGTGTTCCTCCCGATTGCGCTCATCTTCAGGGTCCCGATTCGAAAGTTCATCCGGGCGGTCAAGGAGCCGGCTATCATCGCCTTCTCCACCACGTCGAGCGAGGCTGCGCTGCCGCGTGCGATGGAGGTGCTCGAGCGGCTCGGCGTCCCGCGGCGGATCGTGTCGTTCGTGCTGCCGCTCGGATACAGTTTCAACCTGGACGGCACCACGCTGTATCTCTCGCTCGCGGCCGTGTTCGTCGCCCAGGCAGCGGGTGTCCAGCTGACGGTCGGCCAGCAGATCACGATGCTCCTCACGCTGATGCTCACCAGCAAGGGTGTGGCCGGCGTGCCCCGTGCATCGCTCGTCATCCTGGCCGGGACACTGGCGTCGTACGGACTGCCGCTCGAAGGCGTCACGTTGATCCTTGGCGTCGACGAGCTGATGGACATGGCGCGGACGATGACGAACGTGATCGGGAACTGTCTCGCCACGGTCGTGATCGCGAAGTGGGAGGGGGAGTTCGTCGAAGCCTCCGACGAGGAGCTCGCGCTCGCCGCGGCGCAGGGCGAGATCTGACGATTACATGAGCGACGTTCTGACCAAGCCGCAGCCGGGGCGGTTCAAACTGTGGTTCCTGGAAGGGGTCCACGAGGCCGCGCCGGTCGAGGAGCATACCCACCAGTCCCCGTGGTGGAAGGTGATGTGTCTCACCGGTGTGGACTACTTCTCCACCCTTGGTTACCAGCCCGGCATTGCCTTTCTCGCGGCGGGAACGCTGTCGCCCCTGGCCACGCTCGTCCTCGGTACTGCTGACGCTCTTCGGGGCGCTCCCGATGTATTGCCGCGTGGCGGAGCTCAGTCCCCGCGGGCAGGGCAGCATCTCGATTCTCGAGGAGTTCCTCCCGCGCTGGCGGGGCAAGGCACTGGTCCTCTGTCTCCTCGGTTTTGCGGCGACAGGATTCATCATCACGATTACGCTGTCGGCCGCGGACGCGACCGCGCATGTGATCGAGAATCCGCTTGCGCCGATGTGGATCAGGCATCCGATTGCCGTGACACTGCTGCTCCTGGCCGGCCTGGGGGGCGTGTTCCTGAAGGGCTTTCGCGAAGCCGTGGGTCTCGCGGTGCCCATCGTGGCCGTGTACCTGTTGCTGAACGTCGTGGTGCTCGTCTGGGGAATCCATCATCTTGTGCGGCATCCCGAGTTCTTCTCGCTGTGGGCGGCGCTGGCAACCGCCCAGCACGGCAGCCCGGTGTCGATGGTGATTTTTGCGATGCTGCTCTTCCCGCGCCTGGCGCTCGGGTTGTCGGGATTCGAGACCGGCGTGGCGGTGATGCCGCTCGTGCAGGGGGATCCCGGCGACACCGAAAGCCATCCGACGGGCCGCATCAGGAACACCAAAGCCCTGCTCACCGTTGCGGCCATCACGATGAGCGTGATGCTCGTCGGCACGAGCGTCATCACGACGATGTTGATCCCGCCGGAGGCGTTCGCGGAAGGGGGGGAGGCGTACGGCCGCGCGCTGGCGTATCTCGCGCACGAGCATCTCGGCGAAGCGTTCGGCACGGTCTACGACCTGAGCACCGTGGCCATCCTCTGGTTTGCCGGTGCCTCGGCCATGGTGGGGCTCCTCAACCTCGTCCCGCGGTACCTGCCTCGATACGGGATGGCGCCGGAGTGGGCCAAGGCCCATCGTCCACTGGTGGTCATCTTCACACTCGTCACCTTCCTCGTCACGATTCTGTTCAAGGCCGACGTCACGGCGCAGGGAGGCGCGTACGCCACGGGTGTGCTCGTGCTGATGGGATCGGCCGCCCTGGCCGTCACGCTGGCGGCGTGGCATCAGAAGCGTGCCTGGATGGGATTCATGTTCCTGACGGTCGTCTTCGGCTACACCACCGTCGTGAACATCGTCGAGCGGCCCGAAGGGATCAAGATCGCGTCGGTCTTCATCGTCTCGATCGTGATGACGTCGCTCGTCTCACGCGTGCTGCGATCGACGGAGTTGCGCATCCACGCCGTGGACCCGGATGACACGGCGCGGGAGTTCATCCGTGAGGCTGGAGGGAATTCCGTGCGGATCATCGCGAACCGCCCGGACCTGGGGGATGTCGCCGAGTACGAGCACAAGCTCAGGGAAGCGCGCGACGCGCATCACCTCACACCGGATGACCGTGTTCTGTTCGTGGAGGTCCGGCCGGGGGATGTGTCTGATTTCAGTCAGCGCCTGCACGTCTCAGGGGTCGACGTCGGGGGTCATCACGTGCTGCGCTGCGTGAGCCCCGCAATTCCCAATGCGATCGCGGCGCTCCTGCTCTATCTGCGCGACGAAACGGGGCGAATCCCGCATGCGTACTTCGGCTGGACGGAGGGTAATCCGATTGCCTACCTCCTCAAGTTCCTGGCATTCGGTGAAGGAGATACCGCGCCGGTGACGCGCGAAGTGCTCCGGCAGGCCGAACCCAATCCACTGAAGAGGCCGCGTATCCACCTCGGGTAAGCTCACACCGGGTATCTCGCTGTCCGGGTGCCTTTTTCCGGTTTGTCCGGTCCTCTTACTGCCAGTTCTACCGGTTGACAGGCTCCAAGGCTGAGGCGTAGGCTGGAATTGGCCTAATTTCGCGCCACTCGCGAAACCGGGGGACCCAGAGGAGACACTGTTCTCCAGGGGCGTATCGGCACCAGCCGAAGGACACTTCCGAGTCCTAGCCCGTCAGCTAACCCCGTCGGCGTTACCGGAAGCCTGCCATGATCATCGCGCGGCTGCGATTGCCCTCAACAGATCAGAAGTCCAGATCCCGCAGCGCTGTCATCGCGCGCTGTCGCCGTGCCGTCATCCCGCTCGTGATGGGAGCGCCATGACCGTCCGCTACGCTCCGTCCCCCAGGTCGCGCGTCCGGATGAACCGGTGGTTCTTCGAAGGACTCCGCGAGCCTGTCGGCGCGAAGGTGCACGCGCATCAGTATCCGTGGTGGCAGGTCATGTGTCTCACCGGGGTGGATTACTTCTCCACGCTCGGGTACCAGCCCGGGATCGCGTTTCTTGCGGCGGGCTTCCTCTCTCCGGTTGCGACGTTCATCCTCGTTCTGCTGACGCTCTTCGGCGCACTGCCGATCTACTGGCGGGTCGCGGAGAACAGCCCGAACGGCCAGGGCAGCATCTCGATGCTGGAGGAGCTGCTTCCGCGGTGGCGGGGCAAGGCATTCGTGCTGTGCCTGCTGGGATTTGCCGCCACCGATTTCGTGATTACCATCACGCTCTCCGCCGCGGATGCGACGGCGCACGTGATCGGCAATCCATTCTTCCCCGCGGTGTTCCATCACCAGATGGGAATGACGCTCGTGCTGCTGACACTGCTGTCCGCGGTATTCCTGAAAGGCTTCAAGGAAGCCATCGGTCTCGCCGTCGGCATCGTCGGCGTGTACCTGGTCCTGAACGTCGCCGTCATCGGACGGGCGCTTGTCGAAGTCATCCAGCATCCCGACTACTTTCCGCGCTGGTGGGACGCGCTGTTCACGCAGCACTCCAATCCGTTGATGATGCTCGTCGCCGCCTTTCTCGTCTTCCCCAGGCTTGCGCTGGGCCTCTCGGGCTTCGAGACCGGCGTGGCCGTGATGCCGCTCGTCAAGGGGGGGACCGATCCAGAAGGCGCAATTGCGGGGCGCGTGCAAAACACGAAGAAGATGCTCAGCACCGCCGCGATCATCATGAGCATCCTGCTCCTCGGCAGCTCGATCGCGACGACGCTGCTGATTCCCGCCGAGGCGTTCGCGAAAGGGGGGGCCGCGTCCGGACGCGCCCTCGCGTATCTGGCGCACCAGCTCCTCGGAGAGGAGTTCGGGACGATCTATGACATGAGCACGATCTCGATCCTGTGGTTTGCCGGTGCGTCCGCGCTCGCAGGGCTGCTGAATCTCGTGCCGAAATACCTGCCCAGGTACGGCATGGCGCCCGAATGGACGAAGGCGACGCGACCGCTGGTCCTGCTCTTCACCGCGATCATGTTCCTGATCACGTGGCTGTTCCACGCAGACGTCGATGCGCAGGCCGGCGCCTATGCCACGGGCGTGCTGGTGCTGATCACTTCTGGGGCGGTGGCCGTGACGCTGCTCGTCTGGGACAAACCGCGTCAACGGCTTGCCTTCGTATTCATCACGCTCGTCTTCGTCTACACCACCGTGTTGAACATCATTGAGCGTCCCGACGGCGTGAAGATCGCTTCATGGTTCATCGTGACGATCATCGTGACGTCGCTCATCTCGCGCGTCGCGCGTTCGACCGAGCTGCGCATTCGTGGCGTTCACACGGACGTCGCGGCCGACCGCTTCATCAGCGACGCCGCGGACTCGCCGGTCCGCATCATCGCCAACCGCCCGAACACCGGTCTGCCGGACGAGTACGAGCGCAAGCTTCGCGACGCACAGGAGTCGCACCACCTCTCGCCGCGGGAACGCGTCCTCTTCGTCGAAGTGCGCCCTGGCGACGTGTCCGAGTTCGCGCTGACGCTCGACGTGAAGGGGATCAATGTCGGCGGCCACCACGTCCTCCGCTGCGTCAGCCCCGCGATTCCGAACGCCATCGCGGCGCTGCTGCTGTACTGCCGCGACAAGACCGGGACGATTCCCCACGCCTACTTCGGCTGGACGGAAGGGAACCCGATCGTCTACCTGTTGAAGTTCCTGGCGTTTGGCGAGGGGGACACCGCGCCGGTTACACGCGAAGTCCTGAGGCAGGCCGAGCCGAATCCGATGCGCCGGCCGCGCATTCACGTCGGCTGAGCCTCACGGCGTGCTGAGGGAGACCGCGCATTCCTCGACCCCGTGACCTTTGACCGCGGTCACCATGAACTGGAGCTTCCCGTACCGGACCGTGTCGCCGACGTTCGCCGGCCTGCCGAGCACGGTCAGCACCAGTCCGCTGACGCTGTCCACCTCCTCGTGTTCGAGCTCGAGCCCGAACTCCTGTCCCAGCTCGTCGATCCGCATCGTCCCCGGAACGCGCAGGCGTCCCTGTTCGTCGCGGTAGACGTCGGGCGCGCCGATCGGCCCCTCTTCGATGTCGCCGACGACCTCCTCGAACAGATCCTGCAGTGTCACGACGCCCGCGGTGCCCCCGTGCTCGTCCAGTACGATCACCATCTGCGTGCGTTCGCGCCGCATGGTCGCGAGCACCGAATCGAGCTCGGCGGTCTCCGGAATCAGGGGCAGGGGACGCGCGTGTGCCCTCCCGATCGCTTCGTCACGCAGGAGAACGCCGAGCAGATCCTTGATGTGCACCATGCCCAGGATGTGATCGAGGTCCCCTTCGTAGATCGGAAACCGCGTGTGGGGTGAGCGTCCGAGCAGCTCGCGGATCTGCCCGGGTGTCGTGCCGATCGGAATGCCGGTCACGCGGACCCGCGGCACCATGATCTCGCCTGCCGTCCGATCCCCGAACGCGAACAGCTCCTGCAGCATGTGGCCGGACTCCGCGCGAAGGACGCCCAGCTGCTCGCTTTCCTGCACGATGAGTTGCAGCTCCTCCGGGGTGTAGTACCGATCCGGGTTGTGCTCCTGGCGGTCCACGCCGAACACCTTGAGGACGAGATTGCCCACGGCATTCAGGCCGATGACGAACGGATAAAACGCGCTCTTCGTCCACAGCATCGGAGGCGTGATCCAGAGGACCAGGCGCTCCGCCTGTTGCAGTGCCAGCGACTTCGGCACCATCTCGCCGATGACGATGTGGAAGTAGGTCAGGATCGCGACCGCCAGGACGCTGGCCATACCGTGCGACACGAGCCATGCCGGGAGTCCCGTGCCGCCGAGCGTGTGATACAACCCGTCCGCGAGCACATGCTCGCCGTACATGCCGAGGCCCAGGCTGGCAAGCGTGATTCCCAGCTGCGCCGTCGCGATGTAGCGGTCCTGCTCACGCGGGTCCTCGAGCACTCGCTGGACCGCTCGCGCGAGCCTGTTGCCGGTCGCGGCACGCCGCTCGATTGCCGCCCTCGGCGCGCCGACAATCGCGAACTCGGCCGCGACAAAAATGCCATTCAGCAGGATGAGCGCCGTGATGATGAGCAGTGCCGTCATCGGGCGTCATCTCCATCCCGCGCGACAGGACGCTCGCCGACGATGACGGAGGTCACGGCCCCGCCTTCATCCACCGCTTCGATCTCGACCTGCACGCCGTCGATCTTCATCTCCTCGCCCGGCTCGGGGACCCGTTCCAGCCGTTCGAGCACGAAGCCGCCCACCGTCTCGGCGCGCCCGGTCCACGGCTGACCGATGAGCGGCGCCGCCTGCTCGAGCCGCATGAGGCCAGGCACGCGCAGCCGACCGTCCGAAAGGCGAATCGGCAGAAGCTGTGCCCCCTTGAACTCGTCGGCGACACCCCCGAGGAGCTCTCCGACGACGTCCTCCAGAGTAATCAGCCCGACGACCGCTTCGGCGGCGTCGACGACGAGCGCCTGGTGGCTTCGCCGCTCACGGAGAAACGCCAGCAGTCGATCGGCCGCCATCGTATCGGGGACACGGACGATAGGACGCAGCAGCGACGCAACGTTCAACCGCCCCGGCCGGACGAAGCGCGTGACGACATCCTTGATGTGCAGAATCCCGACGATGGTATCGAGAGAGCCACGGTAGACCGGAAGCCGGCTGAAAGGGCTGGATACGACGATCTTCAGGACCTCGCTGAAGGGCACTGAGGCATCGATGGCCGCGAGCCGCGCGCGCGGGACCATCAGTTGACGCGCCGTCCGAAGTCCGAGGCGAAGCGCCCGGTGAAGGCGTACCTGCTCTTCGGGTTCGAGCAGCCCTCCGTCGCGGCTCTCCGCGATGAGCAGCGCAATCTCTTCCGGCGAGTGCACGTGTCGATGCCCGCTCGAGGGCACCCGCAGCAGCTCGAGCAGCAGCATGCCGCTGCCATTCAGGAAGGAGATCGACCACGAAAAAGCGCGCATCGACCACTGCATCGGGAGCACGGTGTACAGGGCCGTGCTGGTGGGGTACCTGCAGCGCCAGTGACTTCGGCACCAGTTCCCCGAGGACGACAGCCAGCGTGGTGAGACTGATGAGGACCAGGGCCGCAGCCGTGGACTCGGCGGGCTGGGGCTGCAACCCGCCAAATCGCTCGAAGAGCGGGGCGAGACGCGGAGCGAGCGTCGCTTGCCCGTAGGCGCCGAGAATCAGGCTCGACAGCGTGATCCCGACCTGCGACACGGCGATGTATCGATCCAGCTCGCGGGGGTTCTCGAGGACCGGCAGCAACCTCACCGCCAGCACATTCCCGTCGTCCGCCAGCCCCCGGAGGCGGCCGCGGCGTGCGCTGACGGCGGCGAATTCGGCCGCGACGTAGAACCCGGTCAGGAGAATGAGCAGGACGATGATCGTCCACGCCAGCAGCATGCCTGCGAATCGTACCGCAAAAGCTCTGGACCCGGGGCTCGGGACTCGGGTTTCGGGACCCGGGACCGGGACTGGGGACTGGGGATTCGGGACTAGGAACTCAGGCCCGTAGCTTCCGCCTTCAGGCGGAAGGGCACATGATCAGGGATTAAGAACTCGAGCCCGGACGGAGTGGTCTCCTGACCTCATGTAAGAGCAGCGTCACAAGTACGAATCACTCCGACCTGAGCGCCTCGAGCGGATTGACCGCGGCGGCGCGACGCGCGGGGGCTGCGGTGGCGGCGAGCGCTACGAGAGCCAGCAGGGCCGCGACGCCACCGAACGTCAGCGGATCGGTGGGCGTGACGCCGTACAGCTGGCTAGCGAGGAGACGCGTCAGCGCAAGGGACCCGAGGAGCCCGAGTCCGAGACCGACGGCCGTCAGGCCGAGGCCCTCGCCTACGATGAGCGCGACCATGTCGCGGGCCCTCGCGCCGAGCGCCATCCGGATGCCGATTTCACGGCCGCGCTGCGAAACGCTGTAGCTGAGGACTCCGTGGATGCCGACCGCCGCCAGAAGCAGTGCCATCGTCGCGAACAACGCGAGCAGCAGCATCATGAATCGGCGCTGTTGAACAGAACGCGAGAGCGTGACCTGCACCGGCTCGACGCCGAACACCGCCAGGCCCGAATCGATCTCGTGAATCACGCCGGTGATCGCCCCTTCGAGCGAAGCGGGCTCGCCCGCCGTGCGGACGAGAAGAACCCCCGCGCCGTCCGCGGACGGCGTCTGTGTCAGCGGCGTGTAGGCGGCGATCGGCGGCGCTTCGGTGAGCCCGTGGAACTTCTCGTTCCCAATCACGCCGACGATGGTGCGCGACGTTCCCCAGAAACGAAGCTGGGCGCCGATCGCATCGCGGCCCGGGAAGAATCTCGCCGCGGCGGCCTGGTTGATGAGAACAACCGGCGCCGAGTCGATCAGATCCCCGTCGCGGAAGAAGCGTCCCTGCATGAGCTGCAGTCCGATGGTCCTGAAATATCCGGCGCTCACTCGCCGAATCGAGATCTCCGGCCATGTCCTCGACTCCGCCTCGCGACCGACGACGGTGAAGGAGTTCGTGAAGCCCGGATCGAGTGGGTGATGTCCCGCGATGCCGACGGACTCCACTCCGGGCAGCGCGGCGGCGCGACGGATCAGCGCCGCATTGAAGGCATGCTGCTCCTTGAAATTCGGCCAGACCCGGAAGTTCGCCGGGTAGCGGGATTGCGGGAGTTGATACTCCGCCTTGAGCACGCCGGCGCTCTGGAACCCCGGGTTCACTCGCTGCAGCGACCAGAAGCTGCGGACGAGCAGCGCGGCGCCGCAGATGAGCACGACGGCAAAGGCGAGCTCGAGGACGACGAGCGTGCTGCGCATGCGGGTCCGTCCGGGGCCTGACGTGGCGCGCACGCTCGCACTCGCGAGCGAAGACTGAAGATTCACGCGGCGGGACTGAAGCGCCGGCAGGGCGCCGAAGATCACCGCGGCCAGAACGGCGATACCCAGCGTTGCCGCGAGGACGGCCGGATTGATCGCAGCCAGATCGAGACGAGGAACATCAGGTGGTGCGATCGCCACGAGCGCCCGGACTCCTGCGAAGGCGATCCCCACGCCGAGCACGGCCGCGGCCCCGCTCAGAAGGAGGGTCTCGGCAAGTACCTGCCGTGCGATGCGGCCGGGTGTAGCGCCGAGCGCGCAGCGCACGGCGGACTCGTGCGCGCGGGATACGGCCCGCGCCAGCAGCAGATTCGCGACGTTGAGGCAGGCAACCAGAAGGACCAGACCGACCGCCGTCAACAGCACCACGAGCGCCGGCCGGACGGGACCGAAGATGACACTCTCCAGCGGCTCGACGTGGACACCACGCGCGGCATTGTCGTCCGGGTAGGCCTTTTCGAGGTCCGCCGAAATGCCCGCCATCTCGCTCTGGGCCGACGCTGCCGTCGCGCCATCGGCCAGGCGTCCCACGATGAAGATCGGATGCGTTGAGCGCGGCATCTCCCGCACGTCCCCCTGCATCGGCGCCCACACGTCAACGGCCGTCTTGATCCCTCGACCCGCAAAGCCCCGCGAGTAGGCTGCAGCCGAAAGCACCTGCAGTACGCCGAAGTCGGAGCCATCGGGCATCACCCCGATGATGACGGTCGGACGATCGTCGAGCCGCAGCGTCTGGCCGACGGCCGACGGATCGCGTCCGAAGGACCGTTCCCACAACGCCTCGCTGATCATCACGACGCGCGGTCCGCCGGCGCGATCTTCGGCCGCCGTGAACGTCCGTCCAGCCAGCGGGCGGATCCCGAGCATCGGAATCGCGCTCGCAGAGACCTTGAGCACAGGCAGCCGGAGCGGGTCGCCGCGATCGGGAGTCAGGTTCACTTCGTCGGCCATGATTGCGGCCAGTGCCTGAAACGTGCGGCTGCGTTGCGTGAAGTCCAGGTAGTCGGGCAGAGACGCGGGCTCGCGCGTGGTGCCGGTGTTTCTGTCGGTTTCCCACACCAGTGCGAGCCGGTCCATGTGCTCGAGCGGCGTCGGGCGCAGCAGCACGGCGTCGACGACGCTGAAGATGGCGGTGTTGGCCCCGATGCCGAGCGCCAGTGTGATGAGCATGACGGCCGTGAGGCCGGGCGTTTTCAGAAACGATCGAATCGACGATCGCACGTCCGACCACATGACCGTAGCCTCACTTTCCGATGACGCCGATGGCCCACGCGGCCTGCCTGCGCACGCCGGAGTCCGTATCCTTGAGTGCCGGCATGAGTCCGGTCAACGCGCGTGAATCGCCGATGGCGCCGAGGGCCCAGGCCGCCTGCTGGCGCACGCCGCCGTTCTGATCGCTGAGCGCACGCACGAGCCCATCGACGGCACGGCGATCGTCGATCGCGCCGAGGGCCCAGGCTGCCTGCTTCCGGACACGAGGCGAACTGTCGGTGAGCGCCCCGATCAGCGCAGGAGCCGCGCTGTTGTCGTCGATGGCGCCCAGGGCCCATGCCGCCTGCTCTCGTGTGCGCTCGTCGTCGTCCTTGAGCGCGGCCGAGAGCGGTCCCACGGCCCGGGCGTCGTTTATCGCACCGAGGGCCCACGCGGCTTGATGGCGGACGCCGGCGTCCTGATCCTTGAGCGCAGCGATGAGAGCCGGCACCGCTCCCGGATCGTCAAGGGCCCCGAGCGCCCAGGCGGCCTGCTGTCGAGTGCGCCCATCATCGTCCTTGAGCGCGGCCGACAGCGGTCCGACCGCTCGCTTGTCGTCGATCGCACCCAGCGCCCACGCGGTCTGCTGGCGGACGCCGGCGTCCGGATCCTTGAGCGTGGCGATGAGGGCCGGCACGGGCCCCGGATCGTCGATGGCGCCCAGGGCCCATGCGGCCTGGCTGCGGACGGCCGGTTCGCGGTCCTTCAGGGTGTCCGTCAGGCCCGCGACCGCCCGGTGATCGTCGAGTGCGCCGAGAGCCCATGCCGCGTTGCGGCGCGCGATCCATGCCGGACTGCGCAGCGTCGCCAGCACGGGTTGAAACACACGGGAGCCGATGGCGACGAGTGCTCCCGCGGCCAGTTCGCCGGGTGACGTCAGGTCTGTCCCGTTGTTCCGCCACGATCCGGTGCCGCAGACGTTGGCTTCTACCGGCGCGGCGTCGGCGAGGAGACTGATGAGCGGCTGGAGGGCATCGAACGCCCCGTCGCCCAGGTCGCGGAGCTCGCATGACGCGCGCGCGCGGGCCGCCGGATCCGACGCGGACAGTTGAGCCGTGAGCTCGCGAACACCTCGAGTCTGCGCCACGTCTCCGCCCGTCGCGAGGGCAGTGGCCACGGCCATGGAAACCGCAAGCATCCTGATCATCTCGTTACTCCCGGACATCGCCGCGCGGCCGCGGGTTGGGATTGGGGTTGGGGTTCGGATTCGGGTTTGGATTGGGATGCGGGTTCGGATTCGGATTGGGATTGGGATTCGGATTGGGATGCGAGCCCCCACGCGAGTGGTGATTGTCGCCGTCGGACACACCGGCGATTGCCTGAATGGCGGAGCGCCTCACACCGGCATCTTCGTCCTTCATCAAAGCGGTCAGCACCGGCAGCGCACGATCGTCAGAGAGGTTGCCAAGCGCCTGGACGACGCGGCGGCGGACGTCGACATTGGTGTCGCGTGCCGCTGCGATGAGCGGCTCGACCGCCGACCGGTCATCGAGGTCACCGAGCGCGGCGGCCGCTCTTCCGCGGATGTCAGGCGCCGCGTCCCTCAGCGCGGCGGCGAGGCCGGCCACCGCGCGCGGATCGCCGATTTCGCCAAGCGCGGAAATCACACGCTGTCGAACACCAGGATCCTGGTCCTTGAGCGCCTCGATCAGCCCGGGCACTGCGCGCGCGTTGCCCAGCTCACCGAGCGATCCGGCAGCCTGCCGTCGCACGCCCACGTCGCTGTCCTTGAGCGCACCGACCAGTGCGTCGATGACGCCTTCGGCGGTACTCGACTGCGGGCTCACGCCGCGCGACGACGACCACTCGACGAGTGGTGCGGCAGCCCGGGGCCCCGCACTCGGATCGCTGTCGTCGCGGGCACCGACCATCGCGTCGATGGCTCCTTGGGCGGACTTCGCCTGCGCGCTCGCGCCTGACGACGACCACTCGAGGAGCGATGCGGCGGCCTGGCGCCTCACACCCGCATCGCTGTCCTCCAGCGCACCGACGAGCGCGTGGATCGCTCCTTCCCCCGGGCTCATCTGCGCGGTCACGCCGCGCGACGACGACCATTCGAGAGACGGATGAAGAAAGACGACAGTCGCACCGATGAAGATGGCGCTCGTTTTCATCAGTGTCCGGAAGAACACGGCCAGTGGAGTCATGCGTCTCTCCTGCTAAAAAACCAGCATCACGGGTCAGGCCGCAGGCCGCGGCGAGTCGAGCGTGTCGCGCCGGGGCCTGCGGAGCGGTTTATCTTGCGAGTTGACCGAGGGCGAACGCCGCCTGCTGGCGGACGTCGGCGCTCGAGTCTTTCAGAGCGGCGGTCAGGCCATCGATGGCCCGGGGATCGCGAATCTCGCCGAGGGCGAACGCCGCCTGCTGACGGACGTCCGGGGCGGTGTCCTTGAGCGCGATGACCAGCGCTTCGACTGCGCCGCGGTCGCGAATCTGCCCGAGCGCAAATGCCGCCTGCTCGCGCACATCAGCCGAGGCGTCTTTGAGAGCCGAGATGAGCGGTTCGACCGCGCGGCGATCGCGGATCTGGCCGAGCGCGAAGACCGCCTGCTGGCGGACGTCCGGCTTCGCATCGTGCGCCGCGGTCGCGAGCGCATCCACAGCGGCGGGGTCCCGCAACTGACCGAGCGCAAACACCACCTGCTCCCGCACATCGTCGTCCACGTCCTTGATGACTGACGTGAGTGCGGCCACCGCGGCTTTGTCACGAATCTGACCCAGCGCGAACGCCGCCTGTTCCCGGACCTCTCCGTTCAGGTCCTTGAGCGCGCGTGCGAGCGGCTCGACCGCTCGGCGGTCGCGGATCTGGCCGAGACCGAAGGCTGCCTGCTCGCGCACGTCGGCGGCGGCATCGGACAGCGCCTGGACCAGCGGCTCGAAGATGCCGGGATCCCGCAGTTGCACGAGCGCATGAAGCGCAGTTTCACGCACCTCCTTGTCCGTGTCCTTCAACGCGGCGGTCAGTGCGGCAATCATGCGGGGGTCGGCCTTGCCCTTCGCGTGATCGTTCTTCGTGCTGACGTCGGTGTTCACCTGCACGTTCACATCGTGGTCTTCGATCTTGACGTTGGTGTGCGGCCCTGCCGACATCGCATCCATCACGGTTGAAACGATCGAGGGGATGTTGCTCGCGACGCCGGCAACCGCGGCCGCGGCCGCCGCTTCGACGTGGGGGGCCACTGCACCGTGGGCGGCACCGTGTCTTCCGGCTTCAGCCGGGACACTCGGCACCGCCTGCGCCGGTGGCTCCGGCGTTTCGGGTGCCGTCACTGAGACGCTCGGCTGGGGTGCCGGTGCCGGTGCAGGCGCTGGCTGGGGGGTCTGCGACGGATTCACTGACGCGGTCGTCACGACCGGTTCTTCGGGGGCGACGACTCCCCACGGTTGCACCGCCGCGAGTGGCATCACGGCGCACGCGAACAGCGAGCTGGCGGCGACGGTCCTGAACCGCGACACGCCCGAGCGGGGAACGGTCGGATCGAGAATGGCCATCAGCCGTCCCTCGAGCTGCGAGCGCTGCGCCATGGCGAGGCTCGCGCCGGCAAACACGGCCGGGAATCGGCCCGCCCGCATCACTCGGGCGATCTCGAGCAGCTGATCGGCGTAGTCGGGGCCGGGTGTGCCGGCCGCGAGCACGAGATCGTCACACGCGCGCTCGCGCTCCGTGCGAAGGTGCCGGGCCGCCATCCACGCCAGCGGGTTGAACCAGTAGAGCGCGCAGGTGAGTTGCGCCAGCATGTGCGTGAGGCAGTCGCGCCGCTTCACGTGTGCGAGCTCGTGCAGGAGGACGATGCGGAGCCGGTCTGAAGGCCAGGTGTCGGCATCGGCCGGCATCAGGACCGGCGGGACGCAGGATGCCCCAGGCCATCGGCATGGCCGCCTTGCCGCTCCGCAGGAACGTGATGCGGGGCGAGAGACCGAGACCGGATGCGAGCGTGCGTGCGAGCGGCAGCCAGGGTGCGTCCGTGACGCGCTCCGTGTGGCGCGAGAGCCATTGCACACCCAGCAGGCCCGTCGTCAGCCGGAGGAGGACCGCCCCCGCACCGACGGCCCAGAGCGCAAGCAGTGCGTAAGGCCACGAGACGTTCTGCAGCAGTCGAGAGAAGGACGCGCCCTCACGCGGTGTGGCGGCAGTGGTGACGGTCCCGGCGGACACGGGCGGCGGCGTCCGGACCGCGCGGCGTGCCGGCGCCTGTCGATCCGAGATCGGATTGACGGGCTCCGGAGCCAGGGCGGGGAGCGTCTGCGATTCCGCGCCGGCCGCGGAGGCCAGCGTGACGACCGGCAGCTGCCAGCGCGGCAGCGCCAGTGAGAGGACGGGCAGCGCCATGGCGCTCACGAGCGCCAGCGTCCACACGAGATGCCGGGCCGCAGCGGAGCGCTTTCGCAGGACGAGCGAAACGAGGCCCGCAGTGGCGAACAGCAGCGTGGCCTTGAGGATGGCGTCCGCCAGCGGAAGCCAGGCCGTGCCGGAGGTCATGGAGAAAAGATCTGTGGGGCTCATCATTCTGCTCCGGTGGTGCGGGCCTGGTCGATCATCTGTGCGAGCCGGTCGAGCTCCGCATCGGACAGCTTGGCGGCGGATTCGTCGAGCAGCGCGGAAATGGCCTGTTCGGTCGAGCCGTCGAAGAACGTCTTGAGCACGTGGTGCAGCGCCGAGCGCTTCGCGTTGTCTCTCCCCACGGTGGGAACGTAGACGTAACGCGGCCCATCCTGTTCGTGCTTGACGTGTCCCTTGTCTTCGAGAATTCTGAGCATGGCGCGAACGGCCGAGTAGCTGGGCGGTTCCGGCAGGGCGATCTGGACTTCGGCAGCCGTGGCCTTACCCCGGGCATACAGAATGTCCACGATCTGCCGTTCGCGGCGGCTGAGGTCGTGGTGAGTGTCTCTGGTCATCATAAGGGTCGGTAACGTGGCGTTTTGTTGCGACATGCCCATTAGACGGAGGTCCCGCCGAAAAGGTGCTACGAAAATAGCATAAAGTCAAAAATTTAGCACTTGGGCGATTTCAGGCCTGAATTATCACAGCACGGGCCGTGCGGGTCCTTGTATTCGCCGAGGAGGGGTCATGTGGAAGGAATTTCGCGAGTTCGCCGCCAGGGGCAATGTGATGGACCTCGCCGTCGGGGTGATCATCGGGGCGGCGTTCGGCCAGATCGTCACGTCGCTCGTGAGCGACATGATCATGCCCCCCATCGGCATGGTGATTGGCGGCCTGGACTTCTCGAACCTGTTCATCACCCTCAATGGCGGTTCGTATCCGTCTCTTGCGGCCGCCCAGGCAGCCGGCGCGCCGACGATCAATTACGGGCGGTTCGCCAACACCGTCCTCCAGTTTCTCATCGTCGCCTTTGTCATTTTCCTGCTGGTCCGCTCGATCAACCGCCTGAAGGCTGCACCGGTGCCCCCGACCGACGACTCGCGCGACTGCCCCTATTGCGTCTCGCGGATCTCGCGCAAGGCCACGCGGTGCCCGCAGTGCACATCGGAGGTTCGCGCCTGACGGAGTCGTCCTTCCCGAAAAGTACGCAAACCGACGACCGGGGTCTGACCCCGTGTCCGTAAGCGGACGATCGAGCCATTCGTACCTCTTGACCCGGGATGCCGCCATTGTTCACATTGGAACAGCTGACGGCCGCAAGCTGCCTCAGACTGGATCCTCGAAAAGCGGAGCACGTGCGCAAGATCCGATCGACAGCCGGTCGACGCGCGGCCCACCTGGAGGAGATCGATGCTGCACGACTTCGTCACGCTGCACCGTGCCGCGATCCTGGCGAGGACACGGGAGAAGGTGCGCCAGCGTGCATGGCCCCCTCCGTCGCCGCACGAGCTCGAGAAGGGCGTCCCGCTCTTCCTCACGCAGCTCGCCGACACGCTCCGGCTGGAGGCGACCTCGACCCCCTTCTCCCCTGACGCGATCGGCAACTCCGCCGCGCGCCACGGCCGGGAACTGCTCGCGCTCGGGTTCAACGTGTCGCAGGTCGTGCACGACTACGGTGACATCTGTCAGGCCGTGACCGAGCTCGCTCTCGAGCACAAGGCGGCCATCACGACGGAGGAGTTCCACACCCTGAATCGATGTCTCGACACGGCCATTGCGGAAGCCGTGACCGAATACGCCAGGGTCACCGCGCAATCGAGGTCGACCGAGGAAGTCGAACGTCTCGGGCAGCTCGCCCACGAAGTGCGAAACATCCTCAACACCGCGCTCCTCGCGTTCGACATCGTCAAGCGCGGTGCGGTCGCCGTCAACGGCAGCACCGGCGCAGTGCTCGGCCGGAGCCTCATGAGCCTGCGCGACCTCGTTGACGGCACGCTGTCCGAGGTCCGCCTGGCCGCGAGTCACCAGCGGCGCGAGTGGATCCGGATCACGTCATTCCTGGATGAGATCGGCGTCGCCGGCGGCCTCCACGCCACCTACAGCGGCCTGCAGTTCACGATTGAGCCGGGCGGTCCCGAACTGGCGATCATGGGGGACCCTCAGCTCCTGATGTCTGCCGTGATGAACCTGCTGACGAACGCCTTCAAGTACACGCGGGCCAACGGCCGCGTTGCCCTCCGGGCCTATCAGGCAGAGGGGCGCGTGGTGCTCGAAGTGGAGGACGAGTGCGGCGGGATCCCGGACACCATGGAGGATCTGTTTCAGCCTTTTGGCGAGCGTCGGGGGAAAGACCGCACGGGGCTCGGGCTCGGCCTGTCGATCGCGCGAAAAGCCATCAGGGCGCACGGCGGCGACATCCAGATCCGCAACATGCCCGGAAAGGGCTGCGTCTTCGTCGTCCAGATTCCGGCCGCCGAATCACCAATCACTCATCCCTGATCCCCGATCCCCGATCCCCGATCCCGAACCTGTGCAATCGGGGACATCCTGGCGACCCGCATGGGAATAGGCTGTCGGGGATGCCACATGATCCGTCCGTCCGCATGGACCGGCTCGCACGCATCTCACAGATGGTCGCGCACTACGCCGAGGCGAAGCATCGCCGGCTTCTGCGGGCCGCGGTGAAGCAGTGGCGCCGGACCGAGGCCCACCAGTTGACGGAAAAGTACGAATCCCGGCCGGAACGCACCCACTGACCGCGTTTTCGGGGCCACCAGGTCGCTGACATCGCTTCGATCGCACGCCCGTTCACACACGGATGCTTGAGCTGTCACCGATGGGATTCATGAACACCCGAACCTGGCTTCTGTTGGCGGTCATCCTGACCGCGGCCCCTCCCGCACACGCGCAGAGCCAGTCCCCGGACCTGGCCGAGGCGTCGCTCGAAGAGCTCATGAACATCGAGATCACGTCGGCGTCGCGCAAGGAACAGCGTGCGCAGGAGGTGGCCGGCGCCGTCTATGTCATCACCCACGACGACATCCGTCGATCCGGCATGACGTCGGTGCCTGACCTGCTCCGGCTCGCTCCGGGGGTCCAGGTCGCGCAGATCAACGCGAACAAATGGTCGGTCGCGGTTCGCGGCTTCGGCGGTCTCTACTCGAACAAGCTGCTCGTGCTCGTGGACGGCCGGTCGGTCTACACTCCGCTGTTCTCGGGTGTGCTGTGGGACACCGAAGACCTCATGCTCGAAGACGTCGAGCGCATCGAAGTCATTCGCGGTCCCGGGGGGGCAGTCTGGGGCGCCAACGCTGTCAACGCGGTCATCAACATCCTGACCAAACCGTCGGTGGAGACAGGCGGCCTGCTGGTGCGGGCCGGCCTGGGTACGTTCGATCAGGGGAATCTCGCGGTCCGTTACGGCGGTGCCTCAGGCAGTGGGGCGTATCGCGTGTACGCGCAGCTTTCGGATCACGGCAACTCCGTTATCACGCCGACGATTGACGCCAATGATCACTGGCGCAGCTTCACCGGCGGCTTTCGTGGCGACTGGTCTGCCGGGGCAGATGCGTTCCTCGTCCAGGGAGGGGTCACGGTCGGGAAGCAGCGCCCGCTCTGGATTAGCCTGGATCCCGCAACGGCGGGGCAGGTCGACATTCTCGGCGATTCCACGACACGCGGGAGTAACGTGTTCGGCCGGTGGACCCGCGCACGCGACAGCGGCAGCCGGCTTCAAGTCCAGTCCTTCCTGGACGTCGCCCACAGGCGCGAGGCGGTTGGCCATTACGACCGCCGCACCTTCGATCTCGACGCCGACTATCACACCGCCATCGGCCCGCGCCACGACGTCATCTTCGGCGGCGGGTACCGATACGTCAGCGAGACGATGGACAGCGGCATCGGCTTCTTGTTCACGCCCGACCACCAGCGCCAGGTCATTCTCAACGCGTTCGCGCAGGACGAGATCGCGCTCCCGCGGCGTGTCACGCTGACGCTCGGCGGCAAGATCGAGCACACCAAAGACGACGGAACGAGCCTGCAGCCGACCGCGCGCATCATCTGGAATTTGAGGCCGCGCCAGCACCTGTGGGGGGCCGTCTCGAAGGCCGCTCGCAGCTCGTCGCTGGTGGACAGGGCGGTGCACGTGGAGTACCCGCCGGGTACGGTGCCCGTGCCGCCAGGCACGCCACCCGGCATCGGTCTCGGCCTCTCGATTTCGGGCAACCCCGCGATTCTGCCTGAACGACTCGTCAGCACGGAGGCGGGATACCGCATCGACATCGGATCGCGCGCGTCGATCGACGTCGTCGGATTCCTGGGTCACTACACGAGACTCCAGACCAACGAGCCGTCTGCGCCGGTCCTCGACTTCGTCGGCGGCCGTCCCGTCCTCCATGTCTCTGCGCAGTTTCAGAACTTCCTGGAAGCCGACACGCGGGGGATCGAGATCGCCGGGCGTGTGGCGCTGCGTCGCTGGTGGCAAATCGACGGGACGTTCGGGACGTTTCACCTGACGCCGCATCCGGACGCTGCGAGCCACGATCTGAACGCCGCCACCTTCGACGGCCTGGCGCCCCGCTATCAGTGGCGCGGGCATTCCGCGTTCTCGCTGGGGCCGAGGGTGCAGGCCGACGTGCTCGTGTTCCATGTCGGATCGCTTCGAGAGATCGGTGTTCCCGCATACACGCGCGCCGATGCCCGGCTCGAATGGAAACTGACGCCCAGGTTCGCACTCACGGTCCAGGGGCAGAACCTGCTCACTCCAGCCCATGCCGAATTTGCTGATGACACAACAACCCTTGTGTCGACACTCATCCCGCGCAGCGGAGGGCTCCGCCTGACCTGGCGGTTCTGACGTGACGGGGGCTCCTGGTTATGCCGCGCGCCGTATTCTGCTCGCCGTCGGCCTGATCTTCGTCGCCTGCGACGTGACGACCGCGCAGTCGGCCACGGCCCCGATGGTGACGGCGGCCTTCCTGTTCAACTTCGCGAAATTCACAGAGTGGCCCGCGGACGCCCCTCAGCAGGGTCCGCTCACGATCTGCGTGTCCGGCGACCCCATCGTCATGAGCGCGCTCGAACAAATAGTGAAGGGGCGGCCGCTCGCAGGCCGTGACGTGGCGGCAACGAGCGTGTCACGGGATGGCTGGCGCACCTGCCACGTGCTGTACCTCACCGGCCTCGATGCCGGACGCTCGCAGCAAATCGTCGACGAGCTGAAAGGGGCGCCGGTGCTGACGGTGAGCGACCGCGAGGGGTTCGTCGAAAAAGGAGGCATGGTCGTCCTCGTCCTGGATGGCGGCAAGATCCGGTTCACGATCAACACGGACGCCGCGGAGCGGGCGCGCCTCCGCCTCAGTTCCAGGGTCCTCGTCCTCGCGACGGTCGTCAGGGACGGGACCGGTCACTGACAACTGAGCCCCACTGGTCCTTGTAACAGCGCTCGCAATCCTGGCCACCACTCGCCGCGCTGCCTGTTCAATATTGCGCAGCTCGCTGGTGCGTCCTGCGTCCGAATCCCGAATCCCGAATCCCGAGTCTTCGCTCGCCCTGATCGCACAGCGAGCGAAGGCGGGGAATCCCGAGTTTCGAGTTCCGAGTCCCGATGTGCGATTGTGCACAGATCCCGTTCAACGCCCCGTGCAATGCTGACCCTCATGAAGCGGAAGACTCCTTCAGGGGGCACGAGACGAGTGCCGCCATTCGACGCGGAGGCGTTCCTCAACTCCGCAGGTCTTGCGAAGACCATTGTCGAATACGGACACGGCGACGTCATTTTCACGCAGGGCGATGCGTCGAGGCACGTCATGTACATCCAGACCGGCGGCGTGAAGCTGTCGGTGCTGTCGAAGACGGGCAGAGAAGCCGTCGTGGCGCTGCTCGGGCCCGGCGATTTTTTCGGGGAAGCCTGCCTGGCGAGTCAACCGGTGCGCATGGGGAGCGCAACGGCCATGTTACCGAGCACGATTCTGCGGGTGGGCAGAGGCACGATGGTCCGGCTGCTGCACAAGCAGCGTGCGATGTCGGATCGATTCATTTCGCACATGCTGGCGCGCAACATCCGCATCGAAGAGGATTTGATCGATCAGCTCTTCAACTCGAGTGAGAAACGGCTGGCGCGCGCGCTGCTGCTCCTGGCACGCTACGGCAAGCAGGACACCCCCGTCCGCATCGTGCCGCACATCTCGCAGGAAACCCTCGCGGAGATGATTGGCACCACACGGTCGAGGGTCAATTTCTTCCTGAACAAATTCAGGAACCTGGGGTTCATCGAGTACAACGGCGAGTTCAAGGTCAACAGCACGCTGCTGAGCGTCGTGCTGCACGACTGATCCCGGTCATCAGCGGTTTGTTATTGATCTCCTTGTGTCTCTTGTCAGGGCCATGCCCTTCGACTGAGACGCACAGTTCGAGACAGCCGTGGCTGAGATCACGAACAAATACCACCACGGAGACACGGCGATACGGAGGCCGGACGGAGATCGAGAGGTCGGGCCGCGCTCAGCGCGGCGAACAGGCAGGAGATCTCCACAAACAAGATCGTCTCAAACATGTCGACCTTGTTTGTGGAGATCTCCTGTCTGTTCTGTGCCGGCCGTCGCCTATCGCCGGTCGGCACCCGACCTCGTCGTCTTTTCTGTCTTTTGATCTTCTCCGTCCGATCTCCGTGGCTCCGCTACTCCGTGGTGGAATTTTCCGCCGTGCCAACGCAGAAAACCTTGGTCCCTTGTGACCGCCAAAGGGCATGGCCCGTCTGCCCGCCTCAGCGCTCAGGCGATCCTGAAGGACGCCCTCGAAGACGCCGCTCCAAGCGTGATTCGAATGTCGTGCGTGCGCCCGTCGTCCACGATTGGGATGGCGGCCGCGTCCGTCGGGGCGCCGTCGAGTGTCGCCTCGACGACGCCGCGGCACTGGTGCTCGGGATTCAGCACCAGCACGTCGTAGCGCGTGGTGTGGAAGCGCCACGTAATCTCGTACTCCGTCCAGGACGACGGGATGCACGGATTGACGCTGAACGTGCTGCCGCGCCGGCGCAGCCCCAGCATGCTCTCGAGACCCGCACGATACATCCATGCCGCCGATCCGGTGTACCAGCTCCATCCGCCGCGTCCCGCGTGCGGCGCCCTGCCGTAGACGTCCCCCGCCACGACGTAGGGCTCCGCCTTGTACCGTTCGACATCGGCGGCCGTGCGCGTATGGTTCACCGGATTGAGCATGTGAAAGAGCTCGGCGACCTCGTCGCCGCTCCCCAGACGGGCCAGCGCCATGACGACCCAGACGGCGGCGTGCGTGTACTGCCCGCCGTTCTCGCGGACGCCCGGCGGATACGCCTTGATGTAGCCCGGGTCCTGAGCCGATCGGTCGAACGGGGGGTCGAGGAGCAGCACGAGCTGGGATCCCCGCGCGACGAGCGAACTGCGCACGGCATCCATCGCGCGCTCCGCAAAACGCTGCGGAACCGCACCGGAGAGCACCGCCCAGGACTGCGAAATCGAATCGATCTTGCACTCGTCGTTCTGCGCCGAGCCGAGGGCGCTGCCATCGTCGTAGTAGCCCCGGCGATACCATTCACCGTCCCACGCCATCTCGAGATGTGAGGCCAGTCGCTGCGCCTCGTGACGGTAGCGTGTGGCCCTGGCGCCGTCCTGGCGCGTCTCGCTCAACGCGGCGAAATCCATCAGCACGCCGTGCAGGAAGAAGCCAAGCCACGTGCTCTCCCCGCGTCCTTCCGGTCCGACGCGGTTCATGCCGTCGTTCCAGTCGCCCGTGCCGAAGAGCGGAAGGCCGTGGGCGCCGGCCGTCATGCCCCGATCGATGGCGCGAAGGCAGTGCTCGAACAGCGTGCCGTCTTCCCCCGACACGGTCGGAGTGCCGTAGACCTCGTGCTGATCGGCCGTGAGGAGGGGCGCGGTCAGGAACGGCATGCGCTCGTCGAGGATTCCTGTGTCGCCCGTCGTGCGGACGTACTCGGCCACGACATGCGGCAGCCACAGCAGATCGTCGGAGCACTTCGAACGGAGTCCACGGCCGATCGGTTCGTGCCACCAGTGCTGGACATCCCCCTCGACGAACTGGCGTCCTGCCGCCCGAAGCAGATGCTGGCGCGCGAGATCCGGCCGTGCGAACGTCAGCGCCATCACGTCCTGCAGCTGGTCGCGAAAGCCGAATGCGCCGCCGGGCTGGTAGTACCCGCCGCGCGTCCACAGCCGGCAGGTGACCGCCTGATACAACAGCCACCGGTTCATCAGCGCATCGAACGAGTCGTCAGGTGTCCGCACCTGAATGGCGCTGAGCATGTCATCCCAGGCGTGGTCGGCGCACGCGCGGGCGATGGCCGCCGCCTCGACGTGCCCGTGGCGCGCGATCAACTGGCGGACGTGATCCCGATTCGTCCCTTCTCCCAGGAGAAAGAGCAGCTGCCGCCGCTCGCCGGGCTGCAGCACGCATGGGACCTGCAGGGCCGCGCACGGATCCAGCGCCGCGCCGATCTGACCGGAGAGCGCGGTGTCTTTCAGCGCGGCGGGCTGGGACAGGTCGCCATTCCGGCCGATGAACGATCGCCGATCCCCCGTGAACGACGACGGCTTCCCGCTGGCGTACGCGAACGCGACGTGCTGGGCGTACTCCTGGTTGTACGTGTTCTTCGCGAAAATCGCCCCGGTCTCCGAGTCGAGCTCCGTGACGACATGAAGATGATCACCGTCGCGGGGAGGCCCGAGCATCCACTCGTTGTAGCCGAACACGCTCAGTGTCCTGACCGTCGAGTCCCGGTTCGTCAGCGTGAGCAGCGAGAACTTCACGGGATCGGCGGCGTCGACGAAGATTTCCAACTCGTGCTCGATCCCGTGCGTCGTCCGCGAAAAGTGCGTCAGGCCGGCCGAGTGCCGAACCAGGCACCGATCGCCCGGTGAGCGAGGCATCGGTCCGGGGGTCGGCGCCCACGCCTCGCCGGTCGCCTCATCCCGCACGAAGATCGCCTCGGCCGTTGGATCGCTGATCGGATCGTTCGCGAACGGCGTGAGCCGGTTCTCCCGGCTGTTCCCCGACCACGTGTGGGCCGAGCCCGAAGCCGTCACGATCGTGCCGAAATGCGGATTCGAGATGACGTTCGTCCACGGCATCGGCGTTTCCGTGGCGCCGTCGAGGACGATCGCGTACGCGCGCCCATCGTGCGTGAATCCGCCAAGGCCGTTGGCGAGCGTCATCGGCGGGGTCGCGGCCTCCGTCGGGACCGTCTCGCCGCGGGCAGGCGACACCGGCACGAACGGCACCGCCGTGGGTCCCAGCGCATCCGGACCGTCCAGCTGGCTCCTGAGATCACCGTGGTCCCCCCGGACAATGGCCGCCGCGACAGATTCGAGCAGGACGCGCTCGGCGCGGCCCATCCGATCCGCGCGGAGCAGGTACGCGCCTCCTGGTCGATGCTGCCAGGTGCTCCACGGTCCATCGTCCAGGACCGCCGTGAGCTGCGCGTGCATCTCGTCCATGTAACTGATCGGATGCTCGTTGACGATCACGACGTCGGCGCTCAGCCCCTTCAACCGCCAGTACTCCTGCGCCTGGAGGACCTGCCGGACGAGCGGCAGATCCTGGTCCCCCAGCACGCGCACGAGCATGATCGGCAGATCGCCGGAGATCGCATGCGGCCACAGGCCCGGTTGTCCGAGCTCGTTCAACGCGATGGTCTCAGCCGACGCGCGAAGCGATGCGTTGGTGCCGAGCACTCTCGACGCCAGCCGCTCGAACAGCACGGCCTCGTCCGTCGAGATCGCCAGGTGCTGGAGGCCGCTCTGGGCGTGCGTGCTGGCGAGCGCGAACGTGCGCGTGATGGCGCTCGGGTCGTGATACTTGCGCGCGAGCGCCTCGGCGGTGTCCCGGTCCGCCGCCATGCCCGTAGCGAAGCACAGCCGCACGATGCCGCCCGGAGGCAGCCGAATCCGCTGACGCAGGCTGACGATGGGATCCAGCACGAGGCCCGTCGTTCCCGACAGGGCACGGCCGTCGAGCGCCACCGGATTGGCGGGGCTCCGCCCGCGGCCGAGAAAGCGCGCACGATCAGTTTCCCATTCGACCGGTCCCTGCGGACGTCCCTCCAGGCTGAGCGCATGGAACGCCCACGCCGACACGTCCCGGCTGTCGCGCGGACGACGGTGGCAGAGCAGCGCCGCGCTCTCCGGCAGATACTCGGTCTCGATGAACAGCTTGCCGAACGCCGGATGCGCCAGGTCGTTCTGCGCCGACGTGAGCACGATTTCGGCGTAGCTCGTCACGTCGAGCTCCCGGATGCGGTTCCCGTGGTTGCGGACGCTGATCCGCCGCACCTCCACGTCGTCTTCGGGCGAGACCGAGATGTCGAGCCGCGTGGACAGTTCATCGTCCCGGCGCCGGAAGGTCGCGCGATCGGCCGACAGCGTGGCCGCGTAGTCCTCGGGCTCATGCCGCGTCGGCTGATACGCCGCCGACCAGACGGCTCCGCCACGAACGTCGCGCAGATAGACGAACTGCCCGTCGGCGTCGCGCGTGGCGTCGCGGCGCCATCGCGTCACAGGCAGTCCCCGCCAGACGCTGGCGCCTCCCCCGGCATTGGTGACCGACGTCACGTAGTTGCCGTTCGAAAGGAACTGCGTATGCGTGGACACCGTGTGGGCCGAGCGGTAGCGGCGGACGGGCACCGACGCCACGGGCGCGCCAGCGATACGCACGTCGTCGAGCGGCCTCGGTTCGATCGTGGACATCTCGCGCGGGACCCGCTCCTGCAGCAGCAGCTCCGTCGCCTGGACCCTGGGATCGGCATGAAAGCGCTCGATCATCCGATCGCCCAGCAGCGCATTGGTGAGGGCCACGATCGTCATCCCGGCGTGATGGGCCATGTACGACGGAACGACCACCCCGGTGCCGGGAACGCGGTGCTCACCATGGGCAGCATCTTCCGGGCCACGATGGGTGTAGTCGATCGCGTCGAAGAATCCATATTCCCCTTCGGCGCCGAGCGTGGCGAGCCGGCGAAGGTTGGCCGCACTCGCGGCCGGATCGATCATCACGGCCAGCGCGGTCGCGTATGGCGCGACGACCACCTCGTCCCCGAGCCCGCGCTTCATCCCGAGCCCCGGAACGCCGAACGCCTTGTACTGGTAGTTGCCGTGTCGGTCGACGAGGTTGTAGGCGGATTCCGAGATCCCCCAGGGCACACCGGAGTCCGCCGCATAGTCCATCTGACGGCGGACGACCGTTCGGCACGATTCATCGAGCAGCGTGTCCGGGTACGTCCGCATCATCAGGAGCGGCATCAGGTACTCGAAGAGCGTGGCGCTCCACGACAGCAGCACGGGCGCGCCGTGAACGCTCGTGATCGATCGTCCGAGGTGGAACCAGTGCATTTCCGGCACGTCCCCCTTGGCGATGGCGATGAAGCTGGCGAGGCGGGCCTCCGACGCCAGCAGGTCGTAGTAGGCCCCGTCGAGCCGCGGCGGCCCCTCCGCGTCCGCCAGGCGGAAACCGATGGCGAACAACTGCCGCTTCGGATCGAACAGGAAGCGGAAGTTCATCGCATCGAAGAGCGCCGTCGCCCGTTCGGCGAGGGACGGCGCTAGGTCGCGCAGGCCGACGGCGAGCGTCAGGAGCGCGCCCGCCAGGTTCCCGCTGTCCACCGTGGACACGTAGGCAGGCATGAGCGGCTTGAGTGTCTGCGTGTCGTACCAGTTGAGCAGGTGGCCGTCGAAACGTTCGAGCCCTTCGATCGTGGTGAGTGTCCGATCGATCCTGTCCACGAGCTCCGCCCGATCGATGAACTCGAGATCGTGCGCGGCCAGCGTTGCGAGCAGGCCCAGGCCGATATTAGTCGGAGATGTCCGGTGCGCGATGACCTGGTCGGGCGCGAACTGCACGTTGTCGGGAGGGAGCGCGTGATCCTGATCGCCGACGAACGCGTCGAAGTATCGCCAGGTCTTGCGCGCGACGTCGAGCAGGTAGCCGCGGTCTTCCGGTGTCAGTGGCGCGCGGCGCCTGGGCACCGGGCGACTCAGCGCGTAGGCCACCCACGGTGCGGCGATCCACAGTAGGAGGACTGGAAACGCGATCGGCATCGCCGTGGGACGCACGGCGGCCACGACGGCGAGCGTCGCAATGGCCAGCAGCGGGCTCGCGATCATGCCGTTGATGAACGCGCTCAACCGGGGCGGTCCGCTGCGAGTGGCGGTCGCCGCCGCCGTCTCCCATTCGAGCAGCCCTCGATGGGTGACGCTGAGGCGGACGAGCGTGACCGCAATCGCGTGCACACGCTCGGCGGCTTCGCTGGCCATGAACGAGAGCTGAAGTCCCGCGCGAGCGGCGTCCGTCTCCAGGTCGTCCGCCGCCACGCGGAGGAAGGCCGGCCATGTCTGGCGCTTCCACGGCCCGCCGAGAACCGCGAAGGCTCGTGACACGGACGGAAAAGCGAGCCCCGCGAGTGCCGCCGCCGTCCACACGGCCGGATGCCCCGGAAGAACCGTCCAGCCGAGGACGAGCAACAGCAATGTCCCGGGGGGGATCAGGCTGCGGCGCAAATTGTCGAGGATCTTCCATCGCGCGATGAGCGGCAGACGATTGCGCTTCAGCCCCTCCCGCGACGGGACGAACGGAAACAGCCACCACAGAATCTGCCAGTCGCCGCGCACCCAGCGGTGCTGGCGCCGCGCGTGGGCGAGGACGCTCGACGGGTAGTCATCCACGACCTCGATGTCGGTGACGAGCGCCGTGCGTGCGTGCAGGCCCTCGAACAGGTCGTGCGACAGCAGCGAATTCTCCGGAACCCGCCCTTCGAGTGCCGCGGAAAAGGCATCGACGTCGTACAGGCCCTTGCCCGTGAAGATGCCCTCCTGGAAAAGATCCTGGTACACGTCGGAGACGGCAGTGGTGTACGGGTCCACTCCCGTATGGCCCGCGTAGGTCCGCGCGAAGAGCGATCCTGCCGCGCTGGCCATCGTCACGCTGACGCGTGGCTGCAGGATCCCGTAGCCGTACATCACGCGTCCCGTCCGGCGATCGAACTGCGGCTGATTCAACGGGTGCGAGATGACCCCGATGAGGCGCTTCGCCGCGTCGCGAGGGAGGCGCGTGTCGGAGTCGAGCGTGATGCAGTAGCGCACCAGCGGCAGAACGGTCAGATCTCCGATCCGGGTCGAGAAGCT
This sequence comes from uncultured Acidobacteriota bacterium, assembly GCA_963749835.1. GTDB lineage: Bacteria > Acidobacteriota > Vicinamibacteria > Vicinamibacterales > 2-12-FULL-66-21 > JALZOC01. The sequence goes on from CAVVOD010000004.1 coordinate 619,746, forward strand.
CGTGTCCGTGGCGCCGCGCAGCAGGCGATTGAACTCTTCGATCTTCCCGCGCTTCCGCTCCCAGCCGATCCACGCCCCCTCGCCGACATTCCATTGCCGATCGCGATGGAAGAGAAAGAACCGGTTGGCGTGCCCGGGACCGAGCTTTGCGTTGAGCTCGGTGATGCCCGTGCGTGCACGCTCGAGCGTCACGGCATCGTCCGGTGTGTCGGGCGTGCTGGTGTCGGCGAAGTCGCTGAGGATCGCGAAGTGGACGCACGGGTCGAGGTTCCCGAGTGCCAGCACCTCGAGATGGTCGAGCAGTGTCTCCACCCCCTCCACGCTCGTCAGGATCGTGGGGACGATGACCATCGTGCGGGCCGTATCGGGGACGCCGCCGGAGAGATCGAGACGCGGCAGCCGCTTGGGCCCGACGACGCGCGTAATCACGGCCTGGATGGCCGCCAGCGCCAGCTCCGTGGCCGGGAGCACCACGAGGAGGCCCACAGCGATCAGGAACGCCAGCGTACCGCCCGCGCGTCTGGCATACAGCACCGCTGCAGCCACCAGCACGGCCGTCAGAATGAAGATGGCACTGAGATAGAGGCCGGATGCACGGCGCAGCAGGGCGCGGCGGGCTCGCGTTCCCAACCCCGGGTGATAGGCCATGTCCGCTTCGAGATCGGCGCGGCCGCGATCGAGGAGGTGATACCCGACGTGTGCGGCGCGATCGGCCGGCGACCCGGCCGCTGCGGCCTGACGCGCACTCTCGATGGCCTTCAGCGCAACCCGGACCTGCCCGTCGCCGCTCGCCTCGGATAGCGTTTCGACGGCCTGCCGCTGCTGATCGCGGCTCAGAAAATCCATGCGTCCATACGCACCCGCGGGATCGCGTAACAGGACGCGGTCCACGAGGCTCACCGCCTCGACGTACTCCCGCCAGTCGAGCGTGGCGCACAGGCGCAGGCTCGTGATGGCATTCGCCACCGAGACCTGCGCCACACCCTGCCGCTGGTGCTCGCCGCGAATCGTGTCCTCCGCGGTCGTATTCTTGAGCGCGAGGTGTTCGTCCACCGCCGCGCGAATCGGAGAGAGCCGCACGCCGTACTCGCGCACCCTGTGCAGCACCTGGACGATGAATGCCGTGTCGGCGCCGCGGGGCAGGCCCGTGACGCCCGTTTCATCGACGCGTGCGACGTAGTCATCGGCGGCATGACGAGAGGTGCGTGCCGCCAGCTGCTCCTCGGCCAGTCGGCGGAGATTCTCGATGAGCGCCAGCTTCAACATGCTCGGCCAGGCCCACAACTCGCCGATGGTCAGGGGCGCCACCCGCTGGTAGCTGTTCAGGAACTGGACGAGCTGCTGCCGCCCCAGACGGCTGTCGCTGTGCCGAATGAGCTCGACGGCGATCGCATAGATGCGGGCGTTGCCGCCGTGCTGCCGGGAGGCGAGCGCAGGCAGCGTCCGGTAGTAGCCCCGCGGAAGGTTCCGCCGGATCTCACCGACTTCAGTCGTGATCAGATGGAAGTTGTCGAGGAGCCAGTCTGCGGCCGCCGAGACGAACTGTCCCGTGCGCACGTCTTCGGCGAGGATGCGGTACGCACCGCCGAGGACACGCACGTTGTCCTCGAAGCGTGGAAACGTGTCGTGCGCACGGTGCCGGGGATTGGGATCGACCGTGAGGCTGGCGGCCAGTCCAAGCGCGCGCTCCTCGAGCCGCTCGATACTCAGAAGCTCGTCGCGGAGCGGCTTCTCGACTACGGGTGACAGCCGTCCCGACAGCCAGCTCGTCAGCGATTTCAAGAACGATGTTCCTCCGCGATGCGCTCTGCTGAGGCCTGCGGGCTCGAAGGACCACAGCGCTCAGAGACGCGTGAAAGGTGTACAGCCAGCGTCTCGCAACAGTCGATGCTGGAGATACCGGAGAGCTCGGAATGCAGGTTGAACCCCGTGGAGCGGGGTGATGTCCGAGTATACGTCGCGGTCGCACCTTCGAATGCAGCGTAGATAGGCGGTTCAGCTGCAAATTCGCTCATCCATGGCTTCGATGCACATTTGGTTCCGCAGACTCATCGGCGGTTCGCATGACGATGGTCCACGCAAAATTTCCCATTGCCGCACAGGCCTGTTTTTGCGGACCAACGGCCCCTTGATCCGGCTGAGGAGGGATGGCACACTACCCCGTCAATTTACCAACCACGCGACAAAAGCGAGGAGCTGATGCCAGAGAACCTGTTCGATAAGCTTGGCTCGTTCCTGAACCGGCGGCCATGGTACGAATTGCCGAGGCTGCTTTCCATGACCCGGCTCGTGGAGATCCGCGACGAGCTGCGTCAGAAGAATCTGCACGACACGGAAGAGCCGCCGCTCGAGAAGAAAGAGATTCCAGCCGATCTGGATCCGAAGCTGCGCGAGGAACGTACTGTCGACGGCTCGTACAACGATCTGCACCATCCGACCATGGGCAGCTGCGGCAGACGGTTCGGCCGGAACGTCCCTCTCGAGCACACCTTTCCTGACACGGCCAATCTCCTCAATCCGGGCCCTCGCATCGTCAGCCGCGAGCTGATGACGCGTGATGCGTTCCAGCCGGTCCCCTTTCTCAATCTGATGGCCGCATCGTGGATTCAGTTCATGGTGCACGACTGGTTCGTGCACAAGCGGTCGCCAATCGACCAGGGCATCGAGATTCCCCTTGCACCCGGAGACGACTGGAGCGACGGCACGATGAAGGTGCCGAGATCGGTGCCCGAGCCGGCGCCGCCGGGGTCCACGCGCCCGCCCGCGTATGCGAACCCCAACAGCCACTGGTGGGATGCGTCGCAGGTGTACGGCTCCGATCCGGTGATTGCGGCAAAGCTTCGCACGGGGGAAGGGGGCAAGCTCAAGCTCGAAGCGACGGGTCTCCTGCCCGTCGATCCGGCGACGGGCATTCACTTCAGCGGGTTCACCGACAACTGGTGGATCGGCCTCGCGATGCTCCACACGCTCTTCACGCTCGAGCATAATCACATCTGCGATCTTCTCGCGAAGAATCACGCCGGCTGGACCGACGATCAACTGCACGGCAAGGCGAAACTGATCAACTCCGCCATCCTGGCGAAGATTCACACCGTGGAATGGACGCCGGCAATCCTGCCGCACGAGCTGATCAAGCTCGGCATGCAGGCGAACTGGTATGGGCTTGCCGACGAGGAACTGGTGGAGGTGTTCAAGTTTCTCAACGAGAACGAGCTCCTCGGCGGGATCATCGGCTCACACGCCGAGCACTTTGCCGCGCCGTACTCGCTCACCGAGGAGTTCGTGTCGGTCTACCGGATGCATCCGCTCATTCCGGACGACTTCACGTTCCGCTCGATAGCGGGCGGCGCAGTCCTCGAGACACGCGAGCTGCCGGAGATCGCGGGACGAAAGACGCGCGACATCGCCGACCGGATCTCGATGACGGATCTCTTCTACTCGTTCGGCGTCGCTCATCCGGGCGCGATCACGCTGCACAATTACCCGACGCATCTGCAGAATCTCCGGACCGAGGGTGGCGAGCACCTGGATCTGGCCGCCGTCGACATCCTGCGGGATCGCGAGCGTGGCGTCCCCCGCTACAACCAGTTCCGGCGGCTCGTTCACAAGGAACCCGTCGCCTCCTTCGACGAGCTGACCGACAAGCCGGAATGGCGCGCGGAGCTGCGACGCGTCTACAACAACGATCTCGAGAAGGTCGATCTGATGACCGGGCTCTTTGCCGAGCCGCTGCCCGAAGGCTTCGGCTTCAGCGATTCGGCCTTCCGCATTTTCATCCTGATGGCATCGCGCCGTCTCAAGAGCGATCGGTTCTTCACCGACGACTATCGCGCCGAGCTGTACACCGAGTTTGGCCTGGACTACATCAAACAGACCACGATGCTCACGCTTCTGAAGCGGCACTATCCCAAGGTCGCGCCGGCGCTCGAGGGCCTGGAGAATGCGTTCCACCCCTGGAAGCCGGTGAAACCGTAACCGCCGAAGGAGCTCTGCATGGCGCACATCCACCGGGAGCCTTACATCACCGTTGCGGGCGTGACCGCCGAGCGGGTGCTCATCGCATGGGGCGCCTTTTTCTTCGACGTCAGCGGCGACGCGATCGACGGCCGCTTCAAGCTTGTCGAAGACAAGGATCTGAAGCACGTCAATCCGCCCCGGAGCACGTCAATCGGTGAGAGCTCCAGCGACTATGGCCCCGCCGAGGTCCGGGTCTGGGAGAAAGGCTCCGATCCGGCGACCGCGATCGTGACCGTCGTCGGCAGCGATTCGACGGCGACGAAAGTGAACCACGCGTGGGTGGACGGCCTGAAGCCGAACACGGCGTATCAGTATCGGGTGCTCGTCAAGGGGGAACCCTGGGCCGAAGAGGAGCGTCGCGACTGGGTGACCCTCGGGGACAAGCAGGGTATGTTCCTCGCCAAGGGGTTTTACGAGAACGAGTTCACGACCTATCCGAGAGAGACGGACGCCACGCCGCCGTTCACCTTCGCGGTGCTCGGCGACTACGGGAAGGGGATGAAGGAGAAGGACAGTCCGCAGTCGAAGATCGCCGAAGCGCTGACTCTCGCGGTTCGGACGAAGGGCGTCAGGTTCGTGGTCACCACGGGCGATCACATCTACGGGAACGGCTTTTTCAATTCGCACGATACCGGCAATGAAGACTCCGACTGGTTCTTCACGCACTACCAGCCCTACCGGTACATCCTCAACCGGGTGGCGTTCTATCCCGCCTGCGGCAATCACGATGCCGACGAGACCGAGAAGAGCGACGACTACACACAAATGCTCGACAACTTCTACATCCGGCAGCGCTTCCTCTCCGGCGACCGTGATGAGGGTGACGCGGTCAAGGACAGGGGACTGTTCTACCGCTTCCGGTTCGGGAAGGACGTCGAGCTCGTGTCGATCGATTCGTCGAGGCCCGACAAGAACGGGCCTCGCGCGTTTGCGCTGCCGGCGAACGCGCCGACCCTCACGGGCTTCTTCCCGCCGGTCACGGCCCCGGCGGTCATGTGGCGTATCCCCTTCTTCCACCACCCGCCCTATGTGGACGGTCCCTCGAAGTCCAACGACGCGGACGCCGAGCAGGGCCTCGTCAAGCCGTTCTTCGAACGGGGCGGAGTGCGCCTGGTCTTCAACGGACACGAGCACAACTTCCAGGTCGCGCGGCACAACGACATCCACTACGTCCTGACGGGAGCGGCCGGTGAAGCTCGTGAAGATCAGCTGCGCGGAGACGCCCGCGCCCACAACATCGCGTGGTCGCCGCGGCATCACTTTCTGATCGTCGAGTACTCGGCAGACGGCAGGATGCGCGTGACCCCGTACGGTGCGCTCGTGAACGGGCAGCTGTCGCCGGTCGCGGTGACGAGCCCCGGTGGACAGGCGTTCCCGCTCCCGCTCGAGATCTCGCTGGCCTGACCGCTCGTCGAGCCGCGTTCGGCCATCATCAGGTCGTCGCCGGCGGCGAGAAGGGCCAGCGCCCGGCCCGCCAGGACCACACCATGAATACGACGACGCCAAGGAGCAGTGTGCTCAGGCCGAAGAGGATGACCCGCACGTCGGAGGTCGCGAAGACAAAGATCCATCCGGCGAGCGCCAGCAGACTCGGCAACGGATAGAGCCACATGCGATAGGAGCCGGACTGCTCGCCTCGATGTTTTCGAAGAAGCGTCACGGCACCGATCTGGCCCATGAACTGGACGAGGATGCGCGTCGTGATGAGCGCGTCGATCACCAGGCCCAGCGAGAAGAAGCTGCACACGATGGCAACGGCGCCCACCACGAGCAGCGAGATGTAAGGAAACGGTTTGGTCGGATGAAGCCGGCCGAAGATCTCGAAGAAGTTGCCGTCCTTCGCCGCCGCATACGGAATGCGCGAGTAACCGAGCAGCAGCGCGAAGACGGATCCGAAGCCGGTCCAGAGAATGGCCGCCGTGAAGAACGACGCGACAGTCCGGCCGTAGATGCGTTCCATGAAGGTCGAGACGATGAACCTGGAGCTCGGGTGGTCTGCGGCAGGCACGAACTCACGCCACGGTACGACGCCGATGACGGACAGGTTGATGGCCAGATAGATCAGCGCGACGAAGACGATGCTGAGCAGGATGGAGCGGGGAATGACGCGCGCCGGATTCCTGACCTCGTCGCCGATGTAGCAGATGTCGTAGTAGCCCAGGTAGTCGTAAATGGCGACGCGTGACGCGCCGCCAAGGCCAATCATGAACCCCAGCGAAAAATTGAATGCCCCAGGGGGGAAGTCGAACGCGATCCGTGCGTCGAAGTGACGGACGCCGGTAAAGATCACGGCCGCGGTCGTCAGGAGCGTCCCGCTCCAGAGCAGGACCGTCAGCGCTCCGAGCGACCCAATGGGCCGATAGAGCAGCACGATGTTCAGGACGCCGACCGCCGCCGCGATCAACGCGAAGTGCAGCTCCGTCATCGATGGCCAGAGGTAGCCGAGGTACTGGGAGAAGCCGATGTACCCCGACGCGATCTCGAGCGGTCCGCTGAGGATGAACTGCCAGATGAAGAGGAACGAGGCCAGCCGTCCCCAGCGTTTCGGTCCGTAGCCCTCGCGCAGATAGACGTAGCTCCCGCCGGAACCCGGCATGGCGGATCCAAGCTCGCTCCAGACCATGCCGTCGGGAATGACGATCAGCAGGGCGACGAGCCACCCGAGCATCGCCTGCGGCCCTCCGAGGGCGCTCATGAGGAGCGGGATCGTGATGAACGGCCCGACGCCGATCATGTTCGTCATGTTCAGCGCCGTGGCCTGCAGCAGTCCGAACCGCCGCGGCAGGGCGGAAGGGACGCCGGCCGCAGTCGTACCGTTCTGAGCGGGATCGGTTGGGTGAAGGCTCATCGTCAGAGTCTCCTACGATAACTACTGAGCGTTAACTGAGAGCTGAGAGCTGCGAGCTGCATGATGTCCGCTCTGATGCTATTCTTCGCTCGATGAGCACATTTCCCCTGTCCCGCCGTGCATTTCTCGCGACCGCGTCGGCGGCCGGGGCCGGGGCGCTGCTGCCGGCCTCCGCAGGCGCCCGCCAGCAGGCCGGTGCCACGCGCTGGCCGATCGGTTGCCACATACGGCCCTTTACTCCGCTTCGCCTGGGCCAGGACGAACTGCTCGATGCGATCAAGGCGGCAGGATTCAAGTCCGTTGACATGATTTCTGCGGCCGTGCCGGTCGCGCCCCCTGCCGGCGCCGCCGCACCTTCCCCTGCCCCTGGGCAGAGAGGAGGCCGCGGCGCCACGATCGTGACGCCGGAGTCGATTGCGGCGCTCAAGTCGAAGCTCGCCGCGCGCGGGCTGGTGTCCACGATTGCCAGCCTCTCCGTCCCCGTCGGCGTGCCGCTGGCTGATGCCATCACGGCGACGCGCCAGCAGATCACGACCGCCCAGGCGCTCGGGCAGAAGTACGGCCTCTACCTGGGCATGGGCCGCGAAGACCAGTACATGCACGTGACGAAGGTGCTCTCCGATGCGGCGGCCTTTGCGAAGGAGCGCGGCATTCAGCTCGCGATCAAGCACCACCATGGCCTGAACAACACGTCCGGTGAACTCGTCGGATGGGTGCGCCAGGTCGATCATCCGAATTTCGGCATCTTCCTCGATCCCGGCAACGTGATCTACTACACGGGCAAGGATCCGGTGGCGCAGCTGGAGATCGTGGGACGGTATCTGATCGGCCTCGTCGCCAAGGACTGCGCGGGGCCGCACTTCCTCGAGCGCGAGGCGGGGGCGCCGCCGTTCGGCTCGAGCGTTCCCGATCCGCGCGGCGACGAGGTCATGATCCAGTTCGGCACCGGGAAGGTGGATTTTGCCGGATTGTTCGCGAAGCTGAAGACGCTCGGCTTCAACGGTCCCATCATGATCGAGGGCACGAAGGTTGGGGCGACGGCAGAGGAAACGTCGGCGAACACCCGCGCGAACCGGGAGTTCCTCGAGCGCACGATAGCCAGTACCTGAGAGCGGGCGACGCCGCGCTCCGTCATCCAGGCCCGCCCCGTTCGCACTGAGGACAACTAGACAGGAGCGACACATGCCTGCAACGCCCCCCAACAGACCATCGCGGCGCACCTTCCTGTCTGGCGCCGCCGCCGTGACGGCATCCTTCTGGATCCCGAAGCCAGTCAAGGGCTACACGCCGGCGGAACTGCGTGCGATGACGATCGACACGAAGGTCAGGCCGGGCATCTCGAAATGGGATCTCGACACGCCGGCGCTCTGCGTCGATCTGGACAGGATGGAGAAGAACATCGCGACGATGCAGGCCACGTTGAAGAAGAACGGACTGGCCAGCCGTCCGCACACGAAGACCCACAAGACGGCCGCGATTGCGAAGTATCAGCTGGCCACCGGCTCGATCGGGATCTGCTGCGCCAAGCTGAGCGAGGCGGAAGCGATGGTCGCGAACGGGGTGGACCGGATCCTCATGACGACGGCGAACCCGTCGAAAAGCAAGATTCGGCGCGCAATGGCGATCAGCAAAGCGCAACGCAGCTTCATCCAGGCGGTTGACGAGGAGCAGAACGCGCGCGACCTTTCGGCCGCCGCAAAAGAGGCGGGCGTCGTCGCCAACGTCGTCATCGACGTGGCTGTCGGGACGCGCAGCGGGATTCCCGCTGGCGAGGGTGCGGTGGCGCTGGCCCAGGTGATCGACAAGCTGCCCAACCTCGAGCTGCGCGGGATCCTGTCCTACGACGGCGGCGGACAGCACGCGAAAGGCTTCCCGCAGCGCAAGGAGCGCGCGATCACGTCGCTCGCACCGAATGTCCAGACGTTCGAGGCGATGAAGAAGTCCGGGCTGAACATGGAGATCTTCAGCGGCGGCGGGAGCGGCACGTACAACATCATGCAGCTCATTCCCGGGATCACCGACGTGCAGGTCGGCAGCTACCTGTTCATGGACATGCAATACCTGGCGATTGGCAGCGAGAGCGGCGACCCCGTGTACAGCGATTTCGCGCCGTCGCTGACCGTTCTCACGACGGTGTTGAACAACCGATTTCCAGGCCGGCTGACGACGGATGGGGGGGCGAAGGCGCTGACGCTCAACACTCCGCACGCAGGCGTGATCGGCGAGCCGGGCATGGACTACGATGCCGGCTCGGACGAGTTCGGCGGGATCCGCTTCACGACCCCTCCTTCCAGGGACTACAAGATCGGCGACAAGCTCGAGGTCATCGTGCCCCACTGCGATCCGGTCGTGAACGAGTACGACCAGATGTACGGCATCCGCAAGGACCGCGTCGAAGTGGTGTGGGACATCACCGGCCGTGGCAAGTCGCAATAGACGTTCTGGTGCTATCCTTCCGGCGCATGAGCACACATTCCTTGTTGACTGCGACCGCCCTCGCCCTGCTCGCCGTCGTGGCCGTGGCTCCGTCGACGGCCGCTGCCGCAACCCGGATCGTATACATCGGCACGTATACAGGGGAAGCGAGCAAGGGCATTTACGCCTTCAAGTTCGACGACAGTTCAGGCGCGCTGACGCCGATCGGGCTCGTCGCCGAGACGCCGAGCCCGAGCTTCATCATCGCCAGCGCCGATGGCCGGTTCGTCTTCGCCGTGAACGAGCTCGACAAGTACGAAGGGGCCGCCGGCGGGAGCGTGACGTCGTTCGCCGTCGACAAGGCGACGTCCAAACTCACGCAGCTCAGCGTACAGGCGACGAAGGGCGCGAGCCCCTGCCACCTCGCGCTCGATCGCACGGGCCGGTATCTGGCCGTCGCGAACTACGGCGGCGGCAATTACTCTGTGTTCCCTGTCGGACAGGATGGCAAACTGCAGCCCGCGGTGAGCGTGGTCCAGGGAGACGCTCCGGCTGCTGACACGTCACGCCCCGTGAAGCGGAATGGCCACGCTGTCTGGTTCAGCGCCGACAACAAAGTCCTGATGGCCTCCGACCTGGGGCTGGATCGGATCCTCGTCTATCAATTCGATGTGTCCACGGGCAAGTTGACGCCGAATCAACCACCCGGCGTTTCGCTGCCACCGGGCTCCGGACCCCGGCACTTCGCCGTCCATCCGAACGGACGATGGGTGTTCTCGATCACCGAGAAAACGGGCACGATCGCCACGCTTTCGTGGGATGCGAAGGCGGGGAGCCTGACGCCGATGGGGAGTGTCTCGACCACTCCGGCGGGCGTGAAGACCGATTCGACAGCCGAAATTGCGGTGCACCCGAGCGGCCGGTTCGTCTATGGCTCCAACCGCGGCCATGACAGCATCGCGGTTTTCAGTGTCGGCACGGACGGGGCGCTGACCCCGGTCGAGTACGAATCGACGCGCGGTCAGACCCCGCGCAACTTCGCGCTGGATCCGAGCGGGCGCTGGCTGATCGCGGGCAATCAGCGCTCGGCCACGCTCGCGGTCTTCAGCGTCGATCAGAAAACCGGTGCGCTGTCCCCCGTGTCGCCGCTCACCACCGTCGGTTCGCCGGTGTGCGTGTTGTTCATGGACTGAATTCGGGATTCGGGATTCGGGGCTCGGGACTCGGACGCCGTAGCTTCCGGTTTTCCTGGGTTGGCACGGCGGAAATTCCAACACGGAGGCGCGGAGCCACGGAGGCCGGACGGAGATCGAGAGGTCGGGCCGCGCTCCGCGCGGCGAACAGACAGGAGATCTCACACAAACAAGGTCGCCCCAAACATATCGACTTTGTTTGTGTTGAGATCTCCTGTCTGGTCTGCGCCGACCGCCGGGCTATCGCCGGTCGGCACCCGACCTCGTCGTCTTTTCTGTCTTTCGATTTTCTCCGTCCGGCCTCCGTGTCGCCGTGTCTCCTGGTGGTGTTCGTTCGTGATCTCAGCCGCGGCTGTCTCGAACTCCGGGAAGCGGCGTCATATTGGACCGGGATAGAGGAACAGATGATCAAGAGACCAGGGGTATCGAAAAGCATCTCTTGATCTCCTGTGAATCCACTGCCGCCGAAGTCGATGACTCTTCCCCGCTTGACAGTCCTGCTCACCGTGGCGGGCCTCGCGTCTCTCGGCAGCGCGCAGGCCCGGCAGCGCCCCTATCATCATCAGGCCACGCGCATGTCGATGGCGTGCGCATACGCCGTCGACGCCTACGGGCTCGATGCCGAGACGTTGCCTCGCGTCCTCGAGGACGCGCTCGACGAGGTCGATCGCATCGACCGTCTGATGAGCCACTACAAGCCGGACAGCCCGCTCTCGCATCTCAATCGCGAGGCGGCCCGGGCTGCGGTTCGGGTCGAGCCGGAGCTGTTCGACTTCATCGCGGAGTCCATGCGGTACTACCGCGACTCTGACGGCGCGTTCGACATCACCGTCGGACCGCTGATGAAAGCCTGGGGCTTCTTCAGAGGTGACGGGCATGTGCCCTCCCCCGGCGAGCTCGAGGAGGCCCGCCGGCACGTCGGCGGCGCTCACGTGATCCTGAACGCCGCAGACAGGACGATCCGATTCGATCACCCGGGCGTCGAGCTCGATCTCGGCGGAATTGCCAAGGGTTACGCCGTCGATCGGGTCGTGCGCCTCCTGAAGGACCGCGGTGTTCGCTCGGCCCTCGTCAGCGCCGGAGGGAGCACGACATACGGACTCGGGACACCCCCCGGTCGCGCCGGATGGGACGTCACGATCCAGGATCCCGCCAACCCGCAGAAAGTCGCGCTGACGGTCCGTTTGAAGGATCGCGCGCTGTCGGTGTCGGGCAGTTACGGCAAATGGTTCGAGAGCGGCGGGGTCACCTACTCGCACATCATGGACCCGCGGTCCGGGATGCCGGTGCAGGGGATGCTGAGCGTCGCGGTGCTGACGGCCACCGGCACGGCGGGGGACGCGCTGGACGACGCGTTCTTCGTGCTCGGCCCAGAGGCCAGCCGGCGGTATCTGAATGAGCGGTCGGGCACCGAGGTCTTCTACTTCCTGACAGATCGGACGCAGCCGTGGCGGATGATCCACGCCAGGGCGAATTAGAAGCCGCTACTTTCCTCGAAGCTTGGCGATGGGACCGTCCACGCCGTTTGGCAGCTGCGTCTCCGCGAACTGGTCGTCGTCACGCGCCGCCTTCTTCACGCGAGCGAGCTCGGCCTTGAGCGTCGCCGTCAATTGTTCCTGGCCGGGCTGTCCATACAGGTTATTGAGCTCGAGCGGATCCTTGACGAGGTCGAAGAGCTCCCACTGATCCTTCTTCCAGAAATGAATCAGCTTGTGAGTGGTCGTGCGCACGCCCGTGTGCGCACGCGTATTGTGATCGCCCGGGTCGTGGTAGTAGCGGTAGTACATCGAAGTGCGCCAGTCGGATGGCGTGCGGCCGCGGAGCACCGGTACCAGGCTCCGCCCCTGCATGCTGTCCGGAACGGGCTGTCCGGCCGCCGCGAGGAATGTCGGCGCGAAGTCGATGTTGAGGCCGATCGCATCGCTCTTCGATCCGGCGGTGATGACTCCCGGCCACCGGATGAGAAACGGCATCCGAAGCGACTCCTCGTACATGAACCGCTTGTCGAAGAGCCCGTGATCTCCAAGAAAGAAACCCTGGTCGCTCGAGTAGATGACCATGGTGTTCTTCGACAGTTTGTTGCGATCGAGATAGTCGAGGAGCCGGCCGACGTTGTCGTCAACCGACTGGATCGTCGCGAGGTAATCCTGCATGTAGCGCTGGTACTTCCAGCGCGTCAGCGGCTCACCCTTCAGCGTGACGCTCGCGCCGCCGCGCATGATCGTCACCTCGTCGGGCTTCGCCGCCAGCCAGGCCGTGAGCGCGGCGCTGTCGAGGCCTGACGGTGGAACGAGCTTGAGGTCGCGGCGGGTGAGGTCCCCGGCCACTCGCTGGAGATTCTCGTGGAGCGCGTCGGTACGCGTCGCGTAGGAATCCCAGAGCGTCTCGGGCTCGGGAATCCAGCGATCGGCGAACTGCGCGCGGTGGATCGGATCCGGCTCCCACGCCCGGTGCGGGGCCTTGTGATGGAGCATCAGGAAAAACGGTTTGTTGCGCGGCCGGTCCGCGAGGAACGCCATCGCACGGTCCGTGATGACGTCCGTCACATACCGGCCGGTATACGTCTTCTCCTCGGTGGCGGTGTACATGACCGGATCGAAATACGCACCCTGACCCGGCAGAATCTCCCACCGATCGAAGCCTGCCGGATCGCTCCCCAGGTGCCACTTGCCGATCATCCCGGTGTGATAACCGCCCTGCTGCAGCAGCCGTGCGACAGTCACGCGTGAGCTGTCGAAGCGGTTGAACACCGGAACGCCGTTCAGGTGCGAGTACTGGCCGGTCAGGATCGTGGCGCGGCTCGGCGTGCAGATCGAGTTGGTGGCGAAGACACGCCGGAGCACCATCCCTTCGCGCGCAAGACGATCGATATTGGGCGTCGTGTTGACGCGGGATCCGTAGGCGCTGATGGCGTGCGCCGCGTGGTCGTCCGACATGATGAAAATGATGTTGGGCCGATCGGCGGCCGCGGCGGGTCCGGCGAGCGCGGACAGCAGAACCGCGATGGTGAGTGTGCGCATGCGGCGGATGCTATCACGCGCACATCCGATGACGGCGGCGTGTTGAGTCGGAAGGGCTTAACGCGCGACGTCGAGATCGATCACCGCGTAGGTCAACAGACGGGGGATCGAGAACTCCGTTGCGTCGTCCGCAACGGCGAAGTCCTCGAGCGGCAGGCGTCCCGCACCGGCCACCTGGGCATCCCCGGGACGGTAGGCGCCACGCACGTGAACGCGCAGACCCTGTATCTCCCGGCCGCCGTAATTGAGCAGGTGCAACCGGCTGCGCCCCGCGTCGGACGTGAAGCGGCAGATGACCACTTCGCTGCCGTAGATGCGGACGGACCGCCGTTCGTCCGTGATTTGACGGCGAATCTTGAGCGCGAACGCATTGGGGTCGGCCGCCTCCGCCAGCGGATAGGCCGCCGATCCCATGGCGATGTTGATCGGGAACTTCGCGTCAGGCGACGGGACCACCTTGAACAAAAGGTTGCGGCGCGTCAGGAGATTCATCACCTCGCCGGTGACCGGCGAGCCGTCGTCCACGACCGCAAAATCCGCGACCGGCGGCAGATCGACGGGCGCGAGTGCGCGGGTGAAGGTCAGTATCTCCCCGGCCGCACCCAGGTCAGCGGGGTCGATCTTCATGAGCGCATCCGCGCCGTAGGCAAACGTCTCGGCGGCCGCAAGCGCAGCCTTCCCGGCCGGCACCTCGTACAGGTACTTCCCGGCGGGTTTCCTGGCGAACCTCCAGCCGTTCGCATCGACCCACGGGGCCCGCGTAGCCGACGCCTGCCCGGCCCTTGGAGCAATCCCCGGGGCCGCCAGCTTTTCACGGGACGCAAGCTCCACCTCCGTGACAGGTGTGACCTGGAGTCCGGCAGCGCGCCACGCGTCGGCAGACTCCGGGGGGACGCAGATCTGCGTGACGCCGGCTTCGCCGAGCCGCGCCCGTGTGTCGATCCCCTGTGTCCAGTACACACACGGGAGAGCGAGAAGGACGACGATCAGTGGTGTCATACCGTCACGTTCCGGACGGTGATCTTCGACCGGTCGTAGACCCCGAGGCCGAGCGTGGAGGCGAACTCGACGTGACCCGGCTCGCGGATGATGATGTTGACGTTGGGGTCCGCGTCCCTCGCGCGCGTATTGTCCATCTTCAGCGACGCGGGCGAGCGATCCCAGATCGAGATCGCCCCCTCTGCCTTGCGCTTCTGGTCGATGATGTCGAGCAGCAGGCGATCGATGGCGACGGGATCGGTCCCGAACATGATCTGCTTCGGATAGAACACGTATTTCTGGGTTCGTGCGAACGGGCCGCCGTGCCACACGCCGCGCAGGCCGTCCATGATCTGGAGCACCGTCCGCGAGCGCAACGGCTCGATGCTGGCGAGGGTGCCGACGGCTGAATAGGTGTGGGAGACGCCGCGCTGATGCGTGCGCGCGACGTTCGAGAAGCTGCCGTACGCGATGTTCTTCAGGCACCCGGTCGCGCCGGTCGCCCCGTGATCCTTCATGTTGGGGATGTTGATGATCTTCGTGAGCGTCTTCGAGACCAGCCGCATCATGGTCGAGCGCGTGTCTTCCTCACCGAAGAAGTCCGCCTCGAGGTAGGTCGCCGGATCGTACCCGCTGTTGTCGGTGTTGCGATTGGCCCGCTCGGCGGCGACGAACTGGACGCCCGCGGGCAGGTGCGCCGCATAGTTGACCTCGTTCATCTGGTTCTCGAAGCGCTCGTAGACGTAGATCTGCGACACCGGCACGCCGACGGTCGTCAGCTGCCGCACGACCTCCGCCACGATTTCGTACGCGGACACGCAGTACGGATATCCGCCGCAGTTCACCTTGATGCCGACGACGTCCGCGGGCTGGACGAACTTCCGCCAGGCGTCAGCCGTCGTCGCCGCCCCCGTCAGCGTGCGCATGCCGCGCCCCATCATCTCGCGCACCACTTCGTCGTTCGCCGCGCCGGTGGTGGTATCGACGCATTTGTCGGATGAGACCGCCACAACCGTGCCGGGATAGGGGCCTGGCATGCCGGGGGTCGCCGCCGGGGCGTACGCGGACACGACCTTGAGCGCGGGCCGATCCGATCGGACCTGAAGGGCCGGCACAAGGGGTGCGGCCCCGAGCAGCCTGACGAAAGTTCTGCGATCCATCGCGCTCATCTCCATTCCTGACGCACTGACAGCCAGCGTTCGATCATCCGGTCAAGTCGCGAGCGCGCGCTCGTGGGAGGCGCGCGCGTGACAAACGGTCCTGCGCTACTCGGGCAGCGCGAAGGCGAACAGGTTGCTTCCGGCAGAGAGGGCGATGTACTGACGTCCATCCACCGCGTAACTCATGGGCGCCGCGGCGTTGCTCCCGCCCGTCTGGTAGTGCCAGAGATGCCTGCCGGTCTTGGCATCGAGCGCCATGATATTACCGTCGCGCGAAGAGGCAAAGAGGACGCCGCCGCCCGTCGCGAGGACGCCGTTCGACAGCGACCCCTGATACAGCTTGAAGTCCCAGACCGTCTTCCCAGTTTCGACATCGATGGCTTTGATCCCGGCGCTCGGCGGGGGATCGTTGGGCCCTCGCGTGGCGTTTCCCCGACGCCCCGGCGCCTGGCCCATGTACTCGTGCCCGCGTTCGGGTGGCTGCGGCAGGCTGACGAACCGGTCGCCGCTCTCCATGTATTCGAGATAAAAGAGGCCGGTGATCGGGCTGTAGGAGGGCGGCTGGAAGTTCGTGGCCCCTGCGGCTGTGGGGTAGACGACGAAACTGCCCTCCGGGCTCGATTCCGATCCGGGGATGCGCATCGGCCGTCCCTTGTCGTCGAATCCCTTGTTCCAGGTCTGGTGGATGAAGGGCGTGCCGGAGAGGAACGCGCCCGTCGTGCGATCGAGGACATAGAAATGGCCGTTGCGGTCGGCGTGCAGCAGGAGCTTGCGGTTCCGGCCGCGCCACATCCGATCGACGAGCACCATGTCCTCGGTCGAGTCCCAGTCGTGCCCGTCGTTCGGCGTGAACTGATAGTGCCACTTGCGCTCGCCGGTGCGGGGATCGAGCGCCACCACGGAATCCGTGAACAGGTTGTCGCCGTCGCCGCGGAGCGATCGGTCGATGACGGCGGCCGGGTTCCCGATGGGCCAGTACAACGTGTGGAGCTCCGGATCGTATGTGCCTGTCAGCCACGTACCGCCGCCGCCGGTCTTCCAGCTGTCTCCCTTCCACGTCTCGCTTCCAGGCTCGCCGGGACCGGGAATCGTGTTGAACCGCCACAGCCGCTTCCCGCTGAAGTCATACGCATCGAGGAATCCGCGCAGCGGATACTCGCCCCCCGCCACACCGACGATGAGCCGGTCCTCGAGGACCAGGGGAGGGCTCGTGATGTTGAAGCCTTCCATCGTGTCGGCGACCTGGACTTCCCAGAGAGCCAGTCCCGTTCGGGCATCGAGGCAGATCAGCGCCGCGTCGTTGGTGCCCACGAAGAGCCGATGCCCCGCGATGGCCACGCCGCGGTTGACGCGGTCCGTCTCGTACGGGTTGCGGACCTTCTGCTGACGCGTCCACCGCCAGATCTGGCGGCCCCTCCGCGCATCGATGGCCGTGACTGTCCGGGGGTTGCCGCCGCCGGTCGTGTACATCACGCCGTCCACGACGAGCGGCGTGCTTTCGAGGACCGCGTCGCCGGGGATGGGCATCGACCACTCGGATCGCAGCCGCGCGACGTTCGTGGTGTCGATCGTGTCGAGAGCGGAGTAGTGCGTGCCCTGGTAGTCTCCCCAGTACATCAGCCAGTTGTGGGGCTCGGCCTTCGCGTTGCGGAGGCGTTCGTACGTAACCCCTCCGGGGACGATCGGCGCCAGCGTGGTCCTGCCCGCGTCGCGCCCCTGCTGCATGCCGAGGTAGGCAACGATGCCGGAGATGTCGGCGGCGGACAGGCGGGTTGTGTAGTCGGTCGGGTGCAGCGATTTGTTCTCGACAGTCACCGATGCGAGGGTCAGCTTGTCGAGCAGATGAAGTGTCCCGGAGGTGTCCACCATCTGGAGCGAGAACGTATCCTCGTTGCGGCGGACTCCGCGAATCTCACGGCCGTCACGGGTCGTTGCCACGACCGTTGCCGGCGGCGCACCACCTCCTCGTCTTCCGACGGCAGTGCCACTATCAGGGGACGCCGCATCGTTCGGGCTGACGATTTTCTGCCGCAGCGTCGCAGCCGCAAGGCGGCCGGCGCTCGACAGATCCGGGCCGACGGCCCCGCCGCGGCCGTTCACCTCGTGGCAACTCGCGCAGGCGGCCCGTCCGAAGAACAGCGCCTCGCCAGCCGACGCATCCCCCTGGACGGCGGACTCGGCGGCGGCTCCCGGTGCTGGCACGTCCTGCCGGGCAAAGAGGATACTGGCGCTCAGCACGGCCGGCGCAACCATCAGCACACGGTAAACGCGGAGTCGTCTCCTGAAACGGGAACCCATCGGAAGAAAGCCTATCCGCTTTCTGAGCTTCGGCGGTATTCGGAGCAGGCCCGATTGCTCGGTGCACGGATCGGTAGAATTCCTGATTTTCCCGATTTTGGGACGCATCGTCTCAGATTCGCTCGGTCGATCGCCAAATGGGTATCGGGGCGGTTCACGTAACGCCAGATAATTCAGCGACTTAGGTCTTTGATGATGGCACCTGGACGACCCGCGTTGCTGGCATCGTGGT
This sequence comes from uncultured Acidobacteriota bacterium, assembly GCA_963749835.1. Taxonomy (GTDB): domain Bacteria; phylum Acidobacteriota; class Vicinamibacteria; order Vicinamibacterales; family 2-12-FULL-66-21; genus JALZOC01. The sequence continues at coordinate 637,907 of CAVVOD010000004.1, forward strand.
TGCGAGCCTCCCTGACCATGATCGCAGAGCTCAAGTTCGCCTTCCGCCAGCTCGCCAAGTCTCCGGGCTTCACGTTCGTGGCCGCGCTCACGCTGGCCCTGGGCATGGGTGCGAACACGGCCTTCTTCAGCGTCCTCTACGGCGTGGTCCTCCACAGCCCGCCCTATCCAGACGCCGAACGGCTGGTCGAAGTGCGCAACGTCCTGGGCAGTGACGCGCGCAACGGGGGGCTCGTCTCGCAGGCCGAGCTGTTCGACTATCGCGCCCGCCAGCGGAGCCTCGCCGGTATTGCGGCGACGATTCGAGGCCGCGCCACGCTGGGCCTCGACAACGGCGCCGAGCGTGTGCAGATGGTCCGGATGACGGCGAACCTCTTGCCGCTGCTCGACGTGCAGCCTGCGCTCGGCCGCAACATCACGGAGGCCGAGGAGCGGCCGGGCAATGACAGCGTCGTGTTGATCAGTCACGACTTCTGGCAGCGGTACCTGGGCAGCGCGCCGAACGCGATCGGCCGCACCGTACGGATCAACCGGATGGAGCACACCATCATCGGCGTCATGCCAGCCGGGTTCTCCTATCCGGAGGGGGGCACCGCGATCTGGAAGCCGCTCGATCTCACGTCGAAGGGTGCAGCCGACCGAAGCGATCGTTCGCTCTTCCTGCTGGCGCGTCTCGCGCCGGGCGTATCCCTTTCCCAGGCGAAGACCGATCTCGACCGCGTGGCCAGACAACTGCAGACCGAGTTACCGCAGGCCTACCTCGCGGATGAACGCCGGAGCATCGGGCTGGCGCCGCTCCGCGAGATGCAGTTCGGGCACATGCGTGCGCCGCTCGGGCTGCTCATGACCGCGGCAGCATCGGTCCTGATCATCGCGTGCGTCAACGTGACGATCATGTTCCTGCTCCGCGCGGCGGCCCGGCGCCGCGAGATCATGATCCGCCTGGCCCTCGGCGCGGCGAAGCGCCACATCGTCCAGCAGTTCCTCGCCGAAAGCGCGGTCGTGTGCCTCCTCGGGACCGGCGCAGGGTTGGTGCTCGCGGCGTTCGGGCTGGACCTGCTGAAGGCATTCGCGCCGGCCGACATTCCACGGCTCCAGGAAGTCTCGGTCAACGGCCTGGTCGCCCTCTTCACGGCGGGCGTCCTGGTGCTGGTCACACTCTTCGTGGGTTTGCTTCCTGCCGTGGCCGCACTGAGAGTCCGCGTCAGCGACGGCATCATCCAGGCCGGCCGTTCGACGGAGAGCCGTGCCGCCGCCCGCCTTCGCGATTCGCTGACGCTCGTCGAGATCGCGGTTGCGGTCATGCTGCTCGTCTGTGCGGGGCTCACGCTGCGCAGCCTCCAGCGCCTGATGCACGTCGATCTCGGCTTTGCGACGACCCGGCTCTTCAGCTTCAAGACCAACCTGACCCAGCCCGAGTACCCGGACGCCGATCGCGCGAACCGTTTCTACGCGCAGCTCACGGCCAGGATCGAAGCGCTGCCCGGCGTGACATCGGTAGGGGCCGTCTCCTACCTGCCCCTCAGTGGGGAATCACAATCCGTGTCAGCGGCGCTTCCTGCGCCGGCCGCCGGGTCCGGCGGTGGAGGAAACGCGTACCAGGTCGGCTGGCGAGTCGTCCGCGACGCCTACTTCGAGACCATCGGGCTGACGCTGATCCGCGGCCGCGGGTTCAGTGCCGCCGACGACAAGGCCGCTCTGCCTGTGGCGGTCATCGATGAGGACCTGGCGCGGCGATTCTGGCCCACGGTGGATGCGGCCATCGGCGAGCGGATTCGCTTCAGCGGATCGGCGGACAGCGAGACGCGCACGGTTGTCGGTGTCGTGCGCCGCGTGAACCATACGGGTCCCGGCCGCGACTCGATGCCGGACGCGTACGTTCCGCAGACGCAGTACTACCAGCGCGGCATGTACACCATTGTGAGGACCGCGAACGCGCCGGCGAACCTGGCGTCGCTCGTGCGGAGCCGTCTTGCCGAGGTTGACGCCGCAGTGCCGATGTACTTCGTCGCGACGATGGAGGAGCGTTACGACGAGTTGCTCGCGCTCCCACGTTTCACAGCGGGTCTCATCACCGCGTTCTCCATGCTCGCCCTGATCCTGGCAGCTGTGGGAATCTTCGGTGTCACAGCTTACGGAGTCGCTCAGCGCGCCCGGGAGTTCGGGATCCGGTTCGCTCTCGGCGCTCAGCGCTCGCACGTGACAGGCCTCGTCCTGAAGCGCGCAGCGATGCTCGCCGCTGCCGGCGTGGTGATCGGCGCCGCCGGAGCCCGTGGTCTGGGGGAGCTGATGGCGAGCTCGCTCTTCGGTGTGACGCCAGACGATGTGCCGACGTTCGTCGTGGCGATCGTGATGATCGCGCTGACGACCGTGCTTGCCTGCCTGTGGCCCCTTCGTCGAGCGCTGCAGGTCGATCCCAGCGAGGCGCTGAGGGCCGAATAAGCTCTCGGACCTCAGCTATCAGCTATCAGCTACTAGCTACTTGCTGGAAGCGCCTACTGACAGCTGACGGCTGAAGTCTGACCGCTATCAACCTTTTTGACTCTCGCGTAAACCCCCGTCCCCGCGGTATCGTCAAAGCCGTCGATGACCCCTCCTGATCGCCAGCACACCCCAGACGGACTGCAAGCAGCGGCACTCCCGGGCTCGGATGAACCTCGCGCGTCGCTCGTCGACGGTCTTCGCCAGGATCTCCGGTACACGGGTCGAACACTCCGGCGGGACGCCGGGTTCACGGTCTTCGCGATCCTGATCGTCGGGCTCGGCATCGGCGCAAGCTCTACAGTGTTCAGCGTCGCGAACGCGTTGCTCATTCGCCCCTTACCGTTCCGCGATCCGGGCCAGCTGGTGTGGATTACCAACCACGACGAGAGCGGCCTGTCGGGTCGGACGACGCAGGTGTCGAACTTTCTGGATTTGCGTGAGCAGAATCAATCGTTCGCGGAGCTCGCCGCGTATTTTGCGTTCTACGGCGTCGGCGACAGCAAGCTCATGCGGCAGGGCCAGGTGGAGCGGTTGAGCGCAGTCCCTGTTTCTCAGAACTTCTTCCCGCTGCTCGGGATCCAGCCGGAGCTCGGCAGGCAGTTCACCGCGAACGAGAGCACCTTCAACGGACCGAAGGTGGTGATGTTGAGCCACAGCGTGTGGCAGCGTCGCTTCGCGTCCGATCCCGCGATCGTCGGGAGCGCCCTGACGATCAACGATCACGCCGTCACCGTCGTGGGCGTTCTTCCGTCCACATTCGATTTTTCCAATGTCTTCGCCCCGGCGAGCCACATCGATCTCTTCGTCCCGTTCCCGCTGACGCCGGAGACGAACCGCTGGGGAAACACGCTGGCCATCATCGGCCGTCTCAAGCCGGGGGTCCCCCCTGGATCCGCCGCGTCTGAGCTGCGAGCAGTCGCGCAACAGATCACACGCGCGCATCCCGATCGGAACACCTTTGGGGGGAACCTGACGACGCTCGCGGAACATGTGAGCGGACAGACACGGCCGGCGCTGATCGTGCTCGGCTGCGCCGTCGGCGTCGTCATGCTGATCGTCTGCGCGAACCTGTCGAATCTTCTGTTGGCGCGAACGGCCGCGAGGCAGAAGGAAATGGCGATTCGTGCCGCCCTCGGGGCCGGGCGCGGGCGCCTGGTGCGGCAGTTGCTGACCGAAAGCGTGGTGCTGTCGTGCTGCGGCGCGGCGCTCGGGCTCGTCGTCGCCTTTGCGGGCACCCGCGCGCTCGCGCATCTCGACGCCATCAGCATCCCGCTTCTGCAAAGCGTCCGGCTGGACATGAACGTCGTGGCGTTCACGATCGCGATGGCGGTCGCGGCTGGAATCGCGTTCGGTCTGACCCCTGCCCTCCAGAGTCCCGTCACCGCCCTTCACGAGTCGCTGAAGGAGACGGCCCGCGGATCGACTGAAGGTCGGAAACGCACATGGATCCGCAGCGTTCTCGTCGTGTCCGAGATTGCTTTCGCGTGCGTCCTCCTCGTCGGCGCCGGCCTGCTGATCAGAAGCCTTCTGCACGTGCTCGACGTGGACATGGGCTTCCAGCCTCAACGGACGGCAGCGCTGCGGGTGGATCCCGATCGCCGGTTCGACAGCCAGGAAGAGCAGAACGCGTATTTCGGCGACCTGCTGCGCCGCATCAGGGAGGTGCCCGGTATCGACGCGGCAGGACTGACGGACGCGCTCCCACTCGGCCGCAATCGCAGCTGGGGAGTAGGGATCAAAGGACGAGTCTTCCCGCCAGGGCAGTATCCGGATGCGTTCGTCCGCATCGTGAGCGACGGCTATATCAAGGCGATGGGTATTCAGGTTGTGGCAGGACGGGAGCTGTCGTTCCAGGACACCGCTGCCACCGAGCCCGTGATGATGATCAACGAGAGCATGGCACGCCGGCTCTGGCCCGGTGAAGACGCCGTCGGGAAGTTCATACGAACCGACAAGGAACGGCGCGTCGTGGGAGTCGTAGCGGACGTGCGGCACCTGGCGCTCGAACAGAATGCCGGGCTCGAGATGTACCTGCCGATTCTGCAGACACGGGACTACTCATCCGCCGATCTCGTGGTCCGCACCACGCTCGCGCCGGCCGCCATGGCGTCGAGCGTCCGCGCGGCGCTCCTGCCGATCGAGCCGAATCTTCCTGCGAACGAGTTCCGGCCGCTGCAGCAGCTCGTGGACAAGGCGGTCTCGCCGAGGCGCTTCGTCGTGCTGCTGCTGGGGGGCTTCGCGATGTTCGCCCTGGTGCTCGCGTCGCTGGGCATCTACGCGGTCGTCTCCTATTCCGTCAGCCAGCGGACGCAGGAGATCGGCATTCGCATGGCTCTCGGCGCGTCCGCGACCGATCTGCAGCGGCGGATTGTTCTCCAGACGCTCGGTCTCGCCGCTGTCGGCATCGTGCTCGGTACCGCCGCGTCGTGGGCCCTGGCCCGGCTGATGAGCGGCTTTCTCTTCGGCGTGACTGCCAGCGACCCCGTGACGTTTGCCGGCATGGCCGTCACGCTCATCGTGGTGGGCGTCCTGGCCGGATACGTGCCCGCCCGCCGCGCGTCACGCATCGATCCAATGGTGGCGCTGCGATCCAGCTAGTCCCTGGTCACCCGCTGCCCGCGTGGGCCTGATCACAAGACAAGGACAGGACACGGATCCAACGGACAGACACGGATGGCCGCGGACAGAAAGCACTTCCGAATGTGTGCCGACCTCTTCGTCGCGACTAGAGCCCGCCCCTTGTGCTGGCCACGCCGGCCTGCGGCCGGCGTGGTGAGCGGCGCGAAGCGCCATGGCCAGCCAGCACGTGAACTCCGGTCCGCGTTCTTCCGTGTTATCCGTCGAATCCGTGGCCCGTTGGAACAAGCACCAATACGGCGGCAAGAACCGGAGTGCGACGATATGCACGTGCACGCGATGCTGATCGCATGCACCTGACGATAGAACCCGCGATCCTGTATTTCGGCACGCCCGTGGTGCTGCTGAGCACGCTCAACGAGGACGGCACTCCCAACCTCGCGCCCATGTCGTCCGCGTGGTGGCTTGGCTGGCGCGCGATGCTCGGGCTCGGCGCCAGCGGCAAGACGTTCGCCAACCTGCAGCGCACTCGTGAGTGTGTGCTCAATCTTCCCTCCGCCGACCAGGTCCAGGCCGTCGATCGACTGGCTCTCCTGACCGGATCGAACCCTGTGCCGCCCGTGAAACACGAGCGCGGCTACCGACACGAGAAAGACAAGTTCGGTGTCGCAGGGCTGACGCCCGTGGAATCGGAGACCGTCGGTCCACCACGCGTCGAGGAGTGCGCGGTGCAGCTCGAAGCATCAGTGGTCGCGATTCATGGCCTTGCCGACGAAGACGACCGGCTGCGAGGACGGCTGATGGCCATCGAAGCACGGATCACCCGCGTCCACGCGCTTCCGTCGATTCTCATGTCGGGGCACTCTGACCGGATCGATCCCGACAGGTGGAGGCCACTCATCATGAGCTTCCAGCACTTCTACGGATTGAGCCCGCACAAACTGCTCGACTCGAGACTCGCGAGCATTCCGGAATCGAAGTATCGGATGCCTGCCGCAGTCAGGACCGGACCCACGGGGTTGACGGCCCCCGACGTCAGATCTCCCGCGCGCCCGCCCGATTACGCGGTGAAGAAATAGACGGACGACCTCCGTGCCGGGAAGCGTCTGACGCTTGGTATCCTGTGCGCGGCAACAGCAAGAAGACACACGTCTACAACGAGAAACGGCCGCTGCTCGCCCCCTGTTACGGCTCTGGACTCCCTACTGAAAGCTGTCAGCTGACAAAGACCGGTACCAACGTCGGTTGGCAGAACTGAAAGCACGCTTATACTCCCGCCCAGGCAGCACGCACGCAGCAGGCAGGCAGGCAGGTGACTTGATGATTGCGCACAAACCGGTACCTCACCTTCGGATCAAGCGGTGCCGCGAGATCCCCGGAACGAACTACGGAACACCGAAAGAAGTCTGGGGGTTCAGGGTTGCGGCTGGCCGCGGCGTGCCGGAGAAGCTCGCGCTCGCGACCCTCCAGGCGAACGCGGATCTGCTCGGGCTCGAAGCGCTCCCGCTCCGCAAGCGGCGGGTGATCCCGAGCCGTGGCGCCTGGCACATCATTTTCGACCAGCAGCATCTCGGGCAGCGGATTCACCGTGCGTACGTGACCGTGCACATGAACCGGGACCACGAGATCTATCTGATCAAGAATCGCGCGGTCCCCCTGGAGCTGCTGCCGGAGCGCGCGACGCAGAAGATCAAGACCACCCGTGCCCGGGACGTCGCCCGGCGGTCCGTCGAGCGCGGCGGCCGGCAGGCGACGCTGCTCGATCACGAGCGGCTCTGGTTTCCGATCAAAGGCGCGCTGCGTCTCGCGCACAAGTTCCGGTTTCGCGTGCGGCACCCGCCCCAGGAATGGCTGATCTATGTCGATGCGCTCACCGGCGTGATCCTGTCGAAGTACGACAATCTGGCCGCCGTCAACGGGCGGGCCCGCGTCTTCGATCCGAATCCGGTCGTGGCCCTCGGCGACTGGAAGCCGCTGCTCCAGGGCGATCGCCCCGTCCGTCGCGTACCCGCATCCGCGTACGAGCGCGTCGTGTTGAGAGACATCGGGCGGTCCGGCATTCTGTCCGGTCCGCGAGTGACCACGGCGCTCACGAGAAACCGCGTGCGCCGTCCAGGGCTCGACTTCGAATGCGCGAGCCATGAGGCGGGGTTCGAGGAAGTCATGGTGTACTTCCATCTCGATCGCGCCATCCGATACCTGGAGTCACTCGGCTACAAAGGCACGCGCGCGATCTTCACGACGCCATTGCCCGTCAACGCCCGCGCGACCCGTGACGACAACTCATACTACACACCGGGTGAAAAGTCGCTGGGGTTCGGGACCGGCTTCGTGGACGACGCCGAGGATGGCGAGACCATCCTTCACGAATTTGGGCACGCCCTGCAGGACGCGATCTGTCCGGACTTCGGCCAGTCGACGGAAGCTGCGGCCATGGGCGAAGGCTTTGGCGACTACTTCGCGGCGAGTTTTTTTGCGGCGAAGAAGACCGGCGGAGGGAAAGTGCTCCTGCCGGCCGTGATGACCTGGGACGGCATCACGTTCGCCGACAGCAACGAGAAACGGCCGCCCTGCGTGCGACGCGTCGACAGTGCGCTGACGTACGAGAGCTTCAACCACTCGTCCACGGCGGAGGAGCACGACAACGGGGAGATCTGGTCCGCGACGCTCTGGGACATCTGGCGGGCCGTCGGCCGGGAGGCCGCCGACGCCGTCATCATCGAGAGCCATTTTCAGCTCGACGGCTTCACGACCTTCGCACGCGGCGCGCGGGGAATCATCGACGCCGATCGGAACCTGTTCAAAGGACGTCACGTTCCTGCGTTGAGGCGTGTCTTCCGGCGGCGGGGCATCGGTCCGGTGGAGTGACGCGTCCTCCGACTGTTGACGTCGAGATCGCAGCAACCGTCCGCAGGACTCCCGGTCCCGAACCGGGCGCACCGCCACGCGCGGGCTGCCGATAGCGAAGGCCTCATTCGCTGATGTACTGGCGCCGCTCCCGGTCTATTCGGTACTTGAACGACGCGAACAGTCCCCGCAGCAGCGCAAGCAGGAATCCGGCGCCGATCGGTCGTCCGCGCGACACCAGGTTTCTGCCGACCCAGGCGGTGGACGTGGCGAGAAAGCGCAAGTACCACCCAGGCCGCTGCCGTGTCCCCCAGGCGCACGTGCTTCAGGAACGCGGCCCCCGTTCCCACGCCGTAGCCCCGAATGAGCCGGGAAGACTCGTTGCCCGGCTTGCGGATCCCCAGGTGCTCCACCCGGACCTCCTCGGCATTGACCACCTTCATGCCGGCACGAAGTACGCGGAACAGGAAATCGGGTTCGCCGCCGGATCGGAGCGGGGCGCCCGCGCCCAGCACCGGGTCGAAGTTGCCAATACGCGCACGGACGGAACGGTGCAGCGCCATGTTTGCCGTGATGCCCCATTCTCCAAGCGGCGGATACTGTCCCTGCCACTCGCGCTGCCGTGGACGAAACGACTCGGCCCAGCCCAGGTGTTGGAGCTCCTCGGGCACTCGAACGCTTCCGCACACGACCGCCACCGCTGCATCGTCTGCGAAGATGCCGACGAGGCGACTCACCCAGTCAGGCGAAACGCGACAATCGTCGTCCGTGAACGCGATGATGTCGCCGCGACTCAATTCCATGCCGAGGTTGCGCCCGGCCGTTACGCCTCTTGTCTCCGTCCTCACGTAGCGCAGCCGCGGATCGGGAATGCCGGCGAGTGCATCGCCGGTTTCCGTGCCGTCACTCTGATCGACGACGATGAGCTCCGCGAGTCGATCGGACGCGAGAATCGACCTGGTGCATGCAAGAGCGTGGGCCGGCCGAAGGCGTGTCGGCACGACAACTGAAACAACAAGAGCTGTCGCGGTGCCGTTCGTCGGAAGGGCCGAGTCGTCCGCGGAGTACGAGGCGGAGTTCGTCACGATGCCACGACCGGATTATGCGCCCCGCAGCTTCTGCCGGCGACGCAAATCGCAGGCAGGCCACGCGCTCGCCATCATTCCACGCCTTTGAGTCCCTTGATGAACAGAATGATCGATTCGATCTGCGGATCAGTCAGCACTCCGGAATAGCTCGGCATGCTCACGTCCCCGCGCTCGTATCCGGACACCACTTTGGCGCCGGGCTGCAGTATTGACTCGCGCAGATACGCATCGTCGGCCGCCACGCGAACGACGCCACCCGCAAACGAGCGCTGGCTGCCGTAGAGGCCTTTCCAGGTCGGCCCGAGCTTCGTGAGCGAGGTGCCGTCGACGGCGTGGCAGGCGATGCAGCCGTACGCCTGGTACAGGCGACTTCCTTCCTCGGCCGTCACCGGAGCGGACGCATTCACCGGCGCGGCTCGTGGAGCCAGACTGACGGTGAGATCGTCAAAGCCTTCGCGCCCCGGGGTGAATGCCGGCAGCTCGTATGGCGTGAAGTAGGACGTTTCCTGAAAGGGTGCTCCCGCCGCGGTCGCGAGAGACCAGCCCACCCGCATCTGCATGATGGGCGTCATGCCTGGGACGCCAATGAACACGCTGCGCCGATCCTTCGAAATGTAAGCGCTGCTGGGCGAGAGGCGATCGATGCCCGTCGTGCCGTCTGCCTTGAATTGAGGAGACCCGTACTGATACGTCCGCTTGTAGTGCCAGCTCGCGAGCGAATAGTTGTCGGGGTTGACGGCCCTCGCCGGGTCGAGCGGTTCGTCGAAGCGAAGAAGCACGCCCTTGTCCATCGGCACGATCTCGCGGGGAAGCGTGGACACGGCCCCTGTGTAGCGCACGCGGCCCAGACCCGACAGCCGCGCGGCCGTCGTCCCCCAGCCGAGCACCTGGAACCCTGCGATGTACAACTGCCCGTCGGCCGGGTTGACCGATCCATTGAGCGTCGGGAAATCGAATCCGCGGGTGATGCTCACCACGGCGGCCTGTGATTTTTCGGTGCGGTTGTTGAGCATCACGCGAAAGAGCTCAGGGTTGTTGAATCCGATGTACACGAGCGCATCGTTCAGGGGACCCATCCGCGCGCCGAAGAGCCACACCTGGGACATTGCCGAGGCGTTGGCGGCGTGCGGAATCCACGTCAGTGGTTCTGCGATGGGCGCCGGGTAGACTTCGCGCGGCCGCTTGTCGCTCAGGAACCCGTAGAACTGCCCGCCGCGGACGACGTGCAGGGGCGTGCTCGGAATGTAGTTGCCCTGCTGGTCGCTGGCCGTCACGAGACCCGTACGAATGTTGACGCCGATGTTCGGCTGCCGGAAGCCGTAGCCCAGGACCGTAGCGCGACGGCCGTCGGCGGAGACACGGAGCACGCTTCCGTTGTGCTTTCCGAGCGTCGTCGCTTCCTGCCCGCCCTTCGCGATGACGAACTCGCCGCCTGGCGCAAGCCGCAGCGAGCTTGGGAATTCACGTGTGTCGGCTGTCTGTGCGAATGCGTTCGAGAACAGCTCGTGGACATCCGCTTCGCCGTCGCCGTTCGTGTCGCGCAGGCGCCAGATGCCGTTCCGGTCGAAGACGTAAATCTGCTCGTCGCGAATCGCAAGCGTCAACGGCTCATGAAGCCCCGATGCGAAACGCCTCCAGCGCACGACCCCGGCGGAATCGTCCATCCCCCGGCCGAGCCACACGTCACCGTCGATCGTGACCACGACACCCGTGCCGTCCTTCAGGAACTGGATGTCGCCAGGGCGCACGTTCCGGCGCCACGGATTGTCGATCGGCAGCGGGATGTCGTCGACGACATAGGGCTCGCGTGTCGAGGCCCGGTTGATCCGGGTCGAGACCTCCTGGGGCCACCGGCGCGCCGGTGCATCGGAGACGGGTGTGGGTCCTGGCAGCACGGGAGCACCGGGGGCGTTCGAGAACTCGGCCGAGAACTCCATCGCCACGGAATGCGACGGTACGCGGATCGTCCAGACGGCCGGTTTCTCTTGCTGCGCGGGCTGTTTTTCGAGCGAGAGATTGGACGCTCCGGGTTCGCTCGTTTCGCGACGGAGCGCAACAGAGACGTCTGCCGCACTCGATCCCAGCACCACGCGGAGCTCGCGCGAAGATGGACCGACGCGGAAGTTACGCGCCAGCCTCCATTCGCCGTTCCTGTCGATGACCGTCAGCCGCTCGGTGATGTCGACAACGCCTGCGGCGTACTCGAGCACCACTCCGTCGGCGATCTGACGAATCGCCTTGAAACGCCCGAGCCCCTCAGGGAGCGGACCACGTCCGACTTCTGCGGCGGTCGGCGCAGGCTCGCGCGGATCGTCGAGCGACAATGGCGTTCCCGTTTGCCAGCCCGGATAGATTCCGTTGGCGAGCCACACGGCGCCGTCAGGTTCAGGCAGTTGCGTTTGTCCTCCGGGTGTCTTGCGATCCGGGCGGAGATAGGAGCCCGGCGCGAGCGCTGTCGGTGTCACCCCGTTGCCGCGCCAGATGGCCGCTATGCGAAGCAGGTCCACATCGAAAGCGGCCCAGTGGCCGTTCCCCACCCTGAGTACCAGTCCGCGGGGCGTCAGATTGCCCGCCGGGAAGCCGGGTCCGGCGCGCCGCGCGTCCACGACGGACGAGATGAAGGGAAAGTCGGCCTCGACCCAGCTGCCCCACTGGACCGCGACCTTTTGAGACGGCTGAGCCGGTGTAGTCGACAGCGAGAGCACCGCGAGCAGCAGTGTGAGCAGTGTCCGGAGCATGGCGGATTCTAATCGCAAGTCGCGCACGGCGTTGCAATCGGGATTGGGGATCGGGATTGGGGATCGGGGATTGGGGATCAGGGATCAGGGATCGGGGTTCCCCGCCTCCGCTCGCTGGGCAATCACGGCCGCTTCGCGGCGCAGGCGGGGGGACTCGGGATTCGATGGGGATGGTTATGGTTGGCGGTCGAACACGGCCCGCGTCTCGACCGTGTTCATCATCATGCTCTCCACCTTCATGGCCAGGACCAGGTGGCCGGCGGCATCGAGCGACCACGAGCGGATCACTTTCCGGCGCGACGTCGAGAATTCCTGCTTCAGGGCCGCTCGTTCCCACTTCGACTTGACCTTGATCTTCGATCCGTCGACGTTGATCTCGACGGTCTTGCCATCGGTCGCGAACGTGCCCTGTCCACTCGGATCCTTGAAGCTCACAGAGGCAGGGGTCGCGGTAATCGTCACATCGGTCGGGACCTGCTGGAAGGCCTGAAGCACCCGCTGGGCGACGATCTCTTCAGGCGGCATCTCAGCGCCACCGCCGTCGGCGCCGGGTTCACCTCCTCCTCCGCCGCCACGCCCTCCTCCGCGCTGCAGGGGAGCCAGCCCCACAGCGAGCGACGCGCCACCGCCACGCGAGCGCCCGCCCCCACCCGACCTGCCAGGTGCCGTCACCGAGGGGCTCAGCTCGAGATTCAGTTTCCAGTTGCCTGACATCTTCGCCGCGATGTCAGCCGGCGTGCCCTCCTGCGCGAGCACGCTCCACGCACACGCCGCCATGACCACGATCATCGACGCCGTTCCCGCGATTCGTCGCATCTCGAGTCGCTGCTTTCTGCTTCGCACGCGCGTCGTGGCAAAGGCTGGATGAATTTTCGCCGCGCTCACCATAGCGCCGATCGACCTGACGACGTGTGAAAGAACTGTGGCGACAGGTCGGCCCGCGAGATTCGTGTGACGGCTGACAGTCCCGTGCGCGGGAACGCGATGAGCGGCGCCCGGAACGACGGAAACCCATGAAATATCCACCGCCAGCCCCTGGCAGCGAAGTCGCAGTTGCGGACACGTTCAGTGGCGGGCCCGCTCGGAAACCATCAAGGACGCAATCGGGCGGCCGCCTGGCTTGAGCGACGTGAAGTAATCCACATGCTGCTTGCGAGACAAGCCCTCTCCGTATCGCGTTTCGGCGAGCTCACGGGCTCTTGCAGACATGGCTTCATAGAGTACGGGGTTGTCCCAGAGCGCGCACACGGCGTCGAACCAGGGCTCGACCTCCTGCTCGCTCGGGAGCCGGGTTGTCTGGTGGGTCATCCACCCGGGAATCGGGAGCACGCGTCCTCCGCCACCGTCAGCGAAGTCCCCGCCGACCACCTGCGGGAGCGCCCCGCGATCGCCGACGAGTGGCGGAATCCCGTTGATCATCGCCTCCGCGGCCACGCGGCCGAACGGCTCCGGCCACACGGACGGAGCCAGCAGGATGCGCGTCAGGGCGAAGTAGTCCGCCGGCGTGGGCACCGGCGGCGCGGCCATGATCTGGGGATACCGGCTGAAGTCGAGGCCGGGGATGGCGTTCAGCGAACCGCCGCTCTGCCCGGACTGGACGACCAGGACGGGGATGTCCGGCCGTCTCGATCCGAGCATGTCCGCGAGCCGCGCGAAGAGCAGCAGGCCCTTGTGCGGCGCCGGGTTGACAAACGTCACGAACGCGCGCGCGCCCGTCGGCGCCACGACGCTCGACCAGTCGATCGGCGGCTCGATCGGCGTGCTGATCAGCCCCACCTTCTCGCGGTACAGGTCGGTCAGATACTGGCTGCATGTGAAGGCGTGGTCCACGTCCGCGAAGTATCGCGCCTCGTAGTAGCCGAATCCTCGAACGGCAAACGCGGTGGTCACGCCCCGGCTCCGCGCGCTTCATCGCGTCGAGGATCATCGGATGTCCGTTGCACGCCACGAGCTGGTCGGGAGCAAAGTCGTCCAGCAGATCATCGAGCAGTGCACGGAACTGCGCCGCTTCCGCACGATCGGGGCGCGACTCGTCGTTGTGGCGCGTCAACAGCAGCGTGACGGGCACCGTCCCGACGGCGTAGTGCGCGACCGGACGGACCGCGACTCTCAGCTTCTTCTCCAGCCGTTTCGACTGACGGTCTCCCGGCGCGAGCGCCGGCAGCGTGACGCCGCGCTCTTTCAGATGTTCTTCGATTGTGAACGTGACGGGGCTCTCGAAACGGGCCGTCGTCAGGATGCGGCACTCGTGACCGGCCTCGGCGAGCCACTCCATGATCGTCCGCAGGCTGTGCGTCACGCCTGCCGTCGGATCGCTGATGCAGTGGTCATTGACCAGGAGGAATCGCACAACTGAGCGTACCGGCCTGGGAATCAAGCGTCAACGACAGCAATCCATCCATTCATTTCGAGAAGTCTGAATATGTCTCATGAAGCCGGCCATACCGAATTGCGGGAGAAGACGCAGCGCCTGTTACACGGATCGCTGAGGCACGTGCGCGTCGCGGGCCTTGCGGCGGCGCTGATCCCGCTGGCTGCCGTGGCGGTTAGTCCTGCGGAGGGACAGATGTGTTCGTCCGCCGGAATTGTGTGCGGTTTCGTCTGGAACGACGCGAACAACAACGGGATTCAGGATCCCGGCGAGCCCGTGATCGAAAACGCCGTCGTGACGCTCGGGCTGGACTCGAAAGCCACCGACGTGAACGGGTTCTACGAGTTCGTGGTGCAGCCAGGAACCTATGAAATCGCTGTTCAGATACCGCCAGGCACGCACCCCACCTCCTCCAACGTCGGGCCCAGCGACACCGGGGACAGCGACGGCGTTCCCGACGGCCTCGGCAATGTCATCGGATCGGTGACGCTGGTTTCGAATCAGTCTACAACTCGAGCACTGACTTCGGCTTCTTCGTGACGCCGGTCGTGCAACCCGGCACCGGGACACCCGGGTACTGGAAGACCCATCCCGAGGCGTGGCCGGCTCAGACCATCACGATTGGCGGGGTCCTCTACACGAAGGCCGCCGCGATCGCATGGCTCGACCAGGTCGGAAAGGACAAGACGACGACCATGTTCAGTTCGCTCGTCTCCGCGAAGCTGAACGTGCTGGCGGGCAACGACAGCAGCTGCGTGTCCAGCACGATCGCCGACGCCGACGGCTGGATGCAGACCTACGGGCCGGTGGGCAAGGGCGTGCACGCGGCAAGCCTGGGCTGGAAGCTCGGCGAACCGATGCATCGTTTGATGGACTACAACAACGGCATGCTCTGCGCTCCACACCGCGACTAGCACTGCGTGACTCACGCCCGGTGACCCGCAGGAGGGTCATCGGGCATCCACGCTCTGCGTTCTTCCCCCGAGTCCCGAGTCCCGAGTCGGGCCCCGATCCCCGATCCCCGATCCCCAATCCCCGATCCCGCCCGTCCACTTGACACTACTATCGATTTGATACTAGTTTCTCCTTACGATGCATCGGGTTGATCCTCGAGTTGTCGAGCCGTATCTTCCGCTGAAACCTCTCGTGTTTCAGATCCTTCTGGCCCTCGCCGACGGGGAGCGCCACGGGTGGAGCCTCGTCCGGGAAGTGCAGCAGCGCGCGGGGTTCGATCGGATCATGCCGGGCAACTTCTATCGCATGCTGCGCGCGATGCTGGCCGATGGCTTCATTTACGAGTCGCTGGCACGCCCCGCGCCCGAAAAGGACGACGAGCGCCGCAGGTACTTTGGAATCAGCCCGCTCGGCGAGGCGGTTGCCGAGGCGGAGGCGCACCGGCTCGAGTCCGTCGTGATGGAGGCGCGCACGAAGCGATGGCTCGCGAAACGCGGATGAGAGACGCCGTGTATCGCCTGCTGCTCTTCGCCTTTCCGGCGAGACTTCGCAGGCAGTTCGGCGACGACATGGTCCGCATGCTCGAGGAGCAGTGGAGGGATGCGCGCGCCCGTGGCGAGAACACGCGCGGGTTGTGGTGGCGCGCAGCCGGCGACGCGGTGTACCACGGGCTCGGCGAGCGTCTCGGATCGATCGGCCGCGAAGCCCGCGCATTCGGCCGGGGCCTGCGAGAGTGGCGATCGTGGACGCGGGCGATCGGGCAGGACGTCGTGTACGCGCTGCGCCTCTTCGCGAGGGAGCCTGGCGCGACGTTCATCGCGATTCTCACGCTGGCGCTCGGGATCGGCGCGAACACGGCGATGTTCTCGGCGGTCCATGCCATTCTCCTGCGGGAGCTGCCCTACCCGGAGCCGGACCGACTCGTGATGGTCTGGGAAAAGCGCGCCGCTGAGGGCGTGCTCGACAACGTCGTGTCACCGGCAGACTTTCTCGACTGGTCACGCATGAACGGCGCGTTCGAGCGAATGGCCGCACTGGATCCCGTGACGGTGGACATGACGGGAACACAGGAGCCCGTCAGGATTCGTGCCGGCACCGTGTCGCCGGGATTCTTCGAGGTCCTTGGTGTTCAGCCGATGTGGGGTCGTAGTTTTCGCGGTGAGGAAGCCACGGCAGGGCGCAACCGCGTCGTCATTCTGACGCATGCCCTGTGGCAGAAGCGCTTCAGCGGCGATTCGTCGATCGTCGGCCGGAGGATCCTGCTCGACAGCGTTCCACACGAAGTCGTCGGCGTTCTGCCAGAGACCTTCGAGTTCCCGAACACGGATCTCGAGTTGTGGATTCCACTGGCGCTCCAGGGTGGCGCCGCCGCCCCGACGCGGACCAATCACTATCTTGCCGTCTATGCCAGGTTGAAGAACGGCGTCACGCTGGACCGCGCACGCGCGGACATGGAGCGTGTCGGCGCGCTGCTGCAGCGCCAATACCCCGAAGCGAACCGCAACCACACCGCCTACGTGTCTCCACTCCGGGATGAGCTCCACGCGCCGGTCCGCGACGGCCTGGTGGGCCTGCTGGCCGCGGTTGCGTTCGTGCTGCTCATTGCCTGCGTGAATGTCGCAAACCTGCTTCTCGCGAAGGCCGCCTCGAGGCGCCGGGAGATGGCGGTGCGCGCCGCGCTCGGAGCCGGACGACGCAGGCTTGCGGGACAGGCGCTGACCGAGAGCGTGTTGCTCGCGATCACCGGAGGGCTGGCCGGGCTCGTGGTCGCGCACTGGGGCATCACCCTCCTCCGTCAGCTCAAGCCGGCCGGTGTTCCCATTCTGGGCATCGCAGACGTGACTCTCGATCTCCCCGTGCTGCTCTTTACGTTTGTTCTCTCGATCGCGGCCGGTCTCGCGTTCGGATTTCTGCCCGCGTGGCATCTCGCCAGCCAGGATGTGAACGAATCATTGAAGGACGGAGGCCGATCGACCGGCGGCGCCAGGCGCCGGCTGCGCGTGGCGCTCGTCGTTTCCGAAATTGCGCTGGCTTCGCTGCTGCTCGTCGGCGCGGGGCTGACGTTGCGCAGTTTCCAGGCCCTCCTTCGCGCCGAGACGGGTTTCAACCAGAAGAACATCCTGACGGCGTTCATCACGCTGCCGGATCTTCGGTACACGAACGACGCGCGGCGAGTGGAGGTGTACGACCGGATCGAGCGCCGGTTCGCCGGGTTGCCCGGTGTGACGAGCGTCGGCGCGACGAGTCATCTCCCGCTGGCCGATCAGGACTCCAGGAGCGGCGTGGTCATCGAAGGGCGTGAGCCCACACCCGACACGCCCACGCGCGCACATCCGCGCGCCGTGACCCCCGACTACTTCAGGACGATGGGTATCACGCTCAAGGCCGGCCGCAACTTCTCGGCCGCCGACGACAGTGACGCACCCTTTGTCGTCATCGTCAACGAAACGATGGCCGATCGATACTGGCCGGGTGCGTCACCGGTCGGGAAGAGAGTGCGGCTTGGAAACAAGGGTGCACGATGGCGCGAAGTCATCGGCGTCGTGACGGATACGAAGGACTGGGGGATCGACCGGCACGCCAACCCGGAAATGTATCTTCCGCAGAGGCAGATGGTGTGGACGGGGCTGACCTACGTCCTCGCCACGGCGGGCGATCCGGCGGCGCTTGCGGGCGCCGTCCGGGAACAGCTCCGCGAGATCGATCCCGACCTTCCTGTCTCCGATGTGCGGACGATGGAGCAGGTCGCGGCGCGATCCGTCGCAGCCCGGCGCGGAGCCATGCTGCTTCTGGCGATCTTCGGAGGATTGGCGCTCGTCCTCGCAGCGGCGGGGATCTACGGCGTGATGGCGCACATCGTCACGCAGCGCACCGCTGAGATCGGCGTCCGGATGGCACTGGGGTCGACGCCTGGCGCGGTGATGCGCCTCATCCTCCTGGAGGGATCGGCGAACGCAGCCGCAGGACTGACGATCGGACTGGCGGCGGGAGTCGCGATCATGCGTCTCTTCAGCGCCGCGCTGTACGGCGTGCGCGCAGGCGATCCGATCACGCTCGCCGGCGTGGCCCTCATTCTGCTGGGGACGTCGCTGGTCGCCTGTCTCGTGCCGGCTCGCCGCGCGATGCGCGTCGATCCCGTCCAGGCACTGCGCGAGTAGATTCCAGAAGCTGGTCGCTCCTCTGTTGAATAGCGGTTGACACTGACGCATCTCGAAAGGACGGTTCTCCATGAGACTCAGCATCATCGGCGGCCTGGTCGTCCTCGGCGCAGCTCTGACCACCGTGGCGCTTCGGGCCAGTGATTTCACCGGCGTCTATGCCGTCGTCGACAAGGTCGTCCTCGAGCCGAGCGACGCGGCCCCGCAGCGCATCCAGATCTGGGGAGCGTTTGCGCTGGCGGACGGCAAACCCGGCAGCAACTACGGCCCGGCGGAGCGGGGCTATCTCTACTACACGTGCCCGTCCGGTCAGGAGACGATCTGCCGCACGGAATGGGCGGATCTCAAGACCGTCGCAGGGAAGGATACCGGGATAGGGTTCGGCGAACGGCGCAAGCCCACAGGTCGAATCCGCAAAGCCGCCGACAAGCCGGCGTCACCGGACGAGTATCCCATCTCGAGGGGGCTCGTGCGTCTCTCGGCCGGTCACGAATCCCTGCCCGTGATCGAGCGCATCAAAGCGGTATTGCATCCGTAGCAGCAGGCCAGGATCGTCCCGTGGCCACGACTCCGTTCATAGCCCGATCGCCTCGCGTGCTGCGCTACTCGGCATGGGACGCCGTGCTGATCGGGCTCTCGTTCGCGTACGCAGGGTTGCTGCTCGCGACGCCGTCGATCCCCCTCATTGCCATCGGGCTGTGGTGGACGGCCAATACCGTCGCTCACAATTTCATCCACACGCCGTACTTCCATGCGCGTGCGCTGAACCGCGCGTACTCGGTGTTCCTGTCCGGGCTGATGGGGATCCCGCAGAGCCTGTGGCGCGAGCGTCATCTCAGGCATCACCTGGCGCTGCACGGAGATACGCTTTCCGATCGCGTCGACCGACAGCCCCCGGTCAGACCGGGCGTCGAGTGGACAAGGATGCGGTTCAGGCGTGATGTCGCGTTCGAGGCATCCGTGGTCGTGCTGGTATGGGTCGGGATTGCGATGGCCGATCCGGCGTTCTTCCTGAGCGTGTACGTGCCTGGATACCTCGCAGGGCTCGGCCTGTGTTCGCTGCAGGGGCATTTCGAGCACGCGCGAGGCACGACGAGTCACTACGGATGGCTCTACAACCGGTGCTTCTTCAACGACGGCTACCATGCGGAGCATCACCTCCGGCCCGGCGAGCACTGGACGCGGCTGCCGTCGCGGCCGCGTGCCGACGCGCGCATCAGTCGATGGCCGCCGGTCCTGCGCTGGCTGGATGTGTTCAGCCTCGAGTCGCTCGAGCGGCGAGTCCTGCGGTCGCCGCGGCTTCAGCGATTCGTGCTCGCGTCACACGAGCGGGCGTTCAAGGCGCTGCTGTCGCGCCTGCAAAACGTGCATCGGGTCACGATCGTCGGGGGCGGCCTGTTTCCCCGGAGCGCGCTGGTTCTGCGGCGCCTGCTGCCTGACGCCGCGCTGACGATCGTCGACGCGAAGCTGGAGCACCTCGAGATCGCCTCGACGTTCCTGCCCGATGGCATCGAGCTCCAGCACCGCATGTTCGACCCGGCCGTTCTCGACCCGGCGGACCTCGTGGTCATTCCGCTCGCCTTCATCGGCGATCGCGAGCGCGTCTACCGGCATCCTCCCGCGAAGGCGACGATGGTGCACGACTGGCTCTGGAAGCCGCGCGGAGGAGGCGTGCGCGTGTCGTGTCTGCTGCTCAAGCGGCTGAATCTCGTCACGCGCTGAGAGCGGCGTGCCTCTTCGCGGTGCTCGTCTGCGCCAAGGCGCTGACGCTCGTCGGACACGACATCCCGGTGTCCGCGTGGACGCCCGTCGCGTATCTCTGGCAGGACGTCTTCGTCGTAGCCCTCTTCCTCGTGGTCGATCGCGGCCTTCGACGTCCGGCGCTCGGATGGTGCCTCTACGCGATCCTCGTCGCCTATGCCGCGATGAACGTTCCGATCGCGCGCGTGCTCTCCACGCCACTCACGTGGCCGATGCTGCGGGCGGCGCGCGGACCGCTCGCTGACGCCGTCCTTCACTACCTGACCTCCACCAATCTGCTCGCTCTCCTCGCCCCTGTGATCGTCGGAGCCGCGCTCCCGCTGCTCCTGAGGCGTCGCAGGTTTGCCGTCCGGCCATGGGCGCTGGTCTCGGCGGCCGCGATCGTCGTGGCGGGGCCGTTCGCGGTGTCTCGAGTGGACACGCACGGCCTGCATCGGAACGCATTCGGCGCCATGGTGGCGACGAGCCTGCCTCGCGTGGAACCCGCAGCGGGAGCTGCGGACTGGCGCGCCAGTCCGTTCAATCCGCCGAAGGGAGAGGACCTCAGCGCTCTGCGGGGATCGATGAGCGGACGAAACGTGATCCTCGTGATCCTGGAGTCGACGGGCGCCCGGCATCTCGGCGCTTACGGCGGGGTCCCGGATCCGACGCCGAACCTCACAGCACTGGCCCGCCGCTCGATTGTGTTCGAGCGTGCGTACGCCGTCTATCCGGAAAGCGTCAAGGGTCTGTTCGCGACGCTCTGCTCGCGATACCCCGCGTTCGACACGGCGCCGGAAATATACGCGTCAGTGCCCTGCGCCTCACTGCCGCAGGCGCTTGCGTCGGCCGGGTATCGCACGGCGCTCCTTCACTCCGGCCGTTTCGTCTACCTCGGCATGCCGGCGATGATCGAGCATCGCGGGTTCGAAGTCCTGGAAGATGCGGGAGCGATCGGCGGCCAGGTGAACTCGAGCTTCGGTGTCGACGACGCGTCGACGGTTCAGCGGGCGCTGGACTGGATCGCGTCGCTGAAGAAAGGTGAGCGCTTCTTCCTGAGCTATTTGCCGATCTCTGGACACAGTCCTTACGAGGCGAGCAAACCTGGGCCTTTCAAGGGCAGGGACGATTTCACGCGTTACCTGAACGCGTTGCACGAAGGAGACGAGGCGCTCGGCAATCTCCTCGCAGGGCTGCGCGCGCTGGGTCACGAGGACGACACCCTCATCGTCGTGTTCGGCGATCACGGGGAAGCGTTCGACGAGCATCCCGGCAATGTCGCCCACACGATGTTCATTTACGAAGAGAACGTGCGCGTGCCTTACCTCATCGCCGCTCCCGGGGTCATCGCCGCCCAGCGTCGTGTCCATCGCCTGGCCAGCATCGTCGACACCGCTCCGACGATCCTCGATTTGATCGGGCTTCCGGGGGACGCGCGGCATGACGGCGCGTCCCTGCTCGGGCCCGAGCCCCGCATGGCGCTGTTCTTCACCGATTACTCAATCGGGTGGCTCGGTCTGGCGGACGGCTGCTGGAAGTATCTGTATGAAGTGGACAGCGGCCGATCACGGCTGTTCGACGTGTGCGACGATCCGGGCGAGTCGCGCGATCGTGCGGCCGAATTACCGCCGCGCGTGTCCGTCTATCGGGAGCGCGTTCGCGCGTGGGCCGCGGCTCAAAAGGAAGCGGTCGACGCTACGGCCCGGTGATGTTCCGTGACGAGACGATCTCACTGCAGACCGCTAGTTCGCGCGCAGTGCCTCGATCGGCTCGATGGCGGCGGCTCGCCGGGCCGGCAGGTAGCTCGAGACAAATGCCACGGCCGTCAGCAACGCCGCGACGGCCGCGAACGTGGCCGGATCGTACGGCGGGATCTCGAACAGCAGGGTCGTCAGCGCTCGCGACAGGAGATACGCCCCGGACAATCCGAGTCCGAGGCCGATCGCGATCAGCACGGCCGCCTGGCGGAGCACGATTCCCAGGATGTCGGCGCGGCTGGCGCCGAGCGCGATGCGTACCCCAAACTCCGAGATGCGCTGCGCGACGCTGTACGACACCACACCGTAGATTCCGGCGATCGTCAGCGCCAGCGCCACGGCGGCGAAGAGCGCGATGAGGACCATCTCGAAGCGACGTCGGGCAATCGACTCGTCGACGACTTCGTCGAGTGTGCGCACGTTCCCGATCGGCTGATTGCCGTCGATCGCAAGCACCGCCGCACGGATAGCCGGCAGCACCCTCCTGGGATCGCTGGCGGTGCGCACGGCGAAGTCCGCGATCTGCACCGGATACAGTTCGGTCTGCGCCGCGGGATAGTACAGTCCCGGCAACACCGTCGCCGCCTTGCCGCCCCGGCGCACGTCCCCGACAACGCCGATGATCGTGACCTTCGGTGACGTCGGGTTGCGGCCGATCTGCTGACCGAGCGGATCGCGATCGCCGAAATACGTCCGCGCGAATGCACCGTTCACGACGGCCACGGTCGCGAATCCCGTGCGGTCGGCGTCGCTGAAGCCGCGTCCTTTCAGCAGCGGGATGCCCAGTGTCGAGAAGTACGCCGGACTGACCGCTTGAAGATCGACTTCAACCACTTCCTGCCTGTCGCCCACGCGAATGCTGCCGCTCCAGCCTCCGCGCATCGGGAACCGGTTCGCGAATCCCACGGCTTCGACACTCGGGACAGTCTCGACCCGCCGCGCGAGCTCCTCGAAGAACCGCAGGCGCGCCTCCGGCGTGCCGTATTTCCCCGACGGCAGGTTGATGTTCATGGTCAGGACACGGCTGGTCGCGAACCCGAGGTCTACGCCCGCGAGCCTCACGAAGCTTCGCAGCAGCAGTCCGCTCCCTGTGAGGAGCACGAGCGATATCGAGATTTCCGCGACGACGAGCGCGTTCCGCCATCGGAGGGCTGACCGGCTGACGAGGTTTCGTTCCGATGAGCGCAGCGCATCGCCCAGCGCCGGGCGGGACACGCGCCAGGCCGGAAACAGCCCGAAGAGGATGCCCGCCGCGAGCGACAACGCCGCCAGCACACCGAACGTCCGCAGCTCGAGGCCCATCGAGTCGAGCCGCGGAATGCCTGCCGGCGCGAACCGCAGCAGCACACGTGATAACGCTCCGCCCAGCAGCAGTCCTGCCGCGCATCCGAGCATGGCCACGAGCGTGCTGTGTGCCACGAGCAGCTGGATCACATGTCGCCGGCGCGCCCCGAGAGCCACGCGGATCGTCACTTCGCGCTGTCGTCCGACAGCCCGAACGAGCAGCAGGTTCGCCAGGTTGACGCACGCCACCAGCCAGAGCAGGCCGACGGCGCCGAGCAGCACGAGAAGCGACGTGCGCACGCCGCGGACGACGTCGTCCCGGAGCGGCGAAATGCCGGCGGTCCCGGTGGCGTTGGTGTCGGGATACGTCCTGGCGAGCCACGCAAAAATGCGGTCGACCTCTCCCTGCGCGTTTGCGAGCGTCACCCCCGGCTTCAACCGCGCTACTGCGTCGAGACTGTGTTCACCGTGCGCCTCAGGGGTGAGCTGCGCTGGCGTGATCGCCAAAGGCACGTAAATCGCCGCGGGCTCGGGGCGGGCGAACTCATTCGGGGCCCGGAATTCGGCCGGCAGGACGCCGACAACCTGATACGGCACGTCGTCGAGGCGAATCGTCGTCCGTAACAGAGATGGATTGGCGCCCAGCTGCCGCCAGAACCGATCGCTCACGATGGCGACCCGGTTATTGCCGGGACGTCCCTCTTCGGTCACGAACCCGCGTCCGAGGGTCGGTGCGACGTCGAGCACGTTGAAGAAGTTGGGGGTGACCCGCTCGACCCAGATGCGCTGCGGCGTTTCACCATCCGTGAAGTTCTGCGGCGCCAGCTGGAAGCCGGCGATCCCCGTGAAGACCGTGTTCTGACGTTCGATGTCTTTGAGCGTGGCGGCTGAAACCGTCGCCCGCTGCCGGTGTCCAGGCTCGCCGACGTTCTCCCAGAGCGCCACGAGCTCGCCAGGCGCGCTGTACGGCATCGGCCGAAGCAGAACGGCATCGATGGCGCCGAAGATGACGCTGTTGATTCCCACGCCCAGGGCGAGCGTGCTGATGGCTGCGATGCTGAACGTGGGTGCGCGCCACAGCGAGCGAGCGGTATACCGAAGATCGCTCGCGAGTGCGCTCAGCCAGCTGCTGCGCTGGCGTCGGCGTTCGATGCGTTGATCGATGGTCCGGAGACTTGCGCGGACGCGGCTGACGTCTCCAAACTCCGCGGCGGTCTGGGCCCGTGCATCCTCGAGCGACCGCCCTTCGGCCAGGAGCCGGGCGATGCGCTCCTCGAAATGGAACCCGATCTCCTCGTCGACACCGGCATCGGCTCCGGGCGCCCAGGCCCGCAGGTAGAGCCGCCATCTGGACCATCGGCTCGACATGTCATTCCCCTTACAGCGAGGCCTTCACGATTCTCCCGACAGCGGCGACGTAGCGACCCCAGTTGTCGGCTTCCGCCTTGAGCGCCTTCCGGCCACGCGCGGTGAGCTGATAGAACTTTGCACGCTTGCCCCGTTCCGAGAGGCCCCATTCCGACTCGACCCATCCACGTTCCTCCATGCGATGGAGTGCCGTGTAGAGCGCGCCGTCGAGGATGCGGAACGACTCGCCGGACCCATCGCGAATGGCGCGGGCGATGTCGTAGCCGTGCATGGCCTGTCGAGAGAGCGTCTGCATTACCAGGAAGTCCAGGGTGCCCTGGATCAGATCGAGTCCGGCCATGCGCGCGAGCATACCCTCAACCGTTGAGTGAATACAAGATCGGGATTCGGGATTCGGGGCCCTCGCGGAGGCGAAGACGGTTGCGGAATATCTGCGCGCCGCCGATGCCCGGTTCGTCGATGAAGCTGCCCAGGCGATTGAAGCCGAGGAAGCGGCGCTTGAGCTCCGGCTCCGGACCGATGGGGTCGATGGCGCCGGGCCCGTTGTAGACGAACGCGCCGTAGGGCCGATCGTCGGCAATCTCGCTGCCCGTGCCACACCGCGCGCGCGCCGGGATCGGCACAAGGTGATCCTTGATCTCCTGCCATCGCGACCGCATCTCCACATCGACGCCAAGCACCTGCGACGCGCGGATCGCCAGCGGCAGGATCATGTGCATGCACGACACCTCGTACGGCGCATCGCGCGAGTTCCACTCGGACTCGCCGCTGTTGGTGTGATTGATGTGATACACGCCCCCGTCGTCTTTCTGCAGGTTCGGCAAGTGCGCGTAGAACTCGGCCGCACCCTTGATGAAGGGATACGCGCGTTCGCGCAGCCACGTCACGTCACCGGTGAACTGATAGCGCTGCCAGCCGAGGTTTCCGATCCTGGATGCGACGCCCAGGATGTGCGAGGTGTGCCCGAA
Source organism: uncultured Acidobacteriota bacterium (assembly GCA_963749835.1). Lineage (GTDB taxonomy): Bacteria > Acidobacteriota > Vicinamibacteria > Vicinamibacterales > 2-12-FULL-66-21 > JALZOC01. The sequence goes on from CAVVOD010000004.1 coordinate 663,240, forward strand.
AATCCCCGAGTCCTTGGTCTTGAAAACATAGTAGCCGTGGTTCCAGACTCCGTCCGCGCGGAAATTCCAGCGGCTGTTGTGGCGGTTCTTGGTGTTCGCGTACCAGTCGAACGTCGGGCCCCGCGCCTCGAAGGGTTTTCTGGCGAGCATCAGATCCTGCAGATCCCCGGCGATGTCGTCTGGAAGCCGTTCCGGCCCGTTGAAGAACGTGGTTTCCGGAATCCAGATCCCCTGCGAGCCCCATTGCTGCCGCGCCGCGTGTGCCGCGGCGTCGTACATGCCGGAGTAGAGGTTGAAGACCGGATCCATCAACTCCATGCGGTTGGCCGGCATGAGGTTGCTGTAGTACGCGCTCGTGTTCGCCCACCAGTACTGCGATCCCCAGCGGCTCATGTCCCCATCGGTGAACCACAGGAGCCCGCCGAAGCGCGGCGGGAAGCGGCCGCGCGAGCTGGAGCCCATGAGATACAGGAAGTAGTTGTAGTTCGCGTCCACGAAGTCCGCCTGCCCCGAGGCGCTGTGCAGGTAGACCGCCCCCCTGCTCCAGAACGCGCTCCACCAGTCCGCCGTCTCCTTTTGAAGCGCAGCGAACCCTTTCCGCTCTGCCGCCTTCACCTGGTCGAGCGCGGTCACCGTCGCGTCGGCGGAGGGAGTGGCACTCTCGGCGCTGCCGATCAAGATGGTGACCCGCCCTTTGCCCGCCGGAGCCGACAACTCGACGGTCGTCTGATTCAGATACCGTGCGCGTGAAGGACGGCCGACGATGGCGATGGCCACCGCAGAAGAATCGTAGAAGGTTCCTTCGCTGAACTGCTGCGTGAGCGTGATGCGTCCGTCACTGATGCCAAGGCTGGACGTGGCCATGTGTCCGGCGGTCCGGAACGTCGCCGCGTGACGCGCGGCGAGCTGGGCGGTCTTCCGCGGCTCGTACTGCATCTGATACCGCAGCATGCGAAGGTCCACGTTGATCGCCGCCGGCTCGCTGCGCTGATCGTCGATCTCGATCGCGATGACGTCGCCGTCCGGCCACGCCACGGTCCGCGCCGTCAGCCCCTTGCCGCGCGCGGTCATGAGCGCATCGTAGAGCGAGAGATGCTGCCTGAACGATCCGCCCGTGAAGACGTCCTCTCCCGCGTCGACGACGTGCACGTCGACGAGCCCGCACGCGCTGCCGTAGTCGGAATCCGCGCGGGGGAAGCTGACCGTCGTGCTGTCCATCGCGTGCACGTCCACGCGGTTGATCTGCAGCTTCAGTGATGACGGAGTCGTCCACACGAGACTGCCCGTGCGTCCGTTGCCGACCGGCATGCCTTCTTCGCTGCGGGTCGCGGGCGTCTCGTAGGTGAGGTCGGCACGCGACACCAGGGCTCGCCGATCGATCTGGATGAGGCTCTGCGCAGACACCGCCGGGACGGTGGCAAGAAGAAGAGGCACCCAGAGTGCTCGCTGCAGTGACCTGACCTGACGCATGGGCATCTCCTGAAATCGCTATCAACTTACGGCGCGGTGCGGACCGTTGGCAACGCGAGAATGCGCCGGGGCATCGTCACACGGCGCGGGGAACTCTGCCACGCCGGATTTCAGGCTGTGTTGACATGTGACCATAAGGTCACATATTATTCTCCGCGTGGCCGATGACGACCTGGTGTTCAAGGCGCTGGCGGATCGCACGCGCCGTTTCCTGCTCGACCTGCTCTTCGAACGTGACGGCCGCACGCTCACGGAGCTCGAGTCCGAGCTGGAGATGACGCGCTTCGGGGTCATGAAGCACCTCCGCCTGCTCGAGAAGGCGGGCCTCGTCGTGACGCGCCGGTCAGGCCGCGAGAAGCTGCATTTTCTGAATCCGGTGCCCATTCGTCTATTGCACGACCGGTGGATCGACAAGTACAGGGAGCGCCGGGCCTCGGCGCTCACGTCGCTCAAGCACGAGCTGGAGAAACAGGCATGGCAACCACGACAGAAACCCAAGTAACGACACAGGTGTACCGGGTGTACATCAAGGCGCCCGCGCAGGCGATCTGGGAGGCGATCACAAAGCCCGAGTGGACCGAACGATACGGCTATGGCGGCAGCGCCGAGTACGACCTGCGGCCGGGAGGCGCCTACCGAGGGCTGACGAGCGACGTGATGCGGACCCACGGCGCACCGGACGTGGCGGTGGACGGGCAGGTCCTCGAGTCGGACCCGCCGCGCAAGCTGGTTCTGACGTGGCGCATGCTCATGGACCCCGAGATGGCGGCGGAAGGATTCACGCGCCTGACGTACGAGATCCAGGAGAGCAAGACCGGCGTCACGAGGCTGACGGTCATCCACGACCTCAAAGGGGCGCCAAAGCTGGCCGCCATGGTCGGGGGCGAGATGGAGCACATCGGCGCGGGCGGAGGCTGGAGCTGGATCCTCAGCGATCTGAAGACATTGCTCGAGACGGGCGATCGGCTGGGGCAGTAAATCGATAAGCGGCAGTCGGATGCCGACGGCGGTTGGCCCGTGGCAGTGCTCGCGCTGCCACGCGGCCAGCTCGGTCCGCATCCAGAGTAAAGGAGAGATTGTCATGAGAAAGTTCATCGCAGCGGGCGCGGCCGCCGGACTCAGTCTGGCGGCATGTGCCGTCGTATCCGCCGAGACAGGCACAACTCCGAAGACCGGCTATGCACACGTGAATGGCCTCGAGCTCTATTACGAAATCCACGGGAGCGGAGAACCACTGGTTCTGCTGCACGGCGGCCTTGGCGCTTCAGGCATGTTCACATTCCTCGAGGCACCCGCCAAAGGCACCAGGCAACGCTATGCAGGTCAGTGCGTGTAGCACGTAGCACGTAGCACGTAGCACGCAGCACGTGAACGGTGGCCCTTGACAATCGACATGTCGACAGTCGACACTTAAGCTATCGAGAGGCGACATGTCCACATCTAAAGCAGAAGTTCCGTACGGTACGCTCGATCTCGTGATCCTCAAGACGCTGGACACGATGGGATCGATGCACGGCTACAGCATCGCGCGGCGGATCGAGCAGGTGGCGGACAACCTGCTGCAAATGAGCCAGGGGTCGATCTACCCGGCGCTCATCCGCCTCGAGCAACAGGGCTGGATCCGTACGCAGTGGGGCATCTCGGAAACGAACCGGAGGGTCAAGTTCTATGCGCTGACGGCCGCCGGCACGCGCCAGCTGCGCGTCGAAGTGGAGAACTGGGAGCGGGCCATCGCGCTGGTCGCCAGGTTCCTCGAGGCGAAGTCATGACGCCCGCGCTCCTCGTGCGCCGGCTGCTCGCCCTGCTCCGGACGCGGCGGATGGACACCGAGCTGGACGATGAGGTTCGGGCACACCTCGAGCTGGCCGAGAGGGATGCGATCGCGTCAGGTCTGTCTCTGGAAGAAGCGCGCCGCGTCGCCCGCCGCCGCTTCGGCAGCGTCGACGGAATGAAGGAGGCGCACCGCGATCGCCGAAGCGTTCGATGGATCGATACGATCGTGAAGGACTTCCGCTACGGGCTGCTGCTCTTGAAGCGGGATCCGGGGTTTGCGTTCGTCGCCATCAGCGTCATGGCGATCGGCATCGGCGCCAACACGGCCATGTTCAGCCTCATGGACGCCGTGCTGCTGAAGCCGCTGCCATATCCCGATCCGGAACGGATTGTCCGTGTGTGGGAGGCGCCGACGCCGACCTCGCGCAACGGGATCAGCACGCTGAACTTCGTCGACTGGAAGCGGTTGAGCACGTCGTTCGAGGCGCTCTCTGCCGTGCGAGGTCTGAACGTAGCCCTGACCGGGGAGGGGGAGCCCGCACGCCTGGCAGGCACGCTCGTGTCGGCCGATTACTTCGATGTCTTCGGCGTGAAGGCCGCGGTCGGCCGGACGTTTCTGCCGGACGAGGATCAGCCGGGTGCGGGTCAGATCGTCGTGCTGAGCCACGCCGCCTGGCAGGCTCGTTTCGGCGGAGATCCCTCCATCCTGAACCGCGCCATCCTGCTCGATGGGGAGCCGCACCATGTCGTCGGCATTCTGCCGGCCGGCAGCTTCGACCGCGGACTCGAGAGCTTCTGGAAGCCGATCGTGTTCGCGCCGGAGCAGCGCACGCGCGGCTACCACTGGCTCGGTGCGGTGGGCCGGCTCCGTCGGGGTGTCACGCTGGACCAGGCCCGGGAAGAGATGCGTGCCGTCGGTGCGAATCTGGCGACAGTCCAGCCCCCGTTCAAAAAGGACTGGAGCGTGGCCGTCGAGCCGTTCGACCAGGATCTCGTCGGCGACGGTTTTCGCCAGTCCATATTCGTGGCGTTCGGCGCGGTCGTCATGGTCCTGCTGATCGCCGCCGCGAATATTGCGAATCTCCTTCTCGCCAAGGGGGTGGCTCGCAGGCAGGAAATGGCTGTTCGTGCGGCGCTCGGCGCGACCCGGGGCCGCCTCATCGCCCAGGTGCTGACCGAAAGCCTGGTGCTCTGCCTTCTCGGCGGCCTGGCCGGCGTGGGTCTCGCCTACCTGCTCATTCAGACCGCCGTGCCGTTGATGGGGCCCTCGCTGCCTTCGACAGCCGCCGTCACTCTCGATCCGCGGGTCCTTGCCTTCGCGGCGGCCGCGGCGATCGGTGTTTCACTCCTGGTCGGCCTGCTGCCATCGCTCCAGTTGTCGTCAGGCCGGCTGTCCAACGCGCTGAATCTCGCAGCCCGCGGCTCGTCGTCTCGCGAGGGCGTGCGCCGCACGATCGTCGTGGCGGAGGTGGCCGTCTCGTTCATCCTGATCTGCGGCGCCGTGCTGATGTTCCAGAGCCTGGTCAAGCTTCAGCGTGTCGACGCCGGTGTCCGGATGGACCACGTGATCACGATGTCAGCCGATCTCTCTCTGACGACATACCCGGACGCCGATCGCGCCTCCCGCTTCATCGAGCAGGTCTCGGAGCGGTTGCAGGCGATCCCCGGCGTGGAGCGTGCCGCGGTCTCGACCGATGTGCCTCTGCTCGGCGTGAGGCAGGGAGACGCCGTCAACGTGCCGGGCTCTGAGGGGGGCGTCGGTGCCCGGTTCAAGCGCATCGATCCCAATTACCTCGAGACGCTCGATATTCCTGTGCTCGCGGGCCGTGGCTTCACCGCACGCGACCGCGCCGGCGCTCCACGGGTCGTGATCGTCAACGAGGCGCTGGCCAAACGGCTGGCAGAAAAGTTCGGCATCTCCGATCCGGCACAAACCGTGGGCAGAATCGTCCGGCTCTCGAACCCCATGTACGAGAACCGCGGACAGACCGGGACGGCAGGAGACGCCGAGATCATCGGCATGATTCGCAACGAGCGCGTCCGCGAGCTGGAGGCCCCCACGCCGGACGTCGTGTATGTCGCCCTGCTCCAGTCGCCCCGGCGCGAGATCAAGCTGATCGTGCGGACCCGGAACGATCCGGCAGCCGCGATGCCCTCCATCCGCGAGGCCGTGCGGCAGGTCGATCCTCGACTGCCGCTGGGCGACGTGCGGACGATGGCGCAGGTGAAGGAGCTGACGCTGTCGTCGAAGACGCAACCCGCGTGGATCATCGGCGCCTTTGCCGGCATCGCGGCGCTGCTCGCGTCGCTGGGCCTCTACGGCGTCCTGTCCCATGCCGTCAACCAGGGCCGCCGCGAAATCGGCATCCGCATGGCCCTTGGTGCGCGGGCCGCCGATGTGCTCTCGCACGTCCTGCGAAACGCCGCGTGGATGGTGCTCGTCGGCCTGGCGATCGGCCTGGCCGGGGCGCTGTCGCTCACGAGGGTCATGAAGAGTCTCCTGTTCGAGGTCTCGGCGATGGACCCGCTGGCCTTCACCCTCGCGGCCGTCTCGATGGCGCTCGTGGGCCTCTTTGCCGCGCTGGTGCCCGCGAGCCGGGCCTCCCGCGTCGATCCGGTGACCGCGCTTCGCAGCGAAGCCTGACCCCTCGGTCCCGGACTTCAGGGAGACCGCTCAGGGCGTGCGAATTCGGGACGGCCTGTCCCGCAGACGGACGTCCCTTCTCGGCGGTCCTCCGGTTTGTCCTTCCTGAAAGCCGATTCCAGTCCAGTCGCGACCGGCACCTTCCTTGCGTCCGCGCTGGCGTGCATTCCTTCCTGACCGATCTTCGTTTTGCCGTGCGATCGCTCGCGAAGGAGCGAAGCTCCACCACGACGATCGTGTTGACGCTCGGTCTGGCCATGACGCTCTGCATCATCGTGCTGGCCGTGGTGAACGCCTACCTGCTCCACGACCTGCCATACCCGGCCGCGGATCGGCTGCACTACGTCCGATACGCCACGCCCGGGCAGGCTGATCCGCGAGGCATGAACACGCTCGACTGGGCGTCGCTGGACGATGTGATCGAGCAGCCGATCGCGTGGGATCTGGACGTGTTCTACATGCTTGGGGGAGAACAGGCGGAATCCGTGTCCGGGGCATGGGTGACGCCGGGGTTCATGCAGGGGCTTGGCATTGTGCCGGCCCTCGGGCGCGGATTCGATGCTGCCGCGTTCCGGCCGGGCGGCGGCAACGCGGCGCTCATCAGCCACCGGCTCTGGAGCTCCCGTTTCCAGCGCGATCCGTCCGTGGTCGGCCGGACCTTCACCGCCTACGTGAGTGATCGTCCGCAGGAAGCGGAGAGCTTCACGATCGTGGGTGTGCTGCCGGAGCGGTTCTGGCACTTCAACCCCTATACCGACATTCTGGCGCCGCTTCGTGCGCCCACGTACCCCTACATGGTGAGGCTGCGCGCCGGTGTGTCGCCCGACACCGCGGCCGCCAGGATCACGTCACTGGTGCGGAACGGCGTCCGGAACGTGCCGTCGAACTGGAGCGCCAGCATCGTGGGTGCGCACGACCAGTACGTGGCCTCTGTGCGGCCGATGCTGCGCACCGTGAGCGCGGCGGCCGCGCTCGTGCTTCTCGTCGCCTGCGGAAACGTGGCGACGCTTCTCCTGATGCGCGCGACGCGGCGCCAGAAGGAGATCGCGGTACGTGCCGCGCTCGGGGCAGGTCGCGGCGCCATTGCCAGGATGCTGCTGGCGGAGGCGACGGTGCTCGGTGGCGCGGCCTCGCTGCTGGCCGTGTTCGTCACATGGCTCGCGCTCGATTCGCTGACGCCGCTCATCCAGCAGCAGCTCGGACGGACCGTCCCGCGAGGTGCGTCAGCCGTTGCGATCGATGCGCGCCTGCTCGTCATCGCGATCTCGCTGGGGATCCTCACGGCCGTCTTCTGCGCGCTGGCTCCCCTGGTCACCTCGCTGCGTCCGCGCCTTCTCGGCGCCCTGCAGAGTGGAGGGCGCACGGCTACTGAAGGCAGGCGCAGCCAGCGCATTCGCGCGGCGCTCATCGTGCTCGAGGTCGCCGCGTCTGTGACGCTGGTCGCCGGATCCACGCTGATGCTGCGCACGGTCATCACCCTCCTCCAGACCGATCTCGGCTTCAAGGGAGATCGCATCCTGAACGCGTCGGTCACGCTTCGTCCGAACCGCTATCCCGACGCCCAGAGCCGCCTCGCGGTGCTCGAGCGGGCATCGGCGCGGCTGTCTGCCATTGCTGGCGCGGAGTCGGTGGCGATGACCACGGCCTGGCCGCTCCAGCAGGGCCGGCTGCAACCGGTGGCATCTGCGGACGCATCGGAGCGGACCGCTAGCCGTGCGGCGGTTCAAGGCATCACCGACGCGTACTTCGGCACGCTCGACATGCCGCTCGTCGCCGGCCGTGCGTTCACGGGCGCCGACAGGGTTGGCGCCGAGCCTGTCGCGGTCGTGAGCGAGACGCTCGCACGCCGGCTCTGGCCAGGCGGCAACGCACTGAAGAGTCGCCTGGTCGTTCCTCAGGATCGTGACGGGGGCGAGCCGGTTCAGAGCGCTCGACTGATCGTAGGGGTCGTCAAGGACGTGCGGCAGTTCCCTGCGGATGACGACCTCGCGGATGTGTATGTGCCGATGCTGCAGGCGCCACCGCGGTTTGCTTTCGTGTTGTTGCGTACGGCCGGTGCACCGTCGAACTGGATCACGCCGGTCCAGGCGGCATTCCGCGACATCGATCCCGAGATCGCCGCGCCGGCCGGCCGGCCCCTCCAGGCCGGGATTGACAATGCGACGGCACGGCCCCGTTTCCTCGTCCTGCTTCTCGGGACGTTCGCGGTCGCCGCGGTGCTCCTCGCGCTCGTGGGTGTGTACGGCGTCGTGGCCTATGCCGTGCGCCAGCGTGAGCGTGAGATCGCGGTGCGGCTCGCGATCGGCGCCGAACCCGCGCAGATCACGCGCCTGTTCGTCAGCCAGGGAGGCGCCGTTCTCCTGGCGGGGCTGATGCTCGGCGTCGCAGGGGCCCTCGCGGCAGGACGGCTGCTCGAGAGTCAACTGGTTGGCGTCACGCCGAGCGACCCCGTCGCGCTCGCCGCCGCCGTCGGGGCGTTCGCCACGGCAGGTCTGTTCGCGATCTGGTGGCCATCACGCCACGCCGCGGCCACGGATCCAGCCATCGCGCTGCGCTTCGAGTAACCCCTGATCCCTGATCCCTGATCCCCGATCCCCGATCCCCGATCCCGAGTCCCGATTCCCGATTTCTCCCCCGCCTGCGCCCGCGGTGATTGCCCAGCGAGCGGAGGCGGGGAGTCCCGAGTCAGGGTTCACGATTGACGGCAACCGAGGCAGAGAACATCGCCTCCACCCCTGTCGTCACCCCCTTGCCTGACACGCGGAGCTCCTTCAAAAAGGGCAGTCGCGCCAGCTTCGCGATGCCCGCGTCAGTCAGGCCGTGGCATGTGTCGAAGGTGATTCGCTCGAGGGAATCCATCCCGGAGAGCAGTTCGGGTGTCCGATCGGTGATCGTCGTGTAGCTGTTGAAGTAGTACGACAGCCTCCGCAGCCCGGTGATGTGCTCGGTCGCCGCGTCCGTCGTGTTCCGGCAGTACATCAGGATCAGCGCCTCGAGTCCTTCGCATCGCCCGACGTGCCGGTATCCCTCGTCCGGTATGTCCATCGGCATCAGCTCCACGAGCGCCGGAAATTCGGGCAGCGCCGAGATGCCCACGTCGTCCACATTCAGGCAGCTCACCGAAAGGCTGCGCAGGGCGGGCATCTCCGCGAGCGCCAGGAAGCCGCGACGCCTGAGGTTGTGGCAGCGGCGTCCCCAGATCTTCTCGATGGACGACGACCGGCCGAGCGCGACGAACCCGTCGTCGCCCGCAACGGTGTCCTGGATGCCGAGAAAGCGGAGGCGCGGCATCTCCGCGATATACGGCATCCAGTCGTCCTTCGCGTCCACGGCAAGCCAGCCAAGATTCGGCAGGGGCACGAGAGGAGCAAGCCCGGCAGCCGTGATGCCGAGTGCGCGATCGTCGACGTTGAGCGCGAACAGACCATCGAGCCCGCGAAGGTACTGCATCCCGCGATCGGTGAACGGGCCACGGAGGAAGAGACGGTTCGGCCCGGCATCGTAACTGAGAAGCGCCATCGTCGGCGTGCCGCCCTGCCACGTTTTGAAGACCGGCAAGTCATGGAGCAGGGCCAGTCCGGCGTCCGTCACGCCGTTCCCGCTCGCGAAGACGTGCAGCTTCTGCTTGCCAGCGAGCGCGCGGATCGCACCGTCGCCCGTGCGGGTCCAACTGAGATTCACTTCCCGGATGTGATCGCAGGTCGCGAGGTGCGCGACCCCCGCGTCGGTGACGTGGGTCATCGCAAGAGAGATGCGTTCGAGCTTCGGCAGGTCACCGAGCACCGCGAGGCCGCGATCTGTGACAGCCGTGCCATCCAGCTCCAGCTGCTTCAGATTCGGCAGTCGCGCGAGGTGGCGAAGGCCTTCGTCCGTCACGGCCTTCGAGCCCGACAGGTTCAACGCCGTGATGTCCTCAACGTCAGCGACCTCCAGCAGCATGGCATCGGTCATCTGTCCTTCGGCGTCGAGTGCCGGCGACGAGGTGCAACCGAGCAATCGAAGCACCGTGTGCCAGTCCCGCGTGCTTGCGACGGGATGCGATCCCGCGGGCGCATCGAGAGACCTGACACGCAGCGGCTTCGCCGTTACCGGCGTCTGGCCCGGCATGATCGAGACGAATCCACGCAGGGCGTCCCAGTTCTCGAAGCCGTGCTCGAGAGCGATCAGGTGGCGCGCGTCGTCCAGCGTGATGTCCACGTCGGCATCCGGCCCTGATGCTCGCTTGCCGAGATCGAGCTGCACGTACGTGCGCATGCCCTGCCATGGACGACGGTGCCACGTGTAGTGATAGTGCCGCTCCATCGCCTCGGGCGTCCCCGTACGATAGGCCTCGAGGAGCGCATCGGCCATCGCCTCGTACGCCACCAGGGTTCGTGCGCTGGCCGATGGATCCGGTGTGAGCGCGTGTTTGAGCGCGGCCCATCCGGGAAAGCCATGCTCGCGTGCGAGGGCGAGCTGCACGTCACGCAGCGTGGGGATTGCCGGAGCGCCAGGAAGCGCACGCGCAAGGCGCACTCGCGCGTCGCCGGCGTTGTCGGCGAGCGCTGCGAGCCAGCGCTTGGCTTCCTTCTTCAGGCTTTCGAGATTGCGGCGGCGTGGGAATTCGTCGGACATGACACCCTCCTCCAGATGCGCCTGATGTCCGCTGAGTGCAGGCAGGAAGAAGGTCGGAACGGCTTGGGGGCGAACCGACGTGGGTGGGAGGAATCCCTTGCCGCGGACCGGAGGCGCCCCAACGCGCGCTGGACCGATTTTCCGTTCTTTGCGCGCGCGCGTCAAACCGACACGTCCGAGACCCCGCCGATGTCGGGGTCTCGGACGACGATCGCTCGCCGCAGAAGCATGGCCCGAAGGCGGAGCTCGCGGCGTGAGACGCGTTATGTCTTGAAGAAGGCCAGCAGATCGGTGTTGATCTGATCCTTGTTGATGGTGCACATGCCGTGCGAGAAGCCCGGATAGACTTTGAGCACCGAGCCCTTGACGAGCTTTGACGACAGCATCGCCGCCGCGCCAATCGGCACGATCTGATCGTCGTCTCCGTGCAGGATCAGCGTGGGCACATCGAACGCCTTCAGATCCTCCGTGAAGTCCGTCTCCGAGAATGCCTTGATGCAATCGAGCGCCGCCTTGTGGCCGGCGAGCATCCCCTGCAGCCAGAACGAGTCCCTCACGCCCTGCGAGACTTTCGCGCCCGGCCTGTTCGCCCCGTAGAACGGCGTCGTGAGATCCTTGAAGAACTGCGAGCGATCGGCGAGGACCCCCGCGCGGATCGCATCGAAAGCGGCGATCGGCAGGCCCCCGGGGTTGGCTTCGGTCTTCAACATCAGAGGTGGAACCGCGCCGATGAGCACCGCTTTGGCCACCCGCTTGGTGCCGTGGCGCCCGATGTACCGGGCGACCTCGCCGCCGCCTGTCGAATGCCCGATATGAATGGCGTTCTTCAGATCCAGCGCCGTCACGAGCGCGGCCATATCGTCGGCGTAGGTGTCCATCTCGTTGCCGTCCCACGGCTGGCTCGATCGGCCGTGACCGCGCCTGTCATGCGCGATGCATCGAAAGCCGCGCGAGGCCAGGAAGACCATCTGGTCGTCCCACGCGTCCGCGCTGAGCGGCCATCCGTGGCTGAAGACGACCGGTTGGCCCTGACCCCAATCCTTGTAGTAGATCTGCGTGCCGTCCTTGGTGGTGATTGTGCTCATGGAATGCTCCTGGGTGCTCCGCGATGTCGAGAAGTGAGGGAGGGGATTCCAGATTCGCGGCAGGTGCCGCACTCGGAAGAATCGCCCGCCGCGCCGACACCGTGTCGTTGTGTAACACCTGGATTCTGTCGTGCGCGTCGCCGGGAGACAACCCCATATCGCATGAGGACGAGGTACCCAGATCGGGTGGGGCGGGCAGTACCCAATCGAGGTAGCGGGCACGACACGTGGAGAGGGTCCTGCGCGCACCACACTCATCCCAGGGATCTTGAGATTCACGGAGACGACACGGAGAGAACCGGCTGGTCCGGTCCCGATCGGCGGTGGTCGGGCCGCGCTTCGCGCGGTCGTCCCCGTGCCTCCGTGTCCCCGTGGTGGATCTTTCCGTGATCACCGTCCTCTCCAGAACTGATAATAAAGGGGTGCCGCTTCGCGGGATTCGTAGCGTCCGGCTTCAGCCGGAAGAAACTCGAAGAGAGCGCCAGGCAGGGAGTTTCAGTATGGGCCGATCTGGAGTCGCCGGAGCTCTGACCGTCGTCGCGGTGTCGTCCGTTCTGCTCGTCTCTCTGCGCGGCAGTGCGGAGCAGGCCGGGGAGAAGGTCCCGCCACTGCCGGCCTCCACAACCCCGAGTCCGGCGCTGGATCCGACGAAGTTTCTGACGCAGCCGCTCGTCAGCCGCATCTACACCGCCGATCCATCGGCGCATGTCTTTGGCGGGAAGATCTTCATCTATCCGTCACACGACATCGATGCCGGCGTTCCGCCCGACGACCTCGGCGGGCATTTCGCGATGCGCGATTATCACGTTCTGTCGATGGACACTGTCGGCGGGACGGTCACCGATCACGGCGTGGCGCTCGACATCAAGGACGTGCCGTGGGCGGGACGGCAGATGTGGGCTCCCGACGCGGCCGAGCAAGGAGGGAAGTACTTTTTGTACTTTCCCGCCAAGGACAAACAGGATGTCTTCCGTATCGGCGTGGCGACCAGTGACAACCCGGCGGGTCCATTCACTGCCAGGCCGGCCCCCGTCGAAGGCAGCTACAGTATCGATCCCGCCGTCTTCAAGGACACGGACGGAACTCTGTACATGTATTTCGGGGGCATCTGGGGCGGTCAGCTCCAGCGGTGGGCCAGCGGCTCATATAAACCCGCGGACGTGTATCCCGCGAAGACCGAGCCCGCGCTCAGCCCGAAAGTGGCACGTCTCGGCGCCGACATGGTGAGCTTCGCGGAACCACCGAAAGATGTTGTCCTTCAGGACGAGGTCGGGAAGCCGGTCACCGCCGGTGACAACGGGCGCCGCTTCTTCGAGGCAGCGTGGATGCACAAGTACAACGGCACGTACTACTTTTCGTACTCGACCGGAGACACGCACTTGATCATGTACGCCACCGGGTCGTCTCCCTATGGCCCGTTCACGATCCGGGGGGAGATCCTGGAGCCGGTGCTTGGCTGGACGAGCCACCACTCGATCGTCGAGCTGAACGGAAAGTGGTATCTCTTCTATCACGACGCGCAGCTGTCCGGCGGACAGACCCACCTGCGCAACATCAAGGTGACGGAGCTGAAGTACCGCGCCGACGGTTCCATCGAGACCATTGACCCCTACCGCGAATAGAGCATCGGGCCAGGGGCCATCCTGGCACTCTGGCACCCTTGGCACTGGCCGCGACGGACCGCGAATCCCGAATCCCGACTCCCGCCAATGCCGCGAAGCGGCACCCTGGCACCCTTGGCACTTTCTAAAATGTCTCTCTTCGTCAGGCAGGCAGAACTCCGTGATGCGGCGGCGATCGCTCGCATTTACAACCAGGGCATTGCGGACCGAGGCGCGACGTTCGAGACCGAGCCGCGCAGTGTGGACGACATCATCGTCCGGCTTTCCGATCAGATCCGGTTTCCACTGCTGGTCGCCGAGGACGCCGGCATCGTAATCGGATGGGCGGGCCTGAGCAGCTACGGGCCGCGGGCCTGTTACGCCGGGATCGCTGAGTTCTCGATCTATCTCGACCGGGACGCACGCAGCCGCGGCGCAGGGCGGATTCTGCTCGACGCGCTCGTTGACGCCGCACGCGACCACGGCTACTGGAAGCTCGTGTCACGGATCTTTCCGTTCAACGCGGCCAGTCGCGCGCTCTGCCGCGCGTGCGGCTTCCGCGAGGTGGGTTTGTACGAGAAGCATGCGTGTCTCGACGGCCAGTGGATGGATGTCGTCATCGTCGAGCGCCTGATTCCGGAGAACCAGATGTCGGAGAACGGCAACCGCGTTTAGCACCGGGAGGCACAAGAAAGAAAATTCCACCACGGAGAGACTGAGACACGGGGACACACGGAGAGCTCGGGGTTCCTTGAAGGCACGGGCCGTTCGAAGGATGGCAGGTGTCCAACCGTCGCTGTTGTCGCTGTCGCCATAGGAGTCCGGGGGGCGTCGGGCGCCGGCCATTCGGCCGGCTCGCTGCACCGCGCGGAGCGCGGCACGACCACCCGCTTCGTTGGGGCGGCCTCCGTGTCGTCTCCGTGGCCCCGTGGCTCCGTGGTGGAATCTTCCGCTGTGCCCTCTCACAGGATTCTCCGTATGTCTCATGCAAGACCCGCGGAACCTCTTTCCGCCCGACCTCGGTCCGAATCGGTATACTCCAATAACACTACCCACTGTGAACAGAGCGAGTCACCATCGCTGGCGTGAGCCGTGGCGGTGGAGTGGGACTCAGAAGGCCCGTCCGCCGAGGATGCCATGATCGAAGACCAATACCCGTCGCAGCCCATCGAGCGGCGAATTTTCAGGGATGAGATTCGCGAACAGCTGATCGAGGACATCCTCAGTGGCCGGCTGCCGCCCGGCACCCGGATCGTTGAAACGCGCCTCGCTCAGCAGTTCGGCGTCAGCCAGGCGCCGGTGCGTGAAGCCCTCCGTGACCTCGCGGTATTCGGGTTCGTCGTCAGCTCACCGTTCCGGGGGACGCAGGTCCGCCAGATTACGCCGGAAGAGCTGCTCGAGATCTATCCCATTCGGGCGGCGCTCGAGGGTGTGGCCGCGCGCGCCGCCGCCACGCGCATAGACGACGCCGCCCTGAATCGGCTCGAGGAGCTGATCGTCACGATGCGCGAAGCCGCCTCGCGCGACGATCACCGGGCGCAGGCCAGCGCGGACGCAGAGTTCCACCACACCATGATCGCGGCCGCCGGCAACAGGATGCTCGCGCACGTGTGGCAGACGATGCGCCTGTCGGTCACCACGTGCGTCACGCACTCGGTGACGCACCGGTCGTTGCATGAGATCGCCGAGCGGCACGTGGTCGTGCTGGACGCGCTGCGGGCGCACGACCCCGTCCGCGCCGAAGCGGAGATCAGGCGGCACATCGAAGAGCCCGGGGAATGGATCCGCGCCGCGGCCGGGTTGAACAAGGCCGTCCCCGCCAATGCCGATCGCGAAGTGGTGGACCTTCCGCCGGTGCCCGCGGTCGGGACGAAGTGACGCGCGAAAGCATCGCCCATCCGCCGCCCGTGTGACTCGAGGCGCACGAGCCATCAGGAACGCCTCGGCTTGTCAGGAGGCCACGTGGACGAGAAATCCCTGTTTGCACAATTCTGGGCCAACGAGTCCAGGACCACAGGCAAGGTGCTGTCGCGCATTCCGGAGGGCTCCGACTATCGGCCCGATCCGAAGTCGCGCACCGCGAGTGAGATCGCGTGGCAGATCGTCGGCGAAGAAAAGATGATCATCGAAGCCCTCGAGACCGGTGCGGGCGTGTGGGCGCCGGCGCCGGCTCCCGCGACGATGAAGGAAGTGTGCGAGGTCTATGACAGCCAGAGCGCGGACATCGTGAAGCGCTTGCAGGCGCTGCCGCGCGAGCGGTGGGAAGGCACGCTCGAGTTCTTCGGCCGTCAGCGGCCGGCCTCGCCCATGGCGTGGGGCTTTCTCTTCGACATCGTCCACCATCGTGGCCAGATCACGACGTATCTGCGCCCGATGGGATCCACTGTCCCGCAGATATACGGCCCGAGCGCGGACGAGCCCTAGCCCGAGGTCTAGTCTCGAGGCAGCCGAAGCCACACCCGGCCGTCGCTCTGCGTGACTTCGTACGTCCGGATCGCGGACGTCGCCGGACCGTGTTTCACCGCGCCGGTATCGATCTCGAACTGCGATCCGTGCCAGGGACACTGCACGATCCCGCATGCGAGCGCGCCATCCGACAGCGGGCCGCCCTTGTGCGTGCACCGATCGTCGAACGCGACGTACCCGCGCTCGCTGCGCGCGAGCACGATGCGGCGGCTGCCACTGTGCAGCAGCTTCATCTGATCGACGCGCAGCTCATCGTCCGCACCAGCATCCACGAGTCCTGACTCCCCGCCATCGGCCGCGATCGTCTCCGAGCGCCATCTGCCGGCGTCGGCATAGCGATGATCGACCGCGATCTGATTGCGGAAGACGAGCGTGCCGCCCATCCATCCGCCCGCGGTCAGCAGACCCGCGCCGCACAGTTCTGTCGCGACGCGCCACCATGACGGAGGCTCCTCGTCGTGGCGCCGGCCGGCGCGCGATGCCGCGAAGAGCACGAGCGCGGAGACGTTCGCAACCATGTGATCGGTGGCTCGCTTCTGCGCCGAGCTCTTTGGAGGGACCGTGAACACATAGTCAATCACGCCTGGCACCGCGGCGGCGAGCGCGGCGCCAAGGCCGAGCGCATTGAGATGACGGGCAGTCCGGAACCAGGCCGGCCGGTTCGTCGCACTTGCCCAGAGATCGATGCAGGCACTTCCGAGCAGGTATGCCACGGGGAAGCCGACGAGCATCGGATGAACCGGATGTCCGGAAAGATGAACGGCGCTGCGCATGGTTTACCCTCTCGTGGCTGTGCCTCTACTCCAGGTTGTCGTCTCCTTTTCGGGGGAACCGGGTCGCGCCGACCAGCCGTTCATCACGGTCCACGAAGGAGCTCATCCCTTTCGTGTTCGTTCGACGGACCCCTCGAAAGACCGACATCGCCGCCGGGATCGTCGTGGCGGCGCCGATGGCGACCAGCGTTGTCCCGATGGCCTGTCGCCGCCCGGCCGGCAGCCGCCTCGACACGAGGAGGCCGACACCGACGCCGAGCGCGGCGCGCGTGACCACGATGAAACCGAAAGTGGGTAGTTTGAGGAGGACGTGGTTCATGAGGTACTCCGTGGCTCTCTCTATCGAGAGCGCAAATGCCGTGTCGAGGTGATCGGCAAGCTGCGCGCGAACACCGGCCGGATGGCCGACCAGGCGCAGCTCAGGTCACGGGGCTGCCGCGAAGCTCTGCGGACTCGCCAGTCGTCCCTGACTCATGATCAAACAGAACGCCTGAGCGGAGGAGCTGTCGGTAGAGCCGGCATGACGTCTTTGATTATTGCAAGCCGTACACCGTGGCTCGGCCCGCTCGCTGTCAACCAGAACGGCTGACCTGTAGCGCGAGTCAGTTCAGTCGCGAAGATCGATGAGCACGACATCCGAGAGGTCCTGGACGCGCTCGAGAACGATCTCGCGGCCGTCTTCGGACACGTCGAAATCCCGAACGTCGAAATCGGGTGGCAGGCTCGTCAGCTGGCGCTCCGCGCGCGTCTCGAGATCCACGAGCCAGAGATCCTTGTGATGCACCTCTCCACGCATCACCAGGAGTACCGGCCGGCCGCGAAAAAAACGCAGGCGCCTGGATCCCCGCGTCAGCGAGAGATTCGGAATCGTGTAGGGCTGTCCGGCCGCAGTGACCGCTTTGACCGGGAACGTGGTTCCGACGTCCGCGCCCGAGTACACGAGGAAATCTCCACCTGGTGCCCACACAGGATCGACCGCGTACTCTTTGAGGAGGGGAACCGCCACGCCGTCAAGGGCGATGCGAAAGAGATGTGGCGTGCCGTCCACATTCGCCGCCGAGGCGATCGATTGTCCATCTGCCGCCCACGCCGGAGCGCCCCGCAGGTCGAGCGATTCAGTCACCACCCGCGCGCCGGTGCCGTCCGCCTTCATGACGTACAGCAGCGTCCTACCGCGTTGCTCGACGGAGAACGCAATCGATTGTGCGTCACGAGCGATCTCGGGTCCTCCGATGACGCGCGCCTGAGGTGCGCTCCAGAGCTCGGTGGCTGCTCCATTGGAGAGCTTCCAGATTCCGTCGCCGGTGCCCTTCGACGAGGCGTACAGCAGGTATCCCGGTCCCAGGCGAGGCGAGAATCCCGGCCCGGTCGTCAGGGAGATCGCCGTCGCCGGCAGGGCCTCGGCAGGAGTGTCCGCGATCGCCAGCCGCCAGAGCGTGCTTTTTGGATTTGCCAGCGTCGCGACAAGGCGCCGGCCGTCGGCGCTCGCGGCAAGCGAGGTATACCGCTCGAGACCGGCGCTCACGCGGTGCGGCAGGCCACGCTTCACATCCAGGCTGTGCAGCCATGGCCCCGAGTCGTCTCTATCGGTGGCCAGGTACATCAGTGTGCGAGCGTTCAGCAGGACGGGGTGACTCACGCGCGCGTTGTGATGCGTGACACGCTCGGCGGCGCCTCCGGTCGATCTGATTCGCCAGATGTCCATGGCATCGGGCAGCGAACCGTGGACGAAATAGATGAAGGTGCCGTCCGGCGACCAGACGGGAAAGTGGCCGTGCAGCCCCGCTGATGCCGCGAAGATCTGCTGACCTGTCGTCCGTTGGCCCGCATCCCTCACGAACATCGGATCCCCTGGTCCCGGCGTGTGGTACACCAGTCGCGAGCCGTCCGCCGACCAGTCGAATTCAGCCACTCCCTCCAGGTACGGGCGCGCCTCGCCTCCGAGCGTTGGAACCGCCCAGATGCTGATGTCACCGGCCGCGGATCCCGCGGCGGCGCGCGTCCAGAACGTCACCAGCGCGTCGTCCTGCGAGAAGCCCAGCGTGCGAACCGATGGATTCGCGAGCTGAGGGAACCGGCCGCGCGTCAGGTTGTAGAACTGCCCGGTGCCGACCTGAGTAACCCAGACGTCCAGCCGCCCGTCGCGATCGGACAGGAACGCGACGAACCGGCCGTCGCGAGAAACCGCTGCTGCCTGTTCGGTGCCCGTGAAGTCGGTCACGCCCTGAAATCCAGCGCGGGCCAGCGGGTTCTGCCAGAAGTACATCCCTTCCAACGAGAATCCACAGGGTCATGACCAGCGCCAGCAGGAGCCCTCCAGCTGTCAACGCCCAGACGAGCGTTGATCGACCTCGTCTCCGACGTGCCGAGGGAGTCGCGGTCGGGATGGCCGCGTCGAGAGTCCGTTCCGCCTCCTCGAGGACGGCCGGTGGAGCATCGGGCCAGTCCGGCAATGGCTCGGTCGCGGGTTCTCCGGGGGGCAGATTCCGGCTGCGTGCCCAGGCATCGAGCTCCCCCTGGAACGCATAG
The DNA here is from genome assembly GCA_963749835.1 of uncultured Acidobacteriota bacterium. Taxonomy (GTDB): domain Bacteria; phylum Acidobacteriota; class Vicinamibacteria; order Vicinamibacterales; family 2-12-FULL-66-21; genus JALZOC01. The sequence continues at coordinate 682,195 of CAVVOD010000004.1, forward strand.
ACGGAACCCTTCTTGTCGTGCACATGCCGATGCACGGGCATCCCCTCCCGCTTTTCCCAGCGCTGCACCGTCGTGACATCACGGCCCAGATACGCAGCGATTTCCTTCCAGGAATCGAGCCGGCCTGGGGGTTGCCGCTCCAGGTCAGCGCCGTCGGGCAGGGGAGTGGGACTCATGGAACGCCGGTCCGGGGATTCTACCTCGCCGCCGAGGGGCGGCAATCGACGGCATTACACCGCAGAACGACGCATCGCCCGCTGCGCCGTCGATCGCTGTTTGATCGCTCTCCCGGGGTGCCCGATCGTGCGTGGGCAGGGCACAGTGGCATCGGGAGAAGGCTCCTCCTCGATGCGTGCCCCAGCTTCAGCACTGTGGCGTTGTTCAAACATCTGTGGAGGTCATATGCGAAGGACAGTGGCGGTAACTCTTCTTGCGGCGCTCATGGTCGTCACGCGAGGTCCGGGTATTCGGAACGTCGAGGCACATTCAGGATGGTGGAGGGCGGGAGCGTCGGCCGATGTCGTCCTGGAATGGCATCAACTCCTGCGGGACACGATGCCGGCGACCGCCGCGCTGGCGGCGCCCCGGTTCTATTCCATGATGCACATCGCGATGTTCGATGCGGCAAACAGCGTGGAGCGCGAGTACAGCCGCTATCGGGTCAAACTGCGGCATCGGTCCGCCGCGTCCGCGGAAGTGGCTGCGGCGCAGGCCGCGCACGACGTGCTCGTCGAGCTCATTCCGGCGAGTACCGCCGTTTACGATGCGGCGCTGGCCGCCCGGCTCGGCCAGGTGCCGTGGCGCCTCTCGTCGAGCATCTCCGTTGGCAGCCTCGTGGCGCGGGAGATCCTCAACTGGCGGCAGAACGACGGCTGGAGCGCAGCCCCACCGCCGTACGTGTTGCCGCCATTTCCGGGACTGTGGCAACCCGCCCCTGGAGCCGCCGCATTCACGCAGTATCCGCAGGTCACCCCGTTTGCGCTTCTCACCGGCACACAATACCTGGCGCCGCCCCCTCCGACGCTGACGAGCGAACGTTACGCGACGGATCTCGACGAGGTGAAGCGTCTCGGGTCGGCCACGAGCGCCGAACGAACGCCGGAGCAGACGGAGGGCGCACGCCTGTTTGCCGGCGTCGGGACGCGCACGAACTTGTACATGCTCTGGAACAACGTCGCGCGCGACCTCGTTCGCGAACGGAACCTCGGCCTCCTCGAAGCGGCGCGCCTGTTCGTACTCGTGAACGTCGGCATCATCGACGGCGTGCAGGCAACGATGGCGAGTAAATACATCTACGGGCTGTGGCGGCCGGTGACGGCCATCCGACACGCCGACGAGGACCTCAATCCCCTGACCGATGCTGATCCGGGATGGACGCCGTTACTGAGTACCCCAGCGTATCCGTCGTATGCGGGGAATCAGGCCTGCGCGTCGGGAGCCGCCGCGCGTGCGCTGGCCATCGTGGCCGGAGGCGACGAATTTCCGTTTGCCGCGGTCTGGCAGGCGCCGGATGGCTCGGTGCTGGCGACGCGGTACTACACGGGATTCCGGCAGATGGCCGATGAACAGGCGCGCAGCCGCGTGTACGGTGGAATCCACTTCCAGTTCGACAACGAACCGAGCCAGGAGGTGTGTCCCAGGGTCGTGGACTTCGTCGCCCGGCACTACATGGTGCCGAACCCACGATGATGCCTCGGGCGGCGGCGGGCGGGGCTGGCCGCCCGTGATCACAGAACGGGCCGGAGTCTCGAGACTCCGGCCCGTGTTCGAGCGCCGGCCCTCATCGGCCGTCGCACGACACGCGCACGTTCCAATCCGCGAACGCACCGACCGGATTGGCTCGCCACGCCCATACGTGGATCTCATAGAACGGAGGCAACCCGTACCGATTCGGGCTTCCGTTGTACTGGAGCAACTGCCCCTCGAGCACGGGTGGCTCGGCATGCTGTGCGTGCCAGGCGTCGGCCAGCACGACATACTCCACACCCACGAGACGAAGCCCGCCATTCCTCGGCTCATAGATCAGAGCTTCTGGGTGATTCACATCCAGCTCTCCGTCACCCACGAGAGCGGAGTTGACGTAGTGAATGCCCATCGCGCCTGCCTGCGGACCGCTGACGCAGCCCAGGAACCGGGCGTACCCGGAGTCCATCGCCCGCTGCACGTCCCGCAGCGAATGCGTGGCCTGCCGAACCTGCTCGACGAGCGCCGACGACTGTGTTCCGCCCTTTATCTCGTGATGCGGCGGCTGGTGATCATTTGTGCCGCCACTCGACGCGATGAGCGGTGTTGCGAGGGTGACGATGACGAACGGGATGAGACGTGTGATATTCACTGTGAAGCCCCTCCGATCAGCAGCTGGTTGGTTGTGACGAACGGGTACGAACGTCTTGCCGGCTCACGAGCGACGCTTGTGAGCGCCTGAAAACCCTCCGTATGGCTGAGTCTTTCGGCAGACGATTCGCACGTTCGTATCCACACGCGGAAACCGATGGAGAGCGGGCTCACGGACCGGAGCGCCGGTATAAACTGTCCGCGCACGTGATGAATTCCACAGCGGACGTCACCGGTCTCCTCGTCGCCTGGAGCGAAGGAGACCAGACCGCGCAAAGCCACCTCATGGAGCTGGTCTACGCGGAGCTGAAACAGCTTGCGAAGGCCTATCTGAGACGGGAGCGCCCGAACGACTCCATGGCGCCCACGGGTCTCGTGCACGAGGCCTACCTGAAGCTCGTCGATCAGCGATCGGTGCAGTGGCACAATCGGAGTCACTTCTTCGGGATCGCGGCACAGGCGATGCGTCGAATTCTGGTCGACCGTGCGAGGGCGAATCAGGCGCTCAAGCGAGGCGGGCGGGAGTTGCGAGTCACGGCTGACGAACGAGACGCGATTCAGGAGCCGCCGGATCTCGATGTGCTGGCGCTCGACGCTGCGCTGTCGCGTCTGGAGGCGCTGGATCCAGAGTGGGCTCGCCTCGTGGAGCTTCGGTTCTTTGCCGGGCTGACCGTTCCGGAGACCGCCGCGATGCTCGACGTGTCACCCGCAACCGTGAAGCGGGATTGGAGCCTGGCTCGCGCGTGGCTGTACCGCGAGATCCGGGGCGGGCAGGCTCGCTGAGGGACGGCGTCCGAGCGTGCCGATCAGGCGTACCGCGTATCCGCAATGTCGCAGTGCTGGTGCTGGCAAACGCATGCTCACTCCCGATCGCCTCGCACGCGTCCGCGGCCTCTGGGAAGAGGTTGTCGACCGCTCTCCGGCCGATCGGCGTGTCTATCTCGCCGACGCCTGCAAGGATGATCCGGACGTCTGGGACGAGGTCGAGTCCCTGCTCCGGGCGCACGATGCCGCGGGCCACTTCCTTGAATCGCAGACGATCTCAGGCGCGGACGACGAGCTGCCAGGTTCGACGCCGGCGCCGGTTCTGGCGCCGGGCGCGCGGCTCGGTCCCTTCGAGATTCTGGCTCTCCTCGGAGCCGGCGGCATGGGCCAGGTCTACCGGGCCAGGGACACGCGGCTCGATCGCAGCGTCGCGCTCAAGATTCTGTCGCCCGCCCTTGCCGTCGATCGCCGCAACCGCGACCGGTTCGAGCGTGAGGCCCGCGCACTCTCGAGACTGACGCATCCGCACATCTGTGTGCTGCTCGACATCGGCCGGGCCACCCTCGACGACGCCGAGCGGCAGTTTCTCGTGATGGAGCTGGTCGAGGGGGAAACCTTGACCAGCCGGTTGACCCGGGGTCCGCTTCCGGTCGATGACGCGATCAGGCACGGAATCCAGATCGCGGAGGCGCTTGCAGCCGCGCACACCCACGGCATCATCCATCGGGACCTGAAGCCCGGCAACATCATGCTCACGAAGTCCGGCGTGAAGCTGCTGGACTTCGGGTTGGCGCGCCTGCGGACCCCGGTGGCAGCCGGCGAGCCCGTCGCGAGCAGCCAGTCGGACGTCGACGCCGTCGCCGGCACATTGCCCTATATGTCGCCCGAGCAGTTGCGCGGCGGGGAGATCGACGCGCGCTCGGACATCTTTACCTTCGGTGTCGTGCTGCACGAAATGCTGTCCTCGAGGCGCCCGTTCGAGGCGGATTCGCGAGCGGGCCTCATCGCGATGATTCTCGAGCGCGACCCCCCGCGGCTCTCCGAGAGCCACCCGCTCGTTCCGCCGGCGCTGGAGGGGCTCGTCAGAGCCTGCCTTTCCAAAGAGCCCGCTGAGCGATGGCAGCATGCGCATGACATCTCGCTGGAATTGAGGAGCCTCCAGGATCGTCCTTCGGTCTCAGATCCCGTCAGGAGTGCCAGATCCTCGCGGTTGTGGCGAGCGGGCGGCTGGGCGCTCGCGTCCCTGCCGGCTGTGGCGATCGGACTCCTGATCGGTGTCCGGGCGCCGGCCGGGAACTCCGGCGACATCGCACCTCGCCGGCTGATCTTCGACGCCGCCCCGGTGCCGGCGGGGCAGGCCTGGTCACCGGCCGTATCCCCGGACGGCCGCATGGTCGCGTTCCTCTCCAAGCCGATCGGCGGTGTTGGCGGCGCCCTCTACGTGGGTCGGCTCGATACCGGTGAAACACGCCAGGTCACGCGAGTGTCCGACTCCTGCTGCGCGTGGGCATTCGGCTGGTCCTCAGACAGCCGCAGGCTCTTCCACTTCGCCGGCGAAGAGCTCAGAGCGGTAGACGTGTCGACGGGATCGGAGAGCGTTCACGCGGCATCATCATCGCTGCCGTCTGTGCTCGATGCGGGCGTCTCAGAGGGGAGCGGTGGCGTGATTCTGGTGGGTGGACCGCGACTGCAGCGTCAGTCGCCGGACCACCAGGTGTTGCGCGACCTGTACGTCGCGAACCCCGCCGTGACGCTCCAGGTCTGGCCCTCCTTCCTGCCGAACGGCCGCGATTTTCTGTTTACGCAGGCATCGAGCGATCCCGCGCAACAGGGTGTGTATCTCGGCTCTCTCGACACCGACACGGTGGTTCGGCTGCTCCCGGTGTTCTCCAACGCCGCGCTTGCGCCATCGGGACACGTGGTGTTCGGCAAGGAGGGATCGATTCTCGCGCAGGCTTTCGATCCGGGGACGCGTGCCGTCAGCGGCCAGCCGGCAGTCATCACCTCGGGCGTGAGCAACAGCTGCGGCTTCACGCACTTCGCGCTCGGCACCGGGAACACCGTCGTCTACGTGGCTGACCGGAAGGCTCCCGTCAGTGCGCTCGTCTGGTACGACCGTGCGGGCAAGGCCGCCGGGTCCGTCGGTGCGCCGCTCGCGTACCGACAGATTGTCATGGCGCCAGATGGACGCCGTGCGGTGGTCGAGCGTACGGATCCCTCTCCCGCAGGTGCGAGCCTCTGGATCCTGGATCTCGCGCGAGGCACGATGGCGGCCGCGAACGTCACGATGGCGAATCGGAAGACGTTCAGCGGAGACAGCGATCCCGTCTGGGCGCCTGATGCCCGGCGCATCGCGTTCACCGCCTGGATGGACAATGAGGCCGACCTCTTCGTCGGCGGCATCAATCCTGCGGAACCGGCGGCGCGCCTCGCGTCCCTTCCAGGGATGCAGTGGGCCAAGCAGTGGTCGCACGACGGTCGATTCATGCTGTATGCCCAGCGGGACTCCGCCACCAAGACGAGTCTGTGGGCGCTGCCGCTCGACGGAGATCGGAAACCGTTCGTGCTCGTCGATTCGCCGTTCTCCAACGACGAACCGCAACTCGCATCGGACGGGCGCTGGCTCGCGTACGTGTCGAACGAGTCCGGCCGCTACGAGGTATACCTGCAGCCGTTCGGGCGGACGGGGGAACGGGTTCGGCTGTCGAACGGTGGCGGCGGCCAGCCGAAGTGGCGCGCGGACGCGCAGGAATTGTTCTACATCACGCCGGATGGCACCATCATGTCGGTGCCCGTGGGGCCCGGCGAACCCGGCAAGCCGCGGGCGCTCTTCCATACGCCGCTTCAGCCCGCGCCCATGCTCGATGAATATGCCGTCACACCGGACGGGCAGAGGTTCCTGATCATCTCACCCGAGCGGAGCACCGGTTCGGCGCGATTGTCGGTGCTCTCGAACTGGCCGGCCCTGCTGCCGTAGTAACAACCGATTGTCCGCGATCGGCGCAGCATGCCTGGCGCCCCCTCGGTTTGACATCCCGACCGTCACAAAGCGACGATCACCGTATGCTCCGCGCGCTGGTCCTCGCGACTCTGTTCCTCGTCGTCCCGCGCACGGCCGCCGTCCAGGCGCTCCGCGTCCTTCATATCAAGATTGTCCTCGTCGACGCCGAGGGGAAGGCGACGCCGATACCGCACTACCTGCTGCTCGTCAGCGAGAACCCGGCAAGCGCGCTGCCGCGGCGGGTCGTCACGGCGCTCGATGGCACCGCCGATGTGAGTCTGCGTCCAGGGAACTACACCGTGGAATCGGATCGGCCGGTCGCATTCCAGGGCAAAGCCTATCAATGGACACAGATCGTCGACGTCGTCGCCGGCCGTGACGCCGTTCTCGAGTTGAAAGCCGACAATGCGGAAGTCGTGACCGCCACGCCCGAGACGGCCTCCGCCGCGCTGTTGGAGGCCGACCCCTCGGGGCTCCTGGCGCTCTGGCAGGACAGCGTCGTCGCCATCTGGACTCCGACCACGCACGCATCAGGATTCGTGATAGACGCAAAGGGTCTGATCGCGACGAATCAGCGGGTCATCGGCAATGCGACGTCGGTGGAAGTCCAGCTCACGCCGGCCGTCAAGGTGGCGGCGCGCGTGCTCACGGCAGATGCTGCGCTTGATGTCGCCGTCCTCGCGATCGATCCGAAGGCCCTCGCATCGGTGCGGCCCGTGCCGCTGGCGTGCGCCCAACCCGGGAAGCCCGTCGCCGAAGGTCAGGGGCTCTTCACGATCGGGGCGCCGCTTCGCGGGCTGAAAGGCGCCGCGGCTGGCACCATCAGCCGCGTCGAGCCACGTGCCATCGTGTCCGACCTGATACTGGCGGCCGGCAGCGCGGGTGGCCCCGTCTTCAACGCCGGCGGCGACGTGATTGGGATCACCACGGTCGGCGATGACCGTGACGAAGGCAGTCGGCGGAGGACGCGAATCGCTCGCATGGACAGTGCGTGTGCCGTCATCGCCTCTGCCGGCAGCAAGATGAAGGACAGCAAGCCGCCAGACGCCGCGCATCTGCCCGTGGAGCGGCCGCTGCCGTTTCCGGTGGACGCGCTCAAGGAAGCCGCAAAGCGCCGTGCGGGCAGCCTGAGCCCGTACCCGATGACTACGACGGACTTCGAGGTCAACTTCATCACACCGGTCCTGATCTACGGCGCGCACTACCAGGCGGAGCAGGTGACCGGACGCGAGCGTGGCACGGCCACTCGCAAACCGGCGGAGCCGGCGCTCGTCCGCCCGCTGATGGACTTCAGCAACTGGTCCGAATACATGGCTGACTACCCGCCAGTCCTGTTGATTCGTGTGACGCCGAAGCTGGTCGAGAGCTTATGGGCCACCGTCGCGCGCGGCGCTGCACGGACGCAGGGAGTGGCCCTGCCTCCGATTAAGCGCTTCAAGTCAGGCTTCTCCCGGATGAGCGTCTTCTGCGGCGACGCCGAGGTCACACCGATCCACCCGTTCAAGCTCGAACAACGCGTGTCCGAGACCGACGCGATCTACGAAGGTCTTTACGTCTTTGACCCGGGCGCGCTTGGGCCGCAGTGCGGGACCGTCAAGCTCGTGTTGTATTCCGAGAAAGAGCCACAGAAGGCCGACACCCGGGTCGTCGATCCGAAAGTGGTCGAGCAGGTCTGGCAGGACTTCGCCCCGTACAGGCCCTGACTTCCTCTTCGTGCTTCTTCCCATGCCACCTACAAGCGACAGCACCCGCGCCTTGAGCCATTCGGAGCTCGATCAATTCGTCCGGGACGGATTCGTCCGAATCGACGACGCGTTTCCGCGCGACGTTGCGGATAGCGCTCGCGCCATCCTGTGGCGCGATACCGGCTGCGATCCCGACAACCCGGCCACGTGGACAAAACCGGTCATCCGGCTGGGGCTTTACAATCAAGAGCCGTTCGCCAGGGCCGCGAAGACCGCGATCCTGCGCGGAGCCTTCGACCAGCTTGTCGGCAGGGGGCGGTGGCATCCACAAATGAACCTCGGGACGTTTCCCGTCCGGTTTCCCTCCGCTGATGACCCGGGCGATGCGGGCTGGCACATCGATGTCAGCTTTGGAACAGAGAACCCCGACTTCCTTTCGTGGCGCGCCAACGTCACGTCGAAGGGGCGAGCGCTGCTGATGCTGTTCCTGTTTTCCGACGTCGGCGAGGCCGATGCGCCGACGCGCATTCGCGCGGGATCGCATCTCGATATCGCCAGGACGCTTGCTCCGGCGGGTGAAGAGGGCTTGTCATTGAGGGAACTGGCGGCGAACGATTTCGCCGAAACGGCGGCGCGACCGGAGGTCCTCGCGACCGGAGATGCAGGCACTGTCTATCTGTGCCACCCGTTCCTCGTGCATGCCGCCCAGCCGCATCGCGGCACGCGCCCGCGCTTCATGGCGCAGCCGCCACTCCTGCCCGCAGAGCCCCTTCGGTTGAACCGGGCCGACGGCGCGTATTCGCCCGTTGAGCAGGCCATCAGAGCCGCCCTGCGGGATGGTGGAGCCTGAACTTCGGCGCGCCGGGTCACGAAGCGAGTCTCAGTCCTTCGGAAGGAGCTGAGGATTCCAGAGCACTTCCCAGAGGTGCCCATCGGGATCCTGAAAATACCCTCCGTACCCACCCCAGAATGTTGCGCTGGCTCGCTTGACGATCCGGGCACCAGCTCCTTCCGCCTGCGCCATCACGGCGTCCACCTCTTCCCTCGTCCGCACGTTGTGCCCGATGGTGAGCTCGGTGGCGCTCGGATGAGATCTGGGGACTGTCGAATCGTGGGCGATGCTGTCGCGGGGCCAGAGCGCGAGCTTCAAGCCCCCCTCCAGGTCGAAGAACGCGACCGCTCCATGCACGAATTCCTGTCCGACGATGCCGTCGGTCGTGAGGCCGAGCCCGTCACGATAGAACTTCATGGCTCGCTCGAGATCATCCACACCGACAGTCAGAACCGTGATTCTCGCCTTCATCGACACTCTCCTTCTCGGAACGCCGGCAGGTTTACAGCCTGGTAACGTGCGCGACCGCGTGTCCTGTCGCCAGCCTGAACGGCACCAGCCTGCCAGCAGTCGGGGTTGACGAGGACTGCGCCTGGACACCTTCAGCGGAGCGTGACCAACCCTCGCCCGGCTTTCTCCGTCCAAGCCGGTGTCATGACCTCGATCATCTCCGATCTCCGCTATGCGGGACGTGAGCTGCGCCGGCGTCCAGGGTTTGGCCTCACCGCGATCCTTTCTCTGGCCCTCGGGATAGGCGCCACCAGCGCGGTCTTCAGCGTCGTCTATGGCGTACTGATCAATCCCTTCCCCTATCAGGGGGCCGACCGGATGATGCAGATCGCCCTCAGGGACAGTGCCGGCCGTTTCCGCTATCCGGGAATGAGCGGCGCCCAGCTGGACCAGCTTCGGCAGGCGCGGACGGTCGAGAGCGTCGTCGGCGAGGACGGATGGAATCTCACGACGACTGACGGCGATATCCCGGAGGATGTCATCGCGGCGTACATCTCTCCGAACGCCCCGAATCACTGGGGCGTTGCGGCCCTCATGGGGCGATGGCTGATTCCTGCGGATGCGCCTCCGGGGCAGGACCCGGCGCGCATCGTGGTGCTTGGTTATCAATTCTGGCAGCGGTATTACTCGGGCGATCCGGCTGTGATCGGCCGCACACTCCAGCTCGTTCGCAAGAATTATCAAATCGTGGGCGTGATGCCGCCGCGGTTCCGCTGGCGGGAAGCGGACATCTACATGCCGCTGAAGGTCAGGCTCGAGCCCAACATCTACTACGGCGCGACCCTCAAGATCCGGCCGGGCGTTTCGACCGCGGAAGCGAATGCCGAACTGCAGCCCCTCCTGCAGGAGTTCGCGAAATTGACGCCGGAGCGCTATCCGGATTCGTTCCGAGTGAACCTGCGCAGCATCATCGAGATGTATGCGCGCCCGATGGGACCGCGGCTCTTTCTGCTTCTAGGTGCGGTGACGTCGCTCCTGCTCGTGGGCTGTGCCAACGTCTCGATCCTGCTGCTCGTGCGTGGCGCGCATCGTCAGCAGGAGCTTGCCGTGCCGTACACGCTGAAGATGCGGATGTTCACGCAGATCCTGGTGCGGACCCGAGTCGCGCCTCTGTCCATCCTCCGCGACGTGCGTGCCGAGCTCGTCCGCGTCGATCGAGAGCAACAGGTCATGCGCGTGCGGGATCTCCAGGCCTGGATCACCGGTCTTCCCGAGTACTCGCAGCAGCAGCTGGTCGCGCGGTTGTTCGGCATCTTCTCGATCCTGGCACTGGCGCTCTCGGCCGTCGGGCTCTACAGCGTGGTGTCGTACGGCGTGGCGACGAGGACCAACGAATTCGGCATCCGCATGGCGCTCGGGGCGAGGGCGCGCGACGTCGTGCGCCTGGTGATGTCGGATACGTCCTGGAATGTTGGTCTGGGCCTGCTGGCGGGCGTGGTGTTGTGCGTGGCCTTCGACAACATCGCCTCGCGGTGGGTGACCGAGAGCTCGCGCGATCCGCTGATTCTCGGCGGGGTGATCGCCCTGCTGTTGACCGTTGCCGTCATCGCGTGTCTTGCGCCGGCACGCCGCGCGGCGTCGATCGATCCGATGGACGCCGTGCGGCACAACTGACCAGCGACACAGGACCCCGCGGCTGGTCTGAGGGCAGACTTGACCACCAGAGCCGTGGCTTCACTTCTTCGATGCCACTGACGCCCATGTGTGCCTTGTGTGCCACTCGGCATACACTTTTGACATGAATCGGAGAGCGGCGGTACTGGCGATGCTGATGCTGCCGGTTGGTGTTCGCGGTGCACGCACCCGCGCGCGTGAGGTTCAGGAGTCCGGGTCCTGGACGCCCATCTTCAACGGCCGCGATCTCACGGCGTGGGAGACCTTCCTCGGCAAGCCGCACAAGCTCGCCGATGTGCCCGGCCAGCGGAGAGACGAGCACGGCGAGTACCTCACCGCGATCGGGGTGGGCAACGATCCGACGCGCGTGTTCTCGGTCGTGCAGATGGACGACGGGCCGGCCGTGCGCATCTCGGGGGAGATCTACGGAGCGCTCACCACACGCGCCGAGTACGAGAACTATCACCTGCGCTTCGATTTCAAATGGGGCGAGAGAAAGTGGCCGCCCCGCGAACAGGCCCTGCGCGACAGCGGCTGCTGCTACCACGCGGTGGGCCCTCACGGCTCCAGCTACGGATTCTGGATGCAGTCCTTCGAGTTCCAGATCCAGGAAGGGGATTGCGGAGACTTCTACAGCCTCGCCGGTGTCATCGTCGATGCGGAGGGGGACCCGGTGAAGCCCGGCGATCCCAAAACGGACCTGGCTTACCGGAAAGGCGCCCCGACAATCATCGGACACACGAGGCGCATCATCAAAGGCGGGGGCACGGAGAAGCCTCACGGCCAGTGGAACACCCTGGAGCTGTACTGCCTCGGTCAGACCAGCGTCCACGTCGTCAACGGCACACCGACCATGGTGCTCACCGGGCTACGGCGCAAGGTCGATGGACGCGACGTGCCGCTCACGAAAGGCAGGATCCAGTTCCAGTCGGAAGGCGCTGAGGTGTTCTATCGCAATGTCGCCATCCGGAGCATTCGCGCGATCCCGTAGACGCAGGACACGACACAAGGGGACCGTGAACATTTTCTGAGAGGACACGACTGAAGATTCACCACGGAGACACGGGGACACGGGGAGAACCAGCTGATTCGCGGCATTCAGCTGATATTCAGAGCATGACGTGGTCGGCCCGCGCTTTGCGCGGTGGAGAGGTAGAGGATCTCCCGAATACAAACCCGAAAGGGCTCTGTCGGGCTTGTATTCGGGAGATCCTCTACCTCTCCTGCGCCGGCCATAGGCCGGCTGCCGACCACGCTCCGTGTCGTCCCCGTGCCTCCCGTCTCCGTGGTGGCATTTTTTCTCGCCTTCTCTCTCTTATGTCTCCTCGTGGATCGGCAGACTACTTATTCCCGTGTCATCGCACGATCAACGGCCTCAACGGACGCACGTAGATATTGCGGAACGCGACGGGACCGTGATCGCCCTGAATCATGATCGGATTCTGCGGTGATTCCGGCACCTCGAGATGCGCGCGGGTCGGACCGTCGATGTCCACGTCCTTTTGTACGAGCTGGCCATTGAACAGGACGCGCAGGAAGCGCGCCGGCTCGAGCTTCTTGCCGGCGGCATCGAACCGGGGCGCGCGGAACCACGCCTGATACGACTGCCACTCGCCGGGGCGGCGGGACGCGTTCACGAGCGGCGGAGAGCCGCCGACTCCCTGTTCGCCAATCCAGCGGTGGTAGATGGCCCCCCCGTCCGACGTCCCCATCGCGCTGGTCGAGGCCCAGCTGTCGAAGATCTGAATTTCATAAAGGCTCTGAAGGTACACGCCGGAGTTCGAGCCCTTCGCGAGCATGAACTCGAGATAGAGCTCGATGTCACCGAACCTGCGGTCCGTGCAGATGTTGGCCGTCCGCCCCGTCGGGCCGTTCAGGATCACGCCGCTCGGCGCGGTCCGGCCGTTGAGCTGCGTCGGTCCGAGGTGCCGCTCGTACCGGACGGATCTCGTCGTGTACCACTCGTTCTTCGCCGCGGCCTCACAGCTCTTCCAGCCGGCCAGATCCGTGCCGTTCAGGAGCGGTTCCCAGCCCTCTTCGAGGAGGTATGGCGGATCCCCGTGGCTGTCTCCATCCTGAATCACTGACAAACGGGGCGGCTGCTGCAGCAGCACGCCGAGAGCGAGCAGCGCGATAACGATTCGCATGGCGGCGCTCACTATACCTCTCATCCCCCTTTCGCCGGATATCGCGTGTGGATATCCTCTGGCAGGACACGACTCGATGCGAGGCCTTCAATGAAGCTATCCCGACGTGAACTGCTGGCCGCCGGTGCGGCCACTCTGACGACAGGCATTCCCGTACGCTCTGGAGAACGAATCAGCGTCCAGACCGTCCCGGCACCAACCAGGGCGAGGCAGGCCCCGCGCCAGCCGAACCTGTCGGTCCGCGACTATCTGTCTCGAGAAGCGCGCCTGATCTCGGACACCTCGCTCTCCGATCTGAAGACCCCGGCCGACTTCAAGCGGAGGCTTGCCGAGCGGCGGCGTCAGTACATGCAGATGATGGGTCTCGCGGATCTGCCGGCTGCTGCAGAGCGTGGGCCGGTGCCGTACAAGGTCACGGGTGTCGTGGAGCGTCAAGGCTATCGGATCGAGAAGCTCCACTACGAGAGCCTTCCGAACCTGCACGTCACGGCGAATCTCTATCTACCCACTGCCTCGGCGTCGTCGGCGCGCCGTCCGGGAGTGCTCTATGTCTGCGGTCATGCGCCGAACCAGAAGGTCCACTATCAGGGGCATCCGAAGCGGTTTGCCGAGCTCGGCTTTCCGACGTTGATCGTCGAGACCGTGCAGCTTGGAGAGGTCACCGGCTACCATCACGGCTGCTACCGGGAGGGCTGGTTTCAGTGGTACAGCCGGGGCTACTCCCCAGCCGCGATCGAGGTGCTGAACGGCATCCGCGGGCTCGATCTCCTGGCGGGCCGTCCGGAGGTTGACGCCGACCGGCTTGGCGTCACCGGGATCTCCGGTGGCGGTGCGATGAGCTGGTACATTACTGCCGCCGACGAGCGGGTGAAGGCATGCTCGCCTGTCTGCGGCACGGCTACGCTCGCGTCGCAGGTCTACGACAGAGTGATCGACGGCCACTGCGATTGCATGTGGTGGATCAACACCGCGAAGTGGGATCTTGCCGACATCGGCGCGCTCATCGCCCCCCGGCCGCTGCTGATCGCGTCAGCCACCCAGGACGGCATCTTCCCGATTCATGCCATCCGCGAAGTTCACTCTCAGCTGCGGAGGCTGTATCGAACGCTCGACGTCACCGAGAATCTCCGGCTCGTCGAAACACCGGGCGGCCACTCGTATCACGAGCGATCGCGCACGGCCATCTTCTCGTGGTTCCTGAAGCATCTCGCCGGCAGAGACGTCGCGCCGGTGGAGGTCGGAGACATCGAGACGGACACGGCGAAGCTGGAGACCGAGGACACGCTACGGGTCTACGCCGCAGGCAGCCCGGCCGGCAATCGGGCGCTGACGATTCACGACGAGCTCATCACGCTTGCGCCGCCGCCAGCACTGAGCTCGGTGGCCGGCCTCGAGGCTTCGCGCAGGCAGACCGTCGAGAAGCTTCGCGCCGATACGTTCAATCACTTTCCGCGCACACCACCGCGGCTCGACATCGATGAAGAGTACGCGCTCGACGGCGGGGAGGGGACGCGGTTCGCGTTCACCTCCGAAGACGGGTGGCGCCTGCACGGTCTCCGCAGGAATCCACGCAATGCGCAGGGCACCGCGCCGGCGGTCGTCATCCTGCGCTCCCCTGGCGAAGCCCGCAACGATTCCGAAGCGTTCGCGGGCTCGATCCGCAGGCCATGGATCACGCTTGTCGTCGAGACTCGCGGCACGGGTGATACCTCGTGGGGCGAGGACCTGAACTGGCACGTGCGGCGGGCCTCCGCGTGGACCGGGCGGACCATCGCGAGCATGCGCGTCTGGGACGCGCTTCGAGCCATCGAGACAGCCCGCGCGCTGCCGGGCGTCGATCCCTCGCAGATCGCCATTGCCGCTCGCGGCGAGATGGGGGCTGTGGCGCTGTATGCGGCGCTCCTCGACGGGCGGATGACCGCCGTACTGCTCGACTCACCGCCTGCGACGCAGAATGCCCCCGGTGAGCCGAACGGCAAAGGACCGGCGATCGAGATGCTGAACTGCCTGCGTTACACTGACCTGTCCCAGGTCGCGGGCCTGCTCTATCCCGCTCAGATCGTGGTTGCCGGCGCATTTCCCCCGACCTACGAGTGGGCGGAAGCGTTGTATCGGGGCCTGACGCCAGCAGGTCGGTTTCACAGAGTCAAGGCAGTGTCGGACTGGTCGGCGTAGCGAGACGGGACGCGTACCGACCTGGAGGGACAGGGCGACCCGAACCGGGCGTTGCTGCTGATGGCTGAACCACGGCAGGTACTCCTCGCACGCGCCATATTGCTCGACACACTGTCGTAGTCCTGAGCCTGATGGCAATGCTCGACCCGATCAGGCTGCAAACCCGCCATCGACAGCGATCGACGCGCCTGTGACATAGCGTCCGCCTTTGCCCGCCAGGTACGCGACCATGCCGGCGATGTCGTCGGGGTCCGCATACTCCCCGAGGGCGGTGAGTGAGCGTTCATGGTCGGCGGTGGGCCCGTCCGCGGGGTTCATCTCCGTATCGGTGGAACCGGGGTGAACGAGCGTGACGGTAATGCCCCGCGGGCCGAGATCGCGCGCGAGACCCTTGGTGAGACCCAGCAGGGCGGCCTTGCTCATCGCGTATAGCGTCACGCCGGCGTACGGGACGCGTTCGGCGAAGCACGATCCGATCGAAATGATTCGCCCGCCCGCGCCCATGTGACGGGCGGCAGCCTGGGATGCGACGAACACGGCCCGGACGTGCACCGCGAGCGTGCGATCGATTTCGTCCACCGTGACGTCTTCGAACGGGCCGTTCGGAAAGATGCCGGCGTTGTTGACCAGAATGTCGAGGCGGCCGAACCGTCCGGCAACGGTCTCGACGGCCCGGCTCACGGCAGCCGCATCCGCGCTGTCGGCCTGCACGGCCAATCCGCGCGGGCCGGCGGCCTCGATGGCGCTCACGACAGCCTGCGCCTCGGGTGCGGCCTGCCGATACGTGAACGCCACGTCGGCTCCCTGCTGCGCGAGTCGCCGGCAGATGGCGGCCCCGATCCCGCGACTCCCTCCAGTGACCAGCGCGACTCTTCCTGTCAGTTCCGACATCTCATCCGCTCCTTATCTCCGCAGTTCTTCCCGCAGGTATCCGAGGTTGCCGGACGCCTGGCGGCCTTTGCGACCTTCGCGATCGGATTCATCGCGCTGCCGCTCGGCGGCGTCGTGATGGGACATTTCGGCGATCGGGTAGGACGAAAGTCGATGCTCGTCTGGTCACTGCTGCTGATGGGGGCGGCGACGCTCTGCATCGGCCTGCTGCCCAGCTATGCGCAGATCGGAATCTGGGCCCCTCTGCTGCTCGTGATCCTGCGCTTCGTTCAGGGGTTCGCGCTGGGAGGGGAGTGGGGTGGGGCCGCGCTGATGTCGGTGGAGCACGCGCCAGCCGGGCGGCGAGGGCTGTACGGCAGCTTCGTCGCGCTCGGCCTGCCGGCCGGCCTCATCCTGTCTAACCTCGTGTTCCTGTTGACGTCCGTCACCGTGACCCCCGAGCAGTTCATCGGCTGGGCCTGGCGTATTCCGTTTGTCGCAAGCGCAGGGCTCGTCCTGGTGGGACTCTACGTGCGACTCGGGATTGAGGAGAGCCCCGTGTTCGCAGCGGTTCAGCGGCTGCAGGCCGCACGGCGCATGCCGGTGCTCGATGTCATCCGCGGCCACAGGCGGACGCTCCTCCTGGCCGCAGGAAGCTATCTCTCGAGCAGTGCTCTCGGCTACGTCACGGTCGTCTACTTCGTCTCGTACGCCACGCGGGAGCTCGGTCTGCCCCTCGCAACCACGCTTGGCATCCTGCTCTCGGCGGCACTCGCGTTCACCACGTCGGTCGTGGCGTCAGGCATCTGGTCCGACCGCCGCGGCCGTCGCGGGATCATGACATCCGGCCTGGCCGCGCTCGGGCTCTGGTCGCTCGTGTTCTTTCCGCTCATCGATACGAAGTCGGTCCCGCTCGTGGCCCTGGCGGTATGCGGGATGATGTTCCTGCAAGGCCCGTTCATCGGCTCACAGCCGGCGGCGTGGTCCGAGCTCTTCCCGGCAACCGTGCGGTACAGCGGCGTGTCGCTGAGCCAGACCGTCGGGACCATTCTTGGCGGCGCGCTTGCACCCATCATCGCGACGACTCTCTTCGAACTGACGGGCAGCTCGTGGCTGATTACCGGGTACCTCGCCACGGTGTCGTTGATTTCCTGGCTCTGCGCGCTGCAGTTGAAGGAGACAGACAAACAGACGATTACTCACGGAGGTTGAAGCACGTTATGTGCGGCATTGTTGCGGCGGTTTCAAGAACTGGTGGAGTGCGGGCGGAGGCGCTCGGTTGCGCAACCGCGCGACTGCGCCATCGCGGTCCGGACGCTCAACACGTCTGGGTGGCGCCGGACGGCCGTGCGGGGCTGGGGCATGCACGACTGAGCATCATCGATCTCGAGACAGGAGACCAGCCCATCGCGAACGAGGACGGCCGGCTCCACCTCGTCGTGAACGGCGAATTCTACGACTTCGAGCGAATCCGCGAAGATCTCGAGCGTCGTGGCCACGTGTTTCGGACCAGATCCGACAGTGAGGTCGCCCTGCACCTGTACGAGGATCTCGGTACCCGCTCCGTGCATACGCTGCGCGGCGAGTTCGCGCTGGCGATCTGGGACGCCCGGGACGGCCAGCTTTTCGCGGCGAGAGATCGCTTTGGCATCAAGCCGCTCTACTACACGAAGTACCGCGAAACCGTCTACCTGGCCTCCGAGGTCAAGGCGCTCGCGGCCCTCGGCGTACCGCTCCGATGGGATCGCGAGTCGCTGTATGACATCCAGTTCGTAGCGCATCCGCCGGATCGCACGGTCTTCGACGGGATCTATCAGGTGCCGCCTGGATGCTGTCTGCTGACCGATGGCGCCCACATCCGGATCATGCCGTACTGGGATTGGGACTATCCCGATGCGAACGACCGGACACACGACACCGAGCCGGGCGAGTGGGTCGAACGGCTGCGCCACTCATTCGAAGAGGCGATCCGACTGCGGCTGCGTGCCGACGTGCCGGTCGCCTGCTATCTGAGCGGCGGCATCGATTCATGTGCCGTCCTTGGCGTCGCGGCGCAGCTGGCCGCCCGGCCTCTCCAGGCCTTCACGCTGTCGTTCGACGATGCCGACTACGACGAGGTGGGCTTCGCAGAGGAGCAGGCGACGCGATCGGGCGCCGAGTTCTGCCGAATCGACGTTCGCTCGGAGAACCTCGCCGATCACTTTGCGGCCGCCGTCTATCACGCGGAACGGCCGTTCGTGAACGCCCACGCGGTCGCCAAGTACATGTTGAGCCGTGCGGTGCGCGATGCCGGCATCAAAGTCGTGCTGACGGGTGAGGGCAGCGATGAGGTGTTCGCCGGCTACCCCCACTTTCGCCGGGACCAGGTGCTGTACGGCGCCAATGGTCAACACCCCGAAGAGAAGGCCAGGCTGCTCGCGGAGCTGGAGGCCGCGAACCGGGTATCGACGGGCACGATGCTGCCGCAGCAGTCCACGACGCTCGACGGCGTGAAGCGCGTATCGGATTCGTCCCGTCACATCTCGAGACCTGGGCACAGATCGGCCAGGGGCTCCTGGCGCTGGCCGACGACGAGTTCGTGACCTCGTTCGCGGATCGCGACACATACCGCGCGCTCCTGGGTTGCCTCGATGTCGAACGGCAGGTCGCCGGACGTGAAGCGGTCAGCCAGTCGCAGTACATATGGGGCAAGACCATGCTGCCCAACTACGTCCTCAGCAATCTGGGCGACCGGATGGAAATGGCCAACTCGGTCGAAGGCCGGCTCCCATTCCTCGATCACCACCTCGTCGCCGAGGCGGCGCAGATGCCGATGTCGATGAAGATCCACGGCATGACCGAGAAGTACGTGTTGCGGGAAGCGGCACGGCCCGTACTCATCGACAGCGTCTACGCGCGCCAAAAGCACCCGTTCATGTCGCCGCCGTCAACGTTGCGGCCGGGTAACCCGCTGTACGCCTTCTTCCAGGACACCCTGCGCAGCGGCGTTCTCGACAGACCGGGCATATACGATCGCACCAAAGTGACGACGTTCCTGGACCGATTGCCATCGATGGACGCGGCGACCCGCACGCGCGCCGATGCGCTGCTGACGTGGATGACCAGCCTCTGCCTGCTGGGTGAGCGCATGGGTGTGTAGAGTGGAACCCGGCCATACCGAATGTGACGACGGCGGGTGTCACTTCCGTTCGGACGGCAGCATGTGGATCAGCTCCGTCTGCCCGGGTCCCGCGAGCTAGTGGGCGATCAGGACGGCCGGCTTCGTTGCCGACCCATTATCGAACCGCTCGATGGTCACGTTCGCCGGCTCGAGGATCGAGTGGCCGGCCGTGACGCGTTGCTCCGGTTGTCCCTCGACCTTCACCACGAACGTACCCTCGAGCACATAGCCGACGACGGGCATCGGGTGGGTGTGACGGCCCGTCAGCTGGCCGGGTTTGAAGTCGAGACGCACGACCGGCACGTGATCGACCGTGACTGCGCGCAGAGTATGGGATGCGATTGGCGTGCGCTGGAGAGGAGCGGCGGCTGGGCCGGGGCGGCGGCGGCCGAGACGATCAGAATGGACGTCAGCAGGGTCATTGAAGTCTCCACGAGAGAGGTTGTCCGAGCGTCTCGTTCGCGATGACGCCGACGGACGTAGACTTTCTACATAATATCATGTAGGTTTCCTACATAATGGCGTTGAAGCCGCCGACCCGAGTCGAGCTCCTTCGCGGCACGCTCGATCTCCTGATCCTGCGCACGCTGTTGCCGGGACCGAGCCACGGCCACGCGATCGCCAAGCACATTCAACGGACCTCGGAAGACCTGCTGAAAGTCGAAACCGGCTCTCTCTACCCGGCACTCTACCGGCTCGAGTCCAGCGGCTGGGTCGCCGCGTCCTGGGAGCTGTCCGACAAGGGCAAGCGCGCCCGATACTACCGAATCACTCCCCTGGGGCGGAAGCAGCTGGCCAGCGAACAGTCGAAATGGGACGCGTTCGCCCGCGCCATGGGATTGCTGCTGAAGCCGGCCGACCAGGAGGGACGATGACCTCGCTCTTTCGGAAATTCAGGTGGTGGCGGCGGAAAGAGGACGAGCTGCGCGAGGTCTGTGTGCTCTCGGCCATCGGGCTGGCGATCGGCGTCCCGGCCGCCCTGGGCTACGCAGTCTCGAGGACACGCTGGATCGCCGTCACCAGCTCGTTGAACTCGGCCCGCTCCTCGCCCAGGTGCCGACGCCCGGCCTTCGTGAGCGTGTAGTAGCGTGCGCGACGGTTGTTCTCGGACGGCCCCCACTCGGCGTCGACATATCCCCCCAGGAGCACCCGCTGCAGCGCCGGGTAGAGTGAGCTCTCGCCGACCTGCAGGACGTCCCGGGACAGGTGCTTCAGCCGCTGCGCAATCCCGTAGCCGTGTCTCGCCTCGCCTGCGAGGATGCGCAGAATCAGCAGGTCGAGCGTGCCCGGCAGGAGATCCGGCGGAACCGAACGAGCCATGTTCTCTCCAATCGTCTAACGACGGGAGAGTGTGACGGACACGGCGGGAGCACGTCAACTTCCATCGCCTGACGATGGGACGAGGTGCCGCGGCCGGACCGGGTGTGCGTACCTCCCATGCGCCTCCACGTGCGCTGGCAGCCATGATCCGCCTGGATGAGACCGGGTATTGACAAAAAAAGCTGTCAAGCCGTATCCTGCCGGGCATGCTGGATGTCGCGGTCATCGATGATCCCGCCGCTGCCATGGCTGCCCTGGATCCAATCAAGATCCGGTTGCTGGCCGAGTTGTCGAAACCGGCCTCCGCAGCGGCGCTGGCGACGCGCGTGGGGCTGACACGACAGAAGGTGAACTACCATCTCCGCGCCCTCGAGGCACACAAGCTCGTCGAGCCAGCCGAAGAGCGTTACTGGGGCGGACTCACCGAGCGTCTGATGGTGGCCACCGCCTCGTCGTATGTCGTGTCTCCCGCGGCGCTCGGATCCATCGGCGCCGACCCGGCGCGCAACAACGATCATCTCTCGGCCAGCTATCTGATCGCGCTTGGCGCGCGGATCGTTCGCGAAGTTGGCGACCTGTGGCGAGCCGCGCGACAACGCGACAAGCGCCTGGCGACGCTGTCCGTCGATGCCGTCATCAGGTTCAAGTCTCCGGCCGACCGCGCGGCGTTCACGAGCGACCTCGCGGCAGCGATCGCGACTCTTGCTGCGCGTTACCACGACGAACGCGCAGCGCACGGGCGCCCGCACCGGCTCGTGGTGATGTCGTACCCCGCGCCGGACCACACACGCTCAGAAAGGAAGCGTCATGCCGATTAAGAAGGACGGGAAGGGCAACCGCTCGGTCGAGATGGAGTTTGTGACGCCGGGTACGCCCGAGCAGGTATGGGAGGCGATGGCCACCGGAGCTGGCACCGCGGCCTGGTTCACGAAGGCGACGATCGAAGAACGCGTCGGTGGCGTCTTCCGTCTCGATTTCGGCCCGGGCGCGACGTCGTCGGGTGAGGTGACGGCCTGGGATCCCCCGCGCCGATTTGGTTACGTCGAGCGCGACTGGAGCGAAGGCGCACCGCCGGTGGCAACCGAGATCACGATCACGAGCCGGTCCGGCGACAAGTGCGTGGTCCGCATGGTCCACTCGCTCTTCTCGACGGCCGACGATTGGGATGATCAGATGGAGGGCTTCGAGTCCGGCTGGCCGGGGTTCTTCGACGTGCTGCGGATCTACCTGTCGCACTTCGCCGGGATGAAGGCGGCATCCTTCATCGCGCAGGCCACGATCGACGGCGATCAGCTCGCGACCTGGAAACGCCTCAAGAACGATCTTGGCTTTGCTGGAGCCGATGCGGGGGAGTCGCTCACGACAGGATCGAAGCCGGAAAGTTTATCGGGCGTCGTCGAATCTGTCCGACAGGATGCGAAACAGCGCGGCATCCTGATGCGTCTCGATGCCCCGTCGCCAGGCGTCGCGCTGATCGGGACCTACGAAGCCGGCCCAAAAGTCACCGTAAGCGTGTGCCTGTACCTCTACGGAGACGATCCCGGGCCGGTGGCCACGGCGAGCGAGCACACATGGCGGAACTGGCTCGGTGAGACCTTTCCGGCAGCGGGCAGCTGATAGCTAACGGCTGAGAGCCGAGTGTGTCGCCACTCGCGCCACCACGAGCGGGTCGTCAATTACACTGGGTTGTGACCGAAGGCCCCCGGCGCGGGTCCCTCTGCGACCACCCGCGCAGATGTTTTCGTCTCCGAGACCTGATCGTTGCGAGTGTTCTGGCTGGGTGTCCGATCGGTGTGTCGGCCGCTCCAGGGCTCTCGCCCCTGCAGTCCCGCTCTTCGACGGCGTCCGACTTCTCGACGCTGTCAGCCGCCGCGGACACCGCGCGCGGGACGGGCCGGCTGGATCAGGCTCTGCCTTTGTATCGCAGGGCCCTGGCGCTGCGGCCCGATTGGAAAGAGGGCTGGTGGGCGCTCGGGACCATCCTGTACGACCAGGATTCGTTCACGGCTGCAGCGCGCGCGTTCCGGCGCCTCCTCGCGCTCGATCCGAAGAACGGCACCGCACATTTGATGCTGGCGCTCTGCGAGTATGAGGGCGGGCGCAATGCGAGCGCGATGGAGCACATCCAGGCCGCCAGGAAACTGGGAGTGCAGAAAGACGGCGATCTGCCGCACGTCCTCTCCTACCACGAGGCCATGCTTCTGCTGCGCGCCGGACGCTACGACCGTGCCCTCGAGGTCCTGCGATCCCTCGTTGCGGAAGGAGTAGACGACGAGAACCTCGATCTGGCCCTCGGAATGGGGGTTCTGTTGATGCGTCCCAACGATGCGCCGCCCGAAGGCTCGGCCCCTCGTCAGATCGTGCTGCGCGCCGGCCGGGCCGAGCGTCAACATATGGCCAGGGCATTCGACGCGGCGAAACAGGCCTACAGCACCCTGGTGCAGGAGGTCCCGGCCTTTCCGAATGTTCACTACGCGTACGGCCGTTTCCTGCTCGGCACCGAAGATCTCGAGCACGGTGTGGCCGAGTTTCTGGAAGAAATCAAGAACAGTCCGGATCACGTGCGCGCCCGCATGCTGATTGCTGCGGCGCGGTACCGCGTCGATTCAGCAGCGGGAATACCGTTCGCTCTCCAGGTCGTCAAGCTGCAGCCGCGATATCCGTTCGGCCATTACCTGCTGGGGCTGCTCTACTTCGACACCGGGGACATCGGCCGCGCGATACCCGAACTGGAAGCCGCCGCGCGCATGGTTCCCCAGGAGGCGCAGTTCCAGTTCGCGCTCGGCAATGCCTATGCGAGAGCGGGAAGAAAGGCAGATGCGGCCCGGGCCCGCGCCGCCTTCGGGCGCTTGCAGAAGAACGGGTCCACGCCCGGGCCCGACGCGAACGACACACTCCGGCGTCTCGACCTGGACGACGCTACTAGGGACAGGGTCCCAGTGCCGGCGCCTAAAAACTGAACCGCGCCTGCAGTTCCACGGTCCGCCCGGCGAGCCCCTCCTGCGCCTCGCCAAAGTGTTCATTCAGGATATCGGCCTGAATGTTCTTCAGATTGATCTTGTTGAACAGGTTGTAGAACCCCGCGCGGATCTCGACCTTCGGGCTCTGCCCCAGTCCCTTTGCGGCGGGCAGGCCGAACGCCTTGATCAACGTCGCATCGACGTTGAGGTATCGCGGCCCGCGGAAAGAGTTGCGGGCGACGCCAGGCGCCTCCGGAACGGGCCCTGGCGCGGCTTTGCCGCTGACGACATCGGCAAACGCCGGCCCCGGCGTGTGCGCCGGCTCCGTGAAAAAGGCGCTGCCCCCTCCGGGGAAATTGCCGCCGGCGCGCCTGAACGCCTCGTTGCTGTAGTCACTGCCTGCGCCACCGAGATAGCTTGCCGGTCGCAGCGCGCAGTTCCAGCCCCCCCCGTTGGAGCCGCTTTCCGCATAGACGACGCCGCACCCGATGTTGTTGTACACGGGCGTCCATGGATAGCCCGAGGTCGCGTTCAGGATGCCGCTGATCGTCCAGCCGCCAATCAGCTTCTCCGCCCAGGAGTTGCTGTCTTTGAAGATGGTCGGCGACCACGCGCCAAAGACCTTGAATGCGTGCGTGACGTCGTAGTCCGACGGACCCCAGGCGAGCGACGGATCGTACTGATAGTGGTCCGTCGCGAAGTTGTTCGATCCCATGTCCAGGCTCTCACTCCAGCGATACTGGCTGGTCAGCTCGAACGAGTTGCCGAACCGATGCCGGACTTCCCCCAGGAGCGCGTTGAAGCGGGCCTTGCCGTCGTTGGCGTACCAGTCC
This sequence comes from uncultured Acidobacteriota bacterium, assembly GCA_963749835.1. GTDB lineage: Bacteria > Acidobacteriota > Vicinamibacteria > Vicinamibacterales > 2-12-FULL-66-21 > JALZOC01. The sequence continues at coordinate 706,401 of CAVVOD010000004.1, forward strand.
ACACCGTTGACGACGGGATTGAGAGGAATGCCCTGGGCTGCATACAGCAGGTTCAAGTTGTACTGGCGCGTCAGGTGACGCGTGGTGCTCCCCTGATATCCGAGCGTGGCCACCCACTGACGGCCCAGGTCGTAGCTGAGATCCGCAGAGTAGCGGTAGGAGTACGTCGTCGGCCACTTGGAGGGGAAGCCGGTCACGGCAATCCGGGCGAAGTTCGGGCCGGGCGCGGGCAGATTCGTGGCCGGGTCGAAACTGGCGATGGTGGCCGGGTTGGATGCATAACCGGCGAACGCATGCACGTCGTCCGGGAAGCTGTTGACGCCGTACACGATCTGGCTTCCCGACAGGTTACCAGCCGCAGACAGAAACGGCGGATTGCTCCGGCCGTTCAAGGAGATCGCCTGGTCCAGGCCGTTGTAGCCGATGCCGAACCCGCCGCGCAGGACCATCTTGTTCTCGAACCGTGCCGGGCTCCAGGTGGCGCCAACCTGCGGACCGAAATCGCTCTTGTTCACCTCGTACAACTTGCCGCCAAGCCTGAGTGACATGTTGGTCAGCGCATTGGCACCGGATCCGAGGACGACGGAGCTCAGGTTGTCGTTCTTTTCGGAGACCGAGCCGAAATACTCCCAGCGCAGGCCGAAGGTCAGCGTCAGATTCGGCCTGGCCTTGTAGTCGTCCTGCACGAAGGCCGCGTACAGCGTTTGCCGCGTGTCCTTTCTGAAGTCGGTCGGCACACCGGAACGCGGATCGAACGTCGCGTTCTCCGCGGACGGGGCATCGTTCAGAAAGTCCCACATGTTGTTGAAGTAGTAGGACGGTCGCGCGGACCACGGCGCCGTGTCCACGAACGACATGCGTGTGATTTCGCCACCCATCTTCAAGGTGTGACTCTTGAGGACCTTCGTCAGCGTGTTCTTCACGCCGATGGTCTTCTGGTCGAAGAGGCCAGGGGCGCCGATTCCAAAGTCCAGATGGTTGGAGGGTTGGATGGTGCCGATCGTTCCGCTCGAATCCACCCGCTGGATGTAGACCGACGGCAGACCCCACGGCCCGTCCGGATTGTTCTCGAGGTCCTTCCAGTTCCAGCCAGCCAGGTTCGCCCGCGCCTCGTTCAGCATGTTGGACGAAAAGACGTGATTCCAGAGCACCGTCTCTGCCTCGTTCACCTGCGTGTGATGGAACAGGTTCATTTCGCGCGTCGAGCCGTTGAACGAGTCGCTGCTCTGGGGCACGCGGAACATGCTGAAGGCGATGAGATCCTTGGCGGTCGCATTGAAATCCACCCGCACGTTGTACTGCTCAGCCTTGCTCTTGGTCGGATTCACGTTCGCGCGCCACTGGATGTCCGGGACGCCGTCCAGGTTGGATGGATTGTTCGTCCCATCTCCGCCGAGGCCAGGCGTGAAGCGATCGACGTGCGACGGATCCCGGACGCCCGTGGCAAACGAGGACGCCAGCGGCCTGCCGATGTCGAGCCCCTGCCCCTCGATGAAGCGGCAGTTCGTGTTCTCGATGAGACCGATGTCCGCACAGCGGTGGCCGTCCCCGCCGCCCATGAGCACCGAGCCGGCTGCGGGCGCCGATCCGGGAAATGTCAGAAACTTCTCCGCCGCGGTGCCGGCGCGCGCTGTCGTGGACATGAACTGCGGCGTTTGATACCAGCCTTGAACGATGCTCGACGCGCTGTTGCGGATCGTCTCGTACGAAAAGAAGCCAAAGAGCCTGTTCCTGATGATCGGCCCGCCGACCGTGCCGCCGATGTCGTTGTACAACGCGGTGTTCCGCTCCACGGCCCGGCCGTAGCCGTTGTAGCGCTGGAATGCGTTCAACCCCGGCCTGTTGGCTTTGTAGAAGGCGCTGCCGCGAAGCTGGTTGGTTCCGTTCTGCGAGATGATCTGCACCTGCGCACCGCGATACCGGCCGTTCTCGGCATCGTAGTTGTTGGTGATGACCCTGACTTCCTTGATCGCGTCCTCGTTGGGCGTGATGACGGTGGTTCCGCCCCAGGAGACACTCGTCACGCCGACGCCGTCGATCTGGTAGTTGTTCTCTCCGGTGCGCGCACCGTTGGCCGAGATCTGGCCGCCGTTTTCGGTCGCGAAAATTCCCCCCGAGTTGCTGGAGCCCCCGATCGTCGTGCCTGGCAGGTTCTCCGTCCCGCCGTTGTTTCGCGCACCGGTGCCGAACGCGCCAGGCGCGAGCTGCAGTAACTGGAGCACGTCGCGTCCGGCCGAAGGCATCGTCTGGATCTGTTGAGCAGTGACGGTACCCGAGATGCTCGCGGTGGCGGTCTCGATCAACGGGGCCACGGCCGCGACGTTGACCGTTTCAGTCGCTCCGCCGACTTCGAGCTTCACGTCAACAGTGTTGGCCTGCTCCGCCAGAATCCGCACATCTTCGAGCACAGCCTTTTTGAAGCCCGTCAGTTCCACCTCGATCGCGTATGGCCGTGGCGCCAGCGCGTTAAAAATGTAGACACCGCTCTCGTTGGTGACGACCGTAGTCGAACGGCCGGTGTCCTTGTCCATAAGCGTGACCGTGGCGCCTGGGATGGCCCCCCCTTGAGCGTCCGTCACCGTGCCCTGGAGGCTGGCCCGGTATTGCGCGTGGGCGACTGTCCCCGTCAGGGTCACACCAACCGACAGGAGTGCGACCAGTAACGGACGAGTAGGGGTTCTCATCATCATGGTGTCGTCCTCACGGAGATGCTGCTTGGCGGGTCAGCGGCCTGGCAATGGACAGACGGGTGCTCAGCCGAGCGCGCGTGACGGCGATGCAAAAGTCGTTCTGTGGAGGTTCCAGGGGTGAGCCCCATCGAAGATGGACTGTCGCGTTGTCTTTGCCGGGGGAGTTCGCACGCATCGGCCGCAGGGGACGAGGCCATGGATCACATTTCTACGGATCCGTGGATCAGGGGCCTGGGGGCCCTCAGTAGCGACCGTGCGTTGTTGAAGGAGGGAACCTGCCGGCTCCCCTGGACACGCTGAACGGCAAATGGGCACCACCGATGGCCAGTGCCACGAGGCTGCCGAGCACCGGTGGGCCGTACCCGTTCCAGAGGTAGCTGTACCTGCAGGAGCACGCCCATCGCGAAGTGGAAATTCAGCACCATGAAAAGGCCTGCCACGGCGGCGAGGCGGGTCTGGAACCCGGTGAGGAGGGCGGCGGCGGTGGCGAGCTCGCCGACCAACACGAGACGCGCGAAGACGGGCGCGCCTGGGATGGCGACCGTCCGGAAGTACCAGCGGCTCGCTGCCGGGGCGGTTTCGAGCCAGGTGTTGAGCTGCTTTGTCAGGAGGTCCGGGTCGGTCAGCCATCCGAGCTTGTCGAGGCCCATGAACAGGAAGAACACGCCCATGAACAGCGACAGGACCCGCAGTCCGCTGGCGCTCGAGCTCGTGGAGATCTGAGGAGTCATACGATCGCCAGGAGTGTATGCAACTTCTTCCTCATTCCGGACGGGTGCACGTGTAGCTGGCTGCCACTTTCGGATCGCCCGTTCCCTTGTAGCGTGCCGCAACGATACGCACGTCAGGCTCCTTTCTTCCGACGGTATGCCTTCAAGACTCTGATCGGCGGCGCAAGCGACTCGATTCCACAGGGACCTGCCGGCCCGTCGGCGACGCTCATCCCGCCGTACGTCGGCGCCATGGTCTGACGACGCGCCGCCCTTCGCTGCCGGAGGCCCCGGCATTATACGCGCCGCGGCGCCTTTGATATTGAATGCGGAAAAGAGACAATCGACGGGCGCGCGTGCGCAGGAGCTTCCAATGACGCCCAGATCCCCCAGGCTTGTCGTCCTCGTCATGCTCGTCGTGTCCCTCGGTCTCCTGATCCCGGGATTGCTGGCACCCGTGCTGACGATTCGCGGCGTCATGACGCGCGAGGGAATCGCGCAGATCGCGCCCGTGATGCTTCAGAAGGGGCTGAGCGACGAGACGATGGGCGTGCTGAAGTCCGTGATGAACCCGGCAATCGTGGCCTTCGTCGAGCGCACGGGCGGGGATCTGCGCAAGAGCGTGCTCGACAAGATCACGCCGCAAATCACGGCGTCGCTCCAGAAGGACATGGGCGAGGTCGAGGTCTATGAGCAGACGCGCAGCATTGTCGGATCGGTGCGGCGGTTGTACGAAGTCGGGAGTCCCGTCCCCGCGACGCTGATCCTCCTGTTCAGTGTGATCGTTCCGCTCTTCAAGGCCGGCCTCATGGCGTGGGCCGTCTTCCGGGCCGGGGATCGCCAGCGGCAACGCACGCTGGCGTTCGTCGAGACGATCGCCAAGTGGTCAATGGCCGACGTCTTTGTCGTCGCGCTGTTCATCGCATTTCTGGCGGCGCAGGCGAGCGCCACGCCGTCCCAGGGGCCCGGCGCGACGCCCGCGCTCATCGCGTTTTCCGCCCACTTCGGCGCCGGGTTCTACTGGTTTGCCGCCTATTGCGTGTTCTCGATCGCCTCTCAACAGATCACGGCGCGACTCGCGGCCACGTCGATGCCGCCGGGGGCACGAGCGCGGGCATCCGTCCAGTAGCGCTGTTCACCGTTCGATGGGTCGCGCAGCTCCAAGCGTCTGAAGGTGCGCGTCTGTCCGGGTCGCGTACCGCAGCATCGGCGTAGGTCACGGCCACTCTGTCCAGGCCCGGTGTCGCCTTTGATCCACGCGGTAGAGCGTCGTGTTGGAGGTCGTTGCGCCGCTCGCAGGCACTTCGTTGGCGATCGCGAGGTAGAAGTCGCCACGGAACGTGAACGCCGCCAGGCCCTCCGGCGACAGATCGCCTGGCGTCACGATCATGTCGAGAAAGCGGGCATGGTAGGGATTGGTGATGTCGAAGACTCCGATGGCGCTGCTCGTGGCCCGCTCGAGACCGACGAAGGCATATGTGCGTCCCTGAATATCCATCAGTGCGACGCCCTCCGGTTCCACCCCCTTGTCGCGGCTGCGGCCGTCATCGTAAACGCCGCGACGGTGGGCCTCGGTATCCAGGATGCTGCCGCTGTCGTACACCACCGTCCCATCCACCTCCCGAATCGACAGGGAGCGGGCGCCCGCCGCATACAGAGCGCCCGGCGACGAATCCGCGTTCGAAATGCGCAGGCGGTCCAGAGGAGCGGCCGCGGAATAGGGCGCGCTTCCAGCCTCGGACCGATCGGCGTTGTCCTCCCGGAAGTCCCCTTCGTTGGCGAGCACGAGATAGGTCCTGCCGCGCCAGCGATATGACGCGACGCCGTCCGGCATGTACAGTCCGCTGGCATTGGCGTTGATGAACTCGACGGTACCGTCGTTGTCCTTGGGATCGAGCTCGTTCCCCGGAAGGCTGAAATCCTTGGCCCCCAGTCCGATGATCTCGGTGAACGCGTTCAACGAGAGGTCCAGGACGGCGACGGCATTCGCCTCCTGAATGGTCACGAAGGCTCTCGAGTCGTCCTTCTCAACCGCGATGTACTCGGGCTCGAAATCCATTCCGACGTTGGTGCGCAGGTTGGTGCCGAACTGGGGAACGTTTTCGAACCCCGCCGTCGCGATCACCGTCCGGGTGTCCACGTCGATGATGCTGACGCTGCCCGGCGGATCGGGCGCGGTATAGGGCGTGTCGGCAGCGAAGTTGGGCGTGCCTTCGTTTGCCACCAGCAGCGTGCGGCCGTCGTGGGTGAACGTCAGCATGTCCGGCAGCGATCCGACGGTCACGGGATCGCCGATGGGCAACCGCGTCCGGGTGTTGTAGAAAACGACGACACCCGCCCTCCGGCGGTCGGGTGGTCCAGCCTCGATCGCGAGCGCCGCCAGCCCGTTGTGTATGGCCACGCTGTTGACCAGGCCGTACCCCGTGACGTCGATGTGCTCGACGAGCCTGCCGGTCCGCCCATCCAGGACATCGACACCGACCACCCCCGCCACCCAGATGGTGCCGGTCCGGCGGTCGAACACGGGAATCTCCGAGATTTGCCCTGGCGTCGTATGTTGGTGCGTCCACAGCTTCGTAAAGGAGAGTGGACGTTCCCACCGCGCCGCGGTTTCCGGAAATGCAAGCAGCATGGTCATCAGGACGTATCTCGTCATGTCAGGCCTCACAAAAGGATAGGTCTGGCGTTGGCGCGCCAGCAGCGGTCCCATACTCTAACCCCGGCCGTCCTCACCGCGCGACGCCGCTGTGACGGGAATGTAAATTTCCGGCGGCACGACGCGCGCGATCGTCGAAAATGCCGACACATGTGTGTTGTCCGCCCTCTCGCATGCGTCGCCGCCATCTGCCTCTCCATGACCGTGCTCAGCGCCGCGGAGCGCCCCCGACTCGCGGTCCTGACAGACATTGGCGGGGATCCCGACGATCAGCAGTCGATGATCCGGCTGATGGTGTATGCAAACGAGTTCGATGTCGAGCTGCTGATCGCCACCGCAGCCGGCACGCCCGGCGAGTTGAAGGAGCCGATCACGCGTCCGGATCTCATTCGCCAGATCGTCGATGCGTATGGCGAGGTGTTGCCGCACCTGCAGCGGCACGCCACGGGGTGGCCGGCAGTCGAATCCCTGCGCGCACGGGTGATGTCCGGCAATCCTCTTCGAGGGCCGAAGCACGTCGGCGCAGGCCACGATACGCCGGCGTCGCGGGCGCTGATCGACCGGGTCGATGCGGGCACAGCGGATCGGCCGTTGAACATCAGCGTCTGGGGCGGGCAGACCGATCTCGCTCAGGCCCTGTGGCGGGTGAAGGAGGATCGGGGGACCGCCGGACTCGCCGCGTTTGCGCGCAAGCTCCGCGTTTACGACATCGGGGACCAGGATGGCATCGCGGACTGGATGCGCGCTGAGTTCCCCGGCCTGGATTACATCCTCGCAAAGGCCCCGGCAGGTCGCGATCGCCGTGACGCGGCTTATCGGGGGATGTATCTCACCGGCGACGAATCGCTGACCAGCCGTGCCTGGCTGGACGAGCACGTGCGCAGCCGGGGATCGCTTGGAGCGCTCTACCCGATCGAGACCTGGACGGCGCCAAATCCACACGGCGCCATGAAGGAAGGGGACACGCCATCGTGGTTTTTCTTTCTGCCAGTCGGCGGGAACAATCCAGCCGACCCGTCGAAGCCTGGGTGGGGCGGACAGTTCGTTCGCGAGAGCGACGGGTGGTTTCGCGATCAGCCGGCCGATGCGGGACAGGATCCGCGTGAGTCGGTGAGTCGGTGGCGCCCGGACTTTCAGCGGGACTTCGCGAAGCGAATGGCCTGGTGCGTGGCGGAAGCAAAGTAAATTCAAAAACGAAACGAGTACTGAAACTTGGCGGATACCTTCCTGTCCTCTGCCCTGAATCGAAGGTTGCCGCCCTCTTCCTGGATCCACCCCTGGTTGAATGCGAAGAACAGGTCGTTGCCGGGTTGCAGCGTCCAGCGGACGCGACTCTGCCAGCCCATGTTCCTGGACCGGTTGTCGAATTGAACCAGGTTCGACAGCGACAATGACGGGCTCGCCGCGTAGCTGACATTGCCTGAAAAAATGCGCGCGATGAAGTTCCCTTCCGGCAGTCGCGCAAACGTCTGGTTCGTGCTCAGACTAATCGTGAACCGTGGCGGGAGCTTGTAGATGAGGCTCGTCGTCACCTGCTCGGCTCTCCCCGACCAGTAGTTGCCATATGTCAGGTTGACGCTGCCCGACAGGCGCCGCTTCGCCGCCGTCGACAGCAGATTGCTCCTGAAACGGGTGAAGCGGTATTCGCCCGGCATCAGATGAACGCCAGGTGAGATCTCGAACGGTTCGAAGAGCCGTTCGTACGTGGGGTTGAAATCGAACATCCCGTGGAGGTTGTCGCCAGAGTTCAGGTGCCAGTCGAGGAGCGTCACATAGAGGTCCCAGCTCTCGACCTGGTCGTTGTCCAGCCGCGTGAAGCGCGTGTAATAGACGTCGTGAAACATCTGCTGGACGTTCAGGAAATTCTTCGGCCGCGGATTGTAACTGCCGGCCACTCTGAGCATGCGGACGTTGTCGCGCTGAACGAAGCCGAGCGCCGGCTTGAAGTTTTCCTGGATCTCCCGGTACGCCACCTGCGCGTTGAACCGGTCGTTCGGATAGTGCGCGGTGAACCCATACGACCAGTCCCGTCCCGCGACACCTTTGTTGACGCTCTTGACGCCGTACGCGTTCACCACGAAATTGTTCTGCCGCCCCAGGAACCGGGACGTGGCCAGGCGCATGTCGGCGCCGTAGGTCTGCCCCGACTCTCCTCGCGCAGGATGCCCGTCCGTGAAGATCGCACCGACGTATGACTGCTGGAACAGGTTGCGTTTGACGCGGCCGACGAAGAAATTCTTTTCGTCGACAATCGGGAGATCGCCCGTGCGGACGTTCAGCACGCCGATATCCGTCCGGCCGACGGTGCCAGTCAGCTTGAGGCCCGCATCGATGGGCACTTCCTGGTCGCCGAGGAGACCGATCCGCCGGCTGAAGAACGGGTACACGTCGGCGCCGGCAGGAGGGATGCCTCCCGCCGGCTCCGGGCCCGTGCTGGCGAAGCCGAACACACCCGCCCCCTGCAGGAAGAACGACCGCTTCTCCGGAAAGAGCACCGAGAAGCGCGACAGGTTGATCTGGCGCGCATCGACTTCCGTTTCTCCGAAATCGGTGTTCACGGTCGCGGTGAGCTTCAGGCTTGGTGTGATGTTGTAAAAGACGTCGAGCCCCGGCTTGCCGCTGCGGTCGTTTTCACCATTGACGCGCAGAAAGCGTCCGGCGAGAAACGGGCGGACGTCGAGGCCGATCCCCTGCGTCAGGTCCGCAAGATTCGTGATCTCGCCCGCCTCGGACACCTGATAGAGCTGCAGATCCAGGCGAGCACCCGACCAGCGGTTCTCCTCCAGCTTTCGATAGATGTGGCGGGCGATGTTGAAGCCCCACACGGTTCGGCCGGCGGGGAAGCTCAGGCTCTTGAAGGGAATCGCGAACTCAGCGATCCACCCCCGGTCCGTGCGGGTGGTGCGCACGTTCCAGATGGCGTCCCAGTCGGCGTTCAACTGTCCACTGGAGACCAGGCCGTCCACCAGCGCCCCGGATGGATTCGTCGCGAAATAAAACGCGCTGCGCTGGTCCCCGAACGTGTCGAGCACGATCTCGACGCGATCGTCGGACGCCAGGCTGGCGTCGCGCGCCATCACCGTGCCGATGACCCGGCGCGGCTCCGAATCGTACGAGACGACGCCGATGTAGAGATGATCCTTGTCGTACAGGAGCGTCACGTCGGTCGGTTCTGTCGGGGGCCGGCCCATCGCCGGCTGCCGTTGAATCAGTTCGCCAATCTTCGGCGCCGAGCTCCAGATCGGCTCGTCCAGCACGCCATCGATGGCGATGGTCTCCGTCATCGACGTGACGACGGCCGACCTCGGGACGGGTTGCGGGGAAGGCAGCTGCTGGCGAGGAGCGGCGTTCGCCGCCGGAATCGCCAGGCATACGGAGATACAGGCCGCGGCAAGCGGCGCGAAGCCATTCATCGTGTGGTGCAGATTCTAACAGGCATCCGATCGACACTCGCCAGGACGCGCAGAAATCGGCCGGACACCGGATACCGACGGAGCACGGGCTTGCAGCCGCAACCCGGACCGGTACCATGGAGGCATGCTGATCCTCGCCGCCCTCATCATCGGCGCTCTCGCGGCGGCCCACATGGTGCCGTTCCCCTTCCTGCTCGAGGCATTCCGGCCCGCAGGATCGGTGTGGCGCGTGAAACCCTCCACCGGCTCGCCGCGCACGATCTATCTCACCTTCGACGACGGACCCAATCCGCACTGGACGCCGCCGCTGCTGGATGCGCTCAAGGACACCGGTGTCCGCGCGACGTTCTTCCTGATCGACGACTACGTGACCGACGCGAATGCGCCGATCGTCAAGCGGATTGCGGACGAGGGGCACGTCATCGGACTCCACAGCGGAACGCGGCGGCTGATGATCGTGTCGCCGGACGCGCTGGTCCGACACCTTGAACGCGCGTCCATGCGGATCGAGGCCATCACCGGCCGCGAGCCGTGCCGCCTGTTCAGGCCGCATGCGGGGTGGCGCAGCGTCACGATGTACGTCGGTCTCTCCCGCGCGAACTTCCGGCTCGCCGGCTGGAGCTGGGGCATGTGGGATTGGGACTGGTGGCGGGCCCCGCGAGCCGACCGGATCGAAAAGCGGTTGCTGCGCAAGGCCTCGCCCGGAGACATCATCGTCATTCACGATGGTCACCACAAGAACCCGGGCGCCGACCGCCGCCACGCCGGAGAGACCGTCAGGAGGCTGGCGCCGTCGCTGAGATCTCGCGGGTTTTACTTCGGCACGCTTTGCGAATGATCCATGATGCGCGGACGGGACGCCGCGGTCCTGCCAGTATTCCTCGGAAATGGCCCTATAATTGGCGCCCACAGCGGTGAGGGAGGGGCTTGATGAAACGGATGGCGGGATCCACAGGCGAAGTCCCTATGCGCCCGTTCGGGCGAACGGGAATCCCTGTCTCGGCGCTTGCGCTCGGCGGCTGGCACCTCGGAGTGCCCGGGACCGAGCGGGAGTCCACGCGGCTCGTCCACGCCGCCATCGACGGCGGTATCACCTTCATGGACAATGCGTGGGACTACAACGAGGGCGTGAGCGAGATGCGCCTGGGCAAGGCCCTCGTCGGACGGCGCGACAAGGTCTTCCTGATGACGAAGGCCTGCCCGCACGGCCGCGATGCGCGGACCACCATGCGGCAGCTCGAGGAATCCCTGCGCCGCCTGAAGACGGACTACCTGGATCTCTGGCAACTCCACGAAGTGATTTTCGACGACGAGCCGGCGAGATACTTCGCGCCTGGCGGTGCCGTTGAGGCGCTCGATCGGGCACGCGAGCAGGGGAAGGTCCGCTTCGTGGGGTTCACCGGTCACAAGGATCCCGAGCTGCACCTCGAGATGCTGTCGCACGACTACCCGTGGGATTCGTGCCAGCTGCCGCTCAATTGCTTCGACGCGTCGTTTCGGAGCTTCGAGGAACGCGTGCTGCCGGTGCTGAACCGCCGCGGCATCGCGGCGATCGGGATGAAGAGCCTTGGGGGGGACGCGCGGTGCGTAAAGGCCAGAGCGGTGACGCCGCAGGAAGCCATCCGCTACACGTTGAGCCTGCCCATCGCCACGCTGGTCAGCGGCATCGACACGATGCGTGTGCTCCGCCAGAACCTGGCCATCGCCCGAGATTTTCGTCCGATGACGCCCCGCCAGCGTCAGACACTGCTGCGGCGTGTGGGTTCAACCGCCCGCGACGGTCGATTCGAGCTGTACAAGATTTCCGCGGCGTTCGACGGCAACGAGTCACGTCGCCAGCACGGCCTGCCCCTGATGGACGAGTTGACCGCGTAACGAAACATGCAGATCGAACCAGCGGTCGTCAGTAAAAGCTGTCGCACACCGGACGTATATAGGACTTCAAGACCTTTGGCACCTTCGGCAACCGATCGATCAGGAGGCAGTATGCGGATCGCAAGGCTCGCGTCGGCGGCGTTCCTGTTGACCACTCTCTCGACGAGCGCGGCAGCTCAGGACGCGGCGTCTGTCGTGACCGCGGCATCGAAGGCCATGGCCACGGACACGCTCACGTCGATCACCTACTCGGGGACGGCACGAAACGGCGCCTTTGGCCAGAGCAAGGACATCGGGGAGCCGATGGGGCCTGTCAACGTGACCCAGATCACGCAGTACACACGTACCCTCAACCTGGGCACGCCAACCGACCCGAGCGCGCTGGTGTCCCGCGCGACGGGACCCACGCAGCCGCCGACGGTCCCGGGCGTACCTTCGCCCTCGCCCGGCGTCTTCAACCAGAACATCACCGGTACCCAGGCCGGGGCCAGCTGGGCGCAGGCGCTCAACGTGTGGACGACTCCGTGGGGCTTCCTGAAGGGGGCCGCGGCCAACACCGCCACCGTGAAGAAAGAGGGCGGTCAGCAGGTCGTCTCGTTCAGTCCGGCGAACCACAAGTCCCCGTCGGGGCAGACGTATACGGTCACGGGATACATCAACGCCCAGAATCTGGTCGCGAAAGTGGAGACGCGCGTCGACAATGCGGTCGTCGGCGACCTGCCGGTCGAATTCGAATACTCGAACTACCAGAACCTGAACGGCGTGCAGGTCCCCGGGCGCATCGTCCAGCGCCAGGCCGGCATGCAGACCTTCGAGGCCCTCATCACGTCAGCCACACCCAATCCAGGCAATCTCGCCGAGCTGCTGACGGTGCCGCCACCGGCGAGCGGCACACCGGCACCCGCGCCTACCGCTCCGCCCGCGCCGGCTGGGCCTCCACCCGTGGAGAAGATCGGCGACGGCGTGTTCAAGATCGGGGGCAACTACACGTCTCTCGCCGTTGACATGGGGGATCACGTCCTGGTTGTCGAGAGCGGCCAGAACGATGCGCGCGGCATGGCGGTGATGGCGGCCGCCAAACAGGCGATCCCCAGCAAGCCGATCCGGTTCGTCGTCAACTCGCATCCGCATTTCGATCACGCGAGCGGACTCGGCGCGGCGGTCGCGGAGGGTGCCACGATTCTGACGCATCGCAACAACGAGCCGGTCCTCGAGAAGCTTCTGTCCGGTCCACGCACCCTCACCGGCGACAGCCTTTCGAAGGTGACAACTCGCCGAAATGACGTCGTGCTCGCCGTCGGCGATCGCGACGTGCGAAAGGGCAATAACGGCAAGGTCGTGGAACTGCATCACGTGCCCAACGAGCACAGCAACGGCATGCTCGCGATCTATCTGCCCGCCGAGAAGGTGTTGTGGACGGCGGACATCACCGTCGTGAATCCGACTCCGGCGCAACTGGGTGTACTCAAGTCCGCGGTCGCGGCCATCGATCGTGTGAAACTCGATTACAACACCTGGTTGCCGGCCCACCCGCCGAATCCGGAGCGACAGCTGACGAAAGCGGACGTCGTTGCGGCTGTCGGCGCGGGCAGCAAGTAGAGCCGTCTCATAAACGCGCCGGCATTGGGCCTTCGTGGCATCCCGTGCTCAACACATGAGGAGACATGGGAGAGAAAATACGGGAAAAAAATGCCACCACGGAGTCACGGAGCCACGGGGACGCACGGAGAGCTCGGGGTGCAATTGGAGTCCTGGCTATTCTGAACGTGGAGTATCCGATGTCGTAGCTGCGTGACTCCGGGTGGTCTGGGCGCCGGCCTTTCGGCCGGTGAGAGCAGCGAGGGGATCTCCGAAACACAAGCTCCCATAGATCAGATGGAGTTTGTGTTTGGGAGATCTCCTCGCTGCCCACCCGCGCGAAGCGCGGCCAGACCACCCACTTCGTGAGCCTCCGTGCGTCTCCGTGGCACCGTGACTCCCTGGTGGAATCTTCCGTCGTTCCCTCTCAGAAAATTTTCCCTGTCTCGTTGTGTCGAGTTCGCAACGGCTCTCACATGTCGTTGCAGTCATGACTTTCGGGTGCCGCAAGTCAGATACCGCACAGCCGGACGTCAAGTCGTTGGGCAGCGATCTGCCATGATGATCGTGTGAGCCCGACACCCAACGACGCGCCGCGATTGCAACGACGCGGCCGGCGCCGGATCCTGGTCTGGGTCGGCCGAGCCATGGTGCTCCTCGCACTTCTGCTTTGGTGTATGGCCGACGGCTCGCCTGTCGGCCACTTCGCCTCGGCGCCGGACAAGGATCGTTTCATGACGACCTACGGCGCCGCGATGGCCGCCTTGCCGAAGGCGGGCCAGACGCGCGACATCCGCACGACGTTCGGGGTCGTGCGGGTCTACCGGTTCACGGGGGCCCACGACGGCGCCGCGCCGCTCCTGCTGCTGCCGGGACGGGCCGCCCCGACGCCGGTCTGGGCCGACAACCTGCCAGGCCTGCTGGCGCTGCGATCCATTTACGCGATCGACCTGCTCGGCGAGCCGGGCATGAGCATCCAGGATCGGCCGATCACCAGCGATGCGGATCAGGCGGCATGGCTGCACGAGGTGCTGGCGCAGCTGCCGGAGCCGCAGGTGCACATCGTCGGACTCTCGATCGGCGGCTGGACGGCGATGAACCTGGCCGTCCACCGCCCCGAGAAGATCGCCAGCCTCACCCTGATCGAGCCGGTCTTCGTGTTTGCGAGCATGTCGGTCGAGGCGATCGTGCGGTCGATTCCCGCCTCGATCTCCTGGCTGCCGAAGTCGATGCGGGACGACTTCAACAGCTGGACGGCGGGTGGCGCCCCGGTCGAGGACGAACCGGTCGCCCAGATGATCGAGGCGGGGATGATGACGTATCGCCTGAAGCTGCCGATTCCGAGCGTGATCGACGAGACGCGGATCTCGGCGCTCGAGGTGCCCACCCTCGTCATCCTCGCCGGGCGCTCGCCGATGCACGACACCCAGGCCGTCGCCGCGACGGCGCGCCGGCTGCTGCGACGCGGCACTGTGAAGATCTATCCGGACACGTCCCACGCCATCAGCGGCGAGCGTCCCGACGCGATCGCCGCCGACATCGCCGCGCACCTGGCCGTACCGCGCTGACTGCCCTGGCAGGGGTTTGATCCGCATCGAGCGATGTGACGACTTTGCGTTCGTGTTGACAAAAGACCGGGCAGCATGTCGTGACGTGACAACCATCCTGGCGACGCCACATCTGTCACAACTCAGGGCGCCGGTCAGTCTTCATGACGTCTCGCCGAAACAGCGACGGGACCGGGAAGGTATCTAAAACAGAGTCTGAAGGAGCAGAGCAGGTGCCTACCGTCGCGAGCGACACGTCAGAGCCAATCACTGCGTACCGGCTGCAGACGAGGGAGCTGATCGCCAGCCTCGGCACCGATGAGCGACGCGGGCTGAGTGACGAGGACGTACGCGCCCGGCTCGCACAATATGGATCGAACGAGCTGGCCGCGGAGAAGCCTGACCCACCCTGGCGGCGGTTCCTCGCGCAGTTTCAGAACGTACTCGTCATCCTGCTTCTCTTCGCGACGGGAATTTCCGCTGCGCTGTGGGGCCTGGAGCGCGATACGGCGCTGCCGTATGAAGCGATCGCGATCTGTGCCGTCGTCCTTCTCAACGCAACGATGGGCTACGTACAGGAATCGCGTGCCGAGGCTGCCGTTGCGGCACTGCGGGCGATGTCGGCCGCCGATGCGTCAGTCGTCCGACGCGGAGAGCGACGAAGCGTTCCCGCGTCTCAGATCGTTCCCGGCGACATCGTCCTCATCGAGGAAGGCGACACCATTCCAGCCGATGGTCGCTTGATTGAGTCGGCGGCCTTGCAGACGGCGGAGGCCGCACTCACCGGCGAGAGCCTGCCCATCACGAAGGATACCGCCGCGATTGTCGAGGAAGTGCCCCTCGGCGATCGGGACAACATGGTCTTCAGCGGCACAGCCGCGACGTACGGGCATGGCAGGGCTGTCGTCACCGCTACCGGCATGCATACCGAGATGGGTCGTATTGCCGGTCTGCTCAAGGCGATACCTGACGAGACGACACCGCTGCAGCGGGAACTGGATCGCACTGGCAGGATGCTCGGCCTCGTCGTCGTGGCAATCGCCGTCATCCTGATCGTCACCATCGTCATGGTCGAGGATGTGCGCGGCGTCGGCCCGTTCTTCGACGTACTCATCCTGGGCGTCGCGCTGGCCGTTGCGGCGGTTCCCGAGGGCTTGCCCGCGGTCGTGACGGCCGCCCTCGCGATCAGCGTGCAGCTCATGGCGAAGCGCAAGGCCATTGTCAGGCACCTGGCCGCGGTAGAAACGCTCGGCTCCGCCACCGTGATCGCGTCGGACAAGACGGGAACACTGACGACGAACGAGATGACGGTGCGCATGGTCGTGACCGCGAGCGGCAGGGTCACCTTCGACGGCTCCGGCTATACGCCACAAGGTACGGTTCAGGCCGAGGGTGAGCGGAACCTCGACGGACCGCTGCGGGTCGAATTGAAACGCGTGCTCTCGGCCGCCGACCGTGCGAACAACGCCTCGATTCAACAAACGGATGGCCGATGGACGGTGCAGGGCGATCCGACCGAGGGAGCGTTGCTCGTGGCGGCGCTGAAGTGCGGGCTGAGCCCGGAGGCGCTCGATGAGCAGCTCCCACGTGTCGGAGAGGTGCCCTTCTCCTCCGAGCGCAAGTTGATGAGCACGCTGCATCGGGATACCCGGCAACAGGACCGGGGCATGGTCTATACGAAGGGCGCTCCTGATGTCCTGTTGACCCGTTGCACCAGAGAGCTCGTCGGCGAGGAGTGGCGTCCACTGACTTCGCAACGGCGCGCGGCCATACTCGAGACGAACGAGGCGCTCGCGGGACAGGCGCTGCGGACGCTCGGCGTCGCCGGACGATGGCTGACGGGCGAGGCCCTGGCGGAGTACTCGGCGCATCCCGACGAACGGATTGAACAGGATCTGGTCTTCGGAGGACTGATCGGCATCATCGATCCGCCCCGTGCCGAAGCGAGAGACGCTGTCGCGCGCGCAAGACACGCAGGCATTCGTCCCATCATGATCACCGGCGATCACCCGCGCACGGCCAGTGTCATTGCCCGCGAGCTCGGAATCAGCGCTGACGGACGCGCGACGACGGGAGCAGAGCTCGAGAGGTTGACGCCGGACGAGCTCTCGCTTGCGGTTGCTCACGTCTCCGTCTACGCCAGGGTGAACCCTGAACACAAACTGCGCATCGTCGATGCGCTGAAGCGTTCAGGCGCCGTGGTGGCCATGACGGGAGACGGCGTAAATGACGCGCCGGCGTTGAAACGAGCCGACATCGGTGTTGCCATGGGCATCACGGGTACAGATGTCTCCAAGGAGGCGGCCGACATCGTGCTGTCCGACGACAACTTTGCGTCGATCGTCGCGGCAGTGGAGGAAGGTCGCGCGATCTTCGAGAACATCCGTAAGTTCCTGCGCTACCTCCTGTCGTCGAACATCGGCGAGGTCTTGACGATGTTCTTCGGTGTCTTGCTCGCCAGGCAAATTGGCCTGGAGGCCGGAGGCGGAGCCGTCGTTCTGCCGCTTCTGGCCACGCAGATCCTCTGGATCAACCTTGTGACCGACGGTCCGCCTGCACTTGCGCTCGCTGTCGATCGGGCCGATGACGCTCTGATGGAGCGTCCGCCCCGACCAGTCGGTGAGCGTGTCATTACCGCGACGATGTGGCGCGGCATTGTGTTCGTCGGCGTGATCATGGCGGCAGGCACGCTGTTCGTGCTCGACGCCTCGCTTCCCGGAGGGTTCGTCGATGGCAGCGGTGAGTTGCGCTATGCGCAGACCATGGCGTTCACAACGTTGATGCTGTTCCAGGTGTTCAACGTCTTCAACGCGCGATCGGACGACCGAAGTGCATTTGCCAACCTGTTCACCAATCGGTGGCTGTGGACGGCCGTGGCCGGGTCAGTCGTTCTTCAGGTGGTGGTTGTCTACGTTCCGTTCCTGCAGAACGCGTTCGGCACGATGCCACTAAGCGCCCGGGACTGGCTGCTGTGTACTGCTGTCGCGAGCTCTGTGTTGTGGCTGCGAGAAGCGACCAAGGCGATGATGCGCCAGAGCTCAGCGTAATTCTGGGCTGGACGCCCTCCGGTGGCCACAGCTTCTCAGTGCGGATGGCGCGACCTGTCGGATGTCACAGAACAGCCGCGTACGCGGTCTCCAGTGGCGACGGCAAGGACCCGATCGGAGCGCAACGATGGCTCGTGGCACTGCAGCAGAAAGACCGGTCACTGGATCCTTGAGCAACGTGTCTGGCGACCGTCTTGCTCAGCGATTTCGAATTCTGGCCGTAATGGTGCAAGGCACCTCCGGAGCGCTGCCGGAGGCATGGCAATCCTACGACAACCTGGACGAGGCACGCATTGGCGCGGTGACCGCGCTGCGAGATGCGCGCGTTCTCGAGGTCGCGATCGTCGAGGATCACAACAAGCCGTTGCGATTGGTGGAGTGGCAATCACGGAAACGGCGGCACACGTCGCCGCGAGACCCGACACGGCGATAGCGGCCTGGCGGCTTCCCAAAGTGGTCTGGAAGCGGACGGGCTCGTCTGTGAAGCGGCCACGGCTCTTATGACTGCAGGGACGACGCCGCGGGCGCCAGAGGCACATGGCTCGCGACACGGGGAGCCGTCTGACCACCTGTACTACTGACTGCGCAGGGACGCGCAACGCGTAGTGTGGATCTGAACACACCTCACATGTTCGGAATGATTACCGCGATGCTGACGCAGGCGTCGTTCTTGCCTTACCGCCATTCATGAAACGCACAAGGCTCATGCTCTCGCTGGGCCTATCGGCCCTCGCGGTAGTGAGCCTTTCCAACGCGAAGGCATTCGTGAGTGGCTCTCAGCCTGACGATCAGGCGCGGTTGGCCGCTATCGATCGGTACGTCACCGCGAAGGTCCGCTCCTCGCATATTCCGGGGCTGGCGCTGGCGATCGTGGAGGGCGATCGGATCGTGGACCTGAAGAGTTATGGAGTGGCTGATTCATCCGGCCGTGCTGTCACGCCCCAAACGCCGTTTGTGATTGGCTCGATCACGAAGTCTTTCACGGCCCTGGCCGTCATGCAGCTCGTCGAGACCGGAATATTGACCTCGATGCGCCGGTCCAGCGATACATCCGGTGGTTCCGGGTCGCCGATCCAGACGCGTCCAGCTGCATCACCGTGCGCCACCTGCTCACCACGACCAGCGGACTACTCCAGCTCTACGCCACGCAGCGATGGACCGATGAGGACGATGGTGCGCTCGAGCGAGCGGTGCGCTATCTCGAACGCATCGAGCTCGGCCGACCGGTCGGAGCGTTCGGCTACTCCAACGCGAACTACGACACATTGGGTTTGATCGTCCAGTCCGTGTCCGGGGTCTGGTACGACGACTATGTGAAGCAGCACATTTTCGCTCCGCTCGTCATGCGCAACAGTTTCGTGTCGCAGGACGAAGCACGCCGCAGCGGGATGGCGACAGGGCACCGCTGGTGGTTCGGAATACCGATTGCGGTGACGCTGCCCTTCAACCGTGCCGAACTGCCGGCGGGCTACATCCTGTCAAGCGCCGAAGACATGTCGCACTACCTGATCGCGCAGCTGAACGGCGGCAGCTGCAGGCGCGCCTCCATCCTGTCGCCGGACGGAATCCGGCTGACGCACAGCCAGCCGACACAGGGACCGTACGGGTTCGGCTGGGAATTGATCCGCGAGGATGGGCGCCTGCTGACCAATCACGATGGTGGCACGCCGAACTTCCAGTCGTCGGTCTTTCTCGACCCGGACGCGCGCGTCGGCGTGTTCCTTGCCGCCAATGTGGTGAACGGACTGGATGCCCTTTCGTCGCCGCATGGATCGAGTCCTCTTGACGGCCTGACGGTCCGTGCGATGGCGATGAGCGTGTTGAGCCTCGTCTCACACCGGCCATTGCCGGATCAAGGACGCGGGGCACGAGTGTCTGACGCTGATCTTCAATTCGATCGTTCTGGCACTGAGCGTGGCCGTCGTGCTCTCGCTGTTGCGCGTTCCGACTCGTCGCCGTCGGCTGGAGCGGCGCGGCATCGCCAGTTGGAGCCGCCTGTTGTGGCCACCTCGGCGTGGCCATCGTGTTGAACTTCACCGTACCCATCGTCGTTCTGTCTCTGGTACTCATCGCGCCGGCGTGGGGTATGTTCGCGGCCTTTCAACCGGATCTGGTCTATTGGCTCTACGCCGTCGCTGCGGTTCTGCTTTGGCAAGGGTTGCTCGAGACGGCGGCAATCTGGACCGTTTTTCGAGGATCACGGCCAAACGCGACGCTCGGCCACCGCTCGCCAAGGCTGCGCGGTGGCGGAACCATTGCTGTCAGAGGCCAGCAGGGGCGGAGATAGGCGTCGCACGAGGTCCCGACCGTTTACGCGGCTGCCCGCACGGCCGGTCGGCGCTCGGAGTAATCTCCACGCATGCGGATGCTGTGGTCTTCTCTCGCCGTGCGGCGCGCCCTGGTCGTGTTGCTCTTCGCCGGCCCCATCGCGGGTTTCCTGGTTCACCCGCCGCTGGCGCAGACCACGGATCAGCGGTGGTGGCAGGGCCAGCCGATTCGCTTCCTGCAAACCAATCTGAGCGAAACGGACTCGACCGTTGACCCAACCGCGCTGGTCGCGGCTGTCGCCGACTTCGGCGCCAATACCTTTCTGATGAACATGGGCGGCATCGTCGCCCAGTACCCGACGCGGGTACCGTTCCACTATCCGAGCGCCCACCTTCCAGCGGGCAGCGACCTGTTCGGCGAGGTGCTTCGTGAAGCGCATGCGCGGAAGATCCGCGTGATTGGCCGCTTCGATCTGAGCAAGACGCAGCGGCTGGTCTTCGAGGCGCATCCCGAATGGTTCTTCCGGCGTGCGAACGGCGATCCGGTGGTTTACAACGGACTCTATTCGGTCTGCATCAACGGCGGCTACTACCGCGAGCACGCGCTGACGATTCTCGCCGAGGCGCTCGAGCGATACGAAGTTGACGGCCTGTTCTTCAACATGTTCGGGAATCCCTCGACCGACTACAGCGGTGTCGCGACCGGTCCGTGCCACTGCGAGGCCTGCCAGACCCGCTATCGCGCGCGCTACGGCCGTCCGGTTCCGGGGACCGCCGACGCCGACTATCGGGCGTTCATGACCGAGTCGTCGCGCGAGGTCGCCGCCACCATTGCCGGGCTGATTCAGCGCCGGCGTCCGGAGGCCGCCTTTCTCACCTACATCCACGACCACACCGACGGCATCATGTCCGAGTCGAACACCGCCGTCACACGGCCGCTGCCGCTCTGGCCCTATTCCGCCAGCGACAACGTGAGCCGGTCGCTCGGCTCCGAGCCGGGCAAGCTGGCGATCAATCTGGCGATGAGCTTCATCGACTATCCCTGGCGCTACGCCCACGTCTCCCAGCCCGAGACCGCGCTTCGTCTCTACCAGAACATCGCCCATGGCGCGCCGCCCGCCCTCGTCGTCTCGGGTCCGATGGCCCAGCAGGATCGGAGCGGGCTGGTCGCGGCCCGGCCGATCTTCGACTGGCACGCGCGGCACGAGGATCTCTACGTCGGCCAGAAGAACGCCGGACGCGTGCTGCTGCTGGCCCGCGGAGACACCGCGTCGTATCGTGGATTCTTTCGCCTCCTGACCGAGGAGCACATTCCGTTCGTGGTGTCTGAGAACATGCGCTGGCTCGAGGACGGCTCCAAGTACGACCTGGTCATCGCACCGGGCGCGCCGCCTGCGGCGCTCGAAGGCTTCGTGCGGCAGGGAGGCCGGCTGCTGGTGGCGGGCACGGCGCCGCCGCCGCTCCCGATCGGCGCCATCGCCGGCCGGCGCTCCACGCAAGGTTACTGGCGGATCCACGATCGGAGCAGCTTCCCCTCGCTGAAGGACACCAGCCTCATCTTCATCGACGGCGAGTACCTGGAGATTGCGCCCCTCCCGCGCCCGCTCCTCACGCTGATCCCGACTGCGATGTTCGGTCCGCCTGAAAAGGTCTGGAGCGACAAGATCGAGACGACAGTGCCGGGTCTCGTCTTCGTGAATCACGGGACAGGCAGTGCCGCCTACATCCCGTGGGACGTCGGTGGTCTGTACTACCGTCACAGCTCGGAGGCCCATCGCGGTCTGCTTGCCGGCGTGATCGACCGCCTGTTGCCGGGCGGCCGCCAGCTCCGTACCAACGCCCACCCGCTCGTCGAGATCACCCAGATGGAGCAGCCGGCGCGGCGCCGAACGTTGCTTCATTTGGTCAACGGGACCGGGCACCAGGACACGGCCTACTTTCCGCCGGTCGAGATCCGCGACATCCGCATCGAACTGGCGGGTGACGTTCGCCGCGTGCAGGCCGTCGCGCTCGGCCGCACCCTGCCGATCGAAGGTACCGGCCGGCAACGATGGTTCACACTGCCGCGTCTGCAGGCCTACGAGGTGCTGGTGCTCGAGTGAACAGATAGTCCAACGACTCAGTCGGCGATCGACACGTCGAGAGCGCCGAGCCGGGCCGGATCGCCGATGACCTCGATCTCGGTGATCCTGTCGTTCGCGATCGTGAACCGGAGCGCTCTCACCAGTTTTCCGCGCGGCGCCACCACGACACCGATGGCCCCATTCACGAGCGCGGGCCGCGCGAGATGCGCGAGGTGCCCGTAGGCGATCGCCCCCTTCGCCCAGACTGCCGCGCCGCGGATCTCGCTCGGCGCGCCTGATGGGACCGGCATGTCCGCGCGAACCACGAGATCGGGATCGAGGACGGCGAGCAGACCTTCGAAGTCGCCGCCGCGTAGCGCCGCAATGAAGGCGGCGACGACCTCGCGCTGCCGAACGAGATCGGGGTCGGGCGCCGCGCGGCCGCGCACGCGGCGCCGCGCGCGGCTCGCGAGCTGCCGCGCCGCTTCTGCGGACCGGCCGACGATCGGCGCGATCTCCTCGAACGGCACCGCGAACATGTCGTGCAGCACGAAGGCGAGACGCTCCGCCGGCGTCAGCCGGTCGAGCACGACCAGCAGCGCGAGCCCGACCGAATCCGCGAGCAGCGCTTCCTGCTCGGGGCTGTTCCCGCTCGTGCCGGTCGCGACCGGCTCCGGCCCGTCAGGGGTGAGCGGCTCTTCGCGCCTCGACTGGCGCGACCGCAGCATGTCGAGGCACACGCGGGCGACGACCGTGGTCAGCCATCCGCCCAGGTTGTCGATACCCGTGGCATCGGTGCGACTGAGTCGCAGCCACGCTTCCTGAACGGCGTCGTCCACCTCGCTCGCCGAGCCGAGCATCCGGTAAGCCACGCCGCGCAGGTGGGTTCGGTGCTCTTCGAATCGCTCGGCCAGATAGTGGGGTTCGGTCATCGGTCACACTTCCTCATCACGTGCCTTCATGACCCTGACGGACGAACGGCACGCAATGTGACGACGGAGAGACGACCATAGAGCCGCACGTGCGTGTCATTGCGCTCGGGTGGAGGACAGAACCGGGCGAAGGAATTCTATCGTGCCCCACGAGGCGAATCGGTCTTACCGGGATGTGCTGCGGAACCGGCACCTGACTGGACTTCTGCTGGCAGCGCTATCAGTCCCGCGCGGCGAGGCAACGGAGAGCACGAAGACAATTCACCACGGAGGCGCGGAGCCACGGAGACGCACGGAGTGAACCGAGTGGCCTGCGGCTGATGATCGGTGGTCGGGCCGCGCTACGCGCGGCGGACAGAGAGGAGATCTCTCAAAACCGCAACACTCAGGTATGGCAGGCGAGCGTTGCGGTTTGAGAGATCTCCTCTCTGTCCTGCGCCAGGCCAAAGGCCGGCGCCCGACCACCTCCCGACATCGCTTCCGACCATCACACCTGACGTTGAATCCAGGAGACCTGCGCCCGACGCCATCCGGAACGCTCCGTGCGTCTCCGTGTCCCCGTGACTCCGTGTTGGAATTTGTCCGTGGCCTCCGTACCCCTCCGCGCCCGATCCCCGCACTCGGCCGGACAATCGGGTTCGGTCATCGGTCACACTTCCTCGTCACGTTCCGTCATGGTAGTGACGCGGCACCGTCCGCGAATATGACATTGAGGAGGGAACCGATGAAGATCAAGCTGACCACCGTGCACGTTGACGACCAGGAGAAGGCCCTGCACTTCTATACCGAAGTGCTGGGTTTTGTGAAGAAGGCCGACTTCAGCCAGGGTCCGTTTCGCTGGCTCACCGTGGCCTCACCAGAGGACCCGGACGGGACGGAGTTGCAGCTGGCGCTCAACGACAAACCGGCAGCCAAAGCCTACCAGGAGGCGATGTACCAGCAAAGCCAGCCCGCGTCCATGTTCTTCACCGACGACGTGCAGACCGACTACGAGCGGATGAAAGCGCGCGGCGCCGAGTTCACCATGCCGCCAACGGACGTGACAGCGTCCATGATCGCAATGGTGAACGACACCTGCGGCAATCTCATTCAGATCACGCAGCTGAAGCGCTGGTAGCGCCGACGTCCAGCCGCATTCCGGAGTGCTCAGCTTTCAACGGCAGACAGATCGAGCCGGCTGAGACGCTCCGGATCGGCCAGGATATCCATCTCTACGATCTTCCCGCGGGCAATCGTGAAGCCAATCACGGAAAACAGCTTGCCGTCGGGCCGGCGCGACAGGATCCCGACATGGCCATTCACGAGAACCACCTGATTGGACAGGCCGAGTTTCGAGAACAACGCGGCCTGCTCGGCGACGGCCTGGGCCCCTCGCACGAACCGTGAGGCGCCCGCGACCGCACCGCCGTCCGCTCGCAACACCATGTCCGGATCGAGCACGGTGATCAGCCGCTCGAAATCCCCATCGCGTGCGGCCGCGAGGAACGCATCGACGACACGGCGCTGCTCCCGCAGGTCGCGGTCCGGGTCCGGGGCGCTTCCCTGCACGCGCCGGCGCGCACGGCTGGCGAGCTGACGCGCGGCGACCGGCGAACGGTCCACGATCGGCGCGACCTCATCGAAGGTCATGCCGAACATGTCGTGCAGCACGAAGGCGAGCCGCTCCGCCGGCTCGAGCGTCTCCAGCACCACAAGGAGCGCGAGACCGACCGATTCGGCGAGCACGGCGTTGGACTCCGGATTGTCGGCGCGGCTGATCAGCGGATCGGGCACATGCACGGCATGCTCGTCCAAAGGCGACTCCCGGCGCGTTGTCCGCGTCCGCAACATATCGAGGCACACACGCCCGACGACGGTCGTGAGCCACGCGCGGAGGTTTTCGACCGCGGTGACATCGGTGCGGCCGAGTCGAATCCAGCTTTCCTGGACAGCATCCTCTGCTTCGCTCGCTGAGCCGAGCATCCGATAGGCCACCGCGCCCAAATGGGCGCGGTGCTCCTCGAATTGCTCAGCAAGCCGCTCAGGTGTGGGCATCGGTCACATTCCTCCATCGCGCTCCGTCATGGTAACCGACGGACGAAACGCCGCAGAGATGACCGGGCCGTGGGGGCAGCGGTCACATTCAGCACGCGCGATCCGTCAGACATGGAGAACGACATGAACGTGACACTGGAAGGCACCGGCGCCCTCAGGCTCACGGATCTGAGCATTCCGCGCGCCAAAGGCATCGCAATCGGGTTCTGGATCGCCACCGCGTTTTTCTGCCTGCAGATAGGCTTCACCGCCTACGCGCAACTGAGCCTGCCGCAGGTGGCGGAAGCGTTCACGCGGCTCGGTTTCCCGGCCTATTTCCGGGTGGAGCTCGCCCTGGCCAAGCTGCTCGGCGTGGTACTGTTGCTCGCGCCGGTGCCGGCGCGGCTCAAGGAGTGGGCCTACGCCGGCTTCGCAATCACCCTCGGCTCTGCGCTCATCGCCCACTTCTCGGTAGGCGATGGCCCCGAGGCATGGGGCTGGGCGGCGGGCACCGGCGTGCTCTGGGCACTCTCGTACTTCTACTGGCGCCGCCTGGAGACCAAGGCCGGCGAGCGCCTGACCGCGCGGTGACCGCGGGGATCTTTCCCAGACCGTCAATACTCGATGACAGGATCGCGAACATGGTCTCCTCCCGACTACCTGCCCGCCGTAGCCTTGCCGCAGGCGCGCACTCCACAGACAGCCACGACCTGATCCGCGTCCAGGGCGCGCGCGTGAACAACCTCAAGGACGTCAGCGTGGAGATCCCGAAGCGCCGGCTGACGGTGTTCACCGGCGTGTCCGGATCTGGCAAGAGCTCGCTGGTGTTCGGCACGATCGCCGCGGAGTCGCAGCGGCTGATCAACGAGACCTACAGCGCCTTCGTCCAGGGGTTCATGCCGACGCTGGCCCGGCCCGAGGTGGACGTACTGGAAGGGCTGACGACCGCGATCATCGTCGATCAGGAGCGGATGGGCGCCAACGCCCGTTCGACGGTCGGGACGGTGACCGACGCCAACGCGATATTGCGGGTCCTGTTCAGCCGCCTCGGCAAGCCGCACATCGGGCCCCCGACTGCCTACTCGTTCAACGTCCCGACCCGCAGAGCGAGTGGGGCGATGACCGTCGAGAAAGGCAAGGGAGAGCGGATCGTGGTGCGCGACGTCGTCTATCACGGCGGTATGTGCCCGCGATGCGAGGGCATGGGATCGGTGACCGACATCGACCTCTCCCAGCTGTACGACGACACGAAGTCGCTCGCCGAGGGTGCGATCACCGTCCCCGGCTACAACGCGGAGGGCTGGTCGGTGCGGATGTTCACCGAGTCAGGATTTCTCGACCCCGAGAAGCCGATCCGGAAGTACAGCAAGCGCGAGCTGCACGACTTCCTCCACCGCGAGCCGACGAAGGTCAAGATCACCAATATCAACATCACCTACGAGGGGTTGATCCCGCGGATCCAGAAGTCGTTCCTGTCGAAGGACGTGGACGCGCTCCAGCCGCACATCCGCGCGTTCGTCGAGCGCGCGGTCACGTTCACCACCTGTCCCGAGTGCAAGGGCACGCGGCTCAATGAGGCCGCCCGGTCCTCCAAGGTCAAGGGAAAGAACATCGCCGACGCCTGCGCGATCCAGATCAACGACCTGGCCGTGTGGGTGCGCAGTCTGGACGAGCCGTCCGTCGCTCCGTTGCTGGCGTCGCTGCGACACACGCTCGACTCGTTCGTCGAGATCGGGCTGGGCTATCTCAGCCTCGACCGGCCGTCCGGCACGCTGTCGGGCGGTGAGGCGCAGCGCACCAGGATGATCCGCCACCTCGGGTCGTCGCTCACCGACGTGACCTACGTCTTCGACGAGCCGACGATCGGGCTGCATCCCCACGACATCCAGCGGATGAACGATCTCCTGCTGCGGCTCCGTGACAAGGGCAACACCGTCCTCGTGGTCGAGCACAAGCCGGAGGTGATTGCGATCGCCGACCACGTCATCGATCTCGGCCCTGGCGCGGGCACCGCCGGCGGCGAGGTGGTCTTCGAGGGCACCGTTGACGGACTGCGGGCCAGCAGCACGCTCACCGGGCGTCACCTGAGCGACCGGGCCGGGCTCAAGCCGTCGGCGCGGAAGCCGTCGGGTGTGATGAAGGTGCGCGGCGCCCGCACGCACAACCTGAAGAACGTGGACGTTGACATCCCGCTGGGGCTCCTGGTGGTGGTGACCGGCGTGGCCGGTTCGGGCAAGAGCTCTCTGATCCACGGCTCGGTGTCCGGCCGGGACGGAGTGGTGTCGATCGACCAGTCCGCGATCCATGGCTCGCGGCGCAGCAACCCGGCGACCTACACCGATCTGCTCGAGCCGATTCGCAAGGCGTTCGCGAAGGTCAACGGCGTGAAGCCCGCGCTGTTCAGCGCCAATTCCGAGGGCGCCTGTCCCACGTGCAACGGCGCCGGGGTGATCTACACCGACCTCGGGATGATGGCTGGCGTCAGCACGGTCTGCGAGGACTGCGAGGGCCGGCGATTCCAGGCGTCGGTGCTGGAGTACCGGCTCGGAAAGCTGAACATCGCCGAAGTACTCGACCTGTCGGTCGAACAAGCGGTCGGCTTCCTCGGCACCGGCAAGGCGCATACGCCCGCCGCGCACGCGATCCTGCAGCGCATGGCCGACGTGGGGCTCGGGTACCTGCGGCTCGGCCAACCGCTTCCCACGCTGTCGGGTGGTGAGCGGCAGCGGCTCAAGCTCGCGACGCACATGGGTGCCGACGGCGGCGTCTACGTGCTCGACGAGCCGACCACGGGGTTGCACCTGGCCGACCTCGCGCAGCTGCTCGGGCTGCTGGACCGGCTGGTCGACTCCGGCAAGTCGGTCATCGTGATCGAGCACCACCAGGCGGTGATGGCGCACGCCGACTGGATCATCGACCTTGGGCCTGGCGCGGGCCACGACGGCGGGCGGATCGTGTTCGAAGGCACCCCGGCCGACCTGGTGACGGCGAGGTCCACGCTGACCGGCGAGCACCTGGCGTCATTCGTAAGTAGTGGCCTGTCTCAGTTGAATCGGTAGTGGATTCCGGAGCGCGGCGCCCGGACGGGGTCCCCAGCGTGGCTGCCACGCGGGGGACCCCGGATGGCAAGGTGCGACGACCGAGAATACCGACTGTATTTGAGGGAGGAGCAACGCCGCCCAGCCGGGATGCCCCGCCCGGAAGGCACTACCGGGTCAGCTGAGACAGGCCACAAGCTCGCGTACACGAGCGAGGGCGATCCCGCCGAAGGGCATCGCTTCGCATGGCCACGCGTGAGCATGTGATGAGCTCGCCGTTCGCGTGGACAAGGTACATGATGACGGCCGCCGCGCATGCGGCCGCTCATCATCAAATCTAGCGGAGACCGGCAGCTCTACTCGTAGCGCAGAGCCACCATCGGATCGACCCGTGCGGCGCGCCACGCAGGGATTGCGCACGCCGCGAGAGCGACTCCTCCCACCAGCACGGTTGCCACACCGTAAGTGACAGGATCGCCTGGTGTAATGCCGTAGAGAAAGCGAGTCAGCAAACGGCTCACAACAAGTGCCGATGCCAGGCCAAGCACGAGGCCGGTCAGAGCGAACGCCCGATCGGTGCGGAAGAGACAGGCGCCAGGGGCTACGCCGCCGCGGCGAACGCCTTGGTACTGCGCCACTCCAATGACTTCGTGAGGCTTCCCCTGGACGAACAGAATCTGGCCGATGGGATCTGCATCAGGCCACAGGCCAGGTACCTGATCGACGACAACAGATTGCCGGTCCGATTGACAGTCGCGGTCATCGAAGTCTCGGCCCCGGACGATTGGGATGACCAGCGTCTCGAAGAATCCAGGCGTGACAAGAAGCTGCGGGACATGGATCGCCTCGTCTGGCGGTGATGGTGCCTGGCCTGGGTAGATAGACAGGCACGCCGCCAACCAGGAGCGTCGGTGGGAACCGGACGAATGTGACGGATTCCACTTCGCCAAGCGATTCGAGGTGGCGCTGCAGACTGCGAAAATAGCGTGACCCCTTCTCTTGATCGTAGCCGCTCAGGCGTGGCTTCGTCCGAAAGTACGCAACGTGCTCGACATCGAGACTGGGATCCAGACGGAGCGTTCGAACGCTGTGAATCAAGAGAGCGGCGCCGATGACCAGCACGACCGAGATGGAGACTTGCGCGACAAGAAACGCGGCCCCCAGGCGTGAACGGCGGAAGCCGTGTGAGACGGCCTCCCTCTTGAGCGTAAGATTGAGCGCCGTGCGCGACGCCTGTACGGCCGGCAGCAGGCCGAATGCAATGCCGGTGGCAGTGGCCACCCCCATCGTCAAGACGAGCGCGGCCCGATCGATGGTGAGTGCGTACGAGTGCTGAACACCATCGATTTCGGTGCCGTAATAGCTGGCCAGCACGACGTTTCCCCACGACGCGAACAGCAGTCCGACGACGCCCCCACACGCGGCGAGCAACACGCTTTCGAACAGGAGTTGTCGGACGATGCGTCCGCGGCCGGCGCCCAATGCCAGGCGGATCGCGATCTCCCTGTGCCGGGTCGTATTGCGTGCCAGCAGCAGACCCGCCAGATTGGCAGACGCGATCACGAGCAGGCCGGTGACAACTGCGGCGAGCAACCGCGCAATCCGCGCGGCACCTGGTCGAGCCTCCGGATGAATGCCCGTCAACGACGAGAAAGAGAGTCCCGCACTGTCGCGGCTCTCCGGGTGGGTCGCTGCCAGCTGACTCGCAAGGCCGAGCATCTCGGCACGAGCCTCTTCGAGCGTCCGACCCGGTTTCAGCTGACCGATGAGATCCAGCCGCGCGCTGTTGCGGCTCAACATGTCGAGGAGGTCGAGAGAAACGATATGGCCCATCATGTTCGGCAGGAAGACATGACCGGCCAGCCGGCCTTCACCCCCTCGAAACCTGCCGGGCCGACGCCGATGATCGTGAACGGGGCCCCATTCAGTTTGAGCGCCGTACCAACACACCTGGGATCCGCGTCAAATCGCCTGTCGGCGGTGTCGGAAAAGTGAAACGTGCCGCAATGCGTGCAGACGCAGGAGCCGTGGCGCACCGACAGCTCCATTGGCGCGGCGCAGTTGGGACAGTTCACGAGGAATCATCGCTCGATCGACCCGTGGTAGCGAGAAAATTGCGCGAACTGGTCTGGGTGAACCCGTCATTCGCCATGTGCCGGTTGGTCGGTCGTGAGGAATGTCAGCGTGCCGCGGCTCACGACACAAGGCGCGAGAACATGAACCCCGCGAAACCCAGCGCGGTGCCACTGAGCGCGTCGGCCGCATAGTGATACCGCCCCACCACACTCCCCACTGCGATGGCGAGCGCGATCAGTCCGAGCACCAGGCCGGCCGGTGGGACACTGACGCCGACTGCCAGCGCGGTAGCGACTGAAGCAGCCGCGTGGGCGCTCGGAAACGTGTTCAGCTGGATGCTTGCTCGCCCGAGCACCCGGAGGTTGAGGAGCCTGACACGCGAGCGTGGTCGAACCACCGGTTGTTCCACTGCACGGGGCGGTCGCGTCGGAAACCATGGAAGGAGACCGTAGCAGGGCAATGACGCCAGTAACACAGCCGTCCAGAACCTGGCGATCTCCTCGGGCAGTCCTGCGACATAGAGGCACATAAACCCGGCCGGAACCAATGGATAGCAAAGAAGGTACGCCACCTCGAACAACTCGATCAGTATACGGGGTGCACGCGCCGCAAAGGTCTGCAGCCCCTCGGGCCCGAACCATCGACGATCAAGGATGAGGAGCGCTCGCTCGAGCGGCTGGTTCGGAGTCTTGACGAACAGGGCTGGGAGCCAGTAGCCAACGAGGAGATACGCGAGAGGCATCCAGACTCTGAGCCCGAACGTGGAGCGCAGGTCTCCGAGACGGGCCACGCTGAAGACCGAAATTACAACCAGCACCGCCGTCAGAACAACGTGGCGCTTCCGCTCCACAGGCAGGGGCACGGCGAGGGCTGCGGTCGCAAGGTAGCCAAAATAGACAACGACAATCCACTCGAAGGTGCGCAATTTCATCAGAGACAACGCCCATCACGACCGCTGATCTTCTTGAATCAGCCGCCGCGAATGCGCCGTACTGCACATCGAGCCGCGAGGGCGGCTCCCCGTCGTCCTGTTCGGCCTTCCTTCAAAAGGGAGCCGCAGGCACGGACCGGCTTTCGGATCCGCTCGGCAACTTCAGGTCGTCCACGAAAGACGCGGTCCGCGCATCATCGACGACGCACCTTCCGGCGGCTCTGAGAGTCCAGGTCGGCGGGACAGCCAGCCTGGCTCCACAGGCCAGGCCGGCGACTCGCTCTCCAACGGAGCAGGAACGTGGGCTTAGAGCAGCTTCTCCTCGACGGCAACGTATGGAACGGTTGCGTCGATGTCCAGGCCTACGAAGCGCTGCTCATTCCTGGTCTGCTGCGCTCCTGCGCTCGTCTCGAGATACACGTACACGAAGATCGCGTACTTACGCTGACTGACGGCAAGAATGTCCGTACTGAGCCCATCGGATGCAGTCGCGGAACCGCCGGCCGTCTGGCCCACCACGTAACTGGTTGTGTTCTGTGACCACACGGGAATCCAGTAGTCGCGGTCGACGTGGTGCGCTCCACCTGTGCGCGCCCAGCTCTCGACGTA
The DNA here is from genome assembly GCA_963749835.1 of uncultured Acidobacteriota bacterium. Classification (GTDB taxonomy): domain Bacteria; phylum Acidobacteriota; class Vicinamibacteria; order Vicinamibacterales; family 2-12-FULL-66-21; genus JALZOC01. The sequence goes on from CAVVOD010000004.1 coordinate 737,846, forward strand.
GATGCCGAGGTGGGCAGTCGCTGACGCCGGCGCGCTGTCGTTACCAGTGAAACTGGCGCTGGTGAGCCACTGCACATAGGGGCGGATGTTGACCGTGGCGTCGCCAAATTCCGGCAGGAAGAACATGCCGGCGCCGACCAGCGCATAGGAGCTCTGACCGGAATAGGAATACGAGTTACACACGAGCTTTCCTTCCCGGATGATTTGTGTGTCGGTTGAATGAAGGATTCCGTGCGGACCCTTGTCTTTCCACGCGTAGCGATAGAAACTCGTCCAGTCGTTGGTGGCGTTCTTGTCAGGACCGTACACGTGCAATAGGTCACGCGGGGTCGGCGGCACCGGCTTGAACAGCTGATGATGGGCGACCGTCAGGGTCGTTGCCGACTCGACTTTGTGGAACACGCCGCCATGGAAGTGGTGCAGCTGCATGCTCTCCACGTCCTTCTTCAACCCGGACATCTGATCACGCACGTGCTCGTCTATGGGTTTCCCGCTCGGTGCCTTCCATACCGGGTCGGCGACGGCGCTCGTCGTGCCATGGGCGCGGACAAGCCGCTCCCGGAATGGTGACGAATTCAAGGACTCAACGGCCGTCGCCACATCGCCCTCGGCGATATCGCCTTTCACGCTCGGTTCCTTCATGCGACCCCCTTAGTGGTCTACTTTCGTTCAGTCGCGAGTCGATCACTCCGGCGAGGAGCGATGCGCCGCGGATCGGATAGCGCAGCGCATCTGAGCCTACCCCACTTCATGACGCGGCGCCGGGGTCGAAGGTCATACGTTCTTCGCCGAAGGGCGGCCGCACTCAATTCCGCGATCAGCGTGCGGCCCCTATTGCGCTGACCAATGTCCGAGTCTGGACAACAGCGAAGGGACGATCTCCCTTCATCGACACGCCTCTCCTTCGAAGAACTCGCAGTGGCGGGTGAACCCGAGTCGCTCGTAGAGGCGCCTGGCGCCCGAGTTCTCCGGGTCGACGTTCAGGACAATGGTTCGAATGGACTGGCCGAGCGCGTGCTGCACGACCGCGCTCGTCACGCGCGCGCCCAGTCCCTGCCCGCGGCAATCGCGACGCGTGTAGACGTTGCCGACGGCGCAGACGCCGAGCTCGCGCGAGAACAGGTGCGTGCCGGCGACGGCGATCAGATCCGGACCCGCCCAGATGCCGCGAAACGTGCGCTGCCCCAGCATCCAGGGCTGGAAAAACGGCGGTCCGTCGCCGTGCCGGTGACCGTCCTCGTACAGAGTGGTGAGCGCGTCGAGGCAGTCCTCGTCCAGCGCGACGACCGCACGGATGTCGTCGGAACGGAACGCGGAGGGCTCGACGACCATGCGCCACATCGGCCGCGTGTGAATCGTCCCGTACACACGTGAGACCGACGCCAATCCGTCCGCACGCAGGTGCAGCGAGATGGTGGACGCGTCGATCTCTTGAAACACCGGCTCGAGATGCCTCGTCTCCCCCATCGCAAAGACAATGGGCGGCGTAAATCCCCGATAGAGGAGCACGAGGGCCGGCCAACCGGCTTCGGGCGTGTACCATTCGCAGTGGCCGGCCAACTCAGGGCTCAGGTCACCGATCGCATAGGCCGCCCAGGCGCGGTCGCGATCGAGGAGCGTGCGGACCATGGCCAGGTCGCGAGTACGCGGCATTCGTCGGCAATCATTATCGCCCTTGCTGATTTGACGTGCGCGTCGACTCCCTGAGCATGCCCTCGATATCCTCCAGCGCGATGACTCTGGCTCTTGGTTCGGCTTTTGTTCGTGCGCGAGTGTCGCCGTCTCGAACAGCGCGATCCGAAAGCTCAACATCGAGTTTCTCGAGCGCGGTGAGTGGAAGTCCGCCGCCGGCGGCAAGCGGGAACGAACTCGGTACGCTCGCTACGCGAAGGCTACATTCCGGAAGGACCGGCGGCTGAACATCCGGCTGTCGAGCAAGGACCTCGAGGCGATTCAGACCGGCGCGGGCGCCACCCGGGCAACTCGCGACGACTGACGATCAGACCCGGGGCCGGTCCCGAATTCGACGCCGCCTGCTGAAGGCGCTGCGTCGCGTCAAGAGCGGTGTGGCCGCGGGGCGCCTATTCTCGTTGCCGGCGCTCATTTCCCCTATTGTGAACTCCAGACAGCTCCATTTCCTATTGTCAGAACCTCTTTTCTCTTGACATCGGATGAAGTGCGACCCTAGAGTTTGGCGCCTACAGTTAACGCTGACGCTAGTGCATCGTCTGGCTAGTTCTTTATGTCATTCGCGGGACGCCGCCGCGTGCGTTTTCGCGGCCTGCGCTTCGGCAGTCGGCCATTGTGATGCGCCGCTTTCGTCGCCTCGATGATACGCTGCCGCTTCTCGGGCCCCTTGGTCCACGTGACGGGGGCACTCGTCGGGTTGTACTGCTGAGGTACCTGCAGAAGGAACGCGCGGACCGAGACCTTCGAGCGGTCGACGCGGTGGGACCCGCGTCGGCGGTGATGAGGAGCGTCACGGCGTCCCGATACACCGGCCGCCGCATGTGCTGCCACCAGCGCCGAATGACCGCACCTCAAAGGTGGCCATGTCGTGATCGATGCCCACGCTGACCCAGCCTTCATTCCGATGCGGATCGTAGACGCCGTAGTGGATGGCCTTGCCACCCGCCCCGGGAGTGACGAAGTCGTGCGCGCGGACACGTTGCGGCGTCTTGGTCGGCCGCCACGCTTGGCCGCCAGTCTTGAAAGGCCCCACCAGTTCCTTCTTCTTGGTGTCGACCGTATCCGAGGGCTCGGGCTTCCGTCGCCGCCCACAAGCGGCGCGACCGCTCAGTGCAGGGCCGCATGCCTGGCGCGGAGCCTCACGAGAGGCACGCGTCACCGTACCACGGTGCTTTACAAAGTACAAGTCGCGTACTACCGTTATCCTGACAGTCCCTAACCAAGCGCGCGAGCGGTGTGTTCACCGTTCGGCTCTGTAAGAACCAGGAAAAGAAGGAGAGTCTATGTGCTTTCAACCAAATCTTCTGAAGCTTGGCTTAGGCATGCTGTTGGCTCTGTGGCTTCTGAGTCCAACCAGCGTTCACGCTCAAACTGCCGCCGCAATCGTGGGCGATATCGCCGACTCGAGCGGTGCCATCGCGCCCAACGTCTCTGTGACAGTGATTCACGAAGGAACGCGCATCGAACGTAAGGTGCAGACAAACGAGGCCGGGCAGTATCGCGTCACCCCGTTGAACCCGGGAACCTACACCATCCAAGTCGAATCGGCCGGTTTCAAAAAGGAGGTTCGCTCCGGTGTCGTCCTCGAAGTCGGTGCAGTGCTGGAAGTCGATTTTGCTTTGCAGGTCGGAGACCTCACTGAAATGGTCGAGGTCACAGGCAGGACATCGGTCTTGAAGACCGAGGAGGCCTCGGTCGGCAACGTCGTGACGGGGCGGGAGCTGGCGCGCCTGCCAGTGAACCAGCGCAATTACACACGTCTGATTCTGTTGATGGCGGGCACCAGTTCGGTGAGCCGCAGCCAGCAGCAAGGGGCGGCCCAATCGGGCACCGCACTGTTCTCTGTCAACGGCGGACGCCCGCAGGACAATAACTACTCCTTGGACGGTGTCGACTCAAACATGCAGATGATGAATTCGCCTGGCATTTCGCCCCCCATGGACGCAATTCAGGAATTCAAGGTGACCACCAACACCGGTTCAGAGTTCGGCCGCTCCATGGGCGCAAACGTCAGTATGGTGATGAAGTCGGGCACGCGAGACCTGCACGGAACGGTCTATGAGTATCTTCGCAGCGACAAGTTTGACGCCAACGAGTTCTTCGCCAATCGCAGTGGCTTGGGCAAGGTCCCGTTTCGGATGAACCAGTATGGCGCTACCGCCGGCGGGCCGGTCCTGCTGCCCAAAACTGACTTGCGGGAGAAGATGTTCTGGTTTTTTTCCTGGGAAGGCTTCCGTCGTCGTCGCGGCAGCGCGCTGATTGGGAATTCGCCACCGGCCGCCTTTCGCAATGGGGATTTGTCCAGCTTGCTCACCCAAAGCAACCCAATCTTCATTAGAGATCCACTGCTGGCCGGGAACTGTAACGCCAGTGACAGAACTGCCTGCTTTCCGAACAACATTATTCCTCAGGCGCGTATCAACAAGGCCATCCCGACGGCTCTTGAACTGATGCTCCCATTGCCCAATCGGCCCGGCCTGGATCAGAATCTCGTCTCGAACCGCAGTCAGGTCAACGACCGCGACTTGTTCAACGTGCGTTGGGACTACAACCCGAACCCGAGCAACATGTTTTTCTTCCGATACAGCAAACAGAACGCGGATTTGAGCAATCCCGACGCCAACCCGAACATCACTCGAGTGAGCCAGTTCGACGTCACTAACTACGGCGGAAGCTGGACCCATATCTTCAGCCCGAACACGACGCTTGAAGTGGGTTTCGGCTTCAATCATCCGGAGGGTGGGGGCGGCATCGCAGAAAAGCCTGTTACCCGCGCCGAATATCTTGGCCGTACGGGCATAGGAATGTACCAGGCTGACGTCTTCGGCGACCCGCTGGTCAACATCAGCTTTGGCTCTTATTCGCTTGGCGGTGGTGGTGCTGAGGTTATTGGCGACAAGATCTACCAAGGACGAGGGAATCTCTCCCTGCTCAGGGGCAGACACACGTTCAAGATTGGCGGTCAGTACCACTATCGCAAGTTCTTCACCAACACAGGGAACCCCATGGACGGCAACGCCGACTTCAACGGTCAGATCACTGGCTTCCCAATGGCTGACGCGCTGCTGGGCTATCCTACCGAGATCCGTCGCGGCCAAGGCAACACTCTGACCGACGGCATTGGCCATTTTTTCCTGGGCTACATCCAAGACGACTGGCGGGCCAGCCAGAATCTTTCGGTCAACCTCGGTTTGATGTACCAGTTTGGCACGCGCCCGTACGACTCCACCAATCGTCTGGGCAATTTGTGGGTGCATCGTGATTCATCGGGCAACGTTGTCGGCGATCTGATGTGGGCAACCACCAATCCGGAGATCGACCCGGTCAGCGGCAGGCGCAACGAGCCGGCACGCACCTTTGGCTTTGGGCGGTCGTTGATCCAGAACGACTACAACGACTGGGCTCCGCGCGTCGGCATTGCCTACAAGCTGGGTCCCAAGACCGTCGTCCGCACAGGCTTTGGCGTTTTCTACAACTCCACTTTTGTGCAGGAACTCCAGGACCTGCGCAAGTTCTGGCCTTTCACTATCCAGCAGGTTTTCAGTCCGAACCGTGGCGTGCTGGACTTGTCGATCACCGATCAGGGCCCGAGCTTCTCAAGCACAGCGGAGATCGGTGGGTGGCCGCAGAATCCTGAGAATCGCTCGCCATACTCGATGCAGTGGAACGCTTTCATCCAGCGTGAACTGATGAATGACCTTTCGCTGGACATCGGCTATGTCGGCTCGGGCAGCCGCAAGCAGATCGGTTATTCTCCCTTCAATAACGCTTTGACGCCTGGGCCTGGAGCCATCCAGCCGCGGCGCCTGCTGCCCCAGTTTGGCGACCTCGACGGCGGCTCGAACCAGTACAACGGCTCTTACAACGGCCTCCAGGTTACGTTGCGCAAGCGTTACTCGAATGGGCTGCAGTTCAACACGAACTACACCTGGCAGAAGTCGCTCGACGGCCAGTCCTCGCTCGCCGAAAGCGGCAAAACTCAAGACCCGTTCAATCGCCGGGCGGACTACTCGCGCTCAACGTGGGACATTAATCACGTCTTCAATTTTGCCTACCTGTACGAACTGCCGTTCGGCAACGGCCGAAAATGGGGCGCTAACTGGGCCAAGGCGACTGACCTGGTGCTTGGCGGGTGGTCGGTCGAGGGAATCACCCGGCTCGAGACCGGACCGCCGTTTAATGTCAGCCTGGGCATCGATCGGGCCAATACCGGTCGTTCGACACAACGCCCCAATCTGGTCGGCGATCCTAACGCCGGCCCGAAGACGGTAGATCAGTGGTTCAACACGGCGGCGTTTGCTATGCCGGCAGAGTACACGTTTGGCAATGCGGGCGCGTACATCACCAATGCCGATGGCCTCGTCAGCATCGATATGGCGTTGGCGAAAAATTTCCCGATTCGTGGGAGCCACGCTCTGGAGTTCCGCACCGAGTTCTTCAACCTGCCCAACACGGTCAACTTTTCAGATCCGATAAGCGTAATGAACAACGCTAACTTCGGGCGGATCACCAGCCAGCGGACGCCCCCGCGTCAAATCCAGTTTAGTCTGCGCTACCGCTTCTAATCGTCCCTTCCGGAGGCTGCCCGCATAATCCCGCTGCTCTGCGGGCAGCCTCCGACTTTTTAGGCAATCCAAGTTAGAGAGCGCGCAAGAAAGAATCATTCAGCATCGGCTCTCAAACGAGATCAGACTCCGACTCTTCACCTCCAAACCAAACAGATGGCACGCGTGAGCCCGTGGAAGAGCCGAACAGGAAGAGTCGCTGCGCGGGTCCTCGCTTAAAGAAAACCGTACCTATGAGAAGCAAACCGCTTCATCTCTTCAGCGCGGCATCGGTTCTTTTTGCCGCTGGGTTGGTCCTGGCGCCAAAGTTGGCTCCAGCGTTCGGCCAGGGCGTAGCCACCCGTAACGCCACTCCTGCCCCTAGAAGCGCCGCTTCCGGAAAACCCTTTCTGGCAAAATTCACCGACATTGCCGCACAGGCGGGCCTTTCCATGCGCTTCACGGTCGGCGGCGAAAACACCAAAAAGTACATCCTGGAAGCCAATGGCACCGGCGTGGCCTTTGTCGATTTCGACAACGACGGGAAATTGGACATTTTCCTGGTGAACGGTTCGAAGTTGGAGGGATTTCGCGGCGCCGACGCGCCAACCAATCGGCTCTACCGCAACTCGGGACAAAGCGGGTTCGTTGACGTGACGAAAAAGGCCGGAGTGGCCCAGTCGGGCTGGGGTTCCGGCGTCTGCGCGGGCGATGTGGACAACGACGGTCGTCAAGACCTTTACGTCACTTACTGGGGCCCGAACGTGTTGTATCGCAATCGAGCGGACTCCACCTTTGAGGACATCACGACACGAGCAGGAGTCAACGGGGATGCCAAGCAGTGGAGTTCGGGTTGTACTTTCATTGATTATGACCGGGACGGCTACCTGGATCTGCTGGTAACGAGCTATCAAGCGTTCGATTTGGCCACAGCGCCTCTACCCGGGAAGGCCTCAAACTGCGAGTGGAAGGGCATGCCGGTGTTTTGCGGTCCTAGAGGCTTACCATATGGCTCTGTGACTCTCTACCACAACCGGGGTGACTTATCTTTCGAGGATGTTACCGCCACCTCTGGGATCGGAGCGGTTAAGGGGTTTTACGCGTTCACACCGGTGGCCGCCGATCTGAACGGCGACGGGTGGACTGACATTTACATCGCTTGCGACTCCACTCCCAGCATCTTCTTTCGCAACAACCGGAACGGAACCTTTACAGACATTGCCGCTGAGGCAGGCGTTGCTTTCAGCGAGCACGGCTTCGAACAGGGCGGTATGGGAGTCGGGGTAGGCGACTTCGACAACGATGGCTGGCTGGACCTCATCAAGACGAACTTTGCGGGCGACTATCCGAACATGTACCGGAACACGGGCGACGGAATTTTCGAGGATGTTGTGGTGAGGGCGGGCCTCGGCATCAACCCGCAATACGTCGGTTGGGGAGTCGCGTTTGCCGACTTGGACAATGATGGCCTCGAGGACATTTTTCAAGTCAACGGGCACGTGTATCCAGAGCTCAACGCCGAGACTCGCACAACCCGGGAATCTTACCGTAATCCCCGCCTGGTCTATCGCAACCTCGGTAATGGCCGCTTCGAAGATGTCAGCGCCCAGGCGGGGGGGGCGATTGCTCAGCAGAAGTCAAGCCGCGGAGCGGCGTTCGGTGACTTCGACAATGATGGTGACCTTGATGTGGTAGTCATGAACATGGGAGACACGCCGTCGCTGTTGCGAAATGACCTTTCCACCACGAACCACTGGATTCAACTCCGGCTTGAAGGATCTAAATCCAATCGGAGCGCCATCGGCGCGACCGTTCGACTCGAGTCAGGAGGGGCCGTCCAGACCAAGCCCGTCCTCAGTCAATCGAGCTATATTTCGCAGAACGATTTTCGTCTGCATTTTGGTCTGGGCAGTTCGACGCGTGTGGACCGAATCAGCGTGCGATGGCCGTCTGGTAGCACCGAGCAATTCCCTGGAGTGCCAGCCGATGGCTTGGTACTGCTGGTTGAGGGAAGTCGAACAGCGAAGCGGTTGTCTGGGAATGAATGATCGAGAACATTCCAATGAGATTAGCTGGCTTGTTGCCGCTGTGGAAAGTCATCACTCACGTTGTGAACAAGAAAGCCCTCAAGCTGGAAACGATCGCAGTCGTTGTAGTGTCCCTGTCAGCGACCCTTTTCGCTCAGACCCCGGAAGCCCTTTCGGCATCGGCGCAGCAGGCCGCTCAGGCTCATCGATACGAGGAAGCTGAACGTCTGTGGCGAAACGCGATCGATTCCTCACCCCGTTACTTTCCGGCGCTCTTTAATCTCGGCCTCTTCTTCTTCTCACGCCAGCAATTCAACGATGCGGTTCCCTTCCTGGAACGAGCCGCCGAAGTTTCGCCGCAGGACTTCAACTCGCACTACCTACGTGGAGCCTGTTATCAGTCCTTAGAGCGAGGCGATGATGCGCTACGGGCCTGGCGCATCGCGCTGAAACTGAACCCGAACAATGCCAGATTGTTACAAATCATGGTTGTGGAATACGGTAAGGGGCGCTACTTTCAAGAGGCCGCTGAAGTCGCACGGAGAGCACTCGAGTTGGCCCCTAATGACGCGAACGCATACTACCTCGCGATCAAATCGCTTCAGGACGCTGGCCAATATCCGGAAGCGCTTGAGATTGCCGGTCGAGCCGCAAACCGCTTTCCGCAATCGGCGCGGGCGCACTTCGAGTACGGATTCCATTTGCAGAAGGTGGGAAAAGCGCAGGAGGCGCTCCAAGAGTTGGAGAAAGCCATGGCCCTGGACCCGGCTTATGAAGAGCCACCCTTCTTCTATGGCGATCTAATGCAGGCTCAGGGCCGCTATGAAGAGGCAGTATTGTTCCTGCAGCGCGCCATCTCAGCACGAACGGATTATGTTCCGGCACGCGTCGCTCTGGCCAAGACCTTCATGGGACTTAAGAAGTGGGAACAAGCCATCAAAGAGCTCAACGAAGCCATCCGATTGGACGCAACCCATCCACAGCCACACCTGTTGCTGTCGCAAGTGTACTTTCGATTGGGTGATGAAGAGCGTGCTCGCAGCGAGAAAGAGCTGTCTCTAAAACTGCGTCGCGAGAATCCGACGGTACTGGAAGCCGTCCAGGGGCGCAACTTCCACGCGCGCTAGAGGCTGTGGTCCGCAATAACCACTGGCGGCCTGAAGCGCGCTCATGGTTCACGCTGCCAATGGTTCCAAGCGATATTCGTGGTGAGTAGCAGCCTGAGATGTCGCCGAACGCCGCCGGACGTTCACCGCGAGCTGCTAGGACGGCAGGAAATGTGCGCTGGCGGGCTGCGGCCCGGGAGGATCGTGTGATGAAGGGCGGATGCGGGCTGTTGGTGGGGGCGGCACTCGTGCTGCACGGTGCGACGGCGCGGGCGCAGGAGCTCTTCGACCTGCAGAAGGTGGCTGACGGAGTCTACGCGGCGCTCGCGCGGCCGCGCACCCCCATCAACTGCAACGCCGCCGTCGTCGTCTACGACGACGGGGTGCTGGTGATGGACACGCACTCGCGTCCGTCGAGTGCGCGCGCTCTGATCCGTCAGGTCGAGGCGGTGACCGACAAGCCTGTCCGGTACGCCGTCAACTCGCACTTCCACTGGGACCATGCCCAGGGCAACCGCGCGTATCCGGTCGCGTTCCCGAAGCAGGTCGCGATCGTGGCGTCGGAGGCCACCCGCGAGAATTTGCGCGCGCTCGGGATGCAGCGAGTGAAGGAGCAGATCGAGAACGGCCCGCGCCAGATCGACGTGCTGAAGAAGCGGATCGCCGTCGAGAAGGAGACGGCGGCCGCGGCGTCGCTCCGCGACGAGCTGCGCCAGCAGGAGGAGTATCTCGCGGAGATCAGGAGCCTGGAGCTCGTCCTGCCGGATGTCACCTTTGACAGGTCCATGATTCTTCACCGGTCCGATCGCGACATCGTGCTGCTGTTCCTCGGACGGGGGCACACGAGCGGCGATGTCGTTGCGTACCTGCCGAAGCAGCGCGTGGTTGCGACCGGCGATCTGCTGCACGGGTGGATGCCGTTCATGGGCGACGCGTTCCCGAAGGAATGGGTCGCGACGCTCGACGCGCTCGACAAGCTCGACTTCGATCACATCATCGGGGGGCACGGCGGGGTGAAGCCGAAGGCGCATCTCCGGTTCTTCCGGAACTACATCGCGGACCTCATCGAGGAAGTCGGACGCGCGCGACAGCGGGGGGAGACGATGGAACAAGCCCAGCGTTCGGCGGCGTCGGCGCTGCAGCCGAAGTACGAGGCGGGCATGGACGGACGGTTCGCGGGATCGATCGGCGCCAATATCGAGAAGGTCTACAAGGACATGGCGGCCGGGCTGTATTGACGCACGCGGACTCCGCGGTCAGGTCCCCTGCTGATTCCTGAGCTCCTCCGACAGGTGCGAACGGTCGCCGAGGATGGTCAGCTGCGAGGCCTTGTTCGAGACCACGAACATGGTGACGGCGGCGACCGGATGCGCGATGCGCTCTCTGAACAGCCGGACGTCCAGGCCGAGCAGCGCGCAGGTGATCACCCAGAGGGTCGCCTTGTGTTAGACGAGCAGGACGTTGCCGCTCTCGTGGCGGGTCGGATCCGTTCGACCACCGCCATCGCGCGCGCGGCGACGTGGAAGGCCGTTTCTCCGCCAGGCGTGCCCCGGCTCGCCACGTCCGCTGCCCAGTATTCGAAGGCCTCCGGCCACCGCGCCTTCACGTCCGCCTGCTCGAGCCCCTCCCACTCGGCGTAGCTGATCTCTTTCAAGCCCTCTTCGACCGTCGCCTCCATCCCGGTGAGCGCGCACAGCGGGGCGGCCGTCTGCCGCGTGCGGAGCACGGGGCTCGTATAAATGGCTTCCCACGGCAACGAGGCGTAGGCCCGCGCGAATGACTGGGCCATCGCCCTCGCCGACCGCCACGTGCCGCAGGAAATGCTCCCATTGGCTCTTGAACGCGTTGTCGTAGTCCGTGGTGTCGGGCACTTCCTGCGAGCCTGCGCGAAAGTCGATAGGCTGGTCGATGTCCGGGTTCCACACCGGTTTGGCCGTCGCCGCGGCCGGCTGCACCAGCACTTGCGCAGGCCCCCCACCGCGGATCCTCTGGTTGCTCCAGCCGGCGGGCCCGCTCCTCAGCACGCGCCGTTTTCTCGTGTCGCGTTTTCTGCTTCGCGGCATCGCGGCTGTCCCCCGCACGGCGGAGCTCGTCTGCCAACTGGGCGGCCGCAGCCGCGACGTCCTCGTCGGTCAGGTCCGCGCGGAGCGTCTTCGGCCGTCACGCCTTCGCCCCAGTGGCTCTTCTTGCTGTTCGGCAGATTCCCGAACGCACAGCGCGCCGTTGTCAGCTTCGCGATCTCGTTGAAAACCGCCATCCGCGTATGGGATGTTTCGGTTCGCAAGACGCGGACGGCGCGTATGGCCCTCGTCGCGGCACTCGGCAGCTTCACGTCGTCCACGATGGGGCCTTGCGCGCGTCATCGACGGTGGCTCCCTTGACGCGGTGAATCCTCCGCACTCGTGCTCCGAGACACTGGAGAACTGCAACGACGCACAACGCGCGCCATCGGCGCGCCCCGGATTCTCAATGCCTTTTCGCGAGTGTGCCCAAAGCCCGTGGGTTCTCATCGTGAAATCAGGCGATTTTCCGGTCAAATTTCATGGAGACGACGGTCTGAAAACCGTCGTATGGAGAGCAAGAAATCGTGCAATCGGACAAGTGGTGCTTTCACGTATACTTAGACTCCTGCGGTGAGGTGGCTGAGTGGCCGAAAGCGGCGGTTTGCTAAGGCTGCCAGGGATCAGAGAACGGGCCTGAAATCGATGATTTCAGGCCCGTTTTTAATTGGTGGCTTGGTTGGCGTTGGCTGCCGATTGATGGATCTCGGACCCAGTTTGGGCACACTGAGGCCGACGCCAACGTGTGCCTTATGGGCACACATCGTGATATTCTATAGGCGGTGAAGTACTTCGACTGGGACGACGCGAAGAACGCGAAGCTCAAGACGGAGCGCGGCATCGGCTTTGAAGAAATCGTCTTCCACATCGAGCGGGGCGATCTGCTCGATATCCTGGAGTACCCGAACCCCGAGCGTTACGGCGGCCAGCACATTTTCGTCGTCCGCCGAGAGGACTACGTGTATCTGGTGCCGTTCGTCGAGGACGAGCACACGGTCTTTCTGAAGACGATCATCCCGAGTCGGAAGGCGACGAAGGAGTACCTCGGTGAGGAGTCCGTACGATGAAGATTGACGCCGACGAGAAGGAGCTGCTCGAGTCCGTCCAGCGGGGCGAGTGGAAGTCTGCCAAGGGCGGCAAGCGCGAGCGGACTCGCTACTCACGATACGCCAAGGCGACGTTCCGGAAGGACCGGCGACTGAACATCCGCCTGTCAAGCAAGGACCTGGAGGCGATTCAGAAGCGGGCGCTCGCCGAGGGACTGCCGTATCAGACGTTTATCTCCAGTCTGCTGCACAAGTATGTAACTGGACGCCTGAAAGAGGTGTCATGACGCTCATGACCGGTGCCTTCGTGGCGTTCTGAGCGGACCTGGCCGGCGTGCGTCTCAGGGTGCCGGGTGTTCCATCACGACAGATCGTGATATCAGCGCCCACTACTAACACGTAACCTTGGACCTGGAGAGCAAAAATCTATGCCGAAGTTCGTCATCGAACGGGACCTGGCGCCCGGCACCGCGCTGTCCGACGCCGAAATCCAGGCGGATTCATTGAAATCGCTGCAGGTGCTTCGAGAACTCGGGCCCGAGATCCAGTGGATCAACAGCTTCGTCACCGACAGCAAAATCTACTGCATCTACTATGCGCCCGACGAGACCCTGATCCTCGAGCATGCCCGACGGGGCGGATTTCGCGCCGATCGAGTATCGGCTGTTCGACGGCTCCTGGATCCTAGCAACTTCCAGTAGACGGCGCGCGGTGCGGTCGGCTCTTGTCGAGCGCCGATTGAATGACGTCTTTCATGGGCAGGACCGCACCAGCGCTCCACAAGCGCCGGGCGGAAGGAGCATCCTGCTGTGTCCACGCCAGTTCCAGCGCGCGTTCGAGGAGTGCTTGGAGGCGCGTGCGTGCAGGCACGCTGCTGGTCTTGCGCAACGCTGCGGCGGCGCCACCGAATGTGAGAGCACGTTTGGCGTCTCCCTGCTGCGCGGCGAGCACTGCAAACCCCTCAATCGCGTCGAGCATGCCGCGGCGGTGTTCGAGCGCCTGGCAGATTCGGAGCGCTTCAGCGAGCCATCTGTAGGCGGCCGCATAGTCGTGCTGCTCACACGCGAGATAGCCCAGATTGGCGCACGATCTCGCCGAGCCCCATTGGTCGGCGATCTGTCTGAAAATCGACAGGCCTTCCTGATATGACCTCCTGGCCTCGACCAGGTCCGCTTGCTCCCACGCGATATCGCCGAGAGTGTGGAACGACCACGCGACGCCGCTCCAGTCACAAATCTCACGAAAGATTCCGGCTGCCTGTTCCGCCATCGCGCATGCCTGTGCGGGCTCGCCTACCGCAGCAAGCGCGTTCGCGAGATTGCTCATCGCCGCGGCAATCCGCCACTTGTCTCCAAGCGTCCTGCACGCCTCTAACGATTGCTCAAACCAGTACCCGGGCTGCGGCAGTGTCACCACGGCCACGCTCTGCGAATCCGATTCCTGTGAGCTCGGTGATGATGCCCTTCTGGTCTCCGAGTTCGCGATAGACGTCCAGTGCCGCGTGATGCAGAGTGAGCATGGCGTCGTAGTCGCCCAGCACTGAGGCCAGTCCAGCGGTGTAACATGCCGCCTTTGCCCATGTATGGCGCCTGCGTGCTTCCGCGCCCCCCAACGCGAGGATCGCCCCTAACCGTGCCCTCCCTTCGGCCAGACGGTCCTGTCGATCCCAGAACGCGTGCAGCGCCACTCCGAGACGCTGCGCCCACTCGGCATGGTCGCCGGCGATGACATAGTCGAGCGCCGCACGGAAGTTCTCGTACTCCTCGTCGCAGAGCGTTAACCATTCGTCCCGCTCGACCGGTGCAATCGCTGCATTGCCCTCTTCTGCCAGCACCAGGCAATATGCGGCGTGTGCCCTTCGGATCGCTTCGTGTTCACCGCTTGCAGCGAGCGCTTCCAGGCCGTACTCGCGAACGGTCTCGATCATGGCGAACCTGGGCTCATTGTGATGGCTTACCTGACGCAACAGGCTCTTGTGCGTCAGCGAGGTGATGCCATCCTGCAGCTCACAGCGCAGGTCCCGTTGCGCGTTGCACACAGCCTCTGCCCCCTCCAGGGTGCATCCGCCGGCAAAAATCGCGAGTCGCCGGAACAGTTGTTGCTCGGTCAAGTCCAGCAGTTCGTAACTCCAGTCGAGCATGCTGCGAAGGGTCTGTTGACGCGGCGGCGCATCTCGGTAACTGGCGCCGGGCACGTCAAGCCGGCTCTGCAGACGTGTGAGCATGGCTTGCGGCGGGAGTGTTCCGGCTCGTGCGGCGGCCAGCTCGATGCCGAGCGGCAGTCCATCAAGGCGCCAGCATATTTCTGCCACCGCGGTGGCGTTCTCAATCGTCAGTGAAAACTCGCGCTGAACAGCCGTGGCGCGGGTGACGAAGAGAGCCACGGCGGGGTTGTTCCTGAGCGCCAGCAACGAGCCGAACTCAGCCCGGGCCGGCAACGCCAGCGGCGGCACCGAGTAACAATGCTCACCGTATAGATGAAGAACGGCCCGGCTGGTCACAAGAATTTTCAGCCACTGGCTGGCATCCAGAAGCGCGACGAGAAGCGGCGCTGCCGGCAGGAGATGTTCGAAGTTGTCGAGAACGAGCAGGGTCGGCTCGGTCACCGACATCCGCACGTGATCCTGCAGCCCATCGATCAAAGGCCTGGGATCTTCTTGGCGGAAGCGAAGAACCTGCGCAAGCGTCGCGGCGAGCGCGTCAGGTTCACTGATCCCGGCCAGGCTGACAAACGACACGCCGCCATGGAATCCATCGAGGACTTCCGCAGCCGCCTGCACAGCGAGGCGAGTCTTGCCAGTTCCCCCCACACCGGTCAGGGTGACCAGCCGCACATCGTCGCGACGCAGTAACGCCTGAAGGGCGACGACGTCGTGTTCCCGCCCAATCAGGGAGGTTCGTGGCGCCGGCAGTTGAAACGCCAGGTGTTTTCGTTGCCACCCGGCGGGAAGCGTACCTGCAAGCCCGGGCAACTCGAGGACGTCGCGAACAGAATGCGCGGGCGGACTGGGGCGATGGCGGAAGCGAGGATGATAATGGCCCTTGGGCAGATCGATGACAATCGGATCCGTCAGCCCCTCGGTCGCATAGTCCTGCTCGAGCTTGTCCCGCAGCCGGCGCGCCTGAACCCTGACGATCGTTTCCGTGCGAGGGTCGAAGCCCGTCCCCCGGTGGAAGACATCCACGCCAAGGGAGTACTCCTTCAGCCGATCAGCGTGCCCCGCGAGCGTCTGCCCAACGACGTACTCCAGCAGTCGCGTCAGACTCGGTGCGTTTCCAAATGTTCGGCTGCCGAGTACCAGACTCAACTGCGCACGAACGGATGAGCTCGACGGATCTTGGAAAGAGGCCAACGGCTCCGATCGTCCTTCGTGCGCTCTGTTCTGCGTCACCAAACCATCCTCCAAGCCATCTTCACTATATCGTTACCGTGGGTCGTGGGCCGTCCTCGCTCCGCGAACGGCGTTAACCGTTACGTCACCCCTGGACACTTCGCCGCCGCGTCTCCAGTAGGCCAGGATCGCGGTCGTCTGACGAACCTGTTGGCCACCTTCTGGGGCACCAAAACGCAACGGAGGACACCGAGGCAGGCGATGGTCCTCGTCCTCCCCGACGTCAGGAGCGCGTCAGTTCAGATGCGATCACCGGACCGACGTGGAAACAGGGCTTGGCCCGCAAACCGTGGAGAGGACAATGACACATCACTCGAAGAGGCCTATTCGGTTCCTGACGCTCGTCGCGGCTCTCATCGTGGCGGCGGAAGCAGGCGTGATCCAGAACGTATCCGCCGGGAGTCATTCATTCGGGAGACCAACCGCCGAGCTGCTGGTTCGTGGCCTCGAGGGTGGCTCCGGAAGCACCATCGGCCCCGGTGGCGCCCTGTATGTCGCCGAAGCGCACGCCGGCAGGATCTCGCGCGTCGATCCTCAGAGCGGCAGGGTCACGACGTTCGCGAGCGGTCTGCCGAAGCGAATGCCTGGCTTCCCGTTCGGCGGCGTCATCGACGTCGCGTTCATCGGCAAGACGGCGTACGCGCTCGTCAGCCTGGTCGGTCCTGATGTCGGCGGCAAAGACGCCGTCGGCATCTACCGTGTAGACGGCCGGACCCGCTTCACCGTCGTCGCGGACATCGGCGCGT
Organism: uncultured Acidobacteriota bacterium; assembly: GCA_963749835.1. Classification (GTDB taxonomy): domain Bacteria; phylum Acidobacteriota; class Vicinamibacteria; order Vicinamibacterales; family 2-12-FULL-66-21; genus JALZOC01. The sequence goes on from CAVVOD010000004.1 coordinate 754,455, forward strand.
TCTCGCTCGCGAATCCGCCGACCATTCCGTTCGAGTTCTTCGTTCCCACCGGCGTGCCGTACACGTTGGAGCCCTATCACGGCGGGTTCCTGGTGACCGATGGGCACCTCAACCGCGTGCTGCGCGTCGGCCTCGATGGGAAGGTCACCGAAGTGATCGGATTCGGCAACATCGTCCCGACCGGCCTCGCTGTGTCGGGGAACCAGGTGTACTTGGCAATGGCCGGCCCGGTTCCGCACTCGCCACAAGACGGCAGGGTCGTGTCGTTCAGGCCAAGATCGCCCAGCGTGACGCAGGTGACTTCCGGCGTCCGCCTCATCGTCGACGTAGAGCATGGTCGCGGCCAAGTTCTTTATGCGCTCTCGCAGGGCGTCTTTCCAGTAGGCGAGCCTGACGGCTCTCCGGCGCTTCCGAATACGGGAGCATTGGTGGAGGTCAGGAGGAACGGCACATTGAACGTCGTCGTGCGCGGCCTAAACCAGCCGACCTCACTCGAGTTCCTCGGCGACACTGCCTACGTCGTGACCTACGGCGGCGAGATCTGGCGGATCGACGGCGTCTCCGGTCCGCACTTCAGCGCATCGCATTGAAAGATCGCGGCTCCTTGTCGGGGAACGTCGCCCGGATGCGGTCATCGGCATCCGGTCGGGACTCCTGCGACGAGCGGATGGAAGGTCGCAGGTGCATCAGATGCTCAACGAGCACCACGTGGCGCTGCAATAACCAGTGCCGACCTCGAAGATGATCTCAAGGCCACGCGGTCGAATTCAAACAATGGCGGCGGTTCGAAAGACTGTCGCCATTCCCGCCTCCTCCTCGAGATTCTTGCGGGCACACTTCCAAACCACAATTGGGGAACACTATGCAACAGACCGAAAGGGAGATCCGGTGGCGTTTTGTGTGCGCGGTCCTCGTTGTGAGTGCAGTGAACTTTGCGACTCCTGCCGCGGACCGAGCGAGTGCTCAGTCAGACCGACCAGCGAAGAAGGCAGCCGAAACACTCTGGCAGGATCGGTTCGGACAACCTGGATAGACGAGGGTGTCAGCCAAGGCGCAATCGCCGTTGGAGAGGGAGCCGTGTTCGTCGCGGGCGGTGTGCAGAGCGAGACCGTTGATTTCTCTGTGCGATCCCATGACACGAGCGACGGTCGACGCCTGTGGTCCGACGTCTTCGATCATTCAGGTGGTACGGACATCGCGATCGGCGTCACTTCGGCAGGCGGACGACTTTTCGCCGTAGGTGGAGCGAACCTTGATGCGGACAGTTCACAGATCCCACTGATTCGCGTCTACGACCGTTCATCCGGGCAAACGTTGTGGGAGCAGGAGGTGACCGACGGCCAAGGCGTCTTCGATAGCTCCGTGGTCTCGCGCGGAACGCTTATCGCGGTGGGCGGCAACACTGAGTGGCTCGTGTATGCCTATGACGCAGCGAGTGGCACTCCGCTTTGGCAGCACAGAAGCGGCCTCGACGGTGGCAATCGAGCGATTGACGTCGCACATGCCGATGGCCGCGCGTTCGTTGTTGGAAGAGAAACGTTGTCGAACGGTTTCTCCACCTGGTTGGTCCGAGCGTACGATACCGATTCAGGAGCCGTTCTTTGGGAAGATCGGCCGGCTGATGAGTTGTTCGGCCAAGCCCAATCCGTCGCAGTCGAAGGTGACATCGTGCTCGCGGTCGGCAGTATCGGACGGTCGATGGACACGTGGCCGTTCGTCGACACGGACTGGCGTCTGCGCGCCTACCACGCACAAACAGGTGAGCTGCTGTGGCAAGACGAACCGAATAAAGGCGGGTTCTTCTTCCCAGAGGGAGCTTCGGAAGTAGTTGTTCGTGACAACCGAGCCTTTGTCGCTGGTACGGGTGGGGTTGGTTGCGGACTGAGACCTGAGGACCCGCATAACTGCGACTTCATCGTTCGCGCGTACCGACTGGAAACGGGCCGGTTGCTCTGGGAAGACCAGCGTGACGATGGGCCTTTCGATGTGGCGACAGCAATTTCATTGGATGACGACGGTGTCGTTGTTGCAGGCTTTGGGGGAAGCGCTTGCGACATCACTGCCACCTCGAATTGTGACATGTTGCTTCGTGCCTATAAGCCCGCCGGCGGAGTTCGCTGGCAGGATCGAGTCCGCCGCCCAGCCACAGACGATGTGGCACAGGGCGTGGCCGCAGGAAATGGACGGGTCTTCTTGTCTGGACTGCTGTACGACACAGATTTCAGTGTTGATACGCTAGTGCGCGCGTACGCGAGTAGGCCAAAAACCCGCTGATGAAACAGTTGGCGGTACGATTTTTGGTAATCCTTGTATTCAAGAGTGATGAACCGCGCCGAAGTCGTCCGCACACTTAGGGCCACGTCATCCTGGCCAAGTTGCTCGCATATTGGGCGGCTTGAGGTCGCGATGCACGACGCCTTGTTCGTGCGCGGCGTCGAGCGCATCGACGATTGCAGTGCGACGGCGATCGCCTCGTCGACAGCAGTGAGCCGGTCGCCAGCCTTGTCGAGCCTGACGCGCCTCGAGCCTCGACGCGCTCAGGTGATCGAGCTGCGGTTCGTTGGCGGCCTGAACGTCGCCGAAACGCCGAGCCGAGGCCCTTGGCATCTCGCCGCAAACAACGACGCACAACGTGCGCCACCAAGACGCCCCGTCTTTTCGATGTCTGTCCACAAGTGTGCCCAGAGTTCGTGAGCGGTCATTGCGAAATCGACCGGCTTTCCGGCCAAATTTCGCGAAGGCGGCGGGTTGAAAAACCGTTGTAGGTTCGAAAGAATAAAGTTGGCTCCCGCAAGTCCTGATTTCACGTACACTTAACGCCTGCGGTGAGGTGGCTGAGTGGCCGAAAGCGGCGGTTTTGCTAAACCGATCAGGCTCCGAACAGCACCTCACGAATCACGCCTCTTCTCACGGTTTCCTGCCAAAACCTCCGGATTGCGATTCTGTCCCGACCTGTCCTGATCCGCCGTTTGCCGACACGTTCACTGCACAATTTACTGCACCACGTTGATCTCGGGTTCGCATCGGTTCGCGGTGGTGACGCTGCTCTTCAACTGGTCGGCTCCCAGACGGCCGGACTGCCGTGAAAATACTCGAGCGTCCGGATGCGGGCGGCGATCCACGACGGGAGGTCCTGCGTACGGGTCTTCCGCGTTGCTCAGGCCACTCGCGCCCAACACGCCCGCGAACAGGTCGACGGCGAGCTCCTCAGCGCTCGTCGGATCGATCAGGTGGACGGCCGCTTCCAAGCGAAATCTACGAACGTCTACTGGGACGCACGGTATCGTCTTGGACCCCGATTGCGGATTCAATTCTCCAGCGATAGACGCTTCAGCAGATTCGCGAAGCGCGGATCGGACCGAAGTGCCCGAAATCGGGGATCAATCTTCAGCCAATTCAACTGCGTGACGCGCTGTTCGTAAGCTTTTTCGAGCCACTCAAACGCGCGATCGCGCTCGCCGAGCGCCGCATGCATAACGGCAAGGTGGTGAGGAGAAGCGCAGCGCGGGATCGCGGCCCTCAACTCTTCTAGCAGGCTGATGAAAAACTGGTTAACGACACGCTCTTCACTCTCGATGTTATGACCATCGACGTTCCTCCGAGGTCCGCGGCGGGTCGTGTGGGGTTGATCGAGGCGCCCGTGGCCGCGCCGCAACCACTACGCCCGTGCCAGCAGCGTCCGCAGGCGAATCAGGTTATAGGCGGCCGCGGTGAAGGTCAGGATCCAGTCCACCAGCTCGCCTCCCCGATGCCGGAGCTTCCGCAGACCGCCGATGGTCTTCATCCAGCCAAACACTTGCTCGATCAGTTTGCGCTTGCGTTGACTGATCGCATAGCCGGGCTGGGAGGTCACGTCGTCCGGCATTGCACTGCCCCGGATCTTCTGCGCCACATGCGGCGTGATCCCCAAGTCGCACACGCCGGCGACAAACGACGCGACGTCGTAGCTCTTGTCGGCCCCGACCGTCGTCGCCCGCGGGACGGTCGTGAGCAGCAGCAGCGCCGCCTCGCGCTCGGCGGTCCCCGTGGCCGCCGTCGCACAGACGTTGGTGACCAGGCCATGCCGATTGTCGAGCAGCACGTGCCCCATGTACGTCAGCTTGGCCTCCTTTCCGAGGCCCTTCCGATAGAGCTGCGCATCCGGATCGGTCGTCGACGCGTGCGTCGCGTTGGTCCGCGTCTCCCCATGAAAGTTGACCGTTGGGTTGCCCGGATCGTCAGGGGGTGGGGTCGGCCCGGCATCCGTGCGCTGAAAACTCTTCAGCCCCGCCCACGCGTCGAGCAGGGTCCCATCGACGGTAAAGTGCTCGTCCGACAGCAGGGCGGCCTCGCGCGCCTGGCGCACGACGGCATCGAAAAACGCACTCGCGATATCGCCGGTCAACAACCGATCCCGGTTCTTGCTGAAGACGGTCGGCGACCAGATCGGCTCGTCCAGACTCAGGCCGACGAACCAGCGGAACAGGATGCTGTAGTCGATCTCCTCCATCAAGAGCCGTTCGCTGCGCACCGTGTACAGCGCCTGCAGCAGCAGCGCGCGCAGCAACTGCTCGGGCGGAATCGACGGGCGGCCGATGTCCGAGTACATCCGCTGGAACCGGGGCGACAACTCGCCCAGCACCTGGTCGGTCATCGTCCGGATGGCCCGCAGCGGGTGATCGGGGCGCACCCGCTGCTCGGGCGAGAGATAACTGAACATGTCGCCGGTCTGCTCGTCGGGTCCACGCACGCGAGGCTCCTCTCCAAAAGGCGGTGGGAGCATGGTAGTACGATGGGATCGATCTGTCGATCCCCTTTCACTTACTTTTTCATCAGCCTGCTAGTGTCATGAGTCAGAGATTCGCTGACAATATCTCGCAATGCTGGCGAGGATGTCGTCGGCGGTTTTCGTCCACACGAATGGTTGTGGCGAGCCATTCGTGATGTCGAGGGTACTCACGGATGGTGTCCTCAAGCGCGCGGGTGCTGCGATGCGCGCCCCGCTTGATCTGTTTGTCGGACAACAAGGCGAACCAGCGCTCCACCAGGTTCAGCCACGAGGCGCTGGTCGGGGTGAAGTGCAGGTGAAAACGTGGATGTGCGGCGAACCATCGGCGTACGCGAGGCGTCTTATGTGTCCCGTAATTGTCCAGGATCAGATGGATGTCGAGGCCGGTCGGTACGTTGGCGTCGATGGTCCGCAGGAATTGCAGAAATTCCTGACTGCGGTGCCGCCGATGACATTCGCCGATGACTTTGCCGGTGGCCACATCCAACGCGGCAAACAGCGAGGTGGTGCCATGGCGCCGGTAATCATGGGTGCGCCGCTCCGGGACACCGGGCGCGAGCGGCAGAATCGGCGCGCTGCGGTCCAGGGCTTGGATCTGGCTCTTTTCATCGACGCAGAGCACGAGCGCGCGATCCGGCGGATCGAGATACAACCCGACGACGTCGCGGACCTTCTCAATGAATTGCGGATCCTTCGAGAGCTTGAAGGTCTCGACGCGGTGTGGCTGCAACCCGAAGGCGCGCCAGATGCGCGAAATGGCCGACTGGCTGAGGTCAGTCGTCTTCGCCATCGAGCGCGTGCTCCAATGTGTTGCGTCGCGCGGCGTCGTTTCCAGCGTCTTCGTAATCACCGCCTCGACCTGCGCGTCGGTGATGGTGCGCGGCACGCCCGGTCGCGGTTCATCCAGCAGTCCCTCAAGCCGCTTCTGCAGGAAGCGCTCACGCCACTTGCCGACCGTCGCCTTGGTCACTCGCTCGCGCCGCGCGATCCCGGTGTTCGACTCGCCCGCTGCCGCACCCAGGACGATCCGCGCACGCAGCGCCAACGCTTGCGCCGTCGTCCGTCGGCGTGCCCAGCCGTCGAGCGCCGCGCGTTCGTCAGTGGTCAGCACAATCGGTCTCAGTGGTCGGCCCAGTCGCATCGGCACGTTCTCCTTGTAGCCGAGTACGACTGTCGACGGACAGATGTTTCACAAATCTCTGACTCAGGACACTAGTGCTCTACACGAAGGTGTGAAGGCAACAATGCGAACTGGATTGATCGTTGGCTACGATCCAGGTGGTGATGGCGCGCACGGCGTGGCGCTGTTGTCTCTGGTAGACGGACAGCCTGAATCGGTCCGGACGAAAACGTGTGAAACCGCGCAACAAGTCATCGAGTACATCGAGGAGTTGGGCACGATCGTCGCGCTCGGCGTTGACACGCTTACATGCTGGAGTACTGGCCCTGGTGGCTGGCGTCCGGCTGATCGATGGTTGCGAGGACGGTACACAAACGTCCGGAACAGCGTCATGACGCCCAATGGATTGGCCGGGTCCATGGGTCTGAACGGCATGAGCGTGCTGATCGCGGCCAGACGCAGAGATCCGGATGTCACCGTCGTTGAAACACATCCGAAGGTGCTCTATTGGGTCCTCGCAAACAAGAAGTATGATTATGCATCGACGCGCGATGACATGGAGCGGATGCTCTGCGAGGCCCATGCAGCAACACTGACGACGGCCAACGAGCACGAATGGGACGCGGCCCTATCCGCGCATGCCGCAGCACGCGGGTTGTTGGGTCAGTGGACGACGGATCTACACGCGCTACCGATGGGGAGGGGCGAACAGCTTATCGCCCCTTGCGGGGCAACAAACTATTACTGGCCGGAATCGTGAAGACCGGCTAACATCCGCCGCTGACGACGGCGGCGAGTGCGAGTTCCGAGCCATCAACGCTGAAGCGGAGTGATGCCCGCACGTCGCACCGGTCGTCTTGGCCTCATCGCCTGATGCTCGGACAGATTCCGGAAGCGGATGCCGCACCGTCGCTGGCAAAACCAGCCCATCGGAGCGTCATTTTTCCGAACGGCCTCAAGGTACAAAACTAGCCGCATCTCCAGAATGGCTGCGACCGGTGGCGGTTTCGCGTCAAGCGTTGCGAACGCGAGTTCGCGGGCGGCCACTCCAGCAGAGGGCGATCAGGAAGCTCGGGCTCGTCGGTGTGCCAGGTCGGGCGGCGACGGCGATGGCGGTTCAGGCGAGGACGCTATCGCCGTATGCTATCGTTGACCAAGCGATGATCCGCGAAAGCCGCCGTCAAGACCGGCCGAGGAGCGAAGGTTCGGCGAACTACTGCACAACGAACTGCACAATCGGATCAGACATCGGCGGATCGCTGAAATCGTTAGCAAAATCGACACGGTGAGGTGGCTGAGTGGCCGAAAGCGGCGGTTTGCTAAACCGTTGTAGGGCTTAAACCTGTACCCAGGGTTCGAATCCCTGCCTCACCGCCAGTTTATCCCCGGATTCATTGATCGTTTTTGCATCGGAGCCCCTCCCCGTCTCCAAATATAGTCTCCACAACTTTGACCGCTCGATCAGCCCGGACCAGCTCGCGCCGCGGTTCTCGAGCAGCCGGATCGCCGCGTCGAGCGCCGCCGGGCTCAGGTGCATGTAGCGCTGCGTCATCGTCAGATCCGCGTGCCCGGCGAGCTCCTGAATCGCCTTCGCCGGCGCGCCCCGCATCGCCAGGTGCGAGCAGAACGTGTGACGCAGGATGTGCACCCCGCGTCTGCACGTTCGCTCGCCGCGCCGCCAGGATCATCCGGTTCTGCACGATCTGCCGCGTGAACGGCGTGCCGTCGTCCTGGCAGAGCACCCGCTTGCTCCGCAGGTGCCGATGCTCGACGAGCGCCGCGGTCAGCCGTCGCGTGAGCGGCACGTATCGCTAGCCGTCCACCCTTCGGCGTTCCGACTTGCCCGTTCCAGTCCGACCGACGGACGCACAGTTGCCGCTTCACGAGATCGACGTCGCCCCACTCGAGCGCGATCATCTCGCCGCACGCGCAAGCCGGCCTCACCGCCCAGCAGCACGATCGAGATACGTGCGCGGGTCGATCGCGCGTGCGACCTCGACGAGCCGTTCGTACTCGTCGAAGTCGTGGAACGCCGCCGCGCCTTTCGTCGACGGGCAGCAGCTTCACCGTGCACGGCATCCGCTCGATCACTTCCCACTCGACCGCTTTCTTCAGCAGCACGCTCAGCACCGCGAGGACGTTGTTCACCGTCTTCGGCGACTTGACCTCCAGCTGCGCCTTCAGCCGTTGCACGTCTTCGCTCTTGATCGCGTCGAGCCGCTTTCGACCCAACGCCGGCATCAGGTAGAGCCGAAGGATCACGTTCTTTGATGCGATCCCGCTCGGCTTCTGCCGATTCGCCCGCGCGTGGCCGTCGATGAATCGCGGCGCGAACTCTTGTAGGGTGGGCACCTCCTTGCGTGATGTCGAGTCCTGCGGCGGACGACAGAGCCGCTCGAACAGCACGCGTTCGCGGCCCTCAGCCCAGCGTACGGCGGCCGATCGGGACGACATCGGAGCGCGTTTGCGCTCCCGCAAGTCCCGCGCGCCGTCAGGCGTGACGACGCGGATGTCGACCTCCCAGCCGCCTCTTCGATACGGACGGATTGTGACGCTCATCGCCAGTTACTCCTCTGGCGATGGCGCGCGCTTCTGGTCCAGCCAGTCTAGCAAATCGTCGGCGCGCAGGAGCACTCGCCGGCGGACGCGGATCACGCCGGGCAACTGCCGGCGTTCGATCATCGCGTAGATCGCGCGCCGCGTCGTGCGCAGCAGATCCGCCGCTTCGTCGACCGTGAGCAGAACGGGCAACGTTGTACGACGCGATTCGTGCGGGTTGTCGAGGCCGCGATCGGCACGTGTGAGCCCGTCGCCCCTCGTCAGCCTGGCCCTCATGATGTGGCCTCCGGCTGCAGGCTCTCGCTCGAGGACGTGCGATCGACCGTGTCTCTTCATACGAACCTCCCCGGAACGATTCCGAGAACACCGAACCGACAGTGAACTTCGTTGGTTGGTGCCAGCCGACGGCAGCGGCCCTGAGGGCCCGCCGCGTCGTTGCTCGGCGCGGTCGGATGCGGATGCCGCTTAGCAGCGAACCGCAGTCGATCCGCACTCGGTCCGAGGAGTCAGAGGAAGGTGGCGTGCCACCCAACGTGAAGGTGGACGCGAGTTCAAAAATTCAGTAGCGGACCAAGACGATGAAAACAGGATAGCGCCGGCCGGGTTCGACGTCAACGGTGAAGAGACCTGGAAGTGGACGTGGCACCCGGCACTAGTCCGGGCAGGCCGCCATAGCCCGGCAATCTGGCGTCGGTCAGGCGAGCCACGGCCGTCAACATCATCGACGCATGGCAAGTCATGGCAACGCATGGCGAGAGGTACCAGGACCTATGGCCGCGGTGACCAGACGATGCGACACTGGCGTTGAGATCACAGCATGCGAATCGTTGCGCTCAGCGATCAGCACGGGTTCCTGCCCGACGTTCCGCCGTGCGATCTCTTGATCGTCGCCGGCGACGTCTGCCCGGACCGTTTCGGGCCGTTCATGGCGGTCCACGACCCGTATCAACAGCAGGCGTGGTTTGACCGGACCGTACGGCCGTGGCTCGCCGCCACGCCAGCGACACACAAGCTCCTCACGTGGGGCAATCACGACTGGTGCGGGCAGATGTGCAGCTTCCGCTCGGACACGCCTGCGCACGCGCGATCGACCGACCTCCAGATCCTCGTGGACGAAGGGACGACGTGTGCCGTCCGGCCGGTGGCGCGGGTCGCGAAATGTCCGTGTGGGCGACGCCCTGGTCCAACCCGTTCATGCGGTGGGCGTTCATGAAGCGGCCGAGCGATCTCGAGCGCGTCTACGCGGCGATCCCCGACGGCATCGACGTACTGGTGTCGCACCAACCACCATACGGGTACGGCGACAGCACTTTCGACCTCGACTCACGTCGTGTGGAGCACGTCGGCAGCCGAGAACTGCTCGTGGCGATCGAGAGAGTTCGCCCGAGGGTCGTGATCTGTGGGCATGTTCACGGAGGCTTCGGCCGCTACGAGCATCAGGGCATTCCGATCTACAACGTCAGCGTCGTCGACGAGAGCTACCGGCTCGTCAACGCGCCGACGGTCATCGACCTGCCGGGCGTCTGAAGCATGTGGACGGTAGAGTGTTCAGGATTTCGCGCTGTTCATTAATTCTGAACGCGTCCAAGGATTGTCGGAGGATTTATGGGCACCCCAATCGTCGTTGACTGCGAAGCACCCTTCGGCGTCGGAGCGCCCTCAGTCGGCGACATGACGGAGTTTGGCGCCGTTGACGTCAACGCCCTTCAGGACGGTCGGGTCGAGACGTTCCACGGCGTGGATTGCTCCGAGGACACGTTCCGGCAGTTCCGAGAATGGCTGACTCCCCGGATGCCGGTCGTGTTCGTTTCGGACAACCCGGCGTACGACTTCCAGTGGATCAATTTCTACTTCTGGCGCTATTTCGGCGAGAACCCGTTCGGGCATTCCGGACGACGCATCGCCGATTTCTACGCAGGGCTGGTCGGTGATTTCCGCAGCACTCAGAAGTGGAAGCGTCTCCGCCGAACGAAGCACGATCATCATCCCGTCCATGACGCGCTCGGGAACGCCGAAGCGCTCATTCGACTGCTCAATGGGGAGCGCTGATCGCCGCCGCCGGCAGACCGAGAGAGGGTTACCGGAGCGGATGTGGCTCGATGTTCCAGGAGACCTCCCACTCCGGCTCTGTTCCAGGATCGCCGCACACGCGCAGGCCCTGCTCGCGAGCCTCGGCCATGCTCGATTTCAAGAGCACTGCAGCTTCATCCTGACTACGAAACAGACCGACGATGCTCGCGTCGACAAACCCATGTTCGCTCTGATCTTCACGAACTAGAACGTAGACAGTCATGGGCTCCTCCAATCGAACGACCGGTGGCTGGCATACGGATCCGCCACACCCACACCTACCGAGACTATGGGGAAGTTCGATGATGAGCTAGTTTACGTGAGGGAAAGTCTAGCCGCGGAATACTGTGTGTATTGAGTCCCAGGAGGTTCAATGGCAGGTTGGCGGCGTAGCGAACTGAAAGCTGGCGTGTACGACGAGATCGTCAGTGCACGTCTTGATCGCCAACTGGCGGCCCTTGGCGCTCCGTTCGAAGTGTATCGCTCCGCGCTCACCGTGAGCGAGCCGATCGGCGCGGTGCTCGAATCGCTGCTCGGGGATGGGCTCGCCCTCGCACTGGCCGAACTGAAGGCTGACTCCGCTAAGGGGCTCGCACTGGCGGAAGCGCTGCTGGCGGTGCTGCACTCGCACGCGCCACGCGTTTTCGAGCGCGATGACGAGCTGCGCCTGAACGCCGAGCGGCTCACTGCGATCGTCGCGAGGCCCGCACAAGCGCCAGAGCGGCCGCGTGGATCGCTCCATGCCTCAAGCCTGATCGTCAATGCCGAGGGCGACCAACTGCTCGAGCACCTGCGAAGCGAATTCGACAGCGCCGACTCTGTCGACCTTTTGTGCGCGTTCATCAAGCTCAGCGGCTTCGAGAAGTTTCGCACTGAAATCGAGCGGCACTGCGACGGGCGCGGCCGTTCGCTGCGCGTGTTGACCACGACGTACATGGGTGCATCGGATGTGCTGGCGATCGAGAGACTGGCAGCGTTGCCGAATGCGACGGTGAAGATCTCGTACGACGAGAACACGACGCGGCTGCACGCCAAGGCGTGGATCTTTCATCGCGCCAGCGGGTTCTCGACCGCGTTCGTGGGTTCGTCGAACCTCTCGCATGCCGCTCAGACCGACGGTCTCGAATGGAACGTTCGCATGACGCAGTCGGATCAACCAGCGTTGGTCGCGCAGATGCAGGAGACCTTCGACCAGTACTGGGCGGATGCACATCAGTTCGAACGGTACGAGCCTGGGAACGACGCGCAGCGCGTGCGGCTCACGAGGGCCCTCTCGCCGGACGCCCGCTACGATTCGAGCGAGGATCTGCTGTTCGAAATCGAGCCGAGGGACTTCCAGAAGCCGGTGCTTGAGGAACTCACGGCGGCGCGCGAGCTTGGACGGCACCGCAATCTGATGGTCGCGGCCACGGGCACGGGAAAGACGGTCATGGCCGCGCTCGATTACCGGTCCCTGCGGCAGGCGGGACGCGTCGAGACGCTGCTGTACGTCGCGCACCGCCGCGAGATCCTGGAGCAGGCGCGGCGAATCTTTCGCCACGTGCTCCAGATGCGTGACTTCGGCGAGCTGCTGTATCACGGCGAGCGGCCCGCCATACAGCGCCATGTGTTTGCATCGATCGACTCGCTGGGCGACGGCTCCGCAATCGATCCCGCCGCGTTCGACCATGTGATTCTGGACGAGGCTCACCACGCCGCGGCTGATTCCTGGGAGAAATTGCTCGACCGGGTGGCACCGAAAGAGCTGCTCGGTCTGACCGGCACCCCAGAGCGCGCCGACGGTCTCGACTATGAGCGTCACTTTCCACGGCCGTGGGTCGGCAACCTCCGCGTCTGGAACGCCATTCCGCACGCGCTCGTGCCATTTCGCTACTACATGCTCGACGTGGAAGGCGCCGACCTCCGCGACCTGACCTGGACCGCGGGTCGCTACGCGCCCGATCAACTCGCCGGCCGGCTCGTGGGCGCGGCCGAGGCGTTCGTGTTGCGGGCGGTCCGGGCAGTTAGCGAGTGCATCGGGCGGCGGTCCGAGATGCGCGCCATCGCGTTCTGCGTGAACGTCCGCCACGCCGAAGAAGTCGCCCGCCGTTTCAAAGACTGTGGCTTTTCGACCCAGGTAGTGACCGGCAGCACCGACAGCGTCGAACGACGAGGCGCTCGTGGCGACCTCGACGCCGGCCGGGTGCAGGTGCTGTGCGTGGTCGACATCTACAACGAAGGCGTCGACGTTCCGAACGTCAACACGCTGTTCTTCTTCCGCCCCACCGAGAGTGCCACGGTGTTTCTCCAACAGTTCGGGCGCGGCCTGCGTCGTGCGCCGGGCAAGGCTGAACTGGTCGTCTTCGACCTCACCGGACGACAGCACCTTCAGTTCCGATTCGATCGACGGCTGCGATCGCTACTCGGCCACACGCCGCGCGAGCTGGCCGAGTTCGTTTCCAAGGGGTTCGGGCGGCTTCCGGCTGGCTGTCTTCTGCGCTTCGACGAGCAGGTCCGCGAAGACGTGATCGCGCAGATGCGCCGCGCGATTCCGTCGGACCAGGCGGGCATTCGAGCGCTGTTGCGCGAGCCGGCGCACGCGGAGCTGTCACTGGCGGCGTTTCTTCGCGAGACCGACGTCGCGCTCGACGACGTGTACCGTAAGGATCGCTCCTGGTGGCAGTTGCGGCAGTCGGCGGGTCTCGATGCGCGAACAGTCGGTGAAGAAGAGAGAGCGGCCTTAGAGAATGTTCACAAGCTGATTCATGTCGGCGATGAGCGTCGGCTCGGGATGTGGGCGCGGCTGGCGTCGCTGGAATCACCCGTCGACGAGGCGGACCGTCGGCTCGCACGCATGCTCTTCGCGGTGCTCTACGGGAAGGAGATCGGCGCCGGCACGCGTGCGGAAGCGCTGTGGGCTGAGCACGGGTTACTGCGCGAAGAGATCGCAGGTCTGGTGCCGATCTTGCGCGAGCTGAACGCGGTGCTGACCCCGCCACACGCCCTCGCGCCCGAGATCCCGCTGGCGCTGCACGCACGGTATCTCGGCGTCGAGCTGAGCGCAGCCTTCGATCATCGTACCCGGGAAGGGAACTTTCGCGACTATTACACTGGGGTCGAGCTCACACACGGCAAGAAGTTCGATCTGCTCCTCGTCACGCTCGACAAGGCGGCGGCGACGAAGGAGCACCTGCGTTACCGGGACTTCCCCCTCAACGAGAAGCGGTTTCACTGGCAGTCGAAGGCCCGAACCACACGCGAGTCACCGGAGGGAAGGCGGCATCTCGATCCGGCGCGGTACAGCGTGACACCGCTGCTGTTCGTGCGGGAGCGGGCGGATGAGCGCGCCGGCGTGACGATGGCGTTTCGGTATCTCGGGCCGGTGGATCCAGACGGGGCCGATGGGGAACGGCCGATTACGATCGAGTGGCGATTGAGATACGCGATGCCGCGGGAGGTGCTGGTTGCGGGGAGAGTAGCGGGGTGAGGCAGGGAGGGTGACTTAACGATGCGACCTGTTTCCGCTTGCTGTATTACGCAATTCGCGTAATAATTTACGCATTGTGCGTAAGGCCAAGACGGCTCTCAGGGCACTATTTCCAACCGTCCGTGGAGAGATACTCGCCGCAACGCTGACCCAGCCCGACAAATGGTGGTATCTGTCGGAGTTGGCGCAGTTCCTCCGAACGACCCCTTCGAGCCTGCAGCGGGACCTCAAGGCTCTCGTGGACGGTGGGATCCTGGAACAGCGCCGTGAAGGCACCAGGGCCTACGTCAAGGCCGACACGCGATCCCCGTTGTTCGCCGACTTGCACGGCCTCGTGGAAAAGACGGCTGGGTTGTTGCCAACTCTCCAGCGACTACTTGAGCAGTTCGACACTCGAGTTGACGTTGCCTTCGTTTACGGATCCATCGCGCGCGGCGAGGAGCACGCGACGAGCGACGTGGACCTGCTCGTCATTGGCACTGTCGGCCTCGCGGAGCTCGCGCCCGCGCTCCGGAAAGTCGAGGAACATCTCGGCAGAGAGGTCAACGTGACGAGCTATTCGCAGGCCGAATTCAGAACGAAAGTTGGGGCCGGCGATCATTTCCTTACTGAAGTTCTGCGAGGGTCCAAGCAGTTCGTGAAGGGCGGGCAACGTGACCTGGACGAAGTTGTTGGCAAGCCGCGACGTTCAAAGGCATCGAACATCCAAAAAGGAACTCGATGACATCCGGGCGCTGATAGCGCGCGACCTGGCCGATGCCGGCGTCACGGCTGTTTCGGCTGATCGGCGGTTCGCTACGGCGTACAACGCGGCGCTACTGACCGCACACATGGTGATTGCGTGCGCTGGCTACCGCGTGACCGCCAAGACGGGTCACCACAAAGTGGCCTTTGACGCGATCAGGCTCAGCGCCAATGCGAGCAAGTACGCCGACTATTTCGAGAGATGCCGTCGAAAGCGGAACGTGATCGACTACACGCGCTCACACGTTGCGACGGAAACCGAGGCTCAAGAAATTCTCGAGAAGGCAACAGAGTTTCACGGATTCGTCGAGGCATGGATCGATTCGAATTACTCGAATCTTCGGCGCTGATGCACCAATCGTCGCCGGCCATGCCTCAGCCTCTCACGTCGTCCAGGAACTCTGACGCCGGCTCGACGGCGCTGATCGAAGGCCGATCGATAAGTTGCGTGTGGAGACAGCGCCGAGATCGACGTGACGGTTGTTGGGCGGAACTAAAGAGAGAACTGGTTCGGCCCGTCCGTAAAGCATGCGCGGGACGGACGAGCCGATGTGCAAACCCATCAAACGCGACCAATCAAGATTCGGTGAAATGGGGCGATCTGGTGGACTCGACGTCGACGACCCAACGAATCCAGCGCTGGCACAGTGGCTAGACTTATCGCGGACACACAACCAATGCCACATCTCAAGAAGGAGGCATCGCGTGACGTCCTCGAAAGCGTGCGCGAGGCGGAAGCGCAGGCTGACCAGTGCTGGAGCTCACTGGAGATTCTGAGACATCCCTCGAATGTCACCGTGTGGGCGCTGCTCACTGGTGGCATCGAGAAGGTCGAACGCGAGCAGGCCGCGCGAGGTAGCAACACGCCGCACTTCCACGCGATGCTCGCAAATCTCAGCCGGCTCCTCGCGATCGGCGTGAAATGGAGCATCAGACACGGACAGGCGGCCATCTCGACCGTCGTGCGGCGCTGGACGGATGAACTTGCGGCAGCAGTTGATGAGGCGCTCCCAGTGGCGACGCAATATAGCCACTTCGAGGTGTGCTTTCAGGGATTCCACAAGGCAACTGGTACGCCGTCGACGTGGTAACGCCGACATCGCTGCGGTTCACGGTGCCTTCGTCGAGCGCGACAGGCAGGTGTCCGCCTACCAAAAGGGGCTACGTCCCCGCGAAGGGCAGCTTCATCGGGCAACGTGCTGCACAACCACCACAAAACCCACGCGTTCACGAAGCAGCGGAATGTGTCTGGCGGAGCGCTGCAGACCGGCGCCCGCAGCTTTGAGTATGGCGACTCCTGGGACCTCTGGCGGCAATTGCTACCTGTATACACGGAGAGAGGTGCGGGCGCTCGCGCGGCGCGCCGATTCTCTCACCCTCGGCGAGGACCGCCTGGATGAATTCAACGCATTCTACGCCGCGCTGATCGCCATTTGTGCGGCTCATGACTTTTTGTGTTTTCGGCGGGGTCAGATGTCCGGGGTATACCCAATTGAATCTGCCGTGGATGGTTCGGTCCTCGGCGCAATTGAGCGAAACCCTGGCAGCCTTGAAGCGGCGTCGCGCACGAGAAATGCCAACTGATGGTCTCTGACCTCACGTTCTCTGTGACGCAGTCTGTCGATCTTCACGTCTACCCGTTGATTCCGCTCGATGGCGCGAACGGAACGCTCGCGATCGCGCCTCCGTTTCCACTGCATAGCCGCCACGATGAGAACATCCTGCGCGTCTGCTGCAGCGACGTCCGCAGGTTTATGATGTCACGTCGCTTGAGAAACAATCAGAAATGCTGGCGGCTGCTGCGTTGCCGGCGCGCTATACGGCGCTGATGGACCAATCCAGATGGGCCGTCTCCCAATCCCGATGTCGATTTCTTCGCAGTTGATGAATCCTGTTCAGCTGTTCTCATCGCCGAACTGAAGTGGGTTCGCAAAACCTTGCGCCCGGCCGAGATCCCAGACCGCGATGCAGATGTCCTCAAGGGTGTCGCTCAACTGCAAACGATCCGCGCTTTCCTGCAGCAGAACCCTGGACAACTGTCAGTGATCGGACGATTGCCGCGGCGCGTGGATGTGTACGAACGCGTTCAGTACCTGCTCGTTGCGCGCGATCGCTGGCGTTGGGTGGAGCCTCACGACGGAATCGCCATTGTCGAATTCGACGCCTTCGCGCGGGGACCTGGCGACGTCGAACAATCTTCGGGGAAGCGTTGACCGAACTCCTGACCTACGATTGGCTGCCTGTGGAAGGACGAGATTTCCTTGTGCGGTACGAAAGAGCTATCGCGAACGGCGTGTCGATCGAATCGCCGGTGTTCTACTCAACAGCGCCTGCATAGCGGAGCGGGCCGTAGCGGGCTGGCGGCGAACGGGCTGGATGCCCTTGAAACTGCGTCGCTCCGGCAATTGCCGACCGCAAGGGAGCGCGCCGGGCGGGTCAAGACCGCGCAGCGCCGAAGGGTAGGCTTGACGCGCCCAAGCGCTCCCGGACAATCGAGAGCCGAAGCGACGCGTGCGCCGCACTCGGTTCCGAGAACTCGACGAGTAGTGGCGCTTTCGCCGAACGGCATTGAGGGACCGGAACAAGCGCTTCTCTCTTCGCCTTGCCGAGCCCTCGGTGGACAGGTCAAAACCGGCCATTGATCGACAGGTCAAAACCGGCCACCACGGCGGGCGGCCGAGACCAGTGAGTTCTACTTCGTGGCCTCCTCCGTGCGCAAGTCGGTGTGGACCTTGGTGCGCCAGCTCCGCGGCCCGCACTTGAGCACGTGCGCGTGATGCAGCAGGCGATCGAGCAGCGCGGTGACGGCGGCGGTGTCGCCGAGCAGCTTGCCCCAGTCGTCGACGGGCCGGTTCGACGTCAGCAGCGTCGACGCGCGCTCGTAGCGGCGCATGATGAGCTCCAGCAGATCTTCGGCGGCGGTGTGCGGCAGCTTCCGCATGCCGAGGTCGTCGATGATCAGCAGCGGGACGGCCGCGAGATCGGCGAGATAGTCCTTGCGCGTGCCGTCGAGCGTGGCGTCGGCGAGTTCCTCGAGCAGCGTGTGGGCTTCGCGATAGATCGACGCGGTAGCCCTGCTGGATCGCGGCGCGGCCGATGGCCTGGGCGAGATGGCTCTTGCCCGTGCCCGGCGGGCCGAGGAAGAGGGCGTCTTCGCGCTGGCGCGATGAAGCGGCCGGTGGCCAGCTCGTGGATCAGCGCGCGGTTCATCTTCTTGTTGAAATCGAAATCGAAGGTGTCGAGCGAGCGGTCGGGATCGCGGAAGCGCGCCTGCTTGTGGCGGCGCTCGAGCAGCCGGTCCTGGCGCCGCAGCAGCTCGTCGGCGACGAGCGTCGGAGACGAGATCGATGGGCGTCGAGCTGCTCCGTCTGCGCCTGGCGCAGGCGGGTTTCGAGGACGTCGGCCATGCCGGAGAGGCGGAGTTTGCGGAGCGCGCGATCGAGTTCGACGAGATTCATGCGGGTCTCCTGTTGTGCGATCGATGAGATCGCGATAGAGCGTGAGCTGGCGAATGAGCGGGTCGACTTGGCGCAGCGTGAGCGGCACCGGCGGGCGGCGTTCGAGATAGCGGCGCAGGAAGCGATAGGTCGGGCACGCCGAGCTCGAGCGCCGCTTTGGCGGCGTCGTCGACGACGGCCGGGCCGTGTTTCTTGGCGAGCGCGAGGACGCCGAGGATGCGGCGGACGCCGGCGGCGCCCTCGTGCTGGTGGATGTGCGTGCAGACCGCGCCGATGTGCGGGCCGGCGCGTCGCGCGCGCGGCGAGCAGCGCCAGCGTCGTCGGCGGCGTGCGCGCCGGCCGGTCGGCGTCGTGCGATGCGATGCCAGCCGCGCGGCGCGCGCAGATGCTCGCGCAGCAGCTGGCCGGTCTTCGGGATCGAGCAGGCGGACGTGGAGATCGTTCCACTGCACCTGGACGCGCTGGCCGATCCAGCCGGGCGGCGCGCCGTAGTACGCGGCCTCGACTTCGACGCAGCCATCGAGATGGACGGTGCGCTCGCCGAAGCGGTAGTAGCGAAACGGCTCGACGGGGAGCGGCCGCAGCGCCGGCTGCTCCTCGGCAAACATCGCGGCGACCTGGCGCTTCGTCGTGCCGTGGATGCGCGTGTCGGCCCAGTGCGTCTCCCAGCGATCGAGATACGCCTGCGCCTCCTCGAGCGTCTCGAAGCGCATGCCCGTGCAGCGGCGTCTTCTGCGCGTGGCCGACGCCGGCTTCGACTTTGCCTTTGCGATCGGGATCGCCGACGCGACACGGCAGCGCGACGACGCCGTAGTGCGCGAGCACGTCGCGATAGAGCGGATTGAGCGTCGGGTCGTAGATGTCGGGCGTGAGCACGCCCTCGCTGCAGATTGTCGAGGACGATGACGCGCGACGGTGCCGCCCAGCCGACGAAACGCGCGCTCGTGCAGCTCGGCCCAGATCTGCGCGCTCGACTGCCACGTCAGCAGCCGCACCGCATTTGCGCGAGTAGCCGAGCGTCAGGACGAAGAGGCGCGTCGCGCCGGTACTTGCCGGTGCTCGCGGATCGCGGACCATCGGCCCCTCGCCGTAGTCGACCTGGCCTTCCTCGCCGGGCGCCGTGGTGATGACGACGCGCGCCTCGGCCGGCGCCGTCGCCGCGCAGCTGTCGCGACGAAGCGGCGGACGCTGGCGTACGCGCGCCGGTGAAGCCGTGGTCGTCGACGAGGTCCTGCCAGATCGCCATCGCGTTGCGGCCGCGGCCGAGCGCCTCGGCGATCAGCTCGCGGTACGGCTCGCACGCGCTCGCCGTCGGCGCGCGGCCCGGTGCGCGGTCGCGCGCCGAGTCGGTGGACACCCCGTCGCTGATGGCCGGTTTTGCCGCGCCGAGTCGGTGGACACCTCCGCGTGGAATGGCCGGTTTTGCCGGCCCGGGTCGGTGGACACCTCCGGCGTGGTGGCCGGTTTTGGCGGCCACGACCCGCGGGCGCCCGCCGCGCCGCGCACCGCGATCCCGGCCGCCTTCAGGTAGCCGCTGGCCGTCTCGCGACGGACGCCGGTCGCCTGCTCGATGCGCCGCAGCGACCATCCCAGTCGCCCCAGCGCCAGGACTTGCTGCTGTTTGTCGTCGTCCAAGACGTTGCTCATGCCGGCGAAGGACCACAGCGTCCCTCGCCGTCGTCAACGTCTCGGAGTCGCTACGTCTGGTGGCCGGTTTTCAGGTGTCGATCAATGGCCGGTTTTGGGTGTCCACCGAGGCCTGAGCAGGGTGAGCGCAGGGTTATGATGGCTGGATGGCCGGTGAGGACATCGTCATTCTCGGTCCAGGAGACCTGGAGGAGAAGATCCGACGCGAACTCGATCGCTCCCTGGGTGGGGATCGGCAGCGGCGCTATCACCGGTTCCTCATGGCAGCCCTCGGCAGCGTTCCATGGGTCGGCGGATTCATCGCCGCCGCCGCTACCCTTTCCGGAGACGCGGATCAAACGAAGGTAAACGAGCTCCAGCAGGAGTGGCTTGAAGAACACCGCCAAAAGTTGGGCGATCTGGCGCGCACTCTCGTTGAGATCGTTGATCGACTGGAGTCTATGGGCGACGAGATTCGACAGCGCATCGAGAGCGAAGAGGGCCTTCACACTCGTCTGTTGAGCGTTCCGCACATGGGATCAAGCGGATACTGAGAAGAAAAACGTCGACTGGTGAAGAACCTGCTAAATGAACGCCGGCGGCACGTCACTGTGTCCGGACGATTTGGTCCGCCTCTTCATCCAGTGGATCGATTACTACCATGAGGCTCATTTTGCGGTGATACGTTCGGTCTTCAAGGCTCCGGGATCCACTCGTGCCGACATGTGGAGCGACCTGCATGCGGAAGAGGTACGGGAGGATTCAGCAGAGGCCGATCTGTTCAAGCTTCTGATTCGCGATCTGAGCACAGGCGGTGTCATTCGGCAACATCGCGACACGACACCGGATGGGCAGGACATTCGGAAGCAGCCCATCCGGCGCCCCAAGGGCTTCGCTCAACGCGTTATGAAGTCCGCGCTCGATGATTCCGAGCAGGACGAGCTCACGGAACTCGGTCGCCAGTTCGTGCATTACACGATGAATGAAGTGGTACCGCGCATCGGAGGCTCTGCGCAGCCAGCCGGTTGATTTCGATATGTTCTCGCCTTCCCTATTTCGTGCAGCGCGATGACGCGCACGGCCCACGGACAGTGTCCGCACCAGAGTCACGTCCGGCGCCCCGGGCTGACGTCGCTCAATTCTGCGCCCAGCACCTTCCGCGTGACGGCGCTCGGATGGGCACCACCAAACGGCAGAATGAGCGGCGTTTCAGCCAGATCGCGGGCGATGCGTTCGAGCGGATGCTTGCGGCTCGTGATGAACTGCATGCGTGCCATCAGCGAGAGCTTGTTCAACGAGCCAAGCATGCTGCGGCTTTGAGTGCGGCCGAACGCGATCTCCGACATCTCCGACCGTTCACGTTCGATGGCCTCTGCCGGAACACCAACCGCGGCCAGCATCTGACCCACGGCGTCCGCAAAACTTAAGCGAAGTCGATCCGCCTGGCGCACTGGAATCATGACCGGCAGGCGCGACTGTTCACTGATGAACAACAAGACGTGGCGGTTCCCCAAATTCGAATCAGATCGTCGCTCCGGTAATTGCCAGACCTCGGGAGCGCGCCGGGCGGGTCAAGACCGCGCAGCGCCGGAGGGCAGTCTTGACGCGCCCAAGCGCTCCCGAACAATCGAACACCGGAGCGACGCGAGGCCGTGGCCGTCACGGCACCGATTGACGCCCAAACGCGGCTCGCGTCAACTCGATCGGGCTTGCGCCGTCCAGCGGAAGAATTGGTGTCTGCGAGAGGAACCGCATCAGCTCCTCTGGCGACTCGGGTTCGGTCCGTCGAGCGTCCCCCGATTGAGCCATGAATGCGAAGTCGTTCAAGGTGCCAAGCAAGCTGCGGTTCCTGGTCCGGCCGAACGCCAACTCCGACATCCGCATCCGTTCATCGGCGATGTCCGCGGCGGCGACGCCGACGATGGCCAGCCTCTCGCACACCGCGTCCGGAAACACCGTGCCCAGGCGCTTCGCTTCGCGGATCGGAAGTGACGACCGGAAGTCGAGACCGTTCGCTGATGAATAGCAGGTGCTGACGTCGGCCGATCCGGAGGATGTTGCCGTACCAGTCGCCGAGCCGCGTCGTGGACTCGACGGGCGGCAAGTCGCCGACCTGTTTCAGCCGGACGAGCAGCTTCTGTGTGCACCGGAGAACGACCATCAGTTCGTGAGCCTACCGTACGACATCGCGGGAGCTCGATCGCGAGCACGACGGCCGGCGCGATCGTGATCTGGATCTGTGCACGCAACCGGGTGCGGATCTGGACGCGATCCGGGCCGCGTTTGTCCGGACGATCTGGACACTGACACGGGGCGTGAGCGACCCGGCTCGCCGGGCCTGTGCCGACCCAGATGCGCGGGAGGCCGGGTCGCTCACGCCCCTCTCCTCCTTCCATCCTCTCTTCAGCGGGCGGCCCGGCCGGCAAAAGGCGCCGGCCGACAAAGACACGGACATCGGCGCAAGTATCGGCAGCTGTGAGGCTTCGCAACCAAGGCGTACGGTGGGGCGACGATCGACCGTGCACCTCCGCCATCATCATCCCGATGGTCGATGGGGCTGCTGGCCCGCTGGCTATCGTTCCCCCTCCTCGGCCCCCCTCGTGTCGAGACCTGGCCGCGGACGGAAGCCTCCAGGGGAAGAGAGAAGACGCCCTCTGAACGCGCCCGGTTGGATGAGATCGGCGGGTGACGGCGTTACGATCCGAGAGAGGCGGATCGCCACTATGGAGCTCAGTGATTTCGCGATCGGCGAGACGTTCTGGACGCATGCCGGAGCGTTCCGCTGCACCGACATCGGCACCCGCGTCGTGGTCGCCGTGAAGCTCGGACCGCGCGAGATCTCGAGGGCCGAAAGCGTGGATGGAGAGCTTCGGATCACCAAGCGGATCGACGACGACCCGAGCTGGTTGAACGGACCGCCGTACGCCGTCGAGGAGGTGGTGTTCGACGAGAACGAGCTGTTGGGTTGCTTCCGTTCCGAGGCCGAACTGCTGGGTGATGGCGAGGACAATTGACGGCGTCGCGTGCAGCCGACGCCTTCAGGCGACGCCGGCCATCGGCGCCAGGTGGCTGTAGGCATGCGGCAACACCAGCGGTTCGATCTTCCCGGCTCCTGACTCCATCGCCTTCCCCACGACCGGCGACGAAGCGGTCGCCAGCACTCGCTCGCCATCCTGCCGCCAGCATCGATAGAGAACCGTGTAGCGGTCGGTCGCGAAGGCGCGCTCGCATCGTTCAAAGCGGCGCCGATCGGCAGGCTCGCTCAGCCTCCGCTAGGCCGCCTGGCGAGCGATCGAAGTACCACCGCAGCTCCGTGAGGATCGGCTCGCTTCAGCGGCGACGCGAGTTGTCCCCACGCGACCTTCTGCAGGTCCTGCACCGCGCCCTCCAGGTGCGCCGGAACCACGATTCGGATCGTCCAGGCGGGCAGCCTCTCGAGCAGCGGCGCGTGGCGCTGGAGGAAGTCGCGGAACTCGTCGTGCATCGGGTCGGCGTGCAGGTAAACGACGACGACGTGGCCGGATGGATGGACGCCGATCGGCAGGCGATCGGGGAAGTGGCGAACCCGTCGCTGATCGCCCTGACGGATGCTCAGATGCGGGGCGTCGTCGGCTGAAATCCCCCGGCTCGCGAGGTAGCCGAGCTTCTCAGTCGACGACGACATCCAGATGCTTTCGGGGTTCTCGAGAATCGCGTCCAGCAGCATCAGACGTTCGAGCGCGCGAGGCACGCCGGGCGGTCGGCGGAGCCGGCTATCGGGCTCGCCGATCGCCTCGTAGATCGCCCGATGACGCACGTGATAGACGCGTCCCCGATTGTGCGCGCAGTCGTAAGTCGAGACGAACCCGAGCCGCACGAGGTTGGCGAAGAACTTCCGCGTCTTCTGGCCAAACACGATGCCCGCGAAGCTCGAATACTGGCGCATGACGCAGACGCCGGAGTGGCGTGCGACGAGCACCAGGAAGCGAGCCTGGCGGTCGGTGAATCCGCGCTTCGCGATCGTCTGAACGGCGTGCTCGAGATTCATCGCAACAACTCCTCAGCCAGGCGCGGATCGGGGCTGCGACCGCCGCTCTTCCCGGTGCTGGCGGTGATGGTGAGTCCGTAGCGGCGACCGCGACCGCCGCCTCCACCTCCGCCACCGCGAGAGCCGACAACACGCGCGGTGCCGGCGCTGTGACGACTGAATCCAGACGACGCCTTGGAGCTGGCGTGAGCGCCGCGGTAGTGCAGCGTCTCGACCTCGATGTCGAGCGTTCGGAGGTGCCCGTCGCGGTCCTCGTATTCGATGCGCGCGTCGGGAAACTGGACGTGGCCGTCGTTGTCCGGGAGCTCGTGCTCGACGGCCCAACGATGGATCTCTTCCGGCGTTCGATCGGGCCGTCCGTCGCTCTCGGACTTGCCGCGATTGCGCTCCTGCAGGAACTGCTGGTACTCGCGCTTCAGCTCGTTGTCGAGGATGACGCGGCGGATGAAGGCGCCGTCTTCGCGCAGCCGCTCAGCGTCCTTGAGATAGGCGCGATACACCTGCGCGTCGTGCGTCAGCTCGCGCGGCCGGTGCACGGCGAAACGGGTGTGGCGCGCGCTTCGGACGCCGGCGTAGAACTCCTGCCGGGTCTTCGGCTCCTGCGGTCGGCTGCGCTCGTCGTCAACATCGCGCCGGTCGTCGAACTCCCGCTCCACGGCCGCCCAATCGCAGTGTCTTCGCGCTGCACGTTCGACCAGCGGTTGCGCTCGAGGACGTCCCGTCCGCGCTCGGTGAGCACGACCAGCGCGCGGTCGTTGCCGATGGCCGGGATGGTCTCGACGAGCCCCGAGTCTCTGAGGTGCCTCAGATCGCCCCGGTGCGGGTCGAGCGGACGGTCCTGGCCGTCGCGGAGATCGCCGGCGGGCACGACGCGGAAGGCGCCGACGGTGGCGAGCGTGCGAACCTCCGAGCCGCGCAACCTCACGTCGCTGTCTCGCGCCCAGACACGCTCGCGTTCCGGGCCGCGCGGCAGCTCGAGGTCGCGCGTGAACACATCGCGCGCATCGAGTGGCTCGCGCTCGCGCGGATTGGACAGCCCTCCGCGGCTGCCCTGGCTCAGCTCGCGACCGTAGTCGTCGCGGTCGCGTGGGTCATCACTCCAGCGAGGATCGAAGTCCATAGAGACCTCCGATTGGAAAAGCTCGTCTGAGAGCGCGCAGAGAATGGCCGCGGCCTGGCGCCGCCGATCGTTGCCAAAATGTCTCCAAAACTCCGGTAGAATCCGGAGGACTGACGGGGACTCGGAGCGGACGACGAGAAGCCGGCAAGTGCATTGGGACTCAAACTCTTAGCGCCAGAAGTCGCGCGCCATCAACCATTTAGAAAGACGCGTTCTTAGAATTCGAATCCCTGCCTCACCGCCAGCCTTTTCTCGTTGAACCAACGCGAGCCATAATCTCTCCTTCGGAGACCCTCCCCGTGTCCAAGATGTCTCCAACCATCGCGACTCATGACCATCGCCGGTGTCCTCTTTCTGGCCGTGATCGACAGCATCAATCCGTCGGCCATCGTCGTCACGCTCTGGCTGCTCTCGGTCGCACGGGAGCAGGCGCCTGTCCAAGTTGCCGCGTACGTCGGCGCGATCTTTGTCACGTACTTGCTGCTTGGGGTGATGGTCGTGGCAGGGATCGGAGTGGTCCTGCCATCCTTCGGTGATGTCCTTCGCCGCCCGCCCGGCCTCATCGTCCAGAGTCTCATCGGACTGGCGCTGCTCGTTTATGGCCTGACCGCGTCCGCGAAACCGCCGTCATCGCCCGTCGTGTCGCGCCCGTCCACGCGCACCTATGCGGCACTTGTACTGCTCGGCGTCGGCGTCACGGCCATGGAACTGCCGACTGCCATTCCGTACTTCGCGGCGATCGCGCTCATCGTCGAGGCAGAGCTTCCCATTCGCGTGTGGGCGCCACTGCTCGGCCTCTACAACTTCATCTTCGTCCTCCCGCCGATCGCCCTTCTCGTCGGACATCTTGCCTTTCAAAAGCGGTTGGCAGAGCCGTATGCTGCGCTCAGGCAGCGGCTGGAGAGCGGTGCGAGGGGAATGATGCTCTGGGTTGCCGGCCTTGTGGGAGGCTGGCTCTTCGTGACGGGTGCTATCGAACTCGTGTTTCGGATGCGCTGACCGTTTCGTGGCCGACGACATTCTCAGACTGCACCGGCAGACCGCGCAGACGCATGCGGAAGAAGCGTGTTTTTAAGCACGCCGTTTCTATCGCAGCGGGTGGGCCGTCGATTCGACAGCGAGCGTCCTATGCACGACTACGATGATCCTGCGGCCGAAGCGCAGTGGTGCGCGGAGTGTCAGGCTCAAGTCACGGCTTATCTTCAGCGTGAAGGGGTCGAGCACGGTCGTGTGGGCGAGTGGCCGGCCTGGCACGTCGCGCCGCACGTTTCAATCTGGGCCATAGAAAGTAAGAAACGTCCTGACTGGATCGGCTGGTGGGTTATCTCCGGCGATCTGCCCACCGACTATATTTCCGCAGCGGAGATCAAGCACCCACGCGACGCGGTCAGAACTATTGCGGAGGAATGGCGCGAGCTGGCAAAGCTGATGGCGAGCGGCCAACGACACCCCCACATTCGAATCGGTCAGCCGGAGGACTGGGCGTTGCTCGGGCCCTTGCTTGAAGGTCGCGCGGTGATGCTTCTTGAATGGGCCAATGATGATTCGCTATGGGAGGACGTCGATCGGCGCTGAGGCCTGATGCAGCGGTCCTCCCGAAGAGGACCGGTGCGGCCATAGACGCCTAGACCGTCGCGAGGGAGTAACTGGTGCTGCGCCCGCCCGCCGGATTGCGCATCAACACACCACGATCGACGAGCTGCTGGATGTCTCGCAGCGCCGTGTCCTGCGAGCTCTTCGTCAGCGCCGCCCACTTCGACGTCGTCAGCTTGCCTTCGAAGCCGTCGAGCAGTCGGTTGATCACCAGCCGCTGACGATCGTTCAGCGGCAGCGTCGCGCAGCTTCTCCCAGTAGCGCGCCTTGGTGATGACGCCGGCCAACGCGCCGTGCGCGCCCTCGATCGCCTGCGTGAGGCAGGCGAGAAACCACTCCATCCACGGAGTGATGTCCATCGACCCCTGTTGCGTCTGCTCGAGGATGCGGTAGTAGTCGCTGCGCTCCTGCCGGATATGCGCCGACATGCTGTAGAACCGCTCGCGTGCTCTCCTCCGACCGCGCCAGCGCCATGTCGGCGATCGCCCGCGCGATCCGGCCGTTGCCATCGTCGAACGGGTGAATCGTCACGAACCACAGGTGCGCCTGTGCGGCTTTCAGCACCGGTTCGGTCGTCGCGTCGCCGTTGAACCACTCGAGGAAGCGGCGCATCTCTTCCTCCAGCCGTGCCGCGGCCGGTGCTTCGAAGTGCACCCGCTCGCGTCCGACCGGGCCGGACACCACCTGCATCGGCGCCGTGCTGTCGTCACGCCACGCGCCGACTTTGATCGGGTGCATCCCGCTGCGCGCGGTCGGAAAAAGCGCGGCATGCCATCCAAACAGCCGTTCATCGGTCAGGGGCTGGTCGTACCGCTGCGTGGCGTCCAGCATCATTTCCACCACGCCTTCGACATTGCGGTCGGCGGGCTTCAAGCCGCCGATGTCCATGCCGAGGCGGCGCGCCACCGACGAACGGACCTGGTCGGCGTCGAGCTTCTCGCCTTCAATCTCGCTGCTCTTCAGGACATCGTCGGTGAGCGTCCGAAGAACGGCCTCCTCCTTCACTTTGAAGCCGAGCGCCTCCATCTGCCCGAGCAGGCGCCCTTGCTTGTGCCTGGCGCTCGCCAGCGGCGCGGCCACCGTTTCGTGGTTCCAGACGAACTGTGGCCAATCCGGAAGCTCATGGATATAATCGGGCATTCACCGCAACTCTAGCGGCGATTATAGCCGTATTCACCGCACTGGTCAAGTATTGGCCGCATCATTTGCGGTGATTAGTCGGCTCATTCTCCGCAAAACCTGAATCGCTGGACACCGCGCGATGACGACATTTCCTGACAGCAGCGACCAGGGCTTTCGAATTGTCAGCGGCGTTCTCGGTCCCGCCGAGACGTCCGATTTTCTCCGGACGCTCGAGGCATCGCCGTTCGTCCGCAGCCGGGCCGGTGCTCGTCACCTGATGAAACACGCGGCCGTCTCTGGTGTCGCCTACGACTCGCGATTGATGGCGATCGCGAGCGGATTCCTCGGACCGTCGGTCGTGCCCTACCGGGCGACGCTGTTCGACAAATCCTCGGCGCGAAACTGGCTCGTGGTCTGGCATCAGGACACCGCACTGCCGTTGCAGGAACGCCGCGACGTGCCGGAGTGGGGTCCGTGGTCGACAAAGTCAGGGATCACGTACGCGCATGCGCCGTCGACGGCGCTGTCTCGTATCGTGGCCCTTCGCCTGCATTTCGATGACTCACGAGAGGACAACGGTCCCCTGCGTGTGCTTCCTGGCACGCATGCGCTCGGCGTGTTGTCGGAGGCCGAAATCGAACGTCTCGTCGGCGAGATTCCGCCCGTTGACTGCCTCGTGTCTTCAGGCGGCATCGTCGCCATGCGTCCGCTCATCCTGCACGCGTCGTCCAAGACGGAAACCGATCGTCCGCGCAGGGTGCTGCACATCGAGTACGTCGACTCGCTGGAGATCGACGAGGGACTGCACATCGCTATCGCGTGACCGAGCGAGAGGTGTGTTCACCTGGTCGCAAGGTCGGGTTGCTGTCGGGCGACGGACTGCTCCAGGGTCTGCTTGATGACCGCGCACCCTTTTTCCATCATCCCGTCCACCAGGGGTGCGAGATCGTTTGGCAGCAAGTCAGCGATCCAGACGAGCCGGCTGCGCCGGGCGCCCTCGCCGAAGACCTGCATCGACGCGTGATGATGCGTCGCCCGCCACTCGACCGCCGCGTAGGCGACGCGGCGTGTGCGCTCGTCGATGTCCACGATCCGCTCGCGAACGACCGTGCCGTCGGCAAAAGTGACGAGCCGGGAATCCCCCTCGAGGCGTGTGTCGGTCACGAACTCGCGCGCGAGACGCGTATGGATCGCGCCGATATCGCGCACCGCCCCCCACACGTGCTCCGGAGGCGCATCGATGAACACTTCTTTGTGAATGGAAGCCATGGCTCACTCCGTGTGAAGCGGCTGAGCAGTTGTGGCTCAACCCGCAGAGAAGTTATGAAAGAAGGCTGCCAACTGCCTGTTCATGCCGAGCTCGGTTCGAGTTGCGGCAGTCGCAGGACAGCGGCAGCTGAGGTTTCCGCCACACGGGGGACCTGGCCCCAGCGCTCAACGCGTCATCGCCGAACGCGAGGAAGCTTTCGACTCACATCCCGGCCGATGCCCTTGCCCCGCGCAGCCGTCTTCGACCGCGTGAACGAAGTGGATCCCACCGTAGACCCGCGACATCCCTGCCTCGTGCGCGGCATGTCTAAGCTCTGAACCGTCGTGTGCGCCGGGCAACGTGGGGCTGGTGACCTCGAAAGTGCACGTGAATCGCCCAGGTGCGCCGTCAACACTTCTGCCGCTGCGGCGGAAGTCATGGCTGCCGCTGACGGATAGTCCGGAATCGGCGGAATGAGGAACAGTCAGAGGTTCGCCTGGCGGCGTCCAGAGGAGCGGCAGCCAATCCGGGTCCGGCTCGGTGCCGTCGTTGCCGTCCTCGCCGGCTCGGCGAATCGCCGTATAGGGCCGCCAGAAGCGGAAATGATATTTGTCATCGAAGCACGCGATGCCAGCATCGGTGAGAGCGAAGTTCATGAGCGCCAGAACGCGGGCAGCTTTCCACGGGTCCACGTGTTGCCGCTCGATGGCCGTGGTGGCGATGTCGTTCCAAATCTCGAACGGCTCAAACCAGAAGAACGCCGTCGCGTCTGGTCGGGTGTCCGCCGGAGCTGCAGACTGCCAAAGGCTTTGACGAAGTTGACGTCGTCGCGCGTAGCGCTCTGCTCGTAGCGGGTCCGGGCCCTTGAGACGATGCCGCGCGAGGTCGATGGCGAAGGAGTGAGCCTGCCCAATCCTGGAAACAAGGCGACGGGCCGAGCGGCGGGGCATCGAATGGCGGAGTGAAGTCGTAGTCGCCCGGCTTTCCGGTCGGCACATAGAAGGGCTCGGTGATCGGTCCCTGTTGAGGCGGCCACGGACCGGGAACGATGCCATCGCTGCTCCTCCTCTCGAGATTCGCACGGGCAGCCAGCTGACCGAGCATCACGCCCTCGTCTTTGGCGGACCATCGTCGACGTCGGCCAGAGCCGCGGCGTATTCCTGCGCGATTCTCTGCCGTTGAGCCGGAGCCAGCGCAATCATGACGTCATGAGCGGCGCTCGCCACGGCGGCATCGAGCGAGGCACCGGGGAACGAGAGGTCGGCGGTGTAAGGCTCGTAGCGACGATCGATGCCGTTGACGGCATCGTGGATGGCGGCATGCAGAATCGACATCGCTCGCGAGTCGATGATGGGACCTACTTCGACGGGGAAGTATCTCGTTGGCGAAGCGATTCCAGTGCGATCACGGCATTGCCGTCGTGTCGTGAACGCGCGTTCGCAACGGTCGCGTTGCTCGTGTAGACAACGGCGATCAGGAGAATCAGGCTCTTGAAGAGTCTTTCTATCTGAGTGCATTGTCTCCTTCGCATTGCGGGGTCATCCCGTAACTCAAAGGTGCGAAAGGGCCAGGGGCACGCTTCGGCGAAACCACCCAGTCGGCGCGACCGCGATGTGGGTAGTTCCCGCCGCGGCGAAAATGGTCAGAAGAGCTTGCGGTCGTAGGCGTAGGCCGTGGCGGCGGCGCGCGATGGGACATCGAGCTTGCTGAGGATATTGCTCGACGTGGCGGTCGATGGTTCGCTCGCTCAGGTGCAACTCCGCCGCAATGGCCTTGTTGGTGCTGCCGGCGCGATGAGGCGAAGCACATCGAGTTCACGGGCCGACAACGGGTGCTCCTCGCGCGACGTTGTTCGTTGGTGAGCGGCCTCGAGACGAACGAGGTCCGGCAGGGCGCCCAACTGCTCGAACGCAGCTCGGGCCGCGTCGAATTCGAGCGCGCTCGCCTCGTCGTCGCCGAGCGCGCGACAGGCCAGGCCGATGAGCGCCCGCACGCGGGCTGACTCGTACGGCGCCTCGAGCCGTTGCCACGCGTCGAACGCGCCCGCAAATGGACGGAGCGCCGTCCGGGCATCGCCTGCGGCGAGATCGGTCGCGCCTTGCGCCTGGGCCGCCATGGCTCGCAGCACGTCGGTGTCGAATAACTCCGCGAGCGCCTGGAGCTCGGGCAGGTGCTGCGGGCTTCCTCAAGGTCGCCCATGGCCAGCATGATTTCGAGATGGGCAGGCAACAGCCGCGCGCGCTGCAGCCGATCGGTCGTGGCACTCATCAGCCGACGGATCGCCGCGCACGCCACATCCGTGCGTCCCTGCGCCATCCGCAGCAGGGCGAGTCCGGGTTGAGGTTCGCTATCCCAACAGGCTCGCGGAGCGATACCCTCTTCGGCTTTCGCAAATTCGCCGCGCAAGCGATGGATCTCGCGCCTGCTGATAGAGCGCGGCTGCGGGAGGCTTGCGGTCGGCGCGCTCGGAACGCTCGCACGCGCGGCAGGCTTCTGCCATGCGCGTCGGTCCACGCGCCGTGGAACTGCATGATTTCGGCACGATGCACCAGGCACGTGCCGCTGAACACCATCTCGGATTGCTGCTCGCACCATGTGGACAGCGCAAACGTCCATTCGCGCGCGCGACTGAGGGCATACACCTGCTCGACAGGCCTCGATGACGCTGCAGTACATCAGGCCCGTCATGATCGGCGACAGCTCTTCGGCGATGACCGCCAGCATCGTCTCATCCAGCAACCGGAGGCCCGCCGGGACCTGGTCTTGCTGGATGAGCGCGCGGCCCTGCGCGTGGCGCGCGGCGGCTGACAGGTCTGCGTCTTTGAAGCAATCGCCAATCGCGGCGGCACTGGCTGCTGTCGCGTGCGCCGCGTCGATTCTTTCCTTCGCGGAGTTGCTGTTCGACGGAGGGCAGGATCATGTAGCCGCGCTCCACGCAGTCACGGCCTTCAACGAGTCGCTGCCCTCGCGCGATCCACGCATTCGACTGGCCCACCTCCCCGCGAAACAAGAGGCTGAGACCGAGCCAGAACGCACAGCGCGCGGCGCGCGTCGGGTCACCCGCGTCCAGATGAGCACGATGGAGACGTTCGAGGAGCCGTTGAAACTCGAGATCGCGACCCGTCAGGTACGCCGACGTGGACAGCCGTTCCAGATCGTCGACGTCTAGAGGGGTTGTTCTGATCGGCAAACAGGAGCGCCTGGTAAGCGTCACTCCAGCTGCGCCGCCTGTAGCACTCACGGCCGTGTTGAAGGTGATCGAGCATGCCCGGAACCATTCGCACATGAGCCGGATCGGGTGCGAGTCAGCAGTCGAGATCCAGCCTGATTTCCCGCGCCAGCCCAATGAATAGGTTAGGTGGCCTGCGTTCGTGTTAGCAAGACCGGACCGAACGCATGAGCTGCCTGCAACCGCACATTGTCTCGCTGAGCCGCTTTCGTCTGCCAGATATACAGGATTTCGGCCCGCCGAGGGCCTTGTGCCCTATCGAACAGCCTCTGCCGGGGATCATTGATAAGGTGTTCTGTGCTCCCCAGCAGCTGAGCCGGTGCTCAGCGCCGCGAACCGTCTCTTTGATTCGATCTCCGCTGACGGGCCCGATTCCGTCGTGGTCGACGGTGTCAGCGGCTTCCCGAGCTCTCACTACAGCAGTCTGCGGACTCGACAACGCGGGTGAAGATGTTGCCGCTCCAGACTGCACGCCGACGCGACTTTCTGGGGACCTCTGACTATGAGACTTCGGCACGTGATCGTATTCGTGCTGCTGTATGCGGCGCCCGCTGCCGCGCAGATTCCGCCGGATCTCAGCGCAGGTGCCTATGGAGGATCTGATGCGGATGGAGGTGCAGCGGGTCTTCGGCGCGTCCGAGCGTCTGCAGCCCGTGACCGAAGCGCCCTCATCGGTCACGATTGTCACGGCACGCGAAATTGCCCGCAACGGATACCGCACGCTCGCCGACATCCTGCGCTCGGTGCGTGGGTTCTATATCTCCAACGACCGCAACTACAGCTATGTCGGCGTCCGCGGGTTCTCGCGGCCTGGCGACTACAGCACGCGCGTCCTGGTGCTCGTCAACGGCCACCGCGTCAACGACAACGTCTACGATCAGGCGCCGATCGGCGCCGACCTCGGCATCGACGTGGCCATGTTCGAGCGCGTCGAGGTCATCCGAGGGCCGGCGTCGTCGCTCTACGGCACGAGCGCGTTCTTCGCCGTCGTCAACGTCATCACGCGCAACGGCGCCTCGCTCAACGGTGTCTGCAGTGGACCTCGATGCCGGCACGCTGCGGGACGGGATGGCGCGGCGTCTCGGGCGGTAAGCGATTCGCCAACGGCGTCGACTTTGCCGTCTCCGGCACGATGGAGCGGACGCGAGGGCGAAACCGGCTGTACTTCCCGGCGTTCGATACGGCCGCGACCAACAATGGTGTCGCCGACGACCTCGACGGCGAGCGTGTTGGCGACGTGTACGGGCGTCTCACGGCCGGTAAGTTTGCTTTCACCGCGGCTTTCGGTAATCGCCGGAAGGTGGTCCCGACGGCGTCGTTCGGCTCGATCTTCAACGAACAGGACGATCCCGAACGCACGACCGATCGCCGCACGTTCATCGCCGGCCAGTACGACACGCACACTTGGCGGTACACATCTCGTCGTCGACAGCCGGATTCGATCGGTACGACCTACGAGGGACGGTATCCGTTCCCGTCGGAAAACGCCGATTATCCTGTGCTGCTCAACCGGGACGGCGCGAAGGGCGTTCGCTGGAACGCCGGTATCCGCGTCTCGCGCCAGCTGCCTGGGCACCAGACGCTGACCGCCGGCGGGGAGTTTTACGCCAACGTCCGTCAGAATCAGTGTTCCGCCTACAATGATCCCGACGTGCCAACGGCGCTCGACGACGCTCGCTCGTCGCAGCAGGGCGGTGTCTACCTGCAGGACGAAATCCGCGTCCGGCCGTGGCTGCTGCTGAACGGCGGCGTCCGCTACGATCGGTATGAGAACTTCGGCCGCGCCACTCCGCGTGGGGCCGTGATCGTTACGCCGTCGCCGAGCACCTCGTTCAAGTACCTCTACGGCGAGGCGTTCCGCGCGCCCAACGCCTACGAGCTCTATTACTACGGCACGACCCGCTCGACCTGCAGCCTGAGTTCATCCGCACGAACGAAGTCGTGTGGGAGCAATACATGGGCGAGTGGCTGCGCACATCAGCCTCGGCCTATCACTATACCGCGTCGCAACTGATCACATTCCAGAAATCGACTCCGCAGACTCATTCGAGCCAGTTCGGGTTCGTCAACGATGGCGTGATCGAGGCCAGCGGCCTCGAGCTCGAGGCCGAAGTCAGGACCAAGCGCGGGCTCCAGGTGTTGACGAGCTACGTCGTGCAGGACGCCAGACCCGCGGGACCGGGAACGCGCCGCTCACCAACTCGCCGCGGCACATGGCGAAGGCACGCCTCGAGGTCCCGATCGGGCTGCGAGCGTTCGTGTCGGCCGAATGGCAGTTCGTCGGCGAGCGGTCGACGCTCGCGGGAGGAACCGTGGGCGCGGCATCGGTGGTGACACCTGACGGCGGGCGTGGCCGATCAGCAAGAGTCTTGCGCTGACCGGCTCGATCCGGAATCTCTTCGACCGAGCGTACTCTGACCCTGGTTCCGACGAACACCTGCCCGATTCGATCCCGCAGACACAGCGGACGGTGCGCGTCGGTCTGCGCTGGTTTATCGGGGTCCGGTGAGATGGTGGGACCTGTCGCGCGCCGGCTCCTGGCCGGTGTGACGAGCGCAGGGCTCGCGATAGCACTCCTCTCCGCGGCGCCGACGCCAGCCGCCGTGGCGCAGCCGATGGCCGCGTCGGCGCTGAAAGCGGCGTTCATGTTGAACTTCGTCAAGTTCGCCGAATGGCCGGCGCGCAAGCCGAAGGCGCCGATCCTCCTGTGCGTGTCTGGAGACGAGGGAATCGCAGACGCCTTGACCCGAACGGTGGTCGGC
This sequence comes from uncultured Acidobacteriota bacterium, assembly GCA_963749835.1. GTDB lineage: Bacteria > Acidobacteriota > Vicinamibacteria > Vicinamibacterales > 2-12-FULL-66-21 > JALZOC01. The sequence continues at coordinate 789,368 of CAVVOD010000004.1, forward strand.
CAGACGGTCGACGGCCGCCCGGTTCAAGTGTCGCGGATCGCCTCCGGCGGCGTGGTGGCGGATTGCCAGCTCCTGTTCATCGCCGAGCGCGACCCGCGTCGACTCGCCGCGATCCTCCAAGAAGCCAGCGAATCTCCCGTGCTCACCGTCAGCGACGTCGAGAAGTCCGCGACCAACGGCGTGATGATCGAGTTTTTCCTCGAGAAGGATCGACTCCGGTTCGCCGTCAATATCGACGCGATGGAGCGGTCGCAAATCAAGCTCGGGTCACGAATCCTGTCCCTCGGGGTCATCGTGCGGACCAGGCCCGTCCAATAGAAGACGCCGTGCGTCTCCCGCGATTCCGATAGAATACGGACGACGAGCGGCCTACGAGCAGCTCTCACCTTCTCCGCTTTCCAAACGCGACGAACGTGCCTGCGATCACCTCGGCGACGATTACCGCTTTCTACCTCTTCGACGTCGCCGAGCAGATCGACCTCGTTGCTCTTCGCGCTGCGATCGGTGGCGGCGCCACGAACGCCAGGTTCACGACCAAGACCGCGGCCCCTCGTATCTGCCAGTACTCAACCCCGCCGGTCATGGTCGATGGAGAGGCGTTCGACATTGCCGAGGTCGACGGCTTCCGTTGCGCGTGAAGTTCTTCGACTACGGGGTGCTCTCGCTGGCGTTGACACGGCCATTCGCCGGCGAGTGGCCGGAACTCGTCGGCCTGAGCCAGAACTACGTCGAGAACGTGGAGCTCGAGCGCCGGGCGGAGAAGATCGCCCGGCGCATCGTCGAACGATTCGCCACGGTCGATGCCGACGGCCGAGAACGACGTTCCTGAGCGAAGACTACCTGGTCGATTGCGATCAGCGGACTGTCGCCGGCGCTGACCGGCGACGAGCTGCTCACGACGAGAGCGGAAGAGATTGCGCTGTCTTGTCCACGGCGAACGTCAAGCGCTCAGCCGTCAGGAACGCGACGAGGTGCTGAGCAATCGGCTGTCCTATCTGGCCGACGATCTCGTGGTGCCGACGTGGAACGCCGCGTTCGTCTACGACACCGAGGCCGGCGTGCAGGCGGCGCTCGAGATCTTCGAGTTCGCCAACTCGCAACTCCTCGAGTTCCGGTACTACGACGACCTGCTCGACGGCGAGCTGGCGCGCATCTACAAGCAGCTCCAGCGGCCGCGTCGGTTCCACTGTCTGGCTCGGCCGCGGCTACATCGCGGCCACGCGGCACCTGCACGCGCTGTTCATCGACGTCAACGAGATCACCGATCGCACGCGAGAACGCGCTGAAGATGGTCGGCGACGTCTACGCGGCGCGGCTCTTCGACCTGATGGCGGCCCGCCTCGGCCTCGCGCAGCTGGAAGGCGAGCGTCGAACGACAAGCTCGAGACGCTCGACGACATCTATCGCTTCGCCGTCGAACAGATCGCCATCTCGCGCGGCCACTTCCTCGAGCTGACGATCATCCTGATCCTCGTCTTCGAGCTGGTGCTGTTCTTCCTTGGGAATCATGACGTGAGAAGGGCTGAGGTCGGAGCGGGCTGGCGCCGTGGCATCCCCGAGCCCCTGACCTCTGAGCCTCCGACTGAGTCTTCACAATCCCTGAGATGATTCGCGTCAGTTTTGCTCCCTCTCCTACCGGCTACCTCCACGTCGGCGGCGCTCGCACGGCGCTCTTCAACTGGCTGTACGCGCGCCGGCACGGGGGTACGTTCGTGCTGCGCATCGAAGACACGGACGCTGAGCGGTCGTCATGGGAGATGGTCACCGGCATCGTGGAGGGTCTGCGGTGGCTGGGCCTCGACTGGGACGAAGGGCCGGACATCGGCGGTCCGCACGCGCCGTACTTTCAGTCGGAGCGGCTCGACAGGTATCGCGCGATGGCCGATCGTCTCGTCGGCCGAGGGCCGCGCCTACTACTGCTATTGCTCGACCGAGACGATTCAGCAGAAGCGCCAGGCGGCGGAAGCCGCCGGCGGGGGTTGGATGTACGACCGCACCTGTCTCGCGCTCTCGACCGCGACAGGCGGCGGCGCTCGAGGCGTCGGGCGCGCCGCGCGCCGATCCGCTTCAAGGTGCCGGCCGGGCAGACACGCTTCGACGATCGCGTGCGCGGATCGATCACGTTCGACAACGCCAACATCGAAGACTTCGTCGTCCTGCGATCCGATCGTCATCCCACCTATCACCTCTCGGTCGTCGTCGACGATGTCGACATGGAGATCACCGACATCGTCCGAGGCGACGATCACATCTCGAACACGCCCAAGCAGGTGTTGCTCTATCGAAGCATTCGGACGGCCGACGCCGCGGTTTGCGCACGTGCCGCTCATCCTGGGTCCCGACAAGAAGCGGTTGAGCAAGCGGCACGGTGCGACGTCGGTGATGGAGTATCAGCGTCTCGGATATCTTCCGGAGGCGATGGTCAACTTCCTCGCGCTGCTCGGATGGTCGCCTGGAGACGATCAGGAGCTGTTCACGCGCGAGGAGCTCGTCGGCGTGTTCGCGCTGGAGGGCATCAGCGGCGGCAATGCCGTTTTCAATCCCGACAAGCTCGATTGGTTCAATCAGCAGCACATCATGCGGCTCGCGGCGGACGACCTCGCCGCTCGTGTGCAGCCGCTGCTCGCGGACGCTGGTCTCTGGCGTGAATCGTTCGCCGGGACCGAGCGCGAGTGGTTCCTGCGCGTGCTCGAGCTGCTGAAGCCGCGCGCGAAAAGGCTCGGCGCAGTTCGTCGAGGATGGGCGGCCGTTTTTCGACGAGAGCGTCGCGTTCGACGAGAGCGCCGTGAAGAAGCACCTCGCCGTGCCAGGCATGCGCGCGCATCTGCACGCGCTCGCGTCGCGGTTCGGGCAGGCTCAGCCGTTTAATCGGCAGAGCTCTGAATTCTGCTGAGCGTCTGTGGCTGAGGAGCGAGGCATCAAACCCGCGGCGCTCATCCATGCACACGCGTGTCGCGATTACCGGCCGCAGCGTGAGCCCTGGACTGTTCGAAGTACTCGAACTGCTGGGCCGCGAGCGTGTATGTTCGCGCGCTCGATACTGGCGACATCATTGGCGAGCGAGTAAGGACTTACACGGTGTGCGTCACGACATACCGGCGCACACGCCGCTGAGGTTCGCTGACAACTCGACAGTCGCGAAGATTTCCAAGCTGTTTCTCCACATTTTACAGCCTGACCCTGCCGTGGCACCCGGGTTGCACTCTCTGGCTCGACTGCGACGAACGAGCACAAGGGGGTCGACGTGGCAAAAGAAGATCGTGGGTTCGCATCTATGGATCGCGTGAGACAGCGCGAGATTGCAAGCAAGGGTGGCAAGGCCGCGCATCAGAAGGGTACTGCGCACGAGTGGACGAGCGAAGAAGCACGTGATGCGGGCCGCAAGGGCGGTCTGGCGAGTCATCGCCAGCGGCGCGAGCGGAAAGACTCGGGCGATACACCGCAGAATCACAGGAACTGGTCGGTGCGACGCCGGTGGTTACTCGACCGGTAGCGCTGAGTAGCCAGGGTAGAGTCAAAGGGTCCTGGACTATGATCGCCGGCAGTGACTCCGGCGGACTATCAGCGGGCACGGCGGGTCCTGCTCGGTCGTGATCCGGTTCTGGCGTCGCTGATTCGGCGGCATGGCCCCTGTGGCCTTGCTGCCGCTCAGCGGGCGGACCACTTCTCGGCGCTCGTTCGCGCCATCACCGGCCAGCAGCTCTCGACCAAGGCGGCAGCGACCATCTACGGCCGCATGGTTGCTGCTGATGCCCGACGGCGTCGCCGACGTCCGAGGGCTTGGCGGCGAATCGGGGACGAGGCGCTCCGCGCCGCCGGCATGAGCCGTCAGAAGATCGCCTACCTGCGCGACCTCTGCGACAAGATGTCGACGCGCGCGACTCGACCTCGACGCGCTCGACGCGCTGCCCGACGAGGACGTCGTCGACGGCGCTCGTCACGGTCAAGGGCATCGGCCGCTGGTCGGCGGAGATGTTCCTGATCTTCCGGCTGCATCGGCCCGACGTGCTGCCGGTCGGCGATCTGGGGATCGTGATCGCCGTTCAGCGGGCCTACGGTCTGCGCAAGCGGCCGAAGCCGGAGCGGCTGCGCAAGATCGGCGAGGCGTGGCGGCCGTACCGGTCGGTGGCGTCCTGGTATCTGTGGCGCAGCCTGGACAACGAGCCCGTCGCCGGTCTCCCGTGAGCGCCAAAGTCGGAAAGCCGGCCTGATTCGCGCCCAGCTTGCCGGGTGCGGGCGGTCGCACCTATAATCGAAGGCTCCGCCTGACTATCGGCCCCTTGCTGGGAGGTCGTTCAACGGTAGGACACCACGCTCTGGACGTGGTTATCGGGGTTCGAATCCCTGCCTCCCAGCCACTTAAGTCGCTGTAGCTGTTTGGCTTTCGGTTCCGCTCGATCCCGTCTCCACAATGTCTCCCCGACTAGACCGAACCGTTGGGGATTCTAGGAGACGAATTGCCGCTGTCAGCGCCGAAGGGCTGAGATGCATGTATCGCTCAGTCGTGGTGAGATCACGATGCCCAGCCGTAAGCTTCCCCGATCAATTGACAGCCGAGAGTAGACTGCTCCGGGTCAGGAGCGGTCATGCGGAAGTCGAAATTCAGTGAGAGTCAGATCGTCGGCATTCTGAAAGACGCGGAGAGCGGCGTGCCCGTCGCGGACCTGCTGCGCAAGTACGGCGTCAGCAAGGCGACGTTCTTCAAGTGGCGCAATAAGTACGGCGGCGCGTCGGTGTCGGACGTGAAGCGGCTGCGGGAACTCGAGACGGAGAACGCCAAGCTGAAGCGGATGTACGCGGACCTGGCGCTCGAGAACGCGGCGATCAAGGACGTGCTCAACCGAAAGCTGTAGCGCCGTTCGCAAAGCGACAGGTCATCGAGGTGCTGGTGCGAGAGCACGAGCTGCCGGTGCAACGGGCCTGTCGCGTGGTGAGGCTCTCGCGGGCGGCGTACTACCGGCCTCCGGTTCCTTCGAGTCGACGCGATGCCGCCGTGATCGCGGCGCTGACGGACGTCGTGGCGCGGTACGGCGCTGGGGCTTCTGGAAGTGTTTCGATCGGCTCCGCGTGGAGGGCCATCGCTGGAATCACAAGCACGTGCATCGCGTGTACTGCGCGCTGCGCCTGAATCTGCCGCGGCGGACCACCCGACGGGTGCCGCGACGCATCCGGCAGCCGCTCACGGCGCCGCCGATCCTCAACCAGACCTGGGCGCTCGATTTCATGACCGAGACGCTCTACGACGGCCGGCGCGTACGGCTGCTCACGGTGATCGACGAAGGCAATCGCGAGAGCCTGGAGATCGCGATGGGACTCTCGCTCCCCAGTCGGCGTGTGATTCGTGTCCTCGACGAGCTCGTGGCCGTCCACGGCTCGCCGTCAGCCTTTCGCGTGGACAACGGCCCCGAATTCACCGCGCAGACGTTCGTCGATTGGTGTGCGGAACATGGCGCGGCGATCCATTACATCCAGCCCGGCAAGCCGGATCAGAACGCGTACATCGAACGGTTCAATCGCAGCTATCGGACCGAGGTCCTCAACGCGCATCTCTTCGAATCGGTCGCGGAGTTACGCGCGCTGACCGACACGTGGCTGCGGATCTACAACAGCGAACGGCCCCACGACAGCCTCGGCCGGGTGCCGCCGCTCACGTTTCTTACCGAGGCCAACATCAACCGGGCAGTCTCTCTTGGCAGTGTCTACTTGACGGGGAAGCTTACGGGCCGGTTTTCATATCCCCCGGCTCGTTAGGGATTCGCTACTCACTCAGTTGGTTCTATTTCTCGATCAGCTCCCGCTCAACGGCATTGAGCGTGTCCCGTAAAGCACAGGGAATGGATAAACATCGGTCAAGACTGGCAGTTGTGGTGGTTTGGGTGACTTAGGTGGCTTCACTGCTGCCTGCCTGTTCTCCCAGTGCCTTCTTCTAACCTAGAGACATCGTAGGATTGCTGGTCTCCCAAATCACCCAAGTCACCGCTACGTCGATGATGGTGGAAGGACACCACGGTAGCTCCAGCATGGCCCTGTCGCTCCGTCATGTCATAGAGCGATCTCAACGTGCCTTTCCTAGTCCGAAAGTACTGACCGAACGACCGTGGATTACCTCTTTCCCAAGGGAGAGACCGCACATCCACGGCAATGGCACTGACGATCTGGTCACGACGCTGTAATAGGTCCGCTAGAAGGGCGGATTCGGGCTCGAACGACTCGATGCGTTGGACGTTCAAGGGAAGGAGTCGCTCAGCAACATCCTCACGAGTGAAATTTGGCGTTCGGCTGGTTACCGCCACATTCGCAACAATTGGAAACTCTCCCAGCTTGTTTGTGGTGTAAAGAATCCGGCGCTTAATCGCACCGCCTGTAGCCAACACGGCAAGTTTGTCGGGAAACCAGGACGGCGCATCATCGGCATTGTCGGCAATGACGAGAGGGTCGGTTGTAATTGCCGCGTCAAAATCATCGGGTTTTCCGGTCAGAGCACTCACATTGAACTTCGGCCCAAAGAGAAGCTGGCCCACACGCCGTAACAACGACGACTTACCGGATCCCTTCTCACCGATCAATGCGAGGATGATCCGCGTCGGAAACAGCTGCGGGAAAAACAGCGTGAGCACCCACAAGACAAAGAGGAGCTTCTGGTCAGCTTCAGAGAGTACGCCCGGCACAAAGTGAATTCCCGACAGCAACCACGAGCCCCAATCAGCGCTCGAAGGGTACCGATCGATCGCGTGCTCGCTGATCTTCAATGGGAAACCCGTGGCGCCTGAATCGACGGGATTGTTGAACATCGCGCAGTATCGACGGCCGGCGTCGAGGAGCACCCCTGATTCGAACGACGATCGGCGCGACACCGTGTATGCGCGCACGGTTCTTGACGTATCACGTGCGCATCGCGTGCGGCTGTTGTTCGGATACAGCGATGACGTGACTGCATTTCTCGACGGCCCGAAAGTCGATTGACGTGCCGGCGCGGCCCGCCGCGTCATTCTCGACGACGGCGGTCAAACAGGAACAACGGATACGGTTCGACCGTCTCAGGCGCATCGGTTTGCCACAACAATCCGAATTCTAACGGATGCGATCGCGCCACACGGAGCGGGTGAAGCGTCACCGTCTTGACGCCGCGTTCTTTTCTCGCCTATAGTCGCACCACTCGCAAGAATCAAACTGGTTTGCCTGGCGATGCCTTGGCGTCGCGACGGATCGCATCAGGAATGAGAGGAATTCCAAGCGATGACATCCGTCGCGGACCGTTGGGCCGCCCCCCGGCCCGCTGTGAGTCGTGGTCCGATCACGTTCACCCCTCTTCATACCTGGAGGACTCAATGAACGGTCTGAGCAGAAGTGCCCAACGAGCGATATTGGCGATGACCATTCTGTTTATGCCAGCGGGGGTGTTCGGTCAAAGCAGCATCACGGGGCTGGTAAAGGATACTTCGGGGGCCGTTCTACCTGGCGTGACGGTAGAGGCGTCCAGCCCGGCGCTCATCGAGAAGTCTCGCACAATCACGACGGACGCCAACGGTGCTTACCGGCTGGTCGATTTGCGGCCAGGCGTCTACGTTGTCACCTTCACATTAGCGGGATTCAACACGGTGAAGCGTGAAGCGCTCGAGTTGCCTGCCTCGTTTACGGCGACAGTAAATGCCGAGATGAAGGTGGGAGCCCTGGAGGAAACCATCACCGTCACCGGACAAACTCCTGTGGTGGACGTGCAGACGGTGGCCCAGCAAAGAACTCTGACGAACGAGCTGCTGGAGGCGGTTCCTACCGCCGGCCGCCTGCCACAAAGCTTCGTGGCGTTTATCCCGGGTGTTGTAACCGCTGCGGCGGGCGCCGGCGGCCAGGGTGGATTCGGCAACAACTCGAATGCGCTGGCCATTCATGGGAGCCGCAGCACGGAAGCGAACGTGGCGATCGACGGTATGGGTACCCGCAATACCTCTGGCGTGGGCGGAGGAAACTTCTGGTACTACGTCAACGAAGGCATCGTGCAGGAAGTGGTGGTGTCCACCGGCGGCATCGGCGCGGAGCAGCAGATGTCGGGAATCGTGACCAATGTCATTCCCAAAGAGGGCAGCAATAGATTCACCGGCTCCATGTTCCTGACTTACGGCAACGAACATCTCCAATCGAACAACGTCACGGACGCCCAGAAGGCGCGGGGCCTCAGCTCTAATGGCATCAAAGAGCAGTGGGACTACAACCCCTCGTTCGGAGGACCCCTCAAAGAGAACAAGCTCTGGTTTTTTTCATCGTACCGCAATTGGGGCGCCGATCAGTTCATCTCCGGTTCCTACTACAGGCTTGGCCCGATGTCCTGGACGTATACGCCCGACAAGACCCGACCTGCGCACAGCAAGGTGAGCGACAAGAGTTACAACACGCGGCTCACGTGGCAGGCGTCGCAGAAGAACAAGTTCAGTGTGTTCTTCGACGTGCAGCCACACATTATCTGGAATCGTAATGCGCTCGGGAACGTGCCGCCGGAGGCCACGACCTATACGCCAGTGCAGCCGACGAACTTCACGCAGATTTCGTGGAAGTCTCCGTTGAGCAGCAAGATTCTGCTGGAGGCCGGCTGGGTGTACCAGGTCGGGAAGTTGAATCCGCGGCTGCAGTTCGACCCGCAGGGAGATCCGACCATCATCGCGGCGACGGAATCCACAACGGGTTTCCAAATCCGCACGGCTCAGAACTACAACACGATGATGAACAAGAACGGCAAGCTTCGGTTTGCCGCATCCTACATTACCGGCGCGCATGCATTCAAGGCCGGCGTCGATTTCCTGCGCGGGATACAGGAGCAAGTCATCACGCGCAACGGCGATTACACCGTGACGCTCCGAAACGGCTCGCCCACGTCGATGACGCTCTTCGCGCCGGTGAATTTCCGGGATCACCTCAATGCGGACCTGGGCTTCTACGCCCAGGATCAATGGACAGTTCGCCGCGCAACGGTCAACTACGGCATTCGCTACGACTATCTGAATGCCAACGTATTAGCAGCGGATGTTCCCGCGAACCGCTGGCTGCCCGCGCATCACTACGACGGTGTAAGCGGCGTGCCGCTCTGGCATGACGTGTCGCCGCGTTTTGGCCTTTCGTATGACCTCTTCGGCGACGGCAAGACCGCAGTGAAAGCCAGCGTCGGCCGATACGTGCAAGGCCAGGCGGTGGCCATTGCCAATGCGAACAACCCGCAGACCACGTCGGTGCTCAGCGCGAACCGCAATTGGACGGATAACGGCGACTTCATTCCGGACTGCGATTTCAGCAATCCGGCGCTGAACGGCGAATGTCGGGGCTCTGGGGAATCTGAATTTCGGCCAGAACAACCCACGCGCCACGACCTACGATCCGGAGGTCCTGCACGGGTGGGGTAAGCGCGGCTACAACTGGGAAGCCTCGACGGCAATCCAGCGGCAGATCTTCTCGGGCGTGTCCGTGAATCTTGGCTACTTCCGGCGGTGGTACGGCAATCAGACGGTAACGGACAACGTACTCGTCGAACCTTCGGATTTCTCACCGTTCTGTGTCACCCTGCCGGCCGATTCGCAATTGCCCGGCGGGGGCAAGCCTCTGTGCGGTCTGTACGATGTCTCAGTGGCAAAATTCGGACAGACGCAAAATCTTGTGACGTTTGCGTCGAAGTACGGCAAGCCGAAAGAGATCTACAACGGCGTCGATCTGTCGATGAGCGCCAGGCTGCGCTCCGGGCTTCAGATTTCCGGAGGACTGAGCACCGGCCGTACCGAGTTGGACAACTGCTTTGTGATCGATTCTCCCCAGGCGCTGCTGTATTGCAACGTCAAACCGCCATTTCTGACACAGTTCAAGGTCCTGGGAGTTGCCCCGTTGCCTTGGTACGGTATTCAAACCAGTTTGTCGTTCAGGAGCGTCCCTGGACCGGAGATTACCGGCACGTACACGGCGACCAACGCGGAAGCCTTGCCGACGCTCAATCGCAACCTGGCATCGGGCGCGAACGGGACGGTTCCGGTCCCAGTGCTTCCCCCGGGCACCTCTTACGCCGAACGGACGAACGAACTGAACATGCGGTTTTCGAAAATCTTCCGGATGGGCCGCGCGAGGGTGCTGGGGAGTCTGGATATACAGAATATCTTCAACGGCGCGGCTGTACAGGCGTTAAACCTGACGTACGGTCCGATCTGGCGGCAGCCGACCGTCATTCTCGGGCCTCGATTCTTCAAGTTCGCTGCACAGATCGATTTCTAGAGGGAGCGGCCATGGATCCGATCAATCGTCGCGCGTTTATCGCCGGCACCGTCATCGCCACTGCCGCGGCGACGATGGCGCGGGCGGCGGACGGCCCCATGAAGTTGTCCCTGTCCACCCGGAACGTGGAGGGCGAGAGAAGCCAGACCGAGATCAAGACCAGCAAGACGTTCGAGGAGTTCCTGCCGATCGCCAAGCAGGCCGGGTACGACGCCATCAGCGTTCGTGCGTCGCTCGGCGGCAAGCAGCTGCCGCTGGATCGACTGTACGCCGTGAGCGCGCTGACGAAAGCGGCCGGGCTGAAGGTCTCGATGGTAACGCCGGATTTTCCAGTGCCCATCAACAACGATCGTGCGCCGGAATGCCTGCGAAACATCACTCCCTATCTGAACGTCGCGGAAATTTTTGCGTGCGATCAGGTGAGGATAGCAATGAAGAAGGAGGACGACATCGTTTGGGCGCAGCGGGCTGCGGACGAAGCAAGAGAGCGGAAGATCCGGCTCGTCCATCATGCCGAGTCCAACACGTTGTTTGCGACGTTCGACATCACGATGCAGACGTTGAAAAAGGTCAACCGGCGCAATCTCGGGTTTCTCTATGACGAGTGCCAGTGGATGGTGAACACCAAAGACTACCGACCTGAACAGATCGTGTCCAACATCAAGGCGGTCAGTCCGTGGCTGTGGAACGTCTATGTCAAGAATCAGGTCGGTGGCCCAGGTCCCATCAACCGTCCTGAGATTAGGTTGGATGACAACCGCGGAGTCGATTTCGCAAAGATGTTCGAAGGCCTGAAAGCAATTAGCTATGCAGGCTACGTTACCGTGCATGAATCGAACGCACCCTATGCCTCAGCAGAAGAGGCGGCGCAACAGTGTCACGGATTCCTGAAATCTTTCATCTCACCGGCCGCAAAGAGATAAGAGGGCAGACATGAACAATCTCGCGAGATCCCTGTCCGTATGTCTTCTGGCAATCACAACGGCATTCGCAACCGTGATGTACGGTCAAACACCGGGGCTGCCCAACGCCTGGGGCAGCCCCGGGGGGGTGCTGCGGGTCAACCGCAAGCGCAGCTCACGTGGAATTTCAATGACCATGAGGGCTGGAAGCAGGTATTCGATGGCCGGACGCTTAACGGGTGGGAAGGTTCCAAGGATGCGTGGCGCGTCGAAGACGGCGCGATAGTGGGGGAGTCCACGGTTGAACACCCAACCATCTGGAACGTCAACGGCGCCAACACGGGCACCGCTTGGCTGATTCTGACCGGAAAGTTGAAAAATTTCGAATTCAAGACGGAAGTAAAACTGGAAGGCAAGGGAACGAACTCTGGGATTTTTTTCCGCGCGACTCGATTGGGCGCCATCCCTGACGATGTTTATCAGGAACAACTGAAGAAGCGTATCCCCGAAGGCGGGCCCACCGTAAGGCCTAACGGTACTCCGTGGGAAGTGCGAGGATACGAAGCCGACTACGCGATGAACCCTAATGGCAGCATAGGCGATTGTTGCAACGGGCCGCAGCGCGGAGTTGGTCAAATCGAGTTCGGTCATAACCCGCTGCCGCCGCGGCGGCCTGGCGGGGCTCCTCGTGGCATGGTGGCTCTCACGTCCGAGGGCGGGAAGCGCGAACTGATCGGTACCATTGCGGATCCTAAAGAGCTGGCGAGCAAATTCACGCCTAGCGAATGGACTCAAGTCCAAATCGTCGTCAGCGGAAATGTTTTCATGTGCATCATCAATGGCCAATTGATGTCCGTCTTTGTAGATACCGATCAGAAGTTTGGCAACCCTGAGGGGGAACTGGCGGTGGAAGTAGAAGGCCAGGGCAACGTAAAGGCTTCGTTCCGCAACATGTGGCTGAGGACGCTGCCGTAGCTCTCAACGCACGCGTCATTCTCGTCGGCGGCGGTCAAACAGGAACAACGGATAGGGTTCGACTGTCTCAGGCGCTTCGTTTCGCCGCAGCTCGCGTTCCGCCGCTTCGACCGCTGCGCCGCCACCTTGCTGATGCCGTCGCCGGCGGGACCCGTTCCCGCAATGATCATCTTCCGTACGAGTTTGGCTCCATCAGCGCGATTTAATGCGCGATCATTCCGCCCATCGAGAACCCGAAGAGGTCCACCTGCTCGAAACCCATCGCCTTGATGAACGTGATGGCGTCCGTGGCCATGCGGTCAAGCCGACCAGAGGGATGGAAGCCGCTTCTGCCATGGTGAGGGCTGTGGGCTTAGTCGCCACGTCGTCTTCCTTGATCGCAATGGATTCCGCGAATGCGCCGACTCGCCCGTCGGCCGGCCGCGCAAAGATTTCGTCGCCGGGCTTGAATCGACGCACTCGAGATCCGACGCGGACCACGACCCCGGCCAAGTCATGGCCCAAAATGAGCGGCAGACGATACCGCACAAAGGACTTGAACTCGCCGTTTCTGATTTTGGAATCCAGAAGGTTCACACCAGCGGCGTGAATCTGGACCAGGACGTCGTCCTCCCGCGGTTGTGGCTCTGGCATGTCGACAGCCCGCACGCGATCGGCGCTTCCGTAACGATCGAGGATGAATGCCCTCATCGATGCAGCCCTCTTTTCACCGTTGCCGAGATGCTTTACCGCATCACTCCTCCAGGAACTGGATGGCGTGCTTCAGGAGCCGATCGGGATACTGGAACTGCGCGCCGTGCCCGGCATCGGGATAGATCAGCAGTTGGGCGTTCGGGATGTTCTGTGCCAGGTGCCAGAGTTGATCGAGGCGATCATGATGTCGTTCACGCCGTTCAGGACCAGCGTCGGCTGAGTGATCGCGCTCAGGTAGGCATAGGGGTTCTTACCGGGCAACGGTACCAGATGGGCCGCATACGCTTCAGCCTGAGCTTGGGCGACTGCGGCTGAACTTGGCGGGTCCTGGTCGACTCGCTGATGGCGTCGCTCTCAGAACGCGAGGCCGGCCTGTTTCGCAGCGTCCGAGCGACCAAAGAACAGAAAGAGGAAGTCCTCAGCGGTCGGAACAGGAGTCGGCGCGACTTCAAGCACCTTGGGATCGATCGTCGGATCGCCGCCTCGAAGGCCGGTGCCGAGCAACAGCAGCTTGCGCACCAGTACGGGATGACGCAGAGCGACCTCTTGCACCTGCAGGCCACCGATCGAGAAACCGAGCAGATCGACTTGGGGCAGCCCTAGTGCCTGGATGACGGCAGCAATATCGTCTGCCAGGTCCTCTATCCGATTGCGTGGTGTGCCGGACGACGAGGCGATGCCGCGGCCATTGAACAGGATGACTTCACGGCCTTCGGCCAAACCGTCCGTTAGCAGGGGATCCCAATGGTCCAGGCCGCCGCGGAAATGGGGGACGAAGAAGAGCGGGACGCCAGACGGCTTGCCCCATCGGCGGTAAGCGAACCGGTCACCATCGACTTCGATGAAGCGGGTCGGCGTGGTCAGGTGGGTGGCGGTCATGCGTAGGTCCTCGCGCTTGTAAACAGACCGGTCTGTCTATTCATGCCGTTGACAATAGACCGATCTGTCTGTATTGTCAAGAGGTGCTGCAGAAACCCAGGAAACGTGCAAAAGCCTCAGAAGTCGGTGTCCGTGATCGCCTCCTGAACGCCGCCGATCGCCTGTTCTACCAGGAGGGTGTGCGGGCCGTCGGCATAGACCGCGTGCTGTCGGAGGCCGACGCGGCGAAGGCGTCGCTCTACCAGCACTTCGGCAGTAAGGACCAACTCGTGGCGTCGTACCTCCAGCGCAAAACCAAGGACGCCCGAGCGAGCATCGAGGCGTACCTCGCCGGCACACCGCCGTCGCAACGCGCGCTCAAGTTTTTCGACTGGGTGGTGGGGTGGGCGGAGTCGAAGGATTTCCGCGGCTGTCCGTTGCAGCACACGGTGAGCGAGCTCACCGATGCGGCGCACCCGGCGCGCGCCATCGCTCACGATCAGCGAGCGTGGTTCGCGGAGCGCCTCCGGGAGTGGACGACGGCGGCCGGAGTAAAAGACTCGAAAGCGACGGCTCGCGCTCTGATGGTGCTCTTCGACGGCGCCGTCGCGGGGTCCGAGGTGGACGGGCCGCAGCGGGCGAGCGACGCTCGATGGATGGCCAGGAAGTTGTTGGCCGGCTGAACGCCCGCGGTCTCGTTACTTACGACTAATGCTTGTCCGAAATATGTATACAAACTTCGGACAGCTTCCTGAGCCTTAGCCGCAGTAAGCTCCTGACCCAGGCAGCCTTGACGGGTGCCAGGTCTCATGCAGCGGTGACCAGCCAGGGTCGAAAATCATTCAAGCTGTCGCGGCGGGCGAGATCGAGTTCGACCTGGTAGCCGAGGCTGCGGAGTTCGCGGATCATCTTGCGCGCTCGCACCTTCTTCGCCTCGGCGCTGACCGCCGGCCCACGCTCCTCGTAGCGTACGCGTTCATGGAGAAGCTTCCAGATCAATCGACACAGCCGATGAGTGATGGCGCCGATCGCCTGGGCGTGTCCGAGGCGCGGGACGAGCCGACGATACACGACGTTGAAGATCGTCCCCTTGGCCTTCACCGCGGCATTGGCGGCTTGGTTGAGGACGCGTCGCATCTGGCGGTTGCCTTTGGGGCAGCGGTGGCTGTAGTTCACGCCGGCACTCTCCTCGTTGCCGGGGCAGGCGCCCATCCACGAGGCGAGATGCTTCGGTGAGGGAAACGTCGCTGCGGTGGCGCCGACCTCCGCGATGATCTGCTGCGCGGAATCGACTCCGAGTCCGGGGACCTCGGCGAGGCGCTGCACCGCGTCATGATGGGCGGCGAGCAGATCGGCCATCTGCTGATCGAGTTGGCCGAGGTGATCCTCGATCACGCGCAATTCTTCCAGCGTGAGCTTCAGCAGCCGACGGTAGACCGGATGCAGCGTCGGACACGCCTGGAAGGCATCGCACAGCTGCGCGGGTGTCGCACGCAGGCGAGCGGTTGCGAGTGTCGCGAGGGCGGCCGGATCGGTTTCGCCGTCCGCCAGCGCCTGCAGCATGCGGCGGGCACTGATACCGAGCAGATCCGACACAAGGCTGGACACTTTGATGTGCGCTTCCTCGAGCAGGGCCTCCAGTCGGTTGTGGAGCTGTACGCGGTTGCGAGTGATCTGGTACTTGCGCCGCATCACGGTGCGCCAGAGCCGCTGCTCGGTGTCGGGCACGAAGCTCAGGGTCAGCTCCTGGGCGACCAGCCGTTTCACCAATCGCTCCGCATCCGGGAAGTCCTTCTTGCGGCCGCCGGGCCCACGATTCGATTGCGCTTGGGCGAGATGGAGTGTGCCCGCAAGGCGCGGCGCCCCCTCGCGCGCGCGGCGTCGGGGGCGCCAATGCTGTTCCAGCGCTTCCCACACCGGCCGCCAGTACTGCGCGGTGGACTCCATGACGACTTCCTCGATCTCATGCTCGACCAGCCAGTCGGCCAATCCGCGCAGATCGGCCGGCGTTGTCCCGACCTTCTGGCGCTCGAAGTAGAAATCGCCATCGACCTCGATGTCGGCCACCCCACTGCCAACATCTTCTTGTGCACGTCAATTCCCGCGATCCGGTACGGCATCGGTCTCTCCTTGGGAGAGCGGAGAGCGTGCCTCGTCGTATCAGTCAGGGTCGCGGGCTGTCGCCGTGTCCCGTGGACCTCGACGACGCCCAATTATTCGGTCAATCACGCACACTCCGGATCAAACAGTTGCTCGGCCTCGACGGCTCCACTGGCTCACTTCGATCTCGCCGCTCTCGGCGCTATTCTGACGCGCGCCCATTTTCATGGCATTTCGCGGGCTGAAGGCCCAGGTCTAACCAGTTGCGGAAATCGTCCCGAACACCCAGCCAATCTCTCGCAAGCGTCCCAAGTCTTCCATCGCAGCGAGTTGCCTGGTTCGATTCCAACTGGTCCCAAGCGGAGCAGCCGCCAGGAGCCGCCACTAACCTCCACGACTGCAGTAGCTTGGCCCGAGCCAGGCGAGTTCGAATCCCAGACAGGTCTCACGCGCCACCACAAATCGTCGCGGTCCGGGCGGCTCGCGTGAGTCGCGCCTCAGCCGGCCCATTCGTATTGTTATCGTATGAGATAATTATGACGGGTCGCAGCCTGTGGACGTCCGAGAGTACCTGACCGCTGACGGCAAGAATCCGTACCGCGAGTGGCTGGAGACACTGGACGTCACGCCGCGTGCCCGGATTCAGGCGAGGGTGCTCCGCTTCTCGATCGGGAATCTGGGCGACCACAAGAGTGTAGGTGGCGGTGTCTGGGAAGCGCGAGTCATGTTTGGGCCGGGTTACCGGATCTACTTCGGCAAGGACGGTCCGCAACTCGTGCTCCTGTTGCTTGGTGGTGACAAGTCCAGCCAGATGGCCGACGTGGCCCGGGCGCAGGAATCATGGAAGGCGTATCAGGAGGACAAACGCCGTGGCAAGACGAAGTGAAGATTGGAACATCGGACTCTCGAAGGACCTTCGCGATGCGGCATTCGCGCGCGAGTTCCTGCTGGCGTCCATCGACGAAGGCATGGACCTACAGCTTGCGCTTGGGAAGGTAATCCGCGCCATGGGTATCAAGGAGTTCGCGGCCAAAGTGCACATGGCCAGTCCGAACGTGCTGCGCGCGATCAACCCTCGCCACAATCCAACGCAGGAGACGCTCAATCGTCTCCTGAAGCCGTTCAAGCTTCGCCTGAGTCTGGCGCCGCTGACCGGCAAGCCGCGCCGGACCGCGGCGTGACCCGGTGAGGAGCGGGACGACCGCGGTTCCTAATGATGGCGTTCGCCGCTCTCAGCGTTGTGCGACGTGTTGCAGCAGGATTACACTTCGTCGCTTACGCACCTCTAGAGGACAACGACAGAAGAATGAAAGAAGCAGCGTTCGTGTTCAGCGCGATACCGATGCTGGGAAATCGGCGCCTACTCGCGGAGAGAATGTGATGTTCAATAGTCGCACCCAAACCCTGCAAGTCCTGGGCTTGAGCCTTTTGGTGGTTCTCTTCGTAGTGTCCGAATCGCACGCTGCGACCTGCGAAAGCCTCCAATCCCTGTCGTTGCCAAACACAACGATCACACTGACGCAATCGGTCGCTGCTGGAGCGTTTTCGTCGCCAGACGCCGGCCGGGGAGGAGCGCAGCCGACTGCGGCCTTCAAACAGCTTCCAGCGTTTTGCCGCGTAGCCGCGACGTTGAGGCCGTCCATCGACTCCGACATCAAGATCGAGGTGTGGATGCCGCTGGCCAACTGGAACGGCAAGTTCCAGGGTGTGGGCAATGGCGGATTGGCGGGATTCATCATGTTCACGGCGGGCGGTGGGATTGAGCGTGGCATGGCTGAGGCTCTCAGGCGAGGATACGCGACAGCCTCCACGGATACCGGCCACACAGGCGACACGGCCGCGCCCTTCCTCGGTCATCCCGAGAAGCTGGTGGATTTCGCGTATCGAGCCGTGCACGAAATGACAGTCACGGCCAAAGCGATTATTCACGCGTTCTACGACGCTCAATCCAAAGCTGTCCTACTGGAACGGATGTTCCCCGGCGGTCGCCAGGGACTGATCGAGGCCCAACGCTTTCCGGACGATTACGATGGCATCATCGCCGGCGCGCCGGCGATTTCGCAGACGCGGTTGGTCACCTGGAGTAACCACGTTGGACAGGCGGCTCTCAAGGATCCGCAATACATGATTCCATCATCGAAGTATCCGATGATTCATCGAGCCGTCATGAATGCGTGCGATGCGGTCGATGGAACTGAATGATGGCCTGATTGATGATCCCAGGCGTTGTCGCTTCGACTTCAAGACCCTCGAATGTAAAGGCGGGGACTCCGCCTCGTGTCTGACGGCCGCACAGGTGGAGACGGCACGGACGATCACGAATCCTGTGATTCATCCGCAGACCGGCGAGACGGTTTTTCCTGGCCTCGCCTGGGGAACCGAACTCGGATGGGGCCTCAGGATCGGCGGGACGACGCCGCAGCTTTTTCGGGACGGAGTACTTCAAGTATGTCTTCCACAGGGATCCGAATTGGGACTGGCGGACGTTCGATTTGGGGGCTGCCGTCGCGATTGCCGACCACCGCGACTACGGCATATTGAACGCGACTGATCCCGACCTGAGAGGGTTCCAGCAACGCGGTGGCAAACTGCTCCTGTACCACGGGTGGAGCGATGCGAATTTCTCCGCCCAATTGACGATCAACTACTACGAGAGCATGCGTGACGTGGCTGGCTCCGAGCGTATCGGGGAGTGGGCTCGTCTGTTTCTTGCTCCGGGGATGGGACACTGCGGGGGTGGCAATGGGCCGAATGTCTTCGACCCGGTGGCTGCGCTCGAACAGTGGGTCGAGCACGGCCACGCGCCAGGATCGATTATCGCCACACACACGACTGATGGAAAGGTCGATCGAACCAGGCCCTTGTGCCCCTATCCTCAGGTCGCGAAGTACAGCGGAACAGGAAGCATCGACGAGGCGCGGAGTTTCACGTGCCGGCTTCCCTAAGGCTGTCTCCCGTCTGATAGGAATCGTTCGCTGTAGTCGCGGACAGAATCATGCTGCACGGATCAGCCAGGGTCGGAAATCGTCCCTGACACCCAGCCATCCGCTGCCGCGCGTTCTTGCTGGCCACGAGTTCCCGTCCGACTTCCAACAGGTCTGCTTTTATCGCGACCAGTTGACCACCAACATGTTGTGCTGTAGGCTTCCCACATATGACGCCCGACAAGAGCGACGTCCTCTACGGCACGCTCGGTCTGATGGTCATCAAGACCCTGAAGGCGCTGGGTCCGCTGCATGGGTATCGGATTGTCAGGCGCCTGTGAAGAATCCTCTCAACGTATGCAGGCCGCGCCGGCACTCTGCGGCGGCGACGAGGGCACGATGAATAAATCGAAGTCATTGCGACGATCGCCGACATTGATCGGGTGCCGCGACGAGAACGCGACCACTCGTCCTGCGGCGTCAAGCGACGGCTCGACACTCGGCTCCATCCACAAGCCTGCCGCGTCTCGGCTGATGTGCGTCATCGACCGCGTGTGCCGATCGAACAAAAACACATCAGGGAGTAAGTTGACGTCCTGCATCGCGCAGGCGCCACGACTTCCGTCCACCAGGTTTGATGCTTCCGAGTGGAACGCCACATAGCGGCCGTCGGACGAGATCGACGGACCGTCACTTCCATCGTTGCCGGGGTCGCCGATTCTGCTGCGGCTGATCAGTTCTATTGATTCCCTTCGCCAATCAACCACAAAAACGTCCGGCGCCTGATTCCCATCATCGGCAACGAGATTCGAGGCGGCCGAGGCAAACGCGATATACCTGCCGTCGGCGCTAATCGCCGGTGCCCAACTTGCGGCGTTCGTCCTTCTGCCCTGGCGGCCCGCGCTCACGCCTTTCGTCGTTCGATTGCTCCGGTCGTACACGTACACATCGAGATGTGCCTGGCGCCCTACTGCAGCAACACGTGCGGGATCGAACTCAACAGAGGACGCAAACGCAATAAAACGTCCGGTCGCGTCGACGACGGGACTCACGCTTGATCCGTGGTCGATGGAACGCGATGAGCCGATGCGCTCGATCATTCTTGACGCCACCACCGCGATGTAGATGTCTGTCGCACTCCCATTGATGTCGGCGTCTGCTGAGAGATTTGTTGCCGCTGACGAAAAGGCGACAACCAGTCCGTCGCCGCTCATTGAAGGCGAGCGACTCGGGCCGTCGGCGCGGGCTCCCGCCAAACCGACGCTTAGGATCCGTGCATCGCCCTTTTGGCGATCCCGCAGCACGACATTCAATGGTTCTGCCATTTCGGTCATCAGATGAGCCTCATAGACAAGAAAGCGACCGTCATCGCTCAAATCGGGGTGATCGCTATCCATCGGAGCGATCAGACCGGCCATCATGCTCTCCAAAGTGACAGCTCCTGTCGCCCGGTCCAGCACGTAAATGTCGCGCCCGTCATTTGTGTCGGCGTTCACAAGACGCGCGTACGATGTGAAGGCCACATATCGCCCGTCAGGGGTGACATCGATCGACCGGCGTTTCGTGTACGGGTGTCGCGCATCCTGCTGTGGAATCGTCATTGCCGCTGTTGGCTCCAATTCTCGAGACGCATCCAGAACGGCACAAAGCACGAGAGCTCCGGCGAGTCGATGCCTCATGTCTACTTCCCAGAAATCACGTGTCCTCGAGCTTCCTGCACGACCCGTAGACCGACGTGCAGCGCGCGCGTTGTTTCGAACACGGAACGGCCACCGTCGGTTGCGCGCACTCCGCTGCGAGATCGGCGGGCCTTCTGTGCGAGATCGACCTCATCCAGCTGCTCGATGATGTGTTCGAGCTCATGCGCAATCATTTCGACGTCGCCGTGAGGGACGGTGACGTGGGCCACGATGCGTCCTGCGGAGGATCTCGAAATAGCAGTGATCCCGCGCACGCCACCGGCCAATGGAACGGTCACCATGCGCACATGGATCGTGAGCGAGTCTTCATTGGCGATCCGCGAGCACTGCCGCCGAAACGACGCCGAACGGGCGAGCATCGTCTCGAGGAACGAACGATATTTCGGCCCGACAGAGATGTTGTCCGGTACCGCAAGCTGCTGGCTGTGAGGAGAATCGTCTGGCGAGTACCGCTGCAATGCGGCAAAGGTTCGTGTCGCAGCTGCTCCTGTGGGCGGTCCACCTCCGTGTTGCGCGTATGCGTTGTCGCTTGGTTTGCACGTTAGAAGTGCAAGGAGGTTGAACGCGATGAATAGCCGCTTCACGACAAGGAAGCGAGGCAATCTGTGTGCCGCTCCGCACGGGGGACATGAACGGCTATCGCGGCCACACGCGTCCCAAACACGAAGCCCACCGTTCGTTTGTGGGATGTGAACAACAGGTTGACAACCAACATGTTGAGGTGTAGTTTTCCAACATATGACGCCCGACAAGAGCGACGTCCTCTACGGCACGCTCGGTCTGATGGTCATCAAGACCCTGGAGGCGCTGGGTCCGCTGCATGGGTATCGGATTGCCAGGCGGATCGAACAGATCAGCGGGGATCAGCTGGCGCTCAATCAGGGCACGCTGTACCCCGCGCTGCTCAAGCTGGAGCAGATGGGATGGATTTCGTCCAAATGGGGCGAGTCCGAGAGCGGCCGACGGGTGAAGATCTACACACTGACACGCGCAGGCCGCAAGCAGCTCCACAAGGAAGAAGCGCAGTGGCAGCGTGCGGCGAGCATCGTTGAACGCTTCCTGAACATTACGGAGGACGTGTCATGACACGCCTGCGGACGTTTGTGTTTCGTCTGTGGGCCCTCCTTCGTTCTCGGCAGATGGATCGCGACATCGACGACGAGATCGCCAGCCATCTTGCCGAAGCGACGGAGGAATATATCCGGCAAGGCCTTTCCCCCGAAGAGGCGCGCCGCGCCGCTCAACGCCGTTTCGGTGGCGTGACGCAGACCACGGAGGTGTATCGAGAGGTCCGGTCATTCACGTGGCCGGAGGATCTGCGGCGTGACCTGCGGCATGCGCTCCGCACGCTCCGGCGCGCTCCCGCATTCACGGCCGTGGCGCTGCTGACGCTGGCGCTCGGGATCGGCGCAAACACGGCGATTTTCTCGATTGTCAACGGCGTCCTGTTGCGTCCGCTCGATTACCCCAGACCCGAGCAGTTGATGTACGTGACCACACAGTTCGCCGAGCTCGGCCTGCCGCAATTCCACGTTATCGGCGCCCGAATACCTGGAACTTCGCGAGGTCAACCGGTCGTTTGCCGAGATGGGGGCGTTTTCGCCGGGCGCGGGCGAGGTGAATCTGACTGCCCCCGGCGGAGCTCGGAACGTGCGTAACGCGAACGTGGACGAACATCTGCTCGACGCGCTCGGCCTGCAGGCTGCCCACGGGCGGTTGTTCGCCCGCGGAGAAACCGACAGGACGAATCCTGCAGCACCGCTGCCGCCGGTCGCTATTCTCTCGTACGAGTTGTGGCAATCGGCGTTTGGCGGACAGCCGATCATCGGGAAAACGGTGGAAGTGAACAGCCGGCCTCGCGAAGTGATCGGCATCATGCCGCCTGGCGCCGACGTCCTGGATGTCCGGCCAGAGATCTGGTTGCCGCTGGGATTGAACCCGTCCAACCGCACGAATCGCGGCCAACACTCCCTCCGCGTGATCGGCCGGCTGAAGGAGGACGTCACACCCGAGGCAGCCCGGAGGGAACTGACGACGCTCAACGAACACTGGGGCGAGCGTGTCGGCGTCAGCAATCACATGTTCGCTCCCAACACCGGTCATATTCTGCAACTGGCACCGCTCCACGATCAGATCGTGAGCGCTGCCCGCCGGGCGATCTGGATGCTTCAGGCGACCGCCGGGCTGGTGCTGCTGATCGCCTGCGCCAATTTAGCGAATCTCCTGCTGGCGCGTGCGGCCATACGCCGGCGTGAATTCGCGGTGCGCACGGCCCTCGGTGCGAGCCGGCGCCGTCTCCTGCGGCAGTTCATGACCGAGGGCGCGCTGCTGTCGATCGCAGGCGGTGCACTGGGGGTGTGGCTCGCCTATGTAGGTCTCCGCGCACTCGCACAGGCATACCCCGGGGCTCTGCCTCGATCGACCGAGGTCAGCGTCGATCTGCCCGTGCTGCTGTTTGCCTGTGGCGTCGCCATCGCCACCACCATGTTCTTCGGGCTGGCGCAGCTTCGGCACATCGGCGTGAAGGATCTCGGCGTCACGCTCACCGACGCCGGCAGCAAAGGCGCCAGCGGCGGGACACGCCGTCACGTCCGCCGCGGCCTGGTGATGGCCGAAGTCGCGGTGGCCGTCATCCTCGTGATCGGCGCGGGCCTGCTCATGCGCACCGTCTACAATCTCGCGAACGTCGACCTGGGATTCAATAGGTCGCGCCTGGTGACGTTCTCTATCAACTTGCCGGAACAGACCTATGCAACGGCGACGAGTCGACTGCAGGCGTTTCAGCGTGTGCTCGACACGCTCCGCCCCGTCCCTGGTGTGGAGGCAGCGACGGCCATGTCGGGGCTGCCGCCGAATCGGCCGCCCCTCAAGTGGGATACACGCGTCGCCGACGTCACGGTGCCGCCGCTGGGGCCGTTCCAAGTCGTTGATTACTATCAGTACGTGATGCCACGACTATTTCGAGACGATGGGCATCCCGATCGTACGCGGGCGCAGCTTTCAGCCAGGCGATGCCACCTCCTCAGGTTTTGTCGCCATCGTCAACGAGAAGTTCGCAGAGAGGTTCTGGAAAGGACGAGACCCCATCGGGCAGCGCGTCAAGCCGGGCAGCAACGATCAGCTGCCGTGGTTCACCGTCGTGGGAGTGGCGAAGGATGTCAAGCAGCTGGGCGTTGATCAGGAAACAGGAACCGAGCTTTACTGGTCAGTTCCGCAGGTCGCTGTGGCGCAGGGGAGCGTGCCACTCAACCACGTCCTGTTGCGCACGACCCTTCCTGCAGCGGCATTGTCGCAGACTGTGGCGCGCGTGATCCATGAAATGGACCCGGCTGTACCAGTCAAGCGCTTTCGCGATATGGAGACGGTCGTTGCTGAATCCATCCAGCGACCTCGCTTCCTGGCGCAACTCCTTGGGCTCTTTGCCGGCCTGGCACTGGTGCTCGCCGCCGTGGGGACGTATGGCGTCTTGTCCTCCCTCGTTGCGGAGCGCCGCCACGAGATCAGCATTCGCATGGCGCTCGGCGCCGATCGATCCAGCGTGCTCGTCCACGTCATGAGGGAGGGCCTTCTCCTCACGGGGATCGGTGTGGTGGTTGGACTCGCGGGGGCCTTCGGTCTGAGCCGGCTGATCGCGTCGCTGTTGTTCGGTGTGGGGCCAACAGATCTGCCCACCGTTGCTGGCGTGACTGCCACGATGATCATCGTCGCAGCGGTGGCATGTTTGCTGCCAGCCTGGCGAGCGTCGCGACTCGATCCGAACGCGGTGCTTAGAGCATAGCGGCGCTCTTGCCGCCTGACAGATGGCGATGGCTGTCATGCATCGGGTGACCTCCGGTCCGTTGGCGGCAGTGCTGTCGGCCATGGTCATGGGCGCGGCGTCGCTGCACTTCCGCGAGCAGTCACCGCCTCGCGCGACCCTCGCGGGACGCCCTCCACCGCTCGATCGCGCGACACTCGAACAGCGCGTGGATCCTGCGCTGCGCGCGTCGCGAGTGGATCCGAACGTGGTATTAAGGTCCGCCGGTATTCGAGCCTTAAGCGCCGGGCCACGCTCCGTTCGGCGAATCCGGAGGACAGCGCATGCGTGTATTGACGGCGATATTGCTGTTGATCGCGCTGGCGGCTGGATCTTGTCGGAAGGCCGATGGACAGGATCTGCTTAACAACAACGTTGTCCCGCTAGTCGACCACCATCAGCATCTCCTCAGTCCCGCCGGGGCAGCATTGCAGAATGCTTATCGCCGTCGTGACCGATTGCCTTATGACGTGGAACAACCGGTTGTCGGCGAACACCTTGTCGCCATGCTGGACCGGGCCGGTATCAAACGCGCGGTGGTCTTGTCAGACGCGTACTGGTTTG